>NZ_LJTC01000010.1 GCF_001306915.1 Pseudoalteromonas lipolytica | reverse complement strand
GATATGGCCTTATCAACTCAGTTACAGCAATGCTTCTGGCTATATCATCAAGGAGTTAATGATGTTGCCTCACACCTCAGCAGGAAAAGTACCGAGCGTAATAAATAAACTTATTGCAATGGCTGAAACCTTTGTACTGCCAGAGCGAAGAGAAAGACATTATCCAAGATGTGTGAAAAAGAGACCCAGTCGATACCCTGAACGAAAGCCCCAAAAAATGCCTGTCAGCTCTTAACTGACAGGCATTACAATTATTAATTGCGCCTTTTTAATGAAAATTTGTAATAGTTTAAACTGTTACAATCTTCATAGTGTTAGTTGCACCAATCGTTTCCATTGCATCACCGTGAGTTAAAATCACAGTATCACCTGCTACTAGTGAGCCTTGCTCAACAAGAGTGTTTAATGCATCACGTACCATGCTTTCGTCTTCACACTTCGTTGAATCAAAGAATACAGGATAAACACCACGGTAAAGTGCTGTTTGGCCCAGCGTACTTGGATGACGTGATAATGAATAAATTGGTAAACCAGAGCTGATGCGTGACATCAATTTAGCTGTACTACCTGATTCAGTCAGAGTCACAATAGCTTTAACAGAATCTAAGTGGTTAGCTGCATACATCGCAGATAATGCAATTGATTCAGCATTTGATGAAAAACGGCTGTCTAAACGGTGTTTAGAAACGTGAGTTTCTTTTTGTGATTCAGCACCTAAACAAACGCGAGCCATAGTAGCTACTGTTTCTTCAGGGTAGTCACCAGCGGCTGTTTCAGCAGATAACATAACTGCATCAGTACCATCTAATACGGCGTTTGCTACGTCCATAACCTCTGCACGTGTTGGCATTGGGTTATCGATCATAGATTCCATCATTTGTGTTGCAGTAACAACAGTACGGTTAAGTGAACGAGCACGGCTAATGATAAGCTTTTGTTTACCAACAAGCGCTGCATCACCAATTTCAACACCTAAGTCACCACGCGCAACCATCACTGCGTCAGAAGCAAGTACGATATCATCAATTGCTTCAACAGTTTCAACGGCTTCTGCACGTTCGATTTTTGCTAATAGTTGTGCGTTTGAGCCAGCAGCTTCTGCTAAAGAGCGAACATAACGCATGTCATCACCACTGCGTGGGAACGAAACGGCAATATAATCAACACCAATCTCAGTGGCTGTGATTAAATCTTCTTTATCTTTATCAGTGAAAGCAGGGGCTGTTAAACCACCGCCTAAACGGTTGATACCTTTGTTATTTGAAAGTACGCCACCAACAGTAACAGTTGTGTGCACTAGGTCACCGTCAACGCTATCTACCGTTAATTGGATTAAACCGTCGTTTAATAACAGTAAGTCGCCTGTTTTAACGTCGTTAGGTAGCTCTTTATAGTCGATACCTACTGCATTAACGTCGCCTTGGCCTTTTTCCATTTTCGCATCAAGGGTAAATTTTACGCCAACTTCTAGGTTTACTTTACCGTCTTTGAAGGTTGATACACGAATTTTAGGACCTTGTAAGTCTGCAAGGATAGCAACGTGTTTGCCTAAACGCTTAGCAATGCTGCGTACCGCTTCAGCGCGGTCTTTATGATCTTGTGCTACGCCATGTGAGAAGTTCAAACGAACCACATTTGCACCTGCACGAATAATTTTTTCTAGGTTGTTATCGCGATCGGTTGCCGGTCCAAGGGTCGCAACAATTTTTGTGCGTCTTAGCATCAAATTCTCCTGTGCGCTCAAATATATTAAGCGAATTGATGGTTATCTATTAAAATGTCGTGCTATAAACCTTTAATATAGGCTTATACATAAGCACAATGTAGAACTCATAAGTAAAAAATGATTGTTTTTACTTATGAGAATCTGGCTCTTTGTATTAATTATAGAGTATACAAAGTGTGAATGACGTTATTATGACACCGGTGTCAGGTAGCGTCAATACACATACCTTTTTAAAGGGTATTATAAAAATCTGGTCCGATGCCTTGGTTATTTTGATATACTGGGGGCCAACGTCGCTTCATGATTTCGATGATTTATCTCAAGTTGGCTGTCAAGCTCGCATTTTTGGGCTGCTTGGGTATAATGCGCGCGTAATTATTTTGATTAACTAACCAATAGTTGTTACCGAGGAGGACACTAAATGCAAGTTGCATTAGTAGGGTTAGGCGTTATGGGTAAAAATCTTGCCCTCAACCTGATTGAAAAAGGGCTGACATTAGTAGCTTACGATAAAAACCCAGATGCGGGTGCCGAGTTACTAAGCTGTGCGAAAGCATTAGGTTTGGCAGACCGTTTACATATTGTGTCTGATTTAAATGATATGGTTAGACGCTTAGAGCCGCCTCGTTCGATTCTTCTTTTAGTTCCTGCTGGTGAATTGGTTGATAAAGTATGTACAGAGCTTGCAGAAGCAGGTGTTGACTGTGATGACATTATCGTAGATTGCGGCAACAGTAACTACAAAGATGGCATTAGCCGTAAACTTAAATATCAAAACAAATTTGAATTTGCCACTATGGGTATTTCTGGCGGTGCAGAAGGCGCACGTCACGGTCCTGCAATGATGGCAAGTGGTTCAGAAGGCGGCTGGGAGCGTGTCGAGCCGTGGTTTGAAAAAGTAGCGGCAAGCTACAAAGGTGAGTCGTGTTTTGCACGTGTAGGCCAATCTGCAAGTGGTCACTTTGTGAAAATGGTTCATAACGGTATTGAATATGCGTTAATGCAATTAATTGCAGAAATGTATCAACTATTACGTTTAGGTACTAATCGTTCACCAAAAGAAGTGGCTGACATTTTCAATGAATGGTCTGAAGGCACTTTAAATAGCTACTTACTGTCAATTTCAAGCCATATCTTAAGCCTTGAAACGACAGAAGGCGAGCCGCTAGTTGATTTAATCGACAATAAAGTTGGCGCGAAAGGCACGGGTTTATGGACTGCACAAAATGCTCTAGAGCTTGGTATTGCAGTGCCATCACTCGTTGCGGCTGTTCAAGCACGTCACTTAACAAATACGTGTGATACGCATGCTGCTAAAGAAATGACTTACGCTGCTAAAGCAACTGATACCGTTGATTTAGACTTAGCAGAGCTAAAAGATGCATTCACATTGGCAAGTTTACTTGCTTACCGTCAAGGTTTAGCCCTTATCAAAGGTGCATCTCGTGCGCATCAGTGGAAAGTAGATCTTTCTAAAACGCTACAAACGTGGCGCGCAGGTTGTATCATCCGTGCAGATTACTTAGACAATGTCGCTGAAGGTGTAGAATTTATTGATTCTATGCAGCGTGAATCAGCAGCATTACGTAAGGTAACGGGTGCAGCAGTTGCATCTGGTCTTGCATTCCCAGTGTTAACAGCAACGCAAACTTACATTGCGACGTTAACAACACCAAGTAATGGTCACCTTGTTCAAGCACAACGTGACTACTTCGGTGAGCATGGTATTAAAACTCACAGTGGTGAGATTTGCCACTTAACAGACTTAGTTGAGATTGACGAAAAAGTTCGTTAATTATCAAAAAGCATAAAAAAGGCACCAATTGGTGCCTTTTTTGTATTTGCTGCATTAACGACTTAGCTCACCGCGCAGGTTGTCTTGCATCAAGTGACGAATTGTTTCTACTTCCAGCTTTTGACTAAATAAGTAGTGTAACTTGGTCAAACAGGCTTCTAATGTCATATCGTAGCCACTGATCACACCACAATTCAATAAGGCATTACCGGTTGCATAACCGCCCATATTAACTTGGCCTTTTAAGCACTGTGTTAGATTAACAATCACCATACCGCGTTTACTTGCATCATTAAGTATGTCTAAGAACGCCGGATCTTGCGGGGCATTACCCACGCCAAAACTTAATAACACAAGAGCTTTGATGTCGTCATTAACTAGACTTTTCACCACTTTTGGGCTGATCCCAGGATAAAGATAAAGCACACCAATAGGTTGTGGCGTGATATTCGATACCTGTAGTTCGTTATCAACATATGGGCTAAGTTGCCCTTTAATAAGTTGAATATTAATTCCTGACAGTGCTAATGGTCCAAGGTTCGGTGATGCAAAGGCATCAAAGCCATCAGCATGGGCTTTTGTTGCACGGTTACCACGGAATAACTGGTTATTAAAAAACAGGCTTACTTCAGCAATTGGGTAATTTGCGGCTAAATACATGGCATTAAGTAAGTTTACTTGGCCATCAGAACGAAGTTGCGACAATGGAATTTGTGAGCCTGTCACAATCACAGGTTTTGTCAGGTTTTCGAACATGAAAGACAAAGCAGAAGCTGTATAGGCCATAGTATCGGTACCATGCAGAACCACAAAGCCATCATAGTCTTGGTATTTACTCTTAATATCGTCAGCAATTAATTGCCAGTGGGCAGGGGACATATCTGAAGAATCAATGAGCGGGCAATATTCGTGAATATCAAACAAAGGCATTTCATCACGATTAAACTCTGCATTATTGACCACTGTTTCGGTTAAAAAACCTTCTGCCGGAACATAGCCACGGCTCGATTTTTTCATACCGATAGTACCACCCGTATAGGCGATATATATACGTTTACGTTTCATAAAAAAAGCCCAGTTAAATAACTGGGCTTAGTATACCTAAAATCGCTTAGCTAAGTAACTTATTGAATTACATTACACACTAAACAACGAGCGTAAACGCCTTGTGGATCGTTGTAATCTTTTAGATTATCGATCTCACTACTTAACTGATTAATAAGGCTTTGTAAGTTAGCTTGTGTTGCGAGTACTGATTGTGATGAATCAGACTTAGCAAAGAAGCTCTTAACAGCCGCGGTGCCAAAGATATCTTGCAGCATTTGCTCTTGTGGTGTTAATGACTGTTTGATGGTCTTAACATCATAATGATTAAGCTTAGCAAGCTCAGCTGCCGCCTTAATTGCATCTTGCTTATCGCCAAGTTTATCAACTAAACCCAGTTCTTTTGCTTGAGTTGCAATCCATACACGGCCTTGGGCAATTTTATCAACTTGCTCAGGCGTCATGTTACGTGCTTCAGCCACTACATTTAAAAAACGTTTATATGCATTTTCAACGCTCATTTGAATGATGTCTGACATTTTCTCGTCAAGTGGGCGTGCAATAGAGAAGCCAGCAAGGTCAGTTGTTGCAACACCATCTGAGTAAATACCTAATTCAGCCATGGTATTTTCAAACGTCATGAAAGTACCGAATACACCAATTGAACCTGTAATTGTGCTAGGAGCTGCCCAAATTTCATTGGCTGCAGATGCAATCCAGTAACCACCTGATGCAGCCACTGAGCTCATTGATGCGATAACCGGTTTTCCTGCTGCCTTAAGTGCTAATACTTCAGCGCGGATAACTTCAGAAGCAAACATACTACCGCCACCTGAATCGATGCGTAGTACAACGGCTTTCACTTTGTCATCAAGACGCGCTTTACGAAGTAGGGCTGCTGTTGAGTCACCACCAATTTCACCTGCTTTACGTTCACCATCAACTATGGTGCCTTTAGCTACAACGACAGCTACTTTTTCAGTAATTGGGTTATCGAACTCAACAGGCGGTTTTACCAGAGATAAATACTCACGGAAGCTTACTTGCTTAAAGGTTTTACCTGTTTCTTCTGCACCAACTAACTCAATAAGTTGCTGGCGAATTTGTTGTGATGTTTTTAAAGAATCAACCCATTGATTATTTAACGCGTACTGACCTGAGTTACCGTCAACTGCTTGCATTTTTGCAAGGTAAACATCCATATCTTCATCGAAGTTACTTTCATCGAATGGACGGCTCGCAGCAACGTCAGTTTTGTACTCGTTCCAAAGTGCAGTTAACCAAACGCTGTTCGCTTCTTTTGCCGCATCTGACATGTCATTACGAATAAATGGTTCAACCGCTGATTTATAAGTACCCACACGGAAAATATGTTGAGTCACTTTTAACTTTTCAAGCGCGTCTTTGAAGTAAAGTGGGAACATACCATAGCCTTCAATGCTCACACCACCATATGGGTGCATAGACACTTCATTGGCATGGGCAGCAATATAATATTGTGCTTGTGTATAGTAGTAGCCCGTTGCAATAACTTGCTTGCCTGCCTCTTTAAATGCATCAATTGCTTTCGTTATTTGTTTTAGCTTATTGATGTGTGCACTTGGCATTTTTTGTAGGTCAAGAAGCATAACACTGATACGATCATCTTTAGTCGCTTGGTTGATCACTTCAATGACATCATCAAGAAGAATTTCTGATGGTGCTTCTTTACCCATAGTTGCATCGTTGATTGCTGCTTCTACAGGATCAACATAGGTTTTTTCTTCAACAATAGGGCCATTTAAGTTTAGGCGTAGCACGGTTCCGTCTGCTACTTTTACTTGGTCTTCTTCACCTGTGATGGCAACAAAGAAGAGTATTACTAGTAATAGAAATAATATGTTTAGGACCAAACGGCGGGAAAAATTAATCCCGGTCCAAATGCCTTTAAATATCTTTGCTAGCAAAATAAATCCTTAATTCAGTACAGCTTAGTAGTGAACTCATCTTAGCTTAGAATAACTTTAAAATTAACTGTTAAATAGTAACAGAGTGTTTAAAACGATAATTTGCTACCGATTAATTAGCAGTGAAAAGTTGATTATTCTAAGTTATTGCCGCAGAATCTATTTCAAATAGAGGTTCGACCAGTTAACGGGGCACACAATGTTAGAACAAAAATTACAATTACCGCATACCGAACTTCGTAATCGTTTGGTTATGGGATCAATGCATACTGGCTTAGAAGAAGGCTGGCATAACCGCAAACGCTTACGTGCATTCTACGAGGCACGTGCCAAAGGCGGCACGGGTTTAATCATTACAGGTGGCTACAGCCCAAATATTCGTGGCAAGCTATCTCCGTTCGCATCAACATTTAATTCATTTTATGATGTGATCAAACACAAAGCATATACTGATGCAGTGCATCAACATGGCGGAAAAATTTGCTTACAATTATTGCATGCAGGTCGCTATGCGTATCATCCATTCAATCAAGCGCCAAGCTCAATTCAGGCACCTATTAATCCGTATAAACCTAAAGAAATGTCGTTAGGTTCAATTAAAAAAACCATCAAAGACTTTGCTAACTCAGCAAAAATGGCTGAAAAAGCAGGTTATGACGGTGTTGAAATCATGGGTTCTGAAGGTTATTTGATTAATGAATTCATGGCTAACCACACCAATAAAAGAACAGACAACTATGGTGGTAGTCTAGAAAACCGTATGCGCTTGGCTGTTGATATTGTTAAAGCTGTACGCGCTAAAGTAAGTCAAAAGTTCATTATTGTATTTCGTTTGTCTGTGATGGATTTAATTCCTAATGGATCATCGCCTGATGAAGTAAAGCAACAAGCCCTGGCACTTGAACAAGCTGGCGTTGATATCTTTAACACCGGTATTGGTTGGCACGAGGCTCGTGTACCAACGATTGCCAGTATGGTCCCAGCAGGTGCATTTAAAGAAGCATCAAAACGCTTAAAAGATACAGTATCAGTGCCAGTTATCGCGGTTAACCGTATTAACACGCCGGAAATTGCCAATGGAATTTTAGAAGCAGGCGAGTCTGATTTAATTTCGATGGCCCGTCCTTTATTAGCAGATCCAGAGTTTTTCAATAAATACGTTAATAATAAGTCTGAACAAATCAATATTTGTATTGGTTGTAATCAGGGTTGCTTAGACCATGTGTTTAAAAATAAACGTGCCACCTGTTTGGTTAACCCACAAGCGGCTTTTGAGTTAGATTACAGCCTTGAAAAAGCTCCATCTTCTCGATTAGTTCTGGTTGTGGGTGCTGGCCCTGCTGGCCTTGCTGCAAGTTGTTACTTAGCAGCGAAAGGTCACAAAGTGACTTTAATTGAACGTAAAGAACAAATGGGTGGCCAATTTAATTTAGCCATGCAAGTGCCGGGTAAAGAAGACTTTAACCATACCCTTAACTACTTTACTAATGAATTAAAGCGTTTAAATGTCGATTTACAGCTCGGTACTGAATTTACTGACAATATGCTCAATCAATACGATGATGTGGTTTTTGCAACAGGCGTACGTCCGCGCGAAGCCAAAATAGAATGCGGTGATGGCAAACGTGTATTCGCTTATGATGAAGTAATTCGTGGTGAAGTAGAACTCGGTGAGAAAATTGCGATTCTAGGTGCAGGTGGTATCGGTTTTGATATGGTTGCCTTTTTAAGTGAACACAAAGGACAAACAATTGAGCAGTTCAAAACTCAATGGGGTATTGAATGCGAAGCTAGGCCTGAAAAAGACAACCGCCAAATTTATATGCTTAAGCGAAGTGCAGGGCGTTTTGGTAGTGAACTTGGTAAAACAACGGGTTGGATCCACCGTCAAGTTGCCAAACAACACGGTGTTAAACAAATCGCTGAGTGCCAATATCTAAGCTTTGATAAGCAAGGCTTGAAGATAACGGTAAAAGGTGAAGAGCAAATTCTCGATGTTGATACTGTGATTGCTTGTATTGGTCAGGTGTCAAATACTGAAACGTTCGACAATCAAACCGAAAACGCGAAAGTACACGTTATTGGTGGCGCAAAACTAGCTGCTGCTATCGATGCTAAACGTGCTATTTTTGAAGCGTTACAAGTCGCTCGTAAAATTTAATTGAAAGAAAACTAGAAAACGTGCGGTCTGTGTGATTAATCTATTTAGTCACGAGACCGCTATGTTGAACACACACCTAATACCCCTTTACCAACACACCTTAAAGAAACTGCAGTTTTTAGATGGACTACCGAGTCTATTAATTCGCTTGATTTTAGCCCCAGTGATGATCATTGCAGGCTTTAATAAGCTTGCTTTAAGCGGTGATGTTACTCATCTTTATCAATACTTTTTAGCATCTGAAGATATTGTTGCATGGTTTGGAAATAGTGACTGGGGTTTAGGCCTACCCATGCCCTCTATATTGGCCTTTTTAGCTGCATGGACTGAGTTTTTAGGGGGGATCTTTATATTATTGGGTTTATTTACTCGTTTAACCGCAATTCCTTTGATGATCACCATGCTGGTTGCAGCGACAACAGTACATGCCAGTAATGGCTGGTTTGCTGTAACACCTACCGATGCCAGCACCAGCCCAGCGAGAGTACTCAATTGGCTTGCAATACCTGGTAGTGAAGCTAGCCTAGTTAATTCTGATGAAGCCAGCGAAAGATTAACCAAAATGCGTGAGTTGCTAGAAACGCATGGTTATACAGAGTACCTTTATGCGAAAGGGAAACCTGTGATCTTAAATAATGGTATTGAGTTTTCTGCCATATATTTTGTTATGTTATTGAGTTTATTTTTTACAGGGGGTGGTCGTTACGTTAGTTTAGATTATTGGTTAACTAGAAAAGTATCGAATAGCTTTCTTGCTCATAAAGATAAATGATAAGCTTGGGTTTTCTGCCCCGATTATTAAGGGGCGTCGTACTTAAGCATTTACGGAATATTCATGGACGCTTTAACGCTATTACAAACTCGACAATCAGATCCTCGCCTTATCGCACCTGGACCTACTGCAGAACAACTTGAAATTATTAAGCGAGCGGCCATTAAAGTGCCTGATCATGGCTGTATTGCGCCTTGGCGATTTATTGTCGTTGAAGGCGATGCACGTAATAAATTAGGCGATATCTATCATCATGCCGCTGTTGCTGAAAACCAAGATGATAGAACCATTGAGCGCGCTAAAGAACTACCGCTGCGATCTCCGATGATGATTATTGCCATTGCAGATGTAACTGAAAACCCAAAAGTGCCACGTATTGAACAAGTACAAAGTGCAGGCTGCGCTGTACTTGCAATGCAACAAGCGGCATTCGCCCAAGGTTTAGGGGGTATTTGGCGCACAGGTTATTTTGCACAAAGCCCAGCTGTTAAAGCGGCACTCGGTTGTAAAGAACAAGATGAGATTGTTGGTTACCTCTATTTAGGTACTCCAGAAATAGACATTAAAAAACCTATCAGACACAAGCCAGAGACGTTTTTTGAGAATTTATAAATAGTAGGAACTTTTTTGCAGTTAAGCAGTCAGACACTATTAAGCTTACTTATGTTAGTTTTTTTAGATTTAGCTTAGCTGTAAGAAGCGCACGGATGCAAAAAACGAAATAATTCTTCTTCAGTGTGTTTTTTAATCGGTTATTTTTTGTTAACGTATGGAAAGTCTTAAAAAAATAACGATAAAGAAGACGAGAACAATGGGAAACTTATTTTTACGTGAAAAAGAAAATTGGTTCGCTTGGTCAATTTGGGGCTTAGTTGGCGCTGTTGTCACATTTTTTGTTGCCATGTCTACAAAACAACCTCATTACCTTGGCTTGTCTGCTGTAGTGGTATTACTTTTATTGACATGGTGGATGCAAAGCACTAAACGTTTCGATTTCGGCCGCGCTTTTAAAATTTGTTGCTACGTTTTAACGATCACCTGCTTACCCGCCTTCGCATTAGTTATTGTACCGAGTTATAACCTCAATAAAATTGACGTAATAGTGCAGGGCTCAGGTTTTGCAATTGTTAGTTTAATTGTTTGTTTAGTTTGCTCTTTAATCGCAAAGCGTCCGAAGCAGTACTATTAAAAATACTTTTTTAAAGTTTTTTACATTTAAGGCTTTACAACGAACGCAGTAAACACTATTATGCGCGCCGTACGGAGAGATGGCAGAGTGGTCGAATGCACCGGTCTTGAAAACCGGCAGGGGTTTGTAGCCCCTCTAGGGTTCAAATCCCTATCTCTCCACCATTATTTAGAAAAACCGCCTTTAGGGCGGTTTTTTGCTATCTGGAGATAAGTAATGTCAGCAAGCGAGTCTTCTTCTACACTAATGCGCATTGTTAAACATGTTCTGCTTTGGTGTATCTTTTCTTATTTTTATCACAGCGGGATCAATGTACTTGTAGCTATGGCCCATGATGCGCAGCCTGATTACGGGCTAATATCTTCAATCGCTTATGGTATTGGGTTTAATGTGTTAGTAGGGCACCTTATTGGCAAATACGACAAGCATTGGCCTGTCATTGCTGCATGTGTGATTTCTACTGTGGGTCTTATTGCTGTGCCTTTAATTATGTTAGGCAAAGATGGTTTAATGAGCGGCTTTTTTATTGCTTCGATGATCGCTACATTACCTGTTGCGACATTTGTAATTGATAAAATAAAGCAGCGAATTAGTGCAAACACTGAGCAAACGCAGTAAAACTAGGCGATATTCGTTGTTTTTTTATGTTAATATGAGCACGTCTTTTAACTAAATAAACGTGAATTAAAACATGTCAGATAATTTTACAACAGACGCTGAAAAAGCAAGTTACGGTATTGGTTTACAAATGGGTGAGCAATTAAAAGCGAATCCATTCGAAGGTTTAAACTTAAATTCTGTATTTGAAGGTATGAAAGACGCATACACTGGTAATGATTTCCAAGTTGAAATCCCAGCAATTCAAGCAGCTTTTGAGAAAATCAACGCTGAGATCCAAGCTCGTCGTGAAGAAGAAGCTAAAGTTCTTGCAGCTGAAGGTATTGCATTCTTAGAAGAAAATGCAAAACGTCCTGAAGTAACAGTAACTGAATCAGGTCTTCAATACGAAGTACTTACTGCAGGCGATGGTGAAAAACCAACTGCAGATTCAACAATCCGTGCACACTACCATGGTACACTAATCAACGGTACAGTATTTGACAGCTCATACGAGCGTGGTCAACCAGCTGAATTCCCAGTTGGTGGTGTAATCAAAGGTTGGACTGAAGCAGTGCAAATGATGGGTACTGGTTCTAAGTGGCGTTTATACGTACCACACGAACTTGCTTACGGTGAGCGCGGTGCTGGTGCAGCAATCGCTCCTTTCTCAACGTTAATCTTTGACGTTGAGCTATTAGAAATCATCTAATCGATTTCAAATAGACATAAAAAAACCTGCTTAAAGCAGGTTTTTTTATGTCTGAAACAAATAGCTAATTAGCTATTTGTTTCAGCGTATTCTTTACACGCAGCAGTGTCTTCACATTCACCATATAGGTAAAGAGAGTGGTTAGTCAGTTTAATACCATTCTCTGTTGCGATTTCTTCTTGACGACGTTCAATAGTATCGTCTTCAAACTCAACAACCTTACCACATTTTAGGCACACTAAGTGGTCATGGTGAGTGCTACCTGATAATTCAAATACTGACTTGCCGCCTTCGAAGTGGTGGCGAGATACAATACCTGCATCATCAAATTGGTTAAGAACACGGTAGACAGTTGCAAGACCAATCTCTTCGCCTTTGTCTAAAAGAATTTTATAGACATCTTCAGCGCTGATGTGTTGGTTGTCTGGAGATTGCAGAATCTCTAAAATTTTAATACGCGGCAGAGTTACTTTTAACCCTGCTTTTTTTAATTCCAAGTTGTGATCAGTCATTCAATCTGTCTCAATTTTATTTAGTTATACTAGGCATCATCAAGATGCACACGACACATTAGCAACTATTAGAATAACGTGCCTAGTTACTAAGTGCAAAGAACAATTCGTCTATTTGCCGATTTTTCAAACAAAAATGAACTGGTTGTGCATCTTTACATCAGCTAGTAAATGCGAGTAGTACTTGTTATTAATCAGCAAGTTCCGCTAAACACATTTCGTCATAAACCTGAGCACACCAGTCTTTAACACGCTTTTCAGTAAGCTCTGGTTGACGATCTTCATCAATACCAAGGCCAACAAAATTGCTGTCATCTACGAGTGCTTTTGAAGCTTCAAAGTCGTAGCCTTCAGTTGACCAATGGCCCACTACGATTGCGCCACGCTCAGTAACGATATCGTTGATCATGCCCATTGCATCTAAGAAGTACTCTGCATAGTCTTCTTGGTCACCGCAGCCGAAAATAGCAACAAGTTTACCTTCGAAGTCAACTTCTTCTAATTCAGGGAAAAAATCATCCCAGTCACATTGAGCTTCACCGTAGTACCAAGTTGGAATACCGAATAACAATAAATCGAATTCAGCAATCTCTTCTTTAGAACTTTTTGCAATGTCGTGAACAGCTACAAGCTTTTTACCTAATTCTTTTTGAATCATTTTAGCTACGTGTTCAGTATTGCCTGTGTCACTTCCGAAAAAAATACCTACGCTTGACATGGATTTAAAACCTTCTATCTATCAATAGCCAATCTTTCTTGTAAAATTGTTTCAATCAACGCGCTACGGCTAATATTCTGCGCATCTGCCATATCGCTTAATGCTTGATATAACTGTGATGAAACCTTAAATTCTACACGCTTTAAACCACGTGCTTTATCTCGCTTTATTTGATTACGTTTATTTACTTTTAATTGCATATCGCGAGGTAGGGGATTTGTTTTCGGCCTACCTGGACGCTTTTCGTATTCAAATAAATCGGGTGTTGTTCTATCTGTTTCTGACTTTGCCATGTCTAGCCCACACCTGCGCCTTGCCAGAAGACTTGAATAAGTCCTTTCGCTATAAACCCAGAACAGCCTAAAAATAGCACTAACCAAACGATGTATCGGCCAAATCGTGGTACATCACCTTTTTTAAGGACGTCTTGAATTGCCATTCCAATAAAAAAGAAAATACCGGCTAAGCCAAAATACAACCCTAAGGTATCAAATTCGTTAATTAACTGACTGACCATCAACGTATAAACCTTTAAATTAAACGGCGCGTACTATATCACACAAATTTGTAATAATTTAGTGCGCACGATCAAAAACAGCGAATTTAATCAGCTCTATTAATGAGCTAAAAAATCGCTGATTGCTTTATTAACAGCAAGTGGTTTTTGGGCATGTAGCCAGTGACCAGCACTATGAATAATTTTTGCTTTTGCATTAGGGAACAACGCCATAATAGCAGGGCGGTGCTCTGCTAAAATGTAGTCAGAATCATTACCTTTAATGAACAAAGTATCACATAAACAAGAATCATTTTCACTAACTTGCGCTAAAATATTTTCATATTGCTGGTATAAAACAGCTAAATTAAAGCGCCATTGATAGTGACCTTCATCATTTTTAGCAAAGCTTTTTAATAAAAATTGACGTACGCCCATTTCCTCAATGTGCTTGGCAAGTATTTCATCAGCCGATTTTCTATCTTTGATATTAGACTGTGCAACTTCGTTTAGGCCTGCAAAAATGGCACTGTGGCGAGGGTTATTAGCAACAGGAGAAATATCTAACACGACAAGCTTATCGATAAGTGAAGGGTGATTAAGTGCTAATTGCATGGCCACTTTGCCACCCATTGAATGACCTATGATGTGCGCTTTACTAATAGTTAGATGTTCAAGTAACTCACTGACATCTTTAGCCATAGCATGATAATTCATGGTATCGCTATGGAATGATTTACCGTGGTTACGTAAATCGATATTCGTTACACGATAATTTTCAGCTAATGCTTTTGCGATTACATTGAGGTTTTCAAGTGAGCCAAACAAACCGTGGATCAATACAACGTCTGAACCTTGACCCATTTGTTGGTAGTTTAATAGCATTTTCAACTCCTAATTTTAATGGCAGTATTTTGCCTAGTGAAATTACAAAATGCAAAACATAGAGAATTGCTGCGAGCTTAGGTATAATCATTGAGAACTTTTAAAATGTGACCCGTAAAGACAGGAATAACATGAAAAAAATCGACATAGACGACGAGTTATATCAATACATTGCAAGCAACACGCAAAGTATTGGTGAAAGTGCATCAACCATTTTGCGTCGTTTATTAAACCTCTCTGATGGCACCAATGCCCCAGTTGAAACAACTACTAAAACTGAACAAGAAACCCCAGTTGTTGAAGTACAAGAACAAGCAGAACAAGAATCAAGCCCTGAACCAAGCAACGAAAATGTTGAAGAGGCTGCAGAAACTGTCACAGCATCGACACAAGTGAAAGGTAATGTGTTTAATGTATTAAACAAAGAAGAGCTGGCAATGCAAAAAGGTGTTGTTGGTCGATTCTTATTTATACTTGCTGCTTTATATAGAACGCATAAAAAAGATTTTGCTAACGTGCTTGAAATTAAAGGCCGTGATCGAGTTTATTTTGCCACAAGCAAAGAAGCACTTCTGGAGAGCGGTAGCAGCATGAATCCAAAAAATATCACTGATACTGAGTATTGGGTGATGACAAATTCAAATACAACCAGAAAAAAAATGATGCTTCACGAAGTAGCACTGTGCTTAGGTTACAGCGCAGATGAAGCAGAAAAAATTCGTGATTACTTATAATCCATAAGGAAATAATATGGCGATTCATCCAGATGCAGGTAAACCTGCACCGCAATCAAGCTTAGTGAATGTACCAAAACTGATCTCGGCTTATTACTTAAATGAACCAGACCTAGAACAAAACCCAGAGCATTGTGTTGCTTTTGGTACATCTGGCCATCGTGGTTGTTCGTTCGATGTAAAATTTAATGAATCGCATATTTTAGCGATCACTCAAGCAATTTGTGATTACCGTAAAGAAAACAATATTTTTGGCCCACTTTTCTTAGGTAAAGATACACATGCATTGAGTGAAGCGGCTTTTAACTCTGCTATTGAAGTACTTGTTGCAAACGAAGTGCAAGTCATTGCACAAGAAAATGACGATTACACGCCAACGCCGGTAATCAGTCATGCTGTTGTTTGCCATAACAAAGAAAATCCAAATGAACTTGCTGATGGTATTGTGGTAACACCTTCACATAACCCGCCAGAAGACGGTGGTTTTAAATATAACCCGCCAAATGGTGGCCCTGCAGATACTGATGTTACTAAGTGGATTGAAGATAGAGCAAATCAATTACTTTTAGAAGACTTAGTTGAAGTTGAGTTATTTCCGTATGCTAAAGCATCACGTTCTGGTTTTATTAAGTACCAAGACTTAATTACCCCTTATGTTGATGACTTAGTTAATATCGTTAATCTAAAAGCAATTAGCGATGCGAAAATCAAAATTGGTGTGGATCCACTGGGTGGCTCTGGCATCAACTTTTGGCCAGTCATTGCAGAAAAATATAATTTAGACTTAACGGTCGTAAATGAGTCTGTTGATCCAACATTCTCGTTCATGCCTTTAGATAAAGACGGCAAAATCCGTATGGATTGTTCATCACCTTATGCAATGACAAACCTTATTGCATTAAAAGATGACTATGATATCGGTATTGGTAACGACCCTGATTATGACCGCCATGGTATTGTTACCCCTGACGGCTTAATGAATCCAAATCACTTTTTAGCAGTTGCAATTGACTACTTATTAAATAACCGCGAATGGTCAAAAGAGGTCGCAATTGGTAAAACGCTGGTATCGAGCGGCATGATTGATAAAGTGGTTGCACGTAATAACCGCGAAGTAA
The DNA here is from genome assembly GCF_001306915.1 of Pseudoalteromonas lipolytica. Lineage (GTDB taxonomy): Bacteria > Pseudomonadota > Gammaproteobacteria > Enterobacterales > Alteromonadaceae > Pseudoalteromonas > Pseudoalteromonas simplex. The sequence continues at coordinate 156,287 of NZ_LJTC01000010.1, read as the reverse complement.
AAGAAGTACCGGTAGGCTTTAAATGGTTTGTTGAAGGCTTAAGCAAAGGTACCCTTGCTTTTGGTGGTGAAGAAAGTGCAGGGGCGTCATTCTTACGCTTTGATGGTACAGTTTGGAACACTGATAAAGATGGTTTCATCTTAGGTCTACTTGCTGCAGAGATTTTAGCTGTAACAGGTAAAACACCATCACAGCTTTATAAAGAACTTGAGCAAGAGTTCGGTGCGCCTATTTATAAACGTATTGATGCGCCAGCTAATGCAGAACAAAAATCACGTTTAAAAGCGTTATCAGCGGATGATGTAACTGCAAGTACCTTAGCGGGTGATGCCATTACGCAAAAACTAACCCATGCTCCTGGTAATAACGCTGCTATCGGCGGTTTAAAAGTTGTTACTGAAAACGGTTGGTTTGCTGCACGCCCATCTGGCACTGAAGACATCTATAAAATTTACCTTGAATCATTCAAAGGTGAAGAACATTTAGCATTATTAGAAAAAGAAGCGAAAAAGCTGGTTGATTCAGTAATTAGCTAATTCCTCTTTTACCTATTAAAACGGCTGAGTTTCTCAGCCGTTTTTGTATTCTACTCTCACGCATTTTTAGGATAGAACAATGAGCTATTCAACTCCTTTATATCTCGAACAATTAAAAAGTACTGGCGACTTTTTAACCCTGACTCGTAACAATGAATTTTCACTTGAGCCAACGTCATTCACCCTTGAAAACGGTACTGATGTCACTGTTCACGACACGGGTATCATTGAGTTTCAACCTGCGCAGCAGACAAACAAAGATATTGTACTGTCAAGTGCGGTACATGGTAACGAAACTGCGCCAATTGAAATCTGCGATCAATTAATCAAGTCAATCGTTGCAGAACAACTTACCTTGCAGCAGCGTGTACTGTTTATTTATGGTAATCCTAAATCTATTAATATCGGTAAGCGTTTTGTAGATGAAAACTTAAACCGTTTGTTTAATGGTCATCATACTGTAGAAGGCATTGCTTCAAACCCTGAGCGAGTTCGTGCAAAGCTACTTGAAGACGTGGTTACTGATTTCTTTGCTAGAGGCAACCAGGACAGTGAGCGTTTTCATTATGATCTTCACACAGCAATTCGTGGCTCTAAAAATGAAAAGTTTGCAGTCTATCCTTTCTTACATGGTAAACCGTGGAAAAAATCACAACTGCAATTTTTACTTAGCTGTGGCGTAAACACGGTATTAATGATGAAATCAGCGGCAACTACCTTCAGTTACTACTCGTCGTTTGTACATGGAGCTGACTCATTTACGGTAGAACTTGGCCAAGTAAAACCATTTGGCGAAAACGACATGTCGCGATTTGAGAAAACCAAACAAACCTTAATTGCATTAATTAGTCAAAAATCCATTGAATATAAAGAATTCAATGCAGAAGATTTCGAGTTGTTTTCTGTATATAGAACAATAAACCGTACTTGCGAAGACTTTAGTTTTCCATTTGCTGATGATGTGGAAAATTTCACCGGTTTCGCAAAGGGCGAATTAATGGCAACTGATGGTCAGACCAGATATGAAGCGGAAGTAGACGGTGAAGCTATTATCTTCCCAAACGCTGATGTAGCCTTAGGTCAGCGCGCTTTGCTTACCGTTATTCCAATGCAAGTTGATAGCAACTTTATTTAAAATCTCTGCATTAACACCCATCTAAATTTAGTTAACTATATGACTATAAAGAATTTATCTTGTTGTATAGTTAACTTTCCATGCGTTTTTAGCCATTTGTCATCTATTCGTCTATGATTAGTTGAATAACAACTTACGTTAACGTAAAGTGACGGCAGTTTAATTTAATTAGATTGAATATTGCGCAAACTTTATCCTTACAGCTCATGCTGATAAAAATATAATTAAGGGCAGTAGCGTAGGTTTCTGACAACGAAATAAGGTAGGTTATGAGTAATCCAAATAACGTATCGCTAAACATTAATCATGAACTGTCATTTATTGATGGTCACGCATTAACGATCCCTACATTAAGTATTCTTAATGAGGAAGGCGACATCTACGAAGGTGCAACCGCACCTGATATCGACAAAGCAACGGCAATCCGTCTATATGAAACAATGCGTTTTATTAGAGCACTTGATGAGCGTATGCAAGCAGCACAGCGTCAAGGCCGTGTTAGCTTTTATATGCAATGTCTAGGCGAAGAAGCGGCTGTAACAGCATCAGCTGCAGCGCTTGATCAAAACGATATGATCATGGCCCAATACCGTGAGCAAGCAGCTTTACGTTATCGTGGTTTTAGCCTTGACCAATTCATGAATCAAATGTTCTCAAATGAAAAAGATTTGGGTAAAGGTCGCCAAATGCCAATTCACTATGGCTCACGCGAACTTAACTACATGACTATTTCATCACCGCTTGGTACACAAATTCCACAAGCAACAGGTTATGCATATGGTCAAAAAGTTCGTCATATTGATGCCCAAACCGGTGAGTTAAACAGCACTATTGATAACATCACTATTTGTTACTTTGGTGAAGGCGCTGCGTCTGAAGGTGATTTCCATGCTGGTTTAAATATGGCCGCAGTTCATGAAGCACCGGTAATTTTCTTTGCTCGTAACAATGGTTATGCGATTTCTACACCTGCTGATGAGCAATTTAAAGGTGATGGTATTGCATCACGTGGTGTTGGCTATGGCATTAAAACAATTCGTGTTGATGGTGCTGATGCACTTGCTGTTTATGCAGCAACTAAAAAAGCCCGTGAAATTGCAACGACTAAAGGTGAACCTGTTTTAATTGAATCGATTGCCTATCGTCTTGGCGCTCACTCAACCAGTGACGACCCTAGTGGCTATCGTACAAAAGATGAAGAAGCAAAACATAAAGGCTGTCCAATCGAGCGTTTCCGTAAGTGGTTATTAAAACAAGGTTGGTTAGATGAAGCGCAAGACGCGAAAGACAAAGAAACAATTCGTGAAGAAATTTTAGCGGCTCTTAAACGCGCTGAAAAAGTAGCAAAACCAGCATTAGAAGACCTTATTTCTGATGTGTATGATAAGCCAATCCCATCACTGCAAAAACAATATGAAGAACTAAAAGAGCACATTTTGCAGCATCCTGATGCTTATCCAACAACTGCAGGGAGATTAAAGTAATGGCTAAAATGAACATGCTTCATGCAATTAACTCTGCCCTTGATATCACCATGGCAGAGCATCCAAATGCATGTATTTTTGGTGAAGACGTTGGTTATTTTGGTGGTGTATTCCGCGCTACATCTGGCTTACAAGAAAAATATGGTAAGCATCGTGTGTTCAATACTCCGTTAACTGAGCAAGGTATTTTAGGTTTTGCTAATGGTTTAGCGGCGTTCGGTGCCCCTGCATTAGCTGAAATTCAATTTGCTGATTATATTTTCCCTGCATTTGACCAAATCGTGAATGAATCAGCTAAATTCCGTTACCGTAGTGGTAATGAATTTAATGTTGGCAATTTAACAATCCGTACACCATACGGTGGTGGTATTGCAGGTGGTTTATATCACTCACAATCACCAGAAGCTTATTTTGCTCACACACCTGGTTTAAAGTTAGTTGTGCCACGTAACCCATACCAAGCTAAAGGTTTGCTTCGTGCATCAATTAAAGATGATAACCCTGTTATTTTCTTTGAGCCGAAACGTTTATACCGTGCTTCAACAGGTGAAGTGCCAGAAGAAGATTACAGCATCGAGCTTGGTAAAGCTGAAATCGTTCAAGAAGGCACTGATGTCACTGTACTTGCTTGGGGTGCTCAGATGGAAATCATCGAAGACGCCGCTAAAAAAGCTGCAGAGCAAGGTATTAGCTGTGAAGTGATCGACTTACGTACCATTTTACCATGGGATGTTGAGACCATTGCTAAATCAGTGACTAAAACAGGTCGTTTAGTGGTAAGCCACGAGGCACCAATCACGAATGGTTTTGGTGCAGAGATCGTTGCAACAATTCAACAAGAGTGTTTCTTACACCTTGAATCGCCAATTACTCGCGTGTGTGGTTTAGATACGCCATACCCATTAGCACTTGAAAAAGAATATGTACCGGATGCACTTAAAGTGCTTGCTGCGATCAAGCAATCAGTAGAGTTTTAGGAGTCAGTATGTCTAAAGATTTTATCTTGCCAGATATCGGCGAAGGCATCGTAGAGTGTGAAATTGTTGAATGGTTAGTTGCAGAAGGCGATTCTGTAAAAGAAGACCAGCCTATTTGTGATGTTATGACCGACAAGGCGCTTGTGCAAATTCCTGCTGTTCATGATGGTGTGATCAGTAAGCTCTATTATGCAAAAGGGGATATTGCGAAAGTACATGCACCATTATTTGCAATGGATGTTGATGGCGAAGCACCAACACAAAGTGAAGAAGTTCAAGCTCCTGCAGCAACTGAAGCATCATCTGAGGCTGGTGAGCACTTAGAAGATTTCATATTACCCGATATCGGTGAAGGGATCGTTGAGTGTGAAATCGTTGAGTGGTTAGTAAATGAAGGCGATGAAATCGTTGAAGACCAAGCTGTTTGTGATGTAATGACAGACAAAGCATTGGTGCAAATTCCGGCTAAATACACAGGTAAAGTTGAAAAGCTTTATTATCAAAAAGGTGATATTGCTGCAGTTCACAGCCCATTATTCCAAATGAGCATTGCCGGCCAAAGTGCAGAGCCAGATGTAAGTTCTGCGGTAGTTAAAGCACAAACAAATGCAGCAACTAAACCTTCGCAGAAGCCTGCGACTTCGGCAAACTCTAGCAAACAACTTAATAAGAAAGCGGTTGCTTCACCTGCTGTTCGTCGTAAAGCCCGCGAACTTGATGTTGATTTAACGCAAGTGCCAGGCTCTGGTAAAAATGGCCGTATTTACAAACAAGATATCGAAGATTTCTTGAATGAAACACCAAGCCAAGCAGCATCACAACAAGCTGCGCAAAAAGCGGCAGAGCCTGTATCAACGGTGGTGTCTTCTGGTGGCAGTCGCGTAGAGCCTATTAAAGGCATTAAAGCGGCAATGGCTAAGCAAATGGTTGCTTCAGTTTCGACAATTCCTCACTTTACTTTCTGTGATGAAATTGACCTCACTAAACTAATTGCAATGCGCAGTGAGCTCAAAGAGCAGTATAAGCAGCAGGGTGTTAAGCTCACTATGATGCCGTTCTTTATCAAAGCACTGTCGTTAGCGATTAAGCAATTCCCAGTACTAAACTCGCAAGTAAATGATGATTGCAGCGAGCTAACTTACTTTGATGATCATAACATCGGTATGGCGGTTGATTCTAAGATTGGTTTACTTGTACCAAACATTAAATCATGCCAGTCAAAGAGTATCGTAGATGTTGCAAACGAAGTGACCCGCTTAACTGAAGCAGCACGTGATGGTCGTGTTTCACCGGATGATTTGAAAGGCGGCACTATTAGCATTTCTAACATCGGTGCGATTGGCGGCACAATTGCAACCCCGATCATCAATAAACCTGAGGTAGCGATTGTTGCTTTAGGTAAACTGCAGCATTTACCTCGCTTTGATGCACAAGGTAATGTGATTTCAGCAGCAATTATGCAAGTAAGCTGGTCTGGAGACCACCGAGTTATTGATGGCGGAACAATTGCACGCTTCAATAACTTATGGAAGTCTTATTTAGAAGATCCTGCAAAAATGATGATGGCGATGAGCTAAATCAGTAAGCATTAAAAAACCAGCCTCGGCTGGTTTTTTTAATGCTAAGGATTATATGCCGTAAAAATACAACCCATAACCGAGTAACAGCGCTGGAATTGTTGAATACACCGTCGCGATTAAGGCCGCTTTTGGCGCTAATGCGATAGCTGGGAATAGGGCATCGCCGTCATTTGAAATTGCATTGGCTGCCATCGCACTAAATGGAATAATACCTTGAATATAGAGTGTCATCACGACGATTTGTGGCCCGCAGCCGGGTAATAAGCCAATAGCCACAGCCACCAGCGGTGCAAGATAAGCATACTCAGAAAACCACGCTGTTAAATCAACACCAACTAGGTTAACGAGAATTTCAAACAGCATAAAACTGGCAACAACCCAGGCCGTAACAAAGTGCGTGTCCATTAACACTTTCGTGAGTTTTGAAGGAGGTGTGCAAGGTGCTTCTTCACTGGTTACTTGCTTATAACTGCTGCCTTTAGAAGACAGTGCCCACACAACCACAGTGAACAGGGCCATGATTGAGCCAAACACAGTAATGCCATCATTAATACCACTGCCAAATACACTTAAGTCGGTATTGGTGGCGATAACAAAAGCAACAATCAAGCTCGGTACTAAAGCAAATTTCCATACTGGTCGGCTAAACTTTAACGCTTTTGGTTGGCATTGTGGCTGCTCGTTGTATTCGCTAGCCTCATCAGGCTGAAATTTATCTGGGCTATGAAATGTATTAACTAATTGACCACTAATAACGCCTACAGCAACACCTATTAACATCATTAATAAGCCATCAAGCGGACGGGTTGCTAAAAGTAAAAAGGCGGCATCACCCATGGTTGCGGTTAAGACAGCAACAACAGAGCCAAAGCTAGCCTGCTTTTTAGTAAATTGGGTTACCACAATAATGGCACCCCCACAGCCAGGTAAAGCACCTAAAATTGAGGCAAAACTCACCTCTAGAATACCTGATTTAGCGCGTAGATAGCTCAGCTGTAACTGAGGAAGTTTATCAATAAGGTAGTAATAGATTAATAAGGTGGCTGCAACAAATACAGATACTTGAAAAAAAGCATCACTTAGCGCTTGTAGGGTGAATTCTCGGCTTGCAGGTACCGCTAAAGAAATTAGTAATAAAAGGGGTAAAAATAAGCGTTTATTGTCCGTAATGTAACACCTCGCTTTATGGGGAATAAACCTCGTTTGTGTTAGTGAGAGCATACAGTGCAACCTTAAAATTAATCAGGTTACACTGTAGTACGATTTTAAATGAAAATCAATCTCATTTGTATCTATTTGCGTTGGAACTCAGAAGTGGCATTCCAGGTCGGCCATTCTTTTCGTTCTGAGATATCAAAACCTACTTGATAGAATAACTGAAGGTCCTGAACGGCACCTGATAAATCCCATTCATCACGGTAACGGTCGCAAGGCTGATGATAACAACCACGAAGCACTAGGCTCATACGCTTACGGTAATTTGCCGTTTCTTCATCAAGGGCTTCACTACCACCACCGGCATACATTGCAGGTACACCCATGTTTGCAAATGCAAAGTGATCAGAGCGGTAGTAACCACCTGAAGACGGTTTAGGGTCGCCAGATACTGTACGGCCTTGCGCTTTAGCAGCTGTTTCTAGTAGGCTATCCATTTCAGATTTGCCAATACCAACAACACTAATGTCTTTTACTTTACCTAATAGGTTTAAGCTATCCATATTGATGTTTGCAACCGTTTGTGATGCTGGGATCACTGGATTTGCAGCATAATATTTCGAGCCAAGTAAACCTTGTTCTTCAGCAGTAACGGCTAAGAAAGTCATTGAACGGCTAGGGTGCTCAGGTAAGGTAGCGAATGCTTCAGCAACTTCGATTAAGCCAGCAGTACCCGTAGCATTATCGTGGGCGCCATTATAGATTTGGTCGCCTTTGCGGGTTTTATCAGTACCAAGGTGATCCCAGTGAGCTGAATAAATGATGTGCTCATCAGGCTTTTCGCTACCCGGTAACGTCGCGATAAAGTTATACGAAATTGATTTTTTAATTGTGTTATTTACTTCAACACTTGCAGTTAGGTCGCCCATATCAACATGGTAAGCGCCTTTTGCCGCATTCGCTTTCATGGTATCGAAATCTAAGCCTGCTTTTGTGAAAAGCTCTTTAGCAACATCAGTTGTTACCCAGCCTTCGACAGCAACACGGTCCATGTTGTTATTTTCTTTTTGGAAACCAAATTGCTCACCGCTCCAAGAGTTTTCAACAACTGACCATGGGTAAGAAGCCGGTGCTGTTTCGTGGATGATAATCGCACCTGCTGCACCTTGACGGCTTGCTTCTTCATATTTGTATGTCCAACGACCGTAATAGGTCATGGCATCGCCGGTGAATAAATCAGGGTTTTTCGTCGCAAAACCAGGATCGTTTACCAGCATAACAACGGTTTTGCCTTTAACATCTAGGCCTTCGTAGTCGTTCCAGTTGTACTCTGGTGCATTAACACCGTAACCAACGAATACTAATTCAGAATCTTTAATGCTTTGCTTAGCACTAATACGGCTACTACCCATTACCATATCTTTTTTGTATTGGTAATCTTTGCCGCCAATAGTAAGTACCATGTCTGAATCAGCTTCTAGTGAAACAAGCGGTACTTCTTGTAAGAAGCTATCACCGTTACCCGGCTCAAAACCCAATGCTTTAAACTGGTCGGTTAAATAGGCAAGCGTTAGCTCTTCACCTTTCGATGATGGTGCACGGCCACCGAACTCATCAGAGGCAAGCACTTTAATGTGTTCTGCTAGTTGCTCTGAGTTAATGCTTTGATAGGCTTTTTCGACATCACTTGATGTGATACTTGTTGAAGCACAGCCCGCAAGAATAGCACTTGCAAGGACTGTCATTGGAAAATAGCGTTTCATAATAGCTCTTTTTTTGTTTTATGGTGACGTTAGTATATGAGGTTCTATTAATGAGAACCAGTTTTTACGGTAAACTACCCACAATACATCAATAAGTTAAAAAATAAGCAATGAAACGATTTACTGCTCCCGAGCAATGGTCAACGCAATACCTTACAACGGGTGCCTTTAGTGACCTAGCAACGCTATTTAATATTGATAAACTCTCAGATTGGCCATCTTGCCAGTGGTTTAATCAATATCTAAATGCGAAAACTACACAGGGCAAAGCCATAACCTTTGTTGAAGATGAAAAGTTTGCCGATGAAACCCGTTATTATGAGCAAATCATATTTGAGACAGGGCAAGTACCAACAAGACAACAAAATTGGCATGACCTTTTTGGTGGCTTTATTTGGTGTTTATTCCCAAAAACCAAAGCGCTGATTAATCATCAGCACATTGAAGAAATTAAACTGCATGGTCTAAAAGAGCGTAGTAAACACCGAAACGCACTGACCTTATTTGATGAATGTGGCGTGGTGCTGGCAATTACTGAACAAAGCTGGCAGCAGCAATTACGCGACCACCAATGGCAGCAAGCCTTTGTAGAACAGCGTGAACAGTGGGGTAAAAGCATTAGACCATTTATGTTTGGCCATGCTAACTACGAAATGCTCACACAGCCTTATATTGGTTTAACGGGGAAAGCATTATTTGTAATTGTTCCTGATGACATATTTTGTAAAGATTTAACCGAGCAATATGCGTATCTAGATCAACGTCTTTATGAGATGATTAAGCATGATGATTGTTTGCGTGATAACAAAAATTTATCACCCTTACCCTTGTTAGGCGTACCGGGATGGTGGACTGACAATGAAAATCCAGAATTTTACAGTAACACTGATTACTTTAGACCGAAACGAAGGAAACGCACATGATTGAAGTGGCAGGGCTTAAAAAGAAGTTTAAGCTAACAAAAGATCATAAAAAAAATAAAACGGACAACGTAGACCCCCGTGAAGATAAAGAATTTTTTCATTCTGTAAGAGACGTCAGCTTTCAATGTAACAAAGGTGAAGTACTCGGGTTACTCGGCCCAAATGGTGCCGGTAAAACAACCACCCTTAGAATGATTTCAACAGCCTTAAAACCAGATGAAGGCAGCATTACCATCTCTGGTCACGATATCGTTAAAAAGCCATTAGTTGGCCGCAAATCAATTGGATTTCTGTCAGGTAGTACTGGCTTGTATGGGCGTTTAACAGTTAAAGAAAACGTTGAATACTTTGCCCGTTTACATGGCATGAGTAAAAAAGCGGTCGCCGCTCGTTGTGATGAGCTATTCACCTTACTTGATATGCACAGCTTTATTGATAAACGCGCCGAAAACCTTTCAACAGGTATGAAGCAAAAAGCCAATATTGCCCGTGCTGTTGTTCATCATCCTGATGTGGTTATTCTTGATGAACCGACAACTGGTTTAGATATTATGACTACGCAAACCGTCATTAACTTTATTCGCGGCCTTAAAGAGCAGGGCACACCAGTTATTTTCTCAACGCACCATTTAGATGAAGTTGCCTTACTGTGTGACCGTGTTGCAGTGATAAACCAAGGAATTAGTTGCTTTGATGGCACCTTAGATGAGTTTAAACAAACAGGTCAAAGTGAAGAATTAAACCAAGCGTTTATGAATATTTTAACGGAGAGCCGTAATGTTTGAAGTATTTAAAAAGGAATTAAAAGAGCTATTACGTGACCGTAAAACATTGATTTTCGTTGTTGCACTACCGGTTGCTATCTTCCCACTGTTATTTGCTGTTATGGCCTTTATTAGTTCACAAGCGGCGTTAGAGGCAGAACAAGAGGTCCATACTTACGCTATTATCAATGGTAATTACGCGCAAGATTTTACAGATAAGGTGTTTTACCATAAGAGCTTTGCTTTATATAAAGGCGACGAAACCTTTAATACGGTAGAAGATCTCACTAAAGCGGTAAAAGCAGGTACCATAGACATGGGTATCTATTTACCGTCGGACGCTAAGCAAACGTTAGATGATGCAAAGCAAAGTGAATGGCAAGTTGTGTATAACGACGCAAAAGCAATTAACTTCCTATTTGACCGTGTAAAAGAACTGGCAAAAGAATATGGCGATACGCTGCGTACAAACAAACTATTAAGCTTTGGTGTATCAGAAGAGCAGCAAGCCGCTATTATCGAGCCTATTAAAGTGGTGAAGGTCGACACTGCAGATAAACGTGAAAATCTGGGTGAGAAAATTGGTGGGTTTATTCCTTATCTACTTATTCCTCTGGTATTGATGGGCGCAACGTACCCGGCGATTGATTTAGGAGCTGGTGAAAAAGAGCGTGGTACGCTCGAAACCTTGTTACTTACACCAATCACCCGTACACAGCTGGTGTTAGGTAAGTTTGTAACCTTACTTGCTTCTTCTATTGCAACAACCACCATTACCGTACTCAGTATGGGTGTGTGGATATCAGTGGCCATTGCATTTGTAGATTTAGCCGTTGTTAAAAACGCATTTAGCTCTTTAACTGTATTAGATTTAGGGCTTATTTTTGTGCTGTTATTACCTATTGCTGCAATCTTCTCATCATTAGCGTTGGCTATTTCTATCTATGCGCGAACCTTTAAAGAAGCACAAAACTACATGGCACCACTTAGCATGGGTGTAATTTTTCCAATTATGGTTGCCTTAATGCCTAATGTTGAGCTTACGAGCAAAACAGCATTTATTCCTGTGACAAATGTAGCTCTGGCAATCAAAGAAATCATTAAAGGTACAGTTGATTACACACTCGTGGGTTTAATTTTCTTAGCGACAGTCATAGTGGCAGGTGCATTACTTGCGTTTTGTGTTAAATGGTTCAATAAAGAAGATGTACTATTTAGATAGTAAATTACAATAAATTTAAGCCCCGAGTAGGGGCTTTTTACGTTTAGGTCTAGGCTGCATCTTGGTTTTTATCATAAGCAGTCTTTGGTGTAAGTTTGCTAATGTCTGCCGAGTGAATCACTTTTTTAGTTTCACTCCAGTGCAATAACTCTATACGCCCAGAGCTGTTCTCTACTAATGCAGTGCAGTTTTCAATCCAGTCGCCATCATTGCAATATAAAATTCCATCAACCACTTTAACAGCTGGGTGATGAATGTGCCCGCAAATGATGCCATCGACGGCTTGTTTTTTTGCTTCGTGGATGGCCGCTTTTTCAAATGCATCAATAGCTTCACGTGCTTTATGCACGCGTGCTTTGATCCAAGAGGCCAATGACCAATAATTACCGCCAAATAAACGCCGAATGCGATTAGTCCAGCGATTTAAAAATAATAAAAAATCATATCCTGCATCGCCTGCAATACTGATTAATTTGTTGTAGCGCGTTGCTGAGTCAAAATCGTCGCCATGCAAAAGTAAAAAACGTTTGTTGGCTTTAGTGGTATGAATATATTGCTTGTGTACTTCGATACCGAATAATGAATCATTAGCATAATGGCGAAAGGTTTCGTCGTGGTTACCCGGTATATAGATCACTCGTGTGCCATCTTTCGCTTTTTGTTGAATAAGCGCAAGTACATCATAATGACTAGGATGCCAAAAAAACTGTCGTTTCATTGACCATAAATCGACAATATCACCGACCAAATACAGAACATCGCATTCAATGGCATTTAAAAAATCTAGTAAATACTGCGCTTGGCAGTCTTTATAACCTAAGTGAACGTCGGAAATCCAAACGGCAGGATAGTGGGTTTTACTACTGCAAGTGGTGTTATTCATGGCATTTACTCATGGTGTAATAAAGTAAATGCTAGGCAGAATCAATGACAGTTAAAAGACGCTTTAGCGAAACATCTATGACAATTAATAAAACAAAAAACCGCCGAAGCGGTTTTTTAAATTTTGTAGAGCTGAGTTAATTAGCCTTTAACAAGTGTGGCAATTTCAGAAGCGGCACTATCTAAATCAAGCATTAGCTTTTCGCCAGTATGGCGGTTTTTAAGCTCAACCTTGTTTTCATCAAGGTTACGCTCACCAATTACTAATGTGAAAGGCACACCTAGTAATTCCATATCGTTAAACATAACACCTGGGCGCTCTTTACGGTCATCAAACAACACGTCTAAACCGGCATCTTTCAAGCCTTTGTAAAGGTTATCTGCAATGTCAGGAATACGATGAGACTTATGCATGTTCATTGGCACAATCGCTAAATCAAAAGGCGCAATAGGTTGCGGCCATTTAATACCGTATTGGTCATTGTTTTGCTCAATAGCGGCAGCTACGATACGTGATACACCAATACCGTAACAACCCATTGTCATTACTTGATTTTTACCTGTTTCACTTAATACGCCTGCTTTCATTGCTTCTGAGTATTTAGTACCAAGTTGGAAAATATGACCTACTTCAATACCACGTTTGATTTGCAGTGAACCTTGACCACATGGGCTTGGGTCGCCTTCAACGATATTACGGATATCAGCCACTTCGTAGTTTTCTACATCGCGATCCCAGTTGATACCGCTGAAATGTTCACCATCTTTATTAGCACCTGCTACAAAGTCAGCCATAACGTTAGCTGTGCGATCAACAATGATTGGCATTGATAGACCGACTGGGCCTAATGAACCTGGTTTTGCGCCAATAGCAGCAACGATGTCTTCTTCTTTTGCCATTTCAAGCGGTGAGTCTACAAGCGGATGCTTCTCAGCTTTTAACTCGTTTAATTCATGGTCGCCACGTAATACAAGGGCAACTAAACCACGTTGTTCGTTTTCATCTGGTGCGCCATACACGATTAATGTTTTCACGCCGCGATGAGGTTTAACACCATAGTGCTCTTTAAGCTCAGCAATAGATTTTGCATCAGGCGTTGGGAACGCTTTTAACTCTTTACTTGCTGCTGGGCGCTCTTCAGTCGGTGCTAATGCTTCTGCTTTTTCGATATTTGCAGCGTAATCACTTGCATCACTAAATGCGATTGCATCTTCGCCTGATTCTGCAAGTACATGGAACTCATGTGAAACGCTACCACCGATAGAGCCGGTATCCGCGATAACAGGGCGGTAATCAAGACCAAGGCGCTCGAAGATGTTGCAGTATGCTTTGTGCATTACTTGGTATGTTTTCTCTAAACACTCATCACTTAAGTGAAAAGAGTACGCATCTTTCATGGTAAATTCACGGGCACGCATCACACCAAAACGAGGGCGAACTTCGTCACGAACTTTTGTTTGTACTTGGTAAAGAGTAAGCGGTAATTGCTTATAAGAGCTCACTTCTTTACGTACAAAATCTGTGATCACTTCTTCGTGTGTTGGGCCAAGTGCAAATGGGCGGTTGTGACGGTCATTAATACGCAGTAATTCAGGGCCGAATTGTTCCCAACGACCAGACTCTTCCCAAAGATCAGCTGGTTGAATAATAGGCATTAACATTTCGATAGCGCCTGCTTTATCCATTTCTTCACGTACGATGTTTTCTACTTTTTTAAGTACGCGTAGACCAGAGGGCAACCATGTATACAAACCCGACGCAACGCGGCGGATCATGCCTGCTCGTAGCATTAATTGATGAGAAACAATTTCTGCATCAGACGGAGTTTCTTTAAGTGTTGCGAGTATATATTGACTGGTACGCATCTTTATTCCAAGTAGTGTTAAAATTATTATCGTTTACTCAAGACGTTTGAGTAATAACAAGGCGCTAAGTTTACCAGTGGAAGCACTGACACTAAAGCGCTATATGCTAAAAACTAGCATTTTTCAATGCTGGTCACTGTATTATGATTGTCCTGAACATGCCACCTAATATTAAAATCATATAAGGTCATGCCGTAGCTTTGCTCTGAGTCACGTTGCTTTTTATAAGCTGGGCGAGGATCTTGCTTTAATACATTGCTTATAAACGCTTTTAATTCAGGTTGCTCAGTTTGCTTTGCAATAAAAGCAAGCGCTTCTTCACTAAACTCAACGCTCATATCGGTTTCTGGTCTGGTATCGGCAAAACCTGCGGTGGCATCGGTCATTGCGTCGGAGTAGGGCAAATATGGCTTAATGTCTAAAATAGGTGTGCCATCGAGTAAATCGATACCTGAAAGCAATAAGCTTAATTGACCATTTTTATATTCAATGCCTTCAAGTTTTACAGCACTCATGCCTATAGCATTTGGGCGAAAGGTTGCACGTGTTGCAAATACACCTTTACGTTCATTACCGCCTAGGCGAGGGGGTCTCACCATTGCTGAGTAACCTTTATCTGCGGTTTCATGAAATCTAAATAACAGCCAAATATGGCTAAATTCATCGAGGCCGCGTACAAACTCTTCACGATTAAAATCGCTGCTGAATACCAGCTTTGCTTTAGCCTCAGGAACCAAACGAGGTTGGCGAGGTATGGCAAACTTTTGTTTATAAGGAGATTGAATATGGCCGACGGCAGTTAATTGGTATTCGCTCATTGTGCATTGTCGTTAAGAAAATCTGCCGACATTTTACATGCATTACATGCAAACACAAAAAAGGCAGTCGAGACTGCCTTTTAAATATTTGGACTGTATAGTCTAAATTAAAACATGTATTGGAATGATACAGACGCAACGTCCATATCTGGGTCAATATCATCTTCTAATTTATAGCGCTCATACTCTAAACGTACTTGCATGTTTGTTGTGAAAGCATATTCTACACCTGCACCATAAAATACATCACCGCCATCAGAGTCAGCACTGATGCTGCCAAGCTCGCCTAGGTCTTGCTTAATTTCAGCATCCCACTCTAGCCAACCACCTTTGGCATAAACAGAAAAGCTATCTGTAATTGGGGCTGCTAAGCGTGCTGCTAGTGAAACACCGTCAATTTCAGCTTTAGAATCGATATCGCTTACTTCATCAAAATTTTGATAGGCAAGTTCAAGGCTTAAGTACTTGTTAAACTGAGTACCAATATAGCCTTTTAGCATTTGTGAATCGTCATCGAAGTCAGTGTCATTTTCACTGTCTTCAAACTCAAAAGAATATTGGCCGTAGCCGATACCGGTATAAATACGCGGAGAATCCATTTCGGTAATATCTGCATGTGCAGCATTATTAAAACCTAGTAGTGCTAAAGAAAGTGCAGAAAGTGAAATTGCTTTAATCATTTAATAGCTCCTTTATAAAATAAATAAACGAATGTTTCGCGTCATTCACAAGGAGTATTGCAATGGCAATGCCAAGCTGAAAATAAAGCCTAAAGTATTGTTTTTAGGCTTCATTAAGTGGTTTTTTAAACAGTTTGTTGAAACTGTAATCAGGCATTCAGTTTGGCAGTCGTAACAATTTCAGGGTGCTCTGTAGAAGTTACTAGGTACAGTTTATATTTTTTGTTGCTTTAAGTTTTTATGCTTTTTGTAAAAGGGTTTCTGTTTCTATCGCGATCTCCTTCATTTTAATCGCATAGTTTTCAATTTTCTTTTCATCGTCTGTCACTGCAGTATATGAAGGTACTTCGATTGGGTAGCCTGCTTCATCCATCGCTATAAAACTAATAACACAATGATTGGTTTCAACTAGGTTCTGGGTTTTAGGGTCGCCGCAGCGTACTTGAATGAAGATTTGCATGCTGGTTTTACCTGTGTGGGCAATACTAGCTTTCACTTCGACTATTTGGCCAACCAAAATAGGGCGCTGAAACTTTACACCCGCAACTGAGACAGTTACGCAGTAATGACCGCTCCAACCTGCAGCACAGGCGTAACCAGCTTGGTCAATCCACTTCATTACCACACCACCATGAACCTTACCGCCAAAATTGACATCAGTAGGTTCAGCTAAAAAACGAAAGGTTACACTTGAAGACGGCATACTTTACTCACTTTTATAAAACACGACACTTTCAGCATAGCCTAAAAAAGGGGCCGAAGCCCCTGCAATTTAGGATAAATTTTAATTAAATGAGTAACGTGCGTTACATATTAGGGTAGTTTGGCCCGCCAGCACCTTCAGGTGTTACCCAAGTAATGTTTTGACTTGGATCTTTTATGTCGCAGGTTTTACAGTGCACACAATTTTGTGAGTTGATCACAAACTCTTTTTCACCTTCAACCTCTTGTACTTCGTAAACACCCGCAGGGCAGTAGCGTTGTGCTGGTTCATCGAATTTAGGTAAATTCACTGTAATAGGAATCGAGTTATCTTTTAACTTTAAATGGCATGGCTGCGATTCTTCATGATTGGTATTTGATAAAAACACCGATGAAAGTTTATCGAAGCTAAGTTTGCCGTCTGCTTTCGGGTAATCGATTTTTTCGGCCTGATCAGCTGCAACTAATGTGGCATGATCTGGCATGTTATCTTCAAAGTTAAACGGTAAGCTGCCACCAAATAGGTTTTGATCGATTGTGTTATAAGCACCGCCTAAGAACTTACCCAGTTTGTGCATAACAGGGCCAAAGTTACGTGATTGATAAAGCTCTTTGTACGCCCAGCTTTGTTCAAAAGCTGATTTATATTCTACTAAATCGGCATTTTCTTTACCGTCGCTAAGGGCTGCAACGATTACATCAGCGGCAACCATGCCCGATTTCATGGCTGTGTGGTTACCTTTAATCTTGGCAAAGTTCAATGTGCCGGCATCACAACCCACAAGTAAACCACCCGGGAAGTGCATTTTCGGTAATGAACGCAGGCCACCTTTGGCGATTGCTCTTGCACCATAGGCTATACGTTCTCCGCCTTCTAAAACATCTTTAAAGACAGGGTGATGTTTCATGCGTTGGAATTCATCAAACGGGCTTAAATGTGGGTTTGAATAATTAAGATCGACAATTAAGCCAACCACAACCTGATTGTTGTCGCTGTGATACATAAATGCACCACCACTGGTATCACCAGTTAGCGGCCAGCCTGTGCCATGTACTACTGTGCCTTCTTTGTGTTTTTTCGGGTCGATTTGCCAAATTTCTTTGAATCCTAAACCGTAATGCTGTGGTGATGCATCTTTATCAAGGGCAAAGTGTTTGATTAGCTCTTTACCTAAATGACCGCGACAGCCTTCAGCAAATACGGTGTATTTTGCTCTAAGCTCCATACCAGGCATGTAACCATCTTTTTCGTTGCCGTCTTTATCAAGGCCCATATCGCCAGTGATAATGCCTTTCACTGTTTCGTCTTCAATAATCAAAGAATGAGCACTAAAGCCAGGGAATATTTCTACCCCTAAGTTTTCCGCTTGCTCTGCTAAAAAGCGACATACATTACCCATAGAGACAATGTAATTGCCTTCGTTATGGAATGTTTTAGGGCTAGCAAAGTGGGGGATGCTGGTGGCTTTTTCACTGTTATTGAACCAATAAATATCATCTTGCGTTACTTTAGTGGTAACTGGTGCGCCTAATGACTGCCAATCAGGTAATAATTCATCCAGCGCTTTGGTTTCGAAAACCGCACCCGATAAAATGTGTGCGCCCACCTCAGAGCCTTTTTCTACCACACAGATCATTAATTCTTGTTGTTTTTCTTGTGCTTGTTGAGCCAATCTAATCGCAGTTGATAAACCTGCTGGGCCTGCGCCTACGATGACTACATCAAATTCCATGGTTTCGCGTTCGACCATATAAACCTCTTCTCGGTGACGGACCTGCTGTAAAGAACCTTATTTCATACTTGCAAATGAAACGTTACAGGCTGTGAATACTTTAAGGTTATTTTAGGTTGACGTTTACGTCAACAGGAAGTAGTCTGAATTCATAAAATAAATAAGTTGACGCCAAGGTCAACTTTGAGAACACACAATTGATGGAGTCACGATGAAAGTCCTCGTTCCAATTAAAAGAGTAATTGACTACAACGTCAAAGCACGCGTTAAAGCCGATAAAACGGATGTTGATCTAGCTAATGTAAAAATGGCGATGAACCCGTTTTGTGAAATTGCAATTGAAGAAGCTATTCGTTTAAAAGAAGCAGGGACGGCCACTGAGGTTGTTGCTGTGACTATTGGTAATAAATCATCTCAAGAGCAATTACGTACGGCATTAGCACTCGGTGCTGATAAAGCCATTCATATTGAAACAGAAGAAAAGCTTGAGTCTTTACATGTTGCTAAATTACTGAGCAAGATTGTAGAGCAAGAATCACCTGAGCTGGTTATTTTAGGTAAGCAATCGATTGACTCTGACAACAATCAAACCGGTCAAATGCTTGCTGCTTTAACGGGTCGGGGCCAAGGCACCTTTGCATCTAAAGTCGATATTCAAGCGGGTACCGTTAATGTAACACGTGAAGTAGACGGTGGCTTGCAAACAGTTGCTCTTAAACTTCCTGCTATCGTAACCACAGACTTACGTTTAAATGAACCACGCTATGCTTCATTGCCAAACATTATGAAGGCAAAACGCAAGCCTCTTGATGTAATTGCTGCTGACAGCCTAGGTGTAGACCTTGCGCCTCGCGTACAGCTGGTAGAAGTAAATGAGCCAGAAAAACGCAGTGGCGGCATCATCGTAGAAGATGTAGCAACATTGGTAGAAAAGTTAAAAACAGAAGCGAAGGTGATCTAAATGAAAACATTAGTGATAGCCGAACACGATAAAGGTGTTCTAAAGCCTGAAACGAATAAAACGATTACTGCTGCTGTTAAACTAGGCTTTGATGTAGATTTACTACTTGCAGGCGAAAACTTATCAGCAATGAGTGAACAAGCAGCATCAATTGCAGGTGTTAGTAACGTACTTATTGCCGATGATGCAGCTTATGCTAATCAACTTGCAGAAAACCTAGCTGATCTAGTTTTATCTTTAGCTGATAACTATTCACACATTGTCGCAAGCGCAACAACAACGGGTAAAAACTTTATGCCACGTGTTGCTGCACTTTTAGATGTTGCGCAAATCTCTGAAATCATCGATGTGATTGATGCAGATACTTTTAAGCGTCCTATTTATGCAGGTAATGCAATTGCGACAGTTAAATCACTAGATAGCAAAAAAGTGATTACTGTTCGTGCAAGTAGCTTTGATATTGCACAAGAGCAAGCGCCAGTAGCTGTAACGAGTGTTACTGGTAAAGGTTCTGTTGGTCTGAGTGAGTTTGTATCAGAAGAACAAACTGAATCAGAACGTCCTGAGCTTACTGCAGCACCTGTGGTTATTTCAGGTGGTCGTGGTATGCAAAATGGTGAAAACTTTGCGTTATTAAATGGTATTGCCGATAAACTAGGTGCAGCGATTGGTGCTTCACGTGCTGCTGTTGATGCGGGCTTTGTACCAAACGATATGCAAGTCGGTCAAACAGGTAAAATTGTTGCGCCAGATTTATATATTGCTGTGGGTATTAGTGGTGCGATTCAACACTTAGCGGGTATGAAAGACTCAAAGGTGATTGTTGCCATCAACAAAGACCCTGATGCGCCAATTTTCCAAGTTGCTGACTATGGTTTAGTTGCTGATTTATTTGATGTGTTACCAGAGCTTGAAAGCGCTCTGTAATTCATAACGATTCTGGTTGTTAAAAGCTGTTCACCTTTTTAGGTGCGCAGCTTTTTTTATATTTACGAAGCTATTTTACTGGAAGGTAGCCAATATCGAGCATTTTTTGATGTATCTTTTTTGACTTTATAAATACAGCTAATTTGTCACCTATTTTCTTTGAACGCGGTGATTGTGTATTAACTATCAATACCAATGGGCGAACAAAAGCGTATTCTCCACTTTGAATTGTTTCGATAGACGGGCTAACGCCATCAATTGCTAATAAACTCACTTTATTTATTCTTCTATCGTTTTCAAGCTTGGTTATTGCTCCATATGAATCATAAGCAATAGCATTTTGTATTCGTTGCACAATTCCCAGCGCTTGATTAAATTGATCGTATAATTCAACTTTTTGTTCAGAAAATAGGCCTCTATTTCCAGCATTTTTTAGGCGAATAAAATTACTGTCTGGTTCTTTGATGTAATCAAGCTGTAAATACTCTAAAAACACATCAAAACTGCCGTGCGTTGTGCCTTTGCTGAAAAGCAAAATCTCATCATTTTTACTACTAAGTTTCGGAGTATGCGGAGAAACATCTGACCACTTAGTGAGCTTACCCTGATATATAGCACTGAGTGTACTAGTTGATAACTCATTGATATTGAGGTTTTTATTTACAAAAAAAGTGATCGCATCTTGTGCTAAAACAATTTGCCGTAAAAAGGGCCATCTTTGCTGTTCATCTTTGGTGAGGTATCGGGAGCTTGTGCCAATATCGATGACATTATCTGCAATTGCGATAATTCCTTTATCGCTACCCATAGGTCTTATTTGTATACTATTACCAAATTCTTGACTTAATTCGCTCTTAAGATCTATTAATAATGTAGAAACAGAAGTTGATCCTGCAATAAAAATAGGTTTTGCGTTTAAGTCTTCTTCTAGTGCCGTGACTTTGCATGCGATTAATGATGAGGTTACTAGTAAAATGGTCTGAATAGCGCGAAAGTGCATAATAAAATGAGCTCTTAATTATTAGACTACTTTCAATATAGGCTATTTATTTATGTTTGCTAAATCTCTACCAGATTTTTTATATATTATAGTGTGTTAGCAATAAAAAAGCCGCTCGAAAGCGG
This sequence comes from Pseudoalteromonas lipolytica, assembly GCF_001306915.1. GTDB lineage: Bacteria > Pseudomonadota > Gammaproteobacteria > Enterobacterales > Alteromonadaceae > Pseudoalteromonas > Pseudoalteromonas simplex. The sequence continues at coordinate 135,054 of NZ_LJTC01000010.1, read as the reverse complement.
CTTTTTTATTGTATAGCGTTGCTTATTAGTAAGTCGCGCTACCTTTTGTACGTGGGAAAGCGATAACGTCACGTACGTTACCCATACCGGTAACATATGCAACTAAACGCTCAAAACCTAGACCAAAACCTGAGTGCGGTACAGTGCCGTATTTACGTAGGTCGCGGTACCAGCTGTAATCTTCTTTGTTTAAGCCCATTTCTTCTAGACGCTTATCTAATACATCTAGACGCTCTTCACGTTGAGAACCACCGATGATTTCACCAATACCTGGTGCAACTACGTCCATTGCAGCGACTGTTTTACCGTCTTCGTTTTGACGCATGTAGAAGGCTTTAATATCACGCGGGTAGTTTTTAATAACTACTGGCGCATTAAAGTGCTCTTCAGCAAGGTAACGTTCGTGCTCAGATTGTAAATCTACACCCCATTCAACAGGGTATTCGAATTTCTTGCCACACGCTTTTAAGATTTCGATAGCATCTGTGTAATCAACTTGTGCGAAATCTTTAGTTACGAACTCTTCTAAGCGTGAGATAGCTGTTTTCTCAACACGTTGTGCAAAGAATTCCATATCGTCACGACGCTCAGTTAATACTGCATTGAAAACATATTTCAGCATGTCTTCAGCAAGTTTTGCGATATCTTCTAAATCTGCGAATGCAACTTCAGGTTCAACCATCCAAAACTCTGCTAAGTGACGAGATGTGTTTGAGTTTTCAGCACGGAAAGTCGGGCCAAAAGTATAGATTTTTGACATTGCAGATGCGTATGTCTCACCATTTAACTGACCAGATACTGTTAAGAATGCTTCTTTACCGAAGAAATCTTCACTGTAATCGATGTCGCCTTTATCTGTGCGTGGCAAGTTTTGCATATCTAAAGTAGATACACGGAACATTTCACCGGCGCCTTCACAGTCACTAGCAGTGATGATAGGTGTGCTGATCCAGTAGTAGCCTTGCTCGTGATAAAAACGGTGAATCGCTTGTGCTAAACAGTTACGTACACGTGTTACCGCGCCCATGATGTTAGTACGAGGGCGAAGGTGTGCGTGCTCACGTAAATATTCAATGCTGTGACGTTTCGCAGACATAGGGTAGGTGTCTGGATTCTCAACCCAACCTAATACTTCTACAGAGTTAGCTTGGATTTCGAAAGACTGACCTTGACCTGCAGATGGCACAAGAACGCCGGTTACAGATACAGAACAACCTGCAGTTAAACGTGTTACTTCATCATAATTATTGAGTGAATTAGGTACCACCGCTTGAATAGGATCAAAACACGAACCGTCATGAACGGCTAAAAATGAAATTCCTGCTTTTGAATCGCGGCGTGTACGGATCCAGCCTTTTACTGTTACTTGGCTGTCTACCGCAACCTTGCCTTTTAATAGCTCTGAAATCGCTAAATGGCTCATCTTCACTCCAATGATATAAGTTGCCTAATATAATAATGCTGTGCATTGCACTTGAATCGACTATCTTACCCTCGTAAATCAAATAAAAAAACTATTGTGACGCACTCTTTAGTAGTTTTTCTTCAATTGAGTAAAATAGCAGCAATATTTAGCGTAAAATTTGCGTTTATTTAAATTCTCGCTGCGCTAATTGGTTATTTTGTGGCATCATTAACAATTACTGTCCTTTAGTCTTTAATTAAATTGTATAACAGGTGCTATGAAACAAGTTTTTATTCTTCGCGGCTTACCAGGCTCAGGTAAATCATATTATGCACAAAGCCTAGCTGATGAGTTGGTAGCTGGTAACGAAAGTGATTATGTCGTGTGCGCAACAGATGATTATTTTTACAATAGCGAAGGTGAGTATCAATTTGATAAGTACAAATTACCTGAGTATCACAATTTAAATCTTGCACGCTTTATTAATGCCTTAGCAGAAGAAATTCCGTTAGTAATTGTTGATAACACTAATATTAAAAAATGGGAATTTATCGCCTACGCACAAGCGGCTACTGCACTGGGTTATCAAGTAAAAGAAGTGATCGTTGGTGAAATTAAAGATAAATCATTACAGCATCTTTACGCTAAGCGCTGCGAACATAAAGTACCGCTTCGAATGATAAGTAAAATGGCTTATATGTTTGAATGGTAAAGTTTAAAGAAAAGGAAGCATCAGCTTCCCTAGAGGGCGTGTTGACCTTTGTGGATTAAAATTTGTTCACTCTAGGGGCGATTTAATCGCGGCGCGAGATTTGTAACCTAGTGGGCTAAGTAAAAATCGAGCAACAAAGAGTTAATCGCCCCTAGGAAGAACCCGAAGGGCAGCGCGTGTTTGGCATTGATGCTGCGTTATCGCCTATTTATGTGGAACAACCACACTACATAGGCTCTGCCTTGCCTAAATACCAAACACACTGCTGCAAAATTAATCACAAAGGGTCAACACGCCCTAATACGCCTGCTGTTCTATGGCTGCATAAATAGCACTGCATAACTTAGTTAAGCTTTGTTCGTCGCTTATGTAAGGCGGCATCAAATAAATTAATTTAGCAAACGGGCGTATCCACACACCTTGCTCGATAAAAAAGCGTTGAATTTTTGCTACATCTACACTTCGCTTAAGCTCAACAACACCAATTGCCCCCAATGTCCGCACATCAACGACTGCATCAAGTTGCTTACACTTTGCAAGCTGGGTTGTTAGAACATCATTTATATGTTCAATTTGCTCTTGCCAAGGTTGCTCGAGCAGTAAATCAATACTCGCACAGGCTGTAGCACAGGCAAGCGGGTTACCCATAAAAGTTGGGCCATGCATTAATACGCCGGCTTCACCTTCACTAATGCCAACAGCGACGTTGCTGGTGGTTAATGTTGCTGATAGGGTCATCATGCCGCCCGTTAATGCTTTGCCAATACATAAAATATCAGGCTCTATGTTGGCGTGCTCAACAGCAAACAAGGTGCCGGTGCGGCCAAAGCCTGTGGCGATTTCATCACAAATAAGTAAAACATCATATTTATCACACAGAATGCGTAGGTGCTTTAAGTAATCAGGGTGGTAAAAATTCATGCCCCCAGCATTTTGAACTATGGGTTCAATGATAAATGCCGCAACATCTTGGTGGTGAGCTGCAAAGTAGCTTTCAAGCGTATCAGCTTCAGCAGGGCTAAACTCGCCATTAAATTTAGCATTCGGCGCAGGTACAAAAACATGTTCAGGTAAAAATCCTGAGTACATACTGTGCATTGAATTAACCGGATCGCAAACGCTCATCGCCGCAAAGGTATCGCCATGGTAGCCCTTAAGCGGCGTCATTAATTTTTGTTTACTGGTGTAACCTTGGCTAAGCCAGTACTGCAAGGCCATTTTTATGGCAACTTCAACACTCACAGAGCCACTGTCGGCTAAGAACACCTTATCGAGTGACTCAGGTGTGATACTGACTAGCTTTTTACATAGCTCAACAGCGGGCTCGTGAGTTAAACCACCAAACATGACATGACTCATTTTGCTAACTTGCTGGGTGATTGCTTCATTTAAAACAGGATGGCAGTAACCATGGATGGCACTCCACCAAGAGGCCATACCATCTATTAGGCTTTCGCCTGTTTCTAAGAAAATACGATTTGCATTGGCATGACTGACTGGGTAAACGGGAAGGGGCTGAGTCATAGAAGTATAAGGGTGCCAAATATGCTCACGATCAAAATCTAAATCTATTGGTTGTTTATTAATCATATGTAAACTTTATATCACTTCGATTCGTTGACAATGTTACGTCAAGTCGTAGACTAAGCCAATCTAACCGTCCCAATAATTTAAAAAAAGAGACTATTATGGAGCACGCAGTTGTCCGTCACGATTGGACTCACCAAGAAGTAAAAGCATTATTCGAAATGCCGTTCAATGATTTGTTATTTAAAGCGGCCAGTGTGCATCGTGAAAACTTCAATCCAAATGAAGTACAAATTTCTACTTTGTTATCGATTAAAACTGGTGCTTGCCCAGAAGATTGCAAATATTGTCCTCAGTCAGGTCATTATAAAACAGACTTAGACCGTGAACGCCTTATGGAAGTCGAAAAAGTGGTTGAGCAAGCGCGTGTAGCCAAAGAAAAAGGCGCAACACGTTTTTGTATGGGTGCTGCGTGGTCTGATCCGAAAGAACGTGACATGCCTTATATTTCAAAAATGGTAAAAGAGGTTAAAGAGCTCGGCCTTGAAACCTGTATGACCCTTGGCATGCTAGATAACGAAAAAGCTCATGCATTAAAAGACGCGGGCCTTGATTATTACAACCATAACCTAGATACATCACCTGAGTATTACCAGCAGATCATTACAACACGTACTTACCAAGACCGTTTAAACACCATCGATAACGTGCGCGATGCCGGCATGAAAGTGTGCTCTGGTGGTATTGTTGGTATGGGCGAGCAGGCTGCTGATCGTTTTGGTTTATTAATGCAATTAGCTAATTTGCCGCAGCAGCCAGAGAGTGTGCCAATTAATATGTTGGTTAAGGTTAAAGGCACGCCACTTGAAGATGTAGAAGACTTAGATCATTTTGAGTTTATTCGTACCATTGCTGTTGCACGTATCATGATGCCTAAAAGCTATGTTCGTTTATCTGCTGGCCGTACGGCGATGAATGAACAAATGCAATCTATGTGTTTCTTTGCTGGTGCTAATTCAATTTTCTACGGTGATAAACTACTGACTACAGAAAACCCTGAAGCAGACGCTGACATGATGCTGATTAAAAAATTAGGCATGAATCCAGAAACCCGTGAAGATTACTCAGATGAAGCGGTTGCAGCATCACTTTCATCAAAGGTTGCCGATAAAGCAACATCAGAACTATTTTACGAAGCGTAATATTTAAATGGCTTTTGATTTTATTGCCGAGCATCTTGTTGACCGACATGCAGATGCATTACTGAGAAAGCGTCAACTTGTTGAGCAATCAAGCGGGCGCTTTATTCAGGTTGCAGGTAAACAGTATTTAAATTTTGCCAGTAATGACTACCTTGGTTTTGCTGATGATTTTATTGAAATTCGTGCGCAGCATCTAGGTAGCCACAGTTCAGCATTAGTGAATGGTTATAATAAACCACAACAACAGCTTGAGCAGCGTTTATGCGAGTTATTAGGCTACGAAAGTTCCATGTTATTTAATAGCGGATTTAGTGCTAATAGCAGCGTATTAAAAGCGTTGTTTCAAGATAAAAGAGTAGCGCAATCATCGGCAATTTTTCAAGATAAGCTTAATCATGCCAGCTTAATTGATGGCGGACTTCATTCTGCCGCAGCCATGGTACGCTTTAATCATAACGACCTTAGGCACTTAGAATCTCGGTTACAAAAGTCAAAAGCCAAGCATAAGCTCATAGTAAGTGAAGGGGTGTTTTCGATGGATGGCGATCAAGCCCCCATTGAAGCACTCTGTAAACTTGCTAAACAATACAATGCGTGGTTGATGATTGATGACGCCCATGGCTTTGGCGTATTAGGCGAGCTAGGCTTAGGGAGCTGTGAGGCAATCAAGCCGGATTTACTGATCATCACCTTTGGCAAAGCACTGGCAAGTAGTGGCGCTTGCCTGCTTGCATCAAAGCAAATGATTGATTACATGTTGCAGTTTAATCGCGAATACATTTATTCAACGGCGATGTCACCACTGATGGCAAGTTGTACTCTTGAGCGACTCGAAAAGTTACTAAAAGCTGATGAAAAACGCTCTCAGCTTACAGAGAATATTGCCTACTTTAGAGCACTTGCCAAAGAGCATAACTTAGCATTAATGGAATCATCAACGGCTATTCAGCCTTTAGTATTGGGCGATGCAGAACACACGCTTGCCGTTGCTAATAAGCTTAAAGGTAGAGGCGTGTGGTTAACCGCTATTCGACCACCCACGGTTCCTTTTAATACGGCACGACTAAGAGTAACCATAAGTAGCGCACATCAAGCAGACGACATAAAACAGCTTGTTGATTCGCTAGTGGAGTGTTTATGAGTGTTCAACTGCAAGTGCCTTTAAGCTTTCAGCACAGTAATAAGCTAACAACACAAACTAAGTTCTCTAATGCGGCTGCAAATTACGCGAGCCATGCTAATGTACAAAAACAAGCAGCTGCGCACTTATTTAAAATGATGGCAAGTAAACATCAGCAGGGTACTTGCCTTGATTTAGGTGCTGGGCCTTTAGTTAATACGGCAATGCTTAAAACACATTTTGATACTGTATTGGCAATGGATTTAAGTCATTCCATGCTAAGCACAGAGCAAAACCCGCGTTGTTTAAAAGTGTGTGCTGATATGGATAACCTACCATTACAGCAAAACTCCCTTGATTGTGTGTTTAGTAATTTTGCAATGCAATGGTCTGCTGATTTAGAGGCACTAATTAAAAATCTTTTTTCCGCATTAAAAGCGGGCGGTAAGGTTTATTTAAGCTGCGTGGTAGATGGATCCCTTAAAGAGATCAAACAGGCTTTTGCTTGTTTAGATGAGCAAAACCATATTAATCAGTTTCATAGTGCTAGTCACATTATTGAGTATGCAAAATTAGCAGGGTTTAAGCTCAATTTTGCAGTCGATAGATGTTATATAGATGCCTATAACTCTCCCTTAGATGCGCTGCGCTCAATAAAAGCGATTGGTGCTACCTCATTGCAAACTAAGCAAAAACGCAAAGGGTTATTAACAAGACAGGCACTTAATAGTGTTTGTAGGGCATACCCTCTGGTTGATGGGCATGCTAGAGTGAGCTATCAAGTTGTCCTTTTAGAACTAGAAAAATAGAATTAACTCAAAAATGAAAGAATTTTTTATCACGGGTACAGACACCGATGCCGGAAAAACCCATGTCACCAGTTTATTATTAAATTTACTAGCGCAACATAAACAGCGTGCGGTTGGTTTTAAACCTATTGCAGCAGGTGCCGAAGAAGCATTTGGGCAGCTAGTCAATGATGATGCATTAACCTTAATGGAAAGCTCATCAATTGGTGTTAAATACAACATTGTTAACCCCTTTACCTATGAGCCGCCCATTGCACCGCATATTGCAGCTGCCCAAGTAGGCGACAGACTAACATTTGACAAGCTCGATGCTGCTTATGCGAATGTAAAAGCACTCAATACCGATTATATTCTTACAGAAGGTGCAGGCGGTTGGTGTTTACCTATCAACGAAACCGATTTACTCTGCGATTGGGTTAAATCACAAAACCTTGATGTTGTTCTAGTCGTAGGCATGAAGCTTGGTTGCCTTAATCACGCACTATTGACAGCTGCTCATTTTAAAGCGCTTGGTGTAAATTGTGTGGGTTGGATTGCAAATCATGTAGACCCAAACATGCGTGAACAAGAGGCCAATTTAGAAACTTTAAAATCAGCATTACCTTTCCCGCTTTTGGCGATTAGTCCATATACAGACGGCACCCCTAAATTAAAAATTTACAAAACCTTACTTGAAATTTTATCTATCAACCCATAATAATTGAGTTGTTACTTTTGACATACTCTGTCACAATTGGTTGCAATTAGTTCCTTGCAACCAATTGCATAAGCCCTAAACTGAGTTGGTAGAACACCCAGATAATTTTATTAACTAACGATTTTTAACCATGTCGTTAGTTAATACAATTGGTATGTTTATTCTGAGGTTTTTATGAAGCGTGTATTTTTGTTTCTACTGACTAACTTAGCGGTAATGCTAGTGTTAGGTATTGTGTTGTCTATTTTGATGAGCGTACTGGGTATTAGCCATCGCAGTTTAGGCGGCATTTTAGTTATTTCAACGGTGTTTGGTTTTGGTGGCTCGTTTATTTCGTTATTTATGTCGAAATGGATGGCAAAAAAATCAACCGGTGCACATGTTATTGAACAGCCTCGTTCTGAAACAGAACAATGGTTAGTTTCTACGGTAGCATCGCAAGCTAAAAAAGCAGGTATCGCGATGCCAGAAGTGGCTATTTACGATAGCCCTGAAATGAACGCATTTGCGACCGGCCCAAGTAAGAACAACTCGCTGGTGGCTGTGAGCACAGGTTTATTACACAACATGAACCAAGATCAAGCTGAGGCGGTATTGGCTCATGAGGTGTCACACATTGCAAATGGTGACATGGTAACGCTTACTCTTATTCAAGGTGTAGTGAATACCTTTGTTATCTTTATGGCGAAAGTATTGGCAGGTATTGTTGATAACTTCCTTAATAGTGATGAAGAAGAGGGCGGGAGTAGCTGGACATACTTCTTGTTCGATATGATTTTCCAAATGTTATTTGGTGTTCTAGCAAGTGTGATTGTTGCTTACTATAGCCGTAAACGCGAATTCTCTGCGGATGCCGGTGCAGCTAAACTAGTAGGTGCAGATAAAATGCGTAGCGCCCTTGAGCGTTTAAAACAAAACCACCCATCACAACTAGAAGGTTCAATGATGGCATTTGGTATTGCAAGCGGTAAAGGTGTTGCCGAGTTATTCTCATCGCACCCACCACTTGATGAGCGTATTAACGCATTACGTTAATTTAAAACACGAAAAAGCCAGCTTGATGCTGGCTTTTTTTATTATTGGTTTTTCTCTCGCTCGAGTTGTTGTGGCAACAATACCTCAACAATTTCACGGGCCGGTAAGGTATACCTTACACCATCAAACATCACAGAAGTATGTTCATCAATACTGGTGATCCCTGTTAAGGTCCAGCCTTCACCGCGCTCTTTACAGTAAACTGTAGTGGTAGGTTGAATTACTTTAAATTCTTCACTCATCGAACTTAATCTAATTGCTTGAAATTGCGTTTATAGTAAGACAATAATGCCAGCTCATAAAGCAAAAAGAAGAAATTAACGTGTCTAGCCACGATGACTTAGCCTTTGACTTACGCCCAATTCGTCATAGAGATTGCCAAGCGATATGGAATATTTTAAAAGAACCGCAAGTACAAACGTTTAATGATTACGGAGCTGACATAACGAAAGGTGACGTGTACGACTTTATTCAAGGCGACATAGAACGTTTTTATAATCAACAAGGCATTCGTTTAGTTATTGTTTTACGAAGTAGTGGGCAGGTTATTGGCAGCGTAGGCATATTTAACATAATTGACGGGCAGGGCATGTTGGGGTTTGAGTTGTCGTCACAATACTTTGGCAAAGGAATAATGCAAAAGGTACTAGATATGCTATTTGAAAAACTCACGACCTTTGTACCTGCTCCCATAAACAGTGTGTTAGCTTTAGTTAACCAAAATAACAGCGCCAGTATTAAACTTTTAACTAAATGTGGTTTTCAACAACATGACTCGCACTGGGTAAAGCACGTTAGCTAATTACTATAATAGTACAATCTTGTTCTGCTAGAGTTGCTACTATAAAATAGCGCCTTATTTTAAAAAAGGAGCGCTTGCAGCTATGGCAAAAGCCAAACCAATTACCAGTATTGAAAGTTACGGCATTTACAGTCATTGGGATGCAAAAGAGAAAGACCTGCCTCAAATTACCGAATTTACAACAGACGTTCCTGCACAGTTAGATATTGAATTTGGCTTTATAGTTAACATTAAAAAGGCCAAAGGACAAAAAATTAAATTTTGCGTTTACCACCCAGATATTCCGGATGAAGATGGCGAGATCATGCCACCGTTTGAGGGCGAACAGTACGTTAAAACAAACGATTGGCAGTTTTATTTAGGTGATACGATATGGGCACCTGTTGACAATAAAGTAGGTATTTGGCGCATGACTATTGAGTTAAATGGCCATATAATCGCTGATAAATCCTTTAACTTATTAAAGGAAGCCGAAGGCACTGCCACTGAATTTTGGAAGCATCGCGGTTATTAATCTTTAAACCTGAGAGGGACTATGTATCAAGGAAGTTGTTTGTGCAGCAAAGTAAAAGTAACTATTGCTGGTGGCATAGACTCAATTATTCATTGTCATTGTTCTTTATGTCGTAAAAACTCAGGCACAGCCTACGCAACCAATGGCTTTATTCAACGAGATGGTTTTAACCTCACTGAAGGAAAGCTGCATCTAAGTGCGTTTGAATTTAAACCCGGCAGAATTCGTTATTTTTGTAGCTGTTGTGGTTCGCCTATTTATAGCGAGAATAAAGATGACCCAAGCCGCTTACGTATTCGCTTAGGTTTATTAGATAGCGATATAAATGAGCGCCCGATCAGCCATAACTTTGTAAGCTCTAAAGCAAATTGGGATACGTTTAACAAAGAAATCCCATGTTATGATGGTTTTGAACCAAGTAGAGGGAAGTAACAGCCATGATAGCGAATACACCAAAACCGCCATATTACGCCGTGATTTTTACGAATACCTTATCAGATGATACCGCCGGTTATGAAGAAGTGGCTAATAGAATGGTAGAACTCGCAGAGCAACAACCTGGGTATTTAGGTATGGAGTCTGTTCGTGATGGTATGGGTATTACGGTGTCGTATTGGCAAAACTTAGATGCGATAAAAGCCTGGAAACAAAACGTTGAGCACTTAAACGCCCAACAGCTCGGCAAAGACAAATGGTACAGCGCCTTTACAACGCGTATTGCTAAAGTAGAACGTGATTATTCATTGTAATAGCCATTAATCATAAAAAGAACACATCATACTGTTTTGAAGTTTATTTCAATCTCGGCAAATATCTTTGAATTTAAGATTTTTAAATCAACAGATGGTGTGTAAGAGGGGCTATTAATATTCACGTGCAACAAATGAGAATAATCCCATTATTTGCTTATTCAAAAATGCAAAATCTCTTTTCCTTTCTATAATTTAAATATCAATAGCTTGCAGACTTTCTTGTCATCTTTTGTGGTGCCTTATTAGTTACTTAAATATTTATCGATAATACAGGACTCGATGTGGAATCTTCTTTGTTTATCAAATACGGTGGTTTTTCTCGAATTTATAAAGTCATAGAAAAGTTTTATGACAATATTTTGAAGTCAGAAACCCTTAATGCTCATTTTAAACATACCAACATGGAAAGGTTAATTCATCATCAAACAAGTTTTATCTCATCTTTAATGGGTGGACCTGATTACATCAGTGATGAACAGCTAGCACAAGCCCATAAAAATTTAGGTATTAATCTTAAAGATTGGCAAGAAATGATAAATATCTTGTCGCTTACATTTTCTGAACAAGGAATATCAGAAGACGACGCGAAGCAAGTCATAGCTAAGCTTGAAACAAAACGAGACTTTATCGTATGTCATTAGAACAAAACAACGCGGATTATTCTGTTTTAAATTATTTGCAGTTACCTGTCGTTGTTTTGTCGGCTAATGAACACAAGGTAGTATTTCAAAACAACTCATTTCAACTTGTTGCACAGCATTATCTAGATGCATCGAACAATCCAACTAACAGAAGCTTATTACAATTAATTATTTCGAAATTATTAGAAAATGATACAGATAAGCTTGAAGTGGAAATTAATGATGCTTCATATCGTCATATTTTTAGATTTACTGCCAATGTAGTCGGTGAGCACGTCATTGTTGAAGGTGAGGATATAACCGAACTTAAGAGAAACCAGTTTTTGTTTAACCGAACAAACACTCTCTTAGAAGACTACAGTAAGCAAATGTTTGAACTTGCTCATACTGACCAATTAACAAATGTCCCAAATAGGCGAGCCTTGTTTGCAAAATTCAGTCAGTTACAATCAAAACATGAAGAATTTAGTTGTACTGTTTCACTTATCGATCTTGATCACTTTAAGCGTTTTAATGATTCATTTGGCCATGATTTTGGCGACCAAGTATTAGTCACCTTTGCGAAGCATGTAAAAGATAGCATTGATGATACGTGTTATTTTGCAAGACTTGGCGGTGAAGAGTTTTGCCTTATTCAAATAAACATTAAAGACACGTTTTGTTTTGCCAATACAGAAAAACTACTTCAAACAACTAAGACCATAAAGCTAATGACACCTGATAATTCAAATATAGGCATGTCGTTTAGCGCAGGTGTTGCTGTGTATGGTAAAGACGGCATTTCACTTGATGAGCTTTTGAATAATGCTGATAAAGCACTTTATATTGCTAAAGAGAATGGCCGTTCGCGTGTAGTAAATTTTGAAGGTGCTTAAAGTGCTAGTTTGGTTTACTGGTACTGAATACATTTTAGATTCGCTTAAAGATTAATAGTTTACTTTTCTGCTAACACATACCTATTCCAACATACGTAACATATAAGCTATTTCATAAAGTGAAGTGTAACCGTCATTCGTTTTTATCGGAAATTTGAACGCTCCATTGCTAACTTTTCTGGCTAGTTATCAGTTAATAGCTCTGGTAGAAATAGAATATTCAGAAAAGGAACTATTATGCTTTAGTAAAATGTGTAATTAGCTTGTCTTACATTTCTTAAATACAAGCATAATCAACAAATTTGTGAAGAGGTGCTAAATGTCGGTTGATTTAGAATTAAATAAGAGAAATGCTATTGAGTTTTACAAAACCGCTTATCTAGGAAATCCATCTCTAGCGGTTGAAAAGTATGTAGGCGAAGTATACATACAACATAATCCTTTAGTTGGTGATGGAACAGCCTCATTCATTACCTATTTTGAAAAAATGCATAATGAATATCCAGATAAGAAAATTGATTTTGTTCGTGCTATAGCAGAATGTAATCTTGTTGCGCTTCATACTCACCAAATATGGCCTGGTAATGACCAATATGTCACTATGGATTTCTTTCGGTTTGATGAAAATGGCAAGATTGTTGAACACTGGGATTCAATACAACAGATCCCACAAGAGACTTTGAATGGTAACTCAATGTATTGAATATGTACGTAAGTGATTTATCGCGAGTTTAAAGCCCACAATAGTGGGCTTAGTGTTTATCGTAACTACAAAGTGTAATTAAAACCGATAGCTATACCGTCATCTTCGGTTTGAGACATCTGTGTTTCTTGCTCTGCGTCATTACTTGAAAAGTCACTAAAATCCTTACGAGCTTCGATATATAAAATGGTATCTTCAGCCATAAAGTAGTGCACACCTAAAACTGCAAATTGGCGTTTAAACACATCTTCAGGGTCGGCATTAAAATTAGGCTGAATAACATAGTCACTACCTGCATCAAATACGTTATAGGCAACAAAAGTACGAATGTCATTATCAAAGCGATAACTTAGAATTGACTCTAAACCAACGGCATCTTTGATTAAGCGTCCTAAGTTGTCGGTGTCGTGGTTTTCGTTTTTATTTATATTTGCTGATGCATACCAGCCTGGTTTATAAAAATCACCATAAGTAACACCAACACCATAGATAAGATCTGTAACGAGTTGATCGCGACCGTTTGCATAAACAATATCAAATTCACCTCGGTTAACCCCTGCAGTAAATTTTAAATTATTTGTTGCATTGTAGGTGATAGCCGCACCATAGGTTGAATTAAACTCTACTCTTTGAGCTGCGGCATTACCTTGATTAAATAACAGTTCACATGAACTTCGTGATATGTCTGCAATGTCGCAGGTATAAAAGTCATCTGATTTTAGTTGCGCTTGTAGGGCAAGATGAAATTTTCCCCACGTATTACGATACTGTAGTACTTTATCACCGCGACCAGTACCATTTACTGCACCGTCATCTTTATTGTAGGTATAAACACCCGCGGCGTTACCATCCCACACTAAACTGTAGTTGGTGTTATAAACAACGTCATACCATGCACCCCATTGTTTGCCTAATGTAATTTGACCATAGTCTTCATGTTTAAGGCCAACATAGCCAAGTCGGTTATATAAAAACTCATCTTGAATCGATTCAAAGCGATTATTATAAATAATGTCACTACTACCAACAGGGTTTACACCCCATTCTAATAATGCCAAGGCTTGCCAGCTATTTTTTAATTGACGCTTAAAATCTAAATTGATTCGTGATGCACCATTAACTACTTCTGTTTCACCTTGTGTATTAATAACCCTTGCATCTATAAAGCCACCTATAGTGACACTATTGGTTTGATCGTTGTAGATCTCGATGGCATTCGCTGTAGGCATGCTTATCATGCCCGCAACAAAAAAGGCAGCGTGTGTTCTTTTCATAATGTACCTTGATTAAATATTGTCCCTAATAGGTATAATTTAGTTAAGAGTCGGAGATTATCAAAGCTAAAATTGGGTCAAAAGTGAAAAATTATCATGCAACAAACCTTGTTTGAGGAAAAATTATTCACTTTAGGTTCACAATATCGAATTATCAATGAGTTAGTGAGCTTAAAATATAGACACTTTCTGACTCAGCGTTCTCAGCATCAATTTTGTATTCGGAGTTTCAGCGCCTAAGCCATACAATAAGGTCATAAAATAGCAGTCGAGTAATATAGCAGCTTTAACTTTATTAAATTGGGGTTGATCGGCAAATACTAATGATTGAATTAGTTCCATGTGTTGTTGTTGAAAGGTTTTGCAGAACAAGCGTTGGCTAAAAAGCACTTTATAAAAGCGGTGATGTAAACAGTAAAATTGATAAAAGTATTGAGCATAATGATTGATTTTAAGACGAGGAGGGCGGTGAATGTCGGTTTCTTTGGCAAGTTCTAATACGTCATGAAACCTTAGATCAAGACATGCTTCTAAAATCGCAATTTTACTATCAAAATGTTTAAACAAAGTACCGATTGCAATACCACAAGTAGAAGATATTTGCCGTGTAGAGGTTTCATTGAATCCATGTTTAGAAAAAAGTTGCCAAGCAACATTTAAAATATGCTGATGTGTCTTATCGTAATTACCCATAGCTAATATCTTAATTTTTAAAGTTAAATTTAAAAGTGAGCGCGTTCACTAATAAAAGTGAGCGTGTTCACTAAATGTAGACCTAACAATTTCAGTTGTAAATTGAGGAATTGATTTAACTAATCTTTCATGGCGTGCCAAGCGGCTTTAGTTTAAAATTGCCCGCAGTTTCGTTTTACTTTTTACCCGCTGGAGGGTACCGCTATCATTAGTACAGCTAATATCACCATGCAATTTGGTGCTAAACCTTTATTCGAAAATATTTCAGCAAAATTTGGCGATGGTAACCGTTACGGTTTAATCGGTGCGAATGGCTGTGGTAAATCAACCTTCATGAAAATCCTAAGTGGTGAACTAGAGCCATCTTCAGGCAATGTTAGCACAGATCCAAACGAGCGTATTGCTAAACTAAACCAAGACCAGTTTGCTTACGAAGAGTTTTCTGTAATCGACACAGTAATCATGGGTCATAAAGAGCTGTGGGAAGTAAAAAAAGAGCGTGACCGTATTTACAGCTTACCTGAGATGAGCGAAGAAGACGGTATGCGTGTAGCAGACCTAGAAACTGAGTTTGCCGAAATGGATGGTTACTCAGCAGAAGCAAAAGCGGGTGAGTTACTAATTGGTGTAGGTATTGGCACAGAGCAACACTACGGCCCTATGTCTGAAATCGCACCGGGTTTTAAACTACGAGTGTTACTTGCACAAGTGCTGTTCTCTGATCCAGATATCATGCTTCTGGATGAGCCTACCAATAACTTGGATATTTACACCATCAAATGGTTAGAAGACGTGTTAAACCAGCGCGACTGTACCATGATCATCATTTCGCACGACCGTCACTTCTTAAACTCAGTTTGTACACACATGGCCGACATCGATTACGGTGAGCTTCGTATTTACCCAGGTAATTACGATGAGTACATGTTTGCTGCAACGCAAGCTCGTGAGCGTCTACTAAGCGAAAATGCCAAGAAGAAAAGCCAAATTGCCGAACTTCAACAGTTCGTATCGCGCTTCTCTGCGAACGCTTCAAAAGCAAAGCAAGCCACATCACGTGCTAAACAAATTGATAAAATTCAGCTTGAAGAAGTTAAAGCATCTTCTCGTCAAAGCCCGTTTATTCGTTTTGAGCAAGAAAAGCAGTTATTCCGTAATGCCTTAGAGCTAACAAATTTAACGCAAGGCTTTGAAGAAACACTATTCACTGGCCTTGAAGGCCTAGTTGAAGTAGGCGAGCGCATTGCAATTATCGGTGAGAACGGTGTTGGTAAAACCACACTATTAAATACCCTTGCTGGTCGTTTAGCACCAAAACAAGGTGAATTTAAATGGTCTGATAACGCTAATATCGGTTACTACGCACAAGACCATGCTGACGAGTTCGAACAAGACATGAACTTATTCCAGTGGATGGAACAATGGCAACAAGAAGGTGACGACGAGCAAGTTGTTCGTAGTTTCTTAGGTCGTATGCTGTTTTCACAAAACGATATCAAAAAGTCAGTAAAAGTGATTTCAGGCGGTGAGCAAGGCCGTATGCTGTTTGGCAAAATTATGATGCATAAACCAAACATCTTATTAATGGATGAGCCAACCAACCACATGGATATGGAATCTATCGAAGCGCTTAACTTAGCACTTGAAGCATACGAAGGGACATTATTGTTCGTATCACACGATAGACAATTTGTATCATCACTAGCTAACCGTATTTGGGAAATCAAAGACGGCAAAGTTATCGACTTTAAAGGTACATACACTGAGTACCTAGCAAGCAAAGAAGCTTAATTAGTTGATGAGTGATTAAAAGCCATGCATGTCATGGCTTTTTTGTGCTTCTAGAGTCGTATCTTGATGTGAGTTAGGGGATATACCCAAACCACATCAAGATACAGAATTCAGCGTTTCACAGGTGCTTAATATCAAGGCGTTACTTTGTAGAAATGGCAGTCCCTTTTAAGAAGTAACAACGATGAGAGTGAGTGCCTGTGAAGCGCCCAACGGGTTGGTTTAAAAGCGATTTATACTGCGTTATCGATTTTAACAATAGAACCACTATTATTTGCAATCAATGCCTTGCCTAAATCGCTTTTAATTCCAACTGAAACTCGCATCTTGATGTGGTTTGGGTATATAATACCGCCACAAAATAAGGACAAAAGTCCGCTTTTTAGAAAACTATTTAACTGAGGTGTATTTATGACTGTTGGCATTATTATGGGTTCCAAATCAGACTGGCCAACGATGGAACATGCGGCGTTAATGCTAGAAAAATTCGGCATTGAATACGAAACTAAAGTTGTTTCTGCTCACCGTACCCCTCAATTACTTGCTGACTATGCAAGCTCAGCTGCAGATCGCGGCATTAAAATTATTATTGCAGGTGCCGGTGGTGCTGCGCACTTACCAGGTATGGCTGCGGCGTTTACATCACTGCCAGTTTTAGGTGTGCCAGTTAAGTCTAAAACACTTAATGGTGTAGATTCGTTATTATCTATCTGCCAAATGCCTAAAGGTGTTGCGGTCGGTACATTGGCTATCGGTGAAGCGGGTGCTGCAAATGCTGGCCTTTTAGCGGCACAAATTTTAGGTTGCCAACAGCCTGAAATCTTCGCAAAAGTTGAAGCTTTCCGTAAAGAACAAACAGACACTATCTTAGCTAACCCTAATCCTGCAGAGTAATATGAATATTCTAATTTTAGGTGCAGGTCAGTTAGCTCGCATGATGAGCTTAGCGGGTGCACCGCTTGATTTAAATGTTGTTGCCTACGATGTGGGTAGTGAAAAAATCATTCATCCATTAACTGGTGAAGTTCATAACAGCACATTACAACAAGCTATTGATAACGCAGACGCAATTACAGCAGAGTTTGAACACATTCCTGATGATGTACTTACATTATGTTGTCAAAGCAATAAGTTTTATCCGGGTAAAGCGGCAATTAAAACAGGTGGCGACCGCGCACTTGAAAAAGCATTACTTGATAAAACAAATGTTGAATGCGCGCCTTACCAATTAATTACAGAAAAAGCGCACCTTGTTGCTGCTGTAGAGCGTTTAGGCAAGCCGCTTGTGATCAAAACTTGCCAAGCGGGTTACGATGGTAAAGGGCAATGGCGCTTAAAGTCTGATGATCAAATTGACCAAATCTGGTCAGAAATGGCAGATTTCATAGCATCAGGCACTGAAAGTGCGCCGCATTCTATTATCGCTGAAAAGATGATCCCATTTGACCGCGAAGTATCTATCATTGGTGCTCGCGACAAAGCGGGTAACACCGTTATTTATCCATTGACTGAAAACCAACACACCAATGGTGTACTTACGCTTTCAGTTGCTGGTAAAGAAAAAGCAGCAATTCAAGAACAAGCAGAGCTTGCTTTTAACAAGCTTGCGCAAGAGCTTGACTATGTGGGTGTATTAGCAATTGAGTTTTTTGATGTACAAGGTACGTTATTAGTTAACGAAATTGCGCCACGCGTTCATAACTCTGGTCACTGGACACAGCAGGGTACACATTGCTCACAGTTCGAAAACCACATGCGCGCTGTTGCAGGTTTACCATTAGGTAGTACAGCGTGTCTTCGTCCTACTGCTATGATCAACGTACTTGGTCAGCCTTCAATCCCACACTCAGTACTGGCAACGCAAGACGTTACAAGTCACTGGTATGGTAAAACGGCTAAACCAGGTCGTAAGATGGGTCATATCAATGTATCGGCCGATAACCTTCACCAATTAGGTGAACGTTTAGCGGCACTGGCTGAAATTCTACCAGAGCAAGACTACCCAGGAGTTGCTGATACAAGCACTCAACTTATTTTAAACTAATCAGTTTAAATTCTAAAAGCCGAGTTTATCTCGGCTTTTTAATTACCCGCAAACTTCGCTAATTTTGTACCTCTTGTCTCAAAGCACTTGCGTCAGGGTCATCTTGCTATAGACTAATATTTTTATATTAATATTAGATCGTTATGTTACATCCTCGATTAAGAACAGTCGTATTTGCGTTCTTTATGGCGCTGTTTATGTCTGGATTTATGTCTTTAGTGATCAGCATTTTTAACGTTGGTTTAATCGATAACATTGCAACCATTTGGCTTAAAGCATGGGCTTTTGCATTTTGTGTGGCGTTTCCTACTGTTATATTTGTTGCACCTGTGGTGCATAAGCTAACCAATAAACTTATCAGAGCACCGTTGTGATAGCCGAACGCCCAAAGCAGTTTCTATTTATTGCACTATTTTTAGTATCAGCATTACCATTTGTTGGCTCTGCTACGGCACTTGTCGTCGGTGCTTTATTTGCCATGATATTAGGCAACCCATTTGCTTTGCAGTCACAAAAAATAAGTAAATGGATGCTAAAGTTGGCGGTGATTGGCTTAGGCTTTGCTGTTGATTTTAATCAAGTTATAGAAGTAGGTCGCAGCTCTATTGTGCTTACTATTGTTAGTATTACCGCTATTATTGGCCTTGGTGAAATTTTATCTCAGTTATTTAAGTTAAATAAAAACACCGGTGTACTTATTTCTTTTGGTACCGCCATTTGTGGTGGTAGCGCCATTGCAGCAATGGCGCCGGTTATAAAGGCAAAAGATCACGAAGTAGCTATATCACTCGCTGTGGTGTTTTTATTAAACGCCCTTGGCTTAGTGTTATTCCCAATGATTGGTCATTACTTTGGCCTGACTGAGCAACAATTCGGTGTTTGGGCTGCACTTGCTATTCACGACACCAGTAGTGTAGTGGGGGCTTCCGCTGCGTATGGCGCATCAGCACTTGCTATTGCCACAACCATTAAACTAACTAGAGCGATGTGGATAATCCCTTATACAAGCATTGCGGGTGTGTTTTGGAAATCAGACGAAAAAGCCAGTATCCCATTGTTTATATTTGGCTTTTTAGCGGCGGCACTGATTAATTCAAGCTTTCCTGAATATCAAGCATTGTGGCATGCACTTAATGTTGGTGCTAAACAAGTGTTAGTAATGACCTTATTTTTGATTGGTAGTGGTTTATCTATTTCAGTCTTAAAACAAGCGGGCATTAAACCTTTTATCATGGCGATGATCTTATGGATCATTGTCACCAGTATTATTTTACTACTTATAGTAGACGGATTTATTTCATGAAAAACGCTTTATTAACTTCTTCAATAGCACTGGCCATGGGCCTTTTTGCTAACAATATATCGGCGGCTGATTTACGTGTTGCTACCTTTAATGTGAGTATGGATGCCACTAACTATGCTAAAAAAGGCGAAGCAATAGATAAAGATGCTCTAAGTAAAGCATTAGCCAGTAACCACCAGCAAATTCGTAACATTGCCGAAATTATTCAGCGCGTAAGACCTGATGTAATTTTACTCAATGAGTTTGATTATATTGATGCCGACAAAGGCATTAACGTATTTCGTAAAAACTACCTGCAAGTATCGCAAAATAAGCAAGTTGCCATCGATTACCCGTATTACTTTATTGCACCTGTTAACACTGGTTTACCTACTGAGTTCGACCTAGATAACGATGGTGTAAAGGGGCATTACAAAGGCGACGCACACGGCTTTGGCTTCTTTGAGGGGCATTATGCAATGGCAGTATTGTCGCGCTACCCAATCGATTTAGATAAAGCGCGTACATTACAAACATTCAAATACAAAGATATGCCAAATGCACAAATGCCTGTCGACCCCAAAACAGGTAAAAACTGGTATTCAGCTGAAGAGTGGCAAGCAATTCACCTAAGTTCTAAGTCTTTTTGGGATTTACCAATAGATGTAAAAGGTAAAACGTTTCACTTGCTTGCATCGCACCCAACGCCGCCTGTTTTTGATGGTGACGAAGACCGTAACGGTAAGCGTAACCACGATGAAGTACGCCTAGTTGCAGATTACATCAACAATGCTAACTACATTTACGATGATAAAGGTCAAAAAGGTGGCTTAAAAGCGAAAAGCCGTTTTGTTATTGTTGGTGACTTAAATGCTGCGCCAGAAGGAGGTAAGGCACGCCCGAATACAACAGACCAAATTTTAAAAAATCCATTAGTGAATACCTCTTTTACGCCAACAAGCAAAGGTGCAAAAGAATCGTATAAAGAAGATTACGCTAAAAACTATACCGCTTATTGGCAGGCTCGTGCTGATTACGTTTTACCTTCAAATTATGGTATTGAGATAAACGATGGTGGCGTTTTTTGGCCACAGAAAAACTCTGAACTGTTCCGTTTAATTAAAGATCGTAACGCATCATCTGATCACCGTATGGTATGGCTTGATATCAGCATAAAATAAGCTGTTATTAAACGGAAAAGTTTGGCTGTTTATCCTATAAAAATTGCTATTTCATCAGTGCTTCTGCTTAAATAGGGCGAATTATAATAACCCGTAAGAAGCACTATGAAATTCAAAACCACTGCTAATAAAACGTTAGTGGCTCTCGCAGTCGCATCTAGCTTCATGCTAGCAGGTTGTCAATCAACCGCCTCAACGCCTTCTGAAGAACAAGTTACCAATGTAGCACCAGTAGTTGCTACTCCTGCTGATACAGGTTCAGCTGAAATCACGTTAGAGCAAGCAATGGCTCACCCTGATTGGTTAGGCCGTCAACCTGAGCGTGCTTTCTGGAATGGTGATTCTAACAGCATCGTTTATGCACAAAAGCAACAAGGCAATGAGTTACGCGATTTATACGTTCAAGCGGTAAATAGCCAATCTGCATCACAATTAGCGTTAAACAAACTACACACTGTAGGCGCTAAAAATGCCGTTTACTCGGCAGATAAAAAACAACAGGCTTATGCATTTGAAGGTAATATCTTCGTTAAAAACCTAAGCAATGGGCAAATTACACAAATCACTCACGATAGCGCACAGCAATCAAAACCACAGTTTTTAACTGATGGTAGCCTTGCATATCGCCAAGGTAATGCATTTTATAAAGTTGATTTAGCAACGGGTCGTCAAGTTGAATTAGTTAACTTACACCTAGACGATGCACCTAAAGGTGTACAAGAGCCAGACACTTACATTGCAAAAGAGCAGCACAAACTAATTGATTACATTGCGCTTACGCACAAAAACAAAAAAGATAGTGAAGAGCGTAAAGCACAAATCAACGAGCAAAACGACAGCATTGCTAATGCACAATTTTATTTAGGTAAAGGTAAGCGTTTAGCAGATGTACAGCTTTCACCAAATGGCCAAGCACTTGTTGCAGTAACCACAGAAAGCCGTTCATGGCGCGATGAAGGCGATATCATGCCTAATTACATTGCCGATGATGCACGCGTAAAAGCAGAAAAAGTACGCCGTCGTGTTGCTGATGAAAAACCAATCAGCTCAGACGTTGTTTACATCGACCTTAAATCAGGCGAGCAAACAACGCTTGCATTCGATACCTTACCTGGTTTTGATGAAGACGTACTTGCAGCTGTTAAGAAAGAAAACTACGCCCGTGATGGCAAAACTTATAAGTCTGAAAAAGCACCACGTGCCATCAACTTAATGATGGATTGGGGTTGGGACCAAAGTGCAATCCAATGGAACACAGATGGTTCACAAGTGGCTCTTATGCTAGAAGCATGGGACAACAAAGACCGTTGGTTAGCGACTGTTGATACACAAAACAATAAACTTGTTTCACAACACCGTCTGCATGACGATGCGTGGGTTAACTATGCATACAATGATTTTGGTTGGTTGAACAACTCAGACACGCTTTACTTCTTATCTGAAGAGTCTGGTTACAGCCACATTTACAAAAAGCCTTTAAACGGTAAAGCAACGCAGCTTACTAAAGGCCAATTTGTTGTTTCTAACTTAACGTTAACAGCTGATAACTCAGCGATTTACTACAAAGCCAACGTTGAGCACCCAGGTCTTTACGAAATCTATCGTGTAAACCCTGCAAACGGTGAATCTGAGCAAGTAACCAACCTTGATGGTATGACTGATTACCAGTTAAGCCCAGATGAAAGCAAACTATTGCTAACTCATTCAAAAATTATGTCGCCGCCTGAGCTTTATGTTGCTGATGCAAAAGCAAACACCCAAGCAACTCAGTTAACGCATACAGTATCTAATGAGTTCTTAGCGAAGAAACTAATTGCACCTAAGATTGTTGCTGTGCCTTCAAGCCATACTGATCAGCCAATTTACGCAAAAGTATATTACCCAGCTGATTATAAAGAAGGCGAAACAGGTAAAAACCGTAAAGCAGTTATCTTTAACCACGGTGCTGGTTACCTACAAAACTCACACATGGGTTGGTCTGGTTACTTCCGCGAGTTTATGTTCCACTCACTACTGGCTTCAGAAGGCTACGTAGTAATGGACATGGACTACCGTGCATCAAAAGGTTACGGCCGTGATTGGCGTACAGCTATTTATCGTCAAATGGGTACACCTGAAATCCAAGATTTAGCAGACGGCGTAAGCTGGATGGCAGACAACGCAAACGTAGATACACAAGCTGTAGGCACTTATGGTGGCTCTTACGGTGGTTTCATGACGTTTATGGCGCTATTCACGCAACCTGATTTATTCAAAGCAGGTGCTGCACTTCGTCCGGTAACTGATTGGGCTCACTACAATGGTCCTTATACGTCTAACATCTTAAACCACCCAGATGTTGACCCAATTGCCTATGAAAAGAGCTCACCAATTTACTTTGCTGAAGGGCTTAAGAGTCGTTTATTAATTAATGCGCCTATGGTTGATGACAATGTATTCTTCCAAGACTCAGTTCGCTTAGTACAACGCTTAATTGAGCTTGAAAAAGAAAACTTTGAAACAGCGATCTTCCCAGTTGAGCCGCATGGTTTTGTACAACCATCAAGCTGGTTAGATGAATATCGCCGTATTTATAAGTTATTTAAAGAAACGCTTTAATTCAATAGCATAAATTAAAAACAGCCACTTTAAGTGGCTGTTTTTGTTTGCAATAGGATTTATATATAGGGTTATTTGCAGTAAAATTCACTCACATCGAGTACTGTCTTACCTTCTTTTGAGTCGTTTTCAAAAATTAAACTATCACCCTCTAAACTCATTTTATAGTCTTTCATCCATGATAGATTAGCTATTAACTCCAATTCATAGCGATTAAACGAAACAGGGCACTTTAAATACACATAATGGTGAGCAGTTCCAAAAGCTCCAGGGTCTGATGTGTAGACATAAAAGGTGCGATATTCAAATGCTTGTTCTTGGTGAACGTAATCAGTATTTGAGTTAAACATGATGTTGAATAATATAAGTAAACCAATGCCAAAGAACATTAAGCATGAATACAAAATACTAAGAATAAGGGTCAAATGAGCAATAATTTTATTCTTAAACGATTCTTTAACGATACTGTATTTTGCTAACAACAGACAAAACCCAATACAAAGTGAGCAAAATACTATGATGTAATAAATATTATCAAGGCTTGCCATAAACGTTGGTGAAACAAATTTTAAGTTTACCAACTGGCCAAATAGCCCAGCCAATAGAGGCCCGTAAAGGCAAAATAGGATAATGCGAAGGTAAATATCTCCTTTATTTTCATTCATCTAAAATTCCTTTTCTAGTTAACAAAGAGCAGTTGTAAATAGCGAGTAAGGTTACCCGCGCTTTTTTATTATTTTAATGAAGACAGGCAAAGTCAACAGTGTGCCGCCAACTGCGCCGATAAAGTGGGCGTCAATGGCAACATTAGACGCGATTAGTTGACTCACCGATTCACTTGGGCCTGCTATTTGCTCCCAAATCACTTTAGCCCAAGTACCAGCGAACAATAACCAGCCTGATAGCATGCCTGCTTGTACATCTTTAACTGCTCCCCAAATGATCACACCGTGTAGTAGGGCACTTAATCCGGTGTAAATTTGGATATCTGGGCAAAATAGCCACACACCTATGCCACACCATAATGCAAGAATGGCAATATTAAACGCATAGCGAGCAGGGCTTGTATGCTCAGCGTGTAGAGCCCAAACTAATAAAATTCCGGCGCAATTTAAGCCTAAATGTGGCCAATTAGCATGCACAAATTGGCTAGTGAAAATACGCCAAAATTCACCATTTGCAACTAACTCACGGTTAAATTCAAGATATTCATTTAAGTTAAACGTAGCAAATGAGGAACTTAGTATTACTAAACACAGTGGCGGCAGAATATATTCTAGTTTCAGGGGCAGGTTTATCATGTTATTTTTGGTGTATCTGAGATTGTCGCCTATTGTGCACGTTTAATTTTAAGATGCCAAATACACTACGGGATTAAGTTTATTTATGTTATTCAAAACCAAAGCGCTGTTAGCTCTGTCCACCTCATTAATTTATTCAACTGCTATTTTCGCAGCCCCTGCAAAAGTTGAAACTCGCGAACCTGAAGCTGCAACGGGCTTTGCTCATAAGCAGGTTGTTGAAGGCGATAAGTACATGGTCGCAGCAGCAAACCCTTATGCAGTAAAAGCAGGGCAAAAAATGCTTGAGCTAGGCGGCTCAGCGGTTGACGCTGCCATTGCAACGCAATTAGTACTGACACTGGTAGAGCCGCAATCGTCGGGGATCGGTGGCGGTACATTTATGATGTACTTCGACAACAAAACCAAAAGCCTAACTAGCTTTGATGGCCGTGAAACGGCTCCAAGCAATGCTGATGAAACACTATTTTTAGATAAGCACGGTAAAGCCGTAAAATGGATTGAAGCCGTTGTAGGTGGTCGTTCTGTTGGTGTACCGGGTATTTTAGATGCCTTTGCCACTGCCCATAAACGTTATGGCAAGTTAGAGTGGCAAACCTTGTTTGCCCCTGCCATTGAATTGGCTGATAAAGGCTTTATTGTGTCGCCGCGTTTACATCAATTATTGGCTAAAGAATTAAACCCAGGGGTTACTAAGCTACCTGTTATTCGTGACTACTTCTTCCCTGATGGTAAACCGCTTGCTGTAGGTACCGTGAAAAAGAATCCTGAACTAGCCGCGCTTTATAAAGATATAGCGAAACAGGGCATTGATGCATTTTACAAAGGTGAAAACGCTAAAGAGCTTGTGCATGCAGTGCAAAACTCAGTTGTTGCACCGGGTACATTAACGGTTGAAGACTTAGCCAATTACAAAAGCAAAGAGCGCGCACCTGTGTGTGTTGATTATCGCCAGTACGAAGTGTGCTCAATGGCACCACCTAGTAGCGGTGGTGTAGCTGTGTTACAGATTTTAGCCTTACTTGAACATAAAGATATGGCTAAACTTAAACCAAACTCTGTTCAAGCTCTACATTACTTTACCCAAGCATCACGTTTAGCGTTTGCTGATCGCAACGTGTATATGGGCGACCCAGATTTTATGACAATCCCGACACAAGGATTACTCGATAAAAACTACATTGCTGGTCGCGCAAAACTTATTTCTGAAAAAGATACTCACGCAGAAGCAGGCACACCGCCAAACTCAGTTGCATACGCGCAAGATGATGCATACGAGCTGCCATCAACGACCCATGTTTCGATTGTCGATAGCCAAGGTAACGCTGTGTCGATGACAAGTTCTATCGAAATGGCGTTTGGTTCAACAGTAATGGTGAACGGGTATATTTTAAACAATCAACTAACCGACTTTGCTTTATCGCCAACTAAAGATGGTAAGCCATTGGCTAATCGTGTTGAAGCAGGTAAACGTCCGCGTAGTTCCATGTCGCCAGTCATGGTGTTTAACAAAGACGGCAGCTTACGTTTAGTGGTTGGTTCGCCGGGTGGTAGCCGTATTATTGATTATGTAGCTCAAGTGGTTGTAGGAGTGCTTGATTGGAACCTAGATGCGCAAACAGCCATTAACTTACCGCGCATTACTAATCGTAATAATTACACAAGCCTCGAAAAGGGCACTGAACTTGCCAACGCCGAAGCTGATTTTGTTAACCGCGGACACACAGTTCGTATCCTAGATTTAAACTCTGGTTTACATGCTGTTGAAGTTAAAAACGGTAAACTTTATGGCGCAGCCGATCCGCGCCGCGAAGGCATCGCTTTAAGTGATAAAAGCCACTAAAAACAAGCTCAGCAGCCTTAAAGCTGCTGAGTTTTCATGTATACTATCTGCTATGCTATTTAGAGCATAAAATTCATTTTCTTCAATGGTCTGACAAGGTGAATTGTCATTGCAATTTCGCCTTCAAGAGTAATAATGTCAGGTCATAATTATGACGCATCAAAGCTTGGAAATATGACTACAAATACCGATCCAAATTATCTTTATATTCCTTATTCAGGCCCAGGTCTGATTGAAACGCCACTATTAAATAAAGGCAGTGCTTTTTCACAAAAAGAAAGGGAAAATTTCAACTTAGCCGGATTACTGCCACCGCGTTATGAAACGATCGAAGAACAAGTTGAGCGTTGTTACCAGCAGTATTCAAGCTTTAGCGATAATTTAAATAAGCACATCTACCTACGTGCTATTCAAGATAACAACGAAACACTTTACTACCGTTTAGTGCGTGATCATCTTGAAGAAATGATGCCTATTATCTACACGCCAACGGTAGGTGACGCTTGTGAAAAGTTCTCAGACATTTACCGCAGTGCCCGTGGTCTATTTATTTCTTATGAAGATCGTTTCCAAATTGATGATATTTTACGTAATGCCACTAAAGGCAAAGTAAAAGTAATCGTTGTGACTGACGGCGAGCGTATTCTTGGTCTAGGTGACCAAGGTATTGGTGGTATGGGTATTCCAATTGGTAAGTTATCACTTTATACAGCGTGTGGTGGTATTAGCCCTGCATATACGTTACCAGTGATGCTTGATGTTGGTACGAATAACGAAAAACTACTTAACGACCCTATGTACATGGGTGCTCGCCATAAGCGTATTTCGCAAGAAGAATATGACGAATTCTTAGATCTATTTATCAAAGCCGTTAAACGTCGTTGGCCAAGTGTTTTACTTCAGTTTGAAGACTTTGCACAACCAAATGCCATGCCATTACTAAAACGCTACCGTGATGAAATCTGTAGCTTTAACGATGACATTCAAGGAACTGCTGCGGTTACTGTAGGTTCTTTACTTGCTGCATGTCGTGTTAAAGGCGCGAAACTTTCTGAGCAAAAAGTTGTGTTTGTTGGTGCAGGCTCTGCAGGCTGTGGTATTGCTGAGCAAATTATCAGTACTATGGTTGCTGAAGGCATTAGCGATGAGCAAGCGCGTTCGCAAATTTTCATGGTTGACCGCTTTGGTCTACTTACTGAAGGTATGGAAGGCTTACGTGATTTCCAACAAGCACTTTGCCAATCTAAAGATGGCTTAAGTGAGTGGACTTACAGCGGTGAGTACGCATCACTATTAGATGTAATGCACTGTGCGCAACCAGACATTCTAATTGGTGTATCTGGCCAACCTGGTTTATTCACTGAACAGGTTATTCGTGCAATGCACGCATCTTGCCCACAACCGATTATCTTCCCGCTAAGTAATCCGTCTAAGCAAGTTGAAGCACTTCCTTCTGATGTTATTGAATGGACAAACGGCCAAGCGATTGTTGCTTCTGGTAGTCCATTTGATCCGGTTGAGTATAACGGCCAAACATTCCCAATCCCACAATGTAACAACAGTTATATTTTCCCGGGTATTGGTTTAGGCGTTATCGCTGCTAAAGCAACGCGCATCACTGATGCAATGCTAATTGTATCAAGTGAAACACTGGCTGAGTCTTCACCACGTGCAAACACTGGTAAAGGCAGCTTATTACCTGCACTGACTGAAATCCAAGCGTTAAGTAAACGTATTGCATTTGCGGTTGCGAAAAAAGCGATGGAAGAAGGTGTGGCACTTGAGCTGAGCGATGAAGCGCTATGGGCAGCAATCGAGAAAAACTACTGGCTTCCAGAATATCGCAACTACAAGCGCCGTAGTATCTAAGCTATAACGCTTTTAGTGAATGAAAAAACAGGCTTTTTATGCCTGTTTTTTTATATCTGTAAAATGGCTTGTTCATATTCAATTAACCCTTTAAGGTGATAATGAACGGAGTTTTAAATTAAGGAACAGTATTATGCGTAAGTTAGTTTTTACCGCTATGGCGGCAGCACTTAGTTTTAATGTGTTAGCACAAGCAACACCTGATGCGCCACATATTTATATACAAGGTAATGCAACGGTTAAAGCGATCCCTGATAACGTTAAACTGACAGTAGGTATTGTTGAAGTAGATAAAGATTTAATTGCCGCGAAAAACAAAGCCGATGCAACCATGGCGAAAGCGATTAAGCTCGCTAAAAACCAAGGCGTAGAAGAAAAGGGCATTTATGCGTCTAATATCTCGATTAATCGCCAAACAGAATATAACCGTGAAACGGGTAAGCAAGAGTTTGTAGGTTATAGAGTAACGCGTAGCCTGTCTGTAACTTTAACTGATATAAAAAAATACCCAATTATGCTTCAGCAACTAGTGAATTCGGGCATTAATGAAATTAATCAAACGCAATTTGTATCAAGCAAGTACGAAGAGCTACAAAAGCAAGCGCAAAAGCTAGCCATTAAAGATGCCCGTGCTGCAGCGAAAGAATTTGCCAATGACTATGGGGTAGAGCTTAAAGGTCTTTATACAGCTTCAAGTAGCCCACTTGATACAGGTAGCCAACCTTATATGCGTGCCAGCAAAATGGTTATGGCAGAAGCTGCACCAGATAACTATGTACCTGATGCATACAATGGTGGTGAGCTTACGATTACCGCAAGCAGCTATGCGGTTTATTTAATCGAAAACTAAGTTAACTTATTGATTGCTGGCAAACCTTGCCAGCAATTTTTCACCTTGTTGCTCTGAAATACGAGCAATCGCTTTTAGCATATTAATGATCTGCTCACGGTCGTACTCATTACTAATATGCTTATCTATATCTTCAATAATTGCCCCTAAATAAACAAATAGGCTATCAGTTGCTTTATTGTTATCAGATGCTCTAAACAATATGTTTTTAAATGCCTCAAGCACGTTAACCATTACATAGGCGTCATTTTTTGCGTAGTTACGAATTGGTGTGAAGTTATCATGCAGCAGCTCATCGAATGAGGTTTCGTGAATAAACAGGTGTGGTTGATTGTTCTCACAACGTTTAAGCGAGTAGTTCACATCGTAAATATCTAAGCGCAATATCAGTAAAATACTCAACATATCTATGGCTTTTACCGCAGTACCGGGATCGTTAATACCCGGGCTCATAGCTTTAACAGCGATTTCTGAAATTTGTGTCATACCGTAGCGGTAATGGTCACTAATATATTCTTCGATATAAAAGATAAAGCAGTCTAGTAATTGTTCTACCAGTTCAGGTTTGTCAGATAAGTCCGTATCACACTTTAAAAACGGGTATCCCTTTACTGTAAAGAAGCCTTGTTTAACCGAAATATAAATTTTAATACCGTGCTGTTGGCATAACGCACACAACTTATCGCTATGTGCCCCTTTAAAGTAACCTTCTGTTTTACTTTTAACACTATGCCAGTCATTAAACTCAGGAAAATGCTCAACAGGATTTTGTTGTTGCATGTCAATTATGCATTTAAGCTCGCCTTTGGTATTTTTAAATAAGTCGTTTAGTACATTATCGACTTGAATTGCTTTTGAAATTGAGTGAATAAAAAACACAAAAAAACCAAGCGAAATTAAACCAAACACCAATGAAAAGAAGATACCAAGTGATGGAATACCCATATCTCCATCACCAATGGTACGTATGTTTATCAGCATTAATATGGTGTAGATAATACTACCAAGATAAAACCCCAGTACTAATTGGTGCGACTTACGGGTAATAAGGCCCGGCAACACACGCGGCGAAAGACTGGCGCTAGCACTATTAAGCACCACCATAACCATAGAAAAACTAAAAACCGTTAATGATATAATGCTGCCGGCAAGCGTGCTGAGGATGGTACGGGCATTCTCTTCGCTATCGACCAATAACACACCAATCAGCTTTTTAAATTCCATTGATAATGACGAGTACTCGACCGCAGTAGTAATTAATCCAAAAACTAAAAACACCACAGAGAGCATTGATGGGTAAAATCCGATACTACTGATCATTTCGCGGTAGTTATCGGCGATTTTTCTTGGCGTAAACATGCACTTCCTTAAGAACTGTTAGACATTAAATATCATACTGAGCTAACCTAACTACTTACTTAACAGCCTAGCAATAAATTATGCTAAGCGTCTAACTTTAAATAAAAATTGGAAAAACTGTGATTGTTTCAACGTTTGCTGCCATCTTGGCCATTTTATACATTCAACTTAGCTTTCGCGTGATCAAACTACGTAGAGCAAAACGCATTTCACTTGGTGACGGGGGAGACGAAAGCCTACAAGCAGCTATACGAACTCATGCAAATTTCATTGAATATGTGCCTTTTTCGTTGATCCTGCTATTTTTATTAGAGTACCAAGGCCTCCCAAGCCATTATTGCTATATTTTAGGTGCAATGCTGGTTGCTGGTCGTTTTTGTCATAGTTACGCACTTGCTGATAATCTGATGAAATTACGTGTATTAGGTATGATGCTTACTTTCATTACTATTTTGATTAGCGCTGTGATGTTATTAGTTACACAGGTTTTCTGATATGCTAAAAATTGTTTTTCCATGTTTGTTGTTCTTATTTTCAACTTGTTTATTTGCCAATGTAAAAACAATTAATGCCAAGAAAAATCGCGTAACACCACCAACCACTTTACATGTTGTTTATCCTAAAACAATGGATAGCTTAGACGAAGAAGTACTTTATCCTTTAATACTTCTTCGTACAGCTTTAAAAAGAAGTGGTTATAAGTTTACCTTATCACCCGCACCTGAATTATTAAGCCAAAATCGTGTTTTAAAAGAAATTGAAACGACTGGATCTATCAATGTTACTTGGAGCATGACAAACCAAGAGCGTGAAAACACTTTGCTCCCTCTACGAGTTCCTATATTTAAAGGCTTGTTTGGTTGGCGATTAATGTTTACTACAGAAGATAAGTTACCGAGGTTGAAACAGCTAAAATCTCTTGATGATTTAAAATCGATTAACTTAGTTCAGGGTGCAGATTGGCCAGATACACGAATTCTAACAAGTAACGGTTTAACAGTGGCAACGGCAATGGACTTTGAATCATTGTTTGTAATGTTAGATAGAGGAAGGGGGGATTTATTTCCTCGTTCAGTATTAGAGATCCAAGATGAACTTGCGTATTTTAAAGAAGGAATGCCGTTGGTCGTTCTGCCGCATCTAATGCTCAAATACAAAAGCCCAATCTATTTCTTTTTTAATAAACATAATACTAATATTGCTAAAGCCGTTTCTCAGGGGATTAAGGTTATGCAGCAAAGTGGTGAATTTGACGAGTTATTTTTTAAGTACAACGGAAACTTTATAAAAAACGCCCACCTACACGACAAAATTGTTATAGAATTGCACAATTATGATTTACCAAGGTTAACCCCAGTCAACGACAAATCGCTGTGGTTAGCATTTGATCAGGTGCCATGAGCTCTAAAATTTTTATAATCGGTTTACCACGAACCGGCACAACTAGTATCTGTAACAGCTTTTTACAACTCGGTTATAAAACCGCCCACACAGCCTATACCCAACAAGCTATTACAAGTGCAGATGTTATTGCTGATACTCCAGTTTTTAGTGAATACGCCTTGCTTGATGAGCACTTTGCAAATAGCCGTTTTATCAACCTCGAGCGCGATTTAACTAAATGGTTGCCATCTATAAGGCAGTTATTAGCACGCATGCACACTAATTTAATGCGCCCTGATGGTGGTTTTAATAGCCATTTAAAGCGCTGTTATTTTGATGTGTTTGGTCAGTATAGCTTGGCTGAGTTAGAATCTGATGAATACTTAACAGCGTGTTATCAGCGTCACCAACAGCAAGTGGCAGACTACTTTAAACGGCGTACAAACCAGTTATTAACGCTTAATGTAGCAGACTCAAACAGCCCGCAATTACTTCAGCAGTTTTTAAACACTCAGCAGCCAATTAGCTTTAAACAGCTGAATATGGGTGGCAAAGTCACAGCGTGGAATGACATAAAACACCCAGATAAAGTGTCATCGACCCGAAGTGGTAAAATTGATAAATCTCTTGGTTATAATCACACGTAAAATACGTTAAAATCGCCGCAATCATAAGTTTAGTTGTTCCTCATCATGTTTGAATTGAAATACCACACGCCATTTGAATGGACAGAAGGTGTCTTAGCTGACTTCGATACCTTTTTACAAGATCATGCTGCAGCAGAGAAAAAAGCTTCTGGTATGGCTATGTCTATGCTTTCTCATTACCCAGATCGTCGTAAGCTTGTTAGAGCCATGACAGACTTAGCACTGGAAGAAATGATCCACTTTAAACAAGTTTTAAAGCTATTAATGGAACGTGATGTATCACTTGGCAATGACCAAAAAGATCCTTACATTAAACAAATTCGTGCGGTATTTAGAAATGGTCGTGATGAATTCTTGATGGACCGTTTATTAGTAGCAGGCGTTATTGAAGCACGCGGACACGAGCGCTTTTCGCTTGTTGCAGAAGCTTTACCTGCAGGCAAAGAAAAAGAGTTTTATGTCGCGATTGCAAAATCAGAAGAAAAACATAAAAACTTATTCGTTGAACTTGCTTACGAGTATTTCGATAAGCAAGAGGTTGATACACGCCTTGAAGAAATCCTTATCGCAGAAGCCGAAATCTGTAAAAATATTCCATTTACAGCAGCGCTTCATTAATTTGATGCTTGTGTATTAGACCTTTTAGCCTAATACACAAGTTTATGTTTAAACCCCAAAGCAGTAAATTAGGGACTAAAAACAATAATTAAGTATCCTGCAAATAGTTACGCTAATTCTAATTGATTAAATAAACAGCATACATTCATCTTTCTCTCCTATAGTTAAATTAGTACCTAACTGAGAGGAATAGAGCATGAAATGGATGATGACTCTTACGACGTTGTCGTTAATAGGGATTGTATTCACCGGTAATTCTATTTATACCGAAGTGAAGCTTTTTCGTTCAAACGATAAGCCAACCGAAATAACTGCTAGTATGTATCGCTCGCTTATTTGGCATAGTGATATTTATAAAGACGATGAATTTCTAAATACCGCACAAAGCTACTTTAGCGATGGTAAAATTGATACGCGTGAATACAGTAAACTAACTAGCCTGGCAAGCAAAACTGCTGGCCCAATCATCTACCTTCAAGAAACAGATGAGCAGTTGTGGCATGCAAGGCTAACCTACAAAAAATACCTTGAAGAGCAAACGGTCGAACGACTGGCAAGTTTACATTGAGGAAAACTGCTTTTTCAGCGTGCTAAGCTCAACAATGGTGGGCTTACCGCTGAGGTAATTAGTATCAAGGTGGTAACTATTGCCAAGCCAATAGGGCTTTTGGGTCGTGTTATGGCCATGCACAGAAAAATCGATACTTGGATTTATTAGCGCTTTTTTCTCTTTGGTTAAGCTTCTATCCCAAAGCAAAGCGCCAATCGCTTGTTGTATATCTTGAGTAGGATTTTGCCAATCCCAATCCGCATGTGTTGTATGTGATAAACCAACTTTAATTTTGCCGTATTCAACATAGTAAGAAAGCGGGCAGTTAAGTAGCTGCTTACAGACAAATGCGAGCTCTTCATCAGTTGCATCTAAATGCCAACGGCCGCCATTCTCAACCCATAATCGGTAGTAACTTTTATCGCCTGCAAGTAAAGACTCAAGCAACATATGCTCGTGGTTACCAAGGCACATGTTCACACCAAGCTCTTTAAAACGAGAAAGTAACGCAATGCTGTGCTCCCCCCGGTCAATCACATCACCCAGTGAAAACAAAATATCTTCGCTTGGATTAAAATTAACAGAGCAAAGCGCCTGTTCAAATTTAGTTAAATCTGCATCTAAATCGCCAATAACAAATACACGTTTACTTTCATTAATTTGCATCTTAACTTGAATTGGGTTTTGCGAGGCAAGAGGGCTTTTAACTAAATTCAAAATACATTCCTTTAAGCAGCTAATAATTTAAGACTATCATATCTTGTTGCTATTTGAGCACTGGGTGGTTATTATCTAGCCTCACTTTTTAGGAGTTACCGCCAACATGAACAACTAAACCTGTTATCCAATTTCATTTTTATCTTTTTGGACCAACAGGGTTAGTAGGCGTTGCTCACTATCACTTTTATACTATTACTTTTCGTGTGATCAAGCGCTTATGCCCCTGTAATACAGGAGGCACTATGCCACAACTTCAAGCTTTTAATTTATGTTACCAACATGGCAATGGCGATGTTGTATTTAACGACCTTTCATTTTCACTCACAGCAAAAGTCACCGCGTTAGTCGGCAGGAACGGTTGTGGTAAATCTATATTAGCGTCAATACTTGCTAAGCAAAAAGAGCCTAGCTCTGGTACGGTTGTATGTAATTCAACCCTCGGTTTATACCGACAAATGAACGATATAAATCAGGTTGAAAACCAAACTATTGCAGAGGCTATTGAGCTAGAGCCTGTGTTTAATGCCCTTGATGCTATAAACCAAGGGCATGTTACAGAGCAAAACTTAATGTTAGTTGAGGGTAATTGGGACTTAGCAGAGCGCTTTAATGCAGAACTTGTAAGGCTTGGCGTAAACAACAAAACCCCTTACTCCTTAAGCAAACATTTGAGTGGCGGTCAGCTTAGTAAATTAAAGCTTTGGGCACTATTTACCTGCATAAAGCCCGACATTTTAATACTGGATGAGCCATCAAACCACCTAGATGCAAAAGGCAAAAGCTGGCTTATAAAGCAAATACACAACTTTAAAGGGCAATTATTACTAATAAGTCACGACCAAGAATTATTAGAACAAGCCCATGAAGTTTGGGAGCTAACAACCCTTGGTTTAACACGATATGGTATGCGTTTTTCTGAGTACCAAGCACAAAAACAGCAGCAAGTTGCTGCCCTTGAAAATAAATTAAATCACGTTGTTAAGCAGCAAACAAATCTCAAAAAAACAGAGCAATTAGAAAAGCAAAAAGCACAAAAGCGAGCAAGTCATGGCGCAGCCCTAAGAAAATTAGGCAGCCAGCCTAAAGTGCTGATGGATGCTAAAAAAGATAAAGCCAGCGCTAATTTATCATCACAAAGTAAAAAAACGGCTAAACGAGAGGGTATGCTGACGAGTAATAAACATGAGCTTTCTAGCCAGCTTGAACAAACTAAAGCGCAGCAATTTTATTTGGCGCAATCAGATGAAGCTAAGCACCAAAAAACACTTAGCCTGGAGAACGTTGTATTAGCACACGGAACACAAAAGCCGATTAATTTTCAGGTGTTCAGTGATGATAAAATTCATTTAGCGGGTGCTAATGGCACTGGTAAATCAACCTTACTTAAAACTCTGACATACGACATACCAGTAAAAGCAGGGCAGTTACATTGCAATCAAGCACTTTATTATTTAGACCAACATTTTACATTAATAAACAACGAGCTAACCCTGCTTGAAAACGTGATGACTTACTGTAAAAGCCTAGATGAGAGCACCGCACGTACTCTACTTGCTAGTATCGGCTTTAGAAAAGACGCTGTTTTTAAACATGCCGCACTTTTAAGTGGCGGTGAAAAAATGAAGCTCGCCATGTGTATCGTCAGTAATATTGAAAGTACTGCATTCTTGTTACTCGATGAGCCCGATAATCATCTCGACCTTGAATCAAAACAGCTCTTGGCTCAGTCATTACAGGGCTTTAAAGGCGGGTTTATACTCGTAAGCCATGATAAATACTTTGTAGAAAGTGTCGGCTGTAATAGGCAAATTGGTTTATAAAATAGTCATTTATAAATAAGCGTGCTAGGGTGGTTGTAGGTAAATTACATTTGATGATATTGAATCTACCCATGGCTTACAAATTACCAAGAAGTCGCCGTTTCGTCATCCACCTCAACACTCGATTTTATCATCATCCCAGTTTGGGCCACTCTCTACGGCGTGGGTTTTGTGGTATAGCATGAAATTGGGTTAGGTGTTGCTAGGGCGTTTAATTGGGGGAGGTGAAATCGTAGGCTGGCTTAAAGATAGCGGGGCGGCTTTAGGTTTGAATCTATTCCATTAAATTAACTAATTATAACTACTAATGATTTGAAACTTAGTTCAAACATTTAAAGTAATATGCTCTTTTCTCTCATCAAAGTGCTTGTCTGTAAATTCACTAAATTTTTTATTTAACTCGTTTGTAAGTTGAATGCTGTTAGTAGCACCATGAAAATTTACCAACATTAAGATTAAATCGTGACAATTTTGAATATGTATAAAGATTTCACGTTCTTGTGAGATTTTTGTCGAAACAATCAAACAGGGATTTCTAATGTACAAAGGAACTCTTTTTTTAAAAAAATAGTTTAAGGCCTTCGGTTGGTTCACTGTATTCATTCATTTCGGTGAAGACTCCATTTAAACCAACGTTCTTTTCATGCTTTATGAAGTTATAAAAGTTACTAACGTAACTCTTAAAAGCTTCGTCAATTATTGAAATATCAACTTCGTTCACATTCTTGTTTATTGAAGAATGAGGAAACATCTTTTTGTACAAAACTTCAGGTTTAACAGTAATTTCTCTTGATGCAAATCGAGCATTAATTGCTTCACAATGCTCGATGAAATATTTGTAGTGGTTATAAAAATTATTTGCCATATTATTTTGTTCAACTAACCGGTTGCTCTTGGCTTTTTGCTTCGATGAATGAAATCTATTGATCATAACAGCTAAGGTAACTGGTATTGTAAGAAGAGTAATTGGGAATGCGTAATAATTAATAAAAGAAGCAAGTGACTCTGATGATACGTGAGGATTGTAAAGGCCATCTAAAATGAGGTCTTGAGTTAAAGAAAAAAACAACCAAAAAATAAAACCAAATGGAACTAGTACAACAATCCAGAAAATTCGGATTTCATGAAGGGCAATATCTTCATCAATACGAATAGAATCTAATATCCAATCCCAAAACTTTTTTAACATACGAGCTTTAAATCCTTTAAAGTATTATTACTCCTTACTATATTCAAAAATATACAAACAACCAAGGTGCGGTAGTGAAATTAAAATGTTTAGATTGCCACGTTTAGAAATGACCATTTCATAAAAAGCTATAAAACCGTGAAAACCCATATTAAACAAAAAGGGGCTAAAAAACCTTAAAATCTAACGACTAATGAACCTGCTTATAAAGATAAATATACTATTTAACATAATATAAATCGTAAGTGTAGCTGTCACTTACAGCCCGCGAGGGACGGGCATTTTTGACAAATTGACACGACAAAAGATCGGAGTCGGTTTTAAGACTATGCAACGCTTTTACGCCAAATTTCTGCATCTGATTCATTACCCTTTCTTTCCGCCTTGTAAGCCTCTAAAAGAGCCATAGTTTCAAGGGGTTGGGGATGCTCGCCAACTAAAAGTAACTTTAATGCAGTAAGGTCTGAAAACTCAGCGTTCTTCGTTCTTACAGTGCTTAAGGTCTGTTTTGGAATACCTGTTAATTTGCTGACCATGTAGTCAGAGTCAATATCTGCAACGCTTTTAAACCAATCTAGTAGTTCTAACGAAGAGGTTATTTTCATATCTTTTAGTGTCCGTCTTGGCGTGTCGGTTATTTGATTATAGACATAGTCAATGGCTATTGCATCAGTCCGACGCCATTGACGTAGTACGATGTTAGTGACTAATATCTCCACCGAAGCAGTCGCCCGACTGTGGAAGGTGTTTGTACATTGGCGTGTATCAGGCGGCTACCGGTTAAAGGTAGTCGCCCATCACTTAGCCAAAGATGAACAGAACCGAAAAGTTAAACCACACGCCAAGGTGAGATTATGTGTCAATTAAAAGCTGGTACTCATTTCAAACACAAACGAAAGAAAGTTGAAGAATTAAAAGAGCTATTTGTACTTATCCGTATTTTTAGCAACGCCCCTGTTAGTGTAAAAAATAAAACTTATATGGCTGTTCTTATGTCAGTTCGCCTTGGTATGGCGGTTCAAGCACAATCTGGAAATTTAGCGGCTGCAAGCTTAATTCAGCAACGCGCTATAAAAGCAGGGGTTTTAGCATGAGCCAATACCGTACAGAAATTCACGAATTAAAAACCGACTTGGATCACTGGGATTATGCCAGGGGAAAAGCATCACAATTAAAGCTCGAATTTAAAAGCAAACTGGCAGCTAT
The DNA here is from genome assembly GCF_001306915.1 of Pseudoalteromonas lipolytica. Taxonomy (GTDB): domain Bacteria; phylum Pseudomonadota; class Gammaproteobacteria; order Enterobacterales; family Alteromonadaceae; genus Pseudoalteromonas; species Pseudoalteromonas simplex. Next base: position 96,042 of record NZ_LJTC01000010.1, on the reverse strand, counting down.
GCGCCGTGAAAAAGAAATTCAAATTCAAGCTGAGCGTGAAAGAAATTACAAAGATGGTTCATGTATTCGCTACGACGCGCTTAGGTCAGCGGCTTATGCTGCAAAGGCTGGTGTACTATGAAAACTTTGCAATCTATCGTTAGTGAACGTATCGACGGTTATTACAATTCACTTAAAACTATTGCTGAATCTGGTAGCTGCATTACTCAAACTGAGAGTGATTTTTTAAAAAACGATATTGATTACCTAGAAGCAATAGACTTTTACAACGATGCAAATAATTTACGTGCTTTATTAGCATCAGTAAAAGTAAGAGACGAAATTTATAAGGGGATTTGTAATGTCAATTAATATCCCCGAACACATTATTAATGATTCTATTCAAAGCGCCAAAGACGGCGCTTTTTTTCGTGATTCAATTCGCCCAGCTACAGAACAAGAAATCGAAGAATCTTTTATTTGGTTGGATTATTTAGAGTCAGGAAGAAAAACAAACCAGACTACTCAAATCGAACAAAAAGATCTTTGGGACGATAAATTAGGTTACCGCGTAGCGGCTGCGCAAGCAGGAAAAGCTAGGCTTGTCAAAAGGCGCAAAAGTCAGACACAGCAAAAAAGAGACGAAAATCCACGTTCTAAACAGTCTCTTTTAGCTGCTAAGGCTTCAAGCCTTGATAGTTTATACAGTCATGCCCTTAAAAACTTAACGCCTGAACAGCGTTCAGAGCGTCTTGGCATCAATCACGATGAAATTCTTTGTCTTGAAACAGGTGAAATTAAACCGAAACAGGTAGCAGAAATCGACAAAGGCAACTTTGCCAGCACTGTTACACAGGCTGATGAAACAGCCCGCGCCCATTTCCAGAGTCGCAATTGGTGTGATGGTTTTCGCATTGTTTGCACTCAAAATACCCGCGCAAGTGATGCGCCGGACGCGAATACAGGTGACCGGATTACACAAACAGTCAGTAGTCGCGCTCGCGGAAAAATCATAGACAGCGGTTTATACATGCAAGCCGTTAAAGGCGGGTTTAATGCGTTTTTAACTGTGACGCTAGATGAAAAAGCCCGTAAAAAATTAAATGAAAAACACTTAAAAAAAGCGAGCGGCGGCAAAGCTGGCGACATCATCAAACCATGGTATGACGCAAGCGGCGAAAAGCTTGTTTTTGAAATGGCAGATAACAACCCAATTGTAGCAAGTGGGCGTTTTTCCTTGCTTAAGTATGACTTTGCAACCATCGGCGAGCAACTAAGCCCATTTTTCGACAAGCTTGGAAAAATGCACAAGCGCGGTTTTATCGCAACGGGGAATATCTCAAAAACACCTAAATGCAAAAAATACCCATGGGGCAAAGTTGAATGTATAGGGCGAAATGACCGTTTATATCCATGGGGTAAGGTGCAAAGCGTTGGCGCAAGCGGTCGTGTTGAATCTGACTTAATGCACGACAACGAAAGGCTTTACTCATGGGGTATTGTTGAATGTATAGAGCAATGCGAAAAACGCGCAATCACAAATGAGCGAATGGAAGTAACCGCAATCGAATGTGAGCAATCAGCCACAAAAAAACCTGTATTTGATTATCTTTGGGTAGCCGAAGCGCCTGCAAAAAAACATGGCTCTAAAACATATGAATGGAACGGTGAAAAGCATGTAATTGAATGTGTTGGTGAACAAAACTATCACGCTCATGTACTTATGCGTTGGAATGTAGAGCCTGTTTATTTTCACGAGTGGGCAGCGAATATTGAGCGCCACTGGGGGCAAGGCTTTGTGACGATTGAGCGTATTAAAAACGCCAAGGCAGCAGCCACCTATTTATTAAAAGCGCTTGGTTATATGACCAAAGGCACAGAAGGCTCGCAAGGCGAAATTCGCGGTAATCGTTACAATATTTCGAAGTATGCCCGCGCTGAAGCGTGGGAAAACTGCGCTACTCATGAAGCACAACACATGTACGGCCTAATACAAGAATACATGCAAGGGTTAGAAGAAAAAGCCCGCCGTAGAGCATCAAAACAATACGAATTAAAAGCAACGATTGGCTTTATCGAAAAGCAAAAAAACATCAACAAACAAACGTTTAGCGAAAAACGATTACATCTAATTGAAAAGCTTGAACAAAAGCTCGAAACCATTAGCGAAAAAGTCACCGAAATTTCAAACGAAATTAACGGCAATTTCGCTCGCGGTGGTGTCGCTAAGTTCGCAGACAAAACAGCATTTTTAGGCTTTATGGATTGGGCTATTGGGGTTCGTGGTTGGCAGTTGAAAACCGCTTTCACAAAGTTAACTAACCCAGATATAGACAAAGAGATAGAAGCGGAAAAACAGGAGGAAAACATCGTTAATAAATTACTCAGAAAAACACGCCAATGTTACGACGATTCAATATCAGCGCTTTGTGATTTTTATTCACGCTATGAGCGCGTTGACGACTACGGAATAAGTTTTAATGAGTAAGCAATTAGATAAGGCCAAGGCCAAAATTGAGCAAGCAAAATCAATGAACGCTTTGCAGGCGGGCAAAAAAGCCAAGTTAGCGGAGCAAGTAATTGATGATGTGATGGTTTGGGCGTATGACTTAGAACTGCGCGTTTCTAACATTGAGACTCAATTAAATGGTGGTGACTATGGCGACTAAGGGGAAATCAGCTAACCCCGATTTAGGCGCTATCAGATGTGAAGCTTGTGACGGTTTCGCAGCAATTCGCCGTCAAAAAACGGGGCAACAATACCTGTATTTGCATTGCCCGAACTGCGGAATGGATAAGCGAAGCGGGGCAAAACTGCAAGCGAAATGGGAAAAAGCGATTAGCGAACCAAACGCGAATTTATCCGCTATTGATAGCGAACTTTCGCCCACTGTAGCAAATGTAAATCAACCACCGAAAATGCAGCACGAATTAAAGCCTGATGAATGGCATCCAGAGCACGTAATTCAAGCTGTTCAGAGTAATAACAATGATATTAAAGAGACCGAAACAAATGACGAATCAAGCAGAACTAAACACGAAACCAACCGTTCTATCACAAGCAATGGCGAACCTTCAAATGGGTTCAAATACTTCATCGCAGGCACAATCACAGGCCTTTTCGCCATCGCAGGAATCAGAGCAAGCACAAGCTGAAACTAACGCTGATGCGGCTGAAACTTTTCACTATTCAGAGTTAGATGCGTTTATGGCTCAATCGAATGAACCTGAAAGCAGAAGCGATGAAGAACCAGACAATGAAGATGTAACAGTCGCGGAAGAAATGACAGATGAAGATGCGCAGTTCACAGCGGGTTTTTTAGTTGATAGCGCTGCAAGCTTTACTGAATCATTGTTTAGTGTTCCTGTCACTATCGACAACGACACGCGCCAAGTTATTGCGCAAAAAACAGTACCCGTTGTGATCAAGTATGCAAAAGATGCGAAGCTCCCGCCGTGGGTTGTTAAGTACCGTGAAGAACTTGAATTAATTGGTGTTGTTGCAATGGCTGGTTTGTCTATCTACAAACAAATTAAACTTGCCAAAGCAAGCGAACAGCAAGAAGAACCAGAGCAAAAACAGGCGGCATAATGGCAGTAAATTTTAACAACGCGGCAGAAGCAAAGCACGTTTGTTATTTGGCTGGCACTGGCGGTGGTAAAACTACCGCCGTTAAGCTGTTAAACCTCGTTGGTGACCAAGTAGCAATATTTGATTTGTACGGCGATTATCAATTTGATGGACGTAAAAAATCCCCTTTTAATGGGTTAGGTGGTCGTACTGTTTACCACTTCAATAAACGTTCGGACTTTGCCAGAGCTTTTACCCAAGCGTGGAGTAGCGGCAAAAAATTTGTACTGGCCTATCAGCCAACGTTCAGCCCAATCCTTAAAGGCTCACAACTTAAAGATGCACGGGTAGCAGAATTGCACTGGTTCGGGCAATTAATGTGGACTGCGGCTGATGGTAATAGAGAGTTACACGTAATCATTGAAGAGCTGGCAAAACTGGCGAGCACAGCGGGTAAAGACGAAACCATAATTGGCGAACTGGCTACAGGTGGTCGTAAATTTGGTTTGGTGCTTCACACCATTTTTCAGCGTTCGCAGGAAGTACCAAAAACCATTTGGAACAACTCACCGCGCAAAGTCTTAGGCGCTCAAGAATCAACGCATGATGCAAAATTGATAGCGAATGAACTAGATGCTGAATTATCTGACGTTAAGCGATTGAGTCAGTTAAACGAACGGTTCAAAAAACAACGCCTCTACTACCTGTTTAAATCTGGAGGTGGTATCGGAAATATTGCCCCATATTACATTTGCACTGATAATAAGAACAAATACTTCGGTCATAAGTATGAAATAACTTTCGATGAACTAAGAAAAATAGAGGTTAATACTCTATAGTACTCATATACGTTTTATAAAGGAGATAGTTTTGTACGAAGCACTTGGTTTAACATTAATCGCAATTGGAATACTTTTATTTTATGTTTTTGTATTGACTGACATGTTTGAAATTACAGGGTTAATGGAAAATATAGTAATAATTTTATCCGCAACTTTAATGGGAGCAGGTGTTACTTTCTTGCTTGGGCTTCACGAGTACATTCTCACGTATTAGTTTAATGTAACTTAGCACACGAAAAGAGCGAAATTTTCGCTCTTTTCGCTATAGGGGGAGCGAAACCAAATCGACCGTGGAGCGAAACGCCTGATTTATTGAAAACGAATTTTAAACCTCGTTTCAATAGATTAGGAATTTTCCACATGGTAAATAAACAAACTCTTATCGCTGTAGGCATTACGCTAGGCTTTTTAACTGCTATCAGCAGCGTTCGCGCATTGCGCCCTGTTAAACGTATTGTTTTAGGTTAAGGGGGTAGCAAATGCGCAATATTGCCCCACTTAATAAAATCACAGGCGTAGCGGCTGGCGGTACAGTTTCACTTACTCTGCCTGTTAACCTTACGTATGACAAAGTTCACTTTGAATACTCAGGTGTAACACCTGCACAAATCAAAAACCTTAAAGTTGAATTAAACGGTCGAACTCTGACTGAATACGCAACTTTACAAGACCTTCTAAACGAAAACACATACTACAACCGTGAAGTAGTTGCAGGCTTTGCGACAATGCATTTTACCCGTTCAGAGATTAAAAGCTCTAAACAGCCGCAGCTTGTTGAACAGCGTTTCTTTGGTCTGGGTACGGCTGGCTTATCACTATGTCAAATCAAGTTTGATATTGATGAAAGCGCGGCTTCACCAGCAATTAAAGCTTACGCCGAAAAGTCTGCATCTACCGCACCGGGCTGGTTATTCAAGCGCCGCTCATTCCGCTATAACTTTTCTGCAGGTGTGAATGAAGTTGAAAACATCCCGCGCCCAAATGGTGCTTACATTGCGTTAATTGAAATCAAGAAAGCGGGCGTTAAATCGGCTGAGTTCTTAATCAATAACGTTAAATGGCGTGAGCACATTCCAAAAGCGCTACACAACGCAATTCTTGAACAAAATGAGCGTATTGTTATTAGCAATACTCACTCAATCGACCTGATGTTAGACGGCGATGTGTTCGGCTGTTTAATGCTTGACCCTGCGATTAACGATATGCGTTTACGTGTTGATTGTGACGTTGAAGGCCAAGCCGAAATCGTTGTTCACTACTTCGATAACTTCGCGCAAAGCTCGTTCTAAGGGGGTTCTATGGTACTTGGCTTTGGAAGTGCGGCATCGGGCGCAGTAAATGCCGCAGCACTACCGAACAGGCAAGTAACTTACCCTGAAGGTGCTCCCACGCAAAGCGCGTGGGGCAACTTTGGCGGGTTTGTTAACTCTGCCCTTGGTAATGCAATGAACATCTACGCCCAATACGAGAATATTCAGGCCGCTAAAAACTCGGCTGGTGTAGCTCGTCAGGAACAGCAAAACACAACCGAGCTAGACAATGGTGCGGCTGTTCTTGTAGACGCCCCGAAAACAACAACGGTACAGCAACCCGCTGAAACGATGGTTTTCGGATTCCCACAAAAACAGGTAATTATGGCCTTTGGTGGCTTACTTGTTTTAGGTCTTGTTTTAAAGGTGGCTAAGTCATGACAAGCAAAAACCTAAAAGCCTTTGCATATGGTGTGCTCGTTGCTGCCGCTGGCTCAGTAGCAGCTGAGTTTGTCAAAGGTTACATTCGCAAACAAAAGGCGGCTAAGTAATGGGTGGCGGCGGCATGAGTGCCAGCAACTCAAGCGCCGCCAGTTCAGGAACTGGCGACCAAGCGGCTAATATTGGTTTTCAAGGTGGTTCTATCAACTTTGGAAGCAGCAACAACAATCAATTAATGATTATTGGTGCAGTCGCTCTCTTAGCATTGTTTTTATTCAAAAAATGATTGCTTTTTTAGAGTCAAAAGACCTTCACAAAATCAGCACTGCGGCAGGTTCGCAGGCTGATTTTGATTACATCAAAGACGAAGTAAAAAAAGGTCGGTCACGGTTCGTCAATATCTTAGGTGTGTACTTTGTATTGCGCGTAGACGGTAACGCTTTAACCGTTGTATGTGCAGAGGGCAAAAACCTAAAAGCGGCGTCTTATTGGGTGGTAAGGCTTGCTGAAAAACTCAATTTAAAGTCAATCCTATTTCATACCAAACGCCCCGCATTACAGCGCTTATTAAAGCATTGCAATTTTAATTTTTTTGAAACCGCGCCGAGTGGGTATGCGGTTTATAGGATGGTGCTAAATGGGTAGTAAGTCACGCTCAAGTAGTTCACAACAAACTAATAACTCCAGTACGTCTTTAGGTGTTCAAGGCGATAACACGGGGTTTATGACTGTCGGTAACGGCAATTCTTACAATATCACCACCACGGACGCGGGGCTAGTTGATGGCCTTGTTGATATTTGGGGCGATATGGCAGGCAATCAGCGTGAAATGATGACGTTAACGGGCGATATGGCAGTTGAAAACGCACGTATGACCGAATCAGTAACAGGCAATGCGTTTGATTATGCGCGCGATGTTAACAGCGATTCACTTGATTTTGCTGCAAGCTCTATGGGGGCAGTGGGTGACGCATTGGGTGACGTTATCCAGTTCGGCACAAATGCACAAGATTCAGCGTTTGATTTTGGTCGTGATGCTTTGGACGCTAATAGACGCTCACAAGATTCAGCATTTTCTTTTAGTCGCGATGCACTTGATGTAGCGGAACGTTCACAAGAACGCGCATATTCATTGGTTGGCAATGTAACTGACGATGCAATGAGCCTTAGCCGTGATGCAATGCTAACCACGGGTAATTTAGCCGCTGACAGCATTAATGCGCAAAATTATCTCGCTGAAAAGTCGATGACTGAAAACGCTGATTTGGCGCGTGGTGTTGCGGAACTGGCAGAAACAATGCACGGCAACAACACGGCCTTTGCTAACAACGCGCTATTAACTACAACGGAAGCAATCACCAGCGCGAATAAGGGTATGGCTGATCTCGCGTATTACTCAATAGAAAACAACAGCAATCTTGCAGCAGACCTTGCGGCGGGTGCAACACAGGAAGTAAGCGAAGCATATAGCGATGCAGGCGACCAAACAATATTGGCTCACAAGCAAGCGCTGCAATTTGCTGAAAACTCAATGCGTTCAGATGGTCAACAACTGGCTATCAGTACGAATAAAACAATGATGTATATCGTCGTTGGCCTTGGTGCTGTCACGGCGTTAGCTTTAATTATGGGGCGCAGTAAATAATGTTTATTACTAAATTTTTAAAACCACATGAAGTAACAGAAATTAATACGTTGGGTAACTGTATTAAGGTGATGAACTGTGAAGGTAAATTTCGCATAAAAGCAACTTTGCAAGGGCAACCAGTTTTAGAAACTGATGCCCGCGCGGGCTTTGATGTTCAAACAGGTAAACCGTTTGACCTTCTTGTTATTACTTCTGAGACTGACCAAAAATTAGAGCTTTGGGCATCACAGCACAAATTGAGCTATGACGCATTAAGCACTAAAGCCAGCCGTGCAACGTCATTTTTGGCTGAGCACTACGGACACGGACAACAAATCATTGGTTATGATACGGCGCAATCACGCGTAACGGTTGTATGTGATAAGCCTTGGTGGTTAGGCGGTGAAGGTGTTAGCAAGAAAAATGGCATTCCAATGGCGGCAAATGAAAAATATATTCATGAAAGCGCCGCGCCTTTAAGCGCATACATTGACGAAGCGCCAGCCAAAACCTTAAACACTAATGATATGAACATTATCGAACAGCCTGTTCACTATGACCAGCATACTATTCGTAAAATCAATGACCACTTAGTGTATTTTGGTGGTAATACAGGTACTCGAATTTATGACGCAAAAACAAATGATCACACGACAGTTTCATTAACTCAAGGCGAAAACATAGTAGGTCGCATGTTTGAAATAGACGATGTGATTTATTCTGTAATGCACGAAGGTATCACCGAACATGAAACGCGATTATGTAAAATTGATAATGGTGAGGTGTTTTATATGCCTATGCAAACACCAAATACCTTTATTGCTCTTGGCTGCGATGAATACAAAGGTAAGGTTTATATCGTGGGTGCAGATAGAGCAGAAGGTACAAAACGAGGCAAAATTTACACGGCTGATTCTGGCTTCCCTTATGAAAATTTCACCGAAGTTGACACGAATATCAAAGCAGGCGAACCACTAAAACTAGATAAAATCTTTATTGACCAAAACACAGGCGCGGTTTGGGTTATCGAGGATAGCAACGTCTATAAAGGTTCTATAGCTCTAACTGATTTTGTGTTAATGGGTGAAGTTGAAGGAATTGTAAATACTGACCCTAGTTTTATGGGTGATTGGGCTGTATTCACTGCAAAACCTACCGCAGCCCCGATTTGCTCTAGCCACATGGTACACACAGAATACGGTGTGCTTTCAGCTGCTGAGTTTTTCAATGATGGCAGTCAGTACGATATTACTTATTTTAAAGACCGTTTAGCCGTTGCTTATAACGTTAATGGTGTTTATTGGGCTTTGGGTGAAACAGACCCGACCAAATTTACATCATTCAATAATGACGTTGATATTAGTGAGCTTGCAACCATCTTAGAGCTTAATAACAAGCTATATGTGTTTTCAGTCAACGATAGAGGAGTGCGCAACGCGCTTGTTGTTGGTCTCGAAATTGATAGAGATGTCCACCGTGCGATTTTCCGCGCTTATAAGGAATCGTACTAATGAAAGGCTTTAAATTACCATTGATGTTTGCTGCACTGGCGGGTTTTTTGTTTATCCCGTCTAGCGCTGCGCTTAAACCAAAAGGCATCCGAAACAACAACCCGTTAAACATCGAAGCCCGCGAAAATTGGGTTGGTCAGGTTGGTGATGATGGGCGCTTTGTTATTTTTGAAACTGCATTGCACGGGTTCAGGGCTGCGGGGCGTATTATGCGCACTAAAGCCCGCCGTGGTGTCCGTACGATTGAAAGCATTATCACTGAATGGGCACCGCCATTGAATGACCGTGGTGAGCACGAAAATCACACGGAAAGTTACATCAATTTTGTTGCTGATGAAACAGGTATCCCGCGTGATGCTGTTTTAGCTGATAGCGCTTATCCGTCTGTCATTTCTGCAATGGTTCAAATGGAAAACGGACAAAACCCGTATTCAATGGATGAAATTTCACAGGGCTTTGAGTGGGGGTTCTATGGCTAAGTTCTTAGACCGTAATTGGTCAACAATTCTGTTATTACTTGGCGGTTACTATGCGTATTCACAAATCGTTTTGCGTGGTCGTGAAGCTATTGCACCAGTAACGCGGCCTATTAGCAAAATACTGGCTGAAATCCAATTTGCTGTTAATGGGAGCAATTATATTCGCTACCCAAATGCGGGCTTTTACCTTGACCCGTCAAAGCTTGATTACACCTATAAAGTCGTTGATATGCAGTGGTTGAAAGCTATGTCATTAACTCATGATGACCATGAGGACTATTTAAACGAAATCTTTGACGCTGATTTGCGATTAAAACCGCAATACCGCGTTTTAATTGATGGTTTAGTTGATGCTGAAACCATAACGATAGCGGCTAAGGGGTAGGGCATGACAGTCGATGCAAACTCAATTAACTTACTTTTCATTGTTATTGTGCAAATTGGTGGCGCGTTCGCCACCGTTGCCGCAGTGAAAACAGACATTACTTGGATAAAGCGTGTAATTGAAAAACACGGTGAAGATATAACTAAACTACAGGATAAATTATGATTGCTACATTAGGTAAATATTTAGCAGCCAAATTACTTACAGAAGCATTTATAAAGCGTGTCTGTTTGGCGACAGCTAGACACTTAGCAAGAAAGTCAGAAAATAAGCTTGATGATGAATTGGTTAGTGCTCTCAGTGATGCTCTAAAATAAACATTAAAATGCCGCTAGTTAGCGGCATTTTAAGTCAAACTACATATAAATTTTTTTGAGTTCAGCTATAATAATTTAAATTAATATAATAACTAAAGGGAATTTATGGCTAAGTTCTACAATTTCGATTTTTACCAAACTGCAACTCTCAATTCAGTTCACAATGCTGTAGCACAGACTACTGGAGATATATTCCAACAATTTAAAGCTAAATTAGAAGCTGATGAATATGTAATAAAAGAAATAGGCTCGTACATTTATGAGCTAAGGCTTTTAGAAGAAACTGATTTTGGTTATAGGGGGGTTATAGGTAAACATAGAACTAGTGACCTACCACATGCTGCAACAGTAGGAGGTGAGGAAAGGGAATTAGAGCTTGAACAAAATGAAAATTTGTTAGAAAAAACTTTTTTTCATTATTATCACGAAAACTCTTTACTTATAGTACAGAGAAACCATTTATGTATTCACTTCTCAAACTTCGCTCGATTCTTATCTGTTGGGAGTTATGTATCAACTCTCGCTCCAGTTATAGCAACAGAGGATATACGATGGTTGACTGATAATAATGTTCAGATCAGAACCGCTGACTTTCAAGTCGCTAAACCAACAAATCCAGATATTTTTGAAGACGTTGAACATGACTTTACTAACGGTATAATCAAATCCCTTCAAACCTCCGGCACTGCTGTTCTTAATATAACTATGCGAGGTAATGGCAGAACTGATGTGAAAGAAGAACGCTACCTTGCAGGGACAGTAAAAGGGGCCTTAAGAGAACTTCAAACAAAATTTGATGTCAAAAGGTGTAAGCTTTTATTGGAAAATCAAGAAACACTTGTAACGCATCCAGTAGATTTAGTAGCAGATAGGCTTTTTTATTCAGAATTACTTCATGTTAATGGGCGATATCCGTCTAATGTTGCGATGTGGGAAGCTTTAGAAAATGCTAAAGATACAAAGGAGGATGATTTGATTGCTTACTTTGGAACAATTGAGAATAGGTTGGAATAATTAAATGCTACTGCTATTAGAGAAAAAGACAACTATTTTGGTTATCTCTTTGATTACTAGCATTTTTATGTGGCCTGTAATTGATGGATTAAAAGAAAACCAAATTCAGCCGATTGCTTCAGCAGTTTCTACAGTTGCTGGTATTTTGGTGGGTTTTGTTATGGCATCAATTTCTCTTTTTGCGTCTGCAAAAGATAATACTCTCGTGAAAAATACTACTAAAACAGGGTACTTACCAAAACTGGTAAATAGGCTTCATTACACAATGGGCTTACTTCTTTCTGTTTGCTTTGTTTTCTTAATTGTACTTTTCATACCTTCTGGGGTAGCGATATCGGATTTTAAAATTATTAGCTTAGTTATTAATATAGGTATATTTTTAGCGCTTAACTCATTTTTTAATTTCTTTGTATCTTGGAAGCGTTTTAAAGACTTTTCTCAACATATGTAAAGGCCGCTATGCGGCCTTGTTTATGCAGTTTTCTTATCTCCATACTTCAAAACAATATCTTTTAGAGCAAGCTGATCACTCATTTTGATTAAGTCATTACCAATGATTTTAAGGGTTTCACTGGCTTCAACTAGGTCATACAAGTGTTCAATTTGAGCTTGTAGGGCATCTACGTGGCTTTCGTTATAACGAACAGAGCGTTGTAAAAACTCAATCTTGTTGATGAAATTAGAGTCATAACGTTTACCGTGTGGTGTCCAGAGATAACCATCACGACAAATATAAAAACCATCCCACGATTTATGATTAGACACAGCGCCGTCGATTCGTTGCTGTAGCAATTTAACAGCCCTTGGGCATGGGTTGTCATTTGCAATCCAACGTTCAAGAGTGCGTTCCGTATTTATAGATAAAAATTCCATTGCGGCGCGGCGGTCTAATCGCCCGAAACTCATAAAACCAGCTCTAAAAAGTAATTGCTTAAAATTAGTCATTATTTCCTTAATCCTTGACGAATGTGTGTAGGCGATGCCTGCGCGGAAAAATTAACGATGATTTTTTTAGATTGCTAAATAGGGTTTCAATCAAATTATTTGATTGATAGCTAAAAGTGGAAAACTTATGAAAATAACGGGTACAAACGATTTTAACATTGAACGGGGAATTGGCGACAAAATGACGGGAACAATACGATTTAACATAATATAAATTATGGGTGATTATCTATCTATACATAGCTATACCTATTCTCTGTGCATGCTAAGTCCAATACTAGACGGTATCGGACATTGCGGCGGTGTTTTATCATATTATTCATTTTATTAGTGCTTGTTTCTTGAGCTTAGTTATCTCATGACTTATATTAAAACTATCAACTTGAGATGTAACGATAAGATGTAAACGATATGGAATTTGTGAAGCCGTTAGAACCTATTCTGATAATCGATGATATGCAAGATATCCGCGACTATCTAAATCAAATTTTAACTGGTCTTGGTTTTGACGATATTTTAGAAAGTCGAGATTTTGAATCAGCTAAAACCGTAATTGAAGAAAAGTCGCCTAACGTAATCTTTCTTGATATTGAACTACCTAACACTGACGGTACGGAAATTCTTGAATACTTAAATGACCGCCATCCTCATACTCATGTTGTTATGTGCTCTGGTCATAATAGTCTTGAGAATGTGCAAAACACCTGGGAATTAGGTGCTAAAGGTTTTATCGCCAAACCATTCAACGCAAAAAAAGTCGACTCTGTTATGAAACGTCTAGAATTGATGGAAACCATAACAAATTAAGTAGTTTATGAATTCGACAATCCAACTCATTATCGATGACCTATCAACGGTTATTTTTGGTAAGCAACAACAAATCAAACTCGCCCTTACGTGTTTATTTAGTGAAGGCCACCTGTTAATTGAAGATTTACCAGGCATGGGAAAAACCACTTTATCTCATGCACTTGCCGCAGTTCTTGGCTTGTCGTATCAACGTATTCAATTTACTAGCGATTTATTGCCTTCTGATATTCTGGGTACAAACATCTTTGATGCTAAAGAACATAGTTTTTCATTTCATCAAGGCCCAGTATTTAGCCAAGTTGTATTAGGAGATGAAATTAATCGTGCAGGTCCTAAAACACAAAGTGCACTGTTAGAAGCAATGGAAGAAAAACAAGTGACGGTAGATTCAGTTAAACACGCCCTACCATCACCATTTTTTGTGATTGCTACGCAAAATCCAGTGCATCAATCTGGTACTTATCCGTTACCTGAGTCACAATTAGACCGCTTTTTCATGCGTATTAGTTTAGGTTTTCCTGATAAACACGCTGAGAAAAACCTCATTTTAGGCTTAAACAACCGAAATTATGACGACTTGCCTGTTCGTATTAATCCTGTGCAACTTGCTGTTATTCAAAAAGAAATTAATAAAGTAACGATCAGCAACTCGGTGGTTGATTATATCCTTGAGCTCGTTGCGTTTACTCGCCAAGATAACCATTTTGTAAACCCATTATCACCAAGAGCCAGTATTGCGCTTGCCCGCGCTGCTAAATCATGGGCGTATATTGAAGGTCGTGATTTTGTAATGCCCGAAGATGTACAAGCGGTTTTTCCAAGTGTCACTGATCACCGACTTGGCTTAAACACTGGTGACAGTGGCTATGCACTTAAACATGTGCCTGTAAGCTTATAAAACATGTTTAAGCGCCCTGCTTTTGTTAATCAATTTCGTCAGTCCGTTTTTAATAAGTTATTAAAAAACAAGCATAAAACCAACGAAATTGAGCTTCAACATAAAACGATTTATGTATTACCCTCAAAACTTGGTGGGCAGTTTTTACTAATTGCCTTACTAAACTTTGTGATGGGCATTAACTATCAAAATAACCTGATTTTAGCCATGGCCTATTTAATGGTGGTTGTTTTAGTATTTGCGATACTCACCGGCTATAAAAATGTGCGAGGTTTGTCGGTTAAATACCAGTCAATAAACGAAAGTTATGCGCCAAAAGCCCCTTTTGCGCGTTTTCAAATTCACGCACGATCACACTGTGAGCTTATAAAACTGGTTAATGACAACCTTGAGTCTGAAACTTTATCACTGCAAAACAACGAGAAAAAGACCGTTGAGATAGCACTTAAATGCAGTGAACGTGGTACTTATGGCTTTGATAGAATTAAAATCATTAGCCACTTTCCATTTGGTTTAGTGTCTGTGTGGAGTTACATTGAACCAACCGAAACCGTGTATGTTTACCCACAACCTATCACCGCTGAAAAGCTTGATACTCAGCTCCATGACAATGACGAACACGACGTTGATAACGCTCAAGTTAAAGCCGGAAGTGATGACTTTTATCAACTTACCCCTTTTGTACAAGGTACAGCACTTAATAAGGTATCGTGGAAACACTACGCTAAAACTCAGCAACTATTAACGAAAGAATTTACCAGTGATGCATCACAAGAGTTAGCGCTTAATTTCAATATGTTGAGTGGCAATAATGAGCATAGATTAAGCCAGTTATGTTTTTTGGTGAACCAATTAACCGACCAACAAATGGCGTTTTCGTTAACCTTACCCAATAAACACATTTCGAAAGGTCAAGGGATCTATCATCAAACAACCTGCTTGCAAGCATTAGCGGAGTTTTAAGTATGAATACGCCGCTTATAAATACTGTTTTATCACTGCTGTTTATTGTTACCAGTGGCCTTTTGTTTACTGAAGTAGCGACTCCATTCTTAGCCATATTGGCAGGCCTGAGTTTTTTAAACCTGTTTTTAGGTAAGTTTTATAAAAAACTAAATGGACTGGTGGCAAATATTTTGGCTGCGGTTTGCTTAGTAGCCTTATTTGTTCTGGTTGGAGTGAGCGATACTGTCAAGTTATTTGTATCCATGATGCTACTTGCTAGCAGTTTTAAATTGCTACAAGCGAAAACCGTTAAACAGTATCAAACCGTGTGTTTACTGGTGTTTTTTAACCTTTCAACGGTGTATTTGTTCCATCAAGGCTTGTTCGAAACCTTGGTGGTGAGTGTACTTTATATTGTTAACTTTGCTGTACTTGGCTATTTAACTAGCCCACAAAGCTTTAAGGCTGCTAACAAACAAAGTTTTAAAACCATATTATTGGCCTTACCCATAGCAGCATTTTTGATTTTATTTTTACCTAAGCTACCCGCATTTTGGCAGCTACCGGGGCCAAAACTTGCTAAAACGGGGTTATCAGAGCAGGTTAACCCCTTTTCTATTGCGAAATTAGCGGAATCTGATGACTTAGTTTTTCGGGTAGAACAACAGCCAGAGCAAGCTTTACAAGCCCCCTATTACTGGCGCAGCCTTATTCATGATGAGTTTAATGGCAGTGAATGGTTAATATCGGACATTTTGAAATCGCAACAATATAACCCAATTCGCCGTACAATTACTCAAAGTAATGGTGTTAATTATCAGGTTATTGCAGAGCCTTCATCTTCAAATTGGCTTTTTGCAGTTGGCTTTGCGCAAAGTGATAATTCTGATGTGCACTCAACCTACAATGGTTTGTTAAAACGCAAAGGTAACTTAAACAAAAACATTAAATACGCGGTAACGAGTAGCCAAGCCTCGCTGAGCCTAAATGAATTTGAAAAACGCTTATACACCCGCTTACCGAAAGCAACTAATCCACAAACAACAGCTTTGGCAAAAGAGCTGGCTGCTGAGCATATGAATGCCCAAGGTTACTTTAATTCGCTACTTGATTACTTTAATCAGCAGCAGTTTGCTTACACATTAACACCTACACCCATGTATGGTGATAATACGTTAGACCAGTTTGTGTTTGATACCAAACGTGGCTTTTGTGGCCACTATGCCAGCACCGCTGCATTTATGTTTCGTGTTGCCGGTTACCCTGCCCGTGTTGTGTCGGGTTATTTAGGCGGAGAACAAACTAAAGCCGCTACGCTTAACATTTACCAATATGATGCACATGCTTGGGTCGAAGTGTTCTTTGATGAAAAGTGGCATATTTTTGATGCTACCGCTGTTGTTGCCCCGGAGCGTTTAAACGGTTCGTTATCACAACTGGGGGATTTAAACGAAATCTTTAACGACAATCTTAACTTTGGCCTAAAGCGCTGGAGTCATTTTAAAGCAATAAACTGTCTTAGAATTCACCTTGAAGAGCTCGACTATAAATGGACTAACTGGGTGCTTACGTTTGACCAAGAATCACAACAAAGTTTATTTGATTCTCTGTTTGGCAATAAGTCAGCATGGCTAACACCTTTAATTGTGTTAGGTACATTATTACTAAGCTTTACTGGCTATTTCTTATATAACAAACGCCCTATTCGAAGTAGAGAGCCGCTGGTTGATGACATCACTAAGCTATACCTGTGGGCAAAAAAGCAAGGCATTGAGCCAGTTGATACCAACACGCCACTGCAAAATATTGCTTTAATTAAACAGCAAAAGCCTAGAACAGAGGCATATTTAAGTGAGTTTGAGCAAATAATCATCGAAGTACGTTATCAACAGCAATCATATAACCAAAATCGCAAAAACCGCGTACGAGTTCTGTTAAACTCTCTCAAAACAGCCAAATAGAGAACAATATGAATGCAGTAATTGTCGGCGTTATGTTGATGCTGATCCTGACTCTTTGTCGAATTAATGTCATTGTGGCGATGACGGTAAGCGCAATTGTTGCGGGTTTGACCGCAGGCCTTGGTTTATCACAAACCGTTAATGCATTTAATGATGGATTATCTGGCGGCGCTGAAATAGCACTTAGCTATGCGATGTTAGGTGCATTTGCGGTTGCTATTTCTAAGTCAGGTTTAACACGTATTTTAGCGTCTAAGTTACTAAAGCAAGTAAACGAGAATAGCCACAAAGGCGAAACGACGCTTAGTTATCTTATATTGAGTATTATTTTGCTGTGTGCGATCTCGTCGCAAAATTTGATACCTGTACATATAGCTTTTATCCCAATTCTAATACCGCCCCTACTTGTTGTTTTTAACAAGTTACGCCTTGATAGACGTGCCATTGCGTGTATCTTAACCTTCGGCTTAGCCACCTCTTATATGGTGCTACCTTATGGTTTTGGTGGCATCTACTTATATTCAATCTTACACAAAAACCTCACTGAAAATGGCTTAGAGATTGTTAATACTCAAGTGCCGATAGCAATGATCATTCCAGCCATTGGCATGTTATTTGGTTTATTGGTTGCGGTGTTTATATCTTATCGAAAACGCCGTAGTTACGAGTCCCACAGCCTAACAGAGCAACAGCAAGAGGTTGTCATTGAACAGCCTAAAAAGGTGTTAGCAGTGGGAATTACCGCCGTACTTTGTTCATTAGTGGCACAAAATATTAGTGGCTCTATGATCCTAGGTGGTCTTGTTGGGGTAGCTATATTTACCTTATTTGGTGTTGTAAAACTTGAGCAAAACGGCGATGTATTTAGTAAAGGCATTGCTATGATGGCGATGATTGGCTTTATTATGATTTCGGCGCAAGGTTTTGCTTCAGTGATGAAAGCAACCGGTGATGTAGCTTCATTAGTTAGCTCTGCCGCAGGAATGATTGAGGGTAACAAACCCCTTGCCGCTGCGTTAATTTTACTCGTTGGCTTATTAATCACCATGGGCATTGGTAGCTCGTTTTCGACAGTGCCAATTATAGCCACCCTGTTTGTACCACTTTGTATGGAACTAAACTTTTCTGTTATGGCTACTGCGGCACTGGTTGGAACTGCTGGTGCGCTAGGTGATGCAGGCTCCCCTGCCTCTGATTCAACACTTGGCCCAACATCTGGCCTAAATGCAGATGGGCAACACGACCATATTTGGGACTCTGTCGTGCCTACTTTTATCCATTTTAATATTCCACTACTGATTGCTGGCTGGGTTGCGGCAATGGTGTTGTAAAATTAGCATTGTTTATTTTAAAGCCCCAATTTGGGGCTTTCTTATTGGCTGAATAAAATACGTAAAGCACGATTTAAATCATGAAATCTGATTGGTTTAGTAAGCACTTTGTCCATTCCGGCTTCTAAGCAAGCGCTCTTATCTTGTTTAGAAGCATTTGCAGTTAATGCCACAATAGGTATGGTGAGGTTTAGTTTCTCGCGCATGTACTTAGTTGCACTTATTCCATCCATAACCGGCATCATCATATCCATAAGAACCAAATCAAAAGTACTTGCTTGCACTTTTTCAATTGCCTGCTGGCCGTTATCTGCAAGTGTTACATGATGGTTAAGTTTTTCTAGGAATGTCTTAATTAATACTTGATTCGTTTTATTATCCTCTGTTACTAAAATAGAAATCGGCTCAAGTGACTGTTCTTGTTCCTGTGTGTGAGTGGTCTCTTTTACCAAGGTAAAGGGTATCACTATCGTAAATTTAGTGCCTACGTTAGGCTCACTAACAACAGTGATAGTTCCTTTCATAAGATCGACCAGACTTTTTGTAATACTCAGCCCAAGACCTATCCCTTCAGCTTGCCTGTTGACGCCATCATCATGTTGTTTGAAAGCGTCATAGATTGTCTCAAGTTGAGACTGAGACATACCTTGCCCTGTATCTGAGATCTCAAAAATAAGTTCTTTTTCGGTACTATCAACTTTAAAATTAACAGTACCAACTTTAGTAAATTTAATCGCATTATCTAAAATATTAAATAGGATCTGTCCAACGCGAACACTATCTATATCGATAGTTTTAGGTAATTCCGTTTTTATTTCAGATGAAAAAATAACGCCCGTGCTTTGGCTTGTTTCTAAGAATTGAGAAGCGATATTTTTAACCAATGTGTAAATGTCTGTCGCTTTGACATCAAGTTGCAGTGAACCACTTTCGATTTTTGAAAAATCTAAAACATCGCTTATCAGATCTAGAAGAAGGTCTGCACTAGTATTAGCGTAATTTAACCACCTACTCTGTTTTTCATTTAACTCAGAGTCAGCGAGTAGTTCTAACATGCCAACAATGGCGTTCATTGGGGTTCTTATTTCATGCGACATAACAGTTAAAAATTGCGATTTTGCAAGACTGGCTTCTTCAGCCCTGTTCTTCGCTAGATTAAGTGCATACTCTCTATCTTTATTTACTGTTATATCTTTTGCAATACCCATATAACCTTTGAAATGGCCATTTGCATCATATTGCGGTTTACCACTAAAAGACACCCAAGCTTGAGGTGATGAATTTATCTCAAATTCAAAATCTATAAATTCATTTTGTTCTGACAATAAGTGTTTAAATTGAGACCACTTTTTTAGCTGCGTTTGTTCATGTTCAGTTATTACATCGTCAAATGTTTTATTCAGGAAATGCCTTTTGTATAGATTATTTGCTTCGTTTGAGGTTAATACGTTTGTAAACAGATTATTTTCTGTGGTTTTCCAAAACCATTCACTGGCAAAGTCATTAAATAGATTTGAAAGCTCAGCTAAACGGCTTAATAGTGAAGTCGAATGAAATTTTTGCCTGTTAAGCCTCGTTTGATGTTCTAATTGATGTGCAACTTGTTGAAGTAAAATTTGTAATGGCATTGATTCAAGTTCGTTAAAACAAGCTCCTGGTTCAATAGATAAAAATACCAGGCATTGAGCTTTACCAAATCCTGTTTTTACTTGAAAGACTAAAGCACTCTCTACATTGCTTGGGGTTCTAAACATGCTGCTATTGTTAATCTCAACCCATAACATTGAGTCATCAATCAAAGCATCAATAAACAATGTTTCTTCAAAATCGAAATACTTCATAGTACGCATTTCGACTGATGCTTTATTGTTTTCAATATTAATTAAACAAAGCTCATTAAAACTAAAATAAGGATTCAGTAAAACTTGAAGTTCTTTCTTAACAGTTTGATTTTCTGTTATTCCATTAAACTGTCTTAGCACAATTGGTAATTGCTCTAAGTTAATACCCGCCATGGCTTTTCCTATCAAAAATTGCATCGCATAATGCAAATATAGAAAAAAGAATTAGATTCATCCATATATTTTTTAAAAAATTATCGATATTTCATCATATTAGCTAAATCTTAAAAATGGTATGCCTTATGCTTTTAATTGGTATGAACTAATTAGGGTGAATCAAATGAAAATTGTATGTATTGGTGGTGGCCACGGCTTATCTCATATGCTTAGTGCAATTAGACCACATTGCGCAGAACTCACTGCAATTGTCGCAACAACTGATAATGGTGGTAGTACAGGAAAACTAAGAAATAGTCAGGGGGGCGTTGCTTTAGGTGATATAAGACGTTGTTGCCTACAACTTGCCGATGATGACTCATTAGTACATAAAGTATTTCACCATCGCTTTGAAGGCGGTGAGTTAGATGGTCATAGTTTAGGTAATTTAACACTGCTAGGATTATCACAACAAACTAACTCTGCGACTCAGGCAATTGCTTGGTTCAATGCGATGTTGGGCAATTCTGAAACCATTTTGCCAATGTCTGATGAGCCAACCGATTTATTAGCTGTTTTACCAAACGGTGAAAAAATTATTGGTGAATGCCAGATAGACTCGCTAACTCAGTTACCTGAATATGTCACTCTATCTCAAAATGTAAATGCGGCTCCAGGTGCTGTTGAAGCAATACATAATGCTGACTTAATTTTAATTGGTCCTGGTAGCCTAATAACCAGTGTTATGCCAGCTATGCTTGTAGAAGATATCACTCAAGCAATTAACATGACTTCAGCGTGTCGAGTGTTTATAGAAAATATTGCAAAAGAAACAAGTGTAATTAAATCATTAGATTTAAAACCCGTTGATTGGCTTGAAAGTATGCTGGGATATTCATTTTGTGATTTAAGTATTTCACACGACGCACTTAGCGAAATTGTTTCACATTTTGATGATGTGATTAGAACACCAAATCAGCAACATGATATTGAACAACTTAGTACAGTTTTTGGTGAGATACTTAAAATGCCATTAATTTTGGAGGCTGATAAATCAAGCCGAACTGATCAAGCTATTTCCATGCTTTAGTGTTAGTGAAAATTGGTCTTGCAGTGTCTCGATTAAATCATGCAATTCATGATCGAATTGTTCAGCTTTGGCTTTGTGCTCAATTTGTTCAGCAATAGAACCTACAGAAAGCGCGCCATAGCTTCGGCTACTGCTTTTCAGACTATGAGCATTTAAAGAAATAGTTGCTTGTTTTGTTGTATCAGCAATATCGTTAACAATTTGTGTGGATTCAGTGAGGTACACTTGTAGTAGCTGTTTTGCTAGGTCTTCACCAACATCCTGTTGCAATTGTGCAAATGTAGCAGTATCTATCATGTTTTTTCCTTGGAGTAGATATGAAGTACAGTGTTATTTTATTTGTAGATTCAAGTATCATTGGCGGCATCGAAAGCCATATCATCGCCCTATGCAATTTGCTTGAACAATATAATATTAAAAGCTCAGTTTTGTTTTATCAAGATCATAATAACATCGCATTTTACAATCGTTTAGATAATGCAAATATTGACTACCAATTTGCGGGCGGATGTTTTTTAGATTTATACAAAATTATCAAAGAGTTACCATCTAGCTCGTTACTTCATACTCATGGTTATAAAGCAAGTATATTAGGCAAGCTCGCTTGCTTAATGCAAAATCGCCGTTGTATATCTACTTACCATGCCGGTGAGCAAGGTCAGGGACTCGTTTATTTATATAACAGGCTTGATAAGCTTTTAAGCTACTTTTCATTTAATTTTGCCGTTTCAGATATTCTTTCAAAACAGATTTACAAAGCAGAACTACTGGAAAACTTTATCAGTTTGAATAATAAATCTAAGCACTCAATAAACATTGAGAGAGAGCCAATTAACGTTGGCTTTGTTGGCCGCTTATCTTACGAGAAAGCCCCTGATATATTTATTGAGACTGCTAAACAGTTTTCATCTGAATATCTTAATTTTCATATGTTTGGTGATGGACCAATGGCAAGTGAATTAGATTTAACAGCAATAACTTATCATGGGCAATGTGAGCCAGAACAAATATGGCCACATTTAGATGTATTGGTTGTTTGTTCAAGGGCTGAAGGTTTACCTATGGTTGTTCTTGAAGCAATGTCTAATGGTGTACTAGTGATTTCTGCACCTGTTGGCCAACTTGTTAAAATCATTGAGCATTTAAAAAATGGCTTACTAATGTCTGATTCAAGCACTGATGCATTAGTAAACCAATTAAATTACTTACGATCACTCAGTGCTGAGCAAAAGCGCAATATGCTCAAAAATGCTAAGCAATTAGTTGAGCAACGCTTTTCAGGTAAACAGCAATTTGAACAATTAAATAAGGCTTATACCGCTAGCTTACCTGCATTTCCTCCCAACTCTTGATTTTTCTGTAAAGTGTTGAAGGACTCACATCTAACAAGGCCGCTGCTTTTGGAATATTGTTATCACAAGCATCGATAGACTGTTCTATATAGCGTTTTTCAACTAACCAAAGGGGTTCTATATCTGACTGAGAAAACTCTGCTGGTTTTTCATCAATTGAAATTATTTCTGAAGATATAGGCGTACTATCCTCAAATTGTGTTTTAACCCTATGACTTGGTTCAGAAGCTGCCGTTTCGACTGACTGGTTTTGGCTATGAGGTAAAGCAGGGATCATATTTGTTTCTATATAATCCTCATTGTGAAGTACGAGAATATTTCTAATTGTATTTTCTAGCTGTCGAACATTACCCGGCCAACTGTATTTTAAAAACATGTTTTTAACAGCATCAGACATGCCCCTGTAACTACGCCCTTCCTCTTTACTAATTTTTTTGAATAAGGCATCTGCTATCTCAATAACGTCTCTGCCACGTTGATTAAGAGGTGGTAAAGTGATAGGAATGACATGTAAACGATAATATAGATCCTCGCGGAAACGCCCTTCTTTAACCTCAAGCAAAGGATCACGATTTGTTGCACAAACAAAGCGTACATCAACTTTAACCTCTTTTTCACTCCCTACTTGCTGATAACAACCAGTTTGAATAAAGCGCAAGAGTTTACTCTGAAGATTAATATCCATTTCGCAGAGCTCATCTAAAAATAAAGTTCCTCCATCAGCTTGGCCGGCAGCCCCTTCACGGTTTGCAATGGCCCCTGTAAATGCGCCTTTTAAATGTCCAAAAATCTCACTTTCAATTAAATCTTTAGGAATTGCGGCACAATTCAAAGCAACAAAGGGTTTATTTGCACGCGGAGATGCCAGGTGCACTGCACGGGCACATAATTCTTTTCCTGTACCACTTTCACCAGTAATAAAAACGGTTGCTTTGCTTGCTGAGGCAGATTTAATAATTTGGTAAACAGATTGCATTTCAGCAGAGCTGCCAATCAAATCAAAGTACTGTCCATTCTCATAGGTACTTTTGTATGTTTTTACGGTTTGCTTTAAGTCTTTTAGTTTTAATCCGTTATTTACAGTGATCCGAAAACGATCCGCTTCAATGGGTTTTTCTAAAAAGTCACTCGCACCTAATTTAATTGCTTTAATGGCCATTTCTTTTGTTGCATGGCCTGTTAAGACAATTACCTGCGGAGAGTTATCAGCATTTAATGATGATAAAATATCAAGGCCATTCATATCCGGCAGCATGACATCTAATATGATCAGGTCTGGTTGAAATTCTTCTAAAGCAGCTATCGCCTGCTCGCCGGTGTAAGCGATGCGCGTATTTACACCCGTGGGTATTAAGTATGACTGGTACATTAAAGCCAGTGACTCAGTATCTTCAACAATGAGAATTTTAGGTGGCATTGGTATGTCCTTATTTTAATAGCTGTTGAGATAAAGTGATTATGATACAAAACCTTACTAATAGCTTAGTGTGAAATCGCTCAGTTTGTAAACTCAAACTTTAGTGTTTGTTGATCACAATGAGTGATGCATCATCAACTTCTTCAGATAACTTCACTTGACTGGCTTGCCATAAACCATATGCAAAATCTTCATTGTAGAGTTTGTTTGCGTTTAATTTCGATACTATTTGATCCACTTCATCTAAGTGCTGGTTATCTAACCAACCATCTGTAAAGATTAATATGTGCTCAACCTCAGCTAGTTCATATTGGTAATGCTTAAATTGATGTTGATCATTAAGGCCAAGCAAAGGATCTGTGCCAACTAGCTGCTCTAAACGGCCTTGTTTATTAATAACACAAGGCGCAGGATGACCCGCATTGAACCAATGTAAACGGTTATCTTCGATATAAATTATCAACAAGGTTACTAAGCTTGATTTACATAAGCGCTGCTCAGAAAGGGCTCTATTCAACATAGGTAGTACGGTCTCTAAAGGGATCTCTGTTGCTAAACAACCACTTAAAAAACCTTTAATAGCAAAGCTCTCTTTTAAAGCGACTAGACCATGTCCCATCATATCGCCAATTACCACGGCGTTGCTATGCTGGTGGGGATACAAACAAAAATCTCCCCCCATTTGGCTTATAATTGAGCCAAAATTATAAGCGTTATACGTTTCTAACTCGCGTTTGGTTGGTGCTCGGTCCTCATTAACAAAGTACTTTAAAGCAGAGAACCGATGAACAATTCTTTCAATACTTTGCAGTAATCTAGTTTTGGTAACAGGTTTAACTAGATAATCATCAACGCCGAGCATATTAATTCTTTTTATCAACTCTTCACTGTCATCCCCCGTGAGCATAACAACTGATAAATTAATTTTTAGATTTGACTGGTTTAGTCGTTTTAATAGCGGCTCACTCGTACCATTTTTAAGCTTGTGGTCTAACAGTAAAATCGTCGCACCTGAGGTAAGGATCTCTTGCCAACCTGATTCAATGTCTTCGCAACAAATTACTTGAAAATGTTCAGATAAATAGGCTTTAAGCAGAGCCAATTGTGACTTATCATCATCAATGTATATCAATGTTGGCCGCTTATCGATATTGTTTAAACAGAAAGAAAATGTATTAAATTGATGATGAGTATTATAGCTAGCATTAGGAAAATAATGCTTGATAAGCGCAACCCCCATCCCCCCTTCAACAAGCTCACCGCTGTCTATTTCCCAATTTGATGAGTGATTATTAAAAATATCATAACTTTTAAATGAATCTTTAAATTCAATTCGTAACTGCTGGTTTGATACTTTAAATATACTAAATAACAAAGGCTTATCATTTTTCTTTGTGTGGCGTAGTAAATTAGTTAAATACTCGGTTGCTACAAGGCCTGCAGCATCAATGTCTTGGTGCTTGACACTAATTGCAGTAAGGATATGTTTTAAAACATGCCGTATCTCACTCACTATCGGCCAATCTAGCGTATAACTCTTTTGATAAAGGCAGTCCATTTGTCTCTCAATA
This sequence comes from Pseudoalteromonas lipolytica, assembly GCF_001306915.1. Taxonomy (GTDB): domain Bacteria; phylum Pseudomonadota; class Gammaproteobacteria; order Enterobacterales; family Alteromonadaceae; genus Pseudoalteromonas; species Pseudoalteromonas simplex. The sequence continues at coordinate 70,309 of NZ_LJTC01000010.1, read as the reverse complement.
TGCAGTAAACAACCAACGTTGTTTAATTATTTTATTTATTAGGTAATTAGAAAGTTTAGGCCATTTATGTTGGCGCGTTTTAAGTGACTCAATCAAACGTGTACCCAGTGGAGCAAAGTTATGCTGTGCGACTACAATTTTAATCTCAGTCAATCCTGCTTGCTCTAGATTTGTAATGCCATGGCACAGTGCTTCTTCATCATTTAAACCTAATGAAACAGTCAAAAATGTCATGTCAGTACATAAGCTTAGCGCATGTAATGGTACATTGCCTCGATTACACTTAAGTGCTGGGCTCATATCAATAAACACATAGTCATATTCTTGTTTTATTCGTTCAATTGCATCGTTTAGGATTGATTTGTTTTTAACTGATTCCAGCTCATTTAGATGCTGCATAGTTAAAATATCAACGTGATCTGTGCTAATAATATTCAATTGACAACTTATATCACTAAAGCACCATGGCCCAACGTCAGTACTTTGGTTCTGATCAAGTTTAAAAGGCGAAATTGGGTTCAAATCAATGATCAAAACTTTTTTTGATTGATTGCATAGTCTTGTTGCAACGCTAGTACATAAGGAAGTTGAACCCTCACTTCCTGTTAAAGATATAAAACAAATACAGCGAGCTTTAAGGTTATCAATTTCATTACAAACTGCTTCAAGCTCTTGGTATTGAGAAGGTATCATTTTCATAGGCCCACCACTAAAGCGATTACTGTTATGAAGTCGAGAAAGTTAGATTTAAATTGGCTAATTAAATCCTGACCTTTATCTGGCACATAAAGCGTATCGCCGGCACGTAACACAGGGATATACGCTGAATTCGGATTCTTAACAAACTCTTCTAAATCAAATACACGAGACTGCTCTTTACAGCATGAATGATTAACCACCACAATTTTGTCTATGAGTGCAGAGCTTGATGGACCGCCTGCTTCTGCTAGTACGTCAAGTACCGTCATAGTGTCATCAAAGCTGTAACGACCAGGCTTTTCAACAGCCCCCATAATACGCACTACTTGCTCTTTAGGGGTACGTAACCAATCTTTATCTTTTTCAGGAATGTAGATGGTATCGCCTGGTAAAACGTGTGGAAACAGTGTTTCATCGCCTGTTTCAAAATAAAGTGCGAGGTTTAACTTACTAACCTTTGCAGTGTTTCCATTACGATGGGTAATACGAATATTACGTAAATCTGCATTATCTGTAGGACCATCAGCCGCGGCTAAAATATCAATAAAATGCATATTGGTATTAAATGCATAGCGGCCAGGAGAACCAACTTGCCCCATTATATAAATAGATTTACTTGATTCTTGGCGGATCCATTGCGATTTATTATCAGCAGGATCAACTGGCAGTTCCTCAACAATGATAGTGTCGCCAGCAATCAAGTTGGGTAATTCATAGTTTCCTGCATCATTAATTGTATACTGCTCTAAATCGAAACGTTTAGTGACTTCACCGTTACGAACGATCTTTATATCATTGATATTTGCGCCTTTAGTTGGCCCGCCTGCATGCGCAAGTAAATCTGTGAAATCCATTTCGGGACTCCATTCATAACGGCCCGGTGATTGGATTGCGCCGATAATTTTAATTGCGCGTTTTGGTGGCACTTTCAACCAACTTTTTTCATTTTGGTCAGTCTTTTCTGGAACAAAAATCACATCTCCTGGGTTTAAGTTAGGCACTTTTACAGTCACAATTCCTTCACTGTAGCCTTGCAGATCGAATAAAATACTTTCGCCCGATGGCGTTAAAATCTTAATCTGGCGAGTTTCTGCAAAGCGAGTCGGCCCGCCGGCATTCGCAAGAATATCTAAAAAGCTGGTACTATCGCCGGCCTCATAAGCACCCGGCTTTTGTACTTCACCCATGATGTAGACGGTACGTGATGTAGTGTTTACATCATCAACCATGATAGGCACGTAAATCGTAGAACCAGCTTTTAATGCAGGCATTGTATCGTTGTTAGGTTTATCCAAATACGCTTTTAGGTCAAAAACAACAGGTGTTTTGTCTACGATAACGCGAATTTTGGTTACATCTGCGTAGCGAGTTACGCCTTCAGCTCGCATCAATGCATCTAATACACTCATATTTTCTTTGAATGAAAAACTACCTGGATTGTGGACTTCACCAAGTAAGGTGATTGCACTATTATCGCTGGCATCACCGGATGCACTTAATGTTTGCGCATCAAAATCGATTTGTACATTGCCTAATAGTGGTGATACAGGTACGAATACTGTGTCGGCACTTTGTAATTGGGGTAATAAGTCAATGTTGCCTGAATCTAAATAGGCTTTGTAATTGAATTCTATTACATCGTTACCGCGACGAATTTGTAGTCTGTCTAGCTGTGCCCCTGGTTTCAAGCCACCTGCACGTGCAATGACCATTTGGATATTACCATCACGGGGAATACTGACTTGAGATGGGTCGTTCACATAACCCATAACATTAATAAAAATATCTCTAGAACGAATTTCGACATAAAAATCGTCCATCGCAACATAGACTTCGCTTAATGCAGCACGTAGTTGCTGTTCAATTTCAGCAAGTTCAGCGCCAGTTACTTTAATCTTACCAAGCTCAGGTAAAGTGATGGTGCCATCTTTGGCAACTTCAAATGGTTCATCAAACTCTACTTCACCCGGTAAGTATAAATATATTTTGTTTCCGACTTGAACTTGCTCTGCAACAGCGAGTGTTGAGAACATAAGTAAGCATATTAAAATTAATTGTTTCATATTATTGCCCCTTAGGACCATTTAAAACTTTGGTCCAACTGGATAATGCATGTACTTTTTTGTTCGTATCTTTGTCAGTAATATCAATAACTATCGCTTCTACACGTCTATCTGAGTGGCGTTTAGCATTTGAGTCGAGCTCATTGCTATAAGGTGATAAACTACCTTGTGTGAGCGTTGTAATCGTAGCTGGATTAACCCCGTAAATTCCTAACCAATGTTTAACCGTCTCTGCACGTTTCAATGCTAATTCATAGTTATTGGTTTGTTGCCCGCTAATATCTGTATGCCCTACTAGTAATAAGTTGATTTTATCTACTTGTTTTATTAAGTCAGCCGCTTGTGATAATCGAGAGATGTATTTAGGTGTTACTTGAAAGTCATTAAAAGAGAATTGATTGTCACTATTTAGCAGCTCAGTGATCTGCTCTTTCAATGATGCAGTCATCACCTGCTCATTTTCCGTTGGGCCAGCACATTGCGTCATCGCATTAACTGTTTCAAAGTGTTTTGATAACTGGTTTAGGCCGTGGTAATGGATCAAAAGATCATGCTCTGCGTCTTCCCACATTTGGGCTGCGATTAAACGACGTATACGATTTTCATAAATTTGAGCTTTAAGCAATTGAGCGGGCATACATTGTTTGATGCCTTGAGCTTTCAACAAATCTAATTTCAAAACGTGATGTTCGAACTCACTCAAAACCACTGTTTCTTGTGTATCGTAAATAAGCTCATTTTGTTCATCGGTTAATGGGTAATTTTGGTATTTTTCGGCCCAGCCTCCTTGTCCTTCATCAGGCCAAGAAGCACATCCGCCAATTATAATCAGTAAAACTGTTATTAGTATGTGCTTCATAACTCACCTCACGCGATGTCAGCTTGCTCAATGAATGGGATGGTTTTATCTACTCTTAGTAAACTCATTAATTTATGTGGTTGACCTGAAACGTTCAGTAAAGAAAGCTTTTGGCCTTTTTTCTCAATTCGTTTATATAAAAATACCATCGCACCAATACCTGAGGAGTCGATGAAGGTGGTGTCACTAAAATCCAGAACCACATTTAATTGTTCACTCGTGGCTACCGTTTCGAACTGATCTTTGAAGCTATCGACTGCTAAGCCAGAGAAATCATTTGGTAAAGTGATGAATGTGGTATTTGCATCAGATTTAGTTGTATTAGTCATGATTTTCTACCTTTAAGATGGTTTGGTTAATCTTACTGTTACAACTTAAATGCCAGAATATAAGATATTGATAATTTTAAGTTTTTATTTACTTTGTGCATAATGCAATTAATTTATAAGAATTAATTTGCATTATGCAACTGATTTTGACCATAAAACTATTGGCCTTTTCCTGTAAAAACAACCATTAGCGTTTTGACAATTATTGAGCATTCTAATTTTAGCCATGCTAATGGCGTAGACATACTAAGTGAATAAGCATAATCCCAACCAATTTTACTGCGAGCATCTTCTATTGATTCGTCGTAGCCATTCATTACTTGGGCAAGACCCGAAATACCAGGTTTTACGCCATAAGTTCGTTGACAAAAATAGGGGATATTTTTTTCTAATTTTGCATAGAAAACTGGACGCTCTGGTCTTGGACCAATTAATGACATATCCCCTTTAAGAACGTTTATTAATTGCGGTAACTCATCAATACGCGTTTTTCTCATAAATCTGCCAATAGGAGTAATTCGTGGATCATCCTTACTCGCCCATACGGCACCTGATTTTAATTCAGCATCAACAACCATAGAGCGAAACTTATATACATTAAATAATTTGACAAAGTCATCTGAGCTTTCACCGACACGAAGTTGGCTAAAAATAATCGGGCCTTTAGAAGTTAATTTAATTGCGATAGCGGCAAATAAACAAATGGGCCAAACGAGAGCGATTGCAACTAATGCACCGATAACATCACAGCCACGCTTTATAACCTTCACAAGCGACTTACCAGATATCTCACAAGAAGAACGATTCACATTGTTATCCCTCACACGTCGCCAAGGGGCATTAAAGTACCCTAGCTCGTAGCGTATAATTCCATATAAAGACAGAAAATAACTGTTTAAAATATAGTTTACTTTATCCAAAATGGGTACGCGTATTTTAATATTAAAAACACTCTTTAACAGCTCAACACCGTGTAAGCTTAAAATGCCTATGGCTAAAAACACTGCCCATGTGGTTTTCATGAATGCAGCTTCGAATAAAATACACAAGTAGATACACGCTAAGATAATCGGCATCACGCCGCGCAGTACTTTATGCGAAAAAAAGTTTAAACTCGTCCAACCAAGTTGAGGCTTTAGAAGCTGTTTTAGGGACTTAATTTGTTGCCAATTCCCTGCTCCAAGGCGGATACGACGTTTGTAGTCTTCTTGTTGTAAATCGCATTCACGCTCATAAATAACAACGTCTTCATCTAATACTGCCTTACCACCTTGTGCAAGCGCATTCATAGATAAAATAAAGTCATCATTAATAGTGTTATCATCAAGCTCTATTGCCGATGTTGAACGCATCGCAAACATGGCACCAGGCACACCAATTACTGCACCTAGCTCGGACTCAGATAGTTTTACCTGATTTTGATACTTCCAATATGCTTTTTGTGCATCTGGAGCCCTATCATCAAGTGTGTACACTCCCGTAGAAATTGCAACTTTTGGATTACTAAATTTATCGGCGACCTTATTTAAAGCATCAATGCTCAATAGCGCGCTCACGTCAGTGAACAATAAAATATCATTTTGAAATTTAGCTAACCCCATTAATGTATTTAATCCATGCACTTTACCTTTGTTCTCTTCCCTAACATGGAAAAAACATTGCACACCATGGCTCAGTAAAACACGTTGAGCCTCATAAGCTCTGTTCACCGTCGCATCTGTGCAACCATCAAAATAGACATGTATGCTGTAATGATCATTGTCATATAACAATGAGGCTAAGTTATGTAACTTTTCTGCTATGTGGTCTTGTTCGTTATACGCGCACATTAAAATACCAATATTTGGCTGATAGGTTTTAGGGTCAGCCTTGCTATTTTTGTGTTTAGATTTGTGACTTTTTGCAGCCCAATTAACCATGATTGGATATCCAACATGGTGGTAAATTGCAACGAATACTAATACTAAAAATACGATACTGAAAATTGTCATCATAGCCTCCCATCACGCTAACGCTGTGTATAAATTGTCATATTGACTACTCATGGTCCGTGCATCAGCAACAGCAATAGCATGATGACGAATAGGATTTCCGTTTGGTAATTGCAAAGTACGTAATATTGCAGGGGCAATTAGCTTGTAGTTATTTGCTGCAATCAATTCCCCCTCTTTATCAGTTACAACTTCGTGAATACCACCTACATCAGATGCGACAATAGGTACTCCACATGACATCGCTTCAATGATAGACAGGGGCAGACCTTCTCGTTTCGAATATAGACACATAACATCGATGCTAGAGTAAAAAACTCTCATGTCGTGTATATTTCCTAAGAAATGTACTCGCGATTTTAAATCATAGCTTTCAACAGCTTTGTGGAGTAAATCTCTCTGGTCACCATCGCCTGCAAATACAAGGTGATAATTCTCAGGCAAATAAATGAGAGCATGTATTAAGTCTTTATGCCCTTTACCTTCAATTAGTCGGGCTGCACACCCGATCAACTGAACATTTTCTGGTAAGTTTAACTGCTGGCGTGCACATGATTTATCTATTGCTTTAAATTGCTCGCAATCAATACCATTTAAAATTGTCTGTTGAGGTATGATTGACGTTTTTGATTGAAACTCATTGGCTACGATGTTTGCATCTGCTACCCAATGAATATGTGTTAATAAGTTAAGAGCTCTGGTGAAAAAACGTTGCTTAATATTGTTTAAATACCAAGCATCATGAATAGTCGAAACATGGCGAATACGCTTAGTTGTTAATGAACACACAATACCAGCGTACAGTAATGGACCTATATGATGACTATGAATAATATCTATTTGCTGCTCTTTTATAAGCGCCTTTAATTTTTTTATAACCGAACCTTTAAAGCCAGGTGCTTTATTTAAACAAAAAACACTGCTTTTATAATTGCTAAGTTCCGGCCATTGTTTGATTGCGGACTCCTTATCACCTTCTAACGAGACGATGATGGTTGTTTGGCTATATTGACTATTCTTTAATAGCGTAATTGCCATTTTTTCTAGGCCGCCAACTTCTAAATGCTGTACTAAGTGCATTACCTTCATAAAGGTTCTCCTTCAATATGCTTGTTAGATGCACTGCTGTTTATAATTGGCAGGACAGTTACTACGTGTGCATTACTAAGCTTTTCAATAGTTTGAATATCTTTTAGATGGCTGTCGCAAAGTGAAGCAACAAATACACTTGCTCCACCTGTAAACATTCCAAGCACAACTCCAATCACGATTGTCATGACTAAAGAGGTATTGATTGGTTGCGTTGGGCTATAGGCGCGTTCAATTGTTTTTACTTTGTCTGGGCCTTCATATTTAACAAGTTTTCCTGTTACTTTTGCCATTTCGTATCGGCTTAACATATCTTTGTACAACGATTGTTTAACTTCGTAATCTCGTTCTAATTTTCTTAGCTGTTTTTCTACATCGCTGGTAATTAACAATCTCTCGCTTACCTCTTTTACCTGTTCTTCTAGCATTGCAAATTCTTGTTCCTGTTGAAGCAGGTTATTTTTAGCCTCTTCTAAGGCAAGCAGCTGAGAAACCAATACACTGGATTCTTTATTTTCACCCGAAGGCAAGGTATTAACCATTTGCCAAAGTTGATCTAAATTCGAGGTATCTAAATCTTCGCTTGATTCAAGTAATGACTGCTGACGCGCTTTTAAGTTTTTTAAAGTACGTGTTTTTTCAATAACTTTACTGTGCTTATCTGTATAACGAGTGCGCAGTAGACTTAATTCAGATTCTGTACGAATAATTTTTTCTTCTAACTTCCCTAGGATTGGATTAGCTTGCCCTACTTTATTTTTTAGTGCATTGAGCTTTGCTTTAGCACCAGAAAGAGCAATTAATTTCTGCTGTTTTTCCGATAATAATTTATCGAATGTTTCGCGGTTGCTATGTAAAACCGTTGGTAATGTATTGCTATTTTGGCTTTTAAATTTAGCAAGAGATTCTTCAGATACTTCTAACTCTTGGCGTAACCCTTCAAGTTGTTGAAAGAAAAATTGTTCTGACGTATCTAAAGAGGCTTTAGTTGGCGCAAGTAAGCGTTCAATAAATTTCTCTACCACTTTTTCAAGTACAGGTTTCATTTGACTTTGGTCGTGCCATATAAAGTTTATACGCACTAATTCATCGCCGATTAATGACAAAGAGAGAGCTTTAGAGAGCTTTTGATGAATTTCTTCAACTTGTTTTGGCGTTGCATCTTCTGCGATTAAATTAGTTTCCTTAGCGACAGCAATAAGTACTTTTCTGCTTATAACTAAAGTTCTAAGTGCTGCCATACGATCTGATAACTGAAATGAAAAAGACAGATCATCTAAGTACGGATTTAAAAGTGCAGATTCTTCAATCAAAATGGTTGCGTGGTTGGTATATTGTTTTTGAGCAGTCAGCCCCATGAAAATAACAACAAGAGGCACAATGCAAAACGGAATAATAAAAAGCTTAATACGCGTGTAAAGCGCATAAAGCCCTAAATATATTAATCGTTTGATCTGCTCTTTAACTAACATGGAGTTACCTATTGCTTTGCAATTTGCAAAAAAATGCAGTTATATTTGCATTTTGAAAAAAATAAATTGCGATAATTTCAATTAGTTATTCTGTTGCAGATCTTGTTCCAAAAATAAAAAAAGCTGCGTTAATGCAGCTTTTAATAGATGAAGTTAACCAAGCCCTAGCTCATCACTTATTTGTAGCGCCTTAACTTGCCAACTGTGATTTTTTGCGTATTCAGCTTGAGTTTGTCGCCAATTAAGCTTTTGCTCATCGCTTATGCTAATGGCATAGTCCACACGCTCAATGAAGGCATTCATAGAGTCTGCGATCAGCACAGCCTCTTGATAGGGTCTCACTGCAGCAAAATTAGTTGAAACAATGGGGGTTCCTGTCGCTAGATATTCCTTAAGTTTAAGCGGATCGCATGCTCTAATTTGCGCATTATCAACAAATGGGAGAATCGAGACATGCCAATGTTGAGAAAAAGTAGCAAGTTTATGGTGCTCTACTGCGGGTACATGGGACACATTGTTAAGGGATAATAATGAATCAAAGTCTTCAATAATGTTACCAATTAACATTATTTGGTATTGAGGCCGTTCAAGTGCCAGTTTTTGCAAAAGTTCTTTGTCGAGCCACGCATTTAAAGAACCATAAAAGCCAATAACCGGTTTATTTATATTACTAAGTTCAACTGCCTTCTGCTTTTTATTATTAAATAAATCAAAGTCAACACCATGAGATAACAGCTTAACTTTATGCTTTGGCATTTTGCTAGAAAGAAATTCACTTACTACATAAATGAGGTCGGCTTTAAGAATAAGCTCTCTCTCTAGTGGAGCAACCATTAAATGATCAACACCCGCTAAGGCCGAAAAGTCATCGCCACAATAATAAACGATCTTGTCTATGGGACGTAAATTAATAAGGTATATGGCAGTAGGTACACTAACCCAATAGATGATAGGTTCATTATCAACAAAAGACTTTTTATTAAAAATCCAATTATTAAATGCTTTTACAAGCTTATTGTCATGCCAAGGTAAAATCGGCAAAGTATGATCTTTAAGTTTGCTGTGCTTGTCTGCAGATTCTTCAGTATGCCTCTTTTTCAACACTAACGATTTTAGTTTGTAAAAAACTCTTTTTACATCAAGCAACTTTATTGTTGGCTTTCGCATACCGATTGAATTTATCCATACAATATCATAGCTTTTCGCTAATTCTTTAAAGATATGTTGAGTACTGCTTGGATGGCTTTGCCAATCTTCACCAAAAACGATAAATTTCATGACTCTGACTCCAGCTTCTTAACAACTTTTGCAGGGTTTCCAGCCACGATCGTATTTGCAGGTACATCTTTTGTAACAACACTACTTGCAGCAACTATTGCGCCCTTTCCTACTGTTACACCAGCAAGGATTGTCGCCCCCGTTCCAACCCAAGCCCCTTGCTCTATAATGATGTCTCCGACTTGCGAATCATCATCAGGCTCACCTAAAGCACGCCTTTGCGAGTTTAAAGGGTGGCCTGGAAAACCAGCTAAAAAAACCCGTCCAGCAAGCCTAACATCATCTTGCAGAACAATTTTACCAGCCACAGAGAATGAGTTTTGCCAACCAATATCGACATTGTTACCAATGATAAGTTGCGATTTGTTTAACCCATGACTACGACCACAAAAAGTGCTAATACCACTAATACGAGAATTATCTTGGCACGTTATATCTAGCTGCCCTAAAATTTGTGGCATACCAGAATAAAGATATAAATTACGTTTTGAACCTTTAATTTGGCTTTTAAAAATTGGCGTATAATAGAAGATACGTAATAGTTCACTGAAAATTGTTTTAACAAGTAAATGCAGTTTGTATAGGCATGCATGGAAACCTGGTATTACAAACATTTGCGGATTGCGAATGAGTTTTGCAAATTGAAAAAGTGACTTTGCAAAAGGACTGTCACTTGATTTTAACCACTGTTTTAAATTCTCAGTCATAATGCCTTTCCTTTTGTTTATCTATAACAAGCTTTTCAAGAGCAATAGTTAACGCCAAGATGATGTATATAGGCCAAGTAAAAGCTTGAGTTAAAAAGGTTCCTGACACCATAAAGCCTATCAGCCCGCCTTTAAGTGCTTTCGCATTCACTGCTATTTTTTCATCGTTAAGCTGTTTATTTATCAAGAAAACACGGTTTAAACTTCTGTAAATACATGTGATCAGGGCAATGAATATGAACATCCCAACAATGCCTGTTTCGCCAAGTACTTGAAACCATGTACTGTGTACTGCATGATTCTTGCCATCCCAATGTGGACTATAGAAAAAATAATTCGCGACAAAATTATTTACACCTACCCCAGTCAATGGATTAGACAGCGCCATGTTAATTGCCGCATGCCAAGCATAGATACGGCCCATTGCAGACTCATCGACACCATCTTCATGAGCACCACCACTTTGTCTATCTGATATCCCTGCAAAAACAATCATCGCGAGCATTCCGACAGCACCTATACAACCAACAATGATTGGATTTTTAATTTTTTGATAGATAAAAAAGCTTAATACTGCTGCAATCCCCAGTAATCCCCCACGACTTTGAGTAGCAATAACGCCACTAATCGCAACTATTAGACAGATGAGTGCTATAAAACGTCTTATTTTATGGGCGCTACTATCAAAAACTTCAGCTGCAAGAAAAGACACTGGGAACATCATGACAAGTGATAAATCATTCGGGTCACCGAGTTGTGAGCGAAGCTCTCGCGAAATAGTCACACGAGTTCCTTCAACAAGACCGATCCCATTCATTTTATTACTTAAGGCTACAAGCGCGATGGCTGAGCCTGAAATCATAATACCAATGCGGATAACATTAAAATGTTGTAGAGAAGTCATCCACCATGAAATTGCAAACACCATTATGAGCACTTTAATCAACACACCTGACCAATACTCAAGCGCTAAACCACGGTTAGCCGCACTGAATACGCAAATAGTTAACCAAATAAACCAAGCAAAAAATATAAGGTGATTTGTATGCCAATGAGGCTTTAATTTCTGCGAAATAAATAGATGCCATGCAATCCCTAAAAGAGATGCTAATGCCAAGAGCTTAGGAATTTTTAATGGCATCAAAACAGGAAATGCTTCGTGTAGCCTAAAATAACTAAAAAGAATAAATAAGATAATAAATGCAACACTGACTTTCACTGCTGTAAACGCTGCAAAAGGAAGTAGTAATAAAGCAAAAACGGCGATAGGACCTAGTAGCGAGTAAGTCGAAATAACCAGTACGGTGACAACAATACCATTTATTACAAGTTGATTTTGCTTATAGTAATTGAGCATATTTACGCTCCTCTACCGTTTTTTTGATAACTCGTAAAATGATGCTCTTGTACTGATTAATAAATACAAAAATGTACGTTAACAGGACACCTACTTGTAGAATTAAATTGCCAGGCATAAACGAAATACCCGCTATGATCAATAAAGCAAGCCAACTAGGAGCAAGTGAAGATAGTTTAAAAGTTAGCGGAACAAATTTTTGGCTAGTTAAGTAAAAACATAACAGTTTAAAGCTCTGCATAATAATTAAAGATAAGATCGCTCCTTCTACTGCAAACATTGGCACCAGAAGATATAAAAGGCTCAGACCGACTAATGCAGTTAAAAAATTAATAATGGGTACCCAGATCCCATTCTTATGCGTATAACAACCAATATTCAAAATATCGCTATGGAGCCTAATAGCAACCACAACAATTAACAATACTAACCAGTGCTCGTTGCCGTGGTAATTATCAGGTAACACTAAATTTAAAGTGATTGGAGCAAGAACAGACATCACTACGCAAAGCGCTAAACCAACACTCAAACAGAGAATGGCTTTACTTTCGTATTCAGATTTATTGTTTTTAACTAGGCTAAAACGTTTAGCAAACCACCAAAGGCGTATAGGCTCAAACGTAAACGAAGTTAATACTGCAAACTGCGCCGCCACGTAGTAATTCGCTAACAATGTCTCATCAAAGTTTGCAACTATAAACCAATTTTCAGCGCCGTTTCCGGCATAAATAAATAAACTAGAGATAACAATAGAAATGATAAAAACAGTCTGTTTCCCTTGTATTCGCCAAGAAAACTCTGAATAACTTACATTAATAACCTTTAAAATATCAAAATAGCTAATACATACAATAAGTAAACTACTCACTACGCCCGACACCATAACTCCAGTGATACTGAAACCTAAAAATAGTAAGGTAATCGTTAATGTTGTTTGGACTAAAGCATGAGAAATGCATAAATAACAATATGTTCTCGCATTATTAGTCAAGCGGTAATAAATGTACGGAATACCAATTAGCGCCGATAGTATAAGGTTAACAATTAATAGCCTTAAATCTAGAGGATCAACTTTGGCCGGTAACTGATGTGCTATTTGCTCAGAAAAAATCAAAGAACAACCCGCAAAGAGTAAACTAAATATAAAGGTTGTTATTACCGCGTCACGAAACAGAGCAAGTTTTTCAGTATGAGTATTGTACTGTTGTTTAAGTAAAAGCTCTGGTAAGCCTATTGATAAAATAAGCGAACACAGCGCAGAAACAGTTACTAGAAAATTTAACTGACCAAACTCTACTTGACTTAGAAATCGTGTGCTAATTGGTAGCAATAAAAAGCCTAGTCCTTTTACTGATAATACTGCGACGGCAAAATAACCTATTTGTTTTAGATTACTCATAACTGTTCCTTACAAAGCTTCAACCCACTTTGATAGTTGTTTAGCCTGGTTAAATGCATTGTAGTGCTGATTAACATGTTGTTTTGCATTTTGGCCGAGTAAATAGCGTTTATGAGGTGACAACTGATGAAATTTATAAAGCATCTTGCTAATACCAGAGATACTGCTAGGCATACATTTCATGCCAACATTAGGCGTAACAATTTCATTCGCACCCATTAAAGTGGTTGTTAAAACGGGTAAACCACATGCCATTGCCTCTTTTAAAACCAGTGGCCCTGTATCTCGGTCACCATTTTTAGCGACACAAAATGGGGCAATCAAAGCTGAATAATTCACTAGGTTTTCACTTACCCAAGCATGAGGTTTTTCACCTAGAAACCGGACTGACTTTCTTACGCCAAGCTCTTCAGCCATATACATTAGGTCGTTGATCATTGGACCGTCGCCAACGATATCTAAAGTAATACCAAATTCTTTAGGCATATGTTTAAGAGCTGGTAATAAGAATTGAAGCCCTTTCTTTTCGACTAGCCTACCTATAAAAATTAACCTTACAGATTCACTTAATGATGAAGGCGTTTGGTTAAATTTTGTAGTATCGATACCGCAGTGAAGTAATTTCACGTTACTTTTTTCGCATTTTTTAAACTGCATAGCCATTTCTTCACACACAGCGACAGAGAAATCACATAAAGCTAATTTCGAGTTTAAATCGGCACTATTCACATAAACATCATGGCCATGCCCTATCGAAGAGACAGTGATATTTGCCATTTTCGCAGCAACAATGCCATACGCTAAAGGGCCATGCATAAAATGGCAGTGCAAATGATCTATTTTGGCAACTTTAAGGTACTGAGCAATTTTGTAGCCATAGCCAATAAGAGATTGTGTAGATATCGAGCGAAACTGGATTGCAGTATTTATTGCTTTACTGAGTTTCACAACATTAAACATTGCGGGAAGTATTTTTTTAAAATCAGGCTTTTCAATCTCTTTGACCTCTATTGCACTTGATAAATTAATCAACACAGAGGTTTTTTCAAAAGTGAATACCGTCACTTTATGTCCAGCATCTAGAAGTGCATTAATTTCTGTGACAACAAATGTTTCTGATGCAACTGGGAAACTCGGAACTAAGATAGCGATGTGTTTCATAAAATGCTCCTACTAAAATATATGTAGAAACAAGGGCAATAACCATACCTGCTTTTTATGGGGTACTTTTCTCAATTTGAGACGTCAAATCTATAAATAATTGCAAAATGCAACGCACAAAAAGAAAAATCAGAGAATTATAGCCAATATCGAGCTAATAAAAGTGGCTTCTAAATTGCGTACTACAAGAATAATATGTTTAAGTTTTTGGAGTAATCTTATGTCTACTCAAGTTAGTGTAATCATCCCTAATTACAATTGTCTCAAGTATTTAGAGACATGCATAAACAGTATTTACCAACAAAATGATGTTAATTTTGAAATTATTATTGTTGATGATGGGTCTACTGACGGAAGCATAGACTACTTACAACAACTCGCTAAAACAAATAAAGAAGTACGTTTATTTACGCAAAATAGGAAAGGTGTCGTGGCAGCAAGAAACTTGGCCATCACACAAGCAAATTCAGAGTATGTTGCATTTTTAGATGCAGACGATTACTGGTCAAAAGATAAACTAGCTAAACAGTTTGCATTTCATAAAAAACACCCAGACTGTGTGTTAAGTTTTACTGACTACATGCACTTTAATGAAAAAAATGAAGACATAATCAGCTGTTTTGACTACTGGCCTGAATTCGACAGCAATAGAACGAACACAGAATTTCATTTGCTGAAAAACCCAATAAGTCAAATGATAACAACTAACATTGTTGGCACTTCATCTGTAATGGTTAAACGTGCCGCTTTGATTGACGTAGGCGGATTTGATCACAAATTAACAAGCGCAACAGATCTGGATTGTTGGTTAAAAATAGCTAAGCAAGGTGATGTAGCTTACAGCTCTTTGTGCGCAATGCACTACTTGATGCGAGCAAACTCAATAACTGCTAATAGAGAAAATCGATTAGCCGCAATGGTTGAAATTATACGCAGGAATCAATACGGGGTTACAAAAGGAGAATTAAAGAAAATAAAAGCACGTTTAAGTGAGTGTTATGGTGAGTTTTATAGAGAATTAGGTAATTACTCGAAAGCACTATCCTATTCAAATAAGGCATTTTGGCTATTTCCTCATAAGCGAAATTTTAAACATGTTCTTTATGATCTAAAACACTTATTGGGTGCAAGCTAATGAAAGAAACTGTATTAATAATTGATGATGATGAGGCAATTTTGCGCTCATTAAAACGGCTGCTAATTAGTAACTATTCTGTAGTTTGTTACAGTGATCCCTATGCAGCTATTGAATATGCGAAACAAAATGCGCTTGACCTGGTAATTTGTGATCTATTAATGCCTTCTTTGAGTGGTTTAGCTGTACTTGAGAAAATTAAGGCAGTAAAACCTTACAGTTCGCGTATGTTATTAACTGGCTATGCAGAGATGGAAGCATCTAAGCATGCAGTCAAAGATAAAGTCGCAACAATGATTACGGCAAAGCCTTGGGATAATTTTGAATTAAGTATGTTAGTAGAGATATTGATAGAAAATAGTAAATTAAGACAACTTCACTGTTTAGATAGTTTAACTTCATAGGTAAGCGACCTGTGGTCGCTACCTTTAACGAAACTAGTATTAATATTAGTTAGCCTAATTTTCTCACTTGCAATACAATGGTCAATAGGAAGACCTAAAACTGGTAAGCCATTATATTGAATTTTAGAAGGCCAAGTTACATAAAATCCACTACGATCAAAGCAATTATTATCAGCTTCAATAAAATAGCGCGACCATGGAACCGTGTTAAAATCCCCTGCAATTAACCAATTCCCTCCTAAAGTTTTAATTTCGTTTTGCACTTTACTTAAAACAGAGTTGCGTTGCGTCCATAGAGTTCTATCTCTTGGTGATGGAGGATGAAAAACAAGGCTATTTAACATAATGTTATTATGCAAAAAACTAAGTTTTACATAGCCTAGTTTTGGATTATCAAAACGTTTAATTTGTTTTTGGATAATCGGAAGTTTTGAGATAACGATTATACCAAAAGGCGCGCCTTCAACTTCAGCATAACCAAACAAATGATATTCTGTGTTGAGATTATCAAGAACATGACGCTGTGTATCATTAAATTCTAATAACACCAGGATATCATTTTTCTCTTCTATCATTTGGTTATAGATAATCTGTTGTAAGTTAGGGTTACTATATTGTAGGTTTATTTGTGTAACCTTAATATCACCGACCTCCCTCTGATTAGATGAGTAAGGTTTAAAGTGCACTAAAGTCAAAATTGTACTTAAAACTAGTAAGCTTGATGCCATCTTTTTACTGTAAAAATAG
Organism: Pseudoalteromonas lipolytica; assembly: GCF_001306915.1. Classification (GTDB taxonomy): domain Bacteria; phylum Pseudomonadota; class Gammaproteobacteria; order Enterobacterales; family Alteromonadaceae; genus Pseudoalteromonas; species Pseudoalteromonas simplex. The sequence continues at coordinate 53,619 of NZ_LJTC01000010.1, read as the reverse complement.
CATAACCCTACAGGTAAAAAGCTAACTAAAATTAACTGACCTCTTAGCGCTGCGATTAAATCCAGCATATAAGAATCTAATTGATTAAAAGCTAAAAATAAAAGAACGCCATAAAGAACCAGAATTAGTAAACGCATAGCCACCCTCCTCTGATTACTTATAGTCTTATTTCTTAATCTTTGCTGAGATAATATTTACACAAAATTTAGTATGATGTGTTCTTTTGTGTGTAAAAATAAATACCCGCAGGTACTTATTTTTTAAGTTTAATACCAATTCGCTTAATTAAGTTTTATTGCGAATTGGTATAGCCGTGCTTTATTCGAAACCGTTGATCATTTTATCGCAAACAACCGGTGTTGGCCTGTGATTATCATCAACAGCTACAAACGTGAAACTGCCAGAAATAGCTAAGTGTTTGTCATCTTTGTGCATTCTTTCTAAAAAGATTTCAACATCAACTTTAAGGCTGGTATTACCTACATGCACAACTTTCGAGATAAGTTCTGCAAATGTACCTGCTGGAATGGCTTCTTTAAAATCTACACGGTCAGACGAAATCGTTACAAGTGGCTTACGACAAAAACGTGTAGCTGCAATAAATGCTACTTCATCCATCCAAGCTAATGCGTCACCACCAAATAAAGTATTGTGGTGATTAGTACGGCCAGGAAAAACTGTTTTTGTAACTGATGTTGTTGAATCAGCAATACGCTTTGCAATAATAGCGTCACGATCGATTTGTTGTATCATAGTCTCTACTTTTCATTAGCTAATGTGTCTTGCATCATTAGCGCAGGGTCAAGGCGTTCATTCTTCCAATTAAAACGCCAGTCTAAATGAGGGCCGGTTACGCGTCCGGTCGCGCCGATCTCCGCAATTTTATCGCCACGCTTAATTTCATCCCCTACTTTTACATCTAATTTGCTTAAATGAATATAAGTTGAAGTAACGCCATGGCCATGATCAAGAATTAAGGTACCACCAGAGTAATATAAGTCAGCATCAGCAAACACCACAGTACCGCTTACTGGTGCATACACTGGGCTACCCGTTTTATTGGCAATGTCTAATCCAAAGTGCGGGCGGCGAGGCTCACCATTAAAGTAACGCTGGCTACCATAAACACCTGAGATACGCCCAGTTGCCGGCTTATAAACAGGGTCTAAAAAGTATCGTAAATCCGAATTAACTTCGCGGGCTTTACGTACAGCAACAGCTTCACGGCTAATACGCTCAGACACTTCTTTTGGTGGCGAAACATACTTTTGTGCAACACCAGTAATTTTGTCAATTTTATAATCACGCTTAGTGATGACAATTGCTTGTTCGTGGCTAACACCTTTGCTGTCAGTCCAACTTAAGCTGTGATTTGTATCTGCATCACGGCCAAAACCAAATACAAACTCACCTTGAGAAGATAGTTTAAGTGGCTCGCCATTGAAACTGACACTTTTAGCACCTTCGATTTGCCCTGTTACTAAGCCACCTTGAGTTAAATGTCCTTTTAATTCGACAGCAGTAGCAGAAAGCGAAAACACCCCTGCTAATACTGCTAACAATAGTCCTTTACGCATAACTGATAGACCCTTTGCCAACCCCTTCGTAAGCTGTAATTTTAACTTCTGTATCAGGGTATTGGTTTTTAACTTGTGAACTTAAGTAGTCTGCAATGCACTCAACCGTAGTATCGCAAGGTAAAATGTCGCAGCGTGATTTGTCTATCGCCATTTCAAAATAGCCCTGCTGTGATGTGTAAGCAAAGCACACATCGTTCTCTTGTGCAGTTACATGCTTAAGGTCTGATTTATTGATTTCATCTTCAGCTGTTGCTAGATAAATGTCTTCCCATTTATCTGCCCACTCTTTTTGTAAGCGAGGCATAGCCATACCATCAAGGCTAATACCAATCTGAGAGCGATGACCATGAATAATACGCTGACAATTACCATCGTGCTTTTTAAGACCATGGCTGTAATGATAATAAAAACTTTGGCTATGCTCTGGGTATAAATTAATTTCAATCTTTTCAATGTTGCTAGGTAGCTCAGGCATAATTGTTTTAATTAAAAACTCGGTTACCGACTTTTCATCAATAACATCAGCATCGATTAAACAATATGCTTGGTTAGGAGCGCTCATAGCTAAGTGATAATTATCACCAAAATGACAATCTAGCACGCTGTGCTCAGCATGCTGTGTTAGTGAACCGTTTAGTGTGGCAGGCACAGCAAGTTTATGGTCGATACAGTTATCAATAATGCCCTTGATTTGCTTTTTAACTAAGCCAAAATCAAGCACCATCGACTCATCATTTAATTGACCGTGCAGAGTTAAATCCACAATCCAGCTCTCGCCAACTGCGCCGCGTTTATTACACAAGTAAGAAAAATCAATCACTGTCAGTGAGTTTACAAAAAGGATCATAAATTTCCTTTAGACTGGTTAAAGAATCACAGCAATTATAATGATTTTTACTTCACAATGCGCGGTTTTATCTCCCTTTATCAGCGACAGTTTAATTAAATGGTCATAAAACAAGCGAAAAATAGCAAATAATTAACTGCTCCGAGTTGTTTAGCGTACAAGTGTACGCTAAAGTACGGGGCAATTTCTAAGCGATGAATGAGAGTTATGGAACCTAAAAACAGCTATACAAAAGAAGAATTGGTCCTTTGCGGTCAAGGTGAAATGTTCGGTGAAGGCAACTGTCGTTTACCAAGTGACAACATGTTAATGATGGACCGCATTATCTCTATCACTGCTGATGGTGGTGAGCACGGTAAAGGCCAAATCGTTGCAGAACTAGATATCAACCCTGATCTTTGGTTCTTCGACTGTCACTTTAAAGGTGACCCAGTAATGCCTGGTTGTCTTGGTCTTGATGCTATGTGGCAATTAGTTGGTTTCTTCCTAGGTTGGTCTGGTGGTCCAGGTCTTGGTCGTGCACTTGGTGTAGGTGAAGTTAAATTCACAGGTCAAATCTTACCGACAGCTAAAAAAGTAACTTATCGTTTAGACATGAAGCGTGTAATTAAACGTAAATTATTCATGGGTATGGCTGATGGTACTGTAGAAGTAGATGGCCGCGTAATCTATGAAGCAAAAGATCTTAAAGTAGGTCTTTTCCAAGATACATCTGCATTCTAATATTAATTTGTAGATACAAAAAAGCCCCAAAGTGGGGCTTTTTTGCGTAAATAAGGTGCCTACTTTAAGTTTTAAACATATTTCGGTTTTCAATGGCTTCTCGCCAGCCGCCTAACCATTCTGATTTAGGGTCTATTTGTTGATAAGGGCATTGTTCTTTGGAACGGCCTGCCAAACCTGCTTTATAACCTTGAGAATGAGCTCTTTCTAAACGATCTCTTTTCTGTCTCTTCATAGGTAATATCCTCACCTTTTATATTTATAGATATGTAGCGAAATTGACATCTACATTTAATGAATAGTTAATAAAACTGTTAAATTCAAATAGCAAAAAGCAATTAAATAAATTGACAATAACTAACGTGCTGATGCTCAAATGAATTAACATTTTAAATGACTAAGTGGTCGTACCTCTTTAACTAAAACCATCTATTAATACACTTAAATTCAGCTAAAAACGATACAGCTCTTTTAGCTTCAATATTTGTGACCTAGCCTATTTCTACAAAGTTCCCAATTAAATTGTAATCATGACAAATTTGTGATGATTACAATTTAGTCTATTTATTACTTGCATATTAAAAACCGATCGGTCTAATATGGTGCTCATGGAAACAAATAACTCTGTGCCGAGCCGTCGTGGCAGGCCACCAAAAATAGCGCGTTCAAATGCAGATACGCGTGCCCTACTAATTAATACAGGGTTAGCCGTATTAACTGAAAAAGGCTTTAGCGCAACCGGCATTGATTTAATCTTAAAATCAGCACAAGTACCTAAGGGATCTTTTTATCATTACTTTAAAAGTAAAAATGATTTCGGCTTGGCACTCATAGATGCTTACGACAGCTATTTTCAGGCAAAGTTAAAACGCCACCTAGCAAACGATGCAACAACCCCTCTTGAAAGGATTGTACTGTTTGCTAATGACGCTAAACAAGGCATGGCAAAGTTTGAGTTTAATCGCGGCTGCTTAATTGGTAATTTAAACCAAGAGCTCAGCTACCTTAATGAAGCAATGATTGCACGTATTAAGCAGGCTTACACCAGCTGGCAAGCTCTAATTGAACACTGCTTAATAGACGCGAAGCAACAAAAACAAATACCTCAATCATCAGATTGTAAAATGCTTGCTGAGTTCTTCTGGATTGGCTGGGAAGGCGCAGTGATGCGCTCTAAACTTGATAAATCAAGTGAACCGCTTACCCTTTATACAGCTCAATTTTTACGCTTAATTTTATAATGCCGTTTTAATACGGTTTTATTTTAACCATTAAAAGACGATCGGTCTAAAAGGAGTCAACATGACAACATCAGTAAAATCGGTAGTTATCAACAAAGATGATCAAGGCTATCGTGCCGAATACACAGACTTTCCTGTAGAGAGCATCCACCAGCACGATGTAAATATTGATGTTGACTACAGCACTTTGAATTACAAAGATGCTTTAGCGATTACAGGTAAAGGCCCTGTGGTAAGAACATTTCCAATGATCCCAGGTATTGACCTTGCAGGCACAGTGACTGAGTCTAAAAGTGATGAATTTAAAGTAGGTGATAAAGTTCTGTTAAATGGCTTTGGTGTTGGGGAAAAATACCAAGGTGGTTTGAGTTCAAAAGCGTCTATGAGTGCAGATTGGCTTATCCCCCTTCCCGCTAATTTAACACCAAAACAAGCAATGCAAATTGGTACTGCGGGGTATACCGCAATGCTGAGTATCATCGCTTTAGAAAAACAAGGTATCACACCCCAAAGTGGCGAAATTCTTGTTACCGGTGCTAATGGCGGCGTGGGCAGTTTTGCTATCTATTTACTTAATAAGCTTGGCTTTGATGTTGTTGCCACAACAGGCCGTATGAACGAAGCAGATCACCTTGAAAAATTAGGCGCAAAACGTGTTTTATCTCGCGATGAATTCTCAGCACCTGGTAAACCACTGGCAAAAGAGCAATTCGCTGGTGCAATTGATTCTGTGGGTAGCCACACCCTTGCAAATGTGTGTGCATCGATTAAATACGGTGGTGTTGTAACAGCCTGTGGTTTAGCACAAGGTATGGACTTTCCGGCAACGGTAGCGCCGTTTATCCTTCGTGGCATTAGCCTAATGGGTATTGATAGCGTAATGCGCCCTAAAGCTGACCGAATTGAAGCATGGCAACGTTTAAGTGAGTTAGTTGAGGCGCAGTACCTAGATACTATTTCACAAGAAATTACGCTATCTGAGGCCATTGCAAATGCAGAAGCCCTATTAAAAGGTGAAATACGCGGCCGTGTAGTAGTTAATTGTAAGTAATAGATTTAAAGGCTCTAAACACCTTAGAGCCTTTTTAAAAAAAGAATTTAAACACCAAACGCCGCAAGCTTTTCGTTTAGTTCTTCCTTTGAAATTAATTGCATATCGTACTGTTTTTTAACTTTACGAATATTATCAAAATTATCCAATTTAAGCTGAGCTCTAGCTAATTTATCCTGCATCTCTTTTTCTGTTAATACATCCAGTTTCACAGCTTTCTCTAGCTTTTCTTTTTCTTCATCAAACTCACGTTGAAAAATTGCTTTTTCTTGTAGAATTATCTGATCTTTTAATTTTTTCTCAATTTCTACTGCTTCTTTCTCAAGCTCTATTTTTTTCTCTAAAAGAGGCTCTATTCTGTCGAGTGTATCTTTTAGAACAGCTTCAACATTTTCACCCTTATTATCGACTAAATTAGATACATACTTTTTACCAATGTCTTGGTAAGCAATATTTAGTTGCCCGTTAATTGAAGTAATTTCAGAATTAATCGCTGAAAGCTTTGATTTTTCTTTCGACGCAGTAGAGATATCACTGGTTAGTTTAGAGGTTGATTCACTAATATTTGTTCCAATTGTATTAGCTTGTGTTTTGATCTTATCAAAAAGTCCCATTTATAGATTCCTTAATCAATTTAATAAATTAGCCTCATGCCAATTCAAGCGCATAGATTACCCATATAAGGTAAACATGTAAACTTTTAAAATGGTTCGTATATCAAATTGATAAGCGGTATCTAAATTAGATCTTTCAAATTATAATTAACTAATTACGTAAACAATAAACAAGAGCATGATATGAGTAATAAAGAAATTTTCAGCAATAACCCGCTACAAGGTGTTGGTATTGAGCAAGTCGTAACAGAGCTTGTGGAACAATATGGCTGGGAATTACTCCACGCCTATATGCGGTTGAACTGCTTTAAGAATAATCCAGATGTTAAATCTACGGTTAAGTTTTTACGTAAAACCCAATGGGCTCAAGAAAAAGTCGAGAACTTTTATTTGTATCGTCTTAAAAACTTACCACGCCCAGACAATGTCAACTACGAATTACCGCCACGCGATCGCGTGATCCCTGCTGATCAAAAACCAGGTGAACCGTGTGAGTTAAGTTTTACCGACGCCAAACGCATTCACGCTAAAAAAGAAGCTAAACAACTTGCTCGAGCTAGAAAACAACGTTCAAGTGCGAGTAATCCTTGGGGTAATTGATTTTTAAGCTTTGAGCTGTAAGATGAAATAAGCCGCCTGTTTGGGCGGTTTTTTATTTGGGTTAGCAAATTAAGAACTGAAGATTTGTCTTAGCACATCAAAAATATTTGTTATTAATTTAAGGGTAACGTGAATATGTTAGACTAATTATATTACCAGAAATATCAGCTAAAAAGGATGTGTATGTCTAACTACAACGAATCACCTGAACAAATCGCAACCGCTACGCAAGGTTATGTAATGCAACAGACAATGTTGCGCATTAAAGATCCAAAGCCTTCTTTAGATTTCTATCAAAATGTTTTAGGTATGAAGTTACTTGGTAAATATGACTTCCCTAAAATGGAGTTTACGCTGTACTTTTTAGGTTATGAGCAAGACATGCCAACAGGCAGCGATAAAGAAAAAGCACAGTGGGTATTTCGCCGCCCTGCTCTTATCGAGCTTACACATAATTGGGGCACAGAAAATGACGACAGTTTTACAGGTTACCATAGTGGTAATGATGAACCAAAAGGCTTTGGTCATATCGGTATTAGCGTGCCAGATGTGTACGCAGCATGCGAGCGTTTTGCAAAATATGATGTTGAGTTTGTCAAAAAACCAGACGATGGCTCAATGAAAGGCTTAGCCTTTATTAAAGACCCAGATGGTTATTGGATAGAAATACTTTCTGCTGAAGGGATCACTGAGATCATTGAAGAGCATAAGTAAGGCTGCCCCTTTAATAACCTGCTATTTAGCAGGTTATTGAATTTTTCATTTTAAGGTTTTACTTATTAACTCAGAGTTCTCTTTAAAATAAAGATTCCATTAATTATCATTTGGTCATTGTTTAGCTTTAAATACACCTGTTAAAAGCCAAATAACATCATCTTCTCAGTTACAAACTTGTATAAATAATACCTACAATAGCCACAAAAAAAAGAACTAGCAGCCAATAATGTTGAACTTGATGGTTCTTACTCTTTTTATCTGAGGTGTTTACTTTAGAAGTAGCATTTTCCTTCGGTGTAGAGTGAACAAATCTAATTTCAGCGTTTTCATCAGGTAACATCATCCCAACTACTTGGTTAGCAGTAACATAATCCCCAGCTTTAACCTTAAATTCACTAATTTCACCTGCTTCAGACGCTTGAATTTCTAATATTGTTTTATCTGTTTCTATATCAAAGAGGGGGGAATTAACTAAAACAATATCGCCAACATCTACATGAACATTTGCTACCTTAACATCGCCAATATCATTTGGTAATTCAGGTATTTTTATTGGGATTGACATAGTCGCGCTCCTTATTACAACCTAACAACAACCGTTTTACCTATGAAGTCATGTATTGCACGACGCTTTTCATTAAACAGCATGGTTATAAATTCTGACAATGCCCATAGTGTAGCTAAAGAACTCAAACCCATAATTAAATAAGTTAAAAACTCATGTATGCTACCGAGTTGTTGTAACGATATTGAAATAGATAAAAGTAGTAGTATCCAAGATGAGTTAATAGCAATATTTACAGATTCTCGGCGAACCGATTGTTTAAGATTAATATCTGTTTCAGTGTCATGATCGAGGACTTTAACATCCATCACCATCTTACCAAGAGTTTGGCCATAAAACCCATGCATAAAAACAACGTAGCCAATATACTGAACGCCATTAACGGCTTGTAAAACCATGTTTTGGTTAGAGTATTCAACGCCAAAGAGTAAGCATTCAATATAAAGTAATGCTGTAAATATTAAACCATCAATAATCGCGGCCCAAAAACGAGGCCAAAAAGTAGCATACCTTTTACTCGTTTCTAGCTCTTCAAACTCTGCTTTTATTTCTGGGTCTTTTATTTTATTTGCTATCTCTAATTCTAACTCTTGTGCTCTTTGTGGGAAGCTATCTTTATCAATATATTTTTGAGCATCTAGAAGCTCATTCAATGAATAATTTTTATAATTTGGGGTGTAGTCCATGTTTGTTATTCTCCTTACTGCTTTAATTTAGTCAGCTTTTAGCATTTAGCTCTTTTTGGGTCTCGCGGATAAAACTCATCGGGCTGTTTAGTACACAAATCAAATTCACGAGTATTCTTGTAAGGTAGCTTCATAAATCCTGCTACACCCACATCTGTGATATTAACCGCGTATTGCATGAGCTTACTTAATAAACGTTTAAATTCTGGTTCTTTACTGGCATCTAGCAGACGATAGTAATGGTGTATCTTCATCCTATCAGGTAAGGCTTCAAAAATAATACAGCCTGTATGGTGTATTTGGTTTAGCTCAAATACGCACTTTATAACCTTTTTCGGGAGCTGTAATTGCTCATCAGGGTCTTTACCATCTTCAAAGTACGAATGCGGTCTGGTTACGTCTGAGGCTTGTACATCCATTACTTCGTAATCAAGCTCAGGTAAATTCTCAAACTTAAACGCACCTGTGCCATCACGTTCGAGCTGAATGGTCTTACGCGCATCAAACAAACAACATTTAAAGAGACCTTTTTGTTCAATCCCCTGTGCTAACATCACCGTGTTGTTAATGGCATCGGTAAAGGCTGTACCAAGTGTTTCATCATGCAGGATAAGTGATGATTCAACAAACAGTGAGTTTTCTTTCCAATGAAAACTAAGGCCCCCTACTACCGGATATTTTGCTAATCGGCTAATAGAGGCCAAAAATGCTTTTTCGGTGTCGCCGGTATCAAATAAAAACTCTTTGTAGTACCTGTCGAGCTGGGCATCGTTTACATCAAGTAATTGTTGATTATGGTCCGCTTGTCTTAAAAATTGTTTACGTGAGCTATAAACTACCGTGTCTGGGTGTTCATCAAACTCACTAAACCAATAAGGGATATAAGGGCGAATGACTTTACGGGGCAGCTCAGGGAGGTAAGCTTTAGCCATTGTAGGCATGTTTCGCATAAAATAATCACCAGCGCCATCTCTGGTTGCCTTATCTTTTGAAAGCATACCGTCAATAACCCGGGCAAGCTCCATAGGTAAATTCAGGCTTGTAGCCGGAATAACCGCCGCACCAAATCGGCAAGATTGTGCAGATGCCAGTGCATAAAGAGTTGAAGCAACACCTTGCTCATCAAAACGTGGCGATGACTGCCCGCCCGACATTTGCTCATCACCAATAAAATACACATCACCCATACGTGCATTGGTTGTGCTTATATCAGCAGACATAAGATCCATAAAGTTGCTAGCAACCGGATTACCTTCAGCATCTATTTGTGCATAAACAGAACTGCCCCAGTCTACCAACGACAACTTATTAGTTTGTTCATCATAAACAATGTTAGAGGGTTTAATATCGCCATGTACAATAGGCTGTGGGCTTAAGCCATTTTTGTGTTCACGTAAATCTACCAGCACATTACGTAGCCTAAGAGCAAGCGCCATGACTTTTGCTGCACTAAAACGCCCCTGCTTGATGGAAATTTTTTCTAAGTCTTCACCTAGAGCCCGCTCCATCATTAAAATGCCTTGCTTTTTAATGCGTTCAAAGGCATAAAATTTTGGCACCAGCGGATTATTAACTTGCGAGAGCATGTACGCTTCGTCTTCTAGACGATCACGTACACTTTGTGCAAGGGTTATCCGTGAAAACTTAAATACCCAAGGTAGGTCTTCATCATCAACACCGGCAAAAACAAATCCAAACGCACCAGAACCAATTAATTCAACGTAACTGTAACCAAGCAAAGTAAGCTGTTTAATACAAATGTTAAGCCATTGACGGTGCTTTTTAGCATCATGGTGAGACAGCAAATAAACAGACTGCTCTTCATTGATATAAAAATTGCGGATTTGTTTGGGATTCACTGCATCTCTCAAAGTTAAGCGGCTTTTAACCGCTTAATTATTGAATGCTAGGCAGTTAATTACAAGGCTTTTGCTCTTCTATGATCCAGCCTTGATCTTTCATAACCAGTTCTGATACTGCGAAGGTTAAGCAACAAAAGATAACCAACTCTAATAAGGTAAGAATATCAGCGGCAAAACACCAGCCTAAAACCCCTGCAAATAAAAATGGGATTGCTTTTAAATACCAAGCAATTTGTCGGGTTTTACCATATGTGAGTTGATAACTGTGAACTAGCTCACCCTCACACTCTAATGTAATGGTAGAAGAAAACTTCCTGAATAAAGTCACTGAAATTGTTAATTGGCAGGCTTTACCATCAACATGAAACTCATGAACAGATTTTGTTTTAAAGTTACGTGATTCTGCTATTAATTCACCGTCTACTTTCAGAACTTCTTTACCTGAGTAAGCAGAACCCCAGTATTCAATTAAATGTTCACCCAGTTTGAAGTTGGCTTTAATTCCCTTGCTCATTGATACTGTAATGCCATCAGTGTTCATAACAAATCTCCTTATCATTATGAATTTAAAATACTTTAAAAATAAAAAAACGGCAAGCTATGCTTACCGTTTTGGTACTTTCAATGGGTAAAGGGTTACCATTTCAAACTAAAGGCGGATACCGCCATCAATTTCAACAACACGACCTGTAAAAAAGTCGTTCTCTACAATGTATTGTGCTGTTTGAGCAATTTCATCTGCTTCACCAAAACGACCCACTGGCGTTACCGCCATCATCCGTTGTTTTGCTTCTGGTTTCATTGCATCTGTCATTGCTGTGCGAATAACACCTGGTGCGATTGCACCAACACGGATACCAAAGCGACCTAGTTCTTTCGCCCAACCCGTTGTCATCGCAACAACACCGGCTTTAGACGCAGCATAGTTTGTTTGGCCAATATTACCTGCACGAGCAACACTCGACATATTAACGATAACGCCACCTTTGCCAGACTCAATCATGTGACTCGCAGCTTCACGTCCTGCTAAGAATACACCAGTTAGGTTCACATCAATCACAGATTGAAATTGAGCCAGCGACATTTTATCTACCACTTTGCCTTCTTTTGCTTTGATAAACATACCATCGCGTAAGATACCTGCGTTATTAATTAACACGCCGATATGGCCAAAGTCTTTGTTAATCGTGTTAAACGTTGCTACTACAGCGTCTTCATCTGTAACATTAGCAGCATACGCCATGACTTTTGTGCCATGCTTGGCAAGCGCTGATACTGCAGTATCTAGTACATCTTGTTGCATATCGATAAGGGCGATGTTCGCGCCAAGGGATGCAAATTTCTCGGCCATAGCAAAGCCTAAACCTTGCGCACCACCGGTAATTACGATGTTGTTGTTTTTAATTTCCACAACAATCTCCTACTTCGAGAATAATTTAAAAATAGCACTAAAATCATCACTACCCGCACCTTGATGCTGAAGAATAGTGTATAGATTCTTCGCCATTGACCCCATTGGGGTAGATGAATTACTTTGCTGAGCCGCTTCCATAGCAAGACCTAAGTCTTTCGCCATTAAATCAACCATAAAGCCCGGTTTATAATCATTACTTGCTGGCGCCGTTTCCATTACACCAGGGCATGGGTTGTAAAGCTCAAGTGTCCAGTTACGACCAGAGCTTGCGCTCATAATGTCACTTAACACTTTTGGATCAAGCCCGTTGTTAATTCCCATTTGTAGTGCTTCGCTAGTACCAGCCATTAAAATGCTTAGCAGCATGTTGTTACAGATTTTTGCGACTTGGCCTGCGCCAATATCACCAGCATGGAAGATGTTTTTACCCATATCTACTAGAGCCAGCTTGGCTTTTTCAAAGTGGCTTTGCTCACCACCGACGATAAAGGTTAAAGTACCCGCTGTTGCACCTGCAACACCACCTGATACTGGTGCATCAACAAAATCAATACCTTTTTGAGCAAGCTCGCTACCCACTTGACGCGCTGATTCTGCATCAATGGTTGAGCAGTCAATCACTAAAGTTTTGCTATCAAGTAAGTTGATAAGGCCTGTTTCGCCTAAATAAAGAGACTTAACGTGTTTGCTTGCTGGTAGCATACTGATAAAAATATCAGCGCCAATGGCACACTCAGCTGCATCGTTTGCAGCAATTGCACCTTTATCGGCAAGATCACTGACAGCTGCTTTATTTAAGTCAAACACACGAACTGTATGCCCTGCATTGACAAGGTTTGCCGCCATTGGGCCACCCATGTTGCCTAAACCAATAAATCCTATTGTTAATTTAGCCATTTGTTTACCCCTTGGACTTAAGATGACGTTAATGAGTTTAGTGGGTGAGATTGCTCATCCCAGCGTGCTGTAAAGAAGCTATCTACAACTGTTTCGTCGATATCGCTAATCGATTTAAACTGCCAGTTAGGTGCACCGTCTTTGTCGATTAGTAGCGCACGAACGCCTTCTTGGAACTCGCCTACTTCGCCACAACGAACCGACATGCCTAACTCCATTTTGAAGCAATCTGCTAACGTCATCTCTTTTGAATTAGCTAATTGACGTTCTACCAGCGCACAACTAAGCGGACAACCATGCGCTAATGACTTTTGCGCACGAGTAAGCCATTTGTCTTCAGTTTGTAAAGCTTGAATGTAGTCAATTTTCCCCTGCAATGAATCAAACTCAGCCAGCTTTTGAATAACCGGTAAGTTATCTTTTACATTGCCTTTAGGAACACGGCCTGAAATATTATCAATAGAGATTAGAATATTTGTCAGCTTTTCGTGGTTTAATGAGGCTGTTTTGCCCCACTTTTCAGCGGTGATAGCCGTTAAAATAGCGTCATATTTATCTGCTGTTGCATAGTGATCTGCAAGATTAACAAACAAGGCATCTTCAGCATTGATAGACGCCGCAGTTAACCCTAAGAATAGACCCACTTGCTCAGGCATTTTATGTAAGAAATAACTGCCCCCCACATCTGGGTATAAACCAATGGTTAGCTCAGGCATTGCAATACACGATGTTTCTGTTACCACTCGGTGACTCGCCCCAGCCATTAAGCCAAGGCCGCCACCCATAACAATGCCATTACCCCAAAGTAATATTGGCTTTTCATAGCAGTGAATTAGATAGTCTAATTTGTACTCAAGGGTAAAAAAGTCTTCAATGTAGTTAGCTGGCTCACCTGTGCTCATTGCTTTATGCAGGCTTACTACATCGCCACCGGCACAAAATGCTTTTTCGCCAGCCCCTTTTAGAATGACCATGGCAACGGCGTCATCGTCAGCCCATTTTCTAAGCTGAGGCTCAAGCAGTTGGATCATGTCGTAATTTAAAGCGTTTAACGACTTAGGTGCATTGAGTGTCGCAATTGCAATAAGGCCACTCTCGGCCTCTGCAGTTTCAAACACCACAGGCGCATCTTGATGATTTAGTAGTGTTACGTTAGTCATTAGCCATTTACCCAATTTGCTTTACGCTTTTCTAAGAACGCATTCACGCCTTCTTTTTGGTCTTTCGTATCAAACAATTGTACAAATAACTCACGCTCTAATGGCAACGCATGAGCCATAGGTTGTGTGCGACCTTTTTGAATAAGCTCTTTACATGCCGTCACAGCAACTGGGCTTTGCTCGCCAACTTGGTTAGCAAGTTTCATTGCTGCAGCTAAGCTCTCACCAGTGCCAACAACTTCTTCAACAAGGCCAATTTCGCGAGCTTTGTCTGCTTTTAGGCGCTCGCCACATAAGATCATGCGTTTTGCCCAGCCCTCACCAACAAGCCACGCAAGGTTTTGCGTACCGCCAGCACAAGGCAGTAAGCCAACTTTCGCTTCAGGCAGTGCCATTTGAGCTTGCTCTTCAGCTATACGAATATCACAAGCAAGAGCCACTTCAAGACCACCACCCATGGCATAACCATTAATTGCCGCGATTGATACACCACGGAAATTGGTTAATGCTTCAAATGCATCACCAAACACTTTTGACATAGTGGCAGCAACGCCTTTGTCACCGCTGGCAAACACGTTTAAATCAGCACCTGCACTAAAGAACTTTTCACCTTGGCCTGTAATCACTAATGCATAGACATTTTTGTTAGCATTTAGCTCAGTTACAGTGTCTTTAAGCGCGGTTAATGTATCTTGTGTCCAGGTATTCGCTGGCGGGTTATTCATAGTTAAAACCGCTACGTTACCTTCAATATTTAAATCAATCGATGGATTAGACATAGGTTGCTCCTTATAGAATGTCGCCAGCTGACTCAGCTAAGATACGACGTGCGATAATCACACGCATAATTTCATTTGTGCCTTCAAGAATTTGATGCACACGGACGTCTCTGAAATGACGCTCTAATGGGTATTCTTTGATGTAACCGTAACCGCCGTGAATTTGTAGTGCGTCGTCACAGACTTTAAAACCAACATCTGTAGCAAAACGTTTTGCCATCGCGCAGTAGGTGGTTTTTTCGCTGTCACCGGTATCTAGTTTAAATGCGGCTAAGCGTACCATTTGACGAGCGGCAACAAGCTCGGTGTTCATATCAGCAATCTTAAATTGCAGTGCTTGGAAAGCAGCTAAAGGCTTACCAAATTGCTCACGTTCTTTTAGGTATTCGCGCGCAGTATTAAGAGCTGCTTGTGCTGTACCTAATGAACAGGTAGCAATATTAATACGACCACCGTCTAAGCCTTGCATTGCAAACTTAAAGCCTTCGCCTTCTTGACCTAATAAGTTAGCCGCAGGAATTCTGACACCTTCGAAGCTAATTAAACGTGTAGGCTGTGCATTCCAGCCCATTTTTTCTTCAGCTTTACCGTATTCGATACCTGCTGCGTCAGCTGGCACAACAAATGCCGAAATACCGGCAGCGCCTTCACCACCAGTGCGCGCCATAACTACAAGTAAATCAGTTTCACCAGCACCCGAGATAAACATCTTAGAGCCTGAGATCACATACTCATCGCCCTCTTTAACCGCTTTGGTTTTTAGCGATGCCGCATCAGAGCCAGAGCCAGGCTCTGTTAAACAGTAAGACGCAAGTAACTCACCCATTACTAATTGTTCACAGTATTGAGCTTTTACTTCCTCAGTACCAAAGCTTGCAATCATCCAGGTTGCCATATTATGAATGGTCAACATAGCGGTTGTTGCGGTACAACCCATGGCAAGCTGCTCAAAGATAATGCTTGAATCTAGGCGAGATAAACCTAAGCCGCCCGCTTCTTCAGGGGTATATAAACCACAAAAGCCTAGCTCACCGGCTGCTTTAATGGAGTCTTTAGGAAAAATGTGTTCTTGGTCCCACTTAGCAGCATGTGGAGCAAGTTCAGACTCTGCAAACTGACGGGCTGTTTCAGCAAATGCTTGCTGATCTTCGGTTAAATTAAAGTCCATAGTAGACCTCTATTTTGTTGTCTTATTCTTGTGTGAATAACGATTGTTGTCGTTTAAATGTGTGTTCTTTGAGCGAGCATGTGCTCGCTCAGCAGTAAATTAATTACGGCTTATTTAAGGTTGATACTCATGTTCGGACCTGAGGCGATATCATCCTCGAACCAACGTGAAGTAATTGTTTTCGTTTCTGTGTAAAAACGAATACCTTGCTTACCATAGGTGTGTTGATCACCGTAGAATGAGCCTTTCCAACCTGTGAAAGAGAAAAACGGTAGTGGCACAGGAATTGGCACGTTGATACCAACTTGACCTACTTCAATTTCATGTTGGAATTTACGTGCAGCAGCGCCGCTTGATGTGAATAACGAAGTACCGTTACCGTAAGGCGAGTTATTGATAAGCTCAATCGCCTCTTCAAGAGTATCTACGAACATACAAGCCAATACAGGACCAAAGATCTCTTCTTTGTATAAATCCATCTCGGTGGTTACATCAGTAAATAGCGTTGGACCAACCCAGTTACCTTGCTCGTAACCTTCAACAGTAAAGTCAGAGCCATCAATTAAGCACGTTGCACCTTGTTCTTTACCACTTGCGATAAGTGATAAAATACGGTCTTTAGCAGCTTTTGATGTTTGTGGGCCGTAAGCCGCGTTGGCATCATCCCATACACCTGGGCGTACGTTTTCAAAGCCAGCTTTAATTTCATCAACCCAGTCTTTTGCTTGACCAACAAATACAGCTACCGAAATACCCATACAGCGCTGACCCGCAGCACCTACAGACGCACCGACTAAGTTATTTACAACATGCGATTTACTGGCATCTGGCATAATAACCATGTGGTTTTTTGCACCTACACAAGCTTGTACGCGTTTAAGGTTTGCTGTGCCTTTTGAATAGATGTATTCACCTACACCACACGAACCAACAAATGAAATAGCACGTACTGCTGGGTCTTCTAATAAACGGTCAACTTGTGGTTTTGTACCGTGAACAACTTGTAACACCCCTTTTGGCGCGCCCGCTTCAACAAATAGTTCAGCTAAACGCATCGGTGTTAGTGGATCTTGCTCTGATGGTTTCAGAATAAAGGTGTTACCACACACAATAGCTAGTGGGAACATCCATAAAGGGATCATCGCAGGGAAGTTAAATGGCGTAATACCCGCACAGACACCCAGTGGCTGCATGTAAGAGTAAGTATCGATTTTACGCGCTACGTTTTCCATTGTTTCGCCCATCATTAGTGATGGAGCGTTTGCTGCTTGCTCAACAACTTCAATACCACGCCAAACATCGCCTTTGGCATCTTCAAATGTTTTACCCAGCTCATGACAAATAATCGTCGCAAGCTCGTCATGGTTTTCTTTTAGTAGTGCAGCGTATTTCATCATAATGCGCGCACGCTCAGAAATAGGCACTTCTTTCCATGTTTTAAATGTTTCTTTTGCAGAGGCAATGGCTGCATCCATTTCAGCATCCGTTGCACACGGAACTTGAGCTAACACTTCTTGGTTTGCAGGATTGATAACATCAATCAACTGCGTTGAACTTGATTGGGTAAATTCGCCGTTGATAAATAAAGGTACTTGGTGCATGAGGCACTCCTCCCCAGTGGGTATAAAGAGGCCGCAACATGATAGTTTTTAAAATACGTTGCGGCTGTGAGAGATTAAAATTCTAAAGCGATTAAATAGCTTCAACTGCCATAGCAACAGCTTCACCACCACCGATACACAGTGAGGCAACACCTTTGCTAAGACCTCGATTCTTTAATGCATGAATTAAGGTAACTAAGATACGCGCGCCGCTTGCACCAATAGGGTGACCAAGTGCACAGGCACCGCCGTTTACGTTTACTTTGCTTTCATCAAGTTTTAACTCGTTAATTGCAAGCATAGTCACCATGGCAAACGCTTCGTTGATTTCCCATAAATCAACATCATTAACAGACCAACCGGCTTTTTCTAAAAGCGATTGCATTGCGCCAACAGGTGCTAAAGTAAATTCGCTTGGGGCTTGAGAATGTGTGCTGTGAGCAACAATACGACACAGTGGTGTTAAACCTTGTGCTTTAGCATCTGATTCACGCATTAACACAAGCGCTGCTGCACCATCAGAAATTGATGACGAGTTTGCAGCTGTAATCGTACCGTCTTTTTTGAATGCAGGACGTAAACCCGGGATTTTATCAGGACGTGCATTGCCTGGTTGCTCATCAATCGCAACGGTCACATCACCTTTGCGTGTAGAAATAGTGTGCGCGGCAATCTCGTTTGCAAATGCGCCGGTTTCAATCGCACTATTCGCTTTAGTTAGTGAGCTAAGCGCAAAGTTATCCATTTGTTCACGACCAATTGAATACTGATCAGCAGTGTCTTGTGCAAAACAACCCATTGCTTTATTGTCGTAAGCATCTTCAAGGCCATCACACATCATGTGATCTTTTACTTCACCATGACCCATACGCATACCTGAACGTGCATTTGGTAACATATAAGGGGCATTACTCATGCTTTCCATGCCACCAGCAACCGCTGAGTTGATAGAGCCTGATTTAATTAAGTCATGGGCAAACATTGCAGCCTTTAAGCCAGAGCCACATACTTTGTTGATTGTTGTTGCGCCAGTACCTTGATTAAGGCCTGCTTTTAACATTGCTTGGCGAGCAGGTGCTTGACCAAGACCAGCTGGTAATACACAGCCCATGATCACTTCGTCAATCTTATCGGCAGATAAACCGGCTTGCTCTAAGCTACTTTTAATAGCTGTAGCACCTAAATCAGTTGCGTGTGCACCACTTAGTGCGCCCATAAAACCACCCATAGGGGTACGTTTTGCGGCAACAATAACAACGGCTTCAGTAGTCATAATTGGCTCCATGTAAGTGGTTATCATCATGTGTTCAAATCATGTGTAACCAAACAGTTAATTTGTTATAGTTTAATTTCGATTTAATTCAGCATACATAATATTTACGTTTACGCCAACGTAAATCTAAAATCAACATTTCTGCGGCTGGTAAAACTGTAAACTTATCTGTATTTTGTTGTATGAAAAATCGAACATCTGCTTACAAGGCTAGATAAATAAAGCTTTCCAACAAATCCAACCAGTTATCTTTATAAGTCTAAAGTATAACTCCCAAATCACCCTTTACCTTTACGTAAACTTCACTTATATTGGTGTTATTCGAATGAGGTAAATAAATCATGAAACAAGACAATCAAACAAACTTTGAAAGCGCAGCAGTTGAACCTGCTAGCAATGAGCAAACGTTTAGTATCAGCGAACTAGCAAAAGAATTTGATATTACCACCCGCTCTATCCGCTTTTATGAAGACCAAGGCCTGATCTCACCTGATCGCAATGGTCAAACCCGTATTTATTCAAAACGTGACAAAGTAAGACTAAAACTTATTCTACGCGGTAAACGCTTAGGTTTTACCTTGGCCGAAACGGGCCGTTTGTTTGAACTTTACGATGCAGATAAATCAAGTGCTAAACAGCTAGTGACTATGCTTGACCTTATCGCAGAGAAAAAAGCAGACCTAAGCCAACAGATGGACGACATTAAAGTTGTACTGATGGAATTGGTTACAGCAGAACGCCGCTGTCGTGAAACCCTTAATAATTTAGACGAATAACCTGACAACAATCTCGTCAACAGACTCTCACAGGAACACACATTATGAGCACTATTTCACTATACAAAGAAATGAACTTCGGACTTGGCGAAACAGCAGACATGATCCGCGATCACGTTAATAGCTTTGCGAGCCAAGAAATTGCCCCACTTGCAGAACAAACAGACGTAGACAATGCCTTCCCTAATCAACTTTGGCCACAGCTTGGCGAAATGGGATTATTAGGTATGACAGTACCTGAAGAATTTGGCGGTGCGGGCCTTGGTTACCTTGAGCATGTTATTGCAATGGAAGAAATTAGCCGTGCAAGCGCATCGATTGGTTTAAGTTATGGTGCTCATTCAAATCTATGTGTTAACCAAATTAACCGTAATGGGTCACAGGCTCAAAAAGAAAAATACCTGCCTAAGCTTATCAGTGGTGAGCACATTGGTGCCCTTGCGATGAGTGAGCCAAATGCGGGTTCTGATGTTGTATCAATGAAATTAAAAGCCGAGAAAAAAGGCGATGTGTTTGTACTTAACGGTAACAAGATGTGGATCACTAATGGTCCAGATGCCGATACCTTTGTTATCTATGCAAAAACAGATTTAAATGCCGGCCCTAAAGGGATCACAGCGTTCATCGTTGAACGTAACACACCAGGATTCTCTACTGCGCAAAAGCTAGACAAACTTGGTATGCGTGGCTCTAACACCTGTGAATTAGTGTTCGAGAACTGCGAAGTACCAGCAGAAAACATTCTAGGTAACTTAAACGAAGGCGTAAAAGTACTTATGAGTGGCCTAGATTATGAACGTGTTGTTTTAGCTGCAGGCCCGCTTGGCATTATGCAAGCATGTATGGACATTGTGGTTCCTTATATTCATGAGCGTAAACAATTTGATAGCCCTATTGGTCAGTTCCAACTTATTCAAGGCAAAATCGCTGATATGTACACGCAAATGAATGCTGCTCGTTCATACGTTTACACGGTAGCTCGTGCATGTGATCGCGGCGAAACAACGCGTAAAGATGCCGCTGGTGCGATTTTATATGCCGCAGAGCTGGCGACTAAAATGGCCCTTGATGCTATCCAAATCTTAGGGGGTAATGGTTATATCAACGAATATGCGACAGGTCGCTTGTTACGTGATGCAAAACTATATGAAATTGGCGCAGGTACTTCAGAAATCCGCCGCATGCTAATTGGTCGCGAATTATTCAGTGAAAGCCGATAGGACCTTGTTATGACGATTTTAAAATCGAGTGTAAATCCACACGATCCGCAATTTTTGCAAAATCACGACAACATGGCAGCGCTCGTAAGTGATTTACGTGAAAAAGTCGCTGATATCCGTTTAGGTGGTGGCCCTGCACTAATTGAGCGCCACCAAGGCCGCGGTAAGTTGTTTGTTCGTGACCGTATTGAAACGCTACTTGATGAAGGCTCGCCATTTTTAGAGATTTCTCAATTTGCTGCCTTTGGCGTGTATGAACAAGCGATTCCTTGTGCCGGTGTTGTTGCTGGTATTGGTCGTGTGAAAGGCGTTGAATGTATGATCATCGCCAATGATGCAACCGTAAAAGGCGGTACATACTTTCCACTAACAGTGAAAAAACATCTACGTGCCCAAGATATCGCAGAGCGTTGTCATTTACCGTGTATTTATTTAGTTGATTCAGGCGGTGCAAACCTGCCTGAACAAGATGATGTATTTCCAGATAAATTACACTTTGGCCGTATTTTCTATAATCAGGCACGTATGTCTGGTAAAGGCATTCCGCAAATTGCAGTTGTTATGGGTTTATGTACTGCAGGTGGTGCTTATGTACCAGCGATGGCTGATGAAAGTATTATTGTAAAAGAGCAAGGCACAATTTTCTTAGCTGGTCCGCCACTGGTTAAAGCGGCTACCGGTGAAGAAGTAAGTGCTGAAGAGCTCGGTGGTGCTGATGTTCACTGTAAAACATCAGGTGTTGCTGACCACTATGCTGAAAACGATGCCCATGCACTTTCGATTGCTCGCCAATGTATTGAACGAATTAATTATCAGCGCCCTACTGCACCGTTACTTGATGATGTTAAACCGCCGCGTTACGACATTAACGAAATTTACGGCATTGTGGGTACCGACCTTAAAAAGCCATTTGATGTACGCGAAGTAATTGCCCGTGTTGTTGATGATTCATCATTTGATGAATTTAAACGCTACTTTGGCGAAACACTAGTAACCGGCTTTGCAAAAATCTTTGGTCACCCTGTCGGTATTGTTGCCAACAACGGCATTTTATTTAGTGAATCAGCGCAAAAAGGCGCGCACTTTATACAGCTATGTGCACAGCGCAAAATTCCTTTGGTGTTTTTACAAAACATTACTGGCTTTATGGTTGGTAAAAAATACGAAGCCGAAGGCATCGCCAAACATGGTGCGAAAATGGTAACCGCAGTGTCATGTGCTGATGTACCTAAATTCACCGTGTTAATTGGTGGCTCATATGGTGCAGGTAACTACGGTATGTGTGGCCGCGCGTTTGAGCCTACCATGATGTGGATGTGGCCAAATGCTCGTATCTCTGTAATGGGTGGTGAACAAGCAGCAGGCGTTCTTGCACAAATTAAACAAGATGGTTTAGCCCGAAAAGGCGAAAGCATGACTGATGAGCAAGTCAGTGAGTTTAAAAAGCCAATTATCGAGCAATACGAAAAACAAGGTCATCCATATTACGCCAGTGCCCGCCTTTGGGATGATGGCATTATCGATCCTGCTGATACTCGCAATGTATTAGGGCTTGCCTTAAGTGCAGCTAAAAATGCACCAGAGCGCGATTCGCAGTTCGGCGTATTTAGAATGTAATGGAGGCCTTATGTCAGTAACACTCGAAATAACAAAATCAAATGTGGCTGTACTGGTACTAAGTCGCCCTGAAAAACACAATGCATTTAACGAAGAAGTCATCAGTGAGCTGATCCGTTTAATTGAACACGCAAACAGTTGTGATGTGCGCGCACTGGTTTTAAAAACCGAAGGTAAGCACTTCTCTGCTGGCGCTGATTTAAACTGGATGAAGTCGATGGCTGGCAATGACTTTGCAGAAAACTTAGCGGATTCTATGCAGCTAGCAAAGCTTATGAAAGTCCTTGCTACCAGCCCACATCCAACAATTTGTGCCGTACAAGGTGCTGCATTTGGCGGTGCCTTAGGCTTGATTGCGTGTTGTGATATCGCGATTTGCCAAGACGATGCGCAATTTTGCTTAAGTGAAGTAAAGCTTGGTCTTATTCCTGCAGTTATCAGCCCTTATGTCATTAAAGCTATTGGTGAGCGCGCTGCACGTCGTTATTTTTTAACGGCAGAGATTTTTGACGCGCATACAGCCAAGCAACTGGGTTTAATTCACCAGATCACCGGCGATTTACAAACAGCGCTCGATAAACACTTACAAAACCTTGTCAACAATGGTCCTATTGCTGTTAAAGCAGCAAAACAGCTAATCAATGATGTCGCTGGCAACGTAATAGATGATGCACTGATTGAGTTAACCGCAGAACGCATTGCACGCATTCGTGTATCTGAAGAAGGCCAAGAAGGCCTGACAGCATTTTTTGAAAAACGTGCCCCTAACTGGCAGAAATAGGAACCATTATGACAACAAAATCATTGAAAAAAATTCTCGTTGCCAACCGTGGTGAAATTGCCTGCCGAGTTATGCGTACAGCAAAGCAAATGGGCTTAACTACGGTTGCAGTGTACTCAGATGCTGATAAACATGCTCAGCACGTAAAGCTTGCTGATGAGGCGTATCACATTGGCCCTGCGCCAAGTAAAGATTCGTACTTAGTAGCAGACAAAATAATCGATGTAGCTAAACAAGCAGGTGTTGATTGTATTCACCCGGGTTATGGTTTTTTATCTGAAAACTTTGACTTTGCACTCGCGTGTGAGAAAAATGATATCGCCTTTATTGGCCCGCCAGCATCCAGCATTGAAGCCATGGGTTCAAAAACCCGCGCTAAAGAAATTATGCACCAAGCAAATGTACCATTAGTGCCAGGCTACTATGGTGACAATCAAGATACAGATTTCCTACAAGCTGAAGCTGAAAAAATTGGTTATCCAGTACTGATTAAAGCGGCCTTTGGTGGCGGTGGTAAAGGCATGCGAGTTGTTGAACACGCAAAAGACTTTATCGGTGCACTTGAAGGCGCAAAACGTGAAGCAAAAGCCGGCTTTGGTAACGATTTAGTACTGTTAGAGCGCTATGTCACCAAACCGCGCCATGTTGAAGTACAAGTTTTTGCCGATAGCCATGGTAACTGTGTGTACTTAGGTGACCGTGACTGCTCTTTACAGCGTCGTCACCAAAAAGTAATTGAAGAAGCCCCTGCTCCGGGTTTATCTGATGCACTTCGTAAAGAAATGGGTGAAGCTGCGGTACGCTGTGCCCAAGCGATTAACTATCGCGGTGCAGGTACGGTTGAGTTTTTATTATGCGGTGATGAATTCTTCTTCATGGAAATGAACACCCGTTTACAAGTAGAGCACCCAGTAACAGAAATGGTAACCGGTGTTGATTTGGTGAATTGGCAAATCAATATTGCGGCAGGTGAAGCATTACCACTTAGCCAAGCAGATATTCAGCTACAAGGTCACAGCTTTGAAGCGCGTATTTATGCAGAAGATCCAAGTAATGACTTTATTCCGTGTTCTGGCCACATTGACGCCCTATTCACACCGAACGAATCTGAATTTGTACGTATAGATACAGGGATTGCAGCGGGTGATGAAATTAGCCCGTTCTACGATCCTATGATTGCTAAATTAATTGTTCATGATGATAACCGTGAGGCAGCGCTTGGGCGTTTATCAAAAGCACTAGAGCAATTCCACCTTGCAGGTTTTAGCTGTAACGTTAATTTCTTACATAATCTTGCTAAACACCCTACTTTTCAAGCAGGTGCACCCGATACGCACTTTATTGAAGACCAAGGTGAGCGCCTTGTTGCTAAAAACGAGCAACAGTCTGTTATTGCGACCGTTGTGGCAGCCTATGCGTATGCACATCAACTAAAAGGTGAAAGCAGCAGCCCATGGCAACAATTAACAGGCTTTATGCTAAACAGTGATGCTAAAACAACAATTCCGTTTGTAGATTTAAACGTTCATGCGGTTAAGACCTCAGATGGCTTTAAAATTAGCTTAGATGGGGTTGACTATACAACCTCGGGCAAGGTTGAAAATGGCCTTACGAACCTAGTCATTAATGGCGAAAAAGTTGTAGCTCATATTAATCAATCAGACTCTTACATTACAGTGATGTACAAAGCACAGCAAACGGTGCTAGAACTGATTGATAAACACTATATTAGTGAACACGAAAGTGATGCATTGCCACTCGCTGCACCACTCAATGGTACTGTTGTTAAACATTTAGTTGAGGTGGGTAGTACTGTCGCTAAAGGTGATGCGGTTGTCATCATCGAAGCGATGAAAATGGAATACACGCTTAATGCCCCACATGATGGTGTATTAACCAGCTATTGCTTTGCTGAAGGTGAACTGGTGAGTCATGGTGATATGCTTGCGATTGTTGAAGAGCCGGAGGCGTAATGGCACAGTTTCCTGATTTTGTTCGCATTGTAGAAGTTGGCGCCAGAGACGGTTTGCAAAATGAAGCTGCCGTTAGCACTCAAGATAAAGTCGCTCTTATCAACGCCCTTGCAGACGCTGGGCTTAAAGATATTGAAGCAGGCGCCTTTGTGTCACCTAAATGGGTGCCACAAATGGCTGACTCAGGCGATGTAATTAGCGCGTTAAATTTGCCTAATGTTAACTTAAGTGCCCTCACCCCGAATTTACGCGGTGCAGAGGCGGCAAAACAAGTCGGCATACAAGAATTTGCAATCTTTACAGCGGCAAGTGAAGCGTTTTGTCAAAAGAACATTAACTGCTCTATTGATGAAAGTATTGACCGCTTTAAAGATGTAATGGATTTTGCCAAAGCGAATAACATTCGTGTTAGAGGTTATGTTAGCTGTGTCATGGGTTGTCCATATCAAGGTGATGTCGACTACAATGATGTATTAAAAGTATCAGAGCGATTACTCGAGCTTGGTTGTTACGAAATTAGCCTTGGCGACACCATTGGTGTAGGTACGGCGAAAAAAGTCGATGAGTTATTAGATTTACTCTTGCAACATATTGATAAATCAAAACTCGCTGTACATTTTCACGACACCTACGGACAAGCGCTCACAAATATTTACACCGCCCTAAGCCGCGGTATAGCAACGGTTGACAGTGCTGTTGCAGGCCTTGGTGGCTGCCCTTATGCCAAAGGCGCGTCAGGAAATGTTGCCACTGAAGATGTAGTTTACTTACTGCAAGGACTTGGCATAGAGCATGGAATTGATTTAGAAAGACTGGCGAAAGCTGGTTGGGCTATTTGCAGTGCACTAAATAAACAACCTGTCAGCAAGGTATCACTTGCTCTAAAGAACACTCAGAATAATTAAGGAGTAGGCTCATGGCCGGTTTCGATAAAGTGGTTTCAAGTTATGAAGCTGCAATGGAAGGTTTAAAAGATGGCGATACAATTATCGCTGGTGGCTTTGGCTTGTGTGGTATTCCTGAGGGACTTATCAGTGAAATTAAGCGTAAACAGACTAAAAATCTAACTGTTGTTTCGAATAACTGCGGTGTCGACGATTTTGGTTTAGGTGTTTTACTTCACGACAAGCAAATTAAAAAAATCATCGCTTCTTATGTGGGTGAAAATGCGCTTTTCGAAAAACAACTACTCGATGGTGAAATTGATGTTGTTTTAACACCACAAGGTACACTCGCTGAGAAGATGCGCGCCGGTGGTGCTGGTATTCCTGCGTTCTATACAGCTACAGGTTACGGCACGCCTGTAGCCGAAGGCAAAGAAGTTAAAGAATTTGATGGTCGCCCATATATCTTAGAAGAGTCAATTACAGGTGAGTTTGCCATTGTTAAAGCATGGAAAGCCGACCGCTACGGTAATCTTGTATTTCGCCACACAGCTATGAACTTCAACCCGATGGCCGCGACAGCAGGTAAAATTACCGTTGCTGAAGTTGAAGAGATTGTTGAGCCAGGTGAACTTGAGCCAAGCCAAATTCATACCCCAGGTATTTATGTTAATCGCGTGATCAAAGGCGACTTTGAAAAACGCATTGAACGTGTAACAACTCGCGATTAAGGAGCAATAAAATGGCATTATCACGTGAACAAGTTGCAATGCGTGTTGCACAAGAACTACAAGATGGCTATTACGTAAACCTAGGTATTGGTATCCCTACTCTGGTTGCTAACTATGTACCTGACGGTATCGAAGTTATGCTGCAGTCGGAAAATGGCTTATTAGGTATGGGTGCGTACCCAACTAAAGACCAAGTTGATGCAGATATGATCAACGCGGGTAAAGAAACCGTGACAGCAGCCACAGGTGCAGCAATATTTAATAGTGCAGATAGTTTTGCCATGATACGGGGTGGTCATGTAGACTTAACAGTATTAGGTGCATTTGAAGTTGACCAGAACGGTAACATCGCATCGTGGATGATCCCAAAAAAGCTAATTAAAGGCATGGGTGGCGCGATGGACCTCGTTGCTGGCGCGAAGAATATTATTGTTACGATGACTCATGCAAGCAAGCATGGCGACTCTAAGTTATTAGAAAGTTGCACTTTACCGCTAACTGGGGTTAACTGTGTAAAGAAAATCGTAACTGATTTAGCCGTATTAGAAGTTAAAGACGGCGCATTTCATCTAATCGAACGCGCTCCAGGCGTGTCGGTAGATGAAATTATTAGCAAAACGGCAGGCAAATTGCTTGTTGAAGGTGATGTTCCAGAGATGGTTTTTTAAACCACTCACATCCCATGTACCGACCTCATTCCCAGTGCCAATGGCGCTGAGTTACCCAAAATCCCTCGCAAGAGGGATTTTTTTTATCTAGCGTTCACGTTTCGCCGCACCATTTTGTCACATAAATAGTATAAAATGCCCTGCTTTAGTGAATTGGCAGTATCTAATACTGAGACTATGACGAAATAGCTAAAACTGCTAAGATCACTTTTTTACTAAACATTTGCCTAAACATAGATTAAACGAGCGATTAAAGGCTGTTTTTTATACAATATGGCAAGAGTTAGCTATATTCATTCTTTACTCTCTATTTTTTTACATTTTGGGATAATAATTGCTTAGCAGTTAATTAACTAACAAGCGCTATTGAGACTTACTGAAATTAACTATGCAAACACCTATTCGTGGCCTACGCTCATTTTGTTTTGCTGCACGTACCCTTAGCTTTAAAGATGCAGCAAACCAGCTTTACCTTACACCGTCTGCCGTAAGCCATCAGATCAAACAATTAGAAGAACAATTGGGTATTGAACTATTTGAACGTCAAACCCGTTCAATTCGCCTAACAGCGGCTGGTAAGAATTTTTATGACTCTGTATCACCGCTTATTAAAGCGCTAGAAAAAACCATTAATGAGTTTAGTCAGTTACAAGAGAACGTTACGATCAGTATTACGTTACCTGAGTTTTTTGCCAGTGAGCTTTTAATGCCAAAACTGAGCGAATGGACCAGTGAGCACCCAAATACAAACTTACAGCTTAATACCTTAAAAACGCGTAAAGAGCTGACTAAGCAAAGCGATTTGTCGATTGTATTGTCTTCATCTAAACCGCACGAAGGCGTTGTACATGAGCTATTTTCGCTATCGTATACACCAGCTTGCAATAAAGAAAACTGGCAAGCATGGCAAGAAAACCCGTTTCAGGCTTTAAATGAAGTTCCTCTTATACTTCATAAAGCGCGTCCTTGGGCTTGGCACCAATGGGCAGAGCATGCTGGTATTGATGACTTTGCACCAAAACAAATTATTCAGGTTGATAGTATGTTTGGTGTGGCACGTGCCGCGCAACAGGGTATGGGTATTGCCCTAATCCCCTTGCCTATCAGTCAGACTTGGTTTGATGAGCAATGGTTATTTAATTTCACCGATATGCCATTAAAAACGAAAGATAAATATTACTTAGTTCAACACGATCCTAGTGAAACTAATGCACAATTAGAGCTATTTATAAAATGGATGCTTGATACTTTCAAACATCTAAAATAATAGATTAAAGACCCTCAATTTTGTTGAGGGTCTTATATTGCTAATTTAACTTTTCGACTTGGTTACTAAAATACTCACTTTGTTTTCACCAATTTCGAAAGACGCTTGTTTACCATATTCCACAACAAAAGAAGGTGTAAAATAGCTGCCAGCGAGTGTGATTGATGTTTCTACAGCTGCCGTATTATTTTGTTGTGGTGTAACTTTAACTTCATAACTAAACCCCTCACCTATAGAGATGGTCGCAGGTTGTTTTTCTTCCACCAGCATTACTGGCGATGCTAGTAGCTCATTCGCTTTATAAACAGATGTTTCAACTTGAAAACTATCAGCTGCGAAACAACTTGTTGATGCTAAAAATACGCCTGCTACTAAACCTAACTGTTTTTTCATATTTATTTCCTTATCTCATTTATAGGGTTTGTCCGTAATTAATATCAGTTAGTACGTTTATTTGATACACGGAAACTTCAGAATGTTAACTTTCTCTATCAAAGCTCTCGATAATACACATCAATGGTATGTGATATAGCTTCATAGCTGTTATTTTCGTGTTTAAAACACGCTTTTCTTAGTTCCTTCTCTTCGTAGTTTTTACCTACCACGACGACTTGATCTAGAGTTTGTGAACGTGCACAGAAATGCTGTTTTGAAATTGTTTCTATTTTAACTGATTCAGCTTTTGAGCGCGGTAATGAACTAGGCTTAGGATTTTGCTTCATGCCTTCAAGTAACTGAGCTTTAGTAACAGGCACAGTATCTGACCCTATGCCTGGAATATGCACTGTTTGTCTAATCGTATAGTTTTTACTTAATAATGGCGTAAACAAAGATACATCATTGCTCAAATAAGCCTGCTCAAAATTAAGATAAACAGCGACTTTATCTTCAGCTGCATTGGCAATAACAGGCCCTAAAAGTAACAACGCAAATATCAGTTTCATGGTTATACGCTTATTCTGAATAAATTAAGTCATCAACTATACATACCATCATAAAGTACCGATTTTATTTTTAATTAACAACAATTTGTTTGTTTTGCGTACTCTACTCCTATATTGTTCTTTATCGTAAACATTACCTATTTAAACCCTGTGTCTACTTTATCGGGGTCAGATCACAGATCAGACAGCTGACAGCTGATAGCTGATAGCTGATAGCTGATAGCTGATAGCTGATAGCTATAAGACTAACTCATTACATTAGACTAAAGTCTATAGGTTAAATTTCTTCATCTATTAGGTCATTTTTTATCGTTTGTTGAATTTGCAGTGTTCAATTAAAGTTCATTTGTCGGCGATTGATACCGACTCAAATAGAGGAAATGATTATGTTTAGTACACTTATGAAACGCGTTGCAGTTAGCTCATTATTAACTTGTTCAGCTATGGCAGTGGCTGATCAAAGTGACTACAAATTAATGGTTATTGATCAATCTACACAAGCAACAGTAGAAACAAATCGCCAATACGAACTAGCATTTAACCAATGCGCATTAAGTGTTCAAGCAAAGAATTTTAAAGAAGCTGAAACACTTTGCTCTAAAGCAATCAGCTTACTAAGCAAGAGCAAGGTACCTGCTTATAAACGTCGTGAATTAACCTCATTTGCATTAAGCAACCGCGGTGTAGCTCGAATCATGTCTGAAAACGACACTGCTGCATTGTCTGACTTTTACGAAGCAGTACAAATTTCAGGTAACGAGCTAGTAGAGCACAACTTAACGCGTGCGAAAAAGAACTTAGCATTATAAGTTTTCACAAAATTGTGTTGTCACAAAACCCAGCTTCGGCTGGGTTTTGTCGTTTAGGTGTTTCGTTTTTTAGTCTTCCGCTTTTATCAATAAATCAAGTTCTTTTAGCAATAGGCTCTCTACTGTCTTTTTATCCATTTTAGCCAATTGCTCTAAGCTGTAATTCTTGCCAATTTCTTTAGCTAAAATATAACCTAGGTAATAACCTCTTCGGTATGGCAGCTTTGTCTCGTCCTTTGCGAAGTTGAAAAATGAAGAATATATTTCAGTTTTTTTTGAGTAAAACTTTTTCTTAAGGTCAACGAAAGAATCGAGCTGCCTTGCTCGAATCTTTTTCACCAAATTGCTAGGTATGTTTAGCATCAATTCATCATCACTGGCTGACGGAGTTAATTTATGTGAAACGTAAGTAGCTAATCCCTCAGTCCAAATAGAGCACCATAGCTCATCCTTACATTGAAATAATTTTTCATGATAAACGTGAAATAACTCGTGATGAAAGAATGGCGTATCGTTTTTCCAGGTATGATACTTGGTCATAAGGTCTACACCAAACATTAAGTAAGTCTTACCATTTAACTCTCGCGTTGCCCCATTGAACCTTCCTAATGAGTGAAGCATGTAAATGGGGGTTTCAGATTTGAAATCAGGGAAAGTAGCAATAAATGATTCCATACTGCTGTTTAACTCTTTAGATAAACGTCTATTTTTTGAAAAATATACTTCTTCTATTCCACTAAAACCCTCAATAGCTTTAACAAAGCTTTTATCACTATAAAAAGGCGCAAATTGAGAGGTGAAATGTTGAGAAAACTGCTCTGCTCTATTTTCTGCAGTCAACGTCTTGCTTGACTGATATAAAGTATAAAAATCATCAGCGAGATTAATGACTTCAAAATCATCTGACTGCTTGTTAGCAAGCGCATTAAATGAAAGCACACCAAATATGAAGATAGAGAGTAGAAGAAATTTAGAGAATATTTGCATAATTATAGTCAGAATTATTTGTTAGGTTAAAGTCGAATATGTTGAAGATTCGATAATTCATGTCTAAGTGGTTGGTTACTCAGACAATGCCTGTTTGTAACTTAAATCAAAATGTTTGAGTAACTGATTCAAGTAGTTCAGATTTATCTGGTTAGGTTTAAAGCTTTGCCCCTTTTCAATATTTGCTATGTGTTGTTTTAGTTTTGCTTTGTCTTTATTCCAAAAAGCGATGTTTCCTAGTACAAAGTCATTCCAATACATTTTTGAACCACTTAGCTTTTCATCGGGATGCAATACTTTTTTAGCGTGAAAAACCGCTTGTTGATAGTCACCCGCTAACCCTTCCATTTGAGCTAAATGCCAAGTTAATGAGCTTTCATTTGAATTATTATGAGAGATATAACTTTTTATCAGAATGGCAGCTTCAGCATGGCAACCTGATTTTTCTAACAATCTAAAACCGGCATCGTACGTCTGATCAAATTGTTGGTATGTTAGGCTCAAATCGTCTTTTAACCTTTCTTCAAGCTCAACTTTACAGTCAGCAAAGCTTACATTTGATATAATTAAAAACCCGATTGATAAGAGTCCTGTTTTCATAATTCTGTCCTTAAATTTGCTAATGCCTGTATAAGATAACACTGCAATCAAACGCAAGTTCACTACAAAATAAAAGTAGTTGGTTCCATGTAACCTTTAAATTGTTGTTATTTCTCTAGCTCATGATAAACATTTGGATTCCAAATTTGCATAAACATCTCTGGATTTTCAATTGGTTGAAAACCATATTGCGCGTACAAACCATGCGCATCTTTTGTTGCCAATACCATACGTCTCAAACCTTGAAGCTCGGGGTGAGATACTATGCTCTCAACAAGCCACTTGCTCAAACCTTTACCTCGATGGCTTTCTACTATGAATACATCGGAAAGATAAGCAAATGTTGCTTTATCTATTATAAGGCGGGCAAAACCTACTTGAGAATCATAGCTGTCATAGACTCCAAAACAAAAAGAGTTTGAAATGGCCGTTTCTAGCGTCTGCTTTGGTATTCCGGACGCCCAGTAGCTTTTTGAAATAAAACCGTAAATTACTTCAAAATCGAGATCAGTTTTATTTGTGCTAATTCTATATCCTTGCACCAGTATTCCTTCTTACGGTTTATCATGATAATTATGAATTTATTGCTAGTCTGCGTACCACAATAAACTCTTGTTATTAAAGATGTTTAGTTTTAACAAAGTTACTAACCAATTGCTAATGTCCAAATATTAAGACTGTGCCCCTTTGACCTAAATATATTTTAAAACCACAATTTACGGACCCAAATAACATTTCTATATAAGAGACAGCATTAAATTTATCAGCACTCAACTCAGCTAATTTGTAACTTTCAATACAGGAATAAAACAACTTCACCTCCTCTACATCACAGTAAAATTTCGAATCCTGAGTAATTACTCTATAGATTAAATTTCTTCATCTATCAGTTTTAATTTAATCGTTTGTTTAGCTTATGGGAATATTTTAAAGTTCACTCGTTGGTAAGAAACACCAACTTATTCAGAGGAAAACTATCATGTTAAAAACACTTGTAACCACTATTGCACTTAGCTCTTTATTAACTTGCTCAGCGATGGCAGTAGCCAAACAAGCTGATTATAAACTGATGGTTATTGAGCAAGCTCAAACGAACGATAATGCAACTAGCCAATACGAAACTGCCTTCAACCGCTGTGCATTAAGCGTTAAAGAAAAGAATTTTTCAGAAGCGGAAAGCCTGTGTACACAAGCAATTTCTCTTCTAAGTACAAGTAAGGTACCTGGTTACAAACGCCGCGAATTAACTTCGTTTGCACTTAGTAACCGTGGTGTTGCCCGCATCATGTCTGAAAAAGATACTGCTGCACTTTCTGACTTTTATGAAGCGGTGCAAATTTCAAAAAATGAACTTGTTAATCACAACTTAAGTCGCGCAAAACAAAACCTAGCGCTGTAACAGTTCCCCCCAACCAAATTGTTGTCGAAAGCCCGGTTCTTGTGTGTTCTGACCGGGCTTTTTTTATTTAATGTTTGGCAAATAAATCTGACATCCCCTTCATTGTGATGCGATCAAATTGAATTTCTACAGGTAATCCTTCTATATGGTATTCTGCTGGAATATCTACTTGCAAAATAAGTTTTAAAGCGGCTTTTTCGCCTTCGAATGGACCTGAAAGCTGCGGGGGTATCTTACTTGTAAGCTCTGTATATTCATTAATTACAGCATCAAATTTTTTACCATTTGGAAGTTTTACAGTCGCTTTTTGGCCTATTTTTGAATACTCCAAAAATTTTGGTGCAAGATAAGCATGAACTCTTAGTTCTCTGCCGGTATCTACTGAAAATAATGGTGAGTTTTGATCTACAAACTGACCATCTTGCACAAAGATATCGTTAATATTTCCCGAAAACGGAGTTTTAACAACAAGGTTTTGTTGCAGTGCAGACAACTTTGCAAATTCAATTGAAAGATCTTGATAGCGTTGCCCCTTTAATCCATACAAGCGTTCCATTTCTTGCCGCTCTTTCTCACGCAAGATATCAACTTTTGTCTGTTCGTAACTTAATTGAGCACTGTTAAAAGCAGCTATTGCGCTTGCTAAATCAGAAACGGGGACTATTCCGCGGCTTTTATAATCTTTATACGTATTAAGCAATTCTTGCTGCCTTTCAACGCCTTCTTTTGCGACTCGCTTTCTTTGTTCTAGCTGCGTCATAATTGTTTTGCTAAATGGTATCTGTTGTTGAGTTAGATTTAATATTTGTCGGTCAACTTCTTGATACTGCCCTGTCAATTCAGGGTTATATAATGTGAGCAATATTTCATCTTTCATCACAGAATCACCAAGGTTAACGTCAACAAATTCAATAGTTCCTTTACTTGGAGCTTTAATCAGAAGCGGTTCAGTCGTAATGATACCAACAGCTTCAACCTTAAGTTGTGGCACTAAATAAATCCATGCGACAATACAAATAGGGCTCAATGCAATCAGAATTAAAAAGTACCAGCGTAATTTATGTGATGTTCTTTTTGCTCCAGCATATGGAACTTTAATTCCTTTTTCTTCGTTCGGATTGTTGACCTTTGCAGTGCTATTAAAATGCAATTTCATATTATTCCCTTAATCTAAAATTTTTGACCACGTTTAAGCACCCACCAAGGTGCCATACTAGACTCTTCATGCGACCGCCGAAATACTTCATTAACCAGCGCAAAGCAACATACTAGGCGCATTATAAATGCATAGATGGGATAGAGAGGTAACCAGAGGAATAGTGTAAAATCTTGCTTAGGCCTTTCTGAAACACTAACTAAAACTAACAAATAAAAATAGCCGATAGTTAGAAGGTATAAGGCATAAATGACGAATATTAATGCTAGTGAGAATTGCCAAGGATAAATAATAGCAACCCCAACAAAATACACAAAAATGACAAATGGCAACATAACGTTTTGCAAGTAACCATAAAAAAGTGTAAACAAAAAATTCTTCCAACCTAAAAGCTTAGGTGAAAAAGCTGGCCAATGTTTACGCAAATATAAAAACAGCAAGTCCCCGTCCCAACGTAATCTTTGCAAGACTAGCTCTTTAAATGATTGAGGTGCGTCTGTATGTGCAATCGACGCAGTCGCGTAAGGTATTTTTAAATTAGGGTAGCGTTTAAAATACTGTTTGATACGAACTGTTAGATCTAAGTCTTCTGCAGTATGAGTATCCCAACCTCCTATTTGTTTTAAGAAATCACGTCTAAATGCACCAAATGCACCTGAAATGTTGTTAATTAAATTACATTGAGCTAAGCCAGTTTTACCACCCTGCATCGATATTAAGTATTCGATTGCTTGCATCCTAGTCCATAAAGTTTTATTTACATTACGAACTCTTAAAGCACCTCCCACAGCAGGTACATTAGGGTCTTCAAATAACCTGACTAAATTTGCCATCATATCATTGTCAAATGAAGTATCCGCATCAACATTGACGATAATTTCACCTTTAGCATAGGATAAGCCTGCGTTTAAAGTTGAAACTCGCCCTCCCCGCTGCCATTTTGGCAATAAAACAATCTCACGATTTTTGCGTTTAAATAACTGCTTACATTCTTTAGCTACATGGTAAGTGTGGTTATTTTGAACAGCACCATCTATTACAGCAATAATTTCAATTTTACCTGGGTAAGTTTGTTCAACGAGTGACTGAATGGTTTCTTTAACTGCATCCCCTTCTGCATAACAAGTAATAACACAGCTAACTTTTGGTAAATAAAATAATTTGGTATTGTTTATACGTGTCTTTTCTCTAGTCCATTTAATTATGCCAAACGTGATTATTAAAAATAGCGGCAACTCATAGATAAGGTATAAAGGAATAAATTTTACTAGAACTAATATATTACTTTGTACATAAAACATAATTTGTTCAGTAATATGTATTAAGGTGCTTAGTGTACTCATAAAACACTCTCCTGCTGAGCTGCAAATTGTTGCTCAAGCCAAACACCTATTTCATCTGGCATTTCTTTTGATGGAAGTGGAATGCCTTTAATCGAAAGTGAGAAATCGCTATTTTTATTGAGTAAAGAAATCCCTTTTAATTTTTGATAAACAAAGGATAAATGTTCAATTGTTGTATTAGGTAACATTAAAAGTAATGTATGCTCTCCTGCTAAACAGCAAATATCCGTGGTCCTGATACTCTCGTTAATTCTGCTCTCAAATTCGTCTATTAATTGAATAGCACGTGCTTCACCATTTTCTGCAATAAATTGCGCGAGGTTTTTTAACTCTATCTTAACTATTGAGTGTGTTTGCTGGTGCCTTACGGCAAGTTGGTTTTGCCACTTAACCACCCATTCGAAATGTGAATAGTTAATAGAGTCAGTGCTGGTTAAATTAAAATTGTCAAAACGCTCACCAAGTCTAATTAAACTTTTACCTTCCATTGATATGTTGTAACTATGAATGTTCTGTACTATTAACTCATCAACTTGATTACTGGTCTGACAGTGGAAGCATTTAGCAATAACGTCAGCATCTACAAAGCTAGTATGGCATTGGTTACATTTCTGATTTTCTATTGGGCGATCATAGTCAACGCCAATGTGTCTCAATTTTGTATGGCAATTAGGGCAGCTTAGCCCGATACCCTCTTTAAATTTAGATTCGCCATTTACATGACCACAGTTAAAACAGTGCAAACTAGATACGTTAGCAATATCAATACTTTGACAACTTGGGCATGAATCAACATAATTTAAGTGCCCTGATTGGCAGTGTCTACAGTAGCGAACACGGTCGATTAACTTATCTGTCTGTAAGAGTTTTCTTCTATGGATACTCGACAACCATGACATCGCATCTTTAGTGTTAACCCCGAAACACTCTAAAAGCGGATAATAATAAACACTATTAATGCTTAAATCATGAACAGGTAACAAGCTATTATCTTTATAAATCCACATAAAAGACAAAAGCTTAGTTAAAGCTGAGTCGACTAAATTAAGACTTAGATTTAAACTAGTTGCGCGCGTCATTACGGAGTTATAAAAATCATCACTTTGTTTATTAAAAAGACCATTTGCAAGAGCTTCTGATAAATAACAAGGCGTATTTACCAAAATACAGCTTTGCCATAACAGTTCGTGCTTACGGATTTTCTTGAGCGCTTCGCCTTGGTTTACAATGTTGTCAGCAAAAACAATAAGTGGAAAATGAGATTGAGCTTCAAAACCGGAAAAAAAGTGCTCTACGTCGTTAAATACTGTGAATTCGTGTCCGTAAACTAAAAAATCAATATCCTTAAGCTCACCAATCCAAATTTTTTGTAACGAAATATCATTTAATTGCTGTTTATTCATTTACCCTCCATGAAATGAACTATTGTATTCATACCGCATTCTAAACTGTTTTTATATAAGGTACGATCAGACTTTTCATATAACTGGTAATTTATGGTTTAAATTAACTAGTCAATAGCTTATAAAAATAAGAAGGTATGATTGAAATCTATATTTAAAATAATATTTTATTGTTATTAATTGAAATATAAACTTTATGTTAATAAAGAATTGTATGAGGTAGCTTTTAATATAAAAGCCAGCTCTGAAAGCTGGCTATAAATAAGTTCTAACTTATTAAGTTTCATCTCTTGGCACAAAATCAAGCACTGTTGCATTAATGCAGTACCTGTCTTTACCTCTTGGCCCTTCACCAGGGAACAAATGACCTAAATGAATACCAGAGCTTTTTGATTTAAGCTCAATACGCTGCATGCCATAACTGTTGTCTTCATGCATAGTTACACTGTCTTTAACTGGATGTGTAAATGAAAGCCAGCCAGTGCCTGAGTTAAATCTATCTCGGGTATCAAAAAGCGGCGCTCCACTTAGCTTATCAATAAAAATACCGTCGGGTGTATTTTTAAAGATATCGTACTGCTTACAAAATGGGCTGTCAGTTCTGGCATGAAATGCAACTCTAAAGGCTTCACTGTCACCTAGTTTAAATGCGCCTAAGGCTTTGTAAAACTCACCTTTACTGACATAGCCTTGGCGACCATAAACCTCTTCGCCATTTTCTATAAATAATAACGTGGGTGTTGCCCAAGTCGGCGTTTTAATCGTTAAACCATCAAGTTGATCAGCATGTCGGAAAGTCATAGGAATTGTCCCCATGTACTCATTAGCGACCTCTTTTTTAAACTTTTCACAGTATGGGCAATAACCTTTAGCATCTATCACTACAATTTGCTTACCTGCCAATAAGGCTGTGTTATCAACCTGCTGTTTTTCGACTGGTGTGAATACAACGCCCGTTGAATGATCAGGGCAATAGCCATTCGGGTTTTTCTTTAAATAATCTTGGTGATAATCCTCTGCAGAATAAAATGCGTCAAGCGGTTTTATCACAGTCACAATCTTGCCGTAGCCTGCTGCGGTTAATTTACTTTGGTATTCATCTTTAAGTGTATTAGCAACCTCGAGTTGCTCATTATTACTTACCAAAATTGTTGAGCGGTATTGAGTGCCAATATCATTACCTTGGCGATTTAGCTGGGTTGGATCATGATTTTCAAAATAATGCATTAACAGTGATTGTGTTGTTAACTCGTTGCTGTTGTATGTCACTTTAACAACTTCTGCATAATTGTTTTTATCAAAGCGTCGCGAGCTACGTGTTATGTTCTTGTAGGTCGCTTTAAAACCATGCCCATCGGCATAGCCAGATACCGCATCCAACACGCCATCAAGTGCTTCGTAACGTTTTTCTGCTCCCCAAAAACAACCTGAACCTAGCACAATGGTTTCAATATGCCCTGTTGCGTTATCTGGCATTGTTTCAGCTTTAATTGGGCTGGTGGTAAAAATGGCACTGCAAGTGAATAGTGTCAGTAACATCGACTTAATTGTCATACTAATTTCCTCTTAAAAGCCTGTATTTAAGACAGACCGCGTATAGGTATTAATAATTTCAACTTAAACGCATGCAAACAGCGATTCACCGCTAACAATTTAACTCTTAACCTTATTTACGGTAAAACACAGCTTTTTAACATTGGGATATTAAAAAATGAAAATTGCACACAGCTTATCTGCTATTGCATTAGGATTAACACTTGCTACGCAAGTGAATGCCGCAGAGTTCACTTTTGCAAAATCAATTAAACCGAACGACAACACACTAGTTTTATTTTTAGATACAGATAGCCAAGTTGCTAATTTTAATTATTTAAAGCCAGAAACCCAAACTCACCTAAATAAAGTCATTGAATTTAGCGACTTTAAAGCAGGTTATGGAAAAACGTTAGAAGTTATCGCACCAAACGGTAGCGACCATCAACGCATCTTACTTGTTGGCTTAGGAGAGCAGCCAAAACTAGATGCAGCAAAAATGGCAAAACTAGGTGGTAACGTTCACGCTAAATTGCAGTCGGCTAAACAAGCAAATGTTAGCCTTGATTTTTCAGAGCTTAAAGACAGCGCAATCAATGCTAAATATGCAGCAGAATTTGCACATGGCGCAAATTTACGTGACCACCGTTTTGAGCAATACAAAAAAGAACAAGACAGCCACGTTGTTAACTACACATTAGATGTTGAAAATTTAGACCAAGCGGTCAAAACCCATAAATTACTACAAAGCATTGAACAAGGTGTATTTTTAGCACGTGACTTAACCTCTGAAGTTGCAACAGAAATGACACCGGTTGATTTTGCTAAAGCGGCAAAAGAGCTTAAAAAGTTAGGTGTTAAAATTACAGTTTTAGAACCTAAGCAAATTAAAAAGCTAGGCATGGGTGCACTTGAAGCAGTTGGTCGTGGTAGCGAAGAAGGTGCACGTTTAGTGGTTGCTCATTATCAAGGTAATAAAAACACCCCTATCGCGTTAGTGGGTAAAGGTATTACCTTTGATTCAGGTGGCTACAGCCTTAAAACAGGCGCGTCAATTGCCCGCATGAAATCAGACATGGCAGGGGCAGCTGCAGTACTGGGTACTGTTAAAGCAATGGCACTTGCTAAAGCCGACACAAACGTTGTTGCTGTAATGGGCATGGCTGCCAATATGGTATCGCAATTTGCTGTTGCGCCTGGCGATGTTGTAAGAACAGCCGAAGGTTTAAGTGTTGAAATTGTTAATACAGATGCTGAAGGTCGCTTAGTACTGAGTGATGCAATGTGGTATGCCCGTGACAAATACAAACCAAGTATTATGGTAGATGTTGCGACCCTAACCGGGTCTAAAATTCGTGCTGTAGGTAATGAATACGCGGCGGTTTTCTCTGATGATGATACTCTTGTTGAGCAACTAACTGTTGCGGGTAAGCAAGTAAATGAAAACCTATGGCGTTTACCTCTAGGTTATGAAGATGCATTAAAGTCAGACATTGCTGATCTTAAAAACATCGGTTCACATGGCCCAGGTGCTACTACAGCAGCGAGTTTCTTACAAAACTTTGCCGGTGACACACGTTGGGTTCACATTGATATTGCAGGTAACGCGCTAAACTCTAAAGCAAAAGATGAACTAGCTGAAGGCGGTACAGGCTATGGCGTACGTTTACTGTCTAATTGGTTAATAAATAACGCACAGTAATTAGACATTGCACTTTATCAAGTGGTTATAAACTATTATAGCCACTTGATTGTCTTGAGTTTTTCTAATTAACACTAAAGACACATTTACATCATCAACAAACAGCCTATATGCTAATAAGCATTAAGGGATAATAATAAGATTGATACGCAATGACGACAACCAAAAGTACACCTAAAATTATGGCGCTCACTACGCATAGCATCTTTTTTGATGCCTATGAAACAGCAAGCGACATACTCACTACGCAAAAGAAAATATGGGCATTAGCACAATATTGCCAAAGCAGTGATGACTTTGTTGATGTAGTCCCTGCCAATAATAATTTAACACTTTACCTGAAAGAGCCCGCTCAACTTGCTGGTTGGCTGCCACGATTACTTGAACAATGGCACGAACTTAAAGCTACTGACTTTAACTCACGTCATCATAAACTTGCGACTCGTTATGGTGGTGAATATGGGCCTGATATAGCACATGTTGCTAAACATCATAATCTGTCTGTTGATGATGTTGCTCAAATGCACAGCAGTGCCAAATACCACGTGCTTTTTTTAGGCTTTAAACCCGGTTTTGCTTATTTAGATGGTTTAAATCCACAACTTTTCACACCTCGACATGCTGAACCAAGGCTCTCTGTTCCAAAAGGATCTGTTGCTATTGGCGGCAATCAAACCGGTATTTACCCTGAAAGCTCCCCTGGAGGCTGGCAAATTATTGGTCATACAGATTTTCGTCTATTTGATATCAATGCAGCCTCGCCTTGTGCTATCGAACCCGGTGATACTTTAGAGTTTGTTATTCAGGAGGTGTTAAAATGATCACTATCATCAAACCTGGTATGCAAATGTCTATACAAGATCAAGGCCGCACAGGATCTCGCCATTTAGGCATTGGACAATCAGGGTGCATTGACCCTTATGCTCAAGTTATTACAAACCGTTTAGTTGGCAACGACGACAACAACCCCGTTATTGAAATCACTTTGGGTCTTGCCGAAATTAAGTTCGATAACGATTACTACATTGCACTTCACGGCACAGACATGAAAGCCACAGTGAATGGCAATGCTGTTGAACCAGGCTGGAGCTTTTACATAAAAAAAGGCGATGTATTAAAGTTTAATGCGGCGCGTCATGGTTTTAGAAGTTACCTTGCGATTGGCGGCGAGTGGCATTTACCTGAGCCAATTTTAGATTCTTACTCAACAGATATATTAGCAGGTTTTGGTGGCTTGACCGGTCAAGCACTACAGGCTGGCGATAGTTTTGATATAACGCCAAGGTACAATACCAAAATTGGCTTAGGCGCTATGCTACCACCTAAAAGTACACAAATTCGTATTCATGCTGCACCACATGCAGCACTGTTACCAAAAGACACCATCGTTAACTTTATAAATCATTCTTGGCATGTATCGCCTAATAGTAACCGCATGGGCACACGGCTATTAAGTGATGAGTGTGATATCAGCCATGATGTTTCATTACCCTCTATGGCTGTCGCTCCTGGCTGTATTCAGCTTCCGCCAAATGGTGAACCCATAGTGCTATTAAACGATGCGCAAACAACGGGTGGTTACCCTTTGCTCGGTACCGTGATCGAAGCCGATCTTCGTCACTTTGCACAATTAAAACCCGGTGATTTCCTTCACTTTAAGTTTGTTACACTTAAAGAAGCCCATGCAGCACAAGAAAAACTCACTGCGCACTTAAATCAACTTGCGATAGCACTAAACTATATTAATAAATAGCGTTAATTTATTGGTGTTTAAAAAGCGAGCAAAGAAAGTCTTTGCTCGCATTGTTTTAAAGCTTGTCTATACATTTAAAAAGGTAAAAACCCTATACATTCCTTTGCACCAAAGCTGTGCAGAAAATTTAGTAACAAAAGCCTTTATTCCAGACTCGTTATCATCCAATTTGAACAAATCAAGCATTTAAACCGCTCACCCTTTAACCACTTACCCCATACTGGTGCAAATAGGTTAGCGCAGGTGCATATTTTATTCTCAATTAATTAAAAAACCTGTGTGACTTAGGTAATTATTTCTGTTAAAACAAACATTCGCAGTTATATAAATTCTGTTAACTGCGCACATATTTGGAATGAGGAGTCACTATGTGTTCAATTTTTGGGGTATTAGATATTAAATCTGATCCCGCTCAATTGCGTAGCCAAGCAATTGAGATGTCAAAACTATTAAGGCACCGCGGGCCAGACTGGTCTGGCGTGTATTCATCAGATAAAGCTATTTTAGTGCACGAACGTCTAGCGATTGTTGGCGTATCGAGTGGTGCACAGCCTTTGTACAACCCTGAGCGAACAAATATCCTTGCTGTTAACGGTGAAATTTATAACCACAAAGAGCTCGCTGCCAGCTTAGAAACTGATTTCACTTTTCAAACTCAGTCAGACTGTGAAGTTATTTTGGCTTTATATAAGCAAAAAGGCCCTGAGTTTTTAGACGATTTAAATGGTATTTTCGCGTTTTGTTTATACGACGAAGTGCAAGATGCCTACTTAATTGGTCGTGACCATATCGGTATTATTCCGCTTTATACAGGTCATGATGAACATGGTAACTTTTATGTTGCCTCAGAATTAAAAGCATTATCGCCAATTTGTAAACATATTGAAGAATTCCCTCCGGGTCATTTCTTGTGGAGCAAAGATGGTCAACTTCGTAAGTATTACAGCCGCGATTGGCAAAGCTATGACGCAGTAAAAGACAACGAAGCTAAAGCGAGCGATGTTAAAGAGGGCTTAGAAGCTGCTGTTAAACGTCAATTAATGTGTGATGTACCTTATGGCGTACTTTTATCTGGCGGTTTAGATTCATCGGTAATTTCAGCTATCACACAACGTTTTGCTGCAAAACGTATCGAAGATAATGACGAGTCTGATGCATGGTGGCCAAAACTGCATTCATTCTCTGTGGGTCTTGAAGGTTCACCCGATTTAGCAGCTGCGCAAAAAGTAGCTGATATGATTGGTACGGTTCACCACCCTATTCACTTTACTATTCAAGAAGGTATTGATGCCCTACGTGAAGTGATTTATCACATCGAGACCTACGACGTAACAACTATTCGTGCCTCAACGCCGATGTACTTAATGGCGCGCCAAATTAAAGCCATGGGTATTAAAATGGTGTTGTCGGGCGAAGGAGCTGATGAGCTATTTGGTGGTTACCTTTATTTCCACAAAGCACCAAATGCCCAAGAGTTCCATGAAGAGCTTAACCGTAAAGTCTCTAAACTACACATGTTCGATTGCTTGCGTGCGAATAAATCAATGGCTGCATGGGGCGTTGAAGCGCGTGTGCCATTTTTAGATAAAGAATTTGTAGACGTAGCAATGCGTATCAACCCTGAAGCGAAAATGTGTAAAGACGGTAAAATCGAAAAACACATTATTCGTGAAGCGTTCGACGGCTACCTGCCAGACGACGTGCTTTGGCGCCAAAAAGAACAGTTCTCTGATGGCGTAGGCTATAACTGGATTGATACGTTAAAAGAGTATGTGAACGAACAAGTTAGCGATCAAGACCTTGCTAATGCAAAATACAAATACCCGATCAATACGCCTGATTCTAAAGAAGCGTATTTCTATCGTAGTATTTTCGAAGAGCACTTCCCTGGCGATGCCGCCGCAAAATGTGTTCCGCATGGCAAATCTGTTGCTTGTTCTACTCCTGAAGCACTCGCTTGGGATGCATCATTCCAAAACAATGCTGACCCTTCAGGTCGTGCTGCTGGCGTTCATAACGACGCTTACAAAAAGTAGTAACTTTGTGCTGCAAGCCCTGTGTTTGCAGCACTTTCCTCTCAATTGAAATAATTTGCTTTGAAATAATACTGTCATCAAATTATTCCCTTCGCTGCCTAATTTGTTCACAATTCCAACAAAAAGCGTAAAAAACTGCATTTATTCGGCTGTTTAGGGACAAAACCATTTACATTTTTTTTCGAGCTCCTACACTAAAGACTAAACTTTGGTACAAATTTAATTAGTCTACAAACTATTTTTGGGTTTGATACGTAAAAATAGTAATA
The DNA here is from genome assembly GCF_001306915.1 of Pseudoalteromonas lipolytica. Classification (GTDB taxonomy): domain Bacteria; phylum Pseudomonadota; class Gammaproteobacteria; order Enterobacterales; family Alteromonadaceae; genus Pseudoalteromonas; species Pseudoalteromonas simplex. The sequence goes on along the minus strand of NZ_LJTC01000010.1, from coordinate 8,990 downwards.
ACCAAGCTTGTGCCAACCGGCCGTTTAGCTCTCTGCTAAATATAATCACAACAAGAGGTATTCATGAGCGAACATCATGACAAGTACAGTATCGACAATACCGACTACACTGTCGGACAGGACAATGTACAAAAATGGGGTTTTGATGTGCACAACCCTGTATTTGGCATTAGTGCTGGATTAATTGCCCTATTCTTAGTGGCAACACTTATTTCAGATGCTGAAACAGCAAAAACAACTCTGAATGGAATTAAAAACGACATTATTAATAATTTTGATGGCTTTTTTATGTGGTCAGCAAACTTATTCGTATTGTTTTGCTTAGCGTTAATTGTTTCACCATACGGTAATATCCGCCTTGGTGGTAAAGAAGCACGTCCAACTCATTCACGTATTTCTTGGCTTGCAATGTTATTTGCTGCAGGTATGGGTATCGGCTTAATGTTTTGGGGCGTCGCAGAACCTGTCGCCTACTTTACAGGTTGGTACGAAACACCACTTGGTGTTGAAGCAAACACGCCAGAAGCCGCTAAACTTGCAATGGGTGCAACTATGTTCCACTGGGGTTTACACCCTTGGGCAATTTACGCGGTTGTTTCGCTTTCACTCGCATTCTTTTGCTATAACAAAGGTTTGCCGTTATCTATTCGTTCAATTTTTTACCCAATTTTAGGTGACAAAGCGTGGGGCTGGCCTGGCCACCTTATTGATATTCTAGCTGTACTTGCCACTCTATTTGGCCTTGCAACATCTCTTGGTTTAGGCGCACAACAAGCCGCTGCTGGTATTAATCACGTATTTGGTACTGATAGCGGAATTGGCTTAGAAATAGGCGTTATTATTGGTGTGACGTTACTAGCTGTTATTTCTGTTGTTCGCGGTATCGACGGCGGTGTAAAACTGCTTAGTAACGTAAACATGCTTATCGCTTTTGTATTACTCGTATTTGTTGCACTTGTTGGGTTTTCTGCAGCATTTGGCAACCTTCCTAATACAGTAATGGGTTATGTTGAAAACATTATTCCACTGAGTAATCCTCATGGTCGTGAAGATGAAACATGGATGCATGGCTGGACTGTATTCTACTGGGCTTGGTGGATTTCATGGTCACCGTTCGTAGGTATGTTCATTGCACGCGTATCTGAAGGGCGTACAATTCGTGAGTTCTTAATTGCTGTATTACTAGTTCCTACTGTTGTGACTATCTTCTGGATGTCAATTTATGGTGGTATCGCTATTGAACAAGTGATTGATAAAGTGGGTGTACTAGGTGAAAAAGGCTTAACTGATGTACCACTAGCTATGTTCCAAATGTTTGAAGCCCTGCCAATGTCACAAGTGCTTTCATTCATTGCAATTGTGCTAGTACTCGTGTTCTTTATTACGTCATCTGACTCAGGTTCATTAGTAATCGACTCAATCACCGCTGGTGGTAAAGTTGACGCGCCAGTGCCACAACGTATTTTCTGGGCTACAATCGAGGGTGCGATTGCAGCTGCACTTGTTTGGATTGGTGGCACACAAGCAATCGAGGCCTTACAAGCCGGCGCCGTATCTACGGGCTTGCCGTTTACCTTTGTATTGTTATTAATGTGCGTGAGTTTACTCCTTGGTTTACGAACAGAACCAAGACACTAAATACGCTTTGAAATAATAAAAAACGCCGCATTTTTTGCGGCGTTTTTTTTATTGATAAGCTTTGCTCAAATTCAAATACCCGACATAAAGTCGGTGCTACGAGCGCTATATTAGTAATTCGCTGAGTGGCGTATCTGGGCGGTAGTGGTAAGCTATTTGCGCTTGTAGCAGCTCTGCGGTGGCTGTGGCATCATTAAGTGCATTGTGGTTTTGATACGCTGGTAACGAATAACGAATGCGAGAGTCAGCTAAGCGCACAGAATCCAGCTTAGAATTAAATAGTCGACCTAGTAACCCCTGCTTTGCTTTAAGTGCGCGCGTTTCCAGATCAAGCGTGTCTATAACGGCAAATTCAAGCCCTTCGCCTAAACGGGCTTGCAACGCTTGATATAAAAAGTGCCGTTCAATGGGAGCAAAATGCACCACAATCACTTTGCCTTTTAATGCTGCTAACAAAGGCGCCATAATCGTTGAAAAGTCAGGTGCATCGCTCACTTCTGAGTGAGTTATACCATGAATAACAATCGACTCTTCAGCAAGCTTGCGCCTTGGTTGAACAATCCAATGTTGGCTATCTTTACAAAAAATACGCTTGGTATTAAATGGAATTAAACCAACACTGACTATATCGTCATTTTGATAATTTAGACCGGTTGTTTCAAAATCAAGTGCTACTAAGGGAATATCACTAATTGGGGTGTTTAAATCACAAATAGCTGATTCATAAAACGCTTTGATTAGTGGCTGTTTGCTCTGTGCTAATAACTGTTGATACCGAGTCGGCCAATCAAGTTTTGCGCCTTGTTTTGCCATTACTTCATCCCTGAGTTAGCAGAGTATCTGAATTTTAGGAAATTCTGCGCTTTATCTAAAATGGCAAACGCCTCTTTAAGATTGCGCTGCTCAAAAGGAGAAAGTAAATGAGGCTCTAAGTCGTTATCTGGCGCTTCATCAAGCTTTTCTATTTGCCACGCTTGGTGTCTAATTCTGATCATGGCAATGTACTCTAGGGCGTCTCGTAAATCTTGTGCTTTGCCTTCAGGAAGTAGTTTAGCTTCGATAATATCTTCTAAACGCTCGAATGAATTTTGTTTACGACTGCCTATCGCTAATGCATGCACGCGTATTACATCAGATAAAGGCGCAGTACCGCGGCGTTTTAAGTTCATAGAACGCTTGTGTTGGCCATTATGCTCTAACACAAAGTCTTTAAAGAAACCTAAAGGCGGCGTTCTGTTACGCGCATTCGCAGCAAGGTTTGCCAAGAAACGTTTATTCTTACGTCCTTCTGTTGCGATAAAGCGTTTGAGCTCATCGGCCCATTTGTTTTTACCGTAAACACCGTCTAAATCAAAAAAGATCGAGCTATGTAATAAAGCCTGCGGTTTAGGTTCGGCCATCCAACCCGCAAATTGCTCTTTCCACTGCTCGCGTGTTAAGCGCCACTTTTTAAATGACGCCATAATTTCACCTTCACAGTACTTATAGCCACATTCAGCTAAACCATCACAAACAAAATCAGCCAAATTCTGGAAGTACTCGTCATGAAACTCCTCGTTAAAACTATTATCAAGGATAATGGCGTTATCTTGGTCGGTCACAATTAATTGCTCATCACGCGCCATTGAACCTAAAGCGATGAAGCAATAAGGAACCGGCGGTGGGCCAAACTTTTCTTCAGCTAAATCAAGTAAACGCTGTTTGAAGGTACGCCCTATTACAGCCATTGCGGTACCAATCATGTGAGAGTTAGCATCTTCGTTCACCATGCGTACAAAGACATTAGGTAATTGCCTTGCATAGTGAGCTAAATCTTCAACCGATTGCTGCGCTAAAATGCCGCGCACTAACAATAAGCTACTTTGTGACTCGTAGCGTAAAATATCCGATAACGAAATAACGCCAATCGGCTTTTTCTTAACAACCACTGGCAGGTGATGAATGTTATCTCTGAGCATGGCCAGTACAGCTTCAAACACATAGGCGTTACTATCAAGCAATACTAAGTCTTTTTGCATTATTTGCGCGGCTGGCGCTTCGTAACTTAACCCTTCAGCAATTACACTGGTACGTAAGTCACGGTCGGTAATTATGCCAACAACTTGGCCGTCGTCATCATCAGGATCATCACTGATTGGTTTATCGGCATCAGTAACAAGCACAGACGATACCGACTCTTGCGTCATTAATTGCGCAACCATTTGCACTGAGGCATCTTTTGCCACAGTGACAACATCACGATGAAGAAGCGACTTAACCTTGGCGGTTGTTAAATCGTTGCTGTCTGCCTGTTCAACAATTGCTTGGTGAAGGCGCACATTACCATCGGCTTCAAAAAAATCTGCAAATGTTTCGTATTCGTCGCAGTATTGATTAAACAACTCAACATTAATGCAATAAACTAAGGTGTCTTCGAGTGCCTTTGCCGGAAAGCGTACTTTGCGGTTCATCAGAAGGCCCATTTGCCCAAAAATGCCGCCGATAGTTAAACGGTTGTATAAATCACCATCACGACGATATATCTCTACAGCACCTGTTCGAATAACAAATAAATCAGCGATATCCTCGCCATAATTTAGTATTTCAGTGCCTGCGCGAAAATAAGCGATTTCGACTTGTGATGCGAGTTTATTTACCGCCTCTTCAGGAAGATCATCAAAGGGAGCGTGATCAGAAAGAAATTGGGCGATATCGACGTGTTCGGCTTGCATACGCGTACCTAGTTTTAAACATTTGATTTAATTGTGAGGGTAATTGGCTATTTTTTCAAAGAAAAAATAGCCAATTAAGTTGGATTAAGCCTTTTCTAACTCTTCAGCCAGAAGTTTCGACTCATCACCTCTTGGTTTAGTAAAGCGAGCTAAACCAAGGTAAATAACTGGCGTTAAATAGAGAGTAAATAACACCGCTAGTGCTAAACCGCCAAATACTACCCAACCAATCGCGTTACGAGCTTCAGCCCCTGCGCCGGTAGATAAAATAAGAGGTAATGCACCCAATAAAGTTGAAACCAGTGTCATCGCGATTGGGCGAAGGCGCACTAGTGCGGCCTCTTCTACCGCCACTCTAACCGAGCGGCCTTGGTCACGTAATTGGTCGGCAAACTCCACCAGCAAGATGGCATTTTTAGCAATTAGACCAATCAGCATCACTAAACCAATTTGCGAGTAAATGTTTAATGATGTACCTGTTAGATACAGCGCTAAAATTGCAGATGTAATACCAAACGGTACAGTGATCATAACAACGATTGCACTATTCACACTTTCAAATTGCGCTGCCAATACCAGAAGAACAATTAAAAAGGCCAGAACATAGGTCACTAATACTTCATTGGCGGTTTCCTCAAAGGTTAATGCCTCACCTTTAAACGCCAAGCTGATACCCGCAGGCAGAGATTGCTCTGATATATCACGGATTTTTGTAACCAGCTCAGCAATAGTTACGCCCTCTGGCATTTCCATGCTCAGTTCAATAGCACGGCGCTGCGCATGGCGCTCAAGCTCAGCGGCTACACCTTCTTCAGTAATCGTTGCCACACTACTTAATGGCACTAACTGACCATTACGGCCACCAACATACAAGTTAGCTAAGTCGCTTGGGTTAGTGATAGTTTGGTTTTGTGCTTGCAGCATAATCGGGATTGATTGGTCACCAATGTTTAAATCGGCGATATCATCACCATTGATTGCAGCGCGAAGTGTTACAGAGATATCACTGAGCGATACACCGAGCTCTTCAGCACGACGTCTATCAATATTAACGCGTAATTGTGGCTGTGACGGCTGATATGAAATACGTACAGGGGCCACTTCTGGCACTGCTTTTTCTATTTCAGCAGAGAAATCTTGCGCAGCTTTAAATATCTCGAGGTAGTCTTGGCCCAATAAGGCAAGCTCAATACCACCGCCTTGACCACGCAAGTTCAAGCTATTTGAACCACCAGGGTAACCAGCCGCACCAGGAATATTCCCTAAGGGCTCACGTATTTTATTGATAATTTCTTGCTGACTAAAATGACGTTCGTCCCAATGTTTTAGCGGCACAGTAATAAATACAATATTTGGATCCCATTGCCCAACCACAGTGTAAATAGACTCAATATCACCACTTTCAACATACGGCAGTAAGATATCTTCCATTTGCACCGCTTGCCTGTCCATAAAGTTCAAGCCAACACCATCAGGACCACGAGCAAAAATACGAATTTTACCGCGATCTTCTGTTGGTAATAGCTCGTTATCTAAATTGAAATACAGTGCACCAGAGCCTGCAGCGACCAACAAACACGCAAAAAAGGTAAGCCATGCATGTTCAAGTACACCATGTATTGTACGTTTATAAACAGCGGCTAACACATGGCCAACTTTTGCAAATGGATGAAAACCGCCCTGCTTTAATTTCAGTTTTGATGTCAGCGCAGGTACCAAAGACAGCGCAACAAAGCTTGAAATGATCACAGCGCCAGCTAATACCCCACCAAACTCTCTAAATAGTCGCCCTGCTGTTGATGGTAAAAAAGCGATAGGCACAAACACCGCAGCTAATACGGCGGTTGTTGCCACAACAGCAAAGAATACTTCACGGGTACCAACCACTGCAGCTGCACGGCGACCAAGACCTAAGCCCCGCTGACGTTGGATGTTTTCACTTACCACAATGGCATCATCTACAATTAGGCCAGTAGCTAACACGAGTGCAAGCAAGGTAAGAATATTAATCGAGAAACCAAGCGCCCAAATAAGTGCTAAAGAGCCAATTAATGCCACTGGTATCGCAAATGCAGGAACCAGCGTTGCGCGCCATGAGCCAATAAACACCCACAGTGTGATCACCACTAACAGCACGGTTAGTAACAAGGAGTTAATAACTTCATCAACTGAGCTTCTGATAAACTGCGCATCGTCAGAGGTTAGAGTAAATTCCATTTCAGGAAAACGTACTCTCATGCGCTCGATTAAAGTTAGCACTTCATCAGAAATTTCAATGGTATTAGATTGCGCCTGACGAATAATTTCCATGCCAATCACAGGTGTACCATTCAGCCTTACGAACGAACGCGGATCAGCTGGACCAAAATAAACAGCTGCTACATCGCCAATACGGGTATCGTCTCGTACAATGATATCGGCTACTTGTTCTGCTGATATTGACGTTGCATCAGCACGCACGATCACCTGTTGATCGCTTGATTTTAAACTACCTGCCGGCACATCAAAGGGAGCCTGACGGAGTACGTTGGCAATATCTGGTACCGTAAGGTTAAAGCTGCTTAGCTTAAGTGGGTCGATGCGCACTCTAAGAACCCGCTCGCGATCGCCATTTAAACGAACATCGGCAACACCAGGAATGGTTAAAAACTGCGGGGCTAAGTCAACATCAACACGCTCTGTCAACGCCTCAAGGGATAAGCTATCACTTGATACAGTTAACGATACAACCGCTTCGGCGTCGTTATCGGCTTTAATAATTGATACCCGTTCAACTTCTTCGGGTAATTCTCGCTGCACACGGGCTACCGATTCGCGTGTTTCGTTTGCAGCATCATCTAAATTGACACCAGGGCGAAACTCAACCACGATACGAGCATTGTTTTCTTCACTTTGCGCACGAATCGACTTTACACCACTCACCCTCGCAACCGCCCCTTCGAGTTTACTAGTTACTTCGGTATCTACAGTCTCCGGTGAACCACCAGGGAAAGATGCTGATACAGTAATACGTGGTCTATCAACATCAGGAAGCTCACGTACTTCAACCCCTGCTATTGCAGCAATACCGGCAATAATAATGAGTAAGTTAAGTACCACAATTAAAACAGGGCGACGTATCGCCATTGATGGTAAGTCTTCCATCATAGGTTGCTGTTTCATCATTACTCCTTGGCTAGCTGCACTTCATTGATGAAATTAAGCTCTTGATTAGGTCTTAGGCGCTGAACCCCCTCTGTCACCAATAAGTCGCCCTCTTCTAATCCACCAGAGACTAACAAACGCCCTGCTAAACGCTGCTCAATTTTAACATCAACGCGAGTTGCTTTTTTATCGACACTCTTCCATACGTATGGGCCTGCTGCCCCCCACATCATGGCTGCTTCAGGTACTACAGCATGCTCTTCACCTAGAATATTTATGTGCACACGAAAGCTCATACCCGGCATAAATTGCTGAGCATTATTGTCAAGTTTGGCTTTTGTTCTGAGTGTGCGGGTTTGCGCATTGATACGCGAATCAAGCTCTGCCACCTTAGCCGTGTAAGCTTTATCGCCTAACCAAGGCACTACTTCGACCGAAGATTTTTGTTTAAGCACTGAGATAGCGGCTTCTGGGGCATTAAAATTGATATAAAGCTCAGAAATATCATCGATAGTGGCAATGGCTGTTTGGGTTGTGATCCTATCGCCTACTTCGACGTCAGTTAAACCCATAACACCACTGAACGGAGCACGAACTTCGCGGTCTTCACGCTCTGTTTTCGCCTGCATTAACTGGACTTTTGCAAGCTCATAAAGCGTTTTCGCATCATCTAAATCACTTTGCGGCACCGCACCACGGGCGTGGCTTTCTTCAAGCCTTTTCATGGTGCGCTCAGCATCTTTTAAAGTAATTTCGGCTTCGATCAACGCTGCTTTTTGTCTACGTGAATCAAGCTCTAATAGTAAGTCACCTTTGGCAACGTTATCACCTGGTTTAAAGTAAACAGCGGTGACTCTGTCCCCAACGGCTGGGTAAAGAGTGACTGAGTGAATCGCTTCTGCATTACCCACTGCTTTTATCTGTTGTTTAGACTTTTCAACAGACACTGATTCTACAACTACATTAGCCGCCTCAGCGACGGAAACACAACTAATACAGGCAATTAAAGTCCATGTATGTAATTTGCCAATTGTCAAAATTTCACCTAAATAAGAATCGTTTTAATTGTTACGAAGTGTAACAGCTTTGTGATCAATAAAAAGCTGACTTCGTTTAATAAACAATTAGCCAAGGTGAAATAAACGCATACATCGCCTGTGTTTTCTAATTAGAAACGACAATGTGATGAATCGACCTCTTTTAAGTGTGCTTCGCTTGCAATGGTTACCTCTACACAATCAGATTGATTAGTTATACCATTCCGCTTAAATATCTGATCTAATATAGGCTATATAAAATCACCGGCTAATAACATTGAATTCAAACATATCTGAACAGCTTTTAGCGCTTTCTCGAAAAGAACCAAACGCACGAAAACGCATGCGATTGCTCGCAGTGTCTTTATTTTATGAGGGTAATAGCCGAACCGATATTGCAAAACGTCTAAACACTGCAAGAAGTAGTGTGAATAAATGGGTTTCTAGTTACCTAGAGTAT
>NZ_LJTC01000009.1 GCF_001306915.1 Pseudoalteromonas lipolytica | reverse complement strand
TCTGGCATTAATCGCAGAAAGCTCTGCTTTTGTTAGCAATTCGCCATTTAAGAATTGTTGGCAAAGGAATGTACTTTTAAATAACTTGTGCCATCTAATCAGAATCGCTTTATTATTCAAACGATTTGCTTTTGCTATATCAATATGAAGTACTAGATGAGTATGGTTACTCATAACTGCGTAAGCACAAACATCAATACAAAATATACGACCAAGTTGAAGTAGTTTCTTTTCAACCCAATCGCGCCGGTGTTCATACGAACGACCTGTTAGTGGGTCTTGCCCGCACAAAAAAGCGCGACGAACACAACGTGAAATACAATGATAGTAAGGTGTGCTTGAAACGCTAATTAAGTTTCTACGAGGGGTTGCCATGCTCTTCTCCTCCATGAGTTGAACACAATAAGCTTAGCTGTAATTCTAAAGAGTGAGAAACAGAAAGTAGTTTATTCACTTTTTCGTTAAACAATTGACAATTTGTTTCGCAAGTAATCTTAGGTTGATTATACTTTAAAAACTAGTAAGTTAACTCGAAATCATAAATGTTGACTTGCCAGAATCCCAACATATAAGTTTCTTTATTTCTAGCTCTTTTAGTATGTTGAGTAGTTCGGTTTCAGAAAGACAGCAGTTCTGTTTTAGGTTATCTATAGAAATTTCTTTATTAGAGTTGTTAACTTTTGAGGCTAACATAATACGATAAATTAATTTTGACTTGCGATTCATAATGCACTCCCCACATTTGCATAGCATTTTATAATAAATTGCTACTCTCTAATTTGTTAAAGCTTGGTTTTGTTGGGGAAAGGCATTGCAAGCTTCCTCTATATAGTTTCATTACAAGCAAATTAGATGTGTTTATTATTAGATTTTATGTGTGTTGATGATTTTTTCGACTATGAGCGATCTTTTTCGCTAAGTCAAATGCAATTGATATGCTAATTTTACCAAAAGTGGGTGTCTAATTACGTGATGTCTCTAGTCCTCTCTAAAGTAGGTGATTAATTATCTTTAAACATGGGTGTCTTTTTATCATTTCTTTAAACATGGGTGTCTTTTTATCATTTCTCAGACACTAGCTGTTGGGATTTAAACTGTTAGTGCTGGAGTCATGTGCTCTAATTATGGGGCCGTTTTTATTAATCAGATAAGTTTTGGCTGTGCTGTGAAATGGCATTATTCAAGGCTTCAAAGAGCAGATGTTTTTCAACGGGCTTACCAACATGGCAGTAAAAACCACAGTTCTTGTATTCAATAATATTTTCTTTCATGACATTTGCTGTTAACGCGATTACCGGAGTCGTAGGGTTTAATGCTCGAATGTGTGCACAGGCTTCAATCCCCCCCATTTTTGGCATTTGGATATCCATCAGGACGAGCATAGGGTTTATTTTTTTAAATAAATCTATAGCCTCTAAACCATCTTTGGCAAACTGAACATTGGCATTTGTTTCGGCCATTAAGGATTGAATGACCATAGTATTAAGTGGGTTATCTTCAGCAATTAGAACTGTTTTACCTTCAAGATTGGGAACATCAGTTATATGGGGGCTTTCTATGATTTGCTGCTGCTCTGCTATTTCTAGCGGTAAAAATATGGTAAAGCGTGTGCCTTCGCCTAATTTACTATCAACGTCTATAGTACCTCCCATCCGTTTAATTAAGTTTGTTGTTATTGACATGCCAAGGCCTGTGCCGCCAAAGCGGCGTGTAATACTATTATCAGCCTGTTGAAAGCGTTGAAAAAGATTTGCCAAACCTTCTTCACTCATACCTATTCCTGTGTCTAATACTTGTAACTCGATACCTGGGATTAAGTTTTTTACTTTTTTCTTTACAATAACTTGTATACCACCTTGCTCTGTGAATTTCACAGCGTTAGAAACTAGGTTTAAAATTATTTGCCTAATACGAACAGGATCACCAATCCATATATTTTCGACATTTTTGTCTATATCAATGTTTAGCTCGATAGACTTTTCGTTACAGATAGGTAAAAAATCAGAATTTATAGATTCAACTATTTTTATCAAAGAAAAGTTAACATTTTCGATTGTAAGCTCGTTCGCTTCCATTTTAGAAAAGTCTAAAATATCATTAATAATAGTAAGTAATGATCGGCATGAAAAAAGAGCTTTTGAGACAATTTCTATGTTTTGTGGCTTTTGAACATTAGGTTGCAGGATTTGTAGTAAACCCATAATACCATTTAAGGGGGTTCTAATTTCATGGCTCATATTAGCAAGAAATTCTGATTTAATTCTTGCCCCTTCTAATGCTTGATCAGTTAAAGCTTGTTGCTCTTTATATGAGGTAGATAGCTTTTTAAAGTAAAAGAGCAAAATACCAGCTAAAAGTACAATCGTTAGAATATGAACTGTATATGCAAATTTAAAGTTTTCATTTATCGCCACACTCTTTTTCTTAAGCATGGTGTTTACGTGGCTTTCAAAGTCAGATAGGGCTGCAAGGGCTTTCGCATCATCAACTTTTACAATGTCGTCAATAGCTTCACTAGAAGCGCCTTGTTCAATCATTTTGAGCGCTAAATCAAGCTTTTCCTCATAATTAGCTAGGGTCGTTCTTACACCGCCGAGAGCTTGCTTGTCGTAATTTTCTACAGCTTCTAGCTTTTCTAGTATTACTTTTATTTCGTAAATTTCTTTTTTTATACTAGGGAGGTAAAGATCAACATTTTTTCTTAAAATTAGATTTTTAAAGTGGTGTATAAAGCCACCATATCCTAACCTTTGCACCAAGGTGTCATGTAAAACATAAACGTTGCTTGCAGTATTGGAATAATCACGCCATTGGTTATCAACATGCTTGTAAAAGAATAATGAAGTCACTGTTAGCAGAATGACTAATATAATAACAATTACCGCGTTTACTCTCAGCCTTGTTTGAGTTTTCTTTAGCGATTGAGTCATGAGTCTTGTACCTACTAATTAGTAACTCTAAGCATAGCATTTAAAAAGACAATCCGTGACTTTTATTACTTAAGTTTTACCTATATCATTATTTAATAATACTTAATTATGTTTTATGTAAGGCTATTGCTACCTATGTTAAGAGTTTCTGATTTTCGACTGCATGGATACAGAAGGGAGAGCAATGCGGGAGCAATTGCCGAAAATAACTAAATAATGAAATTTTTGCTTTGTTATCAACGAGGTTTTATTGCCTCAAAATAGTCTACCTAATTAAGCGCATAGGCATTAGTTTTTGCTATTAAATCGTGCAGGGTGCTCATAATAGAGTAATCATTTTTTATTTATCGTTTCCCACTCTGGCGAGTTACCTATTTTTTCGACTAAGAAATCTATAAGAACTCTTACTTTAGCCGTAAGTACATTTGATTTCGGGTATACAAGCCAGATAGCGCTGTTATCACTTATTTGATAATCAGGTAAAACTCGAATTAAAGAACCTGCTTCTAGCTCAGTATGAATATTCCACAATGAACTCATACAGATACCCACGCCAGCTTTTGCTGCTATACGCATACTTGCGCCATCATCACACAAAATGCGTGGCTTACTTTTTTCAGGTGGAAAACTAAAATGATCGCTGCAATTAGGGGTAATTAACTTGCGGGGTTTGGTATTTAAAAACACTAATAATTGATGTCGGATAAGCTCTTCAGGATTCCTCGGAGTGCCATTACGAGCCAAGTAGTCTGGTGAGGCACACAATATCCGAGTGTCTTTGGCAAGGCGTCTGCAAATCAAGCTACTATCTTCCACAGCGAGGTTTCTCAGTGCTAAATCAAACCCTCCTTCAATTAATTTAACTTGGCCATCTGAGAGCATGAGTTCAAGGTTTATATCTGGGTAGCGGTCTAGGAATTCTGGCAAAATAGGCATGATAAAGCGCTGCGCAAACGTACTTGATGCAGCAAACCTCAATGTTCCGCTAATATTAAGGTTACCTTGTCCTAAGGTTGCAAGCGCGGCTTCTTGTTGAGCAAGGATCTCTTTGGCATAAGGTAAAAACTCCATGCCAGCAAGTGATAAAGTTACTTTCCTTGTCGTTCTGTGGAATAGGTCTGCTCCAACTTGCATTTCTAATTTGGCTAACCAGGCACTTGCTACAGATGGAGTAAGGCCCAGCTGCTCGCCTGCAGCACTAATGTTGAGTGTCTCAGCCGCTAACACAAATAGTTTAATGCAATTAGTGTCCATCAATTATCTCGAAAATCAGAATTCTGATTCTTTTTATACGTTATTTATTCGTTTTATCCAAAGCCTTAAGCTTTATTTGTAAAACTAAACATGACAAATGCAACTAAAGGGGAGAGTTTCATATGTGAAAGTAAGCCGTATTTATCAACTGCATAGCAGTGATGAATTTATTTGCTTGACTAACTTCACTGACCCCTTATTAAAAGGAATCATTATGTATGCCTAAAACAATTCTATTAACAGGCGCTACAGATGGCATTGGCCTAGAGACGGCAAAAAAACTTGCTTCATTAGGTCATACGCTTTTACTTCATGGTCGTAGCCAGCAAAAGCTTTTACAAGCAAAAGAGTTGATAGAGGCGCTTTATAGCGGTGCAAAAATTGATACGTTTTTAGCAGACTTATCAGAGCTAAAACAGGTGGTTGAATTAACCAATCAGATCAAAGCTAAATATTCACATATTGATGTACTGATCAATAATGCTGGCGTTTTTAAAATAGCAAATAACCTAGGCGAGGGTGGTCTAGATGTACGCTTTTTAGTGAACACGATCGCGCCTTATATTTTGACCAAAACTTTATCTGCTCTTATGAATGAAAATAGTCGCATAGTGAACCTATCTTCAGCGGCGCAAGCACCGGTTAGTATTGCAGCACTTAAAGGCTTGCAAGCATTGTCTGATAGCAGTGCTTATGCGCAAAGTAAATTAGCGCTAACTATGTGGACGCTACAATTGGCAAAACAATGGGCAGACAATACTCCTTCTTTAGTGGCAGTTAATCCAGCCTCTTTTTTAGGAAGCAAAATGGTTAAGGAAGCATATGGTTCACAAGGAAAAAATTTGGCTATCGGGGCTGATATTTTAGTTAAGGCTGCGTTAAGTGACCAATTTACAGGTATGACTGGCCGTTATTTTGATAATGATATTGGTGCATTTTCGAACCCACATCCAGATGCGTTTGATACAGCAAAAAATACTACTTTGATTATGGCGATGGACGAAGTTTTAACTCGTCTAGATGTAAAAATTTAGAGTTTATTTTTACGATAGCTTTTTTACAGCCGCAACCAATAAAAACACTAGGGATAATTATGAAATACGAAGGATTTACAACATTCACGACCACTCAGTCTGGTGGTGTATTAACTGTTACGTTTGATTTTGGGCCAGTTAATGTTCAGGGCCAAGAAATGCTTGCTGATTTAAATAGTTTAGCAATGCGTTTAGAGCGAGATAAAAACACTAAAGTTGTTATTTTTCAATCAGCAAACCCTGAAATTTGGGTTTGCCACTATGATACTGAACTATTGAAAGATATGTCAGTTGAAGTTGTTTCACGCGATGAAGCGAAGCTGCTGGACTTACAATTAATTTGTGAGCGCTTAAGTAAAGTGCCGCAGGCAACAATAGCAAAACTAGAAGGTTTTGCACGCGGTGGTGGCCATGAACTAGCGCTAGCGCTTGATATGCGATTTGCAGCTCGTGGTAAGTTTAAATTTATGCAAATGGAAGTTGGTATGGGTATTTTACCTTGTGGTGGCGGTGCTTCAAGAATGGCTCGCCAGACAGGTTTAGGTCGTGCTTTAGAAATTATTTTGAGTGCCCGTGATTTTGATGCAGATGAGGCTGAGCGCATGGGTACCATTAATAAAGCGCTTAACCCCGATGAGATTGATGAATACGTTGATACGCTAGCAAACCGAATTGCTCAGTTTCCTGCTGAATCAATTAATGCATGCAAACAAATGGTATATGAATCAATTGATAAGCCAATTGCGGAGGCATTAAAAGCAGAAGCATATTGGTTATATCAAGCAACCAGTAAAACACCTGCAATTAAGCGCTTCACTATTGCCGATGAGCAAGGCCTTGAGCATGACATAGAAAATCAGCGTAATTGGCCGGAGTTAGTGATGAAGGTACAAGAAATAAATTAGTACTGTGCTAACAACAAGATTTGTAACCCCAAGAGACTTCTCTTGGGTTTGCTATTAGAGGAAATTTAATATGTTAAAGCTATTATCACTAACAACAAGTGTAGTACTTATTGCTGCATTTTCAGCCGCTGCTGATGAAAAAAGGTTGGATAATCCCCAGTCTGAACTTGTCCCCGTAGAGTCCGTAAACTGGGGATATTTAAACCCTCTACGTGGTGACAAAAGCCCTGGCGCAGCAAACTTATGGGGCGACAGAACAATAGATTCTGCAACCGGTATGCTAGTGCGCTTTAAACCGGGCTTTTCATCTCCTGCGCATATTCATAATATTTCATACCGTGGCATTGTCATTAAAGGACTGATGCATAATGATGACCCAAATGCAGAATTGGATTGGATGGCAACAGGGTCATTTTGGACGCAACCTGCAGGGCAAAATCACATAACAGCTGCTAAGGCTGAGACCAATCTCATATACCTTGAAATAGATGAAGGGCCTTATTTGGTTAAGCCTTCTAAGGCGCAGTTTAATAATGGCGAGCACTCACTCAATCTTCATTCAGACAACATGGTATGGTTCAATAGTGATGAGTTAACGTCATTAGACTCTAAAAAGGTTACCCTTACCCCTCTTTGGCAAAAACAAAATCAACAAGGTGTTTTAGTTAAACTTGATGCGGGTTTTAATGGGCAATTAACAAGTGAAAGAGGTTCATTACGCGCAGTTTTGATCAGCGGCGAGCTTAACTACCGATCTGTTGAACATAGTGAAGCAAAACAAATTGAGGCTGGTAGTTACTTCTCGTCAGTTGCCGGTTTTAAACATCAGCTAAAGACTGAGGGTGGAGCAATCGTTTATGTCCGATTTAACAATAAACTACAGATCAGTGAACAATAACTATTTTAAAAGATAATGTTTTAAATTAACTAACTCTACTGTACTTTTTTTGTACTTGCTGTATCTTAAGTTGGTACGCAATTTTAAGGTTTCATTGAGTGTAGACTAACACTCATATGTTAAGTGGAGTAAAGGATATGCACGCACACACAGTTAAAGAGTCAGCAGCAACTATTCAATCGGGTGTCGCAAAAGCGGATGGTAAGCTTGTAGTTACTGAACAAGACATTGTTTTTGAACCGTTTAATAAAGAGCTAGGCTTAGGCCCATACACATTTTCACGAGCACAAATCAATAACGTTGGTAAGTGTTCAGGTAAAGGCGCGGGTATTTTGCCAATCACAGCAGATGGAATTCGCATAACTTTAAATAATAACGATATATTTGAGTTCATTTTAGCAAACCCAGATGAGTGGCTAAGCGTACTAGCTCACTAAGCAAATCTTTAAAAAGACGGCATATTTTAGCAACTTGTCATAATATGCCGTGTTAGCTTTTCATTAATTAATTTCCTTTCTTCGCAACTATTTACACTTAAAAACAGCATACATTGCTATACATTCACACCCTAGCAAGGCATCATAACTTTTTCTAAGGAGAGGTTATGATGCTTAAATCTTTGTTAGCACTGGTTTTGTGTTCCAGCTCTGCGATGGCTGCAACAAGTCTGCCGGATAATCGTCATATTGTTGTTAAAGGTGAGGCTGTTGTGCGTACAGCCCCCGATAGGGCTGATATTACGTTAGAGTTTGAAACTGTTAAAGCTGAAAGCGTGCAGGCTAAGCAGCAAGTCGATGAACAAGTAAATAAACTCCTTGCGGGCTTAAATAATTTCTCAATAGACGAAAAAAGTATCTCTGCGGGTCGAATTTTCGTAGAGCCGAACATGCGCTATGACGAAAACGATAACCAAGTTAAAGATGGTTTTCGAGCCACGCGAAAGGTCAAAGTCAGCCTTAAACAACTCTCCCTTTTGGATGGCTTTTTAAACTTTGCGCTTAAAGTGGGTGTCAATCAAATCGATCAAATTCAACTTTTATCAACCAAAGCCTCAGATTACGAGCAAGCCGCTCTTGATAAAGCAGTAGCGAATGCCAAACAGCAGGGAAGTAGCCTCGCTAGCGCATTCGAAGCGAAACTTGGTCGGGTGTATAGTATTCAATCGCAAGAGGTAGGTAGTCACTTTGGCTATGGCAGCAACACAAATATTGAACGAATCATGGTAACGGGCTCACGTATTAATACAGTCCCAGAAGGTAAGTATTTACAAGAATCGATTACCTTCAGAGCAAGTGTCAATGTTGTGTTTGATTTAGTTTTGGAATAATTAATTCCCTGTTTTTAAAACATCAAGGCAGCCTATGAATCTTTAAAAGCAGCTTTGATTTTGTTTCTTCTCTTTTCATTGCTAACAAGGTATTGATTGTATTTAGTTTATCTCTTTATGGGTGGTGAACGCTTAAAAGTTGAGAATTAAATATTTTACCCCAAGTGTATTTTTCAGAATAAAATATCTTGATTTTATAATTTATTACTAATATTGTAGCCGCATTGTAACAATAAAGTTGTTACCAATTGTTGTTCTTAAGAGCATTTATGTAGTTTGTAGTCACAAAATCTCTCACTTTACAAAAACTATAAGGTTACAGTTCCATGAATAAAAAATTCTCAGCGCTAGCGGCTGGTGTTAAAAAAGCACTTATTCCTACTTTAGTTTTAAGTACATCAGTATCTGTTTATGCAGCTGATCAACTGCCAGAAAAGAAAAAAGCAACTAAAGAAGATATCGAGCAGATTGAAGTAAGAAGTTATGCTGCATCAGTTGAGAAAAGCATTAATATGAAGCGCTTTTCAAACAGTGTAGTTGATGCCGTTTCTGCTGAAGATATTGGTAAATTTCCAGATCAAACTGTCGCTGATGCACTACAGCGTATTCCGGGTGTACAAGTTGAAAAAGACCTAGGTGGTGAAAGCGACCGAGTTAGTATTCGTGGTACTGCACCGCATTTAAATATTACCTTGTTAAACGGGCAAAACGTTGCTTCAGCAACTGCTTCAGCTTCAATTACGCGTCCTTCACGAGGGTTTAACTACTCGCTGCTACCAGCTGAATTAGTAGATACGCTTGAAGTATATAAGTCGGCAGAAGCAGACATTGATGAGGGCTCTATAGGTGGTACCGTTGTTGTAAAAACTCGTAAACCGCTCGATAGTGAAGCGAATTATGCAGCGCTCTCTGTTAAGGCTTATCATTTTGAAAATGCTGAAGAAACTAAACCGTACCTTTCTGGTTTGTATTCGTGGAAAAATGAAGCACAAGATTTTGGTTTTAATCTAGGATTTGTTCATAAAGAAACTGCGACCCAACGTGATAGCAAAGAAGTTCGATTCGGCTATCGCAGTACCGATGCAGATCAAGATGGCAACGCAGAGTTTTACCCTGGCGCGGTAGGCTATAACCGATACGCAAGTGATAGTGATTTAGATACCGCAACGTTGACGTTTCAATATGCAGCAAATGACAACGTAGATTTTGTTTTTAATAACTTATATTCAAAATCTGAGCATGAGTCATACGGAACTTACTCAAGCGGCTTTATTTTGCAAAACATTGCAAATGTAGAAAATCCAGTCATTGTTGATGGCACTTTAATTTCGGGCGATCTGCCGGCCCATAATAACTTAGGATATTATGGCAATGCAGGTTATGAGGGGGAGTTTAAAACTCAAGCGCACGATCTAAAAGTGACATATAAAGCAGACAATTACACTGTTACAGGTCAGCTAGGTTATAGCAAGGCTGATGGTGAAGTAAGTGATGTTTACTCAGAATATTACGCAAATACAAGCGCATCATTTACATTAGACAATGGAACGCCAGATGTAACATTAGACGCTGATTTAAGCGCTGATGATTATCGCTTAGACTACAACCATAAAAATGACATATACAACGACTCAAAGGAAGTTTACGGGCAGCTAGATTTTGAGTATCTATTAGATGGTGACTTCTTCAAAGCAATCAAGGCTGGGGTTAAGTACCGAGAGCATTCAAAAGCTGCAAGTTTAATAAAAGCGAATTATCCAAAAGTATCATCAGATGGTGAACAATTTAACTTAGGCATGTTCGCAAGCGATTCGACAGATAATGCAATTTTATGGCAGTTTGATAATTCAAAATATGCTGATTGGATATCATCAACAACACCTTCTACAGCGCCATATGAACACCTTGATTACACATTTGATTTAGAAGAAACCGTCACCGCAGGGTATGTAAAAGCGGTGTTCGATCATAATAAGTGGCGCGGTAATTTTGGGGTTCGAGCAGTGAAAACAGAGCTAGATTCTCGTTCTGTTGAATACACAGGGCGCAGCTTTGCACCTGAAAATATTCAAGATATCAATAGTTCTAATAGCTACGATGATATTTTGCCAAGTGTGAATATCAACTACGACTTTACAGATGATGTGGTTGTGCGTTTTGCTGCGGCAAAAGTCATGTCTCGCCCTGATTATGACTTCTTATCTGCCCGCAAAAGTGGTTATTGTGCTGCAGCTACAGGCTGTAAAGGCTCTGAAGGTAACCCGAACCTGAAGCCTTACCGTGCGACTCAATATGACTTATCTGCTGAGTGGTACTTTAATGAATCATCTATTTTATCGTTTGCTTATTTTTATAAAGATATCGACTCATACATAACCAATGCCACTATAGAAAAACAATGGGCCTGGACAGATCCTGATACAGGCGTGGAAGAAGTTCGTGACTTTTTAGTGACCCAGCCTCTGAACGGTTTAGGCGGTGAGAACTCAGGTTTTGAAGTTAACTACACGCAGAAACTCCCTTACGGCTTTGGAGTACAGACAAACTACACCTATTCAGATGCACAGTTAAAACAAACTGCAGAGCAAAAAGAGGCAGGTGAAGAAGCCGTTTTACCTAATAATTCAGAAGATACCTTTAACGCGACAGTATATTATGAAAACACAACCTTTAGTGCCCGTGTTTCTTATACTTATCGT
Organism: Pseudoalteromonas lipolytica; assembly: GCF_001306915.1. Classification (GTDB taxonomy): domain Bacteria; phylum Pseudomonadota; class Gammaproteobacteria; order Enterobacterales; family Alteromonadaceae; genus Pseudoalteromonas; species Pseudoalteromonas simplex. The sequence goes on along the minus strand of NZ_LJTC01000009.1, from coordinate 166,669 downwards.
TCAGAGTATTTCTACACTAACTATCTTGGTTTGAACCAATATAAAGATGGTTTTGGTCAATATGATCTTAATATTAGTTACAATGTTAATGAAGATTTAAACCTTGTATTCCAAGCAATTAACCTCACAGATGAAGAGCAAGAAGCAACGTCGGGCAATAGCACTGGCATGTCAGATGCAAATCGCCCATTAGCGATACACGATTATGGTCGTCGTTTCTTACTTGGCGCACAAATGAAGTTTTAATTTATCCTTTTGAATCTGATACATGTAGGCACAGCAAGTCTTTGTTGTGCCTTTTTTGTGGGGTATACAATGTACTTTAAAAACGTTTTCTCTTTGATAATATGCTTTGTTTTGAGTGCGTGCAGTTTCGTACAAATAAAGGAGATGTCTAATACTGAAAAGCAGTTGTTAGGTAACATCCATCAAGATCATGTTGCAAGGGAGTTTCGTGCGGCATGGGTTGCTACTGTTGCCAATATTAACTGGCCTAATGAGCCCGGGCTGTCAGTGATAGAGCAAAAAGAACAAGCTATTCAAATTCTTAATTCACTTCAAAAACATAACTTTAATACGGTTATTTTTCAGGTTCGACCGCAAGCCGATAGTTTGTATCAAAGCTCTTACGAACCTTGGTCTTATTACCTTTCTGGTGAGCAAGGTAAAGCGCCTGAGCCGTTTTATGACCCATTAAAATTTTGGATAGAGCAAGCACATAAACGAGGTTTAAAGTTGCATGCATGGATAAACCCTTATCGTGCTCATCATCATATAGGGGGCCCAATTTCAGAACACTCAGTTGTTGAAAAAATGAATGATAAGGTAGTAAAACTCAAAAATGAGACCTATTGGTTTTTACCAACCGATCAAGCCGTGGTTTCACATACATTAAATGTATTAACCGAACTTGTAGATAGCTATGATTTAGATGGTATTCATTACGATGACTATTTTTACCCTTACCCTTCTTACAACAACGATGAAGATTTTCCTGATGCTGAACAATACAGGCAATATATGGCTGAAGGCGGGGCACTTTCGATAGGTGATTGGCGTCGTGAAGCTGTAAATCAGTTCGTTAAACGCTTATATCAACGAGTAAAGCAATCGAAGCCTCATGTTCTTGTTGGTATCAGCCCATTTGGTATCTATAGACCTGGTAAACCTGAAACTATTCGCGGGATGGATCAATATGACAAGCTGTTTGCTGATGCTAAGCTTTGGCTTAATGAAGGATGGCTTGACTATTTTTCGCCGCAACTTTATTGGCCAATAAACCAGTATGCACAAAGTTACCCGCTCTTATTAAGTTGGTGGCAATCTCAGAATACGCATGAACGACATCTGTGGCCTGGTATTAATGCGTTACGCTCATTTGATGAGGCCGGCGTTGATGAAGTCGTGAATCAAATCATGATTAATCGTGGTTTTTTATCAACATCACCCGGTACAGTGTTTTGGAATGTAGCAGCACTTGATGGCAGCCAATTGATGAGTGATGTGATTGCACAAGGCGTTTATCAGCATCAAGCATTAATACCAGAAACTCCGTGGATAGCTGCGCCGCACTTAGCGGCTGTTAATGTTGATATGAATTATGTTGGCGAAGACATCCATCTTACTTGGAGTCATTCTAATTCTGAGCAAGTATCACAGTTACTTGTCTATCTAAAATATGCACAGCAGTGGCAATATCATATCTACTCAAGTGAGGAGAGTGTAATTTCTGTTGCGGCCTCTGAAGGACAACGACCATTAGAGGTAATTAAGGTAATTGCTATTGATAGGCTCGGTAACCAAAGTGATGAGATTGAGTTGTTATTCCAATAGCACCTGTACTGCAAATACAAAAATTTGTTACGCTTTGGATAATCAAATTTTTAACCATAAAAGTGAATACAATGAAGTATTTTGCGGTCATTTTCTTAGGTTGCTTTATTTCATTTTCAACAGCTGCCGCAACAAAGCACATAAGTATTGTCAAACCTGTGGTTGCTGCGTTTAAGGCGGGTGATAAAGCGACCATTGCTAAAAGAGTCCATTACCCGCTAAAGCGCAAAGCGCCGTTGCAAGCTATTGAAAATGAGCAAATGTTTATAGAAAAGTTTGAGCAAATTTTCGATAAACAGTTTGTTGAAGAAATAGCTAACTCCAACATTCGCCATGATTGGGAAATGATGGGCTGGCGCGGCATTATGTTTGATTCAGGTAAACTGTGGCTGGATTTTGATGGCTCTATTTGGGCTGTGCCTTATGAATCAGAGGCTGAAAAAGCACGACGCGAAGCACTGATTGACGAGCAAAAACAAGCATTGCACAAAAGCCTCCGTGAATTCACAAAGCCGATATTAACGTGGCAAACAAAAAAGCATTTAATTCGTATTGATGAATTGGCTGATCATCAATACCGCTATGCGGCATGGAATAGGGGTCAATCAATCCAAGATGAGCCAAGCCTGGTGATCACAGGGGGCACATTAAGCTTTGATGGCAGTGGAGGGAATCATTTTTATACCTTTACTAACAACGGTTATCGTTATGTCTGTCATGTTACTGCGCTTGGTACTGAACACTCGCCATCAGGGCTGTTAGAGGTGTTTAAAAATAATGTACAGATATTGTCTGAGCCTGCTTTAAGTTATTAGTATGTTCCTCTTATTTTGCACTACACTTATTCTTCCAAAGGAGTTTTTCTAAAGGAGTAAGTTATGGGTACAAAATTTTGGGTGATCAGAGCCGCTAAAGTTTTTACGCTGGTGTCTATTTTATTATTTATGATAGAAATTTTAAAAGGTCACGAGACACTCAGCGCGTTAGGTTTTGCGCTACTTTGGTCTTTTATTGCCACAGCCATTTTTATTGCAACCCGTTTATATCATTCATCAAAAGGGCGCCACTGTGCACTTTGTAATGACACCCCTGATGATAAAAAAGTAAGCTAACTTAGGTTATTAATAAACACGCCGCCCCAGACCAACACACAAATTGTTAGAGCAATCAGTACGGCTGCGGATCCTAAGTCTTTAGCTAGGCCTGATAATGGATGAATTTCAAGGCCTATTCGGTCTATGGCGGCTTCAATTGCCGTATTGACGACTTCAGCAAACATCACAAATAGCACTGATACAAGCAGCATTATTTTCTCATACAGGCTGATCTGCCAGACAAAAACCACTGCTATGGCAAGGACCAACAGTATCAGCTCTTGTTTAAAAGCAGACTCATGCTTTGCCAACCACGTGAATGCTCGTTGGGAGTTTTTGAATGCGAGGAGGATACGTTTAATGCCAATGGGTTTGTTAGTGCTATCAAATTGCATAGTTTGAAATCTCTATTTCGTTAGCTTTGTGTTGAGCAAGTATTAAAAATATCTTGCTCTGGGCGATATTCAGTGCTTTGTATATGAGTTAAGCCAAGTAGGGTGTCAAAAATGTTATCGTGTGAAAAAGCATGGTTACGCAATTGTTCGATACATTGATTAAAGCGGGTATTGGCCAGTTTATTACTCCAAAATAGCATAGGCACATGGGTTTGCTCTTTAGGCGCTAATGCATATGGGAAGCCATGTAAGTACAAGCCTTTTTCACCCAGTGATTCACCATGATCAGAAACATACAGCAGAGCTTTGTCATCCGCCGGACTGTTTTGCAGTAATTTAATAAGCTTACTCAGCACTAGGTCGGTATAAGCAATGGTATTGTCATACGTGTTTGTCAGTTGCTCAGTGCTACAATTTTGAATATCGCTACGTGGGCAGTCCGGCAAAAATTTAGTGTATTTTTCTGGATAGCGGCGATAGTAAGTTGGTCCATGTGAGCCAATCATATGTAATACCACTAGTTGGTGCTTCGCATGACTCTTGGCAAGCTTTGCAGCTAATGCTTCAACCAATACTTCATCAAAACAATAACGTCCGTCACAAAGTGGATTGCTCTTTGTGGGTTCTACCGTTTGTGAGTTTACTCGTGCGCAAACCCCTTTACAGCTGCTATTGTTATCAATCCACGTTACTTCTACACCACTTCGTTGAATGATATCTAGGGCATTTTCTTGGCTTTGCGCGATGCGCGAATCATAGTGATTGCGGTCTAAGCGCGAGAACATGCAAGGTACTGAAATGGCCGTTGCGGTGCCACATGAACTAACATCACTGAAATATTTAACGCCAAGTTTAGGGGTATATTGATTAGTCGGCTTGTCGTAACCTTGCAGTGAAAAGTTTGCTGCGCGTGCAGTTTCGCCTACCACCATAATCGTCAGTGAACTTTGTTGCTTAGCTAATAGGTGCGGTGTTTTATCTAAGACTTTAAATGGTAAAGGTGGATAAAAATAATTATCGCGCAGGTACTTATAGCCCGCAGTATAAAATGCAAAGGGGGTAATGTAGCTGGTTAATTGACGATTATTACGCCCTACAGAGGCGTAATCTTTATAAAAAGGAACGGCAATAACAGTTACAGCAATAAACGCTGTAACGTTAAGAAGCGCAAAGCTTTTAAGACGAACACGAAAGTTTCCGGAAATTTTAAAGCGAGAAAACAAGTAAGCAGGCAGTACCCCTAGCACAGCAATAAAAGCGATAACTTGTACATTAAGATATGAAAATGCCTCGCCTGTATTTGTCTCTAAGATATTTTGCAGCATGCTTTTATCAAAGATAACACCGTAATTTAAGGTTGCATAAAACAACAATGATGAAACCACGATGCTTGTTAAAAGCACGGGTTTTACGAAGGTGATTAACGATAACCAACTTAACACCATTGCCGTCAGTGCTAATAAGAAAAACGGCACGCTTGCTATAAATAACCAATTGACATGTTCAGGTTTGCTGGCTACTTCAAGCATGTTACATAAAAACAGGCCATTAAATGCAATAACCAAGTACAACGACACCAGCCAGACAAATTGGCTGTAGCTAACGTGCCATTTTTGAGTAAAGAGTTGTTTAATTTGCATGCTCATAATGATTCCTTATCGCTACGATTTATTTGGTAAGCGATACAACTGTTCGGTATAAGCTAAATTGCTAAATAAGACGTGCGCTAAGGCTTTTTTGGCAAGCCCAACGCTGCTACCTGTGTTATCGATGGCAACTTGGGTTTTACTTGTAGGGTCATAGCGCCAATAGCTCACTTTTTGGTTTGGCATCAGGATCACGGCTTGACCATTTTCTACGTAAGCAAAGTTGTCGTAGTACTGCATCATGGCGCGCTCTACAGGGTATTGTTTCGTTAAATCATAACCAAGCATAGGGGTTGCTTGCTCAACGCCTAATAACGACAACAAAGTAACAGGTAAATCAATTTGGCTGACTAAGCGAGTATCGCGCTTTGCATCCATATCACTATTTAGGATCACAGCAGGGATATGGAATGATTTAAGCGGCACAGGCTCTGAACCAAACACGCGCACATCATGATCTGCAACCACTAAAAATACCGTGTCTTGCCAGTAATCTTGCGTTTTTGCTTTTGCGATGAATTTACCGAGTGCATAGTCAGCATATTTGATTGCTAGGTCGCGTTTGTAGTTTTCTGGGTCGTGGCCTTCAGGCAGTGTTACTTTACCTTCTGGAATATCGAATGGGTCGTGGTTACTTGAGGTAAACACAAGGCTGAAAAATGGTTTGCCTGATTTATTTAGCTCGCTTAGCTCTATATCAGCTTGATTAAACAAGTCTTCGTCGCTTGCTCCCCACGACGAAATAAACTCAGGGTTTTGTATGTCATTAATATCGACAATATCGCTAAAGCCATTCCCTAAGAAAAAGCTTTTCATATTATCGAAATGACTTTCACCGCCGTAAATAAACTGGGTGGTATAGCCGGTGCGGCTTAATACATCAGCAAGTGAGAAAAAGTTACGCTGAGATTTAGAAAGTTTGACCACCGAGCGTGAAGGTGACGGGGTAAATCCGGTTGTTACCGCTTCAATCCCTCGAACAGAGCGTGTGCCAGTGGCATATAAGTTATCAAACCCCCAGCCTTGTTGATAAAGTTTATCTAGTTCAGGAGTCACTCCAATGCCACCTAGTTCGCCGACAAAGCGTGCGCCTAAGCTTTCTTCTAAAATGATCACTAAATTCTTTTGTTTGCCTGTGCTAAAAGGTGTGTTGTTGGCAAGGGTAGGAATACTCTCAGTGATAAACTGCTGTTTATAGGCTGCTTGCTTTACTGTTTGTAAAATCTCATCACGTGGCATAGTACCGTATAAACTACTGGCATTTTTTTCATTGCCCATATTCTTAATAGCAAAGGCGACACTGTAAGTTGAATTAAGGGCTAAGGAGTTAACTAGTGAGTCACTTGAAAAGTACACTAATGCAGGGTTTAACGGGCGATGGCTTACAGTGCCTCTTGCGCTAATTAAGCAAACTAATAAAGTCGTAACGAGTATCACCACTTGGCTAACCGTTTTAGCATTTTGCTGTTTGCTAAATGCAGCATTAATATAACGATACGCAAACACACAGCTAAGCGTTGCAATAATTAAAGTGCTTATCATGGCAAACAGGTGGCCATGTAATAGCATAGAAAAGACTTCTTGAGGATAGTCTAGGTATTCAACAAATAAACGATTTGGTCGTACATCGTATTGGGTAATAAACGCGGGAGTCGAAGCCTCTACAACCACGATTAAAGTCACAACTATGCTGCTATAAAGAGTAAAAACATGCTGAAAAAAAGCGGTTTTTCTGCGCACAAGCAGATCAGCGAGTAACATCAAAACAGCCAAGGCTGACAAGTAGCCTAAACTACTTAAGTCGACTCTTAAGCCGCCAAATAAAACGGCAAGGCAATCGCCATCAGCTAACCTTTGGTGTTGCCATACAAGCAAGGCTATTCTCGACAGTATAAAAACTGACATTAAAATTAATGAAAAACGGAACAAAGGTTTTAAAACAGAGAGTTTTGCTGTCATAGTCGTACTTACTTAATCGAAACTACGGCAATACTAGGAGTCGAAACTTAAGAAACCCTGATGGTAATCTTAATATTTTCTAAACTAGAAAAACTTCAGTAAATCTTAAGTGAACCTTAAGATTAAAAGCGTAACCTGATGACGCTAAAGCGGTTTTTACCTAAATGAGTAACTTATGAAATTGTTGATTATAGAAGACTCGGTGTCATTAAGACGTAGTCTACGAATTGGCCTTGAGAACCTAGGTTTTACTATTGATGAAACCGGCGATGGTGCTGAAGGTTTGAGTATGGCAATGACAGGTGAGTACGAATTAATCATACTCGATATTATGTTACCCAGTATTGATGGTATTACGTTATTACAAACCATAAGAGCAAAACAGCTTGATGTGCGTGTGCTAATTTTATCTGCCAAGCAAGAACCAGAAGATAGAGTGAAAGGGTTACTCACCGGGGCCGATGATTACCTGACCAAGCCATTTTCGTTTGATGAGCTGCACGCAAGGTTATTAAATTTAATGCGTCGAGGCGGCCTGAAAACAATTAGCGATGTGATCTATATTGATAACTTGGCTTTAAATTTACAATTAAAACTCTTGCAAGTTGATGAGACTGTAATCGATTTAACCCCCAACGAATATAAAATAGTCGAGTGTTTATTTAGTAACCAAAATAAAGTGATCACTGCTGAAAAGTTAAGTACTTATATTGCAGGGCAATATGACCTAGTTTCAAAAAACTCTATTGAAGCGCATTTATCCTCAGCGCGTAAAAAGGTGAGGGCAGCAGGTAGTGAACTACCTATTCAAACTAAGCGTGGTTTTGGTTATATCATTCAAGGAAAATAATGAAGTCAATTCGCAGTAGGTTAGTAACCACATTATCGATTACTATAACTGGACTGGTACTAAGTATTTTAGTTGCTACTGATATCGCCGTTGATAGTTGGATTGATAACGAATTTAATCGTGGCATGAAATCCAAAGCCGGTATGCTTATGTCATTGATTGATATTGACGAAGAAGGAATTGATTTTGATTTTTCAGGGCTGTTTATGCCTGAGTTTTCTGGCAATACAGAAACTGAGTATTTTCAACTTTGGTCGCAGTCTGGCGTGTTCGCGCGTTCAGAAAGTTTGGATCTTTTCTCACAAAAGAGCTTACCTTCAGAAAAAATTAAACTGGGCGAGACAAAAATCATCAATATCGAGTTACCTGATGGTCGAAATGGTCGAGTTATTTATACTCGCTTTATACCGCCTTTAGACCTAGATGATGATGAAGACCTCACTGAAGGTGTTAACACCTCTTTGCAACAACCCATCACGTTAGCTTATGCGGCTTCATCAGAAGAAGTTGATTTTGTTTTATGGCTAATCGACGTTATTTTTGTTGTTTCTACTGTGTCGGTAATTGTATTCATTCGTCTATTTGTGCGTAAATCAGTCGACAGTTCTCTAGCGCCGCTGAATAAACTAAACCGGGATATTAGCCAGCTGAGTATTGCAGATAAAAATGCTGTAATCGCGATAGAAGAACCTGTCAAAGAGTTGCAACCCATTGTTGATAGCTTAAATGCTTTTATCCAAGAAAACCGCCAGCTTTATTTTCGAGAAAAACGCTTAACCTCAGATATTGCTCATGAGTTAAAAACGCCGATTGCTGAGCTTATAAATATGGCTGAAGTGGCCATTCGTTTCCCAAATGAAAAAGAGCTTGAGGAAGACTTTAAACCCGAAGTGCTAAAAATTAGCCAGCGCTTAAAGAGTATTGTGTCGAACTTATTACTACTGCATAAGTACAGTGATGAAGCACTCCCAAAGCAAGATGCATGTGATTTAAATCAGGTTATTTTGCGCACCTTAGAAAAGTGTGATTTAGAGCGGGTTAAGTTTGAGTTTCAAGATGATATTCCTGCCGTTGTCAGTAACTTATTTGCCCTTGAATCAATTATCACCAATCTTGTAAATAACGCAAAACAATACAGCCCCGATGAGAGCATCGTGACTGTAAGCACGCTATTGAGTAAAGATGATAAGTTGTATCTCTCTGTTACAAATGAATTAAAAGTCCCATTAACAGAAGACGATTTGAGCCAGTTATTTGATCCACTCTGGCAAAAAGACAGTGCCAGAACCTCTAATGATAACTTTGGGTTAGGCTTATCTATTGCCAAATCGTTAAGTAAAGCAATTGATGCTGAACTTCAGGTGTCGTTAAGTGGGCAAAACATAACCTTTAGTTTGATTATTTCTTAAGGCTTTGCAGGCGTTTAATATGTGTGCAACACTGACGTTATCAAAAAGAAATTAATAACAATAAGGAACAACACGATGGGAAAAATTATAGGTATTGCTTTAATCGTTATTGGTGTGGCGCTAGCCGTATGGGGATATAACGTGTATGACTCTGCAAGTGCGCAAATTAGCCGTACTTTTAGTGGTGATACACCAATTGAAGCTTGGCTCGGTATGGTCGGGGGCGCAATTTGCGCAATTGTGGGTATTTTAAAAGTTAAATAACCGCAAACATTGAAATCAATTAGCTAATACCTGATACTGTGTTTATATACAGTGTCGGGTTTGGCTATGAAAACACAATTACCAGCAAAATATTATTTAAGTCACTTCTTTGAGCTTGCTGAATTTATACAATCTCAGTGCAAGCATCTGCTTTTAGAAGAGCAGCAGTTATTTCTTGAAAAACTCCTTCAGCTTGATGAGCAAAGCTTATGTACTTTGCTGCGTATATATTCTCGAAAGCCAAAAATCGTCGCGTTATCATCATTAAATTATGAAGAGATCCCCAACCTGCACGGTGCTATTTTTAAGCTAAAGCAGCAAGGGCTGGTGGCACATCCTAGCAGCGATGAATTAGACCTATTGCTTGAGCATTTAACCAAACCAACCCTGTTAACCTTATTAGCGAATGATGAGTTAATGGCGACTAAACCTGATTACAAAAAGTCAGCCAGTAAACAGCGCTTGACCCAACTGTGTAAAGAGCATATTGATCGCAACCACAGTGAATTAGAGGCGTTGTTTAGTCAGTTCGTGGTCAATAGCCGTTGCCAGTATTATGAATACTTTGAGTTTTTACATAGTGGCCGACTAAGTGGCGGCGATATCAATCATCAAAATCGTTTTGTGATGCGTGATTTAGGGATTGCAAAAGTGCGAGCTGATGTGAATGAGAGCATCTCTCGTTTTCAAACGCTAGCCGAAGCACAAACGCATTATCAATTAAATAAGCTGCGAATGCAGTTCAAAGAAAGTGACTCAGAATCACAGTATCAAAATTTAGCCCAAGCGCTTTTAGCCATTAGCTGTGAAGATGAATTAGCCCAGAGTATCAAAAACAAGTTACTGATCCGCTTGTATAAGCAGCTTAAAGAGCATGACTTAGCATTTGCATTTGAATTACTTGAGCACTGTGAAGGCAGTAGTGAAGCGCAAGAGCTGGCAATTCGTCAGCGTTATAAACAAGGTGATAAAAACTGGGTTGAACAAAAGCTTGAGCAAGTTATTCAAGACCCGCTTGATGATGGCATTTTATATTTTGCAGAGGACTTTTTACAGCGTAAATATAATAAGCAACAACGCTCACGCCTAACACAAATGCTCATTGATACCGAGCATCAATTAGAGGTTGATGATATTTACCGTGGCGATGTAGAGCAAGGAGTGTGTGAGCATTATCAACAGCTGGGTAATACGGTATTTTTTACCGAGAATAATCTTTGGTTGAGCTTCTTTACCTTAACGTTTTGGCAAGAACTCTTTATAGAGACCCCGCACCCGCCGTGTAATGAATTTGATCTTTATCCAAAGGTGTTGCTGGCTGATTGTTTTTACACAGTGCAACAAACACAAATTGAGCAAAAGCTTGCCAAATTCACTAGTAATGAAGCTTTGTATAAATATATTTGCAAAAACGCAGGGCAGTTTTATGAAGCCCCCAATAGCGTGTTTGTGTGGCACAGCGACATGTTAGAGCCGCTAGAGGTATTAATAAAACACAGCCCGCTTGCAAATTTAAAAGCGCATTTACTACAAATGACAAAAACCTTTAAGCAGCTCAAAGATGGCTACCCAGACTTGATGGTGTTAAAGGGGGATACACTCACCTTTGAGGAAGTGAAAGCCCCTGGCGACAAATTAAGACGCAACCAACTTGTCAGTATTGAGGTGTTAAAACAACATGGCTTTGCAGTAAATATCGTTGCGGTAAATTGGTTTAATGATCCGAATCGTATTTACAGTGTGGTGGATATAGAAACCACCGGCGGCGTACAAGCTAATAATAAAATTACCGAAATAGCGGTTGTGCAGTTACAAGCGGGTGAAGTAATCAATAAATGGGCGAGTTTAATCAATCCTGAGCGCAGTATTCCTGCTTTTATCACCAAGTTAACGGGGATAAACGTTGCTATGGTACGTGATGCGCCACGCTTTGAAGAGATTGCCGATACACTGCGCTCACTATTAAAAGGCAGTGTATTTGTTGCTCATAATGTGAATTTTGACTTCGGCTTTATTCGCAAAGAATATGGTGCACTTGGGCAAGGCTTTAAAATGCCAAAGCTATGTACTGTAGTTGAATCACGAAAGGCATTTCCAAAGCTTAAGTCATATTCGCTTGGTAACTTAGCGGCACATTTTGAATTGAATTTAACGAATCACCATAGAGCGTTAGCTGATGCAACTGCCACAGCAGAGTTGTTAAATCTGATTCAACAAACACAATCAAAAAAGGCGAGTTAAACTCGCCTTTTAAACTTAACCTGTCCTATTCTAAATAAGATTATTCGTATTCGATAGGGTCAGTAACGTTATTTAAAGCAAAGGCTTCTAAGCGCTCTTGGCAAGCACCACATTTACCACAGGCCTTGTCTCGGCCGTTGTAACAGGTCCACGTTTGGCTGTAGTCAAGACCCATTTTTAAACCGTCTGTCAAAATGTCGATTTTGGTATTGTTTAAGTATGGGCTGAAAATTTCAACAGCGTCGTAGTTGGCAATACGGCAAACATCATCCATTTTTTGTACGAACTCAGGGCGACAGTCTGGATAAATTGCATGATCGCCTGAATGGGCACCGTAATAAACTTTACTAGCTTTTAAAGACACCGCATAACCCACAGCCAGTGAGAGTAAAATCATGTTGCGGTTAGGCACAATTGTGCTCTTCATGCTTTCTTCTTCGTAGTGACCTTCTGGTACTTCGATATCATCAGTTAGTGATGAGCCACCAATTAATTGGTTGATCGCTGAAATATCAACAATCTTGTGAGAAACACCTAACTTTTCACATACTTGAGCAGCTACTTTAAGCTCTTTAACATGACGCTGGCCGTAGTCGAAAGACAGGGCATACACTTCGTGGCCTTGTTGCAGGGCTTTATTTAATACGGTAAATGAGTCCATACCGCCGGAATAAATCACAACTACTTTTTGCGTCATATCTGTTTTGCTCTTACTTTTGATAGAGGTTTACTTCAGGGCGCGATATACTACACGGCTCGGGCCTAAATAACAATTTTTGCGCGTGTTTTTGGTTTTTTTGATGGTATGTATTTTATACCGTTGCGTCGTAAGTGAGATGTCTTTTGTACAAAATTAACGAAGTGTTTGAAACAATTCAAGGTGAAGCGAGTTTTACGGGTACACCTTCAATCTTTTTACGTTTACAAGGCTGCCCTGTGGGTTGTGCTTGGTGTGATACAAAACAAACATGGGACGTTGATAATGTGTATAAAGTGTCACTTGATGACACCGTTGAGAAAAAAGCAGACTCAGATCATTGGGCAGAAGCAACAGCGGAGCAAGTGTTAGCGCTATTTAAAAAACGTGGCTACAACGCAAAACATGTGGTGATCACCGGTGGTGAGCCTTGCATGTACGACTTAAATCCAGTGTGTGAATTATTACATGCAAATGGCTATTCGACTCAAATTGAAACCAGCGGTACGTTTGAGATTTTAGTCCCTGAGCAGACATGGGTGACTGTATCCCCAAAAATTAATATGCGTGGTGGCTATAAAGTATTACGCAGTGCAATGCAGCGCGCTGATGAGATTAAACACCCAGTGGCAATGCAAAAGCATGTGGAAGAGCTCGAAGATTTATTCTTAAAAACAGGTGTGAATCCACGTTTAGTGTATCTACAACCAATTAGCCAAAAGATCTCAGCAACTAAACTTGCTATTGAAACCTGTATTGCAAAAAACTGGCGTTTATCGGTTCAAGTACATAAATATTTAGGAATTAGCTAGGGTTTAGCCGTCAGCCGTCAGCCGTCAGCCGTCAGCCGTCAGCCGTCAGCCGTCAGCCGTCTGATCTGACCCCGATAAAGTAGACACGGGGGTTAATATTTCCAGTTAAAAACAAAAAAGCGTTGCACCATGGCAACGCTTTTATACTATGTTCTTGTAACTCGTAACTATCAATTCTGCGCTAAATAGTTCAACACCACCTGATGATGGTCTTTGGTTTTGAACTTATCAAACACATGTTTGATTTTACCGTCTTGGCCTACAAGGAAGCTAATACGATGAATTCCTTCGTATTCTTTACCCATAAACTTCTTGTAACCCCAAATACCAAAGGCATCAGCAATCGCGTGATCTTCGTCGGCTAATAAATCAAAGTTAAGCTCTTTTTTGGTTTCAAAATTCTTTAAACGCTTGATTGGATCAGGGCTGATACCTACAACACGTGTATTTAATTTAGCTAGCTCAGCTTTTTCATTACGTAAGTTTTCTGCTTGCACAGTACAACCTGGTGTTGATGCTTTAGGGTAGAAATAAACCAGTACTTGCTGCTCTTTTAAAAGATCAGCGAGTACGATAGTTTCGTCATTTTGATTTTGTAAACTAAAAGCTGGGGCTGTGTCGCCTGCTTGTAATGGATTAATTGTTTTCATGCTTTGCTCCTTAGCGAATGCGTCTGAAAATATAATCTACGTTCAAACTACGAGAAAGATCTTCAAAGCTCACTTTAAAGTTATCAATATCGACTTCAACAGGAATATTAAACTCAAGTTCACAGCGCATTTTAAGCTCGTCATCTTCATCATAAGTGTCCGATTTAAGAGAACAAATGCTGATGTTGTTATCAGCAAAAAAGCGCGTAACTTTACTTAATGTTCCTGGTGTATCAATACCTGTGTATTCGAGGGTGTAACCGGCACAAAATTCACATGCAACATGACTTGCAGTGCGTTTCATCATGGTTAAAAGGCCTAGCTCCATTCCTTTAGTTGGCAAAGTATGTTCAATGCGGCTAATTGCCGACATATCACCTGCTAGTAGCATGATAAAGGTGAACTCGTTGCCCAAAATAGCAATGCGACTGTCAATTATATTGCAATGGCAATCACTCACTAACTGAGTTAATTCGCTGACGATACCGGGTCTATCTTCGCCAATCGCAGTGAGTACTATCTGATGATTTGTAAAAGCAGTCATGGAATTTTAAATACCTAGTAATTAACAATACCAATGGATATAAGCTTGATTAAGCTTTAATTTCACGTGAGTTTAATACCGCACGGCGGCGAAGTTTAACATAATTTGCTTAGTTAACGATAGCGACGATTAATTAAGCCGTGAATAAAGTGCGCTCTTTCTTGTTTTTAGGGGCATCAGAAAGTACCATAGTTAAAATTTTGCAAGGCGATAAGCATTCAAACACGTTACGCTAGCCCAATCTATTCGGGTTTTTTGCATAAAAACAAGAAATGTAAAGTTAAAAGTGATTTTACAGTGAACCAAATCGGTATTACCCACTCATATATTTGTTAAAAGAATTAAGGGTTTGCTAAGGAGAAATATCTGTGCAGTATTGGATCTCAAAGGCGCTTGCTGTAAGCGTAGTGGTAAGTTTAACTGGGTGCGGTGTATTTACCGACGAAGCGCACCACAAACGCAATTATCGTGCTAATCAACCAGTCAAAGCACCTGAAGGTTTAGCGCAACCGGCTCAAGATCCGACATATAAAATGGACGTTGCGCAATACGACAATAACCCTGAAGCGAAAAACTACCGTCCGCCAGCACAGGTTATTACCATTGCTCAAGGTAGTTGGGTAGAAGAGGGTGACAAAGATGCGCGTGTTTATTTTGATAAAAACGACGGTATTGTTGATTTAGACGAGTTTATTTGGGACTCGATCCACGCCGTGTTGAACGAAAAAAATACTTCTGCAATAAAAGAAGATAAGCTTTTAGGAAGTGTTGAAACAGATTGGTACACAATTATAAAGCCAGAAGATGGTTGGTTTTGGGAAAGCGAAACCGAAGTATCACAACAACGTTTCTTATTTACTATTGAAGAAAAATCGCACCAACGTACTGCGTCATTAAATGCTAAGTTAGTAGATTATAAAAGCGATAGTCAACCACTTACACCGCTTTTACAGCAACAGTTAGAAGTGCGTGCGTTAAACCAAGTTGTCGCTGAATTTGATTATCGCTATCGTCAACTTGAAGTTGAAATGCGCAAAAAGCAAGGTGTTATCTCGTTAGAGATGGGGTTTGATGACAAAGGGAATGCAGCTTTAGTGACTGAGCAGGACTACTTTGCTGTGTTTGAGCGTTTTTCAGGTTTCTTAGAGCGCTTATCTTTCACTATTGTAGAAATTGACCAAGATCGTGGTTTGATCACGGCTGATTATAAAAAGCCAGAATCAAGCGTATGGGACTCAATTTGGGGTGAAGAGTTAGCTGAGCTGCCAATTGAAGATGGCCAATATCAAATTCTTGTTAGTCGCACTAAAGAAGGTGGCACAAGCTTAACGTGGATGGATTCTGCAGGCACAATTCTTGAGCCAGGAACAATGAATGATCTCCAGCAAGCATTAGAGAATGCACTGCGTCAGCGCGGTATTAATATTTAATAATTATAATAGTTAAAACCACCACAAAAAGAGCTTAGCCGCTCTTTTTGTGGTTTTTACAGGTTGAAAATATGTCTAACTTAAACACAGCCCATCGCAGTGACTTGCGAACCTTGTTTACCTTTTTCGTTCCCTCACTTATAGGTGTCTTCTTGTTTATGACGCCGGTACCCATAGGTGAGGCAATGACCATTCCGATTGCTGTTATGGCAAAAGCTGTGCAGGCGTGGATAGCTCCTTTCGCGCTTGGTTTAATTACGAGCATTGTTTGCATTACCGGTATTTTATCTTTAGTGATAAAGTTGTTTAAACCCCAGCCATTACTTAAGTTCTTTATAATTAAACATTTATTTGATGTTAGTTGGTTGTGGTTGAGTGTTCGTTTATTAGGCATGGTTTTTATCGTTTTGACCTACACAAAACAAGGGCCAGAAATGATTATTTCCGGTAATACCGGTGCACTGGTTTTAAACGACTTGTTGCCAGTGTTGTTTTCTGTGTTTGTTTTAGCGGGCTTACTATTACCGTTATTATTAAACTTCGGCTTGTTAGAGTTAGTCGGTACCTTATTAACTAAAGTGATGCGTCCACTTTTTGGTGTGCCAGGTCGCAGTGCGGTTAACTGTGTAGCATCTTGGTTAGGTGATGGTAGTGTGGGTATTTTGATGACCGCTCGACAGTATGAAGATAAACACTATACACAACGCGAAGCTGCCATTATTGGTACTACTTTCTCTGCAGTATCAATTACCTTTTGTTTAGTTGTTATTGGCCAAGTAAAGCTTGAACACTTGTTTGCACCGTTTTATTTAACAGTGTGTTTGGCGGGTTTTGTTGCGGCATTAATTGTGCCTCGCTTACCACCATTACGCTTCAAAAAAGACCTTTATTTTGATGGCTCAGAGCCTGATAAAGACGCAGAATCAGTGCCTGAAGGTAAAACATTAGTCTCTCATTCACTTGATGTGGCGCTTGCTAAAGCACGCACTGCACCGGGTTTTGCTGGTACAGTGAAAGAAGGTCTACATAACGCCTTTGATATGGTATTCGCTGTGTTACCTGTCGTTATGGCTGTGGGCACATTTGCCTTGGTTATTGCTGAATATACGCCAATTTTTGAATATATGGGCAAGCCGTTTGTGCCATTTTTAGAGCTATTACAAGTACCTGAAGCTGAAGCTGCGGCACAAACAATTATGGTTGGATTTGCTGATATGTTTATTCCGTCAATTCTTGCAGCGGGTAGTATTGAAAGTGATGTAACACGGTTTATTATTGCAGCAATGAGTGTGACGCAATTGATTTATATGTCGGAAGTGGGAGCACTGCTTTTAGGTAGTAAAATTCCGGTTAATATTATCGAATTGTTCTTCATTTTTATTTTAAGAACTTTAGTGACATTACCGGTGATTGTCTTAATGGCACATTGGTTAGTGTAATCTTAGCTAAAGCATTAAATAGAAAAGCCCTGATTATTCATCAGGGCTTTTTTTATCTTCATTATCATCGCTTTTAGGCACTTTGAAGTCCATTTTTGCTGCATGTTTTAGCAACATAAGGTTACCAATTACTACACCAAACACAGCAACAACAATGGCTATAATTTGCCAAGTTTCCATCTTGAAATCCTGCCGATATACACAGCGATATAGTAGCACTTAAAATCGTCTTGCATAAGACAGTGAAATAAAATCAAGGCCAGGGTTAGGGCTCTTGAAACCCGCATTTGAGTAATGTAAATATCTAAGTGCTAAGGTTGAGTCGTCACCTAAATCTGCAACTAGACCCAATCTATCTTCAAACTGATAGTGAGTACTAACGTTTTTGCCTGCAAAACGGGTGTCGTCCAATAGTGAAACGCCAATTCCAAACTCCACATAAACAGGCATGTTTTTCACATTAAACACAGGGTATTGGATCACTGGAGACATAGCTAACACGATATTAGTTTGATGTTTGTTGTCTTTGCCATACTGCCAAATATTAAAACTAGATTCGAAGTACAAGCGGGCGTGTTGCAAGGGCAACTTTTCATTGGGTACATGGTACTGATAGGCCAGCTTTAGACCTTTTACATCACCTTCACCTTGAATGTAATCAATGGCATAACCATGATTTGAAGCTGAATAACTTGGTGCTGCTAAAAGAGCAGCTGCACTCAAAATAAGTGCTTTTAATGGCTTTTTAAATTTCATTTCGGTACTTCTCATTATGTCGATGAGCAAGTAAATAAGGCGGTGTTAGGGGCTTTTCAATGTGCAAAAAAACACAGAAGCTGTGCACATTCTCATATTTTTTAGCAATTAGCTGAAAACTATGGAAAAAATCGATTGGTGCTTAATTGGCATTAAAACAATGTCAGATTGTTTCTTTTTTTACGGATTTAATATCGGTATATTAGCGAAAATTTTCGTTTAGAGGTGAACACGATGACCAAACTAGTTAACTCATTTTTGCTAATTGCAGCATTTTTTGCTGCATCTGCTTTTGCCAGTGAAGACCGCTCGCCTAAGCAATTATTAGAATCAGTCACTGCTGATTTATTTGTTGATATCGCAAATGTAAATGCGAAAGGTGATGCAAGCTCAGAAGCAATGGCGAATATTGTTGAAGAACGCTTATTACCACATATGGATATTAAGTTTGTATCGTACAAGCTTTTAGGTAAGCACATCAAAGGTCTGCGCCGTGAACAAGCCGTTGATTTTATTGCTGCGGTTGAGCATTACTTAACAGTGACTTATGCTGGCGCGCTAATGAAATACACAGGCCAAAAAGTAATTTTTGATCAATCACAACTAATCGACGATGGTTATGCAACTGTTAAGACACAAATTGTTGATGACAATGCGCCAGCTATAGATTTGCACTTTAAATTACGCCAAGGCAAAGACAAGCAGTGGAAAGTATACGATATTGTTGCTGAAGGTATCTCACTGTTAAGCGCAAAGCAAAAAGAAGTGCTGCAGCGCATTAGCCAAGTTGGCATTGATGAAGTGACACACGAATTAGCAAGTAAGTAAGTCAGCTAAAAAGCGCGATTACCTTCACCTCATCGGGCTTTTTAGTTACTTTCAGTCTCCAACCAAGCAGTGAGTACCGTCCATGTGCCGCTGCTTTTCTATTTTCTTTAAAAATCACCTACTTTGCGCTAGCACCTGTAACCCTCTGTGGTAGAATCATACTACTTTTCTTGTTTACCAGAGTATCTGTCAGATACTGTGTTATTGGTCGCAATATTAAGCAAACTGTCAGTTAAATTTTGCTATAACTAAGTGCTTAATAAGACATCGAATAATGTGCAGCGGAGTTGTGTTTTTTTAATGGAAAATGTACTGATTTGGCCAAAGGAATACCCGTTACTGATCAAAGGATTAGCTGAGCAAAACGGGGCTTATATTTTAGACGCTTTAGAAGCTTGGCCGGCATGTCGTTCTACTAATGAAGATGACGGTGTGTGTACGACGGTTCTTCCGCCTATTTATTACCTTACTTGGTTGACTCCTCTTGAACCGTTTGAAGAGTGTTATTTCCAACACATCTCTGAATTTGATGAAGCTGCGCTGCATTACATTAATGCTATGAAAGCGCACTTTTTAGAAAACGACTATACCCCTGAGAGTCTTGTTTTAATGTTATGCCAGCGCTTAGAGAAATACGCTAGTGCATTTGCTCAATCGGCTGTTAAAACACCTATAACTTTGATTCACCAGTTATTTAATCGTCGCTATTTTACTGTGATAGAACATGTGCTTAATCACGGTGCAAAAATGTCTGCGGACGATGTATTAGAGCTGTGGACCGAAGTTGACTTTAGAGAGCGTTTTAGTGGTTTTATCCCTGATTCAGTGGCTGATCTTGAATCATTAACGGCGCTTGCAGCTGAAAAAGTTGCTCACGGTGAAGATTACTTCACTTTACTAAAACTTGTATCACCTGATGTTGACTCAGCATCGTTACTTGAACAAGCTTTACTTGCCCACTTGAGCCACAAAAATGCTAAACAAACCATGGCAAAGCGTTTTATTGAGCAAGGCGCAACAGGTGCATTAGCTGACGAAAACGGTAAAACAGCCTTTATGTGGGCAACCGAAAAAGGCTATGTGAATGTTGTTGAGACAATACTTGAACATCAAGATAAGAAGGCCCAAGACAACAAAGGGAATACAGCATTACATTACGCCGTATTAGCCGAGAATGGACCTTTACTGGTGTTGCTTTTAAAAGCGGGCTATGACTTTAGGGTTCGTAACAAAGACGGTCTAAGCTGCTACAGACTTGCAGTTAGCATTAAAGCAGATAACTTAGTTAAATGCCTTGAGCATGACTTTGGTATTAAAGAGCTTTCGCCAGAAGGGCAGTTTGATCGCGTTAAAAAAGTGCACTTACTCCACGCGATTGTAACTGTGTTACTACCTGTGCAGTTGTTCTTCTTTTTTGACGATAGCATTGCTATTAAAAGTGAGTTAACGCTGGGCTTTACATTAGTTTCTATCTTATGCTTTTTCTTTGCTACAAGTTTAAAACGCTGTGCGCTGTACCCGCATATTCGTCATCCATGGGGGCTGTTTATTTTAAGACTGTTTTCACTATTTAGCTTAATTGGCCAAGTGGGTCTGGCAAGTATTGTCGCGCTAGCCACCTTAGCAGAGTTGGTGTGAACGCATAAAAACTAAATAAAGTGACATAAAAAAACGGCAACCTTGGTTGCCGTTTTTTGTTTTAATTAAGCTAAACGAAAGTGCTTATTTATCGTGCTCATGTGCCGCTTTTTCTTCGGCCAGCTCTTCTTTTAATTTACGTATCTTAAGGCCAAGCTCTTGCCCGCGATGGCGAGCATAATAAGTGCAACCAATAAACATCAGACTGGCAAAGATTAACTCAAGTAATACCCAAATCAGCTGTTCTTGTGCGACCCATAGTAATGTAAAACCATGGATAAAATAGAACATCACGATAAAGTTTGCCCACGCGTAGGTGTATGGCTTATCTTGAATAATCCCTTTTAGTGGTAATAGAAGAGGGAGTATATAAACAACAAAGATAAAGCCGTTACTGTGGCCTTCTCTTGGGGCAATTAAAAACAACCAAACTGGCATTAAAATTAATAAGCCGATATAACCAATCAGTGCAAAACGTTGGAATCGTTTAGTAATTGGCTTTTTGGCAACAGGCTGATTTAGCTTTGGTTCCAAGCTCATTGTAATTTACTCGTAATCAGTGCCAAGCGTTTTCCAACACTTTGGCAAATTTTAATTTCGTCTTTACTTAACACATTGCTGTTATTGCTACCGGCCACATGAGTCGCACCGTATGGCGTACCACCAGTTTCAGTTGCTAATAACTCAGGTACCTCATAAGGCACGCCAAGCAACATCATACCGTGATGTAACAAGGGCAGTGATAGATTCAACAAGGTAGCTTCGTTACCACCGTGCATACTGCTCGATGACGAAAATACACAAGCAGGTTTATCTATTAGCTGACCTTTAAGCCATAGATCACTGGTGGTTTCCCAAAAGCTCTTTGCTTGTGAGGCCATCATGCCAAATCGAGTAGGGGTGCCAAAGGCCAAGCCATCACAATTAATTAGATCATCTTTGCTGATCACAATATCGTGTGGCTGACGTTTTACAAACGTGCGCAATAAAGCAGTTGCTCCTTGTTGCTCAATCGACTCGGCTATCTCATGTGCCATTGCTTCTACAGAGCCATGGCTTGAGTGGTATAGCACAACAATGTTTGTAGTCATTAAAGTACGCTTAATACGTTTTCTGGTGGACGACCTAGAGCAGCTTTGCCGTTATTTTCAACAATAGGGCGCTCGATGAGTTTAGGGTTTGCAGCCATTGCAGCAATTAATTTGTCTTCGTTTTGCTCGTTTTTAAGCTCAAGCTCTTTGTAGATGTCTTCTTTAGTACGCATTAATTCACGCGCTGAAGTAAAGCCCAATTGGCTAATTAAGGTCGCAATTTGCTGCTCATTAAGTGGTGTTTTTAGGTATTCAACAACACTTGGTTGTACGTTATTGTTTTCTAATAGGGCAAGTGTTTCACGCGATTTTGAACAACGTGGATTATGATAAATAGTCACAGACATAGTGTGTTCTCACATTTAATAATTTGGCTTATTTTAGGGCAAGCGCTGCGAGACTTAAAGTCTCGCAAGCTCTTTTTGTAATTGACGGTATTGCGTGAGTAGGGCTTTTAAACGTTGTTGTTTAACTAATTCTTCAGGCTCAACAAAGTTTAGTGCTTTTTGAATTTCATCAGCTGCCTTTAAATAAGCACCATACTGGGCCAGTACATTGGCATGCGCTTCATGATAAGAAGCCATATTCTCTTGCTTTTTGTAGACATCAGCAATCAGCTCTTTGGCAAGGTTGTTCTCAGGTTTTGCTAACAAGTAAGATTTTAAAATACGTTCAGCAAGGTCAAATTGTTTTGCTTCCATCGCAGCATTTGCATAGTTTAAGGCAATTACCTGATTGTTAGGTCTATCGATATCTAATTTAGCTAAAAATTCCACCGCTTCATTCGCTTTACCTTGCGCAATGAGTAAGTCGGTGTGTGTGTCTATATAAAATAAGTTCTTTGGATCTTGCTCTAGTAATGGGTTCAAAATGCTGGCTGCTTCATCAAGCTTTTTTTGATCCAACAAGCTAATACCCAAACCATATTTAAGTGCAGTGTCGTTATGAACGGTATTTTCACGCATTAATTTACGAAACAAATCTTCAGCTGCTTTGGCTTTTTGATGATAACGAGCAATAACACGGCTCTTAGCTAAGTTAAACTCTAGGCTATCGGAGTAGTGCCTTTTTGGATACTGCTCGGCACGTAAGCGCACATCAGAGACACGGCTTTCTGGCAATGGGTGAGTCAGCAAAAATGCGGGCGGCTTATATTTGTAGCGAATTTGTGCAGCAAGTTTAGTTAAAAATTCACTCGATTGGCGAGGATCAAACCCAGCATTATTTAAGGTCTGCATGCCAATTCGGTCTGCCTCTTGTTCAGCAGCACGACTATGAGTTAATTGACTAAACGCCGCTTGTGTCTGGTTTGCTGAGATAATTGCAATACCAGCATCAGGTGCAACAACGGTAGCTAAAATACCAGCAATCATACCAGCGATGGTTAACGCGCTGTTATCTTGCTGTTGTTGAATACGACGCGCTAAATGGCGCTGTGTTACGTGGGCAATTTCGTGCCCAAGTACTGAGGCAAATTGACTTTCGTTATCGGCTTGTGCCATGAGCCCTGTATGCACACCTACATGACCACCATAGAACGCAAAAGCGTTGATTTCAGGGTTATTAACCCAGAAAAAAGAAAATGGAAAACGAACATCGTTGGCGTTTGCGACTAAACGGCGGCCCAAAGTGGTCAGATACTCATCAAGAACAGGGTCATTGACAACGGGTGATGAGCCACGAATTTGCATCATCATCACTTCACCGATTGCTTGTTCTTTTTCAATCGGTAAGGCTTGTAATGCCGAGGTCCCTAAATCGGGCAGCTTAAAGTTAGTTTGTGCCTTCAACGGCTCACTGTGCAATATCGAAAATGTCAGTAATGCACTACACAGTGTAATAAAGGCTAATTTTAGTCGCATCTTATTCCTTGTTGATTTGCTCACCTAACATGACTTTTGCTAAATCTATTTCGTCGCTGCATGCTCGGCTGTCTTTTTCGCACAATTGATAGAAATCTTTTATTGTGACTCCATCTAGCTTAACAACGTTCAACTCCCGTTGTAAAAAAGTTATGATTTTATGCGCTACTTTATGAGCATGCAGAATTAAGGCTTTGTCAGCTTTGTCACCTCTTTCAAAGTAAAAAGCGATGAATTTATGAAGCTGGTTAAAACGAATAAGGTTTTTCATGGTGTGCGGATCCCACACCTTAAATTCCATAAAGCGGTTGTCTTTGATGTATTGGTCCACCGTCACATCTTTTGCATAAGGGTAGGCCCATAATTCGAAACCTCGGTCCGTAAAGCTTTGATGCAAAGCAATGCGCGGTTTTTGCTCACAGACAATTTCGCCCATGTCGGTTTCATGGCCACCTAATAAATCAAGGTTCCAGTTGCGTGGGTCAATTAATTGTTTAACGGCATTATCAAAACCGTGGTCTAAAATCCCTTCAGATTCGCTAACCGATGATGCGACCATATGATAAAAAGGCGGCAGCTCGCCCCAGTTTATTTGTTTTTTATACCAGTTTATCTCTTTAAGAGTTGGATTCGCAGGTAATTGCGCTTTATTATGCGAGCCAGGCATCAGGTTTCCTTTACTACCAGTTATTGAATAAGGATAAACTATTGTTTTGCGTGTTTTAAGAAAAAAATGAGTTGTTT
This sequence comes from Pseudoalteromonas lipolytica, assembly GCF_001306915.1. Classification (GTDB taxonomy): domain Bacteria; phylum Pseudomonadota; class Gammaproteobacteria; order Enterobacterales; family Alteromonadaceae; genus Pseudoalteromonas; species Pseudoalteromonas simplex. Next base: position 142,487 of record NZ_LJTC01000009.1, on the reverse strand, counting down.
CTCATTATAAAGACTTATTTTAGCAAGGTGCCTACATCTTATACTTATTATTCATATTAATAACGCAGTTGATTCGCTATGTTAACGGTTGATTTAAGGGACTATAAGTGCCCTCAACAATTTATTCAGTTTAAATTAGGGTTGAATAAGGCAGTATCGGCTCAACAAGCCGTGACTTTTACATTTAATGCTGCTGAGGCAACGGACGATATGCAGCGATTTTTAGAAAAACATCATTACCATTTTAAAATTGACCTAGAATTAGGTGTGCTAACAGTGGAGCCCATTCGTGTTTGAGTATGTAAAAGCCTGGTACGAAAATAAATTTTCTGATCCCCATTCAGTAACCTTGTTGTTATTGCTTATTGCAACCTTTGCATTTTTCTACTTTTTTGGTTCGTTAATCGTGCCTGTCTTAGTTGCCTTGGTAATTGCCTATTTACTAGATTGGCCTGTTGCTCACTTAGAAAAGCTGGGCTTGAAACGGTTTACCGCAACGATTCTAGTTATGCTGGTATTCAGTGGCTTGATGATTATGATTATTGTCGGCATGGGGCCTGTGCTTTGGCAGCAAACCAGCAATCTAGTTCAAGAAACGCCTTATATGATCGAAAAAGGTAAAGCACTGCTGTTACATCTTCCTGAAGATTACCCAAGTTTGATTACTGAAGATCAGGTTAAATCAATTGTTACCAGTGTTGAGACCAAAGCTATTGAGTTTGGTCAGTTGGTGCTATCGGTGTCATTAACTTCGATAAAAGACGTTGCAGCTTGGCTGATTTATCTTATTTTAGTGCCGCTCTTAGTATTCTTTATGCTTAAAGATAAATTAGAGCTCACGCAAAGTGCTGAGCGTTTATTGCCTAAGCAACGTCGCTTGATCATTCAAGTTTGGCAAGAAATGAATCAACAAATCATGAATTATATTCGCGGTAAGGTATTTGAAATTTTAATTGTTGGTACTGCATCTTTTATCGCTTTTGCAGTGCTTGACCTTCGCTATGCGGCTTTACTCGGCGTATTAGTTGGCTTGTCTGTGCTTATTCCATTTGTAGGGGCGGCATTGGTAACCATTCCTGTCGCTGCAGTGGCGTTATTCCAGTTTGGTTTAGAAACACAATTTTGGACTATTTTAATCATCTATGGCGTGATCCAAGCACTTGATGGCAATGTGTTAGTGCCGTTATTGTTCTCTGAAGCGGTAGATTTAAACCCAGTGTTCATCATCGTTGCAGTATTGTTTTTTGGCGGTTTATGGGGCTTTTGGGGCGTGTTTTTCGCAATACCGCTGGCTTCTTTAGTAAAAGCGCTTATCAATGCCTGGTCTTCTAAGCAGGTTGAGCTAATAGAAAATTAGCTTAGTCTTAAAAAGTATAGAAAACGCACTTTACTGACTAATTGATTATTATAATTTAGCCGTGAAAAATGTAAAATAGGTTATAAGATATATCTTTTAGTAATATGGTGCGTTTTTCATGGCAAATTTTTACCTTCCTGACGATGCTAATCAGCAAATTTATTTAGATGCGAATGCAACGACTCCTGTACTTCCTGAAATTGCCGATGTGGTTTCGCACACGATGCAAGTCTGTTTTGGTAATCCATCAAGTTCTCATATTACGGGTATTCAAGCAAAACACTTATTAGAACAAACGCGTAACAAAGCGCGTGAAGTCATTGGCGCAACTGACGGCGATATTTTATTTACTTCAGGTGCAACAGAAGGTATTCAAACGGCGGTTGTTTCAACACTTATTGCTGCAAAAAATCATCAAATCGAGAATCCGGTATTACTTTATGGGGCAACAGAACATAAAGCGGTGCCAAATACCCTAAAACATTGGAACAGTGTACTTGATATCAACGCGCAGGTATTAGCTATTCCAGTAGATAAAAACGGTATTTTAGATCATGAGTTTATTCGTAAACATGCTGCGAATGCACTGATGATTTGTACTATGGCAGTAAACAACGAAACCGGTGTTTTCCAAGACTTAACCACTATTGAGCAAGTTATTCGTTGTGAAAACAATAATGTGGCTTGGATGGTTGACTGTGTACAAGCATTAGGCAAAACCAACTTGGCGCTAAGCCAAACAACCATTGATTACGCCCCATTCTCTGGTCATAAATTGTATGCGCCTAAAGGTATTGGTGTACTTTATATTCGTAAAGGCAGTGCATACACGCCATTTATTGCTGGCGGCGGCCAAGAAAGTGGTATGCGATCTGGTACCGAAAATTTACCGGGCATTGCCGGTTTAAATAAGCTGTTCTCGTTATTGCTTGATAAACAAAACCAGACTTTTAAGCCAATTGAGCAGCTACATGCTTTTCGCGAGCAATTATTAGCTGCATTAACAGACACCTTTGGTAGCATTACGTTCAATCACAGTTTTGAGCATTCGGTGCCAACAACGTTGAACTTTGCGGTGAACGAATTAACCAGTAAAGAAGTGATGGACTTATTTGATGCTGCGGGTATCCGTGTAAGTGGCGGCTCGGCATGCAGCTCAGGTGCAAATCGTAGTTTTGTTTTAGACGCGATGGGAGCCAGTGATTGGCAAAGTGAAAACGCGATACGTATGTCGTTTGGCCCAGCTGTTAACCAACAAGAGATTGATTTTGCTTGCGACAAAATACGTTCTTTAAAACCGATTCTAGAAGCAAACTGCTTAGTGGTATCTGATAGTACATCGCCGCAACACGAAGTTTGTGCGATTGGCTTAACACAACTTCGCCATCAAGCAGCGTGCTGCTGGCTTTATGTCGACAGTGATAAAAGCGCTGTGGTGATTGATCCTATCATTGAGCTTATTCCACGTATGGCGAAAATTGTCGCGACACAAGGTTTAACAGTAAAAGCGATTATCGATACCCATAACCACCAAGAACGTTTATCGGCCCGTTGTTTATTATCAAAAGAGCTCGCAGAACGTTATGTTGCTAATGAGATAGACGAACTTGGCTGGCCAAAAGATTCAGCAACCATCGAATTAAGCGATGCGCGCTTAACTAAAGTAGCAACACCAGGTCACAGTGACGATAGTGTTAGCTATTTATTATCAGATACGCAAAGCGGTGACATCAGCTATTGCTTCTGTGGTGATTTAATCTTACCAGGCGGCTTAGGTAACACTGCAATTAGCGGTGGTGATGCTGTGAAAATGGCTCAGTCTTTAAAGCAGCTTGCTATGGTAATACAAGATTCAACGGTGATTTGTTCTGGTCATGATTATCAGCAGTGTTTTGCTATGGATTGGCATGCGCAAAAAGCAACGACTCCGTTACTTGCGCAACTATTAAGTGAGCTAGTATCAGATGATGAGTTTGTTGAATTAAAGCAACAAGCTGATGAGCAAAAGCATACTGTAAGTCATTCTCTATGTGGCTATGTTGAAACACTTGAAAGTGCGCCAATGAAACAGCTTGCTGCAAGTGATGCTAATGTAATGCTAAACGATAAAGCCACTTACTTAATTGATACTCGCGAACCGTATGAGCATGGTGCGAATAATTTAGCAGAGTTATTCACTGTTGCTGATAGTAAAGTGATCAACATTCCACTCAGTCGTATGGCAAACGCCATCGTGCAAGGGCAGCTTGAGAAAGACCATAGCTACATTTTGGTTTGCCGAAGTGGTAATCGTTCTAAACAAGCGGCAAACAATTTGTCGCAGTTAGGGTTTGAAAACGTTTATAACTTAAATGGCGGTTTAGCATTGCTTTAATGTTTAGTAATTAGATATAAATCAGTCATTAAAAAAGCCGCAATAGAGCGGCTTTTTCGTAACTTGAATAAATTAAGCTGAGGTTGGGCCTGAGCTTTCCCGTACCACTAATGAAGGGGTAAAGGTCGTGATGATGTCTTTATCTTGATTACGTGCACCACGGGTTTTTCTAAACAGTAAACGCGCTGCATGCTGCGAAATCACATCATTCGCCTGATGAGCTGTAGTGAGTTTAGGCCAAGTCTGACGCGAGAACGGAGAGTCCTCGAAGCCGGTAATTGATAACTGCTGTGGAATTTCAATTCCCATTAAGCGTGAGGCGAATAACGCGCCCGCTGCCATTTCATCGTTACCGCCAAGTAGGGCTGTGATGTTTTTCGGGTTATTCTCACCTAACAATGCTTTTGCGCCTTCTACACCTGATTCAAAAGAATACTGGCCTTCGTAGATGAGCGCGTCATGCAATGGAATGCTGTGATCTTTTAACGCGGCCTGATAACCCTCTAAACGTTCAGTTGTTGATTTATGCTCTTTGTCACCGCATAAAAAACCAATATTTTTATGGCCAAGCGACAGTAGGTGAGCGGTGATTTCGTACGCAGCTGCGTAATCGTTCACATAGATACAAGTGTCTTGGTTTTCTTCAGTAGGGCGGCCAGAGAGTACGCGAACATAATGAATGCCCATCTCATCTAGCATATCAATAATGCTATTTTGCTCTGACAGCGGTGGCGTTAATACAAGGCCAGCTAAGCGAGAGCGCTTGATCATGGTTTTAAAGTCTTCTTCCATGTTGCCATCCAGATAGTTACATGGATGAATAACCAGCTCATAGCCTTCTTCTTTACAACGCGACAACACACCGTTTTGCATGTCGATGACATAATAAGCATTCGGGTTGTCATAAACTAAACCAACAGTAAAAGACGATGTGCCTGCTAGGTTACGAGCAGCAAGGTTTGGTTGATAGTTTAACGTGTTAACAGCGTCCATCACTATATCGTACGTTTTTTTTCTGACCGATGGCTCTTTATTAATCACTCGTGAAACGGTTTTCATTGAAACACCTGCGAGCTTGGCTACATCATTAATGGTTACTTTCATACTGTTGCTTTATAGTTGGTTATATTTGTATTATAATATTATCGGTCAGGTATTCACCAGACGCTTTTTCTTATATGTACATCTATATTTAATATAAGTTAGTTAGTGTATCTAATGTTCTACCAAATTAGCAGTAAAATAATTGAGATAATTTTTATGATACCGGTGTCAAAAGAGAAAAATTGCGCTATTATCTCGACTATAAAATGTAAAAGTAGAACATTGACAGCGTTGTCATTTTAACTTAGTGTTGATTTTACACCGTGTTTTTAATTGCTGTCTTTATTCAATATAATAAAAAGATAGTTAAGAATCAGTTTGTTGCAAGTTTTGAAGGGGATTAAATATATGAGCAGCCGTTCGCAATTAGCTAGTTGGCAAGCACTATCTGAAAGTGCCAAGAAGATGAAACAAATTCATCTTAAAGATTTATTTGCCAAAAATAGCACGCGTTTCGAGCAATTCTCTGCTCAGATCCCGGGTGTATTATTCGATTACTCGAAACAACAAATTGATAAAACTGTTTTTGAACAATTAATTGCTTTAGCGAAAGAGTGTGATATTAGCGCATGGCGCGAAAAAATGTTCAGTGGTGAGAAAATTAACATTACTGAAGACCGTGCTGTACTTCATACTGCTTTACGTAACCGCGCTAACACAGCTGTAATGGTTGATGGCGAAAACGTAACAGATGCTGTTAACGCTGAGCTTGCTAAAATGAAAGCCTTTGTTGGTAAGGTACGCAGTGGTGAGTGGTTAGGCTACACAGGAAAAGCAGTAAAAGATGTGGTTGCAATTGGTGTCGGTGGTTCAAATCTAGGCCCACAAATGGCAACAGAAGCGCTTGCTGCTTATGCTGATGGCACATTAAATGTGCATTATGTATCAAATGTTGATGGTGTTCAGATTGCATCTGTTTTACAAGGTTTAGACGTTGAGACAACGTTATTTGTTATCTCGTCAAAAACGTTTACCACCTCAGAAACCATGACTAACGCTAAATCGGCTGTTGAGTGGTTTTTACAAACGGCACAAGCGCAAGAGCACATAGCTAAGCACTTTGTAGCTGTAAGCACCAATTTAGAAAAAACAGCGGCCTTTGGTATCGCTGATGAAAACGTATTCACAATGTGGGATTGGGTAGGCGGTCGCTTTTCTTTATGGAGTGCGATAGGATTACCAATCGCCCTGTACCTAGGCTTCGACGCGTTCGAAGAGATCCTAGAAGGTGCGTTTGAAATTGATGAGCATTTTAAAAATGCTGAATTTGAAAATAACGTACCATTATTAATGGCGCTTTTAAGTGTTTGGAACACAAGCTTTTTAGGTTATACAGCGCAAGCTATTTTACCGTATGACCAAGCACTACACATGTTACCCGCGTATTTACAGCAAGGTGAGATGGAAAGTAACGGTAAGCATGTTACTTTTGCAGGTGAAACGGTTCCTTACACGACGGTTCCAATTATTTGGGGTATGACAGGTATTAATGGTCAACATGCTTTTTACCAATGTCTACACCAAGGTAATGTAATTGTACCTGCAGACTTTATTGCTTCAATTGAGCCGCAAGTCAATGTAGGCAAGCACCATGATATTTTATTATCAAACTTCTTTGCACAAACCGAAGCGATGATGGCCGGTGTTGATGCAGAGCAAGTAACTGCAGATTTAACCGCAAAAGGTAAATCTGAAGCAGAAATCTCAGAATTATTGAATCACAAGATTCACCAAGGCAATCGCCCAACAACGTCAATGTTATTAGATAAAGTTGATGCGAAAACGGTAGGACGATTAATTGCGCTTTATGAGCACAAGATCTTCTGCCAAGGCATTATTTTAGAAATCTGTTCATTTGACCAATGGGGTGTAGAGCTAGGTAAGGGACTTGCCTCTAAAATTGAAGCTGAATTATTTGATGATGAAGTCAGTCATCCACATGATAGTTCAACCAATGGACTGATCGCTTACTATAAGACACATCGTAAGCAGTAAAAGATTCGCAGTATTAGCTGCAAACCGAATACCTTTGAACGGGTAGCGCTGGAGTTCTTAGGGCCTGTATTTTTGTGAGAGGATTTACAGAGCCCCTAAGACTCATTTACTTCAGCCAACATAAAAAGAATGAGTAAGCTACTTACAAACAAATTCAACAGGCTTTGTTAAAGGATATTGTCTAACAGGCCACATCAACCAGATAACAACACGCACTGCCATATTGCATGAATTGGATGAACATGGCATTGCCAATGTAGAGAGTGATATATGTTAAATCCATTTGATATCGTAATTTTTGGGGGCGGCGGTGATCTTGCGTTACGTAAGTTACTTCCTGCAATGTATCGCGCTTATCAAGAGGGCAACCTTCCTCAAGGTTCTCGTATCCTTCCTACGGTACGTGAAGAAAGCAAACGTAAAGAATACATCGAAACAGCACATAAAGCGTTACAAGACTTTTTAGGTAAAGGTGAGTACAACGCAAAAGATTGGAAAGCGTTTTCAGCTTACCTTGTGCCAGTTGTATCAAATGTGACTGAAGCAGATGATGACTGGGACAAATTAAGAGATATTCTTGATGAACACGACGCTGACAAGTCTCGTGTTTTTTACCTTTCTTTACCACCTGCAGTGTATGGTAGCTGCTGTGAAATCTTATCAAAGAAAGGTCTAATCACAGAAACATCTCGTGTTGTTGTTGAAAAACCGATTGGTTACTGTGGTGAATCTGCTGAAGCAATCAATGCAAAAATTGCTGAATACTTCAAAGAAGAGCAAGTATTCCGTATTGACCATTACTTAGGTAAAGAAACAGTACAAAACTTAATGGCACTACGTTTTTCAAACTCATTGTTTGAAAACCTGTGGGATGCAAAATCAATCGATAACATCCAAATTAGCTTATCGGAAACAGTGGGTCTAGAAAGCCGTGCTGGTTTCTACGATAAAGCGGGTGCATTACGCGATATGGTACAAAACCACTTGCTACAATTACTTTGTTTAGTGGCAATGGAATCACCAAATAAACTAAACGCAAACAGCATCCGTACTGAAAAACTAAAAGTACTTGAGTCGTTACGTCCGTTAGTGGCTGAAGATGTTGATGCAAACATTGTACGTGGTCAGTACGTACCAGGTAACTTAGACGGTAAAATCGTCCCTGGTTACTTAGAAGAATTAAACGAAGGTGCGAGTAAAACAGAAACTTTTGTTGCTATTCGTGCGCACATCGATAACTGGCGCTGGGCTGGCGTGCCTTTCTATCTTCGTACTGGTAAACGTATGAAAAAGCGTTGTGCTGAAATCGTTGTTGAATACAAAAAAGTGTCTCACAATGTTTATACAGACAACGTAGGTAACATTGAGCCAAATCGTCTTGTTATTCGTCTGCAACCAGAAGAAACAATTCAATTAACACTGATGTCTAAGCGCCTTGATAACCTTGAGATGCAATTAGAACCAGTAACCATGAACATTGAGTTATCGCAAGCGTACAGTAATGGTTTCCATTCAGATGCTTATAAGCGCTTAATGTTAGATGCCGCAGCAAACAACCCGTCGCTGTTTATTCACCGTGATGAAGTGCGTCAAGCATGGAAATGGATTGACCCAATCATCGAGCGTTGGCAAGAAAAAGGTGCACCATCGTTATACCGTGCAGGTACGTGGGGCCCTGAAGATGCAGATGAGCTTTTAGAAGAAAACAACCACGTTTGGTTTAACACAGGCGATAAGGCGTAATTAAGATGGCAACAATTGTTGAAAAATTCTTTGCAAACAAAGACGAATTAACAGCTGAACTTTCTTCAAGCCTTGAACAAAGCCTTGTTGCTGGTATTAAAGAAGATGGCCGTGCGGTATTGATGGTATCGGGTGGCTCATCGCCAGCACCTGCTTATAAGCACTTATCAAACCTTGAACTTGATTGGGCTAGCATTGATGTTGCTATGGTTGATGAGCGTTGGGTTGATGCTGATCATGAAAAAAGTAATGAAGCATTTATCAAAAGCACGCTATTACAAAACCATGGCGCAGCTGCTAATTTCGTGACAATGAAAAATGACGCATTAACGGCGCAAAACGGTGTAGCTGAATGTGAAGCTGCATACAAAGCATTAAAGCGTCCTTTTGATGTGACGATTTTAGGCATGGGCCCTGATGGTCATACGGCTTCTCTTTTCCCTCATGCCGAAGGTCTTGAACACGGTCTTGCGACAGATGATTTAGTATGTGGAATTAACGCTATTGAAAGCGATGTAACAGGTAAAATCACTGAGCGTATGACGTTAACTTTATCTGCGATTGCAGATTCTAAAGTTGTGAAGCTTTTAATTAGTGGTGAAGAAAAACTCGCTGTTTACAAGCAAGCGAAAGAGGGCGGTGCAGTTGCTGACATGCCTTTGCGTGCAGTATTGAATCACCCACATATCAATATTGAAGTTTATTGGGCACCTTAATCGCCCAATAAAACTCTATGCCAAAAGCGAGCTATTATGCTCGCTTTTTTGTTTTTAAATACTACCTTGAATACCAATCCGCAATAATACTTAATCATTTTGAGGGATTAAACCTGTCGCTAACGGCGTTAAAAATTTCTGATTTAGAACAACTAAATAACGAAATTTTGCCTTGTTATCAACGAGGTTTTATTGCCTAAAAATAGGTCACTTAATTAAGCGAATTGGTATAACAAACAGTATTGAATAAATACACTTTCTTTAAATAGTCGATAAAGTGTTAGACAAGTACAAAGGGGGTCTATATAATCAAAAATGACAACGCTGTCATTGTTATTGATTGTTATTCTCAATATCCCCTTTAACTCATTCTGCCCAGAAAAAGTTAAAAATAATTTGTACATGACAGCGCGCTTTTAGAAACACGTTAGTTTTTTAAGCTAATTTATTGTTAGATAACAGGTTTTATATAACTTTTAGTTATGGTTAATAAACGCCCAATGGAAACTAAAGCTTACAAAAATACATGTAATTTTTAGCTAATTTCAAAAACTCATCCTTTTGGTCTTTTCATCTGCAATATCACTCATGCTATATTTGCGCCGTTTATTTGTAACAATTCTTAAAAACTCAATATTAAATATTAGTTATATCAATAACTTGATTATTTCGTTGTAAATTTTTTGCACAAATTAACCAAAAAGATGTAGCACAAATGTAATTTAGAGTGTATGGTTTGTTACTAGATGACAGCGTTGTCATCATCACTGGGCAGAAGTGATATAAAAAACCAACAAAATGATTCAAGGGGAATCCTGTGTTAGCTAAAAATTTTAAGAAAAGCTTATTAGCAGTTAATATCGGCCTCGTAATGAGTGCTGGGTTCACTGGCGCTGCATACGCAGCAGATGAAACTAAAGTTCAAGAAGATGTTGAAGTAATTGAGGTTCGCGGTATTCGCCGTTCACTTGAAGCTTCAATGAATACTAAGCGCTTTGCTGACAGCGTTGTCGATGCTGTATCTGCAGAAGATGTCGGTAAGTTTCCTGATAGCGATGTAGGTGAAGCGCTTGGCCGTATTTCAGGTATTGCTGTTAACCGCGCATTTGGTCAGGGTCAACAAGTGTCTATTCGAGGTGCATCTGCACAGTTAACGCGTACTTTACTGAATGGGCACTCAGTCGCTTCAACAGGTTGGTATGACCAACAGTCAATCGACCGTAGCTTCAACTACACATTACTTCCACCAGAAATGGTTGGTGGTATTGAGGTTTATAAATCATCTCAGGCAAACCTTGTCGAAGGTGGTATCGGTGGTACGGTAATCGTAAATACTCGTAAGCCTTTAGATCTTGACGCGAATACCCTTTTTGGAAGTGTGAAAGCTGACTACGGCACGATCTCTGAAGAAACAGATCCTGAAATCTCTGGTCTTTATAGCTGGAAAAATGATGAAGAAACCTTTGGTGCACTAGTCTCAGCAGCATTTTCTGAAACAAATTATCAGCGCAATGGTATTGAATCTTTAGTAGGTTGGGGTGACATTGTTCCTTCTACATTCCAACAACAACGTGAACGTACTGCTATCAATGCCGTTTTCCAATATCGCCCAACTGATAGTTTAGAGCTAGGTCTTAATGTTATGAGCCTAGATCTTTCAGCTGATAACGCAAATACTTCTCTATTTTTAATATTCCCTGACGATAAAGATGCAGCTTGTGAACAAGTTAATGAAGATGGTACGTGTACTTTCTACCGTCGTTCAGGTGAAGGTGCAAACCCAGGCTGGGCACAAACGTGGGCTCGTGCAGGTTCAATGACTTCGGATACGGTTGATTTTGAATTCAAATACGCTGGTGATAATTTTGAGCTTAAAGGCCGAGTTGGTAACACACAATCAGAAGGTGGTACGGACCTCACTGCGAACTATGGTTTTTGGTTAGGTACTCCTGCAGACTATGCGGGCACATACGATGCGACAGGTGACGTAATTGATATTGATATTGCGAATAAGTCGTTCACTGCTGATGACTTCCAAGGGCAACTATCTTCAGCTGGTTGGGCACTCAAAAAGCAACCTAACTCTGATGAAGAAACATACGCACAGTTTGATTTAACATTCCCTGTTGATTTTGGTGCAATTACTGCAATCAAAACAGGTTTCCGTTGGGCAGATCACGACGTTAAACAAGAGACTTATACTGCGAATTTAGTAGACTCAATCGCGGCATACGATGCATCTCATTATTATTCAGGCACAGTATCCTCAGGGGCGGGTTTCACTATACCTAAACCTAACCTTGATCAAATGCTCTCTGATGGTTACGCAGCGATTACTAGCTTTGATAATACATCAATCGCTTATAAGGCTGGCTATGGTACAGTAAATGAAGAGAATTTTTCACTTTACGCAATGGCTGATTTTTCTGCTGAAGGCATACGTGGTAACTTTGGCCTACGTTATACCTCTACAGATGCATCATCTGATTACTTCGCACTAGATGCGAATGGTAACTACGCAAACAGCCTAAGCACTGATAAAGCTGATTACAGCGAAGTATTACCAAGTGTTAACGTGGCATTTGATTTAACTGAAGATATGATTCTACGTTTCTCAGCAGCGCAAGTAATGTCACGTGCTAACTACACTGACATGTTTGCATCTTCATCATTAGCGGGTTATGAAGATGATGTAGATGGTAATGAAGTTATCACTACTGGTAATATCGGTCTGGAGCCATTCAAAGCAACACAAGCTGATTTTGGTATTGAATACTACTTTGATGGTGACGGCATGGTTAGTGCTACTTACTTCATCAAAGATATCTCATCATTTACTAAGGTAGATGAAGTGACTAATCAAAGTATTGGTATAACAGACCCTAACACTGGAAAGGATGACTGGACAGTTGCTTCTAAGGGGACGGGTTCAGGTGGTGAGATTAAAGGTATCGAGCTACAAATTCAAGATGGTTTTGACAATGGTTTCGGCTACCAAGCTAATTATACTTACGTCGATTCAGAAGCTCCTGCAGAAAACTTCCCTGACCGTATTGAATTATTCTCTGACTCTTCAGAGCATACGGTTAACTTAGTTGGTTACTATGAGGCTGATTTCTACAGCGTACGTTTAGCATATAACTGGCGCTCAGAGTACATGGTTCGTGAAGCACCAGGTTTCTATGGTAACCGTGAGCATCAAGACTACGGTACACTTGACCTAACGGCTAAGTATTCAGTAACAGACTATCTAGACTTAACATTTGAAGCGGTTAACATTACTGAAGAAGACAGTATTCAAATTGGTACTGCCTCAGGTGATGCTGATGTTAAACCTGAGCTTCGTAACGGCTACCCAGCATGGAGCTTTGAAGGTGAAGCACGCTACAAGCTAGGTGTATCACTACGTTTCTAATTTGATTTAGATAACGAAATTAAGAAAGCCCAGCTCGCACTGGGCTTTTTTGTGAGTAATACCAACCCGCAATAATACTTAGTCATTTTGAGGGATTAAACCTGTCGCTAACTGCGTTAAAAATTTCTGATTTAGAACAACTAAATAACGAAATTTTTGCCTTGTTATCAACAAGGTTTTCTTGCCTCAAACTAGACCATTTAATTAAGCGAATTGGTATAAAAGTGGGCGAGTGAAAATGATAAAAAAAATCGCAATTGTTGGTGGCGGAACAGCAGGTTGGTTAGCCGCTAACCATTTGGGTCATGCGCTTTTGCAAAGTGGCATTGAGATCACGTTAATCGAGTCTCCTAATATTGCCAGCATAGGTGTCGGTGAAGGTACTGTTCCTTCGATGCGATACTCTTTGCAAAAGTTTGGTATCAGTGAAAGTGACTTTATCAATGAATGTGATGTTACTTTTAAGCAGTCAATCAAGTTTGTAAATTGGCTAGATAAACACAAACATGGTGCTAACTTTTACCATCACTTATTTGATCACCCACATATATTTGGTGAAGATTTAACGCAGCAGTGGCTTGCTGACGGCCACGGTAATGATTACGCAGACTTTGTTTCTAAGCAACATGCGTGCTGTGAAAATAATTTAGCACCGAAAACAATTGCGACACCTCAATATGCAGGTATCAATGGCTATGCCTATCATTTTGATGCTAAAAAGTTTGCTGCATTCTTAGGAAGCCATGCCACGCAACATTTTGCTGTAAAACACCTGTTTGCAGAAATTAAAGATGTCAGCTGTGATGAGCAAGGTTTTATTACACACTTAATCGACTCAGATGGTAACGCCTTAGAGTTTGACTTTATTATTGATTGCTCCGGTTTTTCGGCTGCCTTTATTGGGCAAAAACTAGGGGTGGGCTTTGTTGATAAGTCAGCTAGTTTATTAACTGACACCGCAATCACCTTGCAAGTGCCGACACAAAGCGATGATGAAATACCACCTTATACTATTGCTACGGCACACCAAGCTGGTTGGATCTGGGATATTGCACTCACAGAGCGAAGAGGGGTGGGGTTTGTTTACTCATCTAAGTATATGAGCGATGAGCAAGCGCACGCTAAATTGCATCATTATTTAGGTAATAAATTTGAGCACTTAACGCCACGAAAGATCCCGATGAAAGTAGGGCACAGAGAAAAAATGTGGCACAAAAACTGTGTGGCTATCGGGTTGTCGCAAGGCTTTGTTGAGCCTCTTGAAGCAACTGCCATCTTAATTGCAGACTTTTCTGCGGGGTTATTAGCTAAACGTTTTCCGCGTACCCGAGAGGACATTAACTTAGTTGCTGATGAATACAATCAGCAGGTGAATTATGTATGGCAACAAACGTTTGATTTTATAAAAATGCATTACTGTATTTCGGATAGAACTGATTCGGCTTTTTGGCGTGATAACAAAAAAACCGACCAGTTATCAGAAAAACTAAAAAATAACCTAGCACGCTGGCAGCGCTTTTCACCGGTACGCGAAGACTTTGCCAGTAAGTTCGATTTGTTCGACTTAGAAAACTACTTATACGTACTGTTTGGTATGCATTATGTACCTGCCAAACAGCAAACTAAGCAGAGCGACAATCAACAAGTTGCTAAACTTAAACAGCAGCGCGTCAATCAGCTATTAAGCGAGCTACCTAAGCACAGAGAACTGTTAGATAAAATAAAGAAATTTGGCTTACAAAAGTACTAATTTTATTAACTGAGCTGGCTAATACGTATTAGCCAACTCAGTCGATTCTAAAAAATGAGGAGATAGATAAACGACTGTTATTTAGATCATTACAGTACTTTTTGTGATTTAAAAGAGCTGCGCTATGTAATAGATTACTTTTATAAATTACGAGCCTATTGATCTTGGCTTCAATATCCACCACTTTTTCAAAAAGCGCTGTTGTTTCATTTAAATAGCCTTGATGAGTTGCACTGTGTTTTTCTGTATCAGCAATCATGTTATGCACGCTATTTTGGTTATCAGCTGTCACTTTAATAATATTCTCAGGCAGATATTTGTATATGCCTGTGCCACCCCATTCTTTGTCTGACAAATAATGCACTGCTGCAAATGTTTTATCATCCGTTGAATCAATATGTGGCATACGCTGCAAGGTATTTAATTCATCCGCATTTTGAGTAACTAATGAAAGTTTACAGCGGTGAAGATATAAATTATTTTCGCCGCTAGTAATGATCCCTTGCTCTAAAAGTTCGTTAACTAGCTGCTCAAAAGCTCGGTAATAAGGCGCAGGCATTTCATCTCGTTTGCCAGGGTATAGAGTGCCATCGCTGCCAAAAGGCTGGAAATAGGCTGTCTCTGTGGCAAATTGATAAATAGGCTCAACGCTGTGTAAAAAGTCATCAACAATAATAACGGCTTCATTAATTTCACCAATAAACACTTGGCTTACTTTATAGTCTTTATTTAATTGATAGCCTTCCATTGTTTGCCCCAGTCTTTCCATAATTGTGGAATATACTAACAAAAATAGTGGCTTATGCGTGATAATATTTACTTGCTTATAGCTTGTTTTTTCATCACTTAAGGTTAATTAGCAACATGGGTAAATTTGTTAATTTATAATGTACAAACTGCCACAAAATTTTCACTTCCTTTTTGTTGCCAAAACCTATAGGCTTTGGGCACTAACAGCAAAAACATATTATAAAATTAATGGAGCAGTATCATGGCGGAGCAACAAGTACAGCCTTTACATAACGAAAAACATGCCAACACTAAAATTCAAAATGGCATCAACATTGAGTTCATGAAAACTCAGCACTTAGTACCTGTGGTTGCACACGAATTTGCACGCATCGCAAATGAATTCCCAATGGCATTTGTTAAAAACAACGAATCAGGTAAATTTCAAGCAGTTGCTTTATTTGGTCTAGAGCCAGGCGAAAACCTTTTCATTCAAGACGGCAAATGGACAGCTGCATTTGCACCTATGTCTATGACTCGTTACCCACTTGGTCTTGTTAAGCATCCAGAAGCTGACCAATTTGGTATCGTAATCGACGAAGCAAGCCCACTTGTAAGCGAAGAAACAGGTAATGCACTTTTCGAAAACGGTGAAGAAACTGAGTACCTTAAGCGTCGTAAAGAAGCACTTGTTTCTTTCATCGAGTTCTCTCAGGTAACTGAAGCATTCACTAAGTACCTTGCAGACAAAGAACTACTAGTAGCTCAAACGCTAACTGTAGAAATCAAAGGTGAGAAAAAAGACATCAACGGTATCTACCTTGTTGATGAGAAAAAACTTAACTCACTAAGTGATGAAGAGTTCTTAGACCTTCGTAAGCGTGGTTACTTAGCACCTATCTACTCTTTCTTAACGTCTACTCACCAAGTAGCACGTTTAGCACGTTTAAAAGCAGCTCAAGCTTAATTTTAAACTGCTGAAAAAAAGCGCCATTAGGCGCTTTTTTTGTTTCTTTCGTCTGTTAAAGCTTGAAAACCAGCGACGAATTATTCACATTGGGCTTACAAACTAAAATAAATATAAGTGCCCCTATGTTAAAAACATTACTCACCTCAGCCATTGCGCTTAGCGCATTATCATTTAGTACTTTCAGCCATAGTAGTGATCAACCTTTCGCTATTGCTATTCATGGTGGTGCTGGAACAATTGAAAAAAGCCGCTTCACGCCAGAGCAAGAAAAAGCTTACCGTGCAAAACTAAAAGAAGCCGTTGAAACAGGCTATGCTGTGCTCGAAAAAGGCGGTGAGAGCCTAGATGCCATTACTGCGGCAATTAATGTGCTTGAGAACTCGCCGTATTTCAACGCTGGTCGCGGTGCTGTATATACTTATGACGGTGCACATGAGCTTGACGCATCGATTATGGATGGTCGTACACGCCAAGCAGGAGCTGTTGCTGGGGTTAAGCACATTGAAAACCCAATTAACTTGGCGCGCTTAGTGATGGAAAAATCAGTGCATGTTATGCTCAGCGGTCAAGGTGCCGAAGAGTTTGCAAAAACTCAAGGTATGCCGCTGGTTGAAAACAACCTTTTCGATACTGAAAATCGCTACAAAGCGTTATTAAAAGCAAAAGAAAAGCTCGATAAACAAAAAGTCACCAGCAAAGACTACCAAGCTGCACACAAAGCCCTGCCAGTTAATTACAAAATGGGCACTGTTGGAGCGGTTGCACTTGATAAAAACGGTAATATCGCCGCAGGTACCTCTACAGGTGGTATGACAGCAAAACGTTTTGGTCGTGTGGGTGATTCACCTGTGATTGGTGCAGGAACCTTTGCTGAAAATGAATCATGTGCAGTATCTGCGACAGGTCATGGTGAGTATTTTATTCGCTACAATGTGGCAGCTGATATTTGTGCTCGCGTAAAATACCAAGGTAAAACCATTGTGGAAGCAGGTAACGAAGTGATCCACGATGTATTAATGCCTGTAGGGGGAACTGGTGGTGTGATCATCATTGATGCTAAAGGTAACATCAGTTTGCCGTTTAACACCGCTGGTATGTATCGTGCGAGTAAATCGAATACATCACCAACGTATGTGGGTATTTTTAAAGACGAGTAATTACCTGTAACGAATCTTCAGGCAATAAAAAACCGAGTTTCACAACTCGGTTTTTTATTGCCACCAAAGTTATTGGCGATTAATTTTTACCTTGAAAGGTGTTTCATCTTGATTCGTTGAGCGATAAGGGTTGATATCTAAACCGCCACGGCGTGTATAACGGGCATACACTTCAAGCTCTTCGAGGTTTAACTGCTGCATTAAATCGCAGTAAATACGCTCCACACATTGTTCATGAAATTCGTTGTGAGTTCTAAACGAAATTAAATATTTTAATAAGGCTTCATGGCAAATCGCTTGGCCTTTATAACGAATAATCACACTCGCCCAATCAGGCTGTGAGGTGATCAAACAGTTCGATTTTAGTAAGTGACTATGTAGGGTTTCTGAGACAATCTCATCACCATTATGGCGAAGTGAGCTGGCATCAATATCATAGCTAGTGATTTCGATATCCAGATCATCAATACATTCGCCCGGTAACGCTGAAAATGGCAAACAATTGAAATCATCAGCTTGGTATAAAGTAACGATCACCGGTGCATTTACCGCATCGGATAAGTCTTTGCTCAGTGCTTGATGTACGTCATCCGGCGTCTCAAAACGTGTTTGATTAAAGCTGTTTAGGTACAATTTGAATGACTTTGACTCAATGATGTGACTGCTTTGACAAGGAAATACAAACGTTGCCACAGCGACCATTGGCTTACCCTTGCTATTTAGCCACGATAATTCATAGCCAGTCCAAATATCTTGGCCTTTAAACGGTAAGTTATCTTCGCTAACACCTAATGCATCACGGTTTAATTTACGGGCAATAGGAAACAGTAAACTGGGTGTGTAGGTATCTACATACTCTGTGCTTTTACCAAGAACACTGTTTTTCAGTTCGGGTGAGTTGCTGTAATCTGTCATCTTTACACTTTTGTAGTTACAATGGCGGCATTATACCTAAAGCCAATGAGTTTCGCAGTATGTCTGTTTCTACAAAACTAGATAAGTTACATCAAGCATTTAGTGAAAAATGCCTCGAACGCACAGGAAAGCTTCCTGTTATTGAACATGATACAGCATGGCCAAGTCCCTGTGAGCAGGGTGAAGTCGATGAGCAGGGGCTTATTCAGTGGTGTGCAACCCCACAACAACCTGCTGGCAGTTTAGAAGACTTAGCCAAGGCACTCGAATTATCGTTTCCTGAAGATTTAAGCCCATTGTTTGGTCATGTCTATGCGGGTAATTTATTATTGAGTGTTGATGATCATCACATTGAACTGTTACAAGCATGGAATGAAGATGATTTTAGCCGCTTACAGCAAAATATTACCGGTCACGTGTTAATGAAGCGCAAGCTAAAGCAGCCAGAAACCGTATTTATTGGTCTTACAGAGCAAGATGATCTGCTGATCACTGTATTAGTCGAAAGCGGTGAGGTTTGCTTAGAGTATGTGGGTAAAAAACCACATCATGTGCTAGCGAAAAGCATCAGTGAGTTTTTAGACAAAGTAACGGTGTAAGCTTAAAAAGTAAAAAGGGGCGGTTGCCCCTTTCGTGTATTATTGCCTTTATTAAATTATTGAAAGTCCCACGAAATATTCGAAACAATGCCACAGGGCTCGCACCGAAAATCAAATAAGCCAAACCATGGCTCTGGTAATTTCCATTCGCCATCGCAGCTTGGGCAACGACGTTTAAGCTCTGACTCTTTATCAACGCCGCCTACACGGTATAAATAGTAATAAACCGGCTTCTTGGTTAGAAAACTAATACGTTTCGTGATATCACGACCACGGCGGTATAAGTCACTCTTGATGCTAGTTAGCTCTTCAAGCGCAGGAAATTCACAACGGGTTGCACCATTGATCTGAATTTGATCGCACGCTTGCCAGTCTTCTTGCCATTTAATGAGTGTTTTGTAATCGCCATTGGCAATGGCTGGAATGCGAAATAACGGCACAGGCAAAAAGTCATCACCACAATAAAGCGGGCTACAGGTGTGCACGTACGTGGTATACAAAATATAGCACGACGGATCATGACACATGTCTGCGCCATTTGAGTGAATGTCTTGGCCGACCACTTTAACTTTTGGTGCCAGTAAGCCTGCAGTGTTTAATTGCTCAATGCTATGTTTTACAAACGGGCTATGGTTGAGCGGATGCATCGCATCTTCGGTTGGGCACATTACACGAGTAATGAAAAATCCATCTTTTAAAACCGTTGGAAATTCATCACCAATTATTTGGCCGTTAAAACGAAGCGCATTCACTAGGCGGTTTATCGCCTGCTCAGCAAGCTCTAGGGTAGTATCTTGGTAGCAATCAAAAGTCAGATCGACAACAAACATTATTTTTTCTCAAGCAGTGCTAATAACCTATCTAATTTAGCTTCAATACGATCCAATTGGCTTTCTTTTGGTGTACTCAGTTGTTCATTTGACGGGTTATTGATGAAATTATTAATTGAATCCGGGTTGTTTTTATATTGGCTAACCGCAGCGATGATCACAGGCATCGGCATAGGTTGGGTTAACTTACTTTTAGTTAAGGCAACTGTTGGGGTTTTACCTTCATCAAGAAGGGTTTTAATTGCATCAAATACAACGGCATTCATTTTTGTATAAACTCTTTTATAAAGACTAAAAAGCACCGCAGTATATGGGCTGCAGTGCGCGCGTATGGTAGCAATAATAGATGTGGAGTGAAATTACTTTCCTAATTAACGAGCTAAAAGAATGTTATTTAAGCTTGTTAATTAGCTCGCAGGCGTTACTGGCGTAACCTTGCGTCTAATTCATCAATCACCTCGCTCCAAGCACCATCTTCTGCAAGTGACTCTGCCAAAAAGTGTTGCTGAGCTTCATCCCAAAAAGGCGCTTCCTGCAATAGGGTTGTATCAGACAGTTGATGAGATGCTATAAAAGCATCTATTTCACTTTCTTTGCTCGGTAAACCAAGTTGTGCAAATAGGGTCGAAATATCATGTTTTGTCGTATCCATAGTTCTGCTCCTTGTGTATGGCGATAATTATTACTGCTTGAACTTAATGATGATGAACCGCAGTTTAACTTACGCTGAATTTGTCTTTAATCACCGTTGGGTATATACCTTATAGTCTAGTACGAAAATAATAAAACAAATAAAAGGATGAGTATTTTGACAGTTGCTGAACCCGAAACCTTAAGTGTGCAATACCTGAGTGCTGAAGATATCAGCACTGCCGCAAGCCTTATTTATCAAGCCTATCATGATGATCCCGTTCTTCAGAATGTATTAGGTTTTCAACAAGATAACCCAAGTAAATATGAAACTAAATTACGTGCTTTAGTACGTGAAGAGCTAGCAAGTTTCTGGCAAGAAAAACAGCCTCTAATAGGTCTTTACTCACAAAGTAGATTAAAAGCCATTGCCTGTGTATTTGATTCGGCAAGTGAACTACAAGCTGAGCGATACTGGCATTGGCGCTTAAAACTGATGCTCAGTGCGGGTTACTTGCAAACCAATCAGCTTATAGAAAAAGAGCGCACTATTCGTGAAGCGCTTTCAAGCAAAGGCCATTATCTGTTTTTAGCCTTTATAGCCGTTGACCCACATTTTCAGGGGCAAGGTTTAGGCAGATATCTGCTACGAGGGCTTGATGATTTAGTTGAGTCAAGCAATCAAGCAGGTGGTTTAGCTGTATTTGTTACCCGCTCTGAACAGCGTGAATTCTTTA
Organism: Pseudoalteromonas lipolytica; assembly: GCF_001306915.1. Classification (GTDB taxonomy): domain Bacteria; phylum Pseudomonadota; class Gammaproteobacteria; order Enterobacterales; family Alteromonadaceae; genus Pseudoalteromonas; species Pseudoalteromonas simplex. The sequence continues at coordinate 121,466 of NZ_LJTC01000009.1, read as the reverse complement.
GCTCTGAAGGGTTTGAGGTGTTCAAAGCCTTGAGCTTTAACCAAGTTGAAGGTGACTTGATGTTCAAAGCTGCAAATTAAGCAAAGGACGTTTTGGAAATAGCAATGTGCGATAAGTCTCACATTGCTGTGCGTTTTATCAGTTTAATGCCTTTAAATTTGTACCTATAATTGCTTATTGTAATGATTTTAAAGGATTTATTGTTTTTGTCATTTTTGTGACTTAGAAAAAATTACTTTTTATGCCTACCAAGATATCCGCATTTCTCTAAACTTAATCATGTCAAGAAGACGCAGGTTCAATGAATGAACTGATGCCAAGGATTAGGATTATGGCAACAAAGCAAGATGCTTAGCAGGAAGCAAAGGGACAAGAGCTAGGGAAGCAAGGAAGAACGAGGACGCTGCCAGGATGCAGTACAATCGCGGAGCGATTGAAAAGGACTGACCAAAGGATGATTTTAGCAGGAAGCTAAAGGAGCGTTTGGAAAACGAAGTGGATAGCCATTGACGGCAAGAGGACGGCACTAGGATGTGTTAAATGTTACATGAAGTAGCATGGTGGGTGTATCGGATGTATACCCGTTCAGGGGAAAGATAAAAAGGCAGCTTCGGCATAAGTAAGGATACTTAATCATGGAAGTAGCAAGATTGGGGCGTGGCTATTAGCTACGCCTTAGTTCTTTCTGGAGGTTGCACTTCTCGCACTTGCAATTATTCTTGTATAACTCGCAACTCGCAACTCGCAACTCGCAACTCGCAACTCGCAACTCGCAACTCGCAACTCGCAACTCGCAACTTAAATCTTATGTGGCGGTATTACGACACTTTTAAGTAATTCATTTTCCATGATCAAAACGCCTTGATACACGTTTTGTCCATCACTTGAAAACTCAAAAATAAATTCGCTTTTGATACCTGGTTTGCCGCTTTTTAAAATACCAAGTCGGCGTTTATTGCAAGCAACACTCATCAATTGCACATTTAATTGCTCAATTTGTCTTTGTGCATGAAGATTAGCTGCTTCGGCTACTTTTCTGTTTAACCAAAAAAAGTAGATGATGCTGCCAATGATGATAAGTGTCCACAAGCCTGCCATTTACGAGAATAACCTTCCAATTGCTCGAGCGAGTGTTTCGCTACGATTTTCTTTTCTTAATAAACCTAGTAGGTGAGGGCGAATACTAGGAATTGCAACTAAATCGGTGAAAATACTCACAAACAGTTGTTCAATTTCAGTGTGGTGTGCACAGCAATCCATAAACACATGTAAGCGTTCTGGGTCTTCAAGCGTGCTAAAACAACGCCCTGCAATCGTTAATAGTACATCTGACTGGGTGTTCATATCAGAGCGTAATACAGCATCAACCAGTTGTGCAGTTAAGCCTTGCGCTGGTGTTTTTGATAAGCTTCTGAGGGCTGCTACAAGGGCGATGTCGTCTTTATTTTCTATGGCGTTTAAACCATAGGCTAACAATTGCTCTGCAAACACGGGTTCGATTGCAACATGTTCAAGCATTGCACTTAGCGGCTGTAATACTTCGACTGGTAATTGCCCCCAAGCGGCTTGTAGATTTGCTAAATTGTTGTCGTTATCTAAACGCATCGCAAAGTCTGCAATACCTTGTACTGCAACACTTTGCCAATTATCAAATCCTAGTTTGCCTGAGAAATACAGCTGCGCATATTCGTAATACTGTGAAGCACTTTGTTTAAGTAAACATTTAACCTGTGCATTAAATGCTGCTAGCTTGTTGGCGTTTGGCGTAAATACATACGGGTTGTTGTCTAATTTGCCTTCGGCATTTTCACCGGTAATTTCTGTACCAAGCGCTTCAATTACCATATTTGCGAAGTGATCACGGCTTGCGCTTACAAGACGGCTTTGCTCATCTAGTGGGAATTTTAAAAACCATACATAAGGTTCTTTAGACGCTTTTACATCCCAAAATTGAATAGCAAGCCAAGCATGACCTGCAAGCGGGTAAGGGTAAGGGATTTTTGTTTCTTCAATGGCAAGAAATTGTTTTTTGTCTAATTTCGTGATGTGTCTGCCAATATCGAAGGCACGCCAAGTGGTACCTGCTGCATCCAGAAGTTGCCCTAAGGTGGCGATCTGCTCAGTCATAAAATCTCAATTACCGTATTTAATCTATATCAGCCGCGAATTATACGCCATACCATGGCGCCTTGGAACAGGGTATACTAAGCACAAAGGTATTAAGAGTTTTACAATGCATCAACAGACTTTGGCGCTGCTGCGCGAATTAGAATCCACATTACAACGCCATTCACTTTGGCAAACAACACCGATTGACCCAAGTGCACTCAATTCTAGTGTACCGTTTTGTCATGACACCATGGCTTTTGAGCAATGGCTGCAATTTGTTTTTCTTGAAAAAATGCATACCCTCATTGCACATGCCCAGCCTTTACCCCGTAATTTTGCAATTGCGCCTATGGCTGAAATGATGCTGGCACAACACAGCGGCGGTAATGATGTGATTAACGTTTTACAAAAACTCGATCAACTTTTGAGTGATGACTAAGATGCAAGAGATTGTTAAGCCACAATTTGATGAGTTAACGATTCTGTACCGCGATGAAAATTACATTGCGATTGATAAACCATCTGGTTTATTGGTTCACCGTTCGTTTTTAGACAAACACGAAACCCAATTTGCGATGCAAATGCTGCGTGACCAAATTGGTCAACACGTGTTTCCTGTACATCGGTTAGATAGACCAACCTCAGGCGTATTACTGTTTGCGTTAAGTTCAGAAGCAGCCCGTGATATGAATCAGTTATTTATTGATGGGCAAATTGAAAAGCGTTATTTAGCTTTAGTAAGAGGCTTTTTAAACGAATCAATCTTCTTAGATAAACCTTTAAAAGAAGAGCTTGATAAAATCGCCGACAAGTTTGCTGATCAAAATAAAGCACCGCAAGAAGCACAAACGCAATTTCATTGTTTGCACCAAGCAAGCTTGCCTATTCCAATTGGTAAATACCCAACAGTTCGTTACTCGTTGGTGGAGTGTTTTCCAAAAACTGGCCGCAAACATCAAATACGCCGTCATTTAAAACATTTATCATTGCCAATTATTGGTGATGTAAATCATGGTGATAATCAGCATAATCAATTTTTTAGAGAGCATTTTCAGCTTCGTCGGTTAATGTTATTTGCCTCTGAATTAAAGTTTGTGCACCCTTATAGCAAGCAACCAATAACAATTAGAGCGCCTTTAGGCGATGCAATGTTAACGATTTGCCAGCAACTTGGCTGGCCAACAGAAGAAAAGGATTATTATGGCAACCATTAGTATTTTTGTCGGCAGTGTTTACGGCGGTGCTGAGCGTTTAAGCGAACAAGTTATTGAAGTCATTGAAAAGTCTGAGCATCAAGCGCAATTAGTTGAAAATGCCACGGTTGATGACATGCTGGCTGCGTCACATATTTTAGTGATCACTTCAACGACGGGTCAGGGCGATATTCCTGATAACTTAATCGCTTTATATAGCCAATTAAATGATCAATTCCCACTGTTAACAGGCAAGCAATACGGCATTATTGCTATGGGCGATCGTAGTTATGGCGATACGTTTTGTGGTGCAGGTCGCAGTTTTGATGAGCTGTTTCGCGATTTACAGGCAAAACCTGTTGGTCATCGTTTAGAAATTGATGCCTGTGAAGATTTTGAGCCTTGGCCTGTTACTGAGCCATGGTTAAATGAGTGGCTGACGAAAATTAGTTAATGCCTCTTATTGGCAAGTGTCTCTTAAAAGTGCTGATTGAATAAGCAATTGGCACTTTCCCCTTGGTTTTTCGAGTACAGAATCTGATATACTAAACCATCATTTTATGAGGCTGTTATGATTTCAAAAAACCAACTGAAACTAATTCGTGCATTAGGTCAAAAGAAATACCGTAAGCAATACAATCAGTACCTTGTACAAGGCGAAAAAAATGTACTTGAATTACTAAACAGTGGTTTAAGTATTGCTCATATTTTTGCGACTCCTGCATTTATTTCAGCGCATCAAACAGCGCTTGCAGCCCATCAAGTCATTGAAGCAGACGAAGACAGCCTAACTAAAGCCAGTACGCTTGTTAGTAACAACGCAGCCATTGCTGTTGTTGATATGCCAAGTCAGCAAGCATTACCCACATCGGGACTTATTTTAGCCCTTGACGGTGTGTCGGATCCGGGTAATTTGGGCACGATTATTCGTGTTGCTGATTGGTATGGCATTAAGCATATTGTTACCAGCGCAGACAGTGCGGATGCTTATAATCCGAAAACTATTAGCGCAACCATGGGTTCATTTGCTCGCGTGTGTGTCTCACAAACTGATTTAACCAGTTACTTACCTAGTTTAAACCTTCCTGTGTATGGCGCATTTTTAGAAGGTGAGAACATCCATAAAACTGCTCTTAAACAAGATGCCGTATTACTCATGGGCAGTGAATCTCATGGTATTCGTGCTGATTGCGAAAGCTTAGTTACTGATAAAATAACCATTCCGGCTTATGGCCAAGCAGAATCGCTTAATGTTGCAATGGCAACGGGTATTATTTTAGATAATTTTAAGCGCCACGCTTAACCTTTTACCCTAAAATGGGTTAAATTGAAGAATAACAATAAAAATCGGTAAAACAATTAGATGCGCTTAAGCACCATAAAATTAGCGGGTTTCAAATCGTTTGTTGAACCCACTAAGATCCCATTCCCTGATCAGATGACGTGTGTTGTCGGCCCGAACGGCTGTGGCAAATCAAATGTCATCGATGCAGTGCGTTGGGTGCTAGGTGAAAGCTCAGCTAAAAACTTACGTGGCGATGCCATGACCGATGTTATTTTTAACGGCTCAACTAATCGAAAGCCAATTTCACAAGCCTCTGTTGAGTTGGTGTTTGATAACACCAGTGGTCATTTACCGAATACTTTTGCTGATCGAAACCAAGTGGCGATCAAACGCTTAGTGACTCGAGATGGCCAGTCAATTTATTTTCTAAATGGCAGCAAATGCCGTAAGCGTGATATTACCGACATCTTTTTAGGCACAGGTCTTGGCCCGCGCAGTTATGCGATTATTGAGCAGGGCATGATATCGCGTTTAATAGAGAGTAAACCGGCTGATTTACGTGTTTTTTTAGAAGAAGCAGCGGGGGTTTCAAAATATAAAGAGCGTCGTCGTGAAACGCAAACCCGCATTAAAAGTACCCGCGAAAACCTTGAACGTTTGCTTGATGTAAGGCAAGAGTTGCAAACACAGCTCGATAAGCTTGCAGTGCAATCAGTCGATGCAAAAAAATACCGAGAGCTAAAAGCCACTGAGCGCACTTTAAAAGGGCAAATTGCGGTTTTAAAGTGGCAGAAGTTACACCAACAACAAATCGATAAAGCTGAGCAAATCAATAAACTTAAAGAGCAAATTCAGTTCTTTAGAGAAGCGCACTCTGGCCACGATGATGTTTTAGCAAGTCTTGAAAATCAGGTGCAACTTGAGCAGCAAAAACTGCAAGACGCCCAGCAGGCTCAGCATCAAACTCATACAGAGTTAACCCGCAAAGAACAGCAACAGATAAGTTTAAAGCAGCAACAGCAAACACTTAGCCAAAACCTTATCAAACAGCAACAACTGCAGTTACAAAATAAAGAGTTGCAAGAAGAGCAACACGCTTCAGCCGCCATTTTACAAGAGCAGCTACAAGAAGCGATTGAGCAAAGTTTACTGTGCGCTGAGCAAGTTGCAGAGGTTGAAGAGCAAGTTGCTCTACAGCAGCAACAAACGCAAAGCGCCAATGAGCAATATCAAAGTACCTTACAGAAAAGCCAAGCTCATAGCAGTGATATTAATGTTGCAAAGAATCAACAGGCTCACTTTGCCCAGACTGTTGCGCAACTTGAGTCTCAGCAGACACAACTTGCCGCTGAAATTAGTGAACTCGAAGCGACCCCAGTTGCAGCGCAAATTACAGAGCAACAACAGCATATTCAAACACTGACGAAGGAGCTTGCGCAGCAACAAAGTGCGCTAAATAAACTCACTCAAAACCTAGAACAAGCGGATAAAGAACAACAGCACTTAGAGCAGGATTTAAAGCGGGTTCAGCAGCACAGCAATGAAAATAGAGCCAGCATAGCTGCGCTTAATTCTGTGTTATCAGAGCAAACCGATAGCGAAAGTGTCTCTCTATTGGCGCAGTTAAAGGTGGCTTCTGGCTTTGAGCCACTAATTGAACAAGCCCTACTTGGCCTTGAGCATCTAAAGGTCAGTCAACATAAAGAGCCTAACAGTGTTTGGCCTGCAGCTGATGATGAGTTACCAAAAGAGTCATTAGCTAATTATATCGAATCGGGTGCTTACCCTGACTTATTAGCCCGCTTTGCATTTCAACCTTGTTTTGATGACGCTATTTTGGCGGATCCATATTGGCTGGCTGTGATTGATGAAGAAGGCTGTATGCATGGTCGTAACTTTCATACCGATGCTAATAAAGACGCCGACAATTCTTTGCTTTTAAAGCATGCTCAGCTTAGTGATGCACAGCAGTTAGATGAAGAGCTCAACGAGCAATTAGAAACTAAGCAGCAATTGCTAAATGAGCATCTAGCTCACAAAAAAACACTTACCGCCGATAAAGAGCAATACAGAGAGCGAATTCACCAAGCGGCTCAGCAGATTGCATCTGCCAGCACTCGACGCGATATGCTATTAGAGCAGCAAACCCAGTGGCAAAACCAGCTTATTAAGTTGCAACAGCGTCAAACCTTACTGGCTGAGCAAAAGCAAAATGCTGACCAACAGCAACAAACTCAGCAGTGTTTACTTGAGCAACTGTTAGAGCAGCAATTAGAACTTGAAACTGAGTTAGAGCAAGCAAAACACCTACAAGCTGAGGCAAATAACCGCTACCGCCAAGTGGCTTCTATGCTTGAGCAATATAAAACGCAAGCCCATCAAGCAAATTTGGCTGAACAAAAAGCTCGCAGTGAGTGTCAACTTAGCGAAACCAAACTTCAGCATGCAAATGCCGCCCAAAGTGCTGCCAGTGAAGCTGTATTAGAGCTCAACGAGCAACTAGAAGAGCTAGTGATCCCGCTTGAAGAAGTAGCAGAGCAGATTATGCTATTACTTGAAAAGCATCAACAAAGTGACGTTGAGCTGAAAAACTTGCAAGCGGCCTTGAGTCAAGCTAAAAAGGAGCTTGCTGATAAGCAAACAGCACTGAAATCATCGCAATCTGAGTTGGTGACGTTACAAGAGCAGTTGCAAGCACTGGCTCTGGATGAGCAAAGTTTAATCGTGAAGGCGCAAGCTGCGTTAGAGCCACTTGAAGAACTGGAACAAAATTTAAAAACAGTACTTGAAGAACTGCCTGACAATGCCAATTTAAATAGCATGCAAACGAGGCTTACAAAAACCACGCAAGCATTAAATGAACTTGGCGCGGTGAACTTAGCGGCAATAGATGAGTTTGAGCAGGCTAAACAGCGCAGCGATTATTTAAATCAGCAGCTTGATGACTTAACACAAGCATTAAATACCCTTGAAGGGGCGATTCAAAAAATCGACCGAGAAACAAAAAATCGTTTCAAGGCGACCTTTGAACAAGTAAATACAGACTTTGGGGAGTTATTCCCAAAAGTGTTTGGTGGCGGTAGTGCTTACCTTGAATTGACCAGTGATGATCTACTTGAAAGTGGGGTGAGCATCATGGCAAGGCCACCAGGCAAGAAAAATTCGACAATTCACCTGCTTAGTGGTGGAGAAAAAGCGCTGACCGCATTATCATTGGTGTTTTCAATATTCAGGCTCAATCCAGCTCCATTCTGTATGCTAGATGAAGTGGATGCGCCATTGGATGATGCGAACGTGGGTCGTTTTTGCCGTTTGGTAGAAGAGATGTCACAATCAGTACAATTTATTTATATCAGTCATAACAAGATTGCCATGGAAATGGCAGGCAGATTGACCGGTGTAACTATGGCCGAACCAGGTGTATCACGTATGGTCGCTGTAGATATAGAACAAGCTGTGCAAATGGCACATGCATAAAATTTAGGCATATCAAATAATAAAGGTGAGGGGATGGCCGAAGAATTAAGATGGGCTTTAATCGTAATCAGTGTATTTGTCATTGGTGGTTTATTAATTCACGGGTTATGGTCGGTGCGTAAAAAGGACAACCCAGATACGCCTTCAGTTGAACGGGTTGAACCGAACGAAACAACCAGCGAGGTTCAAGAGCCTGCAACTGCAAAACCGCAAGAACGTGATGAGCCAGAGTTTGGTGATTTAAGCTTTTCAGCAGAAAGTCACGACGAACCAGCTGTTTCAGAACAGGTTGTTGAAGAGCCTGAAGCTGAGCAACAAGAAGTTGAAGAAGAACCTGCTGATGCACAAGCTCCAACCGATTTCATTATTGTGCATTTACAAATGCCAGAAGGTTTAACAATGGATGGCAGCCAATTATTGCCAGCTGTTAATATGTTAGGCTTTAAGTATTCTGAAGAAGGTTTCTTTAACCGTCACTTAGACCCAGCAGGTACAGGCCCGGTGTTATTCCGTTTAGTGAATATGTACAACCCAGGCACGTTCGATATTGATAATATGGAACAGTTTAGTACGGCAGGTGTTAGCTTATTTATGACCTTACCATGTGATGGCGACGGTCTAAGTGCATTCAACATGTTGCACAGTGCAGCTAAAAAGCTAGCAGATGAATTTGGTGCAACGATTTTAGATAGCAACCGTGAAGAAATGACGGTTGAAAGCGTTCGTGAGTATGTTGAGAAAGTTCGCTGCTTTTCATCATAATCGCACACACAGAGTATAAGTATTAGGCCACTTGGCGTTAAGTCGTCTAAGTGGCTTTTTTATGTAGATTTTTGAGGTTTTCATGTCCAGCCCTATCTTTGAGCAAATTAGCCAACTTCGTGCCCAGTTAGAAGAGCATAACCATAATTATTATGTGCTGGATGCACCGAGCATTCCTGATGCTGAATATGACCGTTTAATGCGCGAATTAAGCACCCTTGAGCAAGCTAATCCTGAGTTTCAAAGCCCAGACTCACCAAGCCAAAAAGTCGGTGGTGCTGCACTTGATAAGTTTGAGCAAGTTACTCACCAAGTGCCTATGCTGTCACTTGATAATGCGTTTTCAGAAGAAGAGTTTGCCGCCTTTAACCGCCGTATCAAAGAGCGTTTAATGGATAACAAGGAGTTGACTTTTTGTTGTGAGCCAAAGCTTGATGGTTTAGCGGTATCAATTATTTACCGTGATGGGGTTTTAGTTCAAGCAGCTACCCGTGGCGATGGCATGGTAGGTGAAAACATCACCCAAAACGTGAAAACAATTCGTAATGTGCCGCTTAAGTTACGTGGCGATGACTTTCCAGCAGAGCTTGAAGTGCGCGGTGAAGTATTTATGGATAGCGCTGGTTTTGCCAAACTAAACAGTGAAGCCGAAAAACGTGGCGACAAAGTCTTTGTTAACCCGCGTAATGCTGCGGCTGGTAGCTTACGACAGCTTGATTCTAAAGTAACAGCAAAACGTCCACTGATGTTTTATGCCTACAGCACTGGGCTTGTTGCCGATGGGCAGTTACCAGAAGATCACTATCAACAACTGGCTAAACTGACCGATTGGGGTTTACCTCTTTGCCCAGAAACAAAACTGGTTGAAGGCCAGCAAGCTGCACTTGATTATTACCAAGATATATTGACGCGTCGAAGTAGCCTTGCCTACGAAATTGACGGTGTGGTTATTAAAGTAAACGATAAAAAGCTACAAGAGCGTTTAGGCTTTGTGGCACGTGCACCGCGCTGGGCAATTGCTTTTAAATTCCCAGCACAAGAAGAAATCACCCAATTACTTGATGTTGAATTCCAGGTAGGGCGCACAGGTGCAATAACCCCTGTAGCACGATTAGAGCCAGTATTTGTAGGTGGCGTAACGGTATCTAACGCAACGCTTCATAATGGCGATGAAATTGCCCGTTTAGGCGTTAAAATTGGCGATACCGTGATTATTCGCCGTGCAGGTGATGTTATTCCACAAATTACCCAAGTTGTCCTTGAGCGTCGTCCAGACGATGCTAAAGACATTGAATTTCCTGCTACCTGCCCAATTTGTGACTCACATGTGGAGCGCATTGAAGGTGAAGCGGTTGCCCGTTGTACTGGTGGTTTAGTGTGCCAAGCGCAGCGTAAGCAAGCAATTAAACATTTTGCGTCACGTAAAGCACTTGATGTTGATGGCTTGGGCGACAAAATTGTTGATCAACTCGTTGACCGTGAGCTTATCAAAACACCTGCTGATTTATTTATCCTTAAACAAGGGCATTTTGAATCCCTAGAGCGAATGGGTCCAAAGTCTGCTAAGAACTTAGTTAATGCGCTGCAAGATGCTAAGCAAACAACCTTAGCTAAATTCCTATACTCGTTAGGTATTCGCGAAGTGGGTGAAGCAACCGCGCAAAACTTAGCAAACCACTTTTTAACACTAGAAAAAATCACTCAAGCAAGCGTTGATGCGTTAACTGAAGTAAGCGACGTGGGTGAGATCGTTGCCAAGCATGTACGTGGCTTCTTTAGCGAAGAGCACAATATGGCAGTTGTAAATGCGTTAGTTGAGCAAGGTATTCACTGGCCAGAATTAACCGCGCCAAGTGCCGATGCGCAGCCATTAGCGGGCTTAACTTACGTGCTGACTGGCACATTAAGCGAGCTTAACCGTAATGATGCAAAAGCGCGTTTACAAGCGTTAGGTGCAAAAGTATCGGGTAGTGTATCGGCGAAAACAGATGCGCTGATTGCAGGTGAAAAAGCGGGCTCAAAATTAACCAAAGCACAAGACCTAGGCATTGATGTGTTAACTGAGGCTGATCTTATTGCGCTTTTAAGTGAGCACAATGGATAGTCTATTGCAGGCACTGTCGTCAGTTGCTTTAACAATCGGCAGCTGGCTGCAACCACACCTTTACAATATTTCATTACTGCTGGTGGTGTGCTTTTTATCCTTGTATGCAAACGACATTATTAAAGTGACCAAGCGCTTTGTCGCGCGTCGTCACTTTATTATACGCGTGCTTTGCTTTGTGCTGGTCACAGGGTTTGGTATGGGCTTACTTGTGGTGTTTGTAACTCCATTTTTAAGTAAGCTGCTAATGCTACTCGGTGTTAAATGGCTGGCGCTTACACTTACAGCTGCGTTTTTGGTACTCGGCATCATTGCTGATAAGAAGAACCAAATATGAATCGCTACGGGCCAGAATACTGGGATAAACATGGCGCTTATCGAACCCCAGTAGCGTTTCATTTAACTTTGTTAGTATTGTTACGCAGTTACTTTATATGGATTATGGCGGCGCTGAGTCGTCGCCCTGATTTAGATATCATGTCGCTGTTTTTTAAGTCGAAAAGCGATTTCTTTACAGCCATTGCTATAGCAGCAATCGCCTTATTACCGGCGGTGATCTTTTGTTTACGCCGACCTCAAGAAAATGCTGAAAGTGCAAAACGTCTCGCGTCTATATGGCGCTTTATGCGCTGGCCATTAATTTTGTGTGCCATCACAGATTTAAGTTGGTTAACCTATCAGGCTGCGCACAGTCATTATCAGTTTTCGTTTTTTTTAGCCTGTCAAATGGTACTGGTGTTATGGGTACTGTTATATTTATTAAAAAGCAGATATCTGTCGGTCTTTTTTAATGATTGGCCAGATCCAATTGAAAAAAAGTAGGGCTGCAATATGTTGGCAATTAATAAGCTTTTAGCAAAAATTTCACTCACTATCGCGCTGGTATTAATTGCTTTATGGGTATTTACGCCACTTTGGCACAGTGCTGCATTTTCGTTGTTTGTGATGTTATGGGGCTTTATTACGTTATCAAGCTTATATCGAGTGACTCCGTTATTTGTAGCGCGTAACCCCATTACGGATTTACTAAAGCGTGATGTAAATCAGCTAGCACTGATTAGTCTGGCTGGTTTATTCGATTTTAAACGCAAAGCTGAGTTTGTTTTAATTGGCCAAATTAAGCAGATTGAAATCGGCGAAGGTATAATCCATGTAACGGATGTCAACGACCAGCAAATAACTGCAGTATTGAGTGTTGCTAGCAGCCAAATTAATAGCCATTTAGTACAGCTACTTTCTGAGCGTGAACGTGCACAAATAGATATCCGGCTGCAAACACATTAATCACTAGACGCATGCTGCTTGCCCTTAGTAGGGCTTGTGATGTACTGTGCAACTGTTGTATTCAACCCTGAGGGAGCACTATGTTAACTTGGCAAGATATTTTAGAGTTTGCCCATAACGGCAACCCAACACCTCCACGTCGAGTCGAAAAATCGCCATCTGAATGGCAAGCTGAGCTCGAACAAGATGCATTCTATGTTACCCGCTTAAAAGGCACCGAACGTCCTCACAGCTCTGATTCATGTACGATATTTGAACCTGGTCAATATGCGTGTGTATGTTGTGACAACTTACTATTTGACGGTGATGAAAAGTTCGATAGTGGCACCGGCTGGCCGTCATTTACTCAGCCAAGCAGTGTTGAAAGCATTGCCTATATCGCGGACTCTAGCCATGGTATGCAGCGTATTGAAGCAGTTTGTAATGTTTGCGATGCACATTTAGGACATGTATTCCCCGATGGCCCGCCGCCAAGTGGTTTACGCTATTGCATGAATGCCATAGCGATGAAAAAACGCGACTAATGCGTGTTTAACCCATACTTAATCTAGGTACTGGGCAATGATGAAAATAAGGTGCTCACGGTGAATTGGCTTACTAATTATGTAGTCTGTCAAAATACTGGATTGCGCCTTATCGTCTTTTAATACCGATGCTGTAACCGCAATGATTGGAATATGCTTAAAGCGATCATCACTACGAATTAGCTGACTTGCTTCTAATCCACCCATCACTGGCATCTTTAGATCCATAATGATCAGATCAGGTTGGTTCTCTTCTACCTTTTTCAAGGCCTCTTCACCGTTTATTGCTGTATCTATTGTAAAGCTCCAGCGTGATAGAAATGACTCCAAGTACTCTCGGTTGTATGGAATATCATCAACTATCAATATACGAGCTGGATTAAAATGATAGCTAGAAATAGCAGGGTAATTTCGATGTTTAACCTCTGTTTTTGATTCGGCAAATTCTATATTTGGTAGCAATACAATAAACTCGCTACCTTTATCTTTTTCACTAATTACAGATAGTTCACCACCCATCAATTTTATAAAGCGATGAGATATAGCTAAACCGAGCCCAGTGCCACCAAATTCAGAACTGCGTTGCCCTTGAACTTGCTCAAAATCATTAAAAATCAGCGCTTGCTGATCGGTTGGGATCCCCTTGCCAGTATCTTTGACATGAATTTTTATATTAATGTGGCCATCATTTTCACGTTCTTCAAAGTCAAAGTGAACTTTAACACTACCATGTGAGGTAAATTTAATCGCATTACTGATCAAGTTTGTCAGTACCTGTCGAACTTTATTGCTATCAAGTAAAACAGGGGTTTTAAATTCAGGGTGTGAAGTGATCTGTAAATCTAGATCTTTTTGAGCGCTGAGCTGCAAGAACATCATACTTAGTTCATGGCACATCGTCGGAATTTCGACCCTTTCCATGTCCAGCTGCATTTTTCCTGCATCAATTTTAGATAAATCAAGAATATCATTGAGGACGTTTAGCAGAGAGCTGCCAGAGATCGAAATGGCTTCTAAATAGCGGCGTTTATTTTTATCAGTTTCACTGTCTTGGAGTAATTGGCTGAAGCCTAATACTGCATTAAGCGGTGTTCTTAGCTCATGTGACATATTCGCTAAGAACCTGCTCTTAGCTTGGTTTGACTGCTCAGCTTGCTCTTTGGCATCCAAGTATTCTTGAGTTCGTTTTGCAACGGTTTCTTCTAATTGACTATGTTGCTCATGCATGCTGTTTATTTGTTGTCTTACTGCAGCACGCATCATTTTAAAACCACTGGCAAGAGTGCCAATTTCATCACGACTTTTAATATTTATTGGGCAATTTAGATCGCCAGTGGTAACTGCATGCGAAAACTCAACTAATTGCTCAATAGGCTGTAAAATAATTCGGCGTATAATGATATAAGCAATGAGTAATGCAGTAAGTAAGTAAATTGCGAACAGTGATACAGCATTGCTGATAATTGATTTAGTTTTTAATGTTAAATCAATATCTGAAAAACTAACAATAACATAGCCAATATTTTCATCTTGGGCGTTATTGATTGGAACTGCTACAGCATATTGTTGATCTAAAGTGATGATAGAATTTTGTTTTGGATTGAGCTGCTTTATTATCGTTTGATTTGTTTCTAAGGTATCGACTTTGCTGTAATCAGGGTGAGCGGCAATAAAGTTATTCTGATCGATAAAGTAGATTGTCTTTAAATCATCAAATGTATTATTTGCCAGAATACCTTTAAGAGTGATGCCTTGAATTTTTAAAACCCAACTACCTACTGTATTGTCTTTTGTAAGGGTCTTTATCTCTGAGAGCATAGGTGAAACGATGGCATTAGCTTTTTCACTCATATTCAGCAAGGTTTGCTCTTTTAACTCAATAACATGTAAAGTTGTACTTACCCCTAAAATCAACGTAATAGTAAACCCAATAATGAGTAGGATTTTATGAGCAATACTGACTCTCATTGTTTATTTTCACTCCTTGTCTGTAATGCCCGCATATTAACATTAATTTTTGCATCAGTAGCTTTTATTGATTGCTTTATGTCTGCTCCATAAAAAATTTGACTAAATGTTTGCGATATAAGCTCACCGACAACTGGAAACTCAACCATCCCAGCTTGCAAACGGTCAGGAGTAGCATGCTCAAATACCCATAACATGGCTTTATTAAAGCCTGGTTTGTTTACGAGAGTAAATAGTTTCTCGTGCCACACCTTTTGTCTTGGCGGTGAGCCGCCTGTACTTAATAATGCCGCTGTTTGCTCACTGGTTGCCCACTGAATAAATAACCACGCTGCTTTTTTTTGATTTGATTGGTTATTAATTGCGAATGCCCAAGACCAAGGAGATGTTTCACGGGCGACTGGACCGGCTGGTAACGGCGCGGCTTCCCATTTATTCCAAATATCTGATTCTTCAGCGGTATCTATTTCATTATAAAAATGAGAGGCTAAAAACGCCGAAGCAAGTTGACCTTCTTTAAATAGTCGACGAATTTCATAAAAGTGCAGCAAGCGACTGTTATCAGGATTGCCGAATCCCGTTACAAGGTCTCGGTATGCTTGCAGACTTTGTGCTGTTTGAGGGCTATCAAAAACAGACTGACCTTGCGCGTCAATTACTTCAGCACCATAAGCACGCATAATGGGTAACACTGTCCAAGTGTTTAATCCTGCACCTGGCAGAGTTCGGGAGGCAAATGCGTGCATGCCATTTAAAGATGGGGTGCGGTCAATTGCCTTTTGAAGCTTAATTTTAGTCTCTTGTAGTTGCTCGTACGTGTCGGGTACCGCTAAGTTAAAGTGCTCGAACAGATCTTTACGATAAAAATAAATCGGTGCAGAAAAATCAAATGGTAACGAGTATAAAGCGCCATTGATTTTACAAAGAGCCAAGCTACGTTCGCTAATATCTTCTAACTGATACCAAGCTTTGTCTGTGAGTTTTGGGTTATCAATATAGGGTTGTAGGGGATCTATCCAGCCTCGACTTTGTGCTTCACCCAAAAAGGTTATACCCATTGGCAGTACATCATAGAGGCCTGTATGCATACTTAAATCTTGGTGGCGACGAACACGCATTTGAGATTGTTCTAAGGCATGAAAACCTACAGATATCCCTGTTAACTCTTCAAATAGAGGGATATATGGCTTTAGGGCCAAAAATGCAGGCTGCTCATCTGCTAATATGTTGATATGTGTACCAGACTCACTTTGCCAGTTTATTTTGGCTTGCTGCCAATATTGCAACATTGCAGAAGCTGAACAAATAGGGCTTGTAATTATGAAAGATGCAATAAGGAGATGCTTTATTAATTTCAAAAAGATGCTCCACGAAGAGGGTTATTCAGAAAGCTTGATATTTAACTTGGCAGCTTGTGCTTTTATTTTATCAAACCTCATAGCTTGTTCATCTTCTAAAGACTGAGACGCTAAGAGGGTGTAGCACTTTCTTGCAAGCATTAAGTTGAAAGACTGCCCTTGACTGCTTGTGTCAAATAAACACTGTAGCAGATTTAACGCAATACTGGCATTTTTAGGCATAATTCTAAATGCTTGTGTGAATGCCTCAAGCGCAGTATTGAGCTGGCCTTTATTAAACTGCGTTACAGCGTGGTTATTGAGCTCTTTCGGGCCAAGCTTAATATCACGTCGCTCAGTTTGCTGTTGTTGAATATAACGTAAATACACCGGATCGCTTACTGACGGGTGGCGTTCACAGTGAGTTATTATTTGGTTAAACAGCATCTGTGCTTTGTGGTGAAAACCAAGCTCATGAAACGCTTTCGCTTTATCGAGCGCTCCATCTACAGAACGAATCTGAGTGTCACTTTCATCAAGTTGATTGATAAGTGCTTTAGCCTTTTGATGTTCATCTTTTAAATAATGTAAACGTGCGTTAAGAACATCAATTTGTGTTTGATTATTACTATTCGGAAATTGTTTTTTTAAATCACTCAAATATTGATTTGTTTGTCTTGAAATGCGATTAACTTGATCGGTTTGATCCGTCGTTAAGGCAAAATCAATCCCTGCACGAGCCGCATTTAGGTACACATCAGGGTTGTCGTGAATTGAGTGTTTAGCATAACTAGCTATATCTTTTTGGGTTAAATAATTTTTCTCGTAGTCATGATTAAGTAATGAAACATGGCTAAGCGTTTTTTGCCTCTCGATATTGCGAGGTGCAATTTCAACAGCTTGGCTGAAAAAAAGCTGTGCGTCATCAAATTTATTGAGCTTTATCTCTAACTTTCCGAGTAAATCCAGAGCTACTAAGCGTGTTTCACTCCTTTGTAGCATAGTCCTCAACATTCTATGAGCGAGAGTATGCTCATTATTTGCAATTAAAGCTTCCACTAAACCAACTTTTGCCCATGTAAATTTTTGAATATCGAGCACAGATTTGAAAAATGCTTTGGCTTGTTCATTTCTGTTTAAACGAAGTAGGGCATCGCCTTTTAATCTCAATAAAATCGCACTGTAACTATTCGATTTGTTTTGTAGTAATTGATCAATGCTCTTTATAGCTTTTGAGTCGTTTTCATCATCAATCAACTGGTATATATTTTTTAGATGATGCTTTCGCAATAAAACTTTTTCAATTCTATTTTTTAAGTCGTAAATAGTAAAAGGTTTAACAAGAAAGTCATCCGGCTGCAGCTCTAAAACACTATGAACCAAAGAACCACTGGTTTCTGCAGATATAAATATAAAACCTGTGGAGTTTTTAATTAGGCGTTTAACTTTAAGTTCTTCATAAAGCTGATAGCCATCCTGGTGTTTACTTAGATTAAAAGAACAAACAATGAGATCAAACTGTTCTATTTGACACTGTTCTTTGGCAGCAATAGCGTGTTCTGCAAATCGCAACTGACGAAACCCCAATCCCTCTAGAGACTGCTTCATATAGCTCTGAGCAAGTGCTTGCTCTTCGACTATTAATATTTTGGCTTTCGAAAAAATCTTTGCGGGCATTAGACTTGCGACCGAGTATTGTTAACAGTGACTATAATAAACAGTCTAGCTGCTGACAAGGCAAATTACAGCTTTTGCAACGATTTAAAGTTTAGCTTTGGGCTATATCAATAAAGTGAGAAGTGATGAGTAATAGACTTTAGAAGTTAGATATTAGAAGTTAGATATTAGAAGTTAGATATTAGAAGTTAGATATTAGAAGTTAGATATTAGAAGTTAGATATTAGAAGTTAGATATTAGAAGTTAGATATTAGAAGTGATTGTTATATGTGGTGGGTCGTACTGGACTTGAACCATCGAGCCTGTGTTTTGTAAAGAGTGGCGATGCTTTTTAATTTAGATAGAAAACAAGGAAGTATTTAATGAAGTATTTATATGTGGTGGGTCGTACTGGACTTGAACCAGTGACCCTCGCCTTGTAAGGGCGATGCTCTCCCAACTGAGCTAACGACCCACATATAAATTTTTTTAAGATTAAATGGTTGGTCTTACTGAACTTAACCACCGAGCCTTTTCGTTGTAAAGAGTTGCGATGCTCTTTGCTCCAAAAAGTAATGGTGGGTCGTACTGGACTTGAACCAGTGACCCTCGCCTTGTAAGGGCGATGCTCTCCCAACTGAGCTAACGACCCATATAATCTTTTTCTTCGCTACCATTTTTAGCTTTTTGCTTTAAAAAGTAAATGGTGGGTCGTACTGGACTTGAACCAGTGACCCTCGCCTTGTAAGGGCGATGCTCTCCCAACTGAGCTAACGACCCGCGAAGAATAATCTAAATGAAAACACCATCAAAGTTTATTTAATGGTGGGTCGTACTGGACTTGAACCAGTGACCCTCGCCTTGTAAGGGCGATGCTCTCCCAACTGAGCTAACGACCCATTTAGATTTTTGTAATATGAACACCACTTTAAAAAATGGTGGGTCGTACTGGACTTGAACCAGTGACCCTCGCCTTGTAAGGGCGATGCTCTCCCAACTGAGCTAACGACCCATATTACATACAGCAAGTTTTCTTAATGGTGGGTCGTACTGGACTTGAACCAGTGACCCTCGCCTTGTAAGGGCGATGCTCTCCCAACTGAGCTAACGACCCATTAAGAATTTAGATATGAACACCATTAGGGAATAATGGTGGGTCGTACTGGACTTGAACCAGTGACCCTCGCCTTGTAAGGGCGATGCTCTCCCAACTGAGCTAACGACCCATATCTAAAACAACTCATTGCTGCGTTGTTGTGGGGCGCTATTATAGATAGAGTTGTAAATGTGTCAACACTTGAATGAGTAAAAATGTGTTAGATGCAGCTTTTATAAACAATGACATGGCATTTAAGCATTTTTTGGCGAACAAATATGCAATTTACATTCATAAGCTTATATTCAGAGCTTGATCTATAGCTCTATGACCTAGGTAAATCATTCTAAAATGAAATGAATACAGCAAATCTTTAAAACGGTTTTTCATATCAATAAATTTGCATCAGTTAATTGCACTCTACTTAGCACTATTAAAAACAAAGCAGGGTAGGGTGAAGTCGTTTTATTTAAAGCTTTAAATAATGAATTTTATTTTGCATATAAATGTATACCTTTTTAAGGGAGTAAATTAAAAAAGCAAAGAGCCTTTGATAACAAACCAGCAATGAAATTAGCCCAAAATAACTAATTTGATAGCACTTTGTATAAAATACCTCCGCAACGGATTGATATTTAGTCAGCTTGTTGAAATTTAAATCATTTAAATAAACTTAGATAAAAAACTGTTGACTTTATTTGGGGGGCTGCATAGAATGCGCCCCGCACTCAGCGATACACAACCAACATTAATTGGTGGTGTGTATGCAAGTCGGGGCTATAGCTCAGCTGGGAGAGCGCTTCGCTGGCAGCGAAGAGGTCTGCGGTTCGATCCCGCATAGCTCCACCAGATTTGCATAGTGTTTGTCCTAGGGTTGCAGTTTTCTGCGTCCCCATCGTCTAGAGGCCTAGGACACCGCCCTTTCACGGCGGTAACAGGGGTTCGAATCCCCTTGGGGACGCCACTTACTTTAAGTAAGTGAGCAATTGCCAAGAAAATAAATATGTTAGTCTCGAGTACTTACATGCTATTTTAGTAACCTTAACTCCGATATGAGTAAAACTATCATTTAATGTCCTAGTGACACACACTGTGTCCCCATCGTCTAGAGGCCTAGGACACCGCCCTTTCACGGCGGTAACAGGGGTTCGAATCCCCTTGGGGACGCCACTTATTTAAGTAGGTTATGTGTAGTGGGGCGGTGAACACCGCGCAATCTATGCACGACGTTATCAAGAGTACGAATCTCTTGGGGACGCCACTTACTTTAAGTGATGTGTTATTAAAAGCTCGTCTGAATCGAGTCTAACTATTCAGTTGTCCTAGTGACACATTTTGTGTCCCCATCGTCTAGAGGCCTAGGACACCGCCCTTTCACGGCGGTAACAGGGGTTCGAATCCCCTTGGGGACGCCACTTATCTAAGTAGGTTATGTGTAGTGGGGCGGTGAACACCGCGCAATCTATGCACGACGTTATCAAGAGTACGAATCTCTTGGGGACGCCACTTACTTTAAGTGCTGTGTTATTAATAGCTCGTCTGAATCGAGTTTAACTATTCAGTTGTCCTAGTGACACATCATGTGTCCCCATCGTCTAGAGGCCTAGGACACCGCCCTTTCACGGCGGTAACAGGGGTTCGAATCCCCTTGGGGACGCCACTTATTCAAGTAGGTTATGTGTAGTGGGGCGGTGAACACCGCGCAATCTATGCACGACGTTATCAAGAGTACGAATCTCTTGGGGACGCCACTTACTTTAAGTGTTGTGTTATTAAAAGCTCGTCTGAATCGAGTCTAACTATTCAGTTGTCCTAGTGACACATTTTGTGTCCCCATCGTCTAGAGGCCTAGGACACCGCCCTTTCACGGCGGTAACAGGGGTTCGAATCCCCTTGGGGACGCCACTTATCTAAGTCGGTTAAGTGTAGTGGGGCGGTGAACACCGCGCAATCTATGCACGACGTTATCAAGAGTACGAATCTCTTGGGGACGCCACTTTCTAAAAGTGCTGTGTTATTAAAGCTCGTCTGAATCGAGTCTAACTATTCAGTTGTCCTAGTGACACATTTTGTGTCCCCATCGTCTAGAGGCCTAGGACACCGCCCTTTCACGGCGGTAACAGGGGTTCGAATCCCCTTGGGGACGCCACTTATCTAAGTAGGTTATGTGTAGTGGGGCGGTGAACACCGCGCAATCTATGCACGACGTTATCAAGAGTACGAATCTCTTGCTGAAGCCACTTACTTTAAGTGATGTGTTATTAAAAGCTCGTCTGAATCGAGTCTAACTATTCAGTTGTCCTAGTGACACAGAAACTTTCTGTTTAAGCTAAGGCCATTCGCCTCGCAGGCTCGGTCTCATCTTACGCAGAAATAGCAAATCAGTGATTTGCAAACCAATTTCTGCGTCCCCATCGTCTAGAGGCCTAGGACACCGCCCTTTCACGGCGGTAACAGGGGTTCGAATCCCCTTGGGGACGCCACTTATTCAAGTAGGTTATATGTAGTGGGGCGGTGAACACCGCGCAATCTATGCACAACGTTATCAAGAGTACGAATCTCTTTGGGACGCCACTTACTTTAAGTAAGTAATGTATTGGAAAGACTATCTTTTAAATATCATTTCAAATATAACTAAGATTTTTCAATTTAAGATTCCTTATTCCCCATATATCTTTACGATATAGACTCCATATATTTCTAAAACTTTAATTCCTATAGATCACTTTTACAGATCATTTTAATACTTTATAGTATCTAGCAACTCATCAGCTAACCATAAGGAA
The DNA here is from genome assembly GCF_001306915.1 of Pseudoalteromonas lipolytica. Taxonomy (GTDB): domain Bacteria; phylum Pseudomonadota; class Gammaproteobacteria; order Enterobacterales; family Alteromonadaceae; genus Pseudoalteromonas; species Pseudoalteromonas simplex. The sequence continues at coordinate 99,884 of NZ_LJTC01000009.1, read as the reverse complement.
ATTAAAATGTTAGCTAAACGTGTTGTACTTATACTAATTTCTTTAGTCATTACTGCTTGCTCAGACTCAAATGAGGGAGTAGCGCTAGGAACGCTTGAGCGTGAGCGTGTGATCCATCCTGCAACGACTAACGAAATACTGATCGATTTACCCGTTTCAGCAGGCCAGTTGGTCGAAAAAGGGCAGGTGATTGCAAAGTTTGATGCCGAACTACAACAAGCGATTGTTGCTAAAGCACAAGCTCAATTAGCTCAAGCCACTGCATTTCTTGAAAAAACCTTGAATGGTGCTCGCCCCGAAGAAGTTGCTGCCGCATCAGCCAAAGTAGCAGCAGCCAATGCGGCATATACGCAAAGCGAAGCTAATTTTCGCCGTGCAAAAACCTTAGTTAAAGATAAACTCGCAAGCCAAGAAACCTTAGACAGTGCAACCGCTGCACGCGATGAGACTTTCGCTAATTTAGAATCAGCAAAGCAGAACTTAAATGAATTAACAAATGGTTCTCGCGTTGAAGATATTAATAGTGCGAAAGCGCAAGTTCAGGCGGCAGAAGCAGAACTAAAAGTACAGCAAAAATACCTCTCAGATCTGACAATTAAAGCGATGCGTGCTGGCAGGGTCGATAATTTACCTTGGCACGTAGGTGAGCGAGTTACCAAAGGCAGCCCAGTCGTTATCGTTCAAGCAAACAGCGCACCTTATGCGCGCGTATATATCCCTGAACCATATCGTGCCAAGCTCAATCAGGGCATGACACTTACGGTTCGTGTCGATGGCATAGATAAAGATATACAGGGTGAACTGACCTGGATTGCCTCAGAGCCTGCGTTCACGCCTTTTTATGCACTTAATCAGGAAGAACGTGCTCGATTAATGTATCTTGCTGAGGTAACACTACCCACAAGTGAAAATAATTTACCGACAGGCGTACCTGCTCAAGTGATTATGCCATGACTGAATCGGTGATCCATGCCAAAGGTTTGGTAAAACAATTTGGCGATTTAAAAGCGATTGATAACCTTGATCTAGACGTTGAGCAAGGGCAAATTTATGGCTTTTTGGGCCCTAATGGCTGTGGTAAAACGACTGCAATCCGTATGCTTACAGGGTTATTGAAGCCAACCTCTGGTGATATCAATGTGCTTGGCTTGAGTCTGCCAAAAGATGCTGAAAAGCTCAGAACACAACTCGGTTATATGACGCAAAAGTTTTCACTTTATAGTGACTTGACCGTACTTGAAAACCTAAAGTTCATGGCGGCGCTTTACCCGTTTAAAAAGCAGCAAAAACAACAAAGAATTGACGAATTGCTCCATACCTATGGCCTTGATCAAAGAGTCGATCAAATGGCCGGAAGTATGAGTGGGGGCCAACGGCAGCGCTTAGCATTGGCTGCTGCAGTGATTAATAAACCGAAAATTTTATTTCTTGATGAACCAACATCGGCAGTCGATCCACAAAATCGCCGTGACTTTTGGGAAACACTGTTTGATTTAAGTAATGCCGGTACCACGATATTAGTCACCACTCATTACATGGATGAAGCCGAGCGTTGTCATCGTTTAGCCATTTTAGAATCTGGTATTAAACGCGCGGATGGCTCTCCAAAGCAATTAATGACAGACATGCACGCTCATGTTGTAGAAATCGCAGGGGCGCAAACCAGAGAATTAAAAAAACAACTCGCAACAATCGACCATGTTATTTCAGCCACTCAGCTAGGTGCACAGCTGCGAGTATTAGTAAAAAAAGATGTTCAAGATCCTGTTGAGTTCATAAAACAGCAATCATTTTGTCAGGATACGTGGCAAGTAAATAGTGTGCGTCCAAGCCTTGAAGACGTGTTTATCACCTGCACAGGGCAGGGCCGACAATGAGTATTGTGACTTCATTAAGCCGCATAAAAGCAATTGTAAGCAAAGAATTATTACAATTACGTCGCGATAGAATGACCTTTGCGATGGTGGTGATGATCCCCCTTATCCAACTGATTCTATTTGGTTACGCTATTAACACCAACGTTAAAGATATCCCTGTTGCAGTGGTCGATCATAGTCAAACTGCGCTCAGTCGCATTTTAGTACAAACAGTATCGGCGACAAATGTGGTTAAAGTGACAGATTATTACGACAGTATAGAGCAGGCACAAACAGCAATCGCGAGCGCGAAAGTGCGGGCTGTGCTGTTTATACCCCACGATGTGGCAAACCGACTTGCCCAGCACCCAACAGTGGGTTTTGGTTTGCCTGATGGCAGTAATGAGTCGTTAGTCAGGCCAATTGCGCATTGGTTAGTTGACGGCTCAGATACAATGGTAGCGTCGAGCATAAAATCGCTGCGCAATATGCCGCTTGCAGAGCTTCTCGATAAGCCTGCGAATAGAACGTATCCGACCTTTGAGACGACCTTATTTTATAACCCAGAGCAACGCTCTGCAGTGAATATTGTGCCAGGTTTAGCTGCTGTTATTTTAACCATGACGATGATTATGTTTACCTCTGCAGCCATTGTTAAAGAGCAAGAGCGAGGTAATATGGAGCTCTTAATCACCTTACCGTTAAGCTCACTTGAATTAATGATTGGTAAAGTGGTGCCTTATATCTTCATTGGTTTTATTCAGTTATTTATTATACTAGGTATGGGTAAGCTCTTGTTTCATATTCCTTTTGGAGGTGGTTTAGTCGCATTGGTTGTCGCAACCTTTGCGTTTATATGTGCCAGTTTAGTGCTTGGCTTAGTCCTTTCAACCATCGCTAAAAATCAGCTTCAAGCAATGCAAATGACAATTTTCATTCTGTTACCCTCGATATTATTATCAGGTTTTGTATTTCCTTATGAAGGCATGCCAAAGGCAGCGCAATGGCTTGCTGAGTGCCTACCCGCAACGCATTACCTGAGGTTAATACGTGGAATCGTGCTAAAAGATGTCAATCTAATAAGCATGAGCAGTGATTTACTTTGGCTGTTAGCCTTTACAATTTTGGGCTTGGCTGTGGCTGCATTTAGGTTTAAGAAAACCCTTGATTAGGCTAGGCAATTTAAGGCATATGTGCTTAACTAAAGAGTAATTTCAATTCTTTTTGAGTAGATGTAAGCGTGTGGCGAGTATTTTGGGTGGCGTTGCTACTAGTGACGTTTGATTGCTATGCAGCAACGATAAACCTAGCCCATACCATGAAGCATGAGCACTTTAATGAGCTGTTAAGTGCACTTGCTGAGCAAAGTGGCTTGACGGTTAATTCTGTATTGGTTGACCAAAAGGCGCTAAAAGTCAGGCTGGTGCAAAATACCAGTACCAGCACCTCTACAGACGTTGTTATTGTACCTGCTGATCATTTAGGGCTTGATAAATATGCCAACTACAGCGTTATCCCAGACTCACTCATAGCTGATACCACAGACAAGCGAACCTTAGAAACAGCAAAGCTAAACAACACGCTCTTAGGTATACCCATCATTCAAGGCAATCACCTGTTACTTTTTTATAATAAGCAGTTTGTTAAAGAGCCAATAGAAAATTGGCAGGATATATACCGAATTCAATCATCATTGCCTGAAAAAGTGAAACTCGTTACATGGAGTTTTATGGAAATGTATTGGTTTATCCCGTTCTTATCGGCTTTTAATGGCGACCTAATTGTAGATAACCATGTTCAGCTTAATACACCGGCAATGCAATCGGCTCTCAAATTTGTTTGGGATTTAAATAAACAAAACCTGGTTGATAGACAGTGCGATTACACTTGCTCAAATAATGCATTTAAAGCGCAGCAAGCTGCCTTCACCATCGATGGTGCTTGGGCGTTAAAAACGTATGAGCAGGCGCTTGGTGATAATTTAGCTGTGCAGCAATTGCCGAAACTCAATGGTGAGTATATGCAGCCTTATTACTCTACCTTTGTGTTGGCATTTCCAAATGATGGCTTAAATGGCGTTAATAAAGACAATTTGATCAAATTTGCTAAATTGGTTCAAGCAGAAAAATTTCAAACAATGATTTGGCAAAAGCTTCAAGATATCCCCGTCAATACAGAGGTGTTAAATAGTTTAAAATCACAACAAGGCACACAGTTAGCAACCTTAATTGAAGCGATGCAATTTACAAAAGCGATGCCTTCAACCGCATCGATGATCATCGTATGGGAAGTATTAAATAAAGGATTTATTCGCTATGGCAGTGGTGCCTTAACTGCTGAGCAAGCGGGGCTTTTTATGCAAGGGTTGGCAGAGCGTTCGATTGCCAATGAAGGGGATGAATGAGTAGTCCACGCTTTAGCCGCGCCTTATTTATCAGTGTATTACTACTGGTTATTATTCCCCTACTGATCCTTGCAGGTTTGATGATAGGGCGTTTCTATTTAAGCTCTATTGATCAAGCAAATACGAGTTTGCAATGGCAAGCTAGAAATAATGCGGCCAGTCTTGAGCAACTCTTATTTAAGCTTGAGAAAAATAGCCAATTACTTAGTAGCACTAAGGCGATAACTGAGCTGCCAAATAAAGTGGTGTACTCACAGTTCGCGCTTGTGCAGCTACAAGAGTTTGTTGCCCAAAACCCACAAATTAACGCATCAATTGTTATTGATAATCAGGGGTTTATAGTTGAAGGGTATCCGATTACTTCTTTAAATTTGAACTATAAACTCACTAAAAGCATTCTCGACAGTGCTCAAACATCAACAGAGCAAAACACAATTCAAATTATCGATAACCCACAAGTCACTGAGCTACTCGCACCTTTGCAGGCAAAACAAAATGCTTTACTGGCAATTACATCTAAGTTGTTACATGAGCAAGATTCTCTCAGTGAGCCAATAATTAAAACGGGCGTGTTAGTGTCTTTTGTGCCTTTATCAGAGGCGTTAAAGTGGCTTGCAATACATAATGAACAACCGGTTTATCAAGCGGGTAAGCAGGTACAAATTACAGCACAAGGTAACATTTTATATAGCGTGGGCGATGCTGGCGATAACGGCAAATTAATGGGGCAGGCCTCAATCAGTAATGTTTATTTTAAAGGTAAGCCAACCAGTTTACAGTTCCAAATTAATGAAGCAAAAACCACCTACACCAGTGCTGTAAAGCAAACGGCCATATTGGCAGGATTGTTAATTGTCGGACTCTCTATTGTTTCATTTATCTTAGTGCGTTGGTTGACAGCGCGGCTCCATAACCCGCTAAATCGCATTACTGCTCTTAGCCGAGAATATGCATTGGGTAATTACAAACAAGATACCGACGATTTTCATTATCAAGAGTTTAAAGATATTGCAGATTCGCTCAGCAGCATGGCTGATACCATTGATATACAAATTACTTCATTGCAATTAGAAAAACTTCGCGCTGAGCGCTCTGAGCAAGTTAAAAGCCAATTCTTAGCCAATATGAGCCATGAGATACGCACTCCGATGAATGGTATTGTGGGCTTTTTGCAGCTACTCAATAAAAGCACGCTAACACGAGAGCAAGCAGAGTTTGTAAGGCAAATTAATAACTGTAGTGATGTGTTATTAACCGTGATTAACGATATTCTCGACTTTTCAAAAATAGAGGCCAATAAAATAGAGCTCGAGTCGCGACAATGTGATTTAGTCGCGCTTTGCCATGACCTTATCTTACTATTCAAACCGAGTTGTGATGCCAAAGGCGTTGGCTGCCGGCTTGACGTCTCCTCATTACAATCGCTGAATGTTGAATGTGATGAAATACGTGTTAAACAAGTGCTGATTAACTTGCTCTCAAACGCCGTTAAGTTCACCCATCAAGGAGAGATCGTTCTTTCGCTTATTCTGCAAAGCCGAGATGAACACCAGACAGCCGTCGTGATATCGGTAAAAGATACAGGCATAGGTATCGCTGAAGATAAAATAACGGCCCTGTTTAATCCCTTTGTCCAAGCGCAAAGTAGCACCACTCGTGAATATGGAGGGACCGGTCTTGGGCTTGCCATCAGTAAGGGGATGATTGATTTGATGGGAGGTACTATTGCTATCGACAGTGAGCTTGGCAAAGGCACCGATTTTACCATTAATGTTAATTTTAAATCACTAAACCCACAGGACGCTAGTGCAAAAGAACACCAATCAGATGAAGATACTCAGTTCGATTTTAAATCAGTCGACAAGCCAATATTAATTGCCGAAGATAACCCGATTAACCAAATTGTTATCACTAAGTATTTAACTCAATTAGGTCTGAGTTATGAATTGGCAGAAAATGGACAAATTGCCTGTGAGAAAACCCTAACACAAGATTACGCACTGATTTTAATGGATATTCAAATGCCGGTGATGGATGGATTAACTGCCAGCGAAAACTTACTTGCAAGGCCAGATTTTGATACGCCGATTATTGCCGTCAGTGCTAATGCGATGAAAGACGACATCGAAACAAGCGCAAAAATTGGTATCAGTGACCATATCGCAAAGCCAATTAATTTTGCTGAACTTGAAAAAGCACTCGCAAAGTGGCTATCTCAGCAATCGCTGAAATAGCCGGTATGAATCAAAAAGTGTTGTTATCTTTTTTCTGAATTAACTCAATTGCATAACCATCTGGGTCTTTAACAAATGCAATTTCAGTTGTGCCACCTTTGACAGGACCTGGCTCACGACTCACATTACCGCCTGCAGCTTTAATGTCTTCGCAGGCTTTATAAATATCATCAAACTCGATAGCAATATGACCGTATGCATTACCTAAATCATAGCTGTCTGTATCCCAGTTATAAGTAAGCTCAAGCACAGTCGAATCTTTTTCGTCACCATAACCGACAAAAGCAAGGGTGTAGCGGTACTCTTCGTTGTCTGCACGGCGCAGCTCTTTCATACCTAATACCTGCGTATAAAATTCAATTGATTTATCTAAATCAGCAACGCGAAGCATTGTGTGTAATAAGCGCATTTTAAGCATCCTCTTTTTTGTCTTTAAATTCGCACAATTTCAATAACGAAGCATGGTACAACGCTGCGCATTAAAATTATTAAAAATGGATTATAAGTTATTTCGATTGCATGCACAGTAGCATTGAGACAAAGCGTAAAGTGTTTGATATGAAAAGGGTAATGTTATGCAGCAATGAATAGAGGTTGCTGCATAACAATGAGGTTTTTGCGGTATAAGCGAAAGCTTAGCTTTTCACTTTACCTTTAAGTACATAAATTTCGCCATCAAAGCTCCCTTGAATTGTCAGACCTTGTCCCGCCAACTCCTTAAGATATTCGATATGCTCATTAGTGATATGTTGCCCCGGCACTAACAGTGGGATACCAGGAGGATAAGGTGTCACTAATCCGGCACAAATTCGGTTGTTACTTTTGCTAATTGGCACAGATTCACGTTCGCCATAGAATGCATCACTAGGAATACAGGCTAAGTCTATAGCAGGTAGGTTCTCTGGTAGGCGTGTGCGCCTCATTGAAGTGGCAAGTTTTACTTTACCGCTATCGAGTTTCTTAAGCGCATTGTAAAGGCGAATGATCTTTGAGCGTGTGCCGCCAAGAGTCAGTAAAACTAAAATGGTGCTGTGTGTATATTTTTCGATTTCAAGGCCAATTTCATCTAATAGAAATTTATGAATATCCTTTAATGAATACGGTAACTCACTAATATCGATAAGGATCTTCAGCGGGTCGTGACCCATGTTATCGCCACTAAAATGTGGGAATATATCCATGAAATCTTGTTTGTCGAGCACTTTAATATGTTTCAGTGATGCCATTTGCTGCTTAAACTCAGCAACGTGATTCAGCAGGGCATTTAGTAATTTATAACCTTCCATTTCTAATTGCTTTTGGCATACATCCAGCGAGGCAATGAGCTGATATTTTGGTGAGGTACTGGCGTAAATACTGTAGATCTCACGGAAGAAATCGGCATCGAAATCAGGGTCATTAACATGAATATAAGACGCCTGAGAGAACGCTGAAACCACTTTATGTGCCGAATGGGTAACATAGTCTGCGCCAGCATTTATAGCTGAGTAGTGGCGTAAACTTGGATGGAAAAGCGAGTAAGCAAACCACGCTTCGTCGATAAACACTTTAATACCGTGCTGGTGTGCAAATTCAACCACTTGTTTTAAATCGCTAAGCAGACCATCGTAAGTACAGCCGGTTAAAACCAGTAATTTAGCATCGCTATTTTGCTCAATCGCTTGCTTAATGTCAGCCAATGAAGGGGGCGCGAAGATACCATATTTAGGATTTAAAATACTCGATAAATAAATAGGTAAACTAGCCGATTGCAAAATGCCGTAATGTACTGATTTATGGCAGTTTCGGTCGATGATCACCTTATCGCCTTTACGTAGTAAAGTTTGCAAAATAATCTTATTTGAAGTGGATGACCCATTGGTAACAAAGTAGGTATGTTTTACTTCAAATGTCGCCGCCGCTGATTCTTGAGAGCGGCCTATGGTGTTGGTGCTGTCTGATAATGAACCAAGCGAGTCGACAGAAACCGACAGGTCGCCAACAAATACGTTACGGCCATAAAACTGATAAAAGTCTTTAATATACGGAGAATTTCTAAAGCTAGCACCGCCACTGTGACCAGGTGTGTGCCATGAATCGTTCGATTCACCTACATAACGACGGTAGGCGGTCCAAAATGGCGTTTCTGAACGATCATCAAAGTCATTGATCATATAGCCCAAGATTGCTTCGGGGTCTGAAATGACCTCATCTTTAAAAAAGAAAGATTCAATTTCTTCTGACTCGTTAACTATCTCTAAGCCTTTCGTATCGTCACCAATAACATAAACAGGCAGTTCTAGGCGTATGCCTTTTAATTGCTCGATAAAACGGCTATAGGTGCGCTCGCCATTGTTCAGTACATCCCAACTAAGTACTACAGCTTGAATATCGCCATCTTCCTCTACATATTTCAACGCCTGCTTGAGCTCTATGCACTCGATAATGTCGATATCAACATCACTTCGTTCAAAATTAGGGATTGTTTTTTCTAGGTTCGTTGAAAGCTCTTTTAAGGTGGCAGGATCTTGTTCAATTAACAAGATACGAAGTAAAGGTAACATAGCAACTCATATAAAAAATTTCACATTACTCAACAGCATAACGAAAGGATGGAAGCTTGTGAAATGATTACGCTGATATTTTTTGTTCCGATACTGATTATACTTTTTTCGTGTTAATCGCAGATAGTTGAAATTACATGTTCTTACTGTAAAAGTAATGCTTAAGTAAAAGGTTAATTGAGCACTCTGCGATAAAAGCACTCAAGCCAGATACAGATAAAAATAAAGATAAACATGCTAGGGAGAATAAAACATGGCGTATGTTGCCAATTTCAAAACTGTAGTCATCTCTACATTGTTTGCGTTTTGTACGAGCGCAGTTAATGCAGATGAAGTCTCAGATTCAAACAATAAAAAGTCGATACCCGAAGCCACTAAATTTGTGACCCAGCATAAAGGCACCTTTAATGGTACAAAGCTGAAATACGAAGCTGTAGCTGGTGAAACTTATATATTAAGCAAAAACGAAGAGCCTACAGCTGCTATCTTTTCGTTTGATTACCTAGCCGCAGATGACAACAAGAACAGACCCGTCACATTTATCTGGAATGGTGGCCCGGGCTCATCGTCTAATTGGTTACATATGGGCGCTTATGGTCCGAAACGAGTCGTGGTACCAAGCGATGCAACGGCTCCTAGATTGGCTCCTTACGAATTAAAAGATGCGCCTGAGACGATACTTGATGTGACTGATATGGTGTTTGTGGACCCTGTTGGTACAGGTTACTCGCGCGCCTTAGGTGACACTGACAGCAAAGCCTTTTGGGGCTTGAATCAGGATGCATCTGCTATTGCTGATTTTATTGCCCAGTGGCTAACAAAAGAAAATCGCTGGAATGCACCCGTATTTTTATTGGGAGAGAGCTATGGGACAACTCGAGCAGCAGCGGTTTCTAAAGTACTGATGGATAAACACCTGATTAATGTAAATGGCATTATTTTTGTGTCACAAGCTTTAGACTATCAAGGTTCAAGCCCTTATGTTGATGACAACATCATTTCTTATATCACTTACATACCCACACTTGCTGCAACCGCTTGGTATCATAAAAAAGTAGACACATCTGGAGATTTTGAAGCGTTTATTGATGCAAGCCGACAATTTGCAGTTGATAAATTACTACCAGCCTTATTTAAGGGGAATGCCCTTAGTAAAGCTGACCGAAAGCAAATTGTTGACGGCCTTCACCGTTATACTGGCCTTAGCAAACAATATATTGAGCAGGTTGATTTACGCATTAATGCCTTTAGATTCGCTAAAGAGTTATTGCGTGATGAGGGCGTCGCAGTAGGCTTTCTTGATGGACGTTATAAGCTTGATGAACGAGACGATTTAACTGCGGCTCCTAAGCAAGATGCGTCAAAAGTGATAGGGCCAGCATATAGTGATAGGGCCAGCATATAAAGCGGCACTGATGAAATACATGCGCACAGATTTAAACGTACAGTGGAAAAGAAAATACCTAAACCCTGGCGACCCTGAGTTATCAGATAACTGGCGCTGGCGCACAGCTCCTGATGGACAAGGCTGGGAGCCAAGATACGTCAATACAGCGCCAGATTTATCTTATGTGCTTCGCAGCAATCCACAAATGAAAGTGATGGTCGCCTCTGGTTATTACGATATTGTCACGCCATTTTTTGATGCTGAATACACCTTAAATAGGCACGGTATATACGCTGATAAAATTGACTATCACTATTATCACGGCGGTCACATGATGTATGTTCACGAACCAGCAAGAGTGGCGCTATTAAGAGATACGCGAGAATTTATTAAAAAGCAGGTGAGCCAAAACCCACGATAATGACTAGGAACATTGTGCCAAACCCTGTGTTTGGCACAATGCGCAAAGGGTGTGATAGAAAAGGTTAAGAACGTTACACATATAGTGCCTATCAAGGATTAACCATTGGTGCATATCGACCATATTTGTTGCCAATGTTTGCCAATATCTGCCATAATCAAAGACTGTAAATATATAGGAATTAACTATGGCAACTTTAAATATCTCTATTCCAGATGAAATGCGCTCATGGATTGATGCCCAAGTTGAGTCAGGTCGATTCTCAAATGCAAGTGATTATATCCGCGATTTGATCCGCCATAATCAGAGTGAAAAAGATGCTATTAGAATGGCATTAGTAGAGGGTGAGCTAAGTGGTGAGAGTGAGTTAACGGTTTTAGATATTATATCCAAATCCAAAAACAAAACTTAAAGCGAATGGCTAAATATATTCTCTCTAATAAAGCTCAGTATGACTTGGAGCGTATTTTTCAGTACACCGAAATTGAATTCGGTGTTTCTCAAGCAGAAAACTATTTAATTGGAATTCATGAAACGCTAATGGATTTGTCTACTGAGCCGAGCCTTGCTCAAGATGTTAGCGATATCAAGCCAGGATATTCTCGGTATATATTTAGAAAGCACTACATCTTTTTTAAAAAAAGAGCCAACGATATTTTCATTGTGAGAATTCTGCATCAACAAATGAAGGTTCAACTACATCTAACAAGCTAATGCAGGTCAGCAATAATACTTAATTACTCTGTCTTCTCTTTAAATTCACACAAATCTTCGATAATACAGCTGCCGCATTTAGGTTTACGAGCTGTGCACACATAACGGCCATGCAGGATTAACCAGTGGTGTACATCGACCTTAAATTCTTTAGGTACCACTTTTTCTAGTTTTTGTTCTACAGCAACCACATCTTTACCCATGGCAAACTTAGTGCGGTTAGAAACGCGAAAGATATGGGTGTCTACAGCGATAGTCGGCCAGCCAAAGGCACAGTTTAAAACAACATTCGCGGTCTTTCTGCCAACCCCCGGTAATGCTTCGAGCGCTTCACGATTCTCTGGTACTTCTGAGTTATGCTTATTGACCAGAATCTCACACATTTTATAGACATTATTGGCTTTCGAATTAAACAAACCAATGGTCTTGATGTAATCACGAAGGCCTTCAAGGCCTAAATCAAGAATCGCTTGAGGCGTGTTAGCAACAGGGAATAGCTTACGGGTTGCTTTATTAACACCCACATCTGTAGCTTGTGCTGATAAGGTAACCGCAACTAATAACTCAAACGGGCTTGAATATTCAAGCTCTGTTTCTGGGTGCGGGTTTTGCTCACGTAGACGAGATAAGATCTCATAGCGTTTTTCTTTATTCATGGTGGCGTAAAGCACGCAGTGACGGTGCGTGCTCTCCTTTAAGTTAAACTTGTTACTCGGGCTCTAGGGCCTTTTTCTGCTTCTGGAGTAACAACTTGCTTAGATTTTATTTGTGTATCAATGACATTTTTTGCAGCAATCAATAAACCAAGCCCTAAAAAGGCACCCGGTGGTAAAATTGCTAATAAAAATTGGTTATCAAAACTGAATACTTCAATTCGAAGTGCAGCAGCCCATGGCCCTAATAATAAATCGGCGCCATCAAATAGCGTACCTTGACCAATAAGCTCTCGCATTGCCCCTAGCACCACTAAAACTAACATAAAGCCAAGTCCCATCATCAGTCCGTCAAAGGCTGAAAGTGGCACTGTATTTTTAGAAGCGAATGCTTCTGCGCGACCGATAATGGCACAGTTGGTAACAATAAGCGGAATAAAAATCCCCAATGATTGATAAAGGCCAAATGTATAGGCATTCATCATTAGCTGCACGATGGTTACAAAGCCTGCGATGATCATCACAAAAACAGGAATACGAATATCTTTAGGCACCCAGTTACGCACAATTGAAACAGTGACGTTAGAACCAACCAGTACCAATAAAGTTGCTAAACCAAGGCCTAATGCATTGGTGATCGTAGAAGTAACAGCAAGTAGCGGGCATAAGCCTAATAACTGTACAAGGGCAGGGTTATTAGCCCACATACCATCTTTAAATAAGGTTTTAACTTGGCTCATTACTTGGCTCCTTGACAGGTGTTTGGCGCAGCAAACAGATTATCAAATTCAGCTTGGGCAAACAGCACAGCTTGTTTAACTGAGCCGACAACGGCACGCGGTGTAATGGTTGCGCCAGTAAACTGATCAAATTGGCCACCATCTTTTTTAACAGCCCAGCGGCTATCATCTTCACCCAGTACATTTTGCCCTTTGAAAAGGGTGATCCAGTCTGATTTTTTGACCTCAACTTTATCGCCAAGACCCGGTGTTTCTTCGTGCTTAGTTACACGAACACCCGCTATTTCACCATTGGCAAAAACCGCCGTTAATAAGTTGATATCGCCACTATAACCACTTGGTGTTACATGGCGCATCACTAAAGCATAAGGCTTATTGTCTTTGTAAGCACGATAAATAACTTGCTCTGGGCGTGGACCTAAGCGCTCATCGGTGATCACAACACAATCTTTGTATAGTTGATTGTCATAATGATGGGCATCAAGCACTTGCTGCAGCTGCTCTGCAAGTTGTTGCTTTTCTTGCTCTTCAATACGCTCAGCGGTCAGGCTATGAGTCAGGGCTACAGTGCCTGTGGTAATAAGCGCAAATGCTGTAAGAATAGCGCCGTTTTTAGTCATTGAGGAAAGGATCATTATTTCACCCCATGGCCGTAAGTACGTGGTTGCGTGTAGTAATCAATTAAAGGTACCGCCATATTTAACAGCAATACACTAAATGCCACAGCATCAGGATAACCACCGAAAGTACGAATTAAGTAAACAAGTAGACCAATTAACGCACCGTAAATCAAACGGCCTCTATTCGTTGTTGATGCAGAAACTGGATCGGTAGCAATAAAGAATGCCCCTAACATGGTTGCACCACTGAATAAATGAAATACCACGCCCGGCTCTGTGCCAGGAGCTGCAATATAACCAATACCACTGCACACGGCTAATGAGGCTAAAAAGCTAACAGGGATATGCCAATTAATGATTTTAGCTTTTAATAAATAAAGACCACCCACTAAAAAGCCGAGGTTAACCCAGCCCCAGCCAAGACCAAACCAGTCATTAAAAAGAGGCTTACTCATGCTCTCAGCTACCGTTAGGTGATGGGCGACATCTGTTTTAACGGTATCAAGCGGTGTTGCCATGGTTGTGCCATCAATCGCTACACGTAACTGATCGACACTAAATCCAGCGCTGGTAAAACCATTGAAAATAACAGACAGCTGTTGCGAGAAGCTGATCGGAGATGCAAGTAAATCACTCACAGGTAACCAGCTGGTCATTTGCACCGGAAACGATACAAGTAGTAATACATAAGCTGCCATAGCAGGGTTAAATAAATTAAAGCCAAGGCCGCCATAAAGCTGTTTTACAATAACAATTGCGAAGATACAGCCGATTACAATGATCCACCAAGGCGCTAAAGGCGGAATACTCAACGCCAGTAATACGCCCGTTAACCATGCACTGCCATCACTAAGTGTTGGCCAAACTTTGCGCTTACGAAGCAGTAAAACAGCGGCTTCACAGGCGCTAACAGTAATTAGCGCGAGCACTAGCTGAATTAACACAGCGCTACCAAAGAAGAAAACCTGCGCGATTAAGCCTGGAATACACGCAGCAATCACTGTCATCATTAATCGGCTTAATGATTTATGGCTATGATTATGCGGCGAACTCGCCATGGTTAGTTTCATGACTTATCGTTTCCTTCTTGTTGTAACTTTTTCGCTTTAGCTCTTGCAATAGCACGAGCGACCGCTGCTTTTTTCTTATCTTCGCTAGACTCAGGTTCATCAACCTGTGGTTTTGAATCATCCGTATCGCTAGAATCATCAAGTTGTTCTGATGATTCGTCACTCTGCGCTTGCTCTTTAGCGGCCTTTTTCGCTTTGGCTCGAGCTATGGCAGCTGCAACAGCGGCTTTTTTCTTATCTTCGCTAGATTCAGGAGCATCAGACTGCGACTTGGCATCAGCCTCGTCACTTGAATCATTTATTTGCTCTGCTGAATCGTCACTCTGCGCTTGCTCTTTAGCGGCCTTTTTCGCTTTGGCGCGAGCGATAGCGGCAGCAACAGCAGCTTTTTTGTCATCAACTGGCGCGCTATCTTCTTCAGCTTCAGTTTGATTCTCAGCAGCTTGCGCTGCTTTTTTCGCTTTAGCACGAGCGATTGCAGCAGCAACAGCAGCTTTTTTGTCATCAACTGGTGCACTATCTTCTTCAGCTTCAGTTTGATTCTCAGCAGCTTGCGCTGCTTTTTTCGCTTTAGCACGAGCGATTGCAGCAGCAACAGCAGCTTTTTTGTCATCAACTGGTGCRCTATCTTCTTCAGCTTCAGTTTGATTTTCAGCAGCTTGCGCTGCTTTTTTCGCTTTAGCACGAGCGATAGCAGCTGCAACAGCAGCTTTTTTGTCATCTTTTGGCGCAGCGTCAGTTTCAGCAGAAGCGTTTTCTTCTGTAGCTTGTGCGGCTTTTTTCGCTTTAGCGCGGGCAATAGCGGCAGCAACAGCAGACTTTTTATCGTCTTTATCGACGCCTTCTTCATCTTGCTCTAGTGCTTTTTGCTCTTTGTATTTACGTGCTTGTTCTTTACGCGCTGCACGCTCTTTAGCTACTTCAGAGTTATCAGGCTCAAGCTCTGCACCTTGCTTTTTCGCTTTCGCACGGGCAATAGCTGCAGCGACAGCTGACTTACTGTCTTTATCATCAGATTTAGATTTAACTCGGGCGAGTGCATCGGCCACTTTTTGTTTTTCGCCATCTGACTTAGCAGCCGGCTTACGTTTATGGCGGTTTTGACGCTCTTCTTGTTCGCGCTCTAAGCGCTCTTTACGTGCTTCAAAACGCTCTTTTGCTCGCTCTGCTTTGATTTGCTCTGCTTGTTGCTCTTTGATTTCAGCTTTAGCAACACGATAGTACTGCACCAAGGGGATTTCGCTTGGGCAAACATAAGCACAGGCGCCACATTCAATACAATCGAATAAATTGTGCTCGTTGAGTTTGTCGTATTCTTTAGACTTAGCAAACCATTGTAATTGCTGGGGTAACAATGAAGCAGGGCAGGCGTCAGCACAGGCACTACAACGAATACAGGCTTTTTCATCACCCGGCTCAGCAAGCTCTTGGTGATCTGGCGCTAAAATACAGTTCGTCGTTTTAACCACACCAATACGCACGGTTGGTAAGGTAAAGCCCATCATTGGACCGCCCATAACCACACGTTGCTGTGGAACCGGAGAAAAGCCTTGGCAGTCTAATAAATGTTTAATTTCAGTGCCTAGTAAAGCCCACACATTACCTTGTTTATGAATGGTGTTACCGGTTACCGTTACTACACGCTCTATCAGAGGTTTACCTTCATGTACGGCTTGATTTACCGCAAACAAAGTACCGACATTTTGCACCAACATACCAATATCGGCAGGAATACTACCACTTGGGACTTCTTTGCCCGTTAGCAGTTTAATTAGCTGTTTTTCACCGCCAGAAGGGTAAACCGTTGGTACTGTTTGCACTATGATGCTGTCGTTATGTTGTGCTGCTTGTTTCATGGCAGCAATAGCATCGGGCTTATTATCTTCAATACCAATAATTGTCAGCTGTGGACTTAACAGCTGCTGCATTAATTCAATACCGGCAGTTATGCCATCGGCATGTTCGCGCATTAACATGTCATCAGCGGTGATATAAGGCTCACACTCAACAGCATTAACAATTAAAAACTCAATGGCTTTACGGGTATCTGCTTTTACATAAGTTGGGAAGCCAGCACCGCCCATACCTGCAATACCACTTTGATGAATAATATCGACAAGCTCATCATGGGAAAGTGCTTTGGCGTCAGGCACAGGGTTAAGCTCGCACCAGTTATCTTCACCATCAGGTTCAATAATAACGCTAAGTTCAGGCAACGCCGACGGGTGAGCAGAGGGCATTGGGCAAATATCGCTGATCAGCCCAGATGTTGGCGCGTGCACAGGCACTGACCAATTGCCGCTGGGTTTAGTTAATGCTTGGCCTTTTAGAACCTGCTGGCCTTTTTCAACAATAAGTTTACCGTTAGCACCAATATGTTGTTTTAGTGATACAACGAGCTTGTCTGGTAGTGGTAGTCTTGCAATGGCTTGTGCTGTTGATTGCAGCTTTTGACCCGGTGGGTGAATGCCCCCAGGTATAGACCACACTTTGCCTTGTTTAATTTGATCTATTAACTTTTCCATCTGTGCTCCTAATCTACCTGAGTCACAGGGATTGCGTTTAATTGCCATTTCCAGGTTTGTTTGGTTTCTTTTACAGGCAGCATATCAATACAGTCTACAGGGCATGGTTCAACACATAAGTCACAACCGGTACATTCATCGATTAATACAGTGTGCATTTGGCGAGTTGCGCCAACGATGGCATCAACAGGGCAGGCTTGAATACATTTGGTACAGCCAATACATTCATCTTCACGAATATAGGCAACGGTTTTAATAGGATCTGCTTGCTCACCGCCTGCCAGCGGTTTTGCTTCTACACCCATTAAATCAGCGAGTTTTTTTACCGTGGCTTCGCCGCCTGGCGGGCACTTATTGATTTCGTCACCATTGGCAATTGCTTCTGCATAGGGACGACAGCCAGGGTAGCCACATTGGCCACACTGTGTTTGCGGTAAAATGGTATCAATTTGGTCAACAATAGGGTTACTCTCAACGCGAAAACGCACGGCAGCAAAACCTAAAATTAAACCAAATATTAGCGCTAATGAACCTAACGCTATCAAAGCATAAAACAAGGTCATATTAAAACTTCACTAATCCTGTAAAACCCATAAAGGCCATCGACATAAGGCCTGCGGTGATCATCGCAATTGAAGCACCCTTAAAAGGAGCAGGGACATCAGCCGCAGCTAAACGCTCACGTAATGCGGCAAACAGTATTAACACCATAGAGAAACCCACTGCGGCACCAAAGCCATACACGGCCGATTGTAAGAATGAGTGGTCTTCTTTGATATTAAGTAGGGCAACACCTAAAACAGCACAGTTAGTGGTAATAAGCGGTAAGAAAATCCCTAATAAGCGATAAAGTGTCGGGCTGGTTTTTCTCACCACCATTTCGGTAAATTGCACGACAACAGCGATAACCAAAATAAAGCTCATGGTACGCAAAAATTCGATATCCAGCGGGATCAAAATATAATGATTCACCAGATAACTGGTCACGGAGGCAAGTGTAAGTACAAAGGTTGTGGCTAAAGACATACCAATCGCGGTATCTAACTTACCCGATACACCCATAAACGGGCATAAACCTAAGAATTGAACTAAAACGAAGTTGTTGACTAGCACAGTGCCAATCAATAACAAGACATACTCTGTCATGCGTGCCTCACGAGAATAAAAACGGCTCTATTATCCTTTTTTATGGGGGCCGACACAACACATGAGGGACGAATAGCTAAAATTAACAAAGCTGTTTACGATTAAAGTGTTAAAGCAAAGTTAATAGATGGAATAGGCCCAAAAATAGTAAGGTTTTTTGGGCCTTAAAGAGGGGTTAGATATCTTTTGGCTTTTCGATGTAATAGCCTTGCACACCATCTAAACACAGTGTTTCGATGATATGTTTTTCTTCTTGGCTTTCGACGCCTTCAGCAAATACACTCACACCAATACGATGAGCAAGATCAACCATTAAACGCATAAAGTATTGGTTGTTTTTATCTTCTTCAAGGCCGCGGGTGTAGCTTGCGTCCATTTTGATAAAGTCTGGTTTTAAGTCTCTAAAGAATTTAAATGACGTTAAACCCACACCAAAACGCTCTACGGTAATACGTGCACCCACGCGGTGTACCATATCGATAAAGCGTTTACTTGCTTTAATGTTTTGTTGTAATCCAAACTCGCTGACTTCAAATATAAGCTTAGAGGCGATATTGCTGTCTTTAAGTAATCGGCGCTCTAACCAGATCACAAATTGATCATTGTGAGCGCTTGATGCAGTAACATTAATACCAAAGAATTTTTCAGAGAAATTACGCGTTTTAACCTTCTCTAAAGTGGTATCGATAATTAAACGGTCAATTTCCATTGCCATTTCTAGCTTTTCTGCCATTGCAAGAAAAGAGGCCGTTGGCAGCATTTGGTTTTCTGCAGTTTTGAAACGAACTTGGATCTCAGCATAGGCTTTAACACTTTTACCTATTGGCATAATGTTCTGCATAACCAAGTGCACACGTTTCGATTCGATCACTTCGGTAATGACTTTACGCCAGTTTTGGTTACCAAAACCTGCGCTGGCGTTATTAACTAAATCAGTTTCACGCTGTACATGCCATGCATTTGCTTGTTTTGATTGCGCCATGCTCATTGCATTATCAACAATTGATAATAACTCACCAAGCGGCTTACCTTTTTCGTAGCCAACTATACCTGTGTTAGCAACTGAGCTTAATTCTTGGTTTTGCTGATACTGAGTAAAACGCGATTGTAAGTTATCGCCAAAGCGTTCAGCTTCTTTAAGTGGGGTATTAGGCAGTACCACAGCAAAATCAGAACTGTTTAAACGAAAAACCTGACTGCCTGTATAGGTGCCGCTAATATGTTTAATAATATCGGCCACACCTTTTACGTATTCATCACCTTTTTGGTAACCACGTGTTTGGTTTATTGTTTGTAGCTCACTACAACGCACCATAGCAAGTGAACCAAAGGTGCTTTTTTCTGCATTCTCAATATTTTTTTCGTAATACTCTACAAACATATTACGATTGCCAAGGTTAGTGACTACATCTTTATAGGCTTCTTTTTTAATACTTAGCGCATTATTTTGAATATCATCGTGTTTAGTTTGTAAAAAGTGTGACAGACGATTGAACGAAGGAATTAAATCTTTGCTTAGCTTCTTTAATCTTGAAGTGTCCATAGCTTGTTCAATATCGTCGCTTACTTGATTCTGATTTATGTATATATCGACAATATCAGCAACTGTTGTGCTTATTTTTCTGTTTAAGCGACGGAACATACTGTTCATATAAATAATTGGTAATAATGCAATCAATCCAGATATCAAAATGACAATAAACATCGCTTGTTGCAGCAGAGTTGCTAGGTTATGAGCATTGATCGTAAATTCAATTTTTATGTCAGATGTCTGATTCACTGCAAATTGAGGCCGGATAGAGTTAAATGAATTATTAACTAATTCAGCAAACAAGGGGAGGGGCTGACTAGACTCTATCATTGTAACAACTTTGCCAGTTTGATCGCGGATTACAAATTTAGAAAAAGTACTGCCATCAGAAAGTGCTTGCCTAAGTTTCTCTGGTGCCAGCTGTTCAATAGTTTGTGAGTTTATATAGGCATTAACTACACGCTGTGCTTTTTGCTGGGCATCACTTACTGCACTGTCAAAACTAATTGCAATAAAATATCCGCCTAATAATGCGAATAGTAGCCAAGAAATAAGTTGTACGAATATGAGTTTTTTAAAACCAGCCATGTTTCTTATCTTTTAAAAGCCTAAAAGGAAGGAATCAATTCCTTGATTGATCGGTTTAATAATAGTGAATTCTATTTTATATCAAAGCATATAAATAACTTACACTAGAGTAGTGTATAAGCGCTGGAAAGTCTAATACAATCGGTGAGGCAAAAAGAGATAAAATTTAATATATTCGTAGAGTTGGCTCCCCCTCCCCGACTCGAACGGGGGACCTGCGGATTAACAGTCCGTCGCTCTAACCAACTGAGCTAAGGGGGAACTAAATAGAGTAGTGTGGTGCTATGATTTGGCTCCCCCTCCCCGACTCGAACGGGGGACCTGCGGATTAACAGTCCGTCGCTCTAACCAACTGAGCTAAGGGGGAACAATCATATTCATAAACTTGGCTCCCCCTCCCCGACTCGAACGGGGGACCTGCGGATTAACAGTCCGTCGCTCTAACCAACTGAGCTAAGGGGGAATCGTTTATGATTGAAAAACTTGGCTCCCCCTCCCCGACTCGAACGGGGGACCTGCGGATTAACAGTCCGTCGCTCTAACCAACTGAGCTAAGGGGGAAGCGTCATGCCTTTCAACGGGGCGAAATATTAATGACAGCATTGCAAAGTGTCAACATAAAAACTTCATAAATTCAAAAAAGAAGCTTATTCGATGTTTTTATGTTCGATCTGAGCAAAATGTAGCTGAAAAGCGCAGCGTTTTTTGTTTTTTAGAAGACTAGCTATGTCGAAAAGATGACTTTTTTGCATTCTTTTTGAGCAGTAGTACCAAATTGAAAATATAAAAAACCATTCTTTGCTCAGATATTCTCTATTAAAGTGAGGAAATCATCACTTATGCAATAATTTCTTGTGATTGAGAAAATCAAACCTAAGAGTTTTTATTAGGCCATCCTTAGGTGTTATTTTTTTCTTGTATTTTTTTACTACAGATGGCGAATATTCCATCTTTTTTTATGAAGCACATCGACATCATTGTTTGTCGAGGATGACTAAATTTATTTTTAGGTATACATATCAGTTAGTTACTGAATAGTGTGTTGTCGTGTTTTATGTTTCATGCTGGCTTTCCATTAAGGGGAGAGCATTTTTTACACATTCTTTTCTAGAAGCTTACAAAAGGGTCAAAACGGGATACTTCACTATTATTCGTTTTATCAGTTTCAAGCTAGTCTTCAAAGCCTTTATATTTGCGGCTTCTAGAGAGTTATCCACGGTTTCTGTGGATAACTCTGTTTATTAAACTTTAAGAACAGCTATAGTACTAGGATTTTAGGGCGCTCCAGCAATTTCAAGTGTTTAATTAAGTTTTTTTAATTCATTTTAAATCAATGTGTTAGTGTTTTTATCTGAAGCGATGCTGAATTGATAAGTAAATTTATTCGTGACGATGAAATGATGCTATTTATTGTGTAAAAAAACAGCGAATAGTGCCATTTAATTGTAATAAAGCTATTAAATTTGTTTTTATATTGTTTTTTATAAGGGTTAGTGGTTATTTTTATGTCAAAGCGTCAAAAGTTATAGTTTTGTACATCGATTTTGATTCTGTGAATAAAGCATAGCTTGCAAGTGAAGGATGCTTTAAACTTATAGGCTCATATAAAGAGGCCAAGAATTCTTATGAGCGTGAAACCGCAGAGCAAAACTAAACCTGATCTTTTAAACTCCCCAATTCTGCCGACCTTAAAAAAAATGACCATTCCTATGATTTTCGGAATGATCACTCTTATGATGTTTAATTTAGTCGATACCTTCTTCATCAGTTTGTTAGGCACTGAGCCATTAGCCGCAGTAAGTTTTACTTTTCCAGTTACCTTTACTGTAATTAGTTTAGCAATCGGCTTAGGGATAGGTACCTCCGCAGTTATTGCTAAAGCACTCGGAAGTGATAATTTAGATGAAGCTCGTTTTGATGCCAGTATGTCATTATTGGTGTCGGTTGTAATGGTGTTTTGCCTTTCTGCCTTAGGTTATTTGTATATTGAGCCTATCTTTAAATTATTAGGCGCAGGTGAGCAAGTCTTGCCACTTATTCATGACTACATGAGCGTGTGGTTCATCGGCAGTGTATTTTTAATTACCCCTATGGTTGGCAATTCAGTGCTTAGAGCCAGCGGCGACACCAAAACGCCAAGTATTGTTATGGGTGGAGCGGGGCTGATAAATGCTATTTTAGATCCGGTACTAATTTTTGGTTTTGGGCCAATTCCAGCCTTAGGTATACAAGGGGCTGCTATTGCGAGTGTTATTGCTTGGGCGGTTGCAGTAATTATTATTTTATATATTCTGGCAATTAAGAACGGTTTGTTGAGCCTGCATGCTGGTCAGCAAACAGCAGTTAGTTCAGTTCGTAAAATTCTTAAAATAGGTTTACCGGCGGCAGGCGCAAATATGTTGACGCCAATAGCGATGGCGGTCATGACGGCATTAGTAGCTAAGCATGGCCCTGAGGCGGTTGCAGCGTTTGGTGTAGGCAGTCGCATTGAATCTATCGCAAGCCTTGTGGTGCTTGCTTTATCAATGACCTTACCACCATTTGTAAGTCAAAACTTTGGGGCAGGTAAGTTTGAACGTGTTAAAGAAGCTTACTCAAAAACCTTGAAATTCGTGATGATTTGGCAGTTCGCTATTTATATTTTACTGCTGTTAACCTCTGGCTTTATCGCGGATGTATTTGGTAAAGAGCAAGCGGTAATGGATGTGATTAAGTTATTCATTTATATCTTACCACTGAGTTATGGCCTGCAGGGGGTGATTATTTTATCTAACTCTTCATTTAATGCCTTGCATAAACCAATGAATGCCCTGATTTTAAGTGTGGTACGTCTGTTTGTTTTTTATGTACCTTTTGCTTATATAGGCAGCGAAATTGCAGGTTTAACTGGTTTATTTATTGGTGCCGCGATTGGTAACTTATTTACTGCAATGGTTGCCTATAAATGGTTTATCAAAGAAGTTGATGGGTTAAGTGAGTCATATATGAAGGAGTGTCATTCATGAGCGACCATTTCCAACTAGTTTCTAAGTTTCAGCCAAGTGGTGACCAACCAACGGCCATTGCACAGTTAAAAGATGGCCTAGAGGCTGGGCTTGCACATCAAACATTATTAGGGGCTACAGGAACGGGTAAAACCTTCACCATGGCCAATATCATTAATGATTTGAATCGGCCAACCATTATTATGGCACACAACAAAACACTCGCTGCACAGCTTTACGGTGAAATGAAAGAGTTTTTCCCTCATAATGCGGTTGAGTATTTTGTATCTTATTATGATTATTACCAGCCAGAAGCCTACGTTGTTGCCAGCGATACCTTTATTGAAAAAGACGCGTCTATTAATGAGCACATTGAACAAATGCGTTTAAGTGCCACCAAAGCGCTGCTTGAACGACGTGATACCATTATTGTGGCTTCGGTGTCTGCTATTTATGGTTTGGGCGACCCTGACTCATACATGAAGATGATGCTTTTACTAAAAGTAGGTGAAACCGTCGATCAGCGCGATATGCTGCGTCGGCTTGCTGAATTGCAATATACACGCAATGATATTGAATTTAGCCGCGGTACTTATCGCGTACGTGGCGAAGTGGTCGATATATTTCCTGCTGAATCGGATACTTACGCTGTGCGTGTGGAGATGTTTGACGATGAAATTGAGCGCTTAAGTATTTTTGACCCGCTTACAGGAGCAGTTGAAAAGCATATTGTACGTGCGACTATTTATCCAAAAACCCACTATGTAACACCCCGTGAAAAAATTCTTGATGCCATTGATAAAATTAAAGATGAGCTTAAAGACCGCCGAGCTCAGTTACTCAGTGCCAACAAACTTGTGGAAGAGCAACGTATTGCTCAGCGCACCCAGTACGATATTGAAATGATGACCGAGCTTGGTTATTGCTCTGGCATCGAAAACTATTCGCGATACTTATCTGGCAGAACACCGGGCGATCCACCGCCGACATTATTAGATTACTTACCTGATGATGCATTGATGATTATTGATGAATCACACGTTACTGTGTCGCAAATTGGTGCTATGTATAAAGGCGATAGAAGCCGTAAAGAAAATCTTGTTGAGTATGGCTTTCGCTTGCCATCAGCGTTAGATAACCGCCCATTACGCTTTGAAGAATTTGAAGCCATTGCGCCTCAAACTATTTATGTGTCGGCAACACCTGGTGACTTTGAGCTTGAGCGCTCATCAGGGGAGGTTGCAGAGCAGGTCATTCGTCCAACCGGGCTTATTGATCCAGAAATTGAAGTACGCCCTGTGGGCACCCAGGTTGATGATTTGCTATCAGAAATATATAAACGAGTTGAAGTGAACGAACGGGTACTTGTGACCACGTTAACTAAGCGTATGGCAGAAGATTTAACTGACTATCTCAACGACCATGACGTAAAAGTGCGCTATTTGCACTCAGACATCGACACTGTTGAACGGGTTGAAATTATCCGTGATTTACGTGCTGGCGTATTTGATGTGTTAGTGGGCATTAACTTATTGCGAGAAGGTCTCGACATGCCAGAAGTTTCACTGGTGGCGATACTTGATGCCGATAAAGAAGGTTTCTTACGTTCGACTCGTTCACTTATTCAAACCATAGGGCGTGCTGCACGTCACTTAAATGGTAAAGCAATTCTGTATGGCGACCGCATCACTAATTCAATGCGACAAGCCATTGATGAAACAGACCGCCGC
Organism: Pseudoalteromonas lipolytica; assembly: GCF_001306915.1. Taxonomy (GTDB): domain Bacteria; phylum Pseudomonadota; class Gammaproteobacteria; order Enterobacterales; family Alteromonadaceae; genus Pseudoalteromonas; species Pseudoalteromonas simplex. The sequence goes on along the minus strand of NZ_LJTC01000009.1, from coordinate 74,738 downwards.
CGTGAAAAACAACAAGCTTATAACCTTGAACATGGTATTGAGCCACAAGCACTGGTTAAAAGTATTACCGACATTATGGATGTGGGCGAAGAAGCAAGCCCGAAAGACAACCTTAAGTTAGTGCGTAAAGAGTCTAAACAAGTGCTCAGCGCGAAAGATATTGCCAGCCAAATCAAAGCTCTTGAAGCGAAAATGCATGCTTATGCTAGCGATCTTGAGTTTGAAAAAGCGGCGTCTGTGCGTGATGAAATTCACGAATTACAACAACAGTTAATTAACTAAAGATGATGACAAACGATTTTTCTGCCATTTTAAATGCTTTAGCAGAGGCGCCACTTGCTGCTAATGAATTATGTCGTGTATTCCATGGCCGTGGTCACTCAGTAGCTGAGCTGAGCCACATAAACTTAGACTTTTATCCGCCAGCACTCTTTTTAGTTTCATATCAAGAGATAGATGAACAAGTACTTGCGCAATTAACTGATACCCTGTGGCAATGGGCACAACAGAATGCGCCAGCGCTTGTCAGTGCATTGGTTTACCAACAACGTAGCGGCATTAACACCCGCAACGCGCTTATGTATGGTGAATTACCCCAAGAGCACCATGTCAGTGAAAATGGTATTAAGTTTAAAGTCGATTTATTGAGTCGCCAAAATACTGGGATTTTCCCTGATATGCGCCGTGGCCGAGAGTTTGTTCAAGCTAATAGTAAAAATGCAAAAGTGCTCAACTTATTTTCATACACGTGTGGCTTCTCTGTTGCAGCAATGCAGGGTGGGGCAGACCAAGTTATTAATATGGACATGAATAAAGGGGTGCTGCGAACAGGTAAACAAAACCATCAGCTAAATGGTTTTGATCAAGGTGTGAGTTATTTCCCGCATGATATTTTAAAATCATTTGGTAAGCTTAAAAAATCAGCACCGTATGAATTGATCATCGTAGACCCACCGAGTTTTCAAAAAGGCAGCTTTATATTGACTAAGGATTATCAAAAAATCCTACGTCGTTTACCTGAGCTGCTAAATGAAAACACCCAGTTGTTACTGTGCGCAAATAGCCCTGAGCTTTCAGAGCAGGCGTTTAAAGATCTCATTAGCGATCATACCCAAGGGACAATTAGTTTTGTTGAGCGACTAGCTCCTACTGATGGCTTTATTGAGGTTGACAGTGATCGCAGCTTAAAAGCGTTAGTCTATAAAACAGCAAACTAATGGCACTGAGTAAACGACTTTCAGCCATTGTTGATGTGGTTGATTCTGGGTATGACGAAATCTGGGATTGTTGCTGCGATCACGGTTTGTTAGGGATTGAGCTATTACAGCAAAATAAAGCCCAGCTTATACATTTCGTTGATATTGTGCCTGAGCTGATGCAGGTACTAAGTGAGAAACTCGAACGTTTTGCCACAAGTGAGCAACGCGGCCGTTGGCAGGTACATTGTCAAGATGTGGCAATGATTTCACCAGTTCCTAAAAAGCGTCACCTTGTTATTATTGCGGGGGTGGGAGGTGAGTTATTAGTGCGATTTTTAGCGCGGATTGTTAGTCAACAACCAAATACGCATATTGACTTTATTGTGTGCCCTGTACATCACAGTTATCAAGTTCGCAGCTATTTGCAGACACTGCCATTGGGGCTCGTATCTGAGCAGTTGGTGTGTGAAAACAAACGATTTTATGAAGTTATTGCCATGAGTGCGTCTGCTTCGCAGTCGATCACTCGAGTTGGCCAGCAAATGTGGCAGCTAACAAGTAAAGAGCACCAAGCTTATCTAAAGCAATTATGTGCTCATTACCAACGTATGTTAAATCAAGACGCTGATTATTATCAGCCAGTGCTTGAAAAATACAGTGCATTATTAACTTAATTAGAGTTTATTAATTTCTTGTTTTACGCTGTAGCTTGAATCAGTAACAATGGCTTCGAGCGTTTGCACACGCTCTTTTAGCTCTACAAGCTCTTTTGTTACTGCAGCGACATGTTCGTTCGCTTCTTTGCTGTCTTTTAATGTTCGAGATTTAAACTCTAAATGTTTTTTATACATATCATAAATCACACCTGAACCCACAGAAATCAAGACAATCAATACCACCATGGTTGTCCCTGACATAGCACTCTCCTTATTATTTAAAAATTATGTATAGATTATAGCCTGATTTTTTAATTGCAAAGGTGATTCTGTTACAAGGTGTTTCGTTTTAAAAATGGCTTGATACGAATAAAGCCGGTGACCAGCATGGTACCCGCGATAACACACAATGCGCCAACCAAGGTATTAGGTCCAATTTGCTCATCTAAAATTAAATTGCCCCAAACAATGCCAAATAATGGAATTAAAAAGGTAACAGTCAACGCAGAGGTTGGGCCAATGTCATCAATCAAACGGAAAAACAGGATATATGCCACCGCAGTACATAGCACACCGAGTGCCACCACACCAAGCATCACCTCATTACTTGGAATTTCTCTGGCAGGAATAACAAAAATAAGTGGTAGAACCATAATACTTGCCGCCCACATACTGCCATGGGCATTATCAAAAGCAGATAACTTAGGTGCATGTTTTGTGTAATGAGATGCAATGGCATAGCTGAGCGAGGCACACAATGCAGCTACAATTGCTGTGATTGCTTGCGTGTCGATAATCAGGCTATTTTGCCCTACTAAAATGGCTACGCCCGTTAAACCTAATAGCAAGCCAAGTAACATACTTTTGGTGGGTTTCGTTTTACTCCATACAATACCAACGATGGCACCCCAAATAGGGGTCGTTGAATTTAATATGGATAAGGTTGAGGCATTAATTGTCTGCGCTGCATAGGCAAACAATAAAAAGGGAAGGGCGGAATTAAGTGCGCCAATAATGAAAAAATGCTTTTTGTGGGTCGTGAAAGCGAGTTGCTTTCGTAAGTACATCGCAAAAATAAACAGTGTAATTGCAGCAAAGCCAACTCTTAACTCAATTAATACTGCAGGGCCTAAGCTATTCGCTGCCATGCGCATAAATAAGAAGGAAGCGCCCCAAATAGCAGCAAGGATGAATAAGCGTAATAAACTTGGCAATGACATGGTTTTACATTCTTGAATTATAAAACCTGAGCATAACAAATTTCTGCTCTAATACTCGCCATTTTCGGACTATTAATCGGTTGATTTTGGAAGTTTCTTTTCGAAATCAGACTTAACGATTTCTAAAGCTGCTAATACATCTTCGGCGGGGACATCGTTTTGCTCTAATAGCATAATAAGGTCAACAGCAATTTTAATATAGTTAGGCGCACCTTCTAACTCACTGCTCATTTTGCAATTCCTTTTTCTTAGCGACTTGGCTGATCGCTACATCAATAGCTGTTTGCACTTGTTGCTCCATTCTAATACGTTCTTTTTGCGGTAAATAAAATTCCATGTCGACATCGTAACGGATGTAACGGGCAGGCAGTTGATTTAATACTGTGCAGCATAAATCTGCCATAACATCATCACTATAGGTCGCTTCTAAGTTTCGTTTTGAGATGTCTTCGACAACCAATTTTTCATAGTAATTATGAATGTCGTCATGCAATTTCATACAAAGTTAGCCTTATTTAAAAGTCACTTTTAGTGTATACCAAGCTTTAAAATAAATCGACAGCTGCCCTATAAAGCTGGCTATGAACTTCAACCAAACGGCTTACATTTCGTTGGTAGCCACCGCCCATGGCTGAAAACACTGGGATTTTTGCTTCCTTGGCTTGGTTTAATACAAAATGGTCACGCTGATACACGCCTTCTAAACTCACTTGAAAGTGTCCTAATTCGTCATCTGTTGCGATGTCTGCGCCGGCGTTATACAAAATGATATCTGGCTGGTGGAGTCTAATTGTTAAGGCTAAAGCTTGTTTGACTGTTTCTAGGTATTCATCATCTGTAGTGCCATGCTCTAACGCAAAATCGTAGTTTGATTGCTGTTTAATACGCGGGAAGTTTTGCTGACAATGAATTGAGCAGCTAATGATCTGGGGATGTGCTTGTGTAACTTCGGCTGTGCCATCCCCTTGGTGGACGTCACAGTCAAAAATTAATACGGTGTCGGCTTGCTCTGAATCAATTAAGTGTGCTGCGGCTATCGCTAAGTCATTAAAAATACAAAAACCACTACCATAGCTCGTAAAAGCATGATGATAACCACCACTTAGATTAAAAGCAGCACCCTGTTGCAAAGCAAACTCAGCGCCTTGAATACTTGCGCCAACAGAGTAAAGTGTTCGCTCAACCAACTCAGTGGACCAAGGAAAGCCCATTTTTTTAATTGCTTTGCTATCAAGGCTACCAGTTAAAAAAGCGTCGACATACTCGGGGTTATGGCACAGAACAAGCTGCGCTCTAGTGGCTTGTTGTGGGGTAATAAAATGCTGCTCATCAATAAAGTTGCTAACAAGCTGTTTTAACATGCGGTATTTATCAATGGGAAAGCGGTGACGCTCGGGTAAAGTTAACGCTGAATAACTTGGATGATAGTAAAACATTATCTCAGCTGTTGCTTTTCGACTTGCTGAATTTTGTCTTCAGTGGCTGAAATAGCCTTTCGACAACGGCCAAGTCTTGCATGTAAAGCTAATATTTCTTTATTAATTTCGGTTGCTTGCTGTGCATTTGCAGCGTCGAGCTTAAGCTTTCGCTCTTCGATCATCAAAACTAAGCGGCGTTCAAACTCATGGGTTTGTTTTAGTTCGTCATACAGCTCATGGGATGACTGCATGATTTTTTTTACTGCTTGCTTATAAACTTGTGGCTTAGCTTTCGGCTTAAAGCTGTATTTATTTTCTTTAGCCCATACTGGGGTTGATTTGATTACATTGAATACCGCTTCGACTTGAATGGCAATACGCTCAAGCGCATATTGATAAGCATGGCGATGCTCAGCTGGCGGCAGGCTGTTAAGCTCATCTTCGATTTCGGTTACATAGTCAGCCAGCATCATACTTTTCGTACTAAACACGGCTTTATCAAACAAACTTGGCTGGGCTTGCATATAGCGATTTTTAGCAAATAAATTACCCTTATCAAATTGTGTGGCTAATTGTTTGAGCCTTTCAATTTGTGAACGTAGTTTATCAAAAGCAGTCGATTGCATTTATAAATAAGCCTCATAGATTAACTTTAATGCTAACACTATAACCACAGTGTTAAACACTGGGCGGATCATTTTACTACCAAACTTTATTGCAGAATGTGCTCCTAACCATGCTCCAAGCATCAAGAAAAAACCCATTGTGATACCAAGTAGAAAGTTTACATGGCCAAGTGCAACGAAAGTGATCAATGAAATAAAGTTTGAAACAAAATTCATTGAGCGGGCAAGACCACAGTTAAGCAATAAGCTCATTTTATATAAAAGGCTATTTGATGCGGTCCAAAATGTGCCAGTGCCGGGGCCTGCTAAACCATCAAAAAAACCAAGTCCAAGCCCTTGCAGCCACTGTTTAACTTTAGTTTTACTATCAAGCTCTGGTAACTCGTTATGCTCAGTTGTACTTAAACTGCCAAATAAGCTGTAACAAGCGACTAAAATAATCACCACCGGTAGTAATTTATTTAAAAATTCAATACTTAAGTAATCTACCACTAAAGTACCTACGAGCGCCCCAATGGCTGTTGCTAAAATGGACGCAGCCCAAAACCGTGGGTTGAACAACTTTTTGCGAAAATACGTTACGCTGGCTGTCAATGAACCAAAACTTGCTGCAAGTTTATTGGTACCTAATGTGAGGTGAGGCGGCAAACCTGCGGTTAATAGTGCAGGTACCGTTAACATGCCACCGCCGCCTGCAATTGCGTCAATAAAGCCGGCTGCTAGTGCAACTGCACATAATAGTGCCCAGGTTGTTGGGTCTAAAGCTAATTCAAACATTAATAATCAATTTGTCTTTTAAAAGGTGGCAAGGTATCGAGCATGGCTTTGCCATATCGCTTGGTCACTAGTCGGCGATCAAGGATAGTAATGCGACCCTGATCATTTTCTTTGCGCAGCAGTCTACCACAGCTTTGTACTAATTTCTTTGCCGCATCAGGTACGGTTATCGAAAGAAACGGGTTGCCACCTTTACTTTGCACAAACTCGGCCTGCGCTTCTTCTATTGGTGAGGTAGGCACCGCAAATGGAATTTTTGTAATTACTAGGTTTTCTAAGTATTTACCTGGTAAATCAAGACCCTCAGATAAACTTTGAGTGCCAAATAAATAGCTAGCACGGCCTAAATCCACATTGGCTTTATGTTTTTTAAGCAGGGCTTCACGAGACATTTCTCCTTGCACTAAGACCTCAATTCCTTTGCTACGTAATGCTTTAACAACATGATCCATCTGCCAATAAGAGGCAAATAACACTAAATTTGCTTTTTTATCATCAAGGAATTTGGGCAATTGCTCAGCTAAGTGATCACTAAACGCTTTATCGGTTGGCTCAATATGACTTGCAGGAATATGCAGCGTCGCTTGTTTAGGGTAATCAAATGGAGAAGGGACTTTTATGTATTTTACGCCTTCTTCTTTGGCAAGACCGCATTCATAAGCAAAGTGATCAAATGAACCCAATGCAGTTAAGGTGGCTGAACAAAGCACGGCACCCGCACATTGATTCCATAATTTATCTTTAAGGTAATAGCCAACTTCAATAGGGCAATCACTAAGTAAATGGTCGTGATGGTTCTTATATTCTAAGCGTTTGATCCAGCGCGCATGGGGAATACCTTCGCCTTTTGTGGCGTAACTAAACCACAGCTTGTTTAATAACTCTAGACGATTAATGTACTGACCACTTTCAGCCAAGATTGGATCGGCCACATAAGGTTTTACATCGCCATCACTTACGTCTTGCACTAGGGTATCGTGCATCTTGTTGAGTGCTCTTAGGGCATCAAGGGTGGCATCGCTAATATCTTTTGCTTTGGCATGTAAAGATGCTGGGATTTCACCATGTTCAAAACGATAGGTGTCATCACTGTTATAATTAAAGTCTGCGTTATCAAGAATATCACGCACTACTTTTAAATTTTTACCGGCATCATTGATACTGTCACTGAGCTTAAAATTTTGCCCAATCGCTTTTTGACCTACGAGCACATTGGCCATTTTGCCGGCAAATTTAACCAGCTTGTCGAGCCAGTCTATGGTGCCTTTAATGGTTGCTGCGGCAGAAGAGAAGTCGCGGGTGATGTGCGCTAAATGGTGTGCTTCATCGATAACATAAATCGTATCGTCAGGTTCAGGTAGAATCTTACCGCCACCCAAATCAAGATCAGCCAGTAATAGAGAATGGTTGATCACTAGCACATCCATTTGCATCAGACGCTGACGTGCCATATGAAAAGGGCAGAGCTGATGAGCGCGCATTTGTCGTTGGCATGAATGCTTATCACAAGCAATTAAATTCCACACTTTATCAGGAATTGTATCTGCCCAGCTATCGCGGTCGCCTTGCCATTGCTTTTTTGAATAAGCATCATAAAGTTGCTTTAAGCATTTGGTTTCCATATCTGAAAGGGGCGATGATAGGGTCGGCATAAACTCCATTTGCGTTTGACTGTCGCCATTAACGGCGGCACTCAGTTTTTGTGCACAGATATAACGCTGTCGACCTTTCACTAAATCAAACTTGATGTCGAGGCCAGAGTGCTCTTTAAAAAAAGGCAGCTCCTTACTAATTAACTGTTCTTGTAGAGCAACGGTTGCCGTCGAAATCACTAATTTCTTTTTCTTGGCCATCGCTAAGGGCAATGCCCCTAAACAATACGCTAACGATTTTCCGGTCCCGGTGCCTGCTTCAATAACACAAATTCGTTGGCTCTTGTGATATTCGCCAGCCAATGTTTTTGCTATCTCGGCAACTAAATAGTTTTGACTGCTTCGAGGGCGGTAATCGGTGAGGTTATCAGCAACATGCTTATGAATTTGCCGAATTGTTTTTTTTAAAGAGTCAGAAAGCATGCCCAGAAAACCTAAAGTATGTATATAATTACAGTAATGAATTTTAGAGATTTAACTGGGCAACTACAAGCGACTTGTTACTTTAATTAGTTAATCAACTTAGCTTTGCTTAACTGATATGCCTAAATTATATTAAAAAGGTTTAATTACATGCAGTTAGCCTCCGGCTTTATTCTCTCCACGCAATGCTACGATAGTGCTGAGGGTATTTCGATTGTGGTGTGGATTTTATCTAAGCAAGGGCCAGTTAAATTAATAAGCACACCACAAAAAGCAGTGTTCTTTATTAATGAATCACAAATAGACGCTGCGAATAGAGTGTTTTCAGAGCATGGTATTTTTTGTGAAATGAAACCTGTGGCACTGAAGAGCTTTATGCAGGAACAAGTTGTTTCTTGTTATTTTTCTTCTTTAAAGCACTATTACAATGCTGCGAAACGACTCAAAGCACAGCATATAAAAGTATATGAAGATGATATTCGTCCTATAGATAGATTTTTAATGGAACGTTTCATTAAAGGGGCAGTTTGGGCTCAAGGAAGACAAATAAAAAGCCACCCATATCCTGTTTTAACGGATACTAAGTTCAAAAAAAATAGCGATTTTACACCGCAGTTTTCAAGTTTGTCACTCGATATAGAATGTAATGGTGAAGGAGTGCTATTTTCAATAGGTCTAGTTGGGGCAAATATAGATACCGTATTGATGATAGGCCAGCCACAAGATACCAGTGAACTTGAATTTAATCTTCATTGGTGTGTAGATGAAATTGATTTACTCAATCAGCTTTGTATACATATTGAAACTGTGGACCCTGATGTGATTATTGGCTGGAATGTGATTGAGTTTGACTTCAGCGTGTTACATGCCCGTGCAGAAGCACTCGGTGTCGAATTGCCGCTTGGCCGCAATAAAGAAAAAATGCAGCTGCGGCAAGGTAATTTTACCCGTCTTACAATACCAGGACGCGTAGTTGTTGATGGTATTGATACCTTAAAAAACGCTACTTATCATTACGATAGTTTTAGTCTTGCCAATGTAGCGAGTATTGAGCTTGGCGAAGAGAAGCTAATAAATACAGATAATCGTCTTGAAGAAATTATTCGCCAGTTTAATGAAGACAAACTGTCTCTTGCTAACTACAACAGGCAAGATTGTATTTTAGTGATGAGGCTCTTTGAGAAACTTAAGTTACTTGATTTTGCAGTTGTAAGAAGCCAGCTTACAGGGCTTGAATTAGAACGAATGGGCGGCTCAGTTGCAGCCTTCACTAACCTTTATCTGCCGTTACTGCATAGAAGTGGCTATGTAGCCCCTAATTTAGGCGATCATGGCTTAAGTTTTGATAGCCCTGGTGGTTATGTCATGTCATCGCAGCCTGGCCTATATAAGAATATTTTGGTGCTTGATTACAAAAGTCTCTATCCGTCAATAATGCGAACATTTTGCATAGACCCTCTCGGTCTTATTGAAGGTTTAAAAAGTCCAGATAATGCAATCGAAGGATTTAATCAGGCGCACTTTTCACGCACTGCGCATCATTTACCTGAGCTTATTCGTGAGCTGTCAGTGACCAGACAAATAGCAAAAGACAAAAAACAACCTATGCTCTCTCAAGCAATCAAAATCATCATGAATAGTTTATATGGTGTACTTGGCTCGAAAGGTTGTCGCTTTTATGACCCGCGATTGTCGAGTTCAATTACTTTGCGCGGCCATGAAATTATGCAAACAACCAAGCAATGGATTGAAGAGTGGGGTTATGAAGTCATTTATGGTGATACAGATTCGACTTTTGTTAAGCTTGATGATGATCTAAATTCACTAAACTGTAATGAAATTGGTACGGTACTGGCAAGAAAAATTAACAAACGCTGGCAGCGTGTATTACAGCAAGATTATAGAATAGACAGTTTCTTAGAGATCGAGTACGAAACCCATTATAGCCCATTTTTTATGCCCACAATTAGAGGAAAAACAACAGGGTCTAAAAAGCGCTATGTAGGAAAAGTCGAAAAAGATGACACCTCAAAATTAGTCTTCAAAGGTATGGAAACCGTTAGGAGTGATTGGACAGAGCTTGCCCACAAGTTTCAAATAGAATTATTTGAGATTTTATTCTCCGAAAATTACAGTCAAGAATTAATAATACAAGCCTTTGATAGGTACGTTAAAAAACTCTATGCGGGAGAGTTTGACTCATTACTCGTGTATCGCAAACGATTAGGCCGGCACCTAGCTGATTATCAAAAAAACATCCCTCCTCATGCAAAAGCAGCTAAGCAGTATTTAGCTGAAAACCCACATTTTGCATTTCAGCGTGGTCAAATAATTGAATATGTTTATACAACTCAGGGTGTCGAGTACTACATGGGTAAACATAATTATGACTATTTAGTTTATGTCAATAAGCAGTTATTACCAATTGTGAGAGTAATTGTTAATGATTTAGTTTGTAACAATCCCTTTCAGCCCAATGGTCAGATAATTCTCATTTGATATTCTTTTTGCATCTTCTTCCTTAACCTCATGTTTATGTTGTAGTTGTTTCAGTTTAACAAATTCTTTTTTGTTAATTTTTGGGTTTTTGTTGTGTTTTTTGTTGTGTTTTTATTAATAAAACTCTGGAAATTTATTTTGATTTGTTTATTATTTGTTGGCCGCAGCACAGTTGCGGTAACAAATAATAAACAAGCTTATGCTAAAAAAAGCCACACTATGTGGCCCAGGGAGAATCAAATGTTAAATAATAAAGTTTCTAAGGCTGTTCGCTTAGCGATTGCTTTTAGTGCTGCATCGACAGCTGCATTTTCTGCATCATCTGTTGCTGCTGATGAAAATGAGGTTGAAAAGGTTGAGCGAATTGAAGTTACTGGCTCACGTATCAAAAGAACAGACCTTGAGGGCGCTAGCCCAGTTGAAGTGATTACAACAGCTCAATTTGAAGAGCAGGGGCGTATCTCAGTTGCGGATGCTCTACGCAGTGTAACTTCTAACAGCTTCGGCTCATTTGTTCCAAGCTCAGGCTCTTCAGCTCAGTCGCAATCAACAGTTAGTCTATTAGGTGCTGGTAGTGATCGTACTCTTGTACTTGTTGATGGTAAACGTGTTGCCGGTTCACCTTCTCTAGGTGGTTCAGCAGCTAACTTGAGCTCGATTCCAATGGCTGCAGTTGAACGCATCGAAATTCTAAAAGATGGTGCTTCTGCTATTTATGGTTCAGACGCAATTGCGGGTGTTATCAACATCATTCTTAAAAAAGACTTTGAAGGTGCATCTTTTGATGTTCAATTCGGTCGTCCATCAAATGAAGGTGCCGATACTAAACAAATGTCAGTTTCGTTTGGTGTAAGCTCTGAAAAGGGTAACATTACATTTGTCTATGACCATCAAGAGCAAGGCGCAATATTCGATAAAGATCGTGAGTATACAGCTGCTTCTTGGGAAGATACTAATGGTGATGGCCTAGTTTCAATTTATGATGAAACAGTTGGTGTAAGTTATTATGGCGCAACTATTTTAGGCCCTGACGGCTTTGTTGCTTCAGCGAAATGTGATGAGTTAGCAAGTTCTGTACCTGGTTTTGTTGGGGTATTAGACCAAGGCTCACTTCTTGGTGGTGTTGGTGGCGGTGAGGTGTGTGGCTATGCATACGCTAATGTGTCAGCTAACATGGCCTCGACTAACAAAGACTCAATTATGGTTAGCTCAAACTATAATATAACGGACGATATTGAGTTATATGCGCGTGCTATGCTTAGCCGAAATGACTCATTTGGTCGTTACGCTCCGCCTGCAGCTAAATGGAATAATATGGCTGCTGGAAATGAGCACAATCCATATGATGAAGAAGTAACTGGCTACTTCCGCTGGTACGGTATCGGTAATCGCGATGGTCTTGTTACAGATTACCAGCAAGACTATATGATTGGTTTAAAAGGTATCGCAGGTGACTCAATAGATTGGGAATTCGCATATCATAAAGCTAAATTAGACTACCGTTCAGTAGGTCGTTACTACTTGAGCTATTCAGGTTTAGCTTACAATGAGAAATATGGCATTGATTTAGGTTCTGAAGAAGGTATTAATAATCTTCGTTCAACAACTTATACAGAAAACCAAAACGAAATGGATCATTACTTCTTTGGTGTTGGTTTTGCTTTAGGTGAATTAGCAGGCGGTGAGATCCAGCACTACTTTGGTGGTGAGTATTTCGATCAACAGTTTGATTCGCAGTATGATGCACAATCTGAAGCTGGTCTTATAGGTGGTTCAGCAGGTAACTCAGCAATGGGTGAGCGTGACACAACAGCTTTCTTCTATGAAATTTCAATGCCATTCACTGATAATTTAATCGTTAGCGCAGCTTTGCGTCGCGATGACTACAGCGATTTTGGTTCAGTAACTAATCCAAGCGTTAAGTTAGAGTATCGCCCAACAGATGACATCTTATTACGTGCTTCATATTCAGAAGGTTTCCGCGCTCCATCTCTTGATGAATTGCTAGCCGCAACTTCGTTTAGTGCAACAAGTGCTACAGATTATGTAGCTTGTGAAGCTCAAGGAATTTCTGCCTCAGAATGTAAATCTCGTCAGTTTGATAACTTAATTCAAAGTAATGACGAGTTAGGTCCTGAAGAATCAGAATATATCAATGCGGGTATTGTTTATTCAGGTATTGAGAACTTTGCAGTAAAACTAGATTACTTCTCTTTAGAGGTTGAAAACGTAATCTCATCTATTACTGTACAGTCTTTAATTAATGCTGAAGTTGGGGGTCAACTTGATGACCTGATGGCTAAATACCCAGGTGTTAAGTTAGAGCGTGACGAAAATGGTGCTGTTTTAGGTGACGTGATTACACGTTCTGAAAATGGCGCATATATGTCTAGAAAAGGTTTAGACTTGAATTTAGAGTATAAACTTGAAACAGGTTTTGGTGACTTTACCTTCGGAAATACAACAACTTACTTGCTTGAATCTGCTGGGGATGTTTACTTTTCAGGACCTTCTCAAGACTTCATAGGTATGCCAGGTACACCTGATTGGCGCTCGCAGTTTAACATTAATTATTCGATGGATAACTTATCTGTTGCATGGACAACTGACCTGATTTCATCGGTATATGAAGATCAGTATCTTGACCTAGGTGACGGTAACCCTGAAAACTTCCGTTACAAAGGTGAGAATCACGATCCAACATATGTAACACATAATATCAATATTAAGTATTACACAGAATCATTTGGCACATTTACTTTAGGCGCACGTAATTTGTTCGACAAAGGTGTTGTTAAAGATGATGACGGGTTTTGGAATGACGATACTTTATATTATGCAGGTCATATTGGTCGTGAAGTATTTGCTGGTTATAGCATAAGCTTCTAATACTAATCACTTTAAATTTTAAGCCCCGTTAGGGGCTTTTTAAGTACCCTGAGGCCTTTATTAGTAAGTTTATAAAATGACCATATATAAAAAATTACAGCTAAAGTTGGGTGAATAATGAGTAGTCATTGGTCCGAGTATTGGAGCGGAGGTCACTTAACGTCTTTCGGGAGTGGGTTTAAAAAGAATTATGAAGGTGAGTTAAAGGAGTTTTGGGAGGCTACAGCTAAAAAATTTGGAGAAAATTCAACTGTTCTTGATGTCGGTACTGGAAATGGCGCTTTGATAGAACTGATTCAAAATAATAATCAGTTTAATTGTTATGGAATAGACAAAGCTGAGATGCACAAAGGTGTCACCCAAAGCATTAATGGTACCTTTTTAGCTAAGACTTCGGTCGAGTGCTTACCATTCAATGATAATGCATTTTCCAATGTAATAGCGCAATTTTCATTAGAGTATAGTCAAGTTAGTCAAAGTATTGATGAAATCTATCGTGTACTTTCAAGTGGTGGATCTTTCACATTTGTTTGTCATCATCCAGAGTCTATAATTGTTAAACCAAACAAAAAAATTTTAAAGGCCGCAAACTTCATTAAAAGTGATATTGAAAATCACTTGATAAGGCTCGTCAAATCGGTTCGTTCTTCTAATCTTTTACTATCAAAGCAAATTGTTGAAGAGATTGAAGCTAAGGTAATCACTCATTTTAAGTATGAGCAAGAAGCGTTGAAAGGTACAAACCTTCCAGCTTTTATAGAATTCTTACTTCAAAATATACACGGGAATTTAGACTTTGAAGAAGCGTATCGTTTATTTATGGAAGAACTTGATTTGTTAATTAAAAGACTTTCTGAGTTAGTTGCAGCTGCTAAAAACACAAAAAATATTTTAGAACAATTAAAAGCTTTAAGTATCGAAGTGGAGGATGGTCAGCTTCTTGGTTATGAAAGTTGCAACATTCTCGCTACTTATATTCATGGAAGTAAATGTAATTCATGATAATCCTTAAAGACAAAATAAACAGCGTGTTTAGAAAACCAATGTTACTTTTCTAGTTCAGTGTATTCTTTTTTTGTATAATTATTTTGTTCTAAAAAATGAAATTAATTATTTGGGATGGTTGTGTTTTTTGCATCTTTTTTTCAGTTTAATTGCTTTTTGAGTGGTTACTGTGTTGCTTTTTGCAATTATTGAAAACATTAAAGTTACAAGTTTTTTGGATTGTTTTTTAAATGTGAATTTTATAAAATTTCTTTATAAACAAAGGTTAAAAAAAAGTTGACCAAAAGTTCTGCCTGCTATTAGTATTTGTTACCTCTAAAGGGTTATTTGTGGCCCATTAGAGTTAAAAATAAATTAATAAAGTCATAACATGAATATGACCAGGGAGAATCAAATGTTAAATAATCAAGTTTCGAAAGCAGTTCGCTTAGCGATTGCTTTTGGTGCAGCTTCAGCCGCTTCATTTTCAGCAAGCACGATTGCTGCTGAAGAAGGCGCTGAAAAAGTAGAACGTATTCAAGTAACTGGCTCACGTATTAAAAGAACCGATTTAGAAAGTGCGAGCCCTGTTTTAGTAATTGGCCGTGAAGATCTTGCAGCAACCGGTGAATTAAGCATTGGTGATATTCTTCAACAAATTCCTGCAGCTGGTGCTGCGTTAAACACAGCGTTCAATAATGGTGGTAATGGTGCTACCAATATGGACCTTAGAAATTTAGGTGCGCAACGTTTATTAGTATTAGTTAACGGCAAGCGCTGGGTTTCTTCTTTAGGCTCAACTGTTGACTTAAACTCAATCCCTGCTGCCTCAATAGAGCGTGTTGAGGTAGTTAAAGATGGTGCTTCAGCTATTTACGGCTCAGATGCAATTGCTGGTGTTGTAAATATCATCACGCGCCGTGATTTCGATGGTGTTGAGCTATCTCTTTATGGCGGTGAAAATATGAAGTACAACGATGGTCGTCAGTACTCTGCTGATTTGACTGTTGGTACTACTTCTGAACGTGGTGGTTTAATGCTAAATCTAAGCCACGTAACTCAACAAGAAATCTGGGCAGGTGACCGTGACATTTCTTCTATGGGTAACAGCTCTACTACAGAAAAAGGCCGCCTTCGCCTGAACTCTAACTCTATTAGCTCTGATCTTCGTAATCAATTAATTGCACAAGGCTACACTGAGAACAATGCTGGTGAATCAAATGCAGGTTTTGATCTAGTACCTAATGGTGCCGGTTCATCTGTTGGTCTTGATTCATTCCGTGATCGTGACGGTGATGTATACAACTACGCTCCAGAAAACTATTTAGTTACACCGCAAGAGCGTAATAGTTTCTACGTTCAAGCTTTCTATGACATCAGCGACGATGTTCGCTTTGTTTCAGATTTCATGATGACTAATCGTGAATCATCTCAATTACTTGCGGCAATGCCTTTGACTATAGGTGCATCTTTTGGTGCAGCTGCCAGCCGTGTTGATATTCATGAAAACAACATTTATAACCCATTCGGTGAAACACTTTATGGTGATGCTGCGCGCTCTGGTGTAGAAGGTTATGTCCCGTTTGCTGGTCAACGTCGTTTTGTTGAAGCTGGTAACCGTATTTATCGTCAAAATGATACTACATACCGTGCAATGGTCGGTCTTGAAGGTGGTATCGGCGACACTTCTTGGGTTTGGGATGCATCTTACATCTATGGTAAGAATAGCCAAGATGTATATACTACAGGTCTATTAAACCTGACTCGTATCAACCAAGCTTTAGGCGATAACTGTAATGCTGCGACTTCTTGTGTGCCTCTAAATCTATTTGGCGGAGCAGGTTCACTAACTCAAGAAATGATCGATTATGTTACTTTTGATAGTGTTTCTCGTGAAGGTCTTGAACTGAAAGATTACACATTAAACTTTGCAGGCGATGCTTTTGAGCTTCCAGCAGGTGTTGTTGGTATGGCTGTTGGTTTTGAGCGCCGTGAAGAATCTGGCTATGACACTCCAGATCCATTAACACAAAGCGGTGAAACTTCAGGTAACCAACGTGATGCAACTTCTGGTGGCTTCCGTCTTGATGAAGCATATGTGGAGCTTTCAATTCCTGTAATCGATGGCTTATCAATTTCTCCTGCAATTCGTTTCTCAGACCATAGTGCATACGGTAGCAACTCAACAGCTAAAGTTGGTGTTGAATATCGTCCTATCGATGATCTATTGTTACGCGGTACATGGGCTGAAGGTTATCGTGCTCCATCTATCTCTGATTTATACGCTGGTAACTCGGATTCATATCCTACACTTACTGACCCGTGTAACTCAGTAGATGGGTCTACTCCTGATTTACCTGGCTGTGCTGGTGTACCAAATGGTTACGCCCAAGCTAATACTCAAATCCGTATCACGAATGTTTCTTCACCGGATCTAAAACCGGAAGAATCAGAGTCTAAAACATTCGGTTTTGTTTATAACCCAAGCGCAATTGAAGGTTTAGAATTTACTGTTGATTATTATGACATCGAAGTAACTAACTCTATTGGTCGATATGGTGCTTCACGTATTCTTAATGAATGTGCTACAGGTGATAATGAAGCATCTTGTGACTACATCGACCGTGATGCTAATGGTAACGTAACTGACTTACGTAACTTCCTGCAAAACTCTGGTACTTACAATGTTGAAGGTATCGATTTCTATACTGCGTATAAATTCGAAACTGAATATGGTAGTTTCCGTACTTCATTAGACGTTTCTTACGTAATGACAAATGAGTTTGATGGTGAAGACCAAGTTGGTATCCAATATGGTGATGCTGGTTACCCAGAGTATAAAGGTACTTTCGCACTTGATTGGGCACTAGGTGACTTTGATGCTCATTGGCAAACTCGCTATGTAGATCGTATGCAAAACTACTATGACGTTTTAGGCTACACACCTTTCTACCCAGGTATGGCGGCAGAAATCGGTTCATACACAGTACACGATGTTTCAGTAGGTTACTCGATGGATGCGTATAATACTAAGTTTACTCTAGGTATTGAAAACTTATTTGCAAAAGAGCCATCTCCTGAGTACCTAAATAATGACTTAGCTATCTCAACTAACAACTTCTCTGTAACAGAGTATGACGTTAACATGGATCGCTTTGTTTATTTACGTGCAACATTCAAGTTCTAATTTAGTAACTTAAACGATTTAAAAGCCGCTCTTAGAGTGGCTTTTTTTTTACTTTTTAAATACCAGTATGATGAATTTTTAAATGGTTGTTTCATTTGCTCACCACATAAATCTTATGAGGTTTTTTCCTTCCTATCCATGTGGTTGCTTTCTTGACTGTTGCTCTCTTGATTTTAGGAGTATGTAAGTTTTTATAACTCGAAAGTCACTTGAAATAATCATACTGACAAAAGCTCATTTATCAGTAGATTTAAAAAACCACATTGCTGTTAACCCCTTTTCTTTTTGTTTACAATTTACGGTTTTTTGCAACCACTTTTAAGTTTGTAATTGCCTTTTCTGGGTTTAAACAATTTGGTAATTATTTTTTAATTTTATTTGTTAATGAGTGGTTTTAAATTATGTAAACTTATTATCTCTAATTGTGGGATGTTGTTTGTTTAAAAAATTTACATTGAAAATAATGAGTTAAAAAGCTGTTGACCAAAAACTCTCCATACTATTAGTATTTAATTCCCTTAAAGGGTACTAGTACCTTTTATGGGTTTAAATAAATTAATAGAGTCATAACATGGATATGACCAGGGAGATTCAAATGTTAAATAATAAAGTTTCAAAAGCAGTGCGTTTAGCAATTGCTTTTGGCGCAGCATCAACGTCAGCATTTTCAGTTTCTGCAGTAGCTGCAGATGAAGGTGCAGAAAAAGTAGAGCGTATCGAAGTAACGGGGTCACGTATTCGCTCTACTGACCTTGAAACAGCACAACCAATCCAAACAATAAGTCGTGAAGATATTGCTAATCAAGGTTTCACATCTGTTATTGATTTGATTGAAAATATGTCTGCAGCTGGTTCACCGCCAATCAGTCGTTCTGAGCCATTAGTGTCTGGTGAGAATGTGGGTGGTAACTACGTCAACCTTCGTAACTTAGGCGCCAGCCGTACTTTAGTTTTAATCAATGGTAAGCGTTTGGGTATTACTACCTCTGGTTATCAAGATATCTCGGCTATTCCAATGGGAATGGTTGAACGTATTGATGTGTTAAAAGATGGCGCGTCTGCAATGTACGGTTCAGATGCAATGGCTGGTGTTGTTAATATTATCACTCGTAAAAACTATGAAGGTCTTGAGTTCACAGTATACGGCGGTGGCTATGACGATGGTGATGGTGAGAAGAAAAACATTAGTATGGTCACTGGCTTTTCGGGAGAAAAGGGTTCAATTACTTTAGGTGCTGAGTGGCGTGATGAAAGTGATGTATGGGCGAGAGACCGTTCTTTCTCAGAAGTATCATATCCAGGTTATGATATTCCAAATAACCGTACTTTAGTGGGTCAATATGGTCGTTTTTATTATAATGATCAATGGTGGGTTGCTAAGCGCCCAGGCAATGCTTCATCTTTTGACGATTTTGAACCGCAAACTTATGAAAATGGTTCAAGTAATTCAATTGACCAAATGCATTTAGAAACGCCTTTAAGTGCACGCTCTCTTTATATCAGCTCTAACTACGATATTACTGATAGTGTTAGTTTTACAAGTGATATCGGATATAGTGAACGTGAAGCGTTACGTCAGGTAGCAGGTTATCCATATCAATCAGCGTCAGATGGCTTTGTGTTAAGTGGTGATAGCTATTTTAACCCAGTTGGCGAAGATGTTTCATTTACTCGTCGTGGTTGGGAAGTTCCACGTACAACTGAAAGTAATCAAGATACTTTACGTTTTACTGCCGCATTAGAAGGCTCTTTCGAGTTAGCTAATCGTTATTTTGACTGGGATGTTGGTGGTGTTTACAGCAAGAGCACAACTGTTCAAGTAGACAACGGTAACTTCTATAAGCCTGCTATTGAAGCCGCTACTGGCCCTTCATTTTTAAACGCATCGGGAGAAGTTCAGTGTGGTACTGAAGATGATCCAATTTCATCAGCTGAGTGTGTTGCGTGGAATCCTTTAGCAGGCTTCGGTGCAGGGCCTGTTGAAAACTCGCTAGCAGATCCTGATGTACAAGACTTCTTGTATCCTACACTGCATTATCGTGGTGAAACTCAAACAACAATGTACTTTGCTAACATAAGTGGTTTACTTGCAGAGTTACCTGCAGGCTCATTAACTTTCGCTGTTGGTACTGAGTATCGTAAAGAGTCGGGTGAGTATAACCCTGATGCACTAGCGCAACTCGGTCAAAGTACTACTCTTGCATCTGGTGCAACGGGTGGCGGTTACGATGTTACTGAAGGTTACGCAGAGTTAAATGTTCCTATTTTATCTGATGTTGTTGGTGCTAAGTCTCTAAACGTTAGTCTTGCGACTCGTTACTCAGATTACAGTACTTTTGGTGATACAACGAACAGTAAAGTAGGCATTGAGTGGCGTCCAACTGATGATTTATTGGTTCGCGGTACTTGGGCTGAAGGCTTCCGAGCTCCAACAATTAGTAACTTGTATGGTGGTGGTTCTCAAACTTTTACAACAGGCTTTATCGATCCATGTGATTCAGTTTATGGTACAGCAGCTGGCTCTGCGCGCTGTTTACAAGATGTACCAGCTGATTACCGTCAGTTACAACAAGGCTTTGTGCCGACGACTGGCCCTGCAGCTCAAACACCAGTGCCATTCAATAGTGGTTCAAATCCACTGTTACAACCAGAAGAGTCTGTCAGTAAAACCGTTGGTTTTGTTTACAACCCAAGTTATGTTGAAAACCTTGATATCATCCTTGATTGGTGGAGTATTAAAATCACTGACACGGTAGTTTCTGACTCACCAAATGAGATCTTAAAAGATTGTTATATTGGCGGTGATGAATCACGATGTGCAATGTTTTCACGTGATCCGAACAACTCAATTGTTAACGATTTAACATATGGTACGCGCAATGCTGGTTTCACTGAAACATCAGGTATTGATCTATCATTAGCATATGCATTTGAAACTGGTTTTGGTGACTTCCGTGCAACTCTAGATAGCACATACTTACTAAAATATGATTCAAAATCGACAAATGATCCAACAACTAAAGTTGAATCAGATGTAGGTCATGGAGATACATTTAGAACACGTGCTAACTTTGGCTTGAATTGGACGTATGGAGATTTCAGTGCAAACTGGGCGATGCGTTATTTCTCTTCAATGCGTGAGGACTGTTATTTTGAAGACCGTTGTAGTGATCCAAACTTCCAACGTGATTGGACTAATGGTGTAGTTGTGCCTAAAAATAAAGTAGGCTCTACTACATTTAACGACCTACAGTTCACTTATAATACGCCTTGGGAATCTAAGCTTTCTATTGGTGCTAACAATGTATTTGATAAACGTGGTCCTATTATGTACTCAGGCCCAAGTTCTACTTATTCATATTACGGTGGCTTTGATATTGGTCGTCAATTGTACTTCCGATACTCACAAAGCTTTTAATGTGTAAATAAAAATAAAAACCCACTGACTAAAGTGGGTTTTTTTTAGTTTAATTAACTGCTCTTGATTATTTCTTACTTCATACCCATTGGCTTTTGCAATAGTTTAGAGGTGGAAAATATGCGCATGCTATTTTTAAATAATTAACGCAATCTTTATTCGAATGGCGACTGTACGTCTGTATCGAATCATCTATTTGTTAATTTTTATAGTAGCTAGTTTTAAACAAAAATTGAGTATTTAAATTTCACTGCTAGAATGTAGCTAGTTATTTACTTTTGCTTGGTTTAGTTCTGAAACGACGATTTCTCTTTTACCTTTATGCTATTACGCTTTTATTCTCTTGTATTGCTTCTGCGACGCAACTCAAAGCGGGTATCGTAAGTTATAATTTTTTTCCTTATCACACCCAAGACGCAAATGGTCAATATACTGGTGTAATTGTTGGTTACAGTAACGAAATAGCGCGTTTAGCTGGTGCCGATTTAGAGTACCGAGTTTACGACAGTCTTGACGAGCTTCTGGACGGACTTAAAGCTGGTGAAATAGACTTTGCGGTTGGATTGAATAAAACCACGCAACGTAAAAAACATTATTTATTTTCAACACCCTTTATGGAAGGTCCACGTGGAATAGTTGTAAATCAATCTATTGCGAATAGTGCCTTAAAGAACTTTGCTAGTTTACGATGGGTTTGTATCACTGGGAGTTCGCATTGCGAATATCTAGCAGAAAATGGGGCGCTTTATATAAATCGGTTTATAAAACCAGATGATGCGTTTAAAAAAGTGGCGGATGGCTCATTTGATGCTTTTTTAGGTGATTATTCAGTTTTGTCTCATCAGTTAAAAAATCGTGGTAAAGACGGTCTTAAAGTTGTAAGTCCTATCTGGCTTTCTAGTGAAACATTTCATGTCATGTTCAACCAACAGAAGACGGCTTTACGTAATCAAGTTAATTCTTTTTTAGCATCTATCTCTCCAACCACGAAACAATTATGGGAAAGTTCGGCAAGTGAAGAATATTTGGCCGCAAAAGCCTATAGTCAATTCAAACGTGAATTCAATAAAGTAAGTGTGAAAGGCAACAATAATTATTTACTTACGTTCTCGTTTATTGATGGTTTGTTTCCAATTAATGACACAAATCAAATTGGCGAAGCTACAGGCTATTTAAATGATACCCTTGAGTTACTATCTGAACGAAGTGGGTTCCAGTTTAAATATATCCCTGCTGCAAATTCCAAAGAATTAGAAAGATTATTTTTAGCGAATAAGATCGATCTCATTCCGACGATGACACCAACAAGAATTAATGAAGGTGTTTTGATTGCTTTACCGCCGCACGTAAGCGTAGAAATGGTTTTAATTTCTAAACGTTCGAGTAAAACTCAGCGTATTGGTTATATAGATCTGTTTGCAGATCCAAAAAAGAAGCTGCCAAGTGCTGAGAATTTAGAAACGGTGTCATTTAGCTCAATTGTGACACTTTTTTATGCTTTGAGGAACGACACGATTGATAGTGTTATCTTACCGCAAAGCATTGCGGCATATCAATTAAATCAGTTTTACATAGGCGAATTTTATATCAACCCTAAATACCGATATAATCAGCCGATCTATTTCCTTGTGAATAAAAACTTTACTGAATTAGTCAGTTTACTTGAAAGCCTTTTCAAAACACTAACGAGCAATGACTTCAATCATATTGTCAATCGTCATGGTATTTTTAATATCGAGCGTGGATATGACAAAACCACCGTTAATACAACTGCAATTTTAACCTTAATTCTTATCTGTATTTCGATTATTTATTTTGTTAGCTGGCGGATTACCATAAACCGTGAGATTTCAAAACGAAAAGAGGCTGAGCAAGTTGCGTTAAGTAAATTGAACTTCACTCAAAAACTCATCGATGATTTACCTACAATGGTAGTGATACAAGATTCTGAGCAAAAAAGGATAATGTGGAACAAAGCCTATAAGGATAATTTTGCTCATTTATGGGACGAAAAAAAACGGTATTTACGTGACGAGTTAGCACAAGTTAGCCAGTTATTGACGCAGAATAAGCAAAGCTTGCACTCTGGAAAAGTTTTTAATCGTCAAATGAACTTTACCAATAAAGTAGGAAAGAAGCTTGAGCTTCTCTACACTAAAAAGCCATATCTTGGAGTTGATGGTCAGTTGGCTGGGATTATGACCGTCATCACTGATTTGACTGAACATCATAACCTTCAAAGGGAAAACCAAGCGGTTCAACAATTATTACAAACGATTACTGATACTATCCCTGGCGGGGTATTTCAGTATGAATATTATGATAATGGTGAAGGGTGTTATACCTATATTAGCAAAGGGGCGCAAAGTTTATTGGGGGTAACATCAAGACAACTCAATAGCCGCGGTATGACCGGATGTATTTCCCCTTGTATTGTTGATGAAGACCGGGTGCAAATAGCTAAAGCCTTTAAGCAAGCAAGTAAGCGCAAAGGCATGATTGATATTGAGTTTAGAATTAATAATCTTGGCCAAAAAGTTTGGTGCCGTTATATTGCCAATGCACAAACAAAAGGCAATGACATACAACAAGGGGTTAGGTGGAATGGTATCTTATTAGATATTAGCTTACTCAAACATCATCAAGTTGAATTAAATAAGGCCAACCAACAGGCGCTTCAAGCTGATTTAGTTAAAAGTCGTTTTATTGCGACGATGAGTCATGAATTAAGGACGCCTTTATCTGGGGTAAATGGTTTTATTGAGCTTTTAAAATCATCACAAGTAGACAGTGAGCAATCTACTTTAATCGAACACATTGAGGTTTCAGTAACTAAACTACAAGGTTTAGTTGATGATATTCTATATTTTGCAGACACTAGTACGGGTAACATCGAAGTAGTTGTTGAGAATGTTGATTTGGAAACTCATTTGTGTCGCATTCTACGAGCACATGAACATCAGGCTAAACAGAAGGGACTTCATTTCAATTTAAATTGGCTGACTGCTGCTTACACATCGACATCGGTTGATATTAATCATTTAATGCATGTTTTATCACACCTACTAAGTAATGCAGTTAAATTCACAAGTCAGGGCTCAATAACTTGCGAGGTAAAGTTTGAGAAACAGTTGTTAAATATCACAATTACAGATACCGGTAAGGGGATGACAACTGAAGAGCTTGCTCAAATCTATAAACCATTTGAGCAAGCCGATAACTCTTTTCAACGCCAATTTGGCGGAACAGGCTTAGGCTTAGCGCTAGTAAAACAGCTGGTTGACGCGATGCAAGGCAGTATCACTTTGTCTAGCACATACGGCAAGGGGACGCATGTTTATTTATCTATCCCATTGCAACATACTAAAAAGCCTCAATTAAGCACATCATCTGGGTATTGGATTGTTTGTAGTAAAAGTGAAGAGCTGGTCCGGCTGCTTGGAACCATGGCAGTCAAACATACCATACTTGATTGGCCCTTGGAGTTATCTGAACTTAGTCAGACTGAAAATTTAATTATTGATGAGCAATACATGGTTGAGTTACTAGGAGAGCAGTGGCGTGCTAAAAAAGGAGGCATTGCTGCTAAGTATACTATTGTGCCATTAAGCCGAAATACTCAACAAGTAAATGATTGTAATTGTCATTTACTACCTATCGAACCACTTTATCCCGATTCATTAAGAGAGCTACTTAATAATATTCATACCACCTTAGATATAATTAGCCCAGATAAAGCGCATTTATATGGCCAGATTTTAATTGCTGAAGATAATAAAACTAATCAATTATTACTTGAAAAACAATGTCAAAAATTAGGTATAAAAGCTGTAATGGTCGAGGATGGATTAGCTGCTTTAAGGGCGCTTGAAGAAGGGGACTTTGATCTACTCTTAACAGATTGCCATATGCCTCACTTAGATGGTTTTAAGTTAGCCGAACAGATCAGGACGATAGAAAAATTCCAGAACTTGCCAATTATCGGTTTTACTGCAGATGACTCTAAGACCTGCTTAAATAAAGCTCTCAGCTCAGGCATGAACAGTGTTTTGTTTAAGCCGTATAAACTTAATGAATTGTATAATCGGCTTGCAGAATTTATTGATCTTAATAAAGACGATGAAAACATTATTACAGATAGTAAGAATGTAAGTTTGCAAGGGATCAAAGATATACAGCATTGGCTTAATGTTTTTGGTAACGAAAGTGATGCAAAAATGTTGGCAGAGGTATTTATAAATAGTTTGCAGGATGATTTGAGTACGTTAGAAGGTCACCTCAATAGTGATGAGTTGGATAAAATGTCTGCTGCTATTCATAAACTGAAAGGAGCGCTTGTCATGCTTCAATATCCACCTATCTCAAAACTAATTGTAGATACGGAAAAGACGTTTATTGATAATCATGATACTGCTATTGTTATTGATTTAATTACTGAGTTAAAAGACGTCATTGTTCAGATCAGAGCATGGGTATAATAAAAAGTTAGGATAAAGAATTAGAGTCGAATAGATTATTTTATGAATAGGGCATATACTAATTCATGTTTATACATTTTACTTAACTTTAATATTAAAGAGAGCTCTCAATGAAAGAAATCCGATCTTTTGTAAAATCTGCGTCATTATCTGAATTAGAAAAAGCAAAACAGCTAATCGACACAGCTATCGAGAAATATACTCAACAGCAAGAAGCTAAAAAAGAGGTACTCGATTTACTAAAAGAAAAAGGACTTACATTAGAAGATCTACAGGATGTAGTAACAACAGACAAACGCACTAAGGTAAAACCGAAGTACCGCATCGAATTTAATGGCGAAATTGTAGAATGGACAGGCCGTGGTAAACGACCTAAAGCATTCCAAGGTGTCGATTTAACAAAACACCTTGCTTAATTTTTTGCTTTAAAGAATACCAGGGGAAGCGTATGCTTCCCTTTTTTATGTCGATTATAGTCCGATAACATGAAGTACGTACTCAGACCCTACCAACAAGAGGCCGTAGCACGCACGGTTGCTCACTTTCGACAAACAGATGACGCAGCACTAATTGTGTTACCAACAGGGGCTGGAAAAAGCCTGGTTATTGCTGAACTTGCGCGTATTGCCAAACAAAAAATTATGGTGCTTGCGCATGTTAAAGAATTGGTAGAACAAAACGCCGAGAAGTATATTAGCTTTGGCTTTAAGGCAAGTATTTTTTCTGCGGGGTTAAAACAAAAGTCATTAACGGAGCAAGTGACCTTTGCGAGTGTGCAATCATTGGCACGTAATACCGATAAGCTTACAGATGCTTACTCTTTGTTGATCATTGATGAATGTCATCGTGTCAGTGGTGATGAACAAAGTCAGTACGGGCAGGTGATAACGAGTCTAAAAAAACAAAACCCCAATCTTAAAGTACTTGGTTTAACTGCAACACCATTTCGTATGGGAATGGGCTGGGTTTATCATCATCACTATCATGGTTTTGTTAGAGGTGATAAAGACGCACCATTTAAAAAGTGTATTTTTGAGTTACCGCTGCGCTATATGATCAAAAACGGCTATTTAACGCCGCCTCATGAAGTCGATGCAGCTATTAGCCATTATGACTTTTCATCACTGCCGAGTGATTCATTTGGTCGTTACGGCATTGAGAATATGAATGCGTTATTAAAAGACAGCACCCGCGCGACAAAAGCCATTATCAAGCAAGTAATAGAGTACAGTGAACAGCGTCATGGTGTGATGATCTTCGCTGCAACCGTGATGCATGCCAAAGAAATTACTGGCTACTTACCTGAGGGTAGTACGGCACTTATCACCGGTGATACTGATAATAACGAGCGTGATCGAATTATTAATCAATTTAAAGCCAAAAAAATAAAGTATTTGGTTAATGTATCCGTACTCACGACGGGCTTTGATGCCCCTCACGTTGATTATATTGCGATTTTACGGCCCACCGAATCTGTCAGTTTATATCAACAAATAGTGGGTCGAGGCCTTCGTTTAAGCGAAGGAAAAAAAGACTGCTTAGTTATTGATTATGCTGGTAATGGCTTTGATTTGTTCTACCCAGAGGTAGGGAGTAAAAAAGCGCAAAGTGATAATGAGCCAGTTCAAGTGCTATGCCCTGGCTGTGGATTTGCGAATATTTTTTGGGGTAAAACTGATGGCGAAGGCAAAGTGATTGAGCATTTTGGTAGGCGCTGCCAAGGCTTGCTGGACGATGGTGAAGAGCAAATACAGTGTGATTATCGTTTTCGTTTTAAAGAATGTGAGCAGTGTGGTGAGCAAAATGACATTGCAGCAAGGCAGTGTCAGTCTTGTGGTGCCATGATGGCAGACCCTGATGATAAACTGCGGGAAGCGCTTAATTTAAAAGATGCTTTGGTATTAAGGTGTAGTGGTTTGTCGGCACAGTTGCTCGCAAAAGGTTTACTTAAAATTAGCTACTATGATGAAGATGGAGCTAGTTGTGATGAGGTTTTTAACTTAGCAAATGACACCGGGCGATTTATTTTTAATAAGCAGTTTGGTAAACGAGCAGCACCCGGTTTTACCCCAATAGATTGGCAAAGCGCGGAGCAGGTTGTTAATTTACAACAACAACTACTTGCACCCGATTTTGTGATTGCGCGTAAAAATAAAAAATACGGTTGGAAAGTGGCAGAAAAGCTTTTTGATTATCAGGGCAGTTTTCGTAAGGCGAATCAACTAAGTTGATCCCCTTACGAGATGTAGGAGTGGCTTATTCCTCTTCGGCCATTAAACCCCAGCCATCGCCATATCCATTATGGCCATTAGCGATGCTTTCTAAGTATTGTTCTGTTTGGCTAAGTAAGGTGTGTTCTGGCACCATCTTCACACGGGTAATGACTTCCCACACCCCTGTATCTGGGCACTTGGTTAATTCTGTTGAAGGGGCAAGCTCATCACTTGTTATCGCTTTAGCAAATTTCTCTGCTTCAGGCTTTTGTTCAAAAAGAATATAGAAATCGATAGTTTGCATACTGGTTAAATCAACA
The DNA here is from genome assembly GCF_001306915.1 of Pseudoalteromonas lipolytica. Lineage (GTDB taxonomy): Bacteria > Pseudomonadota > Gammaproteobacteria > Enterobacterales > Alteromonadaceae > Pseudoalteromonas > Pseudoalteromonas simplex. Next base: position 46,779 of record NZ_LJTC01000009.1, on the reverse strand, counting down.
CCAGCGTCAGCAATTTCAGCTAATAATTGACCGTTTTCGTCATCAGGGAAGTGCATTTAGTCGCTCGTTCATTATAAATCTAGGTATTATCCGCTATTGTAGCGAAAATAATTGTTTAACGCGTACTAATTTTAACATTTCAATTATGTCAGTGGCTATGGCACTGTGCTAGTATCTTTTTGTACTCATTTTAGATTATGACTCTTCCAAAAAAGTAAGGATATTTTTTGTATACTCGGCATTTCTTTTTTGTCTTTGTGTTTTTCTGCTTTTCATACAGCCAGCACGCCATTAGTGCCTCAACTGTCATTAAAGATTACAAAATTCAGGGGATCAGTGGTGAGCTCGAAAAAAACGTTGAGCTTTACATTAAGCAACTAATTGATGAAAAAACCTCAAAGGCATTAAAGCGTCATGCTAAAAGCCAAGTAGAAATGAGTTTAAAAGCGCTTGGTTATTATAAGCCGACTATCAAAATTAGTTTTGATAACGCACAACAGCTATTAATTGTCGATGTTGAGCGTGGTCCTGTTACTCGAATCGCAGATATCAATGTAACCATTACAGGTGCCGGTAAAGATGACGCCGAATTTATGTCTGCCGTCAACAGCATCAAAATCAAACAAGGTGACTTTTTAAATCACGGCAAATATGAGGCCGCGAGAAAGCGCATCGAAAGCCAACTATTAGACTTAGGTTATTTTGATGCAAAATGGCATGAGCATAAATTGGCGGTATCGCTAAAAAATAATAGCGCAAAGATTATTTTTAATGTCGATACTGGGCCTCGTTATCAGTTTGGTGATATCACTATTGGTACTGAGACCCCGGCTGAAAAATACATTCGCTCGCTGGCTGAATTTAAACAAGGTCAGCCATATAAAGCGACTGACATTTCTGATTACAACTTAGCACTGTCGAGCACCCCTTATTTTGCCAGTGTCCGTGTGTATGCAGACATTGCAAAACGTAAAAACAACCAAGTGCCTGTTAATGTTGATGTATTACATAAACCAGCCAATAGCTATGAAGTGGGTGGCGGTTTTAATACTGATTTTGGCCCAAAAGTTCGCTTTAAATGGACTAAGCCATGGATAACGGAAGACGGTCATTATCTTGAAAGCAACTTAAATGTGTCAGAGAGGCAGCAAGATATTTCGCTAGGTTATACCGTCCCAGTAGACGACCCTAATGATGATCTTTGGCGTTTTTCGTTAGGCTATAAACTCGAAGATGGTGTAACAAATGACCTTTACAGTAAAATTTTAACTGGCCAATTACAGCGCCAGTGGTTAACCGAAGATGATTGGGTTCGAACCGCATTTATCCGCCGTGATTATGAAACCTACCGAATTGGAGAAGAAGAACAAAGTGCAAAAATGTTGATGCCGGGTATCAGCTACGCCAAAAAAGACACTGAGGGCGGAACGACTCCTTACGAGGGGTACCAATGGCTGCTGTCAGCTGAATTTGGGTTAGAGGACATGATGTCTTCAACTAATATCCTACGTTTACAACTGCAAAACGCATGGTTGAATACCTTCGCCGATCGTCATTTACTGTACTTAAGAGCTAATTTAGGTGCCATGCTGGTTGAAGATATTAATGACGTACCGTTATCGCTTCGTTTCTATGCGGGGGGGGATCAAAGTGTCCGTGGTTTTGCTTATGAATCTATTTCACCTGAAGATGAACAAGGTCGTTTAATTGGTGGTAAATACTTAATAAGCGGTACAATTGAGTATAACTATCAATTTGCCGAGCATTGGCGAGCAGCTTTATTTGTCGATAGTGGTACCGCAACAAATGATTTTAGCGACCGCGTCGAAGTCGGTGCTGGCTTTGGTTTTCGGTATTTAACACCGGTTGGTCCTGTACGTATCGACCATGCTTGGGGTTTAACAAAAGAAAGTAAAAGTACCCGATTAAGTATTACCATAGGGCCTGAAATCTAATGAAGATGTTAAAAAAGATAACCAAGGTTCTATTAATTACGCTGGCAAGTTTGCTAGTTATTGTGTTTTGTTTGTTATTCACCGCGCCTGGTAATCACTTTATTGCATTCACGGCGAATAAGTTAGTTGATGGCTTATCAATCAAGTTGCCATCTGGTCGTTTTTTATATAACGATGCGTTTGATGTTCACTTTGAAAATCAAAGCATCAAGTTTGATGCAAAGCAGCTAAAAATTGATTTATTTTGGTGGCGTTGTGATGGGGTTTGTCTTGATAATTTAAGCGCCCAATCGATTGATTTAAATATTAAAAATCAGGCAGTATCAACTGAGCAGAGCACTGAAACAGAACCTAATGTTGAGCAAGTCACACAAATTAGTTTACCTATGAAGGTCGTTGTTAAGCGTGTTGCAATTAATCGCTTTAATCTAGCGCACCCAAGTGCCGATGTAACAGTCAACAAACTAAACTTAAGTGCTCGCGGCGAAGCAACGGATTTAACAGTGGATACACTGACTATTGCTGATGTTGCTGTAATGCTGCACGAAACAAAAGAGCAGCCTAAATCAGCCCCATTAACTGAGTTGCCAGCATTGCCCGCAATTGATATTAGGGTCCCGATTGATGTTGAGCTAAAGCAATTTCAAATAAGTAAAGTTGCCATTACCCCTTATGGCGCAGAACAGGCTCAGCTTATTGAAAATATTGAATTGGTTGCCTCAGCCAAAGAGAGCGATATTAATCTTAAAAAGCTTGCTGCAAGCTATCAGCAATGGCAATTGCATACTAATTTAACGGCTGAGCTTTCTGGTGAAAACACTATTGAGGGGGCCGTGTCTGTAAAAAGCACTGAACATCAAGCTAATCTGTCGCTTTCAGGCCCGCTTGCGGATTTAAAGTTAAGTTTAGTAACGCAAGGAACATACCCTGCACAGTTAAAAGGGGCTGTGAATCTAAAACAAACAAATTACCCATTTGATTTAACAGGCCAGATAGCAAAGTGGCAAATTGCCACAGACACACAGCAGCTGCAATTATCGGACTTTGATTTAAAAGCCAAAGGCCATGCCGATGCTTATGCTGTCGATTTGAGTTTAGTCACGCAACTAGACGCATTACCTGCGATGACTGTGAAATCAAAATTACAGGGTAGTTTAACAAATGCAAAACTTGAGCAATTAAGCCTCAATGCTAATGACAGTAAAGCAGATATTAACGCATCTGTTGATTGGTCGAATGGGGTAAAAAGCGAATTTAAAGGGGCTTTAAGCCACTTAAAAGCCCAATATTTAACGGATGCTCTTAGTAGTGATTTATCTGGTGAATTCAATGGTTCATTTAACTTACAGGCAGGTGAGTGGCAGCTTGCGTTAGATAACACGCAATTAAATGGCTCTGTGAATCAAATTCCAGTGACTTTGTTGTCGGATTTTGAGCTTGATAGTAGCTTGCATGCAAGTTTTAAAAAACTTGAAATAAAAAGCGGTAAAAATGAAATTGCGTTATCGGGACAGGTGGATAAAGTATGGCGTGTCGACGGTAAATTGCGTTTAGATGCAAGTGATCAAGATGTTTTGCCTATGCAAGGCAAGGGCTTTGCTGATCTGAGTTTGCGTGGAGAGCGTCTTGAGCCTACTGTTGATTTAAGTTTAGTCCTGAATACCTTGAGTTATCAAGATATTCAGGTTGACGGTTTAACATTAAAAGGGCAATTTGATTACGCCGCAAACTGGCAAACGGATGTATCACTGGTGCTTGATTCCGCATCGATCGCAGAGCACAAAATTAATCAAATTGAGTTAGATGCCAGTGGTGATAAAACAGATCACCATTTAACTTTTTTACTCGATGCAGATCAAGGCAAGGCATCATTCGATGTTGACGGTAAATTTAATAAAGAAACTTGGCAAGGTGCATTAAGTCAAATTCTTGTTACTGATAATCAGGTGCGTTTTGGCACTAATAAGCCAGTTAATATTCAAGTGAATACCAAAACCTTTGACTTTAATGTAGGCGCGCATTGCTGGCAAAGCGATAACTCAAAACTATGCTTTGAGACCTTGCAGCAAACTAAACAATTAGGTCAGTTAAATGCACAGCTTGCTGCGTTATCTATTGCTGAATTTAAACACTTCTTACCCGATAACTTGAAAGTAACTGGCGATGCAAACGGGGAGTTTGTTGCTAATTGGAATAATGGCGCATTAAAAACCATCCGTGCCAATATCAAAACTCAGCAGCTAGAAGCATCTTTAATTGATGGGGCAAATGTTTATAAATTACCAGTCGAGGTTTTAGAGGTCTCGGCAATGAGTGACGCGCAAGTTGGTAAACTTAATGCTACCCTTGACTCCTCTGTGTTAGGTAAAGTGACGTCCGAGCTCAACATTGATGATATTCAAAATCAGCAGAACTTAGCGGGCGACTTGGTTATTGAGAAAATTGAGTTAACAAACTTACGGCCTTTTATTTCGTCACTTGAGCAATTAACAGGCGACATTAAAGGCCGATTAGCTATTGCAGGCACCTTGAAAGAACCATTACTCAATGGTGACTTTGATGTTGAAAAAATCAATCTTGAAGGGGCAACCTTGCCTGTATCGCTGCAAAACTCTTATGTGAACATTGCCTTTAATAATCAAAGTGCAACGCTCAAGGGGGAGCTCAAAGATGCTGAAGGAGGCGCGCTCGATTTGTCAGGTGGGATTGATTGGCAGCAAGAACTACCAGACGTTGATGTGAAGTTAAATGGTAAAGAGTTTTTTGTTCGTGCTCAGCAAGATGTTACCTTTAAAGTGTCTCCAGATTTAACTATGTCGTTGAAAGATAATGCGTTTAATCTTGATGGCCAAGTCGTCGTGCCATGGGGGCGTATCGCCATTGAAGAGCTGCCAGAAGGTGCTGTGCAAGTCAGCGATGATGAAGTCATTGTTGATATTGAGCAGCAACAGTCAGAAAAAGTCCCTTTTGATTATGCTATTAACTTAAAGGTGTTGGTTGAAAATGATGTGCGCGTTGACTCGTTTGGCTTACAGTCGAAAGTTGAAGGCGACATCAACATCAGCATGGACCAAGTTACACCGATGATAGCAACGGGTGAATTGAACCTTGTTCAGGGCACCTACCGCGCTTTTGGTCAAGATTTGATAATCCGAACTGGACAAGTTGGTTTTAGCGGCTCAATTGAGAAGCCTTACCTAAATATTAAGGCAATTCGTAACCCTGATAACACCTCGAATGGCGTGATTGCAGGTATTACCTTAACAGGTAATGTTGAACAACCTTCGTTAAAAGTATTCTCAGAGCCTGCGATGGATCAAGCACAAGCATTGGCTTATTTATTAAATGGGCAACCTCTTGATGAAGGAGATAGCTCGACCGATGCGATGCTCACTCAATTATTGCTTGCCCAAGGTGTTAACCGTAGTGAAGGAATGGTTTCTAAGATTGGCGAAAGCTTTGGTTTGTCAGATGTCAGTTTAAGTTCAAGTGGTAGTGGCGATGACACTAAAGTTGAAATATCTGGCTATGTTACTCCAGGTATTCAAGTTAAATACAGTGTCGGTATTTTTGATTCATTAAGTGAAGTGGCGGTTCGCTATCAACTGCTGTCGCAACTGTATATTGAGGTGACCAGTGGCTTGAATCAAAATGTTGATATTCTTTATAAGTTTGATTGGGATTAATACCTACGCTTGTGATCAAACATCGCTTTTACTTGCTTATTTAGGTTTAAGTTAATAGGCTGAATTGTCAATTACTTAAAAGATAATAACAATGAAATTAAGTCTATTAACCTTATGCCTTGGTGCCTTCTTAGCTGCACCAATTGATGTTGATGCAAAAGAAACTAGTCAAAAACGTTCTGCTGGCGAAATCATTATGACCGCAAGTAGTAGTGAGTGGCGAAAAGTCAGTGCCGAAAACGTCATTAAATTAACCTTACCTACGGGTGCGGCTTATATCGAACTAAACGATGAATTAGCGCCCATTCACGCAAATAACATGCGACAGCTTGCCAAAGAAGGGTTTTATCAAGGCCTAAGTGTGTATCGATTTGTTGAAGGGTTTGTCGCGCAGGGCGGGGATGCTAGCGAAAGTAAACCCGTTAAAAATGCTAAAAAAGGGTTACCTGCTGAGTTTTATCTACGCACAAAGACGCCTTTAGCGATTACAGAGCTTAAAGGGCCTGATGGCTATGCCACTAAAACGGGCTTTTTAAATGGCTTTGCTGTGGCACAAAACCTAAGCCAAACAGAAACATGGCAAGTACATTGCCCAGGGGTCTTTGCCATGGCCCGCGATAATGATATCAATTCGGGTGGTACCGAATTTTATGTAACCATTGGCAATAGCCAGCGCTATTTAGACCGTAATATCACCGTATTTGGTCGTGTTTTAGAAGGCATGGAACACTTTAATTTATTGCAGCGTACAGCCACTGAAGGTCAGGCATTTAACCCCATCACCGATATGCAAGTATTAGCAGATATTAAAGACACTGATAACAGTGAGTTTCGGGTGATGAAAACAGACTCAAATGCATTTAAAGCCCTCATTGAAGCACGTAAAAACCGAGTAGAAGCGTGGTTTGTTGAAAGCCCCAATTTTATCGATGTGTGTGCAATGCCAATTCCAACCGAACGGATTAAATAAAGCCATGACCACCTGATAGATTATTTGATACAATATCAGTCTATTGGTTAAGAAATATAAGGGTATCGGGTGGTTAACCTAGGTCCGCTGTTTGGCGAATTAAAAACGTGTTTACGCAAAGATCAATTCATCTTCAAAAAACGCCTTCATGGCATCAAAAAAATCAACGATGAAACTAAGCAAGCGAGCATAGCGCAAAAAATAGCAGAAGATATTAGCCGTTCGCAGCAATTGCGCGAGCAACGTTTGACTGCCTTACCTACAGTGACCTACCCAGAGCAGCTTCCTGTTAGTCAAAAGAAAGATGACATTAAACAGGCGATTGCCAATAACCAAGTGGTGATTATCGCCGGTGAAACAGGCTCTGGTAAAACGACACAAATCCCAAAAATGTGTTTAGAGCTTGGCCGCGGTGTTGATGGATACATTGGCCACACGCAGCCTCGCCGACTCGCGGCTCGAAGTGTCGCGAATCGTATTGCAGAAGAAATGCAATGCGAGCTAGGTCAACAAGTGGGCTTTAAAATTCGCTTTAGTGACCAAGTTTCTGACAATAGCTACATTAAATTGATGACAGACGGTATTCTGCTGGCTGAAATTCAACAAGACAGATACCTAAACCAGTACGATACCATCATCATCGATGAAGCCCACGAACGTAGTCTGAATATCGATTTCATCTTAGGCTATTTAAAAAATTTACTGCCAAAACGTCCTGACTTAAAAGTTATTATTACCTCAGCAACAATTGACCCTGAGCGCTTTTCTAAACATTTTGACGATGCACCCATCATTGAAGTATCAGGTCGTACTTTCCCAGTAGAGGTTCGTTACAGACCAACTACTGAAATCAATAAAGATGAGATGGAAGCGGATGGTGACCAATTACAGGGTATTTTTGATGCCGTTGATGAGCTGTGTGATGAAGGTCCCGGCGATATTCTAATTTTCATGAACGGTGAACGAGAAATTCGCGATACCGCCGATGCGTTATCAAAGCGAAACCTCAAAGGCACCGATGTTTTACCGCTATATTCGCGTCTATCAAACGCAGAACAAAACCGAATTTTTGCGCCGCATAGCCGCCGTCATATTATTTTAGCCACCAACGTGGCTGAAACATCACTAACGGTGCCGGGTATTCGCTATGTTATCGACCCAGGTACCGCGCGTATCAGCCGTTATAGCTATCGTACCAAGGTACAACGATTACCGATTGAGCCGATTTCACAAGCTAGTGCCAATCAGCGAAAAGGCCGCTGTGGCCGTATTGAAGCGGGTATCTGTATTCGTTTATATAGCGAAGAAGACTTTAATTCGCGTCCAGAGTTTACTGATCCTGAAATTTTACGCACCAACTTAGCCTCTGTTATTTTGCAAATGCTTGGTTTAGGGCTTGGCGACATGCAACAGTTCCCGTTCGTGCAAGCGCCAGATAGCCGAAATATCAACGATGGTTTAACGCTACTTGAAGAACTCGAAGCCATTAAGCCAGCTAAACGTCATAAAAAGACTGAGCTTACTAAATCAGGCAGAAGTTTAAGCCGTTTACCGGTTGATCCACGTTTAGCGAAAATGGTGCTGACTGCCGATGGCTTAGGTGCACTGCGTGAAGTGATCATTATTGTTGCGGCATTGTCGATTCAAGATCCAAGAGAGCGACCACAAGAAAAACGCGGTGCAGCGGATGAAAAGCACGGCCGTTTTGACGATCCAGATTCAGATTTTATCGCCTTTTTAAATTTATGGAATTACCTTGAAGAGCAGCAATCTGAATTGAGCAATAGCCAATTTAGAAAGTTATGCCAAAAAGACTTTTTAGCCTATATGCGGATCCGCGAATGGCAAGATATTGTTTATCAGCTATCAACGGTGTGTAATGAAATGGGCATTAAGGCCACTACCAATGTTGCTGATAGCGAACGAATCCATCAATCTTTATTAAGCGGTATGCTAAGTCATATTGGTTTTAAAGATGAAAAACAAATTTATAAAGGCGCACGCAATAGCCAGTTTCATATTTTTCCAGGCTCAGGATTATTTAAAAAGAGCCCAAAATGGATTATGTCGGCTGAGCTTGTTGAAACCAGCAAACTTTATGCGCGGATCAACGCACGCATAGACCTAAAATGGGTTGAAGGCTTTGCACAGCATTTAGTAAAGCGCAGCTACAGCGAACCGCATTGGGAGAAAAAGCCGGGTGCAGTTATCGCGTTTGAACAGCAAACCCTGTATGGCCTATTAATTGTTAATAAGCGCCGCTGTGTTTATAGCAATATTGATCCAAAAGTAAGTCGCGAGTTGTTTATTCGCTCGGCGTTGGTAGAGCAAGAGCTGGGTCAAAATGAAGGGTTTTTACACTATAACCAAGAGTTAATTGAAGATATTCAGGTTCTTGAAAATAAATCTCGCCGCCGTGATATCTTGGTTGATGAACAAACCTTATTTGAATTCTACGACAAGAAAATTCCGCAAGATGTAAATAATCGTGCTGCGTTTAATAAGTGGTGGAAGGGACAAAAACAAAAAGATAAGCGCTTTTTGCATATGTCTCGAGAAGAATTAATGCAGCATGGTGCCGATCATGTCACCGAGTTCGATTACCCAGATACATGGCAGCAAGAGAACTTGTTATTACCACTGGCTTATCATTTTGATCCAGGCCAAGCCGTTGATGGTGTTGCGGTACAAATTCCGGTAGCACTGTTAAACCAAGTGCAAGAAACTGGCTTTGATTGGCATATTCCTGCATTTAGACATGAATTAATTTGTGCGCTTATCAAGTCGCTACCAAAAACGATCCGTCGCAACTTTGTGCCTGCGCCAAACTACGCCGATGCGGTACTTGCTGCAATCGAGCCGATGCAAGGCAACTTAATTGATGCAATTAGCACGCGCTTATTACGTATGACAGGTGTGCGTGTTGAGCCAGATGCATGGGATTTATCAACCCTTGCTCCGCATTTACGCTTACAGTTTGAAGTACGCGATGAACACGATAAGTTACTCGCTCGCGGTTTAAATTTATCTAAACTAAAAGCTCAGTTACAAGGTAAGGTAACGGATACCTTATCGAAAGTAGCCGACAAGGGCATAGAGAAAGCTGATTTGACCGAGTGGAGTTTTGGTGAGTTACCAAGTTCTTACGTGAAAAAGCAAGGTCAATACGAAATCAAAGCGTTTCCAGCGCTGGTGGATAAAAAAGACTCAGCAGCGGTTGAGTTATTTGATAATGAACACAAAGCTCAGCAGGCGCACCAACAAGGTTTACGTCGCTTAGTGTTATTAAATGTGCCATCACCGATTAAGTATTTACAGCAAAATTTACCGAATAAATCTAAATTAGGTTTGTACTTTAATCCGTTTGGTAAGGTCAATGACTTAATTGATGACTGTATCGCTGCAGCCGTCGATAGCCTACTAACTAAATATGGCAACATCCGCACTGCAGATGCGTTTGAAAAAGCGAAAGAGCAAATTCGTGGTGAGCTTGGTGACACGGTGGTTGAGATTGCCACCCAAGTAGAGCAAGTGCTAAGTATTGCACATGGCTTAAATAAACGGATGAAAGGACGCGTTGATCTAACCATGATAACAGCGCACGGTGATATTAAATCACAGTTACAAAGCTTAGTGTTCAAAGGCTTTGTTAGCCAGCATGGGGCAGCAAAGATGACGGATTTAATTCGTTACTTAAAAGCCATTGAACGCCGCTTAGAAAAGCTACCTGTTGACCCTAACCGCGATAGGTTGTGTGTACTTGAGCTTGAAAAAGTAGCCGAGCAATATCAAAAACTAGCGAACAAAATCCCTAAGGGAATGCCAATTCCTGAAGAGATCAGTGCGATATTTTGGATGCAACAGGAGTTACGTGTTTCTTTATTTGCACAAACACTAGGGACACCTTATCCTGTATCTGCTAAACGTGTTTTAAACGCAATTAAAGAATCTGAGTTATAATACTAAGGAATGAGCAATGGAGGTGTCACCTCCTTGCTTGACGCTAAAACACAGATGCTAAAAGGAGGTTATGTGGGCATTGAAAAGGAAAGACCAATCTCAGTTCCTGAACGGGCGGTAAATCGACCGCGACCAACTATTTTGGTCGTCGATGATGAATATTTTAATTTTGAAATGCTCAAAGCAAGCCTTGGAAATGAGTTTTCGTTAAGTTATGCAAATTCAGGCGCATCGTGTTTAACGTCTGCCATTGCGGAGCCACCAGATGCTATACTGCTCGATGTTTGTATGCCAGGCTTAGATGGTTATGATACGTGCCGCTTACTAAAAAACACCCCAGAAACAGCGCAAATTCCTGTTGTCATGGTGTCTGGCCTTGAAACCGAGCTTGAACAAAAAGCGGGGTTTGATGCCGGTTGCGACGCCTATGTAGTGAAGCCTTTTTCTGTTAAAACATTAATAGAAAAAATAAAAACACTGGTATAGGAGGCCATATGTTTCATGAGGAGAAACGCGATTTTCGCCGCATGCAAATTCATACCCCTGCAAAACTGATCCCATTAGATGCAGTTAATGGCGAAGAAATTCAGGTTACGTGTACTGATTTAAGTGCAACAGGGCTGGCAATACACCTTGATGAAGTCTTAGAAATTGGTAGTCTTTATCGGGTGCTAATTGCTTCGACTAGCACGGCGATTACTTCATTTGATGCAACAGCCCGTGTAATTCGGGCAACCAAGGAGCAAGATGGCTCCTTGAGTGCCGGGTTAGAAATTGTAAGTTTTAATTAGTAAACCTTACAGATCAGGCCTTTCAGATAAAAGCCTTCTGGGTAGCTGCCAGCAATCGGGTGGTCGGCAGCTTGATTTAGTCGTTCCATGATCAACAAGTCTTTACCTGCATCAAGGGCTGCATCCGCAACCACTTTTTGAAATAAATTTTGTTCCATTAATCCAGAGCACGAGAATGTAAGTAAGGTTCCACCTGGTTTTAAGATTTGCATCGCAATCATATTAATATCTTTATAACCACGGCAGGCACCGGTTAACTGCGCTTTGTTGTCAGCAAATTTTGGTGGATCCATAACGATAGTATCAAATTGCACACCTTCATCACGGTATTGGCGCAACAACTTAAAAACATCTTGTTTTACGAAATCAACTTTCGATAAATCAAGGTTGTTATGTTCAACGTTACGCTTTGCTGTATCGAGCGCTGGCTGTGACACATCAACGTTAGTCACGTGCTTACAACCACCACGCAAAGCATACAGTGAGAAAGTACCTGTGTAGCTAAAGCAGTTTAACACCGTTTTGTCTTTAACAAAGCGCTCAAGGGCTGCACGGCTATCACGTTGGTCTAAGTAAAAACCTGTTTTGTGGCCTTCTAGAATGTCTACTTCGAGTTTTAAGCCATTTTCTTCAATGATGACTGGCTCAGTTGGTTCCTTGCCCCAAAGTATTCCCTTGATTGGCTCAAGGCCTTCTTTAGTGCGTACATCAACGTCTGAACGTTCATAAATATCGCAGCCTGGAAAAATAGTCATTAATGCAGCAACAATTTCACCTTTATGGCGCTCTGCACCGGCACTAAGTAGTTGGCACACCAATACATTATCAAATTTATCGATAGTGATGCCTGGCAAGTAGTCAGACTCAGCAGCGCTTAAACGAAAACCCGTTAAACCGCCTTCGCTGATCACCTGTTCACGCGCAGCATAGGCACGGCGTAAACGTTTTTCAAAAAATGCTTGGTCAATAACTTCGTTTTGATCGAAGCTCCATACGCGAGCGCGAATTTGCGATTGCGGGCTGTAAGCTGCAATCGCTAAAAACTTACCGTCATTGTCATAGATAGTGACAGTGTCACCTAGTCCTGGCTTACCTTTTACTTTTTTAATGGCTTTAGAGAACACCCAAGGGTGTTTTCTTTTTAATGATTTTTCTCGTCCAGCTTGCAGGTAAATAGCAGATGACATAGGGATTCTCGCGTCAAACAAAAGGGGGCATAGTTTAATGAAGCACTGGCAAACATACAATGAATGTTTTGAACAAATCCAGTAAGCACGCTAAAGTAAGCATAATTTCAATCAGTAAATGGTGATAGCCAGTATATGCAGCCAAAAATAGACTTTGCAGCGTTAGAAACTCAATGTCGAGACTTTATTTTGTCTTTACTCCATGCCGATGTCGCACACGATATTAGTCATATCGAACGAGTAGTGAGGGTTGCAAAACAATTGTGTATTGCCGAGCAGGCAGAAATGGCCGTGGTGTTACCCGCAGCTTGGTTACATGATTGTGTTGCGGTTGCAAAGAACCACCCAGATCGGGCAAAAGCATCGACCATGGCCGCAGACAAAGCGCTAAGTTTTTTAGCCTCAATTAATTATCCTGAGCAGTATTTTAGTGCTATTCATCATGCTATTGCCGCACATAGCTTTAGTGCCAATATCAAAGTACAAAGTGTCGAAGCGCAAATTGTGCAAGATGCAGACCGAATGGATGCATTAGGTGCAATCGGGGTGAGCCGCTGCATGAAAGTAGGGGGCTCAATTGGTCGCTATCTGTATCATAAAGACGATCCATTTTGTTTAAACCGCGAACCTGACGATACAAAATACACCCTCGATCACTTTTTTATTAAGCTGTTACACATTGGTGAGAGTATGAACACGCCATCAGCAAAAGATGAAGCCAAACGACGTACAGATTACATGCTCGATTTTTTAGAGCAGTTAAAAACAGAAATAGGTGAGTAACATGGCTATTCCAGCTTTGTGTGGTGTTGATCATTGCCACTTAAATGTTGATGACTTAGCGGCTGCTGTAAAATGGTATCAACAAGTACTTGGTTTTAATGTGATACCGGAACTTGCATTTTGGGATGAGGGAAAAGGCCCTTTAACCTTAGAAGATCAAGCAAAAACAATTCGTTTGGCACTGTTTGAAGCTGACGGTAGAAGCAAAGGTATTGCTTTTGGCGCAAATGCAACACAGTTTTTAGCATGGCTTGAGCATCTAGCTCAGCTTGAGATTAAAACTGTTGTTGCCGATCATGGTGTTACTTACTCAATGTACTTTAAAGATTGTGCTGGTAACAGCCATGAAATAACCTCTCATGATTATGAAGCTATAAAATCAGCTCTTACCTAAAGGTTTTAATAAATGCACTTTTCATAGTGTATTTTAACCTTCATGCCACTTCGCCTTATAAAAATCAAGCAATACATTTTTCACTATCCTTCATACGGCTTTTTCACTCATTTTTACGTTGTTATTAACTTTCAATTAGGTTCATTTTTATTCGATATTTTTCATTTTGTGTTTTTTTATTTGCGATTCTTTCGTTTTTGAACCTTAATTACTCGGTGGTTTATATTTTTTTGGTTCTTTATTGCTACTAAAGGATAAGTCCACAGAATCTAGAAATTAAGTTTTATCACTTACAGGAGCTAGCATGAGAAAAATGACAATAAAATTGGCAGTAGTCGGTATGTTGAGTAGTTGGAGTGCCCAAGCTAATACGGTTGAAGATAGGGCCGCGTCGATTTGGTTTAACTTTAATGATGTAGGTCGCGGTAACACGATCATGCAGGATGTGTATGTGCCTAGCAATGGACTTACTAAGTACACCTACTATTCAGTGCTTAACTGGAATGCGGGCATGGAAGGTGGGGGCTATGCTGGCATACAAGATCACCCTGATGGCCGCAATTACATATTTTCCATATGGGATCCGCGCAGCTCTTCAAAGCCAATTGTAGCCCGCTATCTTGGTCATGGTACGGAATCTGAAAATTTTGGCGGTGAGGGTACAGGGCTAAAAACATGGAACTTTGATTTAGGGTGGCAAGCTAACCAATGGTATACCTTAGTGGCAAAGGCATGGCCGGTAGGTTCACATACTCATTTCGGCTATTGGGTGCATGATCAGGCTGCTGGAGAATGGTCGCACTTGGTGACCATGGATTACCCTGTAGCTGATGTACGTTTTGAAACGACAACAGGGTCATTTGTTGAAGATTGGTGGTATAGCGGCGAAAACGCGAGAACTGTGAGGCTCAAAAATGGCCATAAAAAGCTCGAAAATGGTAGCTGGATTGGCTTTGATTCTGCAAATTTTAGTGTTGTCCAACACCAACCAAAACGTAATTACGACAATAACTATGATGCAAGCGCAAACCCAAGTTATTTTACTATGACAAGTGGCGGGACAACCTCACCTACGTTAAGTATTAGCAATCAAACCTGTACGGATGCATATGGTAACTTGACAGCGTTTTGCGGGAGAAATTCACTTTTTCCGTTAACAAGAAACAATGTAGCGGATACCCCCAATCAACCTAATATTGAGTTCACCATCACTGATGCCACTACGCGAAGCGTAAGTTGGCAAGTGCCGCAAACGAGCACCCCTCAATTTAGCTATTCTGTGATGATAAACAACGTACTCGTTGCATCAGCAAGCCAACCAGAAAAGCGCCAAGTAGATATTATTGCGAGTGAAAATGACAACGTTATCATTACCCTCGAAGATATTTTCGGTCGAACAGTTTCGCACTCAGCGACTGTCACGATTGATAATACGTCAGCACAACACTACCTGATCGACAGCGCCACATTGACGGTAAGTTCTAACTCGCAATCAGAGCCTTATCATGAATTGGCAAACGCATTTGATGGAGACAAAACCACGCTGTGGCACACCAGTTGGTCAACTCCACAAGTGCCTAGTTACCCTCACGATGTCATCATTGATCTTGGTAAACACTATGAATTGTCAGAGCTTCATTATACGCCACGCGCTGTGGGCGAAAATGGATCAATTACAGACTATGAAGTGTATGTAAGTCATGATGGTGTAACCTATGATGAATTAGTTGCTGCGGGTACTTGGGATGCCAGCAAACAAGGCAAAGTGGTTGCACTTAATAATACGCAAACGCGCTTTATAAAATTGGTTGGCTTGTCAGAAGTAAACGAGAATGTATGGGCTAGTGCGGCAGAGATTGAGCTATATCACACAGGAAAACTTGATAGTTCGAGCTTTGTTGTGAGTAGCGACTCGCAGGCAGAGCTTGGCGAAGAAATTATCTACGCCTTTGATAATAATCCAGCCACCATTTGGCACACGAATTGGTCTGGCAGCACAGTGCCTGAGTACCCTCACTCGGTTGATATAGACTTAGGTAACCCGCAAAGCTTTTCAAAAATCACCTATCTACCAAGAACCATTGGCGTAAACGGCACTATTGCAGACTATGAGGTGTATGTGAGTGACGATGGTATCAACTTTGGCTCACCCATCGCTGTTGGTACGTGGGCTGCGAATACACAAATCAAGCAAACACAGTTTGCACCTGTTACTGCGCGGTATATTCGTTTAATCGCACAAAGTGAAATTAATGGTCGCATTTGGGCAAGTGCAGCAGAGATTGCTGTTTATAAGTAATTGATACCATATAAGAGATAAGGGCTAAAAAGAGCCCTTATCCAACATTTTAATTTATGTTAACTCCTTGCAGAGTAAAGCTATATTCATACTCTGAGGCTGTCAGCGTGTATTCTGGCAGTGCTGTTGTATGCCAACTATTAACGCCGCCAACACCCATTTGCCCATAATCAATATTCAGTGAAACGAGTGGACGAGGCTGAAGTTCACCGGAATGTGTTTGGCTTCGTCGCATGCCGGGGTCTAGATCACTGATCCTGTAGTGTAAAGCACTCATACCAAAATGAGGTGCACCAGTAATTTTTAATCCTACACCTTGCTGATTGGTCAAGTGAAGCCAGCGTACTTGCGTTTTATAGCCACTTTCTTGCGGTCTGATGTAAGGATGATATTGCTGTGACACTTTAGAGTGATATAAACCAACATGTGCTGCGGTATGTCGATCACGATAATTTTCCTGTGGTCCCCGGCCAAAGTAGGTAATATTGTTAAGCTCGGCAAATAATTCCAAGTTCATACCGACGCGAGGGATCATAGGCATATCTTGCATAGATGAACTGAACTTGTAATCGACCTTTACTTTGCCATCAGCTGTGATGATATAAATAATATTTAATTTTCCAGAAACATCTGGCACATCAAACTCAGTGGTAACAACAACTTGGTTTTCAGCTTCTACTAAAGTGAATTTTGTACGCTGTTGACGCTCTGAGGCGTATTTCCAAACCCTTAACTTATCTTGCCAATTTCCGCCGAAGTCATTATCAGTAGGAGCGCGCCAAAAGTTGGCTCTGGCAGGTGTTTTAATTAATTCAACCTCGTTAAAGCGATAGCCTGTTAACTCTGCTCGCGCGTGATTAAATCTTACTACAAAGTTATTACCAATAATCTCGCTATCGGTAACAGTTCGATAAACATTGAGTTTTCTTAAATCAGTTTGTTGTTCTTTCGCACGTGCTGTTTGTACTAAAAATTGCTCTTTTGCGATTTCAAAACTTTTTCCTATTAGTGGCTCATCAAGCCGCGTCACTACACTTACATTCAAAAATACTTCATCATTGATTTCTTTTGGAATTGAATAGTTAAGCGTGAAGTTAGCGGATTGCTGTGGTGATATTTCAAGTTTATTGATGCGGCCTTCTTTAAACACCTTACCATTGCTCATCAATTGCCAATTTAAACGGTAATGGTTGAGGTTTTTGAAAAAGTTTTCATTAAATACAGTTAACTCTTTGTCATTGAAAGAAAACAAAACAGATTGATGAACTTTTTTAATTTCATATAGAGCAGGTTCCGGTGTGCGATCAGGTAAAACAATACCATTTAAAAGAAAATTACCATCTGAAGGAGTGCCTGGAACACCAAAATCCCCACCGTAAGCATAGATAGTTTTGCCTTCAGAGGTGGTGGTTTGTATACCTTGATCAACCCAGTCCCAGATAAAGCCACCTTGTAACTTGTCGTACTTACGTATTTGATGCCAAAAGTCAGCAAAGTTACCCACACTATTGCCCATAGCATGCGCATACTCACTCATGATCATACTGCGCTCAGGGTTTGACTCGGCGTATTCTTTTAGATATTGCGGAGTAGGGTATTGGGGGACATAGAGATCGGTATTCCATTCAAAAACAGCGCGTTCGTACTGGATAGGACGAGATGGGTCACGAGATCTTACCCAGTCATAACCATGATAAAAATTGTAGCCATTACCAGCTTCATTGCCAAGCGACCAAATGATTACTGAAGGATGGTTTTTTGAACGTTCGACCATGGCCGAAATTCGTGCAAGATGGGCTTTTTTCCAGTCGGGGTTATTTCCTAATGTGTGGCCCTTTGCCAAATTATAATACATGCCATGTGATTCAATATTGGCTTCATCAACCACATAAATGCCGTATTTATCGCATAATTCGTACCAGTAAGGATCGTTAGGATAGTGAGCGAGTCTCACGGCATTAATATTGAATTGCTTGAATAGTTTTATATCCAATTCCATGCTTTCTCGGGAAACGGCATGCCCTGTAATAGGGTCATGCTCATGCCGGTTGACCCCTTTGATCAAAATAGCTTGGCCGTTAATAAGCAGTTGGCCATTTTTAATTTCTGAGGTTCTAAAGCCAATCTTTTTCTTAACGTATTGACTTAACAGCTTCTTATTATCAAAAAGTGATATGCTTAATTCGTAAAGAGTGGGCGATTCAGCAGACCAGGCTTTTATATTTTTAAATTGTTTGTTGAATTGAACTGTTTGGCTGAGCTCTTTTTTGGCTAAAGTTTGCTGGGTTTCGAAAATGATTTCATGGTTAGGATTTTTGAGCTGAATTTGCAGTGTCTGCTCTTTATTTGATGGGCTTAAATCAACAGCAAGGTTTAGATTTCCATCTTTGTAGTTATTAACTAAGCCGGCATTTACAAACACATCTTCAATATAATCTTTAGGTGTATAGTACAGGTATACATCACGCTGAATGCCGGAGATCCGCCAAAAATCTTGAGCCTCTAAATAACTACCATCGCTCCAGCGAAACACCTGAACTGCCAGTGTATTTGACCCTGACTTTACATAATCAGAAATATCAAATTCTGCAGCGGTTTTACTTCCTTGGCTATAGCCTATCTTATGTCCATTTACCCAAAGGTAGAACGCTGATTTAACGGCGCCAAAATGTAGAATTACTCGCTTATCAGTCCACAGTTCATCTAAATTAAATGTTCTACGGTAATGGCCAATTGGGTTGTCGTGTTGTTGAATAAAAGGCGGGTTTTTCGCAAAAGCGTAGGGGTGGTTAACGTATATAGCACGATCATAACCTTGCAACTCCCAATTTCCTGGCACTTTGATTGTTGACCAATCACTATCATTAAAAGTAGGGCTCTCAAAGTCTTTCAATCTTGATGCGGGGTTCTTAGATAAATGAAAACGCCAGATACCATTTAAATTCAAATAGTTTTGCGCTTGATCTGGCGCTTGTAAATTTGCAACGGTGTAGGGAAAAAAGCTTGCCCTAGCGGGTAATTTATTTATTCCGACAACTTTTGGATTTTCCCAATCATTGCTAAGTGCTGCAAAGGCAAAGTTAGACCAAAGACAGACGATTAACATTCGTTTGATTAAACTAACACGGTTATTTATTAAGTTAATCATAAATTGATTCACCTTAATTTGTTTCATAATATTTCAAATTAGATTATCAGCCTTTCAAAATATTTCAAATTCACTTTGTTGTTTTATTTGTAAAAATTAAAAAGAATCATGTTGAAGTTGAAAGTCCAACTCTTGTCAGTCAAAAATGGCTGCTTCAGCTGATAATAGATTCAATTTTGTTACTTTATGCTTATCCTGCTTCTGGTGAGGTACCTTACTTACGTAGTTCCTTTTTCGAAGACTTTCGATTTAAGTCCAAATATTTTCCCTTTGGTTCCATATTGATTGAGTGTTGATTTTTAACTAGTTTTTTATCTAGCGATAAAAATGCGACTGTTAAATTAAAAGAAAATGAAAGTTTTATTGTGTTTTCTATTGATTTCTTTCTTTCGAAAGGTGTAAATTAATTGTTATACATCTACAGATGTTCTTTCATGGAATAACTAATTCGGAGAAGTGCAATGGTAAATTACAATAAGAAGTACCTAAGCTTGCTCATAGGTTCGATACTTTCGACCTCCTCAGCAGTCGCATTAGCGGCAAATGAGCAAGACCCACAACTAAAAGAGACTGACGATGATGCTGTTGAGGTAATTGAAGTTCGCGGTATTCGTAACAGTTTGAAAGAATCTTTATTTATTAAGCAAAACTCAATACAGGTTGTTGATGCAATTGTTGCTGAAGATATCGGTAAGTTCCCTGACCAAAACGTAGCCGAAGCATTACAACGCATTTCGGGTATTACGATTACGCGTAATGCCGGAGAAGGGCAAAATGTCACAGTGCGTGGTTTAGGTGGGGACTATAACATTACAACCATAAATGGCCGACGTATGGCTTCAGAGCATAGTAGCCGTGACTTTAATTACGACTTGATTGCAGCTGAGCTGTTAGGTGGCGTTGAAGTATATAAGTCTCCCGTTGCACACACTCAAGAAGGGGGAATTGGATCTGTTATTAATATCAAAACACGTAGACCGATGGATTTTGATGGTTTCACGGCATCAGGTTCTATAAAAGGTATTTACGAAGATCGAACCGAAGATGTAACACCTCAAGCTTCATTTCTATTAAGCGACACGTTTTTCGACGACACATTTGGTGCCCTTTTCACTGCAGTTTATTCTGAGCGAACTTTAAGGATCGACAGTTATGAAGGTGAAGGCTTTTGGAATGAAACAACGGAGTCAGATATTACGGTTCGCCAAGATGTGAATGGTGATGGGGCATTTGATCCGTTAGTTGATAACGAGTGGGGCTCAATCATACCGGGCTATATGCGTTATGGTAACCAAGAAGATACTCGTGAACGTATTGGCGGAAGTTTAGCATTACAATGGATCCCGAACTCTGACTTTGAAATGAATTTTGATAGCATTTATTCATCATATAAAACGGATGCAACAGAGTCGCAAATTTCGTTTGTTACATATGATGAAAGTTGGACCGAAGGCATACCTGGCGTTAAAGATGTTGGTTTTAATGATGAGGGTTTAGTTAATAAAATGACTTTATTTGGTACTGGAGCGATGGCTGAAATACTTAATGTATCGTCGCCTCGAGTTACCGAAACGTATCAAGTTGGTGTGAATGCAAAATGGTTTGTTGCTGATAACTTTAGTGTTGCATTCGATGTTGCGCACTCGAGTTCAGAAAATAAAAATGATGGTCACAATAGATACATTGTAGCACGTGGTTTTGTTGATGAAATTATGTTAGATAAATCAGGTAATAACCTTTTACCTGATGTATCAATTTCTCCTAACTTAACTGCGAACTCTCCTTTTGGCGCCCACTACAGTTATAACAGTGGAACAGGTGTTAAAGATGTCGTAAATGAACTTCGTATTGATGCACAGTGGATGCCAAATGTTGATTGGATCAAATCAATCGATTTTGGTTTAAATATTGGTGATCAAACGAAGACCACAAATGTTAATTCGTCAGAAAATGCCAGTGCATTTAGTAATGCTGGAGCGCAACTTGATTCTGAACGTTATGATCACTTCAGCGTAGATTACTCATCAGTTGAAAATATTAACGGCTTTGACCTATTTAGACTCCCTGAAAGTGTGTTAATTGATGGTGACTTTGAGAACTTCTTTAAAGGTGAACCCGGTCAGCACCCTAATCCGTGGCCTCGTTTTGACTACGATGAGTTATTCGCATTTTATGAATCTATTAGTCCGGAAGCTGCTAATCAGTTAATTAAAGCGCTTCCGCGCCCTAAAGACTCATATGAAGTAAATGAGCAAACCAATGCAATTTACGCATCCGTGAATATAGAAGACAAAGTTTTTGGCTTTCCTTATGCTTTAAATTTAGGTGTTCGGGCTATTGAAACAACTGTAGGTAGCCAAGGTTATTCACTTAATTTAGACAAAGTTGTATTTGTTCCTGATAAACAAGGTAATCCAAGCTACGAAGGAAAAGTTGAAGATTATCAAGATATTGTGGAATTTGAGGATACGTATACGGATGTATTACCAAGTTTAAATCTAAAACTAAATTTAACAGATACTTTATTACTTAGAACAACAGCTTCAAAAGCAATTACTCGCCCAAGTATCCAATCACTCAAGGCTTGGAGTTACATCAACTTCAATAAAATGGAATATCACGCCTCAAATCCTGGACTCGAACCGCTTCGTGCTAATCAAGCAGATTTAGCTCTTGAGTGGTATTTTTCTGAGAATGGTGCACTCACTGCTGTTTATTTTTATAAAGATATCGAGTCATTTGTCATAAATGGTGAAAATGGATCAATAGATATCAATGGAGAAACCTTCAAAGTACAGTCATCTATCAATGGTGACGGTGGAGGTACCATTGAAGGTTATGAGATTGCCTATCAGCATGCCTTTACGGAATTACTACCAGCGCCATTTAATAATTTAGGGGTGCAACTTAACTACACCTATGTTGACTCAGGGTATGATCAGGTTCCTCAAGATCATCCTGAATACGACTTTAGAAGCCTTGGCCTTCCTTATCAAGGAATGTCCGAGCATTCTTATAACGCAGTCGTGTACTACGAGACGGATGACTTTCAATTACGTTTTGCCTATAACTGGCGCGATGAATATGTTGCAAATGCAGATGCATGGGGTGGCCCGCAGTGGGTTGCAGACTATGGCCAGTTAGACTTCAGTGCTAGTTACGATATTACTAAATCAATCAATTTAAATGTTTCAGGTAATAACTTAACCAATGAACGTGGCTGGCATTATATCTCTCGCTCTGATCAGGTTCATAAACTTGATAGTGCTGGGCGCCTATTTACCTTTGGGGTTAATGTCAGGTTTTAATAGCAGTAGATAAATTCACGGCAATAGTTGTATTGCCTAATTTAAAAAGAATAAATATAAGTGAGTAAATTTATGAGCTTAACAAATAAATTATCTGTGCTCAGTATTGCGGTAATAACAGCAACACTGTTCGGTTGCGGGACCGAAGAGCCTGAAGGCTCAGTTGGATCTACAGGAAAGCAAGTTGTTGCAACCCCGGGATCGATTGATCGAGCCCCTTCAGTATGGTTGCGCTTTAATGATAACGCGGCTGGGGACATCATCATGCAAGATGTGTATATTCCGGCAAAGGGTTTAACACCATATACATACTATTCGGTTCTAAATTGGAACGCAGGTATGGAAGGAGGCGGTTATGCTGGCATACAAGATCATCCCGATGGCCGTAATTTTATATTTTCTTTGTGGGACCCTTCAAATGGTGAACTTATCACTGCACCATATCAAGGTGCAGGTACTAAAGTAGAAAACTTTGGTGGCGAAGGTACAGGGTTAAAATCATGGAATTTTGAACTTGGATGGCAGCCTGATCATTGGTATACGCTGGTGGCTAAAGTTTGGCAAAAAGATGGCCATACGCAATTTGGCTATTGGTCAATGGATAAAGAAACGGGTATTTGGACACATATAGTCACCATGGATTACCCAGTTGAAAATGTCTACTTTAATAGCAATACAGGCTCGTTTGTAGAGGATTGGCTGGGGACGGGCGATCAAACCCGCACTGCATTATTTACCGCTGGTCATAAACGTCAGTTGGATGGTTCTTGGGCAGGGTTTACTAAAGCAGATTTTAATGTCATTCAAGAGGAAGCAACTGCAGCATACAATGAAAGCTATGATGCGACATCAACGAGTGAATACTATCGTATGAGCTCTGGCGGCAGTATTTCTCCTGATGAAATTGAAGCAGCAGATGTTTTATCTCGTCCTTATTCTTCTTTCTCACCGCAAAATAGCCCTTTGGCAGCAACGATTGACTCTATTGATACTCAAAGTATTCGTTGGACAATTCCGGCAACATCTACGCCTATGTACAAATACACGGTTATCGTCAATGGTGAGGTAGTTAGTAGCGGGCAAGATTTATCAGCGCGTGAAGCAAGTTTCAGCGCGATTGCGACAGATGCTGTGGTTGAGTTACAACTTGAAAACATTCTTGGCAAAGTTACTAGTTATACAGGCACTGTAGCGTCTGGACTTACAAATAATGATGATACAGTACTTTTTGATACTGAATCAGAGCCTTTAATTAGTGGTGAAGCTATGACAATTGACGCAATGAGTAAAGGAGAAACGCGTCTGTATGAGGTCATGGCTATAGATTCTGCAAATAAACTAACCGTAGAACTAAGTGGTAATGCTGGTGATGCAGATATTTATGTCACTGCAAAAGAAGCTGCTAACCCTGATAATGCAGAATGTATCGGCTATGGTGGCACGAGCAATGAAACTTGCATCGTTGCTGTAAATGTACGTAAAGAGACGCCTTATACAATCCTTGTTGTTGCACGCTCTGATGTTGAGGGTTTGAGTTTAACTGCTACACATGATGGCGAAGAAAATGGCATGCTAAATAGTGCTAATTTTGTAGTCACGGGCAACACACCTGCACAACCGGGTAATGACTTAAAATATGCCTTTGATGGCGATGATTCAACCATGTGGCACACCTCTTGGGGTGATGATATGCAAGAGTATCCTCATGAAGTTGTTATCGATTTAGGCGAAACAGTTGATGTAAATCGCTTTGAATACACGCCACGCCAAGACGGCGGACGCAACGGAACGATTGTTAGCTTTGAAATTTATGTTTCAGAGTCGTCAGTTGATTATGGTGAAAAGGTTCATTCAGGTACCTGGGCTGATAACACTAACTTGAAATTAGAAGTCTTTGGCCCAGTAACAGGTCGATTTGTTAAATTTATCGCTTTAGAAGAGCGTGGTGGTGGTGCATGGGCTTCAGCTGCTGAGCTGCGAGTCGGCATTGATGATGGCAACGTATATGAACCTATTGATGGCTCAGGCACAGGTGATGAAGATGAACCTGTTGAAGAGCCTGCTACTGAAGCGGTCGAAGTAAATAGTACGCTTTTAGATAATACGACATTTAGCTACTCATCAACATCTCCTGCACAACCAGGCAATGAGTTGGCGCTTGCTTTTGATGGCCAAGATGACACGCATTGGCATACCAATTGGGATGATACATCCGTTGTTTATCCACATGAGGTGGTCATCGACTTAGGTGAGAATTATGCTGTCAATCGCTTTGATTATGCGCCACGAGATGGTGGCGGTAATGGTACAGTGGTGCAGTATGAGTTATATGTAAGCGAAGATGAGCAGACTTTTGCTGACGAACCTGTATCAAGTGGCAGCTTTGCTGACAATGGCGATATTAAAACGGTGACGTTTAATGATGTAACAGGGCGTTTTGTTAAGTTTGTTGCACTCGCAGAACGCGGTGGTAACCCTTGGGCGGCAGCAAGAGAATTAAATGTGGGAGTTAATTTAACTCAAGCAATTGATATGAGCACAGTTTCTGCAACATCAAGTTCTGCTGCTGAGGCTGGAAATGAACTTGAGCTTGCGTTCGATGGTGATATTGACACGCACTGGCACACCTCATGGAGTGACAGTTCAGTTACTTACCCACACGACGTTGTTATTGATTTAGGGCAGTCTTATGAGGTTGCTCAATTTGACTACACGCCTCGTCCAGGTGGCGGTAATGGTACTGTAGTTAAATATGAAGTGTACGTAAGTGAAACAGCAACTGAATTTGGTGAGCCTGTTGCACAAGGTGAATGGGCTTCAAATGGTGATGTAAAATCAGCCATTATTCCAGCGACAAATGGGCGTTACGTTAAATTTGTTGCTCTTGAGGAGCAAAGTGGTGGTGCTTGGGCATCTGCGGCAGAGTTCTCTGTTCGTATAAATCCATAAACTGTTTTAAGGAGCACTATTCGTTATTACGGATAGTGCTTTTTTGTGGGAAAGAAAATGAACAATCACAGAATAAAAACGGCTGTTTTATCGCTTTTTTTGACCTCCTTGGTCGCATGTGGAAATCAGCAGTTACAGTTAGAAGATAAGAAGATAGAAACAACGCTCAGTATTCCAGTGGCAGGAAACAGTTGGATTGATAATAATGTTGAGCTGTCAGATAAGCTGATAGACAAGAGTGGTGTGACCCATTGGTTTGCTGAACAAGGCAGTTTAAGCACTTATTTTTACACATCTAAAACAGGTGAGTTAGCCGTTTCTTTGCAAACCTTTGTGAAAGACAAACCTGCAACAATTGAAGTTTCGATAGCTGGGCAAAGCAAAATTGTAACAGTAAAAAATAATCAACCAATGAGCGTACCTGTTGGTACATTTAACCTTGATGAATTAGGTTATCAAAAGTTAACCATCACGGGATTAGAGCAAGCAGAAACGCTTTTACCAGCCATAAGTGAGATTAAAATCGGCGGCGAAGTGGCTTTAGGTAAAGTTAGTTATGTCAAAGATGACTTTTACTGGGGACGTCGAGGCCCTTCGGTTCACCTGCAATACTCGTTGCCTTCTCAAACGATGAATTACCCGTGGTTTTATAGCGAAATAGAAGTGCCAAAAGGAGCCGATGCAATAGGCTCGTATTACATGGCGAATGGTTTTGATGGGGGCTATTTTGGTATACAAGTAAACTCTGATAGTGAGCGCAGAGTGTTATTCTCTATTTGGAGTCCATTTTCAACAGATGATCCTTCATTAATTCCACCTGAGTACCGAATACAGACCTTAAAGCATGGTAAAAATGTGCATGTAGGTAAATTTGGCAATGAAGGCTCTGGCGGACAAAGCTATATGCGATACGATTGGAAAGCTGACACGCGATATGGTTTTCTAACTCACATTAGGCCAGTTGAAGGAACTGAAAGTACTGATTTCACAGCATACTTTTATGATCCTATGGTTGAAAAATGGCAGTTAATTGCAAGTTTCAGGCGCCCAAAGACGAGTATATATCATCAAGGCACCTATTCATTTTTAGAGAACTTCATACCTGGGGCAGGGCAATTTGAACGTCGTGCAATTTATACAAACCAATGGGCTAAACCTGAGCGAGGGGAATGGCAAGAAGTGACCCAAGCTAAATTTACTTACGATGCCACAGCCAAAAAAAATGCGCGTTTTGACTATCAAGGTGGTACGACAGAGAAAGGGTTTTACCTAAAAAATACAGGCTTTTTTTCCGCTCCCACTCCTTATGGCAGCGAGTTTGAAAGAAGCCCTACAGACATTCCTAAAATAGATCTTAAGTCTTTACCTTAGTAATAAAAGAGCCTCCAGATAGGAGGCTCTATTTATCGAGTGAATGTATTTTTTATTTCTATAATTGCATCCAGCTGACCTATAAATAAGTCGACTAACTGCGGATCAAAGTGCTTACCAGATTCAGATTTGAGAAGTTCGACAGCTTGGTCAACAGACCATGCTTTTTTATATGGCCTTGTTGAGGTTAGTGCGTCGAACACGTCGGCAATACTCACTATCCGGCCTTCAATACTAATCTCTTCACCTTTTAGTCCATAAGGGTAGCCGCTTCCATCCCATTTTTCATGGTGCTCAAGTGCCAGCTTGTGTGCTAGCTGTAATAAAGGCGAACTAGAGTTTTCTAAAATTTTCGCCCCTATTGTTGCATGTTGCTTCATATGCTCGAATTCATTTTCATCCAAGCGCCCAGGCTTCAGAAGCACGGCGTCAGGAATACCGATTTTACCAACATCATGCATCGGTGCTGCTTGTCTTAGTTGCTCAGCTTGAAATTCAGTCATTCCGTAGGCAAGTGCAAGTACTTTACTGTAACGGCTCATACGCGCAATGTGTTCACCAGTATCTGTGTCTTTGTATTCTGCTGCACGTCCTAAACGGTTTATCAAATCAATATGAGCGAGCTGTAATTGCTGTGCTTGCACTAATGATAAATGAGTTTTAACTCGTGCTCGGACAATTGCAGGGCTGATGGGTTTTGTAATGTAGTCTACCGCACCTAGCGCAAAGCCTTCAGATTCGTCTTGTTCATGTGATAAAGCCGTCACAAAAATAATCGGAATATGAGCGGTTTCTGGTGTAGATTTCAGTATTTCACAGACTTCAAAGCCATTCATATCTGGCATCATCACATCTAATAGAATTAATCTTGGCGGCTCATTCTTAATAAGTTGCAATGCAAGTTCACCTGATTTCGCAAATGATAAGCGGTAGTCATTGCCTAATACTTCACGCATTACTTTAAGGTTAGCGGGTTCATCATCTACGATAAGAATTCTTTCGCGCTCAATAAGTTCGCTCATGATTTCTCCTCACTTGCAGTTATTTCACGTTGCAATTTTTCAATCGCTTCCTGTGCAGCATTAAAATCAAAATTGTCAAAATGTTCACAAATTTCATTTATTTGCGATTTAAAAGCCGGCTGGGTGTTCGACGCCACTTGAGCCAAAAAGTCATCGTCAATTTCGGCATGTTTTGCGTGCTCTAGCAGTGTGTCTAAGGCTTTATTTAGCTCACTCGTAGGCACCATAGTAACTGATGTTTGTTCCTCTTGAGTTTTTGTTTCGGCTATTTTTGAGCGTAAAAAATGCCATTCATCTTCACATGCATGGATGAGTGAAATAAAACGAGTCCCTCTTAGTTCATTCTCTGCTTGAGAAAGTAAATGTAGCAGTTTTCCTAGCGCTAAATTCCCGGCAACGCCTTTTAAAGTGTGCAAAATTGTTTTCACCTCAGAACTATCAGTATTAAGCTCTTTTAAACGAATCATATTGGCATAATGATCAGATAAAAACGCTGCTATTTCTGAGTTTAGTTTTTCGCTACTTCCCCACATTTTCAGGCCTTTTGCATAGTTGATATGCTGCTTAGATTTATCTGGCTGTTGTTGAGATATCGTATTAACTTCTAACCCTAAAACCTTTGCTATTTCATGGTTAACTTGCTGAATATCAACGGGCTTATTAGCGAAGCCATTCATACCGGCTTGTTTTGCGGTTAATTTGTCTTGCTGTAAAACACTGGCAGTTAGGGCAATGATAGGGGTATTTTTGAGTTGTTGTTGCTGCTCTTTTTCTCGAATCACTTTACACGCTGTAATCCCGTCGCACTCTGGCATGTGTATATCCATTAAAATTACATCAAAGCTATTTTTTTCGAAGGCGCTGATAGCCTCTAAGCCATTCTTCGCTTTTGTAACAACATGACCAGCTTGAGAAAGTAAAATATTCAGTAACTCGAGGTTTTGTTCTATATCGTCAACAACTAGAACTCTCAGAGGCGGCAGGTTTAAGATATTATTACTTAATTTATCAACTTTATTAATATCACCTTCTTTTAGAGGTAAAGAGAAAAAGAAACAACTTCCTTTGTTCTCAGTGCTAACAGCACTAATGCTGCCACCCATTAACTCTACCAGTTGCTTACTAATCGTTGTTCCTAACCCTGTGCCACCAAAACGGCGAGTCATAGTTCCATCAGCTTGCTCAAATGGCTGGAAAATTGCTTTTAGTCTATGTTTTGCGATACCAATGCCTGTATCTTGCACTTCAAAAAACAACTGATTGTTTTGCGTTTTACTGATACTAATTGTCACAGAGCCTGTTTCAGTAAATTTAATCGCATTACCAATTAGGTTGTTTAATACTTGGCGAATACGCGAATCATCTCCAATGTATATTGGCGCAACATTTTCGGCTATTTTTAAATCGAGAAGTAAGTTTTTTCGTTTCGCTTCAAGCCAAAAGGTTGAAACGATATTATCTAGTAGAGCCTGCAAATTAAAGTGTTCAAGCGTGATATCTAATTTACCTTTTTCTAGCTTTGCGGAGTCGAGTACATCATTTAATAAATGCAATAATGACCTGGCCGAACTATTCACAGTAATTATATGCTTTTGTTGTTCTTTGCTAAGCGGGCTATCCATCAAAATATCACTAAAGCCAATTATAGCGTTCATTGGTGTGCGGATTTCATGACTCATATTCGCCATAAATGCTTGTTTGGCTTGTGCAGCGGCTTCAGCTTCTTGCTTGGCTGTCTTTAACGACTCTTCATACTCATGACGTGAGGTTATGTCGACTAGCACGCCATCTATCCATTTGTCGTTGGAATCTGGATTATGGTTAACTGTGCCTTGATCTAGTACCCAAACTGTTTGGCCGTTACGGTGTTTAATTCTATATTCAACAGCGTATTGGTTAGAATTTGAGATGGCGTCGTCTAGGGCATCTGCTATGTGCTGCTCATCCTTGGAATTTATGATATCTGCAAATGCTACTTCGTTTGATGTGAACTCCTGTGCTGTGTAACCGGTTAATTCAAAGACTCGTGGGCTAATAAACAGCATCGTCCAGTTTTTATCAAGTAAACAACGAAATACAGCACCGGGTGTATTATTCATCAAGGTACGATATTGTAGTTCTTTTTCTTCTAGACTCTGTTGCAGGGCGCGTTGCTGAGTTAAATCAGTAATAAACCCTACAAATAGAGTCTCTTCACCTGGTTGTTTCACTTCTCCAAGGCCAAGACGAATAGGAAATAAATGGCCATCTTTATGTTTTGCGCAAACATCTCTGTTGATGCCAATTACTTTTTTAAGCTCATGATTGCCACTATTTAATAAGTAATCATCATGATGTGCAGCAATTTCGTCATTCATTAAAATTTTAACGTTTTGTCCGAGAACTTCCTGTTGCTGCCAGCCAAAAATAGCTTCTGCAGATTTATTAAAGCTTAAAATTTTTCCTTTAATGTTAATAGTCACAATGCCATCAATAGCTGTACTTAAAATAGCATCTAAACGAGATTCTTCGGCAGATTTCTCCACCAACAGCATACGATAGCGAACCATTCCATTGATAATGCCTACGAGTGCAGTTAATAAAACGGTGGCAAACGCGACGCAAATAGCAATAAGTTCAATATGTGATGTATCAACGTTATCGGATAAGAGGGGCGAAGTCGCAACAAAGCGAGTCGCAGCCATTCCCATGTAATGCATACCGGCAACGGCAAAACCGAGAATAATGCTGCAAATTATTCTACTTTGAAAGTTAGATAAACGCTTAAAATGGTCACTCAAATGAAAGCGAGTGTATAAGCCTATGAATGACAGGCCAACAGCGACAACAATAGATGCAGCGAACCACCAAGGGTCATAACGTAACAATGGACTCATTTGCATCGCAGCCATGCCTGTATAATGCATGGTGCCAATACCTGCACCTAATAATACAGAACTGACTAGAAGCTTTAACGTTTTTGGGATCTGGGTATTACCCTTGCGCCGAAGAAAAGAAAATGCTGTTAAACACGCGAAAAATGCCGGTACAAACGAAAAGAATGTTAAAGTCGGATCGTAGTTAATTGTTGTGCATAGTGAAAATGCCAGCATGCCAATGAAGTGCATACTCCAAATACCACCAGATAAAACCAGTGCGCCAGTACCATTGGCGAGTTGACGGTAAGAATTAAAGTTAGTTTTATTTGCAAGATCAATAAGGTGTAAAGAAAAATAAGCGGCAAAGACGGCCGTGGTAATCGACAAAAGGACTAGAGTCGGGTCGTAGGTACCGTTTATTAATAAATCTGAACTTTGATCAGTAAGAAAAAATTCTGCTAGCATAGAATAAGTTAAAGGCTGCATGTGCTTTCAGTCTAATACAATTTAAAATTTATTAAGAGTAAAAGATGTGAAATTAATGAATTTAATTATTTTATATTAGCTATAAATGCTTAGTTTTAAATTCATATTTTTTATCCATCACTTTTTATCACTAGATACTGTTAACGCGTCATGCGTTTGACGAATACGACAACGAATAAAGCGAGTGAAAAGCTCCCACAAAATGCTTCAACTGCTGCAATAAATCGAGAGAAACCAATAGGTGTTATGTCACCGTAACCTAGAGTCGTAAAGGTAACAACACTAAAATAAATGCTATTTAGAAATGCAAATAAATTGTCTTCAATAGAGTTAGAAAAATCTAATCTTATTAGCGTATCTTGATAATTCACCCCAAATAAAAAATAACAGAGTGCACAACAAATAATAAGCGACAAACTAAAACGAATGACATTCTCAGGCTTTTCGCCATAGCCGCATAACATATCGATAAAGCTTGAAGTTATTTGTTTACTTGAACCTTTAGGGTATTGCGCATGACGCATGCGCAATTCTTTATAAGTAAAGTTACCAGCAAGCTCAAATAGTCCTTGATTTTCAGAAGCTTTTCTTAAATTACGGTATATTTCTTCAGATTGTTCGAATAAGTCTCGTGCTTCTGAGTTGTGCTTATTCTTGCGGGCTTTAATGGCCGCCGTTTCTTGCAGTAATTGGTCGCCTAGCTCGATATTATCAATTCTGCTGTCGTTGAGTTTGATACCTAACAAGTTGGTATTTCTTAAGTCACAGTAATGCAAACTAGCACTGTGAAGGTTAGCTTTCATTAGTGAGGCATTAGCAATCT
This sequence comes from Pseudoalteromonas lipolytica, assembly GCF_001306915.1. Taxonomy (GTDB): domain Bacteria; phylum Pseudomonadota; class Gammaproteobacteria; order Enterobacterales; family Alteromonadaceae; genus Pseudoalteromonas; species Pseudoalteromonas simplex. The sequence goes on along the minus strand of NZ_LJTC01000009.1, from coordinate 14,789 downwards.
TATTATTAAATAAATGAGCGCCCGTTAAATTTGCTCGATAGAAGTTGCAGTAAGAAAGGTTATAGCCCTCTTCATCATCCTGTTTGATTAAGTTAAGCCCAGAAAGATTTGCTCGCTTTAATTGTAACCCTTCTAGTAAGCCTCCTTTTTTGGCATAGCGTTCTAATTTTTGGGTTAGATCTAGCCCTGATTTATCAAATTTACTATCATGCCAAAAGCAAAATCCAGAGCCCATATCTGTTTCTTGGCACTTGTTACCTGTTGGTGAGGTATAACTACAACATGGTTTGTCAGGCATAAGGATGAAAACTTATTTGTGAGTCATCTTTATAGATTAGCAGCTATTTAGCAGGGTAAAATGGAATCTCTCATTTTTTTATTAATTGAATTGGCTTACTTTTGTTGGATTACACCCTAAAGCGCAGTAAACGCAGAACAACCGTGGCAATTAAAGTTGCTGAGCAGAAACTCACTGTGTATGCGCCTTTTTATGTTCCACAAACTGAAATAGATGCCTGGCTAAACACTAAGCAAGATTGGGTCGCTGAACAAATAGCAAAGCAATCTATGCAAGCTGAGCGTCGCCAATTGCCATTAGTAAACGCCACTATTAAGTTGTTTGGGCAAAACGTCCCAATAGTATTCGGCAAAGGCCCGAAAAACACTTGGCAACAAGATGCGCGGCCTCAGCTTACCTTACTAATATCATCACGTGTCAAACATCAAGAGGCTAACTACCTCGCTTTGCTTGAGCAGTTTATGCATGAAAAGCTTGAGAGCTATATCGAAATGCGAGTGCATGATTACTGCTTGCAAATGTCTGAGACGTTGCCTACAAAGCTTAAAATTCAACATTATAAACGTCGCTGGGGCAGTTGTAACAAACGCCGTGAGCTGACTTTTAATTTACATTTAGCAAGTGCGCCAACCTGGGTGATTGATTATGTAGTTGTCCATGAGCTTGCGCATCTTTTACATATGAATCATAGCGCTAAGTTTTGGCAACGTGTGAGCCAGTTTTATCCAGACTATAAAAAAGCAGAGCAATGGTTAAAAGCGAATGGGAGCAGTTTGAGTTGGTAGATTAAGTTAGCGAGAGTAAAGCTAGAAAGAGTAAGAGTGGTGGAGGGAGCTGGATTCGAACCAGCGAAGGCTGAGCCGTCAGATTTACAGTCTGATCCCTTTGGCCGCTCGGGAACCCCTCCACACAAATTTTTACTATTGCATTTGGCCCCACTTCACTGAGAAGAAAAGTGGTGGAGGGAGCTGGATTCGAACCAGCGAAGGCTGAGCCGTCAGATTTACAGTCTGATCCCTTTGGCCGCTCGGGAACCCCTCCAATGCAACGGCGCTGATAATAGCAAACTGATTATTTAAGTAAAGAAAAAAACTAAAGAAAAATGCATAAATGCCGATAACTGGTTAATCAAGAAACTATTTGGCTAAAGACTATGCAAATTGATGGTTTGTTGCTCACAGAGAGTCAACTCGATAATCGTCTTAATAAAAGTGTTCACGAGCACCGCTCTGGAGAGTTTGCTTTATTACTCGCAATGCTTTCTCATGATGCGCTCGATTTTAGCCAGTTCCACCTACCAAAAACTGAATTAAGCAATCCTGAAGTATCTGAGTCTGCTCTGCGTACTGAATTAGGTGCTGGTCCTACACAACCATTAGCTCCCGAACAGTTTGATATGCTAATTGGGCAAGAAAATGCATTTAGACTATTGCAAGGTGGTTTATCAGATATAAAATTACGTCATTGCTTAAATCCAGAGCCTTTGAATGTTCGTGATGATAAGCAACATGTGCCGCTAGAAGTGATTGATAACTGTGAGCCAGCAGTTAGAAAACGCTTTTATGAAAAAAACAAACCCGTTGAGCGCCCACAAATCGACGCTGCCGCATTTTATGATAGTCTTACTAATGAGGCGATACATCAACCTCTGCATTTGGCGACAGCTTAGCATTCGAGGCTTAATCGAATTGTCATAGACTATGAATAAACTTAATAAAAAGTACAGCTAAATTAAGATGCGCTTGTTATAATAGCAGTCTATGGCTTAATGCCATTGTCATTGAACCAAGTTACTAGGACTATAATGAAGAAAACATTCACGCTAAACCACGAGAAAATTAAATACCCTCGTATGGTTGATGCAGCCAAGCACGAAGTAAAAAAATACTTGAAACGTGAGCGTAATAAAACACTCCCAGCAGGTGCCGACTATTGGGCGTTTGACTGTAAGTTTGGTGAATCAGCGGATGAGGCCAATGTCGTTCACGTGGCAGAGATTAATAAATGTATTAGCGATATTGAAGCAAAAGAGCTTACATCGTTTTATGTTGAAATCTTAGCGCGTCCTGCACAGCGTCAACATCAAGAGTTTGACGAAGAGTAATACGAATATCAGTTCGCAGTAATACTCTAAAACAAAAAAGGGCCATCAGGCCCTTTTTAGTTTTAGTAATCAATTATCGCGCAAACGGATCGGCATTTATTTTTTCTATGTACCAATTGCCTTTTTTACGCATCATTTTCACACTGCGCATATCATCAATTTTCTTACCATTAAAATAACCCGTAAAAATCAAATTGATGTTGGCTTTATCGCCATACTGTTCGCGCAAGCTCATGTTAGTCATATCGACTTCAATCACCACTTCATCGTATTGCATATTGACTAAGTTGCGAGCGAACTGCCCAGCGGTACCATAAGATTTCATAATTCGCGCCATTTTCGGCGTGGCGTATTCCATCGCTTTATTTAAATCGTTTTGGTTATACAAAGCATCAAAATAGAGGGTCGCTACGTTACCAGGGGTGTTTTTTTCACCTTTTGGTGCATCTTCAGAGCCGCAACCAAAAAGAATGCTGCTACTTAAAAGGATAAAAATTAAAAGTATATTTTTCATTGTTGTAGTTTTTCGAGTGAACTTAAAATAAAGTGTGTGACTAAATGAGCATGATGTAAAGTTAACTCGGTAAAATTAATAGTTTTATTTATTTTGGATAATAAAAAAGGATGCATGTTTGCATCCTTTTTAAAAACTAAGAGATTCTTGGTGATTACTGAACAAGCTCTTTATCGCTGAACTCTTCAGCAAATAATGGGCTTGATAAGTAACGCTCAGTTGCACTTGGTAAAATTACCACAATGTTTTTGTCTGCGTTTTCAGGTTTTTCAGCAAGGCGCTTTGCAGCAACTACTGCGGCACCTGAAGAAATACCCACTAAAATGCCTTCGTTTTTCATCAGTTCATGAGCCATGGCAATGGCATCTTCATTTGATACTTGCTCTGCAGCATCTACAACTTCTAAATCAAGGTTGCCAGGGATAAAGCCTGCACCGATACCTTGGATTTTATGAGGGCCAGGTTTAATTTCTTCACCAGCTAAAGTTTGGCTAATAACTGGCGAGTTAGTTGGTTCAACAGCAACCGATTGTACATTTAAGCCTTTCTCTAGTTTGAGGTAACGGCTAACACCTGTAATAGTACCACCAGTACCAACACCTGCTACGAAAATGTCGATTTTTCCGTCCATTGCTTCAAAGATTTCAGGACCTGTTGTTTCAAAGTGAATTTTTGGGTTAGCTGGGTTTTCGAACTGTTGTAAAAGAATGTACTTTTCAGGCTCACTTGCTTGAATTTCTTTTGCTTTTTGAATTGCGCCATTCATGCCTTTAGCGCCATCAGTTAAAACTAGGTTAGCACCTAACGCTTTTAATAATTTACGACGCTCAAGGCTCATTGTGTTAGGCATAGTTAGAGTTAGTTTGTAGCCACGAGAAGCCGCTACAAATGCTAGTGCAATACCTGTGTTGCCTGAAGTCGGCTCGATTAACTCTTTGTCTTTAGTTAAGACACCTGACTTTTCTGCTTCCCAGATCATTGAAGCACCAATACGGCATTTAACACTGAAGCTTGGGTTACGTGATTCTACTTTAGCAAAAACATTACCTGATGTTACGCGGTTAAGCTTTACAATTGGTGTATTACCAATCGTTAATGAATTATCTTCAAAAATGTTAGACATACTGTTCCCTTGGAAGCAATTTATTCAATCGTGATCAATGAGCTTAGGCTATTGATCTGTAATAGTCACACTTTACTGTGGTGAATAAAAAACGAAAGTAAAGTTTGGCTATAACATATAGCGAATAGGCTTAGATACCCAAACCATCTCAAGGTGCGAGTTTCAGTTGGAATTAATATAGTTTAGGAACAAGCAAACAAAGTAAGGGGAGGGCGCACCAAAAGGTGCGCTGATAAGGTCTTAAAGCAACCAAGCGTAGCTAAATTTAGCAAATAACGTGCGCTGCTCTTTAGTCATTGATGACAGCTCATCATCTTGATAGCCATTATCAGAGTAACCAGCAAAGAATACAGTTTGCGGATTCAGCTTGTAAGAATACAGTAGCTGAGTGGCTAACTTTTTATATTGGCTATCAACATCATCTATGTAATTAGCCTGATTGCGTTCTAAATCGGTATAAATGACTGCAAGGCGTAAAAAGCTATTCACGTTGAATTGGTAAGTTAAACGCACATCACTTAAATTGGCGGTAAATACTTCACTGCCATCGGCTTCAAGTTGCTCATAAGTATGACGTAAACGCACTTCAAAATGCTTACCAAGGTTCATATTCAGCACAGGGCGTATATGGAACTTATCACCAACGCGGTTATTAGCTAAATCAACGGCATTACCTGTGTACATATATAAAGAAGCAAATACCCCAGCGGTGGGTTTAAAGTCACTGTACAAGCCAACGCCATTTTCGCTAAACAAGTCGGTGTTGCCGTCGATATCTAAACGTGATTTGTCGTGGCGAAGGCCAGTGCGATTACGATGCTCAACAGAGACCTCAAAAAAGCTTTGTAACGGGCCGCTGACTGAAAAGCTGGTTTGTGCTTCTTTTTCGAGAAGTTCATTATTTTCGTTGTGAGTAATATCCCAATCAGCATATAGGTTAGCGCGATTCCACCAATTGCCTTTATCGCCATACCAGCGGTATTCGCCACCAGTCGTAAACTTTTTAAAATCAACTTGTGAGATAAAGCCTAAGTCAGCTCTCAAATCAGCATCGCGGTAATTATAATCGGCAAATGCGCGCCAGTACTTCTCGTCGTGTTGATACTTTAGGTAGTAGCCAGTACCTGATTGCTGTTCTCTACTTAAAACACGAAGTACGCCTTCGTTATAGTCGCAGTCACTATTTAATTCACAGCTTACTTGCTCTGGCTGTGAGCAGTTATCTCCATCACATAACTCATCTATGAAGTCTTGGCTGTATTGCGTTTGTGACTTTAATACTTGCACTAAAAAAACATCGTTGACTGTTGGTTTGTATTTACTATCAATACTGTAAACCGTGTTTTTATAATCATCACTTTGTCTGTGTGTTGCCGTTGAGCCAAGTGATAATCCTGATTCAAAATCGTATCGATAACGCAGGGCACCGTTTTCGCTTTTCTCGTCAAGGGCAACAAGAGATGAGCCTAAATTGCCCGGGATCAACACATTGGTTTGTGTATCATTGGCAATGAAGCCGGCAAATGTATGGCCATTTTTGCTGCCGGTGATTTTCGTGCCGTAATCTGGCTGGGCAATATTACGGGTATGAATAAGGTTAAGTGTTGAGGCAAAGTAGTCAGCGTTATCTAAAAAGAAGGCACGCTTTTCTGGGAAGAATAAACTGAAATTATTGTTCACGCTCAATTGTGCGACATCCGCTTCGACCTGAGAAAAATCAGGATTAATCGTCGCATTTAAGGTGATATCTGGGGTGATCCCCCATTTAACATCGAGGCTGGCTTCAGTATTGTTTTCTGTTTCCCAATCAGCCACTTGTGCGCCATCAATATCACGTGTCTCATTTTTGCCAAGCACCACAGATGGAATAATCGCCACGTTATTGCCTTGCTTTGCTTGTTCAAAGCCTTGGTAAGTTGGCATTTGGCAAATCCAACAGTTGTTACCATGGTCAATTTGCATATTTGAGATACGTAACCGCTCACTGCGCGGTAAAAAGCGTAAAAACTCCATCGCCATAGTCTTACTTGCTACGCTGTCGTCAAAATTCAATACGCGTAATGGAATGGCAACTTCAACTGTGTAGCCTTTCTCATGAATAACACCGACGCTATCCCAAATACCGTCCCATGATGAGCTTTCATGTTTAGTCAGTTCGTTTTCTATTGAATCTTGTTGTACGCCAAGTGGGTTAATAAAAAATTGATAAGCTAATTGAGAATTATTGTATGAATCAATTTTTAGCCCGACTAGGTCATCATCCCAGGCTGCGTCACGGTCACGGTAAAAAGCACGAATAAGTTCTGGGTTTGGATCATTCGCTTCAAAGCCAATAAAAAGTGTTTCGCCATCCTCATAAACATAAGCGTGGGTGGTAACTGGGCTTTTACTGTTTTCGTAAGGCCAAGTAACGTTGTCTATGGTAATTTTTTTGGCACGTTGCCAACTTGGCTCATTGAGCTGGCCGTCGATTGTTGCTTGCTCCGCAATAAAAGGGAGGGTGACAGGTTGGCTGGTGGCCAAGGTAGTAAAAGGCACGTTCAATAGAGCGGCACTTAACATTGATTTATACATAAGCACTATACGGGTATTCAAAACTGCGAGCATGTTATTAATTTGCAACTTTGTTAACAAATGCAACGCGACAGGGCGCATATATTTACGTTCAAATTAGATTCTAACAAGCTGTGGTGGTAATTTGCGCAGTTAAACGTTAATTTGGCTGTTTTATAACAAAAGTAAACTAAAACGTGGTAAAAGATTACCACCTAAAAATTGAAGTGATCGTTATGAATTTAATTCTAAAATTAATTGCTGGTATTGTTGCCGGTATTTTAGTGGGCTTATATGTGCCACTAACAGGTGTTGAACTCCTTTACACAGTAAAAGAAATAATAGGTCAGTTGATCACCTTTACCATCCCGTTAATTATTTTATTTTTTATCGCATCAGGTATTGCTGGTTTACCAAAAGGGTCAGGCCACTTGTTAGGAAAAACAGTTGGCTTTGCATATGGTTCAACCGTTATTGCTGGAACCTTAGCTTTTTTACTTGTCAGCGCTATGATCCCATTGTTTGATGGCGGTTTAACGTTTGAAGCAGAAGTTGCTACCGAAGTGGGCAGCTTTATTGATTTAGAAATCCCACCTCTTATGAGTGTAATGACAGCACTTGCTGCGGCATTCATTTTTGGTATTGGTATGAGCCAGTTACAGCTTGATACGTTAAAGAAAGTATCTGATCAGGGCCGTGATGTGATTGATGGCTTGTTAGCAAAAGTAATTATTCCTGCGTTACCTTTCTACATTGCCGGTGTTTTCGCGGAAATGACAGTTGCTGGTACCGTGGTTGATACGTTGCAAACATTTGGTATTGTTTTGCTAGCTGCATTAATTATGCATTGGCTATGGCTTACTGTTTTATATGTATCTACAGGCCTTTTACTAAAGCGTAATCCTTTAGAGCTTGTAAAAAATATGCTACCCGCTTATTTTACTGCTTTAGGTACAATGTCGAGTGCAGCAACAATTCCAGTTTCACTTCGCTCAAGCAAAGCAAATAACGTAAAAGAAGATGTGGCTAACTTTACAGTACCTTTATGTGCAACTATCCATTTATCGGGCTCAACAATTACGATTGTGACATGTGCAATGGCTGTCATGTTCTTATCACCGAATATGGATGTACCATCGTTATTTGGTATGTTGCCATTTATTATGATGCTAGGTGTTGTAATGATTGCTGCGCCTGGCGCACCAGGTGGGGCAGTTATGTCGGCATTGGGTCTTTTAACAAGTATGCTTGGTTTTAATGAAGGTGCGGTTGCATTAATGATTGCACTTTATTTAGCACAAGATAGCTTTGGTACTGCCTGTAATGTAACAGGTGATGGTATCATTGCCCTATGGGTTGATCGTTTCAGCGAGAAAGCATCAGCTTAAATTTAATTAGTGAAACGATATTTTGATTTATCGTTTCACTTTTTCTGTGCTAATGTGGCACATTAAATTGTGCGAAAGCAGCTATTTGGTTATTTGAGGGTGTTCCATTGATTAATGTACTTTTAGTTGATGACCATGAACTTGTACGGACAGGGATCAGACGTATACTTGATGATGTTCGCGGTTTTAAAGTGGTGGGTGAAGCTAAAACCGGTGAAGAAGCGGTGCAATTTTGCCGTCAACATTCACCAGATATCGTGTTGATGGACATGAATATGCCAGGTATTGGCGGTTTAGAAGCGACAAAGAAAATCTGTCGTTATTGCCCAGATGTAAAAATTATTGTGCTTACTGTGCATTGTGAAGACCCATTCCCAAGTAAAGTAATGCAAATCGGTGCACACGGTTATCTGACTAAAGGTGCCGGTTCTGATGAAATGGTTAACGCCATTCGTGCAGTGAATGCAGGACAACGTTATATTGCGCCTGAAATTGCGCAGCAAATTGCGCTTGCCCAGGTAAGTGGGCGAACAGATGAAAACCCTTTCCAGAGTTTGTCCGAGCGTGAGCTGCAAATCATGCTGATGATCACTAAAGGTGAGAAAGCGCAAGACATCGCAGAGCGTTTGAACCTCAGTTCAAAAACGGTGAATAGCTATCGCTATCGCATGTTTGAAAAGCTAAATGTAGGGGGTGATGTTGAACTTACCCATTTAGCAATTCGTCATAAAATGATCGACATTGATAGCTCGCATTAATTTGCTCAATGTCTGATTTCGAACCAGCCCGTTTTTTAAAAACACTATCAAGTGAGCCCGGTGTCTACCGAATGCTTGATAGTGAAGGGCAAGTTATCTATGTCGGTAAGGCAAAAAATCTAAAAAAGCGTGTCAGTAGTTACTTCCGTAGCAATGTAACTGATAGTAAAACGCGTGTCTTAGTCAGTAATATTTGCGGTATTGAAGTCACCCTGACTAACACCGAAACAGAAGCCTTATTACTCGAAAACAATCTAATAAAAAAATATCAGCCTCGTTACAATATTTTGCTGCGAGATGATAAGTCATATCCGTATATTCTGTTAACTGATCATAAGCACCCGCGACTTGCTTTTCATCGTGGTAGCCGAAAAATTAAAGGCGAATATTTTGGCCCATTCCCAAGTGCGGGAGCGGTATCTGAAAGTTTGCGTTTAATGCAAAAAATTTTTCCGGTTCGCCAATGTGAAGATGCCTATTATCGAGCGAGAAGCCGTCCCTGTTTACAATATCAGTTAAAACGCTGCTCAGCACCGTGTGTAAATAAAATCTCCGATGAAGAATATCAACAAGAAGTTGATTTTGTTCGCAAGTTTTTGCTGGGTAAATCTCATGAAGTCATTGCCGATTTAGTCACTAAAATGGAGCAAGCAAGTAAAGAACTTAAATTTGAGCTTGCGGCCAAAGTCCGTGACCAAATCATGTTGCTTCGAAAAATGCAGGAGCAACAATCTATTTCAGGTAATCATGCCGAAATGGATGTAGTGGGTTTTGCGCATTTAAATGGTTTAAATGCGGTTCACTTATTAATGATCCGCGACCACAAAGTGCTAGGCAGTAAAACTTATTTCCCTAAAGTACCAAAAGACTCCGGTGAAGAAGAAATTCTAACCTCGTTTTTAGGTCAATATTATTTAGCACCCGGTGCAACGGGACGTATTGCCAAAGAAATTATCTTACCGTTCAGTATTGAAGAAAGTGAGCCATTAAGTGAAGCGCTTACGGCTATCTCTGAACGTAAAGTGAGTTTAAAAGTTGCTAATCGCGGTGAGCGGGCACAGTATTTAAAGCTTGCTAATAAAAATGCCCTTAATAGCATTAGTGTTAAGCAAAGTACCCAAGACTCCATTAATAAACGTTACGCACAATTAAAAGAAACATTACGTCTAGATGATATTAATCGCATGGAATGTTTTGATATCAGCCATACAATGGGTGAAAACACGGTAGCAAGTTGTGTGGTGTTTGATTCGCAAGGGCCAAATAATAAAGAATATCGCCGATTTAATGTTACTGGCATCACAGGTGGTGATGATTATGCTGCGATGGAATTTGCACTTAATAAACGCTATAACAAAGTTGTTGATGAAGAAAAAATTCCAGATGTCATCTTTATCGATGGTGGTAAAGGTCAATTATCTCGTGCTGAGCAATATTTTGAAAACTGGCCGCATAATAAAATGCCATTGCTGGTAGGTGTTGCAAAAGGTACTAGTCGAAAACCAGGTTTAGAAACGCTATTAATTGATGGCGGACGTAAAACAATACCACTTGATTCAGATGCGCCAGCGCTGCATTTAATTCAGCATATTCGTGATGAGTCGCACCGTTTTGCTATTGCAGGGCATCGTAATAAACGACAAAAACAACGCACACAATCATTGTTAGAAGAAATTACCGGCGTAGGACAAAAACGCCGACAAGCATTATTAAAATATTTAGGGGGCATGCAAGGGGTAAAAGCTGCTAATATAGACCAATTAAAACAAGTTCCTGGGATCAGCCCTGAAATGGCTGAAAAGATATTTAATCATTTGCATGACAAGGCTTAGCCTTCGTGCGAATATAGTAAAAAAGACATCTCCAAGTAGTTATGTGGAATATTCCAAACACACTCACAACCTTTAGACTTTTTCTTATCCCCATTTTTTTGGTGATATTTTATTTGCCTTTTTCATGGGCATTTTTTGCAGCTGCGTTTGTTTTCTGGCTTGCGTCAATCACAGATATCCTTGATGGCTATCTAGCGCGTCGTTTAAATCAGTCAACGCCTTTTGGTGCGTTCTTAGATCCTGTCGCTGACAAAGTAATGGTGTGTGCAGCACTGGTTGCTTTATCAAGCCACTATCAAAGTTTGTATATGACTATTCCGGCATTAGTGATTATTAGCCGTGAAATTGTTATCTCTGCCTTACGCGAATGGATGGCAGAGCAGGGTAAACGTGACAACGTAGCTGTATCAAACATGGGCAAGTTTAAAACTGCGGCACAAATGCTAGCCATTATTGGTTTGATCTGGCAGTTTGATACATGGATGATCTACTTAAGTTATGGCCTTTTGTACGTCGCAACATTGTTAACGCTTAGTTCTATGTTGCAGTATTTAATAGCGGCATGGTCAGAATTGACCAAAAATTGATCCTAAACGTTTAATTACACACCGTTTTAGATAAAAAATAAGCAAACAGTTCAAAACTAGCATTTTTTATATTGACGCGTTTAATAATCTCTGTAGAATGCGTCCGTGTTGAGAGGGCATAGCCCCCAAGATAAAGAAAGCGGCACTAGCTCAGTTGGTAGAGCGCAACCTTGCCAAGGTTGAGGTCACGAGTTCGAGCCTCGTGTGCCGCTCCAATTATCTAATTTGGCGGAATGGCAGAGTGGCCATGCAGCGGATTGCAAATCCGTCTACCTCGGTTCGACTCCGGGTTCCGCCTCCATTCAACACTCCACGCGCTCTATGAGCAACCCGATGCCCGGGTGGTGGAATTGGTAGACACAAGGGATTTAAAATCCCTCGCTGGTAACAGCGTGCCGGTTCAAGTCCGGCCCCGGGCACCATTTGTGGTTAACTACAGTACCAAATGTGGTTATAAAAATGATATTAGAGTTAATATGATGCGGCACTAGCTCAGTTGGTAGAGCGCAACCTTGCCAAGGTTGAGGTCACGAGTTCGAGCCTCGTGTGCCGCTCCATATTAGCTTTATCCACTTGCTTTAAATAGCAAACCCGATGCCCGGGTGGTGGAATTGGTAGACACAAGGGATTTAAAATCCCTCGCTGGTAACAGCGTGCCGGTTCAAGTCCGGCCCCGGGCACCATTTTGATAAAGAAAAATTTGCGGCACTAGTTCAGTTGCCAGAACGTTATCATCGCAACCTCAAAGTTGTGCACCAACGGACAAAACACTGACAGAAACAAATTTGCGGCACTAGCTCAGTTGGTAGAGCGCAACCTTGCCAAGGTTGAGGTCACGAGTTCGAGCCTCGTGTGCCGCTCCAATTATTTGGAAGCGATAAGGCGGAATGGCAGAGTGGCCATGCAGCGGATTGCAAATCCGTCTACCTCGGTTCGACTCCGGGTTCCGCCTCCATATAATACTCCACATGCTCTTTCGAGCGACCCGATGCCCGGGTGGTGGAATTGGTAGACACAAGGGATTTAAAATCCCTCGCTGGTAACAGCGTGCCGGTTCAAGTCCGGCCCCGGGCACCATTTATATAAAATACCTCTTCTCTATTTCATTTTTATTTCTTTTTTTAATCTCATCAAATTATTTTTTTATTGCCAAAATAGCTTTATAGTTTCCTTAGTCTTTTTAAAACAGCTAACGCGTTTTCAAGTTTTCAGCACTACTGAATTCAATAAATAGGATCAAGGAAAGATAATGGAGCAATTTAAACGTGGCTTAAATCAGTTCTGGGTAGGCGCAGTGTTTGGGCTTTGTCTAGCGATATCGTTAGTTCTTATTCCTGTTGCGATTATTATGTCGAACATTAACGACGTTCTGAAAATTCATGAGGTGAGCGTGCTTGTTGATAAAGTATCGACGGTCTTCGATAAATCAGAGCAGGCAATTAGTAATGCGAAAGCGGCGCTAACCGATTTTGATAATGACGTGGTGATGGATATACTTAATGCTGTGCAATCTTATCAGCAACAATCGCAGCCATTACTAACCGCAGAGCAAAAACAAGCATTAAAAGCGCAAATTAAAGGGCAGCTTGTTACTGAGCTTGAGTCAAAGCTTAACGAGCAACAAATTACATTCATATTGTCTGTTTTCGAAAAGTTAACAAATACAAAAAAGGGAGCACAAACGCTCCCTAAATAAGAATTTACTTAACTAGATTATTTACGCCATGCGCCTTTAGGAATGGTTTGATCTAGCTTTTTGTTTTGCGAAGGATCAAAAGTAGGTAATTTACCTGCCTTACGTTGGGCGTTGTAATCCTTCGCGAGCCAAATAACGACGCCCGATAACATAAACAAAGCGATGACGTTAACGATAGCCATTAGACCCATAGAGACATCGGCAAGGGTCCATACTAGTGGTAATTCTCCAAGCGCACCAAACATCACCATACCAAGTACCAGTAATCGGAAGATCAACATACCCGATGCATGGTTATGCTCTAAGAACAATAAATTGGTTTCGGCATAAGAATAATTAGCAACAATCGAGGTAAATGCAAAAAACAAAATTGCAATTGCAACAAAGGTGGCACCCCAGCTACCAACATGTTCTTCAAGGGCAGCTTGTGTTAACGCAATGCCAGTCACACCTGAATCAGGTATAAGCTGTTGTGATAATAAAATAAGGGCTGCAGTTGCAGTACATATAATAATTGTATCTACAAATACGCCGAGCATTTGTACATAACCTTGTGAGGCTGGGTGCGGTGGGTTAGGTGTTGCCGTTGCAGCAGCATTTGCAGCGCTACCCATACCAGCTTCATTAGAGAATAAGCCACGCTTAATACCCTGGATCATGGCCTGCATTACACCATAACCTATTGCACCCGCACCCGCTTGCTCGATACCAAAGGCACTATTAATGACATGCATAAATACATTAGGTAATAAATCGTAGTTTATGGCACATACATAAAGTGCAACTAACAAATAAGCCAGCGCCATAAATGGCACAACCATTTCTGCAAAACGTGAAATAGTTTTTAAGCCACCAAAAATGATAATACCTGACCCTAATACTAAGCCGATGCCTACAACATAGTTTGGAATACCAAATGCAACATTAAATGCAGCAGCAATAGAGTTTGATTGAACAGCATTAAATACCAAGCCAAAAGCAAGAATAAGGCAAAGAGAAAAGATCACACCCATCCAGCGTTTGCCCAAACCATATTCCATATAATAAGCAGGGCCACCACGAAAGTTGCCATCTTCATCGACCGTTTTATATGCCTGAGCAAGGGTACTCTCGGCAAAACTTGTCGCCATACCTATTAATGCAATAAGCCACATCCAGAAAATTGCACCGGCTCCGCCTAAATAAAGTGCAACGGCAACACCTGCCATATTACCCGTACCAACTCGCGCAGCTAAAGAAGTACAAAAAGCTTGGAATGAAGAAATGCCATCGCCAGAACCTTGGCGGCTCTGAAACATTACTTTGATCATATGTGGGAATTGAGTGAATTGAATAAAACCGAGTCGAAGAGTGAAAAATAGCCCCGCAGCTATTAAAAGGTAAACCAGAATGTGACCCCAAAGGAGACCACTTATACTATTTATAATGTCTGTCATTTTTCTTGCCTTGTGAGCGAGTTGAAAATCTGCGGCGCAAGTTACCATATCAAGCGAGGAGAGTTTAGTTATTCTGCTAAAAAACATCAGTTATCCACAGGGGTTTGTGGGTAACTTGTTTGCATTTGGTGGGTATGTGATTAATTTGAAAATATTCAAAAAAACCTTCAAAAAGTGCTTGCGTTAAAAATCCATCTCCCTATAATGCGCACCCACTGACACGGCGGGCAGCAATGAAAAGGGCTGAACAACGTGACAGAGAGTTAAGTAAAACTTCGGTTTAAAACGGTCTAAAAAGAAAGTTTAAAATTAAGTGTTGACTCGAAAAATTAAGGATGTATTATACGCATCCCTAGCGACAACGTCGCAACGTTCTTTAACAATATAAAGCAATCATCTGTGTGGGCACTCGTACAGATTGAGTTCTAACAGCGAAGCTTAGTTTACTAAGTGGAGCAAACAAATTTAGAGTCTCAAATGTAACTGAGTGACTTCATAGT
>NZ_LJTC01000008.1 GCF_001306915.1 Pseudoalteromonas lipolytica | reverse complement strand
CACTCCAGACCATTAGCTCAAGAGGTAGCCTGCGCTTCCTGAGTGTTGCGACCCCAGACTCTGCAAGTGCTTGTTGTATTAAAGACTCATCCAGTATTTCCGACAAGCTGTGAATATTAGAATCGATAAATGATGAAATATTGGCGAAGCTATGATTAAGGGGCATAAAAAAATCCGATGACCTGTGATCATCGGATTTTGATCCTATTATGCCAAATGTCAATTGCTTAACTGATCGGCATTGAAGCGACTGCTTTCCTTTTTTGAGCTTCTTTTAAATTAACTTAAAATAATACAGCGACCATATCGCACTACAATTAACAATAACTGTTAACCAGAGTACGGCAATAAAACTGCGTTTTTTAGATTTGTGTCTCAACCATTGCTGCGCAATGAATGAACCTGGCCAACCGCCGATTAACCCTAAAATATGCAGTGTACGCTCAGGTACTCTTATAACATGCTCGCCATGTTGCATTGCTAAACGTTTATCCCAGCCATACACCAAAAAGCTTATTAAGCTCGCTACACTGTAAGTGCCTGCAATAAAGTAGGTAATATTAAGTTGCCTTGATGTCAGCCATAGCAGCGCTAAAAACAACAATGAAAATGTAATTAATGTTTTCTTAATCAACGAAGTATCACCTATACTGTGCAAAACAAATTAATTTTATCGGGGCGCTATTATGGCATACCTAAAATCACTTTTACTATCAATCTGCCTGTGTTCGCTTTCTGTTATGGCAGCAGAGCAACAACTTGATGACAAGCTAAAAGTGTTTGAACCTTACTTAGGCACGTGGCAGTCAGACTTTAATGTCGCAGCAGGTAAACCTGCGGTGCAAGATGTGAGTACCTGGCAACGCGCGCTCAATGGCACGGCTATTAAAACCATTCACTCTATCAATGAAGGTGAATATGGTGGTGAGTCGATGATTTTTTGGGACAATAAAAAGCAGTCTTTGGTGTTTTATTACTTCACTACAGCTGGGTTTTACACCCAAGGCACTATGAATGTACTTAGCCCTACTCAGTTTGTTGCTTATGAAAATGTAACGGGTAATAAAGATGGGATCACTAAAGTCAAATCGACAAGCGAGTTTAAAGATAACAGCTTTGTAGTGTCGACCTCTTACCTTAAAAAAGGTCAATGGACAAAACCCGATACCCGAACTTACACCCGCAGCGAAAAAACGGTTAAGTTTAAGTAAGCTATACCCAAACCACCTCAAGATGCAGAAACTCGCACCTTGAGGTGGTTTGGGTATATAGCCGTGCTTTATTTATTACTTAATAAATTTTTTAAACGGCTGATCAACAGGCGTATCAGCTAAATGGTTCGTATAATTACTCATCACTTTTTGTGCTAAACCTAGAACAATTTCTAATAATTGCTGATTTCCATAACCCGCACTGTAAAACTCTTCTAACTCACTTTCGTCAATTACACCTCGGTTGCGCGTCATTGCTAAGGTTGTATTTCTTAAAGTTTCTAACTTGGGATCAGCAAGTGGAGTTTTATTAACTAACGCATCAACAATCTCTTGATCAACCTTCATACTCGCAGCGATTGCACTATGTGCAGGTACACAATAATGACAATTATGTTCAACATTAATTGTTTGCCAAACAACTGTCAGCTCTTGAGCATTAAACGATGTTTTTTGAAATAACTCATGAAGCACTTGGTAACCTTCAAGTAGTGTAGGTGCCTCTGCCATCACGGCATGTAAATTTGGCAACATACCAAAGGCTGATACTGAGTTATCGATAAGTGCTTTTGAGCCCTCTGGCGCGGTTTCTTTTGTGTAGAGTTCAAAGTTTTTCATGTTATCTCCTATCGTGTCTGACTAAGATTTATGATTAGCCTAGTTGTTTTTGAGCAGTTGTTCAAGTTAAAATTGAACAACTGCTCAATTTTGGTATTCGTCATGGTCAATAAAGTTAAATTCAATCGCGATGAAGTAATCACGAAGGCACAAATGCTATTTTGGAAAAAGGGTTTTTCTACAACATCTACCCGTGATCTCCAAACGGTCGTTGATATGCGCCCAGGCAGTATTTATTCAGCGTTTGGTTCAAAAGAAGGTTTATATTCAGAGTCTTTAAAAGTCTATGCTACGCAACTTAAGCTGTTGCTAGCGAGCCATATTGAGAATAGCGAAACAGTAGTTGATGGCTTACATGCATTTGTTGTTACGGTACTTGAAAGTGCTGAAGATGGATGTGAAGTATGTATGTTAATCAAAGCAAGTACAGAATTCGATCACACTCAGCCTAAACTTAAAACGTTAACCGATGACCTTTTGCAGCAGTTTGAACACGACTTATCGACTCTATTTTATATTGCACAACAGCGTGGTGAACTAGCCAACACTCATAGTCCGCTAGAATATGCTCGTTTATTTCAGATACAATTTACTGGCTTAAGAAGTTATTTACACAGGCCAATGTCGAAACCGATGACTGAGCAGCTTATTGGTATGATGTTCACACTTATAAAAAATTATTAAAGGGTAAGGCGTTTATCACCTTACCCTCACATATCAATGTCTAAAGTCTGACATTAAAGCCGGAATACCTGGCAGCATCCCCACCATTGCCATCACGCTTGTTAAGATAACAAACATCACTAATGGAATAATCCAGCGGCTCATTGGAGACAGCTCAGAGCTTCGCTCTTTACAACCAATTAAGCCCAAATTGTCGAGCAACATAGTTAATGACCAACCAAATGCAGGGTTCACTAAGGTCGAGGAAAACACCACAATAGCAGCTGATTGCGTAGTTTTACCTTCACGGGTCATTTCCATGCCAGCTTCAAGAAGTGGGATAAACACACCAACTATTAGCGCGACGCATAACACGGGTTGCCAAATAGCTAAATCCATTGGGTAGCCCCAAATACTGGCAATGATACAAAATAATGCTGTTAACACCGCTCCCGCAGGAATTGGGCGTTTAGCGATGGCTGCTGGCACGATGTAGGTTCCCCATGACGAGGTAAAGTTAGAGCCGCCTAACAATGAACCAAATGTCTGGCGGATTGAAGCACTAAACATGGTATCGTCAATGTTCATTTGTACTTTTTCAGTGCGTTCTGGGTAACTAATTTTTTGGAATACTTGATGTCCTAAAAAGTCAGGTGACCACATGGCAACCGCAAGCACCGCGAATGGCAAGACCACTACAAAGCTCTCTAGGGTTGGTAATCCCAGCATCCAACCGGTATTTTCACCCCACCAATACATTGGGTTCATATTTGGTAAACCCGGTGCTGTTTTAAACTCAAACGGCGCCCCTAGTAAAAATGCAATTAAACCGCCAAGCAAGCAACTTAATGGCACGGCTAACCAACGTTTTTTGTAGTGCTCAAGTAAGGCGTACAACACGATAGTCGATAAAATTACAATGAAAGCAATATGGGTCATATCAATGCCTTCAGCCCATGCAAACAGCTTTTTAACCTGTGAAATCGTACCAATAAAGCCAAGGTAAAGCAGTAAACCGCCACACACGCCTCGGCTGGTTAAACCCGCCAGTAAGCTCCCGCCTTTACTAAGCGCCAGTAATAAGCCAAACGCCCCTATCAGTAAACCGAAGGCCATTGGGTGACCACCCGCTGCCACCACTATCGGGATCAAAGGAATAAGCGGCCCATGCGTACCCGCTAAGTTTGCTGTTGGTAAAAAGAAGCCCGAAAATAATAAAATGAAGATCGATACAATTAACAGCTCATAACGCACGTTTTCTAAAATAAAGCCTTCACCTAAGCCCAATGGCGCTGCAAATGTTGCAGCAATTGCACCCACCATGACCACCTTGCCTATGGTCCCTGCCATGGCAGGGATAGAGTCTTCTAATTCAAACCGATAGTCACGAAATGGTAAGTTAGGACGCCAGCGCTTAGGCTGCATAATTTGTAATTCGTGTTCAAGGTATTCGTCACGACTCGAAAAATCACTGCTGGGTTTATGAAGATCTTGATAGCTTTGTTGCTTCTTATTCATAAGTTCTCCTACTACCTATCTTGAAAAATTGTGTGAGTTTTTATTATGCAGTTAGGGTAAAGCAGCCTGACGTAAAACACGATTAGGCAAAAGGTAGGGTATGAATTTATAAAATAGGTGTTTTTAATAAACTGAGAGCATCCGAAAATAAATTTAATACATTGATATAAATAGCTTTATTTATAAAAAACGCTTTGAAAAAGTAAGCTAAAGGTTATTTTTCAAACACATTAACTATTAGTCTAATAAATTGTATGAATAGCAAACAGCTAGAGAAAAACCACTTTAGATTAATCGAATTTGCCTATTCTCCAACTACTAATATACTAATTTATTAGTAGTTTGGTTAATGCTAACTCGCAAGTCGGTGGCTTTCTTACATAAGCACATAAAGGGATGTATGAACACACAGCTCAAGCCTTGGCAATTTAATATAATTGTTTGCTCTGTTTATCTGCTGTTTGGCTTGTTTACTATGCAAGTGTTAAAAACACTGGCGGTATGGCCACCAGCAGGAGTCGCATTAGCAGGCTTGATGTTATTTGGTCGTAAAGCCTGGTTGGGCGTTGCATCAGGCACCTGTTTAGTTGTGCTTTGTTACTTTTATCTTAGCGACTTAAATCCATTCACGTTTAAACACATAGCAATAAATGCCGCAACAACCACAGGTAATACTCTCGCTGCTTTAACAGCATTTTGGCTAATTAACCGAAAACTTAAACAACACACACTGCTGACAAGCGTCACCAGTTTAGCCAGAGTGTTTATTGTTGCTTGCATTGCGATTGGCGTGATTTCTGCACTTTTCGGTGTGGGCATATACTCACTAGTTGGTATCGAGTGGTTTAATGGCTTGTATGTAGGCATATTAAATTGGAGTATTAGCAATGCCTTAGCGGCGATTGTATTCACCCCTGCCCTTTACTTTTTATGGCGAAATTGGCCGCACCCGGTCACTTCTAGTGAATTTTCTAAACTTTTGTTGCTTACTTTGACCGTGGTTTTGTTGTGTTATTTTATTTTTGGCCCCGCATACACAGCCATGACATTACCATTTTTACAACCTGCATTACTGTTGTTTCCGCTGCTTTATGCAGCCACGCGGTTATCACCAACCGCCACCAGCTGCATGAATATGTTGGTATTTTTTGCAGCTTGGGTAGGAAGTAATCAAGGATGGGGGTATTTTTATTATCATCACCCTAAAACAGCTGAAGTGACCATGCAGTTTTTCTTTTTATTTACTCTTTCAGCGGTATTGCTTATTCAAGCTGTGTTTATTCAGCGCAAGAAAGAACAACAAAAGCTGACCACCATGCTCGAACAAAAAGTAGAAGAAAGAACCTATGAGCTAGAACGTGCTAAGCATGAAGCATTAGCCTTATCAGTGACAGATCATTTAACACAACTTTATAATCGCCGTGGCTTTTTCGAAAAGGTTAATCGGCAGTTTGCAAAATATCATGACGCGCAATGTACCTGCTCCCTGTTACTGTTAGACTTAGACCAATTTAAAGCTATAAACGACAAATATGGCCACGCAACTGGCGATGAAGTAATACGAACCACAGCACATAAACTCACCCAACATAGCAGAGCATCAGATATTGCGGGACGCATTGGTGGTGAAGAATTTGTCTTATTTTTACCTATGGCAAATAACCACACAGCCTTTGCTATCGCAGAAAAGATCAGAGCCGATATCGAACAGCAAGACATCATCGCCGACAACAAACACGTTAAATTCACCGTGAGTATTGGTGTTAGCACCTTAAAAGCAAGTGATCAGCATATAGAATCGATGTTAAAACGCGCCGATAAAGCATTGTATCAAGCCAAAAACCAAGGCCGTAATCAAGCGCAGTGTAGTTAGAATGAGTTACGAGAGTAAAGATACGAGATGCGAGGACGAGATGCGAGGGGCGAGCATGTAGCAGCGATTTTACATCGCGTTTTATTCTCGTATGCTCTTACCTCACCCATGTCGCGGTATAAAGCCGCTGCTACCTGAGGCGTCACGCTTGCTTGGCGCGCGAAACACGTTTCACGCCTACGTCCAAGGGTTTAACTTTTGAGTGGTGGTTAATTATTCATGACTAAAGTCATTCCTACGAGAGATAGAAACGAGGTGCGAGGTGCGAGGTGCGAGGTGCGAGGTGCGAGCATGAGCTTAAGTTTCTTTGCACTATACGACTAGTAATTAATTAACGGCTCTGATAAAAATACACTGAATATGGAAGAAAACGAGCTATAAGCCCGTTAAGTTTAATGGAATTACTATCCTAGTGAGGTTCAAATGGAAATTGAAGTAACCAGACCAAAACAACATCATGATAAAATTAGAGATTACACTTTATGGGCCGATTCTAAAAAGATCGGAAAAATCAAACCCAACTCTTTAACCAACTACACAATACCTGACGACGCTAGATTTATCTGGTTCTCCATTGATTGGTGCTCTAGCCCTAAACTTTCTGTCAAAGATATTCAATCAAATAAAGTAACTGTTTCGAACACTATGAGCAGTAACTTACTATCGGGTCTATTTTTACCCATTTATTACGTTACTTTTGGTAAAAATAAATATCTAACAATTACGAGCGATGTATAACCACCTTTAATCGATTTCAGATTCGATTACTTCATCGCATAACGATATTTTTACCCTTCGTCGCGGCATAAAGCCGCTGCGACCTGTAGGCGTCACGCTTGCTTGGCGCACGAAACACGCTTCACGCCTACGGCCAAGGTTTACTTTTGTGTGGTGATTAATCATTCATGACTAAAGTCATTCCTACGATAAATAGATACAAGATGCGAGCTTGTAGCAGCGATTTCACATCGCGTTTTTCTCGCATCTCTTATCTCGCAACTAGAACTTATAGCTTCCTCTCTATTTCGTTTTTAACTTATTCAACTCATCATCTTGTTGTGCAACAAGTGCATTAAGAGTTTGGCTACCATCACCGGCTTGGGTAGATAGCTCAGCGAGTTGCGATGCGGCATCTGAAATTAACGTCAGGTTGCGGTTTATTTCTTCTGTGACCGAGCTTTGCTCTTCTGCAGCCGTTGCAATGTGGGTAATTTGTTGCGTGATTTCGTCTACTTTAACTACAACTTCGTGTAATGCATCAAATGCAACTGAGGTTTCATCTACCGCGGTCTGTGCACGCACAACACCTTGTTCAATAACCTTAGACGCATTACCTACTTCTAGCTGTAAGCTGTCAATTAAACCACTGATGTCATCGGTTGATGAACGCGTTTTTGAAGCAAGAGCCCTTACTTCATCAGCCACCACCGCAAAGCCACGACCTTGTTCACCAGCCCTTGCTGCTTCAATTGCAGCATTCAGTGCAAGTAAGTTTGTTTGCTCTGCAATCGTTCGGATCACATCTAAAATTTGTGTAATATCGTTACTGCGTGCCGCAACTTTTTCGACCGCTTGATTAGCCTCTTTAATTTCGTCCGACATGGTTTTAACTTGGGTAACCGCAGACGACAAGCTCGATTCACTGCTAACAACTAAACCATTTATTTCATCGGCTTGTTGCGCTGACTGCTCTGAGGCTCTTGCAACTTCAAGGGCTGTTGCGCTCATTTCGTTCATAGCGGTCACTACGCTCTCAATTTCTTGGAATTGAGCTTGAACGTTGTGCTTAGTATCAACGGCAACACTAGTCGCTAGGTGAGCCTGCTCTTTGGTTTGCGTTGATACATTCTTAAGCTCACCAATTAAATCGCGCAATTTAGCAAGAAACGCATTAAAGCCAGTTGCTAATGCGATTAGCTCAGCGTGAGTATCAACATGTAAGGTCTGAGTTAAGTCACCTTCAGCACTGGCAAGGTTATCAACGCGCTTTTGAATCTGCTGTAATGGTGCCACAATTGTACGGATCACTAAGGTCATGATCACAAAGGCTGCACCAGCAATAATAATACCCGTCACCAAAATCAAACCGCCTAGTGTATTGGCATTTTCACTCATGCTATTTGCTAGCGCTTGAGGCCCTTCAAGGGCAAGCTCGGCGGGTACTTCTATCAGTAAGTTCCACTGTGTTTTTGCAAGCTTTATGGTAATTGGGTAGTTAACTAAATACTCATCACCGACTTTAAATACACCACTTTGCTTTTTCGCTTTTACGTAATTGTCTAAAGTGCTTTTAGCCACCGCCTCTTTTAACGGTCTGCCAAGCTTATCTTTGTAATGGCTGCTACCAACCACTAAATCGAGTGAGCTTAATAAAGTGACGCGGGCTTTGCCGTTATACAATTCTTTTGAGAGTTGCTCGGTCATGCTTTGAAATACAGGCAATGTTAAATCAACCCCGGCAACACCAATAAATTCGTTATCACGAAGAATGGGCACAGTTAAAGAGGTCATCATTTCAGAATAACCAGGGGTGATTTCGTATAAGTAGGGTTCCATAATACATGGCACTTTGGTGTCTTTTACACACAAGTACCACTCAGCTTCACGCTGACCAAATTCATTGAGCGTATCCACATATTTTTCAGCCGCATCGTCAACTGCCTGCTGTTCTATGCTGCCATCTCTATTACGAGTAAAGTAGATTTCTAAAGTACCTACACCAGCAACTGAGTGATCATAACCACTAATAAAATTAGCATCTCGGCCATCAAACGCATTTGCTTCAAATTGCGAATAAATAGATGAAAGAATAGTATTTTTTTGTAGCAAAGAGCGATTTAACTCAACCACCGCATCTCGAGTTAAGGTGCCTGCTGCATCGTGATCCCCTAAGATTGCTGCAAATGAATAAGGTACTCGATAGGCTTCGTTTATAAAACCTGCAACTTGTTCACCATACGCTACGGCATTTGATGCTAGCTTTTCTTCAACTTCGGCGACAATCAGCTTTTCTGATTGCGCAGCTAAATCTTGGTTACTGCTCGATAATTGCCACCATAAAACACTTGATAAAACAAAAACGGTTATGAAAATGCTTCCAACTGTAAGCCATAACAACTTTTTCGCTAACGCTAACTGCCGCATTGATTCTTCCTGCTACTATTATAAATCACCTTTAGTTTAGACCATTTGACTGGTTTCATTAGGATAAATATAAAAAAAGTATGATTTCTAATAATTAAAAAGTAAGTTAATAATCAGCTAAATTAATAATAAACACCAATAGGCGAAAACAATGCAGCAACACACATTTGATTTTGACCAAATTATTATAGGCTCGGGATTTGGTGGCTCTGTGAGTGCGCTTCGCCTAAGCGAAAAAGGTAACCGGGTTTTAGTACTTGAAAAAGGTCTTCGCCGCGAAGATAAAGAGTTTCCAAAGACCAACCTAGATATCAAAAACTATATGTGGCAGCCAGAAATTGGCCTTAAAGGCTGCATTCAATTTTCGTTTACCAGCAAAGTCGCAGTGTTACATGGCGTTGGTGTTGGCGGTGGCTCACAAATTTATGCTAATGTGCACCTTATTCCTGATGATGAAGTCTTTCAATCTCCTGCTTGGACACGGATAAAATCAGACTGGAAAGACAGCCTCATGCCCTACTATGGCCTTGCACAGCGCATGTTAGGTAGCGCCAAAAATACCTATACCAATGTTGCCGATCACACACTAAAAGACATTGCTGATCAGATGGGGCAAGGCGACTCATTCAAAACCGTGAACACCGGGGTGCTTTTTGCAAAACCCGGCGAAGCCTATAAAAAAGAGCTACCCGACCCATACTTTAATGGCGATGGTCCGAGGCGAAATACCTGCCATTACTGTGGTAGCTGCATGATTGGTTGTCGCCATAATGCCAAAAATACTTTAATGAAAAATTACCTGTACTTTGCCGAACGCAACGGTGTAGAGATAAGACCTAGCTCTGAAGTAATCAAAATCATCCCGCTTAATGCAGATGGCAGCGCCGGATACAAAATTAAAATTAAAGATACCAGCCATCGCAATAGCCATATTTACACGCTGACAACACGGGGCGTCGTGCTAAGCGCAGGGGTCATGGGCACTGTGCCTTTGCTTTTAAAAATGCGCGATAAAGACAAAACACTGCCCAATATCTCAGCTTGGCTAGGTCAGCAAATTCGCACTAACTCAGAAACCCTCACCACCGCGAACAATACCACTAAAAAAGTTGATGATGGCGTTGCGATCAGCTCATTTATTTCGGTCGACAAAGACACCAACATTGAAATTTGCCGGTTTAGAGAAGGCGCTGATGGCACATGGCTATATTTACCTTACGTTCCTATGGTGACAGGCAAAGGCCTCAAGCGTATTGCTAAGTTTTTAGTGAATACACTGCGCCATCCAATAAAAACAGCTAAAGTATTGCGGCCAAAAGGCAAAGCCCGCAGCTCAATTGTATTTTTGGTGATGCAAAAATCCGAGGCGTTTATTCACCTTGAATGGCGACGCAAGTGGTATCGGTTATTTAAAAACAGCATTACTGCGGTGCAAAAAG
Source organism: Pseudoalteromonas lipolytica (assembly GCF_001306915.1). Classification (GTDB taxonomy): domain Bacteria; phylum Pseudomonadota; class Gammaproteobacteria; order Enterobacterales; family Alteromonadaceae; genus Pseudoalteromonas; species Pseudoalteromonas simplex. The sequence goes on along the minus strand of NZ_LJTC01000008.1, from coordinate 367,684 downwards.
ACAATGACACGCCGCTTAGCGTTAGTTTTCCAAAAGCAGAAGAAGCAACCAAACTCTACGCCGAAAAACTCGGTGGCGTGCCCGGTTCAGCCTTAACTGAAGTGCTCTTTGGTGCCCCAATGACGGCGCATATAATGAGTGGAGTCGCCATGGGCACTGATGCCTCTAACGGCGTTGTTGATAGCTCAGGTGAAGTGTTCGGCTATCAAAACCTACGTGTTATTGACGGCTCAATCATACCCGGAAATTTAGGGGTAAACCCATCATTAACCATTACCGCATTGTCAGAATACGCAATGAGCCAAATACCGGTATTCGATGCAGCCCGAGCAAGCAAGATAAAGCCAATACAATTTAGTGAACCACGCGAAGGTCTAGTATCAGCACTTACTGGTTCAGGCGATTTAGCAAAATCGATTGCTGAAAAACAAAAAAGCCGTGCATAAAGCACGGCCTATTTTGGTAAATAGCGATTAGATCACTGATAACTCTACAGCAATGTTACCGCGTGTTGCGTTTGAGTATGGGCATACTTCGTGCGCTTTATTAACCAGTGCAAGGGCGGTGTCTTTATCAAGATCACCTACCGATACCGCAAGCTTAACTGCAATACCAAAACCACCTTCGATAGGACCAATTGATACTTCAGAATTAATGTGGGTATCTGCTGGTAATTTAATTTTTGCTTGGCCTGCCACTAACTTTAATGCGCCGATAAAACAAGCCGCGTAACCAGCTGCAAATAACTGCTCAGGGTTTGTACCTTGACCATCATCACCACCTAACCCTTTAGGAGTTGATAGTGCCACATCTAAACGACCATCGTCTGATTTTGCTGTGCCTTCACGGCCACCTGTTGCTGTTGCTTTTGCTGTGTATGCGACGCTTTGTAGTTCTTTCATGATTACTCTCCTAATTGAGTGAAAATATATTTTGCATGCAAAGTATATTAGATCAGCTTTTTCGGGATTGCAAATACTTTGCATGCAAATTAAAATACTCGTATTGAATTTTGAGGATCGTGCATGAAATACCCACAACTAAAATTAGATAACCAGCTATGCCACCGCTTGTATATGGCATCGAATGGGATTGCCCGTGCGTATCGAGATTCTCTCAATCAATTAGATTTAACCTACCCGCAGTACGTAGTGATGATGGCGCTGTGGGAAAAAGATCAGATCAGTATTGCTGAATTACTTGAAAAAACCGCCATTGATGGCGGTGCGATGACGCAAATTTTGAAAAAAATGAGCGATAAAGCACTGTTGTCAATCACTAAGGATAGCCATGATAAACGCAAACGACTCGTGCAGCTCGAAGCCAAAGGCAAGGCGATGCAAGATCAAGCCGCTGAGATACCGTCGCAAATTCGTTGTCGCTTCCCGAGCATTAACGAACAACAAGCACTGCAACTAATTGAATTACTCGATTTAGTAAATAGTGACCTTAATTAACAAAAATTATTTGAAAGTGAATTTGGATTACACCTCTTTTTAATATAATTCTATACGCTATAGTGTTTAAAACTCATCAATACGGACACCATCATGAAAGCAATTGGATACACAACAGCAACCCCAACGTTATCTGACTCATCATTACAAGCGATTGAATTACCTGATCCCGTTGCGACAGGTCACGACATTCTTGTCGCCGTAGAAGCAATCTCAGTAAACCCTGTAGATACTAAAATTCGCGCTAATGTTTCACCAGACAATGGCTACAAAGTTATTGGCTGGGACGCCGTGGGGACGGTTAAAGCTGTTGGCGACAAAGTATCGTTATTTAATGTCGGTGACCGTGTGTTTTATGCTGGCGACTTAACGCGCCAAGGCAGTAATGCTGAGCTGCAACTTGTTGATGAACGCATTGTCGGTCTTGCACCAACAAGCCTGAGTAATAGTGAAGCAGCCGCCCTGCCCTTAACAAGTATTACGGCATGGGAGCTATTGTTTGACCGCTTACAGATTGAAAAATCTCAAAACAATAAGCCAGCCTCTGTATTAGTAATAGGTGCCGCAGGTGGTGTAGGCTCAATTTTAGTGCAGCTTGCCAAACAGCTTACCAATTTAACCGTTGTTGGTACCGCCGCACGAGAAGAAAGCGCCAACTGGCTTAAAGGTTTAGGTGTTGATCATGTGCTTGATCATAGCAAAAACCTTAACGAGCAACGTCTTGCGGCCGACCTGAATGAATTTGATTACGTAGTGAGCTTAACGCACACCGACCAACACCTTGATAGCATTATGGAAGTGATCAAGCCACAAGGTAAATTGGCACTGATCGACGACCCTGCAAGCTTTGATATTTTGAAGTTAAAGCGTAAAAGTATTTCGTTGCATTGGGAGTTTATGTATACCCGCTCAATGTTCCAAACAGAGGATATGATTGCCCAGCATCAGCTTCTATCAGAACTTGCCACCTTGGTTGATAACGGCACAATTAAAACAACATTGGGTGAGCATTTAGGTAAGATAAACGTAGCAAACCTTATTAAAGCCCATGGGATTTTAGAATCTCACAAAGCTCGCGGAAAGCTTGTGTTGGAAGGGTTTGAGTAACGAGGAATGAAAAACGAGGTGCGAGCACGTAGCAGCGATTTCATATTGCGTTTTATTCTCGTATCGCACCGACCTCACCCATGTCGCGGAATAAAGCCGCTACTACCTGTAGGCGTCACGCTTGCTTGGCGCGCGAAACAAAAAATTAAGATTCAAGTTACGAGATGTGAGGGGCGAGCATGTAGCAGTGATTCCACATCGCGTTTTATTCTCGTATCGCACCGACCTTAGCCATGTCGCGGCATAAAGCCGGTACTACCTGTAGGCGTCACGCTTGCTTGGCGCGCGAAACAAGTTTCACGCCTACGGCCAAGGTTTTACTTTTGTGTGGTGGTTAATTATTCATGACTAAAGTCATTCCTACGAGAAATAGATACGAGTAAGTAGTAGCGATTTCACATCGCGTATTTCCTCGTTCAACAATAAAAGCACGCATCATTAAAGTGCATTACTGCATTTGCCTTTCACTATTTTAGTGCCTGATTTTAGGGACACCCAAACCACCACAAGTTAACCTATTGATTTTTAATGAATTTTAATTTAATAAAGGGTTGGCACAGATCTTCCAATAGTGAGTGTGAACTGGCACTAACAAGGAGACTAACGTGACTAACTTCTTTCACACTCTTTATCTACTTTGGCGATTAGACATCAGCACATGGCATATACATGAAGCAAACGATCCGCATAATGTTGCTGATTTGGAGCGTCGCTATGTTAAATAATGATCCTGCATTTATTGAAGCGCTAAAAAAAATTTCGGTGCACCAACTGACAATCACCGAAGCGTCTGAGCAGTACCACATTCCTAAGCGTGTGTTATATAAAGCTGCACGACAGCAACAAGTTAAACAGAACAAACAAAAAGCGTATTTAATTGCTACTCAGAAACGCCTTCAACAAAGTTTGCGTCATGTCGAATTAGAGTTAGCTGGCTTCAGCTAAATAACTTCTGTATGGTTAAAATACATGCACAAAAATGATGGACAAAGTATGCACGCAGTAGAAGTTAATTTTGATGGCTTAGTGGGGCCTACCCATAATTACGCGGGATTATCGTATGGCAATGTCGCTTCACTAAGTCACGCCTCTTCACATTCAAACCCTAAAGAGGCTGTACTACAAGGCCTTGAAAAAATGAGGGCGATGCACGAGTTAGGACTAGAGCAAGGTATCTTTGCACCTCATGCTCGCCCCGACATGAACGTACTAAAACGACTGGGCTTTACAGGCAGCGATAGCCAAATTATCGAAAAAGCATTTAAAGCCGATCCAGTTTTACTGCGAGCTTGTTACAGTGCATCGGCCATGTGGACAGCCAATGCTGGCACTATCTCGCCTTCAGCCGATACCCTTGATGGCAAAGTACACTTTACGGCTGCTAACTTAAATAATAAGTTTCACCGCTCGCTAGAACCCGTTACAACTACAGCATTATTAAAAGCCATGTTTAACGATGAGCGTTACTTTAGCCATCATACGCATTTACCTGCTCAAGGCTTTTTTGGTGATGAAGGCGCCGCAAATCATAATCGATTATGCGACAGCCATGCAGATACAGGGCTTGAGATCTTTGTTTATGGGGCAAGTAGTTTTAATAGCGCCTTACCAAAACCTGTTAAATTTCCTGCAAGACAATCTCTTGAAGCTTCGCAAGCAATAGCCCGTTTACATCAGCTAAAGCCAGAAAATCAGTTATTTATTCAACAAAATCCTGATGTGATAGATCAAGGTGTCTTTCATAACGATGTGATCGCTGTGGCCAATGGCAATGTACTTTTATGCCACGAACAAGCCTTTTTGCACCAAGCAGATACGCTGAAACAAATTAAACAAGCCTACCTTGGCAACAAGCCGCTACATATTATTGAAGTGCCAACCAATAAAGTGAGCATTACAGATGCTGTAAGCAGCTATTTATTTAATAGCCAATTAATTACCTTAAGTGATGACAGCATGATACTGGTTGCACCTAAAGAGTGTCAGCGCAATCAAGCTGTTCACGATTACATTCAAGAAATGATTTTGGCTGATAACCCTGTTCAGCAAGTGCGCTTTTTTGACTTGCGCCAAAGCATGCAAAATGGCGGTGGCCCTGCTTGTTTACGCTTGCGTGTTGCACTCAATACTGACGAACTAGCCGCGGTTAATCCGGCAGTACGATTCAGCGAAGAAAAATATACCCAACTAGTAAATTGGGCGAATAAGCATTATCGTGACTCGTTAAGTAGTGACGACTTTGCCGATCCGATGCTTTTAACCGAAAGCTATCAGGCACTTGATGAGCTAACCAGCTTACTTAATTTAGGTTCTGTGTATCCATTTCAACAAGAATAAATAATGAAAATTAAAGCAGTGCATTCTATAAAAGGGGTGTCGAAATCCCTCAATAATTTGCTAATTGATAGCGTGGCCAGTGGCGCGTCAATTGGCTTTATTGCTCCTTTATCATTACAGTCAGCACACGACTACTGGCAAGGGGTTGATAGAGATTTAGCAACGCCTTACCGTAGGCTTTACCTTGCCCTAAATGGTGATACGGTGATTGGTTCAGTACAGCTTTCTTTATGCGCCAAAGCTAATGGCGCTCACCGCGGTGAAGTAGAAAAGCTCATGGTGCACAGCGAATATCAAGGCCAAGGAATTGCAAAACAATTGATGAATAGCCTAGAGACCGACGCGCGTATTTTAGGTATTCAATTACTATTACTTGATACCCGCCAAGGTGACACTGCCTCATATTTGTATCGTAAACTCGATTATATTGAAGCGGGCACTATTCCTGGATTTGCGAAAAGTTCCTCCGGTGAATTTGATGCAACAGTGTATTTTTATAAGCAGGTCGCATAAACCAGCTTCAATAGCCTATCGATCTAACCATAAAGTCGACTAATAAAACTTTTGAAAAGTACTAAACTAGTACTGCGGATTTTTATTAGGAGCGATAAATGGCGCTATCAATACAGCAACGGGTACTCTTTCTAGCCCTACTTCCCCCCCTACTCATTGCAATTATGCTGACACTCTACAACTATGTGCAATCAAAACACAGTGGTGCACAAACCGTTGAAAGTTTTGCAACACAAATGGAAAACGACCGTAAGTCTGAAGTTAGCAATTACCAAAAAATTGCCATGAGCTCGATTGCTAACCTCATCGCACAAGATGATGGCTCTAATACTGAGCAACTACAAAACCAAGCAAAAAGCATTTTACGTAATTTGCGTTTTGATGATGCTGGCGATACTGGCTATGTGTTTGTTTATGATGTAAAAGGTGTCAACATTGCCCATGGGGTTAACACCTCTCTTGAGGGTAAAAACCTTTATGATTTCAAAGATCCTAATGGGGTTTATCTCATTCGAGAACTGATTGATGCTGCCAAGAACGGCGGTGGTTATGTGCAGTATTCTTGGAAAAATACCAATGGCAGTGTGAATCCTAAGCTCGGCTATGCCGCTTTGGTACCAAAATGGAATTGGGTGCTAGGAACAGGTTTTTGGATCAGTGGTCTTGAGCAACAAGTCGCAGCGACAGAACAACGCGTTAATGAAGGTATCGATAATGCCTTTATAAACACCATCATCGCTTCTGTATTTGCTGTCGCAATTACCGCAGCGATTGCAGTGGTGGTATCGCGCAGTATTACTAGCCCTTTGCACACAACCGTACTAGCAATGAACGATATATCACAAGGTGATGGCGATTTAACCCAACGTTTAATGGTGAAACGAGACGATGAACTCGGCAAGCTTGGCAGTTCGTTTAACCGCTTTGCCGATGACGTTGGTAAAATGGTTATTGATATTCGCCAATCATCGCAATCGATGAATCAAGCGTCACATAGGCTCAACGAGCTACTTGCCAATATGCATGCAGGTATTAATCGCCAACATGAAGAAAGTGAACAAGTTGCAACCGCAATAAACGAAATGTCGGCGGCGTCAATGGAAGTTGCACGCAGTGCGCAAGAGGCCTCAACGGCTGCTGAGCATGCCGATCATTTAGTCAAACAGGCTAACAACCAGTTGCTCATTGCCATAAAGGTGATTAACGGCCTTGCTAAACAAGTTGATGAAGGGGCGAATGCGGTCGATCAGCTTAATCAACAATCGAGTCAAATTGGTAGTGTGCTTGATGTGATCAGAAACATTGCCGAGCAAACAAACCTACTAGCACTAAATGCGGCAATTGAATCTGCCCGAGCTGGTGAAGCTGGTCGTGGCTTTGCGGTGGTGGCTGATGAAGTGCGAACGCTAGCAAAACGCACGCAAGATAGCACTCATGAAATAGAGGCGATGATTGAGCAAGTACAACAAGGAACAACAACTGTAAATAACATTATGCAGTCAATCAAATCAGGCAGTGCAACCAGTGTTAATGAAGCGGGCGAAGTCGAAAAAGCACTCAATGAAGTATTGCTTTCGGTTAACACTATCACGTCACAAAATGCACAAATAGCCACAGCTGCTGAAGAGCAAACATCAGTGTCTGAAGCGATTAACCAAAACATGACGACCATTGTCGATATTGCGAATAAAACCGCCAATGATACCGATGTAGCCACATCGTACATGCACGAGCTGACAGACACAGCAACTCAGTTAGAACAAAATGTAAGTCGTTATAAAACCTAATATCTAGCGCCATGGTTAAGCAGGTAAATGTGCCTGCTTAACAAAAATCATTAGTCTTTTGTAAGTTCTTTAGCCAATCAAACAAATCGTTATCGTAGCGCTTTAAGCGTTGTTGGTGTTTGTCATTAAGGCTATAAAAAGGCGCAAAGCAAATATATTTTTCGCCCATAACAAGCACTAATCGCAAACCAAAAAACGAGTAATGGTGAATAAATTGCACTTGTCTTGCATGCATATGGCGGCATTGCCCGAATAAATTGCGGTAATGCACACCGTGGCGGCATACCGTTAAATTGCGTTTTGAATTGAATACAAGTACCGCTAATAGTAATGAAACAGAGCACAACAAAAAACTAAAAAGTAAATTACTTACCTCCGATTTACTATTCATAAACCCCACTAGTAAAAGCATATTTACTGCACTTAATAATGCCCAGCTCATAAGCTCAAAGCGCTTTTCCAAGTCAATAACCTTCATTTTCGTTCCTAGGTTCTTATTTTTTGTCATGGTGTCAGCAAAATGTGGAAGAAAAATGGATTTACCTAAAAAGCATTCTAAACTTGCAGTTATTTTTTATTCTGACTTTCAGCTTGTTACATAAAAGGTACAAAGGTGTTAATCGAAACTTATCATTAGAAGTTCAAGTTACATTAAGTTTTAGTTATTACACTGCTAATAAATTTTTAGAACACAAAGGGAAGAAATGATGAACTTTAAATCTACATTACTTAGCAGCGCCGTTTTATTTGCACTTGTTGGTTGTGGTTCAGATAACGACAAGAACGACTCGGTTGATCCTCAGCCGCAAACTGCACAGTTCACATTAGGTGTGTCTGATGCACCAGTGACAGGTTTAAAAGCTGTAAATGTTGTGTTTGATTCAATCACATTGAAAACCCAAGGTGGTGAAGAATTCACGTTTGAGACCCGTGAAGATAATGATGAAACCATGCCTGAAATGGTTAACTTATTAGACTACACAGGTGATGATGTATTTTCTTTATTAGAAGATGAAGAAGTGCCTGCTGGCGAATATCAATGGATCCGTGCAGATGTGATCAATGGTGACACAAACGATTTAACCATGACTTCGCATGTTGTTTACGAAGATGACAGCATTGCACCACTGGTTGTTAAACGTAAAGGCAACGATGGTATCGGTGAAATTCAACTTGATGGCCTTACCCTAAACCAAGCTGGTAACGAGTTTGTTATTGAATTTGACCTTAAAAAGTCATTAGTTGATCCACAAAATAGTGATGAGATCTTCTTAAAACCACGCGGTGTTCGCTTAGAAAACCTTGCTGAATCTGAAGATATCGAAGGCACTGTAAGCGACGTACTTATCGCTAACTGTGAAACAGATAATATCGATATCGCACTAGAAGATGGCTCATTCGGTCATGCTGTTTACCTATATAGCAGCGATGTTGAAATGCCAATGGACAACTATGAAGTTAACGAAGATGAAACACCATTAGATGCACCTCTTGCAACGGCGGATGTTGTGTTCGATAGCGAAGATAACCAATTCGAATTTGAACTTGCGTTCATTCAACCAGGTGATTATCAACTTGCTTATACCTGTGCAGCGCACATCGATGACGCTGAAACGCAAGACGAAGCATTTACGCTTTATCAAGTAAAACCAATTACAGTAACATCGGGTGAAGACTTAGACGTATCTTTCACTGTTTCTGAATAATATTGGCATACCCCATTAAAAAGCCCGCACTGCGGGCTTTTTAATTATTGGCCACCCATTTAGCGACTCCTAGTGCTTCCATCACAAACTCAACAGATAATGCAGCTAAAATTAACCCCATAATTCGCGTTAGTATCGATGCACCGCCAACCCCAATAACTTTCAAAATTCGCTCACTTAATAACAGCAATAATAAAGTGATCAATAACACTACCAGCATTGTTATTGCCGAAATTACTTGTTCCTGAACGCTATAAATATGGTTATCGGTAATTAGAATAACCGCTAAAATTGCACCCGGCGATGCTGTTGCGGGAATTGCTAAAGGGAATACAGAAATATCGTGCTGTGACTCAACATCACCTTGCTGGGCCTCCTCAGCAAAAATCATTTGTAGACCGAACAGAAATAAAATAATGCCACCAGCAACTTGGAACGACAACAAACTAATACCCATTGCAGTTAACAGCAACTGCCCTATGACAATCGCTCCAATTAATACAATGGCAGCATAACCCACCGTTTTAAAAGCAGTCTTTCGCCGCCTATCGGCAGGCAATTTAGCTGTTAAAGCAGCAAACAACGCCATTGTGCCGATAGGGTCTATTGTTGCCCAAATGACTAAAAAATCATGCAAAACTTTATCTAACATATGTACCTTAAAATGAGAATACACTCCTTTTACATTAGCAATTTTTTGCACTAATAAGTATTACACAGATCCTTAAGTTATTGAGCTGCAGATTTTTAGAGCCTTTTTGTAACGATTTAATGACAGGAAAACTCTTTATTAGCCAAATACTAAAACCGGCATAGCCTCCCCTTGTAGCTATGCTGGTTTTCTCGTTGTTACTATCTGAATATGTTAATATTATAAGCCTTACCCAAATAGCCTAGGCTTTGTTATGACATCGCGTATTCTCAAATCGATTTTTTACTCATCTTTTCTATTAGGCTCTGCTGTATTTTTGCAAGGTTGCCAAGAACAACCTCAGTCAGATCAAATTGCCGTCACCGGCGGGCTTATCCAAGGGCAAAAAGAAGGACGTTTTATTGCCTATAAAGGCATTCCGTATGCTGCAGCTCCGGTGGGAGAGTTACGCTGGCGAGCGCCGCAACCTGTGCCCAAGTGGCAAGATGTAAAAATACTTAACGATTACGCGCCTGACTGTATGCAAAAGCCGTTTGCAGCCGATGCAGCACCGCTGACAACAACCCCTTCGGAAGATTGCCTTTATTTAAATGTATTTAAACCCACTAAACCCAGCGATACTCCTTACCCTGTTGTGGTGTGGATACACGGTGGTGGTTTTGTAAATGGTGGCGCATCACCTGCTGTTTATTCAGGTGAGAGCTTTGCTAAACAAGGGGTTATTTTTGTTAGCTTTAATTATCGCTTAGGCCGATTTGGCTTTTTTGCGCACCCTGCTCTGAGTCGTTTTGAGAACGATGCGCTTGGCAACTACGCTTTAATGGATCAAATTGCGGCACTTGAATGGGTGAAACAAAATATCGCTCAATTTGGTGGTGATGCTGCAAAAGTGACACTCATGGGGGAATCTGCAGGGGGCGCATCGGTACATGCGATGATGCAAACCCCTGCAGCTAGCGGCTTATTCCAGCAAGCGATTATTATGTCAGCGGGCGGACGTGAGCTTTTTAAGCAGTTGCCTCTAACTAGTGATGACGACACCGTATTAAGCGCCGAAAAAATTGGCGAAAACTTTGCTAAACAACACACCATTTTAGGCAGTGATGAAAATGCCCTTGCTGCACTACGTGAGTTATCTGCCGAAGACGTGGTTGATAACCTAAATTTGAGCACATTAAATCGACAAAATAATGATGAGTCTACGTACGTTGGCGGGCCAATTATTGATGGCACTATCATCAATTCGGCGACAGAAGCACGCTTGAGTAAAGGTACATTTAGCCATGTCGCGACTATGGTTGGCACAACAGATATGGATTTAGGCTTTGCTAATTTTGCTTCTAAAGATGCGCTATTCGCAAGTTTTGCCCCGCACAGTACACAAGCAAAAATGACTTACGATGCAAATGACCAAATGCCTTTACCCTTACTTAATTACCAAGTTGGTCAAGACGCTTTAATGCAAGAGCCAGCAAGGTTCGTTGCAAAACGTGTGACAGATATGGGAAAAGATGCCTTTTTATATCGTTTTGGTTATGTGGCGCAAACTTTAAATAAACCTGGTGCAGAGCACGCCAGCGAAATTCCGTACTTCTTTAATACTGTGGCTGCTAAATATGGGCACGTTACCACTGAGCAAGATAAGCAAGCCGCTAAAATAATGCACCGTTATGTGACGAACTTTATTAAATTAGGCACACCAAATGGCCCAGGTTTACCGACTTGGCAAGCATATCAAAATGATGAATCTTTTATACTGCAAATGAGTAAGTCAGGGACTGCAGAGTTTTTACCGGACCCCATACAAGCGCGGTTAAACATCACAGCAACAAAAGCTGAAAAGTAATAATTAAATAAGGCGCTTAATAAGCGCCTTATTTTTATCCTTGCTGCTGAACATACTCAAGCGCTGTCATCTTGTGGTATGTCACATTAGGATGAAATACATGAGTAGGATCTGGGTCTACTACTTCAATTGGCGTGCCTTGACTGCGTGCAATATCGAGTGCCATTTGCGTAATGTTGACGCTAAACGAGGTGCCGATAAAGACGATTTTATCGGCATCGAGCATACGCTGTTGCGCCTCAGAGATTCGATAAAGCTCAGTGTAGTATTCGTCAAATAACAACACGTACGGCTTAAACGATTCGTTTAGCTTGGGGCTTTCATTATTAATATTGAACACCTCAAGCAAGGAGTGGTGGAGGTTGTCTTCGTTGACTTTATCCCACGGTGCGTTAAAAGCCATCACATCGTCACCTTGATGGTGAAACAGTGTCATTTGATCTAAGCGACCATGAATAGCAATAAAATCAGTGTTTCCCGCTTTACCATCAAGGCCATCAATATTTTGCGTAATGAGATTTTTATCACTCAACCAATGATGAACCTCATTAGGGCCGTGATGGCGGTAGGTTGCAAAACGATGATAATACCAAGCTAAAAATTCGCGAGGGTTGTTTTGGTACATAGCACGGGTTGCCATTTCCATCGGCGTATAATTTTTGCTACCAATGGTCCAATAACCATCTTCACCACGAAAGGTTGGTATACCGCTAGCGGCACTCACTCCCGCTCCAGTAATATAGAGTGTATTCATAGAGATAACTTTACCTTGTAACCAAGCGCATCGGCTGTCACTTGTTGATTATTGTCCATACCACCCAGACGATACAAACTTCCTTGGTGCTCTAATAAACCTCGATGATCCATGCTCGCGGTATCGGCTTTTGGCATTACTTGCCATGTGTTTTTTTCAATATCAAAGCGCCAAACATGATCACTCGCTGGTGCTGGTTTGCCATCGTATCCCATGCCATTGTAGTTATATGGGTTATCAGAGCCTCCCATCATATAAATATCGCCATTAAAACTGGTTGCTGCCATACGGTAATGGGCAACACCTGTAGGGTGCGGCACGGTACGCCAATCTATTTTTAATGGGTTATCAGCATCAATCGTGCCTTTTAAACACTGTGCAACCGCAGCAAAAGAGCGGCGCTTATCAGCATTCGCCTGTGTTTTAACGCCATCACACACCAATAGAGTGTTTCCACTAATTGCCGCTGCTTGGCCAAACACCGGTTGACCTAAAAACGGCGATGCCTGTTGCCAAGTATCTGTTTGCGTATCATACACTTGTACTAAGTTAACATTACCATCGTTATGCCAACCACTGACCAAATAGATATAACGCTGCTGGTACTTAAGTGCCACACTGTCATCCACCGGAACAGGCATACTGGCAAGTTGCGTATATGAATTAGAGAGCACATCATAGCGATATACATCGGGTGTAGAGATTTCTTGATGATCGGCGCTAACGGTATACCCACCAAATACATAGGCATGCTTACCAACCCCCACTGCGGTACTTGCCAAGCGCCCAGTAAGGGGCAACGTACTTGGCACAGCTTTAGCCGCTTGCCAGGCGTTATCGCCCACTTTAAGGACCCACACTTTATTATGAACATCGGTATGTGCCTTGCCTGAGCTCAAGCCCATAAAGCTTAAAAAGTAGGCTTGCTCATCAATAACAACTTTGGCGACAGCATTGTTCGCGACGGGTTCAGGTAAAGCAGGAATGGTTGCAAGTGCAATAGAAAATAACAGGCTCATAAATTAAACAGGTAACTTAACACGTCTCTTAAGAATACCATTTTATGAGCCTGAATAAAGGCTCGCTATTAGTAAGCAATACTAATACGTTGATTTAAATGCGCTGCCGACTGTGCTTCATCAAGCATCGCTTTAGCATAATCAGTAACTGATATTTTGCTTTCGCCATTTGCATCAGTAAAGAAGCTGTCGCCACCAACACGGTACGGGCCTTCTGACTCCCCAGGGTAAATGACCGCTGCCGGTGAAACAAAAGTCCAAGCTGTATCTGCTGCTGATGCTCTAAATACATCAAGTGCCTCACCTTGAGCAATGGCTTCTGCTTTGTATTCAGCAGGAAAGTCTGGGCTTGATACCAGAGTTACACCGGGTGCCACTTCTAAGCTACCAGCTCCGCCCACCCATAAAATACGTGTGCCAGTACCTGCAAGCGCGTTTAATAATTGCTTTGCTGTGTTTGCAACAATTTCATGATTCCCTAAAGCACGACCACCAATTGCCGCAATAACAACATCACTACCTGCAGCTGCAGTTGCGATATCGTCTTTAGTTAAATCAAATTCAGTCACAGTGACGTTATCTTGGGTTACTTTACTTGCGTCTCTAACTAATGCATTAACTTGATGACCACGTGCGATTGCTTCTGAAGTAATGTGGCTGCCAATCCAACCTGTTGCGCCAATAACTGCTAATTTCATGAGGAATTCTCCGTTGTTTGTTTCAATGATTGCAGTTTACTTGTTCACCAATTACTGATAAATACACTATATAGATACAAATTGTTTCATTTTAAGATACCAATGGATAAACTCACTTCAATTACTAGCTTTGTCGAAGTTGCCCGTACAGGCAGTTTTACTCAGGCTGCAGAGCATCTAGGTTTAAGCCGATTACAAGTTTCTAGGCATATTCAAGACATTGAAAAGTGGCTAAATTTAAGGTTGTTTCATCGCACAACACGCAAAGTAAGTTTGACCCTTCAAGGCGAAGAAGCCCTTAGCTATTGCCAGCAAATATTAAATCAAGTGTCTGATTTACAAAGCCGAGCACACAGTCATAACAACGAATTGGTAGGTACCATTCGCGTTGCCTCCCCGATTGGGCTTGGCCAACATAAGCTATTTGATGCCATCGAAGAGTTTACCAAACGCCACCCGCAGACGCGATTTGAACTGTTACTTTCTGATAGTTTATCGCAGCTGGTTGATGACCGCGTTGATATCGCTTTGCGTTACATCCACCAGCCCGATGAAGGTCTTATTGCCCGTAAGCTAATGTATATCGCAACCGCCGTATGTGCCTCTAACGATTATTTAGCTGTGCACCCACAGATTTTTGAGCCGAGTGACTTATCTGTTCACAATTGTCTTGTTCATAACAAACACACTATTTGGCAATTTCAACACGGCGACAACACACAAAAAGTGACCGTGAAGGGCAACATTGTTGCCAACGATATGGGGGTGCTTCTAAAAGCAGCAAAACAAGGAATCGGGGTGGCTCACCTACCATGCGATCTCGCCAATGACTATTTGGCATCGGGTGAGCTTGTAAAAGTACTGCCAGAGCATACTACTATGGGCTCTCACTTATGGGCGGTGTATTTATCGCGTAACTTCCAACAAAATGTAGTCAGAGCGTTCATCGACTTTTTAGCAGAGCACTGGCAACACGATATTTTATAATCTAAACCTGCTGCAAATACGTATAAGCTACAAAAAGGAGCCGGAATGCAGCACTTAGATCATGAAGTATCACGCATCATAGAGATGGCGTGGGAAGACAGAACCCCGTTTGAAGCAATAAACCAACAGTTTGGTTTAAATGAAAAAAACGTTATTGCACTGATGCGTGAGCAATTAACGAGCTCGAGTTTTAAACTCTGGCGAAAGCGCGTATCAGGGAGACAAAGTAAACATATTAAACTTCGCCATCCCGATATTTTAAGAGGTTATTGCAAAACTCAATATAAGCACAGGTAACACTATTTAAGTTGGTCAGCGAACTGACCAACCGCATCGACCACTTTTTGTGCGCCATTTTGAATATCTGACATAACTTTGCCAGATTCAGTTGCTAGGCTGTAGCCTTGTTCAGCTTTGCTCTTACCTTGTTCTATAACTTCAACTGTATTTTGAGTCAGTGCCCTGTTTTGCTGTACAACATCAACAATTTCAACAGTCGCTTTTGAAGTACGTGAAGCGAGCTGTCTTACCTCATCAGCAACAACAGCAAAGCCCCTTCCTTGTTCGCCAGCACGAGCTGCTTCAATCGCTGCATTAAGCGCTAATAGGTTTGTCTGATCAGCAATACTACTGATACTTTGAACTATATTTGCGATTTGCTGAGACTGTTTATCAAGTGCTGTGATCTCATTTGCTGCTTGTTCCATTTTATTTGCAAGTTCATCCATAACACTAACCATATTACTGAGTACTTCAGCTCCTTGATGAGCGATTTGATCAGTTTCAGTCGAGGTACTATAAGCAATGTCAGCTGCTTGAGACACAGCTATTTCACGATTTACTTGATCAGTAATCACCGTTGCAAACTTAACAACCTTATAAAGCTCCCCTTGTTCACTAAACACAGGATTATATGTGGCTTCTAACCAAACGGGATCACCATATTTATTAACACGTTTGAATCGAGAGGAAACAAACTCACCTTTTTGTAGTTTCTGCCAAAATGCCGCGTACTCTGATGAGCTTGCTTCTTCAGGTGAACAAAACATACTATGGTGCTTACCAATAATTTCGTGTTCTTTATAGCCGACACCCAGTAAAAATTGCTGATTTGCTTTTAATACATGACCCGTTAAATCAAACTCGATTACGGCCATAGAGCGATGAATTGCTTTTACTAAGTCCTGGTTTTCGCGTGACGATTCAATCGTGCGTGTTAGTGCATTTGCATGCAATGTAAAATGAAGAAATTGGTTTTGCTTATTTACCACAGGATGAACGAACACTCTTAGCCAAGCCTCTTCACCTTTAGCATTGACCAACTGAACGGCTCCTGCCCATGGCTTTTTGTTTTGTAGTGCGTGTTTAAAGTTCAGATAGTGTTCTGTTTTTCGCGCCAATTGCGGCACTAAATCAAGTAATGCAATCCCATCAAGTTGATTTGCGCTAAAACCCAGTTCAATTTGAACTTGGGGATTAGTATCAATAACACAGCCTTTGCCATCAAGCGTTAATGTAAGCATTAGCTCATCAAGATTTTGCTTTATTTGAGAAACCCTAAATAATTCGTCTTCAAGATTAGTTATTTTATTTTTTAGTGGCTTGGTAGAAAACATGGGGTACATCACTTCATTGCTAAATTAAAATTCAAACAGTGAACTCATTTACTTAAAAAGTTACTGAATATTAAACTATTACAATATATCCCTATATTTCTATGATATGGAGTTTCAAGAAGTGAGACAAGGTATTCCTTCCAATTCGCAAAAAATAGGAGGATCTTTTAAGGAAATTGAACCGCATTGATAACACAGCAAAATTTCGTTATTAGGTTGCTTATAATACTCTACAGCTGCATCAATGCAGATGCCTAAGGCTTATTGCAAATTAGAATCACTTATTTAACTGGTTAGCAAACTGGCCAACCGCATCAACAACTTGCTGTGCTCCATGTTGAATATCTTCCATTACTTGTCCTGATTCATTCGACAAAGCAAGACCTTGCTCTGCTTTGACTTTCCCTTGTTCTATAACCTTTACTGTATTTTGAGTTAATGATTGATTTCGCTGAACAACTTCCACAATCTCTTCAGTTGCTTTAGATGTCCGAGATGCTAATTGCCTAACCTCATCTGCAACCACCGCAAAACCACGGCCTTGCTCACCTGCACGAGCTGCTTCAATTGCAGCGTTAAGCGCTAATAAATTAGTTTGATCAGCAATACTACTAATGCTTTGTACAATACTTGCTATATGTTGCGACTGCTTATCTAAGGCTGCGATTTCTTGCGCCGCTTGCTCCATCTGTAAAGCAAGTTCATCCATAACAGCAACTGTGTTTTTAAGTACTTCAGCTCCTTTTACAGCGAGTTTGTCGGTTCCTGTTGAGGTACCGTAAGCAATCTCTGCCGCTTGAGAAATTGCATGCTCACGATTCACTTGTTCAGTGATCACAGTTGCAAATTTCATTACTTTATAGAGATCCCCAAAATCATTAAAAATCGGATTGTAAGAGGCCTCAAGCCAAACGGTATTACCAAACTTATCAACACGTTTAAAGCGAGATGCTATGTACTCACCATTTTTTAAACGCTGCCAAAATTGCTCATACTCAGTAGAGTTTGCTTCTTCTGGTTCGCAAAACATTCTGTGATGTTTACCTTTTATCTCTTTTTCGGAGTAACCCATCGCATTGTAAAAATGACTATTTGCACTTAAAACATGACCCTCTAAATCAAATTCAATAACCGCCATAGCACGGTGTAACGCTTTAATAATGTCTTTATGCTCTCTTGCGGTAGCAATTGTATCGGTTAGTAAAGTGGCATAAATTGCGAAAAATAGAATTTGATCTTGAGGACCTTTTACTGGGTGCGAAATAATTCTAAGCCACTCTGTTTTACCACTTTTGTGATAAAACTGCAGCGCCCCAACCCAGTGCTTACAATGCTCTAAAGCAGAAGAGAATTGGCTAAATTGTTCAGTAGATTTGGACTCATTTGTAATGATGTCAAATAGGTGCGTGCCAGGGAACGCATCTTTATCGTAGCCAAGTGCTTTGATAAAGTTCTGATTTATATAGGATACCTCGCCGCTTTCAAGTACATTAAGCGAAATCATTTCTTCATTCAAGCCATCACGCACCTGCTGTAGATGAAATAACTCAGTCTTTAACGACACAAGCTCAGAGTTTACTGACTTACTGAAAAACATAGGATCCTCAAGAGATTAACGTGCATTAAAGTAAGTGTAGAACATTTGAATCAAGGTGTACTAATAAGCAGTAAATTTTATTTTTAATTCACTCAGTCAGCTTAATATACTTTTCAGCAAGCTCATCTAAGGTTTCACGATGATTAGGATCGGGCTTAATACAGTCGATAGGACATACACTAACGCAGGTAGGATTATCATAATGCCCAACACACTCAGTGCATTTATTAGGATCGATTTGATAGATTTTTGCACCCATATAAATAGCTTCATTCGGGCACTCAGGATCACACATGTCGCAGTTAATACATTTGTTATTGATGAGTAATGCCATGACACACCTTTAAGCACTATAAATGGGTATTGTTTTTAAAATCTAATCTAGTTTTTAAAAACAACGAAAATTGCAGCCGCGCACTATAAATTGCAGCGTATTAAGTTTCTTTGATCTAGATCAAGCTTAAAACCTGTTTGGAATCTCCAAGTCCGATACTGCAAAAATAAATGCAATTATTGATTATCTACCGAACTAAGTTATGTGATGAGATAAGTGAGAGGTTTTTAGCATTTAGATTTTGCCTACCCATACCAGTAGCGATAATAAGCACCTCATCAGAAGTATAAATTTTCTCAGAAAGAGGCAATGAGGAAGGGTTCTAAATTGGACTTAACCGAGTAATGTCGGGAAAAATAAGTTTAGGAGCCCTTCATGAATATCAAAGTTGGCATCTTTTGGTTTGCTGAAAACACATTAGTCTTTAAAGCTCAAAGTGCTATCGACTTAAAGCCAGATCAACTTGGATTTATTGATAGCACGCTGCAACACCAAGTTGAGTGGGAAGATAATAATATTTATCAATTGTTTAGTTTAATGCTAGACAACACTGACTACTACAACTTTCCCAGAGGTCGAGTTGTTTTTAATGTTGATCAAAATACCTCATACGTATATTTAGACAAAAGTTTGTTTAAAAAGCATATAGTCAAAAAGATAAAAGCTAATTTTTCTTTACTAGATACAAGTGTCAGGTACTTTACTGATCCTCATTACAATTGCTTTGGTAGTATTTAGAACGAATAAAATACTACCAAATAACTGAGCACAGATACGCAGAGCTAGGTTGGTAGCAACCTTGTGAAACTACTTAACAGAGGGAGCTGATGATTGACTGCGTATAAAAGCCGGAATATCAAAAATATCACTTTGACTAGATACAACAGCTTTAGCTTTTGTTGTTTGCTCTACTTTAGGTATTGTTTCATCTATGTTTTTGGCATGAATTAACTGACTTTTTGCACCTGTGGCTATGATGAGTATTTCAAAGTTATTCGCCAAACTCGTAATTTTAGATGCACCACAAATAACCACTGCATTTGGGCTAACTTGATGACGTACTGTATCCATTATGGTGTTGTAACTGCCTAATGAGATCTCATCAACACAATTGATTTGTACAATAACACCTGTACTTGTGCTCATATCAACACTGCTAACCAGAGGGTTGCTCAGGGCTTGCGTAAGAGCCATTTGTAAATCGCTTTCATCTGCACACTTTCCAACCCCCAATACAGCATCTCCTTGGGCGTCCATTACTCTTTGAAAGTCACGTAGATCTACGTTAATTAATCCCTGATAACACAGCATATCAATGAGTGAGGTAATTAAAGAATGTAAAATTTGATTACTGTGCTTAAAGGCATCAAATAAGCCAATTTCATTGCCAAGCACCTCAATAAGTTGATCATTTGGTAAAGTGACAACAGCATTAACGAACTGCTTTAATTCATCAAGCCCTTGCTCAGCTACTTTTCGCCTAAAATCCCCTTCACTGGTAAATGGTAAAGTGGCAACACAGATTACGGGCTTATTAAGATCTTTGGCTAACTTAGCTATGAATGGACTAGCTCCTGTACCAGTGCCACCTCCTAAGCCAGTTGCGCATAGGAGAATATCGCAGCTTTTGATAAGCGTTAATAATTGCTCTTCACTTTCTTGTGCGGCGAGTAATCCTATTGCTGGGTCTGCGCCAGCGCCGTAGCCGTTTGTAAGCTCAGCACCTATCAACACAAAGTCATCACTTTGAGAGTGCTCTAATACAACCTTATCAGTATTAACGCAGTAAAACTTAGTTTGCGGGTTTTGAACCTCATTAAAAATAGTATTGACGGTATTACAACCGCAGCCACCAATACCAAATACGCCAATAGACAAGCCATCTAAATTCTCAACTAACTCAAACATCATTGCTCCTCATTTTTTAAAGAGCATAACAACAAGGTGCGTCAATTTTTGACGCATCTGAAAATCACAAGTTATAAGTGTTTGAAGCCTCATTTAGTTTTTTGATGACTCTGTTGCGTACAGCTTGAGGCTCTATTACCTCAAGCCAATGTGATGCTCTAAACAATTCACTTGTTAATTGCTCAGTGTCCTGCACATTGAATTTAAGCAGTGATGTTTGAGCATCTAACTTTTTCTGCTCTATTAACTCACCAAATTGTACAAACCCCAGATTCAATGAAGATTGAGACGGCACTTTGATAATCAAGTTAATAGTGTCCTGACGCTTTCCTTTATTAATCGCAGATCTTAATGAGCTTAACTGCTCTAAATTTGGTTCACGCCGTGTCTTTTGTAATACTTTCACATTACGAATACGATAAACCGGCATCTGATAGCACTTGTCATGCAGCGTCCCTACCATAAACTGCGCCATAAGAATTCCGTTGTCTTCTTCAAGACCATAGAAGCTAAGTTCAGTAAAAGCTAACCAGTGTGCCTGATCATATAAAGCGCGATAAATCTCAGCACTAACTGAACGATTATGTTTTATTGCATGCTCGATTTGTTCAACAACCTTGCTGTCAAGATTCACCTTAATCGAGCTATTATTTTCTAGGTTTAACCATTCAGGTTTGATGCCATTTAGTCGCTGTAATGCAATATCAGCTTTAGCATGAATTGTTTGTTTAATATCTACAGGGATATTCTGTGGCAGAAGCTGCTCAAGCAGTAAGTAATGCTGAGCAAGCTCAATACTTAGTAGCGGTGAGCTTCCCCGCCAATCCTTACTAATAGACCATGCATAAGGTTTTGTTCGTGTATCTTTTTCAAGGCCAAAACAGCCTTGATCGTATAAAGATTGAAGATCACGCTGCAACATGCGTGTTGAGAGGTTCAAGCCACTATTAAAAAGTTTTTGTTTCAGTTGGATAATAGTGATAGAGCTTGGCTTTGAAGGCACAAGCTCTAGAATTGCTAAATGGCGCTGGGAATTCATTGAAAAACTTTTATATCAACATCCAAAACCATATTTCTCTCGGTGGTATTTCATGTATTCATGCGTTTTTTGTGGTATATGAAGTTGCATAGTTTTATCAAATGATAGTTTATTTAAATCTGATTCGCTTATAGAGTCTGATATTAAGATAAAGCCATTTGAGTCAAAGCTTATTAAGCCCTTATCAAATAAAGCATCTAAATGTGCTGCAAGCAATAGACCATTGTATGGGTCTAATCTTTCATGAGCCTCAGCATCACGCCAAGCTTTAATATGTGAAGCTCGAAGTAAGTCTCTACATTTTATGCCAGTTAGTGCGCAGCCTTTCCAAATATCATCCAAAGCGTCTCTATAGCTTCCTTGTCCTATTCTTACTTTCACAAGAGCGTCTTTTTCCGTTTCATTTAAACCTTTAAAATCAGCAAGTTCATCGATAGCTTCACCTATTTTAGCTTCTGGTATTACATCAACATCGATATCCTGCCCAGCGGATAAGGGTGTGACCAAATTTGTTGAAAGTACTTTAATTAAGTGTTCATAATTAGCTTGATTTTTGGATTCTACTTCAAATTTCAACTTTAATTTACTTTGATCTGGTTTCTTTGAAGAACTTGAAAACCCAAGCTCGTCTAGAAGCTCATTGTCGTTTGGCAATGTTATAGTAACTGTACAATCATTTTCGTTACAGCGGATACTTAAACGTGGGCCGACAGAGTCCCTACCGAATTTGAAAACATGACTTTTTGTTCGATCAAACCAGCCATACGGAAAGCTAGGCTCCCTATACTGCTCAAGAAAGCCAAGTAACTCTTTAGCCAGCTCATAAACTTTAGGGTGTTTTTCGAGCCACTCTTTAGTCTTCTTTCTCTTTGATAAATCAGGCGTTCTTCTTGATTTTTTTCCTTTTGTTAGTTTTGCCTCCTTTTTTAATTTCTTAACTTTTATTGACTCTGATGAATCTGATATTTTTTTATCACTCATAATTCTGTTTCCTAATAATATTAAAATCAATACTTCTATTTAAGTCATTGTTGTAAATTCAAATAACAAATCCAATCTTGCGTTCTGAATCACCTTTGAGAGCATTTTGTTCTTTCAAAATTGACAGCATACTCTCTTGAGTCATACGACGTTTCGAAAACTTCATTTGCCTCTTTACAATAGCAAAATCACCCGGTGTGAGCTTTGATAACCCAAGCAATTCATTTATAACTGTCTTTTTTAAAACACCTCTACCCAGTGTCTGCCTAAACATACCTTTGCACTGTATGGGTGTTAGATAAGCTAGGTTTAACTTGAAATCAAATCGCCTAATTACTGCTTTATCTAAGTTTTTAGCGAAGTTAGTAGCTGCAAAAAGTGGGAGTTGAAATTGCTCCATCTGACATAATAATTCATTAACTATTTGCACTTCCCAATTTGCCATCGCTTGTTCACGGCTACATAACAAGCTATCTGCTTCATCAATTAATATTGCACTCATCTCCTGTGTAGCTTGTTTAAATAGTTGAGCGATATTTTGCTCACTTTCGCCAGCCCACTTGCTTAACAAGTCAGATGCTTTGACCGAGATGAGTTTAAAATCAGCTTTTTCACATAAATAATTTACAAAGGCTGTTTTACCGGTACCCGGCGGGCCAGTTAGCAAAGTTCGTGAACTCGAAAACTCTATTACAGCCTCTTCTACCTGTTCGAGAGATGCATATTCAGACTCTATATTCACCATTTTAGGATTAAACTTTTGCTCTGCTTGATAAGTCAGCTCATGAGTTGAAAAGCCGCATGCAGTTAAGGTATTTTGGATGTTCTCTTCAATACATTCACGCGCAGTGTGTGCTTTAAATCCACATAACCTAGCTACATGTACTGCTTTTGCAATATGGGCTGGCAGCAAATTTCGTTGAGCTGCTAACTTACTTATGAAGTTGTTACCCACGTTCAACCCTTTAACATATTTGCCAATCATTTTTTCTTTGGTTGTTTTACTTAGCTCAGGTATTTCATAAACGATATTGAACCGCCTAATAATGCTTTGAGGTAAGTCTTCTAGATGATTAGTTATCCAAATACTCACCACAGGTTGATTTTCAATGTAGCTATGAAGCAGCTCTTTTGAGAAACTTTTTGAAAATAAATCACGCTCAAAAATGTTTTCACACTCATCTAGTAACAGCATTGTTTTTTTACGTTTTGCAACTAGCTTACTTACTATATTAAAGTGCTCTAAGCGTAGCTCAGAGCTTGCGCTTCTACTATCAAGTTCGTTTGTTGGGTTTATTAAGTCACTACCCTTAGCTTGCACCATAAGCAACTGCGAACTACAAGCTTTTGCTAAATATTGCGCCAATGAAGTTTTGCCGGAACCGGGAATACCATAAAGTAAAATACTCAGTGGTTGCCCAGCGGTATTAGTTGCATTCTGAGTAGCTTTAAGTAACGTTTTTAAATCTAAGTGAGATAAATCAGTAGCGCAAAGCTCAGAAGCCTCACAGGGGATTACTAAACTAGATAAAATATCACTTTCACTTTTTAACTTACCTTCAATCAGGCTTTTAGCAATTGCGTTTGGTAATATTAAAAACTCATCTTCCCCTGCAAATATCTCCAAATCCATTGAATACATACCAGATTCAATAATTAACCCAATTTGCTTGTTGAGTAGTGTTTCATCAATATCAAGAACATGAGCTATTTTTTCTGCAATAACGTTCGTGTAATCATCACGTAAATAATCCACAAGTTCGCGTAAAGGTTTACTGAGCGTCATAAAGCACGAGAAAATAACCAAAGGAGTAGCCGCTTTTGGAAGCCCAAACGCTTTACAAAATATGTGTACATTTTTTTGTAACGTTTTAGGCATTGTGTTTATTGCTAAATGATCTAATCGAGCAACTAAATCATCAACACCTAAACCTTGAAGGTTTGAATAATTAAGTCCAGCAACCTCACACAAAGCCTTTCTAAATAGCTTATCGTGCCAAAGCTCTTCTACGTCAAACTCTTCTAATAATTGAGTGGCAAAGTGTGCCACAATACGTTTTAATTGAGGTGTTTTGTTCATGCTATGTACC
Source organism: Pseudoalteromonas lipolytica (assembly GCF_001306915.1). GTDB lineage: Bacteria > Pseudomonadota > Gammaproteobacteria > Enterobacterales > Alteromonadaceae > Pseudoalteromonas > Pseudoalteromonas simplex. The sequence goes on along the minus strand of NZ_LJTC01000008.1, from coordinate 343,256 downwards.
TAGTAGTCATTAACTTATGCAGCTATATTACTAAGTAAAAAGAAGTAACGTACCCACACTTCCATCTCAAAACAAACGCAGAATATATTAATAATTAAAGCTTTTTTGCTTTTTTATTTTCTTTTGTTTTATTCTTTAGTTGACCCCCTTGTTTTTTAGGCCCTGCAGAGGCATAAATAAAGCTATAACGTTTTTTTGGACTATTATGGAAAATATAAATTTAGGATCGGCAGAAAACCCTATAATCCTTAAAAATAAGCATCAAGATTCCGAGTCCGAAAAATACTATGCCAGACATAAAAACGGAGAAGTGTATATTCACAGGCCTCTTCTACAGATACATACTAAAAACAATCATGAACTAGACAAAGATGACCCAGAAAGTGGCCTTTTTGCTTTTCATAAACTAAGAGATGACCAAGACTGCTTTACAAAAAATGTTATCTCCAACCCTCACTTACAACCATTAGAGATCAAAGTTTTATTGGCACTCAATGAACTTTTTCAAGAACATTCGTCTTGTGAGATGGTATATATCTGTAGCTCCAATAAAGTAAACCTTGATAACTTTGGGGATGATTATGGTTTTTGGATAGCTGAGGGAAATACAGAGACTCTAGTAGAAGTAAATAACGTGCCACTTTATCAATTATTAGGAAAAGCACTCAATACAATTATTAGCAACGAAAAGCTTAATAAAATACTCATTAGGTTAGATAGTTTTCACTATATCAGTGTCACACCGGTTACATTCGAAAACTCCAAGCTTGGTATTAGTCAAAAGCACAATAGAAACCAGCGAGCTTATTTAAAAATAATACAAATAAATGAACTGATGGACTTTAAGAATCTAACAAATATATGGCTTGCCAAAGATTAAAGTGCGAGTTTTGAGCTCGATTTATAAACCGAGCCTGCTTGCTCTAAAGCATGCTTATTCAAAACCACATTCAGAAAGCTTAATTTTTACTGTTACTGATTGGCTGCCATCACAAACCGTAGGTAAATCAGTTTTTATTTGATAGTGTCTCGATGAGCTGTGTAAACTCCATTTATCTTCGTGAGGTACTTTTTTTGTTTTAATGGCTCCACTCATAAAGCGATCTAAAGAACGGTTAAAACCACGCTTAACACCTTGCTCGAAAACTTCAGCAATTAATGTATTTATAGAATCATCTACAGCTTTATTTTCTGAACTTTCACTATCAACATTTTGTCCCATAGCACATTTAATTTTTTCTATTAAGTCTTCCATCCTCGCAGTAGGTGTATCGCCTATTGAGTCTAGTTCTGTTTCTTCTTCAATGCGCCCAATCCACTTATTCATACTCTCAGAACGAATGCTTGCATCTCTATTTTTATAAGTCATAACTGTTATCCTTTAACTTTATTAGTTTTAAATCTCTGCGTTTGCTCAAATATTTCTCAGTACACTTCATCGCGGCTGATGGATGAGTATTTAAATTTAGCGAGTATTAAAATCAGCTCAATTTATAAAGCTGATTTAATATCGTCGCGGTGATTCCAATCAACAAATTTTACTTTGTCATCTACAATTACTTTTACCGCTTGGCAAGCTCAATAAGCTTATCTTAAGGGCAGTCAAAGTCATATTTACCACGAGTGCTTTTCATGAGCCGTATAAGCCTTATTCTTCAATTTCAATGCCTAGCTCATATGTAAGTACTTCCGTTTAAGTCAGGACCCATCACTCAGCCACTTACAAAAGGTTTCATTGCTCTCGTATAAATCACTGGCAGGCTGCTTTCAAGCTGAGCTGTTATTTCGCGTAAACCCTCCGCCCAATAATTGCGAGTAGTCTTGCTCACCAAGTAACTCAACCTCCGCTTACTCTAACTTAGCTTCAGTACATTTCATAATTCAATCCTTTAGTTAGCTACCTGAGCTTAACAAACCTATTAAGTTAGGCTTATCATATGCTGCTGAGCCTTCTAAGTAATCATCTACAACACTAGATACCTGCCTTACCAATTGCTTATCCCTAGTAAAAAAACCCAAAGGAATATGTACTGGGCTTAAGTCAGGAATTAAAAGGTGATAGCAAACCGCTGCAAACTCATTATCCAGTAACATAACTTCAACATTGCCATCAAATAAACCGTTTAAAATACCTGAGCTAGTCGATAACTGACCAAGCTTATACTTCCATGCTTTTCTACCATTAACTGCAGCATTAGGCCTGTCATCACATGGTAGGTACATCATAAAATCATAACAGTTTTCGTTCTTATTCTTTTGATGCGACAACAAACTGTCTTTGGCTTTAGTAAAGCTTTCACTCACACCCCAATAACGCGTATTCGCACCAATCCATTTTAATTTTTTTAGTCCACCTTGATTTTTTGAAGGCTTAAGTCGCTTTAGGTGCTCCTCAATCTTTCTCCACGGCTGACGACTATACAATGAGCCTATTAATAATTCATATGGCTTACTCCCTGAAGTATCAGCCATCTCCGCAATCATTGAACGAAAATCAATTTCACCACTTTTAACAAAACGCTCTACTGACATATCCTTAAACGCATCCCAAGCATGTTTTATGCTCTGCAGGTTGTCACTCAACCTAAGGTTATCCGTATCCTGAGCGATCGCTTGACTAATTGCCTCATCATTCTCATATATCTTATTAACATAAAATGGCTTAACTTTATTATCAAAATCTATTTCAAACTTTCGTTTTATTCTATGGGCAACACTTTTTTTTCTTGTTACTGTATCTACGGAGTAAAGGCTTGGTAACGAGTTGCCCTCAGTCCTAATTTTGCCTAAGTCACCCGACTCAACTAAACGGTGAAAATGTTTACTAAACATGCTTTTTGCATGCTGTTCGCTCATGCTTTTAATCTCATTATTAGCCGCTAACCTCAGCCCGGTGCTCCAACCTCCATGTTGCTTATTTACTTTATTAAATCCTAGTAGTTCAAAAGAGATATTAGTTGAGTCAGGTTGAGGCTTTTCTACCATAGGCTTATCGTCTAAAGAAGAAAAATACCCTTTACTTAATACAGTCAGAGATAATCTGCCATCCTCTAAGTAAGTCACTTCATTTTTATTAATGGGCTCCTCTAAAGCTACATCAAGCTCACGTGGATTGAATCCAAAAAACGATGCTAACTCAAATTTAGACAATGGAGATATATGCAAAGCACGAAGTAAAAAATCTTTTGTAAACGCAAACCCTTGCTTACTCAAGTAAGAGTATTCAATACGATATGTTTCAGCAGGAACAATATAATCAACTTCGTTAAATTCTATATAATTATTTTCCATAACAATTACACCGCCTTTTTATGCTTTTGAGGGTTTACATCAACGAAAGCATAATCACCTGGGGTGTTATTTTCTTCCATAAATTTAATTACACGACCAAATGGTAAGTCACTATTTTTTCCTTGCCACATTCTCTTATCACCTACAATGACAAGTCTGTCCATCGCTCGCGATAATGCAACGTTTATCCTGTTTGGTGATCTTAAAAAGCCTGGGCTTTGCCTTTGTTCAGAACGTGACACTGATAAGATAATTATCCGGTTTTCTTTACCTTGGTAGCTATCAACAGTATCAATTTTCAACAGCGACATAAGTGACTCTGAAATCCCTGCTTTTTTAATTTTTTGTCGTATACGCTTTTTCTGTTCGCCATACATACAAATAACACCAATAGCTGCTTCACCTTCTTTTACTTGTTTACTAAGATTGTTAACAAACTCTAGATTTTCGTCAATTTTCTGTAACAACCCCACAATTGCTTGAGCCTCAGTATCATTAAAAATACTTGTACCAGAGCCGTCTTGGTGATGCGCTTTCTTTCCTAATGAAGAAGTATCTAACCACGTTGTAGCAGCATCTAATTGGGGAGGAACATCTGCGTAAATATCTGGAATTTTTCGTTCACCATTCTCAAGCTCGCCTTTATAAAAACATTGCGATACCAAAGTTCCAATGGCGGGAGCCATTCGGTATTGCACTAGTAATTTAGCGCCTATCTGCTCACCGTAATAAGAATTAAAAGCTCGAGCAAAGTCACTTTCAATTAACTCATCAACATCACTGCCCGATTTAATCCCTAACTTTCTAGCCAGTGCTTGTTTATGCGGCTCTGAATACAAAGGGGGTAATTGTTGATGATCACCAACCAATAAAACCCTTTTACCGGCTTGCATGGCAATTGCCAATTCGCTCGCTATTGAACGTGCTGCCTCATCAATAATAATCCAATCATACTGGTTACTTGCAATATCTATATGCCAATTACCTATACCCACACATGTACCGGCTACGAGTTGGCGAGACCGAGCAAAAAATTCATCTAAGTTTGCATTACCAGAATTCATTACTTTTAGCATATCTTTCGATAATGCTATTAAACGCTTAACGCTATCAGCAACATTAGCCTGTACTGCATGCTCATAGTTCAAGTTCTTAACTAAGGTATCGCCCACAATACTTAAATCGTCGTGCCAATCTTTGTTAGTTTTGATCTCATTTGGTAGTCGGTTATTAATTAATACTTTTCGTTCGTTGATTTGCTTTTTAAGCTCTTTTTTATCTTTCGGCTCTAACTCTTTGCTCTCTAGTTCTTTTAATGCACTGAGTTGTTCATCAATAATCGAGAGAACTTTTTTATCTAGTTCTACAAACGCCTCTAAATATTCTTTAGGTGCTTTTAATGATTTAGCTAAAGACATTACACGGTTTTTTAAATGAGAAGAAAATTGCTCCGCTTTTTTATTAACCATATTGGGTGAAAACACATCTCGTAGCGAGCTAGAAACAGCCGCCTCACGGCTACTAAACCTCACCACATCTAACGGAGTATCCAATCTGCTACAGTGTTTTCGAATACGTTCTGCCGCAGTATTTACCGCCTCATGTGATTGGCTAACTAATAAAATACGCTGCGTCCCTAGCTTTTCTACTAAGTAATGTACAAAAGCAGCAATAAACTCTGTTTTACCTGTGCCTGGCGGCCCTTGCAACATTGACAGCGGACCATAGCGTAATAATTTTTGAAACGCGATTCGTTGCTTATCGTTTAGTTTTATTGTGTTGCCATTATCATCGTTTCTGTCGTAGCGAGCAAAGTCCTCGCTTGTAACATTATGTTCGTAATCAATCGGATCATGCTGGCAATCAGGTTCAAAATAGTCAGCTAAATTTTCAATAACAGAGTCGTTTTCAATTATGCGGGTAAGTGCATTTTTACGCTTAACAAAAGAAGACTTATCGGCCTTACTCCTAAAAAAGATCACATCCTCTTCTTTTAGTCTTTTAGCGTGAAATGAACTATTTGATAGTGTCGCTTTATTAAGCCCTGATTTTGATAGATTCACTTGGCCAATAATAAACTCATCATCCCCATCAACTATATAAGCTTCAACGTCGTCTTTTGCAGTAAAAGCATCTAGCGGATCTTTGTCTGCTTCATACGGCAAAATAATAAAGTCTTTATTGTCTTTGTAAGCCATTGGTTCACTGGCAAGCTCAACATAAGGATGAGACTCCGACTCTGTTTGTATAATGGCTCTCCATAACTCACGTGTAGAAATTGGCTCAACTGCACTTTCATCACTTTTAAGCTCCGAGCCAACTAATGGTTCAACGCTATTACTGCTCGTAGTATCAGCAGGTAAGTTCGTTTCTTTTCGTTTTAATTCAAACTGCTTAATCGCATTTTCAAAGCTATAAAGCTGCTTAATTCTACGATTTAAAGTACCTAAGTTACTTGCCCTACCTTGTGTAACTTTAATTGCAAAAGGCACCTCAAAGTCTGCACTAGTAATATCTCGTCTTGAAATACTCTCTCTTTTAATAGGCGGCATACCGTGTTCAAATTCAAACTGTGCTCTATTAAAAAATAACTTTTGTATCCCACCTAAACCGCAAAAACTTAAAACTAAGTCTGCTGGGTTTTTATTGCTTTGTTCAATTGATACATACAACTTACCGTTATCCGGATAAATAGTAATATCTTCAAAATCAGTTCGCGCGCCGCCAATCTCAATATTTATGGTTTCTGCTTTAACTTCTAAACTTTGTTCTGGATTTAAAAAAGCATCCTCAAAGCGCGTAAGCTCCTTAAAGCCATAATCAACATCTTGTAGTTCTTTAATTATTGCGTTGCTTAAAGCAGGATGGCTTGAGCTTTCTTCACCCCAGTCAATTCTCAATAACTCTGCGCATATTTTCATAACTGCAAAGTTATCTCGCTCAAATGCCGTGCAGTTTTCGCTATTTATAGGACTATATTCTGAATTGTATACCTCGTTAGCATCGTGATGAAAATCGAGTACATCAATAATAAAAATATCGCCGCCATTAACTATAATATTCTCTGGTTTTAAATCTCCGTGAGCAAAACCAAGTGAATGCATATGCCTCACATTTGATATAAGAGCTTTGGCAATAATATCTGCTCCCCTAAATCTCAAGCTTGTATCAAGGGTGTTTCCTTCAATCCATTGTGCAACCAAAAATAAAGCGCTATCTCGAGCGGTTATACCAATATCAACTATTTTTGGCACAAAACTCAAATTCAAGTTTTGTAGTTTTTCAGCTCGCTCTAAAAAAAACAGCGTTCGCTGGCCAAGCCCTGGACTTATATCAGTTGGGTTAATATTGTTCCAAACCTTAACTAAACCATTTTCGGCTTTGTAAACTTCTTTACTATCAGTTTCTTTAATAAACTCAAGTTCAGGATGTAATCTGCTTATTTTGCTATGTTGTACAAAACGCTCAAGCTGATTACTAGAAAACGTAAAAGCTTCTTCTTGGCTTGGCGCGCTATCAATTAACGCATCAAATAACTCACCTGCATTAGCATAGCTTTTATCAGTAAACGCATTAAGCAATACAGGGCCAAACCACTCATCACAATCACTAAGCTGTTGTGCTATATTTTTTTCAAATTTAGGCGTTAAACGTTCAGCCTTAATAATTGCCCAAGCAATAATGGCCAAACGAGAAACGTCATGAATATAAGGGCTTCTGAAGCTTTCTTTCTGTTCATAAACCGAAAGCTCATCACGTATTTCACCAATCGTTTCTTTTTTACGCTCAAAAGCTGAAATAAAATTAGAAAGCGCTACACGCTGCCCTGTACTCAACCATACACTATGGCTGCCAATATCTCGATGGGCCAAATGTAATTGGTGTAAATCTGCAAAGCGGGCAATTAACACTCTTACTAAGTTTATTCGCTCATCTAGTGATAAGTTTTCCCCATAGGTAGTAATAAAATCGTTAAGGCGCTCTTGCCCTTCGGGTAGCTCAACTACCTCGTTGTATTGCGAGGTTATTTTGTCTTTAGATGGGATAGTAAGTGACGATACGCAGTGATCGTATAAGTCACGGTTTTCACGTTTTATTTTGGTTAATACTTCACGTTCACGCGATACTATTTTAAAGCGGCCATCCGGCGTTTTAGCCTCTGTATTGGTTAATTTATCAAATTCCCAACGACGAATAATGGCATGATCGTTTTTATCCGACTCACTCTGCGCATAAAACTCTGTGTATATGTTATTTGGATGTTTAAATATTTCATCTTGCCCAACCCAACCACCAACCGTTAATGGCTTCGATTCTACTTTATTAGCACTTAGTAACTGTTTTTCTAATAAAGGAATATCGTTAAGTAAAACGGCTGAATCAGGATGAGGCCTAAAACGCTCATTAAAAGCATGTTCATTGGTACATAACTTACAAAAGTCATTTAAGCTCATCGTCTCGGCTAAATCATTTTTTTGTAACTTAGTAAAATCACTCGTACCGGTCATAACCACTAATGGGTATACACGAGGTATATGCTTACCATTGCTAAACCTGCCCCTAAAAGGTTTGAGCAAATTATCTAACAAAAACTTTTTATTACGGGTTATTTCAACAGGCGACTTGCCTCTGTCATCATTACCAAAAAACCATTTACCATTATTTGAGGTAATAGGTTGTCCATTCCAATGCTTTAATTCAACAATTAAAATATTGCAGTGAGTTACAATCAGTAAATCTATTTCGCCTTGCTGATTTTTATTAATAAACCTAAAACCCGCATACCCTTTCCAGCCCTCATTAAATGAGGTTTTTAATGTTTTTAGCGCCTCAAAACCTTGGCTTTTTTTATTATTTTTACCCTTGTTGCTTTGTTTTTTTGGTCCAGTTAATACATTTTTTATTTTTTCAATTGCATCTATTTCATGACGTTCAAGGCCGCCCTGCCAATATTTTATATCCATATTTACTTCTTACTGTTTCTAATTATTTAAATTGTAGTTACTTAGTTGCATTTAGCTTTAAGCATACAAATTTACAGCTTTACTTTTATGTGTTATGTATTGCTCTTTCTAATATTTGCCAAGTTCGGTATTTGTAATTCACCTGAGATAGGTGGGTAGCTAAGTATTTCTAAACTTTCAAGTTGATTTATATTTAATTTGTTGAAGTCTATCTTGTTAAAGTAATTTTTAATTACTCTATCAAACCTCGAAAGAACTACTACTAAAGGAAAAAGCATTTGTAAGCTATTAAGTACTTAAGTTGTCATGCTTAGTACAGATGACCCTACATTGAACTGACAGTTACCACCTCACGAATAGGTAACTGTCAGATCAAGTCTAAGCTAATATACCGCATCGTAATGTTTTGCTAATGCACTTAACATGTCTTTTTGGTGTTCTTTTATTTGAGTTTCTTGCCAATCGTTTTGTTCTTTTAATATTTTAAACATAGCTTTTAACTTTAAAGAGTCGTATTGAAGTTTTGCTTCAAAATCGACAAGCTTCTTCTTGACTGCTTGATTACTATATGAAGAGTTTTCACCAGGGCTTAATAAAACTAAATTTCCAAATGCATCTAAAAAGTCTCGCTCCAACATATTTTGGTATTCTTCATGCTGCGGGTAAACATGCTCAACAGAATTCTTAGCCGTGATACGATAGTTTTTGAATTGTTGCCGCTGCCTATCAGATTCTTGTTTCCACAAAATATATTCCAGCTTTTGAAACCAATAATGCTCAAAACTTGTTCCTCTTGGTTTGGCAAAATAATTTTCGTATGCCTGCCATGAGTAAACTTCCGGCTGATGTTGCTTCGCTAGCTTGAAGCTAGCTGTTTTTTGAGTTTCAGGCTTAGCCGCCAACGATAAGTCATTATCAATATTTTCAAGTAAGGCTATGGCTTGTGCATCTTGAGTAATATTGTCTTTTATCAAACCTGCAATAAATGGGGTTATCCAATACTGCGCACTTCGCTCACCAGTAAAGTTACGCATACTTTGCAGCATTACTAATTCATTTATTTCTTTCTGAGTACGATTAATGTACCGCTTCCCATTTGAATCACTTTGACTAATATTAGTTAAACGTAATTGTTCATCATCGCTATCGTCACGCTCAACCCACTTAACCACCCAACGATCAAACTGATAACGCACTTGCCACAAGGTTTTGATAAATTCTTTAACTTCGTTTTCACTGGCTGTAATGAGTGGCTCAAAGGTTTCTAGTAACTTGTCAGCATGCACGCGAGGAGCAACATCATTAGTGCCATCGCCTAGCTCAACAGCTCGGTTAGCCAAATAAATACGATAAGCATGGATAAGTAATAATGGAAAACCAATAATGGGACGACAATATACAGTTTCGGTGTCTAAATCATGGGCGACATCACCTAGCTCAATATTAGATTTATTATCTTGATTTCCTTCGCTACCACTTACTGTAGTTGAATTTAATTGTTCTGCTAGTTGCATAATAGTCAAGCTCTGCTTAGCTCTTTTACTAGCACTCTCATCTTTTACAAAAAGCTCCTCCTTAAAACAAGCCAAATGCTCTGGCTCAATTCTATCCCACGGAGCGTTTGGGAAGACTTTACGCACATTGCGCTCAAAGTAATTTTCCATGTGTTCACACACTAACCACATAGCATCGAATAAAGCTTTATCTTTAGAAACTTGTTTAAGCAGTTTTGACTTTAATATATCAGCCTGCTCAAGCTGTATGCCAGTAGTGTTCATGGTAGCGAACAAACGATTCAAGTCCATTTGAGAGGGCACTATATTATTCACCCATTGCACATTTTCAAAAATATAATCACCTAATAAAATACGTTCTTCATGTTTGAGCGCTTTTACTTGTTGCTCTAACACTTGTAACGCTGCATATATACGCTTTAAATATGGATTTTCACCAATCGCTTCTAGCCCTGGAAATACATAATCATCAAGGCCAGCTAAGCTACCTAATAAGTGCTGTACTTGATCTCGAATAGTAAATTGAAGTCTCGGCTGCTTTTTAAAGGCGGCAATATCTGCAATGGCTGAATCAACTTTTGCTATTTTAAATGCAAGCGCAATTAGCATTAGCGTGGTAGTGCGTTGTTGTCCATCGATTAGCTCATAAATACCATTACCACCTTCATCTAGTTCTACTGAGGTAAGCACTGTACCAATAAAATAAATAGGCTCTTCCGCCAAACGAGCATCGTTAATATCGTTGAATAGCTTTAATACTGCTTCATCTGGCCAAACGTAGGGACGTTGATAACTCGGTATACTAAATTGATATTGATTCGTTTGAATGTAATTTAACGTAAGAACCTGCGTTTCAACGTGATGCTGTGTTATCTGATTTCCTTCATTATTAGCTTCACCTGAAAATACATTAGCCATTTTGACCTCCTTGATTTGTGCGCTTGCTAATCTGATGCATAGCCATTTTTTCAGTGTCTAGAGGAAGAATGTAAGCATCTAACTTTGTAGTGTAAGTGTTTGCGAGCTCTTCTGCTGAAAGGCTATTAACAACGTCTAGTCCAAAGTTATTTAATACTTTATGTATAAAGCGTTTTTTAACGCTATTTTTATTAACAGCTAAATTAGCTGGGTCTGCTTTAAAGCTAAAACGGTCTAAATAATCAAAACACATGGCTGGTGTGTAGCTAGCTGTAATCCAGTCAAGTACAGGGTTATCGCGGACAAAGGCTGATATAGAATTTTCTCTCACCGCTTTTTGATTGCTTACCCGAGGTGAGTAGATAACTCGGAACAGCTTCATCGCTGCAATATCTAACTGTTGTTCGCCAAATTGGCTAATGTATATAAGCAGTGCTGTATCGTATAACCCTTTTACATAACTACAACCCTCAAGCTGGCAGATCATGTTTTGATAAAAATGAAAAAAGCTAACAAGAGTGTTTTCTGTATTCGTTAGAGAATGTGAAGTAACCTTTCTATGGTTAGCCTTATTATTAATTCCGCCCGTTAAATACTTACACCTTAATTGTTCAAAGTAGCTTAAATAATGAATAGTATTAATGCCGCTATTTAATGGCTGTCTCAGTTCATAACCTTGCTGTGCTTGTTTATCTATTTGTCCACCGTCTGGCAAATATGTACGTTTAAAGCGCCCAAAAGCAATATCTTCACCTTTACCCGTACTTTCGCCAAGTTCATTGACAACAGCGCTTCTTACTAGATTAGGCTGGCGGTGAGAAGGTACATTACGACTATAAAGTTTTTGCCAATAGCGCCCTTTAAGTAATGATCCAACAACGGGGTTTAAATCGCCTAATGCTTCCCATTTTGCAGCAAATTCATTTTGGTTTTGTCGCGCAATGGCTCTGAGGTGATGTGCTTTAATAATGTCAGGTCCACTTAACCTAACACCACCAGTATTCTGAGTTTCAAAGAAGCGATAGGCATCGTCTTCGCTACGAGTAACAACCAGAGTTAAATTGATTTTATTGGCATCAAAAGTGGCTATTTGGCTAGCATTACTGGTTGTCGAGTATGCCTGTAACCAAGCAAGGTTTTTAACGATTTGTTGTTGTGATTCTGGCGAATCGTAACTTAGGTTAAGAGCAAAGCTATGTGATTCATTCGCTTCGTGAGCGTTATTAACCGTATAAGATAGATATTGCACATAGGAAATCAACGCTAAGGTTGTTAAACGTTGCTGACCGTCAATAATATATAGCTGCCCACTTTCTGCTGACTGATGCAAGATTACACTGCCTAAGTAATACCCATAGGCACTATCGCTTTGTGCTAAATCGTTTAAAAAAAGCTGGTAGTCACTCAACAACTTTTTTATTTGTATTTCGCCCCAACGATAAGGTCGTTGATACTCAGGTATTGCTAACTCACCAGCAATTTCCGCTTTACTAGAACTAATAATACTTTTGCCACTGAATAACTGTGCTAAAGTACAAGATGCGACTTCAACTGACATAAAACTCCTTTTAAGGTCGCGCAATAGAAATTTTGCTAAAGAACGAACTTTCCTGTTAATTTTTTATTAATTCAACACAATTAGTAAAACTAAACTTAATATATTTAAAAAACGAAATAAACAGCCGCTGAATAAGTGATTACTAACTAAATCACCAACTACATGCAAATTTTAAGTTTCGTTTAACTGAGAATAGAAAGCTCTTGATAGCTAAAGAACAACTATGGATTGTTTTAGAACTTTCCCGGTTTGATTGTTAACACAGCCTCTAAGTAATAACTTATGTATCGGCCCACTCATATTTTGGCTACTGTGATGTTTTACAAAATTTTGATTATCAAACACATCCCCCTCTTTAACTTGTTGTAGCTCAAACATTGGAAAGGCTAACTTAAATCGAGCAAACAATAACTCAAATAAGCAAATTAATTTTTTATCATCTTGATTACTGCTATTGTTTATTTCAGCTTTAATATAGTCCCAAAGACTAAATATAAACTTTTCTTGGGTTCCGCAAACAACCAACCCTTTTGGTGTCGTATCTTTGAAAATATTTTTAATTGATAGTTTAGTTTGTGAAGAGAGCCCCTCATAAACCTCTTTAATCCTGAGATCTTCCTCAAAGTTATCTCTATAAAATGTAATTTTTCTTTTCAGTTCTTCATACAAACTTAAAGTTTCTGATAGTTCTTTTTCTTTCTTTTCAAAATCATTCAAGACTACAGATAAATTTTTCTCAAGACCTGATTTCTCAACATTTAAAGATTCAATTACATGCTCACTATCAGCTAAAGCGGAGTCTTTTATTCCCAACATAGATTTAAGCTTTGCATTTTCGTCCTTCAAAATATCATTTTTAGCCTGCATAGCTTGATACTCATTTAAGCTTAATTCTTCAGCTTTGTTAGGCAACAAAGTAGTTAAGTGTTTCTCTGGATGTTTAAATGCTATTTCACAAACTTTATTTCTAATGTCCTCATCTTCTAGAAGAACTAAGATCTCTGCTTTTAAACTGCTCTTATCCATAACTAACCTTCCTTTTTAAGCTCATTAGTCTTTTTAAGATAATGAGCCTGTAAACCATTTGAACAGCCTTCTATTGCATTACTTTTTGCTTCGCTGGTGCTATCATCTTCCATTACATAAAGTGCTTCTGGCTTATCACTTAAGGCTACAGTGAGAATTTCAGATAAATTTGGGTAAAGTTTAATAAATGAAGAAATAGCATCTATTTGCGCCAACAGCCTATTTAATTCACTTTTTCCAGTCGCAAAATCGTCAGCAATACAAATGTCAGGGTCAACATCAAATACCTCATCATCAGAAACAATAATAAATGCTAAACGCTCATTCTCAATGTACTCAACTTTACGTTTAAATTGCTCCCAAAAGTTAGCACTATCAATCCATAATTCACCTGAAAACCGAATATCCTCTAATTCACCCTCAATAACTCTGCACGTTCTAACTTTGCAATTTTTACTTTCAACGTAAAAGTCTGTCATTTAATTACTTAGTCCCATTACTTTATTTTCAATTTCTTCTATCGATAACTCTGGCTCTAACTTTTGATATGCTTCTACCAAAGCCGAGCTATGTTTCGTTGTTTCATCAAGAGTAAGCTCATCATTTAAATAAAGATCATAATCTTCTAGTTTTAAATCATTCTCTTTATAGGCTTTAATAGTGCTAACTATCTCTTTTGTTTCAAGTTCTTGCGAAGCCACCGTAGCCATAAACTCAGGCGTAACTACTGTATCTAATTTTTCGTTAATTCCCTTTAAAGTAATAGAAGCACCTATTGAGGAGCGAGCTAAAAGTTCTTTGTCATCTAATCTGTCAAATTTATCCTTATCAAAGGGAACATTATTGTTAAGATGGTCAATATATTCATTGATTGAGTCAAAATCTTCTGGTTTTTTTTCACTTAAAATAGCCTTTTCACCTAGTTCCTCAAGACTATCTTCTGGCCGAATAATACCTAACGAAACACCTACACTTCTAATTGCATCTGTCACTTTAGCCGCAAGTGAAACCCCCAAACTAACAATACTGGTTGCTGATTTTACAACGCTATTACCAATACTTGAGGCAACACTGCTTATAACACTACAAGCACTGCTAACAACGCTACAAAGATTACTCCAAACTCCCATAAAAACTTCCTTAGTTAAACGTTAATACTCTTGTTGGTTGATAGCGCATTTTTCTGCTCTAAAGTAAATGCAACATCAGGGTTTAGCTTGACCTCAGATAAGTAGTGACCTAAACAATTACTTCTAGAGTCTTGCTCTTTTATATTTTCTTTTGACTCAGCACGAGGTTTATAACAAGAGGCAAGAATATATTGGTGCATAAACTCAACGCCATAACTTTGAATGTAGTTATGTAGCGCGCTATTTGATTTTCGTTTCTTTAATGTTTCAACCCAAGCTAATAGCGGATTCCCCTGAAGAATATCCTGAATTACCTCACCTGAAGGAGGGCTTTCTAATAGTTCTAAACCTTTTATTAAACCTGACTTGTAATTATCTGCGTAATATTGAAGTGCTATTTTTCTAATATTATCGGGATCGACATCTGTTTCTTCTGTTGTGCTAACAAACTCTTTTATTTGTATCTGCAAGGGTTTTGTCGTGCCCGAACTTGATAGAATCACACGTCCAGGCTCAAGATTAGATAAAAAGCCTTTTTGCTCATCAGTTAACGCCATAGTATTCCCAACAGCTTCTTTATCATCTTGAGCAAAAAGTTTATGAATAATTTTTGTATTCGTATTTTTTAAAACTTCTGGTGTTAATTTATTTGGAATTTGGTCAACAATTATTAGTGACTCTCCATACTTACGCACTTCTGCCAACATATCAGAGAAGGTCTCAACACCTTGTTTTTTATTCGAGCTATCTCCTGCCTCAAATTTAGATAATAACCTATGCGCTTCTTCAATTAATGTAATGTGTCTAAACTTTTCACCACGTTTACGATACTCTTCGTGATTAGCACGTATAGCTTCATTTAGATTAGCTAAAACAAATCCCATTATTAAAGACTTTTCACTTGGGTTGCGTATCTCTTCAAGTTCTAGAATTACATTACGTTTAGCTAAATCTTTAAAGTTTATAGACCGCGGTGTATTTAGCATTTGGCCTTTAGAGCCTATCAGTAATCCTTGTAAGCGGGCTTTTATTGACCCTACATAATCCTGTTTTAACCTATCATCAAAGCCTTGCTCACTTACAACGACCTCCGTCATATCAATTAATTCTGCGAGTGTAGGGAACGCATACACACCAGGCGCAAATGGGTTTTGATAATAGCTATTTTTAGAGTTAGCGATATTCCAACCTTTCGCTTCATAGCACCGATAAATAGCAGCTTCGATTAATTGTGGTATAGCTGCTTCCATGTCAAAAGCCGACTCTATGCTCGCCTTTATCATATCAACTCTAGAGGTAATATTTTCATGAGGGAAAAACTCAAAAGGATTGAGCCTGAAGGGCGCAACACTGTCATTACCCAAGGTAAAAATTAAAATGCTTTTATCTTTTTTTGTTAGTACTCTGTACTCTGTTTTAGCTGGCTCAATAACTAAAAATGGCATTTGAGCTGAGTGTAATAATCGATGACAAGTTGTCGTTTTACCACTTCCAGTAACACCCGCTATAAACGTATGTTTGTCTAGGTCACGCTTATCTATGCTCACCTCTGTTCTTTGCTTTAAACCACTTTTAACTAAGTTACCCAAAAAGAGTTTGTTTTCATCACTGGCCTGTTGCGTCATATTCAAACCAAACTCAACTTCTTCTTTTAAAGTTAACCCCACGACTTCTTTTTGAGGTAAGCCAGCAACAACACTCAATTCATTGGTAGAGAGCCAATTACATAAGTATCGATTGAAAGGATTTTTAGAAAGCAAAAGATTTAATTGATGAATATTTTTATCACTTTTCGCTACATCAGCGCTTGCTGCTTGTATTACAGGTAATTGAAAATTCTTTAATGTAGAAATTTCATTTTTAACGGTCAATTTTTTAAGTTGTAAAGGTGACTTATTTGCCTCTTCACCCGAAAATATTGATTTTGCAGTATTTCCTAACTTTAAAACACTGGCCTCAGAGTTAGATAATAAGTAAATATTAGACAAATAAAGTCCTTTATTTTTGCCTATTTGAATACGCTTTAATAATACCTCATCAATATAACTCACCCAGTCCTGTAATGTTTTATCGGAAAACTCTCGAGATTCACTAGATGAGCTACCTGTTTGCTCCGATGTATTTGTTCCTCGGTTACTGCCTGTAGCCGTTGATTCTGAAGTACCTTTAGTCGTACTTTCATTACCATTTATATGACGATTGTGGTCGCTCTCAGAAAAACCTGATGATGACTGTTTACTGCCTTCAGTGTTATTGGTCCCTTTGTTTGTTGTAACCGATTTACCGGTATTAGTTGTTATAGATTTACCATCATTTGTACTGGTTGTTTTAGTGGTACTAGAACCTTCCGAGGCTCCTTCAGTCTTAGCCTTATTTGTTCCGTCTTGAATACTTTTTTTAGACAAAGGCAATAGTTTGTCATAAATTTCATGTAACTGTCCTTCAAGTTCATTTACTTCAGCCAATGAAAGTGGGTCAGCCAGAACAGCCAAGCAGAATCTATCGCCACTCATTATATCAACCAATCGGTCAACACCTTGAAACTGTTCGTTATCTTCATGAACACTTGGTACACCTTCAAGCTTGGAGACTTTAGAAAAAGCATCAACGTCGCTTTTAACTTGCTTTCGTTCATATTTATCGAGCTTTTTAACTATGCTTCCTCTAAAGTTTCCCTCTAAAGATGGCTTTAAAATACTCTCGCCTATATCGTCAACATCAAGCGATAAATCCCCTTTGTAACGTTTATCTTTTGCAATACCAAATAAAAACTTAACACTTTCTCCATCGCCAATGAGTAAATAAAGAAAAAGAATGCCTTCAATATTTAACGAATTTAAAACATTCTCAAACGCCTCTTTCCGAGGTAGATCTTCATCAAAGGTAACTTCTTTTATGTGATAAAGTGAAAATTCATGCTCAGCTAATACAAATGGCTTTTCGATTGCTGGTACTTGCACTTTTCCATCATCACTATTTGCTTTTAAAAGCTCAACAAGCGATTTTTTTATCCTTGCCACTTTAAAAGTCCTTCATTACTGATTGTTCAGCTTCTTGTTGAGTCATAGATGGTTCAGCATTTTTATAAGCACTAACCAAGCAATCACTATGGCGTTTGGTTTCATTCAATGATAATTGGCCGTCACTGTATGCTTCTATTTTCTCTATACTTAAGCCACTGTTTGAATATGCTTTAGCAATCTCAAAAACTACTTTTGAACCTAAACCAATTTCAGCCACGTTATTTAAAAATGGTAAAGAGATATCGGTCTTTAATTCAGTATTTAAGGCTTGCAGTAAAATGGCACTCCCTATCACCTGACAAGCTAAAACATCTGTTAGCTCATCAGGAAGAGTTACTTCTGTTACATCATTACGTAAGTAATCGATATAATCATTAATTTGATTAAAGTCTTCAGGTGCTTTATCTGCTGAGATAGCTTTAGCGCCTAGTTCATTAACGCTTTCATTCGGTTTAAGAACGCTAGATGCAATACTTACTTTCTCGATAACTTGAACCACCTTAGGTAAGTTTTCACCTACTATTTTTAATACCATAGGTGCGGTCCTAGCTATCATTGGCCCTAGGGTCGTCGCTAGTTTACTAATTGTTGTTATTATCGTCGGGATAAGGGGGGGAGCTAACATAATCTTCCTTAAATAATTAAAGCTCTAGGCTTTGAGGTTCATTTAGATAAATATTCTTCTTAATATCAAGCTCATCAGCTATGACGTACTCAATCTGAGTAGGTGATGTAATTCTTATAAACACCATTGCATCATCATCTGTCAAATCAAGTTTGATACTCTTCTTTTTAATACTGTCATCTGAGGCAAGTACATTTCCAGTACTTGAAGTAGGTTGTTCTGAGTAATATAGTTCAAATTTTTGATACCCTGCATCAATAAACTCTATCCATTCATTAAACTTATTTTCGCGGTCAACAATAGGTTTAAATCTACCCTTCCTATTTTCGCCTAAATAATATTTAAAACGAATATCCTCACCATTAACATTACGGTCAATAACCTTAATATTGCCACCTTCTCGTGATTCAATTAGACCAAAAGCAACGCCAGTTTTGCACGTTGGCTTTTCTATATTCATTTTATCTGCACCAAGTGGTGCAAATAATTCAAAATGGCTTTGCTCATCAGTTCCTATTTCCTCATCTTGTAACACAATGTGCTTTTCAAATAATGATGTAACAAAGCTTGATTGGCTTGAATTACCAGCCAAAAATATATTTACATTTTCTATGTCATTAAGCTGTGCTTCACTGTGGCTAAATGCCAAACGCAAAGCATCAAAAAAGTTTTCGACCCCACGTTCAATTCGATTTGAAAGCAATTGCCTTAACTCTTCTTCATCAACAACTAAGTTAAAAGCAGAATGCTGAATACCACTACTATCAGTTAGTGTAATACTTAAAGAGTCTGAAGAATCAATACTGAAGTCTTCATGCTCCTCCCAAAATGGACGTAACGCGATACACAACTTCTTAGTATTGTTTTTGGCTTCTTGTGAATAACTTAATAACTGCTCACTTCCTGGAAACGCATCTTTTTCAGGGTGTTTCTCAAATTGAATCCCTGCTTCTAAAAGTGCAACTTTATTTTTCTTAAATACTTCAAACGCCAAAAGCTCAAGTAAATTCTCGCCCCCTAAAAATTTGTCTCCTCCCGCCCCAAAATGCTCTATCACATAGTCAAATCGGCGCTCTTTGGCACCTTGCGCCTCTCTAAAAATACCAAAGTCAAAATCTGTGGTACCACCACCAAAGTCAAATACACCATAAAAAATACGCTCATCGTCTACAGGGTCAAAATTATGAGCTTTAAATGCTGTTAGTGCGTAAGCTGCAGGTTCGCTTGTGCCTTTTGTTACTGTTAACTGCTCAATGACATCAGCTCCGAGCTCACTGGGTAGAGATTTTTTAATGCCTCTTTCAAAGCTATCGATTATTTTATCCCGCACTGGCATTTCATAAGTCACGGGGAATGAGAGTATGTAATCCATAAAAATGCCGTTATTTAAGTTGTTAATATACAAACCTAAAAAGTAGGCATAAATTTCAATCGGGTTAAAGTCACCCTCTGTAAGTTCTAAAAACGGTGGTAAGTCAATCACTTTACCTTGTTGACCAACTACTTTTAATTTTCTGTTTTTATCGCCTGCCCACTGTTTTATTTCATCTAAAAATGTATTGAATTTACTAGAATCCGTTCCTTCCATTGCATTTTTTGCTGTATGTGAAATTGTTAAATCTTGCCAGCGTGTATAAGGCTTGTTGGCTTTTTCACTATATGCAGAAATAAACGCGTCAAGGTCTCTAAATTCCATAATGGTTGGGTTTTCATAATGATGAGCTTGTATATCTTTGCTTAAATCCCCTGTTCCAATACGCATTGGATGTATATTCACATTATCTTTTTGATACACCACAACAGTACTTTTTGTGCCAAAGTCAATTGCCACAACACCATCATTAATACTCGATTTTGGATCTCGAGCAACCATAGGGATGGGTAAGTCAATTACTTGCCCACCATCACTCTCAAGCCTCTCAGTCCATAAAGACCAATGACCAAGCTCGGTATCTTCTAGTATTTTTTTTTGATAAGGGGCAATATCAGCACGAATAAAGTCATCTAAAAGCAATGTGTTAGTTATATTTTTATGTATAAGTTGTTCTAAAATCTGTGTTTTATCTCTAAGCTTTTCAACCGCCGCTTTATTGTTGTAATTTAGCGCAACAATTAAAGCTTTATACAATTCATTATCTTTGAGCTTAAATGGAACAAAGCCATTGTATATAGCATTAATAAACACTCCTTTACCGCCATTCTCAGCCACATTTCTCTGAGGTAAATACGGTAAACAATATCCCCCTCTGTCATCTTGTGACCAGTGACAATCATACCCTTGAGTCCTAGAATCAATTTTATAAAGATAGTATCTATCTAGATAAAAGTAGCCACTTGTAATTTTAAAAGGTGTATTTGATAAATTAGTTAAGCAATTTAAAGTTGATAAGCTTGGCACATCCCATACATTAAACGCATCTTCAACCACTGAATTTATAATTTCGATAACATCCGCATAAAGTTCCCCAGAACTAAACCTATCATTCTTATTGAATTTTTTTATTGTATCTTCGCAAAGCATCCAAAAGCCTTTAGCATCCTTATCGAAGAAAATATCACCTTCAAAACTGACCCAACGGTTTGCGTAGAATTCACTCTCAACAATTGAATAACATGAATTTAAAGCTTTAAGTAATGGCTTATTTTTATTGGCTTGACCATTTATGAACGCAGCAATTTCTTCTTGCATTGTTGTACCTGAATTCGCCACCATGTTCTCAAACGACGCATCCAACCCTTTTTGTTGTGCTTCTTTATTTGACAGTGTCCATTGAGAAATTATTTTTGTATCCATTGTTTATCCTTAACTAAATTTTGATCCTGAAATAACCTATTTAACAGTTACATATTGCAGAAATTTAAGAGAACTAAACTGCTAAATAGGTTACTAAAATTTTAATCCGAGTTTATTTTCACAAGCTTGTAAATAACCCCTTTTACAAGTTTGAAATACATCACACAGTCTAAAAACTTGAAATAAAACTAAAAAGTCAAAGCAGCTCTAACTATTAAAACTGCAACTCTAGCCATACATTAACCAACGTCTAATAAATTTACATTATTTTTAATCTAACATAATCGAGGATATTTAATTCAGCTCTCTCTATCAGAGTTGAATAGTACTTTGGACAAACACTTTTTATCGTATTTGGGAGTAAAACATCTGACTTAGGAGCAACAATCTCACTCCAAAGGCAATTTTTACAAATTTGTTTAAATGGCTGTGGTTTTTTTGGCATAGCCCCTCCTTAGGTCAACTTTAAAAAATCATAATCAATAAAGCTATACATGAAAAATGGTGTAGAAAATAAAGTAACAGGTGCGAACTCTATCGTTTGCTTTTCTTTAAATGAACGGAAGTTAGTAAATGATAACTTACTTATTCTCATCGTTTTTCCTTAACCCAATAATATTTATTTCAGTAATACTGATTTTTCAATATTGCCTTCACTATTAAACTTAAGACTCATTCTCAATTCATCTTGTTTAAATATTTCTAGGTGTTGTTCAATTTTTTCTTTTTGTTTAGCCATTAAATTCAGATCACTGAGTAATGAGTGTGAGATTAAAGCAGCTGTATTATTTATATTTTCAGATCGCGTCTCTAAAGTTTCTGTAGAGTTAAATAGTGACCCTTTATCTTGAAAATATTGAATAGATTTTTCTCGACATGCAACCACATACTTTTTAACTAATTCTTTCCAATCTGCTTCTTTAACATCCATTCTTGTATATTCAGTATTTTTAGGATCTAAATAACCAAGGATGGCGATAGACATATTGTTAAATTTCATTAATAAATCGTAATCTCTACCAATAGATTCAACTTGCTTTACTCTATTTTTAAAGTCTGCATAAGTTGAGCTTGTACCGAAATTATCAGCATCGTCCAAACATTCAATTTGCTTGATTAAATAATTAAATTTATCAAATACAGACGAAACCCACGCATGGGAGTCCTTAATATTGGCTTCTATGTTGACTTTAATTGAACTACCTAAGCTTTCAGGGTTATTGTTCTTTTCTATAAGTGCAGCAACTTGTTCATAATATGAAATAGCTCCTTTAATTTTAGCTGTATCTAATACCTCTAAATGCTTACTAATATCACCTAATGAAGAGTTAATAGCTTTTAAATTTTTGCTTATATCAGCTAAATGAGATTGTGCAACTGCAATGCTAGCTATATGAAAAGCGCCTGCCGCAAATTGTTTTACTTTTCCTCCTTCAACAATACGACCTTTGCCCACTATTTTTTTTGTCTTCACATCAATTACATCAGCTAGTCTCTCGTTGGTTTTTGTGGTCATAATTGTATATTTACCAGCATCTAAACCTTTTTGTATGTCTGCTTTAAACGCCAATTCAATTGTCCTATTAGGTATAGACATACCAGCTTTTGTTGCATCAGCTAAAAAGTGAGTTGCCCAACCATTCATCGCACTGTCATTAGTAATATCAACAGAGTTTGTAGGAAGTTTATAGATTTCGTGAGCAGTAATTATATTATTTCCTGATGAGTCTATTACTTTAAAATTAGAAGCAATATTTTCATCTTGCCCATGTTTAAAACCATCTACTTCATCCGATTCCCCAACATCAGAAGCTAATTTAAGGGTACCTTCTCTTTTCGTTTCTTCTTTATCGAATTTATAAGACTTAAGTTTTTTATTTTCGGTGATCAAATAAATCATTAAAAATAAAGAAATAATCAAAATAACCACAATAACAATTACATAAATATTCATAAAAACCCTTGCGTGTATAAATGAATCAAACTCTAAAGTTTGCCTGCGAAAGCTTTTTGGCTTAATGAGTTGAATAATGAATTTCCATTTTCTTTGTGCTCTGATGAACCTTCAGTCAATTCATTCAATCGCCTAACTATAGAATCATATTTAACTTGCAGACTCAAAGGAACTAAAGGAACTGGAATGCCTTTTACAATCCCCATATTCAAACCGGCCATAATCGCACCTTTTGTATTAGTGGCTAAATATTTCTGACAAACTGGATGATATAAGAAATATGAATGTAGGAAACTAGGTAAGCATTTATCTTTATCTAAAGTGATACAGCATATGTGTTTAGTATTAATTGAAGTAGGTATATCTTCAGGTACAACTGCACATCGGCCACAAGTGCCCATAATAGTTATAATTACATCATCAGGTTTGACTGTATATCGCTTTAATTGTTGATACTTTTCTTCTGTAATGAACCGCTGTTTTCCCCACTTAAACTTATTTTCAACTGCGTTATCAATACCTAATACTGCAATACCTTTTTCAACAAACTCACTATGCAATAACTGGCTACCGAATGGCCCTGTTCTCATACTCCCTTTTGTCCTTTCAGCTACTTTTTCAACAGTAGTAATTTCCCAACCTTTCGTCTGAGGATCGCCGAACATATCTAGGAATACGCTGCGGAGGAAGTCGTCGGCGAGGTCGATGGCTTGTTGGCGTTTGCGGCGCACACTGTCGGCTTTATCTAAAATAGCGGCGATACGTTTTTGTTCTTCGAGTGGTGGTAGTGGAATTTCAATTTCTTTTAAAACAGATACTGAAGCAACATTCTTAATTGCAGCCCCATGAGTGTTTCCATTTAACACAAATTGGAAAGACTCACTTTCCAGCCAATACTTCAGGAATTTAATATCAACTTTGTCAGAAGGAGTTAACTTTAGCAGTGCTTGATTTATAACACCCACTTTAATATTCTCTGGAACGATAGCGATTTTACCCATCGTTCCAGAACAGCTCATAATTAGGTCACCAGCATTTAGTTTGAAACGCTTCAACTCATTGAATTTATCTTCATCTATAAAATATCGAATATCTTCAAATTGATTGTAAATAGCATGCTGTTGCTCATAAACCGCATAACCATCTTCAATAAAACAATCCTTTTTAAGTGCTCCACCAAATGGGCCGCGAACAAAATGGCAGACTTCTCCAAGCTTTACCTTTGGCCAACTCACAGCATCGCCTCCAGCTCTTTAAGATCAGCCAATATCTCATTTTCCAATGACACTAACTTGCCCAAGATTTCTTTTGGCGGATCGTACTGCTCTTCTTCATATACCACTTCTTTGTAGCGGTTAATGGAAAGATCATATTTATTTGAAGTGATATCGTCTTTACTCACCCAAAACGCCTTTTGGGTTTTATCATTTGCTTCGGTTTCAGCTACAGCTTTATCACGGGCTTTAAACTGGGCAACCAAATCTGGCAAATCGTTATCTTTAATCGGTGTGCGTTTATCATCGAGCGAGAAGCCATCCGCTTGCACATCATAAAACCAAACATGGTCGGTAGTACCACCTTTGGTGAAAATTAAAATCGCCGTTGATACACCCGCATAAGGTTTAAATACTCCGCTAGGCAAGGATATAACCGCTTCAAGCTGATTATTATCGACTAGCAATTGTCGCAGTTGTTGGTGCGCTTTGGATGAGCCAAATAATACGCCGTCGGGCACGATAGTGGCTGAGCGACCACCCACACGTAACATGCGCTCTATTAAGGCGACAAACAGCAACTCGGTTTTTTTGGTTTTTACTTTACGAAGTACCTCAGGGCATACGTCTTCTTCGTCTAAGCTGCCTTTAAATGGCGGGTTGGCAAGGATAATGTCCATGCCTTCTTTTGCCTCGTTTGGAAAGCGCTCAGCAAAACTTTGGCTTAGGGTATCTTGGTAGTGTATGTCGGGCTGTTTTATGCCATGCATCACGAGGTTCATGGCGGCTACACGCAGCATAGTGGCATCAAAGTCAAAACCGTGGAACATATCGGTGTCTATATGTGTACGCTGCTCTGGGTCGATTAAATCGCCTGAGTACAACAGGTTTTCTAACGGTTTGCCGTTGCTATCAAGTAATGGATTGCCGTCTGTATCGTATAAAGGCTCGCGCTCAACCCCTTCCGCTGAGGTGTATTTTTCTAGCAGAAATTCGTAAGCGTTAGTTAAAAAGCCACCGGTTCCTGTTGATGGGTCACAAATGCGGCTAGTTATACTTGGATCCATCATTTCGACCATTGCACGAATAATATGGCGCGGTGTTCTAAACTGGCCGTTAATGCCTGCAGTGGTGAGCTTACTTAGCAAGTATTCGTATAAGTCGCCTTTGGTGTCGGAGTTTTCAAGTGGCAGGTCGTTGACCATTTCAACCGCTTTAACCAATAGCGACTGCTTTTGGATCATCAGTTGCGCATCTTTCATAAACTCGTTAAAAATTGCGCCCTCGGTTGACTCGTCATCCCCTGCTTTTGAAAAGTATGGGAATAGCTCATCTTTCACTAATTTATAAAGCTCCTCGGCCCCTAAATGGCGAAAGTTTTGCCAACGTAAGTGTTGCTCGTCATCATTAAAACGGCGGGTAAATGGTTTATTGGTACGTGCACTGCGTTTTTCGTCAGCTTGCTCGCTCATATCAAGCATACGGGCGTACATTAAAAAGGTGATTTGCTCTACAACCGTTAACGGGTTAGTAATACCACCGGTCCAAAATTCTTCCCAGAGTTTATCGATTTTGCTTTTAAGTTGACCTGTGATCATTAATATTCAATTCCTAATGCTTTTATATGTTGCTGCGCAGTTTGAAAAATAGGCTTAAGGCTGTAATTGCTTTTCTACTGCATTAATTTTGGTGCCCAATGGTACATTAAATTGCGCAATAAATTGCTCAATTACGTCGGCTTGTTGTTCACTAAATACGCCATCGAGCCCCATATCATGAACTTGAGTAAATGGCGCATCGTAAAGCTGCTCAATATTAATACTGCCATAGCGAACAAGGTGATTTTTTAACATGCCAATAAAGCGCTGTTGTTTGGCATTCATGTGCGTGTGAGTTTGTTGCACAAATTCTGTAAAGCTTTGCTCAATTGCCAGCTTATCCATACCCACTATAGTGCGCAGTATTTTATCTAGGCTCGCTGTTGAGTCAGGGAAAAATTCTTTCAGTGTATTTAAGTCAACACTGGGGTTTTGGGTGTGAACTAGTGAACTTAACTGAGCAAGATCAGCCTCTGTTACGGGCTCTCCGGCACGAATTTTTTTCAATACAGCATCTGTTTCAAATAGTGGCGCAAGAGTTTTTTCTACTTCTTGGCGGTATATCTGATAATCAATCGAGACTATTTTTGTTAGCCTGTCGGTTTCGTGTATTTGATTTGAATCTTCTTTTATATCAAGCACAAAGTCGCTTGTTGGCGGCGTCACGCTTTTATTTCGTAAATGTATAATACTGCGTAAATCAACACGGCTTTGTTCAAGTGCTGTATGTGTTAAATATTGCCAATATTGATCTGTTTGGATCTCTGCTATTGCTGGTGCTTTTGCACGCACTTCGTTTAAGTGCATTTGTAGCGACTCAACTTTAGCCATGACATTTTGCTTTGCTAGATCAATTTGACTTGTATCAGTTAATAATAATGTTTGAATAACAGTTATTTCGCAATCAAGTTTATAGGCATCACTTTGCCCCATAATATTGCGCCATTGCATTAGTGGTGCAACTTTTTCAAGTAAATCACTGACTGTATTTGGTGTAAATTGATTTAGGCGTTTTAGGTCTTTATAGGTTTCTACTACTTGCCAATTATCGCGCACTGATATTGATTCCATTGGTAAAGAATTAATATCTTGGTGAAGTAACGATATAGTTTGATCAAACACATCCATATTGGCTTTTTTAAGCGCTGTTTGTGCGAGGTTTATGCGCGTTTCAAACAGTTTATGCAACAGTGATTTAGCTTGTTTAACGTCTTCTTCTTCTGGGTTTTCGTCAAAGTATTCAAAGTTTGCCCAATGATCAAATATTAAGAAGTGTGTTTTATGCTTACCTGGGCCATATAAGTGCTCACATAAGCGTGTGCCTCGACCAATCATTTGCCAAAATTTCACTTTTGATTTTATTGGCTTAGCGAACACAAGATTGACACACTCAGGAACATCAATGCCAGTATCAAGCATATCTACCGACACAGCGATACGAACACTATTTTCGTCACTCGATTTAAAATCGTCTATTAGTTCTTCGGCACGTTCATATTTTGAATGAATAACGCGGCAAAAGTTAGCACCATGTTGTGGGTAAAGTTCGCTAAACAATTGTGCTAAAAGTTCTGCATGAGCTATGTTACGGGCAAATATAATTGTTTTACCTGGTAGCTGCCCGTCTTTGTCACGTAGACCTTTTTCCATCAGGTTACGCAGTATTAGCCGATTGGTGTCTTTATTTTTAACGGCTTCGTCTATTTGTTTTGCATCAAAGTCAAGCTCGTTAGGGTCTATACCTTGATCTTCTAATTGTGCTATTTGCTCATCAGTAAGATTGTCTTTTTTAATACCTTCTCGTAAAAACTGTGTGGTGTAACTTACAATTTTGTAAGGTACTAAGTTACCTTGCTCTATAGCATCCTCAAGGGGATAGTTAGCGGTTGGTAGTTTGTAATCACAACCAAATAAATCACAGGTTGAACGCGATACCATTTCAACAGGTGTAGCGGTTAAACCAACTTCAAGCGCATCAAAGTATTTAAAAATATCACCATAAATATTGTAAATTGAGCGGTGTGATTCATCAGCGACAATAAGGTCAAAAAAACCCACATCATACTTGTTCATTATGCGAAGCATACCCGGATAGGTAGCGATAAATACACGTGCACTACCAGCACTGCTTTTAGCGCTTTTACCAACAATGTGGACTGGTTCATTAGTAAATTCAGTAAATGCGTTGCTTGCTTGTTTACGTAACTCTTTACGATCACATAAAAATAATACCCGTTTTGCCCAGCCAGCATCGAGCAAACGTTTAGCAAGAGCAATAGAGACACGAGTTTTACCTGTTCCTGTTGCTTGCACTATCAGAGCTTTGCGGTGTTTATCATTAAAACGCTCACACACCCGAGTTATTGTTTCAATCTGATACAAGCGCCCCGCTACATTGGTATCGATAGGTGTTTTATTTAAGTCTTTTTTAAGTGCGCGTTGCTTGATTAAATATTGCAAAGAGTCTTTAGAATAGTAACTATATAAGCCTCGGCTATTATAGCCTTGTGCATCGTCGAGTATTTTAATGTCCCAACCATTCGAGTAAAAAATAACAGGGCGCTGGCCATATTGCTTTTCTAAAGCATCAGCGTAGAGAGTCGCTTGTTGACGACCCTTTTCAATATTTTCACGAGATCGTTTTGCTTCAATAACAGCAAGAGGTTGACCATCGTTATCCCATAAAACGTAATCAACATAACCAATACCTGTTGGTGTTGGTTGCTCACTCACTTTTACTTCTTTGCCAACTTCTTCTGTTGATTCATCATCAAGTGCAACATGCCAGCCTGCATTACGAAGATCTAAATCAATAATTCGTTTACGTGTTTCGTCCTCGTTAAAATCAAAGCTAGAACTAACTATTTGCTTATTAAGATTTTGTACTTGTTTTAGTTTTTCTTGATTGATCGCTTGCTTTAGCTTTGCAGCTTGCTGTTGTGCTAATTTTTGTGCAAGCTCTGCAGCTTCAAGCTCATCTAGAGCACGCTTTAAACGAGCTTGGTTCTCGGCTAATTGCTTTGTAAGCTGTTTGTTCTTTTTAGCAAACTCAGCATCACTTTGATTACTTGGCTGAACTTGTTCAGGTACTTTAAACACTGGACACTCTTGTTGAGACCCTTTTGCATAAGCCATAAACAAATAAGAGGCAATAAAATAGCTTTCTTTTAATATCCATATAGCTTGCTGTTGATCTACTCTACCTTGATGGGCAGCTTGATTACCACTTTTACGAATTGCATGGAGTTTATCCGTAATTTGTCTTGGCACTACGCTTGTAAAGTCATCGGTAGTGAGTTTATCGAATATATTAGAATTTGGTAAAACAGGCAGGCATAACTCTTCATATAAAAAGCCAACAACTTTCTCTGCAAAGCAACGCAATTTTACCAATGAGCTTTGAGGATCGCTGATAGCATACTCTTCAGCAAATGCTGCAAGTTGGTGTAATTCAGGCCATCGTTGTTTGATATGTTCAAAGTTCATTGAGTGTTTCATTGTTGCTAATCCCTTTTTCATACTACTTGCTTGTACTATTTTTATACTTTTACAAGCTTGTAAAATGCTATACCAATTCTATTTTTACTTTGCCATTTAGTGCATTAACTTGATAGATAGTCCCACCGTCAACGGTGGTTGAATCAATTAACAACTTTTCTGCTAACTCAATAGGCAAGGCATTATTAAGTTTTTTATTAATTCGGCTACGAGTTTGCTGAACAAGCGTTTTTTCCATTGGCTTTAGGCCACTTAAGTTATTAATTTTAAAATCTTCCGGCTCGATTCCAAATGTATCACGAAACACTCGTAAGTCAGTACCTACCCTAGAAAACTGAGTTAAGTAAGCCTCTGAATAACTTGTTGTATCTTCAAAATAACGATCAACATTGAGTTCGTACTGATCAAGTAACCATAAGTAAAATGCCATTTCTTTTGCCGTTAAGCTTATATCAATCCCCGCGAATGTTAACTGCTTAGCAGAAGGGTTTATAACTAATGAAATTACTCTTGAGTTGACTGTATTAAGACTTGCTACTGTTTTACTGAAAGATACATTTTTGATACTGGTAAGCACAGAGTTATCAATTAGGTTACGCATGCGAACATAAGGTATGCTCGTTAAAGTAATATTGGCATTTTTGCAATCGACCGATTTCCCTGCTTTATTTTTTACAAACTTTGAATGGGGTGTCGGGTACCAAAAGTCTTTTAGAAATTCAAAGCTCTCATCTACAAATACATGACTTAGAGTGTCTTGCTCACGCCCAAAGAGAGACATGGCATATCCTAAGTAAAACGCCATTGTTTTACGTCCACCTGCAATTGATGCATGTATTGCTGTATTCTCAAGCTTGGTTAACTCATCTACCTTACGGGTTATAAAATCTGCCATATAGACCTGATCAACCTCAGTACTGGCATCAAAAACAGGTTGACCATTTTGATCTTCAATAAGCCAAATATTTTTCTCAGAAAACTCAATCTCTGGCAATTTGTAGTCTGTTAATAACTGTTGAAAATGACCTTGGTTGAATAGCCCATCTACCAGCAAAGGTTTGGCACTTTCCGTTGTGATGACATAGATTTCGTTTGGCAGACTTTTGCCTTGCTTATGGATAGCAAACAAGGTTTCTGTAAGTACTTGAGGACTAGCCCCTGTGATGATGAGTAATATGTGTTTCATTCAATTTCCTTTTGATGAAACTGAATAATATCTGAATATTAAATAAAATCAAAAAGTATGAGACGAATGCTATTTTTATGATTTATTGACGATGTATGTTTTGCGAACTTTCTCTAATACTTAAATTTAAAAAAGGAGTAGCACGCTACTCCTTCATTGCCCTTAAGCCTCGCCTTACATTATCGTTAGCAATACGCTTTTGCATTACCACAATGAAAAAGTATATTTGCGTACAATTCCCTCACTAGTATTATCAGAGTGAATTCTGAATGCGTTTGTTTGATTTTCGATATGGTCTAAAGGAACGTGGAAGGGGTAATATTAAGAAAGCGAACCCGAAGGTTCGCTTGTTTAAGTTTTTAAATTGGCTGTTTAATTTAGCTGGCCTTCTTCACACTCTTCCCACTCATTGAAAAGACTGTCGTCATTGGCTGTGCGCCATATTTCGTATACATAAGTAATTTCTGGGATTTCTCTAATATTGAAAGAGAAATGGAAGCCTTCAGACTTATCGTCATTACGAATACAAGGCACTGCAGGTACTACGGTTTGAAATGCTAAGCTTTCGCCTTGTTGAATAACACGTCCTTCATATAGGTTTTCAAAACGAGGGGTAAGACTCGCAAGACCACCATTAATATGGCTCACCTTAACATTTTCAACTGTATACGCACTGTCCATAGCACTTAGCTCCCACTGCACATAGCCTTCTTCTAAGAATGGACGCGAGCTTGCACTAAAGCCATTTGCAAATGGTGGAATTGTTTCATACGGTAGTGGGTGCCATAAGCTTTCGCCATCTTCATTAATGCTTCGTAAGCGAACACCTTTCGCTTCTGATAATGGATCAACTTTAACAACAAAATCATATTGTGGTGCATCGTCTATTAAATCAGTCGCTGAATAACGGAATGTATAAGTACCTGGTTTGGTAAACACTTGACCGCGTGTGGCAGGACAATCAGCTTCATCAGGATAACTTGTGAATTCTCCACCTTCAGGCGTGCTAATTAACTCTTCATGGGTGAATACTTCGTCACCATCAGCATCAACCGTAACAGGGCGATGTAATAATGACATGCACGGTAAGATTTGATAGTAATCTTCACCTGGCTGTAGTCTTCCCCAGCTACGTGCCCACACAACAGAACGAATTTCAGGCGCAGTATTGGTAAGTTTTGCAAGGCCATCATCTTCTGCATAAGTTTTTGCAAAAAGTCCGCGGTCATCTTCAACAATCAAGCGCGCAGTATATGAGCCTGGTACGTCAGTTACCACGCGAGCACGGCGATACTCTTGGGTTTCAGGTTCAATAACTGGCTCAATAACCGCGTTACTGCCATCTGGACGATCAACAAGTTCCCAATGGAATGTCATTGGATCATCATTTGGGTCTTCACTTGATGCATCGAATACGAGTGCATCACCTACAATAACTGATTTAGATTGAGCATCTACACCGCGTGTTGAAGGCTGCCCATTAACATTACCAATTTTAGCTTCCATTGTTGCATTGGTTGTTAGTTGATTAACACCATCAGATACAACCATTCGTACTTTATACATGCCTTCAACATCAAGCTTTTGGATCTTTTTGCCCATTGGCTTCCAAGAACCAATATCAACTAACTCAACAGTACTTGTTTCTGGCTTTTCTATAAGTTCCGCACTGATTATTTGCAGTGCTTCACCTTCTGGATCATAGCCTGAAAAATTAAACTCAGCGCGTAAACCAACTTCTTGTTCACCAATACTATAAGAAGGGAAATAGCCTGTTGCGAGTAACTCGCCAACGGGTGCTTTGTTTTCATTAGACTCAGGATCTTTCTCTACAGTTACAAGAACTTCACGCTCTTCGCTTTTTCTTGCACCATCAAACACAAACAGTACCAATGAATACTCTCCCGCTGCAGCTGGCGTAAAAGTAAGTGTATCTGTTGTTCTTCCTGTTAATTCAGGTAATGGAATAGCATCAGGTTCAACAGGACTGTAAGCCCATTTCCAACGGTATTGTAAAGACGCTCCTTCAGGGTCATTACTTTGTGATGCATCAAGCGTGACTGTTTGCCCAAGCTTAATCGTCACATCATCAGCAATCGCAACAGGTGGAGCATTACCTGATGAAACAGTTACGGTAACCGTTTTTGGTTCACTGGCAATATTTCCGTAATAAACAACTAACTCTAGTTTGTAATCTCCAGCTACATCAACAAATAGAGTAGCTAAACTAAGTGTTTCATTGCTTAAATAACCCGCACTCTCAGCCGGTTTTTCAACAATCTTCCATTGATAATCTAAACTGCCTGTCTCGCCTGTTGGAGGTAAACTAGCACTTGCATCTAGGCCGACACTCGTTGTGCCCAAACTTACACTGTATACAGGCTCAGTGATTGCTGTCGGATATGGTGATGTTGCATTAAAAGTAATGCGTGTTGCTTCACTGTTATTAACACCATCATTAACAATAAGACTAATGACATATTCACCAGGAAGATCAGCCACAAAATCGGTGCTAAGACTATCGTTACTGGTTAAAGCCGCTTCACTTTGTTCTGGGCGAGAAATAAGTTGCCATTGATAACTAAGTTCTTTGTTATCTGCGCTACTACTTTGATCAGCACTTAGTTGAATTTGTACTGCACCATCTTTAAGTGAAAACGTTGTTTGTTCTGTACTGCTAGTGATAACAGCCGTCGGTTTTTGTTCAACAACAACAGGGGTGCTATCGTCGTTACCACCACCTCCACCACAAGCGGTTAGCGCTAAAGCTAGCCCTATAGCGGTGAATGTATGTAGCATCAATTTCATCGGGGTCTCCTTGCAGGTTTTTCTGGCAATTAAAATTGTAAAGTTAAGCTAAGCTTGGCTGTGCGCCCTGGGGCTGGCACAAGTCCTAAGCTCAATGCGTCTAAGTAGTAACGATCGGTAATATTATCGATAGTAAAATCAAGGGTCGCCGTATCGTTAAATTGGTATGAACTGTAGAAATCTAAAAGGTTATAGCTGTGCCATAGCACAGGCTCATTAAAACCTGTTGGTGCGTTATATCGAGGAACTGGGTTTCTTTTGCCCATAAAGGTAGCGCGTAAACCAGTCTCGAATTTTTGATCAAAAAGACGTAACCCTAAATGCAGGCTGGCATGCCAGTTAGGCGGGATCATATTATTGATGTAACTCTGTGTGATCCCCCAATCAGTACATTCATAACGCACGTAGCTACCATCATTACACACTTCAATATAAGAATATTTAGTACCACTTAATTCAACTAACCAAAAAGGTGCTGTGTAACTAAAGTTAAACTCAACACCATTAAGATCTAAGCTGTCGATATTGCGCATACGAAATAAATCGAGCAAACCGCCTTGTGATTCCTCCCACGCATTTGGTTGTGTTCGAGTTAAATAGTCATCTACATGATTCTCGAAATAGGCAAGCTTGATAGCCAGTTGCTCTGTGTTATTCGCTATTTTTTCGTTTAAATAATTAATACCCAATTCTTGGTTTTTGGCATGCTCAGGCTTCAGAGATATATCAAGCACAGGGCTCGCAGACAAACCAGAGGTACTTTCAAACAAGCTTGGCATACGTAAAGCTTCTGCGTGTCTAATGTATAATTGAAGACCGTCTAACGCTTGCCACGTTAAAGCTATAATCGGCGCACCACCTGAGTGACTATTCTGATAATTGACAGGAACACAGCCTCCTTGCCCATCAGGTGTACATGCAGGGTTATTAGGCTTAAGTTCTAAAGGGTTATTATCTTTTGAAGAGAAATGACTAAAGCGGAACCCTGCTTCTAATTGCCACTGCTTTGTAATTTGCCAATCGACAGCGCTAAAAGCACTAAACTCTTTACGCCAACCGCTTCGTGAACCTGCATAAGAATTATCTGTTTGGACCGTATCGGTATCCATATCTTCCCACTGCCCGGCTATGCCATAGCTCAATGCAAGTTCGCCATAATTGTAGAACATCATTTTATTACTAAATTCAGCACCCCAACGCTGATAGTCATCTTCTCGGGCTATGTTGTCGGCAATATCAACTGAGCCGGGACGAGGTGTATTAAGATCTGTAATCGCATCTGTGTGCCACAAATTAGCCGAAAAATCGGCCCAATCATAAGTAAGCGGTTGCCATTTGTATTTTAATGTATAGGTATGGTTTGTTACTTCGCTGTCAAGCCATTGTCTTGCTTGACCAAAAGAGCGGATTTGCGAAGGCATCATTTCGCCATATTCGCTGTTATAAAGGATATAACTCATCTCTAAGCTATGATCTTTTGGCATCACCAAGTTCGTTTTAAGTAATACCGACTCACTATTGAAATTTGTATTTGGTATACGCTCATTAGCACGAAATCTTGACGCACCTTCCATAGAGACTGGAGTCTCGGTATACCAAGCCATTTTAACCGGCTCACCATAAATCAATTCGGGTTTAGGGCCATGGCTACCTGCATAATAATTGCCTTGTTCACGCTTAGCGTAAGCACCAACTAAGTCACCCCAACTAAAGCGTTTTGCTGCAGCAACACTCCCCGCGTAACTCGAAAACTCTAACAAACTAGGTCTGTCCATTCCTTCTTCGGGGGCAAAATGCTCTGGCATCAAGTACTGTTCAGTACAATATGTTGAAAAGCGACAATCTGAGCGATAGGCATTACGAGGTAGATAATAGCCTGCATAGGTTCCAGGCTGAGGTACGCTTGAGCTATTACCTATGGCACTCGCTCTTAAACGCACACCTGACAGCTCCCCTTCTTTGACAATATCGTCTGCATTAAGAGTGCTAACACTCACTAATCCGCCCGTCGCACCGGTCCCTTGCGCGTCCATAACAGGGCCTTTACTAATCGTCATTGAGCCAATTAAATCA
The DNA here is from genome assembly GCF_001306915.1 of Pseudoalteromonas lipolytica. Taxonomy (GTDB): domain Bacteria; phylum Pseudomonadota; class Gammaproteobacteria; order Enterobacterales; family Alteromonadaceae; genus Pseudoalteromonas; species Pseudoalteromonas simplex. The sequence continues at coordinate 308,082 of NZ_LJTC01000008.1, read as the reverse complement.
GGGTCAATATAACTGCGGCTAGAGACACCTGAATACCCTCGATAAACAGTTGTTTCTTGGCGACTTCCATCAATAGTAACTGGCACACGGCCTTGACCTTGCATACCGCGGATATTGATGTCTAAACCACCTGAGTTACGGTTCTCACTGACTAATACCCCAGGTGTACCTTGGAATATATCGCCAACACTGGTACCGCGAAATCGTTCAATATCTTGCTGAGTGATGACGTTTACCGATTTTGCCTCGGTATAGGTTTTATTTTTTAGTTTATTGTGTTGTCCCTGAACTTGAATAGTATCAAGAGCAATCACATCTGATTGTGGCTTAGCTTTAATGATCCAAGCGTTTTGAGCAATCAAAAACGCTTCTAATGAGGTTGATTGTAAAAGTTTATTTAAAGCCGTTTCTGTGCTGTAGCGTCCTTTAAGCTCTAATACAGAGATATTTTTTACGATTTGCTCATCAAAGCTCAGTGTGATCCCTGCTTGTCGTGAAAGAAGCGTTAATGAATCACCTAAATTACCTGCAGGTAAGTCAAATTGAACTAATGTGAAATTAGCTGAACTAGCTGATGATTGCGCCGCATAAATTGGGGCCACAGACAACAGGCTCGAAACAAATATGGCACAGCTAGAAAGCAATACACGAGACGGCATGTGAGTTTCCTTTTTTCGTTACATACCTATAAAGCCGAACGAAAAATGAAAAGCCGTAAAAATAAATGAGAATTATTTTACTTTGGCAAAATTTCAGCCCAGAAACGGGTCAGATAGTTAAGCTTTGCACCCACTGATTGTGCAACAGTTGATAAAATTAAATCTGTATCTGAAAGCTGAAATACACCAGAAATTAGCGTGTCGTTTAAACTTGGATGGCAACGAATATGGCCGCTTCGATAACGAGCCAATTCGTGTAAAAAATCGGCAAGCGGCATGGCTCTGGCAGTGAGTAGATTTTGACGCCAACTACTGTAATCAAAAACCCCAGAATTTAACGTAAATTGTTTATTGGAAAAGAGTTGATACGTTGAGCCTGCTTGTAGGGATAAACTGTTTTCACCTGCCGCTGCACTATAATGCAGTAGGCCTTTGTTTACTTGTACAATCGCATGGCTTGCCTCATGACGAACAAATACTTCTGCGTTTTGAGTAGCAAATACACCATGCGGAGTGTGCAGTTGTACTGGTGCATCAATAGCTGCGGTTTTTAAAAATAACTCACCTTGCGTGAGCGTAATAGAATTACTCTTGTGCTCATCAATTTCTACCGTACTATGGCGGTTTAACCACAGTTGGCTATTTTTGAAAATAGTAAATTCTTCGCGACTATCCCTGGTTGATAAATCGGCACTTAAATAATGACGAACGCCTTGCTGCTCAACTAAAAAAGCCACACCGGCTACACTTAGTGTCGTACCAAGCGCGCTTTTGAGCAAACGTCTACGCTGCAGATTATCAATTTCATGGTCTGTTTTTTGTAATGTTTCTCGTGCATACCCGGCGGACTTAACAGCAACATCACTAAATGCTTTATCAAGGTGTAGTAACCGAGCACATGCCAGCTCATGTAATGGATCTGCACTGCGCCACTTCACAAAATGTGCCTGCTCTGCCTCACTGATGCTGCCAGATTCAATTTTAATTTGCCATCGAATTGCTTGTTGAACTATGTGTTCTGGAATATGAGCTTGATTGTGATTGAGTCTAAAATTCATCAGATTTAGCTGTCAAAATAAACAAGTTGGTAGCACTGTAGTGTTGCTTTAGCGATATATTTTTCGACTGAAGATAAACTTACTTTTAGTTCGCTTGCGACATCTTTATAACTCATGCCATCCAATCTAACCATTAAAAAAGCTTTTTTTTCTTTTGCTTTCAAACCCGTGAGTAACTTGTCAATTTGCTCAAGTAAGTTAAGCAACTCTAATTGCTCTTCGGGCGAAAAGTAGTCAGACTCAGGCATTGATTCGAGCATGCTTTGATAATTACGTTCAAGCACTTGCCTGCGTAATTGATCTGTCATCAAGTTACCAGCAACTTTCGTAAGCCAGGCACGAGGGCTACGCATATCATCATAAAGCATTGGCTTATTTAACAATTTTATAAACGTATCTTGCGCCAGATCCTGAGCATTATCAGCACTACTTGTTCGCTTAGCAATCCAACGAACTAACCATTCGTGGTGTTCTTGATACAGCGAGTTGAACCCAGTTCTGTTAGTGGTCTTGCTAGTCAAAATTTACAAAGTCCCGTTGCGTGGCAGGCGGACATTATAAACAATAATCATTCTCATTCAAGCTAATTTATTAGGTAAACCTTCTTAATTATTAATTAAAGTGAAATTCTTTTTAATTATCAGCCATTGCATGAGGAATACGATCAATAAAAGGTTTAAACAAATAACTCAGCATCGAACGCTCTCCATTTTTAACAAATGCTTGAACTGGCATCCCTGGCTGTAACACCAAATCTTTTAGCAGCGCTTGTTCATTGACGCGAATAGTTACTTGATAATAAGGTTGCCCAGTTCGTTGGTCGTTGACAATATCTTGTGTCAGGCTATCTATATTGCCTTTTACCTTTGGCGTGGTGCTGGTATTAAAAGCATTAAATAGCAAATCAACTTCTTGACCAAGTAAGATGCTATCAATTAGATGAACTGGTACTTTCGCATCGACAATAAGAGTTTGGCCTTTAGGCATTATTTCCATTAATAATTGTGATTGGGATACTACATCACCAAACGCATTAAGGCCTACGACTTGCCCCGCTGCTGGTGCGCGAACTTCACTATTATCCAGGCTAAATTGAGCCGTAATGATCTGCTGTTTGAAATGACTAATACTTGCTTGATTGGTAGCCATCTGTTGACTGAGATCTTGTTTGTAAGCTTTTATTGTCTGTAGTAATTGAGTGTCTTGCTCTAATAACCTGGCCTGTTGTGCTTTTAGTTCTGCTTGTGAATTTGCTGAATCAGCGCTGATCTCCGCAGCTTGTGCTTGTAATTGATAAAGTTTTTCTTGTGATTGATAGCCTTTATCAACTAAAGCTTGTGTGTCTCTAAGCCAGTTTTTATATACCGCCAATTGCTGTTGCTGACTGGCAACCACATTTTGTAGGCCTGAAATTCTCGATTGCGTAGTGTGTTTGTTATTTTCTAACAGCAAGAGTTTAGCATCCTGCGTTGCTTTTCTTTGTACAAACAATTGCTGATGCAAGCGCATAGCCTCTTCGGCTTGTGGTAATGCTATTTCGGTTAGCGCTGATGAATAGTGCAACTTCGGCGTTTGTGTAAACTCAGCAAATAAACGTTCTTTTTCTGCCAGTGCCATATAGTATTGAGTTGTTGCGGCCTCAAGCTGACTTTTAGCGACTCGGTTATCGAGGATCACTAAAGGCTGATTTTTCTCAACCCACTGACCATTTTGCACTAACAACTGGGCAAGCACCCCACTTTGTGGAGCTTGTATTTGTTTTTTTCTTCCAGATACAATAACTTGACCTTCAATCACAGCACCTTTATCCAGTGGTGCAAAGGCTCCCCAAAGTAAAAAAACACCCAAACTTAGTGCCGTCATAATCCAGCCCCAAAGAATGTATTTACGACCTGCTATGCCGTGTTGAGCATTCATGCTATTGCCACTCCCTGTTGACTTTGTTTGGCTCTTTGCATGGCGTTTAATACGTTTTCTTTAGCGCCAAATACCTGAACATGGCCTTTGTTTAGTAACAATATTTTATCGCTCATAGCTAAAATATTCGCTCTATGAGTTATGAATATCACACTACTGCCAGCTTGCTTTAACGTTTTGATTGTTGCTGCTAACGCAGCCTCACCGCTGTCGTCTAAATTCGCATTTGCTTCATCTAAAATAACCACCTTAGGATCAGCATACACTGCTCTTGCAAGACCTATGCGCTGTTTTTCGCCGCCCGATAAACCGGTTCCTGCTTCACCTAGTTGCGTTTCATAACCATTACTTAACTTGAGTATCATGTCATGGACCCCAGCCAACTTCGCGGCTTTAATCACCAAGTGATCATCCACCTCGCCAAATCGTGCAATATTTTGCGCGATACTGCCTGCAAAAAGGCTCACATTCTGTGGTAAATAACCAATAAAAGGGCCTAAGCTTTGTTTATTCCACTGAAATACATCTGCGCCATCTAAACGCACTTTACCTATACGCGGCTCCCAAATACCGCATAGCATTCTCGCAATTGATGATTTACCAGCACCTGAGGGGCCTATAATGGCCAAAATTTCTGCAGGTTCAAGCTCAAAACTAATATTTTTAAGAACAGGATGCTGAGCCATTGGTGGGATTAAAGTGGCGTTCTCAATGGTTAATTTACCGCTTGGTTTAGGTAAACAAAGCCCTTCCTTTACTGATGGATATTGACATAACAAGCCATTTAAACGTTGTTGTGATTGCTTTACTGATTGCCATTGTTTAAAAGCACCAACCAATTGCTCAACTGGCGAGAGCATGCGTCCTGCCAAAATAGAGCCCGCAATCATCATTCCAGCTGTTATTTCTCCCGCAACAGCTAACCATGCGCCTGCACCTAGCATCATTGACTGTAATGCTAGTCGTAAAACTTTACTGGTTGCAGTAAGCACAGAACTAAAATTACTCGCTTCACTTTGATGGCAAATTCCAGCCCAGTGTTCTGACTGCCATCGTTCTTGTAAATTTTGCTGCATACCCATGGCTTGAGCAACTTCGGCATTATTAATGATATCGCTGGCGAGTCTGTTAGCATTTGTAGTTGCTTGTGAGGCTAAAACTAGAGACTGTTTAGCCCATAATTCATTTGCTAAAGCTAAAGCAAATAACACTAAACTACCAACCAATGCGAGCGTGCCCAATAAAGGGTGAAAAAAGAACAGAATGACTAAGAAAATAGGCGCCCAAGGCGCATCAAAAAAGGCAAACACGCTACTCCCTGTCATAAACTGACGAACTTGATTAAGATCGTTAATCAGTAGTCCTGAGTTAGCGTTACCAGTTTTAAGTTGATGCTGATATAACGCATTAAATACACGGTTGTGTAAAGTTTTATCAAATTGTTGACTAATGCTTATTAATACTCGGCTCCGGATCCACTCCAGCCCCCCCATTAATAAGAAAAATACCGCAACCATCGAAGAGATTAGCCATAAGGTGTCTAAATTTGCTGAGCTCAAAACGCGATCATAAACCTGCAACATGTAGATTGCAGGCAACAGCATTAATACATTAATGACCGCACTAAACCCTGCAACATGATAAAAACTGCGCATTTGCAGCTTTAAAGCATCTTTAAGTGATTTACTAAGCGCTTGCGAAGCGTTCATTTAAACCTCGTTGTACGAACTGGTTTAAACAATGCTGCCGCAGTTAACAAAAACAGCCAACGCCAGTCTAAACTGCCGCCATTACCATAGCTAAGTGACTCACTGTCTTTTGCTTTTGCTTCTGCATCCACATACAAGGTTGCTAGGGCAGCAAAACGACTATTCACATCGCTATCCTTACAATTAACTGTCAATGTATAAACCCCTGTCTGTGGCGAAATAACCATACTGCCTTGCGGCTCTAGTGGCGAATCAGGTTGCCAGTCGCCAATCACTGTTTCCCCCGTTGCTTTACAGTCTGTTGCATTGAAACTGGACCAAGTCACTTCGGCTTGCTCTCCTTGCTTTATAGACCCTGGAGTTATGCTGATTGACACTGAGCCTGTCGGCTGTTGAGCACTTAAATCTACTTCAAATACAGTACCGAATTTATCATTGAGGTATTTATTACCAGAATTATCGGTGTACCCTCGGCCACCATATAAGGTGGTGCCGTATAAGTTACCGTTTGCAGCTAACATAATACCGGTTGGCACTTTGCCGTCGGCATCAACATCTATCCCCGCTTTAAAAGAGTGTACATGTTCAAAACCACTTTCAACGACCACGCCATTTTCAACTTTAATATCTGCGAGGCGAATGCGATAAATGGTGCCATTCCCGGTTACTTCCCCAAATTGTGAAGGATAGGGGTTACCTTGCTTTACGTTTATAACTTCATCTTTATGGACACCGCCCCCCATCGTTGTACCATAAAGGTAGCCATTGTCCGTAATAGCCATTGGTCCGCGGGGCTGACTGCCATCTAGGTCACTAAATGTATGCACTAACACAAAATCAGAACCATCTTTTTTTACTCTAAATACAGAGCCAAAAGGGTTACTGCCATCATAATGAGGATATTCTGTATGGATGAGGTTTTCTTTATCGGTCACAGAATATAAGTCATAGCTACCACCACAAATGCCATTATCAAATTTTGCCTCTTGCTGATTGTGAACGATTATTCCTTTTGTTTTACATGTACCTACCGACGTGGTGCCGTATAAATAACCTTGTTGGTCTTCAACCAAATAGGTGGCTATACGCGCAGCTTCACCTCTTGTCCACGGAACTTCTCCCTCGGCTAAGGTAAACTCGTGTATAATTTCAGGGCTTTGTACTGGGTCGTTACTTAAGTCCATTGCGTAGAGGGCGCCGACAATAAAATCATCATCAATCGAGAGTGTATCTAAAAATGGTGTGCCTCTGGGGTAGGCCAAATAGCCAAATAATGTATTACCACTCAATAACATACCTCCCGCACCAGTATAATAGCCATGCGGGTTATTGTTAAAACTATGCAGTTCAATCAGGGTGTTATCGGCGTCTAAGCGCATTAACCGCGAGTAAGATTCTCCGTCAGTGTCTATAAACAGTAGCCTCCCCTGCTGATCAAAAATAGGCTGAACGTTAGGTTGACTGCTAAGCTCTTCCTCACTGTTATCAAAAACAATATTTTTATTGCTGCCATCTGAGTGGACATAAAAAATGTTACCATCTAAATCAATACTATAAAGCCTATCGAGCTGTGGATGCTCAGCAAAACCCACGTATGATTTAATATCTTTAGCCAAAGAAAAATAATGACCTTGCACCGGCGCCAGCCCCCACATATTTGCTGCCCTAGTGTCGTTACCAAAAATATCTACATGTCCTGTGGATGATATTCCCAGCAGTTGGTCTCGCTCAGCATTATAGATAGGGGGGGCATAGGGTTTCCCTGCCGTAGGCCAACCTTCAGGGCCACTATAATGAAGTGAAGTCAGGTAATTTACACTAACATCGTCAACCGCCGTGGTAGCAAAACAAGAAAGCGGCAAAGTGAATAAAAAAATGCAGAGTGTTTTCATAGCTAGCTCAATAAATTTTAAGTAGCACTGCAGCAAAGCTACAGTGCAGTTAGATTATGCAACGAGTTCGTATTCGACAAAGCTTGAAACACCAATAGTCTCAAGTGATGCAAAGCTAGCAGCACCAGTGTCGTTTAGGGTTAAGTCAATTCCATTGTCAGATAGTAAAGTAGTGAAGTAATCAAACTCCGCATCTTTTAAGCCATCTACAATGTTATGGGTGGTATTGTCACCGGTTGTACGGTCAATCACATTGCCGCTTGCATCAATACCGGCATTTAGGCCTATGGTATCTAGACCATCGAAACTAACTAACTCATCAGTGAAGCTGTATTCACCGTTAGCATCTTGAGTGATGCCGTAACCAAAGGAAATTGAGGCAATTTCACCGTAAATTGTATGAGATGGGCTAGAGAAGAAGGTGTAATCTAAGTAAGAGCCATCAGCAGCCTGAATGATAAAGCCTAGGCTGCCATCGCTTGAAGTGCCCTCTTGCACAAATTGCGTGCCAGAGAATGTGCCAAAGCTCCCCCAAAAACCTAAATCTACAATAGGATCTGGATTTTCAGTACCAGCGAAACTACCAATGCTTTCATCGTAAGTTGTATCGGTAAAAAACTCACTTGCGTAGGTGAAAAAGTCATTTAAACTGCCGTAGCTATAATTTGCACCATATGAAACTTGTATAGACATAATATTTCCTTTTCTGTTTTTGTAATGACCAAGAGGTCTGAAATAGTCATATCAATTGCGCGCCAGATTGATATGACTGGGTTAATTAGCAAAACTGGTTGCTAATTTAGCTTTTAATTTTGTTACGAAAGCGTCTACCAATTAATAAACCAAGAGCCAAGATTACACCGCCAAATGCCCCACCACTGCTGCTATTATCTTCTGGTTCAGGCTCTGGTTCTGGTGCAGGATTAACTAAAATATCCAAAGTTTGAACATAGTCAGTTTGGTCGTTATCTTGGCAAGTTAGAATGTATGATTTGTTGCCATCAGTGCTTGGCTCGATAGTTTCGGTACCACTGGTTTCTTTTGTACCTTCCCAGTCACCACTAGCCGTACATTGGCTTAAGTTAGATGTTTGCCAATTTAACTCTACGCCTTCTCCTAAGGTGATTTCGGTAACTGAAGAAGTAAAGTTCAGCTCTGGTTTTGGATTTACAACCACATTAACTAACTGAACATGTGGTTTTTGGTCAGTGTCTTGGCAACTTAATAAATAAGATTTTTCACCTTCAGAGCTTGGCTCAATTGATTCAGTACCACTGGCTTCTTTTGCACCTTGCCAATCGCCACTGGCAGTACATTGGCTTAAGTTGGTTGACTGCCAGTTGACTTCAACACTCTCTCCTAAAGTTATTTCAGTGGTTTGAGTATTAAACTCCAAGGCATGCTCTTTTAAAGTGAATTGATATACGCTTCCTGTGTCGTTTATCGCGTCGCCATTGGTGGCACCGTAAATAATTTGTTCGCCATTCACTAGCGCACCAGCAGTTAAACCTACTGGTAAAGGTGAGGCTTGATCTGCAAAGTGGAGTACAAGCTGAAAATTGTCTTGCTCTTTATCAAGGTCACGTGCGTCTGTACTTAGATTAATGCGAAATAGCACACCTGAATTATCGTCACTGCCTCCGGCGGTTGTTGTACCATAAATATTTCCATCTGCTGCAACTACAAGTTGACCCGCCGGTGTTTTACCATTTAGGTTTATTTCTGCTTCATCTTGTTCTGAACCAAATGTATGTAACACGGTAAATGCGTGTAAATTGGTTTTGTGGGCACGCCATACTGTTTTAGCTGACGTTCCGTATAACCAATCACCGCTTTCGACTAACGAATTAGTTGCTAAGGTATGGTCATCGATAAGACCATGTAGGTTATTAGAAAAGGTTTTTAAAATTTGTACTTCTGAGCTGCCATCCTTTTTAACATTGGTTAAATCTAGCTTAAACAGGGTGCCGCTTGGGAAGTCGCCATCTTCTAAGCCTTCGGTACTGCCTGCTCCATCAGACTTTGAAGATTTATGTGCAAGGCCATAAATCGCATTATCTTGTTCACTGTATATCAGTGAGGCAGGCGCTTCACCTTTAGTAAAAATATTGCCTTGTTTATATTCATCACGGCTAAAGTCAATCAGTACAGCGATTTCACCTTCACTATTAAGGCGCAGTAATGCACTATAATCACTACCTCGTTCATAAGCGGCAAAATAGATGTTGTCTTGTGCATCTATCGTCATCAAGCCTTGTACTCGGAAGTCTCCCCCATTAATACTAGAGAGATCCAAATGCGATAGTGCATCCTCTATTACTTCGCCTTCACTCCATTTGAATAATGTTCTGTTTGCGCCACCGTAAACAACTCCCTGACTATCAACCACGGTATTCGTTACAAAGGCTAGCGTGTCGTTATTAACTTCGTTTATATATGTGATGTAGTCGGTCAACTCGCCTTCGGTTAATTGGGGAGTGAAGCTATAAATACCCGACTGCGTTAGCGTGGCAAAGTCACTACCACCACCAGAAAGAAAAGTACCTATCAATTTACCATTATGGGTATTTAATGTCGGTGGTTTTGCAGGCATCATGCCTTTATCGCCGCCCATCATAATGGTCTGCGGTGTACCAAATGCATGTAATTGTTGTAGGTTAATTTCAGCTGCACTTGCAAGATTTGCGCTAAACAATGCACTGGTAATAAGGGCTAGCTTAAAGGTATGTCGCATTTTTATTCCTTTATTATTTAAAATGTTGCGGTTAATTGAGCAGTGGCGGTGCGCCCAGGCGCAATCCAATATGAAGTACCATTTGCTTCGGCATAATTGAGATCGGTCAGGTTGTCGACCGACATACGTAATTTAAACTGTGATGTGAATTGATATTCCAACCAAAAGTCATAAACTTGCCAGTCAACAACGTCTTCATAAGCGCTGCCACCACGACCGTCGTTATCTTCGTAACGCATTCGAGCGCCTAACTTTAAAGTGTCTTCAAATAACTTTAAGCCTAGGGTCAATGCACCACTGTGTTTTGGTGGAGGGATATAGTTCAAGCTTCCCGATCCAGCTTGACCCATACTTGTTTCTGGATAACCTACTTGGCTGCCTAGAGGAAATGGATCATAGCCTCCCTTGCCAAGGTCAACATTCATTTTGGTGTAATTAAGCTCAGCAAATAGCCTTTTTGATTCATAATCAGCTTGCAGTTCAAGGCCATCAAAACGGATTTCATCTTGTAAATTGACATAACTCAGTGTCATTCCATTGTCATCAATAGAAGTAGGTCTCATCACGCGACCTTGGACAATAAAGTTATCGATGGTATTTTCGAACCACGCTGTTTTAATGTATAAATCGTGGCCTTTGGCTATATCAAGCAACTCAAAATTAAGACCAATTTCATTATTCCAAGCTTCTTCAGCTTCAAGTCCAGGGTTTGGGTAAAAAGGGAAAGAGTTACCAACATGAGCACCAAATAATAAGGTCTCTGTGATTTCAGGCGGCCTGACTGCCTGAGCTGAACTTAAGTAGCCTTGTATTTTATCGTTAAAGCGATAGGCTAAACGCATATTTGGTGAAAGGTAATTTTCATGCCGGTCAACTTCAAAGTCGGTATAGATCAAAGTGCGACTAGGCGAAACTCCGGGAGGGTTAAGAATGTAACCAGAGTATATTTCTCCACCTCCTTGCAGTGAAAATTGCTCATAGCGCAAACCTGATTCAAAAGAAAAATGCTCGCCGTATTGCCACTCAGCTTGAATATAAGCACTGCCAAGAGAGCGATCACCTTCAGGGGTTGCACCTGTAAACCAAGATGGGTCGCCAGTTCCAGGCGTTTGCTGTATTGCTTGAGGCTCTGTCCAGTCTTTAAAATACTCGCCGCCTAAAGTAACTAATAACAATGACTCATGTTGTGTTAACCAATCATGCTTGAGACTAAAAAAGGCAAGATTATCAACAACCATACCTAGGGTGTTGGTTTCATATTGCAATTTAAACTCGCCGTAGGGATTGCTGCTTTCTCCCATTTCATAAACATGCTGACGCATTTGAGTGCGGTTGTAATAAACACTGGCATTAAGATTGAGGTAATTTGAGTTTGCAGCCCATGTGTAATCTAATTTAATCGTATCGTTATTAAGTGAACTGCTACTTTCGGGCTCTGCATCTACTGATGTCGTTGAGCCTTCTTCAAAGTTGCCATAAAAGCCGATATAGCTAAGTTTTACTGACTGCTCTTTATTTATTGTGTAATCAGCTTTGAGTAATGACGACCAGTTATCTTGCTCGGTAAAGTTACTCATTGCGCTAAAGTAATTACTAGAATCAGCATTACCACCATGTTGGCCTGGCTTAAAACGGCCAACATTCTTATGCCCTACCGCAGCAACAAGTTCTAGATCTTTTCCCACACGCACAGTAGACGCTAATAAGCCTTGCATGTGATAGGCATTGTTGCCAGATGAAATGGCTAGCTTAGTACCATGATCTTTACCGGGAGCCGCCAAATCATCAAATTCAAGCGTTTTAAAATTTACAACACCAGCAATCGCGCCAGCACCACCACTTTCGCCTACTGGTCCCTTTGCAATTTCGACACTCGACAGTAATTGAGGATCTAAATAAACCATCCCATTAGCACCATGACCACTTCGTTTGAAGTTCTGCCTAGCTCCGTCAATCATCACATTAACTCGACCAAAATCTTGTAAGCCACGAACATTTACTGCAACCCCAGGCTCCTGCCGAGTTTGGGAAGTGGTAACACCTGAAACGTTATAGAAAATATCTGATGTATCACGTGGGGCAATACGTTGAAGCTGAGCTTGATCAAGTTGAGTATTTGAAGAGGCTGATTGATAAATTTCTATACGCTTATTAGATGTAGCCTGAACTTCTAAGGTATCGAGTAAAATATCACCATTTGATTGGGCTAAGAGTACACGTATAACATAACTTCCATTAGCCGTTTTCTCGGCATACAAGCCAGTCCCTAAGAGAAGCTGTTGGAATCCTGTATCAAGTTCGAATTCCCCTTTTAGACCAGTTGATTGCAGATCGCCAACTTGCTTAGGATCAAACTGCAGCAAGATGCCTGTTTGGAGGGCAAATGTATTAAGTGCCTCAGCCAAACTACCTTGCGGTATATCAAGTTGGTGGGCTTGATCCGCTAACACCTTTGCAGAAAATGTAAATTGCAGGCATAGCAAGACTGTAAAAATTAAACGCGATAAGCGGCCTTTTAACATAAATAGTTCTCATTATTTTTTAGAGCTATTAATAGGACGCAGCAAAATCAAAAAGCAGTAATAAAATTTATTAATTAATGAAAATAATTTTATAACTTATTTTATTTCAATGAGATATATTCAAAATACTTAGCGACAGAGGTATGGGTCACCGCGGGTTCTGACGCTATCATCTGTAGCGCCATAGCAATATTGTCTGTTGGGTAAACACCTGAAACTCGGATATGTTCAAGTGCGGATTGGTTGTAAATAAAAACGCCTTGATAATGAGGCTCAAGCAAACTTAATAACCTAGCTAAACTCATATTATTAGCAACTAACCTATTATTTAACCATGCTAATTCTATATCGGGGTTTGCAGCTGTTGGCCCAATGAGGTGACTATTAGCCACTGACATTGCTTGACCTTCCTTACCTACGACACATTTTTGAGCAGGTAAATAGCACAGCTCTACTTTTGATTCACTCACAACGACAAAGGTATCTTGTTCGTGGCGTTTAACAGTAAATTGTGTCCCCAAGGCTGTTGCCGTTGCTTTATCTGTTTCCACCACTAATGGCCAACTTGAATTAGTTTTTGCCACTAAATGTATCTCTCCCTGATTCAACTTAATCAATCGTTGCTTAGAACTAAATTCTATATCCACTTGGGTTTGCGCGTTGAGAGTCAGTATGGAGCCATCTTTAAGCTCAACAGTTTTTTGCTCCCCTTTTAGAGTGTAATAATCAGAACTGATTCCTGTTAAACCTACATGACTGGCTATGAGACCAAACCCGACAAAAAGTGCCGATAAAACGACCGATTTAGCAAAATGATTAGACTTAGGCTTATCTTTATCTAGTACCCTATTGAGGATTTTCGAATCAAAATGGCAGTTATCAGTGCTGTCAAATTCGCGCCACAGTGCTTGCAATTCTGAGTAAGCTTTTTGATTTTCAGGATCGGCTTTGAGCCACTGACTATGGGCTTGAATATCGGCATCGGTGAAGTTGTCAGAATTGAGTAAAACACACCAATTTGCGGCTTGTTCAAGCTTAGATTTGTAGTCTGGGTACTGTACGGACATTATGGCTTAATCGAGTAATTGACTGTGACAATGAAGCAATGTTTGAGCGATATATTTTTGCACCATACTCACCGATATATTCAGTTCCTGAGCAATTTCTTGATACTTCAGACCATCTAACCTTGCCATTAAGAATGCGCGCCTTGGTTTATCTGCTAACCCTTCAAGTAAGCGCGATAACGCCTCTAGTTTTTGAATCATTTCATGCACTTCTTCACACGAAGGGGCATATTCTTGTGAAGACTCTAACTGGGCTTCAAGGTAGGCTTGCTCAATGCGTTTACGTCTTGCTTTATCGATAATTAAACGATTTGCAATTGTAGCAAGGTAAGCACGGGGTTCTTTCACTTCAAATAAATCAATTGACGAAGTCAGAGCACGAATAAATGTGTCTTGTGAAAGGTCTTGTGCATCATGATGGCAATGAAGGTTAAGTTTCTTCTGTAAAAACCTTAATAACCAAAATTGATTGTCGCGAACAAATAGATCCATACCGGTGTAATTAAGCACTGCGGTTCCCTACCAACAACGGCAAATGATAACAATTATCATTACCGTATCATTGTTATTTATTCAAGGCAAGTTTGTTGTTTAAAATATGATAATTACTACTTTTGGCTAATCTCTTTTCAAAACATTCCATTCAATCAGAGAATTACAACGAATCGCTTAAGGCAAGTGCCCGCCGTCGACAAAAAATTTTAATTTTTATTACGGGAAAATGATTTTGGTGCGTCTTATTAAATATGACGTTTATTTTTTTCGCCATTTTTGTCAGTTGGCTGGAGTAGATTTAATGAAATTTGGAGTAGTGCTTTTTGTGGCTCTTGTTGGCTTTTTTTCCGGGCATAGTTATTCATCTGAGCAAGACCCAGCAAATAAAATAGTAAGCCAAGTAACTAAATTAGATAACCCACAATTAGCCGATAGCGCAGCTTTTGTTAGTCATGATCTGTCGCCTTGGGGTATGTATTTAGCGGCCGATGTGATTGTTAAAACCGTTATGATTGGCCTACTACTAGCTTCAATTGTGTGTTGGGGTATTTTTATCGCGAAGCTTATTTATCTTAATAAAAGTAAACGTGAAGGCAGGGCTTTATTAGTCAAACTATTAAATAGTCATAACTTAAAAATGGCAGAACAAGGTTTAACTCAAGAGCCAAGTACGGCAAAACTATTAATTCAAGCTTGCCTACATGAGCTTAACTTAAGTAGTAATAACGCAACGACAAGTGATGCATTAAAAGAGCGTGTTGCAGCTCGATTAGATAGGGTAAAAGCCGAGCTATCTGCAGATATGAACAAAGGAACGGGGGTTTTAGCAACCATTGGTTCTGTTGCTCCATTTGTTGGTTTGTTTGGTACTGTTTGGGGGATTATGAATAGCTTTATTAGCATCGCCAAAACACAAACAACCAACCTTGCTGTTGTCGCGCCAGGCATAGCTGAAGCATTACTTGCAACAGCTCTTGGTTTAGTTGCAGCAATTCCCGCAGTTGTAATGTACAACTATTTTTCACGCTCTATAACAGCCTATAAATCGCAATTGTTAGACACAGTGACTATCATAATGACAATCCTTAGCCGAGATTTATCAGCAAAAGATTCTCAAGCAAAACCATTAGAGCAGTTAATTGACTATCAGCAAATCAAAGCTGCAGGGAAATAAAGCCGTGTCTTTTAACTTACAACAAGATGATGAAGAACTAGTTGAACAACATGACATTAATGTCACGCCGTTTATTGATGTTATGTTGGTTTTACTGATTATTTTTATGGTTGCTGCACCATTAGCAACAGTTAGCGTGCCTGTTGAACTACCCAGTATTGATTCTGAAACGAAAGCCTCTGAACAAAAACCAACTTACCTTACATTACAAAAAGATTTGTCTTTGGTTATTGGTGAAAAGCAGTCTGTCGCGAAAACCGAACTAGTTGAAGCGTTATTGCAGCAAAAAATCACTCATGAGCACGCAATTTTGATCCGCGCAGATCGCAGTGTGGATTACGGGGACTTTGTTGATTTGCTGAATATTCTTTCTAAAGCAGGCTATAAGAACATTGCGTTAGTTGGGCTAGAAAAAACACAAGCGAGTCAGCAGTAATGAGCATGATAGCTGGCCAGCCAACGCTTAGAACAGGCTATCGTAAATTACAGTTACTCTGTGTTTCAACAGTATTAGTTGTTCATCTATTGGTTGCAGCTTACTTTATTATGAGCCCAGCAGTTGCAATAACACAAACTGCAAATGCAGCAATGCCTGATGCCGTCGTCATTAGTATGGTAGCCGCACCTAAAGTACCCAAAAATGCACTACCTGAGGGGCCTGAACAACAGATGGCAAGTCACTCCTCAGCTGAGAGTAAGCCTAAACCCAAACCAAAAGAACAACCAAAAGTCGAGCAACCAGAGCTTATCGCCAAGCAGTCTGAAATTAAAATTACAAAGCCTAAAGTAACTAAAAAACCCAAAGTAGCTAAAGTTGAAAAAGTTCAAGAAACAGCTGTTGATGACGCTAAGCCTGTTAAAGAGAAAGTTGAACAGACAAAACAAAATTCCCGGAACGACAGCGCTGTTGCGCAGACAACTGCACCAAAATCAATTGATGTAGCACCAGCAGAACAGCGTACAGGCCCAGTAAGTAATGTATTTAGCAAGCAACAAGCTGAGGCTAAGCAGCGCTGGCAAATGCAATTATCAGCTCACCTTGAAAGACGTAAACGCTATCCTCGAATGGCAAAACTGAAACGTCAGCAGGGCGTGCCTTGGGTCAAATTTACAATGGATCGAGAAGGCCAAGTAATTGCAGTCTCTTTATTTAGAGCAAGCGGTGTGTCATCCCTTGATGAAGAGGTACTTGCTCTGGTCAAACGCGCAGAACCATTACCTTTACCCCCAGACGAAATAACAGGTACTACATTAACGCTCACCTTACCTGTTGAATTTTTTATAAATTAAATATTAGCTACACGGAGTTAATCATGTCTTCATTGGATATGGAAACAATTAAAGAGAACACTTTAACAGCCCAGTTTAAAGCAGAAACAACTTCTATTCATGATGGTTTAGATAAAGCGATTATGACTAAAAGGCCTTTTTCAAGCATTGAACGCTATGCATTGTTTTTACAAGTACAGCTAGCATTTCATATTACGGTCGCCCCTTTATATCATGATAAAAGGTTTCAAGATTGCATTGCAGGGCTTGCAGGTATGCAGCGCTTAGATGCTGTGTACGATGATTTATGCGATTTATCATTTAAGCAGCAGGCCGATGAAATTCTTAAGCAATACGCTGATAAGCGCACATTCTCATTTGAACAAGGCTTAGCGTGGTTGTATGTAGTTGAAGGCTCAAACCTCGGTGCAGAATATTTATTAAAAGCCGCCAAACGTATTGATTTATCAGAGACATTTGGCGCTAGACATTTAGCACCAGCCGAGCAAGGCCGCGGTGCTGCATGGCAACAGTTTTCTAATTCAATCAATAAAATAGAGCTTGATGATTTACAACGGAAAAATGCGCTTATTGCTGCTCAACAAGCATTTTCGTTTGTTCGTGAGCTAGTCGATAAAACATTTGCATAAGCCAAAAATAAAAATGAGCAGCAACAAAATAAAAAACGCACACGGAATGACTGAAGGTTCCAAAGTACTGAAAGTACTATTCTTTCTCACAGGTTTAATTTTTACAAGTCTTGGAATTATAGGTGCGATCCTACCCGTGATGCCTACGACTGTTTTTTTAATTGTTGCTGTTTATTGCTTTGGGCGCTCTTCATCGCGGTTCGAAGCCTGGCTTTTAAATCATCGCCATTACGGACCAACATTAAGAAACTGGCAACAATATGGCGCGATTTCGCGTAAAGTTAAATGTATTGCCTGTGTGGGGATGGCAGTAGGCTTCATATTATTTTATCTTGGTGCGTCACCATCATGGCCGCTTACAACAGCAGTCGCTTTGTTCATGCTATTGTCAGCTTGGTATGTCTTATCAAGGCCGGTTGCAGCTGAGTAAGAAACTCACGTTAGCTGTTTAAAGTTACAGCTAATACTAATCTGCAATAATACTTAATCATTTTCAGGGATTAAACCCACTATCTGCGTTAAAAATTTCTGCTTTACGAGCGCATGGATGCAGAAGGTAGAGCAATCAAGAGGCAATTGCCGAGCACAACTGAATAACGAAATTTTTGCCTTGTTATCAACGAGGTTTTATTGCCTCAAAATAGACCACTTTATTAAGCGAATTGGTATAATTCGATATCGTAAAATTGTGTTTATTTTTAAATTGCTCTTTGAATGAAACATAAACTAATTTTCTTCTAACCATTGAGTGATATCAGTAATAAGCTGGGTAAGTATTTGCTCTATTTCTGTAATAGTTTTCTCAAGGTTTAAATTGCCTTGGCTCGCTTTTTTTTCAACGTCAGCGAATAAACTTCTCAAGTGACTGGCACTTATTTCTCCGCACATCCCCTTTAAGGCATGTGCAACCTGACGAACTTGCTCACTATCTTTAGCATTAATTTGGCTTTGCAATTCTTTAAGCCTTAGCGGCGCTTTAGTAATGAACATCTCGCATATTTTGATTAATAAGGCTTCTTTATTTAAAAGTCTAACCAATGCTTGCTCACGATCCCAAAGAGGCTCTAAATTACTTTGTTCAGTACTAAGCGAATCTCCCTCGTAATTCGATAAAGACCACTTAACAACTTTTGACTGAACTTCGTGAGCTTGGATAGGTTTACTAACATAATCACTCATACCAACTGCAATACACTTTTCCTTCTCACCAGCCATAGCACTTGCCGTCATTGCTATGATGGGAATTTGTGCATAGTATTGACCAGCCTCTGCGGCTCGGATTTTTTCACACACTTCATAACCATTGAGAACCGGCATTTGGCAGTCCATTAAAATACAATGAATAACTTCGTTACTCGCTTTAGAATTTAATAAAATTTCCAGTGCTTCTTGACCATTTTGAGCAGTAATAACCTCTATAGGCAATCCATCTAAGGCGCCAAGTGCAACTTCAATATTTATATCATTGTCATCCACAATTAATATTCGGCAGCCTTTAAGTTGGGTTAAAACATCTGCTGTTATGTCATTTTCTGTCGTTCTGTTTTCACTCAGCAAATAAAGTGGCTCATTTTCTGATACTTCAAAACCTGCAACTCTCAATAAATTAGTTTGTGTAATTGGTTTATTAAGGGATGTAACTTTTGTATCGAGCGCCTTTGGAAGGGGGTTAGTTGGTAGATGCAGTAAAATTATACGGCCTTGTTCTAATGTATTCGCGAGGCTATTTACCAGTGATTGAGGGTTTATCGCTTGAATACTTTCATAATCAATAAAAACATAATCAACATTGCTTGTATGTTCATCAGCAAGTGTGTTTATGTCGCTAACTTTAACATCAGCCCCATATACTTTTAGTAACTTTTGCATCACATCATGGCATTGCGAGTTGTTACTGATCAATAAAATACGTTTATGATTATAATAGTCTGAAACATCTGGTTTAGGGGCTTGGCTACTCCCAACTTTAATGTAAAAGCTAAATGCGCTCCCTTCATTAATTGCAGAATTAACTGCAATATCACCATTCATTATATTACACAGCTGTTTGCATATTGATAAACCAAGCCCTGTTCCGCCATAGTTGTCGGCTATAGAACTATTAGCTTGTTGAAATGCATCAAATAAATGACGTTGAGTATTTAACTCTATTCCTATCCCCGTATCTTGAACGGTAATTTTTAAGGTATGCTCTGTATTAGAAACCTGCTCAGATGATGCCGTTACTTTGATAAAGCCTTGCTCTGTAAACTTAATCGCATTACTAATCAAATTATTAATGATCTGAGTAAGCCTAAGTGGATCAGTCTTAACTTCGTAACAAGCCAGCCCGCTCGTATCTAAATAAACATCAAGACCTTTATCAAAAGCCCTCACAGAGCATGACTCGACTAAACTTTCGATCAGTAATTGAGGTTTGATTTTTTGAATATTTAAATCGAGTTTACCCGACTCAATTTTAGATAAATCTAAAATATCATTTATTAATAGCCTTAAATTTGAAGCACTTAATTCCATCATATCTACAAGCTTACGGGCATTATCGGGCAATGTTTGACGTTTTAAAATATTCAACGTGCCAATCACTCCATTTAATGGCGTGCGTAGTTCATGACTGATATTAGATATAAATGCGCTTTTGATATCGCTGTGCTTTATTGCTTCATCTTTAGCTTCAGCAAGTGCTTGAGTTCTTTGCCTTACTTTTGCCTCAAGCTCCGAATTTAAACGTTTAACTTTATTCGCAGCTTCTTGTTCTTTGCTAATATCTCTAATAATCAATGCAACCCCGATTAAAACGCGCTGATCCGAAAAAACAGGGCTGACCGAAATAGCGAAATAATTCACCACACCGTTTTCAGAAATACTGCATTCATCTTTGATTTGTGTTTTTGAGTTTTGAATATCCGCAATGTAATCAGGAATAGGTAATCGGGCCAAAAAATCAATATCTTTACTCGCTTTTCCTATCGACATCGAACTTGCCAACATTAATAGGTTTTCAGCTGTTTTATTTAAACTTGTCAATTTACCTTCTAGATTTAAACCAACAATGGCATCTATCGACCCTTCAACGATAGCAGACGCTTCTCTTCTAGCCTCTGCTAGTAACTGGCTCCGGTTTGCGTTTCGGTAAAACGTTAACAGTAATACCCCCGTAAAAAGAATTATCAAAATTAATAAGCTATAGGTCATGACCCGCTTTTCATTTATTACTTTATCAACGTATTGCTTAGCCACTAAAAGATTAAAATTGATAAAGCCATAGCTTTTACCTGGTCTTGTTTGTACTTTTTCTGAGTGAACATAAAACTGCTGAGTTGTTGGTGAAGTTGCAGTGACTAAATATAGCCCTTGGTGCTGAACAGGCTGATCGTACACTGACTGCCATGTAATAGACGGATCTAAGTCTCTCGTGAATTGATACCCTTCATAAGGGTGATAAATAAAATCTCCCTCTGAACTGCTGATCACTAACTGAGAATAATCAAAAATAGTTTCTTTTAGCTTCTGTATTAATGGGGTGGCATTTACATTCATGATTAAAAAAGCAAAACGCTTTCCTTTATCACTGTATATGGGTATAGAAAAACGCAACATGGGTTTGTAAGGAAACACTACCTCGCCAAACTCTTTGTTTAGCGACATAGGCGACATGTATATTTGGTTCACTTCTAATAATGAACTTGGCAAAAAATAAGGTTCTGCACTTTTCGCTTGTAAAGAATAGTCAGGTACAGCTTCTACTGAAGCGCCAACACGTTGCACACGAATTAACTCTTTTCCTTCTGCGCTCACAGCTATTATGCGCAGCTGTTCAACCGCAAGGTTGTTCTCCATAAAGCCTATAAAAATGGTTTCAAGCCGCTCCTTCCATTGCTGATAGGTTGTACCATCGTAGGGGTCAATTCCATCACTATAATGAGCCCGAGGTAGGCCAGCTATAGGGGGCGTTGAATATAAAAATCGTAAATCAGATTTCGACTGCAATATTGAAGATGTGAGTATTTTCTTTAAACGCTGGTTTGTTTCTGTAAACTCCTGATCAATTGAGTTTAACGCATCCCGTTTAACATGCCCCTCGAAAAAGTAGACAGCGATGGCAGCAAAAACGCTAAAAATTAATGAAACAAATAACAAAAACGTTTTAGATGACATTGTGCTTTTATTATCTATATTGAGACTGTTCACATTGCTTCCTTGTTAGTTTATTAATGATGCTGAGAGCACCACTTAACCAAAACACGTTTTAAGTTTTCGAACTTAATTGGCTTGCCAATAAAGTCGTTCATACCCGCTTCAAAGCATCGCTGTTTGTCTGCTGCAAGCACATTTGCGGTTAATGCCACTATGGGTGTGTGCTTATAGGCAGGTAGTTTTCTAATTTTCAATGTTGCCTCAGGGCCACCCAATACCGGCATTTGCATATCCATAAAAATAATATCAAACGCCCCTATTTCACACTGTGCTATGGCCTGTTCCCCATCATCAGCTAAACTGATCGACTTTATATTAAACTCAGCCAACATAGACTCGATTACCACTTGGTTAATATCATTGTCTTCAACCACCAGTGCAGTTACATGGGAAAAATCAACGGACTTTTCACTACTCTCTTCAAGAAGGTTTTCACTAATAGCAGGGGTTATGAATGTTCGGGTAACATTAAGCTCAAAATAAAACATAGAGCCTTTATCAGGTTCACTTTCTACTTTTAATGACGAACTCATCAAATGTAACAACTTGCTTGAGATAGTCAGGCCAAGCCCAGTGCCACCGAAGCGACGAGTAATAGAAGCATCTGCTTGAGAGAAAGCGTCAAACAAAGAATCTAGCTGTTCATTGGCAATACCAATACCCGTGTCAGATACACTAAAAGTTACTTTAAACTCATCATTCACTACTTCTTCAATAATGACGTTGAGTAACACGCTACCACGATGAGTGAACTTAATTGCATTGCCTAATAAATTAATGAGTACTTGTTTGAGCCGAGTTTCATCACCTAAAAATATAAAGTCGGTGAGCTCTGGCGTTGTCGTAATAAATAACTCAATACCTTTATTTTCAGCTTGTTGCGAAAATAAATGCGTTAACTCGTTCAACAAGGAGCTTAATTCAATTGGACCTGACTCAAGCTCTACTTTAGCAGCCTCAATTTTACTCAAATCTAAAATATCGTTAATAATAACCAGTAAACTTGCACCTGATGATTTAATGATATTGAGCATCTTTGCTTGCTCTGCCGATAATGGTGTGCGACTTAGCTGCCGAGCCATACCTAAAACACCATTCATAGGAGTTCTGATCTCATGACTCATATTTGCTAAGAATTCAGATTTTACTTTCGCTGTACGCTCAGCTGATTGCTTTGCATCTGCAAGGTCTTTACTTAAAACCCTGAATCGTTCTGCTGCATTCGCTAAAACACCAATTTCATCTTTGCGATTTAAATCATAAATTTTGGCCGAAAGGTCACCACTCAAAAAGTATTTAAAACTAACGGTAAGGCGCTTAATTGCATGCGAAATTTGCAAATGAAACGCAATTGCAAAAGCCACAATATAAATAACAACACCGATCGCAAGGAGCTTTAAAATACGCTCAGAATTTGAAACTGTTTTTTCAGCCTCCGATTTAATTTGTTTTAATCTCGATAAAGAAAGCTCTCTTAGCTGGTTTGATAAGGTACTAAATTCGATAGCATCACCTGCCATAACCACATTGACTAAACTTAAGTAATGACGGTTAGCTTGAATACTTTTAGAGAATTGCTGCTGATAATTAGCAGTAAACTGGGACATTTTATCGAGTGTTATCGCAGGACCTTGAAGCACTTGTAGTTTTTGATTAAGCAAGCGCAGTGTAGTATTCACTTTAGCCCTTTTTGAATAGTCTTTCTTCGATAAAAATTGATACGCATCGTGATGCATTGAATGCCATAGATTAGTGAGCTCTGCGATACTTAATTTATCTTCTGTATTGATGCTATTTGATTTCAAAGTTTCAAGTTCTGCTATCGCATTAGTGTAGATACTTGGTAACACCTGATAGGTTAAATGTGCCCTGGCCTCATAGCGTTTTGTAAGTACTGCTAGGTTCTCATCGTATCGACTCAAAAGCTCAGACATCGAATCTAAGTAAACCTGACTGTTTGCTTCATTTTGATTAAAATTTATATTACCTAAACGTTTTTTTATACTTTGAAAGTTATCTTCTATTTTATTAAAAACAGACTTACTCCCTGAGTTGCCGTACACAGAAATATCACGCTGCATCTCTACAATGTCTTTATTTATTCTTAAGATACTCACCGCATAATTACTGATACGGCTAATCTCTATAAATGCCGTTTCTATGGTTTTTAATCGCTTATCCATTACAAAAAAACTAGCACTCAATGCTAATAATAATAGCAGCAGCGCCAGCGACATCTTTGCAGCAATTGATTTAGAAAAGATGTTAAGCAATCTAAGCCCTTATGAATTTAACAATTCAAACCATTTATCTAAGCTGTAATCGTAATTAGGCATCACAGTATTCCATACTGCGATATTTGAAAATCGCTGAATATAGCTACCACCATCACGCTTTTGACCCGCTTTTACAGATACCTTTTCATCGGTACCGCGTAAATCTACAACGGCTTCTTTACCCTCATACCAATAACTCCACTCCGGCTTTGACATTAAGGGCTGGCTTCGCTCTGGGTTTGAAATGTAGTACCCTTGCCTTGCGATAAAAGCTCCTGGATAACCAGATAACCACCAATTCATATAATCGTATGCTGCATCTTTTACATGCCCTTGTGTATTGGCTGATAAGCACATAACACCATGCCAAGCTCGGTAGCCCTCTTTTGGAGATGCATAAACCACGGGAATGCCTGCTCCACGACACGCACTCACCCCTGGCGAGAACATACTTTGGATGTTTACTCGTTTTGTTTTCATAAAGTCCACCGATTGTGGAACCGATGTCCAAAAGCCAGAAAAATGCCCTTGTCGTTTTTTTTCTAATAAAATAGCAAAAAGTTGATCAATTTCGGCAATACTCATATCGCCCATGTCATTAAAAGTCATTAGTCCCTGACCCTGCGCAGCAAGGGCCGCATCAAAGATACCTATTGTAGGGGCGTTTACTAGCGCAACTTTTCCTTTGTGTTTTTCATCAAGTAACCAAGCCCATGATTCAGTTTGGTAAGGGATCCCTTGCTCTATCACTTGGGTGTTGTATCCGAATGAGTCAACATTATGAACATAAGGCATAAAGCTAATTGCTTTGCTCGGAGTTTGCGATAGCGTACCGTCGTCTTGAACATAAAGCAGTTTATTAGGAGAGTCGCCCGCGCCAAGCTTAGCTTCAGGGACTATTTTTCCGGTTTTTGTTAATGGGTTTATTTCATCCCAATAAACAAGCCTATCTATATCGATAGGTTGAATTGCCCCCGCTTGCCATAAAATATTAATTGAGTCTGACCATTGTTCGTACAAATCAAATGAACTTGGATTTGCTGCTGCTTTTTGTAAAACGGCGGCGCTTCCCATTGGCGTAAACTCTAGGTTAATGCCTAATTCACGCATTGCCCTGCTTCTGAGTTCTTCTTGCAATGTAACATGTGTGCCAAGCACCCTTAATGTGACTTTATTTTTAGCAAAAACATAAGGTGCTTTAAATGCAAGAGTAGAGACGGCCGCGCCAGCTCCTAAACCTTTAAGAAAACGCCGACGATCAACTGAGTTAGTCATTTGAAGTTCCAACGAATTTATAGTTTTTAAAGTGTAGAATAAATTTCAAAAATTGATTCAAAAGACATACAAAAGATAAACTTAAGCTCAAACATACTGGTCGTTATTGTGCAACGAAGGTAAAAGCAATTGCGTTAGGCTTTCATAATTCATTGGCTTACCAAGCAAGTAGCCTTGCCCTGTGGCACAGCCCAGCTCATCTAGTTTGTTTTTTTGCTCAGCCGTTTCTATTCCTTCAGCAACAATTTGAAGATGAAGAGAGTGCGCAAGTTCAATAATCGTTGAAACAATATCAAGCGCTTGCGAATCAGTTAGCATATCACGTACAAAGGACTGATCTATTTTCAATACATTTAAAGGAAACAGCCTTAGATACGACAAGCTAGAATACCCTGTACCAAAATCATCAAGGGCAATACTCACTTTCATTTTGGCAATTAATTTAAGTTGGTTGACCGCATACTCATAGTTTTCAATTAGCGCTGACTCTGTCACTTCTAACTCTAAATATTTACTCGGTAGCTGAGTTTTCTCTAAAATCATCGCGACTGTGTCTACAAGTTTTGAGTCGGTAAACTGTTTAGCGGAAATATTTACGGCCACTTTTGTCGGCACACCTGCATCTAACCAGCGTTTTGCACTAATACAGCTTTTTTCTAAAACTTGCTCGCCTAACCTAAAAATTAAGCCCGTTTCTTCAGCATACTCAATAAAATTCAGTGGTGATATAAATCCGCCCTCATCATCACTTAAACGAACTAAACTTTCTACGCCAACCATTTCGCCACTACGTAAATCGTATTTAGGTTGATAGTGCACATCAAGGGCGTTATTTTCGAGGGCTTTTCTTAACTTATTACCTACATCAAGGCGTTTATTCATTTCAACCTGTAAGTCTGTGCTGAAATAGCAATAACTATTTGCCGCTTCGTTCTTTGCCTTATACATAGCGGAGTCTGCATGGCGAAGCATTTCTTCAACACAATTAGCATCATCAGGGTAAACACTTATGCCTAAGCTTGCAGAAAGAATATGTTGTTCGCCACCAGAGCGAAATGGCTTACTAATTACATTAAGCACTTGATTTATCAAAGGCTCTAGACTCAAAGAATGTGACTCATGAGGGACAACAAGCGCAAATTCATCCCCCCCGACACGTGCAACTGTAATATCGTTACAAGCAAAGCAATCTAAAGAGTGGCCAATATGAGCAATAATTTCGTCTCCAATATGATGGCCTAACGCATCATTTATAAACTTAAATTTGTCCAAATCGAGCAGCAATAAACTTAGCTTAGTGTCATTAAAAGAGGCTCTGGCAATACCTTGAGTTAATCTATCATGCAGTAATACGCGGTTTGGTAGTGAGGTTAGTTGATCATGATGTGACAAGTACGTCATTTGAACCGACATAGCGAGCGTTTCACTAACATCTTGAAAAACCATAACAGCACCGCATTGTTGTTTTTTTTCATTTAAAATTGGTGCTGCGCTATCTTCAACTCGGTGTTCAACCCCTTGTTTACTCGTTAGTTGCGTGTTTATTGCCATCGCCACAGGGCGGTTTTCCTTTAGAGCAACAGTAAGTGGATTTATTGAAGGTGTTTTTGTTGTGGAGTCAGCTAATTTCATCACCTCTTCAATATGACGACCCTTTGCAGCAGTTTGAGACCAGCCCGTAAGCCTTTGCGCTACAGGGTTCATATAAGTAATTTGGGCATGTTGATCCGTTGAAATAACGCCGTCTGCTATCGAATCAATTGTGATACGCAAATGCTCTTTTTCAGCAAATAAAGCAGCTTGGGTATTTTGTAAAATATTCTCTTGCGCTTTAACTTTAACGTGATTTTCTATTCGCAATCGACATAACTTTAAGTTCAGAGGTTTAGAAATAAAATCGATTGCGCCTAAAGACAATGCTGATTCTTCAATTTGTGGATCACCATGTGAAGTAATAACAATAATTCGTAGCTGTTCAAACACTGGGTTGAATTGAAGTTCTTGTAAAATATCAAAGCCACTAATTTTTGGCATTTCTAAATCAAGTAACAAAACATCAGGTTTTGCTTTATGGATTAACTCCAGTGCTTGGGTACTGTCGTTTAAGGTGATTATGTTACCAACATCTTCTAGTGCGTGTTCAAGTTGTAAAGTGTTAATCTCTTCATCATCAATGATAAGAATAGTGCAATTATTGACCATCTTTTTCCCTCTACTACGTATTTGTACCTGATTAAACATAGTTCGAAAATCAAAAAAGCGGCAACACTTTTTCATTAGAAAAATTAAAATTAAATCCATTTTCATTAACTGCTTTAACTTTCTAAGCCAAAGCCAATTCCTTTTAACTAGCTAAAAGAGCGCTTTGCTTGGCCTTACTCTAAATAGTCTTGCTTCGATGCCGCTTTTAAAAACCTTGGTCAACTGCTTTTTAGAATAATTACTCAAATTAGACTTGCAATTATCACATTTCAGCTTACACTTGTGCGCTAAGTGGGCGTACACCTGTAAGCTAAAGGCGAAAAATGAGAGCGTTATTAAATTCATTATCAAAACATTTATTGCATCATCAGTCATGGAATGGGTATTGGGAGCCGGTGGTTCAGTGCTTTAAACCAGGCTGGCGCGAAGGCTACTTCCGTGCACAAGTAAAACATGTACAGGTGTTTGCTGAACAAAGCATTGAGCTGATTATTGAGCCAGAAAAAGCATGGCCAGTTCATCAAGCAGGCCAGCACATTGCGTTAACAATTCAAACAAATGGACGATTGCTTACGCGCGTGTTTACCATCGCAAGCGAACCACAATTAGCAAGGCAGCAGCGACAAATTCGTTTATTGATCCGCAGCCAAGAAATCGGCGCATTTACGTCTAAGCTTACAAACTTGAGAACAGGGCAATGGCTTAATATTTCTGAGCCTAAAGGCCAGTTTGTTATGCCAAATACCGCGCGCTCTTTAATCATGCTTGCCGGTGGCTCAGGCATTACACCATTTATAGCCATGCTTAAATCAATACCTGCTGATAGCAAACAAACTATAACCCTGCTTTATTATGCAAAGCCAAACAGCCACTGGCTTAAAGATGAACTTGAGCAACTAAAGCAATCACTGAGAAATTTTGATTATCACTTACTTGAGCGCAGCAAAGACGGCGATGCGACGACATGGCTGACAACAAACGCGCATAAACACTGGTTAGTGTGCGGCCCAGCTGCTTTGTATAAGCAAGCAGCCGCTTTAGCCAAGCAATTAAATACGCCAATCGACAGTGAGCATTTCAGTGCAGTCCCTGCTGCTGTAGTAACCTCTGATAAGCACGAATTAACACTCACTCATCAGGGCAAAACATTCACGATTGATAACCAACAAACCTTACTGACCCACTTACAAGCGAATAAGCAACCTGTGACAGTTGGCTGTGGTATGGGAATTTGCCATCAATGCCAATGCGTCAAAAAGCAAGGCATCGTGCGTGATATTCGTACCGGTGAGCTCTCTGATAGCTCAGAGCAGTTAATTCAACTTTGTATATCGCAACCAGTCAGTGACGTGGAGTTATCAGCATGAACACAACAAAAACAGTCAATTATGAAAAATTAGCAGCTCAACTCGATAGCGTTAAAGCAGATGTAAAATCAAAACTCGGTGAGCAAGACGCGAAATACATTCGCCGCGTTATTGTTTGCCAGCGAGTGTTTGAATGGAGTGGCCGAATTCTATTAATGCTAGGCTTTATTCAGCCTGTTTTATGGCTCGTGGGTGTGCTTAGTTTAGCCACTGCAAAAATCCTCGATAACATGGAAATTGGCCACAATGTGATGCATGGCCAATACGATTGGATGAATGATAAATACATAAATTCAAGGTCTTACGAGTGGGATATAGCGTGCGATGGGGCTAGCTGGAACCGCGTTCACAACTACGAGCACCACACCTATACCAATATTATTGGTAAAGATCGCGACTTCGGTTATGGATTACTGCGCTTATCGAATGACTTTCGTTGGCGGATAAAAAACCTGTGGCAATTTGTCACTTACCTATTACTCAGTGTGCTGTTCCAATGGGGTGTGTCGTACCATGAAATGGCAGCCGAGCGCGTATTTTTTGGCAAGAAAAAAGATGACCGTGATTACAAAGTATCGCACAGCGAACTGAAAAAGCGCTTTTTTAGTAAGGGTGCACGCCAGCTAGTGAAAGACTACCTGCTCTTTCCGATGCTTGCTGGGCCTTTATTTTTGTGGGTTTTAACAGGCAACCTTGCCGCTAATTTATTACGTAACCTATGGACCTCAACCATTATCTTTTGTGGGCACTTTACCGGTGAAGTAGAAACATTTAACCAACAAGACTGCGAAAATGAATCACAAGGCCAGTGGTATTACCGCCAAGCGTTAGGCTCATCAAATATCAAAGGGGGTAACCTGTTTCATGTAATGACTGGGCACTTGAGCTATCAAATAGAACATCACTTATTCCCAGATTTACCCGCAAAACGCTACCGCGAAATTGCCCCTAAGGTGCAAGCTATCTTTAAAGAGCACGGCATCCACTACAATACCGGCGGCTTCTTTCGCCAGTACTTTTCTGTCGTAAAACGAATTGTGCGCTACTCTTTTCCTTAATTGAAATACGCTAGCAAATTCTGCTAGCGTATAGCTTTAGGTATACTTCCCTTTAAACGCTCTTTCTCGCAGAGGCTATCAAAACTAATTTGATGCCATTTTTAAGAAATGCGCTATTTCAGTATAACCATTTTGAATAGCGAGCTGCTCAGGTGTATTACCATCATAACCTGTTAAATCAAGCCTTGCTTTAGCTTCTACCAATACCTTCACGGCCTCAAAATGTCCATGCCATACAGCATCATGTAAAGGCGTATAACCATTATTAGGACCTTGAGCATTTAGGACACTTTTAAATCCAGGGTATTGACTTAAAAGAGTTAGCATATCAGCCCGACCAAAATAAGCAGCCTTGTGCAAAGCAATCGCGGCCATATAGGCCCCAGTTAGAGTTTGATCCGCACCGTTCTCAAGTAGTATTTTAGCGACAGCTAACTGTCCCTGCATAGCAGCTAATAATAGGGCACTGTGAAAGTCACTACCGTTTTTAAGCACAGGTGCTAAAGCGTTAACATCATAGCCTTTTGAAATTAAGTCTTTTATTTTCTCAACCTTTCGTGCTTGCGATATTGAACTATCTGCAACTACCAAATAAATTGCTGCTTTCTCAATTGCTTTAGCTTGAGTGCGTGCGTGATGTTCAGTAAACAACTGATTTATCCTTGATACATCCTCATTAAGTGAGGCATCATTTGTTTTTCCTCCTGAGCGATTAAACTGTAAGGCTGTAGCTCCCGCAGCTGATAAGACTGTAGTATCAATATCATCTAGACTGAGTAAATACGCTACTGCATCAACATTGCGATGCCACACAGCTAGTAACAAAGGAGTTCCGCCAAGCCTAACAGACTGTAAATTAACATAAGCTCCATTCTCTACTAATAATTTTACCATCGCTAGATTCCGGCCTTGTACTGCTATGTGTAAAGGGGCAATCCCCATTAACTTATCAAGCTGGTTAACATCGGCTCCTTGCGCGATCAGTAATTTTACTTGAGATATATCATTGGCAATAACCGCTTTATGTAAATCTGATAAATTTTGCTTAATATTATGCTCAACAATTGGGGAATAAAGTGTACTTTTACTTTGTACATTAAATCCTGTCAGGCTTGCTAACAGTAGTGCTGAAATTAATCTCTTTCTCATAATTGATCGCCCAATGATGAAACTAAGTACTGCTCAATGAGCACATGTTGCCCATCAATTATTCTTAAACGCCAATTTTCTTTGACTTGTACTTCAACATTTTGCCCAGCAAAATCAGAATCAATGTATGTGTGTGCGCTCAAATTAACTCTCAAAGAAAGGTTAAAATATTCTCCGTCAGCAGTAATATCTATTTGCTCAACTATGTGCCTACAATTAGGTTTAAATGTTGATAATGCCCATTGGTACCATTGTTTAAAGCCCGCGTGCCCCAAAAAGTCTCCTTCTGGCAAGCACAAAACAAGTTGCTTTGATAAATGGGGTAAAAATGCTTCGGTTTTTTCTGACAAAGAATCTAACTTATCGAACCATTTATTTACAAATTGCTTAATTATACTCTCTGGCGAATGTAATAAATCAGCAATTTTAGCCGCTAAGCGCTCTCCATGTTCGACTGCTCGATTTTGGACATCCGATAACTCATTGTACACCCCCTCTATATAAACCATTCGATGACTATAGATTGGCCTATGGTATTGCATTTTTGCAAGGTAAGCAGTTTGTTCTAGTGGACGCAAAAACTCTTCCACACTGAAATGATTATAGCCAAGAGGTGAATATGCTTCTTCAGGGCCACCGACAGTAACTGATAAAATTAGATGTTTGTTTGCTAACTTGTCACCTTTAGGCCCATAAGCAAAATTGTAAGATAGCACTTCATCAATCCAACGTTTCATAAGCGCTGGAACAGAGTACCAATAAAATGGGAACTGTAAAACAACAACACTAGCGCTTAACAGTGCTTCATGTTCTGAAACTATATCGATCTGTTTTTCACCATATAGTGAATCTAACCGTCTTATAGCTACATCATCATGCCGCGATAACAATGTCTCGATGACAGTCGTATTCGCATTTGATTCTGATAGGTTTGGGTGGCCTGAAATAACTAAAATTTTACTCATGAATTTGCCTTCAAGGTATATAAGGAACGAATTCGATAAGCATAAGATATACTATTAATTAGTTTTAGATGATATTATCAACAATAATTATTAGATAGAAACTAACAATAATGAACGGTACCGACTACTCTCAATTACTTATTTTTCATGCAATTGCTATGGAAGGCAGTATTAGTGGCGCAGCCCGAAGACTAGAAATGACGGCACCTTCAGTAAGTCATGCATTAAAATCTCTTGAACGCTCGCTACACGTACCATTATTTAATCGTACCACTCGGCGAATCGAACTAACTGAAGCAGGCGAACAACTTCGCCAGCAGACAAAAACAGCTATAAGCGAATTGTCAGATGCTTTTGAAAGTGTAAAAGAGTTTAGTGCAACACCAAAAGGGACAGTGAGATTAACAACCCCTCGTTTTGCATTCCAATTATTATTAGAGCCATACTACGAGGAGTTTTGTCGTCGCTATCCTGAGATCCAATTAGAAATATCAATAAATGATGCAACTGTTAACTTGATTACTGATGGTATGGATATAGGTATTCGGTTTGGAGACAAAATTGAGCCTGGCATGGTAGCTAAACCACTTACTGCACCTTCCAAAGAGGGCTTTTTTTGCTCACCGAGCTATGCTAAAACCTATGGGATCCCTAAAACTATTGAAGATTTAGCTAACCATAAATTAATCCAATACCGATATATAACATCTAAAAAGTTAGTAGCCATTAACTTATTAAATAAAGGGCAGACAACGTCAGTAACAATGCCATTTGCGATGGTCGTGAATGATACGGATTTGATGATTAACGCGGCGAAAAAAGGCCTTGGCATAGGGCGAATGGTAGAGCCAATGTTACATAGTCACTTTAAAGAAGGCACTTTAATTCCAATCCTTGAAGAACATTGGTATCCCTTTTCAGGGCTTTTCTTATACTTTCAGCAGCACAGTCAAAAGGCGCGAAAAGTGAGAGTTCTTATAGATTTTATTCTAGAAAAGAATCGCAAACTTTAAATCTCATTTGATTCAGACCAAACTCGTAACTCATCGAGTATATGCAGTGCTGAGCGGCCAAAGTCAGTTAGCTCATAGGTCACCGCTATCGGACGGGTGCTAATAACATGACGGGTGATCATCGCTCTACTTTCAAGCTCTTTTAGACGTTGATCTATCATCTTTTTACTTGCGCCACCGAGCATGCGCGTTAAATCATTAAAACGCACAGGGCCATCTTTTAAATGATAGATAATAGATCCCGTCCATTTACCGCCAATCAAACGCATGCCTTTTTCAATTGCACACGGTTCCATGCAAGCATTTAAAACTTTTTTTCTACCCTTACTATCTGTTTCTACTGAACTTTCCAAAACATCCTCGCATTTTTCAGACTAGTTACAAAAAGGTGACTGGTTGATTTAATAATCTAGGTTACTATTATATACCACAGAATATATTTTGAACACGATAAAGTAATTAACAAACGGATACTCAACTATGAAAAACGTATTAATTCTTAACGCACATCACTATTACCCTTTTTCTGAAGGTAAGTTAAATGCTGCTTTAATCGAAAAAGCTGACGCTTTTTTTAAAGCAAAAGGCTATCAAACTCGCGTGGTTAATACACAAGACGAATTTGATGTAGAAACTGAACTTGAGAACCATCAATGGGCAGATATCGTCTTTTTGCAATCACCTATTAATTGGATGGGCATGACATGGTCATTCAAAAAATACATGGATGAAGTGTACACAGCGGGTATGGGGGGAGCGCTTTGCCATGGTGATGGTCGTCATCAAGACAATCCAAAAGCCAATTACGGTAAAGGCGGCACCTTGACTAACACTCAATATATGATGTCGCTGACTTTAAATGCGCCTGCAGAATCATTTGCAGATGCCGCTGACTTTTTTGAAGGTAAAAGTGTTGATGACCTTGTTTTCCCAATGCATATGAACTTTAAGTTTTTCGGTATGCAAGCGATGCCAACTTTCGCCTGTTATGACGTGATGAAAAATGCAGACATCGACAGCGACTTTGCGCGCTTTGAAAAACACTTAAACGAGAACTTTTAAGGAACACTCATGAGTAACGAATCTGTTTATAGCAATAAACTCCATCCGGGCAGTGCATTTCCTAGTATCAGTGCTGCACTTTTGAATGGTGAAGAGGCTGTTCTTGGTCAACCTCAACACGGTGCAAGCTGGCAGCTTGTTGTTGTTTATCGTGGTAAGCATTGCCCTTTATGTACCCGCTATTTAAATAGCCTCGAGCAGTACAAAGCGGCGCTATTAGAAACGGGTGTTGATGTAATTGCTGTTTCAGGTGATAGCAAAGAGCAGCTAGAAGCGCATTTAGAGCAGCTATCTGTGTCATTTCCACTTGCTTACGGTTTGACTACAGAGCAAATGCAAGCATTAGGTACTTACATTTCTGATCCCCGTTCACCACAAGAAACGGATCACCCTTTCGCAGAGCCCGCACTGTTTGTGGTTAACGAGCAAGGTAAAGTACATGTGGTTGATTATTCTAATAATCCATTTGTAAGACCTGATTTAGCAACTTTGGTAAGCGGGCTTAATTGGATACGCGACCCAAAAAATAATTACCCAATTCGCGGTATGCATAAGTAGAGTGTAGCCATGAGCAAAATGACAGCTTTGCTGATTGGCTTGGTGAGCACAATTATGTGCTCACAACATGCTTTTTCAGCACAACTTCCCCATGCACATATTGCTTCACCCAATCACTATGAAGTATTGCTAGATAACAGTGAAGTACTTGTTTTACGTATGACTTTAGCACCAGGTGAGCAAGATAATTGGCATAAGCATAATGCTGAAACAGTCTATTTTGAGACAGGCGGTAAAGCGACCATCAGTACTAAAGAGTCACAAACAACAATTGAGATCCCTAATGGCTATGTGATGTGGCATGACGCATGGACTCATCAAGTCAAAAATGAGGGTGAAACCACCATCACTGCAATTATTGTCGAAAGGAAATAGGTAGGATCAATTATGGCATTAGAAAACCACCCAATGTGGCGCTTACCTAAGCATCACCTAGATTTAAAAAGTTCACATGACCATGTTCATTGGGTTGAATTATTTTATGACCTTATCCATGTGGTAATCATTTTTTTGCTAGGTAATTTTTTGAGCGACCACTTACATTTAAGTGGTTTTCTTACATTTGCAGGTTTGTTCATCACCGTATGGTTTGCGTGGGCTGACTCCAGCGTTTTTAATTCACTCTATGTCAGTACTGATGTAAAACACCGGCTGATCATGGCCTGCCAAATTGTTACCGCCATGGTTATGGCTGCCTCGATCCCTCATGTACTTGATAAAGGTTGGACATATTTTGCATTAGCCTATGCTGCTAATCGCCTTATTACAGCTTATTTATTTCATCGCACCAATCAATTGGGGGTCGAATCAACAAAATTAGCACGCAGTGTGAGCCGTAACTACTTTGCTCTTGCCATCATTTTTGCTACCACAGCATTTATGCCTGCCCCCTATCGTTATTGGGTGTTTGGCGCTGCGATTGCCGCTATCCAAGTTTTATATATGGCTCCAAAAATTGGTGTACTTGAAAATAAACGCTTTTTACCACGCCTTGGGCATATGTCTGAGCGCTTCGCCCTTTTACTACTTATTGTCGTAGGCGAAGGTTTCTTTAAATTGGTGATTACTTTATCTGAAAAAGGAGTTTATAAAGTCGACCCCACTGTACTGGCTAACTTTATGTTTGGTGGTATTGCGGTATTTGTGCAATGCTGGATTTACTTTGATTTTGTTGGCAATGGTAAACCTAAAAATCAACACAAATGGACACTCGTAAGTTGGTGGTTAGCTCACCTATTTTTAATGCTATGTGCAGTTATGGTTGGCGTTGCACTCGCCGGCGAAGTGAAAGCCGGGTTCTGGCAGCCGTACCCCCTAAAATATGGTGTCATTGGTTGTGTAGGGTTAGCAGGCTACTTATTAAGCTTATTGTGGATCCAGCTAATGATCGAACATCGCGTAGCCCATCGTTTTGCTACAGCCAAAGTAAGGATGTTTGGCGTCATACTTGCTTTAGTTACCATTCCCATTTTACCCCATGTGCCTTCGCTCATTGGCAACTTACTTTGGGGCACTGCACTGATTTCACAAATTGCCTACCCAGTCACTCGCGCATACTTTACCCTTTCAAAAGAAGAAGCTAATTCATAACGATTAAAACACCTTTGCAAAAACGACAAAGGTGTTTTGTTATCCTTGCTGTTTTTCGCAAATAAATTTAGCGCCACAATACCCTCATTACTTAATCATAAATCACTTTCAGGGCGGCATTAAATTGTTAAGTATTGCTTAGCTATGTCCCTTAAAGTTTGGAGTCATAATGAGTTTTGATAAATTAGCGCAAAAGCCATTCTCAATTGGGGTTGAACTTCCACTTGATAATGATTGGGCACATTTCAATCAACAATCAAATCAATCATTTGGGATCCCTAATTTAGCTAACCATGAATCACGTGTTCAACTTGCTGATGAGCTTGGCTACGCAGCGGCATGGGTTCGCGACGTACCGATTTATGACCCGCAATTTGGTGATGCCGCCCAAGTTTATGAAACCTTCAGTTACCTTGGCTACTTAGCAGCTAAAACCAAGAATATATTACTTGGCACCGCAGCGGTGGTATTGCCATTGCGCCAACCTTGGCTTGTTAAAAAGGCAGCAAATACTGTGCAAGCGCTAAGTAATGATCGGCTAATTTTAGGTGTTGCCAGTGGTGATAGACCCATTGAATACCCTTTATTCGATATTGATTTTGCAAGCCGTGGTGAGCAACTACGTGAATCTGTTTCGCTACTTAAAGGCGCCCCTAAGCGACCTTTAGAAGCGGGTCAAAAGCTACTACCAGAAGTGAAAGATTTCCCACTTTATGTAGCAGGTCTTGCTCAGCAAAGCCCTCAATGGGTTGGCGAAAACATGGACGGCTGGCTTGCTTACCCAGGCACACCAGATGATCAGCAAAAGCGTGTCGCTTTGTGGCGAGAGGTCGCAGGAAATAAGCCGTACGTTAGTTTTATTCATTTAAATTTATTAGATGATCCTGATGCACCTATAAAACGTCACCGTTTTGGGGTTGAAACAGGCGTCAACGGACTCATCTCAGAGCTAAAGGCAATGAGAAATGCCGGTGTGAATCACATTGGCCTGCACTTTAGACGTAACGAATTACCCATTGAATGGGCATTAAAGCACATCGGCGAACATGTTTTGCCCACGTTCCATAATTAAGGAGTTATGATGTCACAATCAATTATGCCAAAACTGGGTTTTGGTACATTTAGATTACAAGACGAAGTTGCATATCAAAGTGTGCTAACAGCTATTGAAGAGGGCTTTAGACACATCGACACTGCGCAAATTTACGGTAACGAAGAAGCTGTTGGCCGAGCGATTAAAGACAGTGGTGTTGCACGTGGTGAGTTATTTATTACCACCAAAGTATGGAATGATAAGTTAAATAAAACGGACTTTATTAACAGCGTAAAAGAGAGCCTGACTAAACTACAACTAGATTACGTCGACTTACTGCTTATTCATTGGCCAAGCCCAGCCAATGGCGAAAGCATGCATGAGTATTTGAGTGAATTACAATCAGCAAAAGAGCTTGGTTTAACGAAAGAAATTGGTGTTTCAAACTTTACCATTGCACAAATGGAAGAAGCCTTAAGTATTTTGCCAAAAGGCGCGTTATTTACCAATCAAGTTGAAGTTCACCCCTACCTAACCAACCAAAAGGTACGTGATTTTTGTGCCCAAAACGACATTCTCGTGACCGGCTATATGCCATTTGCGGTAGGTAAAGTACTTAAAGATCCAACCATCAAAGCGATTGCAGACAAACACCAAGTGAGCACCGCTGAAGTAGTCATTGCTTGGGAGTTAGCGCATGACATGGTAACGATACCGTCATCTACCAAACGCGAAAATATGGCTACCAACTTAAAAGCCCTTTCGCTTAGCTTAAGCCAAGACGAGATCAATCAAATTGATGCCCTTAGTTGCGGCGACAGGCAAGCAAACCCGGATTTTGCTCCTGACTGGGATCATGATGAAGTAAAGACAACTCATGCTTGGCAGTTTCAAGGTGCTGATAAAGCACTCGCTTTGGGATTGAAAGCTTTACCAGCACTTAAAGCAGGGCAAATTTTGGTCCGAAACCTAGCGGTTGGTATTAATCCAGTTGATTGGAAGTTTATTCAAGCTGACCCTATAAATTGGGCAGATACACATACACCTGGCGTAGACGGTGCTGGGGTTGTTGAGCTGGTAGGCGATGGCGTCGATAGCAAACTAATCGGTAAAACAGTCGCTTATCATCATAGCTTGAGTGAAAACGGCAGCTTTGCAAAACACACAGTACTTTATGCAGAGCGTGTTATGCAGGTGCCAAAAGGGTTAGCTATCAATGTTGCTGCTGCATTACCTTGCCCACTGCTTACTGCATGGCAAGCTTTTAGCAAAATACCATTACGCAAAGACGAAAAAGTATTAGTAACCGGCATGGGAGCTGTTAATAAACTGCTGACACAAATGCTGAATCACAGTGGCTTTGAAGTACATGCTTTATCAAAAAGCCTAACGACTGAGCAAGCCGAAAAGCTTGGCGTTAAGTTAGTATTACGCGACGCACCATCTGAAGGTGGCTACTTTGCACTCTTTGATGCTAATGGTCCTGAAGAAGCTAAAAAGTTAGTGCCACTTCTACAGGCAAATGGTCATGTAGTCAGTATTTTAGGACGCATTGAAACACCCGTCGATGAACCATTCACTCGCACTATTTCTTATCATGAAATTGCCCTTGGTGCATTACACGATTATGGTGATACACAGCAATGGCAACGTCTTGTAAGTGATGGCGAAAAGCTCCTTAATGACATTGCGTCGGGTACTTTAAATGTTGAAGAACCCACTGACTTTGAATTTAACAATCTCAATGATGCCCTTGAGTTTTCTAAAGTTCAAAAGCAAAAAGCCGTTGTGGTTGTTTAGTTATCATTTAAAAGGCCTCTTCTGAGGCCTTTTTTATTTTATTCTGCTGTTTCTTTAGGTGTATTGTTGAATACAGCTAAATGATAAATAATCACTAAATTCGCTATAAACCACAGATCTTTAATTACAAACTGACCTAATCGCTCAAACACTGTAACGCTGCTAAGCGCATTAGGTGCGGTAATTAAAAATGTTTGTGTCATGATAAATACCGAGCAACAAGCTAGTCCAGCAAGTAAAATAAGTTTCGCATTTCTGATATACAAGCCAACACCTAACAGCGCCACACTCAAAATATCAAATATGCCAATCGCATTTGATGCCCCTTGCACGCTAAAAACAATATACAACCAAGACATAAACGGTGAAGACTCAACAAGGCTAACAATCGCATTTGCTTCAAAAGCAAAAAACTTCATTGCGCCAATCCAAACCAACACTAATGCCACCGATGCATAATTCAAAGCAACATGCGCTTTATCACTCAAAACATCTTTGTAAAACACAAATAAAAATAAAGGAATAACAGCAAAATACTTAATAATACCCTGCCCCGAACCAATTACTGGAAAACCACCTTCACTTGCAAGCCAACGATTTGCACTGAACAATGTAAGTAAACAGGTAAGTGCAATAATAAGAGCTGTCACGGTGGGAAGCGCCCTATTAATAAATCCTAAATGAGAATGAAGGCTGGTAATACCTACAAAACAAAGTGCAAAGCCTGCAATCATACTCATGAGATGGTCAGGTACCTGAGTCTCTAAACCATAAAACGAAAATATACTGCCAATAGCATTGGGGTTTGCCCCCAAAATAAAAGACAAACCCAATAAAGAAAAACTGATAGTAATAAGTGCAATCACTAAATTATTTGATATACGTAAATTCATTTAAACCCCTCTATAAAACTCAATTAGAAGACCTAAGTTAGGGATAAAAACATTCACCATTTTATAATTTACTATCACCTTTTCCTGTTAAATACATATAACATTTTGAATAATAAGAATTATAAAGTTAGTCTTGTGAAACTTTCACAAAGAGTGAAAAGATAGTCGCCAAAGCAATTAACATCGCTATTACGACCAATGCAGACGCAAGTGAAGAAAAATGTGCAATTTGACCGACACTTGCAGGCCCCATTAATACACCTAAATAACCAAATGTTGTTACAGCAGGAATTGCCGTAGCTTGCGACATGTAGGTTTGCTTCCCTGCCGCAGAAAACATAATTGGTACAACGTTGGCACAACCTATTCCCATTAACACATAACCAAATAGCGCAACATAAAAGCTCATTGATACAATAGCGATTATCAAGCCAAGGCTTGCTACTAAACCACTTATAGTCAGAACAGCCCTTTGCCCATGCTTTGCAATAATGCGATCGCCAAATAAGCGCCCTAAAGTCATTGTGACTGAAAAGCTAAAAATCCCTAATGCCGCCATTCCTGTTGATGCATTTTGATAATCAATTAAATATATTCCGCTCCAATCTAAAACGGTTCCCTCTGCGAGAAACATTGCAAAGCAAATAATGCCAATTAAAATCACCGGGCCTTTTGGGAGCGCAAATGCAGGACCTTCATTGGGGCTTGCAAAAGGAAGTAAGTCTCTCTTTGCGAAGATCAAACACAGTAATACTATCGCCGCCATTAGCATACAGATTTCGAATGCCGAAAAACCAGCAATTAGCAGCATTGCTACAGCACCCGCCCCTAAAATACCACCTAAACTGTAAAAGCCATGAAAACCAGACATAAGTGAAAGCTTAGAACGTTCTTCAACCAACACAGCCTGAATGTTCATAACACAATCAGTTGCGCCGATAGAAAGGCCAAAAATCACCAGTAAAGTTGCCAAGCTAGCCACACTATTTACTAAAGCAAAAAATGGTAGGCAAAAAATAATCATCATCGTTGAGAGCTGTAATACACGTTTACAACCATACTTAGTTGCGAGCGCACCTGATACAGGCATAGCAAATATTGCACCTGCACCAAGACACAAAAGCAACAACCCTAAAGTACTCTCATCAATGCCAATATGCGCTTTAATTACTGGTATGAGCGATGCCCACGTAGCCGTGGCTAAACCTGCACACAAAAATAGTAACCTTGTAACGAGTACTTCGCGCTTTTTAAACGGATACCTTTCTAACAACATCAAGCAAAACCTTCCATAAAACATCACAATCGAGCAGGGTAAGTGACTAGGTTAAAACCCGTCACCTTCCCTCATTCCAGTTTATAACTAAACTAAGGCTTAGTTATTGAGCTATTTAACTCTAAATAATCACAAAATTGCTAAAACGAGCATGCAATGCTACATTAGACTCAGTTTAAACTGCTCAATTATGATTATTTATGCTCGATTATGCTTCATTCCCAGATCAGAGGCAAGCACTGATCAAAGATCATTTACAACAAACCGGCCGAGTTGTGTGTGTTCAATTAGCCAAAGAACTTAATGTCTCCGAACATACGATCCGCCGAGATCTGCAAGAATTAGCAAATCAAGGGGTGTGTAAAAAAGTGTATGGCGGCGCTGTCATTAATGCACAAAATGATGGCAGTTTAGTGCAACGAATGGTTTTAAATAGTGACCGTAAGCAGCTTTTAGCTAAAGCGTGTATTCCTTACTTTAAAGAGCATGCATTTGTTTTTATTGATTCTGGCAGTACCAATTTAGCCATTGCAAGTATGATCCCACACGATCTTACCTTAACGGTGGTTACCCACACGCCTGCAATTGCTATTGCACTACAATCACATCAACAATGTGATGTAATTCTATTAGGTGGAAAAATAAGTAAGCAACAAGGCGCTGCAATTGGTAGTTGCTCGTTAAAGCAATTACAAACAATGCATTTTGACCTAGCAGTTTTAGGCGCTTGCGCAATCGATGTCGAGGTGGGTGTTTCAGCGTTTGACGTTGAAGATGCACAGTTTAAACACGCTATAGTAAAACAAAGCAATAATGTATTAATCGCCGTTACTGAAGAAAAACTGTCTTCAGTCGCAAGGCATAAAGTGACAGCGTTAGACGCTATTTCTGTTTTAATTACTGATGCCAAGAAAAACGATATAAAACTCGCTGAATTTAAAGACACTGAATTAGAACTTGTCTGTACCTCTGAATAAATTAAAACAGCAATTTTGTTCAAGTTTTTAGGTTGCCAGCTTCGCTATATTGGCGTAGGAATAATAACGAAGCGCACACCCTTCAGGAGCACCTGTGAGCAAAGACAATCACTTTAAGTACATTAACAACGAACAGCATCAGAGCATCTCGATGTTGACGGCGACTATGAGTGATTTTACCTATGCAAAACATGCTCACGAAGAGTATTCAATTGGTATTACTCTACAAGGGCGGCAAGATTTCTTTTGTCGTAATGCGTTTTATAAAAGCGTACCTGGCAATGTCATTTTGTTTAACCCAGAAGATATTCACGATGGTCACTCTGGCACTGAGCAAAACCTAGAGTATCTAATGCTGTACATTCATCCCGATGAATTTAAGCCTTTGTTCAAAGCGCTTGGGTATAAGCAAGATTGCACGTTACGTATGGCAAACACCTTGTATGCTGATCCATTACTGCGTAATCAGGTGATTAACTTATCAAGGCTTTTACAAACCAATAGCACCAGCAAAATAGAGCGAGAAGCTGCAGTATTGCAAATGGCACAGTCTTTAGTCAGGCTCAACGGCAGTCTTGATTTGCCAACTTTAAGCACCCGTGTTGATAGCTTGCTTCTGCGTGCAAAAGACTACATTTTGGCAAATATCGACAATGACATTTCTATTGATGACATTGCCCATGCTGCCACCATGTCGAAATTTCATTTTATCCGCCGCTTTCGCGAGCACTTCGGTATTACTCCACATCAATATGTTTTGAACTGTCGTATTAATTATGCCCGTAAAGCGTTACAGGTTGGCCGTGATGCCACCAGCGTGGCGGTTGAATCTGGCTTCGCTGATGCCAGCCACCTCAATCGTAACTTCAAACGAGCATTTGGTATGACACCAAAACAATTTCAACTGCAATGGGCTCGTAGATAGAGCTGAATTACTGATTTGGAGCTGTTATGGCAGATATTTTTGCATATGCTATTGGCATTATGTACACCCCTGGGCCAATCAATTTACTCGGTTTAAGCAGCGGCTTAAATAAACAAACTCGTTCACACCTTGGTTTTTTTATCGGCGTGGGTAGCGCGATGTTTATCTTATTTGTGCTGCTTGGCTACCTTGGCTTGCAAGTGATCAATCCGCAGTTTTTGCCTTATGTGAGCTTAATTGGTTGCGGCTATATTTTGTATATTGCTTGGAAGGTCGCAAAAGCAAAAGTACAGGTGAAGGATGCGTCAGCTGATGCCTCACTTAGCTTTTTCGATGGCCTGTTTATGCAGCTATTAAATCCAAAAGCCTTGGTGGCCACTTTGCCAATTGCTACGATTCAATTCCCAAGCGCCGATATTACTGGCGCTGCAATCGTATTTTGGTCTTTTATTTTAGCCTTCCTTGCCTTTGGTGCGCCTACAAGTTACTCGTTAGCGGGCTTAGTGCTTGGCAGACAAGTATCACGGCCGGGTGTTTTTTATGTGTTTAATAAACTGATGGCTGTTTTGTTGGTTTATGTCGCGTTAATGATTGCCTACGAGCATGTGCTAACCCCGTTAATGGCCTAAAATTGATCATCCCAAACAAACAGGCATAATAGCCTTACTCAGCAAACGGTTATCGCAAAATTATGCAAGGCAATCTATCTATCCGCTCTTACAGTACTAAGTCTGTTAGCCATAGCCATGACTATCATCAACTTGTACTGCCCTTAAAAGGTGTGATTGCTATTAGTGTGGGTGATTTTCAAGGTAAAGTCGCCCCCGGTGAATGCGTGGTTGTCAAAGCCTCGCAAACGCATCTTTTTACCGCAATGCCAGAGGCGCGATTTGTGGTGGCCGATATGCCAAAGTTACCAGATAACCTGGCCACTGCTGAGCGCTGCGTGTTTGCTATTAATCAATCACTTTGGGCATTTTTGCAGTTTGTAGCAAAGCAGCTTGAGCAAGCGGTTAATCGTGAATTAGAACTTGCCATGTTTAACACCTTCAATTTGCTGCTAGCTGAGCAAATTATGCAGCCTAAGGTCGACAGCCGTATTAGCGAGGCACTGCTTTATATTGACAGTCACTTAAGCACTCCTCTTCAAATCAAACACCTTGCCAGCATTGCCTGTTTAAGCCCAACGCAATTTAAACTACTGTTTAAGCAACAAACCGGATTGACTGTCATGAACTATGTAACTAAACAGAGAATGGAAAAAGCCCAAGCCTTACTCAGTCATACCGATTACCCGCTACAGCGTATTAGTGAGTTAGTTGGTTACAATGAACTTTCATCTTTTAGCCGTAGTTTTTC
This sequence comes from Pseudoalteromonas lipolytica, assembly GCF_001306915.1. GTDB lineage: Bacteria > Pseudomonadota > Gammaproteobacteria > Enterobacterales > Alteromonadaceae > Pseudoalteromonas > Pseudoalteromonas simplex. The sequence continues at coordinate 263,961 of NZ_LJTC01000008.1, read as the reverse complement.
AAAGTACTTTGGCTTATCACCAAGCAAGTTTAAAAAATAACTTTAGTTTTTAAGGTCAACAAAACCGTCCTTTTTGTCAAAAACTTTGCATCGATTTTAATTATGCTTTTGATATATTATATTTAAAGCGAATCATCAATGAACCATACCATCGCGACCATGGCCGTTTTAGTTGCCAGTGTGTTTTGGGGCACAACAGGCACAGCCGCAAGCTTTGCACCAGACATTAGCCCTTTTGCAATAGGTGCGTTTGCGATGGGATTTGGCGGCGTATTACTTTGCCTAACCTCACTAACTCAGCTAATAAACAATGCCAGTACTCTGCGTAAGCACTACCGCCTAACCCTACTTGGCTCAGCTTGTGTAGCTATTTATCCGCTGGCATTTTATACCTCGATGAATAGCGCTGGTGTGGCAATAGGCACCGTTGTTTCGATTGCCAGCGCCCCTTTATTTACCGTCTTATTGGAATACTTAATTGAGAAAAAGCCCATTTCAACTCGCTGGCTAGTCAGCTTTTGCTTTGGTGCGATTGGCATTGGCTTAATCGCGTCAGGTAAAGAGCATAACCTTGCCGCTACGGGGCTGTTTAGCCAAAACATCGGCATTTTACTTGGCTTAATTGCAGGGCTTACCTATGCGGGTTATTCATGGACAGCCAAACGTTTAATTAGCAACGGCGTTCATTCAAGAGCGACCATGGCAAGCTTATTTGGCGGCGCTGCATGTGTACTCTTGCCTTCGTTATTGATCACTGGAGATACGCTTTTTGCCACGGTTACCAATACCAGCGTGGCGCTTTACATGGCCATAGTACCGATGTTTTTAGGTTATTGGCTATTTAGTATTGGCTTAAAAACCATCGCGGCTAGCCAAGCCGTGCTCATTACTTTACTTGAGCCGATTATCGCCACCGTACTGGCTATTGTGATTTTAAATGAGCAATTTCAGCAAATTGGCTGGCTTGGGATTAGTTTAGTGAGCGTTAGTTTGGTAATTCAAACGGTCAATATTAAGCAGTTCGTGATACACTGCAAAAAACGCATATTGACGATTTAAGATGAGAAAAGACAGCCGATTATCACGGGTTTTGCATGTGCTGATCCATTTAAACAGTTACAGCCACCCTATTACATCAGAGACATTAGCAAACATGTTAATGACCAACCCTGTGGTCGTGCGCCGTACAATGGCGTTACTGCGCCAAGCAGGTTATGTGTCGGCAATCAAAGGTCACAATGGCGGCTGGCTACTGGCCACTCCCTTAACAGACATCACTTTATTTGATATTCACCAAGCGCTTGGCGAAAAGAACCTGTTTGTAATTGGTCTAACCGATGAGCACAGCAACTGCCCTATCGAACATGCAGTTAACAGCGCCCTGCAAAACGCAATGGACGATGCAGAAGCCCTGTTATTAAAACGTTTTGCTGAAGTGTCGCTTGCAGAGCTTGCCAGTCAATTTAAAAAATAAGCGTCGTTACACTGCCTATTAATTGGCTTACGGCAATAAAAATAGGCAATCACAGCCTAATTAAGAGCCTTATACTTATAAAGCAAGCGGTATTTCGATTTTAGAAATAAAATCCCATCACTGCCATCATGTAGAGCAAGCACTCTAAACACCCTATAAACCCGACCATTTCAAGCAATTAAGTAAATTCCCAATCTATCCTGGTCATTTTCCGATTGCCTGCCATAGTGCTTTTTCGGCATTTTAGACAAACACCCTGTCATTTAAGGCAAACATTCGTTTCAGCCCACTCCTATACTTAATCTCAATCAAGGACGCAAAGCAAACAGCTCTGCAATCGAGAATAGTCTCTGTCCTTACTCATTAACCCAAAGAGGATTTACGCTCATGAACAAAGTTACTTTTCCAAACACGAACGGTTTAGATATTACTATCGCTGGCTTATTAAATTTACCAGCTGATTTTGATGAAACAAAAACCTACCCAGCCGTTGTCGTATCGCACCCAGGTGGTGGTGTTAAAGAGCAAACAGCAGGGACTTACGCACGTAAACTAGCTGAGCAAGGTTTTGTCGCTATTGCATACGATGCATCTTACCAAGGTGAAAGCACAGGCGAGCCACGCCAACTTGAAAACCCACATGTTCGTACCGAGGATGTGAGTGCAGTAATCGATTACTTAACGACCTTACCTTATGTAGACAATGATCGCATTGGCGCCATGGGTATCTGTGCGGGGGCAGGTTACACCGCAAATGCTGCAATTAACGACCGCCGTATTAAAGCCGTTGGCACAGTAAGCATGGTAAATATTGGCCAAATGTTCCGTAATGGCTGGGATAACAATGTAAAAGACAGCGACGCTATCCCATATATCCAAGCTGGCTCTGATTCTCGCACATCGGATGCAAGTGGTAACGAGATTGCGACTATTCCAATGGCACCGCTGAAAGAAGAAGATGCACCAAACGAAGAACTTCGCCAAGCGTGGGAATACTACCACACAGACCGCGCAGCTTATTGCACTGCACCGGGTTTTGCGACTGCACGCAGCTTAAATCAAATCATCACTTATGATGCATTCTTTAAAGCTGAAGCATTTTTAACACAACCATTACTGACCGTCGTCGGCAGCAATGCAGGCAGCAAGTGGATGAGCGATGACCTAATGGCGCGCGCAGCATCAAGCAGCAAAAACATGTACATCGTTGAAGGTGCAAACCACATGGACCTATACGATGGCGAAAGTGAAATCACTGAAGCAATCAGCGTATTAGCACCTTTCTTTACAAGCAATCTGTAATTATTGATTTGTATGAGCCCGAATAGGGCTCATTACTAAAAGCATTTAGGAGCAAACATGAACATTCAAACAGTTAGTATTCAAAACCACGATATGGCGTGGGAAATCTCAGCACTTGTTTTAACACCTGCTAATTTTGATGAGTCAAAAACCTACCCAACCATGATCAGTGTTCACCCATTTGGTAGCTGTAAAGAACAAACCTCAAGTAGTGTATATGGTAAAGCACTTGCTGAAGCGGGTTATGTGGTTATTGCCTTCGATGCCAGCTATCAAGGTCAATCTGGCGGTACACCCCGCTTTATTGAAAACCCATCACAACGCGTTGAAGATATTAGCCATGTTATTGATTATGCGGTGACACTGCCTTATGTCGATAACGAGCGTATTGGTAGCATTGGGGTATGTGGTGGGGGTGCTTATGTATTTAACTCTGCACTGACTGAAAAACGCGTAAAAGCCGTGGTCGGTATCACACCAGTTAATTTAGGTCGTTTATTTAGAGAAGCATTCACCGAGTTTAACCCGCTTGGCGCACTTGAATCGATGGCGGCACAACGAACTGCTGAAGCACTTGGTGGTGATTTACAAGTTAACGAATTACTCCCACCAAGCATTGAGTTTGCCCGCGACAATGGCCTGACTGAACGTGATGTTTTCGAAGCGACTGATTACTACAAAACACCGCGTGGTCAAAGTGAAGGTGGCGCAACACGTATGTTATTTTCTCATGCACAAAAAACCCTCACTTGGGATGCTTTCGCGTTTGCCGAAACATTAATGACTCAACCTATGATGGCTGTAATTGGTCAAAAAGTAGGGGCTTTTGGCGCGTACCGTGACGGTAAAGAAATTTACGGAAAATCATTTGCATCAAAAGACAGACAACTCGTTGAACTAGAAGATTGGTCGCACTATGACCTGTACGATAAGCCTGAACCAGTTGCGTTAGCGATGCAGCAAATACTGCCTTTTTTAACCAAGCATTTATAAAAAGGCACTTGTAAGCTGAGCATGCATAAAGCAAAGAAGTTAGGCCTCATGCTTGGCCTAACTTACTTTTGTTGTTGATTTGAATTTGTGATTTTAGGAGTTAACACAATGATTAAATGGCTATTTATAATACTCGCAGTTGTAATATTAGGGCTTTTATCTGTTGCCATTTGGGTCACACAAACCGAAAAATCACAGTATGCTAAAAACAGCTTACGTCTACACAATGCGGAGCCGAAAATCACGCTTGATGCCAAAACAGCCGTCGTGGTTTTTTCTCGCTCTGGTAATACTGGGGTTTTAGCAGATCACATAGCACAAAAGCATAACGCGGAGCTGTTTGAAATAACGGCTACCGATTACGAACTAGGTATTCCTGGTTGGATAGCCGCTCTAAACGATGCCAGAAGCAAGGTAGCAACAATAACCCCGAGCAATATAAACCTTGAGAAGTATCAAACCATTTATTTAGGCTCGCCTATTTGGCTTTATAGCCCTGCCCCACCGATTTGGCAGTTTGCAAAAAAAAATGACTTTTCAGGTAAAAATGTGATTTTATTTAATACCTTTAATAGTAAGTTCGAACAGCATTTTATTGATGATTTTGAAAAGCTGGTTCGGGCAAATGGCGCAAAAACGTTTTCTCACAGGTATGTGAATCGTGGCCGTATGGGCTCTCAAATTAGTAGCCAAGATATGCTTGATAAATTTGACAGCCAAGATAACTAACCGTGAGTTTAAAACATGATAGACACCAACCATCAAGAGATTGCTAAACCACTCGCGCAAAAGATTATGTTATTCGCTAATAAAGCGGGTGATATTACCTCTCATACGCCAGAGCTCACATTGCACATTCGTAACGCACCAACCGACCCCTTGCATTGTATTTACACATTAAGCCTTGCAGTGGTGCTACAAGGTGCAAAAATGCTTTCAGTCGAAAACAGTGTACTGCCCTGCTCTGGTGGGCAAACCATGTTAACAACTTTCGACTTACCTGTGGTATCCCATGTGACCGAAGCAACACGCCACCAGCCATTTGTTGCCATGGTGCTAAAGCTTGATTACAACTTAATTTTGCAAACAGCCGCAGAACTTAAACTGCCAAAACAATCACGCAACGAAACGTTTGCGCCGATTTCTATTCATAATATCGATGCAGGACTCACTGATGCACTCACTCGGTTATTTGAGCTTGAATATAATCCCGCACTTCGCGACGGCTTACAGCCATTACTCGCAAAAGAAATTGTTATTCGCCTTTTACAGGGACCTCACGGGCCTCACCTTAGAAAACTGGCATCAGAGGGGTCACCAAGTAGTCATATCGTTAGAGTTGTGAGCTGGCTTAAAACCAACTTTATGCGCCCAGTACAAATTGAAGAGTTAGCAAAACAAGCGCATATGAGCTCATCAACATTTCGCCAGCACTTTAAAACCATTACTGGCACCAGCCCATTGCAGTATTTAAAAACCTTACGCCTGCAAGAGGCTCGCGATCAAATGCTGATCAATGGTCTTGATGCTGGTCAAGCAAGTGGTGTGGTTGGTTACGAAAGCCCTTCGCAATTTAGTCGCGAGTACAGCCGTTTATTTGGCCTGCCTCCGCAAAAAGATATGCAAAGGTTAAGGCAACAACAGTTATAAGAGATAAATGCGCTAAGTATGACTTAGCGCACCTTCTATTAAGCTTTATTAAATGGATTACGGGTATCTTGGTCGGCATCGAGATTCCGCATCAAAATTGCGTGCTCTAAATCGATATCTTCTGGTAGAGGGATTTTAACAATATGGCCCGAACCTTTTGCATCGCTAATGGCTTCGCCTTTTTTGTTTTCCATAAAGTCTAGCTTGAAGTTAATATTCCCTTTTGGCGTCATAAGCTCAAGTGAATGACCAGTACAGAACTTATTCTTCACATCAATTTCAACTAAGCCATTATCGTTGCGGCCTAATACTTCACCCACAAACTGCTGTTTATCTGACACCGAATGACCATACTCATAGTTTTGATAGTCTTGATGTGCATGGCGTTTTAAAAACCCTTCGGTATAGCCGCGATGCGCTAAGTTTTCGAGGGTTTTAAATAAGTTTGCGTCAAATGGACGACCAGCAACGGCATCATCAATGGCTTTACGATACACTTGCGCAGTACGTGCAACATAGTAGAAAGACTTAGTGCGGCCTTCAATTTTTAAACTATGCACGCCCATTTTCGTTAGTTGATCAACATATTGAACTGCACGTAAATCTTTTGAGTTCATTATGTAAGTACCATGCTCGTCTTCAAAAGCAGGCATGTATTCACCAGGGCGACCCTGCTCTTCAAGCATAAATACTTCGTTACTTGGGGCACCATCACCGAGCGTTGGGATCACCGCTTTAGGGTCAATTTTATGTACCATTTCGCCGGTTTCATTTTCGGTGCCTGGTTTCACATCGTAGTTCCAACGACATGCATTAGTGCACGTACCTTGGTTTGGATCGCGTTTATTAATATAACCCGATAACAAACAACGGCCAGAATACGCCATGCAAAGCGCACCGTGAACAAACACTTCAAGTTCTGTATTTGGGCATAGCTCACGAATTTCAGCGATTTCTTCAAGGGATAATTCGCGCGATAAAATGACTCGTTCAATACCCTGCTGAGCCCAAAAGTTCACTGTGGCATAGTTCACCGCATTGGCCTGCACAGATAAGTGAATTGGCATATCTGGCCATTTTTCACGCACTAACATTATAAGCCCAGGATCAGACATTATCAGGGCATCTGGCTGCATTTCAATGACTGGCTCAATGTCGCGTAAATACGATTTTACCTTGGCATTGTGAGGAGCAATGTTCGACACCACATACAATTTTTTATTTTGCGCATGGGCTTCGTTAATACCGATTTGCAGGTTATCTAGGTCAAACTCATTATTACGAACACGAAGGCTGTAACGAGGTTGGCCAGCGTAAACAGCATCTGCACCATAGGCAAAGGCATAACGCATATTCTTTAAACTTCCAGCAGGTGATAACAACTCAGGCGTAAAAGGACGAGGGGTCAAAATAGGTGACGACATGAAAGCTCCACACATCGAACCGAGTACAAGTCGGTTGCATGAATTAATACGATAATGAAGCGCGGCAGTATAATAACCTGCCCAGTAATTTTATTGATCTAGATCATGCTTGATAGAAACTCAGCAAACCAGCTGTGAGCCTATAAAAAGAAAAAAGGTGACCAATCCAATGGCCACCTTTTTTGATCAAACTCAATTAACTATCCAGGGTAATTGGTTTGGATTTGTTAATGTTAACAGCCCAAAAAGCTACAACATATATTCTTTAATAATTATGTAGTTATATTATATGCTAAATGTGATTTTTTGATTACAAAAACTACAACAACAGCACTTCTTCAGTTTCAAGCGCAAAGGTTTTGCCGTTTGCAAAACGAATAGCGATATAAAAAATATGACTACTTCCAACTTCAGGAGCTTGGTTTGGTCTAGTTCAATAAATATAGGGGCTGTAATGGGTAATACGCTTGCGAAGTCCTCTACACAGGCATAGTTGCCATCACTGTAATAATCAAAATCATTAACAAACACTTCTGTGATATCAAACACGCTATGTATACTCGTAACCACGCTGAGTTCATTGTGGAAACAAGTGCTTAACTGTAAAAGGTGTTCGCATTTTATACTCGTTTTGCTGAACATTTTTAGATTCATGAAAATGCCATCAAATGACTATTTAATTAAATTAGGAATTTTCACGTAAAGCGCGTATAATTCGCGCCCGTTAATATTTAACCTTTTAAATTTAAAATTATTGGAGCATAAAGATGGCTTTAGAGCGTACTTTTTCAATCGTAAAACCTGATGCAGTTGCTAAAAACCACATCGGTGCTATCTACAACCGTTTCGAAACTGCGGGTCTTAAAATCGTTGCAGCTAAAATGGTTCACCTTTCAAAAGAAAAAGCTGAAGGTTTCTACGCTGAGCACAGCGAGCGTCCTTTCTTCGGTGCTTTAGTTGAGTTCATGACATCAGGTCCAGTAATGGTTACTGTTCTTGAAGGTGAGAACGCAGTACTTAAAAACCGTGAAATCATGGGTGCTACTAACCCTGCTGAAGCACTAGCTGGTACTTTACGTGCTGACTACGCAGACAGCATCGACGAAAATGCTGTTCACGGTTCTGACGCTGTTGAATCAGCTGCACGTGAAATCGCATACTTCTTCGCTGACGAAGAAATCTGCCCACGTACTCGTTAATTTCGAGTTCACAGCTAAGTCTGTGATGCAGAAGAAAAAGGGCTTTCGGGCCCTTTTTTAGTCATTAGCTAAGCCCATTGTAAATCTGTTTAGCTAATGACTAAGTCGATTAAATAATGTACAATCGCGCACCCAAACTACTTACCACCGTCACTGATTGAGGTTGTTTCATGACCACTGAAAAAAAGATTAATTTATTAGATTTAAACCGAGATGCAATGCGTGAGCTTTTTGTATCATTCGGTGAAAAGCCATTCCGTGGCGATCAGGTGATGAAATGGATTTATCATTTTGGCGTAGACAATTTTGACGACATGACAAACGTCAACAAAAAGCTTAAAGAAAAGCTAAAAGCTGAATGTGAAATTGTTGCTCCTGAGATCTCAGTTAAACAAGTAGCGACTGATGGCACTATTAAATACGCCCTGATGCTACAAGGTGGCCAAGAAGTAGAAGCTGTTTGGATCCCAGAAAAAGACCGTGCAACTTTATGTGTATCTTCACAGGTAGGTTGTGCCCTTGAATGTACCTTCTGCTCTACGGCTCAACAAGGCTTTAACCGTAACTTAGCGGTGTCTGAGATCATCGGCCAAGTTTGGCGTGTCGCGAAAGATATTGGTTTAGACGGCGACAGCACTAAGCGCCCTGTAACTAACGTTGTAATGATGGGTATGGGTGAGCCATTACTTAACCTTAAAAACGTCGTACCAGCAATGGAACTTATGATGGACGATTGGGGTTTTGGTTTATCAAAACGTCGCGTTACATTAAGTACCTCAGGTGTGGTTCCTGCGCTTGATCTATTAAAAGAGAAGATTGACGTAGCATTGGCTATTTCACTGCATGCGCCAAACAATGAGCTGCGAGATGTACTAGTACCAATTAATAAAAAGTACCCAATTGAAGAGTTTTTAGCCGCATGTCGTCGATATATCGATGGTTCTAAAGCAAACAAAGATGTGACTATCGAATACGTTATGCTACAAGGTGTGAACGACAGTACCGATCAAGCCCACGAATTGGTTAAAACACTTAAAGGTACACCTTCAAAAGTGAACCTGATCCCGTTTAATCCATTCCCGGGTAATGAATATGGCCGTTCGAGTAACAGCCGTATCGACCGCTTCTCTAAAGTATTACAAGCAGCAGGTATTACCTGTATCGTTCGCCGTACTCGTGGTGATGATATTGATGCAGCTTGTGGTCAATTAGTGGGTGATGTCGTTGACCGTACTAAACGTTTAGCGAAAAAGAAAATGCGCGAAGATAACGCAATTGCGGTAAACATTCACCAAGCATAAGCGTAACTTTTGAAGTTAAGCCTTTGTGGCAAACTCGTTATTTTTAAAATAATAGATGCAACACAAAGGCTTTTCGGTAAGATAGGCATACGGAATCAAAGAAGAGATTAGGTAATGCGTTCTATACTTGCCATTACTGTTAGTGCATTTGCATTAACAGGGTGTGTTACAGAAAACAGCTACGAAGGTAGCGACAGACCCGTTGTTGAAAAACAAGTTAACAATACCGGTGCTGCCCGTACCCGTATCGCCCTTGCGTTACAGTACTTAAAAACAGGCAATAATTCACAAGCAAAATATAATTTAGAACGCGCCGCAGATTTTGCACCTGACCTCCCTGAAGTTCATTACTCTTTAGCTTATTACTATCAACAGGTTGATGAACCAGAACTTGCCGATAAAGCCTATCAGCGCGCATTAAAAATTGCCCCTAATGATCCAAACACCTTAAACAATTATGGTGTATTTTTGTGTGGCATTGGTGAGTATGACCGCGCTGCAGAAGAGCTTCTTAAAGCGATTTCAATTCCTAGCTATATCCGTGTAGCTGAAAGTTACGAAAACTTAGCTTTATGTGCGATTGAATTTGATGACTTCGAAAATGCGGAAAAATACCTAAAATCAGCACTTAATCACAGCTCGCAGCGCCCCTCTTCAATGATAAGCTTGGCTGGTTTGTATTACGCAAAAAGTGATCTACATAAAGCTGAAGATATTATTGAAAAATACGAATCAACAGGCCGCGTAACACCTCGTGCACTTATGCTCAGCTATCTTATCCAGCAACGTATGGGACACATAGAAAAAGCCGAAGCAACTGCAGGTATCATTTTACAAACTTACCCCGGCTCAAACGAAGCTAAAGCCATTTCTTCTGGGCAGGTTAAACGTTCAGAGTTTGAAATATTACGAGAAAAATATCGTCAAGCTCAACTCGAAGAGCTCCAGATTTCAAGCGATAACTCATCGGTTAGCAAAGACCAACCAAAGATCCGAATCGTAAAAAGAAAAGCCCCAACAAAGGCGAATGAAACAGTAATTGTAGATAAGACAGATGTACAAACTTCTAATGCAAAAGAAGTATATGCTACGAATCAGCAAAAGTCAGAAGTGCCTGCAATTATTGAACAAGAAACTGTCGAATCAACCCAATCTGTTGCAAACATGCCAGCCCTAGTTGTAGAGCAAGCAAAGATTCAGCCCGAAGCTTCGGGTTTTAAGACTGAATCGTCAAAAAAAATAGCATCAACTCCAACTAAGCCTGTCGATACTGAAGCTGTTGTTAATGCGCTTGCAATAAAAACACCAGAACAAAAGAAAAGTATATCAACACCTAAAGCTGCTAACGATGAAGTCACTATTGTATCTTTTGGGGCACCCACATCTCCTGAGATTAAGCAACAAACTTCAACTTCTGCAAAAGCTGTCAGCAAAAATGAAAGCACAGTGATATTTTATCAGCCTGAAAAAGATGAAAATGTCTTTGGCGAAGAATCCAACTATGCAGGCCAAACGAGTCAAACCTCGTACTCAGTGACTTCTGAACAAATACAATTACCCATGCTCAACCCACGTGTACCTGCGCTGAATATCCCCTACCATATTATTGAAAATGGTGAAAACCTATTTAGCATTTCAGTGCGATACAATGTTAAACTACAGAAGATTTTGCTGTGGAATGGCTTAAAAGAATCGGATCGCGTACAAAACGGTACTCGCATCTATTTAAATGATCCGAATATTTATCACGACATTAATGCTGGTGATACTTTGTACGACATTGCCACGCAGCATAGCGTATTAATCGATCAATTAATGCGCTGGAACAAATTGAGCCCAGATGTTGCCCTTAAGCCTGGGCATAGACTTTTATTGGTAGATCCAGACTCATACGCATTATGAATGAAGAAAACAATTTAGAACAACCACAAGAAACGCTCGGCCAGGCGCTAAAAAAACGCCGCGAAGATGCAGGAATGAGCCTTGAGCAGCTTGCTGGTGCATTAAAATTATCAGTTTTACAATTACAACGATTAGAAAACGACGAACATGAATTACTAGGCCCTGCAACCTTCGTAAAAGGGTATATCAGAAGCTATTGTCGCGAGCTAAAAATAGATAGCCAAGCCATGCTTGAATTATTACCTGAGCATGTTGAGCCAGCTAAAAAATCTAATATGCAGAGCTTCTCTCGTCGCACCGAAAAAGAAGCAAACGATAGCCGTTTAATGCTATTCAGTTATTTTATTTTAGCTGTCATTATAGGCTCATCGGTCGTTTGGTGGTGGCAAAATAGTAATCAAAGTATCGAAGAGCCGGTAACAACGGCGATGCCAAATCAGCTTGAAAGTAATGAGCTAACCACTAATTTAGCAGACGAAGCGCCAGTTGAAGAAACAGTTCAATTGCCTACAGAAGACAAAGAAGTTATTGAGCCACAAGAAACTGTGCCAATAACTAACAACGAAGCAGCAAATCAGGCTGCGTCACAAAGCCAATTAACTGCTCAGCCGCAAACCAAAAAAGCTGATCCTGAGCACAGCGAAGTGGTGATGCACTTCAATGAAGATAGCTGGGTAGAAATTCACGATGGCAACGGCGATCGTATTGCTTTTGGTGTTAAAAAAGCAGGTTACGTTATGACAGTAACCGGCCCACAGCCGTTTAGTGTGGTGCTCGGCAAACACCAAGTAGTCGATATTACTTTTCAAGGTCAAGCCGTCGATACCTCACATTTTGCCAAAAATCGCTTAGCTAAATTTACTTTACCGTTATCAGAGTAACCGCAATGTTTTCAGAATCTCCTATTAAACGTAGAAAATCGACCCGTATTAACGTAGGTAATGTGCCAATTGGTGATGGTGCACCAATTGCCGTTCAGTCGATGACTAACACCAACACCCTAGATATCGATGCAACGGTTGCACAAATTCAAGCTATTCAAGATGCCGGCGCCGACATTGTGCGTGTGTCTGTACCAACCATGGAAGCAGCTGAAGCATTTAAAAGCATTAAAGAACAGGTCACTATTCCGCTGGTAACAGATATTCACTTTGATTACCGTATAGCATTAAAAGTGGCTCAGTATGGTGCGGATTGTTTGCGTATTAACCCAGGCAACATCGGTAGCGAAGAGCGTATTCGTGCCGTTGTAGACTCAGCCCGTGAGCATAACATCCCTATTCGTATTGGTGTTAATGGCGGTTCATTAGAGCGCGACTTACAAGAAAAATACGGTGAACCAACACCAGAAGCTTTACTTGAATCAGCTATGCGCCATGTTGAGATCTTACAACGTTTAGACTTTGACCAATTTAAAGTATCCGTTAAAGCGTCAGATGTATTTTTAGCGGTCGGTGCATATCGTTTACTTGCCAAAGAAATCGACCAGCCACTGCATTTAGGTATTACCGAAGCTGGCGGTATGCGCTCAGGATCTGTTAAATCAGCTGTTGGCTTAGGTATGCTACTTGCCGAAGGCATTGGTGACACATTACGCGTATCACTTGCTGCCGATCCGGTACAAGAGATCAAAGTGGGTTTTGATATTTTAAAATCATTACGCATTCGCTCACGCGGCATTAACTTTATTGCTTGCCCGAGCTGCTCACGCCAAGAGTTTGATGTGGTAAGCACCATGAACCAACTTGAAGAGCGCCTTGAAGACGTGGTTGAGCCTATGTCAGTGTCGGTGATTGGTTGTGTGGTAAATGGCCCTGGTGAAGCGCTGGTTAGTGATATCGGCCTTGCTGGTGCGAACCGTCGCTCTGGCTTATACATCAATGGTGAGCGTCAAAAAGCACGTATCGATAACGATAATATTGTTGACCAACTTGAAGGCTATGTGCGTGACTTTATCGCTAAAAAAGAGAAAGAAACGCCAATCGACATCAAAATCGTTGAATAATTCGCATATACTCGGCAAACCCTTGGGTTTGCCGTTTACCTTTAGAGCCCAAACGGTATAATAGCGGGTCAATTTTTAGTTTTTCTTGAGGCGCGATTTTTTCAGCGCAATTACAGTATTTAGGATTTATCAGTGGCAAAACAAATTCAGGCAGTTCGTGGTATGAACGATTGTCTGCCAGGCGATACGCAAATTTGGCAGAAAGTAGAAGACATTTTACGTGAAACAGTTTCATCGTTTGGTTATCAAGAAATTCGTTTTCCAATTGTTGAATCAACCGACCTATTCAAACGCTCTATCGGTGAAGTAACCGATATCGTCGAAAAAGAAATGTACACCTTTGCAGACCGTAATGGCGATAACTTAACTCTTCGCCCTGAAGGTACCGCAGTGTGTGTACGTGCAGGTAATCAAAACGGTTTACTGTATAACCAAGAACAACGTTTATGGTACATGGGCCCGATGTTCCGTCACGAGCGTCCACAAAAAGGCCGTTACCGTCAATTCCACCAATTTGGTTTAGAAACATTCGGCATTGCCACTGCTGATATTGATGCAGAAGTTATTTTGCTGACAGCCCAATTATGGAAAGAGTTTGGTATCAATGAACACGTTCGTCTGGAGCTTAATTCATTGGGTTCAAATGAAGCGCGTGCAGACTACCGTGATGCACTTGTTGCTTACTTAGAGCAACACGTCGATGTACTTGATGAAGACTCTAAGCGTCGTATGCACAGCAACCCTTTACGTGTGTTAGATAGCAAAAACCCTGATGTACAAGCCATTTTAACTGATGCGCCTAAACTATCTGAGCACTTAGACGCTGAATCAAAAGAACATTTTGAAAATTTATGTGAACGTTTAGACGCTGCTGGCGTCGAATACACGGTAAATGAAAAGCTTGTACGTGGCCTTGACTATTACAACCGCACCGTTTTTGAGTGGGTAACCGATAGCCTAGGCGCACAAGGAACCGTTTGTGCCGGTGGTCGTTACGATGGCCTAGTTGAACAACTTGGCGGTAAAGCAACACCAGCGGTAGGTTTTGCAATGGGTCTTGAGCGTTTAGTGTTATTACTTCAAGCACTAGAAAGTGTAGGTGACATCCGCCGTAGTGCTGATGTATATTTGGCAGCCATGGGCGATAAAGCCAGCATTCAAGCGCCTATTATTGCCGCTCAGTTACGTAAAGATGTTGCAGGTCTTCGTGTTATGGTGCACGCAGGCGGTGGCAACTTTAAAAAGCAATTAAAACGCGCAGATAAAAGCGATGCTCTTGTTGCAGTTATTATCGGCGAAGATGAATTAGAACAAGGCGTTGTGACTATTAAGTATTTACGTGAGCGTAAAGAACAAGTCACCTTAAAACTAGAAGAAGCGAAAACGCTACTAGCTGAGCTTATTTAAGCCCAGCTAGCAACAGAGGTAAGCATGGAAATTTATTCAACAGAAGAACAACAAGAAGAAGCGATCAAACGCTTTTTCCGTGAAAATGGTTTAGCACTTGCAATTGGTATTGTTGCAGGTTTAGGTGGTTTATATGGTTGGAAAGCTTATAACCAAAACCAAATCACCACGGCTGAGAAAGCATCTGACTCTTTCACACAACTTGTTGAAAGCGGTGCCGTGCTAGAAAAAGCGGATACGTTTATTAAAGAAAATAACGAGTCAAGCTACAGCACGCTAACAGCATTTGTTGCGGCAAAAGAAGCCGTAGAAAAGAATGACCTTGATGCAGCAAGCGAAAAGCTTAACTGGATCATCACCAACGAGCAAAACCCTGAGCTTAAAGCAACGGCAACAACGCGCCTTGCTCGTGTTCACCTTGCGCAAAAGCAATATGAGCAAGCGCTAACAACGCTAAACGCCCAGCTTCCAGCATCATTTACTGCTGCAGTCGCTGAATTAAAAGGCGATGTTTATGCTGCACAAGGCGACAAAGACCAAGCACGCAGCCAATACCAAGCTGCTGCGGATAATGGCGGCCTTGAAAACAACCCGTTATTACAAATTAAACTTGATGACTTAGCACAAACTAGCCCAGCGGCGTAAGGGGTTAAGATGAAGAAGTTAACAGCGGCAACACTTGCTCTGTGTATCGCAACCCTAACTGGGTGTTCGTCAAGTGATGACGAAGAAGAACTGGTACTGCCTGAAATTGTTAATCAGTTTGAGACAGACGTAGTATGGCAAGAATCAATTGGTGACGGTGTTCAGCATTATTTCTCGCGCTTAACGCCGGCTATTCATAACGATGTTGTGTATGTAGCAAACCGCGAAGGTGAAGTTGAAGCCCTTTCGCTTGAAAATGGCGATACGCTATGGCAAACCGATGTGCGTGAAAACCCTGCCTTTTGGCCTTGGGAAACCACAGAAAGTGCCAAGTTATCGGGTGGTATATTACAAGCTTACGGCAAAATTTTTGTTGGTTCTGAGCATGGTTACTTAACCGCGCTAGACCGTGAAACAGGTGAAATTGTTTGGCGTAAAACGATGCCTGGCGAAGTACTTGCTAAACCTGCTGCAGGCGACGGCTTAATCTTTGTAAACCTAGGCTCTGGTAAATTATTAGCAGTGCACCCAGATACAGGTGAAGAACGTTGGCGCTTCGAACAAGAAGTACCACCACTGACATTACGTGGTCAAAGTTCACCAACTGTGGCAAACGGCGGTGTATTACTAGGTCTTGAAACAGGTAAATTGAGCGTATTAATTTCAGAAAACGGCTACTCTGCATGGAGTGCTGAAATTGCCTCTCCAAAGGGTGCATCTGAGTTTGAACGTTTAGTTGATGTAGATACACAAGCATTAATTAGCGGCCCATACGCCTATGCAATCGCTTATAATGGTAACTTAGCAGCCGTTGATATTCGATCAGGTAATGTTGTTTGGAAACGTGAATATAGCAGCTACCGTGATCTATCGATGGATAGTCAGTCTATCTATGTTGTTGATAGCGATGGTGTTATTTACAGTCTAGATAAAACATCAGGTATTGAGCGCTGGAGCCAACCAGCACTGCGCGGCTGGTACTTAACAGGCCCGACTGTGGCTGGTAAATATTTAGCATTAGGTGACCAAGAAGGTAACCTACACTGGTTAGACAAAGAAACGGGCGAGCTTGTATCGCGCGAAGACTTTGACAGCTCAGGTTTCTTTATTGAGCCTGTTGTTGCCGGTGACAAATTAATTTTATACACCCGAGATGGTGAAGTTAGCGCGGTTAAAATTCCAAACTAACTTACTAATAGTAAACGTTATTTTTCTAAGGCTTCGCTTGGCGAAGCCTTTTGTTGTTTTTTTAAGAGGTAGTTTATGCTTCCCGTGATCGCTCTTGTTGGGCGACCCAATGTGGGCAAATCCACATTATTTAACCGTTTAACACGTACTCGTGACGCCCTCGTAGCCGACTTTCCAGGCTTAACACGAGATAGAAAATATGGCCAAGCTGATTACGATGGCTATGAATTTATCGTGGTAGACACGGGTGGTATTGACGGTTCTGAGCAAGGTATCGAAACTGAAATGGCTGAGCAATCGCTTCTGGCAATTGAAGAAGCCGATATCGTGTTATTTTTAGTTGATGCCCGCGCAGGTATGACCGCCGCTGACCAAGCAATTGCGAATCACCTTCGTAAACAACAAAAGAAATGTTTTGTTGTGGCAAACAAAGTCGATGGTATTGATGCAGACTCGTACTGTGCTGAGTTCTACCAGTTAAGCTTAGGTGACGTACATCACATTGCAGCGGCTCACGGCCGTGGTATCACGCAGCTACTTGAAACAACTTTACAGCCAGTCATTGCCGAACTTGCAGGCGAAGCTGAAGAGCTTGAAGAAAGTGATGACGAATTAGTTGATCTTTACAGCGAAGATGAAGAAGGCGAAGACAACCAGCAAGCCTTTGCTGATAAGCCAGTAAAGCTTGCAATTATCGGTCGTCCTAACGTTGGTAAGTCAACACTTACAAACCGTATCTTAGGCGAAGAACGTGTAATCGTTTACGATATGCCGGGTACAACCCGTGATTCTATCTATATTCCGATGACACGTAACGACAAAGAGTACATTCTTATTGATACCGCAGGTGTTCGTAAACGTAAGAAAGTAAGCGATGTTGTAGAAAAATTCTCTGTGATCAAAACCCTTAAAGCGATTGAAGATGCTAACGTGGTATTGCTTGTGGTTGATGCGCGCGAAGGTATTTCTGATCAAGATTTGAGCTTACTAGGTTTTGCCTTAAACGCAGGTCGTTCATTGGTTGTGGCTGTTAACAAATGGGACGGCCTAGACGATTACGTTAAAGAACGTATTAAGTCAGAACTTGACCGTCGTTTAGGTTTCATCGATTTCGCACGTTTACACTTTATCTCTGCTTTACATGGCACCGGTGTGGGTCATTTATTTGAATCAGTAGACGAAGCGTACGAATCAGCCACTAAACGTATTAGCACAGCGATGCTGCGTCGTATCATGGATATGGCACAGGCCGATCACCAACCGCCACTTGTTCGCGGTCGTCGTGTAAAACTTAAATATGCTCACGCAGGTGGTTATAACCCTCCACGTATCGTGATCCACGGTAACCAAGTTCATGACTTACCAGATAGCTACAAGCGCTACCTAATGAACTACTACCGTAAAGCATTAGGTATTATGGGCACGCCAATCAAAATTGAATTTAGAGAAGGCGACAACCCGTACGCGGGTCGCACTAATAAAGTGACTTTATCGCAAAAACGTAAGATTCGTGCATTTGCGAAGGAAAACCGCAACAAGTCTTAGTTACTACGACTAAGCTTTAAGTATTGCAAAAACCTTGTAAGTATGACTTACAAGGTTTTTTTATTGCTGAAACTATGCTTTATTTAATAAACGAATAATAAATAGAGCAGCATAAATGGACTTTTTAAGTCAGGTTATTTACGTCGATAACGTAGAAGAAGTACTCGACTTTTACTATCAAGCATTTGGTTTAAATACCAACCATATCAGTGACGATGCCGAATACGGTGAGCTTGTTACAGGTTCCGTTAAACTTGCCTTTGCGACCCACCCGCATGCGCAAGCATATTTCAAGCAAGGGTATATTCGCGCCCATCCTAAGCAGCCTGCTCTTGGTTTTGAGCTAAGATTCAGCTGCCATAATTTAGTCGAAAGTTACGATAAAGCTGTGCTTGCTGGCGCTGAGCCATTGTGCCCGCCAACTAAAAAAGACGCCCAGCATTATGCGTATGTTCGGGCTATTGAGGGCACTTTAGTGTGTTTAGTAGAAGATTAGCTTTTTGTAAGGTCCGCTTTTGTTAGGTCAGAATGCAGCTCAAGCGTTAACTCGCGTAATAACTCGATTCGCTCCAAACTCATATTTGAGCGTGCCATTAACTTAGCTGTTAATTCTTCAGCATCAACTTTAAGTTGCACTCAATGTAATGAACGATTACGGCCGTATTCCTGTTTGTGGCATGATCTCAGGTTATAATGACGACACTGCACAACCAGGCCCGAGCAACCTCTTTTACATCAACTCGAAAAAGCTCACCATGAAAGGCTTTATCGTGATTGATTATTTTTCTCAATTCTCTGAATTTGTAGAGCAAATGAGCGAATGGATCAGCGAAGGCAAAGTTAAATCTGAAGAAACGGTATACCACGGCATCGAAAACGCCGTTGATGCATTTCTTGGTCTGTTCGAAGGTAAAAATAAAGGAAAAATGCTGGTTAAGCTATAACACTTAATAACCAATAAAGCCTGTATCTGAGTTGGTACAGGCTTCTTATTAAGCAAGTTTAAAAAATACGATTGCCGAAACAAGCATCCCTTGCCCTTACAAACCTTCATATTCAGCTTCCCTTGGTTTTAATATTTGCTCCTGACAAGTCATCTTATTCCAACAATCTGTTTCAGGTACGCCGTAATACCACGCTTTAAAAATAGGTTGATACTTTTCAATCACACGTTGTTGCATGCTTTCTGAAAAATGGGGTAAGTAAACCGTTTTAGTCAACGTAATGTGCCTTTTAATCATCTGTCCTAAATTAAAACGCTCTTGCCAAAATAGCATTTTTCCATTGAAATGCTCATCACTATCTGGCGCCGCATTTTGCATTATCACTTTGCCCTGTTCAGCCCAGCCAGCTACTTTATTCATTTGTTCAGCAAAGGGCTTAACAGTAAACGTTACATAAATGGGGTCATCAGCATCGGTGGGCGGAAAACCTCGAGTAAAGACGTTGTAGTGATAATTAGGATGAGTAACTTTAAAAAGAATTGTTGCGTATGCATTAGCTTGCAATAGGTCTAACCGCTCTCGCGGGAAGGTGATTGGCTCATTGGCATAGCTCGTTTTTAGATATCTATAACCGGAGTCTATGCCACAGCTACTATGACCACACGACTCTGTGTACACAGACTCTATTAAAAAAGGAAACTCCGACACTGAGCCATCTTCTGTTTTAATTGTCACAACGATGGGCCCGCGATACCCATGCGCCTTATCGAGTACTGTAGTGCAACTTGTTGTAAACAAACAGGCCAGTAACACGCAATAAAATTGCACCACCTTGCGCTTATAATCCTTCATATTTAGCTTCCCTTGGTTTTAAAATTTGCTTTCTGCAGTCAACCATATCCCAACAATCTGTTTCAGGTACGCCGTAATACCACGCTTTAAAAATAGGTTGATACTTTTCAATCACACGTTGTTGCATGCTTTCTGAAAAATGGGGTAAGTAAACCGTTTTAGTCAACGTGATATGCCTTGCAATCATCTGTCCTAAATTAAAACGCGCTTGGCGATACCTAATATCTGCTTTTTTAAACTCTCTGCTATCTGGTGCGAATTTTTGCATGTCTTGTTTAGGGCCTTCCGCCCAGCCAGCCACTTTGTTCATTTGTTCAGCAAACGGCTTAACAGTAAACGTTACATAAATGGGGTCATCAGCATCGGTAGGTGCAAAACCTCGAGTAAAGACGTTGTAGTGATAATTAGGATGAGTAACTTTAAAAAGAATTGTTGCGTAGGCATTAGCTTGCAATAGGTCTAACCGCTCTCGCGGGAAGGTGATTGGCTCATTGGCATAGCTCGTTTTTAGATATCTATAACCAGAGTCTATGCCACAACTACTATGACCACACGACTCTGTGTACACAGACTCTATTAAAAAAGGAAACTCCGACACAGAGCCATCTTCTGTTTTAATTGTCACAACGATGGGTCCGCGATAACCATGGGCCTTATCGAGTACTGTAGTGCAACTTGTTGTAAACAAACAGGCCAGTAACACGCTCATAAACACCACTAATTTTTTCACACTATTGACCTTATATTTTAAAAATTATTTAGCGCTAATAATGGGAGCTTTTAAATATTCTCTTCCTAGTCATTCAAAATCGATAAATAGGCAAGTTCTGCTAGTTTTTCTAAAGGTGACGTTGCATTAGACTCAGGCTTTTTAGCATGAACCGAGTAACGCCTTTTGGGAATTTTAACTTGAATAAAACCATGATTATTGGCCATATCAATACGCAGCATTTCACGCTCTTTTGGCGTTAAATGATTTTCATGGATCTTTTCAAGTTCGCCATGATCAAGCCAAATAGCCGCACAATTTGGACATTCGTCTATTTCAACCACTTTTAGTGGCGTGAAAAAGCGTCGCATCATCACCACGTCAGGGCACTTCGGGCAATTAATTCGCTTTGCTAAATCAACGCATTCTGTTGGCAGAGTTTGTAAATGAGCCACCAGCACTTGCGCTGGTTTTAAACTTGGATCGCTAAAGTGGAATATTTGTCGATTATCAAAAAATACACCACCGCTTTTTGATAAATACACGTTAACATCGCCAATGCTCACTGCTTCAAGTGCTGTTTTAGTACGCGGGCAAAACATAGACCTTCCTTGTTTTAAATTTAACTTAGCGCTTTTGTAATTATCGGTTTAAGCGGCTCAGGTAAGCTGATGTTACCAGCTAACACAAATTCATGTGCTTCGTTTGACATTTTTTGCCAAGTTTTACGAATAATACCCAACCATTTTTGCTCATCGTAATCAGGCTTGCTAGTTGCAAAATCAAGCATGTAATGTTCGATAAACACAAGGCTTGCGATGTCTTCAATTAATTGGCTATCAGGGTTTCGCTTTATATTCTTTTTAGCCACGGCTGCGTATACGCGCTCACATTCACCCGTTGAGTAACCAGCGGTTTTCATAAGGGCTGTTACACGCTCGGCATGAAAATCATATAAAGCAGTGCGCCATTGATAATAACCTTCTTACCCATAGGGAAGTCACTGCGAGGAGAGCGCCAGCGTTCAATATGTTGGCCCCGTGCAGCAATGTGCATTAGTTCATCGGCTTGCGGATTAAAACGGTTAAGCATATCGGTCATACGCATAGAATATAAAGATTCTTTAGCTAACGCTTGCCCAGCATGCTTAACACGATTGGGATCTGCAGCATTCGCTGCATCTATGGCTTCTATAACAGTTTGAGACATATAACATTCTCTAGTTGGTTTATAGCCATGATTATAATGAGCAATAACTACTTTAGCTACTTTGCTCTAGCAAACAACTCTATTACAAACGAGTAAGGTCCATCGCGATGCTGTGCTTAGGCTTTTCAATCATTCGAAGTAACTCTTTGCCGTTAGAGCTTACAATAAACGTTGGGGTATAACGAAGGTCGTACTGCTTAGCTAAACCATCAGGGTCAAGCTTATCGTAACCAACCGCAATTAATTGGAGTGATTTCAGCTTTACACCCGAACCATCAAGTAACTTTAGTAAACGAGGCACTTCACGCTTAGAGTCATGACACCACGTACCTAAAAATACTAATACTTGTTTACCACTGAGCGTTTTAATTGTGTTTAAATCATCCTCAGATGGTGAATAGTTTTTATACTCTTTAGCAAAAGCAGGATACTGTGCGAGTAAATCCTCAGCGGTAATTTCCCCACTGTACGGCGACGTCGTTGCAAATGTGAATGATGAGAATAATAAGGTAACGAAATAAATAACTTTTTTCATTGTGAGTGCTCTTTGTTCTAATTAACTCACAATAACCAAATTATCGAAAACACTCCAGCATTACAATTGCGAGTTTGCACATACTTACTTTCTATGAGGTGCTTTAGATAAACTCGCAATGCTGTGAATAAGCCATTAAAATACGCTTTTATAATTAACCATGGTGCCATTTATGTCTTTTCCTCCTTGCCCACAATGTAACTCTGAATACGTGTATGAAGATCAAAACAATTTAGTTTGCCCAGAGTGTGCTCACGAGTGGGACCCCAATGCGGTTGATACCGATGATGTGATCAATGTGAAAGATGCTAACGGCACTTTATTGGCTGATGGCGACAAAGTGACCGTTGCTAAAGATTTAAAAATTAAAGGCAGCTCGCAAGTTATTAAAATTGGCACCAAAGCCGTGATCCGCCGTGTGCTAGATAAAAAAGACCACGAATTAGACTGTAAAGTCGATGGCGTTGGTGAAATGATGGTAACCGCTAAGTTTGTTAAAAAAGCTTAAAGAAGCATAGTAAGTAAATCGACTAACCAGATTTACTTACTAACATTAGTAAAGTTACTTCTTTGTCACCACGCCTTCAGGTATGTGTAAAGTACGTTGTGGGAAAGGAATTGTCAGGCCAGCTTTCTCGATTGACTCTTTGACACGTTTGTTTAAATCCCAATAGGTTTGCCAATAGTCTTCATTTTTAGCCCATGCTCTTAGCTGAATATTCACCGAGCTCTCAGCCATGGCTGTCACCATCACTTGCGCCGCCGGTTCACTCAGTAAACGGCTTTCGTTCGCGGCAATATCTTTTAGCACCGCAAAGCCATCATCGATTGAATCGGCATATGAAATACCCACAACAATATCCATTCGGCGTTTGCCATTTCGGGTGAAATTTTTAATATTGTTACCCCACACTATGCCATTAGGTGACGCAATATAAAGACCATCAATCGTTTGAAAAACACTGGTGAATAGGTTTACCTCAGAGACAGTACCTTGCATCGAGCCTATCTCAACAAAGTCACCAACTTTAAATGGCCTTAATATAAGCAACATCATGCCCGCTGCAATATTACTTAAGGTGTCTTTAAGGGCTAAACCTATCGCCAAACCTGCTGCCCCCATTAGGGCAATAAGGCTTGCCGTATTCACGCCAAAGATATCTAAAATAAATACCCCGCCAATAATATACACCACATAGCCTGCCACAGACGACAAAATAGGCAGCAAGGTATTATCAACTTTTTTAAGCGTCGCGTTGGAGTTTTTTATAGCCTTTTTCACTGACTTAGCAAGCACTGCACTGGCAATTAAAATAACAATTGCGAGTATCAATTTATACCCTAGCGCTATGATTGTTTCTGAGTTATTGAGCCAAAATTCATTGAGGGTTTGTTTCATAAAAATCCTTGATTTTTTTTAAATTCGAAATTGCATTTATTGATAAATTGAAAAGAAAAGCCATGCGTTATAGGCAATAAAAATCAGTAATAAACCAATACCTTCAGCGCGATTTACCCTGCCAATACCTCGGTGCCCATAAGCAAAAATTAATAAAAAAATTGAAAGAGAGAGCATCGCCAGCCAATCTCGCGATAATAGATCCGGTGAAAGGTTAACAGCTGGCGCTATCATCCCTGCAATACCTGTGACGGCCAAGATATTAAATATGTTTGAGCCAATCACATTACCAATGGCAATGTCGTGTTCACCTTTTCTGGCTGCGGCAATTGAAGCTGCAAGTTCAGGGAGCGAAGTGCCAAGTGCCACAATTGTGAGACCGATAATGAGGTCGCTAATACCCATAATCTCAGCAATACTGACTGCCCCCCATACCAATAGCCTTGAGCTAATAATGAGTACAACAAGCCCAACTACCAGCCAAACAATAGCTGCTTTAAGTGACATTGTTTGCACGTTAAGTTCTTGCTCAACATCTGTTGCTAAGCTGTCATTTTTGCTTTTAAGGCCAGAATAAATACTCCACCCCATAAAACTAAAAAATCCAAGTAACAATACACCTGCGTCAAAACGTGATAAGCCACCATCAACAATCAGTAATGCAAATAGCACACTCACCACAAGCAATAGTGGGAGTTCTTTTTTAACGATATTAGAGTGAACAGCAATCGGGGCAATCAGCGCTGTTATCCCTAGTATAAGCCCAATATTGACAATGTTTGACCCCAGCGCATTACCTAAAGCAAGCTCTGGGCTGCCATCAGCAGCAGCCATGGCCGATACCAACATCTCAGGAGCCGACGTACCAAACCCAACCACAATCATACCAATGAGTAAACTAGGTATACCTGCATATTTTGCGCTTACAGCTGCACCATCAACAAAGCGATCAGCGCTCCAAATCAGCAATACAAAACCAACTAAAATGGCAAGGATAAACAAGGTCATAGTGCTCTCCAACAGAAGGGTTGCAAAGCAAAATGTGATAAATAAACCGATTTAAGAGGACAGAAATAACCATATAAATGGTCTAGAAATGTAACAAGCACGAGACGGTTCCTTAGGGCGAAGAACAATAAGACACGCATCAAGGTCGCCCATTGAACCCAATACGTGCCTTAGGTCTTGTCAATCCGGCTTGCGGACATGAACGCCACGAACATTGGTTCGGAGACTGTTGACGTTCATCTTAATCTAAGAGACTACTCCCCTAAGGTTAGGTAAAGACTATATAACTAAAAGTCATACAATTAAAGCTCTAATTGTTCCTTTTTTACTTGTTATTTAGAAGCTCAAATGTTCTACAACAATCCCTGTAACTTCACAATGTTCACAACTCTTCAAGAGTGTAACTTGCATAGTTTGGTTCAAACATCATTGCCATCCTTGCTTTGGGTTATTAATTCTTTGGGTACTCAGTGCTTTAGATATAATGTACCATTTTGCTTTATTTGCAAAAGCCATTGATCAAACAAATTGTTCGCGATACTCAGCTCTTCATCTGAAAGTGTCGGGTATTGTCTTTGATCAAACCACGCATAACGATTATACACATCGTTATTTTGCGTGATTTCCATAATGAGTCGATTTATAGCGTAGGCTTTTGCTGCACTATGCTCACCAACTTGTTCGCTGTAATACATGCTCGCTAAACTCATCAGCGCTTGTTCACTGCCCTGCTTCGCTGCTTGCTCTAAAAATACGGTTTTACGCTCTTTAAAACCATCACGATTTTTGATGAACTCGGCACGTGACAACTTCTCAGGAAATTGCGACTTCATGTAAAATTCGGGAGTTAGCCCAGCAAACGTTTGCTGCGCAAAGGCAGAGCCCTGTTCTGCTGCCATTGCCAAATAACGGTAAAAAGACCGCCGCGTTGCTAAATCTAACCCTTGGCAATACTCATATTTTTCAAAAACACGGTTTTGCGTATCACCAGCATCGCTAAACTCATAGCTTTCGGCTAATGTTGCCTCAAGCGCCTCAGCATCTAAAGGAGCATTAAAACAATACTTAAGATTTTGTGCGATGAGATAGTTAGCCTCAGCATCACCTTGCTTAGCGCGTTGCTTTAGCTCAGTAAAATGGTCAATAAACACACCATCAAAACGCCATTTCGGTGCATTTTTGATAATAAATTCACGGCTATCATTGGCTTCACTCACTTGCTCAGCAGATTCATCAGGTAACAAACTCGTATCAGGCTTTGTGGCTGATATGTTTACTTGTGCCTCAACGTGCTGCGAAGCTGTTGTATCATTTGATGACTCTGAATTGGTTGCAAAGATTGCAGCTTCTCGTGAAGAATATATATAAATAACGAACAACAATACCACAATTAAAAATGGCTTTACTCCTTGCCTAACAAAAGCATACCCAGACATAACAACCTACTTATTATTTTTGTTGCTCAGTAAGTTACAAGAAAACAGTGATGAAAGCGAAACTTAACTGCGGTTTCGCTTTGTTTGCATTAAACAAGCAATAACAATAAAACTAATCCCAACTAATTGCTGCCCATTTACCGGGCTATCTAGAATGGTTAACTGAAGAAGGTATGAAAACACCACTGACGTATAAATCAGCGGCGCTAGTTCAGAGCCGGTAGTAACTAGTTTATATGCAGAGCTTCTAAAGTATTGCGTAGCACTACTAAATACCGCTAATAACACTAATAAGCCTAATAATAACCAAGCACTCTCAAACACCAAGCTGCCTGCTGCGAGTTCAGCATTTAGCCCTCCAATAAACAGCGGCAGAATGAAAAATAGCGTACTGAATAGTGCTGCAATTAAAAAGCAAAAACCATTGGCAACCAGAACCGGGGTTTTCTCTTTACTAATTTGAAATAAACACAATTGCGAGCAAGCATTAAAAAAGCCAGCCGCCAGACCAATTAATAGCTCCCAACGTAACGTAATCCCTTGGTCGGTCATACTTTGAATGATCAGCCCTATCATCATTAACAACAAAGTCGGCACGACAAACAAGTCGATTTCTCGCTTATACACCACACTTTCAAGCAGTGGGATAAACAAAGGCCCGGTGCTAAATAACACAACCGCCTCAATTAACGTAAGTTTGTAAAGCGCTAAAATAAAAAACCCTTGGCACAAGGTGATAAAAACAGCGCGTAGCATCACATTTTTTAATGCAGAAAAACTAACATAATGCCAAAACCGTGCTCGCGCTGTTGCTAACATTAAACAACCAGGTAAGAGCAACCTTAAGAATAACAGTAAAATAATTGGCAGCATGGGGGTTAACAGCTGGGTAACCAGTCCATTCAGTGCTAGAGTGAGGGTAGATAGCAGCATTAACGCACTAGAGCGGTGACTAATATTCATTTACATTGTTTATAAAGCGAGTAGATGACACTCACGATACGCTCTGCTGAAATTATAAAAAAGCGAATAAAACCGCATTAATATGTAAGAAAAACTAACACATGAAACACAATATCCCGCTCAAATCCTTATACAGTTTCATTGCTGTTGCAGAGACTGGCAGCATGGTTAAAGCCGCAGATTCAATTCACGTTAGTCACTCGGCTATCAGCCAAGCTATCAAGTCTCTTGAGCAACAGCTTGAGGTAAAACTTTTCGATAGGGTTGGCAGACAAGTGTATTTAAATGATGCTGGGAAACTTTATTATCAGCGCGTTTCGCCCGCCGTTCAGGCCATCATTTCAGCAAGCGAAGAGGTTAAAAATAAAGACAAAGATCATCATTCAATTTCACTCAACATGGTGAATTCTTTGGCATTACATTGGTGGATACCACGAGTTGATAAGCTACAAAATTGTTATGCTGAGTTAGATATTCGCTTATCAAACTTTGTAGGTGATGTTGATCTCGAAAGACGCAATATCGATATGGCTATTTTTCAGGGCGATCCGCAAAATTGGCAAAAGTACCACTGTGAGAAATTAGCAGATGATGAACTTGTTTTAGTTTGCAGCCCGTCATTATTAAAGCCAGAAACTACAAACAACATCAATGAACTATTAAACCGCTTTCCCGCCATTCAAGTGCTTAATGCACGCAGAAACAATAACTGGCAGATTTGGGCAGAGCATAACCACATTGCCAGCCCTAAAGCACAGAAAAACCGCTCTTTTGAAACCACAGCTCAAGCATTGCAAGCTGTAACGAGAGAACTTGGCCTACTGGTTACCCATAAGCAATTTGTTTTAGAAAAGCTCGAATATGGCGAATTAGTGCAGCTAGGCAGTGCAGTAATCCATCCGCAGCAGTCATTTTTCTATGCCTGCAAAGCTGACAAATTAAAGCATACCAGCATTCAACAATTGATCGCATGGCTAAAAAATGAATTTTTAGCAAGTTAGCAAAATTGTAGCGACGATTTTATATCGCGTAGAATTGATTGCTTTACATTGAATCATTTATATAGCACCAGCAATAAAGACCAATTCAAAACTATTTTATTTAGAGCTAGTTATATGCCAAACGTGATTAGCTTAACTTATCTTTATACTCACACATGCCTTTTAACGCATGGTCGATTAAGGTTTTTATGTTCGTCAGCTCAGTGATTTTGGCGTCTATTTCTTTACTTTTTTCAATCAATTTGGCGGCCATAGCTTGCTGAGTTAAGTTGTTTTTGCCAAGTAGCTGTGTGAGATCTTTAATCTCTTTTAAAGTGAAGCCTAGGTTTTTAGCCATTGTGATCATGTTGAGCTGCTCAACTGTTTTTTCACTATAAATACGATAGCCATTCACATCTCTTGAAGGTGGCGGGATCAACTGCTCTTTTTCATAAAAACGAATGGTGTCTTTTGTGAGGCCGGTTAATTGCGTGACTTGCTTGGTTTTCATAAAAATACGCTTGACTGTAGAGTAAGCTCCACAGTTTATGCTCAACGCATTCTTCTATCAATACTAATAAAAAAATGAATACATCGATTAGTGTTAAAACAGCCGATAACGTCACTTTAAATGGCACTCATTTTGCGGCCAACAACCCTAAAGCAACGGTGCTATTAAACCCAGGTACAGCAACAAAAACCACCTACTATTTACCGTTTGCGGAGTTCTTAGTCAGCCAAGGTTTCGATGTGGTTGTTTGGAATTACCGTGGCTTTTGCGAATCGAAAACAAGCCAGTTAAAAGGCTGTATTTATCAATATTCAGACATTGGCCGCTTTGATATGCCTGCCATGATTGATAAAGCTAAAAGCATCAATCCTTCTCTGCCACTTTATTGCGTTGGTCATAGTGCTGGCGGTCAGCAAATAGGTTTAGCTGCCAATTACCAAAAGCTTGATGCCCTTGTTGCGGTTGCAGTTTCTGCCGGATACTTTGGTTATATGCCAACCGGTTACCGTATTAAAGCTAACTTCTTCTTTCGTTTATTTTCGCCGATTACGGGGGCATTATTTAAATACGTGCCTGCTAAAAAAATGAATTTTATGGAAGACTTACCCGTTGGCTTTACGCGTGAATGGTCAGCGTGGTGTAGAGAAAAGCAGTTGTTTTTCTCGAATAAATTTTACGGTAAATCGATTGCCGAAGGTACCTATAAAAACTTTGATATTCCTACCTATGTCTTTACCGCTGACGATGATGAAATCTGTACCGAGCAAAACGTGCATAACTTTTGGCGCAATGTAACCAGCAAACACCCAATTGCTTTTAAGCGTTATCAATCTGCACAATTACCCGCTAAAAAAGTAGGCCACTTTGGCTATTTCAGAAAACATAATCAAGCAATTTGGCATGACATATTAACCGCGTTAAATGAGACTCATAATGCCAAACAAAGCAGTGCTATTTAAACAACACGCTCGTTTACTCTTTATTGTACTCGCGAACTTTATCGCCAGTATTTTGCATTATGTGCACAATATTATGTATTTTGAGCACTATCCTGAACCTGATTGGCTTGCAGCAAACGTGGTCGACTACTTTTGGTTTATCATGACTTTTGTTGGCTTATATGCGCTGCTCTGTTTAGCTAAGCAACGCATTAAACACGCCATGTGGCTGCTCCATCTTTATGCTGCGATGAACATGTTATCGGTACTGCATTATGCGGTTGATAGCGATAACGTTATGACAACCGCAATGCATGTATTAATTTGGCTGGAAACCGTTGTTGCTATTTGGCTCATTATTTTCGTTGCAAAAACACGCTTAGCAACATCCAACTAGCGGTCACTCTTGAGTCTTTTTAATTGACCTATTTTGCTTTTGAACAGTCTTAACCATTTTTGAAAACGACCTCTGTTTTGTTATGCTCAACAACACGTCCTAAATGGCTGTTTTCCAGCTCATCTAAACTCAACTGTTGTTGAAAGAAAGGTCGCATGCCTAATTCTATCAGTGAAGGTGTTTGCATAGTGTTTACCAAAGCTGTGGATTATCGAGTGGTTTTAGGCAACTTGGCTTACCAGTAATTGGCAAAATTTCGTCATCTAAAACCGGTTTAACAAGCCAGCCTTTTGGGTATGATAAGCTATGAGGAGCTTGAATAATTTCTTCACTCACAACGGAAAAACCGACTTTTCCATAAAAGTTGATATCACCATAGGTCATCACTAGGCTGACATTTTGTTCAGCTAACTTATCGCAGCCAAATTGGATCAGCTTTTGTCCTATGCCTTGTCCCTGCCAATTCGTTGCCACTGCAACAGGTGAGAGTAAAAACACCTCTTTAGCGTGCGCAAACTGTAAACGCGACATCACGATAGCGCCCACGATCCGTTGCTCATCTGTCGCGACAAACACATATAAATCAGTTGATGGATATGGCTCAGCTAAAAAGTCAGTGACTAAACGGGCAACTTGCTCGCCTTCTTGTTTTGACTCTGATGCACTAAATGTTGCCAAGTAAAGCGCAATAATCTCGTTTTTTTGGCTCTGTTCGTAAATTGAAAAATTCACTTAGACTCCTTAAGTTTTAAAATAAAATAGTGATAAGTAAAGTTTTGCCCGGTTTCATTTTCGTAAAGGGCAATTTCTGTTTGTATGTCTTTCACAGCTTGAGACTCACTTATCGATGGCGCTAACTCAGCAAGGCGCGCCTTGAGTGGTTGCCAATAGTTTTTCCAAGCTTGCTGATCCAGCGAAAACTGCTCTATAAGCTCATAACCAAGCTCATCAAATAAGGCTATGCGGCTTTCGATTGATTGCATATCTGGGTAATTCGCTTGCCAGTACTCTTTAACCGCCATTTCAGGCTGGCTGTTAAGCCAAACTAAATCACTGACCACAATCACCCCATCACGGCGAAGAAACGGTTTCCAGCTTGACAGTGCGCTTTGCATACCCATGACATATACACACCCTTCAGCCCAAATAACATCGAATGAACTTGCTTTAAAAGGCAGCGCAGTCATCGATGCGCACGTCAAAGACACATGCTCAGCCAATTGCTCTTCGAGCAATCGCTCCTGTAAATAAGCAAGTGCCGATGACTCATTATCTAAAGCCGTGATCTTGGCATCAGTTTGCTTGGCGATTAGTAATGTTGATGAGCCTTTACCACAGCCAATTTCTAAAATTTGTTTGGCATTGTTAGGAACAGCAGCAAAAGCTTTTAATGTAGCTTCTTCGCTACCAGGCCCCCATCGCTCTAATGGCTCAAACACAGTCATAAAATCGTGCATGTAGCTTTCATGGTCACTCATATCTTTTGATAACCAACGAAGCCGCAATGCCTCTTTTTCTGTGTATCCTTGCTTTAACAACCAATTTAAATGCGCACTTGGCGCACGCTTATTCAGCTCATCATGTAAGTGTTTTTGAGAGCGTTCGCCAAGCAAACTCAGTAATAAATCTTTGGCTTGTAACTTAGCGGTAATTTCATCTTCAAGTTGCGCTAAGCGCTGTTGCAAAATCACTTTATCTAGCTCTACATCTAAACAGCTCTGACATTCTTTTAAGGTTAACCCCGCGCTTTGTAACTGCTGGATCAAAACCAAGCGTTGTAAATCAGCCTCGCTATAATAGCGATAACCATTTGCAAGCCTGCGCCCTTGAATAATTTTAAGCTTCTCGTAATACAACACAGCCGTGCGCGACAAACCCAGCTTTGCTGCTAACTCTGAAATTAAATACATGATGAAATAGGCCTATAAGGCTTTTGAATACAATAAGTATGAAGTGTAAAGCTGTAGACAGGTCAAATATTTTTGCAAAATAATTTAAGAAAATAAGGTAAGCAAGAAAGCTTACCTTTATAGGGCGTGTTTAGATTCAACTAAATTTGTTTTGGCAATTTAGTCGATATAAGGGCGGTAATTACAATAAATAACAGTGAGATAGCTAAACAAGCTGCTAAGCCATAAAGTTGAAACACTAAGCCCGACAACACAGTGCCAATTAAGCGACCCATGGCATTAGCCATATAGTAAAACCCAACATCAAGTGATACGCCATCGGCGTCAGCCATGCTCACAATCAAGTAGCTGTGCAAAGATGAGTTAATCGCGAATAACACACCAAATAACATCAACCCGCCTATCAGCATTGGTTTTACAGCCCACTCAAAGCCAATAGCAAGGGCAATGGCTAAGGTGACTACAGCAAGCAAGGATGCCCACTTAACTGTTTCTGCGCTTGGTGATGTTTGCTTATTGAGCTTAATGATTTTAGGAGCAAAAGATTGCACAGCCCCATAACCAATGACCCAACTAGCTAAGAAGGCACCCACAGTCCAGTGATCCCAATCAAAGGCTTGTGATAAAAACACCGGAAGTGCAACTACAAACCAAACATCACGCGCACCAAACAAAAACAACCTCGCGGCCGACAAGATATTGATTGAACTACTCTTTGAAAATATCTCGTTAAACTTAGGTTTGTTTTTAGCTTTGCCTAAATCATTTTTAATTGCATAAATACTAAAACACCACACCACCAGCAAGGTGGCAGCCATGGTTAGCATTGCGCCTTTAAACGACATTAATGTCAGTAGTAAGCCACCTAAAAAGAAGCCCACACCTTTTAATGCGTTTTTAGAGCCTGTTAGTATCGCTACCCATTTAAACAAGGTGCCTTCTTGGCCACTAGCAACCAACATTTTAATTGAGCTTTTAGCGCTCATTTTATTGAGATCTTTTGCAATGCCCGACAGTGCTTGCGCCAGCATCACATAGGTAACACTCAGCCATTCAGGGGGGACTGCCAACATGAACAAGGCTGCAACCTGTATGGCAAGGCCAATGTTCATGGTCTTGTTTAAACCAAGCCTTGCGCCTAAATAGCCGCCCACTAAGTTAGTGACAACACCAAAAATCTCATAAAACAAAAACAGCATGGCAATACTCAAAGGCGAGTAGCCAAGCGCATGAAAATGCAGTACCACCAACATTCTCAATGCGCCATCTGTTAGCGTAAATGCCCAGTAATTCCCGGTGACAATTAAGTACTGCTTTATATCAGCGGGAAGATTAGCCAAACGCGTCATTACTTTTAACCTTGTAGTGATCGCGCAACTTTACGGGCAAGTTCGGCGGTGCGGTTTGCATAACCCCATTCGTTATCGTACCAAACATACAGCTTAACTTGAGTCTCGTTGACAACCATGGTTGATAACGCATCAACAATGCTTGAGCGTGGGTCGGTTTTGTAATCGATAGAAACAAGTGGCTTTTCTTCATAGCCCAAAATGCCTTTTAGCTCCCCTGCTGCGGCTTCTTGCATCCATAGGTTAATTTGCTCAGCGGTAGTTGGCTTTTCAACTTCAAACACACAGTCAGTGATTGATGCATTTGCTAATGGCACACGAACTGCGTGGCCGTTTAATTTGCCTTTAAGTTCAGGGAAAATATGTGTAATCGCTGTTGCAGAGCCGGTTGTAGTTGGAATTAAGCTCATGCCACATGCGCGAGCACGGCGTAAATCTTTATGGGGCGCATCTAAGATAGTTTGCGTGTTAGTGATATCGTGAATGGTC
This sequence comes from Pseudoalteromonas lipolytica, assembly GCF_001306915.1. Taxonomy (GTDB): domain Bacteria; phylum Pseudomonadota; class Gammaproteobacteria; order Enterobacterales; family Alteromonadaceae; genus Pseudoalteromonas; species Pseudoalteromonas simplex. The sequence goes on along the minus strand of NZ_LJTC01000008.1, from coordinate 230,297 downwards.
GTCATTGAACCATGTTTGATACCAATTTTTTCTTGCAATACTTTAACCACAGGCGCTAAACAGTTGGTAGTGCATGATGCCGCAGTCACAATATCGTGCTGCTGTACATCATATAAATCATCGTTTACACCCATTACAACGTTCAACACGCCGTCTTCTTTTACAGGCGCAGTGACAACAACTTTTTTCACACCTTGATCAAGATAGGCTTGCAGTAATTCGGTTTTTTTCATTTTACCTGAGGCTTCGATAACGATATCGCAACCAGACCAATCAGTGTCTGCAATCGCTTTATTTTGCGTAACGTTAATTTCGTGGCCATCGATAATCACAACATTGTCGTTACTTTCAACCTCATGAGGCCAAATACCGTGTACCGAATCATACTTTAGTAAGTGAGCCAGTGTAGCTGCATCACCCGCTGGGTCATTAATTTGCACAAACTCAACGTCGTCCCATGCAAACGCTGCTCTTAGTGATAAACGACCCATGCGGCCAAAACCATTAATGCCTACTTTAATTGCCATTGTTAAGCTCCTACTTTTTGAAAATTGTCGAAAAATGAACGTTGTACTGGGTTATGCAACGATTTAGGGCGAATAGCCTGCACTTGAGTAACTATGTCATTTTTAGCATAGCCAAGCTCATGCATTAATAAACCAATAACTAAGCCTGTACGGCCTGAGCCGCCTTTACAATGTACAGCCACGCTACCACCACTTTTTATGATGGCAAGAATGTCGTTAAGGTGTTTGTTGAAAGCGAGACTAAACGCTTCGTTTGGCGCGTCATCATCCAAAATAGGTAACTGAAACCAGCTAAGGCCAGCTTGCTCACATTCGATTACAAGCTGCTGCGCCCCATTTTTAACAAGCTCTTCATCGTACATTAGCGTAATAATGGCTTTTGCACCTGCCGCTTTTAAATCAGCAACAGACTGTGATAAGCCAACGCCTTTTGTGCCAGGGCAAGGGGTAAAAATAAATGCCCCAGTTTCTAGCTGTAAAATATCAAATGGATGTGATTGCATTATGATTCCCCAATTACTCTTTAAACCAATGTGTTGTTTTATTAACGATTGCAACCAACGACAGCATTACAGGTACTTCGACCAACACCCCAACAACGGTTGCTAATGCTGCCCCAGAGTGCAAACCAAATAATGAAATAGCCACTGCGACCGCTAACTCAAAAAAGTTAGAAGTACCAATTAAACATGCTGGCCCTGCAATGTTGTGCTTAAGCCTAAGCTTTAACGCAATGAAATAGGTGATTACAAAAATACCGTAGGTTTGCAAAACAAGCGGAATAGCAATCAGTACAATGTTAAGCGGTTGGGCTAAAATCGTGTTCGCCTGAAACCCAAATAGCAAGACCACTGTGGCCAGTAAACCAATAACTGAGTAAGGTTTAACTTTCTCTAAAAATGACTGCACAGCAGCTTCATTTTGCGCTGAATTATTAAGAGCTTTGCGTGTTAATACCCCGGCAATGAGTGGTAGCAATACATACAACACAACCGAAATCATCAGTGTAAGCCAAGGTACATGAATATCAGACACACCCAGCAACAACCCCGCAATAGGTGCAAAGGCAAAAATCATAATGATGTCGTTCACAGATACTTGCACTAAGGTATAATTTGCATCGCCTTTGGTTAGTTGTGACCACACAAACACCATTGCCGTACAAGGTGCAACACCGAGTAAAATCATGCCTGCAATATATTCTTGCGCCGTTTCAGGGCTAACAAAATCAGCAAATAACCCTTCAAAAAATAACCAACCTAATGCGGCCATTGAAAACGGTTTGATAAGCCAATTAATGATTAAAGTGAGCATCAGCCCTTTTGGATTCTTACCGACTTCTTTAATCGTTGAAAAATCAACTTGCACCATCATCGGGTAGATCATTACCCAAATAAACAGTGCAACAACAATGTTTACATGCGCCACTTCGGCTTTCGCTATTAGCTCAAATAAAGGCGGAAACATCACCCCTAGCGCCACACCAATGGCAATAGCAGCAGCAACCCATACAGATAAATATCGTTCAAAAACACCCATTTTTAGTCCTTAATTGCAGCAACGAGCAACACGGGTTGGGCGATCATCGCCCATCGCATTTAGCCTTGCTAACTCGTTTTCTATGAAATTTGGTTCGTTTACCACGGTCGAGGTAATTGTTTGTTTCATCCACATAGGTAGAGTCGGGTTTAAAGAGTAAAACACCCACTGCTGGTGTTTTCTATCCGACAAAATGCCCTGCTTTTTAAGTTGCGCTAAATGCCTTGAAACCTTTGGTTGGCTCTGCTCGTTAAGTGCCGTCATTAGTTCGCATACGCAAACCTCTTGCTCAACAGCGATAAGCAATAAGCTTTTTAAACGAATATCATCTGCAAGCGCTTTATAAAATGTAGTTGGCGAAATCGATACTGGTTTTTCTTTGTTATGGGATTGCACAAACTGCTTAATTCGCTCATTGATCTCTTGCAAGGTTTTTTCAAAGGCATGAGGTTCGGGGCGAGTTTTTGGATCAACAAAGTCCCAGCCTAAACAATGTGTGCCATCAACACGATTTGCACATTCTTTAGCTGCCTTGTCGCACAATGTAATGACATAATCAAAATGCAGGTTAGTTACATCATTTAAGTGCTTTGAGTGTAAGTCATCGGTTTTTAGGCCAAAATGCTCAATCGTAGCAAGCGTACGAGGGTCTACCGCATAAGGTTCTGTGCCCGCACTAAATACCTCAAACTCACCTTTACCATGATGTTTAAGCAATGCTTCAGCCATAATTGAACGGGCTGAATTTTCTGTACATAAAAAGAGGACTTTCACGGCTTACTCCATAATAATTTCGTTATATAATATTTTTGTTATATACCATTTGCAAGCTGAATTTTATAAATGGCGCGTTTTGCAATAACGATGGCGCGATCTGATGTCATGTGACACCAAAAGATGGCCTACCATGCATATAACAAAACAACAGCTCAAATTAATGGAGTACAAATATGACATCAACAGCATTGATCACTGGCGCCTCAAACGGGATTGGTTTAGAACTTGCGCATATTCACGCACAGCATGGCGATAATTTAGTGCTGGTAGCTCGTTCAGAAGACAAACTGAATGATCTTAAACAACAGCTTGAATCAAAGCACAACGTAAAGGTTACGGTTATTGCTGCTGATTTATCTAAGCCAGATTCAGCTGAGTATGTTTTTACACGTACTGAGGCACTTAGTTTGCACATAGATATTTTGGTGAATAATGCCGGCATTGGCGGACATGGCAAGTTTCATAAGCGTGATCTCAGTGCAGAACAAACGATGATGCAACTTAATATTGTGACATTAACAAACCTAAGCCACTATTACTTACAAGGCATGGTTGAGCGAAATCGTGGCAAAATTTTAAATATTTCGTCTACAGCTTCCTTTATACCCGGCCCACTGCAAGCGGTATATTATGCAACGAAAGCGTTTGTGACTTCATTCAGTCAAGCAATTGCAGAAGAAGTAAAAGATAAAAACATTACGGTCACCGCGTTATGCCCAGGAACAGTAGCAACAGGCTTTGTTGAAGCAGGTGATCTACAAGGGGTAGATGCTTGGAAGAATGCTAAATCAGCGCATTCTGTGGCACTGTGTGGTTACAAGGCAATGCAAAAAGGTCAGTTAATTGCTTTTAATGAAGCGCCGCTTAAATTTATGCTCAATTGGGTGATCCCTTTATTGCCTCGCAAAACTGTGTTAAAAATTTCTCGTCAGTTTATGGAAAAAAGCGGAAACTAATATGAAACGAGCCAGCAAGTTTTTGATCCCTCCCAACTGGCAAGTATTACTCAATGATTTAGAAATCAACCTAGAAGAGGCACTGGCTTATGCCCAGTTGCCTTCAGGTTTATTCTCTCAAGATAAAGTATACTTAACGCCCGCTCAATACTTCCAATTATGGCAGGGTGTAGAGACAGCAGCAAACGGCATTGAGTTACCCTTAAAACTTGCCGAAGTCATGACAATAGAATCATTTGACGTACCAATTTTTGCCGCGATTTGTAGCCCAAACTTAAATGCTGCTTTAGCGAGGTTACAACAGTACAAACCACTAATTGGCCCTATGGAGCTAGCACTTGAAATTACCAACACTCATACAAAAGCCCAAGTAAGCTGTTATGGTTTTATTGATACGCTGCCCAAGTGCTACAGCTTGGCAGAGCTGGTATTTTTTACACAACTCACTCGCCTTGCTACTCGAAAACAAATTAACCCTGTTACGGTTATTGTGCCAGAGCTACCTGAAAAGCTCATGGAATACGAAGCCTACTTTGGTTGCCCGCTGAGAGTGGGGAATACCCCTAGCGTGACATTTTTAGCAGAAGATGCAAAAGCGCCATTTTTAACTAGTAATCAAGTAATGTTGTCGTGCTTTGAGGGAGATTTAAAACGTAAGCTGCAAGATGTTATCAGCGAACAAAGCCTTACTGACAAGGTATCAAGTATTTTGTTTAAATCCCTACCTCAAGGGCAAAGTAACATTGAGCATGTTGCCTCAGAGTTGGCACTCAGCAAACGCTCTCTACAACGAAAACTAACAGCTGAAAAGCAAAGTTATCAAAAAGTCTTACAACAAGTACGAGAAGATCTTGCGCAGCACTACTTAATGCAAACAGAGTTACCAATTATCGAAATCGCCTTTTTACTCGGTTTTAGCGAAACAAATTCGTTTGTTCGCGCATACAGTAGCTGGACGGGTGTTTCTCCCGCCCATAAGCGCACACAAGTGAGACACTAGTTTTTTTGTTAAGCCAACTAAAAGCCTAGCTAAAGGCTGATTAACAATAGCAGCCTTACTGGACACACCATAACCGATACGTAAAAGCTAATGTTTCTGCTTTAAATCTCTTTCAAATTCAGTTTCTGTTTTAACTGGATTGCAACGCGTTATAACTTCAGTTTTGCCAACTTTTTCAGGTTCATCAGAGCTATAAATCGTGGTGTTATAGCTTCGATCTATTTCCCCTGGGCAGTGATGATCTGCGATTACTACATCCTCAAACTCACCCGTTTGCTGCTGTGAGGCGCAACCAGATAAAAGTAGTGCAATAAAGGTTACGGTGTATTTCATAACAAATCCTCTGTAAAAGTACGGGGCTGATTTTTTGGCACATTGTCTTGGCGTAACATCCATTTTGCTATGTCATCTTTACGCATAAACTTAACCCCTTTGTGCTGCTTTGCATAGGTTATAAAGTCGTCCAACGCTTTCACTCTGGCGGGAGTGCCCGCTAATCTATCGTGAGCACTGATAGACATCATCCTTCTACGTTGTTTGCCTTCTTTGTAGAGCACATCAAACTCGTCTTTAAGCTCTTGTAAATATGCCTTACCAGTCATGGCTGTGCTGCCAGTGTACCGAACTATATCGTTGTTTCTAAACGTGTATGGAACAACAACAATGTCGTCACTTCCAACAGGTGTTAGCGATGGCTCATCACGAGATAAATCGTCTATGTGGTAAATAAAACCTAATTCTTTAAGAATTTTGAGGGTATTTTTTGAATGCCTCATCCAAAAAGCGTTAAAGCCCACAGGCCGCTGCCCTGTTACTTTTTCAATGATATTTGCACTTTTTATGTATGACTGTCGCTCTTGCTCTTCACTCATAGAGTATTGAGGGGTCCATGTTTGTCCGTGCCCTGATGCTTCATGCCCGCGTTGAACCACTTCTTTTGCTAACTCAGGGTTTAACTCAACAGCTCTGCCAACCATGTGAGAGGTGACTTTAATATCATGCTTATCCCATAAATCTAGCAGCCTAGGAATGCCCTCGTTCATGCCGTATTGGTACCAAGAAGGCGAAATGGTGTCAGGATACCCAACCTCTTGCGGTGGAAACGGGCCCGGATCTGATTGATCTTGCGCTGTGGCCTCAAACTGCATCGAAATAGAGATCACAAGTTGAGCATCATCAGGCCAAAATGCAGATGTTGCCTCCTTAGCCTGAGCAACACCTAAGCAACTTAGAAAAAACAGCGACGCAATTAAAATTGGCTTTAAAAATTTCATCATTTATTCCCCTGAAATACTGGGTAGTCTGTGTAACCTCGCTCATCACCACCAAATAAAGTAGTAGGATCTGATATTTCATTCAGAGGTAAATTGTGCTCTAAGCGATAAGGTAAATCTGGATTTGCAATAAACTTTCTGCCAAATGCAACATAGTCAACTAAACCTTCACCAATAAGTTTATCAGCCTTTGCTAATGTGTAGTTTCCTGCCACCACTATTTTGCCACCAAAGCTTTCACGTAATTTCACTCTAAACTCATCGGTTACGAGGGGAGCATCATCCCAATCAGCTTCCGCTAAATGCAGATAAGCAATGCCAAGTTCATCAAACTTTTTAGCTAAATATAGAATGACATCGATTGCTTGTGGATCATCCATGCCTCTTTGTGTAATAAAAGGTGCTAATCGAATAGCCGTTTTTTCTGGGCCGATAGCTTGACTAATCGCAGTAATGATTTGCAGCGCGAACTTTGCTCTATTTTCAATATTACCGCCGTATTCATCGGTACGTTTGTTTGATGTTTGCCTTAGAAATTGATCGATTAAATAGCCATTGCCTGCAAGTACCTCAACGCCATCAAACCCTGCTTCAATCGCATTTAAAGCAGCTTGTTTATAGTCTTGAACGATGCCCTTTATTTCATTGGTCGATAATTCACGTGGTGTAGGACAATCAAGCATTTGGCCTTCGCCATTTTCATCAACCACCCACACTTGCGCATTTGGAGCAATAGCACTTGGCGCAACCGGCAAGCCGTCTGGATGAAAAACACTATGCGACATTCTGCCAACATGCCATAACTGAGAAAAAATGAGTCCATTTTGCTGATGAACAGCCTGCGTTACTTTGCGCCATCCGTTGATTTGCTCTTCAGTATAAATCCCGGGGGTAAATGAGTAGCCCTTTCCTTGTGCAGAAATTTGCGTCGCCTCTGATACTATAAAACCCGCACTGGCTCGTTGCGCATAATATTCTGCCATTAGACTTGTCGGAATATCACCTGGTTGAGCCGTACGTGAACGGGTCATAGGAGCCATTACTATTTTATTTGCGGTTTTATGATGACCTATTTGGTCTGGATTAAATACTCTATTTTTCATGTGTGTACCTTTTAAATATGAATACATGGCGTATCCAAGTCGTCATATAACCAAACACCATCAAAACCAAATGCTGGCCTTGGCCCCTTTTTAAGGCCTAACGACGACTCTAAAAACTGAGCCATGTGCTGGATATTCGTTGCTAATAGCAGAGCATGATTAAGCTGCATTTCAATCTCCTTCAAGTGATGAAATGAGTTTAACTATTTTGACTAAATTGATAATTAGCCTTAGAGTTAAATCAGTATTCATTAAAACTGAAGAATAATGTCAAAAATTGATGATATGGCGCTTTTTGTTCACGTTGTAAAAGCGGGAGGGTTAGCCGCTGCGGGAAGAAAATTGGGGCTTTCGCCTGCAAGCATGACAGCACGAATTAATAAAATTGAGCAAAATTACGATACGCGATTATTAACGCGTAATACGCGCAGTATTGCCTTAACAGATGCAGGCGAACGTTTTTATAGTGGCTGTTTAAGAGTATTAGCAGAAGTCGAAAATACTGAAAACATACTTCAAGAGTCACAACAAAGCCTAAGAGGCCAGCTAAAACTCTCTGCAACATCTGACTTTGGTCGCCAGTTTGTTGCACCCGCATTAGCAGAATTCATCAATAACCACCCAAATGTTAAACCGCATTTAGTACTGACAGATGGGGTTACCAATATTGTTGAGGAAGGCATTGATCTGGCATTTAGATTCGGCAATTTGCCTGATAGTAACTTGATTAGCCGCCCGCTATGTAATAACCGCCGTGTGCTATGCGCCTCACCTAGCTATATAAAATCGTTTGGTTTGCCAAGACATCCTGAAGATTTAAAAAATCATCGTTGCCTTGTGCTTGAGCGACTCGGGCAACCACTAAATGACTGGCATTTTGAGGTAGATAACACGCACTTTTCTATCAAAGTAGCTCCCCACCTTTCATGCTCAGACGGTGAGGTGGTAAGACGCTGGGCAAATCAAGGCCATGGCATAGCCTTAAAATCATACATTGATATCAAAAATGACCTCAAAACAGGCGACCTTATTTTGATACTAGATGAGTATGTTCGAGGCTTTAGCCACAGCGATAAAAAAAGTGTCGGCCTACAGGTGATATATCCGAGCAGGCAATTTCAACCTCGGCAAGTGAAAGCGTTTATAGAGTTTTTTGAGCGTTGGTTTAAAAATAAGTAAGCCGCCCAACAAAGTATGAGCGGCTTGGGTATTTATTAATTAACCACCAAATTGAATTCGCATGCCTGCATTAACGGTAAAACCGTCATTTCGAGACCATATATCAGTTGTCCAGCTTCCACTTGCAGCTTGCTCAGGCAAGGTGAGCGGATGTTCTTTTGTTTGACGAACGTTAAGTAAGTTCTCTGCGTTTACAAACCAGCTTACGTTACCCGTGGTTATTTGACCTAACAACCCCAAGTGCCAATATGGTTTGCTTCGTTCAAGGTAAGGGTTGTCTTCAAGGTGCTGAGTACCCGTATAATAGGCTTCAAAACCAACTAGATGACTGCCATGCTCTTCCCACATTACAACAAGCCCAGCCGAGTGCTCTGGTGTTAGAGTGAGTTTTTCGCGACCATACCCTGCCTGATTTTGCTTCGTTGCATCGGTATATAAATAGCTGCCGGTAAACTTAATATCATGCCAGCGATAGCGCATTAAAAACTCTGCGCCTCTGATTTGTGTTTGCCCTTGGCTGTTTACAAGTCGAACGGCTTTTTCACTGCCAACTTGAGAGGCTTCAAGCTCTGTAACATGCTCAATATTTGATGAAAACAACGTTATGCTGGTTTCTAAATCACCAGCAATGTAGCTAATATCGAATGAAGCTGTATCTGCTTGCTCTGCTTGTAAGTCATTAATGGGCTCAAGCTGTGATAAACCGACCTCATCAATTTCTTCAATAAAAGGAGTTGGTGCAAAATACCCTTTGCCATATGCACCTCTAAATAGCCAGTTTTCTGGATTATAGAGTACAGAAAGTCGAGGACTAAATTGATTGCCATATTCACTGTGATCATCTGCACGAGCACTCACTGACATTGATAAGTCATCCGTTGCTTGGTAATCAATTTGTGAAAACAGTCCTGGCACCTCATAACGATAATCAAACGCCGAAAATGTCTGTGAGGAAAACTGCTCTGTTTGATATGCAACACCTACCAACCAAGCAGTATTGTGCAAATAACCTGACACACTCGACTCAAGTAAATAACTATTATGCTTATCTTGTTCAAATACCTGACCGTACTGGTGATCATGATCTTGTTCCATTGCTGAGCCACGAACATTTAAATCAAGTTCTTCAGCTAATGCTTGATCATAAACAAAACCTAAGTCTGCTCTGAGTGTATCTTGCTGTTGCACAAATGGCAGACCATCAGGCATTAAAGCCCCAGCTTTTGTGCCACCTTTACGCTGTTCTTTCATCCCTCCAAGTGTTACGTAAAGGTTTTCTCCATTTTCGCCTTGATAGTAAAACCTAGGCCTTGCAGTGACCCGTTCATACTGTGCCATATCTATCCAACCATCGTCATCCAGATCCTGTTTTGCTTGATGATGAATGCCCGCCGTCAGAGAGCTTGCGAACGACTCATTGAGCGGTGCCGATAAATAGGTTGTTACATCTTGGCCATCTTTAGATGTCGCATTAAGCAATACCTCGCCGCCAAACTCGTCGGCAGGTGTTCGCGAAATTAAGTTAATTACACCACCAAGTGCTGAACCACCATATAAAGATGAGGCAGAACCTTTAATTATCTCAACATTTGCAAGGTCAGTAGGTGGAATTTGTAAAAGGCCAATCGAAGCCGTTTGCCCACCATAAAGTGGCAAGCCATCGCTTAGTAACTGGGTATATCGACCATACAAACCTTGCAAACGAATATTCGCGCTGCCTAGTGATGGTGATGTTGTTTGCACCCTAACCCCCCCTGTTTCAGCAACTAACATCGAAATATTTCCAGGCCGCATTAATGCCTTTTCTTGAACTTCTTCACCGTTAATAATCTCAGTGCGAGTAGCTGACTCTGTCACAATACGCCCTAAACGTGACGCTCTGACCTGAATTCGCTCGATACTTTTTTCTTCATGATGATGTTCATCTTCATGTGCACTTGTATAACCAGCCGATGGCAATAGCAGTGTAACCGCGGCTAATTTAAATAGTCTTTGACGCATTTTTACCTCTTAGAATGCTTATTGTAATGACAAATAAATTTTCATTAACCAGCACCTATAGGCGAGCAAATGCCAACTTATAGGTTTTGGTTAAGAGGTAAAAATGGGTGGGCGATATAATTGCCGTGCAATTAAGTTGGGGGGTTGTTGCTGATCACTGAATCGAAAACCAGCAAAATAGGGCAACTTAATTTTTTTAACTTCAAGGTCTAAATACAAGATTGGTGAGCATAAACTTGCTATGCAAGAACACCCTAATTCACAGCAATCGATATTGCAGCAATCATTAGTTTCACTCAGGCTGATTTGGATGGTTGCGCTATCAAGTGCAGCGAGCTGATAAATATCTTCACTTTCACAAGGTAACTCAGACGGCGACGCAATAACCTGCCCTATAAAAGAGAGCAAAACACACATTATCACCAACCAAGTTGAACAAAGCTTAGACATTTAATTTAAATCTGAAATAAGTTACGGGTCATTGTAACACTCATTGCGCTTATTTTGCTTGTAATGTTAAGTAATCACTCATCACTTTTTCAAGCTGGGCATAGTCTTTTTGCTGAGTAACAGCTCCTGCTACCACCACCTGCGTCGTTGGTTCATACATCACCAAAGTGCCCCAAAAGCCACCATGTTGATAAACCAAAGTGCCGTTATATTCTTTTGCAAATACACCTAAACGATAAGGGCTACCTGCAGGTAAGCCTTTATTAGAGAGCATCAGTTTGAGCGTTTCTGGGTGTTTGAAGACCTTACCTGAAAATAAAGCCTGATAAAATTTAGCCATACCGATTGGACTGGCAACAAGCCCACCGCCACCATATAAATCGACAGTTGGACTCCAATTAAAGGTGTCGGTGCTGTGCAAGTATTGATGCACGCGTCGCGAATCATCCACAGCAACTGAATCACCACGTTCCCAGACCACATTTTCGATATGATTTTTGTCAAAACCTAAGTACTTTCGAACCGCTTCAGGCAAGGGTAAATCTGTCACTCTTTCAATAATATGGCCGAGTAACACATATCCGGTATCTGAATATGAAAAAAGCTCGCCAGGTTTGCCAACTGGGTCGCCCCACTCTACACACCCTTTAATTTGCTCGCGCATCGTAATATCTTGCTGCGGATTTGCCATTATGCCAGCTAAATACTGATCGCTTTGAGCGTGATCGTATAGCCCTGCTGTATGACTCAGCACTTGCTTAAGCGTCATTTTATCAAGGACATAGCCATCGCTTTCAAGAAGCGCAAAAAAGTCGTCAGAAATTAACTTATCAAGTGTTGTATCAAGATTTAATTTACCTTCTTCATGCAAACGTAGCACCGTTGCTGCAGTGAAGGTTTTAGTCACGCTGGCAATTCTAAATAAACTGTTGGGGTTAATAACTTGCGGCGCATTTTCTTTACTTTGCTTTACCGTTGAAAAAGTATGTCCATCATCAACAATCACATGAAGTGCAAAACCTGTAAGGGGAGCTTGTTGGTGTGCATTGAGAACTTGGCCCATTAAAGCGTGGTGAGTTTCGAGTGGCTTTGTAGGCTCAGCAGTCACTGGCAAAGCCAACATTGATAGAGCAACAAATAAAGAGCTTAGCGTTTTTTTACTTGCTAGAGAGCACCGACGATCCATAACAGGTTCCTTAAAAAATGAATCCTTTATTAGCGCCTAAAGCCAAAATAAGCGCGCAGTTAAGCAGCCTAATTACTACTTAACTGACATTAACAAACCGTTTTTGCGTTGTCGAATTAATAAGTTAACACTATTTTGTAAGCATATTCACAGCCATAATAACCAACAGCCCAGCAAATATTTTTTTAATAGTAGAGACGGGTAAATGATGCGTTGCTTTTGCACCTAATGGTGCGGTAAACCACGAAGTACACACAATGCCAAACAAGGCTGGCAAATAAACAAATCCAGCAAAGCCCTCTTTTAATGTAAAGTACTGACTGCCTGAGCTGATGTAACCCACAGAGCCAAATAGCGCAATGACAATACCGCACGCCGAAGCACAGCCAATGGCTTTTTTCATATCAACCGAGAAAAACGTCAGTAGCGGCACAAGTACCGCACCACCGCCAATACCTATCATGGCAGATAGACCCCCTGTGATGGATGTATAAAGTGTCAAAAGGCCTTTATTAGGTAGCGTTCGTGATGTTTGGCTGTCGCTTTTACTGCTGAAAATCATTTTTAATGCAATAAGCACCACACTCACAGCGAATACAATTCGCACCACATTTGCGGGTAATAGCGAAGCCAAAAAGCCACTGATAAGTGCGCCTAGTGCAACCCCTGTCATTACCCACGGAGCCAATTGCCAAGGCACATTACCATTTTTGTGGTGAGCGATAGCTGATGACGTTGAAGTAAAAAGAATTGAGGCGAGCGATGTAGCAATCGCCACCAGCACCACTTGCTCTGCGGGTAACACCTGAAAATACAGCAAGATCATGCTTAATATAGGCACGATCACTAGGCCTCCACCAATTCCTAACAGCCCAGCTAAAAAGCCAACCCCGCTACCAAGTATGGCGCAAGCGATAATAAGCACGATTAATTCATTCATTGTATTTGTCTGTGTTGTTGATTTGTGAAACCGAGTATAACAACAATAAAGTACGGGGTTGCTCTCAAAAGTCCTGTTAACTAGTGAATATTACTCACGTTTTATATGAAATTACTGCAACTTCAACATATGACTTTAGAAATCTAGACGTCCAAAATAACTTTAAAGCATTTTTTCATTCCCAGTTGCTGTTTTTAGAACTAAGACAACAAAGCAGCATGAATCTGCCTCATGTTTTACCTGAAATAAAAACGTTTTTCTTCATGATAGTAAGAACGTATAAATTTATTAGCGCTGCAGAGCAACCTAAGGTTAATGACCTAGCGATTTAAGGAAGGTGAGCAGCAATCATTTATCTCAGGACTTTTGGATACATTGCCATGAACAACGATTTCAGATTTACAATTAAAAGTATTTGCCTCGACGAAAATTATCATCCGTCAAATAGCACACGACTTACCACAAACTTTGCGAACCTAGCTCGCGGTGAAAGTCGCCAGCAGAATTTACGTAACGCCTTAAAAATGATTGATAGTCGCTTTAATGCGCTAGCAAACTGGGATAACCCGCAAGGCAACCGCTACTCAGTAGAGCTTGAGATCATTTCTGTTGATTTAGAAATTGCACAAAGCGCAGAGGCATTCCCGTCAATTGAAGTACTAAAAACGAATATCATTGATCACCAAACTAATGAACGTATCGAAGGTATTGTTGGTAATAACTTTTCATCTTACGTGCGCGATTATGATTTTAGCGTCCTGCTGCTTGATCATAACAAAGCAAAAAGCGAATTTAGCATTCCCGAAAACTTTGGTGACTTACACGGTAAACTATTTAAATACTTTATTGACTCAGAAACTTACAAACAGCACTTTAAAAAGCCACCGGTTATTTGTTTAAGCGTGTCTGATAACAAAACGTACCACCGCACAGAAAACCAACACCCAATTTTAGGTGTTGAGTACCAACCAAATGAGTCCTCATTAACCGAGCAATACTTTAAAAAAATGGGCTTGCAGGTGCGCTATTTTATGCCACCAAACACAGTTGCTCCGCTGGCGTTTTATTTCTTTGGTGACTTGCTGAACGATTACACCAACTTAGAGTTGATCAGCACGATTAGCACTATGGAAACATTCCAAAAAATCTACCGTCCAGAAATTTATAACGCCAATGCCGTGGCGGGTAGTTGCTATCAACCCAATTTAAGAAACGCCGATCACTCTATTACGCAAATTGTTTACGACCGTGAAGAGCGCAGTCAACTAGCGATTGCACAAGGTAAATTTACAGAGCAACACTTTATTAAGCCTTATCAATCAGTACTTGAAAAATGGTCTGCCAACTACGCAATTTAATGAGATTAAAAATGAAAAAATTATTACCAACATCAACAGCTGGCAGCTTACCAAAACCAGCTTGGCTTGCTGAGCCTGAAACCTTATGGTCACCTTGGAAATTGCAAGGAACAGAACTTATTGACGGCAAACAAGACGCACTGCGTGTTGCCTTACAAGAGCAGCAACAAGCTGGCGTTGATATCGTGAGCGACGGCGAGCAAACCCGCCAACACTTTGTAACGACCTTTATCGAACACTTAAATGGCGTTGATTTTGAGAACCGTAAAACAGTGACCATTCGTAATCGTTACGAAGCCAGTGTACCAAGTGTGATTGGCCCGGTGTCACGCAGCAAACCCGTGTTTGTTGAAGACGCCAAGTTTTTACGTTCGCAAACCAAGCAACCTATAAAATGGGCGTTGCCAGGGCCTATGACCATGATTGACACCTTGTATGACGCCCACTATCAAAGCCGTGAACAACTAGCATGGGAATTTGCCAAAATCCTCAATCAAGAGGCGAAAGAACTCGAAGCTGCGGGTGTTGATATTATTCAATTTGATGAGCCTGCGTTTAATGTGTTTTTCGATGATGTTAATGACTGGGGCATTAAGTGCCTCGAAAGAGCAATCGAAGGCTTAAAATGCGAAACCGCCGTGCACATTTGCTACGGCTATGGCATCAAAGCCAACACTGATTGGAAACAAACACTGGGCAATGAATGGCGTCAATATGAAGAAGTATTCCCAAAACTTCAAAAATCGAATATCGATATTATTTCACTTGAGTGCCACAACTCTCGCGTGCCCATTGAGCTATTAGCACTCATACGTGGAAAAAAAGTGATGGTTGGCGCCATTGATGTAGCGAGCAATGAAATTGAAACCCCTGAAGAGGTCGCACACACATTACGCGAAGCTCTGAAATACGTTGATGCCAACAAGCTTTACCCATGCACAAACTGCGGTATGGCTCCCCTCCCTCGCCACATAGCAAGCGCCAAACTCAGTGCGCTAAGTAAAGGTGCAGAGATTGTAAGAGGCGAGGTTTTAGGGGCGAGAAGCTAGGTTCTAGAGGTAGTTAGCGAGTTACTAGGTGAAAGAGGAAAGTTGCGAGGTGCGAGGTTCGAGAGGCGAGGTGCGCATCTCCCTCGAGCCTTGTCGCCATAAATAGCGACCTACATGGTAGGTCGGGCTTTAGCCCGTCAGATTTTAAATTTAGTCTGAACCTGCTTGTGTAGCAGCGATTTCACATCGCGTTTTACCTCACCCCTCGTTTCTCGTTTCTCGTTTCTCGTTTCTCGTAAAAATTTATCAATGCCACAGCATAAAGCCGCTGCTACAACGTAGGCGTGAAACGTGTATCGCGCATCCTATCCTCTATCAACTAACTACTGCCCACCCCCTAATACTATTAAATCAACCCATTCAGAAAGAGTTAATCCAAAAGATGCAAAATTGGATTGGCTAAATTAATTACTTTTTGCTAGTTTTATTTGTACCCAATGGAAGGGCAAAGATTAAAGGATTAATATGAACGAATTTGATATTTTCATCAGAAATATTGTCTTAGATTGTATTCGCGAACAAGGCACCTGCAGTGATATTTGCGAAGAAGACGAACAGTTAACTTTTTATGTTGATATTGAAAACCACGATAACGTGATATCGCGCAAACAGTTTAAAGTGACTTATCCTATTAGCTACTCTATTCAATCGGCACTCAAGCATGAAACTGATCTGCTTAGATATTTAGACTCTGGCGAAATCAGAACGCCCTTTACAACTGATATTATCGAAGTACTCAAATCTGAGTTACAGGCCTTTATGTTCAGCAACAAACCACGTGGTGAATATCATATTTGCTAATTCTTGATTTATAGCCTGGTGACAAATTATCAGGCTATAACTCAATTAGCTCACCATTATAAATACTGTAGCGTAACGTGGTTTTCTTGCTGGGGCAGCAACGAGGATCATTTTCATCATATGTACGTAATTGTATGACAAGCTCTTCGCCTACCTTATTTGTACTTTCTACAACTCCGTTAAAAGAAATAGACGACAACTCGTTATAACCGTCATTTTGAACCTCAATAAGAGTCAGCTTCTCTAACCAAACATTGCCTGATTGATAAGTCCAAAATATAGAGACTCTGCCATCAATATGCTCATAAAAACGCTTTAACCGGCCAACTTCATCATCAGAGACTAACTCTGGAAAATGATCTTTATATTGGTTTTGAATAAACGCATCAACTTGCTGCTGTATTTGCTGCTCGGTGGCATACCCTGTTAAAGATACAAATAGTGCTATTAAACCAAAACTTTTCAACCCAAACCGAGAGTTCTTTAATCTATATTTTTTAAATGAGCTCATAATTCACTCTATTGATTTATACACTTTTTGATAAAAATAGACTTAATTTGTTTGATAATAAAAGCTTGTCTCAGAGAGTGGTTTTATTACGTCATACTCAAGGCCAATTGCATTTCTATCACCTTTCCTAGGTATATTACTTTTGTCTAAAAGTACCACCCCCCAATGATTATCGCTAAGGCCGCCAAAAATTACATTTACGCTGTCATTCTTATCTTTTGTGACAGCTGCAACTTTATGTTTAATCATTAAATCTCTGAGCTTTTGAGAATAAGCTGATAGCTCCATCAAACTAGAGGCTGTATCAGGTGATAGAATTTTATAATCGGCAGATGGTACAAAACCCGCATACTTTGATGGTGTATAGCTTAATAATTGAGTTGGGGAGTAAAAAGTATTGTTAATACGATAAACATTCGGCGCAGTTAATTGTACAAGGTTCAAGCTAATGTTATTTTTAAAAGCTAAGATTTGCTCCTCCGATACAGCTAAAAATGAGCTAATTTGCTTTAGCCTTTGTTCCGTACACTTATCTTTTTTACAAATAACTAAATTAGGAAGTTTTGTTCCAACCTGCGGTTCTACATTTAAAAACTGACTACCAAGCACGCCTAAATTAAAGTTAGTAAACGCTTGCTTATCTTTGTCATTTTTCAATTTTGTGGCATGAATATCAAAGATGCTAAACGGGTAAAAAGAGGGTAAGTAAGCAAGCTCTAAATCGGTTTGCGGCATCATTTCATCCATGTGCTTTAAAACCGCGCGATACTCTTGATCTATCTCATTATTAAAGTAGGCTGGCATGTCAGCCATTGCAGTAACAGAAAATAGAAAAGCACCACTAAGAAGCATTTTATTTAGCATAAAAAAGTAATTCCTTTTAATTAAATTTACACTGAGGACAATACCATTTAAGGCACAAAAATCATATTTTTGAGATAAAACTTATAGCAGCGCCATACCTTTAGTAATAATAAAAAAACATGAACTCATATTTCATTCTAGAATTAATAAACTCGCCATTAAGTTCAGTTCCTCGCAAAACTAGCACAATAAAACTGGCCATATTTCCAACAGCTGATATTCTTAATAAAGACTAAAAATTCAGAATAACTAGATTTATATCAAACAGTTAATATATATGAGTGAATTCATCCCTCTTAACAAGGAGTAAAGTATGAAAAGGTTTTTAGTTCTCAGTCTGTTAATCGCATCATTTTCTGTGGTTGCAGAAAAAAATGTATTCAATGATGCAATCGTTGAAAAGGCAAATATGGAGCCAGCCATTCCTCGCCCTGAACAAGAGAAAGTTGCGGTCTCAAAGCTAAAGAATCTCGAAGCTAAGCAAGGCAGAAAGCCAAATGTTCTTGTTTTACTAGTAGATGATTTAGGCTGGGGTGACCCTGGAGTGTATGGTGGCGGTGCAGCGATAGGTGCTCCCACTCCTAATATAGATAAACTGGCAAACGAAGGGCTTCGCCTCACATCAATGTATTCACAACCAACTTGCACATCTTCTCGAGCTGCACTGACAACTGGTAGATTACCCGTAAGAAGTGGCTTAGTTCGCCCTATTCTAACTGGCGATAAAGTGACACAAAATCCGTGGGAGAAAGAAGTATCTCAAGGTAAGCTATTATCTAAAGTGGGCTATAAAACGGCGCTAATCGGTAAATGGCATGTTGGTGAAGCTGAGGGAATGCTTCCTCATGAGGTAGGTTTTGATTATTTCTATGGCCTCCCATCAGTTCAATCAGATTACACCCAATTTTTGGTAGAGCGCCAATATGCCGACATGATGACGAACAAAGAGCTTTACACTAAAGCTTCTCAGCTGCGTCCTGAAGGCCTGATAAAAGGCCGCAAAGGTGGTAAGCGTGAAATTGCGTATCCAATTAATAGTATTGAAGATATCTCAATGATTGATCAGGTATTGCGAGATGAGTCTGTAAAATTTATAAACCAAGCTGTTGATGAAGGGAAACCATTTTATTTAATTCATTCTTTTTCAAAGATCCATAACGACAACTACCCAGCTCCAAAATACAAAGGCGCAAGCCCAGCTGCAATGCCCGTTCGCGATGCTATGGTCGAAGTTGATGATATTACAGGTGAACTTGTTGCTCTATTAAAAGAAAAAGGGCAGCTAGAAAATACACTAATTATTTTCACTTCAGATAATGGCCCTAATGAAGATACTTGGCCAGATAGTGGCTATTCGCCGTGGCGTGGTGGTAAAGGAACAACATGGGAAGGAGGAGTTAGAATTCCCGGCATTGCTTACTGGAAAGGCATGATATCTGCTGGGCAGGTCAATAATGGCTTAATGGACCTCACCGATATCTACATGACTTCTTTACGATTAGGTGGTGTTATTGATGAGCTTCCGAGTAATATGTATTTCGATGGCATAGATCAAACAGCTTTCTTACTAGCTGATAATGGCAAATCACGACGTCAAGTTGTGTATATGTGGAGCCGTGAAGATTTCACAGCACTTCGCTGGTTAGACTACAAAATTCATTTTAAAGTGTTCAATACTGCAGTGCCAAGACGCAACATTGATGCATCATTCTTATTAGATATCGGAACGGCGCCTTGGGTTTTCAATTTAAATATGGACCCTAAAGAAATGGCAAGCACAGGGCACCAATATTTTGAATGGGGCATGCCTCAAGCGACTAAGTTTATGAAAGCACACATAGCCACAATGAAAAAATACCCAAATACGGATATAGGACTCGGACTCTAATCTTATTTGGTATAGTAATTAAAATGAGCCTGCCACATGCAGGCTCTGTACTATTTTTGATAAACTAACGATTAAATCCCAACAACAATACTATTATGTCCATCGAACAAATCTGGCTTGAATACAAAAATAGTTTACGTGCTTTTTTAACCACAAAAATATCGAACCCTGCTGATGTTGAAGAGCTTTTACAAGATATTCTGTTAAAAACACACCTTAATATTCATCACTTACAAGATCAGCGAAGTTTAAAGGCTTGGTTATTTCAAATAGCACACCATGTTATTGTTGACTTTTATAGGCGTCAAAATAAGCATGTAGAAATAGAGCTTGATGATATTATTTCGCAACAAGAAAACAAAACCGTAAAAGCTGAACTCATAAAGTGCATTGAACCTTTTTTACAAGCTATGCCTGAAGAAGAAGCGGATCTAATTAGAAAAATAGATCTCGAAGGATACTCTCAAAAAGAGGAAGCTTTGAAGTTAAACATCAGCTACTCAACCTACAAATCAAGGCTGCAAAAAAGTCGCTCAAAATTGAAGGCATTATTCGATTGTTGTTGTGACTTTGAAATCGATAAGTACGGCAACTTAGTTGATTACCACCCCAAACAAAAAAAGTTCTGCTAACACTTCGTCTTTTTGAAAAACATTACGTCTTACTAGGTAAGCCTCAATCATTCAGGAGATGTAATGAAATACTTAAATGATGCAAAGTTTGACGTAACCCCGACTTTCGATAATGCAAGCACAAGCAAACCTCGAGTTTTAATTTTATACGGGTCTTTACGAGAAACGTCGTTTAGCCGTTTTGCTAGTGAAGAAGCCGCAAGAATACTTGAACACTTAGGTGCTCAAGTTAAAATATTTAACCCAGATGGATTACCATTATTTGATAATGGAGAGTCTGTAAACAATCAAAAAGTACAAGAGCTGCGAGAGCTTGTGAAATGGTCAGAAGCACAGGTTTGGTGCTCACCTGAAATTCACGGCAATATGTCAGCTGTGCTCAAGAATCAAATAGATTGGATCCCACTCACTGATGGTGCTGTTAGACCAACACAAGGTAAGACGCTAGCCGTAATGCAGGTATCTGGCGGTTCGCAAAGCTTTAATGCTGTAAATAACATGCGCATTCTTGGTCGCTGGATGCGTATGTTAACGATACCAAATCAGTCATCAGTCGCAAAAGCTTGGCAAGAGTTTGACGAGGCTGGCAATATGAAAGAGTCGTCGTTTAGAATGCGCATTGTCGATGTGATGGAAGAGTTAATTAAATTTACTTTACTAACCAGAGACAAGTTGGACTGGCTCGTAGACCGATATAGCGAAAGACAAGCGGCTGCGAACTTACAAACAACTAAATTAGTGGATGACAGTAAAGTGCTTGAACCAAACTCTTAGCTTTAACAACTTTCCACAAGGCTGTTCAATGAAGTTCAGCCTTATGCTATTTGACCAAAACAAACCTGCTACATTCACTATGAATGCTAGCCAGAACATCTGCAAAATTAATATTATGGATAATAATTCCTGACGGAGTAACATTTAAAATGTTTAGGATTTTTTGCTTTCTATTATTCTCTTCTCAGCTTGCTGCTACTGAAGTAGAAAACGAAATAAACAAAGTTTTTCAAGGCTTTACAACAAAAGCCGAGGATATAAGCGCAACGATAAGCTTAGGTGTTATTGAAATTGCACCAAACGAAACGTCAGAACAGGCTGCCAAAAGAGTCGACTTACACCTTTATGAAGCAAAAAGAGGCGGCAGAAATACTGTCTTTTCTTAACTTTAATAGATTCAAATTAAATTTAAAAACCGTTATTAAGCTCAAATCCAAAGAACCAACCCTAATGGATTAATCAAAATGAATTACCACTAAAAACAACCTTTAAAAACACAAAACGTACTTTATTTAAACAATTACCTTGGACTATAGTTACTAAGTTAGTGACTAAATACTCACTATTACATACCAACATGTCGGTAATTATTACCATGGAGAAAGGGATGAATCGTTTAAAACGAGTAGGTAGTATTATTTCATTGCTATTGCTTTCTGGGTTTACCCAAGTGAACGCATCTGAAATAGATAGAAGTGTTTTACCAATAGCCGCACCAGAGTTTCAAGGAAAGATTGGCAAAACGTTTGAAAACTCTAAACAAGATTATCCACAACCAATAAAAGCACCAAAAGGTGCACCTAATGTTGTGGTTATTTTATTAGATGATTTTGGGTTTGGTCACCCAAGTACTTTTGGCGGCCCAATTCCAACCCCATCAATCGATAAACTAGCCAATGAAGGTTTAAAGTTTAACCGCTTTCATACCACAGCTATTTGTTCGCCAACACGCGCAGCTCTTCTTACTGGTAGAAACCACCATCAAGTTGCCATGGGAACAATTACTGAGCTTTCAACAGGCTACCCTGGCTATCATAGTGTTTGGCCTGATGAAACTGCGAGTATTGCCCAGATTCTAAAAGAAAATGGTTATAACACAGCGGCTTGGGGTAAATGGCACAACACTCCAGACTGGGAAACCAGCCCTATTGGTCCATTTGACCATTGGCCGACAGGCCTAGGTTTTGAATATTTTTATGGCTTTCAGGGTGGTGAAACTAGCCAATGGGAACCGCAATTATTCAGAAACACCACACCGGTTGAACCACCTAAAAAGCCTGAGCAAGGTTATCATTTAACCGAAGACTTGGTTGATGACGCAATCAAATGGATGGGGCAACAAGAATCTATCGATAGCGAAAAGCCGTTCTTTATGTATTTTGCAACAGGCGCAACACACGCCCCGCTTCATGCACCACAAGAGTGGAACGACAAGTTTAAAGGTCAATTTGATCAGGGGTGGGATAAAGTTCGCGAAGAAACATTAGCTCGGCAAAAGTCGCTTGGTATAGCCCCACAGAATACTAAACTTACAGAACGACCTAAAGAAATAAAAGCATGGGACTCTCTTTCTGCTGACGAGAAAAAGCTATTTAGCCGTCACCAAGAGGTGTTCGCAGGCTTTACTGCGCACACAGATTATCATGTTGGTCGATTACTGGATGCGGTTTCGCAGTTACCTGATGCTGATAACACCATGATTGTTTTTATCGCTGGTGATAATGGCCCAAGTGCTGAAGGCAGCGTCACTGGCACACTTAACAATATGATGACGCAAAATGGCATTGCCGACACAATCAAAGGGCAACTAGCTAAAATAGATGAGCTAGGTGGCCCGCTGCACGAGAACCACTTTCCTGTTGGCTGGGCATGGGCAGGCTCAGCACCATTCCAGTGGATGAAACGTGTCCCTTCACATTTTGGTGGCACCCGAAATGGGCTTGTTGTGTCATGGCCTAAATATATTAAAGAGCATGGTGGCTTGCGCTCACAGTTTCATCACGTGATTGATATAGCACCAACCATACTTGATGCAGCCCACATTCCTGAGCCTAAAGTTGTTAACGGTGTAGAGCAAACGCCGATGGCTGGTGTGAGCATGCTGTACTCACTGAACGATAAAGATGCTAAAGGCAAACGTACGACTCAGTATTTTGAAACCGGTGGTCATCGTGCTATTTATCATGACGGTTGGGTGGCTGCTTCGTTTCATGGAGTACCATGGGCTTTGAATGGTTCTGTTGGTTTCGATAATGATAAATGGGAGCTTTACAATATTGAAGAAGACTTTTCTGAAGCTGTTGACTTATCTGCTAAATACCCAGATAAATTAAGAACTTTAATTTCAATTTTTGATCAAGAAGCGAAAAAATTTAATGTTTACCCATTAGATGACCGCTTTGTTGAACGTGCAACTAATCCTGAACGCCCCAGTGTAACCAAAGGAAAAACTCAGTTTACTTATTTAGCTGGTACTAATCGTATCCCTGAAGGGAGCGCACCTGCTGTTTATGGCCGTTCGCATTCTATTACGGCAACGTTTAATGTACCAAAGCAAGGTGTAGAAGGTGTATTAGTTGCTGTAGGAGGTTCAAGCGCTGGCTACAGCTTATATGTTGAAGACAGTAAACCTGTTTACGTGATGAATTTCTTTAACGAGCACCACTATGTTGTTAAATCTGAACAAGCTTTACCTACTGGCGAGGTCACGCTTACCCTTGAATATACCCAACAAGGAAAAGCACCTAACGGCGGCCAAGCGACACTGATAGTAAACGGTAAAAAGGTTGCCTCTGGCAAAGTGGATAAAGTGCCTCCGGTTCGCTATTCAGCCACTGAAACGCTTGATGTTGGTCAGGATCTTGGCTCAACAGTTACCCGAAGCTACTACGATAAAGCACCATTCGCTTTTACTGGTCAATTACATAAAATTGAATATGTTTTGAAGTAAATAACTAAATTAAAAGGTGTGCTGCAGCACACCTTTCACTTTATGAAAACAAGACTAGGTGTTATTTAATTTGTAGTAATACGTAACCGCTCAACTGGTCTCTCATCTATAAACACGTGAATTGCAGCCGTAACAAGTGCAATTACACAAGCACTCCACCAAACGACATCATATGATCCTGTTAAGTCGTATAGATAACCGCCTAGCCAAACACCACTGAATGAACCAAGTTGGTGACTTAAAAATACGATACCGTAAAGTAACCCCATATGTGGCAAACCAAAAAGCTGTGCTACGAGTCCGGAAGTTGGCGGTACAGTGGCCAACCATAAAAAGCCTGTTAAGATTGAGAATAAAATTACTGATGTTTCAGTCATTGGTAAAAGCATAAATAGCGCTATAGCAATAGCTCTCAGTGCATATATAAGCGTTAATAAATTCTTTTTAGAATACTTACCAGACCAAGCCCCAGAGACCAAACAGCCGAAAATATTAAACAAGCCAATAAGAGCTAAACTTGCTACGGCAACGTTTGCGGTAAAACCTCTGTCACTTAAAAATGCTGGCATATGTACTGTAATAAACGCTAATTGAAAACCACATACAAAAAAGCCGATCACTATTAACCAGTAATGTGGATAGCTGAGTGCTTCATTCAACGCTTCTTTCACTGTTTGCTTTGCAGTGATTGGTTGTGACATTTGTTCAGGGTCTGTATTTTCTTTAAATACCCCAGCCATTAAAGCCATTAATAATGCACCACCAGCTAATAACATTAGAGCATTACTCCAGCCATAAGCTGCAATAAAATCCTGTGCAACGGGAACAAATATTAATTGCCCTGCGGAGCCAGCAGCACTCCCTAAGCCAAGTGCAAATGCTCGCTTATCCGGAGAAACCATTTTTGCCATAGCAGGTAAAACAACGCCAAACCCTGTTGCAGCAATACCCATCCCCATAAGTAAGCCTGCACCCAAATTCAAACTCAATATGGAATTTGATGATGCTGTTACATAAAGACCACCCGCATATAAAAGCGCGCCAACAATGACTGTTTTGCATGTTCCATATTTATCAGCGAGTGCTCCTGCAAAGGGTTGTGATAAACCCCACCATAAGTTTTGTAAAGCGAGTGCGAAAGCAAAAACTTCTCTACCATAACCAAATTCATCAGAAATCGGGGCCATAAAAAAGCCCATTGATGATCTCAGGCCAAAATTTAATGATAATAAAATACAAACAAAGGCAATAGAAAAGCTCAAAAGCTTGATGGGGGCAGACATATTAGTTCCTCTGTATTCTGTTAATTAGTCTTATTCTTTAGCAACATAAACAAACGCAGTGCACATTTGGCCATTTTCAAGCTTTACACTTGTTTCAACACGATGATAATCACTGCCTTCAAATTCATCCAAAAACTCCCAATGTTTAGTTAAATGTGATGAACTAAATATTTGCCCTCTAATTTCCTCGCCCTGAGGATCTAGACTCAGTGCAGGGCAGCCCATTTCGACTCCCCACCCAACATTTATGTAACGACCAAATACAGAAGCATCTGTGAACTTACCGCCAATGTTAGTTAGTATGTGTTCATTTGGATAACCTTTACGAAGGGTGCCGTATATAAATAATGATTCCATCTGTTTCCTCTTAAATTAAACTCTCTTACGTTTTATAGCCAAAACACCAATTAAAACTAAACACATACCCAACACTTGCAACAAAGTGATTTTTTCATCAAGTAATATCCACCCTAGAATTAAAGTCAAAATAGGCCCTAAAGTACTTACAAGTACAGACCTTGCCGCTCCTATATATTTAATAGCGCTTGATTGCAAAAAGACAGGGAGAACAGTTGAGAATAAAGCCATCATAAAGCAAATTGTATAAATTTTAGTAGGTTGGATTAGGCTCTCTATTGGTAATTGAATAAAAAAATGTAGCTGAACGGCAAAAATAGATACAAACATAGCCAATAAAGAAAACCGCATTGCGCCTAGTTTCTCAATCATTGGCTCTGAAAAAGCTTGGTAAAATGCGTAGCATAGCGCAGAGCCAAAGACTAAAGCAGCGCCAAGCCAAATGCTGTGACTACCTCCAGCAAATTTGAAATCACTCAAGCATGCGCAAACAACCCCTAATGTGCATAGCACTGTAGGTACAACCAACCGCTTTTCAAATTGTTTACCCAGAAATAAAATCCCCATAAAAATCGTGAGGATGGGATATGAGAATAAAATAATGCGCTCTAATCCTGCTGAAATATACTCTAGGCCCATAAAATCCAAAATTGATGCGCCGTAATAGCCGGCAACACCGAGCAAAATAAGTAAAAGAACTTCTTTTTTAGTCAATGAAAAGCCTGTTTTTAAGCTTGAATAGCCAATAAGAATAAATAAAGGGAATGAAAAGAGCATTCGTAAACTAAGAAGAGTAATAGGTTCAACATTAGCAATTAAGTAAGCTTGTTTTACAAATATTGCCTTTAGAGAAAAACCTGCAGCAGAAAGAATCGCTAAGATAATACCGATTTCATTTCTTGTTAAACGATTTAAACCCACAGAATTTCTTTTTCATTGTAAAAAGTGACGCTACAATGCCACATAACTGCTCAACATTAGAATTGCTAATTAACCAATAAGAGTTCGTTAATAACGAATGGTAACTTAGAATGAAATTTGATCTTACTGACTTAAAACTATTTATCGCTGTGGTAGAACAAAAGAACTTAACTCAAGGAGCTAAGCAAGTATTCTTGGCACCATCATCAGCGAGCCATCGAATTAAACTACTCGAAGATAATTTAGGTACTCAATTATTGGAGCGTCAACCAAGAGGTGTGTCTGCTACAAAAGCAGGTGAAATCGTTCTTCGATATGCCAAAAGAACATTAGCTACGTTAGAGCAAATGCAATCTGATATTGCTCCTTTTACTAAAGGTGCATTATCGCAAGTAAAATTATGGGCAAACACCAATGCTATTCATACATACTTGCCAGAAGATCTTGGGACCTTTTTAGAAAATAATCAGGGTGTTAGAGTTGCTTTAGAAGAACACACAAGCGAAGAAATAATTACAGCCGTAGCACAAGGAGAAGTTGAGTTAGGGATCGTCGCTGAAAATGGCCTTTATGATAATGTGGAGTTTTATCCTTATAAGAAAGATCGATTGGTCATCATTGTTCCAAGCGAGCATTCTCTTGCTAAATTTAGCAAAATACAGTTTTCTCAAGCTGTCAGTTTTCCATTTGTTATCTTGAACGAAGGTTCTGCAATCCATACTTTTATGATGAATAAAGCCGCAGGCCTAAATTGCCATCTAAATATTCGAGCGCAAGTTAAAAGTTTTGATGCTGTATGTAGAATGGTTGGTTCTGGTGTGGGCATTGCTTTATTGCCATATGATTCAATAGGCTGCTGGCGCTCTTTAGATATAAAAATCATAGAAGTGGATGAAAAATGGTCAAAAAGAAACTTAACTCTTTGCATTAAAAAAGGTGCACAAATTGGTGCGCTATCTAAAGTTTTATTTGACCATTTAAGAGGAGAGCCATAGCTTGGTCGCTACTTTCTGTGTACAAGCAGTAACCCTATAATTGATAAGCCCATACCTAACAACATTGCAAAACTGATTTTTTCATCAAATAAAATCCATGCTTCGACAGCTGTGAGTACTGGTACTAAATAAAAATAGGATGCTACCTTTGTCGATTCTCCATTTTTTATCATAAACATAAGCAACAATATGGCCGTTACAGACACACCAACCACAAGCCACAATATACTAATAATAAAAGGTGCGTTCCAAGTCGGTGTGTTTGGCTCGTATAAAAATGACACCACTCCCATCACGACAGCAAGGGGAATATATTGAAAGAAAGTAGATGCAAAAATATGCCCATCACTTACCGCTTTCTTTTGATACATTGCACCAACCGTCACACCTGTTAAACCAAAAAATGCTGCAAGTAGACCAATTAAACTTAATTCACCTCCTAATTTAGTTGGCGAAAGCACAAGAAAAACACCTAAAAATCCGACTACAATCCCTAGCCATTGCAACTTCTTTAACTGCTTGCTTTGTATTATTGATGCCAGCACCGCCGTTAACACTGGTTGTAAACCCGTAATTAATGCCACAACTGATGCAGGAAGCCCTTTGTTAATTGCGAAAAAACAGCCACCTAGAAAAAAGGTTTGCAGAAAAAGCCCTACTATTAATTGCTGTTTAACGCTCTTCAATGAAGGAAACTTAACCTTTAGCACAACCGATAAAAATAAAAAAATAACACATGAAAATAGCCCTCTAAAAAACAGTAAGTGAAATGGACCACTATATTGAAGCGAAAATTTTGCGCCAACAAACCCTGTACTCCATAAAAAAACAAATACCCATGGTGCTGCAACAAATAAGATAGGTTTCCAGTAATTTGGAGATGCCGAATAAACATTTTCTTGAGACATTGATCCACCTCTGACTCATTGAATTGTAAGGACCTAACTAGCTCAAAAGCAGTGGAAGGTGTAAGATGGTGGCACTATATAGCAGTCAAGATAAGCGTAAAATATGGGCATTTATACTGTGATAAATAGTCATAGGCTAAACATTTTATGACGACTAAACACGAAAACTTAAAAACCTTCCTTACCAAACACCGTGCAAAAATAAACCCTGAAGATTATGGTTTTACCAGTGGAAGAAGGCGTGTAAAAGGGCTTCGTCGAGAGGAAGTCGCGCAATTGGCTGCTATAAGTGTCAGTTGGTACACTTGGTTAGAGCAAGGACGAGAAATCAGTATATCGCGTGCAGCTATTAATCGCATTGGCACAGTATTAAAACTAACTAACGATGAACAAGAGTATTTAAACGCGATTGTTTTCGGGAATAAACCTGCTCTAGAAGAGCAAGAGGAAGTGTCGGAAGAATTAAAAGCGCTAATTCGTGCACTTGAACCGAATCCTGCATTTATTCGCAGAGAAAATATGGATATAGAGTACTGGAATGAGGCGGCTTCCAAAAAGATATTCGATTGGTCTACCCTTCCTAAAGCTGATAGAAACTCATTAAAGCTTATGTTCTTAAATGATGAGTATAAGCGACGTATTCCTCAATGGGAGCAGGCAGCAAAAAACACCATTGCCTCATTCCGCTCTTACTTTGCTTTAGCTACAGACAAATCAGCCTTTAAAGCCGTCTTAGACGATCTTAAATCTCGTAGTGAGTTGTTTTGCCAAATGTGGCAAGACTATGAAGTAAAGAGAATTCGGGAAGGAGAAAAGTCTGTGCTAGATGACAAAGGAACACTTAGGCACTATAAATATGTATCATTAAAACCCGAACATTATTCTAATACCTTTGTTATTTACTATATTGAAAGTAAAGAAAAATTATCAAACCCGTAGCTTAATCAATATGACTATTAATACTACAAATAATTGAGCAAATTGAAATTAGTCTTGCTACTCGTTCTAGAAAGTACAACTTTTCTCTGTTTCTAAAATATATAATCCGCAATATGACAATAGTCATAATTCTGTCATTTAACTGATCAATAATTGACGCTAATTTAATCACCTAACGTAATGAAGAAGTAATGGACAGTGCCTTGGTGCAACTTTCGTTTGCACTCCCCTCTAGTGAAGACCCTTTATGTGCTGCACTTGCGCATACTATGGAATACGAACAATTGCATTTTGCGGCTAATGAGCAAAAGCGTGTTGTGTTTTGTTGTGTGCTACCAGATGATGCCCATGAAGGCGATGTGATCTCTATCAGTGCAACCCGCCCTGATGCGCGCGAATCGGCGTATTTTACTGCACACACTTTAACGCAACACGATCTAGAACAGCACGTTATAATGCTTACCTTAGAAAACGTTACTCACAGTGGTGAATTTGTATTGCAATTAATGCTACACGGCTTGCATGCAACACTTAAAGACAGCGCCCAGTTTGATGTCAGCATTGCAGCTAGCACATCACCAGAGCTATTAACTTCTGAGCAAGCTAAAAACCAGGGCTTACGCCATTACATTAGTAATATTGGCGCAAGCTTTTTAGCCTTTTTCTAGGGCCTAGTCAGCAAAGCTAATTTTACCCATGGTAATATCGGGGATCCCTTGCTCGGTATTACCAAAGCGTTGTTGCCCACCCGACAGACATTCGTTCGCTAAAATAGCAAATAACACAGCTTCTTTTGCATCTGGATTAATCCCCAACGAATCGGTATTTTTTATCTCAGAAAGCGCTGGGCAATTAGCCAAAATAATGTCCATTAATAATGGGTTATGGACCCCACCACCACTGGCGTATACAGCCACATCGGTCAAACCTTCGCTGCATTGGTTAATTGCTTTAGCAATCATTGCTCCTGAAAACTGCACTAAGGTTGCCATCACATCAAAGTGCGATAAGTTCTGCGTATTCGAGCGTGCTTGTGCTGCAGCTAAATAGTCTAGATTAAACACTTCTGGCCCGGTGGTTTTTGGAAACCCTAAAGCAAAAAATGCATCATCACACAGCGCTGCGAGCAAATCTTCGCTTACCGTGCCTTTTGCTGCAATAGCGGCATCTTTATCATAATGAAGTGGTGTAAAATAACGCTGCACATAAGCATCCATAATGGTATTGCCGGGGCCTATATCAGAGCTAAAAACTGCTCGTGCGTCTGCCGATTTAGGTAAATAGGTTAAGTTTGCAATGCCGCCCATATTAAGCAAAATACGGTTTTCGCTGGTGCTTGTGAAATACAAGTAGTCACCATATACCGCAAGCGGCGCACCTTCACCACCCGCTGCAATGTGCTTTTGTCTAAAATCAGCTATGGTTGTAATACCTGCAGTCACGGCTAAATGATCGCTGTCACCAATTTGTAGTGTTGCATTGCCATATTCTGCACGCTTGTGTTGGTTTTTAGGGCAGTGATAAATAGTTTGTCCGTGACTGGCAATCACATCAATAAGTTCTTTTGCTACTCCCCAGCTGGCTAACGTTTTGGCAACCATTTCCCCATGTAATTGGCCAATCCAAGGATTGAGTAAAGTGACTTCTTCAAGGTCACATTCGCGTTTGGCGAACACTCGCTTTACACGCGTTTTATAATCATCGTCGTAGTCGACCGTCGTAAACTTTACTACTTCGACATGAGTATCCATGCCTTGCCCTGATACTTCGCATAGCGCAATATCAAGACCATCTAATGAGGTGCCACTCATTAGACCAATTATTAATTTTCTTTCTTTTTTTGCGCTTAAATACAGTTTTTCAATATGTTGATGCATAAATAAATCACTTAAAATCAGCTTATTAGATGTAAATAAGCGGGTTAACGGCTTGGAATAGTTTATATTTTAAAATAATAGATTTAAAGAATAATTATTGCAAAGACTTTTAAATTGCTTTAAAACTGTACCGGTGAGCTCCCCAAAAGGAGAGCACACAAGCATCATAACAAAAAGTATGACTCATTAAATTAACTAAATGGTCTAGGTCAGACACCAACCTGCGTTGATTTAAATGATAAAACGCAAGGGAATCATCATGAAAGCAAATACATCAACAGGGCATCGCTCGCTATTGCTGCTATCACCTTTAGCTCTCGCTGTAAGTTCAGTAATTAGTTATGCACACGCAGAGCAAAGCACTGAAGCAAAAAAACCTGAAGTGATCACCGTAACAGGTTCACGTATTCAACGTACTGAGCTGGTCTCAAGTAGTCCTGTAGTGAGCGTTGATGAAGCACAAATTCACCTAGACCGTGCAGTGAACGTTGAAGATATTACCGCGAAACTGCCACAAGCTGCGGCCGGTGCCAACAGCACCGGCGCCACAGTCGGTGACTCATTTGGCTCATCAACGATTGATTTACGCGGCCTTGGTCAAAACCGCACATTGGTACTTATTGACGGCACTCGCGCGGTACCATTTAGTTTTCGTAACTCGGTTGATGTAAATACTATTCCAGCCGGGTTAATAAAACGCGTTGATGTATTAACAGGTGGTGCAGCAGCGGTTTACGGTGCCGATGCGGTAGCCGGTGTTGTTAACTTTGTTTTAGACGATGATTTTACTGGCGCTGAATTCTCAACCAGTTACGAAAGTGCCGACGGCGGTAACGAAAAGCTTAACTTTGAAGCAATTTTTGGTGGTGATATCGCCGACGGTCGCGGCCACGTCACTGGCTATATTGGTTACACCGAACGAAAAGAGCTATTAGCCGGCGAGCGTGACTATGCGCTTGAAAACTCAACGGCAATGATCAACAGCGGTGGTTATTATACTGACGTTGCCTCTGGCAACAGCATCGGTATTGCTGATTCTGGTGCTGTAACAAGTGAGCGTCAAACAACTGATTTCACAGCTGACCGTTATTTAACTCAACCGATGGACCGTTTTTCTGCGGGCTTATTATTTGACGTTGATGTAAGCGACAGTGCCATTGCCTATGGCCGCGCAATGTATTCTAAAGTGACCGTAAATGGTGCGGGTGCCAGTGGTCAAACACCGATTTTTGTAAACGAGCAAGTGACCCTCACGCAAGACAATGCGTATATTCCAGATGAACTACGCGACCAACTTACGTTTGATAGCGAAGGCAATGCCCTTGTTAATGTTGAACGTAACCTAGGTTTAGGCGTGCAACACACCGAAGCGGTGCGTGATTCAATGCAATTTCAACTGGGCTTAAAAGGTGATTTAACTGACTACTTACGTTATGAAGTATATGGTCAGTACGGCAAAACGGACGAAGTAGCCACCATTTACAACAACGCATACCGCAATGATAACAGCGGTAATAGTCGTTTTGCTGCCCTTGCAAATTCAGTCGATATTTTTGATCCCAACCATGATTTCAGCGACTTTAGCGATCCGCTGCTTTATACCACTCGCGACCGTACTCAAAGTGTCATCTCAGCAACACTATCGGGTGATTCTGGGTTCTTATTTGAATTACCAGCCGGTGCTATCGATTTTGCAATCGGTTACGAATACCGTAAAGAAACCGGTAAACAAACACCGGGCGATGCATTTAGGAACGGCACCAGCTTTGCGTCTATCAGCGCATTTGATATGGATGCAAGCTTTAGCTCTGAAGAGTTCTACGCTGAAATTTTAGTGCCTATCTTAGTTGATAAACCGTTTGCTGAAGAGCTTAGCTTTGAAGGTGCCTACCGTATTTCTGATTACTCAAATACCGAAGCAGAAGACACTTACAAACTAGGTATCAACTGGGCAATAAACAGCGACATTCGTATTCGCGCCAACCGCTTAACCGCATTTAGAGCACCTAACTTAGGTGAGTTTGCCAGCCCAATCACAGCGCTCTCGTTATCGTTATTTGACCAAAATAGCGACCAGTTTGTGCCACGACTAGCAGGGCGTTATAACGGCGATCCATGTTTACTGGGCACCGGTGATGCGGCTCAATGTGCTGCGTTTGGTGCGCCGCCTGTTGGCACCGAGTTTGATTCAAGTACCGCAGAGTACACCTATGGTGGTAACCCGAATATTAAACCTGAACAAGCCGAATCAGACACCTTAGGCATTGTTTACACACCTGGCTACTTAGAAGGCTTTGATTTATCACTCGATTACTACAGTATTCGTGTTACAGATGCGGTAAGCCAAATTCAGCCAGGTGCGGCACTACAAAGCTGTTATGTTGATGACCCGAATCCGAACAACCCATTGTGTGGTGCGGTACTTCGCGATCCAAACACGGGGTTTATTAGCACAGCCATCGTTAATGACTTTAACTTAGCCGCCATTGAGCAAGAAGGTATCGACGTTGCAGCAAATTATGTGATTGATGCACCAGAGCAAATGGGTGGTCGTTTTAGATTCTCGTACCAAGGTAACTTTGTTACTAAACAAACCCGTCAAAACAACAGCACAGTGCCTGAAGTTGACTGTAAGGGAACTTACGGCAGCGCCTGTTCGGGTGACTTTGCGAGCATTTTACAAGCTGACTACAAACATCGCACAAGCATTGATTGGCAGTTAGATAACATGAACTTCCAACTTGGCTGGCGCAGAATAGGTGAAGTAGAGTATGCTGTCGACCGTTCAGAAACAATCTCAGCACAAAATTACTTAGATTTTGCTGCTGCATGGCAAGTTAACGAGGAACTTGCTGTTAACTTTGGTGTCGATAACTTATTAGATCGTGAACCACCAACACCTGAGGTAGGCGCAAACCACTTTAACACCGTGAGTGATTACAGTGTGATTGGCCGTTCAGTCGGTGTTTCACTGAGATATGCCCCAAGCTTCTAATTAATCCTACTGTTTTAGCTACACAGGATTGATCCCCTCAAGCGCACCCTGCCCGGTGCGCTTTTTTATTTTAGAAAGTACGAATATATCCAGAATAAAAAGGGACAGCGCATAGATTGTTGTTTAAGATATAAGCAGTAAAACTGCAAGGAAGGTGTTATGCTCAAATCAATAAAGTCAAAAATTCCATTTATTTTCCTAATCAGTATTAGTCTTTTTTGGGGCATTTATTATCAGGGAAAGCATCCACTAAATGACTTTGGCAAAGCAAATTTTGAATGGTTATACCTGCTTGATGCACTGATAGTATTACCTGTACTTTGCTTAATATTAATTAAAAATAAGAAAGAAGCGGCTTTTAAAGCATTGATGATGTGCTCACTCGCTATTTTAGTGGGGAGTTACATTATTCCCGAACAAAACAAATTTTTAATGAATTACTTAGAGCAAGGTCGTTACGGGCTTTTAGCTTTGATTGTAATTTTAGAGCTAAGTGCTCTCATTACTGTGTACCTGGCAATAAAATCCGCTTTAAGCCAGCAGACAGATCCTGATATAGCTATCGAACGGCCAATTAACAAGCTTTTCAAACAAAGTGCTATTGCAAACTTTTTATGTTTCGAAACACGGATGTGGGCTTTCTTTTTTTACGCTAAACACATTAAACCTAGTTATTTCACTGGTGAACAGCATTTTAGTTATCATAATAAAGACGGTGCACAAGCTAACTTACTTGGCTTTATTTTTATTATCTTATTAGAACTGCCCATGATGCACTTCTTCATACACTTTGTGTGGTCATCAACAGCAGCAAACATAATCACTGGTTTAACTATATTTAGCCTTTTATTCTTCATTGCAGAATACCGAGCAGTTGCAAAGCGCCCTGTTTCTATTAGTAAATCGCAACTCATTATTCGCTATGGGCTCTATCCTGCTTACAATATTGCTTTAAAAAATATCAAATCCATTGATTTAAATACCGACTTTATTGCACGCGCTCGTTCAATCAAACGTTACAACTACTCTGGCTACCCGAATATTAAAATTAAGCTCAATGAACCTATGGGTGATATTAACACTGTTTTCCTGGGGCTAGATGACCCTCATCAGTTTATAAACGCAATGAACAAGGAACAAAAACATGCCATTTAACGAACAAGAACGCAGCGCGCTTTTAGCACTCAAAGGTGTCGGACCAACGGTTATAAAACGGTTCGAAGAAGTTGGGATTGAATCGTTTGAAGACTTAGCTGGGTTTGATGCCAACACTATTGCTGAGCGAGTAGCGTCGATGCTGCATTCAAATTGCTGGAAGAATAGTCCGCAAGCAAAAGCGGCAATCACCGCTGCTATTACGCGAGCAAAGCAAGGCTAAAGTTCAATCACTTCGATTGCCCCGCGCTTTTGCATGGTGACATACACTTTGTTTTGCGTCTCGTTGAAAGCCAAATTCGTTGGATGCTGGCCTTTTAATTGATAGCTATTTAAAAGCTTGCCGGTAGGCGAGACTTCAAGTACCTTCCCTGCGCCATAACGAGTAATAAACACATGCCCTTGATTATTAACGCGCATGCCGTCTAGGCCATGATCAGCAAATTTAATCAAAACTTTTTTATTACTAATGTTTAAGTTGTCATCTAAGTCGTATTGCCAAACGATTCGTTGCACACTTTCGTTCACATAGAGCTTGGTATTGTCGTTATTAACCGCTACTCCATTGGTAGTCCCCATGTTTTTTTCGAGTAAATGGGTGCTGCCATCCGCATTAATACGCCATAGCTGACCCGTTTCGTTCGCCCAGTTAGGGTCACTTGCAAACAGCGCCCCACTTTTGGTGATAGCAATGTCATTGGGTTGATTCATCTTGCTATTATGGGCGAACACTTCTGCTTTATTGCTGCCAGCAGGTACTTTTAAAATATTGTGGTTAACGTAATCGGCAATAAATAAATTACCTAGTGAGTCAAACTGTAAGCCATTACCAACGCTGTCATTCGGTAACCGCACAAACAACGATGTTTTGCCCATGTTATCTACGCGGCCAATCGTTCCTTGCTGGGCATAGTTCACCGCGTATAGGGCACCGTTATACATGGTTGGCCCTTCAATGCCTTGCGTGAACACGTTATCTTTAACAAAGTCTTGGCTATCAATAGCAAAACCTAACGGTGAGCTTAAAAGTAGTGTTATTGCCAGTGGCTTAGGTAATTTCATGGGCCTGCCTTTTACTCATCTAAACTCGTGTATACCGCTAAAATGGGGTATTCATTTTCACCAAAAGATAAAGTCAGTGAGCGCTTTTCACCATCATCTAACTTGATACCTTCATCAAAAGCTAACGGGTGTAAGCGACGCCCATCGGCAAATAAAGCCATAATATGGTCTGCTTGTAAGATACGCGATCCTGATGCTTTGTTTTCAACAGTTACGACAGCTAATCGTCGGCCGCTTTCACTGCTCATCGAAACACTGTGAACAATACTAAACTCACTTTGCTTTGGATAACGTCTTGCGTCGTTTTCAAACGCAAATACGTTTCCTGGAGTGATAGGATCAACCGATAAAACACTTGTATTAGCATGCGCACTCCTTGCCATAAAACCCGCAACAAGCGTAAAAGCTATAAGAGAAATACCTTTCATATCAATTTGTTTCGCCATTTGATTATTTTTCCAGCATACACCTTTACACTATACCGTGCAAAATGGATTGTCGTTTGAATGAAATTATCATTTTCTACTCGGTAACAATTTCGCCATTGATTTCTAATTACATGCCCGCACCTATTTATTAAACAGGATTTAAAACAAATCATAGGAGATAAGTATGACTGAAATTAAAAACCGTCAGTATATTCTTGAATCACGTCCAACAGGCCCTGCAACAGAGAATAACCTCGTTTTAAAAACATCTACTCTTGCCTCACCTAAACAAGGTGAAGTTTTACTAAGAACAATTTATTTATCTCTTGACCCTTATATGCGAGGCCGTATGAGCGATGCAGAATCATATGCTGACCCTGTTGAAGTTGGCGATGTGATGGTTGGTGCGACAGTGTGTCAGGTAGAGCAATCAGAGCACTCTGATTATAAAGTAGGTGAATGGGTACTTGCCTATACTGGTTGGCAGGAGTATGCGATAAGTAATACTGAAGGACTGATGAAGTTAGGAGAAAGTCCAGATACTCCTTCCTATGCACTCGGTATTTTAGGTATGCCAGGGTTTACTGCTTATATGGGACTACTAAATATTGGTGAACCAAAAGCAGGCGAAACAGTGGTTGTAGCTGCAGCAACAGGGCCGGTTGGAGCAACCGTCGGTCAGATAGCCAAATTAAAAGGTTGTAAAGTCGTTGGTATCGCTGGAGGCTCTCAAAAATGTAAGCATGCGATTGAGAACTTAGGGTTTGATGCATGCATAGATCATAAAGCCGATAACTTTGAAGAACAGCTTAAGGACGCCTGTGATCAAGGTATTGATGTTTACTACGAGAACGTCGGTGGTCATGTTTTAGATGCGGTACTGCCTTTACTTAACACAAAAGCACGAATCCCACTATGTGGATTAGTATCACAATATAATGCAACTGAGTTACCACCAGGGCCTGATCGCCTATCTATGTTGATGGGCTTAATTCTTAGAAAACGTATTAAAGTACAAGGCTTTATTATCTTTGATGATTACAGCGATCGTTACGGTGAGTTTGCACAAGATATGCAACAATGGCTGAACGACGGCAAGATAAAATACAAAGAGCACCTTGAAACTGATTTCGAAAAAACCCTAGATGCTTTTAACGCCATGTTAAATGGTGAAAACTTTGGTAAAACCGTGGTGCAAGTTCAGCAGCCAATTTAAAAAATTAGGCGCAACAAATAATGTTGCGCCACTATTAAGGATAACAAATGATTAAATTACACCATTTAAACAAATCACGCTCTAAGCGGATTATTTGGCTGCTCGAAGAGCTTGGCGTTGATTACGACATTATTGCCTACCAACGTAATAAAGAGACATTTTTAGCACCTGATGAGTTAAAACAAATTCATCCTCTCGGTAAAGCTCCTGTGATTGAAGATAACGGTAAAGTAATTACTGAATCGGGTGCGATAACTGACTACCTAATAACTCAGTATGGCAAAGGTAAGTTTATGCCAAACCAGCAAAGTGAGAGTTACATTGATTATCAACAATGGCTCCATTTTGCTGAAAGCTCAGCAATGGTGCCTTTTTTATTAAAACTATTTATTACAAAAGATGGCTGTAAAACTAACTTCATTGCTGATTATGCCGACCATGAAATTGGTAAAATACTCAGCTATGTTAATCAACATCTGAAAGGTAGAAAGTACTTTGTTGATGACAACCTTACTGGCGCTGATTTTATGATGTCATTCGTCATAGAGAAAGTCGCTGAGTCTGGCATGCTGTCTCATTTTGCAGAAATAGAGCGGTATTTCGAGCGATTAAACACCT
Source organism: Pseudoalteromonas lipolytica (assembly GCF_001306915.1). Taxonomy (GTDB): domain Bacteria; phylum Pseudomonadota; class Gammaproteobacteria; order Enterobacterales; family Alteromonadaceae; genus Pseudoalteromonas; species Pseudoalteromonas simplex. Next base: position 191,784 of record NZ_LJTC01000008.1, on the reverse strand, counting down.
ATGAGAGCTATCGCACAGCAAATGAGTTAGAAGCCAAATACGGATAAAGACAAGCAAAGGCATACTCCAATGCCTTCGCACACACACTTACAAAACTCCAAAGGATGAGCGTGATTACACTTCGAGACTTCGTAGAGTCAGATGCAAAACAACTTGTTGCAATTCTTAACGACATAAATGTTACACAATACCTATCAACTAAAATCCCCTCTCCTTATAGTTACGAGGATGCTCAGTGGTGGATTAATGAAGGTAGTCAAAGTCAGCTCATTAAAGCCGTTATATTTAACGATAAACTTATTGGATGCGTGAGTGTGCACCCAGGTGAGTTTGAATTTGATCGCTCAGGTGAGTTAGGTTACTGGCTGGCAAAAGAGTACTGGCGGCAAGGTATCACTGTAAAAGCTGCATCTATGCTACTCGAAACAGTATTCTCTAAAACGACAATCGCCAGAGTGTTTGCTTACGTGTGCGAAGATAATCCTGCCTCAATGAAGGTTCTGCAAAGATTAGGCTTCGAACAAGATGCAGTTTTAAAAAACGCGATGTTCAAGAAAGGACACTTATTTAATGCGCACCTTTTTTCATTGTTAAAACCTAAAAATTAAGCAAATGAGTATGCATACATTACCAAATCATTTGAATGCCCCATTAAGTAACTTTTAAAGTTTCCTAAAATAAAGTAAGCTATCCACTTCTGTAACACTTAAAGTTACCTACTAGGTTTTTACTATGCAACAACACGAAGTCACCGCCTTATTTGATCAACAAGCAGCTAATTATGATTCACAATGGCAAAACATGGCCCCCATTAGCCAGGCCTTGTATTTTATGATGACACCTTTATTCAGCAAACTACCAAGCAATGCGCATATTCTTTGCGTTGGAGCGGGCACCGGAAATGAAATTTTGCATTTAGCACAGGCCTTCCCTACATTTAGTTTCACCGCAGTCGAACCCTCGAGTGAAATGATCAAAGTATGCAAACACAATTTAACGCAAGCAGGGGTGGCACATCGCTGCCAGTTTCATAATGGTTACGTAGATTCACTTAAGAACTTGATGCCCTTTGATGCAGCGACAGCCGTGTTAGTATCGCAGTTTATTGTGGATGAACCTAAACGAGTGGCATTTTTTGCAGATATTCACAAACGTTTAAAAGCAGGTGGGTTACTTGTCAGCGCAGACTTAAGTGCTAATCAAAGTGCCAAAACTTACCCACTGCTGCTTAGTCACTGGTTAAGCGTTATGTCATCAGCCACAGTCAGTCCTGAACAAATTGAAAAAGTAAAACTAGCTTATGAAAATGACGTTGCTTTAAAAGAATCTCAAGTCATCGAAAGCATCATTGCCGAATCAGGCTTTACAGGCGTTTACTCTTTTTATCAAGCTGGCCTAATAAAAGCATTTACCGCCGTTAAAGAATAGTTTAAGCCACACACACTCGATTGCGGCCTGACTTTTTAGCTTGATACATAGCTTCATCGGCCCTTTCGATTGCCGTTTCAATATTATCATCGGCGCTTATCAGCGTTACGCCAAATGAGCCAGTAACATTAATGTGATTATCGTTGCTAATGTCGATTTTTAAAGCCTCAACGCCAGCTCTTAGCCGTTCAGAAAATGACTTAGCATCATCAAGCTCTGTTTGTGGTAAGCAGACTAAAAACTCTTCGCCACCATAGCGATATAATTGATCGTATTTTCTTAGCTGAGATTTAATGCATTTCACGAGGGCTATTAACACCTTATCGCCCGCAGCATGACCAAATTCATCATTTACTTGCTTAAAGTGATCAAGGTCGATCATTATCAGTGCGCAGCTTAGTGATTTGCGCTTACACAGCTCGTGTTCTTTTTGCAGGTTTTCTAATAAGTTCGTACGATTTGATGCACCCGTTAAAGGGTCGCGTGTGTGAAGCACTTCAGTAAACTCATCGATAAGGCAGTCAAATAACTCGCGTAATCTATCTAAATCCGCATGAAATTGGTCTAATAAGTTTACTGGAATAACAGTCTTAGACTCTTTTAACGACAACAAGACTTTCGCTCCTTGATGCATTTTTTTATGTGCAGAAGCGATTTCAGAAAAGTGAGGGTGAAGCTTTATAGTCTGATCAGGTAGCTTATTAAACCACTGCCCAAAGCGACAAAAGTTATGAGCATTATCTGCTAAGTCTTGTTCATTTGCGGGAGTATCTGCAATTAGACACCTTAATAAGTTTTTATACCATGACTGGTGCCACTCAATAGCTTGCTCAATTTCTGCAATCACATCTTCGAGCTGTGTATTTGACAATGAACTAATACCTTGTCTGTTAATTTGATGCATGGCCAATGAAGGGACTTCCGCTTTATTATTATTCTCTAAAACAGTACCTAAGGAATGTTACAAACTCAACCCAAAGCGATGTAAAGAGATAGTTTATTCAACTAAGCGGTAACCTACGGCGGGCTCGGTTAAGATATGTTTAGGGCTCGCCGCATTTTGTTCAAGTTTTTGTCTTAACTGACCAATATGTACTCGCACGTATTCAGGACGGTTAATATACTGCTCTCCCCACACTTCAGATAAAATAGCGTTATGCGTTAACACCTTATCTTTTTGCTGAAACAACAACAGTAAAATAGCGTACTCTTTTTTAGTTAGTTTGACTTCTTCAGCGCCTTTACGGACCACGTGCTTATGTGGGTCGATGTGAATATCGCCACATTGCAAAGTTAGGCTGGGTGTTGTTTGTGTGCGAAGTAGCACCCGAATGCGCGCTAGTAATTCGTTTGCACTAAATGGTTTGGTTAGATAATCGTTGGCGCCGTTATCAAGGGCGGTGACTTTTTCTGTTTCGCCGTCGCGTGCAGAAAGTACTAATACAGGGAGCAGGCTCCACTGCCTAAACTCCACCAGCCAATCTTGCCCATCCATATCGAGCAAGCCTAAATCAAGCAGCACTAAATCAAACTGCTGCTGGCTTAATAGTGCAAACGCATCAAGCCCTTTGGCGCACACACTAACTTCATGATCACTGGCTTTTAATAGTGTTTTTAAAAAACTTTGCAGAGGTGGTGAATCCTCTAAAACCAAAATATTAGCCACGACTGTTACTCCAAATTAATATAGCTGTTGCTTGCTTTGTTTGCTCATTGAGGGTTAATTCAAAGCGCCCTTGATGACATTTAGCAACCACATCGCAGATCACACTCCCTAGTCCAACACCTTCATCTTGACTCGTCTCATGCTTATTCGCAAAAGGATTGGTTAGCACAATTTGATATTCATTGTGTGTTTCAATAAATTGCATATTCGCCGAACCATCTCCGTAACGAGCTGCGTTCTCGAGCATATTGGCAAAGGCAATTTCTAGTAGGGTTTCATCGCCAAAACAGATGCTTTGTTGCTGAGCCTCGATGCTCAGTTTAAAGTTTTGTAGTTGCTGCTGACGACGAGATTTTGCCTCGCTAATTAAGGTCAAAATAGGCAGTTTTTGCCATTTAATATTCTCAGCTAACTTATTAACTTTACTGAGCTCCATGACTTTATCAAAGTGTTGATTAAGTATTTTACTTTGCTCATAAATGTTAGCAGCTTGCTCTTTGATAACCTCAGAGCTTAGTTGGATATCATCATCGGCCAACATGCTTGATGCGCCCATAATGGTCGCTAATGGCGTACGTAAGTCATGGGATAAACTGCGCAACAAGGTGTTTTTTGACCTCTCTAGCTCAGCCTGTACTTTTATCGCCGCAGATTGCTCGCGTAATAGGGTTTTTTCTTGAACCTGATACAGTAAAGAACACGCTGTATTCGCCAAAGCCTGTTGCTCTGCATTTAGCGCTTTAGCAAACGCAATACCGCCAAATTCCGCTTGTTGTTCGTTTAAATAAATAAACTGCTTTGACGCTGTTAGCTGCCAATCACACGCAACCTTTAAATGCGCGGTCATGGTTGTTAAAAACAGCTGCTTTTGCTCCTCAAGGCTATCGAGATCATTAAGCTTTTTTGCTAACTCATACAATAAGCGACTATTACTTGCATGGGCTTGCACATCGCGAACCTTAGTATTGAGCTCCCCGGCTAAGTGACTTATCACTAAACCCACAATCAACATCACCAAAAAGGTGACCACATATTCAATATTTTCGATATGAAAAGTAAAATACGGCACCACATAAAACCAGTCCGTGCAGGCAACACTCACCAAGGTGGTAAGCGCTGCAACACGGCGATTACTGCGCACCGCAACCCATGTCACCCACAAAAGCTGAAGCATCACAATATCGGTGGTTGTAAACAGTTCTCGAAATGGGAATATCACAAGCACCACGACAAGTGGCATCAACACACTTAAAAATGCGGCTTTTAAATACTGTATTTTGAATACTGACTGCATCATCTTTTCACTTATTGTTTATCCCTATTAGATTAAAGGGTTTTCAATTTTGTCACTATAAAGTTTTTATAAAGTTTTTTTATCTCGGCATAAAATCTTTATAAAGCTTTCAAGCTCTCTAGAGACTTCTGTTTTTTTGCCATTAGCATTTAGCGCGTACCCACAATAGCGAGAAAGACTATGGCTCAGTTTGCAGTAATCGGATTAGGACGTTTTGGCGTAACCGCCTGTTTAGAACTTTCAAAACAAGGTCATACAGTGTGTGCCGCCGATATTAGCGAAAGCACCGTTAATCACTATGCCGACCAACTCAGTTTTACCGTGGTGGTTGATGCCAGTGATGAAACACAATTAGCACGGCTCGATTTACCCAGTTGCCAAGCCGTATTGGTGGCCATTGGCGAGAATATTGAAGCCAGTATTTTATGTGTATTGCACTTAAAAAACTTAGGCGTAAAGCAAATTTGGGTAAAAGCCTGTACCAAAAGCCACCATCAAATACTAAGTAAACTTGGCGTTGACCGCATAATTCACCCTGAAGAAGAAATGGGCGTGAGGGTTGCGCAAGCGCTTAACTACCCAATGGTTAATCAATATTTCCCGCTTAACCAATCCACGTTTATTGTTGAACTAGGCATTGATCTGCAGCTTTCAGGTCGCAAAATTGGCTGGCTGCTCAAAGAACGTAATAGCGATATTAAACCACTCACACTACGACGTGATGATTACTTCAATACAGAGCTGACTAACGACACCGAACTGCGTCACGGCGATAGTCTGGTGCTACTGGGCTCTAAAACTTACTTAACTAAATTAGCAAAACGGTTTCGTGCATTATGATCAACTGGCAAGCCAACGTTTATCCAAAACAATTTAGCGGTGTAAAGTGCCGTAAGCGGCAAAAAATAAACCCACCTTTAGTGCTTACTATCGGCTTTATTGTGTTAATTATGCTCGGCACGGGCTTGCTTATGCTACCAATGGCAAGCACCCAACCGATCAGCTGGCTCGATGCATTATTTACGGCAACCTCTGCGGTTACAGTAACAGGGCTGGTGGTCATCGACACAGGTACTGATCTGACTGTATTTGGTCAAAGCGTGGTCATGCTGCTGATTCAAATAGGTGGCATTGGCTTTATGACCGTGGCGGTGATTTCAATACTAAGTTTAGGAAAAACCCTAGGCTTACAACAACGCTTACTCGCTAGCCGCGCTTTTGACACTAACGATTTAACCTCGGTGATCAAGGTTGCTAAGTATGTTTTAGTGTATTCATTAGTGATTGAGTCGGTGGCATTTTGCTTACTCTTTATTAGTTGGTTCGATGACTATGGCGCACTAAAAAGCGCCTATCACAGTCTGTTTTATACGATTTCGGCGTTCAATAATGCGGGCTTTGCGTTAAGTGGCGATAGCTTATCGGCATTCAAGGGCGATATAACCGTAAACGTAGTGATCACCGCTTTGTTTATCATCGGTGGTTTAGGGTTTACTGTACTGATTGATATCTACAAACAAAAGCGCTGGTCATTACTATCAACCAATACCCGCCTGGTGTTAATTGCCACCTTAGTGCTCAACTGCATCGCATTTATATTGATTTTTTTCTTTGAACACGCCAATCCCGCGACATTAGCGCCGCTATCAACGTCTGAGCAAATATTAACGGCTTGGTTTCAAGCGGTGACACCTCGTACCGCAGGGTTCAATACCCTACCGATTGATGGCTTGAGTCAAGATTCAACGCTTTTGACTATGCTGCTGATGGTGATTGGCGGTGGTTCAGTCAGTACGGCGAGCGGCATAAAACTAGGCACCTTTGTGATCCTAATTTTAGCGATGCGCAGCTATTTAAAACAGCAAACCACGGTCACCGTGTTTAACCGTCAGCTGAGCGACAAGTTAGTGATCAAGGCATTAAGCGTCATGATACTGTACTTATTTATCGCTTTTACCAGCATTATGATCATCACCAAGCTTGAACAAGGGTCGTTACTTGATATCACCTTTGAGGCAATTTCGGCACTCAGTACCGTAGGCCTTTCGCGGGGTATAACTGGGGATTTAAGTGCGCCTAGTCAGCTCATCATCATACTGCTGATGCTGATAGGTCGGGTTGGGCCATTAACCTTTGCTTATTGTTTTGCTCGCCAGCACAGCCAACCTTTGACCTACCCGACTACCAGTATTCAAATTGGTTAAGTGTACAGTTTTGACACTTTTTAGTGTTAAATTTGTGAACTTGAAAAGCACTAAAATAAGTCTACAATAATGACATATAAATATGCCATTAATCATTACTTGAGAAATAAATTGAAAAAGTCAGATGCAATCAAAAAGCTATCAGAATTTGATAAACAAGGACGTTATATTTTTACAATGTCTGATTTTGCAAAGATTTTTTTTGATGATACTAATAGGAGCTTGAGAGCGGGGATTTCTCGACTCATCGATGATGGCTTTTTAATTAGAGTTGCAAATGGCATTTTTATTTACGCTCTTGCTCAGTCAAAAGGAAGTGATACGCTGGAGCTAATTGCAAAAACAATCCGCCGTGGTGAGTACAATTACGTTAGTTTAGAGTCTGCACTTTCAGAGTATGGAATTATTTCACAAATCCCCGTTGGCAGATTGACCATTATGACAACAGGACGCTCGGGTGAATATAAAACGCCTTTTGGTACAATTGAATTTACTCACACTAAGCGAGACCGTTTAGACATTCTAAAAAACACAATGAAAACAGATCGCTCTTTGAGATTTGCAACGAAAAATACTGCTCTAAGGGATTTAAAAAGAGTTGGCCGAAATACTCATTTAATTGCAGAGGAAGCATAAGATGAAAACTGAACAAGAGAACTTTGCGCAACTGGTAAATCTCGCTATGCAAACCACAAATGTTTCTCATATGCGGGCTGTTATAGAAAAAGAGTTATTGCATTACGACATCCTATTTGCTCTCGAAAGAGGTGGATTTCTTGATAAGCTGGTATTTCAAGGAGGTACTTCTTTAAGATTATGTTACGGCGGAAATCGCTTTAGTGAAGATTTAGATTTTGCTGGTGGTAAAGAATTCAATTCACTCATGTTAAAAGATATCAAAGCATGTATTGAAAAGTATATTGGCGAAAGATATGGCCTTGAGGTGACGGTTAAAGAACCGAAAGAGTTAAAAAAAGACCCTAAATACTCAGAATTAAAAATTGATAAGTGGCAAGTTGCAGTAGTAACTGCACCACAAAGAAAGGATTTACCCAAACAAAAAATTAAGTTAGAAGTTGCCAATATTCCGGCCTACACAAAGCAGCCTTTACCACTTAATGTGAACTATGATTTTCTGCCTGATGGATACAGCGATACACTGATCTTAGCTGAAACACTCGATGAGGTGATGGCTGACAAAATAATTTCATTACCAGCCACAACAAAGTATGTGCGACATCGAGACATTTGGGATCTTGCTTGGTTGCAACAGCAAGGGGCTCAATTAGATATTGAACTAGTTAAAAATAAAGTTGCTGACTATCAACTTGAGCAATATCAGCCCATGCTCTCTCATTTAATTGATAGGTTACCCGAACTTACCACGAGCCCTGAGTTTATCGGTGAAATGAAACGCTTTTTAGATACCGAAGTATTCGATAGAACTCTCGGTAAAGAAAAGTTTCAGTTGTACTTACAAAACACCCTGACAGAGTTATTCAAGACAGTTCTGTCAAAAATGTTTACCGAAGCTAAAGAGCCTGATTTTAAAATGTAAGACCCTGCTACAACTGCTGTAGCAAGGCTTTAATGTCACTGTAGCGCTGCTGCTCGCAAAGGCCAAAACCTGAAAGCTGCCTGACTTTATTACGGGTAAATAAAGGCACGCTCATGCCCGCTAAAAAGCGGCACTGAGTATCGATGCTGACATCACTAATTCCTTTAGCGGCTAAGTGCTGTTTAAGCTCTGCAACTTTACTGGCAATCACATTTTGCTCAGGCATTTGATGCACTAATGAATAGCTAAGCTTTACTTGCTGGCCTCTACACACTGAACAATGGCCACATTGCTGGGGTGCATTCTGGTCATCAAAATAGCGGGCTAAGTTATAACTTAAGCAGCTATCTAGCTCAAAAAAGCGCACTAAAGTGGCGATACGTTTAATTTCGGCCTGTTCTTTTTCGATAAAATATTGGTGAAGTTGCGGTGCTAAATCTGCGTGGTTTATTACCATGTTATTCACCTCATACACTTGCGTAATACGTTTAGTTTCAAGGGCTATATGACCTTTCTCGGCCAAATAATCGAGCGCTGCAACCACACGTTTTCTATCAACTTGAGTGGCACGGGTTAACGCATCAAAATTAAGTGTGCCCCAAATTTTCTTAAACTCAGTGTGTTTGAATACCTGTTGTAAAAACGCTTGTCGGTCAGCATCAAACTGGCTAAGTAGCTCGTTTTGATCCGTTAAAAACTTATATTTAAAATCGGCGTAATAGGCATATAAAGGCGTAATAGCCCCTTGCATTTCTAACTGCACCAGTAAGGTTTTTAATGCTAAAGCACGAATATTACTTTCGCTCGATAAGCTGTACTCTTGCATTTCCCACTGGTTATTCGTTTGCTCGTTACGAATGTTATTAATGACATAGTCAATCCCACTTTGCTCGGGCGTGTCGGCATAAACAAAGTTCTCAACGGTATTTAAGCCATCAAGGTTTGCTAGGGTAAAACAGTTTGATGGCGCACCATCTCGCCCTGCACGGCCAATCTCTTGGCTATAATTTTCAATCGATTTTGGCAAATCATAGTGGATCACAAAACGAATATCAGACTTATCAACCCCCATCCCAAAAGCAATGGTTGCCACGACGATATTGATTTTACCCGCCATAAAATCATCTTGAATTTGCCAGCGTTTATCATCCTCAAGGCCTGCATGATAGGCCACTGCATTAAAGCCCGCTCTTGCCAAGCCTTCGGCCACTTGCTCAGCGGTATGCTGTAAGGTGACATAGACAATCCCTGCCCCTTGTTGGCTGGCTATGATATTTGCTAATTGCTGAGGTTTTTCTTGGCTTGCAACACTGAGCACTGATAAATCGAGGTTGCTTCGGTAAAAGCCAGTTTGCACTACACATTCTGGGGCAATGGCAAAACGCTCACACATATCGCGCTTTACTTTTTTAGTTGCGGTGGCGGTAAGTAGCAATACCAACGGAATATTAAGCTCTTCACGATAGCGCGGCAGTTTTAGATAATCAGGCCTAAAGTTGTGGCCCCATTCAGATATACAGTGTGCTTCATCAACCACCAGCATCGAAATAGGCACTTGTTTAATAAATTCACGGAAGCGCTCATTCTTAAAACGCTCAACTGAGACCATTAAAATTTTCACCTTTCCTGCGCGCACATCACTCATTACCGTATGGCTTTGCTCACTGGTTTGGCTTGAATCAAGGCTTGCCGCGTAAATACCTTTGCTATTTAAAAAGCTGATTTGATCTTTCATCAGTGCCAATAATGGCGATACCACTAAGGTCAAGTTGGGTAAGTGCAATGCGGTTAATTGATAGCACAAAGATTTACCTGAGCCAGTTGGAAAAATTGCCAACGACGATTGCTGATTTAATAGCTGCTCAATGGTTTGTTGCTGACCTTGGCGAAACTCATTAAAGCCAAAGTATTGATTCAACGAAGTGTGTAGTGGTGTAGTCATCCTGATCCCTCACTTTCATTCCCTTTTCAGGTAATGATAGGTCTCTTACTGCGAATTAGCCATGTTAACGTGTTTAACTCAATCTCCCAAGGCCATTGATATAACTAAGCGCACTATATTGTTCTTAACAGGTACTGACAAAACCAGTAAAAAGGCGCACAATGGGCGCGTTGCCATGGGGTATTGATGGATGGACTTGCAATACCTAAGCGCTTTTTCGCAAGAGTGTTTAGGTATTATACTTTTGAGGGCAACGTAATGATTAACCAACTTCCTAAAATCGTGATAATCGGTGGTGGCGCTGGTGGCTTAGAACTAGCAACACAATTAGGACACAAACTCGGGAAAAAACGTCAAGCAGAGATACTTTTAATCGATAAAAACCGCAGCCATATTTGGAAGCCGTTACTTCATGAAGTAGCGACGGGGTCGATTGATGCCGATTTAGACGGCGTTGTATACTCAGCTCATGCAGCAAAACATCATTATAATTTTCAACTCGGCAGCTTTTGCCACTTAGATCAAACCAACAAAACCATCACTTTAAGCGAGTTAAAAGACGAGCTTGGCCACCGAATTTTACCCGAGCGCCAAGTCAGTTATGACTACCTTGTACTTGCTATAGGCAGTGTCAGTAACGACTTTAATACCCCTGGCGTTAACAAGCACTGTTTTTACCTTGATTCAAACCAGCAAGCTGAACGCTTTCAGCATGCTCTACTCGATAACTTCACCCGTTTACATCAAGATGACGATCCACAGCATTCTTTAACCATTGCTATAGTGGGGGGTGGTGCAACCGGGGTTGAGCTGTCGGCAGAGCTTTATCATGTGTCAGACATGCTAAAAATGTATGGCCTTAATAAAATGACCGCGAAACGCTTACACATTGATTTAATTGAAGCGGGGCCGCGAATTTTGCCCGCATTACCCGAGCGCATTGCAAACTCAGCTAAGCGTGAACTGGTTAAATTAGGAGTAACAGTCCGCGAAGGCACGCAAGTAAAAGAAGCCACAGAAAACAGCTTTATTACCAAAAACGATGAACATATCAAAGCCGACATTATGGTTTGGGCTGCGGGTGTAAAAGCCCCTGATTTCATTAAAGGCATTGGTATCTTTGAACTTACCCGCAATAACCAAATTAAGGTGAACCAATATCTGCAAAGTAGCGTTAACGACGATATTTTTGTGATTGGTGATTGCTGTGCATTTACTCAAGAAGATGGCACGCAAGTGCCACCCAGAGCGCAATCGGCTCATCAAATGGCGCAATGTGTTGAAAAAAACCTTATAGCCACACTCAAAGGGCAGCCACTCAGTGCCTTTACCTACAGTGATCATGGCTCTTTAGTTAACTTGTCACGCTACAGCACGGTAGGCAGTTTAATGGGCAACCTAACCAGTAATAGCTTTTTTATAGAGGGTAAAATAGCGCGATTCATGTATATTTCGCTCTATCGTATGCATCAACGTGCCATCCATGGCAGTGCAAAAACTTTTGCACTGTGGATCAGCGAAAAAGTACTACGCGTTGTTAGGCCAAAAATGAAACTGCATTAAGCTACGGCATAAAGCCGGCAAATTAGTTGTTTGTCGGCTATTTATGCACTTCGTCCCTAGGTAATTGACATCACTCTACAAAGTCATACACTTCAAGCAAGATAGATCCATGGATTGAAGATGAAAAAAGGTATTTCGCTAACCGCTTTTGCAGTGCTTTGTGCCTGTGGGGCCTACCTGATATTAGATAAACCCACACCCGTCGAAGCGATAAGCAATGAAGTCTCGACATCTTCTGCTACTGTCGCTGAACAAAAAAAGGCTACGAGCCTCTTTAAACCATCAAACCAGACTAATAGCAAAGCAACAGAGCTGGCTAAACTCAAGCTAGCCAAACGCCAGTGTAAGCAACAAAGTTTAAAAGCCACTCAAGCTGCAGCTGATCACAGCCCAATAGAAGCAGCGATTAAACAAGCACTAAAAGACGGCGACTCCCTTGAAGATATTTTAAGTTATTCGGAACTTGTGAAAATATCCTACCGTTCATTTAGTACCTTAGTTATTAACGCCATCAAACAAAATGCAGAACAGCAATTTCAATATGCCTCATCAGTTAACATATTAAAAAGCTGGCAAGGGATTGAGGTCATTGATTATTTTGATATAGATACAATCAATCAACTAACGGCAATTGATGGACCCCTTAGTCAAAATACTGGCTCAATGATGTTTAATGTGCCATTACCTGAGCAAGTAAACAAAACAGCATTGTACAAACTATTGGATAACAACGATGATTTTAATACCTATTTAAAAACGCCGTTTAAAATCGGCCCATCAAGGCTCATTTCACCATCTATTTTGTTTCTTGTTAATGCTCATGCGCTTAGTTTAACTGAGTTTGAAAACGCAATATCTAGCAAAGAGTTTACTGTTAACGACATTGCTGTGGCTTTAAAAAGCAACTTACCTAATGATTACCTAACAGCGCTCATCTCTCAAACAGCACAGCTAAACGGCTCGCCTACAGCAATGAGTGATGACTTTATCGATGAACAACTGTATTTAAACCTTGCAGATGTCGCTGTGAGTGAATTTAACGTACCAATTTTAAAGTTATTAAGTGAGCGAGGTATTGAGCCCACTAATCAGCCAAATGTATTTACGGCTATGGATATTGCCATTGTAAACCTAAAAGGCAGCTCGAATAGCGAAGTGCAGCCACTAGAGAGCAAACACTTAGAAACACTAAGTTATCTAAAAAATAAAGGTTATCGAGCTCACGGCGAGCTTGTGCGCGATACACCGAACGATAGACTACTGATGCTTAAATCTTCATTCTTACCGAGTAGCCTTTTATTTGTTGGCGACCAAGTTGCTAATGATGCTTTTTCTCAGTTTATAGATTTAAAGCTAATCCCAAATAACCTAGCATTTCAACGTAAAGAAAAAGATAACTCAGCAATATCAAAAGCACTCAGCGCCTATGAACTACAAAAACAGCAAGCCAAAAAAATACCTCCTGAGTGTGACACGATAGATCAGCGGATCAATTCACTAGAAGCGATAAAAACACGCTCTCAAGCACTCAAAGAATTAGAAACACTCGAAGCGCAACAAGGCTTACTTACCCTGGACACCCTTCAAGCCATCGACCCTGTGCAGGTTCATAATTGGCAATTCTTGCATTTAAATGATTATAAATATCAAACCTCAACGCAGTACCAAACCTACAAAGAAGCAATTATTGAAAAAGACTTTAATACCATTGCCAGTATCACCCAAACAGCAAAACTGAGTACCCACCAGACAAATATGTTGCTCGCAGCAACAGTAGAAAACACTCAACAATTAACGTCTATTTGGCAAAACAGAGTCGACCCAACTGCACCTAAGAATCTTTATGTTTTTACTAAATTGCCATTAGCACAATGGCAAATATTGGCAGATAACGGCTTTGATTTTTCATTAAAAGACATGCAAAACAACGACATGTATTTTTATGCAAGCATGCATTCAAATGCAGCTGTTAAGTTTTTAATGAGCCTTGCAGTTACGCATGATTTTTCTAAACCCGGGCTTGATATTCTCGACCAAGCACTGGAGCAAAGCTATAACACACAAACCCTCGCTGACTATATGCCAAGCGCATTAAAACTTGTTGACCAGTATGAGCCTAACCACTTTCGTCGTGCCGAGCGTCTAAAAGTTTTTGTTCCTGATGTTTATGAAGAGCTTATTAAACTTGAGCCAAAACTTGCACCCAAAAATGGCACTGTAATGAATAACTATCTGTACAGCGCTTATTAAGCTCCTTACCTATTTGAGCCGTAAATTAACCTATCTGTTTTGAGCTTCGCCGCGTATAATGCCCACTTTTTGTGGGGCGCAAAAATTGAATATTATTACACTAAGCGTTTTATCGCTTGCTATGTCGACTGATGCTTTTGCAGCTTCAATCACCAAAGGCAGTACACTTAAAAATCCTCGTGTTCTGAGTGCAATCAAGCTTGGTTTATTGTTTGGCTGTATCGAAGCTATCGCACCGATTGTTGGCTGGCTGATTGGCAGTGCCGGTGCAGATTACGTTGAAGCCTTTGATCACTGGATTGCCTTTGTGTTGTTAGTGGGTTTAGGTGTTCATATGTTGCTTGAGAGTCGTAAAGAAGATGACGACGATGAAGAGGAACTTGCACCGAATACCAAGCGCTCTTTCATTGCCACACTACTAACTGCCGTTGGCACCAGTATAGATGCTATGACAGTAGGTATCAGCCTTGCTTTCATGAAAGTGAATATTTACTTAGCCGCCGCCATGATAGGCCTAGCAACCACAATTATGGTTACCATCGGCGCGCTACTTGGTAACGTAATGAGTGGCTGGGTAGGCAAAAAAGCCGAAGCAATTGGCGGTGTTGCACTTATTTTTATCGGCTGTGGCATCCTATACAGCCATACCGTGACTTAAACTAATAGCTTATCAAACTCTTCTTTGGGCATGGGCTTATAAAAATAGTAGAGCTAAGCTTGTTATTGTCTTGACTATATCCATACTCTGCGAATCAACCATCATGTCTCTAACAAATGATTGATCTACTTTTAAAACATCGACCGGAAAAAGCTTTAAATATGAAAGACTGGAATAACCCGTTCCAAAATCATCAATCGCAATAGTCAGGCCAAGCACCGCTAAATCATTCAGCATGCTCTTAGTTACTTCAAAATCTTCCATTAACGCACTTTCTGTAACTTCTAATTCGAGCAATTCACTCGGTAAGCCCGACATTTGGAGAGTTTGCGCCACAAAGTTGCAAAAGTTTTTATCCGTAAACTGCTTTGCTGAAATATTGACAGCAACCTTGATACGAAAGCCTTTATCTAACCACTCCTTTGCTGCGTAACAACTTTGCTTTAAAACTGACTCACCAAGAGCGTTAATAAGTCCAGTCTCTTCAGCTAAAGGAATAAATTCAACTGGCAATATAATTTGATTATTAGTATCTCGTAACCGAACAAGTGCTTCAACACCGACTATTTTTTGTGAACCCAGTGCGACCTTGGGTTGATAATAAACTTCTATCTTGTCGTTTTCTATCGAAGTACGAATCAGTTTTTCAACACTTTGGCGCTGTTTAAACTGATGCTCTAAATCATCTGAGTAATAACAAAAGCGATTACGTCCTTGCTCTTTCGCTTTATACATAGCGGCATCAGCATGAGTCATCATATCTTCTGCTGTCACTGATTCTCTAGGATAAATGCTAATACCTACACTCACTGACAAAATATAAGGTTGTTCATCAATTTTGAATGGTTCACTCATTGTATTAATGATGTCAGTAGCAATCACATCAATAATTGATGTTAGCTTTATTTCAGGGATTAATATCGCAAATTCATCACCGCCGATCCGCGCTAATGTGTAGTTTAAATCAATTAAAGATTCTAATCGCTTCGCAACAAGTTTAATTATTAAATCACCTTGTTGATGACCAAGTGTGTCATTCAAGTATTTAAAATGATCAATATCAATTAAAATTAAAGCAACTTGTTGCTCCTTGCTCTTGGCTACTTTGCAAGCATGGGAGACTCTATCATAAAGCAAGACTCGATTAGGCAAGTCGGTTAGTAAGTCATGATTAGCAAGGTGACTCATTTTAACTGCCATTGCCACTGACTCACTAACATCGTGAAAAACGATGATCCCACCACTGACACGACCATCATCATCACGAATTGGCGCAGCAGAATCTTCGACTCGATAAACACGGTTATCTAATGCTGTTAATTGGGTATTTAACGACATAGCAACAATACGATTTTCTCGCAAAGCAAGTAGGACAGGATTAACTAGGTTTTGTCCTGAATACGCATCAGTCAACTTCATCACGTCATCAATATGTTTTGCCTGAGCCTGCTGTGCTGAAAAACCCGTTAGCTTTTCAGCAATGGGATTCATAAACGTAATATGGGCTTCATTATCTGTTGCGATAACCGCATCACCAATCGAGTTGAGCATTACTCGCAATCGCTCAGACTCAGCAGCTAATAACTTTTTAGTGCGCTTAATTGATGTTATATCCGTAAGCGTCAATATAACGCCTACCGCTTGTCCTTCATGAAATTGTAAATTAATTTGTGCCCTAACATGCTCAATATTATCGCTCGGATCGACAAACGGTACATTTAACACTTCCTGCAGCTTTTGCTCTTCTAAACAGTTATGCAAAGCAAGATATAGATCATCAGGAAGAATATCTTTAGCTCTGTGACCAATCATCTCATTGCCACTTACGGCAAACCACTGACAAGTCATGTCATTATTAAAAAGGTTTAGCTCTTGCACTGACCAATAAGAAATAAATACCGGAACTTGAGCTATTAGTGCCGCAACGTCATCTTTTGCAGTACTTATTTGCGCTTCCTGTTGCTTCATTTTTAGATGATTTACTATTCTCAACCGACATAGATTTAAGTCTACAGGCTTATGAATTAAATCAACCCCACCATTCTCAAAACTCTGATACTCAAATATTTGTTCATTATGCGAGGTAACAAAAATAACGATTGATAGGGCTGTTAGTGGGTTTTGTTTAATAGCTTTGCATACTTCGAAGCCATTCATATTTGGCATTTCAATATCAAGTAAAATAATATCGGGCCTGAATGAAAATGCTACGCCTAAGGCTTCAACTCCTGACGCACATCCAATAACTTCACCTAAATCACCAAGAGCCTCAGTCATCACCAATAGGCTTGTAGGTTCATCATCAACAACGAGTATTTTACTCTGCCGATTATTTAGATGAGAAAAAAGCAAGACTATGACCTCAATTAATGTAACTAAAAAAACTCTAGTCCTATCTCATCAGTAGCGCCAATAAAAAATATAATTTTCCATTCTTTAGTTGTAGAAATTCTAAAAATTCAGTCTATGCTTAATCAACACTCAGGGAGAAGATAATTTGCAATCTAATGAAGTAAATAACAACAAACTGATTGATGATTCCATCATTTTGATAGTCGATGACGAGCCAATCAATGCGACTGTCATTGAAGGCCTACTAGCATCACATTTTAAAACCCACACGATTAATTGTGGTGAAGAAGTGATGTCTGTTTGTGACTCTATTAAACCCGATCTAATATTGTTAGATGTCATGTTAGGGTCTATGAGTGGTCTTGATGTGTGTAAAGAGCTAAAAGCTCACCCTTCTTATAAAGATATTCCGGTTATATTCATCACTGCAATTATGGATCAAGAAGATCAAAACCAATGCTGGCAAGCCGGCGCTGTGGATTTTGTAGCTAAGCCAGTCTATGGTGTAACCCTTCTAAACAGAGTGACTGCACACCTGACATTAAAGAAACAAGCAGATCTTTTAAAACAACAGACACAGCAAGACAGCCTAACGGGATTAAAAAACCGCCGTTCTTTAAATACGACTCTGACGCAAAATCTATTACTTGCGAAACGTCATAGTCAGGCGCTATCTGTGCTGATGATTGATATAGACTGGTTTAAACAATACAACGATCAGCTTGGACATCAACAAGGCGACAACTGCTTAATAAAAGTAGCTACAGAAATCAAAAATAGTATTAACCGACCAACAGACACAACTATTCGCTACGGTGGTGAAGAATTCCTCTGTATTTTACCTGATACCGATATTCAAGGAGCACAGTTTATTGCTCATAAGCTATTGGCCAACATTAAAAATCTAGCTATTAAACACCCAACTACAGAGTCAGGAATAGTCTCGATAAGCGTGGGAAGCGCAACACTGTCTGATGATAAAAATTTTACTCCAGAAAATTTAATCAACAGTGCAGATACAGCGCTATATCAGGCTAAACAACAAGGAAGAAATCGCTGCGTTTGTATTATCGCAACCAGTGAATAATTTAAATTTTTGTAGATTTTTTCAAAATGACATAACTATACAGGCAAATAAAAAATGAACAGTGAGATGTCAGGGAAGCAGCAAACAACAAACTCGAAAAGCGAAAGTTTAGAATTGAACCATTGGAATAAAAAAGCTGCACTTTACCGACTCATGAACAATGAGGTCTTGCTCATTAGAGTAAGCAAAATGTTTTTAGATAGTTCTCATGTCAAATTAGCGTCACTATCTCAGTCCATACAGAACAGAGACTTTAAAACAACTACATCAGCCAGTTATTCACTTAAAGGAGCCTGCGGCGATTTAGGTGCTACAAGATTAGATCAACACCTAAGCGAATTAATTGTATTAATCGCCAATGAGCGTCACCCTTTTGAGGAGATACAATCGAAATTATTTGAAATAAAAAAAGACTACCAAGTATTACTGACAATCTTACAAAAATACACCTCTTGATAAACCACTTAGTTTTAATTTAGCAACCACGTTAGCGTAGCGTCAAAAATGCTCGTCTAGGTGAATCTTTGTCTTCAAATTTTCATAAAGTGGGAGTATGTTTATACAAACCACTAAAGGAATGACGCTATGACCGCTAAAACGCTGATTTTCAACTTTGATGGCACAGGCAGTGAGCCTCGTGATGCTGAACAATTCAGCGCCGCACATTTCAAAGAAGACGCCAGTATTTCTAATATTCTTAAACTTCATTTATTGTTTGGCGGCGCACTCAATAGCGAACCCGCAACACCATTTCCAGCTCAACTTAGCTTTTATTATCAAGGTATAGGCACCCAAGGTAGTCGCTTTCGACGTTTATTCAATCAAGCCCTTGCGCCAAGAGGTGATGATGTTGCCAGCATTTTAAACCGGGCTATGGGCGACTTTAAAAGCTATTACAATGTAGGCGACAAGATACTTCTAACTGGTTTTAGCCGCGGTGCTGCTCTTGCTAGGCGCTTTGCCAAATGTTTAGAGCCACTTATCAGTGATGATGTGTACTTATGTGTATTCGATACCGTTGCATCAATAGGCTTTTCGAAAGTAACAAAAGCAACCCGCGGTGCTGAGCATGTCATTTTTGAAAACTACACACTAGCAAGCAATATAAAAGCTGCCCTTCATTGCGTGGCACTTGATGAAAAACGCCGTGCATTTGAACCCACACTTATAAACAGTGCACCGCATGTGCAAGAGATCTGGTTTGCAGGCGCCCATTCTGATGTGGGTGGCGGCTATTATCGTGATGGCTTAGCAGACATTTGTCTGCGCTATGCGATTGAGTGGCTGATTGAACAAACCGTTGCATTAAACTTACTTACCAGCGCGGATATCAATTACAACACTCTGCTCCCAGAAGAGCATCGTAACCTCATTGCACAAGATGATGTAACCGTTACCCCAGATCCGCTAGCTCTTAGTCATCAACAAAACTATTTTTGGTTTAACCCGTTGTTCAAACTGGTAGATCGCGAATGCTGTGTATTGGTTGATAACGAACAAAGCACGCTCGCACCAACCATTCATTACACAGTAGCAGAGCGCATTAATCGCCTAACGAGCTATCGTCCGGAGTCGTTAAAAAGCCTTCATTACGATGTACTTTATAGCGATGAAACCCGCTTGAAATTTAAAGGCTTAAGCCCACATATTGCGCTTGATAAACAAAATATGACGGTGTTGGGCATAGACGAAAGTAAAGATGTGCTTGTGTATGGCGCTGAAAAGTACAATCACACAGGCTTAATGTTAGAGCAAGGTGGCACGTACCGATTTACGCCTTACCCAGAGCAAACTTGGTATGACGACGGCATTAGTTGCGGACCTGCAGGTTGGCACCGCGACAATATCCAACTTGGGGTGAAAGAAATCCCAATGGCCGTGCTTGAACCGTTTAGACGTTTACCCCACGCACAATGGTTTGCGCTAATTGGTGCTATCGATAACAACGACGATCATTTATTTGAAATTGCTGAGGGTGCTGATATTCGTATTGCTAAATCAGGTGAGTTTTGTCCTTTTGCCAACGACCTAAACCGCTTTTATGGGGCGAATGCGGGGCGAATTAAATTGCGTGTGACTCGTTTAGGATAATTTAGTGATTAGGCTAGCTTAGTGCTTAACATAGCGAGCGATAATCTCGGTTATCGCTTGCTGGTTGTTTATAATTGCTGAGTTAATAGCTGCTCTGTCTTCTGCTAAAAGGGTTGTTTCACTCAGCATAAAATGGACGCTGTCATTATTGACAATATACGGATGCAACTCGATCCCCTGCTGGTTATTTTTTTGAATTAAATATAAACCGGCTAATTCATCATCAACAAAAAAATCGACCCGCTTAGCAACCAGCATAGCTAGCCGCTGGCGCAAAGAGGGTACAGTAACGAGTAGCTCTTTATACTTTGGTTCTTCTTTTAAATGAGTAAAGTCAGATCCAAAGTAGCTCCCGCTGTTAGTTAAAATAACTTGCTGATGTTCGAGCAAACCTTGCAAGTCTAAAGACTCTAACCGGCCATGAGGATACCAAAACAAGCGCATCACTTCATTACGGTAAGGCTCTGAAAAAAAACTAAAAGAGTCACGCTCTGTGCTATAACTTGCGGCAGGTAGTAAATCGACTTTACCGTGTTTAAGCTCTGTAAACCCGCGTTTAGATGAAGGCATGACGACGTATGTTGCACAAAACCCTGCCTCATTTAGTACTAAGTTGACCACATCGATATCTATGCCGGTGAGTTCACCGTTTTGCGTAAAGACATAAGGCGCCCACTGCTGACTAATTCCCACTTTTAAGGTTTTATCGCAGCTAAATACCGAGTTACTAAATACAAAAACGGTAAGTAAAAACAACACGCTTAACCTCATTTATCCACCTTAGCTTTAATACTTACAGATCATATTATTCAAGTATGGTTGATAATGCCTGAAAGATCAGTGTATGAAATGAGAAACAGAAAGTTAGTAAGTTTTAAGGGGAAAGTTCCGAAATGCGAGGTGGCAGCCCGTAGGACTGGCTTTAGCCGGGAAATGTCTTAAGTTAGCGAGTTTCAAGGGGAAAGAGTAAAGTTAAGAGATTCGAGGTGCGAGATACGAGTCTGTAGCAGAGTTTTTACATCACGCCCTAGCACCTAAACCCCAGCGCCTATGTTTTCCCCCGTAGGCGTGAAACTTGTTTCGCGCGTCTGAAGATAAGAAATTTGCAAAGGTTTACATGGATTATGTTGGGTTTCACTCCGTTCTACCCAACCTACTTCCCCCACAAAAAAAGCAGCCATGCGGCTGCTTTAAAGGGAAATCACATTTTAATGATGGGCATTAAATGTGGTTGTTACACTTAAAGTGCTTTCCATACATCCGCGACGCCTGGCTCGTCTCCTTGAGTCCACCATTTCGCTTCGTATTTATTACCTTGGTGAGTGACTTGGTCACCACCGTTATAGATACCCGCAGCTTGCCATACAACATCACCGTTCCCATCTGTTGGTTGTGAGCTAGCTTCCCATGGGCCGCCTAAATCAGGGCGGTCACCCTGTGTCCACCATTTAGCTGTGTATTCTATGCCGTTATAAATCACCGTATCACCACCAACATAAGTCGCCGCTGCATCCCATGTGGTTTCACCATCTGGCGGAGTTGTTGTACCAGAATCTGTCACGGTAACATTAAAGCTCACTGCAGTCGCTGTTTGCCCATCGCTTACTGAAACCGACACAACATAGCTTGTATCAGCATCAACGCTGCCCGCTTGTAAGCTCACATCAGCACCTGAACCCACTAACGTTAAACCTGCTGGCACTGTCCAGCTGTATGAAAGAGCATCGCCATCAGCATCAGATGCCGAAACAGCCACGTCCACACTCGCCTCTTCTGCCACTGTTTTATCAGCAATTGCCGCAACCACTGGTGCTTGGTTCTCGCCTGTTGTTGGTGCTACAACATTTACAGTAACGTTACGGCTTACACTTGCCTCACCATCGCTCACACTCACAGCAACCGTGTATTGCGTATCAGCAGTCACTGATGGCGCTGTGATAACAAGGGTATTTGAATTTTCACCGCTTACTGTTAATGCGCTGTCAGCTGCCCAGCTAAAGCTTAGTGGATCGTTATCAGCATCTGTTGCCGATGCACTAACAGATACACTTTCGCCAGAGTTTACAGATACTGTGCTTGATACAGATAGCACTGGCGCTCTATTGCTAGGCTCAGTGACTGTGCCGCCAAGTGCCTCGTGCATGGCATTAAGAATATCGCCATTATCAGCATCAATTTCCCATGCAAATAGGCCACCTAGGTTATATTGATTAACATAAGCACCTTTTGCCAAAACAGAACGACGGTTATCGTATGTAATTAATTTACCGTTACTGCGGTTCCATACATAAGCGGCTTCGGCTTGTTCGTCATAACCTGTTTCAAACCCATTGATGCCATTTTCTGCAGTGCCCAGCATGTAAGTTTTGATGCCTTTATAATCGATAACACCGTCTTCCCATACGCCTTGCGCTGTAGTGCCTTTAAGTTTGCCGTTGCCCGGTGCTGTCATAGGGTTATCAGCGATAGTGGCATTTTCTGGATAAACGCCTTCCCAGCCACGGCCATACATAGCGGCACCTACCACGATTTTCTTCGATGGTACGTTTTGCGCAAGTAGATTTTGCACTGCGTTATCAGTTGTGTAAGCAGGGCCTTTATATGGAACGCCTTCTTCATCGACACCTGTGCCATCACACTGACCAACACGGAAATGCGATGAACAATAAAGCGCAGCCTGATGGCCTGTCACATTGCTCCATGCACCATAGTAGTCATAGCTCATTAAGAAAATGTAATCCATATATTGTTGAGCTTGTGAATAATCAACATCTTCAATTTTGTCGTAACCCGCACCAATCGCTGATGTTAATTCATACTCACGACCTGTCTCGGCTTCAAGCTTATCAAGCATTGCGCGCAGCTCTTGCATTAACGCAACGTATGCAGGGCCGTCAGCAACTGGGTCGCCTAAGTTTGGATTAGCACCCTGACCACCCGGGTATTCCCAGTCAATATCAACACCGTCGTAGAACTTCCACGTTCTTAAAAACTCTTCCATTGATGCCACAAACGTGTCGCGATTTGCTTTATCGGTAAAGTAGGCAAATGGGTCTGATAAAGTCCAACCACCCACTGATGGTAAAATTTTCAGATCAGGATAGCGCTGCTTTAACGCCATTAACTGCGAATATGTACCACGAATTGGGTCATTACTATCAACACCCGGTAGCGCTTTTTGAATCGCAGCCCATGGGTCGTGGATCACAACTTCAAAATCTTGCGAACCCGCACAGGCAGTATTTAGCGCGTTTTTAGGGCCACCTGTTAACGAGTCATTAGGTCCACAAATTGGAATAAACCCATACAAGATATGACTGAGGTTTTGTGCTGGTATATTGGTTACGTCGAAATCGCGACCATAAATACCCCATTCAACAAAGTAGGCACCGGTAACAAGACCATCTTTGGTGCCAATATCTTGGTTGTTTGGATCATAATCCATCGGCAATGGCGCTAAGTGACCGCCATCTGTATCGGCAATAACAATTGGCTTACCTTCACTGCGCGCACAGGTGGTACCGCCTTCACATAGTTCTACATATAATGTGTGACGACCTGCTTTATCATACGGGAAGCTAATAACACCACTTTTAGTGCCTGCTGCCAGCGAGCCTTCATTAACCAACATATCATCGAAGTACACTTTATAGCTGTCGCCGCCATCCCCACTCCATGCGTTCCATTCAATGCTGATAGTGACTTCATCAACGCGGTTCACTAAGCTCTTGTATGAGCCTGTACCTTCAAGATCAACCTCAACAAATGAGTACTCTTGTGGCTCCCAAATAATGGTGGGTGTTGAAGGTGCTGCATTCGCTGCACTTGCAAAGAGTGCAACACCAATGGCTGCGCTTAATTGTTTTATATTCATGATTCTCTCTTATCTGTTTTTATATAGCGTTACGCTGTTATTGATAAAGTTTGAACTACAAAACTTTAGATTTCTGTCCATACTTGGCTGGCACCCGGTACATCTCCTTGGGTCCACCACTGCGCTCGATAGCGCTGTCCTTGATAGGTTACTTCGTCGCCGCCTTGATAGGCTTTGCCGCTGTTCCACTCGATTGATGCACTGCCTGATTCAAGCTGCCATGCATCACTACTGTCTGGTTGTGCGCCTTGGTTCCACCATTTCGCACTGTAAACTCCGCCGTTAAAACTCACTTTATCGCCCGTGTTGTATTGGCTTGTGCTATTCCAAGCAGGCACGCTCGGATCAACAGGGTCAGGGTCGACCACAGTGCTATTGAGCACAGTCACGGTAAAACTTACTTGGCTTGTGAGCTCGCCATCTGACACCGATACTCTTACGGTGTAGCTTGTATCAGCATCTACAGAGGGGGCATTTAGCGTGATGTTGGCATCGCTACCCGTAAAGCTCAGTGGTGCAGGTACATCCCAGCTATAAGTTAATGTGCTTTGTTGATCATCAAAGGCGTGTAGGTGTATCGCGGTGCTGCTTTCTTCTTCGACTTGAAGGTCATCTGGTTGATGAATAATTGGCGCGGTATTGTCAGGAGCCGCTTGTACGCTTAGTGCAAAGCTGTAATTTGCATTCGTTGTAAAGACCTGATTAGTCATTAAATCAGACGCATCAAAGGCAATATCTCCAGCGCTATTTTGCACGCCAATATTAACTAAGTGCGCGTAATTAAGGTTTAACAGTGCTGCAAATTCAGCCTGCCAATTAGCTTGGTTATCAGCTGTGATCTGCATTTGTTGAGTGAGTAACTCTTGGCCATTTTCATCAAATAACCTCGCTGACACTCTACCGCCAACCTCAGCGTCTTGTCCTTGACGAACAAAGTAGCTAATTGCTGCCCAATCGGTTGGCTCTGTCGGGGTCGCATCGCTGACAATATTAATATCGCTACAGTTGTAGAAGCCTTCGCCACCGGCATCATCTCGTTGCCAACGCGTGTATAAAATGGCATCGCCACTGCGCCCTTGTGGAATAGATACGCTCATTTCATAGTAACGGCCGTTGTTAGCATCAATGCTAAAATCAAGATTACCGTACTCTTCAACAAGCTCTAGGTCGTCCCAAGTAAGCACTTGAGTCGCACTATCAAAGCCCGGTTTTGTTAAATAAAACTGCCAGAAACTCGGGTTATGCGGCGTACTTGCTAAAAAACGCACTAAAATATCGCCATTCGCATTAGGAATAACCTCACTGCGTTGCCAATGCGCTGAAGGTAAATCCATACCGCGTTTTTCAGGGTCGCCTGCGGCACATAATCGGCCATCAGGCACGCTTTGCTTTACTGCATCAAGGCTTGTGTAATCAATGGTATTAGCTGAAAATTCAATGTCTTGAACAAACTGTACATGCCCTGCTTCAACAAACGCTGCACGACAAGCTAGGTTAGGAATACCACTGCCATCAGCAGGCCACCAGTACCCACCATCAGCATTACATATCGCTTGACGAGCCTTCGGGCTTTCTAAAAATCCGTGGGCATTCACATGGCTTGATGCACAGGCAAGCAGCATACTGGTTGCCACTGCCGATAAAGACAATGCCTTTGATTTCATTACTTTCATTGTTGTTCTCGCTGTAGAAATGCGGAGCAAAGTGCTTGCTCCGCTTAGTTGGTTAAAGCGTGCAACTCACCGTCCAGTCAGCAGATGTGCCTGGCTCTGTGCTCGTCCACCACTTTGCTTCGTAAATCACGTTGTTGTGATTCATTAGGTCGCCGCCAACAGCATGGCTTGGATTACCAGCCCAATCAGTTTGCGGCCAATTTGGATACACAGGGATACTTGCTACATCAACACCATTACAACTTCCCTCGCCACCCGTATCACCACCGGTGTCACCGCCAGTATCACCACTGCCAGCTGTGCCATCTGGTAGCATTGGGTATTCGTATTTGAAGGCATAGGTTTTGCCATTTTTCTCAATGGTGAAGTTAGTTGGCCCCGTAATTGGCATGTAGTACATAACTTGCGCCTCAACGGTTTCACCTGTGTTAAATGACTTTTCGATACCGCCCCACTCATTCACTAAGGTGATTGAAAAACGATGGAACTCATTTTCAAAGCCGCCGATATTATCGCCAGCCGCATTAGAGCCATTCGCTTCAACAGCCATGCCGAGCTTTTCTTGTGCATTCCAATTTGATTTGAAAATTGCCGAGGTAGAAACGGGCACATCAAAGCTGATTTTCGCGCCGCTTAAGTCGATATCTGAGTTATTCGTGAATGCGAATGTAGGTGAAATTGGGTAGTTATCATCACCAATTGGGAAGTCTTTCACTGTAAAGCTTACGTCAACCGCCTCGCTTGGCAGGGTAAAATCGACATTGCCTTGATGAGTGTTGTAAGCCACACCACTTTGGTTAAATTTATCGTAAGCAAGTGTGGTTAAGCTTGAGCCCATGAAGTACTCACCTTTCGCTGAGTCATAATCATAGTCACCGGCAAGCTCCCAGAACATGATGCCGCCAAGGCCATTGTTGATAACATAATCAACTTTGGTTGCCATTGATTGCTCATCTTCAATTGATAAGAATACCTTTTTCTCTGCATTCCAAAGCCATGGAGCAACCGCTACATCATCGTAAAAACGTGTATAAGTACCCGTTAATACATCATCTGCATCGGTTTCTGGCGTTAGACCATAGATTTCAAGGTAAGAAGGGTTAATGCCATTTTCAAGATTTTTCGCATGCCATAGTGGGTTAGAACCTGCTGGCATTTCTTCACCAACATCGTTCTTATCGTGCCATAGGTTATCAATGCCGAGTGCGCCATTACCGCATTGATTTTTCTCACCAACGCCAGTCCCTTTCGCACATTTTGATTGATCTGGTAGCGCTGCTTGGCCCCATAAACCATTAGTACCACCGGATACATCTTTAAAGCCACGGGTATAATATGGAATACCAATATTGATTCGACCTGCAGAGACCGCACCGCGGAAGTAACGCACAGCCCAATCCGTATTTAAGTAGCCAATACCTTCAAACTCAGCGGTGGTATAAACGCCCCATTGCGCTAATTCAGAATCAAGACCGGTATCAAACAAGGCTGCGTTATGGCCTACATGTGAATTCCATGCACCATGTAAGTCATAAGACATAATGTTAACGTAGTCGAGATACTTCACGCTTTGGAATGTTTCCATGCCACGTAATAAGTAACCTGAAGATGGCGAAGCAATCGTTAGTAAGTAATGTTTACCTGCCTTTTCACCTGCAATATCAAGCTCTTCACGTAGTTTTTGCATCAATACACGATACGAGGCGTTAAGACCTGCGCGACGAGCATTAGAGATAGGAAAATCATCAGGGTGGCCTGAGTCATTCATTGACGATGGGTATTCGTAATCAATATCGACACCATCAAAACCGTAGGTTTCAATAAACTCAACGGCACTTTTCGCAAAGGCATCAATCCCCGCTTGGTTCACTGAGCCATCGGCATTGGTTGTCATCGTGTAGAAACCACCGCTGTTTACGCGAGTACCGTCTTCACCAAAATAACCACCTGTTTCAGCCCAGCCACCTACAGAGATTAAGGTTTTTACATCTGGGTGTTGTTTTTTGAATTTATTGAGTAAGTTAAAGTGACCTGTGTAACTAAAGCTTGGATCCATTTCAGCGCCTGTAACGCCCGGCCAAGTCATGTTTGTCGCTGGGTTGCCAGCTGCATTTGGATCACCAATCGAGACCTTGTTATTACCATCAACATGCGCAAAGGCATAGTTAATATGGGTGATCTTGTCCCAAGGAATATCGTTAACTAAGTAGCTTGGCTGACCATTGGCACCATTTCGCCAACTCGTAAAATAACCAATAACGCGGCGTGGATGATCTGGGCCCATTTTCTCGCGGCCATTTGCATCATACACGCTACAGTATGGGGTATTGACACCCGGTGTTTGGTATAAGCCTTGTGGTTTACAATCTGTACCTGGCTCTGTTGCTTCAACAACATTCACAACTTTGCTTTGTGTATCCGTCGCGCCTTCGTTATCGGTCACCGTTAAGGTAAATGAAAATTGCCCAAGTGCTGGAGCCTGCCACGTGTAACTTGAAGAAGCAGCACTTGCTTGATGAACTTCAGTGCTGTTTTCAGTTAACGATAACGCAGTCACTTGGCCATCGCTATCAGTGCCAGAAAGCGCAAACACCACACTGTCACCCACCGTTACTTGTGATGGCAGTGAGCTAAATTCAATGCTTGCCACTGGCGCTTGGTTATCCGGCTCAACGTCATCAGACACACTCACTGAATGTGCAACCGCTGTAGAGGTTAGCCCTAAATCATCCGTTGCGACCGCACTGATCACATGGCTGCCTTGGGTTGCTTGCCAGCTCGCAGAGTAAGGTGTGCTTGTCACAACACCCAGCGATGTTCCATCAACAAAAAACTCAACACTTGCCACGCTACCATCAGGATCAGCGGCAATCGCACTTATGACAACGCTGTCACTTGTGGTAAATAAAGAACCCTCTGCGGGTGTTAAGCTGCTAATTTGAGGTGCTTGATTCTCATTGACAACGCTGTCACAAACACCCAATAAACGCCACTCTTGATCGACACCAGAAGTCTCCACAGGGTTAGTTTGCGTCCACCACTTGGCTTCATAAGCGCTACCTTGTGCTTGAACCTGATCACCACCAACATGAGTTTGCCCTTGTTGCCACACTTCTAAGTTGCTGCAATCAATCGCAGCCTGTGCTGTAAAGCCGTATAAACCTAGTGACAGCGCACTCAGTTTAAAGGCATTTTTTATTAATTTATGCGAGCTCATTCGCTCCCTCCGCCCAAAGTTTTAATAACATTTATTTTACAAATCCAACTTTAAAGTAACACAAAGTGCTATTACGTCAAGTTTGCATTTACCTATAAAGGGTAAAATAAACACACTTTTTGATGCAAAATTTAAATATAAACACTAAAAAAGAATTAATTATTTTTATTGAAAAGCAAAAACGAGGATGATTCTACAGTGTAAAAATGAACATAAAATTAACAATATTTTAACCGCAAAAGTACGGTTTATCTGGTTTGCGCACAAAATAGTCAGAGGTTATGTGAGGTAAAACAAAAATAATTACCGTATCGATTCTGGGTATATAACGAATAAATTAGTTTTTAGGTAAAAATTTCTATCAAAATTGGGGGAAATTTATTCTTAACACGAATTTTAGTCATAAAAAAAGCAAACACTCAGTGTTTGCTTTTCACAAAAATCCTATTTGATCACAACTTAATTAAGCAGCGATTAAATAGGACTCTCGTCCTGCATGTTTAGCCTTACGTTGATATGCACCTTTACCTTTTTTAGGTTTCTCTACTTTTGCTGTGAACAGCTTAGATGTCACCATTGCGGCGTACACATTGTCGTTGATTACACCACGACCAGTATCAACTTGGCCTTGCGCGCGTTGTTTCTTTTTGCTCATTTTTTACTCCTATTAAACGTGCTGCGAGTATATACCTAGCCTAGCGCTACGCAAGTATTTTTAATAAAAAAACGATGATTTTTTACCCCTTATTTTGTCTTACTCGTTTTGACTAAACACCATTCCTTGTTGTCATTTTACTGACTAAATTCGCTTTTTGATTGCATTCACTACCTAACTACTGGCAAAACTAGCGAAACCATCCATAGTTAATTAAAAACAAACAGGATTACGATGACTGACTTTCTCTTAATCGCCTATATTTTCCTTATTGCAGGCATTATTGCCGTGCCTATTGCCAGCAAACTGGGGTTAGGCTCAGTACTTGGCTACTTACTCGCTGGTATTGTTATTGGGCCAACACTGACATTTTTAAATGTTGATGTGATTGCCATCCAGCATTTTGCTGAATTTGGTGTGGTAATGATGCTGTTCATTGTTGGCTTAGAGCTTGAACCCAAAGCGCTTTGGTCAATGCGAAAACAGCTTATTGGCCTTGGTGGCGGACAGGTAGTTTTATCAGCTGCCGCCTTTACGGGTATTGGTTTAGCATTTGGTCATGCTTGGCAAACTGCACTTACAATAGGCTTAATTTTATCACTTTCATCGACCGCGATTGTGCTGCAAACGCTTTCAGAGCGCGGGCTATTAAAGTCAGATGGTGGTCAAGCCTCATTTAGCGTTTTACTTACTCAAGACATAGCCGTTATTCCTATGCTTGCGTTTATTCCCTTGCTTGCTTTACCTGAATTAGCGCCAGCCATTGCAGATACAGCTCATACAAGTGAAGACACTCATGCTAGTTTAAGCTTGGTGGCGGGTCTTGAGAGCTGGCAAGCAGCGCTGGTTACTTTAGGTATGATAGCGCTCGTTGTTTTTGGTGGTAACTACTTAACCGCACCCATTTTTAGATTTGTAGCACAAGCACGGCTTCGCGAATTATTTACTGCAACAGCCCTATTCTTTGTTATTGGTATCGCTTTGATGATGTCGTTAGTAGGCTTATCACCTGCACTTGGTACTTTTTTAGCGGGTGTTGTGCTTGCAAATTCACCTTATAAACACGAACTCGAAAGTAATATCGATCCCTTTAAAGGGCTGTTGCTAGGATTATTCTTTATCACCGTTGGCGCTAGTATCAATTTTCAATTACTCGCAGATAACCTAGCTACCATTGTGCTCTTAACCAGTGCATTGATTGTAACAAAAACAGCTGTACTGCTTATTTTAGGTCGTATTTTTGGTCTTAGAGGCGCCGCACTCTGGTTGCTAGCACTGGGGCTTGCTCAAGCTGGTGAGTTTGGTTTTGTACTACTTGCTTACAGTGTCTCTAATAATGTATTGGCAGACAACATCGCCGACCAACTTTTACTGGTTGTTACTTTATCCATGCTACTTTCACCTGGGTTATATATCCTTTATCAGCGTGTGATAGCACCCCGTTTCATTTGTGAGCAACCAGGAAAAGAAACAGACGAGTTTCCCGATGATAGCCATGTGATCATTGCAGGCTCAGGCAGAATGGGTGGGCTGGTTGACCGTATTTTACAAGCTGGCGGCTATAAAACGACTGTGATTGATTACAACTACAAGCAACTCGAAGCCTTAGAGCGTGTTGGTATTCGTAATTTCTTTGGTGATGCAACTCGACCAGACTTACTCAGTGCTGCAGGCATTGAAGATGCAAAACTGCTGGTTGTTGCGCTTGATGATGCCGAACAAATCACTAAATTAGTTCGTTATGCGATGCAAAATTACCCGCATTTACATGTGGTTGCCCGCGCTGTAGACCGCCATCATGTATACGATTTATGGGCTTACGGTTGTCGAGATATTATTCGCGAAACATACGACAGTACCATGCGTATGGGCCGCTCAGCTTTTGAAGCACTCGGTATTGAGCAAGAGAAAGCCCAAGAGATGGTCGATATTTTCAGTGAGTTCGATAAAGAAATGCTACGCGAAGCCGCCGATGTCTACGAAATCGGCGTGCCATTCGAAGAAAACCATGCCTATATCGAGCGGATCAACAAGATATTCGATGAAAAAGAACCCGAAATAAAACAACAAATGCGCGAGATTTGCGACCGAGTGGTTAATGGTTCGAAATAGCAAAAATATTACAATTATGGAGGAGGTGTTTTCACTTCCTCTTTTTCTTCTCATAAACTTCTCTTTGTGAAAATAATTTTAATCACAGACAACAAAGAGGCGCTTCGCGGTACACAGAGAAAACAAAAACTCTCAAAGAGGCTGCGCATTGAATAGGATAAAACGCGATATGAAATCGCTGCTACAAATTTGATGTCGTTCGTAGGAATGGCTTCAGCCATGAACTCTCAAACACCACACCTATGTAAAACAACTAGACGTAGGCGTGAAATTTATTTCGCGCGCCATACAAGCTTACGCCTACGTAGCAGCGGCTTTATGCCGCGACATTGGTGATGGATGCGAATTATAAGGTGCGAGATTAAAATCGCAGCTACAAGTTCGTTTCTCGTAACTTACCTGAATGTGAAGATATTAAATAATGTAATAAGGAGTATTACAGCATGGAAAGGCTTAATAAAAAGGAAAAGCTGCTATCAATTTTGTTCGGATTGGCAGCAATTATTAATTTAACTGTCGGTGTTTATTCGCTTATATTACAAGGCCTAGACTGGTTAGAGTTCATTAGTTGTCTAGCAATTTCACTTATAATTTTAGCGGGTAGCTTAAACCCAAAGCTATTCTTTAAACCGGTAAAAAAATTATTTTCACCACGCTTCACTTTAGAGCCAATAATTAATTCGACTGTCTACTACACAATTATAGTTGCAGGTTGGATTTTGTTATTTGGAAGCATTCTACTAAATAGATTCTGGAGTGCTTAAATGCAGATGAAAACTCAAAAAAGCGAAATAAAACGCGATATGAAATCGCTGCTACAGACTCGCATCTAGTATCTCGAAACTCGCAAACTTTCCCCTTGCAACTCTCTAATTAAAGACAAATGTCGGACACTACAATTAAGCAAAAAAATAGCGCCGTAAGGCGCTATTTAAGTTTCATATCAACTTAGGAATTAAAAACTAAAACTTAATTTTGCGTAGTAGGTCATACCATCAAAACCATAAGGTAGTGCACGAACAGGGTATTTGAATGCTTTATTTGTAATAAAATCAAGCGCTTCATCTTCGCCTAGTTCGTCTGGCGTTACATCAAAGATATTATCAATACCCGCCGATAGCATGAGTTCGTCAGTTAGCTGATAGCCCACATTAACATCCACTAATACCGCCGATTCTACCGTGCTTGTGTCTTTAAACTCACCGGTAGGTGATAGCTCATCAGGCAAACCAATGTGGTCATTACCAAAGTATTTAACGTCTGTTTCACCATAGTAATTAAAGCGTAGCATGCTGTTGAAATCGCCACGATCGTATTCAAACGTTAGCGTTGCACGCTCACCTGGTTGACCGTCGGTTAAGAAACTACGTTGTAAATCATCAAGGGCGATTGATTCAGGAATACCCTCTGGTGCATTTACATCATCAATTTCAGTTTCGTTAATGTTACCCGCGAAGGTTGCTGAGAAATTACCGTCGTATAAATCGGTGCGGTACGAAGCAATAATATCAACCCCTTTAGTGGTTGAATCAACTGAGTTTGAGAAGTAGTTGGCTTGCTGTGCCCCTGTTGCATTAAGCGCAGCCACAGCCTCGGCACTAAATGCCACATCGTCCGCCGACATTAAGCTGCCAAGGGTAATTCTGTCTTTGATCTCTACATGATAAAAATCAACAGTTAATGATAAATCGCTGGTTACGTTATAAACAAAACCCGCACTTAAGTTTTCAGAGCTTTCAAGGCCTAGACTATCAACGCCAAGTGCTGATGGGAAATCAGAGCCCGCAGTTGCTGTGAATGACTGCAATAACACACCACCAGCACCTAGGTTTGTAGTGTAAGCAGTGTACGCACTTTGTTGCAATGATGGCGCTCTAAAGCCAGACGAAATCGCACCACGCACGGCAAAGTCATCGGTAATTTCATAGCGCGTAGCTAGCTTACCAATGATGTCATCACCGGCATCAGAGAAGTCTTCATAACGAAGCGCTGTACTTACTTGCCATGCGTCCGTTATCAGCGTTTCGGCATTTATATAAAATGCATAGCTGTGACGGCTCTCTTTGTTTGACGCTTCAGGGCGTAAACCGTTATAAGCTTGGAAACCACACTCAGCAAATACGCTGCTGTCGTTTACCGCAGGGTATGAGGTATCTGAATTAGCTAAACCACACGCATAAGACGCTTCTTCGCCCGGCACGATTTCATAATTCTCTTTACGGTATTCAGCACCCACTGATACATATAAAGGCTCACTACGGCCAATATCAACAATACCATTCAGGTCTGTATTTACTGTTGTTTGATCAAACCTAAAGCCACCTGAGTAGCCACCATTAGGGCCTGCATTTGCAACAATATCAGCATCGCTTGCATCAGGGTTATTCGCAACATATTCAGCAGCATACGACGCATTTAGGGTGTTTTTTGACGTGAAATCATAACTGTTTTCACCATATACGGCAGATACGTCATAGCTCCAATCTGGATTTAACTCACCGCGTAAACCAAGTGAAAACGAAATATCTTCAGCTTCGTTATCGATACGAGGTAAAAAGCCATCGCCATATACTTGCACCACGTTCTTCGCTGCTTGGTCAAAGTTACGATAAAAACCATTACCTAGCGCAGTACGGTTTGAGTATCCGCCAAATGAGTAAAGCTCAGTCTCACCGAATGGTAACGCCATGTTATAAAACACAGACGTAAATTCGCTATCAGCGTTACCTTGCCCCCAACGAACCTCGTCAGATAGCGTACCTGCTGGTACATCAACTGAGCCACCAGTATCACGCTCTGCGCGGTTGGTGCCATCAGCATCACGGTATTCTAAAGAAAAGTTAATGAAGCCGCCTTCATCACCTAAATCAAAACCCCGGTTTAAACCCATTGAAATAGTGTCACCATCGCCTTCACCTGTGCTACCTGCTTGCACATAACCCGTTGTAACACCGGTTGAATCGTTTAACGATAAGTTGATAACACCAGCAATCGCATCTGAGCCATATTGCGCCGCAGCACCATCACGAAGTACTTCAACGCCTTTTAAAGCGGTAAGCGGAATCGCGTTCATATCGGTACCTGCAGCACCGGCACCTACAGTACCATTTAAGCCAAAAATAGATTGGTTATGACGGCGCTTACCATTGATAAGCACTAACGTTTGGTCAGGCTGTAAACCACGAAGAGTCGCTGGTCTAAATAAGTCAGAGCCATCTGACACTTGCGTGCGTGAAAAGTTAAATGAAGGAGCCGTCGCTTGCAGACTTTGGCCGAGCTCAGTAAAACCACCTTTGTTTAGGTCATCTGCATCAATTAAATCAACGGGTGATGTTGATTCGGTAGCCGTACGATTAGCAACCCGTGAGCCTAATACAGAGATTTGTTCGATGTTTTTATCTGCTTTGGCAGCAGGTGCTTGCTCAGCTGCCTGCACTGAAGTCGCAGAAACAGCCACACTGACCGCAACGGCCAGCATACTTAAAGAATGTGTTGTCATGTGTATCCTGTTGATATTCTGGCTTTCCTTAAAACAAAAGACGCCCCTTTTGGAGAAATTTAGAAAAGCACTAAGCACGTATTATTGATTTTAAAATCACAAATTTGAAAGCTAACTCAAGCCTGCGAGTTAACCTTTACAAAACATCCTATCAACAAATCCACAAAATGAAAGAAAAAAGAGGTACTACTTAGGTATAAATATTTCTATTTATAGTATTAATAGAGTTTCAGTGGTGGGAATTATTCACTTTACAGCAGAAATAAGCAAAATAATGCAACTATCAGCTTATTTCTACTGAGGTGAGGAGTATTTACTTATCTTGTTCCAACATTGCCAGCTTTTCATCTTCAAGCATTAACGCCATAGTGGCAATTTCAGATAAACTCTCGTCTAGTGCGTTAAAGAAGGTCACAAACCCTTCGCCTAGTTTATCTGGTTCAGGGTGGTTTGCTAGCGCCTGATCCCACATTGCAAAGGTTGTAAGCAAATCGAGAGTTGCTTCAAAATTATCAATAAACAATTGACCATCTTCGCTTTCATTTTCTTGTTGACCATCCGCTTGCAGTAAAAATTGTAAATCGCTGTGCCAAATTTCTTGATTCACGATATAAGCTGCAATATAGCCGCTACAAAAATCTTGCAGTGCTTGGCTTGGCTCATTGCTGTTTACTTCATTTGGATATAATTCGGCTAAAATCTTCTTTTGTTCAACTTGTGCTTCGGTCACATTATCGAGCAGCTCAATCATTGCATCGCGTGGCTCAGAATCCGTCATTAAGGTGTTGAATACCGCTTCATCATTATCAGCAATGTAATTGGCAAGCTCTGACTCTCCAAAAAACTCTGAACAGGCTAACAAACCAGACATATAGCCAAGCACTTGATCCAAACTCACTTGATTCGTTGTACTTTGACTGGCGAGATAGTTGTTAAAAACATCTGAACTTTGTTGATTGAGCATAACGTGCCTTTTCAATAATTTTAAATGGGTTTAGTTCTACACTAGCGAATCCACAAATTTTTGCAACAACTGAAATATTGTCAACTAGTTACCTGACTCAAAACAGGAAATACGCAACTCATTCTTGTGCCAATTCCTTGCGAGCTTTGAATATCAATTCGACCTTTATGTTCATGCACAATAGCATACACCATCGTCATACCCATGCCGGTACCTTCTCCTACTGGTTTAGTAGTGAAAAAAGGATCATATATTTTAGCGATGGTCTCTGCTGACATACCAATGCCATTATCTTCAATGTCGATATATATGTGTTGCTCTAGCTCATAAACATTGATAGTAATTTTTGTTTGAGAGTCTTGATTATCGCAAGCTTGTTTAGCATTAATTAAAAGGTTAACAATTACTTGGCTAATAGCAGCTAGATTACACCAGCTTTGAGATATTGGGCTATATTGCGATTGCAAATGACAATTTCTTAATTGATTAGTAAGAAGTTTCACCGCACTTGTCACTGCATCTGTCATATCAGCAAACTGCATATCCTGACTTTTAGGGCGAGAAAAATTCAACAAGTTCGACACTATTTTACTAATCCGTTGCAAACCTTGTTCTGTATCATCAATTAAATCAGGTAAATCATCAGCAACAAACGCAAAAGAGTGTACTTGGTTTAGATCCACCAGCTGTTGATGAAAAGCCTCTTTGTCTATGTGATTTTCACTAAACTCGCTGCATAATTTCAGTAGCTTGCTGAAGAAACCACAGTAGCTTTTCAAACTATCAAGGTTACTCATACTATAAGCAAGCGGGTTATTAATTTCATGTGCGACTCCAGCACACAATGTGCCTAAAGTTGCCATTTTTTCAGCTTGAATAAACATAGCTTGATGATGCTCTAAATCAGCAACTTTTTGTTCAAGCTCACTATTAACAGCTACCAGAATCCGGCTTTTATCGGCAAGCAATTGTTCGGCCTCTTCTCTGGCCGCTTTCTCTAATAAATATGCTTGTTTAAAATCATCCATTTTAATCTCAAACTGTGTTTGTCTCTTTTAAAACCTAGCACAAGGCTTAATTTAAGGCTATGTTATTGATTAACGATGATTCATAGTAAAATGGCATGGCAGAGCAAATTAGCAAACAACATATTCAGGTTTTATGCATTGATGATGATGAAATAGTGCTGCGAACTCTTTTGCGGTTATTATCAGCTAACAATATCACCGTAAAAGCCTGCTCAGATCCCAAAGATGGACTTAAAACTCTAGCTAATTATAGTTTTGATGTAATTATCTGCGACATGCGTATGCCAAGCATGAATGGGGCTGAGTTTTTCGCACAGGCACTCACCATTGCTCCTGAACCACAGCGCATTTTGCTAACCGGTTACTCAGATATAGAAAACACGATTGCTGCAGTCAATATCGGTAAAATTCATACTTACATACAAAAACCATGGCAAAACGAATTACTACTAAGCAATATAAATGATGCGATAGAAAAAACATCTTTGAAACGCCAGAATCAACAGTTAGAGCAAAAAATTAAAGCGCAAAACAGCCAACTAAAAGAGTTAAACAACAACCTTGAGCAAATGGTAGAAAAGCGCACACAACAAATCCGTAAAGTATTAAAACAACTTGAAACAGTAAATGAACGAGAGAAGCATGAGCATCGCGCTACTTTTGAGATTTTATATAACTTTATAAATGCCAACCCTTACCTAGATGGAACACAAGCTCAAAATATTGCTGCTACCTGTAAACAACTAGCCACGCGCCTTGGTCTAGACAATCAACTTATAGAAATGACAGAAATTGCAGGATACTTATCACAAATAGGTCTACTTGCAATGGAGCCAGAGCTTTATAAAAAACCAACTAGAGAGCTCACTGAAACACAACGAAAACTATTTTATACGCACCCAAGCACAGCACAATTAATGCTCATGCCTGCGCCTCACTTAAGTGATGTATCTGAAGCAATTTATTACCAATTTGAACACTATAATGGGACAGGAAAACCGAAAGGGTTAAAAGGGAATGAGATTCCAAAAGCCGCGATGATATTAGCTGTAGCCCGTGATTTTTGGCAAGCCGTTGCACAACTTTCAAGCTCAGAGAGTAGTAATTTTGAAAGGGCTCGCGATCAATTACAGCTCTATAGCGGAACATACTATCACCCAAAAATTTTAGAAATATTTAATAGCTTAGAAATTAACTGTGCGAGTGTCCAAAATGTTGGCACTATGAAAATTCTTTCAGCACAAAACCTTAAAAATGGCATGGTGCTTGGTCACGCGCTCAGAAATTACGACGGTATTTTACTGTTGCCAAAAGGGCATGTATTTGGCCCTAAATCGATTAATAAACTGCAACAACTAGAATCGAAAAAACCGAACCCTTTCAGGATCATGATCAAAAATTAGCGAATAAAGTGATCACATAGTCAGCTTACTTCGTTACAATGTGATTTATATTACGATTACTTCATACAGGAGCACTCAGTGTCGCGATTTTCCGCCATTACCGATAAGCCGCACGACGGCCGATTCAACAAAAAAACGGGCATTTTACTGACCAACTTAGGGAGCCCAGACGCCCCTACTACCGCGGCACTTAGAACATATTTACGCGAGTTTTTATCAGACCCACGAATTGTCGAGATCCCGCGTTTCATTTGGATGATCATCCTTTATTGCTTTGTACTTACGTTACGCCCAAAACGTTCAGCAGCACTTTATAAAAGTATCTGGACTGAAAACGGCTCACCGCTTACTCATATTACCCGAGAGCAAAGCAAAAAGTTAGCAGCCCTTTTAAAAGACAAAGGACACCACGACACCGAAGTAGTTATGGCCATGCGCTACGGTAACCCTTCAATTGAAGCAGGCCTTGAAGAGCTGCGCGAAAAAGGTATCACTCGCGTGATTGTGCTGCCTATGTACCCACAATATTCAAGCACGACCATTGGCTCAACATTTGATGCAGTATCAAATGTGCTTCGCAAGTGGCGCTGGGTGCCAGAGCTACATTTTATTAATGGTTATCACGACAACCCGACTTACATTGATGCTCTAGCCGCTAGCATTAGCGAAGATCTAAATGCCCATGGCACGCCACAAAAGTTGGTGTTTTCGTACCATGGTACACCTAAACTGTTTTTAGAAAACGGCGACCCTTACTACTGTTTTTGTATGCAAACCACCCGTTTAGTGGCTGAGAAACTTGGCTTTGAAAAAGACTTTGCTGTAACAACCTTTCAAAGCCGTTTTGGTAAAGCTGAATGGTTGAAGCCATACACAGACGCAACCCTTGAAAGCTACCCTGCTGAAGGCATTAAAGACGTTGCAATTTTAAGCCCTGCGTTTAGTGCCGACTGTTTAGAGACACTAGAAGAGCTCGAAGGCGAAAACCGCGAAAACTTTGAGCATGCAGGCGGTGAAAAGTACCGCTACATTCCAGCATTGAATACCCGCGATGACCATATCAATGCAATGTTTGAAGTGATAAAACCACTACTTAAATAACAAAAGGCCCTAGCTATTATATACAGTAACTAGGGCCTTTTTTATTATTGAAGCGTGTCACTAATCTTTGCGTGTCATAACCAAAGTCACCGTACCTGCAACAATTCCCCAAAATGCAGAACCAACCGAGAACAAAGTTAGATTAGACGCTGTGACCAAAAAGGTCACGATAGCGGCTTCGGTATAATACGCCTCAGTTAAAGCTTGCTGTAAGCTACTGGCAATAGTGGCAAATAGTGCGATACCCGCCAACGCCAAAATCAATGCCTGTGGCAAGCTTGCTACCAAACCAACCAAGGTTGCCGCGAGTAGCGCCATAATAATGTAAAACACCCCACCAGCAATGCTTGCCCAATAACGTTTTCTTGGATCTTTATCAGCCTCAGGGCTCATACAAATGGCAGCGGTGATAGCCGCTAGATTAATGGCATAGCCACCAAATGGTGCAATAAATACATTTAATAGCCCGGTTACATTTAACGCTGCCGACACAGGGGCTTTATAGTGATGCGCTTTTAATACAGCAATACCCGGTAAGTTTTGCGACGTCATAGTCACAATAAACAGCGGTAAACCAACACTTATCATGGCGTTTAAATCAAACTCAGGTGCAATGTAAGCAAACTCGCTCATTTTCCACTGCCAGCTAGAGGTATCAATTTGCCCAGTTACACCTGCTATTAAAAATCCCGCCACAACCACTGCGAGCATAGCAAAGCGTGGAAAGTAACGTTTTCCACATAAATAAACAGCCACCATTAACCCAATCACTAAAGGCAGCTCGTTCATAAAGTTGAACACATCAATACCAAAATTCACCAACACGCCTGCAAGCATTGCACAGGCCAGTTGACTTGGGATCTTATTCATCATTTTTTCGAACACGCCAGTAATGCCAGACAAAAACACCAGCGCAGCGGAGAACATAAACGCGCCAACAGCTTGATTTAAGCTATAGCCTTGGGCACTTGAAATAAGGAGTGCCGCTCCGGTTGTTGACCACGCGATAAGAATAGGCACCTTGTAGTAGTAAGACAACGCAATTGAGCTGACGCCCATAGCAAGACCAAGCATTAATACCCAGCTAGCAACCAAATCAGGTGTGCCACCTAACACCATAACGACCTGATAAATAAGCGCAATTGAGCTAGTAAAGCCAATAATAACGGCCACTAACCCCGCAGTTGCTCGACTGATGAGCTGACTCATGTACACACACTCCTTGCAATTAAAAATCTACCATATCCTATGATTTGCCAGATGGCACTGTACACTTTTGTAGTATTTTAAGATTAATTTACTATACAGAAGAGGCATTTACTGCAATGCCAAACATTAACAAAATTTAATTTTCTCTCCACCTTCAAGCAATCCTTACTTAGTTAAACTGCAAACACTGACTAATTTAAGGACCAATCATGACAAAACTAATCAATCAAAATCGCCTATCTATTATTTCGTTAGCAACAATCAGTGCACTACTTTCAGGCTGTGGCAGTAGTAGTAAGAGTGAGGAACCAGTACAAAATACTCTCACTTTGCCAAGCTTATTAGTCGGTGAGGTAAGTGCGATATCAAGTAACAGTATTACAGTTAACCAACATCAAATAGCCACAAATAATGCTGACATTGAGGTGGATGACAACCACGCATTAATCAGCGATCTAAAAGTGGGTATGATGGTTGAAGTTGAAACAAATGGTAAAGAAGCAACTCAGATTGATTATGATCCAAGTTTTAAAGGGCCTGTTAGTATCAATGAACAAGGCGCTACAATTGCGGGCTTCAAGTTAAATAATTTAAATACCGAAAACCTTTCAAATGGTAGCCTGGTTGAATTAAGCGGTTATAACAATAGCCATAGTGAATTTACGGTTACCTACCAACAACCATTATCTAACAGCGCAGAATTAGAACTCGAAGGTTTCATAACAGATCTAAACACTGCCTCTTATACTTTTAAACTAGGTGATTTAACTGTTCAATATCAACAGACAGACATCGACGGCGCATTAGAAAACAATCAATTCGTTGAAGTAGAGGGCCGCTTAGAAGGTAACTTATTAATGGCACAAGAGGTTGACGCTGAACATAACTTTACAGCTGATGACGATCTAGATACAGCGCTTTTTGGTACAATTACCTTCATCAACAATGACGCTTCCTTGGTTACCCTGAACAATCAATGGCAAGTGAGTATTACCGATCAAACTAAATTTGAAGATACCACTCGCGCTACATTAACCATAGGAGATACGATAGAAGTAGATGCCATCTGGCAGCAAGCTAATAATTGGTTTTTAGCCCACGAAATAGATCTGGAGAAAAGCCACACTTCGCCTAATTTAAGCAGTAATTTTAGTGTTTCTGGCTTTGCCAATTACAGCAATGGCAACATTATTATCAATGGCATCAGCTTGAAAATCACAAATAGAACCGTTTTTGAAGATGGGTTAACAGCAGATACTCTTTCAGGTGAATGGTTAGAGCTTGAAGGTCTTATTGATGGACAGAGCTATATTGTCAGTGAAATCGAACGTGATAACAGCAATGAACCTCTTGAATTAAAAGGCATAGTAACAGTAACTGAATCGCAACAGGCTAGTTTATTCGGCTACATCAGTGAAGATAACAGCTTAGCGAGTTTTACAGAACAATATGTTGATCTAGAATGCCAGTGGGTACAAGATAACATTGTACGTGCATGTAAGCTTGATGATTAACAACAAAATACAACAATGGCAGCACTAAACGTGCAGCCAAACTAATGTCGAAATATTATGAAAAAACTAGTTTTAACTTGCCTGTGCTTAATTTCTGGCCTTGCTTTTGCTGCAAGTTCAGC
Source organism: Pseudoalteromonas lipolytica (assembly GCF_001306915.1). Lineage (GTDB taxonomy): Bacteria > Pseudomonadota > Gammaproteobacteria > Enterobacterales > Alteromonadaceae > Pseudoalteromonas > Pseudoalteromonas simplex. Next base: position 149,320 of record NZ_LJTC01000008.1, on the reverse strand, counting down.
CATTTTTAATATGCTAGATTCAAGCACAGCCCCCGCCCCGACTGAAGTTTTATATAACATAGAACAGCACTATGCGAAAAATGCCGTTATTGTTGAGTTTGAGCTGGAAATTGAAAATGGTCAAAGCGTATTCGAAGTCACTTTATATGAAGCTAAAAAACAACGATTTATCGAATTACTTTTAGACAGTGCGGGAAAGGTAATAGAGCTTGAGTATGAAGCTCCGGAGCTTGATGAACAAGAAGAAATAGCAGCTGCTAATTTGATGAGCCGTAAAGGTTACACATTACATGGTTTAGTAACACAACTAGATAGTGAGCCAACACACTACCTAATTGAAGCCCAATTAGAGCAAGACATGGGTATCACATACATGGTCGCCACATTCGTAACCAGCAAAGGGCGTCACAAAAAAGCGATTGATCTTGAGACGGGTAAGAACTTACCTTTGCTTCGTTGGGGCAATTAATGAAACTATTATTAGTTGAAGACGACCAGCAAAATCGCGAGTTTTTATACAAGGCTTTTATTGAGCAAGGCTACACATTAGATTGCGCAGAAGATGGTCAACAAGGGCTTATGCTAGCGACGTGTGAACATTACGACGCGATTATTCTAGATCGTATGCTTCCTAAGCTTGATGGTTTACAGGTATTGTTAGCATTAAGAGCAACCGGCAAAACAACGCCAGTATTAATACTATCAGCACTAGATAAAGTAGACGACAGAGTGACAGGTTTAAAAGCCGGCGGTGATGATTATCTAACAAAACCCTTCTCTTTTTCTGAATTAGCTATTCGAGTCGAAAACTTAATAAAACGGCATACCTTTCATGCCCCACTGAGCACTAAAATTAGTCTTGCCAATTTATCGCTCGACTACAGTAATCAACGAGTTGAAGTAAACACTAAAACTGTTAATTTACAGCCCAAAGAATTTAAATTGCTTAGGTATTTATTAGATCACCAAGACAAATTAGTCACCCGTACCTTATTGTTTGAATCGGTATGGGAATATCATTTTGATCCTGGCACCAACGTTATTGACGTGCATATTGCGAGGCTTCGTAAAAAGCTCACAGAAGCGTCCGCGCAATTAGAAATCGAAACAGTTCGCGGTGTCGGCTACCGCTTAAAAGCTAGTGAGAGTTAATGTACGAAAATAACCTACGTTTGTTCGACCCAAGAAAAAGCTCAGTTTGGCGTTTAACATTGGCCTTTGCAGCAATTACCGCTGTTACTTTATTACTTGCGATTACTTTAATCTACCAACTGTTACTTGGCGAGCAAAGCCGTCAAGTTGAACGGCGCCTTGATGCCGAAAAAACACGTATCGAAGCGCTCGCCTCCGAATTTGACAAGCAAAGCTTTTTTCAACAGCTGGATGTTTTCAGAAGCGAAGGTGATATTTTAATTTTTTGGCAGAGTGATTATGAACAAAGCCAGCAGCTAAGCTTTTTACCCGATAATATCCCCTCACTCCCCGAAACAGTTGTTTTTCCTGTTCTTGATACCGGACGAGGTCAAATACGCCTACTCACAACAGGCAAAGTTAAAACCGTTTATGGCAATATCGTGCTCGCCACTGCCACAGAGCATTTACAACGTTTAATCATCGATTTCAAATCAATCGCTAGTTGGACTTTTATCTTAGCAATAGCGTTAACAGGCTTGTTTGGTTACCTATTTTCTCGTCGACACTTGCGTCGTGTAAACTACTTCAATGCAACAGCCGAACAAGTCCAAAATGGCAACTTAAGCGCGCGTTTATCCCATAAAGATACAGGTGATGAATTTGATCGTTTAGCAGCTCACATCAATACAATGCTCGATGCAGTAGAGGAAAATTTCGCTTTGGTACAGGGAATTACCGATAATATCGCTCATGATCTAAAAACCCCACTGACACGATTAAAACTTAATTTAGAGCAGCGTTTACAAAAGCTGCCAGAAATGGGCTACGAGCTTGAACAGCTCAATAGTATCATTAACACCTTTGACGCCATGCTAAAGCTCACACGTTTAGAACATGGACAGTTTCCGCTGCAGCTCGAAACAATTGATAGTAGTCAACTTGCCAATGATATTAGTGAAATTCTACAACCCAGTGCCGAACAAAACGGTCAATCAATTGATGTCGCTATTTCTTCACCTTGGCAATTAAGCGGTGATCGAAACCTGTTGTTTCAAGCAATTTTTAACCTAGTCGAAAATGCTATAAAGTACGCTGGTAAGGGCGCAACGATTAAAATAATAATTGCTGAAAAAAGTATATCAGTTGTCGACAATGGTAAGGGTGTCAACGAACATGATTTACAACAGCTCACAAAACGCTTTTATCGCAGCGATCCGGCGCGTCAAAAAGAAGGGTTTGGTTTAGGCCTTGCAACCGTACAAGCAATTTGCAACCGCCATTCACTCAACTTATTTCTAAGTTCAGAAAATGGCTTTTGTGCAAAAATAACCGAAGATTAAGCTGCGCTCTCAGCTGCTTTTTCTTGCGCTTCTGGTTTTGTGGGTTTATCAAAAATACCTAAACGAATGCGAATAAAGTGCAAAATCTCTTTAGCGACATCAATACCCAACGCACCTTCTAAGCCTTCAAAGCCTGGACTTGAGTTTGCTTCACAAATTTTAAAGTGCTGCTCATCAAACAATAAATCGATGCCTGCTACATCAAGGTTGAGTACGTTCGCTGTTTGGGTTGCAAGCCATTCGATTTCTGGCGTAATAGGAAATGACTTACCTGTGCCACCTGCACTAACATTGGCTTTAAAGTTTTTACCCTGTGAGTTACGTTCCATACATGCAACAGCACGACCACCGATAGTAAGTACTCGCAAATCACGGCCATGACTGGACTTAACAAACTGCTGTAAAATGATGTTTGCTTGTGGATTTGCAGCCTCAATCAGCTGCATTAAGTCATCAAACTCTTCTTTTGATTTTGATAAAAATACACCACTCCCCTGCGAGCCCGATAAGGTTTTAATAACCACAGGAAAGCCAATTTGCTTTTCAACCAAATCAATATTCACCGGAAATTTAACCAACATGGTATTTGGCGTTGGTAAATTACACTCTGCAAGAATTTGCTGTGCAAATAATTTGTCTTTTACTGTTTCGATGGATTGCGAACTGTTAACACAGTACACACCTAAACGTTCAAGGTGGCGAATAATCGCTAGCGCAAAATAAGTTGTACTTGCCCCCATGCGAGGGATAACAAAATCGGGGAGCTCAACTGACTTACCATCAATTAAAATACTTTTACCGTCTTCACGGGTAATTGTCAGGTCAAATTGATCAGGCGAATAAACTTGTAAATCTATGCCCTCTTCTTCGGCTGCAGCAAGTAAACGTTTTACTTCATAGGTTTCTTGTTTTAACAAGCCTTGGCTATCTTTATAAATGATCCACCCGCGCATGCTTGGTACCTCTGGTCTTTGAGTTTCGGTGACAAAAAAACGCGGATTATGCTGAGCATTCAAAGCCGAGTAAAACAAATTAATTTTATCGACACGATAATAAAAACCACTACTTAGTGATTAACCATTGACCGGGTTGTTAACTTAAGGTAAAAACTAACAATGAGTTAACATAAAAACCCGTAAGAGAAACATGTGAACAGGACGCTTGCATTAATCTTCATTCTGCCACTTACAGCATTTGCACTGAATGAATGGCACATTCAAAGTGATGGTTTTAAAACAAAACCAAGCACACAGCAGTTTGTTGCCTCTTACAAAGCGCAGGCCGACCAAATAGCCCCACAACCCATTGTGAACTTAACTGCGCCGCTTAATCAGCTATCTAATCATGCGCACGATTATCTATATAAACAAGGCCGTTTGCCTGACCAATTAGCAAACACCGCATTCAGCGAATTTGATTTAGACACCCTAAAAACCTTACAACCCGGCGATCACTTTATTTTAGTGATCGATGAATACCTTAGTTACACCGTCGAAATTAGTAACATTATTGAAGCCAGCAATGGCGATAGAAGTGTATTTGGCAAGGTCAATGATCAAACTAAAACAGGTCATCAAGCCGTGATGACCCTCACAGAAAACACCCTACAAGGCCAATTTGATGCCGGTAATCAAAGCTACAAGTTTCAAAGCCATGGTGAGTACGGGTGGGTAACGAAGTTGTAGGTAACGGGTGTGAGTCTGTAGCTGCGATTTGACATCGCGTCCAAGAACCTAAATCCTAGCGCCCAGTGCCTAATGTATTAATTCGTAGGCGTGAAACTTGTTTCGCGCGAAATAAATTTCACGCCTACGGTATCGTATTTAGCCTTAGTAATGTGCTGGCACAAACTAACTCAAAGCTTACTGCTTCATAGCCGGCCACAAACTTGCGCCGTCGCTGTCGATTGGGCTTAAAATCTCAAGGCCAAGTATTTTAGCGATCAGCGGGTACACATCTAAATTACTTACTTCGTCTAAACGAAGGCCTTGTTTAAAGGCGGGGCCAGTGGCGATAAAGGTTGCGGCCATATCTTCGCTGTAAGCGTAACCATGAGTGCCTAGGTAACCAGCCATTTTACTGTCGGTAAACACACGAGGTGCGTCGGTTTGTAAAATAATATCGCCAACGCGCGGGCCTTTATTATAGTGATAATCACGCTTTTGCTGCTCGCTTAGCACGACGTAACGACCATCTGCGGCTTTAGCAAGCTTTTTGCTGAACCCGTTGATGTCTGCTTTGCTATCTGGTTTTGCATAATATAAAACCCGAGGGCCGGTGTTTTGCACTATGAAGTTTTCATCTTGCGGCAAGCTATCAATTTTAATACTAAGGCTTGGATCAACAGAGGTCATTCCGTGATCAGACACAATCACCAAGTTAATGTTTTCATCAAGCGCTTTTAAACGGCTCGATAAATCAGCCATTAAACTATCGAGCTTTTGCACTGCGTCATAAGTCTCTTTGGCATCTGGGCCAAACTCATGCCCCATGCTATCCACCAGCGAAAAGTAGCTTATAACCAAACGTGGACGCTGCGCTTTTGGTAAGCTCAACCACTGAATAATTTGATCAACACGCTTTTGGTAATCACTGTGTTTTGAATAATGATAAAAGTAATCAGGCAACATACCGTTAAAGCGCGCATCTGATTCAGGCCAAAAATAGGTTGCGGCTTTTAAGCCCTGCATTTGCGCTAGGTTCCAAAGCGGAATACCACTCACCCAAGTGCTATCATCTTTCCCTTTCCCCATTTTGTAACAGTCGTTGCGCTCAGTATCACAAAAGCGGTTCTCGACAATGCCATGATTAACCGGCAACAAGCCGGTAATAATCGACAAATGATTCGGGAAGGTTTTGGTCGGGTAAACAGGACGCATTTTGCTAGCTCGTACGCCCTGCTCACTGATTGCTTTTAAGTGTTTTGCATGGTGTTTTTCAATATAATCCCAACGAAAGCCATCTATCGAAATAAGGACCACAGATTGCTCTTGCTCCGCTTTTACAGCCGAGCTAAACACTAATATACCCGCTAAAACTAATTGCCAAATACGCATGCGAAACCCTTTTTAGTTCAATTTGTTAATTTGCTCAGAAACGTTACCAAACTGTTTTGAAAATTTTGTGATCATGCTCTCAAGCTTTTTCACACTACGCTTTAAACGTGAGCCGTTTATTAGGCTATAAATAAAGCCCCAAATGCCTGTAACCACACTTAATACAATAAACACAGCAACCGGAAGCCCATCTAAATGTTCGACCACTTGCGGGTAATTATTGAGTAAATCAATCCCGGCCTCTGGTACGAGTGTATTTATCAACGGGTAAAAATCTTGAGCATCAAAGTACCACGCTAGCCCTATTGACGTAAGGCCAAGCAGTACCATACGGTTAAAACCATGTACCATACCAAAGCTACGTACTGATGAGTTGCCATAGGCAATGTCTTTACTCACATTAACCGCATACTCTCGGTAATACTTATAATAACGCTTTGTGTCTACACTGCTGTAGGCGTAATACACCCAATCGCCGATATCAACTGAGCCCAATAAATCTTCACCGGCTTTAAAAACAAACGGCTCACCTGTGGCCGTTTCAAGCATAATTTCGCCTTTTAAAGTCGTGCTACGATTGCGATATACCTCTACGCGCTCTTTTACATCGCTACCCACATACATGCCACCTCGATAGGTGGTTGTTGTTTCAGTGGTGGTTACTGTTTCACGTGTTTCATTGGCATGTGCGCTTTGCTCTTTTTCTAATACTTTACCAAGCACAGCACGATGACGAATAGTGCCTTTTTCGTTACGTGCCCAAACATTTTTATGCACGTAATCGTTTTCATACGCAAGACTATATTCATCCATAATGGCATGCTCAAGCTCAGCGATACTAGTTGGTTTGGTTATAGTTGGCTCTAACGCTTTTTGAATGCTAATAGCTTGCTCATCATCTTTTGCAAGCGACTGTTCGTTTGCAGCAATCGCTTCAACATGTTGCTTAGCACCACAGCAATAGCAATGTGCCGCATCTTGGCTGATACGCTGCTGACACGAGATACAAATAACATCTGACTTACTCGGCGTTCTTGCCAGCATGTTATAACCCAATTGATTTAGGGTGGTCGATAGCATCACATCTGTTGCCGCTAAAATCGCATCATACTTTGCTTCTTGTTTGGCTTTGGCTTTTTTATGGTAGTTTTGCTCTGCCATAAACACCCCAATTGCCACAGGCAATGACGCAAGTAGCGCAGGCAAAAACTCAAGCTTTGCAGCTAACAACATGATTAAGAATGTAATAACACTTAGCACCAGCCACAATATCGTTCCACCAGTGTAGTTTCGGCTAATGGTTTTGTCCCAGCTGCGATATTGTTGATCGGCAAAATGCACAATCACAACTGGCATAAAGCGGTCATTTTTAACTATCCGCCTAGCATTGCCATCAGCAATGCGATAATTAAGCGTTAACGGTGTTTCCTGAAAAGCAGTGATCACATTACCCTTTTGTAGGTTAGCAATTACATCTTTTTCTGCATCAACACTAAACTCATGAATAATGCCGTCTTTGTCTTCTACTTCTAGCCACCAATAACCATATAACATGTTGTCGTTATTGGTTTTATAGCGGCGCTTATAGTAATACATTGACTTCACAACACCTGTGATCGTACCCGCTTGTGGCGCATAGTTTTTTACATCAACCAGTAAATCAGGGTTGAGTTCCTCAACCGTGTGCATTTGTCTTTTTTGCTCAAGTGCTTCTCCACAATCACAACAGTGGAGGTCGGTGGCATACACCGTATTTTGGCAATGTTGCATTTTCATTCCTTGCTAATTACTTGCTTAAATCAATGGTTAATGTTTGTTCACCAGCATCAACTTGGTGCCAACGTCGATACGTTTTATATCCAGGCGCCGATACTTGAATATCATAAGCACCCGTTTTTAACGTCATGCCAGGACGATACTTCGGGCCGATATTCATGATACGAATTGTGGCATTCGCCGCATTCGTGGAGATTGTTAACTTAGTTTTTTGCTCAACCATGTATTGTCTGCGCTGCTGTTGTTCTGCACTTAAGTTGGCATCTCCATGACGCAAAATATCAACCTTAGCTAAAGCATGGCTCACTGGACTAAAACTCTCGTAAATATGCAGTTTTTCTTCAAATTCTAAGCCTAGAGGATGCAGCAAAGGCTGCGCATGCAAAGTCCAACGAATCGCATAACTAAACACCGGATTGCTCGATTCATCGACCTTGTCTAAAAAGTAGTTAACAGGGCTTTGGTCGTCTTCAGTAAAGGTGTTATGCACAAACATTACTGGCACTATCAAAATCAGCGCTGGCATAATCAGCTTTTGCAAAACAGATACAGCAGTGGTTGGTTGCTTTTCTTGCTGAGGTTTAATCAATTGCCATAGTTTTAACGGCAGCTTGCTAAAGGTTAAGCAAATCAAAAACAGTGACAACGACATCGAAATAGGCGGAATAATCACCGAACGGAGTGCTTGTTTACCGTACTCAGCATACTCGCCACCATCTGCAAATTTACCTTCTGAACTATTAAGCATAGCTAGGTATTTGTCGGTGCGTTTTGCAATGTTTGGATCAAGCACCTTGTCTTTAAAGTTCTTTTTGTTCCAATCGGCGCGAATGTTTTTCACATATAAATCGCCCATTCTGTCGGCAATTTTAGCTTGAATTTGCGGGTGTAACTGAAACGCAACCCAGCTTAAGTTTGGCTCTATGCTCATGCCACGTTTACGCATTTCGCTTTGCCATTGTGCATTCGCTTCGTTGGTAACTTTGGTTGCGACTGCATTAGCAAACGCTTGGCGTTGATTCACATTCCAATTGCTTTCAAGTTGTAAACCTTTACTAGCAAAGTGTGCTCTAAGCTTGTTTTGCGTTGTTTCGTGAGTACGAAACGCCACTAAGTTTTCAACCGTAAACGGGTAACCTGTCTCGCTAACAAACATCTTATGAAAGTTCGGATGCTGTAAAAAACGCAGTTGATAATGATCGGGATCATCGGTGTATTTGTAGCGTTTATCCTTAAGACCACCATCGCCACCGGTTGCTAAACTTGCCGCTTGCAGAGCTGTATAAACACCGCCAGTGAGCACTCCCATCAAAATAGTGCCTGCGGCATTTTCTGCAGCCGAGATTTCTTCTTCGATAAGCCAGTAATCAGGCTCTATATAGCCAATACCCGCTTTTAAAATAGTGCTTCGGTAGTCTGCTGCTTCGCGCTCATAGCAGCGATTACGGCGATCTTTTTCGCTGCTCTTATCATAACGCTCACGGCATTTAGCTATACTGTGATGGTAATCATAAATCTTAGGGCCATACTTTTGCGCTCGTGCCGATGCTTTGGCAATGTGGGCTTTTTGTGCTTGCTGATACTTGCTCCAGCCACTGTTGATCTCTTGCTCAACTTGCTGCCAATAACCTTGTTCACGTTCACCTATTCCAGCCAAAGTGTTGTTATACTTTTTACTGCCATCAGCATAGGCTTTGTATTTAACCACCAGCTCATCATATAGCTGGCTGTAGTTTTTATAATGTTTATCAAAATCTTGATACGCTTTCTTCTGCACAAAAGCAGCGATGATCTTACGTTTATCTTGCTCTAAATTATCTGAAAGTGCGGCGTCGCTATACAGTAAGCCACCAAATAGCGCCAAAAAGGTTAAGTTCTCTGAACTATGTAATTGCTCAGGGTTATAATCGAGATCATTCACTTTAATCGAGTTAATTGCTAGAGCATCACGCAGTGCTGCACTGTACGTAGCAAACTGACGTTGCTCTGCTGTAGAGGGCTCAATCAAGGTCTTTTCAATTACATACTTCTGGCCAAAAAACACCACTGGCCAAACTAAACACAGTAAAGCGATAAACGAGATAAGTCCGCGGCCAACTTTAGCAACCATGGCTTTAGGTAAAAAGTCAGCTAACAGCAGCGCAACACCTACTCCAGACACTGCTCGGCCATAAATTTCAAGGTGTTCAAGATCTTCTGCTGAAGGAGTGCCTAACCCCACTAATGACACTAATTGGGCATTAAAAATTGCTTCGGGTAATAAATATAAAGTAGCTAAAACAAGTAGCAAGCAGCGCCACCAAAACGGCTTTATTAAATCAGTCATAGTTTTGTTCTTATTGTTTTTTACGTAGTTCTAGTTCAACAGCAGGATCTGTTTCTAGGCTAAAGTCTTCATCGGCTTGGCGAGTCCCTATTTCTAAATTAGGCGCTGAAGGAGTCGATGTTACTTTGGGAATATAAGTTTGTGCTTGCGTTGATTTAAGCGTGCCGCCCACCGCAGGATAAAGCTGATTAGCTTTATAAGCATACAGCTCATCTAAGCGTTCTAAATCAAGGTCTGCAGGCATACTAGCAATTAACTTAGCTTCTGGGTCATCACTAAAAAACGGCTGCATTTTTGGCAACTCGAACACAGAACAAAAACCATATACGGTGTCGTCCATGATCACCGAGTCTGGACGCAGCGAACGTGACTGCGCTAATAAGCTGCGCTCATGATAGTCGTGACCATTAATTGAATATGTAGCAATCATAATGCCGCGCGCTTTAGCAACTGGTTTCAAGCGAGCTGCACTTTGCTTGTAATGACGAATATCAAGCACATAGCCAAAGTTACGTTTTAGCTGCTTTGCCAATTTATCAAGCTTAACAGGGCTGTCGTAACGCTTTTCACGATGGTAACGATTTCCAAGTGCTTGCAAGCTTTCAAGTTCTTCTTTGTTACGCTCATAAATAGGATCGCTCCCAGCACCGCGTTTTAGATCACTTGCTAGCTTATTCATTGAGGCTTTTGCCGGTGATTGAATAAATGCCAAATAAATGTCTGGGTTAATGTCGCGCATACGAGTAAGGTTGCGCATTTCTAAGCTACTAAAAAAGTAGTTTCCGCCGCCAACAAACTCATATGCCAAGTAATCAAGCATTTTTAAATCGTTAACTGAGGCCTTTGATTTTATTTCGATATTCAGTTTTTGATGGGGTTTACGATAGCGTGCAAACGTAGCAGCAAGCTCTCTAAATGATGGCGGCATTTTATCGGTAAGTAGCCCAGTATCTTGATTACGATGACGTAAATAGCCCCACTCTTTTTTGTAGTTCATCGACTCAATTTTACGACGCTTATTATCAACCGTGCCTGTTTCGCGGCCGGTGCGAGCATCATGATGCACAACCCACACATCGTCACGGGTAATACGCACGTCAATTTCAACAACATCAAAGTTGTTGTCGATAGCATCAATTACTGCGTTAAGCGAATTTTCGGCGTAGCGAATTGAGCCACGGTGACTTTGTAAATTAAAGTTACTGCATTGCCTCGTTGTAGCGTAATTGATATTACCTAGCTGGCTTTCGTAAAAACCACGGGCGCGAAGTGCATCCTGTTTGGCCTTAATGGCATTTTTTTCGACTACTGTTAAGGTGTTTTCAGTATTTGTTTCAGGGGTACTTTTACAAGCAGTTAAACCAATACAATACAAAAGAATACTGGCTAGCAGCCATGTTTTTTTAGACAGAGTTTGCATCATTGCTATACAGCCAAAAGGCTTTCCTTTCTAATTCAAGATAATGAAGAAGTGCGTGAAACTGAATAATATATGAATAAAGGACTTAATTTAAAGTAATAACTTTAATAAAAATGAATATTTTAATTTAAGATACAAGCTGTTAGATTAAATTTAATAACTAGCAAAGTTTTGCTAACAACATATAAAAGCCCGATTTTTACCGCTTTGTGGGAACGAAAAATGATCGATTTTGGTAAAAAAATTACCCCAGCACGCGAAATGCGTTCTACCAATAATTTACACACTGCGCTTGAAAGTGATCGGGGCCGCATTATTAACAGTGCAGCAATTCGCCGCTTACAACAAAAAACCCAAGTATTTCCACTTGAGCGCAATGCTGCAGTGCGTTCACGGCTGACTCACTCGCTTGAAGTGCAACAGGTCGGCCGCTTTATTGTGCAAACCATTTTTAATAAGCTTAGTGATGCAAAGCAAAAAGAATATGGCCTATCTGGACTTGAGCGGCCACTAGAAAGCCTCGTTGAAATGGCCTGCCTAATGCACGATATTGGCAACCCACCGTTTGGTCACTTTGGCGAAGCAGCCATTAATCAGTGGTTCGAGAAACACTTAGACACACTAACCCCAGAGCGCTGTAAAGGCATTGGCATCAGCGTGATTTTTAAACACTTAGCCCAAGATATAAAAAGCTTTGAAGGTAATGCCCAAGGTATTCGCATAATTCATTCATTGTTATCACTAAACTTAACCTACAGCCAAAGTGCCGGAATTTTAAAATATACTCGCCCAGCCAGCATGGCGAAAAAAGACAGCCCGCAAGATAAAAACTACTTAATGAAAAAAGTGGGCTACTACTTTAGCGAAAAACCCTTTGTAGAAGCACTGCAAACTGAACTCGAAATTGAACAATACTGCCGCCACCCAGCAAGCTACATTATGGAAGCCGCTGACGATATTTCGTATTGTTTGGCCGATATAGAAGATGCGGTAGAAAAAGGCATTATTAGTGTTGAGTCGCTATGCAACAAGCTAAAAGAGCAATACACCCGCACACTCACAAACCTAACGATTGATGATACCAAACACAGCGACTTTGCCGAAAAAGCCATTGATTATGCGTTAAGTAAAGCACAAGAACAGCCTTACAATTTTAACAGCGAATTTTTTATCTACTTACGCGTGACCTTGCTACACCCATTAGTAAGCTACGCAGCAGAACGGTTTATCAGCAACATAGAAGCCATTTACCACGGTGATTTTAATCAAGCTTTATTAGAAGATCGTAGCCACCTGCACGCCGTCACGCTCACCTTAAAACAAGTGGCATTAAAGCACGTTTTTTGCCACAAAGAGGTAGAGCGCTTAGAGCTGCAAGGTTATCGAATCATTAGCGGTTTACTTGATTGCTACAAGCCCTTACTTGCCCTTGACGCCGATGCTTTTAAACGGGTTTTAAAAGGCGATCAACACTACTTAATTGAAACTCGTTTGGTGAAAAAACTATCTAACAAACATTTAAATAGCTATCAAAAAGCCATTGATGCTCTAAAAGCCGAACCGGATCATTTTACCGCCTACGAGTTCTATTTTCGCTGCCGTTTAATTCAAGATTACATCAGCGGAATGACCGACCAATTTGCTTATGACGAATACCGAGCGCTCATGGTGATCGATTGACTTTGCTATTTCGCTGAAATTATTTAATGAATGTGGATAAATTGCCCTACTGGGCTTAGAATTAACTCATTGTTTGGGTAACCAGATAAACCTTACTGGTCAGGAAACTATGCCAATTATAAAAACAACTTTATTACTATTACTTGCAAGTCTGAGCTTTACATCAAAAGCACAGTACAACGAAGCTATGTGTATTTTGTTAAAGCAACAAATGCATGAGTATCGTAACAACACTAGCAACAAAAATTATCGTTCAGCTGCCAGAAATTACGAAAAAAATTGCCAAAATCCTACCCCACTCAATAATGGTTCAAACCTTAAAGTTCAGCAACAGCCAACACAACCCGTTGAACCAGTAATTCAGGGTAATAGCACCCGCTCAACTCGACATTCAGGAGCAATACAAGGTACGCCTGAAGAACCAACACAGCCTACAGTTGAGCAAGCATCAGAGATTATTGAGCCGCAACAGCCTGCAGAACAATTACAAATAGAGCCAGAACCACTAGAAACGCAAAATACACAGCTAACACCACCAGTGCAGCAAACAGAAGAGCCCGCTGACGTTGATCGCATTATAATCTCTGATACCCCGACAGAAACTGTGGCCGAGCCTGTAACCTCTCCTGTGATGGAACAACAGCTTGATAACGCAGCGCCTGATAGTTCGCAAAACAGTGAAACTACAGATGTAAGAAAAGCTGTCGAGGCAGAACCTGTTGAGCCAGCATTTACACCGGAGCCTGCTGCTCCTTATGAAAGTGAAAATAGTTCTTCAAGCTCATTATTAATGCCAAGTTTAATTGTCTTGCTAGTACTACTTGTTGCAGGCTTAGTGATTGTTCGTATTCGTCAAAATAAAAATACTGATGCAGACTCAGAGCTTGAGCAAAGCTTAATGCAAGCTAAAGCCCTAAAAGCAGCGGCCCAAGCGCAAGCTTCAGCAGAAAAAGAAGCCGAAGAACTTCAAGCAGCAACGGCTGCCGTGCTAGATGAAAACTCAGAGCAGTCACAGCAAGACACTGATTCATTACCTGACTTCACAAACGAATTAACCGAAAAAAATGATAACGACGATCTCTCTGAGCTAATGCACTTTAGTGCACAGCATGATAGTGAAAAGCCACAAACCCCATCTACACAAACAGCTGATGATTTTGCTGACGCCAAGCAATTTAATGATCTTGAACTTGGTTACGACGATAAAGACGTAAACGACTCTGATGACGACTTCTTAGATGAGCAACGAGGCCTAGAGCAAGAGCTAAAATTAGCGAGCCTTGCTTCATCTTACAGCATCAATGAAGAAACGGATCCAAAAGCAGAGGAACCTGAACTAGAAGAACCGAGAGATTCCGCTTCGTCATCATTCGGCTTTGATGAGTACACAACTCAAGAACCAATTGCCGACGACGAGCCAGTTTTAACTGAGATAGAAGCACTAGAAAAACCTGAAATTGATGAGCTTGAGAAGCCAGAGATTGACGAGCCAAGCTTTACAAGTTCTTCATCATTTGGTTTTGATGAGTATTCAACAAAAGAGCCTATTGCCGACGACGAGCCAGTTTTAGCTGAGATAGAAGCGCTAGAAAAACCTGAAATCGATGAGCTTGAGAAACCTGAGATTGGCGAGCCAAGCTTTACAAGTTCGTCATCGTTTGGTTTTGATGAGTATAAAGCTAAAGAACCTATTGCTGACGATGAACCAGTGTTAGCCGAGATAGAAGAACTCGAAAAACCGGAAATCGATGAGCTTGAAAAACCAGAGTTTGACGAGCCAAGCTTTACGAGTTCGTCATCGTTTGGTTTTGATGAATACTCAACAAAAGAGCCTATTGCTGACGATGAACCTGTTTTAGCTGAAATCGAAGCGCTAGAAAAACCTGAAATTGATGAACTTGAGAAACCAGAGTTTGACGAGCCAAGCTTTACGAGTTCGTCATCATTTGGTTTTGATGAGTATTCAACAAAAGAGCCTATTGCCGACGACGAGCCGTCTAAAGATGACGTGCCTGAATATGACTTATCGTCATTGATGGGTGATGATTTATCGTTTGCTGATCATTTTGCTGAAGATAAACAAACAGTCACGGCTCCAAGCACAACAGACGATCACGACGACATCAGCGATGATGATTTAGCAAAAGCCTTACAAGCGCTTGAACAAGAGCTACAGGACGAACCTGCGTCATTTAGCCCTGAAGAACCAACAAAACCTGCTGAAGATACGGTTGATTTGTCTGTCGAACTGAGTAACGACGATATGCTAGAAGAGATGTCTAGTGACTCTGATGAAGCTGATAAAGAAACAAATTTAGAGACCGAGCAACAAGATGATAAGCCGTATAATCCATTTGCAAACTTATCACTTGATCCTACGTGGGATCCAAATTCTGACGAAAAGCCTGTGATAAAAAGTAAAACCAAACAGCCAAAATCACAAGCTCTTATTGATGCAGAAGAACGCGCTAAACAGCTTAAAACAGATGAGTGATTAAGTAACGAGAAACGAACCTGTAGCAGATTTTACGCCGCGTCCTAGCGCCTAAAGCCCAGTGCCTATTGTTTCCCCCGTAGGACTGGCTTTAGCCGGGAATGGTTTGAGTAAATAACGAGAAGTGAGTTTCGAGAGACGAATGTGTAGCAGCGATTTCATATCTCGTCCTTGCGCCTAAAGCCCAGTGCCTATGCTTGCATGGCGCGCGAAATAAATTTCACGCCTACTGTATACTCACTTCACCACAGGTCGTGGGCGCATCAACCAATGAAATATAAAAATCAGCCCAAAAAACACTGATACCGCTAAAACACATAATACAATTATATTGGTCGGTAAGAAGGAATCTGTTGTGTTGCTGTAGCGCTTTAATTGCTGTTGCGCACTCAGTTTTGCTCGTTCTGTTTTACTTGGCAGCACAAACTCATGAAACGAATCTGTCAGCTTAGCTTCAGAACGCGCGATTTGTGTATTCTTTTGCTGCCAGAGCGTATCAAATTTCTGAAATTGAAACTGTTTATTGTCAATACACCAATCTAGATATTTAAGCTCAAGAGGCTGATTAAAGCAGCGTGTTGGCATCACGTAAAAACGTTGCCACGCAGCTTGTTTTTCTAAATAAGCTTTTTGAGACAACGGTTTAGCTAGTTGGTTTTCAAGTAAACTAATATCAGGATTAAAAAGCGCAGCTTTACGGTCAGCTATTTGTTCATTGGTAAAACACGTTTCAGCAAATCGAGCAGATAAGTTCTGAATTTGCTGTTTATAAATTTCTATTTTATCAAGTACATGAGACTTTCTTAACGCAGATTGCAATTCAGCGCGCTCAGTTTGAATACTTTTGCACTCATTAGAAAGGATTGGCTCTTTCGCCCGTGTAGATACAGCTACTAGCAATAGCACTGTAAGCATTAAAGTCCGTTTAAACATGAATTTACGTCACTGTAAAATTTAGAGGTACAGACTAACAGCTTCAAATAAAACTGCAACAAATCTGCGCTAAATTCACCTGAAAGACTGATAAATTGCTAGTTCGATTTATGTTCTCACAAAGTGAAAGAGCAATAACAAATCTGAATATTAATTCTTGCCAAAGTAAAACTGTTTATCATCCAATGCATATTGCTCAAGTAACCACACTTTAAACAGCTGCATAACCAATACATAGGCAAAGAACAAACAGTCTCAGCCAAACTGTTTGCAAAACGCCCAATGGCCGCGTGTTTAACCCGCGAAAAAGCCAAACAAATTCTGCATATGCTGTAACCATTTCAACCTTGTAAACTAGGCTACGAATAGCAGTACTTACCCAGTAGCCTATTTTTTTACCTGTCGGCGTAAAACTTGTTTTGTATTTTGAGAGTATGAAATTTGAAAGGTTTAAATGGGTTTTTCTATGCAGCGCGAAGCGCTTCGGTGCTCCCTAAAGTTCAAATATTTTTATTCACAAAGAGAAGTGAATGAGAAGACAATGAGATACAGCCAATTAATGTTCTTCTCTAAAGCGCAGCGCCTCTTAATCCTCTTTGTGCATATTAAACTAAAGCTCTTCCACTTTCTCTACCTCAACTGGCTCTGCCAACGCATTTTCATAAAATGCGAACACCGCTTGGGTATAAGGCTGAGCATAATGCTCATCAAGGGCGGCTTGCGACTCAAACTGCTCAACTAAAAACAAACAACGCTGCTCTTTGCTCGCAAACAATTCAAAACGATTACAACCAGGCTCTGCACGAGTGGCTGCTAATATGCCCTGTAAACGCCCTTTACAGTCGTCAAATAATGCCGCCTTTGGGGTAATTTTTGCCACGATATTAATCATACTGACTCCTTACTATATAACTTTAAAATCAATGCCCTAATTGGCGGGGCAACCGTAAAAGCCACCACAAACGCAGCAGGCCACGCATTAGCAAATGCCTTCATCCAACTTAGAAAAAATGTATCGCTCAGCCCTAAGTTGACATAAGTGACTCACGCCGAAAGTAAAAACGACATTAAAAACGAAAATGCCGCAGTAAAAGTAAAATGAATTTTCATATGTCCTCCTTGGCGTTACTATATTTGCACAGGCCAAGTGGCAACAGTCACGAAAATGCAAACTAAGATTGAGGGAGTCGTATGCTGGATGATCTGCATTTATTTATTGAAATAGCGCGCCGTAAAAGCATGAGCCAAACAGCAAAAGATTTAGGACTGAATCTATCAACCCTATCAAGGCGCATTCAGGCATTAGAAGAAAAACTCGCCGAGCCATTACTGCAACGCACAGCCCGCGGCATTGTGTTAACCGCCAAAGGCGAATCTCTTTATAACGAATTAGGCGAGCAGGTGCTTGCTCTTAACAGCCAGCTTGAGCAACTAAATGACTCACCCGCCGCAAAAGAGTTTTACCTGTTGTGCCCACAAAACATCATTGCGGGCCCACTGATGGGGGCAGTTAATCAGTTTGCGATGGCAAACCCTGCGCTAAACCTCCACATTTACCCAAGTAATGCCAACAGCCAACTAAGCCAAAAACGTTTTGACTTAGCTATTCGCATCGGCGAACAACAAGACTCAAGCTATTTTCAAAAGCGCCTAGGCATGATCGCAATTAAGCTAATTAAAAAGAAAGATGCGCCAGCATCAAGGTTGATATTGCCCTATTCAGAGTCACAACTCCCCAGCGGCTTACTTAACAAACTAAAAACCGAGTATGAACATACAAGCTTTTGCTTTGATATTACAATCGCCAGAAGAATGGTTGAAGCAGGCTATGGCATTGGCTTATTACCCATGAGCGAAATTTGCTGTATAAACGACACCAGCAACTTTAGTTATATCGACTCCCCCCACGATATTCCCGCAAGGCCAATTTACGCCCTCTGGCCACATTCACGCACACCATCAGCGAATGCCCAGTTGTTGATAGAGCAACTCCAAACCAGTATTGCAAACTCACCGAGTTTACAAGGAGAGGTGTTGAAACTGTAGTTGCGAGGCATCGTAGGTCGGGCTTTAGCCCGTCAAATAACTCAATCTTTAAACCAACGATAAAGACCAAACACAAACAACATGGCCGCAATGCCTGCCAAGGCTAATTGCCAAATTTTAAGATCATTCAACTTTGTCACTTGCGGACCAACACTCTCATTTGAAGGAGTTGAAACTTGTTTAACAGGTGCTTCGATTACCGGATTCTTTATCACGGCTTGGCTTGTAGTTTTATTTGCATTAATTTCTGTAATGGTTGGCTTTACTGTAATAACAATATCTTTATGGCTTGCTTTTGAATTACCGCTCCAAGCCGATTCAAATAGCGCCTTTTGCTCAGCTTTATTTTCGCTACACCATACAAAATCAGCTTGCAGAATTTTCTTCGCTCTACAACGTTTTGGTAATTGATAAAATTGCCCCCAAGCTTGGCGCTTTTTATCGTCATTATATGAATTTGAATACACCGTAGAGTTATGTACTTTGGTGTTTAAAAGTGCGGTAAGGTTAGAGCGATACGTATAATTACCGCCATTACCAGAACTTCTTTTTGGGTGTTTACAGTGTCTCGCCAGCAGCGTAAAAAGCTCATCTAAACGTTGATTCCACCGCTCACCTTGCTTAGCCGTGTAGCTACGATTCATTCTTTTACGAATGCTCTCGCGCTCAGCCTCAATACTATCGCAGCGACTTTTTGAATATTGCTCATCAGCAACCGTGTTGAAACTCGCAAGCAAAGTAGCGAGTAATAAAATCCATTTATTCATAACATTACTTCTGTGTAATTTGGTTGTAATTACTCCCTATGTGTTAGCAAGGGAGATATTTATTCGATAGAAGCTAGCCAAAACAATCGCTTTAGAAAACTTCCGATGCAAATTGCCTACTCAAAATAAGCATTAAATTTAGTCTCTATCAATTAAACCTTAGAAATATTTAAGCTTCTTTGCACAGCTTGATAGCAGATAGCTTTTTGCATAGCTCCATCTATTTGGTTTTGGCGCATCGACAATATAGTTTTTGCTAACTGTCTATGGGAAACAATAGGAAATGGTGGTCTTTGCTTCAACTCTATAAACCAACCTGGAAAACACAATATTGGGGTTATTTTTGTTTGAAAACCAGTTGCTTCACTTAACCATTTATAAACCCAATTTGCTTGTATTTCTGCTTGTTCAATTGGCTTGTTTTCATTCCAAGATGGGAAGGCAAGTAGATTATTTTCGAATCGGACTTTGTAGTTTGTATCATCTTTAACGCGCTTATGCCTTCCTTTTGTTTCAATCGCAAAAACACCATTAGGCCCAATAACTAAGTGATCAATATTAAACCCATCAGCTTGAATATCATGAAATATTTGATACCCATGAGATTGAAGCTCAATTAATTCAGATGCAACAGCTAACTCAGCGTCTCGCCCTAGTTTTAGTTTAATTAACAGGTCTGATTCAAACCACGATTTTCTGGCGGTGTAAATTAAGCCGACAATAATTACAATTATAAAAAAGTAGTTCAATTGACCGCTTGCCAACATTTCGGTAATCCCTTTGAGGGCAAACGGCATTGTAATAATCAAAGCAGCTAAACCTATGTAACCAACAACATTAAAGACCTTATCGTTTACTTGATCGTTAAGTGTTTGTGCAGCTACGCGAGTAAATTTTTTTCGATCTACAGGTAACTTGGCTTGCTTCTGATGAAGCCATACTCTTAAAAAAATAACACCTAATATTGAATATATTCCTCCTATTACAAATAAGAGGCTGAGTCCTTGTGCTATGAAGTTATCCATTTCAGGTCCTTGTTCTGTTAACTCCCTCTTTATACATCAATTATTTAATAATGTCGCGTTGGCGACGGCAACCAAAGAGAAGTAAACGCCGACTTCTCTTTGGAATCTATCGGCGCCCCGAGGTTCACACTGTTCCTTCAATTTGAATTAATTAAATGAACGAAAACAGCGTAGATAGGCACAACTTACACATCCCTGTACGCACCCCAGTTCGGATATCCATATCCTCTCGTTCAAAGCTTCGCTTCTCACCCGTGGCCAAGCTACGCTTTTTATAGCATCCATGCCTCTAAATTAATTCAATTTCGGGTTTGAACACGGGGAATATTTTTAACAGCAGCTTTTAATTTTAGCATTGAGTTATTGCTTGTTTTCATTTAAAAAAGTTATGTGAAATTTGTATCTAAGCTCATTAAGAATCATATTTGTATTTTGTCTGCGCGACTAAATCTAACGCTTGGACATTTTTACTTCCCGCCAACTCAAACCTATCTTTTGCAAGCCAAAGTTTTGCGCCATTGCTGCTTGCAACTTGGTATGCCCAGTTGCTTACTGCAAGGGATTTATCTACATCACAATGAAAATAGCGAGTTAGTTCATTAGTAAGCAGCTGGCTGTGACGATCTAGATTTTGATCTTGCCAACGTTCGCGGTGAAGCTGGGCTGCTAAAAAGTCACGCTTACTGTTATTACAACTTCGATGGGCGGCAACAAAGTTATGGCCTAAATCGTTAGCGTAGCGAGCAAAAGGAATAAAGTGATCAACTTCAATAGCACTTGTGAGTGGCTTTTGACAATAAAAGCACTGGCCTTTTTGTATTTCGACTAAAACTGGTTTTGCTTTATTAAGTGCTGTGCGGTCGAAACCAAATAAAAAGTCATGCAGTTGGCTTTGAGGGCCAATAAGCGCTTGGTTATGCTTAATGTTTTGAATCTTTTGTAGCCATGCATTCTTAGCTAAATAGACAACTAAATCGTAAAAGCGTCTAAAACAAGCGGCTATGCCTGCGTTTAGAGTGATATAGCTTTTGCCTTTTGTGTGCGGATATAAAAAGCACTCTTCTTGCTTAGCGAGAATTTGTAAGCGCCACAAAGGGCCTGTTTTTAACGTGTCTAATGCAGCTTTGTAAGTGGTGTGCCAGTAAGGGCTTAATTTGAGCTGGCGCAAGCTACGAATATTATTTTGCTGGCACTCATATAGCACCGCAATTACTTTTGATTGCGCACCCGAGTTTTGTTTTAGTAAAGCACTTTCACCACTATGAGCAGAAGAAAATGGTACAGCATGGTGCCAATAAAGCTCTATTAACTTTTCAGCAAGCTTAGCAAGATCAATGTTTAACTCGCTAGCTTCATACATCATTGGTTGCTCAACACAAACATCAGCCAACGCATGCAATAGTGCAAACTTATAGGTAGCACTGAAATCGCCTTCCACCAGCATACGCTGAATGTAAGCAATAAAATCGAGTTGCTGCTGCATGGCCATCATCAATCAAGCCTTATGTGTACTTTTGAAAAGTGCTTTAAAGTTCATGAACTGTTCCCTGTTTACGCCGACATATTTGCTTCTTATGCTCATAACGCATTGTTGTAGCTTGAATATTGGCGATTTAGTTTAGGAACAATCTAGCATGAAAAGCTATTGAAAATATAGGATTTTAGGTAGAGCTATACTCTAAAACCCATACAATATTAGGAGAGTTGCGGTATAGCCTGCTATACCGCATATAAATTATTAAATCGTTCTTCTATGCAGAATGGCGTTTAGCCATGTTTCTGTGGCGCGCTCTGGGCGTTGGTCGGCGCTTTGCCATGACTTGAGGATAAATAGGTCTGTGCCTTTAATAATGCTTTCAAGGGCTTGTTCGTTTAGGTCGGTAAATTCGCGACCGTTGTGTTCGCGCTCGCCGTCGCCGTATTTAAACGATACATACACGATGCCTTGAGGCTTTAATGCGCGGGCAAGGTTATTGAATGCGTCGGTTAAGTCGTTTTTTGCTACGTGAATAAGGCTTGCGCAGCACCAAATGCCATCGTATTTGGCAACCTCGTTTAGCTCTAGGAAGCTGCTTACAGCTACGTCTTGGTTTAAGTATTCTGACGCCAACTTTGCCATAGCTGGGCTGATATCGAATGCATCTACGTTATAACCACGTTCTTTAAAGATGAAAGCGTCGCGGCCAGAGCCACAACCGGCATCGAGTAAAGCGCCTTTTCTTGGGATCAGCGGTAAGAATTCGTCGTAAAGTTCATTGAGGTCTACATCGAGTGTGGCATCTACAAATGCTTGCGCATTTTGGTTGTAGTATTCGACGGTTTGGGATGCCATTTTACTTCCTTTATAGGGGCAAGATTGCTTGGCGCTAAAATACCATTAAAGCAAGGTAACGCAAAGGATGAAATGTGATTTTAAATGCTAAAAATCAAGGGTTTTAGGGTAGGCATTAGAAGTTAGTTGGAGAGAAATAGGAGATCATAGTTACGAGGTGTGAGAATAAAAAAGATGATCAATTTTAGTATCGCTTGATTAAAGGCTTTTTATTTCATTTATAACTGTTTTCATTCGCTTGGCTAATGGCCTATTGCGATGATGGCATGCATATATATCTTCACAAACGGGGTGCGTTAGTGTGTGCACGTGTATTTTTTCTTGATTATGAAACGCACTAACAGCATGAGCAGGGAGTACAGTGAAGCCAAGCCCTAAACTTACTGGCTCTAGAATTAAGTTGATTTGATTCGAAAAACCACTGCACTCAAACTGAGCTATTGATTCAAACTCTGCAAAGTTCGCACTTAATAACTGTTGTGCATGATGTTTTCCATCTGGGTGATTAATAAAACCTAATTGGCAAAGTTGCTGCCAATCTATAGTTTTGAACTGGGCTGGCGTTATCAATAACAAGGGTTCATTAGCGATTTTGTGCCCTGTAACCTCAAGCATTGTAGGTGCTTGGCTCATAAAACCAATGTCTATTTGATGACTCGCTATGGCCTTTTCGACCCCCGAATTAGGCGCAAACGCATATTCTATAAAAAGTTTTGGGTGCTTTGATTGCAAGCTTAACAATTCGTTATAAAACTTAAGCCCACAACTTCCCGGCGATTGTATTTTTACGCGGCCTTCAAAAGGTGAATCATTTTTTATTTGTTGCTCCAAAAATTGCCATTCTTTTAGTAACTGGTTACCTCTGTTGTATAAGCTTTGGCCCTGCGGAGTAAGTGTAAATTGTTTGCCGTGTCGCTCTAGCAATAAAGCTCCAACTTGCTGTTCTAGCTTTTTAATATGCTGGCTTACGCCTGATTGGGTCATAAACAGTCGCTCAGCTGTTTTTGTAAAGTGATTGACTTCGACTAGTTCACAAAATGTTTTTAACCAAACCGGATTTATCATAACAAAATATACTTATTTGAATGTTAAATGATAATTTAACTTAATACCTAGGCACTCGTAAACTATAAACTCATTCTTATTTAGGAGAGTTAATTATGAGTAATACATACCCACGTACTTTTTCGCATATTGGTATTTCTGTTCCGGATCTTGATGCGGCCGTTAAGTTTTATACCGAAGTATTAGGCTGGTATCTTATTATGGAGCCAACGGAAATTACCGAAGATGATAGCCCTATTGGCCAGATGTGTACTGATGTTTTTGGTGCTAACTGGGATAAGTTCCGAATTGCTCACTTATCAACGGGTGATCGAATTGGGGTTGAGATTTTTGAGTTTAAAAACCAACAAAATCCAGAAGATAACTTTGAGTATTGGAAAACAGGTATTTTCCACTTTTGTGTTCAAGATCCTAATGTTGAAGAGCTTGCAGAACGCATTGTTGCTGCAGGTGGTAAAAAACGTATGGAAAAACCACGTTATTATTACCCAGGTGAAAAACCATACCGCATGATTTATATGGAAGACCCGTTTGGCAATATTTTAGAAATTTATAGCCACAGCTACGAATTAACTTACAGTGAGGGCGCTTATTAATTAAGCCCATAAATTAGTAATTAGCTAGCCATTATAGTAAGTAACGATTTACGAAAGTAGATCGTTACTTATCATTTGGATTTACCAAAATGATGAAAAGTTAAACTTCGATGTACTTGAGTCTTTTTATTCCACTTAACATTGCGATAAAGCCAAATGTAGAGAGATGATGCAAAAAACGAGATATTTATCAATTGCCCTTACATATTTGGAGACAAACCTACCATCAAACAGTAGTGTAGGCTGACGAGCTATTTTAAAAAAATAGCAAGTGCATAAAAAGGAGTGCTTGTTCCAAGCCCTTTATCCCAACTAGGTGGGTAGCCCCATTTTCTGGCATTTTATTATTAATATTCCTTACTGATATTCTCGAGAATATAGTCATTATCATCATTAGGAAAAAGAAGAAAATGGTGCAGTATAGAATTGAGTTGAGTATAAAAATTTTTTAATATACTTCACCCGGTTACTTATATTTTAGTAAATAAACGCGTAGATCTAGCTATGCTTTAAAAAAGTTATTATACATAGGCTGAGTACAGCTCCGATAATAGAAACCAAATGGATTGCACCAATAATTTTATCTAATGTTCTTGTGTACTTTGCGACAAAACGGCCGTCAAACATAGGCGTCGGTATACGAGAACGTTCAAAAAACATAGCAAATATATAAAACGAAACGCTTGCGCCGATGCCTTTATCCCAACTAGGCGGAGATACTCCATCTTTTTCCATATGCTTATCTATATACTTAACTGATACTCTATAAAACAGCACGCCTGAAGCAAAAGTAACTACTGTAAATACGAGTAGGGAGTAGAAAATAAAGATTTTAAAACCCATTTCGCAAGTTCTCTTTTATTTAGACTGTATCTAAATACATGGCTGTAAACACACTGATTGTGAGCCCTGCCACTGTGAAAAGGTGCAAGAATGCTAAAACTTTATCTACCGGCCTTGCATGTTTTGCTATAAAACGGCCATCAAAAAGAGGTGTGGGTAATCGCGAGCGTTTAAAAAATATTGCCATAGCGTAAAAAGGGGCGCTAGCGCCAACACCTTTGTCCCAAAGCGGAGGGGTAATATTATCTTTTAGCATTTTTTTATTTATGTGTTTGATAGAAATGCGTGCAAATAAGACCACAAAAATAAACGCTAAAGCCATAAAGATGAACATACTTGCCAGAGCAAACTTATCTATACTAGGCATTATAATAACGGCTCTCTGTCATAAATTTTTTCAGTTAGCGACTTCACTTTTTCGTTCACAAAAAACGATGATTTAAATTCTGTATATAAGCCAGTTCCTATAGCTACAACCCAAACATCAGGCGTTAGCATGAGAAGTGTGCTTGCTGCTAACTTGTGGTGTTAGTTATAACAAAACATATTCTAATAAGACCATAATTGAAATACTAAGAATAAAGCCAAATGTAGAAAGAAGATGTAAAAAAGCGAGAAACTTATCAATTGGCCTTGCATGTTTGGCGACAAACCTACCATCAAATAGTGGTGTAGGCTTACGAGCTCTTTTTAAAAAAATAGCAAGTGCATAAAATGGAGCGCTTGCTCCAAGCCCTTTATCCCAACTAGGTGGGGAAGCCCCATTTTCTAGCATCCTATTATTAATATGCCTTACTGATATTCTCGGGAATATAACAGTCATTATCATCATTAGGAAAAAGAAGAAAATGGTGCAGTATAGAATTGAGTTGAGTATCAACATTAAAACAAATCTTTCATCAAAGGCTGCCTATCATATATGTTTTCTGTTAGCTTTTTGCTTTTTGTATTAACCGCTAGGCTCATTAAAAAACCAGCACCTAACCCAACCCCTAAAGCAACCACCCATCCATATGGGGTTAACATTAGAAATGAAGATAGGGCCGTGGTGACTGATGATGCTGTTATGATACCTGCAAATGTTGAAGCCCCAAAACTAGCTAACTCTGTAGATAAACTTCGCTGCCAGTCCTTATTGTTTTTATAGTCGTTGTAAACTTTGTTCGCTCTAAATGCACCATCAAGTAAAATCATGCCATTGCCAAGCCAGCGTCCGGTATTTTCAATCCGCTTAATTTTATTGAATTCAGCGGTGCTATTTATATCGAGCTTGGCAGAATGCCTTGCTGATTTAGCTATATTGATTCCCCGATTCGGATTAGACCAAACCGTGCCACGACGGCTTGCACGGTTTACACTCATAAAACGTTGCAATTCTGCACGAAACTGACCGTTCAACTCTTTGAATATACTGAATGCTTTTTGTTCTAATGCAACCATATGATACTTGGGCATTCCTGATTTATGAGCCATACGAATATCTCTTAAAGCGGCTTCATATTTGTTGGCATAGGTAGCGAACTTTGAGCTACGAGCCTGAATTGATGTTGCTCCAGACCCAACTATTCCATGTGTATTTTCAGACAAAAATGGCATAACTTGGTTTTGAAAATCAGAGATTGCCATAAGCGTTTCACTGCCAAAATCGCGAAGCATATATGCAATGTTTCTGCGGGATTGCGCAGGCAATAAATCGAATTGACGAACTATACTTTGCTGTTCATTTGTAGGCGGAGTGTAAGAGTCAGAGTATTCTCTTCGCCATATATATGGCGTGCCTGAAGTAATAACTTGATTTTTTATATGGTTATTGTCTTTGGTAAAGCTGTCTTCTTTATCTTCTTTACATTTCACAAATTCAGCGGTTACTGAATCAATACAAATTCTAATTTCTAAAGCCATAAGTAGTATCCATACTAACTAATCATCCTTATTTAGAGGTTATCTTCATCACTGTAATGAGTCAATGAAGAATAAATAAAATGGGTACATGTTATGTGGCAAATGATTTTTGCTAATAGTTAATGATTCTCTCGTTCACTTATCTTTGTGCGTGACGTTTTGAACCACTGAGGGCACCGAGGCGCTTTGCGCTGCACAGAGAGACAAATACTCACAAGACACTTCACTTTAAAGAAGTACACTTTAATACCTCCTTGTCTTCCTCTGTGTTCTCTATGTCCTCTATGGTTAGAGAAGATCTAATATGTCTATGAAAACATACGTAAAGTAAATACGATAAACCCTCATTGTTTTCTCATTAACTTCTCATTGTGCATAAGAATATTTGAACCACAGAGCACATAGAGGCGCTTCGCGCTTCACAGAGAAAAACAGATACTTACAAAGAGGATAAGAGACGCTGCGCTTCAGAGAAGTAAGTTTTTATACCTCATTATTTTCTCGTTCACTTCTCTCTGTGAAGAAAGAACCTACAGTAAATAAATGCCTGTTTGACGCTATGTAAAACGGCAGCAACATATTTTCTCTATAGTTTTATACTTTTGACTCAACAACATTGCACAATTGATAATTTACTAGCACTATTGAGTTATTAAGACTTCATTCAGAGGTGCTAAATGCACAAAGAGCAAACTCAATGTCAGCCAACAGGTTGTAAACATTGCGAAGACCATTTAGCACTTGGTTTTGATTTTACAATGGCTTTTCAGCCAATCGTTGATTGCACCGATAAACATATTTTTGGCTACGAAGCATTAGTTAGAGGCCTTAATAATGAGTCGGCTTATTCGGTCATTTCGCAAGTAACCGACGAGAATCGCTACACATTCGATCAACTTTGCCGTATTAAAGCTATTTCACTTGCTGCCCAGCTGAAAATTGATTCAATCGTGAGCATTAATATTTTACCTAATGCAATTTATAAACCTGAGCGTTGTATAAAAACGACACTTGAAGCTGCTAAGCAATATGATTTTCCGGTAGAACAAATTATGTTCGAGTTTACCGAGGTTGAAAAAGTTGAAGATACTACACATATCAAACGTGTAGTTGATTATTACCAATCTTTGGGGTTTATTACTGCGACCGATGACTTTGGGTCAGGTCATTCTGGATTAAATTTGTTGGCTGATTTTCAGAGCAATATAATTAAACTCGATATGAGTTTAATTAGAGATATACACCTTCACAAAGCAAGACAAATTATTGTTAACCATTGTATAGCCATGTTTGAAGAGCTCAATATTGTTGCTCTTGCAGAAGGCGTTGAAACAGTTGAAGAATACCAGTGGTTGCGCCAAGCTGGTGTTAGCTTAATGCAAGGCTATTTTTTCGCCCACCCTGGGTTTGAGAGCTTGCCAGACGTTGACTTTAGTAAGTTGGGTTAAGTGGTTATAACGAGAATCGAATTTAGACAAGGCAAGAGCTGTCAACCTTCAAACGCGCGAAACAAGTTTCACGCCTACGTGTAGCAGCGGATTTATCCCGCGTCATCATCTAGGTTTTAGGTGCTAGGTTCTAGGCGCTAGGACGCGATGTAAAGTCGCTGGTTTCTCATAACTTTACTCTTTTTCGTTGAATTCTTGCTAACCTAAACCATTCCCGGCTAAAGCCAGTCCTACGAATTCCATGTTTGAACTTGCTAACTTCTTTTAGTATTTAGTCGTATTTATATTATAAATTTTTATTTAGGATGCTAGGCTGAATATTCTTTAAGCATGTTAAGAAAGGATAATGATGTTTTTACGCATACTGTTAGTCTCAGCACTTGTTTTATGCTCTTCTGCTAACTTAATCGCAAAAGAACAGCCTCTTAGTTTTGATGCTGAATTAAGCAATTATCAATACGACTTACCCGTTCAATTTTTTAATTTTTCATCACAAAATACGCCATTAAAAATGGCTTATTCTTACCTTAAACCAAGCAATAACATGCCAACCGTTATACTGATGCATGGTAAAAACTTTAATGGCCATTATTGGACCAATACTGCCAACTACCTTAATAGCAAAGGCTATGGCGTATTGATACCGGATCAAATTGGTTTTGGTAAATCGTCAAAGCCTGCTGATTATCAATTTTCGTTTGCTGTATTAGCCAATAACACTCATCAATTAGTATCATCTTTGCATATTGAAAACCCTATTGTACTTGGCCATTCAATGGGCGGCATGCTGGCAAGTCGTTACAGCCTGATGTTTTCTAGCCAAGTTAGTAAACTTATTTTGCTAAACCCAATTGGTTTAGAGAACTATTTAAATTATGCGCAATACAAAGACACCGATTTTTTCTATAAAAATGAATTGGCTAAAACACCTGATAAGGTTATTGCTTACCAGAAGAAAAACTATTATGACGGTAAATGGAATGACACTTACGAGCAATTAACCCACTTTATCGGTGGTCAAATTCAAGGCCCTGATCACAAGCAGGTCGCATGGGTTAATGCTAAAACCTACGATATGATTTTTACACAACCTGTAATAACTGAGTTTGCTCAGTTAAGCATGCCAGTGTCATTAATTATAGGCACACGCGATAGGACTGGCCCTGGCCGTAATTGGAAAAAAGCAAATATTGACTATGAGCTTGGCCGTTACGATAAGTTAGGCAAAGCCGCGGCAAGTATGATCTCAAAATCGCAATTAATTGAATTAGATGATATTGGCCACTTACCTCACATCGAGGATTTTGACCGCTTCAAAGGCGCATTAGACAAAGCTTTATCATTTTAATGTTGCTCGCGCGAAACAAGTTTCGCGCCTACGTGTAGCAGCGGGTTTATCCCGCGTCATTAGTCAGGGTTCTAGGCTCTAGGACGCGATGTGAAATCGCTGCTACAGACTCGCATCTTTTAACTTCCCTTTCCCCTTATCGCTTTTATCTAGCAACTTTATCCACTTTTAGTACCGTTTTTGTGAAAAATAACGACTTATTCATTGATGTAATTACAATTTATATGTAACTTGTGTCGCCCATTTCGCTACGCACTACTATAATATTAAGCGAAATCAACATTTTCATACTAAATACTAGGGATACACAATGAAAAAACTTCCTATTGCATTGGCTCTATGTGCTGCTTTTGTGTCTGCAAACACAATGGCAGAGGTTCGCATAAACGGCTTTGCTTCTATTGTTGGCGGTAAAGCCCTTGACGACGACGCAACGCTTTACGGCTACGATGACGATATTTCATTTAAAAACGAAAGTATGTTTGCATTGCAGCTTTCTGCAGACTTACAAGAAAAGCTAAGCGCTACGGCACAAATTGTGGCGCGTGGTAGTGATGATTTTGATGCTGAGTTCGAATGGGCTTATCTAACTTATGAGTTCAGCGATGAGCTTCAAGTAAGTGCTGGTAAAATGCGTGTACCTTTTTACCGTTATTCAGACTTCTTAGACGTTGGTTACACTTACCGCTGGGTTCGTCCACCGCAATCTGTTTATAACCTTCCGTTTTCAACGTATGAAGGTCTTAGCCTGTTACACAACACACAATTAGGTGATTGGGATTCAACCGTTCAAGTTATTTACGGTAGCTTCGATGGCAACATTGCTGTGGTATCGGTTAATGGCGATACAGAGCTTAATGATATTGCTGGTATCAATTGGACAATGAGCTATGACTGGTTTAGCGCTCGTGCTGCATACTTTGTTGCAGATACAACAATTGATATTGAAAACGACACCGATGCAGGTGTTGCACTTAATGGCCTTGAGCAGACTCTTAGAGCAGCCGGTTTTGTTGATCAAGCCGATGATATTGCTGTAAACGAAGATGATGGCTCTTTCTTCGCTGTGGGCTTTTCAATTGATTACAACGACATTCTATTTGATGCTGAATACACTGAGTTTGAAGTAGAAAACAGTGCTCTTGCTAAACAAACTCAATACTACACGTCAATTGGTTACCGTATGGATGAGTGGATTGTGCACTTAACTTACGAAAATAATGACGACAAACACGATAGCAACCGCTACAACGCGCTACCTGCAGTACCAGCTTTAAATGCGGGTATTAATCAAGTGCTTGAGGGCGTGAAAGCAAAAAGCAACGTGTATACCATTGGTACGCGTTATGACTTCCACCCATCTGCTGCTTTAAAAGTAGATTTCAGCCGCTTTAAAGATGACATTTCAGATACAGAAACCGACGTTGTTGCTGTTGCTGTTGATTTAGTTTTTTAATTGGAGTTCATAATGAAAAAATTGTTAATCGCGACAGCACTAACACTATGCTCGCACGCTGTACTTGCTGACGTTGCAGTCATTGTGAACCCAGCAAATAGCAGTGCTATTGACGAAGGTATGATCAAAAAGATTTACCTTGGTAAGGCAAAGTCGTTTGATGATGGCACAAAAGTAAACCCAGTAAACCAAGATGGCACCAGCGTAAGCGATGAGTTTAACGATAAGGTGGTTGGTAAATCGAGCAGCCAGCTAAATGCTTATTGGTCAAAACTGGTATTTACAGGTAAAGGTACTCCACCTGAGAAACTAGCTAATGATCAAGCTGTGATTGACTTTGTTGCAGGTAATGCAGATGGTATCGGTTATATCGATGCAGCAAAAGTAACTGATAAAGTTAAAGTGGTTGGTACTTTTTAAGTTCTACTACGGTTAATAAAAAACCAGGCGATGCCTGGTTTTTTTTGCGCTAAAATTACTCGACTTTAAATTTAGCTGTGGCGTCGAGTAACGAATCAGAGAGGTAATGAAGGTTCTTCGCTACATCACGTACTGCCGATAATGAATCCATTGTTTCTTCAAACGACATATGCATATTCGTCACATTATCAACTACCATACTAGCAACAGATGTTTGCTCTTCGGTAGCTGCGGCTATTTGCGAATTCATACCGTTAATTTCTAATATCTGTTCAGAGATTTTATCAATCGATTGCCCTGTATTTTCAGCGGCCTCTGCATTATTTGTAGCCATATCTCGGGCTGAGTTCATTGCATTTACTGCATGACTTGCTGCTGTGGTTAATGTAGAAAGCAGCTCTCTGATTTCATTCGTCGACTGCGATGTTCTTGAAGCAAGCTCACGCACTTCGTCAGCTACAACCGCAAAGCCTCGGCCTTGTTCACCTGCACGTGCAGCTTCAATCGCAGCATTTAACGCGAGTAAGTTAGTTTGTTCTGCAATCGAGGTAATAACGTTTAAAATTTGCGTCACATTCTTGGTGTCAGTGGCGAGTTGATTAATAGTTGATGCTGCTTGATTTATCTCTTCACTTAGTGTTTTTGATTCTGTCACAGAACGCTGTATTTGCGTTCGACTTTGCTCAACTTCTCGCTCGGCTGTTTGCGCAGCTTGTGATGCATTTGCTGCTGAATGAGAAATATCAGCGACACTCTGGCGCATTTCTTCCATTGATTGCTTAACTATTTCAGCATCTGATGTTTGTTTAGTTGTGGCACGCTCGGCACGCTCCATGCCTTGTACAAGTCGTGTTGAGTTCTCCATTAATGGCTCACAAACCGCTATAACCTCAAGTACCGCAGCTTTTAACAGCTGTATAAACGCGTTGAAGTTAATCGAGACTTGACCGATTTCATCTTTAGCGTGTACTTCTAGTTGTGTGCTTAGAGAGCCTTTGCCGTCTGCTAATAGGCGTAAGTTATCTGCCGCTGCGCTGGCCGATGAACCGATTCCACGGGCAATCCAAATTGAGGTAACAACCAATAAAATAAGTGATACTACAGACACTACAAGCATTAAATTTAGTGCGTTGTCTGAACGCGCTTTGGTTGCTTGTACAAGTTCAAAAAAGCGATCATCTGCGCGGGTTTGTGCTCGTTTAAAGCCAGCTAGAACGGCCTCATACTGCTGCGTTTTTTGCTGTGCTTGTTGCTGAATTTTACTAAAGTCAGCGGTGCCGTCGATCATTGAAGTTGCTATGCTTGACGAGGTTTGTGCATAAAGCTCTAATTGTTTTTTGGTATCGGCATGCACGTAGCTGTCGTTGATACTGATGATATTTTGTAGATTTTCATTAATCGTTTTATACGTTTGCGCTGCACTATCAACTAAATCTGACTCACCAAATGTTACCGCTTGAGTGTATAATTCATCTAGTTTTTCGAGTAGCGCAACGTTTGCTGAAGTGAGTTTAACGACCTGATATGATGACTTTTCCAGCTCGTCGAGCGAGATCTTGTTGTCATTCATGGCTATAAAATTGGTTACTACTATGATCACGAATGCCGTAATGGCAATACATGTTATGGCGTGTATTTTTTTTGTGATGCTCAAGTTATTGAAAGAAATACCTGCAGACATTGAATCCACCTTTGCTGTCATATTACTTAGTATTATCGCCCGATTTCCCTAAAGTATTAACTATATTTATATATTTTCAGGTTTTTTTCGTAATTCGTTCAGTTTGTGGAAGTCTTGTAGGAGATGTATGGACTCCTCCCCCAAACAGGGTGAGTACGGTATAAAGAGATTGGACAATTACTTTTACCAATAAGGAATCCATACATGTCAAAATTTAACCTAATTAGCATCGACTTGGCAAAAAATGTTTTTCAAGTCGGTAAGTTTTTTCATCAAAAACTTCAAAGTAATAAAGCGGTGGGCAGAAAAGAGCTACTGACCATACTCACTACGTCACCTCGCTGTAAAGTTGTTATGGAATCATGTGGTGGTGCTCATTATTGGGCACGCAAAGCACGTAGTGTTGGTCATGAAGTCGTGATTCTAGATCCTCGATTTGTCAAAGCATTTAGAGTTGGCCAGAAAACAGATGCAAATGATGTCATTGCAATAGCTGCCGCTTCTTTCTCACCTAATGTTCGCCCGTGTAAATCACTGACACAAGCACAATAAAGCTTACAGTCGATAGAGCGAATGCGTGCGTTAGCTGAAAAGCAGAAACGACAGCTGGCTAATCAAATCAGAGGCTTGTTACTTGAATTTGGGATTGTAATCAAGCAATCAGAATGCGCGTTTAGGCAAGCTATTCCTGAGATTCTAGAGGATAGCGATAATGGGTTAACCGCTGGTTTAAGGCAGTGTCTAGCTCAGTGCTATGAATTATTTAAAGCGCAATCAACATTAAAAGAAACATTAAATGAGTTACTGACAGGTTTAGTAAAACAAGATGAGCAATGTGAACGTTTACTGGCACTTGAGGGTGTCGGGCCTATCACAGCGGTTGGTTTATTAATAAGCTTAAGTGACACAACCCATTTTACGAGCGGACGCAATGCGGCAGCCAATGTTGGTGTCACCCCTCGCCAACACTCAAGTGGTGGAAAAGTACGAATAGGTCATATAGCCAAATACCGTGGCGAGATAACATTACGCAGCCACTTGTTTCTGGGAGCCAGAGCGGTCATCAGTCAGCTAAAGCATCGAGAAGCAAAAACGAAAAAAGAACAATGGCTCAAAGCATTAGTTGAAAGACGGGGTGTGAAGTGTGCCGCCATTGCATTAGCAAATAAAACAGTTAGGACGGCGTATGCCATGCTGAAAAAGGGCACGAGTTATGAACCCAGTTTATTAGCCAATTAATATTTAGCCTTCAATAACAGAAACAACAGTATTGACCAAGAACCTGCGTTAAGCGGTTAGACCCACCCTTGATAGCCTGTAAAGTGCCTGGGTGTTAAAACACCGAGTAGGAGAAGAGGCACAAGGGCGCGAATACATCAAAGGGCCGAGGTAGCTCCTCATTATGAGCCCGCATATAAGCACGCAGTCTGACAAAATTAACGAAGGGTATTGTGCAATAGGAGGAGTCCATATAAGGTACTTCAGTGCCGAACCAAAAATAATGAGCTTTCAACCTTCAGCTCTCAGACGCGCGAAACAAGTTTCACGCCTACGAATGAAACATGGGCGCTAGGACGCGATGTGAAATCGCTGCTACCTCACATCTCGTTACTCGCACCTTTCCCCTCGTAACTTGAAACTCGCTAACTTAGTCATTTCCCGGCTTAAGCCAGTCCTACGGGGAAATATTAGGTTTTAGGACGCGATGTAAAATCACAACTTTCATTTCTTTTTAATAGCGTTATTAGGGGCTGAACTGTATAATCCGCGGCCTATTATTTACCCTATTGCTTGTTTATTTTCGCAGTTGCTGCGCCCATAACCCTGTCAGTATTTTTCTAGGAATAATTCGTTGATTTCAACCGCTAATATCACCATGCAGTTTGGTGCAGAGCCTCTGTTTGAGAACATTTCAGCTAAGTTTGGTAACGGTAACCGCTATGGTTTAATTGGCGCGAATGGCTGCGGCAAATCGACCTTTATGAAAATTCTAAGTGGTGCGCTTGTGCCAACGTCTGGCAATGTGTCGATTGCACCGGGTTTAAAGCTAGGTACGCTAAGCCAAGACCAGTTTGCATTTGAGCAATACACTGTGGTTGATGCGGTGATCATGGGTGATGCAGAACTTTGGAAAGTAAAACAAGAGCGCGACCGTATCTATTCACTACCAGAAATGAGTGAAGAAGACGGTATGAAAGTCGCTGAACTTGAAAGCATTTTTGCCGAAATGGATGGCTACACAGCAGAAAGTCGTGCAGAAGAAATTTTGATCCAAGCGGGTATTGAGCAAGAGTTTCATTACGGCTTAATGGCAAACGTCGCGCCAGGTTGGAAACTACGTGTGCTTTTAGCACAAGCGCTGTTTGCAAACCCAGATATTTTGCTACTTGATGAGCCAACCAATAACCTTGATATTCATACCATTACTTGGCTAGCTAACGAGCTTAACCAGCGTAAGTGTACGATGATTATTATCTCGCACGACCGTCACTTCTTAAACTCGGTATGTACACATATGGCCGATATAGATTACGGTGAGCTACGAATTTACCCTGGTAACTACGAAAAGTGGATTGAAGCTTCAAGCTTGCAACGCGAACAACTACTTGCTGAAAACGCAAAGAAGAGCGCTGAAATAGACGAGCTACAAGAGTTCGTAAATCGCTTTGGTGCCAATGCATCAAAAGCAAAATTAGCCAGCTCTCGTGCTAAGCGCATGGATAAAATTAAGCTTGATGAAGTAAAAGCATCAAGCCGTATTAGCCCATCACTTCGTTTTGACGAAGGCAAAAAGATGTATCGCCAAGCATTAGAGCTTACTAAGCTAGGTCATGGTTTTGAGGGTGAAACCCTGTTCAGCGGTGGTGACTTATTACTAGAAGCCGGCGCTAAGCTTGCGGTTATTGGTGAAAACGGTGTTGGTAAAACCACCCTATTACGTTGCCTAGTGAATGAATTACAAAGTAACGAAGGTGTGGTTAAGTGGTCTGAAAATGCCAGCATTGGTTATTGCCCGCAAGACAGCAGTAAAGACTTTGATAACGACTTAACTTTATTTGATTGGATGTCGCAGTGGCGCACCGCGAAGCACAACGATTTAATGGTTCGTGCTATGTTAGGCCGTTTATTATTCACCGCAGACGACGCTAACAAAAAAGCACGTAACTGCTCGGGTGGTGAAAAGAACCGCCTATTGTTTGGTAAGTTAATGATGCAAGACATCAACGTGCTCATTATGGACGAGCCAACCAACCACATGGATATGGAAGCCATTGAAGCACTCAATAACGCATTAAAAGATTACCAAGGCACGCTGATTTTTGTGAGCCACGACCGTGAGTTTGTATCGTCATTAGCGACTCGCATCATCGATATTAAAGATCAACAGCTTATCGATTTTCAGGGCACGTTTGACGAATATATGGATCATGTCGCGCAACAAGCGCAATAACCCCCTCTTCAAATAGGTGAGCAAGTTTGCTCACCCTTTTTGTTTACGTTCAGTTACATATTACCTTTGACTGACTTACCTTATTTGGGTAATTTGCATTTCTTTTACACAGAAAACAACATTTTAAAGGATGTAAATGAATAAGCTACTTAGCGTATCGGCATTGACTCTGGCTCTAACAGCCTGTGGTGGCGGGTCATCAACAGACAAAAAGCCAGATGCAGAAACGACAAAAAATACCGCCCCTACTCTATCTGGATCACTCACACTCTCTACCAAAGCACTTGAATCAGCCAGCTTAGTTGTTGATATTAAAGATGAGCAAAACGACAGTGTGACAACCACGATTATTGATAAGCCACAGTGGCTAAGTGTCACGACCAGCAGCAATCAAGTGACTTTTAATGCTGAGCCGAGCCTATTTGAAGTAGCTAACCATTCTTTTACTGTAGAAGTGTCTGACGGTAAGGCAAGTAATCAATACGCTTTAACCGTAAATGTCGCTGAAAACCGTGCAGCATGGCAACCTATTGAGCTTAGCAATAACGAAGTGATAGGTAACTGGCAATCAAGCGATGGCAGTGTACAGTTGGTATTTGCTAGCGAAGATGCAGGTGTAATCGCTCAAAATGGTGAGTTAAGTCGTTTTGAATGGTCGAACCCTGATGTCATTGCGTTAAATACCCAAGCGATTGATTGCTTGCATGAGTGTAATCAACAAGCCTTACTTGAAATGGAAGTGTTGGCTAAGCGCGATGATGCTATTCGTGTTGAGCTATTTAATGTTTCAACCGATAAAGGCGAAGTTGTCACCCTTTATAAATCAAATGCAGAGTTTAGCTCTGAGTACTACGCTGATGTGGATCAAAGCTCGTTCCACTCTGTTAATTATTTAAGTACAACGGGCGAGGAAAGTTACTTTGAAGTATCGCTAGCAAGCTATATTCCAACGGCTTCAGGAAGCACTACGTCGTATACTTATGCTGACTTTTCGGCAACGTTAGAGGGTAAAGTATTAAAAATTAACAGTGATACATTAGTTACGACTCAAAACACAAAGCAATTGAGTAACCTTGGTCATGAAGTAGATGTCGCATTTGATCTTAATCTAATTGATGCAGAAGTTATTGCTCAGTTTGATGACTTTTTAGTGCTAAAACTACGTCATGTTTTAACTTATAAAGATGAAAGTGCACAGAATATTATTAATGAATCAACCGAACTGGCTGAAGCTCTGCTAGAAAAAACATCGATTAGCGCACTTCGAAAACTTACCCCTGTTACAGTTCCTGAGCTGACAGTAGGTAAATCATATACTGGTCGTTTCAATAATAAAAATTCAGATACGGGCGAAGGTTTAACGTTCCGTTATGTACCCACATTTTTTACAATCACTGCAGCCGACACAGCAACGGTCACATTCAATACACCTAAAAGTACTGACTCATTTAAATGGCATTACAACTTAGACAATAACGGCGAAACCGTTAAAGTAATGGGTAATGGCCTAGAAACGAGCTTACAATTTTTCACTCAGCCTGATGGCAAAATGATCATGGCACGCGAGCGTAATAAAGAGCAGCGCCAAGCTCGCTTAGGGTATGAGTTCATAGAAGTAGTTGATGATTCAAGCATCACACTCGATGACTATAAGCATCTATTTAGCTACTTACGTCAAAATTATACCAGCAGTAGCCAGAAAATATACTGGTATATAAATGATGATGGTAAAGGCAGCTTCTATTATGCTGACCAATATGGCCTTGAAAATAGAGCTGACTTTACACCAAGTAGCTATTGGCAATTAGAAGCTGACAACAGCATTAGCTTTGCAATGATGTCGCAGTGCCCAAATGCAGTTGATTACGCTAGCTGTAAAGATGAAGTATTAGCAAATCAAGAAGTTGCCTATTCATCATTATTTAATTTCAAAATTCTTGCTAAAGACGGTAATAAATACCTTTTTGACCGCCTGTTTTGGCAAAGTACGTATGCTTACAGCGAAAGAGAATTAAAAGAGAGTATTTTTCAAAATAGCTATTGGTTTGGGATTGAGAAATAAAGTAGCTTACAGCGGTGCGCGAAACAAGTTTCACGCCTACTTTGTAGAAGCGGGTTTATCCCGCGTCATAGGCGAGTTCTAAGCGCTAGGACGCGATGTGAAATCGCTGCTACTTGTTCGGCGTTAAAACGCCACCTACATCTCGTCACTTTCCCCTTGTAACTCGCTAACTTCTCTAAATAAAAAAGGCCACACAGTTAAACTGTGTGGCCTTTGTACTTAACGGAATTTTAAATTAAATGTCGAAGCGGTCGGCGTTCATTACTTTCACCCATGCGTCGACAAAGTCTTTTACAAAACGTTCATTGTTGTCGTCTTGTGCGTAAAACTCTGCATAAGAGCGAAGGATTGAGTTTGAACCAAACACTAAATCAACACGTGTTGCTGTCCATTTAGTTGCACCTGTGCTGCGCTCAACAATATCATAAAGACCCTTACTTGTTGGCTTCCATGTGTAAGCCATATCGGTTAGGTTTACGAAAAAGTCGGTGCTAAGTGTGCCTACATTATCTGTAAACACGCCATGCTTAGAGCCGCCGTGGTTAGTGCCAAGTACACGCATACCACCAACAAGAGCGGTCATTTCTGGTGCTGTTAAGCCCATTAATTGCGTACGCTCTAACATTAGCTCTTCTGCTGATACCGCGTAATCTTTCTTCAACCAGTTACGGAAACCATCATGAATTGGCTCAAGTACGTCGAACGAGTCTGCATCTGTCATCTCGTCTGTGGCATCACCACGACCCGGCGCAAATGGCACGGTGATGTCAACGCCCGCTGCTTTTGCTGCTTGTTCAACCGCTGCTGACCCACCAAGTACAATTAAATCGGCGAGGCTTACTGGTTTGCTTAAACCCGCTTTCACTGATTCCAGTGCGCTTAATACTTTAGCTAAACGCTCTGGCTCGTTTCCTTGCCAATCTTTTTGCGGTGCTAAACGAATACGAGCACCGTTTGCACCACCGCGATGGTCTGAGCCACGGTAAGTACGCGCACTATCCCATGCTGTTGCGATTAAATCTGCTTGGCTTACACCACAGTTAAGTAGCTTGGTTTTAAGTTCGCTAATTTCGCTGTCAGATAATGTGTAATCAACCGCAGGGATCGGATCTTGCCAGATCAGATCTTCGCTTGGTACATCGGCACCCAAATAACGTGATTTAGGGCCTAAGTCACGGTGCGTCAGTTTGAACCATGCGCGTGCAAACACATCACTAAAATATTCAAAATCATCGTTAAATCGCTCAATAATTTTACGATAGGTTGGGTCCATCTTCATCGCCATATCGGCGTCGGTCATGATGGGGTTTAAACGAATTGATGGATCTTCAACATCAACTGGTTTGTCTTCTTCTTTAATATCGATTGGTTCCCACTGCCACGCACCTGCAGGGCTCTTCTTAAGTTCCCATTCGTAGTTAAGCAATAAGTAGCAATAACCGTTATCCCACTTAGTTGGATGAGTAGTCCACGCGCCTTCGATGCCCGAGGTCATGGTATCGCGGCCAATACCGCGTGAGTTGTGGTTGTTCCAACCAAGACCTTGTTCAAACACATCCGCGGCTTCTGGCTCAGGGCCAACGTTTTCTTCGCTACCATTACCATGGGTTTTACCCACGGTATGACCACCAACTGTAAGTGCGGCAGTTTCTTCGTCATCCATTGCCATACGGGCAAAAGTTTCGCGAACTTGTTCTGCTGTTTTAAGTGGATCAGGGTTACCATTCACCCCTTCTGGGTTTACGTAAATTAAGCCCATTTGTACCGCTGCTAATGGGTTTTCCATGGTATCTGGTTTTTCAACATTCGAGTAACGCTCGTCACTTGGTGCTAGCCATTCTTTTTCAGCGCCCCAGTAAACGTCTTTTTCAGGATGCCAGATATCTTCACGGCCTCCCGCGAAACCAAAGGTTTTTAAACCCATTGACTCATAAGCCATATTACCGGCTAGGATCATTAAATCGGCCCAAGAAAGCTTGTTACCGTATTTCTTTTTAATTGGCCAAAGTAAACGACGTGCTTTGTCTAAGTTTGCGTTGTCTGGCCATGAATTTAATGGTGCAAAGCGTTGGTTACCTGTACCGCCGCCACCGCGTCCATCCTCTAAACGGTATGAACCCGCTGAGTGCCACGCCATACGGATCATTAAACCACCGTAATGGCCCCAATCAGCTGGCCACCATTCTTGGCTTTCAGTCATTAAGCTTTTTAAGTCGGTTTTAACGGCTTCAAGATCAAGAGATTTGAATGCTTTAGCGTAATTAAAATCTTTGCCGTAAGGGTTCGTTTTGCTGTCGTGTTGGTGAAGAATGTCGAAATTGAGTGCGTTTGGCCACCAGTCAGTATTTGATTGAGCGGTGACAGTGTTACTACCATGCATTACTGGGCACTGGCCCGTTTTTCCATTACTCATTGCTTGCTCCTCATAAGCTTAAAATACGACGAAAGCTAGTTTACTTAGCATCATCATAAATAAAGATTTCTATTGGTTTTGAATAACTAATAACTCAAAAGTTCCTGTTGTTTAAAACTATAGGAGCACTACATAAATAAAGCTAGATCTTGAACATGGTTTTAAATCGATTGATTCGATAGAAAAATACGATTTGATTCATTTTACAAAACAGTCCATTTTATAAAGGTCTTTTTACTGCGAGTAGCCCTTATGAAAACAATTAATCCTGATGTTGCTAGACAATTAAGCATTAACTTTTTTATCGCCAATTTACCTATTTTAATGTTAACTGGGCTGGTAGTTGCTTCGCTTGTGGGGTTAACGTTTAGAAGCTCATTATTGTTTTGGCTGACACTATTGGTTACACCTTTAAGCATTAATTATTTATACTCGAAAAAACGTATAAAGCAGTTTTGCAAAAACAACAAGTGCACCGATATATCATGTCTCGCTAAGCAAACTGATTAATTTTTAATTTTATTACCCAGTCACCAGATTATTTAGCCCTCAACTTGTATAAATATTAATTAGTTATGCGAGTTTTATAGGCAGTTTAAAATTAACTGTCATGCCATTAGAAGGTGAACTCGCAGCACTCACTTCACCTTGTAATGCTTGCGTTGCAAGGTTATAAACGATTGACATCCCTAATCCACTTCCACCTGAGCCGCGCTTCGTTGTAAAAAAGGGCTCAAACACTTTATGCAAAGTTTCTGTATCCATGCCAAGGCCATTGTCTTTGTAGCAAAGCAAATAAACACCTTGTGCTTCGTCAATATTAACCGATATGTTTATTTGGTTGTCTTGGCGTCCCACAAAACCATGAACGCAACTATTATTAACCAAATTCATTATGATTTGACTCAAAGCTCCAGGGACTGTGATCAACTCAAAGTCATCGACACAATTCACATTTACACTGACGTTATGACTACGGGTTAAAGGCATTAAGCTGTGTAGAATGTTTTCTAAGTAGTCTTTAATGTTGGTTTCTAATAAATCGAGTGAAGATTGATCTACTGCCGTTTGTTTAAAGTCGCTGATTAATTTTGCTGCTCGCTCTAAATTAGTGAATGATATTTTAAAACATTCGTTTAAATGATTAATACTCTCTATCAGCGCAGCCTTAGTTAACGTATTTGACTGTATAAGCTTATCAACTTCAGAGAGTTTGTCTTTTGCCGAACTGTTTGCAGTCACCGCGATACCTATTGGCGTATTAACTTCATGTGCAATTCCAGCAACCAGATTACCCAATGAAGCCATTTTTTCTGCTTCAATTAGTTTTTCTTGCATCTCGGTAAGTTCAGATAAGGTTTTCTCGAGCGTTCGAGTGCGTTCAACAACACGCTCCTCTAGGTGCTGATTAGCGCGTTCAAGCTCTGCGTTTATACGTTCATTTTCTTGTGCTGATAGCGCTCTGCCGTATAGATCTGCTAATGCGCCTATAAATGAGCATTCATCTTCTGTCCAATGTCGCTCACTACCAATGTGCTCACAACAAAATATACCGATCATTTTTCCTTTATAGCGAATTGGTGCATCGAGCATAGCGCCAATATTAAGTGGTGTTAGGTAGCTTTCGCTAAATTCGTAGGTAGCAGGATCAGTATGCGCATCAACCGCTGTTATTGTGCGTTGCGTATCAAGTGCTTTGAAATAGTCAGGGTATGCGTCCCGGGGAAGCACTAGCATTTGAATTTCTTTACCATTTTCTCTGTCGAGTAATAAACGGCACTCTATTGCTGTATTTTCTTTATTAAGTAACCAAATGCCGGCACGTCCGATTTCGAGTCCATCGAGTACAGCATTAAGGATTAGCCGTTCAGCTAATTCAACATTTCCACTATCGAGATCAGACGAAATTGATACACCATAAAGCAGTTGTACTAGTTGCTGGCGCATATTCTCACCTTTTAGTTTTAGTATCCTTTAAGTTTAGACGAACAAACTCAATATCGCATATAGATTAATTTTTTTTAGAAACTCTTTAAGTATTAAGTAGTTGTTCAGATAAAAATGAGTATATTGTACCTAACTCCTGTTGATACCCCTTACGACTTTATGTTGTTTAAGCAGTTTGGCCAGCTCTCCCCCGAGCTGGTTTTTTTTTGCCTAGTCCCTAGTGCTCACGCATGTTACAGTTACCTCAGTAATCACCAAAAATTAATATGTTATGCGTTATACCCTAATTTTAATCACTTTTTTAATGAGCTTTAGCCCATTTGTAGCAGCTCAAAATGAGCCACAAAACCGCCCAGCATTAACTGAAGCAGAGCAACAGCAAGGACTCGATAAGCTTCAAGAACCTATGTATAAACCATTGTTAGAGCGCTATATTCTTGATGAATTAAAAGCGGTGCGCCAAGACCAACAAAAACTACGCGAAGATGTGACAAAACAAGTTGCTCATACACAACTTGATACTGCCGACCGTGCATTAACTTATACAACAGACACCATTAATAATGTGTTTTTCATTATTACCATTACCGCTTCAATCTTGGTCTTAGTCGGTTGGAATTCCCTACGTGATGTGAAAAATAAAGTAGAAGATATTGTTAATACACGCGTGAGTGCGATTACAAAAGAATATGAAGAGCGCCTAAAAGTACTCGAAGAAAAACTACGTGAGCGATCTGAAGAGATCTTATTAAACCAACAAAAGATCTCAATCACCAATGAAGTTCATTCTTTATGGATGCGTGCCAATTTAGAAAGCGATGTTGCGAATAAGATTGAGATTTTTGACGAGATCTTAAAACGTAAACCAGAAGACGTAGAAGCCATTGCCTATAAAGCAGATGCTCTGTTAGAAATTAACGAAACAGGTGAGGCTATCGAGCTTTGTAATCAAGCATTAGAAATTGATAGCGACTACGGCTACGCATACTGGCAACGTGCTTGTGCCTATGCATTACTACACAAACACGCCGATGCAATGGCTGATATTCGTATGGCTCTTGAATATTCTCCTAACCTACGTAACGAGCTACTACACGAAAGCGCGTTTGCCAGCCTACACGACAACGACAGCTTTAATTCGTTGTTAAATGAATCGGCATAGCCGAACCCCATGTAGCAGCGGGTTTATCCCGCGTCATAGGCGAGTTCTAGGTCCTAGGCGCCAGGACGCGA
This sequence comes from Pseudoalteromonas lipolytica, assembly GCF_001306915.1. GTDB lineage: Bacteria > Pseudomonadota > Gammaproteobacteria > Enterobacterales > Alteromonadaceae > Pseudoalteromonas > Pseudoalteromonas simplex. The sequence goes on along the minus strand of NZ_LJTC01000008.1, from coordinate 105,126 downwards.
TGTAAAATCGCTGCTACCTCGTACCTCGAAACTCGCTAACTTTACTCTCGCTAACTTGAACCCACTAACTTAATCCCCCTCTATTGCAAAAAAAACCAAATACCGCTAAACTAATCATTAAGTATCTAATGATTAAAAAAGTAATCAATATGCGTTCTGAACAGGCTGCAAAAATGGCACAAAAGCTGGGAGATTTGATTCGCCAGCACCGAACTCTTCATTATACGCAAAGTACATTTGCGAAAATGATTGGGGTATCACGTTCGACAGTACAAAAGTTAGAGCAAGGTGATGTTGTGAAAAGTGACATTCTTTTTGAAGCGCTGGTTGTACTTAACTTACAGGGATCGCTTCTCGATGAAATAAATGAATTAGCGGCCGACGTAGGTGGATACAATGCTCGCCAACGCAAACGAAATTCACCACAGGAAATCAATGATGACTTCTGAGTGCTATGTTTTTATAGATGGTTTAGAAGAAAAACCCGTTATTTGTGGTTACTTTAAATTAGATAATCAATCAGGTCGAGGTGAGTTCAACTATGGTAAGAGCTATTTAGCCCGAAGCGATGCCTTTGCTCTAGATCCAATACATCTGCCATTAAAGTCGGGGATTTTCAATTACAGTGCAAACAGAGGTGTATTTGGCGTATTGAGTGATGCAGGAGCTGACTCGTGGGGGCGCAAGTTAATTCTTTCGCTTCATACTACAAAACCCAAAAACGAGTTAGAATTTTTATTAGCTGGGTCTGGATATGGCGTAGGAGCGCTTGTTTTTAGTCTCTCGCGAAGTGCCTCTAAGCATAAAACTAACAAAAACACCTTGTCTGATTTAGCCTTGCTAGACCAAGCTAAAGATGACTTGCTGGCGAATAAAACAATTTCTGATGAAGCTAAGAAAGCATTTGAGTTTGGCCAAAGCATGGGGGGAGCTAGACCAAAAACTTCTATCCAAATTGACAACAAACTCTACTTAGCAAAATTCAATCGCCAAGATGATTTATTCAATCTAGTCAGAGCTGAACATGCTGCAATGAAAATGGCGGAACAGCTTGGTATTCGAACGGCTCCTACCTTTATTCATAAAACACATACCGGTGATGTGCTACTTGTTGAGCGGTTTGATGTTAGTAATGGGTTACCAACACACCACTTTTTAAGTGCGAATAGCTTACTTCAAAAACCCAAAGTTGCTATGAGTGATCTTTCAAGTGACTACTCATATGGTCAATTAGCTGAATTTATAAGGCATCAAACAATGCAAAATGCAGGTGATGCTGAAGAGTTGTTTAAGCGAATGGTGTTCAATGCGTATATTGGTAATACAGATGATCACACTCGCAATCATGCATTCCTATATTCATTTTCACAAAAAAATTGGCGATTAAGTCCAGCCTATGACATCACTCCAATAAACAACTCAAAACAACATGGTCTTGGCTTTGGTGATGATGGCCGTTATGCAAGTAAAAGCAATTTTTTATCTCAGGCTAAGCGATTTGGGTTAGCAAATTCAGCAGCAAAAAACATCATTAAAGAGATTGAAGAATATTGCAAAGATTGGCCGACTCACTTTAAACATTTTGCAGACGTTAGTGATGAAGATATCACCCGTTTAAACGGTGTAATTCCTGAAATTAATGAAGATTAATAGCGCGAAACAAGTTTCACGCCTACATGTAGCAGGTTTATCCCGCGTCATAGGCGCTGGGATTTAGGTTCTAGGACGCGATGTAAAATCGCTGCTACCTCATATCTCGAAACTCGCTAGCTTGAACCCACTAACTTTCACCCATAAAAAAAGAGCAGCTGGGCTGCTCTTTTTCTAGCGGAAGAATAACACTTTGGTTATTTTACCATTTTCTATTTTATAACTAGTGACAAATTCAGCTCGCTTATCAACCACCTTAGGGTCTTGTGAACAAGTCTCTGATAGCTCATGGTCAATCACAATATTTCCATGCACAATTCGTTTAATTGGAGACGATTTTATACATTTAAGCTTTTTAAACATGATGCCATAACGAGCTATAAGCTTTTCTTTCCCTGTGAACATTAACTCATTTGGGAATGTGTAAAACTCGACGTTTTCATCATACATTTTAATAAATGCATCAATATTACGAGCATTATATGCTGCTATTAATTGCTCAATTACAGCGATTGATTCTCGTGACTGACGCGCTTTTTCTTGTTGCTTGGCTGTTAGCGCCTCTTTTGCTTGCTTTACAGCCTTTTCAGCCTCATCAACTGCTTGCTGCTTTTCTTCAACTGTTTTTGGTTGCTCGGCAGGTGTAGGCGTTTGAGTACCGAGTACTTTACTATCATCAACTTCTGCGACCTCTTTCTTAGATTCAGAAATTACTTTTTGCTCTGTTACTGGCTTTTCTTCAATAAACTCTAAACTAGGTACGTCTTTCTTTTCGGCTTTTTGTTCATGGCTAGTTTGAGGCTCGGCTTGTTCAGTGGTTTCTTCACTAGCAAATGACTGCCAAGAGAATAATAAACTAATTGCCAAAAATAACGGTTTCATACTTTTCCTAAATACATCATGCCTGATTTAAGGCGTTAAGGTAGCAAATTCTCACAGTTTGGCATAGTTTTTTACCAATATTGCTCAACGGTGATCTGCCCAGGCTCACGACGTCTGTTGCGGCTAAAACCAAGCTCTAACAAAATGGCCGTGGTATCTTTTACCATTTCTGGATTACCGCAAATCATGAACTGTGTCGAGTCAGGTTTAACAGGAAGCTCTACTACATCAAATAAGCGACGGTCTTTTATTACGTCAGTGATCCGGCCATTAAAACCGATTGTGGCTGACTCTCTGCTGACTACAGGTGAGTAGTAAAGATTTGGGTACTGCTGCTGTAGTGCTTTAATGCGCGCTTGATAACTTAAGTCCTCATTAAAACGAACTCCATGCACTAAGTGAACATGCTCAAACTTTTGCCACACTTCGCCCTGCTCTAATATTGATATAAAAGGCCCAAGCGCAGTACCTGTACTCAGCATATAAAGCTGCTCACTGCTTGGCACTTCATCAAGGGTAAAAAAGCCTGTCGCGCGGCGCTCTATAGTCACTGAGTCACCCGGCTTTAATTGCGCAAGTTGTTGAGAAAGTTGACCGTCTTTAACATTAATCAGATAAAATTCGAGGTCGGGATTATTCGGCGCATTAACATAAGAATATGCACGTGCAACCCGTTTATCACCCACTTGCATAGCAAGCTTTGTAAACTGCCCTGCTACAAATGGTTCAACATCGGCATTAACAATTAAGCTAAATAGTGAGTCGGTCCACCATTTAACATCTTTAACTTTAGCTTCAACCCAATTAGACATACACATCCTTAATTGTTGTTCCTCTACTAAAAGTGGCAACAATTGCTTGAATTTTCAAGTTTTAAGGGGCGGTTGCGAGCATAAATACATAGTCATAAAAAAAGCCGCATAAATGCGGCTTTGAGGTTAGTCTCACTTCACTTTGGGCGTGTTTCCAAATTTCAGTGAATACGTTACCAAGGAACTTATTTAAATTGATTCTAAAGCAATTTTAACCATTTCGTTAAAGGTGCTTTGACGCTCTTCACTTGGTGTTGCTTCACCAGTGATTACGTGGTCACTTACAGTAAATAGTGCCATCGCTTTTGCGCCGTATTCAGCAGCTACGCCGTACATGCCAGCTGTTTCCATATCAACAGCAAGTACGCCTAGCTTGTCTAACTCTTGATAGAATGTGTTATCTGCTTGGTAGAATGTATCTGTTGTAAATACATTACCTACTTTCGCTTCAATGCCTAATTCTTTTGCTGCGTTTACACCGTTAAGTAATAAACCAAAATCAGCAATTGCGGCAAAGTCGTAGCCACGTACACGTGCACGGTTTACATTTGAATCTGTGCTTGCACCTTGTGCAAAGATAACGTCACGGATTTTGATATCGCTACCAATACCGCCACAGGTACCAATACGGATTAGATTTTTAACACCGTAACTAACGATCAATTCACGGGCATAAATTGACATTGATGGAATACCCATCCCAGAACCCATAATACTCACTGGCTTACCTTTGTAGGTACCGGTAAAACCATACATATTACGAACGCCTGTTACTTGTTTTGCGTCATCTAAAAAGTTTTCAGCAATGTATTGAGCGCGAAGCGGATCACCCGGCATTAATACCGTTTCTGCAAATTCGCCTACATTGGCGCTGATATGAGGAGTACTCATTATTGGTTTCCTTTTTTGTTCGCTAATAGCTTGTCGTTAAAGCTATCACCGTATTCAAGTGCAGGAAGATTAAACCACTGGGCAAGGGTTTGACCTATGTCTGCAAAACTAGCTCGTTCTCCAAGCGGGGTGTTTGTCATTCCCGGTTGGTATGCAAGTACTGGCACGTATTCACGTGTATGGTCAGTGCCTGCTGCTGTTGGATCACATCCGTGATCGGCCGTGATAATTAACACATCATCACTATTTAGCTGATTTAAAATGGTCGGTAGGTAATCATCAAACTCTTTTAATGCTTTAGCATAGCCAACTGCATTACGGCGATGACCGTACTTTTCATCAAAATCAACTAAGTTTGTAAAAATCAAACTATGGTCAGGTGCGCTTGCGATTACTTCTGAGGTTTTCTCAAGCAAGTTCATTAACCCTGGCGCTTTGTGTTTTTGGGTGATGCCTTGGTGCGCATAGATATCGGCAATTTTACCAATACTGATCACTTCACCGCCGTCTTGCGATAATTTATCAAGCAAGGTTGGCGACGGTGGTAACACCGAATAGTCACGACGATTGCCTGTACGGGCAAAATCGTCACGGCTCGAACCCAAAAATGGCCGCGCAATCACTCTTCCTATGTTCATTTCATCAAGCAGCGCCCGTGCGATTTCGCAAACCTGATAAAGTTTCTCCAGTCCAAATGATTCTTCGTGCGCGGCTATTTGAAACACGCTATCAACTGAGGTGTAGCAAATCGGCATACCGGTTTGCATATGCTCTTCACCTAGCTGTTCTAAAATGGTCGTTCCTGAGGCATAACAGTTACCTAAAATGCCAGGAATCTCTGCACGAGCAATTAGCTCATCAACAAATTCTTGTGGAAAACACGGCTGTGTATTAGGGAAATAACCCCAATCAAATAACACAGGTACACCGGCCATTTCCCAATGCCCTGAAGGCGTGTCTTTACCACTTGATAACTCTTTAGCGTAACCCCATGCGCCAACAGGTGCTTGGCGGTCACTGACTAAACAAGGTTCTTTACCTGCGGCTTCGCATGCATCAGCTAAACCTAAACGGGTAAGATTAGGAAGCGATAAGTGCTCACCAGTTTCTTCTGCATAGGCTTTAAGTAAATGAGCGAAGGTATTTGCGCCTACGTCACCAAACTTTTCTGCGTCAGGTGCTGCGCCAATTCCTAGGCTATCTGCCATTAAGATGAGTGCTCTTGCCATGGGTACCTCGTTATCAATATGTGAATACTTTATATGCTCTTTGAATTTTTGGTACAGGACATAAGTCCTGTTTCATAAAACGGAAACATTATAAATTTGCATCTCTAAGCGAAGCAAAAGAGATTAATCGTGTCTTTTTTGCTATTGTGATCTACCTAACAATGTTTCCTTCTGTGTGGGCGAGAACTTTAGTGACACGAACAATTATAGCTATTGCTGGCGCATCTGCGTCGGGCAAGTCTCTTTTTAGCAAGACAATTTATAACGAATTAGTCAATGAGCTTGAACCGGGCGCGATCGCAGTGATCGAAGAAGATGCTTATTACAAAGACCAGTCGCATTTGCCGTTTGACCATCGAACGCAAACCAATTACGACCACCCTGATGCTTTCGAGCATGAGCTTTTGCATGAGCACTTACTTCAATTGCGCGCTGGAAAATCAGTAGACGTACCAACTTATGACTATGCAATGCATACCCGAAGCGATGAAACGCGTCGAGTGGCACCTGCAAAAGTACTTATCGTTGAAGGTATTTTGCTACTGAGTGATCCGGCACTTCGAAAAGAATTTGATATTAAGGTGTTCATTGATACACCGTTAGATATCTGCCTTATGCGCCGTATGCAACGAGATATGGAGCAGCGTGGCAGAACATTACAGTCCGTTGTTGATCAATATCAAGCGACAGTGCGACCTATGTTTTATCAGTTTATTGAGCCATCTAAGCACAAAGCTGATCTCGTAGTCACACGCGGCGGTATGAATCGCGTTGCCATTGATATAATTAAAAGTAAAATAAAATATTTACTGCAACAATAACAACGGGAAACAGTCAGTATGACAACATTTATGAGCTTAGTTGGCATTGTTGTGCTACTAGGCATTGCTTTTGCGGCTTCAACGAACCGTAAAGCAATTAATTTAAGAACTGTAGGCATCGCCTTTTTACTTCAAGTGTTAATTGGTGGCTTTGTCTTGTTCTTCGAAGTGGGCAAAAACGTACTGGCAAGTATGTCACGAGGAGTCTCATCAGTTATTGGTTATGCCAATGACGGGATTAGCTTCTTATTTGGCTCACTGGCATCGCAAGATACCTTAGGGTTTATTTTTGCGATACAAGTATTGCCCGTTATCGTGTTCTTCTCAGCACTTGTTGCTGTGTTGTATCACATCGGGGTGATGGATTGGATAATCAAGATTCTAGGCGGTGGCTTACAAAAGCTATTGAAAACCTCGCGCCCTGAATCGCTTTCTGCAACCGCCAATATTTTCGTTGGTCAAACAGAAGCACCATTGATTGTTAAGCCATTTATCGCCAGCATGACTAAGTCAGAGCTATTTGCGGTAATGGTAGGTGGCCTTGCTACCGTAGCAGGTTCTGTTATGGCAGGTTACGTAACAATTGGTGTAGAGCTTAAATACTTAATTGCAGCCAGCTTTATGGCGGCACCAGGTGGTTTCTTAATGGCAAAAATGATTGTGCCAGAGACCGAAACACCAAAAGAAGATTTAGCTGATTTAGACGTACAAGAAGAAAAACCGGTAAACGTAATTGATGCTGCCGCATCAGGTGCCGCAAACGGTATGCAACTAGCACTGAACGTAGGTGCGATGTTACTTGCTTTCGTAGCACTTATTGCACTTCTAAATGGGTTATTAGGCGGTATTGGTGGTTGGTTTGATCATCCAACATTAACGCTACAAGAAATTTTAGGTTACGTATTCGCTCCGGTTGCATGGTTATTAGGTGTACCTTGGGACGAAGCAGTAATCGCAGGCAGTTTTATAGGTCAGAAGGTTGTAGTTAACGAATTTGTTGCTTACCTCGACTTTATTAATTATCGCGATACGTTAAGTGCGCACACACAAGCGATTGTCACATTCGCGTTATGTGGGTTTGCTAACTTATCATCGATAGCAATTTTACTAGGTGGATTAGGCGGTATGGCGCCTAGTCGGCGAAAGGATATCGCACGCTTAGGGCTCAGAGCAGTGTTAGCAGGATCTATGGCTAACCTCATGAGTGCAGCAATTGCAGGTTTTTTCCTCTCGCTAGCTTAGAAACTTAATGAGATGAGCCGTAGTTGCAAAACAATAGGATAGGACTTTAAGGGGTTAAAGGTCTATCTGACTTGAACGATACTTCACCAAGGGCCGCAAGGCCCTTTTATCGTTTTATGTGCTAAGATTTATTTACTAAATCCTTTTAAGTGCATAAATGAACTATTTTAGAATTTATATACTAACCTTTTTCTTAAGTTGGCCAGCCCTTTGCAAGCCGACCCTAACCGTTGTTACCGAACTATCACCGCCCAATCAAACCTTGATCAATAACCAAGTTGCCGGTAAAAGCACTGAATTAGTAAGAGCTATTTTTGCCAAAGCAAACTTAAATGCCAATATAGAGCTCTACCCTTGGGCCCGTGCTTACAATATGGCACTAAAAAAGCCGAATACTTTCATTTACAGCATGGCTAAAACTCCAGAGCGTGAACATCATTTCTATTGGATTGGTGAAGTAGCCACCTATGAAATGGGCTTTGTGAAATTAAGCGAACGCCGCGATATAAACATCACCTCCAATGAGCAAGCCAAACAATACAAGATAGCAGTTCAGCGTCATGACTTAGCAGCACAACGCTTAACTGAGCGCGGTTACACTGTTGTGTATACTTCAGACATCAATAAGTCATATCAGTTGTTGATGTCGGGGAAGGTTGATTTAATCATTGACGATAAAAACTATATCGCCGCGATGGCTAATGAATTAGGCCTTGATGAATCGCGCTTACACTTTGCCTTTGCAATTGATTTTTTAGCGATGAAAGGGTTCCTAGCTGCAAACAAAAATACTAACCCACACCATATCAATGCATTAAAAAATGCGTTTGCTGAGATTCAGGCATCAACGCTATATAGTCAGGTCATGCGAACAAATAGGCCTTAAGTAAGAGCAAGAAAAATTCGTTATTTGCTACTCTGAACAACCCCCAGTGCCTTTTACACCGCACCATGATAGTAGTACTCAGCTACCGATAGCTTCAACGGCTAACGATGACTAATAAAAATTATTTTGTATTGGTATTACTATATTGCTCAATAAAAAAGTCTAACTTACCCTGAGCAATTAGCTTTTCGTAACTTGATTGCAAACGTTCAACTACATCGATGGGTATGTTTTTATTTAATGCTAAATAATTCCCTAATGTATCGTTAAGGGGAAGCTCAACTAGCTTAACGACTTCTCGTCCAGGGTGCCCGTATTGAGTTAGCTGATAATCAAATGATAGATCTGAACCAATAATTAGCTCGATTTTATTTTTGAAAAATAAATTAAGACACTCATAACTATGACTCACTTTCAGCAAATTTTTACCATCACTAAAACCAATTGTTTCTACAAATTGCTCATAGATACTATTACGCACAACACATAGGCTATGTTCTTTTACCTGGGGTAGATCAAGTGGATTAATACGCTCATTTGATTTTAATCTATAAAAGAAATTTCGCGATGAGGCCAACGGCCCTACCCAGTTAAACAGCTTTTCTCTTTGCGTAATTCGGGCTGTAGAGACTAACCCTGACAAGGGCTGTTGTTGCGCCAAGTGGAATGCTCTTGACCAAGGTAAGAGCTCAAAATTGCACTTAATTTTGGCATCGATGCACATGGCCTTAACAAACTTTAAGTTAATACCCTCTAAATGCCCTTTATTTGAGAAGTTATATGGCGGGAAATGCTCGGTGTAAATGGTGACACTTTCTTTTGCAAACACTACAGGTGCAAAGCTTAGGCACGCTAACAACAAATATTTTAAAATAATTAATACACTCTAATGACACAGCTGCATTAAATATAGAAATATTAACTAGTCCAGTCAATTTTTAGACATAAAAAAAGCAAGCCGTAGCTTGCTTCTTCTCTATTTTACTTTTCAGTAAAATTATAGCGGCTTGATGTTGTCCGCTTGAGGGCCTTTTTGACCTTGTGATAGAGTGAACTCTACACGTTGGCCTTCAGCTAAAGTTTTGAAACCTTCAGATTGGATAGCGCTGAAGTGAGCGAAAACGTCTGGACCATTTTCTTGCTCGATGAAACCAAAACCTTTAGATTCGTTAAACCACTTAACTGTACCTGATACGATGTTAGACATAGTATTATTCCTGATATAAAAAATTAAATATTGCCCGTAGTGGGCGGGTGTAGCAAAAAATCAGATGGAACTTAAAAACTTCAGGACGGTACTACAAGTATTACTTATACAACAACGAAATAAAGATTTAATTACACGCTTTTTAGCTACCGCTCACTATATAGAGTTACCAGAATAAGTCAAATACTATATCTTAATGTTAAAAACAAAAATGCCAGTCTGTGTGACTGGCATTTTAATACTAAAATTAACGTTAAACTCAGGTTAATTAACGATAGTCATCTCTTTAAGTAAATTTTGAGCATTATCAACTTTATCCATCACCCACAACATGTATCGTGAATCAACGTGAATTGAGCGATTTAAGTTTTCATCGTAATCCCAATCACCAATAATGCTTTCGTAAACACCATCAAATAACAAACCAACGAGCTCAGCATTACCGTTTAATGTTGGAGAGCCTGAGTTACCACCTGTAGTATCGACGTTCGATAAAAAGTTAACCGGAACCGTATTCATACCGCCGGTGTAATCACCATAAAGTTTTTGCTTAATTAACTCGTTTTGTTTCTCTGGTGAGTTGAATGGTTCAACACCGGTGTTTTTAGCAAGTAGCCCTTCTAACGATGTAAAGGGGGTTGCCACTAAGCCATCTTGCGGCGAATAGCCGCCTACCGTACCGTAAGTTACACGCAGGGTGCTGTTAGCATCAGCATAAACAGGCTTATTAAGTGCCTTGTTATAAGCAATGATTGCTTCCATTAATGCAGGGCGAGCAGCTTGCTGTTTACCAGCCAGTTCTTTTTTCGCATCTTCAATATCTTTTGTGACCGCAAAAATTGCATGCGCATATTGAATAAATGGATCGCTACTTTGCTTTAACTGAGCAAGGTCAAGATCTGCCATCCATAAACGTTTGCTTTCATCTGCAAGAACCGATTTAGCATACATATCATCAAGCATGGCTTGTTGTTTTTGTTTATCAAAACCGTTTGTTAGACCCAGTGCTTCATCAACCTCTGCAACTCGCTCGTCTTTAGGTAATGCTGCATACTGCTCAATAAAATACAGTAAAATAGCTTTATCTACGGCTTCATCATAACGACGGCTCATGCTTTTTAAACGAGACTCGATACGTGGCATATCACGCTCTTGATAACCGCTTTCGCGCTCAGCATCTGGCTTTTGTTTCTCGTAAGCTAAACGGTATAAACGTCGAGCAGTTGAAATCATTTGTGAGCGGTGTACGTAACCTAACATACGGTCACGCTGGTTATGCTCTTGCGACTGTGCAACTAGCGCAGATAAATCAGCAAGTACCTGTCCGTATTTAGCTTTGCGCTTACTATCTTCATTGATCCACGCGGTGAGATCTTTTTCGAATTGTTGCTTACGGCTATACATTGACCCTTTGTTAAAGCTCTCAATCATTGAACCGTAGTTTTTAATGTAGTTGTTATAACCCGCAATCGTGCTTTCGTAAGCGATACGTGCCTCTGAACCCTCTGGTGCATTTTCTTCGATTAACGAGACATATTTCGAATTATACTTACGCGCTAATGGGTAGGCCGTGTTAAAAACATAGTCAACTTCAGGCGAAATACGGTAACGGTTTGTGCTGCCTGGGTAACCGGTCACCATCACAAAATCGCCTTCTTGAACGCCTTTAGCGCTTACTTTTAAAAACGCATCACTTTGGTATGGCACGTTGTCTTCTGAATATTCAGCAGGCTTGCCATCTTTGCCAACATACGCGCGATAGAACGAGAAATCACCTGTGTGACGCGGCCACATCCAGTTGTCGATATCGCCGCCATATTTACCGACGCCCATAGCGGGTGCATATGTTAAACGCACATCTTTGATTTCTAGCGATTTGATCAGGTAATACTCAAGACCACCGTGGAAAGTATACACATTACAGCGGTAGCTTTGGTCTTGCTCACACTCACTAACAAGTGCTTTTTCATTTGCTTGAATAGCATCAAAACGTGCTTTACCCGTTAGCTTTTCAGTACCTTGGTTTACTTTATCAGTTACTTCAACCACTTCCTCGGTTACATAAACACGAGAACCCGGCGCTGCAGGCACTTCTTCGCCCGTTGTTTTTGCTAAAAAGCCATTTTCTAAAATGTTGTTTTCGGTGGTCGAGTTATATTGAATCGAACCATAGGCACAGTGATGGTTAGTTACGACTAAGCCTTTCGGTGAAACAAACGAAGCAGTACAGCCACCAAGGCTAATTACCGCGTTCATCGGAAACTCTGTTAATTTAGAAATTGACTCTACATCAATGCTCAAGCCTTTCGCTTTTAACACTGATTCAAGCTCTGGTAGCTGGTGAGGTTGCCACATGCCTTCGTCGGCAACAGCAACATTTGCTACAGCGAGACCCACTGCAGCAGCAATAAATTTAAAACGCATAGTCGTCCTTTATATTATTATGTTTATCATTTTTAGCGGTCATATCATTATCATTGTGAAGATGAATAGCAATAATTTGCGACCGCTAATGTCAAAATTTGTAAACCATTTTAGGTTCATGAGCCTAACACTTAGACTCATCAGCTTAATGTTTAGATTCATGAACCACGGCATTGTGGCCATGTAAGCTTTCTTGGTGTTCGACCTTAAACTGGTAATCAGCAATACTCGGCATGGTTTCGAAACACTGTTTTAATCGCCTTGCTGCATCTTCGCAAAACAGTAAGTTTTTTGCGTTAAGGGCAGCAAATGCTTGTTCATCTTCACGCTTCACGGCCGTTTGTACAGGGGTACCAATAGCTTGCTCACATACTGTGATAAAGCCGCCAATATCGGGGAGCTTCTCATTACTAAAAGTGACATCAATATAAGCATAAGAACGCTGGCTATGAGGGGTTGCAATAGAGCCCTGTTCACTTGCAAGCCAACTGAGTAAAGAGGCTTTATCTATATGCTCATCGCTAAATTGTTTATCGACGGCTTCGCTCAAAAGCTGCCTCGATAATGCCGCTGAACACGGGCAGGTACTGCTGTAGGCTACATCAGCTTTTAAGTTGATAGTCATCGACTGCTTCTTAGTTATCGTTAAAACAACAGGGTAAGCATTGTAACCTGTATTGTCGCTAAGGAGTGCTGGTTTTAGCTGCGGTAAATCAAAATGCAGCACCAGTTTTGCGCCTTTACTTAAGCCTTTTTGTGATGCTAAAACGGCTTCCATAAACTCGTTAATACGCTTAGTCGATAAGCTTTGATTAGCCAATAGCTGATTAAGTAATAAATAAAGACGCGACATATGAATGCCTTTAGCATCACTATCAAGGCTAACAAAAATATCGGCATTGGCATTCAGGTGCACATCAACATGAGGTTGTGCAAGTTTCAAAGGCAATGCTATTTTTTCCATGCCAACCCATTTTAAAGGCGACTGAAAATCTACATTAGAGTGCGAGGTAATATCGGGTAATTGCATATCAACTTCTTTTAACGATTGAATGTTAAGGCCATAGCGGCCTGCTTGTGCGGGTATACGTGCTGTCCATCAAAGACACACTCACCATTTACAAAGGTATGTGTTATTCGGTGTGAAAAAGTAGTGCCATTGAAAGGGGTCCATTGGCATAAGTAATGTGTGTTTGTGTGCTCAACGTGCTTTTCTGCGATTGGGTCAACCAGGACTAAATCTGCAAAGTAACCTTCTCTGATAAACCCTCGATCTTCGATAGCAAATCGCTTTGCCACGTTATGCGCTGTTTTTTCAACGACTTGCTCTAGGCTCAACGCACCACGTTTTACCTGCTCAAGTAACGATAGTAATGCATGCTCGACGAGCGGGAGTCCTGCTGGTGCAGCGCTGTATTGTTGCTGCTTTTCTTGCCAAGTATGAGGGGCATGATCGGTGGCAATAATATCAATGCGACCATCGCGTACTGCTGCGAGTAGCGCTTGGCGATCTTGCTCTGATTTTATGGCAGGGTTACATTTAATTTGATTACCATAGTGTGTGTAATCATCTTGGTTAAACCACAAATGATGCACACAAGCTTCGGCGGTTATGTGTTTTTGCTCTATAGGTGCGTTACTAAATAGCTCTAGCTCTTTTGCTGTTGTAAGGTGTAAAACATGCAGCTGCGAGCCATATCGTTTTGCCAGCGATACGGCGTACGATGATGATGCATAACACGCTAACTCATCACGAATTAATGGGTGATGTTCTATTCGTAACTCACCATAGCGTTTTTCTATTCGGCGCTGGTTTTGTTGAATAACCACCCCTTGCTCGCAATGGGTTGCAATGAGTACTGGGCTTTCCCGAAAAATGGCTTCAAGGGCATGAGGATGTTCAACTAGTAAATCGCCTGTTGATGCCCCCATAAACACTTTAACGCCGCATACATTTTTAGCATCAAGAGCTTTAATTTCATCGAGGTTGTCTGGGGTCGCGCCAAAGTAAAACGCATAATTCGCAGCGCTCGTTTGCGCTGCTATCGCGTATTTATCAGCAAGTGCTTTTGCCGTGGTAGTCGAAGGTGAGACATTAGGCATTTCCATAAAGCTTGTAATGCCACCTGCCACTGCCGCGGCAGATTCACTGGCGATCGTACCTTTGTGGGTTAAACCTGGCTCTCTAAAATGTACTTGATCGTCGATCATGCCTGGTAATAGCAACAGACCGCTTGCATCAATTACCTCATCATTGGCCTTGGCACTGATATCTTTGCCAATTTCAGCGATTCGATTACCAACAATTCGTACATCGTTTAATTCGCGCTGTCCTTCATTAACAACACAGGCGTGTTTGATTATGATAGCCATATGACTCCTTGCTTATTCAGCAACATTTGCAACTTATCGTAAAAAAATGCACTCCATGGCAAGATTGATTGCAGATTAAATTGTTACAATATAACATACCATAAGATTTTTATTTGGACACTGTTATGAGTCAAAAAGATTAGTTGGATCAGGCTATTTAAGCTGCAAAGTAATAAGTGGCTTTCCGATCTTAGAGAATTTTAACGACTTATCGCAGCCAATAATCACCTTATCGCAACGTATGAGGTCAATTGTAGTAAGACACAGTATGCTGGGCTCATTGATCACATGGTGATACCTGCCTCACATAAGTGCTTTTTTGTAGCACTTTTTGTAATTCGTTTTAACCGCTATGCAAATCAAGAGCTTATAAAACGTATGTGCAAGGTTATATCGACACAATTTAATTTTAAAAATGACAAGAGAAAAACTATGAAACACCTAATCGCAACCGCGATCAGTTCTGCGCTGTTACTTACAGCCTGTTCAGAACCGCAAACAACAACATCAACGCCTAAATCAGAGCAATCAGCGCCTGTTGCTGCAAATGAGCAAGCTAACCCACTGTTTGTGAAAAGCGTATTACAATACGAAACGCCTGATTTCAGTGCGATTAAAGATGAACATTTCATGCCGGCATTTAATAAAGGCATGTCTGAGCAAATGGCTGAAGTGCAAGCTATTATCAACAATCCAGCAAAGCCTGATTTTGCCAATACGATTGTTGCGCTTGAGAAAAGTGGTGAGCTATTAACACGCACACGCAGTATTTTTTATAACTTAGCGGGTACGGATTCAAACCCGGCACGTCGTGAATTACAAAAAGAGTTAGCGCCAAAACTAGCGGCTCATAGCGACAACATTTTCTTAAATAAAGCACTTTTTGAGAAAGTAGCGGCTATTCACAGCGAAGCTGACAGCCTTGCCTTAACTGCTGAAGAAAAGCGTTTATTAGACGTTTACTACAAACGTTTTGTGCGTGCTGGTGCAAAATTAAGTGCAGAGCAAAAACAACAAATTCGTGATATCAATACAAAGCACTCGAGCTTAACAACTCAGTTCTCACAAAACTTATTAGCGCTGACTAAAACAAATGTTGTTTTAGTGGATGACAAAGCAGAGCTTGAGGGCTTACCAGCAGGTCAAATTGAGCAGCTTGCCAATGCCGCTGCAGAAGCTGGCCATCCAGGCAAATACCTAATTAAGATCACAAACACCACGCGTCAGCCTATTCTGGCAACACTGAAAAACCGCGATTTACGTGAAAAAGTATGGCGTGCATCAGCTGAGCGTGCATTATCGGGCGAAAATAGTAACCGTGATATCGTGGCAGAACTTGCTCACTTACGTGCTCAAAAAGCAAAACTATTAGGTTACGACAGCTGGGCTGATTTTGGTTTAGAGTCGCAAATGGCGAAAAAACCACAAGCTGTATTTGATATGTTTGCGAGCATGATCCCTGCATTAATGCAGAACGTCAACGCTGAGGCCGCTGCAATTCAAGCTAAGATTGATGAGTCAGGTGAGCAGTTCAAATTACAGCCATGGGATTGGTTATTCTACGCAGAGCAAGTGCGTAAAGATAAATATAACCTTGACGAAAATGCAGTGAAAGAATATTTCGAGTTCAACCGTGTTTTAGAAGACGGCGTATTCTTCACCATGAACCGTTTATACGGTATCACCTTTAAACCACGTAACGATATTCCGGTTTATCACCCGGATGTAAAAGCCTATGAGTTATTTGATGAAAATGGTAAAAGCTTAGCCATTTTCTTTGCTGACTACTTCGCGCGTGAAGGTAAACGTGGTGGTGCTTGGATGACTTCTTTCGTTAAACAATCAGGCCTTAAAGAACAAAAGCCAGTTGTCGTAAACGTAATGAACATTCAAAAAGGCGCGAATGGCGAACCTACGCTTATCAGTTATGATGAAGCAACAACGATCTTCCACGAGCTAGGCCATGGCTTACACGGCATGTTCTCAAACGTGAAGTATCCTACTCTATCTGGCACCTCAGTATCACGTGACTTCGTTGAATTCCCATCAACATTTGAAGAAGATTGGGCCATGTACCCTGAAGTTATCGCTAACTATGCAAAACACCATAAAACTGGCGAGCCAATTCCTGATGAGCTACTGAAAAAAGTAATTCAATCACGTAGCTTCAACCAAGGTTTTGATACCCTAGAATACGTTGCTGCTGCACTACTTGATATGGAATGGCATTCACTCTCAGCTGATGCTCCTTTACAAGACATTGAAAAGTTTGAGCAACAAGCGCTTGCAAAACATGGAGTTGATGTAGCATTTGTACCACCTCGTTATAAGTCAGCCTTCTTCTCACACTCAATGGGCGGCGGTTACTCAGCGGGTTACTATGCTTATATGTGGAGTGAAATCTTAGCGGCAGACGCCTTTGCCTTTGTTCAAGAGCAAGGCGGTCTAAAACGTGAAATCGGTGATAAATACCGTAAAGAAATTTTAGAAGTCGGTAACTCACGTGACCTAATGGAATCGTACAAAGCATTCCGCGGTCAAGAGCCAGACACATCAGCATTATTAAAACGCCGCGGCCTAAAAGCAACCGTTCAATAGCTGACCTTAAGCTTTAAGCTGTAAGTCAGAAGTGTGGGGTTATCGAGTGTTTATAACCCCACAGCATTCAACCTGTTGACTCTCCACGTAGGTTGGGTAGAGCGCAGCGAAACACAACATTAAGAAACTGTCAGCCTTCAGCTATCAGCGGTCAGACGCGCGAAACAAGTTTCACGCCTACGAAAAGGTGCTAGGTTCTGGGCTCTAGGACGCGATGTAAAGTCGCTGCTAACTTTCCCCTCGCTAACTTTACTCTCGCTAACTTATAAACAAAAAAGCCCTTACAGCGAACTGTAAGGGCTTTGTTATCACTATTTAAAAGTCTTATTTACGTTTACGGCGACGGCCGATAAGCGCTAGTGGTGCAAGTAGTAGTGTTAAGAAACCAAAGCTACCGCTACTAGATTTCTTCTCTTCATTACTTTCTTCTTGTTCAGCTTCGTTAGTTACGGCAACAGTGAACTGCTCAGATACAGAGTCTGTACCATCGCTCACTGTTACTTCAAATACTAACTCGTCATCACTTGAGATAGCACCAGGCGTGAAGCCTAGAGTCGCAGTATCAGCACCTGTAAGTGTTGCAGTTGTGCCGCTTAGTTGCGTCCATGCATAGCTTAGTGTGTCATCACTGTTACGGTCTGACGCTGTTGCTGTTAATGTGCCTGAAGCTGACTCAGACACTGTCGCATCACCTGCTACCGAAAGTAATGGTAGTGCATTATCACAAGCGAATGTATCACCAGCAATCACATTTGAGAAGATTGGTGTCGTTACATTGCTAACAGTTACGTTATCAATCCACCAGCCAAAGCTACTAACGGCATTATCAGATGAAATACGGAAACGAAGCTTGGCACGGTTACCGTTTAGTTCAGTTCCGAAACGAATTGTTTCGTAGTTACCATACACATCGTTTTCATCAACATTGTTACCTGTGAAGGTATCGCGATCTTGTAGTGCTTGCGCGTCGTTTTCGATTAGAGGGCCATCGTAACCCACATCAAATGTACCACCCATTTCAGTAACATCAACCCAGTTACCGCCGTTTACGCTGATTTCTACAACACCACCATCCCACTCGTTTTCGATTAGGTAGAAGTGCCAGAATGAAACTTCAAAGTCACCCGCAAAACCGATATCAAACTCTCTTGATTCGATTGCAACATCAGACTGGAAGTCATTGTTATTTAGGTACATGGTTTGCTCGCCAAGACCAAACCCAAAGCTATCAAAAAATGGAACGTAACCACCTTTTGCCATGCTTTGCGTGCCAACGGCTAGGTCATCACCTGTCATTACGTTTTCTTTCCAGTCACGTAATGATGCACCTGCAATTTCCATATCGTCAGCAGTTTGTGAACTAACTGGTGCTTTATCTTCAAAGTCCATGTTCACAAGGTAAGATACTTTATCGGTTGCTGCTTCAACAATTTCGTCATCAGCAGACAGTTCAGGGAATGACACTTCGATTTCAAGTGTATCAGCAGTGCCTGCATCATTTAGCGTAAACGTGATAGGCGCGCTTGTTTGTGAAGCATACGGGTTTGTATCGTCGAATGTAATTAAACCATCATTTTCGAACGTTACATCGTGACCGCTAACAACTGTTAACTGTGCTTGTGTACCCGTTAGTACTTCACTACCTGTGTTCATGATGCTAACAGTTAATGTGCCTGTTTCACCTTTATCTAGCACGTTATCGTTTGAACAATAACCTAATTCAGCACCGTTGTAGTTTGCATTCATTGCCACATCTTTCAATGTGAAGCTAGCAAGTTTCATTTTGTCTGATTCAACAACACCGGTTAAATCTTCGCTGAAACGCTCTGGTGCTACAGCACCTAAGCCCATACCACGCTTAGCAAATGCACCTAAGATTAGTTTGTAATCTTCAGGATCAACTGCGTACGCTGCAGCTAAGATAGCATCACGTGCTTCTGTGTATAGCGGAGCAACAGGAGTTAGCTTGTAACCAGCAACTAAGTAGTTAGCCATGCGGTTTTGTGCGTCTTCAAAGCCGTGCTCGTTGATAAGTGCTACATAGCTTTCCCAAAGCATAGTTGCCCAAATTTCACCTGCTGCGTGTGGTGAAGCAACACTTGTTGGTGCAATGCCTACATCAGCACCTTCATTTTCAGTAATGTGACGGAAAGACAGCGGGTTTACTTCCATATTAGTTGAATATGGAACACGACGGATACCGTAGTAGAAATCTTCTACGAAAGTACCGCTACCGTAGGCTTTTTGGAACTTGTCGTTACCTGGAATGTTAATGTCATCAGCTTTAGCAATGAACATAAGTGAGTGGAAATCACCCCAACCTTCGCCCATCGCACGGCCTTGGAAGTTAATAAGACCTGATGAGTTACCCACTAAACGGTTACTGATATAGTGACCCCATTCGTGAGCAATAATACCGTTATCTAGCGTACCGTCTTTTAACGTTGCTTTGTTGAACATGTTCACAGTAACAGTGTCGCCTGCAGCGATACCATCGTAAAGTGCGTGACCGTCAGCATAGTTCAGACCCATGTTAGGAATGATAACGGCATCATCTTCACCGCCCATCGGCGCTGGTTCATCTGTATCAGGGTTGTTGTTTACAACGATTGCACCAATTGCACCCGCTTCTTGAGCGTGTAGTACTTTTGCTGTGAAGTTACAAGAGCCACGATCAACTAGCGCAATTTTGCCAGCAAGTTCAGCTGCATTTGTTGCTGGTTGACAACCATCTGTTACGCTACCAGAATCGGCATCATCGCCATCAACTAGACGAACAACTTCGCCTGCGATATCAGCAAATTGCATTTGACCAAAGCCTGATACTTTAGAAGACTCTAGAAGACCAATTGATTCGTCAGATGTAACAACCACACCAAAATCTACACCCACTTTCGCATCTTTCGAGTTGTATAAATACATTTGCATGCGTGGGCTTGCACCGTCAGCAGGGGTTGCCATATTAGCGTTATTTAAACCGCTATTATCTTGCGCTTGCGCTTCGATAGGGTCGCCTTCTACACCACCACGGCCGTAGTTTGATACTTGCGCAACATTTGATGTTTCGTCAAAACCATGGTCATAGAAGAAATCGTGTAAGAAGTTGTTCATATAGAACAAGTTAACGATAGCTGCTTTACGGTTGTCGTAGCTGTTTGCTACTTGATCAACTTGATAAGGGTAGTCAAATGTGTAATCTGATGTGGTTTCAGCTGTGAAGTCACCTTCTGTAAAACCTTGTGGTGCGATAACATCAGCATAAGCAAATACGTTATTACCTGATGTTGTTGTAGCATCATCAGCAAGCCATGGATCCATCGTGCTTAATTTTTTGTAGTAAGACAGGCTTACAAGTGGTGCATCTAGGATTTCAGTTTCATCAATTTGATCTGGGCCATCAGCTGGGATCACGTCACCGTGTGGACCTTCCCACGGGTAACCATCTTCGTCAGCCCATACACGGTAGTTAAAGTCTGCCGCGTGTGCTTTTAAGTCTTTCTTGAAATAAACTTTGCTGTTTTGCGCACCAATAACGTAGCTGAAGTAATCGCTTTCTAGGCTGTTTTTATCAGCAACTTCTACTTCAACATAGTATGCAGATTGCAGCTCACCCGCTACTTCAAAGAATACTTTCTTAGCACGTGGCTGTCCTAATACAACTTTGTCACCGTTTTGGTTAGACACAGTGTACTTAACATAGTCGCCTTGCTCAGTTGATTTAGTTAACGACACATTGATATCAGCAAGTTCTTTAATTGCACGTTTAATGCTTTGCTCAGCACTTGTGAACTCACCTAGAGGAGCAACTGAACTCGTCACTTTATTTGCGAAATACCCAGAGCCAGCAACTAAATTATGCTCTTTGTCCATAATCAGGTTATATTCACGGTTGAAAACTTCAACGCCGAGTACTTTTTGCTTGTATTTAGCTGTGATTGAGCCAAGTTTTTGCTCAGATAAATCTGTTAATACAGCACTTGAAAAACCTTTTTTCGCAGTGCTAACACCCGTTAAGGCATTTAAATAAAAATCTGCAGCATAGGCATTGCGTTGCTCAGGAAGCACCATCGCCATATCAGGTTTAGCTTGACCAACTGCTTTCCATAAGAACGTAGCTTTACCTAACTGCTCATCGAAAATTGATTTGTGACCCGAAACAGTTCTTCGCTCAGCTAATGCACGTTGTTGAGATACTTGGGGGTTGAATTGCACTTGTGAGCTAACGCTTGAAGTATTATAAAAACGAGTTTGTTCGCTTGCCTGTACTTGAGATGATGCCAAAATAGCCGTTACCATAGTAGCAACTGCTGTTACTTTAAATTGTGACATTATTTACGTTCCCTATTGTTATATTTTTATTTTCGGTTAACAATCATAACCAATTCCAATGTACCTAATAGAACAATTAAAAAACAGAATTAATTGTAAAAAAAAGTAACAAAAAAACAGGTGGGATATGAAAAAAACACTTACAATACAATTCATTACATTGACTTTAGCTCTAATGACTGGCTGTCAAAAAAATGAAATAAGCGAGCAAGATACAGTACAACAACCAACAACCAGTTCACAAAAAGAACAAATTTCAGTTAAAGATGTTAAAAAATCAGTCGAAATCAACAAGCAAAAATTTACGAACGCTTTTAGTAATAATGGCGAAAAAATTACCTTTGATGCACCTACTTTAACCAAGGGCACAGAAGTCTTTAATCACGCAATGCAAGAGCGCGGCATTACAACGGGTGCAATTTACTTAACGCTAAAAGAAAATAGCTTACCGGTAGAGCTTAGCAGTCAATATGCGCTGAAAAAAATGACCAACAAAAGCTACCGTTACCTTGCAGAAAAAGACACTGATTTACTGCAAGTGCAAAACGCTTTTAAACAAAATGCCAATGTCGATATTGTTGAAATTAAAGTTGATTATTCACCGGTAAAAGAGGTGATGTAGGTTGGGTAGAGCGCAGCGAAACCCAACGTGAAGAAGCTGTCAGCCTGTAGCAGCGGGTTTAGCCCGCGTCATGATGCGCTAGGTTCTAGAAGGAGCTGTCAGACGCGTGAAACAAGTTTCACGCCTACATCAAACCGTAGGCGTCATGCTTGCATGGCGTGTCTAACATTCAACGCTATTTTATCAAGCTGATTCAACATTCAAAAACAACACTTTTCGGCTTAAAACTTACAGCTGAAAGCTTAAAGCTGTTTTACCTACTCCACCACAAAATCAAAATAGGTTGCGGGGTATGCTTGCGGTTTGTAAGTAAAATGCCACCATTCCATTGAATAAGGCGCAAAGCCGGCCTCAGTCATCAGGCTTTTTAATTTGTATCGATTGGCTTTTTGCTCTGCACTAATGCGTGGGTCGTCGGTGTTAGAAAGAGTGTCGAACATATCAAATGGTGAGCCCATATCGAGCTCATTGCCTTTTGCATCAACTAAGGTTAAATCAATCGTTGAACCACGGCTATGACCCGATTTAGCAGCGATGTAATCACCAAGCAGTTTGTCTTTGCCCAAGTTTGGATAAAACTCAGCTTTAGTGCGGGTATCTTCTAAATCGTTAACCCAACGTACAAAGTGATCAACAGCGCGCTGCGGGCGATAACAATCATATATTTTCAAGCTCAGGCCTTGGGTTTGCGCTGCTACTTGCACTTTTTTAAGGGCTATAGCAGCACTGTTGTGCAATAAACATTTTGGCGCGTTGTAACCATCAACTGGTTTGCCAACAAAGTTGTGATGGCCAAAATAACGAATATCTAACACAGCATTAGGTAGCAAAGCACCAACATCCACAAATTCGCTGCGTTTATCATCGCTTGAGTCTGCATAAACATTGCCTGTTAAAATAACAGCAATACTTAACAAGGAAGTGGATTTAGTTAAACGAGTCAAAAAAGTGAGTGCCATTTTGGTTTTCCATAAATAACTTAATAACATTCACTATTGCACATTAAATAACTTATTCCAAGATTGGAGACTCAGAAATAGTTGTGAAATCTTGGCCATAACTTGCATTAACTACAGAACGATTGCGGCCCGTTTTTTTAGCTTCATATAAGGCTTGGTCAGCGAGTTTAAGTACTTCATCAATGTTCAGTTGCTCAATCGGCCAACCAGATATACCAATAGATACATTAATGCAGCCAACAGGGTCAATGTAGCTTTCAGATATCCGCATCCGCAAGCGTTCTGCAAGCTGATACGCCCGTTTGACCTCAACTCTTGGCATGATCACAATAAATTCTTCTCCACCAGTACGAGCAACAACGTCGCTATCACGAGTTACATCTAACAAAATTTTAGCAAGCGACTGTAATACCACATCACCAATATCATGCCCAAACTCGTCGTTAACCCGCTTAAAGTGATCAATATCGATTGCCAAAACTGCAAACGGGCAGCGCTGTGCAATAAAATGACTTAACTGCGCATCAAAGCTTCTACGGTTGTGTAACCCTGTTAGTGAGTCTGTCTGTGCTTCTTGACGTAACAAACCAATTTTACTGTGTAATAAACCAACTCCCTTTAACATTGCTTTTCTAAGCTCATTACTTTCAAAATACCATGAGCGGATTAGCATTAACTCGCGTGTTGTGGTTGGCCTATCCAGCGTATTTGCGGTTTCAGCAAGTTGCCTCAATGGGCTCGCTATTTTTCTAGCTAATACCCAAATTAATATTAAAGTGATGACACCCACAGGCGCCGTTTTTATGAAGACTTGCCACATTAAATTATCAAGCGGTGCTAATGTGTCTTCAAGGGGTCGTTGTGCAATGACTCCCCAAGGAGCAACGGTTAAAGGAGCAAAGCCAGCCAACATTTCAACCCCTTTGCTATTACTTAACAGTTCAGTTCCGGCTTGCCCTTTCAAAACAGCCTTGATCACAGGGTTTTCAAAAACTTGCTCCCCTATCCTTTTTGTATCAGGGTGATAAAGCAAGCGATGATTCTCATCAACAACATATAAATATGAACCATCGCGATAATAGTGAACTTGTAAAAGCTGGTTTAGAATGCTTGTGCGCTTCAAATATAATGTACCGCCGACATAGCCAATGAATTCACCTTGCTTATCAAATAAAGGCTGAGAAATAAAAATCAGCAAATTTCCCGCCATCGAAATATACGGTTCGCTGATCATCGGGGTTCGATAAGAAAGCGCAGCTTTAGTCCCAAAACTATCAACTTTGCGATTTTTAAGTTTTAAGGATTGCGGTGATACCCCTAAGATATCACCTTGTTTATTAACAATAATGGTCGAGTTAAAACTGTTAGTTTGTAACCTCAATCGTTCTGCTTCAGCATTTATCAACCCTTGATTATTAAAGTCATTTTCAAGAATTTTACCTACATAAGCCAGTTGCTGCTGCGCCGCCAATAAAAAATTATCGGTGGCCGATACCAGTTTAGCTGCGTAAGCTTTGTGATTTTCAAGCGTTTTATCTATTAGTTGTTGCTTTTGAACTTGATAGCTCGAGTAATAACTGTTTAGAAAGGTGATTAGCGTTGCCGAAAACGCTAATAATAAAATTAAGCGGCGCAGATTTAAACCTGCCTTAAGACCATTAAGCACTGTAATTCTCACATCAAAGCCCAATGTCCATATCGGGTACATCTAATACATTTATACTAGCAATTTATCACTACAGCCTCTATAAAACTTTCGTCATAATTTGATTTAGCTCAATGATGATGCAATAAAATCAAAATTTATATTGACAAATAAACTTGCTCAAAAGGAATAATTTATTACAATAAAGAAAAAATATAGAAATTTTTCATGTTTAAACATAGTTCTGCGATCATCAATAAACTCCCTTCACATCGCCTGATGGCGTTAGATGTAATGCGCGGTTTGACTATTACCGCCATGATATTAGTGAATAACCCTGGCAGCTGGGGAGCTATGTATTGGCCTTTGAAGCATGCTGACTGGCATGGTTGGACACCTACCGATTTAATTTTTCCTTTTTTTATTTTTATTGTCGGCATGTCTATCACGCTATCAGTAAATAGCTTGCGTGCTAAAGGGATCAGTAATCAACACATACTAAAAGCAGGGGTTATTCGTACCATGAAACTCATTGCCCTCGGTTGGTTTTTAGCTCTATTTTATTACAACTTTCGAGACCCTTCTTTTAGCTGGGTTGATGGCAAGTTATTGCAGCTGCGCGTGTTAGGCGTGCTGCAACGTATCGGTTTGGTCTATTTAGTAGCTCTGTGTTGTTATCTTTATTTATCACCTAAGAAAATAGCCATAACTTGCATCGCTCTTTTATTGTTTTACGGCGCAGCCATGCTTTATATCCCTTATACCTTGCCAAACGGCGAGGTAGTGAGTGGATTATGGTTACATGGCAATAACTTAAGTGCCTTCATAGACAATGCCGTACTTGGTAGTCATCACCTGTATTATGCCAACGCTAAGCCATTACCATTTGACCCTGAAGGACTGTTCTCAACACTGCCTGCCATTGCAAGTGCGCTAAGCGGCATATTGGCTGCGGTTTATTTAACTAAGCAACCCGAACTTAAAAAACAAGCCCGTACACTTATCTTACTGGGCACATTAGCCGTTATTGCCGGCTATGCGATTGCACCAATAACGCCTATCAATAAAGCCTTATGGACGCCGAGCTATGTGCTACTCAGCTCAGGGCTTGCAGCTATTTTCTATGCACTGTGCAGTGCTATTTTAGATATTTATAAGCTGCGTAGTTGGGGCGCTCCGTTTATTGTATTTGGTGCGAATGCGATATTATTTTTTATGTTTGCGGGCGTGTTTGCACGGCTATTAATTATGATCCCGCTCGGCGATAGCAGTTTAAAAGGCAGTATTTATGGCTTAATACAATTAGTGATCAGCAATGATTACCTCGCTTCATTTAGCTTTTCACTGCTGTTTTTAATGGTGTCTTATGGGGTGATGTACGGCTGCTACCGCAAAGGCATTTTTTGGAAAGTGTAAGCTTTAAAAAATAGATGAGCCAGTCAGCAACTGGCTCATCAAATTAGCAATTAAGCCTGTTTTATTGCATGGCTTTGCTTATCGAGTAGATACAAAATTGACTGATAACTAATGCCACTGTGTTCAGTTAAACCAATTTCGCAACTACGGCTATTAGACACACCCCGACTACAGTTTTTTGGCACGTGTTGTTTAAGGGTTTTTAACGCATTGCCATTGAGTTCTGGCAAGTTAAAGCCCTTATCACCTGCAAAACCACAACACTCAATATCAGCTGGAATAATCACCTCATTACTACATGCCTTAGCAAGTGATACTAGGCTTTGCTCTTTACCTAATCGCTTAGAACTACAAGTAACATGGAGCATCACCGGCTCATTTACGGGGGTTACCTGCAAATTAGGCAGTAAATGTTGGGCTGCAAAATCAGCACTTTCATAAATTTTGAGTGCCGTATTTTGCGCGGCATTAAGAGTAGTAAGTGCACAAGGGCTGGCATCAAAAACAATGGGATATTGGCCATTATTTGAAAGCGCCTCGAGCTCAGTAAGTAACTGCTCACTTTTATTTTTAGACTCTTCATTAAAGCCTTTACTAGCAAATGGCATACCGCAACAAAGTGAATCTACTTGATGCGGAAGTAGCACTTCATAACCTGCTTTGGCAGCGAGCGAATAAATTACATCAAGCAGTGGGCGCTTATCATCGGCAAGTTTATCAGCCGCAAAAATCCGGCTTGCGCAGCTTGGCATATACACCAACTTTTTCGTTTGTTGGAGCTGCTTGAATTGCTTATTAATTGGTTGCTCAGCTCTTGGCCATGCCGAGTAATACAGCGGTGTGCCAAGCAACTTATTAGCAGGCTTGCTTAGGCTTCTTAGGTTACTGCTGCCGATTGCTTTTTCGAGCAACTGCATCACAGTTAAACCAAACCGTGCACCCGTAGCAACAACCGCAAAATGCTTGCTAGCAAAACGTGATAATGATCGCGCAACTTTGTTTGATGAGGCTTGCTCTGCTCTGAGCGATTTTATAAATTCGCCCGTGTTTATTCCCACCGGGCATTTAAGGCCACAAAGGCCCGTTGCCGCGCATGAATCAATACCTAAGTATTTAAAGTCGGCCTCGATAACACTGAGCTTTTGATTTAACTTCTGCTTGCTTGCTAAATCTTCGGTTGTTAGCAATTGATTGTGTAACTCAGTGCGGTGTCGCCATAAAGTAATACGCTGCCTCGGTGTTAAGCTAAGCCCTTTTGACAGGCAAACAACTTCGCAAAAACCACATTCAATACAGGTATCGATAATATCATCACTTTTTGGCATGACTTTTAAATGCTGAGTGTGAGCATTTTTGTCGTGATTTATAATAACCCCAGGGTTAAGAATATTTTGTTTATCGAATAATGCTTTAAGCGCAACCATCACCGCAAAGCCATCGTCTCCCCATTCGGTGGCAACAAACGGTGCCATGTTACGCCCAGTACCATGCTCAGCTTTTAATGACCCTTTTAGTTCAACCGCCACTAAGTTCGCCACATCAGCCATAAATTGTTCGTATCGGCTTACTTGCTCTGGTGTATCGAAAGCTTGGGTGAATACAAAATGCAGATTTCCGGCAAGGGCATGCCCAAAAATAATGGCTTCATCATAACCATATTTGATAAATAATCGATGCAGCGCATTCACGCCCTCAGCTAATTTATCAAGAGCAAAAGCAACATCTTCAATAATCACTGTAGTGCCTGTTTCGCGCACTGCGCCAACCGCAGGAAACGTGCCTTTTCGGATATTCCAAAGGGCCGCATTACGGGCGCTGTCTGCTGAAAACTCAATCGCTGCCAGTTGGCTTTGCTTAAACTCGGCAAGAAGTTGTTCGGTGACCTTTGTGAGCACATCGAGAGCCTGTGCATTTTCAGCTCTTAACTCAATTAACAGTGCCGCTGATTGCTCTGGGTAGCTGGCCACTTCTTTTGGCATTATGGCGTGTTCAGATACCGACATCAGGGCACGTTTATCTAGCAGCTCAACGGCCGCAACATCAACTTCACTCAGCCTTTGTACCAGCTCACACACCTTGCTGATATCGTCAAAAATAAAGAAACCTGTGTGTTTGTACTTATGCTCAACCACGGTGTGGTAAGTGATATCGGCGATAAAAGCTAAGGTGCCTTCAGAGCCGATAATTAAGTGCTTAATGATTTCGATTGGATCAGAAAAATCCAGCAGTGCATTTAAACCATAACCCGTGGTATTTTTTAAACGGTATTTATGGGCGATGCGCTCACTCAAATCGGGGTTTTGCTTTACCCTATCAACAAGGCTCATTAGCTCATCAACCCAAAGACTATGGCTTTGTAAAAAGGCATTACAGCTTTGGCTATCAGCCGTATCTAGCACAGTGCCATCGGCAAAAATGAGGGTCATATCTTTTACTGTGTGGTAGCTGTTTTGCGCCACCCCACAACACATACCCGATGAATTATTTGCCGCCATTCCGGCTATTTTGCAGCTATTAATTGAAGCGGGATCAGGGCCAATTTTTTTACCAAACGGGGCTAATACTTGATTTACTCGAGCACCAATGATCGACGGTTGTAAACGGATTGCCTCGGCGTCATCAATAATCTCAAACTTGCTCCAACTATCGCACAATAAAACTAATACCGAATCGGTAATTGCTTGCCCAGATAAACTCGTGCCAGCGGCGCGAAAAGTAATGGGAACCTGTTGCTCGTTGGCAGCAATGATCACTTGCCGTGCTTGATTTTGATTGCTCACTAATACAATTAACTCAGGGATTAATCGATAAAAGCTAGCGTCAGTCCCGTACGCATAACGGCGCGAGTAATCTTCTATTAATGCAGACTCTGGTAAAAAAGGTTTAATTTGCTGTTTAAATGCGTGCAATCGAGTAAAAGCCATCTCGCCCCCAGGCTTGTCATATTTACGCTGATGATTATGGAATATATTATTACTTTAAATTGTACTAAAAAGCGACCCATTAAATTGATAAATTATCAACTTGCCACGCTTTTCATCAGTATAAAGGTTTGGTTACTTAAGCTTATTAGCCCTATTTGGTGATCTAACTTAGCTTTTTGCAGTCGGACTCAAAAACCGCTAGGGTAGCAAAAAAATACTGTATTTATATTTAAAAACCCATTAACATCAAGAATAATTTATTCTAAAAACTAAATAAGCGTTTTGCTTTGGAGCTTGCTGTGTTAAATAAGTTTGCACTATCGTCACTGGTTATCGGATTAGGATGTTTCATGCCATTACAATCATCATTTGCTGAGTCTGCATTAACTTTAAAACAACAGTTAGGGCAAAAGCTCATGCTTGACCTACGTTATTACTGCGAGCAAGACCCGGGTGAGCAAAAATGCCGTACACCGGTGACAGAACTGCCGGCCGATTTAGCAAATATCATCACTAAACATAACATTGGTGGGGTGATCTTATTTGCAGAAAATATCGATACTGTGCCGCAAGTGATCAAACTTAACAATGACCTACAAAAAGCCGCTGCTAAGTCAGAGTTAGGCTTACCGCTGTTTATTTCGATAGACCAAGAGGGCGGCCGAGTTGCCCGTATTCCTCGTGATGTAGGTACATCGTTTACCGGTAACATGTCGATTGGCGCGACCTATAAAGAGCATGGTACCCACTTCGCGACTGAGTCTGCCCGCATTATTGCCGACGAGCTATTAGCACTGGGTGTTAATGTTAACTATGCACCCACGGTTGATGTAAACATGAACCCAGATAACCCCGTTATTAACGTGCGCTCTTACGGTGAAGATCCGCAATTGGTTGCAAAACTAGGTGGTGCCCAAGTAGCTGGGTTTGAAAACAACGGCGTTATTTCATCGTTAAAGCACTTTCCGGGGCATGGCGATACCAATGTAGATAGCCACACAGGCCTGCCAAAAGTAATGCATGATAAAGAAACCATTTGGCAGCAAGACTTACCCCCTTTTAAAGAAATTATTAAAAATCAACAGCCGGGTATGATCATGACTGCACATATCCAATACCCTGCCCTTGACGACAGCACGTTTGTCAGTAAAGAAGGCAAAACCATGATCAAACCTGCAACGATGTCGCGCAAAATCATCACCGACTTATTACGTGACGAACTTGGTTATCAAGGTGTGGTGATCACAGATGCTCTTGATATGGCGGGGATCAGCCACTTTTTTGAACCAATTGAAGCGGTCGTAAATACCTTTGCAGCGGGTGTTGATATTGCTCTGATGCCAATCGAAATCAGAAGCCCTAAAGACTTAGCTGTGCTTGAAGCCCTGATTGAGCGATTAGAACAAGAAGTACAACGCGGCACGTTAAATGCCAACGAAATAAGTGCTTCTGCTACACGCATTTTAAAACTTAAAGAAAAGTTTAAGCTCACTTCGTTGCTTGATGACAAAGCAGCCATCAAAAAAGCGCAGCTTTTACTCGGTGATCAAAGCCATAGAAAAGTAGAAGCCGAATTAGCATTAGCTGCTATCACTGAAGTGAAAAACGAGAAAAACACCTTACCGCTTAGCATTAAATCGAACAGCAAAGTGCATATTATTATGCCAGATACCCGTAAATGCTATGCTCTGCAGCAGGCGTTAATTGACACCACCGATAAGTTAATCAGCTTTAGCTGCACAAGTTTGCAAGGTTATGAGCCGCTTGCAACATTAAAAGAAATTAACGAAGCGGATATAATCATTGCCGCCAATGCGTCACCAAAACAAAGTGCTGTTGAAGTCGGCGGGATGGATGACTTAGCTGACAACCCGGAGTTTGCAATTGCTAAAGCCGACCAATCTGCGGCATTAGAGTCATTGCTAAAACAAGCAAAATTAGCCCATAAGAAGACTATATTTGTAAGCTTACGTGCCCCTTACGATATTGCCCAATTCGGGAAATTTAGCGACGCTGTACTTGCTACTTATGCTTACAATATTGATGTAGATACTGATGAGAAAATTGCAGGGCCAGCTTTCACAGCACTGGCAAAAGTATTACTAGGAAAAGCTCCTGCAAAAGGACAGCTACCCGTTACTATTAATGATCTGAACTGAGTGTTATTGTAAAACTATCAGTTAAGCATTTGGTAAGGATCGGTATATGCAAAAAAATGCATCATTAACCACTCCCGCAGCTATACGAAAAATGGTTCGCGCAGGAGATTACAGTGGTAATACATCGGGCTTTGCACCGGGCTTTGTGCAGGCTAATTTAGTCATTTTACCCAAACAGTACGCGTTTGATTTTTTGCAGTTTAGTCAAGCAAACCCAAAATCGTGCCCAATTATTGCCTCTAGTCGCTTACCGGGCGTTGCCGATATGCCAAGTGTTGGTGAAGACATTGATATTCGTAGCGATTTACCTCGTTATCGCGTCTTCAAACATGGCCAAATGGTTGAAGAAGTAACCGATATTACCCGTCACTGGCGCGACGATTTAGTCACCTTTTTAATTGGTTGCTCGTTCTCATTTGAAGAAGCGCTGATTGCCGCAGGTCTTGAAATCAGAAACATCAGCGAGCAAAAGAATGTGCCTATGTATGTGACTAATATGGCGTGCCAGAGTGCGGGAATTTTCCACGCCAATATGGTTGTGAGTATGCGCCCGATGAAACCTGCCGATGCCATTCGCGCTATCCAAATTTGCAGCCGCTTTCCAAGTGTACATGGTGCGCCAGTGCATTTTGGCGACCCTGCTGCAATTGGCATTAAAGATATTAACAAACCTGAGTTTGGTGATGCGGTGACCATTAAAGAAGGCGAAGTGCCCGTATTTTGGGCCTGTGGTGTTACTCCACAAGTCGCGATTGCCAACGCGGCTCCTGATTTTTGTATCACACATAGTCCAGGACACATGCTGATCACTGATATTCCAAATAGTAAAATGGCAGCGTTATAAATGACGATGAAATTAAACTGCGACCTTGGTGAAAGCTATGGCATGTGGAAAATGGGCTTAGATGAGCAAGTTATGCCACATATTGATATGGCAAATATTGCTTGTGGCTTTCATGCTGGCGATGCCGATGTGATGGCAAACACCCTAGCCCTAGCCAAGCAGCACAAAATAATGGTTGGCGCGCACCCAAGTTACCCAGATAAGCAAGGTTTTGGTCGCCGCTCAATGGTTATGAGCGAAAAAGAGCTGACTAATTGCCTGCATTATCAAATTGCTGCAATTGACGGTATGGCTGCAATACATGGTTTAACGCTCGAATACGTTAAGCCACATGGCGCACTGTATAACGACATGATGAGTGACGAGCAAACGCTGAATATTGTCATGCGCGCAGTGGCAAGTTATGCAAAACCATTAAAATTAATGATTTTAGCTACCAACCAAGCTGCCAAACACAAAGTACAAGCCAACGATCTGCAACTAGAACTCATTTTAGAAGCGTTTGCCGACCGTCAATACACAGACGAAGGTAAACTTGTTGCACGTTCTTTAGCGGGCAGCGTACACGACAAAGCGGCGCTAATGGCACAGGTAAAACAGTTAGTTGCACATGGCACAGTTACAACGCGAAGTGGTCAGCAGCTGGCACTTAATGCCGATAGCCTGTGTGTACATGGCGATAATGAAGCGGGTATTGCACTCATTCAAGAGATCAAAGCACTATGTCAGCAAGCCTAAGCGACGCTGCGCTCAGCCAACACATTGAAACCATGATGGTTGAACAAAACCCACGTGGTATGCAGCATTTATACGCAAAACAACTAACGGGTACGTATTTACGCGCAGCAAAATACCTTTATAAAGCACAAGGTACTGTGTTGATAGGTACGGGCTTTGCGGTCAACAATACCTTCGAGACTGATGGTCCGGTTGGTGCAATTGCACTTTACAAGGTACTCGAAAAGCTTGGTAAACAGCCTATTTTGGTTACTGGCAACCCCCTTTACAGTGCCCTGAAAAATGACTTTAACTGTTTTGAGCTACCTATAAATAGCATTGATAATGCACACACTTTTAGCATTAAAGCCCTTGCGCAGCTAAAACCTGAGTGTGTTTTATCAATAGAACGCCCGGGGCTTAACGAGCATCAGCGTTATTATAATATGCGCGGTATTGATATTTCGGAGCATTGCGGCTGCTTTGATTTTTTTGTGACAGAAGCACCTTGCCCCACCATAGCGATTGGTGATGGCGGTAACGAAATAGGCATGGGTAACCTTGCACAGCATATGCAAGCGCTAAACATCACTCCTTGTTTAACAACCTGTGATGAGCTGTTACTCGCCGATGTATCTAACTGGGCAGCATACGGGCTCATTGCCTTTTTAAGTCGCTGGCATAACACTGATTTGTTGGCTGATATTGAGCCACTCAACATTTTACATTACCTAAGTGAGCGCGGTAGTGTCGATGGCGTCACCCATAAAAATGAGCTCACCGAAGACGGCCTGCATGCAATGCATGGTCAACAATTAATAACTCGGCTTCGCCAAATTGGCGGCTTTACGACAGAGAATGAGGTTTAACAATGGGCACGGTATACCTAAACGGTGAATACCTTGGCGCTGATGAAGCAAAGATTTCACCCATGGATCGCGGCTTCTTATTTGGCGATGGCATCTATGAAGTGATCCCATCATACCAAGGCAAAATGCTTGGCTTTGGCGCACACATTGAGCGTATGAATAACGGTTTAAACGAACTTGAAATTAAGCTCGATTACAGTGCCGATACGTGGCGTAAAATCTGTAATGATTTATGCGAGAAAAACCAAGGTGATAATCTAGGGATTTATTTACACGTGAGCCGTGGCGCTGATACTAAACGTGCCCACGGTTACCCAACTAATATTACCCCGACCGTATTCGCGTTTGCTTTTGAAATTCCGGCAGAGCCAAAAGGCGATATCGACAATGCAACAACTTACACCGTATCACTTGAGCAAGACCGTCGCTGGCAACGTTGCCATATTAAATCAACGGCACTGCTTGGCAACGTGATACATTACCAGCACGGTGCAGCAGCGGGCAACAAAGAAACCATTCTTTTTAACCGCTTAGAAGAAATAACCGAAGCTAGTTCAAGTAACGTGTTTATTGTTAAAGATGGTGTGATCAGTACGCCACCACTTGATAACCAAATTTTACCGGGGATCACCCGCTGGTTAATCCTCAATATTCTTCACAGTTACAGTAACTTTAAAGTGCAAGAGCGCATTATTAGTAAAGACGAGTTACTTGATGCCGACGAAGTATGGATCACCAGCGCCACTAAAGAAGTTGGCCCAGTTGTAAAAGTAAATGGCAAGTTAGTTGGCGATGGTAAGCCTGGTGCAGTTTGGCAACAAGTGCAAAGCTTGTTTACCAAGCATAAGTTTGATTACTAATTTAATCGCTCTCAAAAACAAACGCCTACTGCAAGTAGGCGTTTTTGTTTTAGCTTTTATTTGCTTTATAAGGCCAAGCTTGCAAGAGGCCGTCACTGGTTTCTGAATATAGTTGCTTACCATCGTAAGCCACACTCAGAACCGACGTTCGCTGGCGCTGTTGTTTAGCTTCGTATTCAGCGATTAGTTCACCATCTGCAACGCGATATAAACGCATCTTCATTTTTGGCGAGCCCGTTAATAGCCATTTATCTTGATTAATAAATTGCGATGCAGTGAACTCAATAAAGTTAGAATATGAAGCCACTTCTGATAGCTCTTTTTTATTGGCTAAATCAAAAAATACACGATCATCAACCGAGTCAATTGCAAAGCCCAAGCTTGCTGTTTTATTTAAAGTAACGTGATTAACTCTGGTCGCTAAACGCTCTTCAAAGCGAGTGCTGCCATCGCTCGTTGACCAAAGCTTTACGTACTTGTCGCTCGAGCCGGTAAACGCCCACTGCCCATCAGCCGATAACGCCACGCTATTAATATCTAAACGATGAATATTAAAACGCTTAGTATCACCTGTGCGGGTATTTATTACCTCAGCCTTGCCGCTACGATAAGCGATAACCAACGTATCGCCTACGGCTGAAATAGCGATGTCTCTAGCGATTTCTTGCCCGGTGAGCCAAGTACCAATACTACGCCCAGTGCGAGTATCGTATAAAGTCACCGATAATCGATTTGAAATGAAAAAACGAGATTTATTAGCGCTAAAACCCACAAGCTCAACATGTTCAGCGCCCTGCCCTGTTATACAATCGTATAGACGCGCTTTTAACTGATTATCCCAAACGCACACCTCAGATTGGGTTGCCACTAACGCGTGACTAGCATCCTCGGTTAGTGCCGTGGCACTTAGTAACTCATTGCCATGGGCAAACTCACTACTAGCAGGGGCAGTAAACACCTCACCTCCACCACAGCCCACAAGGCTCAGTGCAAATACACAAGCAAGAGGTTTAAAAAGTTTCGACGTCATGATTATTCTCAATTTTATAATTATTTTTGTATTGGCGCAGTGTAATGAAAATAAGCGGAAGTTGGTAGGGGAACTAGCTGTCAGCTTTCAGCCGTCAGCCATCAGTTTTTGTAGGCGTGAAATTTATTTCGCGCGAAGCGCTGGCAGCTGTGCGATGCAGCGGCGCGCCATGCGAGCATGGCGCTTACTCAAAACGATTATTGGTCTGTTCTGCTCACGATTTCGTAGCCTTCAGCTTCATAATCATTGATGCATTTTTGAAATTTATTTTGAAGTTTTATTTCATCAAAAAAGCCTAGTGAGTATGCATCACACTTTACTTTCATATGTTCACTGTTTTCCAAAACCGCATTTAGTTTGAGCTCAGCAAAACCAAATTTATAGGCTAATTCTGTGAACTGTGAATACAGAACCAAAAGCAGTACAGCGAGAAGGGTAAGCGTTAGTGTATTTTTCATTTTTATTTCCTTTAAAAGTGTTGGTAAAAAGTCTGGAGCAATTATCGAACCAACAATATAACCTCATATAAATCAATAAAATGGATTATTCACGCAAAAGCATAGTTAATTTTTCCACCAATAAATAGTGAAAAAGACAACTTTCCCGAAAAAAAATACAACCGTATTGTGATGCGTGTTTTTAAGGTGCGAAGTACGAGATTCGAGATGCGAAGTATGAGATTCGAGGTGCGAAATGCGAGGACCGAGATGTGAGGTAGGAGGTGCTTTAGCGCCGAACAACAACTTCCTAATCACAGCTTAAGATTACCCTACAATTTTCTTGTAGGCGTGAAATTTATTTCGCGCGAAGAGCCGGTAGGTATGCGATGTTACTGGCGTGCCATGTGAGCATAGCGCAAAGAAGAGTTAAGAGTTACGCGGCATAAAGATACATAAGCTAGGCCCTGTTTCCTAGAGCCTAGCGCCTGTTAACTTTCAATTTGATAGGCTTACAGCTCACTTTCCCTCGCTCACTCCCCTCACCCATGCGTAAAACAGAACACATTAAGTTTATTACCGTCTAAGTCTCTAAAGTATCCCGCATAAAAGCCGGGCATTTCACGTGGACCGGGGGCGCCTTCGTCTGTGCCACCTAGTTCTATGGCTTTTTTATAAAAGGCATCTACTTGGGCGGGGGTTTCGACTGCCAGAGCAATCATAGTGCCGTTACCTACTGTGGCTTTTTCATCGTTATAAGGTTTGGTAATAGCAAAACCGGGCTTATCTTGACCAGTGCTCCATGCGACAAAGCGGTCAGTTTCTAAAAAGCGCTCGGCGTTTAAAGTGGCGAACAATTCATCGTAATACTTTACTGCTTTAGCTAGGTTGTTAGTGCCTAACATGGTGTAACCTATCATTGTGTGCTCCTTACGTTTAAAAGTTTCTGTACTCAACATAAAAGGGAAATGACCATCTGTCTATTGATTTCTCCATTCATCGCAATGGACTATATTTCTGATGGTTGTTACTTTATAACAGGTTAACACGCCCTAATTTCTGCTCACTAACAAGGAAATAAAATGAAGTTTAAAACGTCTTTAGCACTGCTTGCAGCAGCCAGCTTTTACAGCCATGCAGGAGCTAGCAATACCTTTCAACTTGAAAATGTTTTTGATCTTGAATACGCCAACCAAATAGAAATGACAAAAAATGGTGATACAATTTACTTTGTGCGTAATCGCATGGATATCAAAAGCGACCGTAAAGTCAGTAATATTTGGTCAGTAAACCCAGATGGTAAAACCATGCTACCGCTAACATCTGGCGTGCATATGGATTACTCTCCGGTATTGTCACCAGATGAAACTCGTTTAGCGTTTATTTCTACCCGAGATGGTAGCAGCCAAATCTATGTAAAATGGTTAAAAACCGGTAACGTAGCAAAAATTAGTAACCTAACGCAAAGCCCTGGCGGATTAACTTGGACGCCAGATGGCAAACAATTGGTGTTTAGTCAGTTTGTGCCAGCAAAATCAGCAAGCCCAGTGTCTTTACCGGGCAAGCCTGAAGGCGCTAAGTGGGCAGAGCCAGCTAAATATATTGACGATACCTATTACCGTGCCGATGGCGGTGGCTACTCTGAAAAAGGTTATCGTCACTTTTTTATCATCAGTGCAACGGGCGGCAATGCACGTCAATTGAGTTCTGGTGATTTTGATCATGGTGGTGCTATTAGCTTTAACGAACAAGGCGATGCGTTTTATTTTTCGGCTAATCGCTATGAAGACAATGAATTACACCCAACTGAATCTGAAATCTATAAACTTAGCTTAGCGGATCGTTCAATTACCCAAATAACAGACCGTAAAGGCCCAGATTCACGCCCTAAAGTCTCGCCAAATGGTCGTTACCTTGCATACACAGGCTACGACGACAAAAAAACTAACTATGAAAATAACGACATTTATTTACTTGATTTAAAATCAGGTAAAACCTCAGTACTCACTGCTGATTTAGACCGTAGTGTCGAAAGCATTAAATGGGATGATAGCGGCAGAGGTCTTTATTTTAGCTACGATAGTGAAGGTAAAACTCATCTAGCTTACCAGCCGCGTAGTGGTAAACATAAGGTGATTACCTCAGAGATTGGTAGTGTCGCCTTTGGTCGCCCATATTCAGGTGGTGACTTTGATGTGAGCGAAGATGGTGAAGTTGCATTCACACTTGCAGATACCCAACGTCCAGCAGATGTAGCATTAATTAAGCGTGGTAAAACGGCGCGTTTAACACAATTAAACGAAGATGCGCTGGGCGACAAAGAGCTGGCTAAGGTTGAAGAAATTTGGGTTAAATCAAGCCACGACGGTTTGGCTATTCAAGGTTGGATTGCTTACCCGCCAGGCTTTGATAAAAAGAAAAAGTATCCACTTGTTTTAGAGATCCACGGCGGTCCTGTTGCAAACTACGGCCCTCACTTTAGCCCTGAAGTACAATTATACGCAGCCAAAGGTAATGTTGTACTGTATATGAACCCACGCGGCAGTGACTCATACGGTAAAGAGTTTGCGCAAACAATTCATCATAACTACCCAAGTAATGACTTTGATGACTTGATGACAGGTGTTGATGCTGTCATCAATAAGGGCTTTATTGATGAGAGTAAGTTGTTTGTCACCGGCGGTTCAGGTGGCGGTGTTTTAACTGCATGGATTGTAGGTCATACAGACCGCTTTGCAGCCGCTGTTGTTGCTAAACCTGTAATCAATTGGATCAGCTTTGTACTAACTGCTGACTTCTACCCTTTCTTTGCTGACTATTGGTTCCCAGGTAAACCATGGGACAACATTGAGCATTATATGAAGCGCTCTCCAATTAGCTATGTGGGCAATGTAAAAACACCCACTATGCTGTTAACTGGTGAATCAGACTATCGCACGCCGATTTCTGAAACCGAGCAATTTTACCAAGCGTTAAAGCTTCAAGGCGTTGATACAGCGATGGTGCGTATTCCTAATGCCTCACATGGTATTACCGCGCGCCCATCAAACCTGATGACCAAAGTCGCCTATATTCAATGGTGGTTTGATAAACATAGTAAGTAGTTGCGGGTTGCGAGCAATAGTTTAGGTGCGGCTTTATGCCGCGCCATATATAAACCATAACGCGGGATAAACCCGCTGCTATTTTCTAACTTTTGAATTTCAATCTGATAGCTGACGGCTGAAAGCTGACAGCTCTCTTTTCTGTAAACCCCCTTTACAGTCAAAATATGAGTAACTCCTTACATACATTTCTCAAATATCGGACATTAATCCAAAAGCAGTTAGTAAAAAATCGGTTTATAGCCAAAATCAGTAACTTGAGTTAGTAAAAAATCGGTTTGTGCCGCTAGAAACCTAGCTTCAGTTAGTAAAATTTTGGTTTGTAAGGGTGTTGAGTTGGTAAAAAATCGGTTTATGGCTTGAGTGAGTTAATAAAAAATCGGTTTGTAAATCGCTAGATTCTACAAAACAACATTAAATTGCCGTTTATATGAGCCAATTTTAACCATTCTAGAGGCTGTAATTAGGCAATAGGCCCTAAATTAAGGCTTATACGGCGGAGGTAGTTAAATCCTGATCTAAAATTCTTAGGCTGGTAAATGCGTGATCTGTATTTTTATAAAGCTAGTAAATGGCTGATCCAAGACTTGGTTAAAGAGTGATCCGAGATACGAGGTGCGAGATGCGAGGTGAGAGATGCGAGTCTGATGGCTGACGGCTGAAAGCTGATAGCTAAAAAGCGAAAAAGGGCCCGAAGGCCCCTAACAACATTATTGAATAGCTATAAAAGAAACTACATTACAACTTGGTTAGAACTGGTTCATGGTATTTGCTTCACCACCGGCTTTAAGCGCATTTTCACCAGAGAAGTACTCTTTATGAGTATCACCAATGTTTGAACCTGCTAGGTCTTGGTGTTTCACTGATGCTTGCTCACGGCGGATTTCTTGACGTTGTACGTCGCGAACATACGCTAGCATGCCTAGGTCGCCGAAATAGCCTTCTGATAGAATATCAGTGCTTAGCGCCGCAGTATGGTAAGTTGGTAGCGTGATTAGGTGATGGAAGATACCCGCTTCACGTGCACCATCTTTTTGGAAGTTTTGTACAAGTACGTCTGCTGCCGCAGCAAGCTCTGTGTCATCCATTTCTGGCGCCATTAATGCCTTATTGTCATCAATGCTTGGGTAAGCAGATAGGTCTTTACCTTGTTCTTGCCATTCAGCATAAACTTGCTCACGGAATTTAAGTGTCCAGTTGAACGATGGTGAGTTGTTGTATACCAGCTTAGCATTGGGTACTTGCTCTTTAACGCGGTTAACAAGCTCAGCGATTTGTTTAACGTTTGGCTTTTCTGTTTCAATCCACAGTAAGTCTGCGCCTGATTGTAAGCTAGTTACACAATCAAGAACTACGCGGTCTTTCTCTGTACCTTCACGGAACTGGTATAAACCATTATCTAAACGTGTTGGTTTGCAAAGCTGACCATTCAGCTTCATTGCTGTGTCGCCTTCATTTAAGTCATCCACACTGTTTACAGGTGTTGTTTCAAGGAACGACGTGTATTGGCTAGCAAGGTCGCCAGGTGTTTTAGATACAGGCACTTTTTGAGTAAGACTTGCACCTAATGAGTCTGTGCGAGCAACAATAATACCGTTATCAATGCCAAGCTCTAAGAATGCGTAACGAACTGCGTTAATTTTTGCTAAGAAATCTTCATGCGGTACAGTTACTTTACCAGCTTGGTGACCACATTGTTTTGCGTCAGATACTTGGTTCTCGATTTGGATAGCACATGCACCCGCTTCAATCATCTTTTTAGCAAGTAGGTAAGTTGCTTCTTCGTTACCGAAACCCGCATCGATATCAGCAATAATTGGCACAACATGGCTTTCGAAATTATCAATTTTATCTAGCACAGCTTGAACGTCACCGCCGTTTGCTTTCGCTTCGTCTAGGTCTTTGTAAAGGTGGTCAAGTTCACGTGCATCAGCTTGCTTTAAGAAAGTGTAGATTTCTTCGATTAGCG
Organism: Pseudoalteromonas lipolytica; assembly: GCF_001306915.1. Taxonomy (GTDB): domain Bacteria; phylum Pseudomonadota; class Gammaproteobacteria; order Enterobacterales; family Alteromonadaceae; genus Pseudoalteromonas; species Pseudoalteromonas simplex. The sequence goes on along the minus strand of NZ_LJTC01000008.1, from coordinate 64,227 downwards.
CTGGAACAGACGTTTTTTCATGCATACTTTGGTCAGGTAATGGACCAAACTCAGAGCGAAGTGCCGCAACCATCCAGCCGCTTAGGTATACATAGCTGCGTTTAGTTGTTTTGTTATGACGTTTAATTGCCATCATCATTTGCTGTGCCGTGAAACCATGCCAACAACCTAATGATTGTGTGTATTGGCTGTGGTCAGCATCGTAGGCTGCCATGTCTGCACGCATAATGTCTGCAGTGTATTGAGCAATGTCTAGACCCGTACGAAAACGGTTTTGTAAGCGCATACGGCTTGCGTATTCAGGGTTGATTGACTGCCACGTTTTGCCTTGTGTTTGACATAAAGTAGCTAGGTTATCGGTTTCGCGTTGATATGTTGTCATAATAAAAGTCCTTCGAACGGGTTATCTATTTTTTGTTAGTGAGAGTGGCTACTTGGCGTTTGCTTCGTAGCGCTTAATTCAACATTAGGCGGATTTCTTTGATTTAGTAAATTTATAGTTGTTATTACCACTATATTTTTAGTGAATGGCAAATAGCCTGCTTATTAGCCTTTTTTACGATATGGTTGAACCATGAATGATCAATTTAAGCTCGTTTAAAGGACATTATTATGACCACTCTCTCACTTAACGGTTTAAGCGTTGATCAACAACTTGCACAGTTTGTTGAACAGCAACTTTTACCAGGAACAGGCATTAGCACAGACACTTTTTGGCAAGGTTTTGCTGATATCGTCAATGAACTAACGCCAATCAATCGTGCGCTTTTAGAAAAACGCGAACAACTACAAGCTAAGATTGATGACTACCATAAGCAGCAGCCGGTATGGGATGCTGCGAACTATCAAGCATTCCTTGAAGACATTGGCTACCTTGTTCCTGAGCCAGCTAGTTTCAGCATAGAAACAGAGCAAGTAGAGCCTGAAATCGCAAACACAGCTGGGCCACAGCTTGTTGTGCCAGTGAGTAATGCACGCTTTGCCTTAAACGCCGCAAATGCGCGCTGGGGCTCACTGTATGATGCGCTATACGGCACAGATGTATTAAGTGAAGACGACGGCGCTGAGAAAGGCTCTACATACAACCCTGTGCGTGGCTTTAAAGTCATGGCTTATGCCCGCCAGTTCCTTGATAAAGCACTGCCTTTAGCAAACGGCTCACACATCGAAAGCACCAGCTATGCAGTGGTTAATAATGAGCTTTTAATCACATTACGTGATAGTAGTCAGGTTCGCCTAGCAAACCCTGAACAACTTATTGGTTACCAAGGTGAAGCGCAAAATCCAAGCGCTATCTTATTGAAAAATAATGGCTTACATATTGAGCTACAAATAGACCATCATCACCCAATAGGCCAAGCAGATAAAGCAGGCCTTAAAGATGTACTACTAGAAGCAGCCCTTACAACGATTATGGACTGTGAAGATTCCGTTGCTGCCGTTGATGCCGAAGACAAAGTAAACGTCTATCAAAACTGGCTTGGTTTAATGCAAGGAAACCTAGTAGAAGCATTTAACAAAGAAGGTAAAACCATTGAACGCCGTTTAGCAGAAGATCGCCAATATCAAGGTGTCAATGGCGAAACAATCACGCTAAAAGGCCGCAGCATGATGTTTGTGCGTAATGTTGGCCACTTAATGACTAATCCAGCTATCCAAGATAGTGAAGGCAATGACGTGTTTGAAGGCATTATGGATGCCATTATCACTAGCACCGCTGCACTTCATGACTTAAAAGGTACAGGTAGCCTTAAAAATTCAACGGCTAATAGTATTAATATTGTTAAGCCAAAAATGCATGGTCCAGAAGAAGTTGCCTTCACTAATACCCTGTTTACCCGCGTTGAGCAGCTGTTAGGCTTGCCTACAAACACCATTAAAATGGGTATTATGGATGAAGAGCGTCGTACTTCAGCTAACTTAAAAGCCTGTATTTTCGAAGCTAAAAAGCGTGTTGTATTCATCAATACCGGCTTCTTAGACCGCACTGGTGACGAAATTCATACTTCAATGCAAGCAGGTGTAGTACTGCCAAAAGGCGCTATTAAGCTTGAACCTTGGATCAGCGCATACGAAGATCGCAACGTAGATATTGGTCTTGCAACTGGCCTTAGTGGTAAAGCACAGATTGGTAAGGGTATGTGGCCAATGCCAGATAAAATGGCGTTAATGATGGAACAAAAAAGTGGTCACCCGAAAAGTGGTGCAAATACCGCGTGGGTGCCCTCTCCTACTGCTGCAACACTGCATGCCATGCATTATCATGATATTGATGTATTTGCCTGCCAAAAAGCGCTTATGGACCGCAAAGAAGCAAGCCTTACCAGCTTACTCACTCCGCCGCTTATGAAAGATGCCAGCAGCTTAAGCAAAGAAGATATTCAAGCCGAACTTGATAACAACGCTCAGGGTATTTTAGGTTATGTTGTGCGTTGGATTGACCAAGGTATTGGTTGCTCAAAAGTACCAGACATCAACCATGTCGGTTTAATGGAAGACCGTGCCACACTGCGTATTTCAAGCCAGCACATGGCCAACTGGCTGTATCATGGCGTTTGTTCTGAAGAGCAAATTAGAAAAACCATGGCACGTATGGCGAAAGTTGTTGATGGTCAAAATGAAGGTGATCCGGCCTACAATAATATGGCTGATTCAGCCGAAACTTTAGCACAAAGTGTTGCTTATCAAGCAGCTTTAGCCCTTGTATTAGAGGGAGTTAAACAACCTAGTGGCTATACTGAACCATTATTGCATGCGTTCCGTATAAAGTATAAATCGTTAATTTAGCCACTACACAACTCCCCTTCGAGTTTCATGTGTCGTTCATAGCAGCCCAAGGGCTGCTTTTTTTTTGACTAATATCAACTGATACCAATCCGCAATAATACTTAATTATTTTGAGGGATTAAACCTGTCGCTACCTGCGTTAAAAATTTCTGATTTAGAACAACTAAATAACGAAATTTTTGCCTTGTTATCAACGAGGTTTTATTGCCTCAAAATAGACCACTAAATTAAGCGTATTGGTATAAACTCATAACGACAGTGAATAGCCACCATTCATGGCATAATGAAAATCTATTAAAAAAGGGGCATTTGTTACCAAATGCCCCTTTTTACGTACTAATACGTACTAATACGTACTAATTTTTTAAAAATTAGTTTTTAACAATCGCATTGTGATAAACGTTTTGCACGTCATCACAGTCATCAAGCATAGAAATAAACTTTTCAAAGTTTGCGATATCATCTGGATCAGTGATGTCAGTATGAACTTGTGGAACAAACGTGATTTCGTCTACTTCAAAGTTGATACCTTCAAATGCTTCTTCAAGAGCTGTTTTTGCTTTGTAGTACTCAGTATGTGGAGCGAATACAGATACTTTGCCGTCTTCTACTTCTACATCTGTTACGTCTACATCAGCCATCATTAGTGCTTCAAGTACAACTTCGTCGTCATCGCCTTCAAAGCCTAAAACAGCTAAGTGGTCGAACATATGCGCTACACAGCCCGGTGTACCAATTTTTGAATCTGTTTTAGTGAACGGTAAACGTACATCTTTAATAGTACGGTTAGGGTTATCAGTTAAACAGTCCACAATAACCATACAGTTACCCGGGCCATAGCCTTCGTAACGTGCTGGAGAGTAGTCTTCCCCTGCTCCACCGGCTGCTTTTTTGATTGCATTATCGATTACGTGTGCTGGAACTTGGTCTTTTTTTGCACGCTCAATAATACGTTTTAGCGCTTGGTTTACTTCTGGATCTGGTTCGCCATTTTTAGCAACAACGTAGATTTCTTTACCGTACTTAGAATTTACTTTAGTTTTTGCATTGGCTGTTTTAGCCATGGCGTTTTTGCGGACTTCAAATGCTCTGCCCATCTTATGCCTCTATGAATACATTTGATAATTGCCGATATTTTAGCAACTCATGACCGCTTGGGCTAGTACTAGGGCATTTTGAAAAATAAAAAACTAACAATAAATCTCAGGAAAAATAAAAAACAAAGCTATTTAACATAACACTTTATTTTCTTGAAAAGAGTCAACCAAAGTAGGCAATTCTGAAAAATGATGCATTACATAATCGGCCTGATTCGCATATTCAGGAATTTCATCTGGCGCGTACAAGCAAGCACGCATGTTGGCATTGTGAGCTGCTTGTATATCAAATAAATAATCGCCGACATAAAGTAACTCAGACTGATCAAGCTCCCATAATGTCGCAATCGCATTTAAAGCACTTGGATCAGGCTTAGCAGGCGCATCAGAGCGAGTCAGCACGGTTTCTATTGGTAAGGGATTATTCTTTAATTTAATGGCAGCTGCACGGTCGTAGTTGCGAGTCACAATCGCCATCGGGATGTTATTTTCTTTCAGCCTCGTAATTGCCTCAGCAACGCCTGGCAATAAATGCGCATGCTGCGCATCAATAAGTTCATGCTGATGAACAATATTCATCGCTTCTTCACGCATGTAAGGCGAAGGTAACGAAGCAATGTAAGCAAGTAAGTCATTATCAAGCGGACAGCCTACCTGTGCTTTGATCAGTGAAAAATCCAACTCCGATGAAACCAAAGTACCATCTAAGTCAAAAATTACGCCACGGATATTGTTGTCATGGATAGTCATATAAATCCCTGTATATGAGAAGTGGGAAAATGTTGATGCCCATTAATAAGATAGTTTACGAAATGGGTTTATTAAAGGATCAAAGGATTAAAAAAGTAACTTTTTTAATCCTTTAGGACTGCTATTACTCTGGATTGACCGGTTCAAATCTAGCTTCAAGCCAAGTATCATCTTGGCTAAAGGTCAGCGTTTTTACCTTACCTTTACCCTCAATATTTACCATATTCACTTGTGTTGGCCATAGGTCGCGAAGTGCTCCGTTGCTCATTCGAATACCATGAATTCCCTCAGGGATCATGACTTCTTGATAAACCCAAAAGAATTTACCATCAACTTGCGCACCCACATCTTTAAGCTCAAGCGGCTTGCCATCTAAAGTTTGTAGAGCAATATGTGACTCAACATAATCTGCAAAACGCTTCTGATCTTCTTTATTTGATAAAATATCAGCATTGCCGTCAAACAAATATTCAACGGCGTGCTCTGTATCATGTAAATAAAAACGATGCATCAGCTCAATATTGTTGGTGCGTTTGTTAAATAACACGGTAGTCACAGACGCTTTTAACTGGTGCGCCATGGTTGGCGCACTCAGTAATAAAGCAAAAATAATGGCTATAAAGCGCATTATTGTTGCTCCTGGGCATCATTTTCGTCGTCTTTTTTCAGCTCAGTTTTAATATCTTGCATGATATCGCGGCTGACTTTCGCTTTACTCTTCTCACGTTTGTACACTTCAATACGTGATGGAATAATACGACGCGGGTAGTTATTGTTTTCTACATCAACATCCGCTGTTTCCCAGCGAGGGTCCACTGTAACAGACACTAGGTTTTTACCTTTTTCTGTAACAATTAGCTTTTGTACATGCTTGTGGTTACGACGCCAGATTTCAGCCGGAATGTACTGCTCTTCTTTCGTACCATCTTCATAAGTAAGCTCTAATAAGATAGGCATGACTAAACCACCTAAGTTTGAGAACTCAAGTACGTAGTAGTTTTTATCTTCTTTGATTGCACGCTCAAACGTTTTACGCTCCCAAGGCTCTAATCCTTTAAGGAATTTGTTATACGCGTTACGCTCTTTGTTAGTTACTGTGAAACGGTCGTTTTCGTCGTAGAAGTCAGTTACATCTGGGTTTTCTTCAACCCACAGTTTTTTACCTTCTTCTTTATTACGTTTTACGAATAACGGCATTGGCTTGTCAGCTTCGATATCACGTAAACGATTAAAGTCGATATCAGGATTTTTGGTATCTAAACGAAGTTGGTAAACCTTGTCTAGCGAGATATCAACGTGATCTGTGGTGTAGAACCAACCACGCCAGAACCAATCAAGGTCAACACCTGACGCTTCTTCCATAGTGCGGAAGAAATCAGCAGGAGTAGGGCGCTTGTATTTCCAACGCTGTGCATATTCTTTGAATGCAAAGTCGAATAGCTCACGGCCAAGGATCACTTCACGTAAAATGTTAAGTGCAGCAGCAGGCTTAGTATAAGCATTAGGGCCTAAACGTAATACGCTGTCTGACTGTGTCATAACAGGCACTTGGTTTTCAGACTTCATGTACTCAACGATGTCGCGAGGCTCAACACCCCAAGGAATAGTGTGATCCCATTCGCGACCAGCAACACCATCTAAAAAGCTGTTAAGGCCTTCATCCATCCACGTCCATTGACGTTCATCAGAATTGACGATCATAGGAAAGTAAATGTGGCCAATTTCATGGATAACCACACCGATCAAGAAGCGTTTTTCTGCTTGCGAGTAGGTACGAGTTCCATCTTCTTGTAGATCTGTACGCGGGCCATTGAAGGTGATCATAGGGTATTCCATACCGCCTACAGGGCCATTTACAGATTGAGCAACTGGGTAAGGATAGTCAAACGAGAAGCGTGAATACACTTCCATTGTATGAACTACTGACTCAGTAGAGTACTTCTTCCAAAGGTCACCACCTTCTTTAGGGTAAAAAGACATAGCCATTACTAACGGCTGATCTTTACCGCCTTGATGGTAGCCTTTTGCATCCCACATAAACTTACGTGAAGAAGCCCACGCAAAGTCACGTACATTTTCAGCTTTAAAGTGCCATGTTTTCGTTTTGTTTGTGCCTTCTTTTTCGTTTTCTAACGCTTCTTCTTCAGTCACGATGAAAACAGGGCGCTTAGCATCTTCAGCTTGTTCAAGACGCTTACGCTGTGTGCTAGTCAGAACGCTGCTTGGGTTATCAAGCTGACCCGTTGCCGATACGATATGGTCAGCAGGTACTGTAATTTCTACATCGTAATCACCAAACTCAAGTGTGAACTCACCGCTGCCTAAGAAAGCTTTGTTAGTCCACGCTTCATAATCAGTGTATGCAGCAAGACGAGGGAACCACTGCGCTAATAAGAAGATATCGTTACCATCTTCTTCAAAGTGTTCATAACCTGAACGTGCACCAACGGCGTCTTCTTCAACAATGTTAAAGGCGAAGTCCATGCTGAACTCAACGTCTTTTCCCGGTTTAAGCGGCTCGTTTAAGTCGATACGCATTAAGGTATCTACTACAGTAACTTTAAGCTCTTTTCCGTCTTCGTCTTTAACATTGGCGATTTGATAACCCAGCTCGTTGTCGGCCATAAATTGCTGACGACGTAACTGACCTAAGCTCAATTTAGTTGATTTTGGCTGAGGATCACCTTGCAATGTTTTACCATTGAAAGTAGATGTCATTTCAGCAATTGAGTCAGATTTAAAGATATTTTGGTCTAGCTGTAACCAAAGATACTTTAAGGTGTGCGGCGAGTTATTTTTGTATTCGATAGTTTGGCTTGCTGTTAAGCGACGTTTCTTTTCATCTAGCTTTACATCGATGTCGTAGTTTACTTGCTGTTGCCAGTAATTTTCAGCAGGCTCACCGGCCGCACTACGGTATACGTTTGGAGTTGGAAGTGCTTCATCTAGCTGACGGAACTTGTCAACGAATGAGCCTTTAGTTTGCTCAACAGATGACGCCATAACAGCTGAAGATACTGCTAAAGGCAATACCAAAGCACTCAATTTGAGAACTGCTTTTTTCATTGTTTATCCTGTAATTAGTTTGCAACCGTAACATCGCAAACTAAAAACAAAGTTGCAACATTATCACGATAAATTGCGGTATTTTTCAGGTAGTATTCATCGGTTATTACTAATCAAGATTAATTGTTGCTTTTTTTAATTAATATCTTGTAAAGGGGGTTTACAAAAACTGATTAATTTTAATTCAGCACTAATTCATTCCAAAGCATTACAGTTAAAGAGAAGGTAATCTACTTAAATTCTAGTTAATGATGAAAGGGTGATTAGATGAAGTTTTATATTGTAAAAAAAGACTCTCGTTTAGCAGCCATTCCTGCGCAAGAATCAATCTTAAATGAGTACCAAGAACGTGGTTTTAAGTTTGTTGAGGTCATCAATGCATGTGATGAATCAGACGCCCTATCACGAACAAAACCAGAGATTAAAAGAGCTAACAAATGGCTAATTTGGTCATCTTCATTGGTTATTTTGACCCTATCCATAATTATTTTTTGCAATTAAGTAATTTTTGTAGCATTTGCTATTGAAATTTACTGCCATTTATATTTAAAATCGCCCACTTTTTTGATTTTGGGGTCTACGCAGCATGCATTTTAACCCCAAAATGTTTGGTAATCAGCATAGAATTCGGTGAGCGTATGGATTTCTATATCCTAAAAAAACAACAAGAACTAATTGCAATTCCAGCGGACGAACAAAATTGTAAACAGTACCTAGATTCAGGGTATTTTTATATCGACAAAGTAGCGGCATGTAATGAAACAAATGCCCTTAAGATTTTACAAGCTAAGCAAACTAAAGCGCTTAAAGTACCTATGATAATGGCATTGTTAGCTTTGCCAATGGTGGTTTTTGCTTGGTATAGCTTAAGTTAACAAACCAGGCTGGGCATCTTGGCTCAGCTTAGGTATATTGACGCTCTTAATAAATAATAAGAGCGTTTAATGAAAGTCCTTCATACATCTGATTGGCATTTAGGCCAACAATTCTACGAGCATTCCCGATTCGATGAGCATCAAGCATTTCTAGCTTGGTTAACCGATACGCTTGTGTCAGAACAGATCGACTTACTACTGGTTGCGGGTGACATTTATCATACGGCAACACCTCCTGCCAGCGCAGAAAACCAACTCTACCAATTTATTAAAACCACTAAGCAGCATTGCCCTGACTTACACATAGTGATTATTGCTGGTAACCACGATTCAGCAAATCGCATTATGGCGGCAAAGCCTTTATTGGCTCAGTTTGATACCTATGTTGTTGGCCGCTTTGATAGTAATGCTCCTCATGAAGTAGTACTGCCAATCAGCACAAAAAACGGCGATGCGAATGTTGTTGCTATGCCGTTTTTACGAAGTAGTGATTTAAGCAGTTATAACCGTCAACAAGAGCAACCGTTAAGTTACAACCAAGCCGTTGCCTTTGCTTACAAAGATGCATTACAAGCGGCAAGCGAATTACCAAGCGCGCCATTAATTGCCATGGGCCACCTGCATGCAAAAGGCGGAGACATCTCATCGGATTCTGAACGTAACTTAGTGATTGGTGGTGAAGATGCGATATCGGCAAGCATATTTACTGATCAGCCTGATTATGTTGCACTAGGGCATCTTCATAAAGCTCAAAGCGTCGCGAAGAAAGAGACCATTCGCTACAGTGGCACGCCAATGCCCATGTCATTTTCTGAAAGACGCTATCAGCATCAAGTTGTGCTAGTCGAGCTTAGTGACTCCGGTACTTCTGTAAACCCCCTTTACATTCCTAGCTTTTGTAAAGTCATGTTGCTACCAGAAAAAGACTGCGTACCACTTAACGAACTCTGTGAGCTTATAAAACAGCTCGATTTAACAGATGAAGATTTAGCGCCCTATCTGCGGGTTAAATTGAGCGCCCATGACACTGACACCACTTTCAGAGAACAAATAGAACAAGCCCTTGAAGGTAAGCAGGTTAAGTTTTGTGGCATTGAAAGAGTACGTCAGCAAAGCAACCAGCAAGACGATGAACAAACCCTATTTGAAGATGTCTCGCAAATTGAAGCGCTAAATCCACATTCACTTTTAGAGCAAGCATTTGCAAACAATAAAGATATGGCAGGGCAGGCGGTGCCAAAAGAATTAGAAAGCTTACTAAGCCAAGTGATCGATGAATTGAATGCAGAGGACCTACTATGAAAATTTTAGCGATTCGTGTTCACCAACTAGCCTCTATCTTAGACGCCGAAGTCGACTTTAGCGCTTCGCCTTTAAAAGAAGCAGGGTTGTTTGCCATCACCGGTGATACCGGCGCCGGTAAAAGCACATTACTCGATGCCATTTGCTTAGCACTTTATAACAAAACAGCAAGGTTACGCGGCGATACAGGCAATAAAATTGACTTTAACGGCGACAATATCAAACTCAATGACTCGCGAAACTTATTACGCCGCGGGGCAGGGCAGGGCTATGCCGAAGTCGACTTTATTGGCCAAGATAAACAGCAGTACCGAGCAAGGTTAAGCTTTAGCCGAGCGCGTAATAAAGCCGATGGCAAGTTACAGCCCGCGCAACATAGCCTTTATTCATTACCTGATGAAACCCTAATCGCCGATCGAAGCGCGGCAGGTAAAGAAATCGAGCGTATTATCGGTTTGAGCTTTGAGCAGTTCTCACGAGCAGTCCTTCTTGCGCAACATGAATTTGCGGCATTTTTAAAAGCGACCGGAGATGAGCGTGCGCAACTACTTGAATGCTTAACTGGCACCGATAAATTTAGCCGTATTGGTCAGCGAATTTTTGAACGCCATCGTGATCAGCTGCAAGCATTAGAGCAGTTAAAGTTAAGTTTAAGTAACTATCAGGTTTTAAGCCCTGAACAGGTCGAAACGAAACAAGCAGAACAAAAAGCGCTTGAAGCTAAACTTGCTGAGTTGCAAAAGCAAATAAAACAATTTGAACAGTACCAAGGGTGGTACAAGCAAGCATCTCAGCAGCAACAACAGCTAAACCAGGCAGAGCAAGCAAAGCAAGAATTACAGCAACAAATGCACGCGCTTGCTGAAAAAGCCACTGAAGCGAAACAAGCCCAGCAATGCCTAGAAATAAAAGATAACCGCGAGCGCGTTACTTCGATTGCTGCTCAACATGGGCAACTTATTAAAAACCGTGAGCAGCTTTTAAATGTTGATCATAAAACACTGATCAAAGACGCTGAGCAAACGCTTGAGAAGCAAACCGCGCAACTAAACCAAGCAAAGCAAGCACAAAAAGACGCGCAGCCTATTATTAGCCAGGCCCGAGAGTTAGATAAGCAACTTGCTGTATTAAACCAGCAAACAGCCGCGCAAAAAGTACAAGCAGAGAAAGCTAAACACCATCATCAAGAGCTGACTAATACACTAAATAGCCATAAAGCAGAGCAGCAAAAACAGCTCGATCAACAAGCGCAAATAAATAGCTATTTAGAAATACATGCACAATGGCAACCATTAGCAAAAGACTGGTCATTCTTTAAAAGTGAGTTAAGCCGCTTTAGCCTGCAACAGCACACAATTAGCCAATCACAGCAAAACGTAAAAGCTCTTCAACCTAAAATTGATGAGCAGCAAACAGCTGCGCAGCAGTGTAAAACTCAATACCAAGCCCTTGAGCAAGAAATTAAGCGCCTAAATGAGCAAGATACCGCCTTTAAATCGAGTTTAAACACCCAATCAATGGCGGATATTGATGCGGGGCTTGAGGCGATTAAACACCTGATTGAAAAGCGCCAAGTATGGCAAACTAATCATCAGCAGTTAAAAAATTGGCAAACCCAGCTAAACACATTAAGCCAAACTGAGCAGCAACTACAAACGGCATTAAAAGATGCGCAGCAAAGGGCAGAGCAAGCACAGCAGCAGGTTTCGCTTTGTGAGCAAAACTTACAGCAAGTGCAGTTAAGAGCCAGTGAAGGGGTTAGCCAGTTACGCGCCACTTTAAAGGCAGGGGAGCCGTGTGCAGTATGTGGCTCAAAAGAGCACCCCTTTATGCATGAAGAAATGGTTAACGAGCAATTTAGTCAACTTATTAACGACTTTACCAACCAACTAACTAACGCCAAACAGCACTTAAAAGCTCAGCAAGCATTACAGCAAGCTAAAAGTAATGAGCTGGCGGCATGCAGCCAACAGATAAGCTCGTTAACTGGGCAAATCTCAGAACTGAGCGCTCAACAACAGAGCCTCAAAGAAACCATGGCAGCTAATCGTACTGAGCTAAATGATTTAACCGAAGATCAGTTAAACGAGCGTCAACAACAGCTCAGCCTGCAAAAACAGCAATACTACAAAACTCTTGAACAGCAACAGCAGCTGCAAAACACGCTTGCGGTTAAGCAAACTGACTATAATCAGCAAGGGCAAGCGCTACATAGCAAAGAGCAGCAATTAAACGAATTACAGCAACAGCTGAATAATCAGCAAACACGTTTAAACGAGCTCAATGATGAGCATCAGCAGCTTTACACGACACTGAATCAACAGTTCGCCAGTGCACCATGGTGGCAGGCACTCAATACACAAAGCATTTCTTTAGAGGTCATTGCAGAGCATGTTGAGGCTTATCAAGCTTCGCTGCAAACGGCAGATGAGCTTAAAACTAGCTTAAAAGCCATTGAGCAGCACCTTGCACATGTAACGCCGCAGCTTAACGAAGCACATACCTCTTTATCTCAGTGCAACGAGCAACTAAGCCAAACTGAAAACGAACTCACGCAGATAAAATCAAAGCGCGGGGGCTTATTTAGTAACGCAGCGATATCGGTAGATGAATTTATAGCAGAGCTTGAAAAGGCGATAGATTCAGCGCAGCAGGCACTGCAACTTGCCCAAGCAACCCATAGTAACGCGATAAAAGCGCGTGACGAACAAGCCATTCAAATCGCCAATATTGACGAGCGTGAAAAAGAGCTCACCGCAGAGCAAGCGGCGCTTAATGAGCGATTTAGCCTTTGGTTTAATGATTTTAAAGCGCAGCACCCAAGTTTGGATGAGCAAGCAGTTAGTCAGCTATTAACGATAAGTCCCGCTGAAATTAAACAAACTCTGGCGGATTACCACACCGCCGAGAGCAGCTTAAAAGACGCTGAGGCTCTTTTAAAACAGCGACAGCAGGCGCTGGCTCAGCACCAAAAAGACAAGCCATCTCTCGGTGAAGATGAGCTGCAATTACAGCTTAATCAAGCCACAAAGCAACAAGTACAAGCGAATAATGCACTATTGCAAGTTGCGACTGAGCTTAAAACCCATCAACAAAATAGCCAAGCACTTGAAGATAAACAAAAGCTATTAGTTGAGCAGCAAAAAAGCTATGAGCACTGGCATTTACTCAATAAGGTCTTAGGGGATGCCAGCGGCAAAACCATGCGTAATTTAGCGCAAACGCAAACCTTAAAAATACTGCTGCACTACGCGAATAGTCACTTACAGACACTAAATAAACGCTACAAATTAACAGCCATAGGGCAAACGCTCGATATCGCAATTATCGATAAAGACATGGCCGATGAGCAGCGTTCTGTTAATACATTATCGGGCGGCGAGTCATTTTTGGTGTCGTTAGCACTGGCCCTAGGGCTTGCCTCGTTGTCGTCGAATAAAGTGCAAATAAACTCTTTGTTTATCGATGAAGGGTTTGGTACGTTGGACAGTGAAACGTTAAGCATCGCGATGGATGCTCTTGATTCACTACAAGCACAAGGCCGCAAAGTAGGGGTTATTTCGCACGTATCAGAAATGACCGAACGCGTTGCCACGCAAGTGCATGTGGCGAAAAAACCAGGTGGTTATTCGACCATCTCAGTTATTTAAAGGATTAGCATGCCTACTTTTAACCACGAAGAAGCAAATCATTACGACGAACGCATTTTGCGCCTAGTTCCAGGTTATGAGCTATTACATCAAGCAACCGCAGCACAACTTGCAACCACGCTGAGCGATGAAGCGTGCATTTTAGTGATTGGTGCCGGAACAGGTAAAGAAATCATTGAATTAGCGGCGCTAAAACCAAGCTGGCAGTTTATTGCTCAAGATATTTCACAAGACATGCTCGATATTGCCGAGCAACAGTTTGGCCAGCATAACATTAGCGATCGCGTAACAGTGCACTGCGGTGATATCAACGACATCGACACTCAATGTGACGCCGCACTGTGTTTACTGGTAATGCACTTTGTTGAAGATAACGGCGATAAAAAAGCGCTGTTAAAAGCGATTCACAGCAAACTTAAAAAATCGAGCAACTTATACATTGCCGATTTAATGCGCCCTGAAACCGCTTTTGAGCGCGAATCTCAACTACAGCTGTGTTTGCAGTTAGGTTTAACTGAAGTCGGCGTAGAACGCATGCGCCACAACCTAGAGCACGAGTTTTACCCATTAGACCGCATTCGTTTTTCAGAGTTAATGAATGAAACCCGCTTCAGCACCCCAAAACAATACTTTAAAGTGCTTGGTTTTGCTGGATATGTGGTTGGGAGTTAGCTCCTAAGCCTAATACCCCGCGGCCTGACCATCTTTGCGGGTTTCAGATGCGCCGTAATAAACGCCGGTTTTTGGGTCTTTCAATATTGCTTGATAACCACCGTATGGGCCAACCGCGTCTTGTAAGGTGTGGCCTTTTTTCATTAACTCACGGCGGGTTTCCATCGAAAAACCTGACTCTAAGCTAACAAAACCACCGTCTTCCATGATCTCGCCGGTTGGCTGCGATGAACCTGTGTGCAGAATACGTGGTGCATCACCGGCTTCTTGTAGGTTCATGCCAAAATCAATCATGTTGATAAGTATTTGAGCATGCATTTGTGGCTGTGTGGCACCGCCCATTACGCCATAACTCATATATGGCTTGCCATCTTTGGTGACAAACGCTGGAATGATTGTATGAAATGGTCGTTTGCCTGGCTCATATTGATTCATGTGGCCTTTTTTAAGGGCAAACATTTCGCCACGGTTTTGCAATACAAAGCCTAATTTTGCAGGTGTCATACCTGAGCCCATGCCACGATAATTACTTTGAATAAGCGAAACCATGTTGCCGTCTTTGTCGGCGGTCGTCATATAAATGGTATCGCCTTCTACTGGGCCTGCGTGGTCACGTTTTGCAGCTTTGTTAGGGTCTATCAGTTTACGCCTTTCATCAGCATATTGCTGCGAAATAAGTGTTTGTACGGGAATAGTGTTAAACGCAGGATCGGCGTAGTACTTTGCACGATCTGCAAACGCGAGTTTTTTCGCTTCAACAAAGGTGTGTACGTATTCTGGGCTATCAAAACCCATTGCTTTGATATCGTAACCTTCAAGAATATTAAGAATTTGCTGTGCGGCAATACCTTGGCCATTTGGTGGTAACTCCCAAAGCGTATACCCTCTATAATCGGCTCTCACAGGCTTAACCCATTCACTATGGTGGGCAGCTAAATCTTCATACGATAAATAGCCGCCGTTTTCTTTCATGTAGCGACCTATTTCTTTAGCAATATCGCCTTTGTAAAAAGCATCGCGGCCGCCTTTGGCAATTTTACGATAGGTGTTTGCAAGGGCAGGGTTCTTAAAGATCTCTCCTTTTTCTGGCATTGCCCCATCAGGCATATATACATCTTTAAAGCCTGGGTATTTACCACGCGCAGCCACACTTTTTTGCATGTAATAGGCAATCAGTTCAGACACAGGGAAGCCATTTTCAGCGTAGTCGATAGCAGGTTGGAGTAAGGCTTTCATTGGTGTTTTGCCAAACTTTTTATGTAACTCAAACCAACCATCTACCGCTCCAGGTACCGACACAGGCAATGGCCCATAAGCAGGAATGTAGTCACCTTGTGCTTTTAAAGTATCAAAAGATAAGCTTTGTGGTGAACGACCAGAGGCATTTAAACCGTAAAGTTGCTTGCTTTTGTTATCCCAAATAATGGCAAATAAATCGCCACCAATTCCACATCCTGTTGGTTCAACTAGGCCTAGCACTGCATTTGCCGCAATAGCCGCATCAATAGCATTACCGCCGTCTTTTAAAACTTGTAAGCCTACTTGCGTAGCTAACGGCTGTGATGTAGCAACCATCCCTGATTGTGCGATGACTTCAGAACGACTAGCAAAGTTATGGCCTGTGATACGATCGTAAGCTTGAGCAGCGCCTGCTGTGCCTAAGCATACTGCTAGCACTAAGCTTTTAAAGAGTGGAGTTGGTTTCATAGTTTTTGCCCTTTTTATTTGTCACTATAAAAAGCAATTAAAGATCAGGCAATGGCTTTGCGTTCGAGCGCGAAAAATCACGATTGACTTCAAAAATAAGAAAAATAGCGGCTAACTTACCTAAAACCTATCCAACTTAGTAAATGGCAGAGCCATTTAAGCACTGCTCTGAGACTTTGGATACTTCGCCGTGAGAGTGCCTATCCTCTTCGACAAACTGATCAACAAAAGGGTCAATCAGGTTTTCTTGCTTCATGGTATCGAGGGCGTGTTGCAGCTTAGTAACTACCTCCGGCGATGTGTTTTTGTTAAGTGCTAAATAATTACCCACTAAAGCAGGGTGCTTTAACTCAAATACCGGTGTGACTTGGTCTGTGCTCATACCTACATTCATCAATTGTGTTGACAGAGTGAGAGAGGAGCCAATCAGTAAATCATGCTTGCCTTGCTTAAACATTTTAAGTTCTTCGAACTTTTTTGAGTAAGTTAAAAATTGCTGGCCTTCAGTAAGGTTAAAATCAGCAAGAACGGTTTGATATACATCACCACGAGATACGCCAATGGTGTAGTTTTGCAACGACTGTGTACTCGTTACTTTAATGTCGTTTCGGTCATTTAAGCGATAGAAACATGAATGCCCAGATACCAAAGGGCCAACCCAGTAAAATTGAGTTTCTCGCTTTGCGGTACGTGAAGTAGAGTAAATTCCTGCATTCGGTTGGGCAAGGGTTAGTGATATTGCGCGCTTCCAAGGCAATACACTAAACGTACAGCTCAACTTGGCTCTTTCGCACAAAGATTCCATGATTTTGGTGTTAATACCAGTGAGCTGATTGTGCTCCACAAAATTATAGGGTGGGAACACTTCAGTATATAAAGTCAATTGTTCAGCACTCGCCATAACAGAGCTAGCTGTAAACAAACTCACTATTGGTAAATGCTTAAACATCGGTTTAGCTCCATTTTTCACACTTTAACAATTCGATCAGAGTTTTCATCTAAACTCCTATTAAGCTCTACAGTATTTAAAGCTTAGTTTGCTAACTCAATAACGCAATAAACCAGAAACTAAGAAAAAATATCGGCAACAAGCTGGCTAAGTCGTGCAATTTTAATATTACTTAACTGGCGATAATCAAAATAGGGGCAAACAATCACTTTATCTGATTTACTAATAGCAAATTCATCATCAAGCCAAGTTAATTGGCAATGCAAAAGTCCGTCATTTATAAGCTGTTTAGCATGTGTTCGCCCTGCAATTATATGCAATTGCTCTGGTTTGCCTAATATCGGCGGACTAAACAGTAATGTAGTTTGGCTGTGTGCTTGCAGCAGTTGTTCATCGCGATAGCTCTGCCAATCAGCTGCTTTTTTAGCGAAATTATAATATTCACTTGGTAGTGCAAACAGCACTTTGCCATACACGTTAAAAACTTTGCGCCAACCATTTCCACATGCTTGGTTTATTTCGTTTATTTGGCCGGGTTGCATTGCATGCAAATGATCAAGCTGTTGCCAAGCAGGCATCGGCGGGCGCTTTTCTAAATAAACAGCGACTTTAAAGGCTTCATCACCAAAACCTTGCAGTGGCGCACTATTATCGATACTCATGACTTTTTAGCGAGGATTCTGTCTAAGTTATTTGCAAAGTTTTGGCGGTCTGTTTGGCTTAAAGGCGGTGGGCCACCGGCCATTTCAACGCCACTTGAGCGCATAGTTTCCATAAAATCACGAACGTTTAAACGTGAGCGAATATTTTCGGTCGTATATAATTCACCGCGCGGATTAAGAGCTTGTGCGCCTTTTTCGATGACTTCTGCAGCCAAGGGAATATCACCGGTGATCACCAAATCATTCGGCTCAATACGTTTAACGATTTCGTTGTCGGCAATATCAAAACCCGAAGATACCTGCAAACGGCTAATAAACTTTGAGGGTGGTACTCGCATCGCATGGTTCGCCACTAATGTGGTAAAGGTCTGTGTGCGCTCTGCGGCACGAAACAATATTTCTTTAATAACGACGGGGCAGGCGTCTGCATCAACCCAAATCTTCATGCTGTTCTCAATCTTTAATTTTAGACATTAATAGTTTACCGTAATTGAACTAAATTAGTGCTATTAACGTATTAATTTGTTTAATTTTTAAAGGGAGTAAAAACGTGCAAACATCATTAAAGTTAATCGGGGTTTTATGTATCACAGTCATTTTATCTGCGTGTACAGGCGTGCCAGACAACATCAAACCCGTCGATAATTTTGAGTTAAACAGATACACAGGAACATGGTACGAAATTGCACGTTTAGATCATTCATTTGAACGCGGCCTTGAGGGCATTACCGCCGAATACTCAATTAACCCAGATGGCAGTGTGAAGGTTATCAACAAGGGTTACAGCGCCGAAGATAAAGAATGGCAGCAAGCTGAAGGTAAAGCGAAGTTTGCAGAGGAACAAAACATAGGCCACTTAGAAGTCTCATTCTTTGGACCATTTTACAGCTCTTACGTGGTGTTTGAATTAGATAAGCAAAATTATCAATACGCTTATATCACAGGTTATAACAAAGAGTATTTATGGTTTTTGTCGCGCACACCGACCGTGACAAAACAGCAAATGCAGGACTTTATAAACACTGCAAAAGAATATGGCTTTAAAACAGATGAACTTATCTATGTTGACCATAATAGCTTGTAAAGGGGCTTTACAACTGTCTTTAAACTATCACGAATGTGCAACACAACTGTAATGGATGCTAGGCAAACTTAGCGTCGTTAAATTGAAGCAACATGTGATCCCCCAATTTAATCCCCTGCTAGGGTAGGCATTGCCTACCCATTTTTTTAAACAAATTTGATCAATTAAGCATTATTGCAAATTGCTATCAGATCAGTTTTTTACTAACTAAACTACAAAATCATCACCGAAAAGCCACTCAACAGTAAAATAGACATAGTAAATACACTGACATGCTTTACCCATGAAACAGTAAAACTGTATAAAATCATGAGCATAAGCACACTTAAAGCCATATAGCCGCAAAACAGCAATGCGCCGTACCCAGCATCAGACAGCACACAAAGTACCAAACTTAGTAAAATACTGATCCAGCCACTGGCTAAAAAGCTATTTCGTTGTTTTTCGGTTAATTTCTTTTTAAATACATCACGAAAATGATTGAATTTTGCCAGCGCAAAACAATTAAACCCTAAAAAGCAGAGACTAAATTGCAGTAACTCCATCATCCTTGTTGCTCCTTTAACACCCTATTTTTACTTGGTTTTGCCTTGTTAATAACAGCTTTGTGACTAGCTATTTTTTTGCTTTGTAGTAAAAACAATACGCCAGCACAAATAAACGCACTATCAACACCGAATAAGGCCCATTGATTAGTTAGTAAATACGTGATCCAATTACCATCTGTTGTCAGTGCATTTACCACGGGCACGAGAAAGCAAGCTATTGCATTGAGCCATGCATTATAGCGCCAGTGGCGTTTTTCTATACTGCTCACAGCCGAAAGCGCCACCGCAAGCCAAGTTAAGAAAAACACGAGTATTTCTTTATCGGCACGCCCAGCTAACTCTAAAGGCAATAAACGATTAGCAATGAAGAACGCTGAAGTTGCTAGCGGTAAGCCCATTAAAGTTATTAAATTAAGACTTTCAACAAGCTTTAAACCAAAGCTTGGTTTTTGCTCTGCTTTGAGCCTCTCGCGTAAGCGTTTTGCCCACATAATGCAGCCTGTAGCGATCATGGCACAGCCAGCTACGCCACAGAAAAAATATAACCAACGCAGTAAAGGCTCCGCTAAGCGACCACTATGCAATGCCGTCATTGAGTCATAAAACTGCGCCGAAGCGCTCCAATCTTCGCCAGAACTCGCTTCAAGCTCGCCCGTTACACCATTGAATAAGTAGCGTGGTCCGTTATCTACAACCTCTTTGCCGGTTGCCAAATAAACCACGATTTGTGAGGAAGCAGTATTCGCATTTCTTACAAACACGTAGCTAATATCAGCATTCGGTGACTTAGTATAAATCTGATCTAACACATCTTTGATTGCCACCATAGGGCGCTGCTCTTCACTGGGCTTTGCACGTTTATTAATAGGCAATGCCTCATCAAACATTTGCCTTAAGCCATTTTCATATACAGTCTCAGCAGGGTAGGGGAACAGCATAAAAATCAGTGTAATAATACCCGTGTAGGTGATCATGATATGAAATGGTAATGCCAGCACTGACGAAACATTATGTGCATCAAGCCAACTTCGACTACCTTTGTTTGCTCTGAAGCTAAACATATCTTTAAAAATACGTTTGTGGATCACGATGCCTGTTATAAGCGCTACCAACATAAATAATGAGGCTAAACAAACAATTATCCGTGCAGTAAATACATCTATGTAATGTAAATCAAAGTGTAAGCGATAGAAAAAGTTGCCGCCTTTTGTTTCACGAGGTTCGGGTAATTGCTCTAAGGTATTAGGATCTAGATGTGTATAGTTGAAAGGTGCTCGGCGCTGGCCTGGCTGTTTAGGCTCAGCAAACCCATAGCTTAAAACAGGGTTACGTGGCTCAGGTAAGTTTATCCGCCAAGATAATGAATTAGGTGCCTGTTGCTGTAATTGCGCAAACACATAATTAATTTGCTCGGCTTGAGACTGAACCCGTTGTGCTTGATGCTGCACATTGTGTGTTTCGGGTTTAGCCCAAATAGTGATTTCATCTTTAAAAAAGCTGATGGTGCCAGCAAAAAAGATTAAGAACAGTAACCAGCATACCAGCAAGCCAACCCAGGTATGAAGCCAAGTCATTGAGCGGAAAAAGCTCTCTTTCATAACCAATCCTTAATCAATGAAAGGGCCAGCAATTGCCCACCAGTTGTTAGTAAAATAGTGATCCAAACAGTCTTTAAAGACTTAACTGCAAACACCCAAATAAACACACAACAGTAAAAAAATACCGATAGAGTCGTGGTTAACAGCACGCTGTCGAGTTTATTAAGTGGTAATAACACAGCTAGTAATGAAATAAGCACACTGGTAAAGGCGTAACCACCAATGATGGCTGCAACGAAACGCAAAAACACAGCAACACGATAAGATAGGCTCACAGAGCGCTTTTTAGCTGTATTTTTAGGGCGATTGGTAGTCACTGCATCTAATGATTGAGAATGCATGATAATCCCTTAAAAAATAACACGAGAAGAAAACCCCGTATTATATCGCCGACAAACAGAAAAGATAGTAGTTATCATTTGCATGCACGTATTAAATAGTGAAACTGAACCAACTAAGTCGATCTGTTAGTAAAATAATGATCTGCTAGCTTTGTTCTGTGCAATATCATATGGTGTTAAGTAAATAAAAGGGAGCTGCAATGAAAACAATAGGCTTAATCGGTGGCATGAGTTGGGAGTCTACACAAAGTTACTACCAGCTTTTAAATCAAGGCATTAAAAACAAACTTGGGGGGCTGCATAGTGCCAAGATAGTACTCGTTAGCCTCGATTTTGCCGAAATAGCTATGCTTCAACAGCAACAAGATTGGCCACAGATGGCCGAGATACTCATTAAGGCCGCTAAGCAAGTTGAAGCCGCGGGCGCGGATTATTTATTAATTTGTACCAACACGATGCATAAACTAGCTGAGCAAGTACAAGCTGCGGTTGCAATTCCTTTATTACACATTGCTGATGCAGTTGGTGAAAACCTGATCCAACATAACTTTAAAAAAGTGGCTTTGTTGGGTACCCAGTTCACTATGGAACAAGACTTTTACAAGCAGCGTTTAGCAGATAAATTCGCCATAGACGTGTTAATCCCTGATGCACAGGGGCGTGAAACAGTGCATCGTGTGATTTATGATGAACTATGTAAAGGCATCATCAGCCCACAATCTAAAGCCGAGTATTTAACCATTATTGATAATCTAACTCAGCAAGGTGCTGAAGCCATTATTCTTGGTTGCACCGAAATAGCCTTATTAGTTCAACAAGCAGATACATCGATTCCATTACTTGATAGTACAGCACTTCATTGCGCGATGGCGCTTGAGAATAGTTTAAATTAGGAGCTCACCATGTCGAACCACCATAGCCTAAATTATGTTGAATTTGCTGCTAAAGATTTAGCCGCAACAAAGGCATTTTTTCATCAGGTTTTTAAATGGCAATTTACCGACTATGGCCCTGAATACACGGCCTTTAGCGCTGAATCTGCGGGGCTTGATGGCGGGTTTTATCAAGCCCCATTAGCTAGCTTAACCAATAATGGCGGCGCGCTACTGGTGCTTTATTCAAATAATATTAAAGAGACGCAAGCGCAGGTAGAAAAACATGGTGGAACAATTATTAAGCCCTTGTTTGATTTTCCTGGAGGCTGTCGGTTTCACTTCACAGAGCCAAGTGGTAACGAGTTAGCAGTTTGGTCAAAACAAGCATAGATCATATTTTTACTAACTCATGAGTACTCAATCATTATTAAAACAAGTTAGTAAATGCGTGATCTGCGAACCTCATTTACCACTCGGAGCGCGGCCCGTTATTCAGTTTAATCCACAGGCTCGCATTTTAATTGCTGGTCAAGCACCGGGAATTAAAGTGCATGAAAGTGGCAAACCTTTTAATGATGCAAGCGGGCAAAGGCTTCGCTCTTGGCTTGGTGTTACGAGTGATGAGTTTTACGATGACCACAATTTTGCTATCTTGCCGATGGGCTTTTGTTACCCGGGCAAAGGTAAGTCAGGTGATTTACCGCCAAGAAAAGAGTGCGCGATTGCATGGCGTGAAAAGCTCTTAGCGCAACTAAATAATATTGAGCTCACCATTATCTTAGGTAAATACGCGCAGTCATATCATTTACCCCACACTAAGCAGCTACCCTTAACTGAGTTAGTAAAATCGTGGCGTGAATATTGGCCAAATTACTTGCCACTTCCTCACCCAAGCCCTCGCAATAATATCTGGCTAAAGAAAAATCCGTGGTTTGAGCAACAAGTATTGCCTGAGCTTAGTAGTAAAATACGTGCAATTTTAGCAAGGTAAAAAATGGAAAATAACTTTTTTGCTGAAAACGGCTACTACCATGTAAAGGGCCTTTACACAGAGAGTGAGCTTAGTAAAGTAAGGCCAATTCTCGATAAATTTCATCAACACTGGTTGCAAGAAAACCAATCTTTTTATCAATCTAGAGGTATTAATAGCTCAGGTTTGACTGGCGCTGCATGTTTAAGTGCTGAGGAAAAGTTTACTCTTTTTAAGTTTGTCAGCGCCAACACACTATTGAAACAGGTTAAAGGTATTGTTGCTGGTCCTCAGTTTATGAATACTCAACTATTCTTTAACCCTTACAACCCTAAACAGGCAAATTATTGGCATCGCGATATGCAGTATCACTTAGAGCTTGATGCGCAAAAAGTAGCTCTTAACGGCCCTGAAGTACTACATTGCCGCGTTGCTTTTGAAGATGAACCAGGAATAGAACTTATACCGGGGAGTCATAAAAACTGGGATTCAGATGAAGAGTTAACAGTTAGATTAGAACAGCAGGGCGCTCGAAATAGTGACTCACTCGTTCGTGGTAAAAGTGTGGCACTCAAAAAAGGTTACTTACTCATATTTTCGGCAAACATGATCCATCGGGGCTTGTACGGCATGAATCGTTTCGCCCTTGATATTTTATACTTTGAACGTCATCCAAGCCTTAGCGAGTTTGTACAAACTGGATTTTTACCAACTGAAGAACAAAAGCTGCATCTAAAAAACGCTGTGGTATTCGAGTAAGCATAAAAAAAGCGGCTACCTAGCCGCTTTCTTTTCGTTTTGCAGTTACTGCAACATTGCGAACAATTCTTTTAACTGCGGCATATACTGCTTAACTAAGTTAACGTTACTTTCGCTAACATCTGCTGTTGCAGTACTTGCTTTAATACCTTCTAAAGCACCAGCCATTGAGCGAGTACCCGCATCAGATGATGATGCTGTAAGGCTTTGTAAACCACTCATTGCTTGGTTTACACGCTGCTTGTTCTCTTCAGACATACCCGCTTTAAGATTTTCTAAATACGCCATTGATACTTCTGAGCCAACCGTGACTAACTGCTCTGGTGTGAAACCATATTGTTTGGTAAGGGCTGCAAACTCAGTATAAAGCTCATGCTCTTTGATGTGACCTAATGCAGACATCACTGCCGAACTATCAACACCATCAGAACTACCTAGCATACCACCAAGGTTTACATTATCTAACTCAGATTGGCTTTGTGACCAATTAACAACTGCAGGTAAGGCTTTAATGTAACGCTGTAGCTGATTTTCAGAAATATCTTCTGCGAAGCCAGAAAAACTCATCGCAAGTAGACTCATAGAAATAAGTAGTGCTTTCATCGTGATCTCCTTTCTTTCAAAATGGTTAGTAACCGGCGCAAATAGTCGAGCTATTATGTTTGACCAATTACAAATGTTACAATACCTTTTTTACCACAGCTAAATGAACCTGATGTTAACTATTTCTAATACCGTTACAATTGATGAATGGGAACTCGACTTTAGTGCGATCCGCTCACAAGGCGCGGGCGGGCAGAATGTCAACAAAGTGGCCACAGCTATTCACCTTCGCTTTGATATTAAACGCTCAAAGTTACCTGACTTTTACAAACAACGTTTACTTAATTTGAATGATTCTCGAATTACCAAAGAGGGCGTTATTGTTATTAAGTCGCAAAGTCATCGCACGCAAGAGATGAACAAAGAGGATGCGCTTAATCGTTTGAAAGAATTAATCCTTAATGCCACTCAAGTACAAAAGGCGCGAAGAGCGACAAAACCAAGCAAAAGCTCTCAGAGAAAACGCATGGACTCTAAAACGAAAAGAGGGCAAACAAAAGTATTAAGAAAAAACGTAAAATTCTAACTTTCACATCAGATAATCGTGTCAAAAATAAGCAGAACTGTAAAGAAGTGTAACTTGTTAACAAAGTTAATTGATGGTTAATCCTACCGCGACTATAATAGTCATACAAACTCACCACTAATGAAGGAGCCGCTTATGGGCCAGAAATCACGCATTTTTGCCGCTGCAATGATAACGCTGTCAGCTTTGCCTATGTCGGGCTTTGCTGTAGATTCATGGCAAGCCGGAAACGCGTATCCCCAAGGTAGTGAAACCTGTTATAACGAGATTCTTTATAAAGCCAGATGGTGGGCAACTCCAGGTGAAGAACCTGGCAGTTCGCAATGGGGGGCTTGGGTTGCAGATGTCGCCTCAAAAACCTGTGTACAGAGTGTTGTAAAGAAACAAGACGATTTACTTAAGTCTTTACCCACCATTTTCGAACCAAATAATAAAAAAGGGAGTTCTGATTAACTCCCTTTTTTGTGCATTTTTATTTTTAATCAAACGTATGATGCCTTGTCATTTCAAAGCGATTTAAGATGTGATGCATTATATACACCGCACACAAGCTCAATAGTATTGCCACAGACACTGACGAAAAACGATACAGAGCGCTGTATACGAGATCTTGTCCCGGCCCTAATGACTGGCCAAACAAAATACCAAATGTGGTGATAATACCAAAGCCTACACCCGGAATACCGCCACCAATTATGTGATAACGACTAAAGATAAAGGTCAAAATCCACAGAATTAACGCAGGAAATATTAAAATATCGGTATGGTTATACAAAAATAACTGTGCCACTAACGCTAAGTTACAACCAATTAAGGTGCCTATAGCACGTTGCCATGCCGCCATACCTGCCGCTTTCCAGCACAACGAAAACAATATCAGTACCGAGGCCGCTTGAGCAGAGATTGAATCTTGTAAATCAAAGACCTGAAAAACAACGAATGACAAGGTAGCTACAGTTGAGCAAAGTAATACTTCATGACGCACACTTTCTTTTGCTTTTTCTGGCATTACCCGACCTTGGCGTGGTGCTACATCAGGAAATAAACCATGCATTAGCATCGAGAACACCACTGTGACCACAACGGCAACAGCGTTACTAATGATCAACGGATAAATACTCACTCCACTGCCAGTGTAGGTCGAAAAGTGCAATTGAATAGACAAACTCACCACCGTTGTGGCGCCAAATAAAAAATTAGCGCCACGGCTCATTTGATAAAACAAAAAAGCAAAAGCGATAAAGCACATCATTGTCATAACAACAGGCAGGTGTGAAAACAAACCTTGTACAACCAATACGAACAGCGCACTGAACACCGCGCCTGCATAAAACTGACAAATAATATGCATGTTAAGCACAGGCACTAAGCCGAGCAATAGCATAGGGTAAACAGTAAAAAAGATGCCATTAGGCCAGTTCATCAATTTTGCCAGTGTAAACCCTAGTGCTGAGCCCGTAGCAATGCGTAGCGCTTGGCGTAAGCCGTTACCATCGAGTTGCAATACTGACATAACTCACCCAGCCTTAGTAAATGAAGTGCAGAACACTAATGAAGCGAATTTGCATACTTGCAAACCAGCTACCGATGCTAGAGTCAGGCAGAAGTTGTACAGTTGCACGCGCACCACTTGGAAATTTAGCCAGCATCTGGTGCTCATCTAGTTGAATATGGATACGTTGACGCTGTGCATCTCGTACCCAACGGTTGCTGCTTTCAGTCGCACTGAGTAAACCGTTCGCGTTAAGCTGACCATCACTCACACCGGCTTCAAAACTAATAATTTTGCCTGTAAACACTTTGCCCGGTAGCGCATCAAAGCTGACTTTTGCAGTACTACCAATTTGCACGTGAACTAACGACTTTTCACGAAAATCAGCAACCAAATCAGCCTTATTAGCAACAATCGCCATTAGCGGTTGGCCTTTATTAGCATACGTACCCGGTGTTACTTGTAAGTTTGCAGTTTTACCGTCGGTATCAGCTGTCACTGTGGTGTAAGACAGGTTTAGCTTCGCTTGTTCAAGCTGGTTTTGAGCATGACGAAGCGCTAAATTGTCATCCCCCATTTTACCGCGCGCTAATTTAGCCTCGCTAAGCTGGGCTTCAATTGCAGCCACATTGGCTTTGCTTGATTGATAGTTCGCATTGATTGTTTCGTACTCTTGCTCTGAAATAGAGCGCTTTTTCAATAACGACTCACCACGTTCGAACAGTAATGTTTGTTCATGCAGCTTAGCTTGAGCAGCTGCAAGCTGTGCTTCTATTGCCTTCACACTGCTATCTAAACGTTGGTTTTGTAGTTTTGCATCATCATATGCAAGTTCAGCTTGTTGCACGGCAAGCTCAAAAGGCTCGTCATTAATCTTAAACAAGGCTTGCTGTTTTTCGACGGCTTGATTATTGGTGACAAGTACGTCAGTCACGCGACCACTTACCTGCGGGGTCACTTGCACCACTGGGTGATACACACGGGCCTGCGGTGTAACAGGCATATACAAATCGGCAATCACAAAATATAAAAATAAAACAATAAAACCCGCTAAAGAGATTTTTACGTAACGGGCAAACTTTTGATCTGGTGTCATAACGTTACTTATCTCCTGAATAATGGCGGATACACTGGCGAGCATTCTGTTCCATCTGAATTAAACCATGCGCCATGGTATCGAGTTGCTCAGTGGTTAAGTCGGCATAAAGATGCTGTTTCACATCGGCAATAATCACCTGCAATGTGTCTAACAATTGTAGACCTTGCTCAGTGAAGTACAGACGTTTACTGCGTTTATCTTCAGCGTCAGCTTTGCGAGCAATAATCTCTTGTTGCTCAAGCTGCTTAATCGTACGAGTGAGTGAAGGCATTTCAATGCCTAAGCTATTTGCTAACTCTTGTTGCGTACAACCTTGGTTTAAATGAAACAGGTGCATCATCGCGGTCCAGCGAGATTGGGTAAGACCCAAAGGCTCAACCGCCAAAGTGACAGCATCGCGACATAAACGATGCACACGGCCCATACTGCCGCATAATGTTAAATCAAGAGTTTCGTGAAAAGGGGGAGTGGAAGACATGATGCGCTCCATTTACTTAGCATGCTAAATATTTTAATGTAGTTAGCATGCTAAGTAAATATTAGTGCAATTAATTAAATAGATAGCTTTGTTCGATAAAAGCGAACAACTGCAAAAGTTATCTGCTAGATAACACTATTTAGCGATTAACTCTTTGATATGACTTTCATAGAGGTCTAATTTATCAGCAACAAATCCTGTGTGTTGGAACCGTACTATGCCTTCCTTATCAATTAAAAAGCTGCTCGGCATCCCTTTGAGTTGATATTGCTTGCCAATAACAGCGTCTGGGTCGTAAATAATATTAAAGTTCACTGCAAACTCAGTTAAAAAAGCATCGGCATCACTACGCTCAACATCAATGTTTACAGCAATCACTTTAAGCCCTTGCTGTTGATACTTGCTCTGCATGGCTATAAACCAAGGAAACGACCGTCGACACGGGCTGCACCAAGACGCCCAGAAATCGAGTAACACGACTTGCCCTTTGTATTGATTCAGTAGTTTAGACAATTGCTGCTGGCTGGCAGCTAAAGGAGGGCTCGAAAGACGCTCTGCCTTAGCAGCAGAGCTCGTAATGAAAAGAAATGCAATTAAGGCGTATTTGATCATTGGTAATTTAATAAATTCGCTGGTGAATATTGATCAGTGAGCACCTTGGTATCCGCTGGCCAATCTTGATTACCCTTAGTATAAAACAAATGCTCGCTAAGTAACTGCAAATCAACATCGTAAGGGATTAACTTATTTGCGAGTTTGTTGACGCGCTCAATTAAAAGCTTCTGGCTAGGCATAGTCTCGAAGCCTGCTAAAATAATACGATTAGAGTTTTCATCGGTCACAACATTCACAAAGTCACCAAACACATCGAAGTAAGTTGCCGACTCATGCTGGTACAACTTACTCGATGAAAAAGTATTTGCAGCGACAATTCCGCCATCAGCCAAAACACTTTTTACTTCCGCAAAAAATTCCTTAGTGAGGAGGTGCTCAGGGATATAATCGCCATTAAAGGCATCAAGAATAATCCAATCGTACTTTTGTTTTTTAAGTGCGGCGCGCTTAATGAAAATACGGCCATCTTGCACTTTTGACGTCACGTTATCGGTTTCTATAAAGTTAAAATAATCGCGGGCAACTTTTATCACCGCAGGATCAATTTCGACATTTTCGATATGAGCGCTAGGGTAAAGCTCATGAATGGTATTAGAGAGTGAACCTCCCCCTAAACCTATGATCAGTACATTTTGAGGATCATTAATAAATAGTAAGCTTGCGAACGTCATTTTGGTGTAATTAAACACCAGCTTTTTAGGCTTACTCTCATACATACAGCTTTGCGTACTTTTACGGTTTTTTTCGTTGAATTTTAAACACAGTAAATCGCCAGTCTTCTCCACTAAAATATTGCGATAAAGCGAGCGCTCTTTATGTATTACTTCGGCTAAGCTGCTAAAAGGCAATGTCATGAGTAAACAAAGCATTAAGATTCTAAACATACAGCACGCTCCTTTGTTTTAATTTGACTAACAACAATTGCAAGCAAACCAAGCGCGCCTAAAACCGCTGCAAAGGTTTTAATGATGTCGTTAACATCAAACGCTAGCACCATATAAAAAGAGGTAATAATCGTGCCAAGGGCGCTTCCTAGGGTGCTCACAAAATACAAACCACCGGCAACCTGGCCACTTTTTTCATGATCGGTAACCAATAATCGCACTGAGTAAGGTGAGATCATGCCGAGTATTGTTGTAGGAATAAAGAACAACGCCGTTGATGCCAATAACGAGCCGTAGCGACTGTCTTCAATATGGGTGAAAATAAAGGTCATAATTGGCTCAGCAAACAATACAATTGGCACCACCATAATGCTTGCTACAAAGAAAATGAGTCCATATTTAGTTAACGAAGGATTGCGAGTAGAGAGCTTGCCGCCAAGTAAATAGCCGATAGATAAGCTCAACATAAAGACGGTGATAATACTGCCCCATATATGCACACTACTACCAAAATATGGAGCTAAAATTCGCCCGCCTAACAGCTCAATTCCCATAATACAAAAGCCACTACTAAAGGCTAAAAAGTAGATAAGCGCATTGATTTTATTCATTAAACACCCGCTGATTTTGTTGTTATTTTACCCATCTTAACCTGATGCAGATAAGGATGCCATGACTGTTTTTTAAGCTGTAAAGGCCGTTGACAAAATATAGTCTTTTTAAAATAAATAATTAAAAAGGCTAGGTTAAAGTACACATGCTCTGATATTTTACCGGGAACAAACTAACAAGGATAAATGCAATGGATCAGCAAGTAACGAAAATCAATATAGACAACCCTACGATCTTATTTGGCCTCAAAGTTCGCACCTGTAATATGAATGAAATGAGTGGTGAAGGTGCCAAAATCGCTGGCTTATGGCAGCAGTTTTACACAGACATAGCGCCCAAATTAACCCCATCGAGCCAAGTTTATGGCGTGTACACTCATTATGAATCTGATGTCACAGGGGAGTTTGATGTATATGCGTGTACTGATCTGCAAGTCACGTCATCAGAGATAGAACAAACGACACTCGCCACAGGTAACTACCTTCGCTTTAGCGGCAAAGGGGCAATGCCACAAACCGTTATCGATGTTTGGGGTCAAGTTTGGCAGTACTTTAGTAATGAACAGTGCCCGCACATTCGAGCATATAAAACTGACTATGAGTTTTATAAAAACAGTGACGAAGTTGAGGTATTCATTTCGGTTGAATAACACTAAACCCATTTTTTAGTGTAAAGCCCCATTACAAAATAAGCCGCTTGTTGCGGCTTTTTATTTGCTAAAGGGTATATTAATCCTTGTTGTTATCTTCAAGAATAAGATTCTTTAAAATGGGTCGTACAACTACCAAGATTAAAGTAATAAGTACTATCGCGGCCATTGTCATGCGAACTAATCGGAAAAACCATTCAGTTTGATAAATAGGCCTATTTTCCTTTACTTCTTGTGATTCAAGTAAGGCACATGCTTGTGGTATTGAACTAAATGCATCTTTATTTGGATAATCAAAGACGAAACCTACTTTAGCAAGTGCTAGCTTTGCTTGGTCTGAGTGAAGAACATCGACGTACAAAATATGATTTTTAATATCAGCCTTGTAAGGGATCTCTTCAACGTCCAGTACATCAACTATCTTGACGGCATTGACTAAGCGCATATCTTGTATCAAAGGCCGGTATTCAGGAGCTCGAGACCATATAATTACAAATATAGCGAATACCAAGGATAAGCATAATAACCCCCACAAGGTGTAACGCTTAGGTAGCAACTCTAATATATGCGGCGGTTTATTGCTCATTATGACTTCCAATTCAATAAGTTAACTTTCATAATATAAAAGTTTTGATACGTAAAAAAGTAGTTATATACAAATAACCATCATTTAAGTTACTGTGGATTCGTAACTTTTACTCACCAATAAGGATGTTGTTGTGTATAAATTACTACTCTTTGCCTGCCTATTTCTCGCTGTTTTTTCTACCAGCGCAGCAAAAATTATCGATGATGAACACGTAACAAAAGAAACAGACTGCTTCACAGGTATCTTTGCTGACTATGATTCGTGGCATCAATTTATTGCGCAAAAGAATAAACGCAAAGCTAAAAACGAAGAAGCATACTTAAAGCGCATTAAAGCCTTTGAAGAAACCTTTCCACAAGATATGTTCGATAACTTTAAAGCTAATTTAACCTGCCATAATTTTAAATATCAGGTCGATAATGTTGAGGTGCTTGGTTATATCATCAAACCTAAAGTCATCAAGAATAAGCTTCCAGTATTAATTTATAACCGCGGCGGTAACGGTAATTTTGGCAGTGTTTATTTTGCAGCAATGATGCGTAATTTATTTCCTTTAGCAGAGCAAGGCTTTGTGGTTATCGGCAGCCAATACCGCGGTACATCAACTAAAAATGATGATTTAGATGAGTTTGGTGGCAGAGACGTTAACGACGTACTTGCGCTTATTGATTTTATTCCGCACATAGCAAGTGCAGATGAAAACCGTATTGGTATGTTAGGAGTAAGTAGAGGCGGCATGCAAACCCACCTTGCAATGCAACTCACAAACAAGGTTAAAGCTATTGCAACCATTGCGGGGGCGACCGATTTAGTCAAAGAGCTTACGTTTAGACCTAACATGGAAAAAAACGTGTATGTGCGTCGTATTCCCAATTATAAAGAGAACAAACAAGCAGAGCTTGAAGCTCGCTCTGTTATGAACTGGGTTGATAATCTATCGCCTAAAGTGCCCATATTACTTATTCATGGCAGTGAAGATAAACGAGTATCGGTCGAGAACTCAATTCAATTTGCCAAAGCGCTAGATAAGCATCAAATACCCCATAAACTCGTGGTGTATGACGGTGACAATCACTTTTTAATGAACCATAAAGAACAACTAGAATCAGAACTAGTTAATTGGTTTAACACCTATTTGTAAGTTTAAAGGGGCAAAACCCCTCTCTAACAAACTAGCTAACAAATTTTTTAAAGCCATTATGAATCAAAAGGTAAAATCTTGAATAAATTTTATCTTGATAAGATTATTATTAAGTAAGGTGTTATGGTCAGTATTTTTTAATACTATCAAATCAGGCTTTATAGACAATTACATATTATCTATCAACAAGCTAAAACAATAAATGAGTCTCTATTAAGGAAACTAAAAATGACAAGGAAATGGCTTTTTGCATTATGCTGCAGTATTTTTTCAAGCGCAGTCGTTGCGGTAACTATTGAGGATGTGAATGTAGCAATTAATGATACTTTCAATTATTTACATTCTTATAAATCTATCACAGAGATCGATGAAAAACGCCTTCAAAATAACATTGATATCCTTGAGTCAGGCTCTCGAGAAATCACATTTTCTCCTGAAGATTTTGCAATCATATTACGCGCTCAGTTAAATGCCGCCGAAGCTATTAATAGAAAGTACAAATTTAATAAACTTCCTATCGATGTTTCTCAAGTACAAAAACTACTTAATAACTTAGATGACTTAAAAGAAGTAACTGACTCATATCTAGGTGACCTTGAATATACTGCGGGACAAATTTCAGCTCATCAATTAGATAATTACAGTTTAGCATATCTTTACTGGTCAACGTGTGGGGAGGCAGGCCATGCTGGATGTATGAATATACTAGCATCCAGCTACGAAAGTGGTGAATTTGTTGTGGAGCAAGATCTTGAAAAAGCAGTCTATTGGCACTCCAAAACAGTAAATACCGGTATACGTTGGATGTGTGCAGGACTGTTTTCAGCACGTCGGTTAGCAGTCCTTAATACAATAGGAATAGAGACTCATAAATCAACATCTTTTTGGCTAGATGCAGCTTCAGAGCTGAGAGCAAAATTAGCAACTCACACAGCTAAGTCAGGTGTTTGTGATGAGGACAGCGAATATTTGCTTAACTATGTTTTACTTGGTTTTGATGATAAATGGCTCGATAAAATAGCAACAATTAAATTAGACTCAAAAAATATAGTTAATAATGGTCGAGAAAAGTATTTATCTCTTTTTAGTAAGGCGAAAACTATTGAAGAATTAAAGCCAGCGCTAGAAATTATGTATGATGACAATAGACGCTGTATAAGCGCAGAGGAGTTTGCGTTAAAAGTACGAAAAAATAGCACAGCATTAAATCAGATTTTAAACTACGTATCGAATTTAGACTCTGAACAATGTGCCTCAGAAAAATATACGATCAACCGCCTACACCAACAAAGTCAAGCTGATAAAAATTCAGACCATGTCACTTTAGAATTACAATAGACAAAACTTTTTCCTTATCAAAATTTATACATATTCATCGTAATGTTTTTGTGTAACGGGGGTTTACAGTTTGCATAAAAAAACCGCAGCTTAACCTCTAAGCTGCGGTATTTTTTATAGAGCATATTTACTTGTTAAGTAAATGCTTTTCGAAGAAGTTAGCCATCATAGTGTGATAGTGCAGGGTAGTGCCTTTACCTTCTCGTAGGCTGTGAGAACGGTTCGGGTAAGAAAAAAACTCGAACTGTTTATTGTGCTTAACTAATTCGTTAATTAAGCGCTCTGAGCCTTGGTAGTGAACGTTATCATCTCCGGTACCGTGGATCAGTAGCAACTTACCTTGCAGGTCTTTTGCAAAGCTGATCGGAGACGTATTGTCGTAACTTTCAGGATCGGTATTTGGGTTACCTGCATAGCGCTCTTGGTAGATAGTATCGTACAAGCGAATATCTGGCACTGGGGCTGAGGCAATCCCAACTTTATATTTATCACCGTGGCGGAATAACAAATTAAGCGTTGAACTACCACCACCTGAGTGACCCCATACACCAACACGGTCGGTATCAATGACATCCCAACGTTTTGCCATTGCATCAAGGGCGTCAACTTGGTCACGTACGGTAATAGAGCCTATTTTTTTGTAGATAGACTTACGCCAATCTCTGCCTTTTGGTGCGCGCGTGCCGCGGTTATCAACTGAGGCAACAATAAAGCCTTGCTGAGTTAGATACGACTTGTATAAGTAACTGTTACCTTCCCAGCGATCTTGTACTGTTGAGCCCCACGGCTCACCGTAAACATAGAAAACGATTGGGTATTTTTTACTTTTATCCATATTCGCTGGGAACATGATGTAACCATCAAGCTCAACAGCATCGCGCGCATTAACCGTAAAGAACTCGTGAGTCGGTAACTGCTCAGTCGCTAATTTCTCTTTTAATGCTTTGTTCTCAACTAAGGTTTTCACATTGCTGTGATCGCTTACTTTGATGATCTCTTTCATTGGTGGGGTGCCAAATTTAGAGAAGGTATGCATCGCCCAAGAGGTGTCTTTAGACATGTAATAGCTGTTTGAGCCATCGAATGACGCAGGCGTTACGCGCACAGGTTTAGTGCTACCATCAAGCGAGGTACGGAATAAATAACGCTGGCCTGGATCATCCGGTGATGCAGTAAAGTACATAACGTTTTTATCTTCGTTGAGCGCTAACATATCTATGATGTCGTACTCGCCCGGTGTTAAATCAACAACCGTTTTGCCATCGCGAGATACACGGTACAAATGACGCCAGCCATCACGCTCACTGTGCCAAATAAAGAACTTACCGTCTTTTGACCAGTTTGCTTTATAAAACCACTCAATAAAGGCATCGTCTTTATCTTCAAGAATTTTAGTCAGCTGCTGTTTTTGCCAGTCGAATAACCAAACCTTATTGTGGCTTTGCGGGCGGTTAAGATCTTGGATCATCAAAGATTCACCTGTGCCTGCCCAGCTAATACGTGGAATATAACGATCGCGATTATCGCCACCTAGTTCAGCCCAACGGGTTTTCTTGTCGCTAAGACTGACCACACCCACTTTAACCGCTGAGTTCATCTCGCCAGCTTTTGGATACGGAAACTCTTTAAGGGTAGGGTAGAGATCATCGGTGTTATTGATCATGGTGAAGTATTTAACGCCACTGGTATCAAGCTGCCAATAGGCAATTGATTTGTTGTCTGGACTCCAGCGGAAACCATCACGAATAGTAAATTCTTCTTCGTATACCCAATCAAAATTACCATTAACAATGGTGTCGTTACCATCAGTGGTTAAAGCAGTCATAGCCTTGCTGCCCACTTTTTCCATGTAGATGTTGTTATCACGCACGTAAGCTACTTTTGAGCTATCAGGTGAAAACTTAGCAAACATCAGCTTTTTCGCTTCGATGTTTTCGCCACCTAACTGATATAGCGAATCAGTTTCGAGGTTTAAAAGCCAAAAATCACCACGGCTACGTGAGCGCCACACTTGCTCGCCATTGGTAAAAACCATCAGCCATTTACCATCTTTAGACCATTGGTAGCTTTCAACGGTGAGTGGCTCTTTATCACCTTTGGGAATTAATTTTTCGTAGCTAACAAGTACCTTACGACCCGTGCCATCGGCGTTATAAAATACAATATCATTGCCTTTTACGCCGTGCTCATCGTCTTTAGATTTGTCGTCTTGGTTGTTTTTATCGCTTTCGCGCTCTTCAAGTACCGTATAACCAGTACCATCATCGAGCCACGTAAAATAGGTGCTACGCTCAGCTTTAAAGTCTTTTTCTTTATAAATTTGTTCAAGCGAGAGCGGATTAGCCGTTGCGTTCACTGTTGCTGATGGCGTGCTCGCTTGCTCTGTACTTGAGCATGCTTGCAAACCTAAACCCGCAACCACAGCAAACGCAAGGGTTGATGTTTTTATTAAGTTCATTTTGTTGTTCCTAGGTTTTAACTTACCTAGCGTACCAAAATAAACTTATAAAATCTGAGCTTTTATCGTGTTATCAGGGGGGTTGAACTTAAACTCAATCGTCCCACAAGAACATACTGGCTTGCTTGTTGGCAATACGTAGTTCGTAGATATCACTACAAGGGCGCATCGCCGCACCATAGCAAACATGTAACGGCAATAAGTGCTCTTCACGGGGGTGACTAAAACGCGCCGCAGGGGCCATTTGCCACTCTAATAACTTAGCTTGTCGCTGCTGCTCACTCAGCTCAGTATTGCCACATACATCGACTAACCATTGCTCAAAAGCGATATTTTGCGCTTTAATTTCAGCTGTTTCAGGCGTAAAAAATGCGCGCATATTATGAAAAGTAAAGCCAGAACCAATGATCAATAAATTATCGTAATCAAGCTGTTGTAAAGCCTCACCTATCGCTAGGTGTAAGCTTGGCTCAAGGCTTGGATGTAACGACAATTGCACACAAGGTATATCTGCCTCTGGATACATAATCTTCAAAGGCACATACATACCGTGATCAAAGCCACGAGATGGGTTTAATGTGCTATCGATATTAGCCTTTGCCAATGCTTGATGTACTTTTTCGGCAAGGGCTGGTTCGCCAGGGCTTGGGTACTCAATACTGTAAGCAGGGTCAGGAAAACCATAGTAATCATAAATTAGCTCAGGAGCTGCGCTCGAAGTAATGCTAATAGGGTTCGCTTCCCAGTGCGCACTCACCATCAAAATAGCTGACGGCTTTTGAATTTTTGCAGCAATAGACTGTAAGCAAGTAACCATATCGGCATGACTTGGATCGCCAAGCAATGGCATAGGACCGCCGCCATGTGAAACAAATAAAACGCGTGGCTTTTGCATAAATGTACTCCTTAAATACGCTTACCACTATAGTGCACGCACAGAGGTACAATAACTAGCCACAAAAACGCACAACTAGGGTGTGAATTTACACACCACCAGTTTGTATGTACTAACTTAAATGCCAAGCTACGTTCATAGCCGGGACTTGCCCTTTTAAGCCACCTTCGAGAGGTTCTTTGCACAGTAATGTTAGTTGATAAAAAGCATCGTAGTGCTGATGTAGCTCATCGGCGACCACACTAAACGGCGGACCCGAAAACTCACTTTGCTGATACTCAAAGACCACCACTAACTGTTTAGCTCTATTGGTCAACTCTAGTAAATGCTGGGTATAGCGAATGCGCATGGGCTTTGGCAGCGCAACTAAGGCAGCACGGTCATAAACCGCGTTGATAGTGCCAAGTTCATTCGCGGTAAGTGCAAAAATATCACCTACCCAAACGGTTAGATTTGCGCCTTGATAACGTAATAGTTCGCCGTGTTGGCTAATTTCGGGTTCTAGCTTTAACTCATCAAATAACTGCTTAATGGCTATCTCACTAAGTTCTGCCCCAACAACACGCATACCTTGCGCGAGCAAATAATGAATGTCGTGAGTTTTTCCGCACAGTGGCACAAAAACAGTATCGCCTTGCTGTAAATTTAAGTTAGTAAAAAACTGATCTAGATAACGGTTAACGTCTCCTTCATGAAAACCAATTTCGTTATTTTCCCAACGTTGATGCCAATGCTTTGCGTCCATTACATACTCCTAAATAAATTGAATGAATTGAGCTGATAAATATATTCCGACACCAAAAAGTAGGTGAGTTACAGCACTTTTTAAGCGGGCTTGAAGTGGGTTTGCTGTTTTCGTAGCCATTATCCCCATCCCTAAAGCGGGCTGCATAACAAAAAATGGCATAGATACGCTAGCTAATCCAAATATACATGCAGCGATTAAGGTGGGCTGTTCAAGCCAAGCAATACCGACCAATAATATAAATAGAAACGAAAATAAAACACCAATAAAGTAGTGTAAACACCAGCCAAACACGCACTCAAACTGCTTAACTGGACTAGTTGCTATATTCAGGTGCTTAAACTTTCCAGCTAATAAACCCAAGCCCCAACGGCCAACTAAACAAAAGTTTAATGACGGTATCTTAAACACTTTAGCCAGCAAAAAAGCATAAAGATCAATGAACAAAGTCGCCGCTATGCCTACAAAAGTTATCACATAAATATCATTAACACTCATAATTAGATGCTCTTAAATGATTTAATAAAAGACATGATATCTAATTGCAAAAATGCTAAAAATAGCAAGATAAACAAACTATGATTGCATAAATGAGAACATGATTGACGATATTGCCCTATTCATACAGATTGTTAAACAAGGCGGCCTAAGTAATGCGGCTGAGAGCTTGTCGTTGCCTACCGCAACAGTATCGAGGCGCTTGCAACGGCTTGAGCAACGCCTAGGCGAGCAGCTTTTAAATCGCTCAGCAAGGCAATGCACGTTAACACAAGCAGGAGAGGTATATTTTCAAAGTTATGTTGAATTAATTGAGCAGTTTGAACAAACTCACCGCCAGCTCAATGATCAAAAAGCACAATTATCAGGAAAGCTTAAAGTTTTAGCACCTCTGAATATTAGTCATGGTTTCTTAAAGCCGATGTGGCTCGCATTTACTAAACAGTACCCTGATATTCAACTTGAGTTATTGCTTAATAATAAACTTGAAGATCTGAGTAAAAGCCAAGCTGATCTAGCAATAAGAGTCGGGCCGCAGGCTGATTCTATGCTCCATCAGAAAAAGTTAGGCAGTGTTGATACCTTATTTGTAAGCACTAAAGTATACCTTAATTCGGCATCTGCCATAGAAGAGCCTGCTGATTTAAAACAACATAGGTTAATTGGTACCACGTTGCGAAATAAGTGGCAGCTAACCAATACACAAACGAATGCAACTTATACTCACATGTGCCGATTTGCTACTACTTTTAACGATACCGGATTTGTAAAATACTTAGTTTGTGATGAGCAAG
Organism: Pseudoalteromonas lipolytica; assembly: GCF_001306915.1. Classification (GTDB taxonomy): domain Bacteria; phylum Pseudomonadota; class Gammaproteobacteria; order Enterobacterales; family Alteromonadaceae; genus Pseudoalteromonas; species Pseudoalteromonas simplex. The sequence goes on along the minus strand of NZ_LJTC01000008.1, from coordinate 25,119 downwards.
GTATCGCTTTGTTACCTCGGTTTGAGGTTATAGATGAATTAAAATCTCAGCAGCTAGTTCAAGTACTGCCACACTGGCGAGGAGAAAACCGCGACATTTACGCTATCTGGCCAAGCGCACGTTTACTGAGTAAAAAGGCTGTCTGTTTAAAACAGTTTATAACCGACTATATTGCTGAACAATTATAACGTCTGCCATTGATATTCCATCTGTTTGGCGGTCAGTAGGGCGTTCTCGTAACTAATAAATTCAGCGACTAACGCTAGGCTCATATCAATGCCTGCAGAAATTCCTCCTGAGCTGGTAAACTTACCGTCGGTGATCCAACGAGTATCTGCAATCACATTGAGATCAGAAAACAAAGCAGCCAGCTCAGGTTGATCTTGCCAATGAGTCGTAACATTTTTACCGTTTAAAAGCCCTGTTTTGGCAAGCAAAAACGCCCCTGTACAAACACTCGCAACACGCTTGGTGTTAGTGGCTGTGTGTTTTAACCAAGTAATAACCTCTGCTTTTTCTAGCTCTCGTGTATGGTCGCCACCAACCACAACAAGGAGATCAAGCGAAGGGCAATCAGCAAAGCTGTAATGGGGGTTTACACTATAACCACCACGGGCAAGTACAAGCCTATCATTTTCGGAAATTAAACTCACTTGCCAGTCATTATTCGCTAGGCGCTTGGCAGTACTAAACACCTCAAACGGACCTGAGAAATCGAGCACTTCGGCATCATCATAGATGTAAATTCCAATATTCATACAATTGTTCCTATTATGTGGATTTATTTCTCAAGTAAAAAAACGTACTATGCCATTTTTGCAGTTCGTTAATGACATATTATTAAATTGCGCACTGTATACAAACAAAACTTCAAGGCATTGTTAATGCGTTTTTTATTCTTATTGAGCATGCTGCTGGTTGGTTGTAAAACAACACAGCAAAGCGTTGCTGAAATTATTGAAGTATCGCCGGGCACTATTTATTTTCAGGGCGAAACATCAAAGCAAAATGTTGAAAAGTTTGAACAATTATTAGTAAATAGCGATCAGCAAATCAACACTTTAATTATTAATAGCGAAGGTGGTGATGTGATGGCAGGTCTCCATTTCGGGGGCTTAGTTCATGAATATCAACTCAATGTTGTGGTACGCGAGCTTTGTGCATCGTCTTGCGCTAATTATATCGTTACCGCAAGTCCACATGTCCTCGTTGAAGAGCAAGCCGTTGTAGGCTGGCATGGCGGCTCATTACAGCCATTATACGTGCCCATGGAGCAGCCGCCCGAGGTAGCTAGTTATATAGCTAAATGGCAAACTGCAGAGCGACAATTTTTCGATATCATCAATGTTGAACAAGCGGTTACTATCATAGGGATGATGCCAGGTATTACCGAGAAATGTGATACTGCTATTTATAGTTACGATACCCAAACCCTAAAACGTTTAGGGCTACATATCGAGTTTGCAGGTGCGCAAACGGGGATGTCAGCAAGTGGCGAAAAAATAGCGCAGGTATTTGAACTTGAAGAGTCTGTACTTAACCACTTTTTGATGCTTAACGATATCGTGTCAGCTGAACTTATTAACTAATAAAAAGCCAACATGACGTTGGCTTTTTATTAGTTATGTTGGCTAAGCCAAGAGTGGATTTGTTTAGCACTTCTTGGTGATACTATTTCTGCACGGCGTTTTAATTCTTTATGCCATGCCTGATCATTTAAAACCGCATCACTTAATGGCGCATTTCTATCTGTGTTTTTTAGCACATAATAAGCGTCCGCAACATCCGCAAGGCTAACACTATTGCTTGTAGCAAAGCGCTTAGACATTGACGCTAACGGCTTATTCAACGAACTATTAGCCGATAAAGGGATCAAGCTATCCGCAGGGTATGATGATGCAATACCATCGTTTTTCATCGCTGGCCAAACAGTGTATGTGGAACCTGGTTTTTGCTGTTCAAGTAATGTAATAACTGAATTAAAAGGCGAAGCTTGAGTACTTATAACCACTGGCTGCTTAAAGGTGTGAAATGCACCAAAAAGTAAGATTGCACGGCGCTGCTTAGCGACAACATGCTGATTTATTGCCTCTAAATAGCCAGTTTCACGGCTACGCTCTAGCTTTTGCCAATCCTCTTTAGAGAGGGTTTGCCAATTCATTGCAGGCTCAGCAAGGACAAGACGAACTTTATGTAAACGGGTACTATTAAGCTGTTTTAACTTTAAAACTAATTGCTCATAAACATCATATTGCCATGCCATAAAATACAAGGTGTCTCGCCAAATGTGCCTTACGTCATCAATGCTTATATTCTGTTTGCTTAACAAATATTGATCAGCTAAATCTTGATACCGCGCATTGCCAAATTCAACGACAAGATCATCAAGCTGCTGCCAGTTATTAGGCTCATCGAAGTATTTAATAAGCCTAGTAACAACATGCTCGCTGCCATGAACATCACCAATCGCAACGAGTTTATTAGCGTGTAACGCTTTATTAAGTTGGCTGTCGTAATCATAATTTGCAGCTTTGACAGTACTTGCAAAACATACAGATGCCAAAACAACAAACCCGATACGCTTTAAAACCTGCATATTAATCTAACTCTAATTGGGCTTTTTCAACAGTTTCCGTGGGTAACTCTTTTTGAACAGAAACCCCCAACTCTTTGAACTCAGAGGCCTGCTTAATCAAGTTTCCTTTACCGCGGTACAGCTGAGAAAACGCTTTATCATAGCTTTCTTTGGCGCGGTCTAACTGCTTACCAACCCCTTCCATACTGGTTAGGAAACTATTGAGCTTGTTGTAAAAACGCTCAGCACGGGCGGCAAGCTCTTTAGAGTATTTAGTTTGCTCTTCAAAACGCCACAATTGTTTTACGATATTCAAGCTAGTCAATAAGGTCGTTGGAGTTGCAACTAAGATATTTTTTTCGATTGCTTGCTGATAAATATCACTCTGGTACTTAAGCGCTTCAACAAATGCAGATTCTATGGGGACAAACATGATCACCACTTCTGGTGAGTTAATACCTGGTAGTCTGTCGTAGGCTTTGCTTGCTAACTCGTTTATACGTGATTGCACCGCAGTGACATGCTCTTTAAGCGCTTGCTGCGCCTCAAGCTCTGTATCGGCATTTACATAGCGTGTATACGCGTTTAAAGAGGTTTTAGCATCGATAACTAAATGACGTTGCTGAGGCAAATACACCACAACATCTGGTCGTAAACGGCCATCTTCGGTGTTAAACGATACTTCTCGCTGATAATCTACTCCAGCACGCAGCCCTGCGCTGTCTAGTACATTTTCAAGCATTAACTCCCCCCAATTACCTTGGGTTTTCTTTTGCCCTTGTAATGCGGTGCTCAGCCTATCAGCTTGTTCGGTGATAGCTTGGCTTTTAGCCTGTAAATGCAATAACTCAGTTTTTAGTGCTGCACGCTGCTTTAGATCTTCAACGTGGATCAATTCCATCTTATCGCGAAAGCCTTTTAGCTCACCCTGAACCGGTTTTAAAAGTTGCTCAATACTCTCTTGGTTTAAGGTTTTAAAACGTTGCGATTTTTCTTCAAGGATTTGATTAGCGAGGTTTTCAAACTCTTTTTTGAGTTGCTCTTTGCTTTCTTTGATATGGCTAAGCTGCTCTTTAAAATGCAGTTCTTTTTGTTCTATAGTGCTTCGTAAGGTACTTAAATCAACATCGCGCTGATTAAGTGCAGCTTTTGTATCAGCAAGCTCAGCTTCGACCTTGCGCCAAAACTGACTATATTGTTGTGCTTGTTTTTCTTGTTCTACAAAGCGGGTTTTAAAGTGTTGAGACTCATCACGTTGTTCTGCGTAATCTTGCTGTAACTGCGAAAGTGTAAGCTGGCTTTGTTCAAGTTGCAGCTGCTTTTGTTCTAAATGATTTTGCAGGATTTGCTGGCTATTTTGAAGTTCGGTTAACTGATTTTTTAAGCGACTATTTTGTAGGGCAAAAATAACACCACTTGCAACAGCACCTACAGCAGCACCAAGCACACCACTTTGCCAATTAATCTGTGCAATTAGCTCTATAATCATAATGAAAACTCAATAACTTAAAGACACATCATCATAACGAATTAGCGCTCAGCAGAGTAGGGGGTTTAGGCATAAAAAAAGCCAGCTCAAGGTGAGCTGGCTCTAACATTACTAAAATTTAGTAACCAAATGGGAAATCAACATAATGCTTATGTAAACTGCAATTTAACAACAAGCATAATAATAGACGCCCCAAAATTTGATTAGTTCAAAAAAACTTTAAAAAAATTTAATTTTTTATCAGTGCAAGCATTTGCTCTTCATCAAACTGAGTAAAACTCATTGATTTCTCGGTAAATAATGCATCAACAAGGGCTTGTTTATGCTGCTGCATTTTAAATACTTTTTGTTCGATTGAGTTAGCCATAATCAATTTATAAACAAACACAGGGTTAGTTTGGCCAATACGATAGGCACGATCTGTCGCCTGTTTTTCAACGGCAGGGTTCCACCAAGGATCAAAATGAATCACTGTATCGGCTTGAGTTAGGTTTAATCCGGTGCCGCCGGCTTTAAGGCTGATTAAGAATACGGATGTATCACCTTGAGTAAACTCTTCAATTACACGGTCGCGATGTCGCGTTTGCCCTGTAAGCATACTAAAGCGGATGCCAAGTTCATTTAATCGCTCAGCTATCACATCAAGTGCCATGGTGAATTGACTAAATATAATCACCTTACGTCCTTCGCTAAGCATAATAGGCAAATGCTTTGATAACCACTCAAGCTTAGCACTGCCAGCCTGTGAACTAGGATCGATCAATTTTGGATGACAGCAGATTTGTCTTAGCTTTAATAATGCATCTAAAAAGGCAAGCTTACTTTTTTGCACACCTTGCTGCGCAAATAGGTCAACTAATTTCTGTTCTAAAGATTCAGTGATACCTGAGTAAATTTCCTTTTGTTTGCTTTCAAATTCAAACTCTTTAACTAGCTCAGTTTTCTCTGGTAGTTCCTGCGTTACTTGTGCTTTAGTACGTCGCAAAATAAATGGCATGATCAACGATTTAAGTTCATCTGCACGGGCAACGTCGTTATCACGCTCAATAGGCGTTTGAAAATAGCTTTTGAAGTGTGTTTGCGAACCAAGTAAAGAAGGCATTGCAAAGTCGAGCAAAGATTTAAGCTCAAATAAGTTATTTTCAATAGGCGTGCCGCTTAAGCAGAGCTTAAAGTCAGCATTAAGGCGCTTAACTAACCGCGAAACCTGCGCGGCATCGTTTTTGATATATTGCGCTTCATCAAGAATGATGTTTTCAAAATACAGCGGCGAATAAAAGGCAATGTCCCGCTTTAATAGTGGGTAAGTTGTTAAGATACAATCTGCTTGCGACAACTGTTGTAATTGGTCGCTGCGCGCAGCACCAAAGACAGTCGTAATTTTTAAGTTGCTGGCAAATTTATTAATTTCACTTTGCCAGTTACCAACCAAGCTGGTTGGGCAAACAATTAACGTGGGGCCTGCTTGTGGTGATTGCTTGGCATTAGCTAAAAAGGCAATAACTTGTAGGGTTTTACCTAGCCCCATGTCATCAGCCAAAATACCACCAAGCTGGTGACGTTTTAGAAAGTTGAGCCAATCAATACCGTGTTGTTGATACTCTCGTAATTGCACACCAGAGTTTAAGCCTTGAATATCGGACTTTTTAATAAGCTGTTGTGAGCTATTCAGTTCAGATAAATAAGCATCGAGTGCATCGTCAACAATATTAACCTTAATTGCTTTTTGCTCGATAAGCTTAGGCAAAAACGACAAAGGCATTAAGATTTCGTCACGGGTTTTAATATGCTCAAAACGTTCACGATAATCATTAAGCTGCATCATCGCGGCCTTTTCAACCACAGCAAAGCGTTTTCCTACAGTAAAGTAATAAAAGCGCTCACTTTGTCGATTAAGCGATTGATAGGTATTGTTATCAGTGACAAACAACTGTTGAGTTTTGACACCAGAGATCACGATTTTACTAACTATCTGATGACCTTTACCTCGCTCAACTTGCAGTGAAAGTTGTTTTAGAACTTTGCCTACGTCTAACTCATCATTAATTTTCCAACCGCGTTTTAATAAGTTTGGAATTATTTCAAACTTTAACCAGTGCTCATGAATAACTGATTGTTTATTAAAGATAAAATCAGTTTGTAAAGCCCCTTTACATAATTCAAAGCCAAGGTTAGTTAATTCATTTACAACGGTGTTTTCTAATGACTGGTTTAATATATCAGCTGGCGCCTGGCTTAAATCATACAAAGAGTTTTGATAATTAAACTGCAATCCTAAGCGGATTGTGCCCTCGTCATTATTAATACTGATGACAGGGAATACAGTTCGAGCTAGGCTTTTTTTGCTTTCCTTAAATGCATGAGGGATCACACCTTCACCAAAATTATCATTGAGCTGTTGATAAACGCGATCAAAGTTCTCTGTGTGAATAGCAGGCATATTGGCTAGTAACGCTATTTCATCAGCCGTTAACGGAGTACGAATTCGGCCCACTTTTAGCTTTTCAGGGTCAAGGTAAGTAGGGGGGGTTGTTTTTAACAATAACCAATTATCTTGACCAGCAAGCGTCATGCTCAATGATGTTAAGTCTTTGTTTTGTTTCCAATCAAACTCTAACGCTTGCATACTGTCAGCTTTAATTGCTTGGCGCGAACGACCTAAAAACAAACGCTGAGTAGCAATTAATTGCTGCAGTGCTGCAAAACCCCATTGGCCTTTTAGCTCTAATTTACCAAGGGCATTTTGAGAACGGATCCAGCTATATAAACGAAAATCCGATTCTAATAAATCAGTGGGAGTTACAAAACTATTTAACTGCTGCTCGGTTAGGTTACGACCAAGCGTATAGTTATGCTCAGGATCGTAATTAGCAATTTTAGGGGTAAGGGTTACTACAGACTTCTCTACATCAAGGACGAATAATAAAACCTGTTTGGCATTGTCACTAGCAACTTGCTTAAGCGTTTTTAGCTCACTAAACCAATCATTAATGATGTAATCTTCGCCATAGTCACCTGAATGTTCAATTTTCAGCTTTAGGAGCACAGCCGCAATATGACGGCATTTGGTTTTAGAGCCACAAGTACAATGCGAATCGACCGAAAAGCCACTTGGTAATTTACTGATCTCAATATGCTGAGTGAAGGTATTTCCTTCGTTACCAAACATAGATGCATCAATAACACTAAAATCACTGTTATGTTCTAACCAATTGATTTGGCCGTTCTGGTGATACTCTTTTGCTTTACTTAACACATGTGGCTTAAACAGCTGTTTAATGAAGCGCTCAGACAGAGGAAACTGAGTTTCTTGCTCTTGTTTGATTTCTTCAAAGATAGCTAATAAGTCATTTTTGGATAAGTTAGCAGACATAACGCTTTTGGCAGTAAAAACAAAAAATAATTCTGCCAGTATATGATCTATCGGCCCAGAGCTAAAGCACTATTGGGCAATATTGGACTGGTTGGAGCTGATTAGTTAGTAAAAAAGTGCTTTAAAATAAAATCAAAGTTGAAAAGTGACATACTGAGCATTTAACAAACAACAATCGCACAAGATATAAACAGGTTAATAACAAGGAAGGGGCTTTACAGATCGATTTTTTACTAAGTAAACAAATTTACAGGGTAACAGAACTGTAAAGGGGCGATTAGTTGGTAAAAAACTGATCTGAGAGTGTAATAACGACCAAATTAGCCAACCAAAGATCACTATTTTACTAACGAAAGGGGAGGGGAGATCACGCTTTTACTAACTGTAAAAGCGTGAGAGATCATTATTTTACTAACTAATTAAAGCTATTTAACAATTTAGTTAGTTGCTCTAAACGTTTGTCTGTCATCACTTTATTATCGATTTTGACAGATAAATCACCGCTTTTAATATTACGCTGTACGCTAACAAACTCACTGTCGATAAGTGCTTCACGACGGCTAGGCGCTGCTGGTTCAGCAGTTAATAGCTTAGTAATTGCTAGAGCGCGTTTATCATCGCTACTGATTTGCGATAATTCGCTATCACTACTAACGTCATTTACAAGCTTGGTAAACAACTGCTCATCTCGTTCTTTGGCACTAATAAGCTTTTTAGCTACTTCACGGCCGACATGATTTGCTGTTGGGTAAAGGCTTAAAACCTCTGAAGGTAGGTTCTCATACGCTTTGATAGCATCAGCAATAGCTGTGTGTGATACCCCCTCAATTGCCGCAATCTCACGATAAGAGCCTTTTTTACCTTCAGCAATAAGCTCATCACGGGTTTGTTGATACGCTTGACCAAGCTCCCATAGGCTCGGGGCAATGTATTGATCAGATGATACAGCAAGTATTTTAGCATCTTGATCTGTAAAGTCTTCCGAGCTTAAAACTAAGTAATCAGAGTTGCTTAAAATACATGCTTTACGACGACGAGAGCCTGCTAATACAAGCATTTCGTCACCTTTATCCCAACATAGGGCAGGGTGCTGATTACGACCGTCTTCGGCAATTGCAGGTAGGATATCGGCAACTGACTTTTCATTTAATAATGATTGCACACGGCGGTTTTTACCATAAACTTTTGTTTTAGCTTCAATTTCTGAACTTGCGATAACCTTACAAACCAATGTAATTTGACGAGTAGGATCACTTGGAGCAGGCATACTGATAACATCACCAGCAGAAGCCTGTTCTAGCAAAGCATCTAAACTACTGCTTTCGATAGACGTTGAAAAAGGGTCTAAGCTGGTATCGTTTTTACGTTTTTTAGCCATTTTTATTAATTACCTTACTTAGCTGAATTTAGCGTTGATTGAGTTGACTGCCAATTAGAACGGATCAACATTTCTAGTTCATCAACCACATCTTTGATATTTTCTTGCGCACGAAGTAGTGACTCACGACTAGCTAAGCTGTCTGACGTTTTTTGATCAAAAATAGTATTAAAAGAAGATGAGCTGGCGGTAATTGCTGAACTATGATTGATTGGGTAACTCATTACTTGACGACCAAATGCACTACGAACATCTTTAACGATGTCGCGCTGTGAATGGTTCCCTTTAACATAGTTAGTCACTAAGAATTGCATGAAATCCCAACCTTGGTGGCCAAGCGCAGCAACTGTATGGTAAATCTCGCCTAATCGTTTTAAGTATTTATTGTTTGCATCAAAGTCTACAGCTTCAGGATGAACTGGAATAAGCATCGAGGTAGAGGCCATTAATGCATTATAAAACAAAAAGTTAAGAGAAGGCGCTGTATCAATTAGAATAATATCAAATTGATCTTTTACCGGTTCAATAACTTTTTCGAGCAATTTATGATAGTGACGAGTTTTATCATAACTAGAGCTATCTTTTAATAAAGTTGCTGTTTCATGCTCAAAATAAAAGTCATCCATACCAGAAGGCAAAATACGAATATTAGGTATATGGGTAGGTAAGAAAGAGTTTGATACTAATTCATCCCAGGTTTCGTTTTCATCGAGTTCAATACAGTCACGCATTAAATCGCCCACAGTAATTGGGTCTGGCTCACTAGGCGGGAAAAAACTTGATGAAGAACCTTGTGGATCAAGGTCAATGATACCAATTCTGTATCGTTTAATGTTAGTAGTAGCAAGTGCAGCGGCTATGTTCACCATGCTGGTTGTTTTACCACAACCACCTTTTAATGAGTTAATAACGATAACTTGTAATTTATCATCAACGGTACGGTGATCTGGCTTTATATCCATGATATCAGCCATAGCAAATATATTTACTAAGGTATATGCGTAGTGACCATTAGCACCACGTTTGATATTTAGTTCATCAAAGTCACCATTATCATGACGTCGTTTCAAGGTGCGATTATTACAGCCTAATAAGTCAGCGGCTGCTTTTTGCGTGTAAGTACGAAGTTCTTTTTCTTCAGACTTTAAATGGGCACGATAATGTTGAATACGTCCTTCTAGCGATTTTTCAGCAACTTCTGCTGTCGCTTTTAGTAACCTGTAAGTGGCTAGCGCATTATTATTGATAGACATACTTTCTTCCTCAAAGTTATGCTTTAAGTATAATGTCCATTCAAATTGCTGTAAACAAGTATTTAAGACGACATACCTTTTATTTATAAGACATTTAATAAAAATTTGTAACTTTACTGATGCTAAGTATAAATAAGTAAGTTTAATATCGGTTAAGTATATAGGTATATAAGGTTAAGATGCTAAAATAGTGAAATATATCACTGATTTTATTGAATATTTACTAAAAAGCCAGATCGTGTTTTTACTTGGTAAAGATCAGATCTATAATGACTCGCAGATCAGCATATTACTAAGCAAAAAATGAGCTTTCGACTTATGCACAGCTTAGTCACTGCTTTACACACAAAAATGCTTGTGTAGATCAAACTTTTACTAACTAAATTATAAAGTTATACACTGAGAGGATAACTAAAATGCTCAATAAGTTGGTATGGATCTGATCTATAGTTGGTACAGATCAGATCTATGCTAACTAAAGAGCTGTTTATCCACATGCTGTTTTAAAAAAGCAATTTTTGTCGTGTTAATTTGCTTTAAAAAGGTGATTAACAGGACATAAATTGAACTGAGTTAGTAAAATTGCGACCTATCAACTATAACTTAGTAAAAATCTGATCTGAAAATCAGCAATTACGAAACAGTTAGTATAAAACTGATCCGAAGAAATAAATTATGATCGGATCAAGTTTATACTAACTTAAACATTTAACTTTTGAAGTTTTATGTGTTGTTATTAACTGTCGAAGAAAAATTGGAAATAAGAACAATGAGCCGAAAGGTCAACATCTCGGTAGATAACTTACCCGATACATTACGCGGGCAGATCCACGGGGTGGAAAGTGCAATAGATAATGAAAGTCTTGCACTATTTACAGACAACAAAGATGTGCGTGTTTCAATTGAAAATGCTGCACATGGTTTGAGAGCTTACTCAAATACATTTAATCATTATGATTTATGGGGACGTTTTGTCCGTTCTGGTCATAAGAAGCTTCCGGTTGAAGAAGCACCAAAGAAAACCATCGTCACAAGAAGAATCTCTGAAAAAGTAGACGGCATTCTTTATGATGGCGAAATCAAAATTACACCTGCGGTAGTAAGCACAAGAAAAGATGGTGAAGATGTTGAATATCTTGTTTGGCCATCTGATCGAGAAGAAAAAGTCGAACGTGCCTTAATTCGTTTAGCCTCTAAAGGTAAAATTGTAAAAATCAATTTTAAGTCTGGCATTCAATACGCAGTTGTTTTTTCAATGAATGAATTAGCGCAAGAACTGAAAGCGGTTGGCCAGTCAATGCCTTATCCGCAAATCAAAGAATCATTAGAAGCATTACAAGGTTCTAAACTTTCTTTCAAATATTCAGCAACAGATACGCGTAACTCTGATATTGATGACTCATTTTACGAATCGAACATGAACTTTTTATCGTCACTTCATTTTAGTGGAAAAAAAGGTCAAGGTGGTAACGTAAAATGTGTGGCTTGTTTGAATGCCTTCGTTCATAACATGATCGATAACCTTGAATACAAAGGTTACTACTTTAATAGTGCTCAAGAATTAAAACGTGGTTTATCTCGTTGGATGATGCTTCGTTTATATCATTTATGGCGTTATGCGGCACCGGGTAAGACCTACCATTTCCGACTATTATCGATTATGGAAAAATATGGCTCTATTTATTCAACAGACGAAATTACCGAGAATAAATTAAAAGCTTTGCGTCGTGATATGACTACGACAATGAAAGACTTAATTGAGAAAGGTGCAATCTCTGAATATAACATTACCAATGTCAAAGATGACAAAACGGGTAATATTATTGATTACACATATGAAATGCATCCATCTGATCAATTTTGTGATGAGATTCTTACGCTTAATAAGCATAATAAACGAATCGAAATTCAAGGTGGGAAACGCATTGTTGAGAATGCGGTATTAATCGATGAAGATAAAATTGAAGAAATAGTCGAAGACTAATTTCTTTTATACTTACTTACTATATACAAAAGGCCACATATGTGGCCTTTTTAACATAATCAATCTGTCACCTGTTCTAAGTAAAGTCTATCAACTAAGAAATCATATTCTCTTTTTCGAGGGTGGCTTTCAGGTTTTTGATAATCAGTTAATGTACCCAGTTTTACGTCTGGTTCTGGGTTTATCAAAATAAAAGGTAAAGCAGCACTAACATGATATCGATTTTTAGCTGTATATCTTACATTAACTTGTGGGCTAACTCTTGTTGGTCTACGAATTCGCAATTTTTCTTTATCACCTAAACTTGCAACACGACTTTGCTCTTGTGCAACTAGCGCTTGCCAAGCGTGTTGGTCGATCATTCTTGGGTTAGAATAACTAGCCGATTTATCCAACATTGCTAAGGCCATTTTTTTTGTTAGCGTTTTAGTTGCGTGTTTGTGCATCCAAGTAAAACGAACAGAGTAGGGCGATTCAGTTTCAAAATGGATCTTACGATATGCTGCAAGGGTAATGAGATTTGGAACAGCATTGTGAACAGCTTCAAACCTCGCATCATTATTATCGATAGCTATAACACTATTTTTAAAATCAGCTTTGGCTTTATTTAATTGATTTATCCTTGCAATGAAATGTTGCTTATCGACATCTTTTAAAACTAATAAACCTGGATGCCTTTTTAATACTCGACTACTTAATCCTGACTTTTTATAAAAATCACCAAAGGAATTTAGAATTAATTTATGAGCATCATCGCCTTCAATTTTATGTACACTAATTGAAGAAGGAACTTTCTTTTCGTCGTTTACATCGATATCTGGCAGTTGATAATATGAAGCCTTATCAAAACCCACTTCTTTTAATTCTTCACAAAACAAATGAGTCAATTCACTGACTAAATCAAACTGACTGCGTATCTCTAACTTTGTACTCATAGGAACACATCTTACTTAACGTTTATTCAATTTTAACCTTATCCTCTGAAAATTAATAGATAAATTTATTTTCATAGCTGACCTTACTTATGAATTAATTTAAGTATGATGTGTTCTTTACTATGTTACTTAGTACAGGTTTTCAACTTGATCAATGTTAGATATAAATTGTTCAATATAAGTGTGTAAAGCAGAGGTTACACTAGGTCTTAATCTAGGTAAGATGTGTTCTTGGCCTTTGGGTTAATTGTTAAAACAAAAAAAGCTCTATAACTCACTGTTTCAAAATGGAAAGATGCTAAGTATCTGCTAGTTAATATCGAATCTGTTTATCAAATAACGAAATAATCGTAAATAGCTGAATATTGTCCTTGAACTTAGTACGTGCAATAAGTTAGTTTTCGTAAATGGTCTATGTTAGGAATGAGGAAACAACATGCAATCGTGGAACCCAGACAGCTGGAGAAAACTGCCGATACTTCAGCAGCCAGAGTACCCAGATCAAGAAGCCCTTAAATCAGTTGAAGGGCAATTAAAAAGCGCACCACCTCTGGTATTTGCCGAAGAGACGCGTAGCTTATACAAACAACTAGAAGCTGTATGTGAAGGCAGAGCCTTCTTATTACAGGGTGGTGATTGCGCAGAGTCATTCAGTGACTTTAATGCAGCAAATATCCGCGATACATTTAAAACACTTTTACAAATGGCCGTTGTTTTAACTTATGGTGGTAAATGCCCTGTAGTTAAAATTGCGCGTATGGCAGGTCAGTACGCTAAGCCTCGCTCATCAGATTACGAAACGATCGATGGTGTATCTCTGCCTTCGTACCGTGGTGATATCATCAATAACTTCGAGTTCACTGAGCAAGCACGTGTACCCGACCCACAGCGTTTGATGACAGCATATCATCACAGTGCAGCAACGCTAAATTTATTACGCGCATTCGCGCAAGGTGGTTTAGCCGATTTACATCAAGTAAACCGCTGGAACATGGGTTTTGTTGCAGCAAATCCGCTTAAAGAGAAATACCAACAGCTAGCTGACAGAATTCAAGATGCGCTTGAATTTATGGAAGTGTGCGGTATCGACTCAACTGTTGCACCAAGCTTAAAAGAAACAGACTTATTTACATCACACGAAGCATTATTATTAGGCTACGAAGAAGCACTAACACGCCGCGACCACTTATCAGGTGACTGGTACGATTGTTCTGCACACTTTGTTTGGATTGGTGAACGTACACGTCAACTTGATCATGCACACATCGAATTCTTTAAAGGTATTAAAAATCCAATTGGTGTGAAAGTTGGGCCAGGTATGGACCCAGATGAGCTAATCAAACTTATCGATGCAGTTAACCCAGATAACATTCCAGGTCGCTTAACGTTAATTACGCGAATGGGTGCTGATGTACTGCCAGAGAAACTACCGGCACTAGTACGTAAAGTACAACAAGAAGGCCGTAAAGTTATTTGGAGCTCAGATCCAATGCATGGTAATACTGAGAAAGCGAGCTCAGGTTATAAAACACGTAGCTTTAATAATATTCTTCGTGAAATTAGCCAGTTCTTCGCAGTACACAAAGCTGAAGGTTCATACCCAGGTGGTGTTCACCTTGAAATGACTGGCCAGCACGTGACTGAATGTACTGGTGGTGCATATGGCTTATCTGATGAAGATTTAGCACAGCGCTACCGCACTCAGTGCGACCCACGCCTAAATGCAGATCAAGTTTTAGAACTAGGTTTCTTAGTTGCTGATTTATTAAAAGACACACGTAAGTAACACTAAGTTATCCAAAAAAGGCTGCATATTGCAGCCTTCTTTAATGTCCGATACTAAAATAAGTTAGTACTTACGTCTTTCAAGACCAGTATCAGATATAATCTTTGCAGAAATTTCTTCTACTGAATGATGAGTCGAATTTAAAAATTGAATCTTCTGTTTTTTATAAAGCATTTCTACTTCACGCACTTCGATACGACACTGTTTTAAAGACGCATATTTTGAATTAGCCATACGACGCTGGCGAATATCGGCAAGGCGAACAGGGTCAATCGTTAAACCAAAAAGTTTATGTTTGTAAGCTTTTAAACACTCAGGCAGGGTGCCTCTTTCTAAATCATCTTCTGTCAGCGGGTAATTCGCCGCTTTGATACCATATTGTAATGCCAGGTATAAACTAGTTGGTGTTTTACCGCTTCTGCTAACACCTACTAAAATAATGTCGGCTTCAGCATAGTTTTTAATGTTAGCGCCATCATCATTGGTCAACGCATAGTTAACCGCATCAATACGAAAATCATAACTTTTCTCGTGCATCGAATGCGTTCTATGAACCTTTGGTACTGGCGCAACTTTTAACTCTTGAGAAATTTTATCACTGTATTGTGATAAAAAGTCATAACACACCGCGCAAGACGATTTAATAATTTCACTTAGCTCGTGGTTTACAAAAGTGAAGAACACGAGTGGCTGTTCTCCATCACGTTGCGCTGTTGAATTAATTAAGTTCTTAACTTCAATTGCTTTTTTTTCTGTTTCAACAAAAGGAATTGTTTTGTGATTAAACTCAACAGGAAACATAGATAAGGTCGCATGACCAAAGACTTCAGAGGTGATTGCTGTTCCATCAGAAATATAAAATGCAGTTCTCATATTTAACCTTTTTATTACCTTTATCTGCAAAATAGGGGCTTCACGGTTTACGTGAGGTCTGTTGCCAGTGTAGAATGACTACGACCTTTTTAGAAGGTTTTCTTTCTTAACTCTCACAGTTAGTACTACAATTTGTTTATGGAGAAAGATCCGTGCAAGAATACGTTCTCTGGTATCAAGAGCTTGGTATGCAAGATGTTCCTCGTGTTGGCGGTAAAAACGCTTCACTTGGTGAAATGATCTCAAACCTAGCTAACGCTGGTGTTCAAGTGCCAGGTGGTTTCGCTACAACCGCTGATGCATTCAATGAGTTTCTAGAGCAATCTGGATTAAACTCAAAAATCCACGATATTTTAGACACATTGGATGTGGATGATGTAAATACACTCGCTAAAGTCGGTGCCGAAATCCGCCAATGGATTATCGATACACCATTCCAACCTAACCTAGACCAAGCCATCCGCGACGCATATAGCCAACTACACGGCGACGCATCACAAGATGTTTCATTTGCAGTTCGCTCATCTGCTACAGCAGAAGACATGCCAGACGCTTCATTCGCAGGACAACAAGAAACGTTTTTAAACGTACGTGGTATTGATTCAGTAATGACTGCAATCAAACACGTGTTTGCCTCACTATTTAATGACCGCGCTATTTCTTACCGTGTTCACCAAGGTTATGATCACCGTGGTGTTGCACTTTCAGCTGGTATCCAACGCATGGTTCGTTCAGATAAAGCAGCTTCAGGTGTTATGTTCAGTATTGATACTGAATCTGGCTTTGAAGATGTTGTATTTGTAACTTCAAGCTATGGTCTTGGTGAAATGGTTGTACAGGGTGCTGTAAACCCAGATGAATTTTATGTACATAAACCAACTCTAGCTAACGGTAAACCAGCGGTAGTTCGCCGTAATATTGGTTCAAAAGCAATCCAAATGATTTACTCAGCGGATGAATCACATGGTAAGCAAGTTGAAATTGTTGACGTAGATTCGTCACTTTCAAACAAATTCTCAATCACAGATGCTGAAGTTCAAGAACTTGCAAAGCAAGCTGTTATTATTGAAAAGCACTACGGTCGTCCAATGGACATCGAGTGGGCAAAAGACGGCAACGACGGTAAACTTTACATCGTTCAAGCACGTCCAGAAACAGTTCGTTCAAACGAAGACGCTAACGTTATGGAGCGTTTCCAATTAAATGGTACAAGCACAGTTGTTGCTGAAGGCCGTGCAATTGGTCACAAGATTGGTTCAGGTACTGTACGCGTACTAGATTCAATTGATGAAATGGACAAAGTACAACAAGGCGACATTCTAGTTACTGACATGACTGACCCAGACTGGGAGCCAATCATGAAACGTGCCGCTGCGATTGTTACAAACCGTGGTGGACGTACTTGTCACGCGGCAATCATTGCTCGTGAATTAGGTATTCCTGCAGTTGTTGGTTGTGGTAATGCAACTGATTTAATTAAAGCAGGCCAAGATGTAACTGTATCGTGTGCCGAAGGTGACACAGGTTATATCTACGAAGGTATTTTAGATTACGAAGTACTTACTTCACGTGTTGATGAAATGCCAGAATTACCAATGAAAGTTATGATGAACGTAGGTAACCCTGATCGTGCATTCGACTTTGCTCGCTTACCTCATGCCGGTGTTGGCCTTGCGCGTGTTGAATTCGTAATCAACCGAATGATTGGTGTTCACCCTAAAGCACTTCTTAATTTTGATGCGCAATCTGACGAGCTAAAAGCTGAAATCTCAGAAATGATGGCAGGTTATGAATCACCTGTAGAATTCTATATTTCTAAGCTTGTTGAAGGTATTGCAACACTAGGTTGTGCGTTTGCACCTGAGCGTGTCATTGTTCGTATGTCTGACTTTAAGTCAAACGAATATGCAAACCTTGTTGGCGGCCAGCAATATGAGCCGGAAGAAGAAAACCCAATGATTGGTTTCCGTGGTGCAGCACGTTATATCTCTGAAGATTTCCGTGACTGTTTCGCGTTAGAGTGTGAAGCGATTAAACGTGTTCGCAACGAAATGGGTATGACTAATATTGAAATCATGATCCCATTTGTTCGTACGCTTGAAGAAGGTAAGCGCGTTATTGAATTACTTGAAGAACATGGTCTTAAACGTGGCGAAAATGGTCTGAAAGTAATCATGATGTGTGAATTACCATCAAACGCGTTACTTGCAGATGAGTTCTTAGAGTATTTCGATGGTTTCTCTATCGGTTCAAACGACTTAACTCAGTTAACATTAGGTCTTGACCGTGACTCAGGTTTAATTGCGCATCTATTCGATGAGCGTAACCCTGCAATCAAGAAACTATTATCAATGGCTATTCAAACAGCTAAAGCAAAAGGCAAATACGTAGGTATTTGTGGTCAAGGTCCTTCAGATCATGAAGACTTTGCAGCTTGGTTAGTTGAGCAGGGCATTGATTCTGTTTCTCTAAACCCAGATACAGTATTAGAAACTTGGTTATATCTTGCTAAGAAATTAGCCGACTAAGTACTTTATTTAATTAAAATAAAGATTCTGATATAAAAAATGCCAGCACTTAGCTGGCATTTTTGTAGCTCAATTAGAAATCAGCGAGCAAGTTTTTTATCGATATAAGCACATGACTTAGTCAGAGCCTTTTGGCACAAGGTTAAATAATCACGCGCTTTAGGATAGTAAAAAGATAAACAGAAAAGTCCTGCAATAAAGAAGATCAGCGACGGTCCGGGAATAATAACAAAAACTAAACCCAATAACATGCACAAGGCACCTAAACTGATTAATGCAATTTTTTTCATCTGACTATCTCATTTGCTGCTTTAATACACAGTATAAAAGTAATGCCCCCGAAATCGATAAAAAGAGTGTTACAAACTGTAAAATCTTCAATTTATCTTAGCTATTAGCATGATATAATTTGCAAAATGCCTTAATTTATCACCGTCATGATAGCAACAATAAGCCAACAACAAGCCACCACAGAACTCGTTTCTAATTACTTAGATACAATACAAAAACAAGGTTTTAGTGGTGATACCGATGCAAGCTTTTCTACACGTTTAAGTTTATCAACCGATAACAGCGTTTACCAACAGGTACCTCAAGGTGTCATCTTTCCAAAGTCAGCAAAAGACATACAACTTGCTATGCAAATTGCTTCTCGTGATCCGTTTTTATCACTGACTTTTGGTCCACGCGGAGGTGGTACAGGTACTAATGGTCAATCGCTAACCCCAGGTATAGTTGTTGATTTATCTCGCTACATGCGTGAAATTTTAGAAATCAATGTCGAAGAAAACTGGGTGCGCGTGCAAACGGGTGTAATAAAAGACCAATTAAACGACTTTTTGCGTCCTTACGGTTTTTTCTTTGCGCCCGATTTATCAACAAGTAACCGTGCAACAATCGGTGGAATGATAAATACAGATGCATCAGGTCAAGGCTCTTTGGTTTATGGCAAAACAAGTGATCACGTTTTAGGCCTAACAACTTATCTTGTTGATGGCACTGAAATGTCAACAACCCCTATGCCTATTGAAAAAGCAAAAGTAATTGCTGAACAAAACACGACAGTAGGTAAGTTATATAAAACAGTTCTTGATATTGGCCTTGAGAATCGAGACGCTATTTTAGAAAAATTCCCACGTTTAAACCGTTTTCTGACCGGCTACGATTTAGAACATATTTTTTCTGATGATTTACAAACCTTTGATATGAGCCGATTAATTACTGGCTCCGAAGGTTCATTAGGTATAGTTACTGAAGCAAAACTAAATATTACGCCCATTGCTGAATTTAAAACATTAATCAATATTAAATACGATAGCTTTGATTCTGCACTTCGTCATTCACCATTTCTAGTTGCAGCAAATGCAACTTCTGTAGAAACAGTCGATAGCAAAGTACTTAACCTTGCTCGAGAAGATATCATTTGGCATTCAGTATCGGACTTAATAACCGATGTTGAAAACAAAGATATGCAAGGGCTCAACATGGTTGAGTTTAATGCGGTTTCACCAGAAGACATTAAAGATAAAGTAGACACTCTTTGTAAGCTACTCGATGAAT
This sequence comes from Pseudoalteromonas lipolytica, assembly GCF_001306915.1. Taxonomy (GTDB): domain Bacteria; phylum Pseudomonadota; class Gammaproteobacteria; order Enterobacterales; family Alteromonadaceae; genus Pseudoalteromonas; species Pseudoalteromonas simplex. The sequence continues at coordinate 5,385 of NZ_LJTC01000008.1, read as the reverse complement.
GTGTTGAAAAACAAACTAATGGCGTGATCGGTTATCAGTTAACGAATGACAAAGCTGATATATTAAAAATTTATGCAATGCGTAAAAAGTCAGTGGGCCTTTTAGGAAATGTAAAAGGCAGTCAAAAACCGTTAGCTTTTGCTGAAGATACTGCAGTACCACCAGAAAACTTAGCCGATTTTATAGTCGAGTTTCGTGAACTTCTCGATAACCACAACCTTCAATATGGTATGTTTGGCCATGTTGATGCTGGTGTTTTACACGTACGACCTGCACTCGATATGTGTGACCCTGAACAAGAAAAATTGCTTCGCCATATTTCAGATGAAGTCGTTAAACTGACTGCCAAATATGGCGGCTTGATGTGGGGAGAGCATGGCAAAGGGTATCGAAGTGAATATGGCCCTGAATTTTTCGGCGAGCATTTATTTACACAACTTAGAAAAATCAAAGCGGCATTTGATCCAAATAACAGAGTAAACCCAGGTAAAATCTGTACGCCAATTGAAAGTAAAGACTCACTCGTTTCTGTTGACGATCAAAAGCGTGCCTGGTTCGACAAAGAAATTTCTATCGATGTTAAAACAGAATTTAATAACGCGATTACCTGTAATGGTAATGGTCTGTGTTTTAACTACGATGAAAAATCACCAATGTGTCCATCTTATAAAGTAACAGGTGACCGCCGTTATTCACCTAAAGGTCGCGCAAGTTTAATGCGCGAGTGGTTGCGCCTTCAAGAGTCTGAAAATATTGATTTACTCAATGTCGAAAAAGAATTAGTTAATGGTGAAGTGATCACTTGGTGGGAGCGCTATCAACATAGTCGCGATAAGAAAAAAGGCGTTTATGATTTCTCTCATGAAGTAAAAGAATCAATGGATGAATGTTTAGCTTGTAAAGCATGTACTACTGCATGCCCAATAAAAGTTGATGTACCAACATTTCGCTCACGCTTTTTAAATTTTTACCACAGTTATTATGCTCGACCAGCAAAAGATTATTTAGTAGCAGGCATCGAACAAACTGCGCCGGTGATGGCAAAATTTGCTAAAGTGGTAAATCCAATAGTAAATACAAAACTTGTTTCAGGATTAATTAAAAATACCATTGGTTATGTTGATACGCCAAGTTTAAGCGTACCGCAACTTTCTAAACGTATTTCAAAAGATCAGCAATTTAATTTTGAATTACTTAATTCGCTTTCAAAAGAACAACAAGCAGAATATGTACTGATAGTACAAGATCCATTCACGAGTTTTTACGAAGCCGAATTAGTCGAAAGCTTTATTAAAGTCATTAAAGCGTTAGGCAAAAAACCTATGCTATTACCATTTAAACCTAATGGTAAAGCTCAGCATGTAAAAGGGTTTTTAAATGAATTTAAAACAACAGCAAAAAATGCAGCTGAGTTTTTAAATTCACTCAGTGAAATCAATGCTCCTTTAGTTGGGCTCGATGCATCTTTGGTTATGTGTTACCGAGATGAATATGTATCAATTTTAAAAGAGAACCGTGGAGATTTTAAAGTTGAGCTTGCGCATGAATGGCTTCAAACGCAAAGCTTTAAACAAGTTACTCTTGCCACTACAACGAGTTCGCCATTTAAATTGTTGAGTCATTGTACTGAAACAACAGCAATGCCGAATGCATCTAAAGTTTGGCAAACCATTTTTGCTGATCTAAATTTACAGCTTGAAACTACCAGTACGGGTTGTTGTGGTATGGCAGGAACGTACGGCCATGAAAAACAAAACCAAGAAAATTCACGGGCTCTTTATGAAATGAGTTGGCAACCAATTATTTCAAGTAATGAGCCTGAAACTATTTTAGCAACTGGCTTTTCTTGTCGTAGCCAAGTGAAGCGCTATGAAAAATTTAAACCAAAGCATCCACTGCAATTAATTGCAGAGCTACTTTAAGTTGTAAAAATAAAAAAGGCGCTCAACGCGCCTTTTTTATTGGTAACTTTTTGCTATGGGCTTGGTACTCATGCCATGAATGAACACACTAAATAAAATGGTTGTTAATGTTACTGTGGCAATTTGTTCTTTGTTTTCAATTACTGTATCCATCACCATTAAAGTGAAAACGATAGACGCCAAACCTCTTGGACCAAACCACGCAAAAGTAAATTTGTCTTTGAAATTTAGATTAGTAAACATAAGTGAAAGGAGTACCGGCACAATTCTAAAAATCGTCACACTTAATAACGCATAAAAAATAATTGACCAAGTGATATCATTCACAATTAAGTGACCACATACAAAACCGAATAAACACCAAATTAGTAGCGCAACAAATTCAGCGATATGCTCAGAGTCTTTAACTAGTGTTGAACGAATTTTTTTAGGTGCTAAGTAATCAAATAAAAGCCCCGAAACAAAAACAGCAATAAAGCCACTGCCATGAAAATTTTGTGTTAAAGAGAAAATAGCCATGACTAAGCCAATCAATAAAAATGGACTGCTATTATTTGCAAAGTAATGACGTGCTAATGCTATTTTTAAAAGTGGAATAAACACAGCCATCGACACGCCTGCAACAATAAGTGCTACACCTAACTCTCTTGCAAAAACAAGTAAAGTATCAATTGTCGTTACAGCACTTTCTGGATTTTGAGCTAATAAAAGTAAAATTAAAAAGATGGGTACGCAAAGGCCATCGTTCAAACCACTTTCCGTATTTATTCCTTCGCGAACTTTCTCTGGAACCGATGTGCATTCTAAAATTCCTTTGCTAAGCGCGGCATCAGTCGGCGTTAAGATTACCGCAATCAAAGCAGATTGAAAAAGTGATAACTCCGAAAAGAAAAACAACCCGCCAGCTACACCTAACAGTAATGTCATCGGCAAAGCAACAAAAAGTAACAGGCTAGGGTACTGATAACTATGTTTTAATACGGGAAGTTTTGATTTGGCGGCATCGGTAAATAAAAAAATACTTAAGGTTAATTCAACCAAAGGTAAAATGTCACTGAGTCCGGCTTCGCCTAACTTAAACTCACTCGGCAAAAAGTAAGACATTGCAATTCCGACCAACACAAAAAACATTGGCCCGGTAATTTCTGTTCGCTCTAATTGCCGAATCGTCAGTGAATAAAATAATAAAGCTAAGCCAACTGATGCCAGTATTGTATATTCCATTACACTTTCCTTTTTATTCCGGACTTTGCACGTTCTTTTATATTTGTTTGAATATAGATTTGATCTGTCGTAGCAATTTTTGCATGACCTAAATCTTCAGATAAATGTTTTAGCGGTCTTGTTTGGGCATCGTGTGTTGCACCGGTATGTCTTAACCAGTGAGCAGTGGCCGCTTCAAGTTGTTCCGCATCATCTTTAAAGCCGTCATCTAAAAGAGATTGTTTTGCTAAATCAAAACTTTGCTGAACCAAACGACGAATTTGACGAACAGTCATTCCACCTTTACCACGAATTTTATGAACTAACGGCTCAGCTTCATCAACGCGGGGCAGGGCAGGTAAACCACGGTAAAGCCTATAACGTTTTAGATATGATATAAAATCTTCACTTAAGGTAACATCACGTAATTTATTGCCTTTACCCATAATTCTTAGAAACCAAAAACCATCATTATCTTGCCAAAAATGTGACATAACGGGTGACCACTGAGGGCGCTCGGATAACTCAGATATTCGTAAGTACAATCCTTTTAAGCAAGCAAGTGTGAATAAATTTCTTTCTAAATCAGGTTGTTGTTCACATAAATCACGAGTAACACCAAAAACATATTCCCATTGAATATCACTAAGTGTATCGGGAATTTTAATTTGCGATTGCACAACTAAGTAAGGGCTATTCTTTTTAACAACCGGTACAAAGTTAGCAAAGGTTTTTTCTTCTAAAATTGCGAACTTATAAAAAACATTTAAAGCTGTAAACATAGCTGCGAGTGTTTGTTGGCTAGCAATATTTTCTTTATTGATGAAAGGGCGCCAATTTGTATTTAGTCGTCTTATGCCTTGTTCATCTTTATAACGCCATTGCACTGAACTTGACAACCAGGCTGAATCTGGTTCAACCATAAAATCAACATAGGCTTCAATATCTTCACGTTTTAGATCAAATACCGATTTTTCAGCAAACAACCACGACCATAAACAAAAACGCTCAAGCTCATTTCGAAAACGATTAAATGTGGCTTCTGATTTTCGGCCATACACATATAAAAACTGATAAACAAAAGCTAAGTCATTTTTTGATTCAGCAACAGTCAATCCAACTTGATGTATAAAGTGTTCAAGTTCTGGATATTCTGTTGCAAGAGTATCATCTTCAAGATGGGCAATTTGGTAACGCAGTTGTTTTAGTGTATCGACGAGAGCAACGAGCATAATGATGTAATATCTTGTAAAATAGCTAGTTATAAGATTACCATAAAGTCCGATACTGTCTAGTATTGGACTTAATATATCTATAGTATTTGCAACATTAACTAGATTGCCATACTAATATTCAAGGAATATGTATGAAAAAGTTTATCGCTATTAGTTTAGTTTTAATCACTACAATTTTAACCGGTTGTGCTACAACAGGAAGTGCATCTCCCGATGAAAAACGTGCTTTAGTACAAAGCATGAAAAACAATACATTAAGTGAGCTTTACGCTCAAAAACCTGATGTTAAACAACAAATTGCTAACTCTGCTGGTTATGCGGTTTTTGATAATGCCAATGTAAATGTTGTTTTAGCCAGTTTTGGCGGTGGTTATGGTGTAGTAAAAAATAACTTAACCGGTAAATCAACTTACATGAATATGGGTGAAGCAGGTTTAGGCTTAGGTTTAGGTGTTAAAGACTTTAATGTTGTGATGGTTTTTCATAATCAAGCAGCAGTAAATCGCTTTATTGAACATGGTTGGGCATTCGGTGGAAATGCAGATGCAGCAGCAAAATATGAAGATAAAGGTGGTGCTTTAGTTGCCGAAGCAATTGCCGACCAAGTAACTGTTTATTCCTTAACCGAAAATGGCCTTGCTTTACAAGCGGTACTTAAAGGCACTAAGTTTTGGGTAGATTCTGAGCTAAATTAAGCTATTTTAAACCCTTCTAAAAGTGGGCTAGTTAGTAACCTAACTCCCACTTTTCATTAGTTTAAGCAATTTAACATAACGTAATTTATGGGCTATCCGCTATTACGCAAAAGCGTCCTCAGTTGGAGCGTTTGCTAGTCCTGCAACAAGTGTTAGCGCTACACATGCCGCACTAATCTTTTTTACAATATCCGACCAGATCTTACCTTCTTCCTTGGATTTTGATTTTTCGATAGCAAGTTTTAGTAAAGCTTCTTTTTGATCCATACCAACAGCATTAGCCATTGCGATGCACTGGTTCGCAGTTAAATGACGACGATTACCTTTTTT
>NZ_LJTC01000069.1 GCF_001306915.1 Pseudoalteromonas lipolytica | reverse complement strand
TGACCCCCTAGCCTTAACAGTGCTCTACCCCCGTAAGTATTCGTCCGAGGCTCTACCTAAATAGATTTCGGGGAGAACCAGCTATCTCCCGGTTTGATTAGCCTTTCACTCCTAGCCACAGGTCATCCCCTAACTTTTCAACGTTAGTGGGTTCGGTCCTCCAGTTGATGTTACTCAACCTTCAACCTGCCCATGGCTAGATCACCGGGTTTCGGGTCTATACCTTGCAACTATACGCCCAGTTAAGACTCGGTTTCCCTACGGCTACCCTAATCGGTTAACCTCGCTACAAAATATAAGTCGCTGACCCATTATACAAAAGGTACGCAGTCACCCTCGAAGGGCTCCTACTGCTTGTACGTACACGGTTTCAGGTTCTATTTCACTCCCCTCACAGGGGTTCTTTTCGCCTTTCCCTCACGGTACTGGTTCACTATCGGTCAGTTGGGAGTATTTAGCCTTAGATGATGGTCCACCTATATTCAGTCAAAGTTTCACGTGCTCCG
>NZ_LJTC01000068.1 GCF_001306915.1 Pseudoalteromonas lipolytica | reverse complement strand
GTATTCCTTCAGATCTCTACGCATTTCACCGCTACACCTGAAATTCTACCACCCTCTATCACACTCTAGTTTGCCAGTTCGAAATGCAGTTCCCAGGTTGAGCCCGGGGCTTTCACATCTCGCTTAACAAACCGCCTGCGTACGCTTTACGCCCAGTAATTCCGATTAACGCTCGCACCCTCCGTATTACCGCGGCTGCTGGCACGGAGTTAGCCGGTGCTTCTTCTGTAAGTAACGTCACAGCTAAGCGCTATTAACACTCAACCTTTCCTCCTTACTGAAAGTGCTTTACAACCCGAAGGCCTTCTTCACACACGCGGCATGGCTGCATCAGGCTTGCGCCCATTGTGCAATATTCCCCACTGCTGCCTCCCGTAGGAGTCTGGGCCGTGTCTCAGTCCCAGTGTGGCTGATCATCCTCTCAAACCAGCTAGGGATCGTCGCCTTGGTGAGCCATTACCTCACCAACTAGCTAATCCCACTTGGGCTAATCTTATGGCGTGAGGCCC
>NZ_LJTC01000067.1 GCF_001306915.1 Pseudoalteromonas lipolytica | reverse complement strand
CCGTTACCGTCACCGTGCCACCAATTTCATTACTGCGTCCTGTGAACTCAGGCGTCACATCACTGCCCGCCCCAACGCCCGTTAAGGTTAAGCTTGGTGCAACGGTATCAATGACCCCAGTCACCGTTTCTTCTGTAAGGTTCCCCACCCCATCACGCACACTGGCGTCAACAGTAAATTGACCATCAGCTAAGACCGTTGTTGGACTCACTGACCAATTACCGCTGGCATCCACTGTCGCTGTCAGGGTGCTGCTATCACCATTGGCATCGGTGACGACCACGGTCACTTGTGCACCTTCACCTGCATCACTGGTACCACTGATGAGCGGCGTATTGTCATTTCCTATTGCATCCACATTAACGGTGAGTGTCGGTGGTGTACCATCAAAGTCACTTGAACTGATAGTACGTACATTGCCTGCAGCATCCGATGCACTGGCTGTTATCGACGCTAGGTTCGCTAACGGCACGGTTAACCCTGTCAGTGACCAATCACCATTGGCATCGG
>NZ_LJTC01000066.1 GCF_001306915.1 Pseudoalteromonas lipolytica | reverse complement strand
GAAAACTCTTTATAGATACGAATATCTATAAGAATTTTAATATCAGCTTTCCAAATTTTTAAAGAGCAAGAGAATAAACTTCTCAAAATTAAACACACTCTATTCTCAAGCAGTTTATTACCTGATTAAGAATGTTTATTTTTAAGGAGTAAAAGTGGTGGAGCTAAGCAGGATCGAACTGCTGACCTCCTGCGTGCAAGGCAGGCGCTCTCCCAGCTGAGCTATAGCCCCACATATGCTGGTACTTATTGTCATTTTTTCCACTTCATAAGAAGTGGTGGGTCTGAGTAGATTTGAACTACCGACCTCACCCTTATCAGGGGTGCGCTCTAACCAACTGAGCTACAGACCCAAACAATAAGTGTTGTTCTCTTTACAATTAACAATCATCTGTGTGGACACTACGAACAAATAAGTTCTAAATCGTATAAGGAGGTGATCCAGCCCCAGGTTCCCCTAGGGCTACCTTGTTACGACTTCACCCCAGTCATGAATCACTCCGTGGTGAACGTCCTCC
>NZ_LJTC01000065.1 GCF_001306915.1 Pseudoalteromonas lipolytica | reverse complement strand
ACTGTTCAAGACGGCATTAGTAGGCGGACGATTCGCCTTATCGGGGGCCGTGCTCTGGAACCTCGGCATGATGCTCGGCCTGGTGGCGATCAGTCTGGGACTCTCCGACGGAGAGGAGTGGCTCGAGTTTCCCTGGCAGGTCGACATCCTGTTCGTGATCGGCGGTGGCCTGTGTGCCATTCCGCTGTTGCTGACGGCCGCCAACCGACGGGTATCACATCTCTACGTCACCAGCTGGTACCTGCTGGCCGCGCTGGTGTGGTTCCCCATCCTCTTCCTGCTGGCCAACCTGCCCGTGGTGTTCCCCGGGGCCTCGGGAGCCACCGTCAACTGGTGGTTCGCCCATAACGTCCTGGGACTTTGGGTGACCCCCATCGGGGTCGGTATCGCCTACTACATGATTCCCAAGATTCTCGGCCGCCCGATCATCTCCTATCAGCTCTCCCTGATAGGTTTCTGGTCACTGGCACTCTTCTACAGCCAGGTGGGGATTCACCACCTGGTAGGTGGCCCCGTAC
>NZ_LJTC01000064.1 GCF_001306915.1 Pseudoalteromonas lipolytica | reverse complement strand
TAAAGTACTATCCGGGAGACACACGGCGGGTGCTAACGTCCGTCGTGAAGAGGGAAACAACCCAGACCGCCAGCTAAGGTCCCAAAGTCATAGTTAAGTGGGAAACGATGTGGAAAGGCCCAGACAGCCAGGAGGTTGGCTTAGAAGCAGCCATCCTTTAAAGAAAGCGTAATAGCTCACTGGTCGAGTCGGTCTGCGCGGAAGATGTAACGGGGCTAAACTATGCACCGAAGCTGCGGATTCAAACTATGTTTGAGTGGTAGGGGAGCGTTCTGTAAGCCGTTGAAGGTGTACCGGGAGGTATGCTGGAGGTATCAGAAGTGCGAATGCTGACATGAGTAACGATAATGCGGGTGAAAAACCCGCACGCCGGAAGACCAAGGGTTCCTATCCCATGTTAATCAGGGTAGGGTAAGTCGACCCCTAAGGCGAGGCCGAAAGGCGTAGTCGATGGGAAACGGGTTAATATTCCCGTACTTGGTATAATTGCGATGGGGGGACGGAGCAGGCTAAACAAGCATG
>NZ_LJTC01000063.1 GCF_001306915.1 Pseudoalteromonas lipolytica | reverse complement strand
ATAAGGTGGGAGCTTTATCAGGGTTAGGTTTTTAAATTCTGCAGCTGTATCGTATGTGTGCCAGCCTGCGCCATCTATTATCACGACAGCGTGTCTTCCAACAGGTGTCGCGTGTGATATCTGGCGCATATGCTGCGTCATTGCTTCTTTATTTACGAATGGGCTAACTAACGCTTCTGTTTGGCCTGTGGCTGGACATACCGCGCCAAATAAGTATCCATAGTCAAATTGCTGTTGTTTTACAATCCTTGGCCGAGTGCCTGTTTCAGCCCAAATGCGCGTAGTCGGATTTTGCTGGCCAAATCGTGCTTCGTCCTGAAACCATACGTCGATCCGATCAAGAGGAAGGTGTCCTGGTGTGTGAAGGATCGTTTCCAGCTGGAAGTTTTTTAAAAGCCTCTTGGCTCTGTAATGATTGTTTTGGGTGTTTAGAGCGGCTTGTGATCCAACTAAAGCCAAGTTGCTTTAGAATTTTATAGACATGATTTAAGTGGTAATGAACACCAAATTCAGTGTGAATGTAATGCACAATGTC
>NZ_LJTC01000062.1 GCF_001306915.1 Pseudoalteromonas lipolytica | reverse complement strand
TTTTGCCCCCACTCTGGTTGTCTCCGCAGCGCTGCTGATCGGTGCCGGCACCGCACAGGCCGCTATGCCCGATGCGGCGACCCTCTACAAGAACCCCCAGTGCGGCTGCTGCGATGAATATGCCCGCCAACTCGAAGCGCTCGGCGTCGAGGTCACCGTCGTCGACGACGTGCCGATCGGCCAAGTCAAGGAACGTGCCGGACTTCCCTACGGTCTGGGCTCCTGCCATACCATCGAGATGGGCGAGTACATCATCGAGGGTCACGTGCCCTTCGAGGCGGTAGAGAAACTCTTCGAGGAGTACCCCGACACCGACGGCATCGGCCTGGCGGGTATGCCCATCGGCACCCCGGGCATGCCCGGGCCAAAGCAGGATGACTGGAGCGTCTACCAGTTTCGTGCCGGAGAAGCCCAGCCATACATGACGCTGTAACGTCTCCACGTGATGGCAACTGCCCGGGTGAAGCCTCACCCGGGCAGAAAGAGAAAATCGGGCCGCCATGAAGGTGGCGGCCCTCTGGATCAGAAGGCGATGAC
>NZ_LJTC01000061.1 GCF_001306915.1 Pseudoalteromonas lipolytica | reverse complement strand
CGCCTCGGCGTGGGCCGTCACCTCCGCCGGCGCGGCGACGATCGGCCGCGACAGCGGCGGAATCACCAGAGCATCCGGCGCCACCTCCGCCAGCCAGGCGGGATCCAGCTCCAGGCCCTCCTCGATGGTGAGCTCGGTATCCGAGCGGCGGTTGGCCTCCCGGGCCAGGGCCAGGCTCAGGCAGTGGCCGGCATCCAGTACCAGCAGCTTCACGCGCGCACCTCCCTCGGCATGCCGTCAGCGAAACGACGAATCAGAATGGTTATTAGGACCTTTCTGAGCAGTGACTGAGTGAGTGGCATAAGATGCTGATATTCATGCATATCCTTAAAGATTGCTCGTATCAAAAACAACACACTCACCAATACTTGTTGACTTCGTAGCAATTCGGCACCTTGAATGGGGCTATAATCAACATTTTTCCTCCCAGCACCGGCTCGACACTCCCATACGCTCGAACCTCAACCTGAAGGAGGACGGGTAGCTTCGACCGGCTGAAGGCATGTGGACAGACAACGATACCAACGCATGAAACCACGCCAAC
>NZ_LJTC01000007.1 GCF_001306915.1 Pseudoalteromonas lipolytica | reverse complement strand
CCCGCCGGTAGCACAGTGACCATCACCCAAACCTTATTAGGCGGTGGCAGTGTGACATATACGGCAACCACCGATGCCAATGGTGATTGGTCACTGACAGGGTTAACCGTGCCGTTAGCGAACCTAGCGTCGATAACAGCCAGTGCATCGGATGCTGCAGGCAATGTACGTACTATCAGTTCAAGTGACTTTGATGGTACACCACCGACACTCACCGTTAATGTGGATGCAATAGGAAATGACAATACGCCGCTCATCAGTGGTACCAGTGATGCAGGTGAAGGCGCACAAGTGACTGTGGTCGTCACCGATGCCAATGGTGATAGCAGCACCCTGACAGCGACAGTGGATGCCAGCGGTAATTGGTCAGTGAGTCCAACAACGGTCTTAGCTGATGGTCAATTTACTGTTGACGCCAGTGTGCGTGATGGGGTGGGKAACCTCACAGAAGAAACGGTGACTGGGGTCATTGATACCGTTGCACCAAGCTTAACCTTAACGGGCGTTGGGGCGGGCAGTGATGTGACGCCTGAGTTCACAGGACGCAGTAATGAAATTGGTGGCACGGTGACGGTAACGGTGACAGATAATGATGGCACCGTACAAACACTGACCGCAACCGTTGACAGTAGCGGTGATTGGCGCGTGGAAGTACCGAATGGACTCGCCGAAGGTGGCTACACTGTATCAGCAACAATTAGTGATGAAGCGGGTAACCCAACGACGGTCAATGCCACAGGCTCTATCGATACCACAACCCCAGTGGTGGTGGTTAACGACACTGGCTTGGGTAATGACAGCACGCCACTTATTACGGGCACCTCTACTGAGCCAGCAGGAACGGTAGTGAGCTTATCTATTGTGGATAGCAACAGCGATACACATACCGTCACAGCCACAGTGCAAGCSGATGGGTCGTGGCAAGCCACAGCACCGAGCTTGCCTGATGGCGCTTATACCGTGACAGCAACGATTGTTGATGCGGCAGGCAACGTTGGCACCGATACAGGCAGTGGCAGCATCGATACCTTGCCACCRAGCTTAKCGATAGACAGCTTGGGTACCATCAACGACGATACCCCAACAATCAGTGGGACCAGCAATGAGCCGGCGGGCAGTGTGGTTAACTTAAGTGTTTCAGACGGCACAAACACCTATACCTTTACAGCCACGGTACTGGGAGATGGCACATGGTCAGCAGATGTACCAAGCCCATTAAACAATGGCAGCATCAGCATTGATGCCAGTATCACCGATGCTGCGGGGAATGAAACAACCGCTAATGACACCGCGGTGCTGGATACCACCGCACCAAGTATCACAATTAATGTCATTGGCGAAACCAATGATACGACACCGACGATTAACGGCACCAGTGATGCGGTCAATGGCAGTGTAGTGACTGTGGTAATTGATGATGGTATCAACCCAGCAGAAACATTAACCACCACGGTTAATGGCGGAACATGGACAGTCACAGCAAGCAGTGCTTTGGCTGAAGGCGACTTTACAGTCACCGCAACCGTGACAGAAAACGGCATTGATGGAACGGCCACACGAACAGGTATCATTGATACCACCATGCCAGCGATTGATATAAATGCATTAGACGTCACYAATGACACCACGCCAACAGTYAGTGGCACAGCCAGTGCCCCRCAAGGCAGTACAGTCACTGTGGTCTTTACCGATGCAAACAACAACAGCCACACAGTCACTACCGTGATGCAAAGCAATGGCACTTGGTCAGTGGCGGCGAGCACGTTGTTAGCAGAAGGAGAATACACGGTTACGGCGACGGTCAGTGATCAAGCAGGTAACCCAGCAACAGCCAGTGCCACTGGTGAAATCGACATTACTGCACCGACGATTAGCCTTGATACCTTGGCCGATAGTAATGATGTGACACCGCTCATTAGTGGGCAAACCACCGGAGCGGCAGTGGGCAGCTTAGTGCTGCTTACTATCACTGACAGTGCCGGTAATGTACAAAGTGCGACAGCGACGGTGCAAGCGGATGGCAGTTGGTCTGTTGAGCCAAGTACGGCATTAGCCGAAGGGGATTATACCGTGGTGGCCACCGTGAGTGACGCGGCGGGTAACGAAGGCAGCGATACTGAAACAGGCACCATCGATGTGACGGCACCAACGATTAGCATTGATGCGCCAGCGCTGACCAACGACAATACACCGACGGTCACTGGCACCTCAGACTTAGCCAATACCTCACTCGCCGTGACCTTTACCGATGCTGATGGTATCAGCCATACCGTGACAGTCACCACAGATGCTTCAGGTAATTGGAGCGCCGAAGCAGGGCAAGCCTTAGCTGATGGCAACTACACAGTCAGTGCTAGTATCAGTGATGCAGCAGGTAATAACAGCAGTGCCAGTGACAGTGGTGAAGTCGACACTATAGCGCCAGACATTCGTGTGATCCCTTCATTTTTACTGGGTAATTTGGTTGGCTTGTCTGGGACTTCAGACTTACCAGAAGGAAGTGTGATCACGATCACTGAGCACCTTGTCGGTGGATTAATTGGATTAACATACACTGCCATTACAGATGCGAATGGAGATTGGACTTTAGCGAATATTACTGTGCCACTGCTTAATTTAGCTTATGTAACAGCAAGTGGAACAGATGCAGCAGGTAACACTGCAACGGTGAGCACCCTTGATTTTGATAATGTAGCACCTGAACTAACAGTGTCTGTTGCCGCACTTACTAATGACACAACACCAACTATCTCGGGTACAACGGATATGGGTCAAGGAACGGTTATTAATGTGACTGTTCAAGACGCTAATGGAGATTCGCAAAGCTTTACTGCAACTGTGCAAAGCGATCAAACTTGGTCTGTTGATGTACCAGCAGAACTTGCTGATGGCACATTCACAGTAACAGCATCGGTTCGAGACCAGGTGGGTAATTTAACAACTGAACAAACAACAGGTGTACTGGATAGTATAGCACCAACTTTAAGCGTAAATGCTATTGGTGGCACAGCTGAAGCTCGACCAACTATCTCGGGTAGTAGTAATGAGATAGGTGGTTCAGTGGTTGTTGAAATAGCGGGTCAAACTCTGACTACGACGGTTGATACAGATGGCACATGGCAGCTTGTAGTACCTGTCGACATCGTTGATGGTAGTTACACGATTACGGCTAGCATAACGGATGATGCAAACAACACGCAAACTGCAACAGCATCAATAACAGTTGATACAGTTACGCCTGTTGTATTGCTTGACGTATTGGGAATTGGAAACTCAAGTTTGCCAGTTATTTCAGGTACATCAACAGAATCGCCGGGAACTCAAGTATCTGTCACGATTACAGACAGCAATAGTGATACCCAAACACTGACTGCGACAGTGTTGGGAGATGGAACATGGCAAGTTACACCAGCCGCGTTACCTGATGGAAACTATACTGTAACAGCGTCAATAACGGATGTTGCGGGTAATATTGGCAGTGATACTGAATCTGGTTCTATAGATACACTTGCTCCTTCGCTCACTATTAATAGCTTAGGAACGACAAATGATTCTACACCTACAATTAGCGGTACAAGTAATGAACCTGCAGGTAGCATAGTCTCTTTGAGTGTTTCTAACGGTGGGAATATTTATTCATTATCAGCTACAGTGCAAATTGATGGTACTTGGTCAGTTGATGTTGTTACACCACTTGACGATGGTTCAGTTACTATTACTGCAAGCATCACTGATGCTGCAAATAACACGACGACTGCCACAGACAATGCAACATTAGACACTAATGCACCAACAGTATCTATTGGCACGTTGGCAATTACAAATGATACAACCCCCATCATCTCAGGTACCAGTGATGCAGTAGACGGCACACAAGTTACAATAAATGTTGAAGATGCACTTGGAAATACACAAACAATAACTACAACGGTAACGGGTGGTATTTGGAGTGTTGAGCTTGCTACTGTACTCAGTGAAGGACAATACACGGTAGATGCAAGTGTAACTGAAAATGGTTTAACTGGAACAGCATCAAAGGTTGGTGAGATAGATCTCACGGCGCCATCAATCTTGGTTAATGCACCAGCAATTACAAATGATACTACACCGACAATTAGTGGTACCAGTGATGCACCTCAGGGCTCCGTTGTCACGTTAGTTGTGTCTGATAGTTTAGGTAATGATGTTACTGCTTCTGCTATTGTTAATGCATCAGGTAATTGGTCTGTGGCATTACCTTCCTCAATAGCTGAAGGAGCATACACGGTTGAAGCCAGTATCTCTGATGCTGCAGGTAATAGCGCAACCACTTCGGTGTCTGGCATTATAGATATCACTGCGCCTGATGTTGTTATAGACACGATTGCTGTTGCAACCGATTTAACACCGCTCGCTTCTGGCAGTGCAACAGGAGCAGTCGCTGGTAATCGAGTGGTTGTCACCTTCGTTGATGCAGCAGGTGTTAGTCATAGTGTTGAAACAACGCTTGATTCAAGCCTTAACTGGGAAGTTGAAGCAACCCAAGCGCTTGCCGAAGGACAGTATACGGTAACCGCTGTTGTGACAGATACTGCTGGGAATGATGGTTCAGTAAGTACAACGTCTGCGGTTGATACTACGGCACCGATTGTGAGCATTGATCAAAGCAGTTTAATACTCACAAACGACTCAACCCCTGTTATCAGCGGCACATCTGATGCTGCAAATAGTACAGTAGTAATTGTGTTCACTGCCGCAGGCGGTTTACAACATACAGTTACTACCACAACTGATGCAAGTGGCAATTGGCAAGTTGAAGCAGGTCAAGCGTTAGCTGATGGAGTGTATTCGGTCACTGCAAGCATCACAGATACCGCAGGTAACACAGGAACTGATAGTAAAACGGGCGGAGAAGTTGACACTGTAGCTCCAGAGTTATCAATCACGCCGTCATTCTTATTAGGTAACTTGGTATCGCTTTCTGGTACTTCAGATTTGCCTGAAGGAAGTGTTATTACCATTACAAACTACCTAATTGGAGGTGGCATAGGAGTTCCTTACACAGCCACCGTTGACGCTAATGGTGATTGGCAAGTGCTTAATTTGTCAGTCTCTTTATTAACTCTCGCATATGTTGAGGCCTCTGCGACAGATGCTGCAGGTAATACAACCACTATATCGAGTATTGATTATAGTAATGACCCTAGCTTAGATGCTTTTGATGTTACTAACTATAATCCAGGTATATTAGGTTTACTCTTACCTTTCGCCGAAGGCACTGCTGAGCCGGGAACTGAGGTTTATGCCATTGGCTCTAACTTAATCGGCCTTAATTTACTCAATATTATCGACGCTTCAGTTCTTGGTTCTTCGCCAAGCACCACAACTGATAGCGACGGTGACTGGAGCATAGGGCTTTCTTTTCTTGATTTAGGGAATGAATATTACTTTGCTATTGTTGATACTGAAACTGGTGAGTATATCGTCAAGAACACCTCTAACGATTTAGTCGGTACAGGTGTGATTGAATCAGAGCCTGATAGCGGCATCATATCTCTTGGAGAAGAACCTGTTTTAGCAGGCTTAGAGAACTCTGAAGAGCCACCAGAAAATGAAAGTTCAACTTCAGGCGCTGAGCAGCTCGGTGAAAGTATTGATTTAAGCGTGATATTAGCTAAAGCGGATACAGAACCGACATTGCACTCTAACTCTGCTCCGCTTGAAGTAACAATCGATGATGTTTTAAGTGACTCAGAACAAAGTGAGGTACTGGCATTGAATATCGATAGCGAACAGCAAAGTTTAGCTTTTGATCCTAATGACTCAATAAGTTCACAACCTGCAAGTGATATTCAGAGTGAATCAGAGGACATGATTAAGAAACTAATCGAAGATGGAAATAAATCTGTAGATATTTAATCAATAAAAGAAAAGCGCTGAAATGCGCTTTTCTTACAGTACCTTGCTTAATTGAGTGATATCGTGGATTGGTATAATTCAGCAAACATTAAAAAACGCGATAACTAACTTAGTTATCGCGTTTTTTTAAAAGAATAATATTGGGGTTTAGGCTTTCAAATTGTGGACGATTTTTTTATCACCTTGAATTACGCTGCCGCCTTGGTCGTAGGTCATCGATGAAGGCGCACCGATTAGAATATCTTTAAGTTGTTTAACACTTAACTGTGCTTGGTGAGCCGCATGGGCGTTTACATCGTTTTTCTTTTTGCAGCTTGCTAGGAGAGTGTTAACTTGCTTAATAAGTGCACTCACGTCATCATCTTGCGATTCGTTGTGCGCGACAAGCTTTTGCACTTCTTTATCTATGGTTTGGATTTGTTGGAGCAAAGAAATTTTTTGTTGGGCAATACTCTTTAATCCTTCGCCACGTTTTGCAGCAATGGCTGTCAATTCATCATCTAACAACGCAGCAATAGACTCCAAGCACGAAACTTGCTGTGTTAGTTTGCTGGCTATTAAATGATTATGATCAGCCATAGACATCAAACTCGAATGCAGCGATGTTCTTTGCTAGCTTTTCAGCATCAATTTGGTATTTACCTTCGCTGATCGCTTTTTTCAGCTCAGCCACTTTATTGCTATCAAAACCAGAAGACTGCTCTGCTTTTTCTTGCAGTGATTTAAGCTGCTTTGCCTGAGGTGTTAAACTGACAGAATCTGCACTTGCTTTAGGTGCGGCTGATTTAGCAGCAGCTGCATTAGCATTATCTTTTTGTAAATCAAGCTTTTTTTGCTTGGTATTTGTCAACACAGAAGGCTGTTGTTGACCATTATTGACATTGCTTACCATAATTTTTGACCTATACATTACCCAACTTATGCCTTTATATCGGCGGGCACAGCGGATACTTTAGCATAAATAGTTAAAATTAAATATTTACCTGTACAGACTCGACTCCATCCACACGCGCATTTAATACTTTACCTGATTTTTTATTTTTTACACGTACTAATTCGTCTAACGTGCCATCTTCTAGCGCAATTCCGGTTGTTTTGATCCTTAAGCCCCGTAACGAAGCATAGATAGTTACGTTATCGCCTTTGCAAACCATGCAAACTTGGCTCATAACAATAGGTGTACCACCGCGTAAATTTCGCTTACTGCGACTGCCAATAAGTATAGACTCATCTTGTACGTATTGCGTTCTAACAAATTGCTTAGGTTTCATTTCTAGGCGTAAATGTTCGGCACGAATAACTTCACCTCGAGTAAGACTCGTTGTAACAACAACGACTGGCTCAAGTTCTATAATTCTAACGTGAACGTATTGGGTCCAACTATTTATGTCTTGGCACTTAAGTTGTACCGTGACCTGCCGATTAAAAGGAGGCTCTGTTGGTAACTCTTTGTTTAATGGCGACTCACATAACCTATCAGGAATGCGACTATCCAGAGGCAAAGCGCTTATCTGTGGTGTTGTGTTCAAGTCAGGCATGTGTTCACTCACAAAATCAACAGCGATCTGTTGAAGTTGCTCGTTGTTATAGACTTCTGCTTGTAGTTGTGTTGCAAACAACAGGCTAGAAAGAAAATAAAAAACACTGTATCTTCGGCTTTTTTTTAACAAACTCATATTGTTTCGACTATGCTTATTGTTGAAAACAAGGTATAAATATTTTGCGTCAAAAAACAGACGCTTCGTAACCTTATGTAGCTTTAACACAAAGAAGGCAATTATTGTTCCAGCTCTGATTGTTTATCTTTAGGAGATTGAAATGGCAGGCATTTTAGACTCAGTTAACCAGCGAACTCAGTTGGTTGGGCAAAACCGCCTTGAATTACTATTATTCAAACTCAGAGGGCGTCAGCGCTTTGGTATTAACGTGTTTAAAGTAAGAGAGGTTTTGCAATGCCCGCCACTTACGAACATGCCAAAATCAAATGCCTATATTCGCGGTGTTGCGCATATTCGTGGACAAACTATTTCTGTTATTGACTTATCAATGGCTGTCGGTGGTCCTGCAATTGAAAACATAAAAGACAGCTTTATCATCATTGCCGAATACAACCGTTCAGTACAAGGGTTTTTGGTTGGTGGTGTAGAACGTATCGTAAATATGAACTGGGAAAAAATAATGCCACCACCTTCGGGAGCTGGACGTTATTCTTACCTAACAGCAGTCACAGAAATAGAAAACGAACTGGTTGAGATTTTGGATGTTGAAAAGATCCTAAATGAAATCTGCCCAGTGAACACTGAAGTTAGCGCAGATGTTGTTGGTGAAGGTGAGTTCCAGAAAGATTTAGGTGAAAGAATCGTCTTTATTGCTGATGACTCTGCTGTCGCGAGAAATCAAGTAAAACGAGCGCTTGAGCCACTTGGTGTACAAACTGAGCTTGCTAAAAATGGCAAAGAGGCCTTACTAAGACTAAGAGAAATAGCTCAACTTGATTGCCAGAACGATATTACTGAGCGAGTTGGCTTATTAATTTCAGATGTTGAAATGCCAGAAATGGATGGCTATACCTTAACCGCCGAGATAAAGGCCGATCCAAAATTATCACCTTTGCATGTGATCTTACATACTTCTTTAAGTGGTGTATTCAACCAAGCAATGATTGAGAAAGTGGGAGCTGACGATTTTATTGCTAAATTTAACCCAGATGAACTAGCGACTGCTGTAAAAAAATGGGTTCATTGTGATTAATAGTTTATAGGTGGTATTACTTTGGAAAATAAGCATTTACAACAAAGCGAATACGATCAATTTCGCTCTTTTTTAGAGCAACAATGCGGCATTGTGCTTGGCGATAATAAACTTTATTTAGTTAAAAGCCGTCTCGCTCCACTTATGGCGCGTTTTAATGTCGAGTCTTTATCGCAGTTGGTAAGTAAAACACTGAGTCCTCATGAGAGGCAGCTTCGTGCCGCTGTGGTTGATGCAATGACAACCAATGAAACGCTTTGGTTTCGTGACCAGTATCCGTTTGAGTTATTGAAAACGAAATTATTTCCTGAGCTTAAAGATGTGCGTAGACCATTAAAAATATGGTCAGCGGCAAGTTCATCAGGACAAGAGCCGTATTCAATTGCCATGTCGGTTGCCGAGTTTCAGTCAAAAAACCCAGGTGTATTAAAGATGGGGGCGCAAATAATCGGCACTGATATCTCTAATACCATGCTTGATATGTGCAAAAACGCTGAGTATGACTCGCTAGCGCTTGCGCGTGGTTTGTCGATGGAACGCCGTCAAAAGTTCTTTAAAGACAGCGGCAATGGAATGGCTCAAGTCATTGACCCTATACGTAAAATGGTCAGCTTTAGACACCTTAACTTACTGGATTCATACGCTTTAATGGGCAAGTTTGACATTATATTTTGCCGTAACGTGCTCATTTACTTCTCACCAGAGGTAAAAGCTAAAATTATCTCGCAATTTGCTCAAGCCCTAAACCCTAAAGGTTACCTCTTTTTAGGTGCGTCAGAATCAATGGCGGGCTTAAGTGATAGCTTTGAGATGGTTCGTTGTAATCCAGGCATCATCTACCAGAAAAAGTAAACCTTTCTTAGCAACCTAGTTCTTAGGTTGCTAAATTTATCTATTATTCAATATCTTACGCAAATAAAATATCCCCTTCATTATTGGCTTAGCTTTTGCATTAATCACTCTAGAGTCAATTTTTTGGAGATGGTTATGGCTATCAGTTTTGATAAAGCATTTGGTGTTCACCCCCATGCAATGTTGATCCGTTCACAACGCGCTGAGTTATTAGCGACCAATATCGCTAATGCTGATACGCCGGGCTATAAAGCGAAAGACATTGATTTTGCCTCTGCATTAAAAGCGGCAAAAAGCAACCAACAAGGCGGCAATAGCATGGTAAGAACCGATGCTAAACATATTGCCGGAGGCAGCCGTTTTGTTGGCGGTGCAGAAATGTTTCGTACGCCAAATCAAGCAGATACAGGCGATGGTAACTCTGTAGATATACAAGTGGAACGAAACTTGTATGTACAGAACTCATTAGAGTATCAGGCAAGCCTGCAATTTATGAGTAGTAAAATTAAAGGCCTTAAAAAAGCCCTCGGTAGTCAAGGAGCTTAATCATGAGTTTATATAATGTTTTTGATATTTCAGGCACGGGTATGAGTGCACAAAATGTGCGCTTAAATACCACAGCGAGTAATATTTCGAATGCAAACACGATTAGCTCTAGCCAAGACCAGACATACCGAGCGCGCCATCCTGTTTTTGCTGCAGAGTTGACCAAAGCGTCAGCATCGCAAAGCAATCCTCAGGGCTCTTCTGTAGGCGTTAAAGTTTTAGGTATTGTAGAGAGCGATAAGCCGCTACAAATTGAATATAACCCGAATCACCCAAGTGCGGATGAAAATGGTTATATCTACAAACCTAACGTTAATGTTGTAGAAGAAATGGCAAATATGATTTCTGCCTCTCGCTCTTACCAAACAAATGTGCAAGTTGCTGATGCAGCTAAGCAAATGTTAAGTAAAACACTGTTGTTAGGACAACGGTAATCGAGGATAAGTTATGAGTAACGACATCAGCTCTGCATCATCATCCTATATGGATAGCTTGCGTTGGAATCAAAGCAATACGCAAACAACTGAGGAAGACAACAACACACTTTCTCAGGAAGATTTCTTTTCGTTGTTAACACAGCAGTTGTCGTTCCAGGATCCGAGTAACCCTGCTGATAACGATCAAATGATCGCGCAGATGACGAACTTTACTATGGCTGAAGGTATTTCAAACTTAAACGAGAAGTTTGACTCACTGACTGCATCAATGACATCAAATTCTGCGTTACAGGCTTCCACTTTGGTTGGTAAGCAAGCGTTATTAGAGTCTGACACCATTGACTTTGACGGTGAAAACCTTGCTAAAGGGTCGGTGGTTGCTGAGACAGCCGTTGAATCTTTAACGCTAAGAATAACAGATTCTTCAGGTCAGTTAGTACGAACCATTGAATTAGGTTCTCAGTCTGCGGGCGCACTGCGTTTTGAGTGGGATGGTAAAGATAACGATGGCAATGTGCTCCCTGAAGGCGAGTATGACATCAGTGCTGAAGGCTTTGTAAATGGAGACTACAGCAGTATGCCTATGGCGACCTTTAAGAATATTGAAAGTGTCAATATTAATGGCGCAAGCGGCATTATCGTAAATACAAAAGAGGGTGCGGTTAGGCTAACTGATATAGCTGAAATCGCATAAGTATAAAAGGTTTGGGTTAGCTTAGGCTAAGAGATAGGTTAGAGGTGAGTTATGAGCTTCAATATTGCATTAACAGGCTTAGCAGCCGCACAAAAAGATTTAGACGTAACAGCAAATAATATTGCTAACGTTAACACTACGGGCTTTAAAGAGTCTCGTGCAGAGTTCGCTGATGTATACGCATCATCAGTATTTAGTTCTGGTAAAACAAAAAATGGTGACGGTGTAAGAACAACAATGGTGGCACAACAATTCCACCAAGGTTCACTCTCTTTCACAAATAACTCACTTGATTTAGCAATTACTGGTGAAGGTTATTTCGCAATGGCGAATGACTTAGGTGCACAAGATTTTACTTACACGCGTGCTGGTGCGTTCAAACTTAATAAAGATAACTTTATTGTGGATGCGAGCGGTAATTACTTACAAGGTTTCCCTGTTGATGAAGCAACCGGTGACACAACCTCTGTAAGCTTAAGTACATCTTCTGCGCTACAAATTCCAGATGCATCAGGTTCACCACGTGCAACCACGAATGTTTATTCGTCATTTAACCTTGATTCACGTGCCTCTGCGCCAACTGTGACACCATTCGATCCAGAAACAAGTGCAACTTATAACAGCTCTACATCGACAACGGTGTATGACTCATTAGGTGAACCGCATATTCTACAGTTCTTCTTTGTGAAAACTGATTCTACAGTGACTGGTAATGAAAATGAGTGGGAAGTATACGCTACATTAGATGAAAAGCCATTTGATGCAACAGGTGTTGAGCAAACCACAACACCTTATACACCATTATCAACTTTTCAGTTTGATGCCAGTGGCTTACCACAAAGTACAGATGGTACAGCGAATACTGATACAACATTTAATCCATTAACGTTACCGAGTGGTTTAGGTGCTGCGACAGGCCTTTCTGATTTACTTTCGAATGGTGCAAGTTTCCCTGATGATGTGACTATTAACTGGCGTGATGAAGCGGCAACAGCAAATAAAGTTCCAACTCAATACGCAAGTAACTTTGAAGTAAAAGCATTAGAGCAAGATGGTGCGACTGTAGGTCGTCTATCAGGAATTGATATCGGTTCTGACGGTAAAATTGTTGCGTCATACAGTAATGGAGATACGTCGTTCCTAGGTCAAGTTGCTATGGTGCGCTTCTCTAATTCACAGGGCTTGCAACAAGTTGGTGATACATCTTGGAAGAAGAGTTTAACGTCAGGTGAGCCGATTGCGGGTGAACCAGGTTCAGGTACTCTAGGTTCAATTAACTCATCAGCGCTTGAGCAATCAAACGTTAACTTAACCAATGAACTTGTTGACTTAATTAGTGCTCAGCGTAACTTCCAAGCAAATTCACGTGCGCTTGAGGTTAACTCAACACTACAACAAAACATCCTACAGATCCGTTAATCTTAACGGTTCTAAGCTTAATCCGACACGAAGGCTGCTTCCTCTATTGGCAGCCTTTTTTCATTCTTACTTTCATTTTTCTCTTCTATTTTAGCGTCAATTTTACTTTGGCACTTTTATTGCATTTCTTAATTATCGTATTTTTAGTGAGTCAATGTTATGGACAAAATGGTCTACATTGCCATGTCGGGTGCTAAGCAAAGTTTGCGAGGTCTTGAGCTCAAGGCCAACAATCTTGCTAATGCTAACACCACTGGCTTTAAAGCTGATTTTGCACAAGCTCGCTCTATGCAAGCCTTCGGTGAAGGTCTGCCATCTAGGGTGTTTGCAATGCAAGAACGCCCAGGATCTAATATGGAATCGGGTGGTTTTGTTGAAACTGGCCGTGAGCTTGATATCGCGATGAGCGACCGTGGTTGGTTGAGCGTACAAGATGCATCCGGCAATGAGGCGTACACCAAAACTGGCACATTAAACATTACTCCAGATGGCGCATTGATCACGAGCCATGGCCGTCAAGTAATTGGCGAAGGTGGTCCAATCATTTTGCCATTGCCTATTGAAAAAGTTGAGTTTAGTGAAGATGGCGCTATTCAGGTTCGCCCGCAAGGTGCGCCTGCTAACTTTTTGGAAGTGGTTGATCGCTTAAAAGTGATTGAGGCTGATAACACTCAGCTTGAAAAAGGCAATGACGGTTTATTTCGACCAAAAGAAGACATGTTGGTCAATGACCTTTGTGGTTTTTGTGACATTTCACCAAACGTAAAAGTACTGTCGGGAACGCTTGAAATGTCGAACGTAAACCCAGTGCATGAAATGGTCGATATGATCAGCAATCAACGCCAATTTGAATTACAAGTTAAATTGATGAAAACAGCCGAAGAGCTCGATGAGCGTCAAGATCAGCTGTTACGCATTGTTTAAGATGACTGAGAGGGTAGAGTTATGAATCCTGCATTATGGATCAGTAAAACCGGGCTTGACGCCCAGCAAACCGATATTTCGGTGATCTCAAATAATCTCGCGAATGCCAGCACGGTAGGCTACAAAAAAAGCCGCGCCGTATTTGAAGATTTACTATATCAAAACATTAACCAGCCAGGTGGCCGCTCGTCGCAAGACACTGAAATGCCGTCAGGCTTAATGCTTGGTGCCGGTGCCAAAGTGGTTGCTAACCAAAAGAACTTTTCACAAGGTAATATGCTTACCACTGAAAATTCATTGGACTGGATGATCTCAGGCCCAGGTTTTTTTGAAGTGCAATTACCAGATGGCAATATTGCCTATTCACGTAATGGTCAATTCACGACTGACGAAGATGGTCGCATTGTAACTTCCGGCGCGGGTTTTCCATTACAGCCAGAAATGAACGTACCAGACGATGCACAATCAATTACTGTTTCACAAGACGGTGAAGTATCAGTGCGTATTTCAGGTCAAGCAGAGAACGTGGTCATCGGTCAGCTCACCATTAGTGATTTTATTAATCCATCGGGTCTTGAGCCTATGGGGCAAAACTTATACACAGAAACCGCTGTGAGTGGCGCACCTGTGCAAGGTAATCCTGGTATCGACGGTTTAGGCACTGTGGTTCAAGGTTCCCTTGAAACCTCTAACGTGAATGTAACGGAAGAGCTTGTTAACTTGATTGAAACGCAACGAATTTATGAAATGAATTCAAAAGTGATTTCAGCGGTTGATGAAATGCTTAGTTACATCAATCAGCAACTTTAATGGGTAGGAGGCAGCATGCGTAATATTATCTTAGTCACATCAGCAGCATTGATGCTGGGTGGTTGTATGACAACGCAAAATCATCATGTGGTTCAGGATGACCCTTACTATGCGCCTATGTATCCGGAACCAAGTACTGAACAAGTGGTACCAACAGGTTCGTTGTTTGATAGTTATTCGGCAAATGACTTGTACTCAGATAAAAAGGCATTACGCGCCGGCGATATCATCACTGTTAAATTGCAAGAGTCTACCCAAGCAACTAAAGCGGCAAAAACTGAAACCGACAAAGAAACAGATGCTAGTTTAGACCCTGTTATTGGGCTTGGCGGAAACCCGGTTAACATTGGTGGCGACAGCATTCAGTTTGGTATTGGCTCAGGGGCATCGTTTAAAGGCGATTCAAAGTCTAACCAATCAAATAGCTTATTTGGTGATATTTCTGTCAATGTGATGCGTGTTTTACCGAATGGGAACTTGGTTATTCGTGGTGAAAAATGGCTCACTTTGAATACTGGTGAAGAATTTATTCGCCTAGAAGGTTTAGTTCGTCCTGAAGATGTGCAAGCAGATAACACAGTAACTTCCAATCGTATTGCTAATGCGCGAATTCAATACTCAGGTAAAGGGCAAATTCAAGAAACGCAAAGTGCAGGTTGGCTGTCTCGTTTCTTTAGTAGTTCGCTTTTCCCATTTTAGAGGAATAAAGTCATGAATGGGTTTAAATACATCATCGCTCTTTGCTTAATTAGCCTGCAGTTTTCTGCACAGGCTGAGCGAGTCAAAGATGTATCTATGGTTGAGGGCGTACGCTCTAACCAATTAGTGGGTTATGGATTGGTTGTTGGTTTGCCTGGCACAGGCGAACAAAGCCGATTTACTCAACAAAGCTTTAAAGCCATGTTAAATGGTTTTGGTATCACCTTACCAGATAGCTTAAAACCTAAGATTAAAAATGTTGCAGCTGTGGCTGTGCATGCAGAGTTACCGGCATTTAGAAAACCGGGTCAAACCATTGATATTACGGTTTCGTCTATTGGTAGTGCGGGTAGTTTACGTGGTGGTACCTTATTACAAACCTTTTTAAAAGGGGTTGATGGCAATACCTATGCGATTGCACAAGGTAGCTTAGTTGTTGGTGGTCTAGGTGCGGAAGGGGCTGATGGTAGCCGTGTAATTATTAACACACCCACAGTGGGTCGTATTCCAAACGGTGCCATTGTAGAGCGTGCTATTAAGAGCCCGTTTATGCAAGGTGACTACATTACCTTTAATTTAAATCGCCCAGATTTCACAACAGCAAAGCGCCTAGAGCAAACGATTAATGATTTGGTGGGGCCTGACAGTGCTCAGGCAATTGATGCAGCGTCAGTGCGAGTGTTAGCACCGCGTGATGCATCTCAACGTGTTGCTTATTTATCTACCCTTGAAAACTTAGAGTTTAAGCCTGCAGACACAGCAGCAAAAATTATTGTTAACTCCCGCACAGGTACAATTGTGATTGGCAAAAACGTGAAGCTACAGCCTGCGGCAATAACTCATGGTGGTTTAACGGTTACGATTGCTGAGCAGCAAAACGTGTCACAGCCAAACGCTTTAAGTGATGGTGAAACTACCGTTACCAATCAAAGTATTATTGATGTGAACGAAGATGATTCACGTGCTTTTGTATTTAATCCAGGTGTTAATCTTGATGATCTCGTACGCGCAATCAATGAGGTGGGGGCCGCACCGGGTGATTTAATGGCAATCCTTGAAGCTTTAAAAGAAGCGGGGGCGATAAACGGGCAACTGGTTATCATTTAAATTAAAACGCGCTGTCGAGCGCGTTTTTTGTTTTAGTCATTCTTAAATCGTTCAGCATACAAACATCAGTCAAAATCTTGGCCCTGAAGTTACTCCATTCCTGTATCAGTTATTAGCCATTCATTTATATAGTTTTTTATTGGCGCAATTTTTGCATTTTAATTTTCATTATTAACTATTGTGTCAAAAAGCTGATGGATACTAATCATCTCGACAAGCAAAACTTTTTTGATTTAGGCAACTTAGACTCGCTACGTCAAAGTGCTCTAAAAAGTGATGCCTCTAGCGATGCGTCAAAAGAGGCGCTGAAAAAAGCGGCGGCACAATTTGAATCTATCTTCACTCAAATGCTGCTGAAAAGCATGCGTAAAGCAAATGAAGCGTTTGAAGATAAAGATAGCCCATTTAATTCAAGCGGCGTTAAGTTTTTTGAAGAGATGCATGACCAACAGTTATCGGTTGAGCTTTCATCAAACGGCTCGCTAGGCCTAGCTGACTTAATCGTTCAGCAACTCTCGCCAGATGGTAAACAGTTTACTCCAGGTTCTGTGCTTAGAACGACGGCTGAGTTCGATAGTGATAAGCGCGCAACCGGTGCAACGAGCGACAGTCACAAGATTAAAGCTGAGCCAAACGCTGTTGCAGATACCGCTGCGAACGAGCAAACAGAAAACCGCTTTGAAGATGCAGAGTCTTTCATTAGCTCTGTTTGGGAACATGCAAAAAATGCGGCTGAAAAAATTGGTTTAAACCCTGCTGTAATGGTTGCTCAAGCGGCGCTTGAGACTGGGTGGGGTAAACACATCATCAGTAAAGCTGATGGCACAAGTAGTAACAACTTATTCAATATTAAATCGGATAGGAGCTGGCAAGGTGATAAAGCAAGCAAAGTCACGCTTGAGTTTGAACAAGGTGTGCCAGTTAAAAAGCAAGCAAGTTTTCGCTCTTATCAATCGATTAAAGACAGTGTGAACGACTTTGTGGATTTCTTAAATGAAAATCCACGTTATCAAGAAGCACTTAATAATACCGCAGAGCCTGCAGCCTTTTTAGATTCGTTACAAAAAGCAGGCTATGCAACTGATCCAAATTATGCCGATAAAATTAAGCAGGTATTGAAGCGCGTTGAGCTTCAAAGCGTCGCTGCTTCATTGGTACGTTAAGGAGTAGACCCTCATGTCATTTAGCTTATATGACATAGCAAATGCCGGTGTAAGAGCTAACTCTGAGCTTTTACAAACTACCAGTAAAAACATCGCCAACGTTAATACCGAGGGCTATGTGCGTGAGCGTACTGAGTTCACAACCATGATCGATAACCAAGTCGGTCGTGGTGAAACGTATCGCTTACTGAATGAATTTGCGCAAAAGCAATTAAATAGAGATACCTCAAATAAAGCATTCTTTGATCAGTTTGTAACTGAAGCAAGCCGAGTAGATAGCTTGTTTTCTGAAGAGTCAAACAGCTTATCAACCAGTATCAACTCGTTTTTTAACAACGTACAAGAAAGCTTAAATCAACCGTCATCAACAGTTGCTCGTTCACTGGTCATGACGGATGCACAAAACTTAATTGATCAAATGGACAGATTGTCGAGCATTGTGGTTGACCAAAAAGCCGTGGTAAATGAGCAGCTAGAAATCTTCTCTGATGAAGCAAATAACTTAATTCAAAGCATCAGCGAACTAAATACCAAGATTGCATCTGTTCATGGCACTGATCGTGAGTCAGTATCAAGTGGTTTATATAATGAACGTGATAAAGCAATTCGTGACTTATCTGAGCTGATTGATATTGAAACACTCGATGGCAACAACGGCGAAAAACAAGTTTATTTAGGCTCAGGTCAAGCACTTGTCATGCAAAGCGGCACATTTAACCTGTTTTCATTCAGTGGCGACCCTGATCCGAACTTTAAAGAATTAAAACTTGATGTAAACGGTGGCAAAGCCGTGCCGCTTGAAGTTGATGTAAGTAAATTGAAAGGCAAAATTGGTGGCTTACTGGCATTTCGTGACGATATTTTAGTGCCAGCGCAAAATCAACTTGGTCAAATGGGCTTAGCGTTAGCCGATGCCTTTAACCAACAAAATAGCTTAGGTATGGACGCCAATGGTGAAATTGGTGGTGATATCTTTGCTATTCCAACGGTAGATGCGTTTGGCTATCAAGCTAATACGGGCACATCAACGATGACGGCAACGGTTGAGCCGGGACTCGGCAGTGAATTGCCTGCTAGTGACTTTGTTGTAACTTATACGAGTGCTTCAACAGTTGAAATCCAGCCTATTGATAATAAAGGTGAGCCGCTAGGTAGTCCTGCTACAGCAAATATCGTGGGGGGGGTCATTGATTCTTCAACAATTACACCTGCAGGAAGTGACTCATTTGGTTTACAGCTTAATGTATCGGGTGCTGCGAATACGGGTGACCAATTTATGGTGAAGCTAAATTCACAAGCTGCAACGACCCTCGAGCTTGCAACTGAACGCCCTGAAGATTTAGCGTTAGCATCACCTATTCGAACTGCTACTGATATTAATAACACCAGTGATGCAAGTATTTCTGCTGGTACAGTTTCAGATATTGATAACTCAACGGGTATTACCGTGGGGCCACCTCCTAGCTTGGCGAATGGCGATATCACATTAGTGAAAACGGCAAATGCTAACGAATATCAAATTACGGACGGGAACGGTACATCGACGTTTACCATTACACCACCTGCTGAGAATATTCTTGCTCAAGCTGGCGCGCCTTACGATACCTACGGCTTTGACTTTAATATTGAAGGATCACCTGCAACAGGTGACACCTTCACAGTAGAGTTTAACACTGGTGGTTTTGATGATAACCGTAATGGTTTGCTATTGGCTGATTTACAAAATGGTGAGCTAGTTCGTCAAAATGTTGAAGCAAGTAGTACTGCTGATAATCATAAAACGTTTAATCAAGCCTATTCAGGCATTGTCACTGATATTGGTGTAGTGACTAGTCAAGCCCAAACGAATGGTGCGGCCTTTACAGCATTGGCTGATCAGTCTGAAGCTTGGTATGAATCACTATCAGGTGTAAACCTTGATGAAGAAGCGGCAAACTTACTGCGCTTTCAACAATCGTATGCAGCATCAGCACAGGTCCTTTCAACAGCACGTACTATTTTTGACACCTTATTAAGTGCGGCGAGGTAATTATGCGTATTTCAAATAACATGATGTATAAGAATAATCTTAATTCTATTCTTAACTCACAGCAAAACGTAAACAAAGCACAAGAGCAGGTTAATACCCAAAAGCGTGTATTAACTGCTGCTGACGATCCTTCCGCAACGGCTCGCGCACTACTTTATACAGATCGCATTCAGGGTAATGAGCAGTTCACAAAAAACATTACTATGCTGAATAGCCGCCTAACAACAGAAGAAAGTGTGCTGCAAAATATTAAAGGTGCGCTTGAGTCTGCTTATACTTTATCTATTCAAGCTGGTAATGGTGCGTATAGTGATATCGACCGTGAAGGTATTGCTGAAGAAGTTAAAGCATTGCAAAGTACGGTACTTGATTTGATGAATGCAAAGACCGAAGACGGTAAATTTATCTTTTCAGGTTACCAAGATAATACTCCGTCTTACACCTTTAATAATACTTCTGGTCGCTATGAATATGGTGGCGATCAGGGGCAACACAAAATCAAAGTAGCTGAAGGTGTAGAAATTAAATCAAGTGACAATGGTTTTGATACGTTCGAAAAAGTAAATGCTCGACTAAATGTGGCCTCAAACGATGGCACTGTGTCAGGCGGTATCACAAGCTCAAAAATTTATGTTACTGAGCAAGCTGATTTCGATAAGTTTCATCAGGCAAATTACAACGCTGATCCTGCCGCAGCCGCAAATGCTAATACACTAAGCTTTATTACTACCACAGGCACACCTAATACATTTGTTGTGCAGCAAGCGGGTGTAACGATTGATAGTGGCAGCTTTGAAGACGGCAAAATTGAATATCAAGGTATGGAAATTTCTGTTTCGCCTGTTGCAAACGGCCAAGTTGATGTTGACCTTGAAGCACCACAAAAAGAGAATGCGTTAAATACTTTGGATGACCTGATAGCAGGACTAACCAATCCTGATTTAACCCAGGAAGAGTTTGATCAAGTTTTAGCAGATGCCATTGTACAACTCGATAATGCTAAAAATCAGGTTTCACTTGTACAGGCTGGATTAGGAGGGCGTTTAAATACCGCCAAGAAAATTGAGCAGTCTAATAGTGATTTAGACGTGAGTAACAAAGCAGCTAAATCTGAATTGGTGGAGCTTGATATGGCTGAAGCGATTACTGAACTCACCAAACAGGAAACATCATTGCAAGCTGCACAGGCAACATTTGGCCGATTGGCTAACCTCTCATTATTTGATTACTTATAATTTATATAGGTTAAGCTTATTTAATGAGCTTAACCTACAAAACCTTCCTTAAGATTCACACTTTAAAAGTGCTTTTAGTGCTTTCTTTTTAGTATTTATATCTTTAGCAAAACATCGTGATAGCGGCTTTTAAAGTAACCAGAAGCGATGTTTAGTTAAAAAAATAAGATATTTCTCTTTTAAATACAGTGTATTAAATAAAATTTTAAAATTTGTTTAAAAATTCGCTAAAGGATTTTTTTACCGGACCGATAACTTAATTAACCAAGCAACGTAGCAAATAACCGCTACGGCTTAATTAGAGTAAGTTTGAGAGTAAATGATAAGTTTACTTCGGGAGAAATATCATGGCACTTTATGTAAATACAAATGTTAGTTCATTAAACGCACAAAGACAATTAATGAATTCTGGTAACTCACTAGATACTTCATTTAAACGTTTATCATCTGGTTTTCGTATCAACAGCGCTGCTGATGATGCGGCTGGCCTACAAATCTCTGACCGTTTAACATCGCAAATTAATGGTCTTAATCAAGGTAACCGTAATGCGAACGACGGTATCTCTTTAGCGCAAACTGCTGAAGGTGCTCTTGATGAAGTAACAGCAATGTTTCAACGTGTACGTACACTATCTCAACAAGCAGCGAATGGCTCTAACACAGATGAAGACCGTTTGGCGATTCAAGAAGAAATTCGCTCATTAATGTCTGAGGTAAACCGTGTTGCAGAAGATACAACATTTGGTGGTCAAAATTTATTAGATGGCTCATATGACGCTGAGTTCCAAGTAGGTGCTGACGCTGTACAAACAATCGGCTTTAGTATGCAAAATGTTGGCGGTTCAGCTACAGGTTCTATGTCTGCTAACGGTGGTTTTACATTGTCAGGTATCGCAGGTATCGCAAGTGCTGTTACAGGTGACCGTCTATCAGGCTTAGCCGAAGGTGCATCTGATATCGGTGGCGCAGCATTAGCAACTGATACGTTTGCTGCTACATACATCGCAACAGCGATTAGTGTGTCAAGCCAAGTAAATGCGCAGGTTACATTAGCAGGTATGGATGCACTTATTGCGGTAGTAGATAAGAAGCGAGCAGAGCTTGGTGCGGTACAAAATCGTTTCCAATCTACGATTCGTAACCAATCTAATATCTCTGAAAACTTAAGTGCTGCGAAATCACGTATTAAAGATACAGACTTTGCTCAAGAAACTGCTAACTTAACTAAGATGCAGATCTTACAACAAGCTAGCCAAACAATCTTAAGCCAAGCGAATCAACGTCCTCAAGCGGCATTAAGCTTACTAGGTTAATAGTTGAAAGTTTGAGTTAAAGTGAAGTCAAAACTTTGACTTAAAAGAAAAGCGCCTTTGTCTAATGGGGTATTAACAAAGGCGCTAGATTAGGATTATAAAGCGGAGGCGCTCAAAATCCTGACAGTAGTGTTCTAACATTTGTAAGAACATAAAATATAAAGCACAAATTATGCCATAATTTGTGTTAACTGAACCCACTCTTAAACTTATCTCTTAAAAAGGCTCCAAATGGAGCCTTTTTCATTATTTTTTTGAATAGTTGGCCTACTAATTGCTCTTACCTTTTCAAGTTAACTAATTAATCCGCAAAGTGGCAGTTTTTTGCCCCAGGCGACTCAGGTTTGCCGCTGTAACAAGTCACTTTGTCAAATTCACTTTTAAAGTGACTTAACTTTGACAGAAAAGAAGAGAGTTTATTATGGCTTTATATGTAAATACTAATGTTAGTGCATTAAACGCACAAAGACAGTTGGATAGAACAGGTACAGATCTTGATACCTCTTTTAAACGTCTTTCATCAGGTCTTCGCATTAACAGTGCGGCTGATGATGCTGCTGGTTTGCAAATCTCTGACCGCTTACAGTCACAAATTCTAGGTTTGAATCAAGGTAACCGTAACGCGAACGATGGAATTTCACTTGCTCAGACAGCTGAGGGCGCGATGGATGAAATTACATCTACGTTCCAACGAATCCGAACTTTAGCGCAGCAAGCTGCGAATGGTTCAAATACAGACGAAGATCGCTTAGCTATCCAAGAAGAAATTCGACAGTTATCGGACGAAGTTAATCGTATTGCGACTGATACTACGTTTGGTGGTCAAAACCTACTTGATGGTAGTTACTCTGCTAGTTTCCAAATAGGCGCAGATGCAGTACAAACAATCGGGTTTAGTATGCAAAATGTGGGTGGTACGGCAGCTGTTAATAGCTTATCTGCAGATGGTGGTTTCACTCTTTCAGGAATTGCAGGTATAGCAAGTGCCGTTGGTGGTCAGCAGCTTTCAGGTCTAGCCGAAGGTGCTTCAGATATTGGTGGTGCGGCGTTGACAACTGATACATTTGATGCAGTGTTTAGAGCCTCTTCTGTTTCAGTTTCAACTCAAGTAAATGCGCAGTTAGTTTTTGCAGGAATGGATGCTTTAATCGCCGTAGTAGATAAAAAGCGAGCAGAGCTGGGTGCGGTGCAAAACCGTTTTCAATCAACTATTCGTAACCAAGCAAATATTTCAGAAAATTTATCGGCAGCAAAATCACGAATTAAAGATGCTGATTTTGCCGCTGAAACAGCGCAATTGACTAAAAATCAAATTTTACAGCAAGCAAGTCAAACAATTTTAGGTCAAGCAAATCAAAGACCTCAGGCTGCCTTAAGCTTGCTACAAGGTTAAAATTTAAAAAATAGTTAAAAATTTTACAAATAAAGCTAAAGCTTTCGCTTTATCAGACGATAACTGATTTAGAGAACTATCAATCTAGGACTCTAAGTCGGTTAAATAGCAGGGTAGGGGTATCCCGCTATTTAGCTATAAAATGATAAAGCGGAGGCTATTATGGCTATCTATGTAAATACTAATGTGAGTTCTTTGAACGCACAGCGCCAGTTAATGAAATCTGGCAACTCTTTAGACACCTCGTTCCAACGTCTTTCATCTGGTTTGCGGATCAATAGCGCAAAGGATGATGCGGCTGGTATGCAAATTTCTAATCGTTTAACAGGCCAAGTTAATGGTTTAAATCAAGGTAACCGAAATGCTAACGACGGTATTTCACTGGCACAAACAGCTGAAGGTGCGCTTGACGAAGTAACGTCAATGTTTCAACGTGTTCGCACACTAGCTCAACAAGCATCAAATGGTTCAAACACTGATGAAGATCGTTTAGCTCTTCAAGAAGAAATTCGTTCACTAATGTCTGAGGTAAATCGTGTTGCTGAAGATACTACCTTTGGTGGCCAAAATTTATTAGATGGCTCTTATGATGCGAATTTCCAAGTAGGTGCTGATGCTGTTCAAACTATTAGCTTTAGTATGCAAAACGTTGGTGGTTCTACAACTGGTTCTCTTTCGGCGAATGGTGGCTTCACTTTATCTGGTATTGCCGGTATCGCAAGTGCAGTTACAGGTGATCGTTTGTCTGGCCTTGCTGAAGGTGCGTCAGACATCGGTGGTGCAGCATTAACGACAGACACATTTGCTGCAGCTTATATCGCAACAGCTATAAGTGTATCTAGTCAGGTAAATGCGCAGGTAACATTAGCGGGTATGGATTCATTAATCGCAGTGGTAGATAAAAAACGCGCTGAGCTAGGTGCAGTTCAAAACCGATTCCAATCAACGATTCGAAATCAGTCTAATATAGCTGAGAACTTATCTGCTGCACGTTCGCGTATCCAAGATACAGACTTTGCCACTGAGACAGCTAACTTAACTAAGATGCAAATCTTACAACAAGCAAGTAGCTCAATCCTTAGTCAAGCAAATCAACGTCCACAAGTAGCTTTATCGCTTCTGGGTTAATAAGTTAGTTGATCTCCACTGTGCTAAGGAAAGTTTTAGCACAGTGGCTATACTTAACTTAGTTGTTATAGGAGATTGATGCGATGATTGAAGTTAACTCGCTTAAAAAGGCACCTGATAATATAGCTGCTTCAGCACCAAGCTTACTTAAAGCAGAACTTGACGATGCAAAAAAAAATAAAGGCACAGAACTTGCTGGACGTGAGCCTGTAGATGTTCAAGACGTTGCGAAAAAAGACCAGCAAGATAAACGTGATTTAATTGCTGAGGTAAAGGAAAATCTAGAAAAGTTAAATGAGTACATTCCAGTTACCGCTACAAATTTAGTATTTGAATTTGACGAGCTTGGCGATCCTCCAGTTATCAAAGTGTTTGATAAAGAAAGTAACGAAATAATTAGAGAGATTCCGACCAAGGAGTTTCGAGAAGTAGCTAAAGCTTTGGATGAGTTTGCCGATAAATTAACTAACAAAGGCTTACTGGTAGATAGTTCAGTTTAAACGCCAGTTTTATTAGGAGTATTACATATGCCATTAATTACATCAGCAGGTATCGGATCAGGCCTCGATCTTGAGAGTATCATCTCGGCAACTATCTCGGCTGAAAATACTCCTAAAATGAATGCTTTTGTGAAGAAAGAAGAGTCTCTTCAGGTTGAGCTTTCAGCACTTGGGGAGGTTAAGTCTGCTCTATCGAAGCTGCAAGATACTATCGAGAAATTGGCCGATCCCGACAACTTTGATAAACGTATCGCAAACATAAAGCAACCAACAAGTGACGATGGAGATCTCATCTCTGTTACACCTACTTCTGATATTACACCAGGTGATTTTAACATCGAGGTAATTGAACTTGCGCAGGGTAGTCGCGCGACCTCTAATGATGGTTTATTTTCTTCAACAGATGATGTTGTCACTGCTTCTGGCGGTACATTGTCGTTTGCTGCAGGTGACAAAAGCTTTGATATCACTCTTGATGCTGGTGCGACATTAGCTGATTTGCGTGACGCAATAAATGAATCAAACAGTAACTTTGGTGTGACTGCGAACATTATCAATACAGGATCAGAGTCTAAATTAGTTTTCACCTCTAATGTAACTGGTACAGGGAATGATCTTGTTATTTCTAATGATAATGCTGAACTTGATAATGTCTCTACGGTGGCTAATGGCGGAGGGGCTGGAGGTATAGCGATTGCTACTGGTAACGAAGCCAAAGATGCTGTTATAAAAGTTGATGGAATCGAAATCACAAACGATACAAATACGTTTAAAGATGCCGTACAAGATATGACTATTACAGCTAAACGTCAGAGTGTTGACGGTGAAACTGCAAAACTGTTTGTTGAGTATGATAGAGAGAGTATTACTAAGCTAGTTGATGAACTTATTGCTAACTATAATAATGTTGTAGGCCAACTTGGGTTTCAATCACGAGTTGGAAAGCCATTAAATAGTGATGCAACAATACGCTCATTAAGCTCACAGCTCGTCAATACACTATCGACTAACCTTACTGACGCAGGGCCTTTTACAAGCATTTTTGATATTGGTTTAGGCGTTAATAAAGAAGGTTATCTAGAAAAATCATCACTGGTAAGAAGTTTGAATGAGGCGATGGATGACAATTTTGATAATATTGGCAAAGCTTTTGCAGGTGAAAATGGTATTGCGAAACAATTTGAAGCACTGCTTGATAACTATGTAGATTCAGACGGCATAATCAAACAACGTGAAGAAAGCCTCAACGGTCAACTAGATGAATTAGAAGATGATGTTATAAATCATCAGTATAGGATGGAAGAGCTTGAAACACGATTAAGACAGCAGTATTCAGGTTTAGATGTTTTGTTGGCACAAATGCAGTCAACACAAACTTATTTAAGTGCACAGCTATCAAGTTTACCTGGGTTCACTAAGTCTAATTCATAGTTTGTAAAGCAGTTAAGATTATTATTAGGTGATTTATGTACAACGCAAAAGTAAAAAATTATCAAAAAGAAGCACTAAAAACTCGCGTAGCAGGTGCGGACCGCTATGAGATTATTCAAATGCTTATGGCAGGTGCAATAGAAAAAATGGTTCATGCAAAAGTAGCCATAGAAAAAAAACACTTTGAAGCTAAAAGTGAACATTTATCAAAGGCCTCTGCCATACTTGAAGCGTTGAGAGGTTGTCTAGATTTTGAAGTCGGTGGTGAAGTAACTGAAAATCTTTACGCATTGTATTCATATATGATTGATAGACTTTTAGATGCTAGTATCAAGAATGATCCTGAAATAGTCACTGAAGTGTCAAACCTACTGAAGGAGATCAAATCAGCTTGGGATGCTATTCCTCACGATATTAGAGAACAAACCCTGAACGAAAACGGTGTTGATGCCAATGTTGGCTAATTTCGATAAGCTGTTTTCTGAGTTTTCTACTGCAATTGATATGGGCGACTTTGAAAAGCTATTAAAAATAGATGAAGAAATTAAAATACAATTTAAAAAGTCTATTGAACATGGTCAATTTGAAGATTCTACACAGCTGCAAAGCATCGTAGATAAACATCAAGCGCTATTAAATCAGGTTTCAGAGTTAAAGCAATCAACTTTTGAGCAATTAGCTCAGTATCAAAAAAATCAAAAAAACTTGAAGAAATACCAAAATGTCTGAACTATCTCAACAGCAGCAAATTGAAGAAATCGAAGCACAGTTAGAAAATATTTCTAATAAAGATAGACAAGAATCACTTTTTGCTGAGCAAGCCAATGAGCGTTTTGAAACTAATATCAAAGCTTTTCAAAAGTACTTTCCTGAGATAGCTGAAAAGTTTTTATCTCACCAGCCATCGGATAAATTTAAATTATTCCTTAATGAGAACGGTACTGCTAACTTTGTTGATTATGACACTGGCGTTCCGTTATATGGAGAAGATCCTCTAGCGCAATCTAAATCACAGATTGAGCAAATGTTCCTAAATCCAATTGTAGGTAAAGTTGATCATAGTCGTGTTGAGTTTTTGAAAAACGAAACTAATTTTGTTCATATTGATTTAATGAAGTCTATTGGTCGAGTTTACAACGAGGCTAGTCGTAACTTAGAAGATAACAAGAAGATTGATGAGCGCATACCGAGTGCGATCATATTTGGTGTTGGTTTAGGCTACTACCTTAATCATTTTTTTGACGACTTTGTTGCCGATTACATCAGTATTTTTGAGCCAAATGAAGATTACTTTTTCGCCAGTTTATTCACATTTGATTGGCTGTCATTTCTAAAAAAAGTAGATGATTCTGGTAGCTTTCTTTACTTTGCCATTGGAGTTTCAGAAAGTGAAATGTACGAAGCGTTACACGATAGAGCAAACCAGATAGGTGCGTTTAGTGTTGCCTCTGCACTTTTCTTTCAACATTATCCCTCAGAAGCTGTTAATAGACTCATAGCTGAATTTAAAGGAAACTTTCATCAGTTTTTTATGGGGTGGGGCTTTTTTGATGATGCCTTGTTAAGTATTGCTCATACCGTTGAAAACAGTCACAAGCCTGTTAACTTATTAAAGCCAGAAAATAAAATATCACCTGATTTTAATCAATTTCCTATCTTTATAGTTGCGAACGGGCCTTCTCTTGATAAAGACATTGAGGTGATAAAAAAATATCAAAAAGATGTCATTGTTGTTGCATGTAATTCAGCGACCACTTCTTTACTAAATCACGGTATTGTCCCTGATTTTCACGTTGCTCTTGAACGAACAAAAGCAACAGAGGACTTTTTAGTCGCATTTGTACCTGAACAAACTCGACAAGAAATAAACTTACTTGTTTTAAATGTAATGTACCCAGGTGTTTTGGACCTTTTTGGTTGGTGTGGCGTAGCTTTAAAAGGAAACGAAGCTGGTACATCGTTATTTCATATTACTGAATATTTAAAAAATAACCGCATAACAACAACGATAGGATTTAGTAACCCGCTTGTTGGTAACACTGCGTTAAGCTTTTTTGGCAGCATGGAATTTAAGAACATTTATCTTTTTGGTGCAGATAATGGCTATAAAGATCCTAACCATCACCACTCAAAAGGGAGTTATTATTATTCTGGAGAAGGTAAAACGATTCATGCTCCATTAAAAATGGGTGGAGAGTTGGTCGTTCCAGGTAACTTCGGTGGAGAAGTCATTACTGATCATTTTATGCACACCGGTAAGGTTCAAATGGAGCGCTTTTTAGAGTCAAAGTTAGGAACAGGTTTAAATTGCTATAACTGTAGTGATGGTACTGCCATAAAAGGAAGTATGCCATTATTATCAGAAGACATCTTTATTGAGTCTACGAACGTCAGTAAGCATGAGGTTATAAATTTTATCAAAGCAGAACCGTTCAAATCACTAGAGCAGAATATTAATCTAGAAGAGTTCCTAGACTTCAATGAGTTTGAACAATTATGTAATGTTATGGCTGAAATCTTGGACTCTGAAATTAATAATCGATCAGATGCATTACAGCAATTATTAAAGAGTCTGCGTTACTTATTCTCATTTAAAAACCACCCACGCTTTACTCACCTTTACCTTCTTTTAGAAGGTGAATCTTTGTATGTAACTTCGGTATTAATTTCATTACTTTACAACTTCGGTGATGACAAAGAAATTATCCCTTATTATCAAGAAGCCAAGGAACTGTGGAAAGACTTCATTCTTGAAGCTCCTAATCAATACAGAACAAGATGGAATGTATTGAGTGACTATAGCTTCGACTACTCTAAGCCTTCAGTTTAATGAATACATCAATCTCTACTAACCGCTTCACTTTGAGATTGTTAAATGAATCAGATGCATCTGAACGCTACTTAAGTTGGTTTGAAGACAAGATGAGTAAGCAATATATTGCTTACTCATCTTCCTCAATAAGCTCATTAAGAGAGTATATAAACTCAAAAAATACGGCTTCTGATTGTATTCTTTGGGGGATATTTTTTGAGGGCAATCATATCGGTAATATTAAATACGAGCCAATAGACCAAAAAAGTGGACAAGCCACAATGGGGATACTAATCGGTGAGCCGTCTTGGCGAGGTAAAGGAGTTGCAGCTGAAGTCATAACTGCAACTGCACGCTGCTTGATGGAACAGCTTTCTATTAGTGAAATAATTTTAGGTGTTGATGCTAACAATATTCCTGCGATCAAGAGTTATGAGAAATTAGGTTTTCGTACTTTTGATAAGAAAGATCAAGGTATTTACATGCGTTGGTCGCTTTC
This sequence comes from Pseudoalteromonas lipolytica, assembly GCF_001306915.1. Taxonomy (GTDB): domain Bacteria; phylum Pseudomonadota; class Gammaproteobacteria; order Enterobacterales; family Alteromonadaceae; genus Pseudoalteromonas; species Pseudoalteromonas simplex. The sequence continues at coordinate 224,843 of NZ_LJTC01000007.1, read as the reverse complement.
ATAAATTACCACTTTATTTTGAAGATACCTTGCCGATAACCTATATATGGGAATTTATTATCTCTATAATATTCCTAAACAAATCGATATTATCTAATCATATTCTTCTAGGGGTATTTCATGACCTTAAAAAATAACTCTGGTGCAAAGCTTTGGCAACAAGCAAAAAAAATTATCCCTGGAGGTAATCAGCTATTATCAAAGCGCGCTGAAATGTTTCTCCCGGAGCAATGGCCTGCTTACTATAAAAAATCAAAAGGTTGTGAAGTTTGGGATTTAGACAACAATCATTACTACGATTTTTCCATTATGGGTATAGGTACGAGTTCTCTTGGTTATGCTAATGATGAGGTTAATGACGCTGTTATTTCTGCTATTCAAGATGGTTCAATGAGTAGTTTAAATTGTTATGAAGAGGTTGAGCTTGCAAGACAATTGATTGACTTGCATCCTTGGTCAGGGGCTGTTCGCTTCACTCGTACTGGCGGAGAGTCTTGTACGTTAGCAATTCGAATTGCCCGCGCTTTTAGTAAGAAAGAAACTGTCGCATTTTGCGGTTACCACGGTTGGCATGATTGGTATTTAGCAACAAATATTAGTGATAGTGAAAATTTAGATGAGCAACTTTTACCAGGACTTAAACCAGCAGGTGTGCCAAAGCAGTTGCACAATACCGCTATTCCATTTAAGGAAGGTGATATTGAAGGTTTTAAAGCTATAGTTGAAAAGCACCGTGACAGATTAGGTGTCGTAATGATGGAAGTATTCAGGCACGGTGAACCAAATGTTGAATTTTTAAAAGAAGTTAAAGCAATTGCACATGAAAATAATATAGTGGTTGTTTTCGACGAAATTTCTTCAGGATTTAGATTAAATACAGGTGCATCACACCTCTTAACAGAGGTAGAACCAGATATTTGTGTACTAGGTAAAGCGCTTGGTAATGGGCACCCAATTGGGGCAATTATAGGTCGTTCAGAAGTCATGGATGCTGCACAGCAATCTTTTATTAGTAGCTCTTACTGGACAGAAAGAGTTGGTTTTGTCGCGGCGCTTAAAACGTTGGAAATTTTTAAGCGTGACGATGTACCTCAAAAACTAAATGAAATTGGTAACAAACTCAAAAGGCAAATATTAGATGCTTCTAGCAAAGCTGGCTTTGATTTAAAAATTATTGGCATTGATAGCGTACCAATTTTTATTTTTCCAACTGATCAAGCCTTGGCACTTAAAACTTTGTTTACTCAGGAAATGCTTAAAAGAGGCTTTTTAGCCAGTAATGTAATTTATCTTTCTATTGCCCATAGTGAAGAGGTTTGTGAAAAGTATATTTCTGCTATTACTGACGTTTTTAAGCTATTGCAAAATGCGCTTGATAGTAACCAAGATATTGCCAGCTTAATAGATGGACCTGTGTGCCATAGTGGTTTTCAAAGGTTAAATTAGATGGCTAAAGTAATAGCATTCATACAAGCTCGTATGGGGTCTTCAAGACTACCAAACAAGGTTCTTAAAGAGATAAATGGTAGGCCTGTGATCGTTCATGTTGTTGAGCGGCTAAAAAAGGCTTCTTGTATAGATGATATTGTTTTACTTACATCGACTAATCAAGAAAACGATGAATTATGCCTTGTTGCTAAAGAGCATAAGATTAAATACTTTAGAGGACCTGAAGAGAACGTTTTACAAAGGTTTCAGCTCGCGACAGAGCAGTATCCTTGTGAGTTCGTGATGCGAATTACAGGTGATACACCCTTCGTAGAGGCTGAAATTTGTGATCGCTTGTGTTTTAAGGTAATTGATGAACATGCTCAGTATGGCTTTTTAAGTGAAATGTTTGCAGAAGGGGTTGACTGTGAAGTTGTAGAAACTAGCGCACTAAAAGGGCTTGCGTTACAAACACTAAGACCCTCTGAATTAGAGCATGTCACCTTGCATTTTTATGAAAACAAAGAACAGCAATATCAAGTTATTGAAATGAGTAATGACACTGATGATAGTCATTATCGGTTTACTCTAGATACACAAGAAGATTGGCAAGTTATAAATGCGCTAGCTGATGCGCATGATGATACTCTCAATGTGACTTATAAACAGATAAAAGAATTTTTAGACGATCATCCTGAAATAAAAGCCATAAATGCTCAAGTAATTCGTAATGAGGGGCTTTTAATTTCTCTTAAACATGAACAACAAGGTAGAGAATAATATGAAAATTAATGGAAAAAAAATTGACTCTACTAGTCCTTGTTACATTATTGCAGAAATGTCGGCCAACCATGGTGGGAGTTTAGAAAAAGCAAAGGAAATAATAAGAGAAGCCAAAAAATCGGGGGCTGATGCGATTAAGTTACAGACCTATACCGCAGACACAATCACACTTGACAGTGATAAACCAGATTTCTGCTTACCTAGTGATAATCCGTGGCAATCACATGTTTCATTGCATTCTTTATATCAAAAAGCGTATACGCCTTGGGAGTGGCATAAAGAATTATTTGCTGAAGCAAAACGTTGTGATATTGATATTTTTTCTTCTCCCTTTGACTTTTCTGCCGTTGATCTTTTAGAAGAGCTAGGTTCACCTGTTTACAAAATAGCCTCTCCCGAAATTACCGATATTCCCCTTTTAAAATATGTTGCTAAAACTGGAAAACCAGTAATTTTGTCAACCGGGATAGCGGATCTTGAAGATATTCAGCTTGCTGTTGAAGTGTTGAGGGACAGTGGTTGTAAAGACCTTGCGATTTTAAAGTGTACTACAGCTTACCCTACGCCTTTAGAAGAGTGTAATTTAGCGACAATTGCAGATATAAAGGATCGCTTTAATTGCCTTGCAGGGCTTTCTGATCATACGCAAGGAATAATCTCTCCTGTTGTGAGTGTAACTCTTGGGGCTAAAATCATCGAAAAGCACTTCATTTTAGATAAAAGTGATGATTCAGTAGATGCCTTTTTCTCGTTAGATAAAAATGAATTTAGTCAATTGGTATGTGCTGTAAGAGATGCTGAGAAGGCGCTTGGTAATGTTGATTATTCAATAACTAAGTCAGCACAAAAGAATATTTTAGCTCGACGTTCTTTGTACTTTGCTAAACCACTTGATGAAGGTGATGTTATTACTGCTGATGACATAAAGTCTGTAAGGCCAGGGTTTGGGCTTCATACTAAATATTTCGATCAAGTTATTGGTAAACAAATTAGTAGAAAAGTCGAAATTGGTGACCGTGTAAGCTTAGATGTATTAGATGGTATCGGTGATTAGTTATGAAAACATGTGTTGTTGTTGGTGGTGGCGTCTGTGGCCTCACCGCGAGTATATTACTAAAAAAAAGATATGATCGAGTTTTGTTGGTTGAGCAAGGTACTGCAGTCGGAGGGTTGCTAAGTTCAGTCAAGGATGACAAAGGTAATATTTATGACCAAGGAACTCATATTCCAGTTACAACTGGAATACAGGAAGTGGATGATATTCTCTTTAACTTTGAGAATAATGAAATACAGTGGCATCAATTTCAACGCCTTGAAACAGGAAACTATTTCGCTGGTTCTTGGGACTTAGAAACACAAACTATTGATGCCAGAAAGTTAAATAAAGATGTTTATCATATAGGTATTGGTGAGTTTTTATCTTCTGTTCTGCCAAGTTCTGCAATAGATATAGAAACATATTTGGAAGAAACTCTAGGACCAACGTTTTATGAAAACTTGGCAAAGCCAGTTATTAGTAAGCTGTACGGTAAGGATGTCGATAAGAAACGTTTATCAACAAACACTAGTATCAATTACTTTGGTGCTAACCGGATAAAAGCATTTGATGAAAATTTAACGAAAATACTTAAACAACACCCAGAAATAGATAAAAAGTTAGGTTTTCATAATAGCAGCGACTACGACACATATTTGAAAGCGCAAAACTCATCAATGCCATCTTATTTTTATCCTAATACTGATGGCGTTCAGTTATGGATATCAGAGCTCGTGAATAAAGCACAGGCTTTAGGCGTTGAAATTATCACTAACACTCAGGTAAAAAAAATATCTGAATCAAATGGTAAAATCGATTCTGTAGAACTAAGTAACAGTGATGTAATTAAAACAGAGCTTGTTTTCTGGAGTGCACCTCCTGTTTTTGCATTACATGCGGGAGAACTACCAATTCATAGTTATCGTCCTACATTTAGAACAGCGTATATTTTGCATGCAACATTTGATAAGCCTCTTACAAATGATAAATCTCACTATTTATGGAACTGGGACCCGAGCTCTGAAATTTTCAGAATTACGCTTTATGATAATTTACGAACTGAGAAAAGCTACTCTGTATCTGCTGAGGTGCTTAGAGATAAAAGTGAAGCAGAGTTTACTTTAAGTGAAGGGATTAACGACTTGCGGAGCATGGGGTTGATTGCTGATGGTGCTTCATTACAAAGTGGCTTTGTTCAACAAATTGAAAATACTTTTCCCGTACCTACAAATGAATTTGCAGAATCGACCGCCGTTAATTATCAGACACTAACCTCAGCATATAGCAATATACTCGTTTCTGGCCGCTTTAGTGGACGTTGTTGGCTTTTACATGACGTACTCAGATTTGCATATGAAGACATCATTAACTATGCAAAGTAACGTAAAGTTTATTTTTTATTGCAACGCATCGAAAAGTGCTGGTTTAGGGCATTTATCAAGATGTTTGAACATTGCCAGACAAATAAGTGTTCTATCGAATAATCCTAAAGTCTTTTTTTATGGTAACTATGACTTGTTTGCTGAGCAAAAAATTAGTTATTACTCTTTTAAAGTACTAAAGGAATTGAGTGATGCTGAAAACACAACTATTATTTGTGATAGCTACGATTTTTCTCAACAACATCTGCTCAATTTAAAGCGTGCGGGCTTTAAGTTATGTGTTATTGATGACTTTAATCAATACAACTTTGATTTTATTAACCTTCTTATTAATTTTCGTTTGAATGCTGATTCATTTTATCAAACTACTAATCCTAGCTGCTTAGGTGTGAATTATTTTTCATTTTCACCAGAACTAGTTGCTTTAAGGGAAGAAAAAATAGCATTACCATGTAAAAATGAAATTGAAAAAGTGCTTATTTTTATAGGGGGTTACGACGCTTTTGGTGTTGGTGTAAAAGTTATTGCGGCTTTGGACCAAGTTTTTACTGGTATCGACTTTACTCTTATAGATAAACAAAAGCCGCAACTCAATGTTGAAAATAATAAGGTAGAAATAGTTGGGTTTACTGAAGATATTTCGAGTTACTTTGCTGATAGTGATTTAATCATTAGTGGTGGAGGGTTAGCTAAATATGAAGCTGGATTTTGTTTAATACCTAATTGTTCTATTTCACAAACACGCGAACAACATCAAGATACTTTAGAATTAGTCAAAAGTAATTTAACTTACGATTTAGGTCTGGCTGAAAATGCAAGTGTTGATAAGTTAACTCAAGGGATAGCCCGTTTCATCAAGCAAAAAACAAAGCAAGTAAATTCATTTATTGAAACTTATAATACTTATTCAACACGAAACTTAGCACTTGAAATTATGAAGGTTTGAAATGAACGAATTTGAATCGAAACAAGCTGAATGGGATTCAATAGCAAATGCAAGTGCTGACTTTAAAGAGCAGGTTGGACGCCCATTCGATGATAGTGCTTGGCTTGCACTGAGTGCAGATGTACTAAGTAAGCTTGAGTTAAACTCAGCCTCTAAAGGTAATGTTTTGGATGTAGGCTGTGGTAATGGTTTGTTGCTCTCTAAGATAGCTAATAATTTTAACGAATTAGTGGGGGTTGATTACTCTGAGTCTATGGTAGACAAAGCAAAAATGTTGTTGCCAGATGGAGCATTCACTCAGTCAGAAGCAAATAGCTTAAAATTCAAGAATAATTATTTTGATAGAGTGCTTTGCTACAGTATTTTTCACTACTTCCCTTCATATGACTATGCTCTAGAAGTGGTATTAGAAATGATTCGAGTCACAAAGCCTGGCGGCTTAATTCTATTAGGTGATATTCTTGATGCGAACTTTGAGTCAGAAATTAAAGGGAATAGTGACTTAGAATATGAAAAAACGATACCTCTGATTCATCGTTATTCGCAGTGGCGCTTTTATAACTTTAAAAAATTAATCGATGATTTAGCAGCATATACAACAAAGGTAGAAGTATTGACTCAGCCAGAAACTTTCGTGCTTGCTACATACCGAAAGGATATTAGAATTTGGGTTTAGTCGAGTTAGAAAAAGAGTTAGCGGGTTACTTTGTTCGAAATCATGCCATCTTAACCCGCTCAGGCAGTTTTGCAATTATCACAGCTCTTAAGTGCGCAGGTTTAGAGCAAGGTAGTAAGGTAGTTATGCCTGCAAGTTGTTGTCCTATCGTTTTATTCTCTATGCAAATGGCTGGTTATTCAGTTGTACTAGCTGATGTTTCACTAAGCTCTCTTTCTATGGAAGTTGAACAAATTGAATCAGTAATGGATGATGATATTTCGGCCATTCTTGCTGTTCATGGGTATGGCCACTTTTGCGCAATTGATGAAATTGCTGATTATGCTAAGCGAAAAGGCGTCATTTTAATTGAAGATGCTTGCCTTGCGTATGGCGGAAAATTTAAAGGTCGTCCAATAGGGAGCTTTGGTGATTTCTCAGTAATTAGTTTTGGCTATGATAAGCCTATTAGCCAAAACTATGGTGGAGCATTAATGACAAATTGTCAGGCTTTTGCTGACAAGGCTAGAGGCTTCTTAGATGATAATAAAATGGCTCAATTTTCTGATCTTATCCAAATAACTCATGTATTAGAAGGTTTAAAAAAGCTAGATAAATTAACAGCCATCAGAAAGTCGAACATTGCTTTTATAGAGCAAACTGTTTCTAATGAAAAATTTAAAAGGCTTACATACAATCCTGAATTAACGTATTGGCGATATCCTTTATTTATTGAAAATAGAGAGCGGTTTTTAAATGCAGCAAAGCAACAAAACATATTATTCACTAGCCACTACCGTTCTTTAGGTCTTCTGCAAACTCAAGGTCATTACCCGAATGCGGAAGAAATCGGAAATAAAATTGTAAATTTGTTTGTTCAGCCTGCTACGCCTAAAACTCAATTAACTAACATGGTGAGATTTATAAATGACTACAGGTCAGAGTGAAAGCCTAAAAAGTTATTATCAAGGTTTATATGCCAAGTTTGGTAATAGTCATCAATCTGTTCAGCATGTTTCTAAAGAAGCTCAAAATGTTAGGTTTAAAATCTTTCTTGAGCAAATATCAAACAAAAGTCGGGTTGTTGATCTAGGTTGCGGACTTGGAGATATGTTGGCATTTTTTCGTGATAATGGGTTTACAGGGGATTATCTGGGTTTAGACTTTGTCCCAGAGTTTATTCATTCTGCCGAAAAAAAATTTTCGGACGATAGAAAGTCTAAATTTAAACTGTTTGATATTCACAGTGATGCTATGCCTCTTGGCTATGATCACGTTTTAATCAGTGGTGTTTTTAATAACAAAACAACTGATAATTTTTCGTTTATGAAAAGCGCTCTTACTAAAAGTTTTGCAGCATGTGAAAAGTCCGTTATTTTTAATGCGTTATCAACTTATGTAGAGTATGAAGATCCTACTTTATTTTATATAGATCCCCTGGTTATTTTTGACATGTGCAAGCAAGAAATGACCCCTTATGTGAATTTAAAACATGACTATGTCACAAAAATTGGTGGGTATCCTTACGAGTTTACTTTGAGCCTATACAAAGAGAGCTTCAGTGTATGATTTTAAGTGTAATGCAGCCGACTTATTTACCATGGCTAGGTTACTTTGCATTGATACAAAGCGCAGACAAGTTTGTATTTCTTGATGATGTAAAATTAGAGAAAAGTGACTGGCATATCAGAAATAGGATTAAGGCTAAAAACCAGCCTTTAATGCTCAGTTGCCATGTATCAACTCCTAATGGGAGATCAGCTGCCACTATTGAAAACACGCCATTTGTAAAAGAAACCGTGTGGAAAAAAAAGCATCTAAAAAGTATTTATGAAAACTATAATAAAACGGACTATTTTGAAGAGCTATTCCCAGTTCTTTCATCGGTATTTGAAAAAGATAAATTAAATACTGTAGCTGAGTTTAATATAGCTCTTATTAAGGCTCTGATGGATTACATTGGTATTAACACGCCAACTTTCATATCTTCAAAACTATCTAACGTTGAAGGTGTAAAAGATAGTCGATTAGTTTCCTTGTGTAACATATTGGATTGTGACGTTTATCTGTCGCCGATAGGGGCGAAAGATTATATTGAAGAATTTACCCCTGGTGGGCAATTGGTAAAAAACAACATAGATGTTTACTATCAAAATTTTGAGCACCCGGAGTATCTTCAAAGAAATGGTAATTTTGAGTCGCATTTAAGCGTGATTGATTGTTTGTTTAATATCGGCCCCAGCAAGGCTAATGAGCTGATAAAATGCTCAACAAAGAAGGCGCATCACTACGCTGATTTCTACTAACCGAGTTGCCACTTGGCAGGGTTGATAAATTTTTCGTCTTCGATAGAAAGCTCGTTATAAAAAACATTGGGTTCTAACTTGCTTTCTAACGCCTGTAAAATTTCTTCAAGCTGAGCTTCATTGTTCACACCCACAACAACTTTATCAATTAGTTCAATACCAACAACGTAATTAATAGCCAATGCCAAAGGAGTTACATTTAAGTGTTTAGCAATTAAATGAAACTGCTCAAGAGAATGTTTTATAGGATTAAAATACTCAGGCCACTCACCTTCAGACATTAATAGTAAGCCTTGCAAAAAAGCTGAGCGAGTGTGTACTTCAACCTTATTATTTTTAAAATTTTGCAATAAATCTGCTGTTAAAAAACGTTGATCAAATATATTTACCGGTAACTGAACTAAATCAATTTTCTCTAAAATAGGCTGACTAACTTGATTTGGAGAGTAAACAGATAAGCCTATTTTGGCTACTTTATTGTTAGTTTTAATGTTGTATAAAATCTCCAAAAGGCTTGGGTATTTCTTTAAATCATCAGCGTTATGTAATAGAAGCCCATAAATAGCGTTTAAATTTAAGTCGGCAAGTGTGCGTTTAAGGCAAGAGTGAACCCACTCTTCTTCATTACATGAAATAGGTAAAGGCTTTACTTTACTCACGATATTGAAATCATTAATAGTGCAATTGCCTAAAACAGCTTCAGCATCACCGTAGGCAGCAGCAGTATCAATTGTATTTAATGAAGCACTTTTTGCGAGCCTTAAAATTCGCTTAACTTCCTCGGTTCGGGTTTTCCCTGCGCGATTACTGACACCGTAATTCAAGCCAAATTGCACTGTACCTAGAGCAAGCTTCATACTAAACCAATCAATGTATTGATAACGAATTGCTGCTCGCCTGCTGTTATAGCAGGATGCAGAGGAATAGTAACAGCCTGTTTGTAGTAGGTTTCTGCATTAGGGAAATCACCGTCAGAAAAGCCTAAAGCTTGATAATAAGGTTGTAAATGGATAGGTATATAATGCAAGTGAGCAATAATTCCTTGCTCGCGCATGCCTGTAATGACTGACTTGTGTTTTTCTTCATCACACTGTGTTAAACGAACAATATATAAATGGTAGCTAGAGTAACACTCATTCGATTGTGTTAAATGAGCTACCGTTGAGTTTGCAAATGCATGGTTATATGTTGTTGCAATGTCGTTTCGCACTGATACAAAGTTGTCTAGCTGCTTTAACTGACTTAGTCCTAAAGCGGCTTGCATATCAGTCATTCTATAATTAAAACCAAGCTCTAACTGTTGATAATACCAAGGGCCGTGACTTGGCTCGTTCATTTCTTCAGGAATATTAGTAATACCATGACTTCGCAAGCGGCTCATTTTTTTGTTGAGCTCAGCGCAGTTGGTAACCGCCATCCCCCCTTCAGCAGATGTAATTATCTTGACTGGATGAAAGCTAAACACAGTAATATCTGAATAAGCACAGCTGCCAACAGGCTTATCTTTGTACTTGGCGCCAATAGCATGCGAGGCATCTTCAATAACCTTAAAACCATACTTTTTGGCAAGTGCATTGATTGCTGCCATATCGCATGACTGACCAGCTAGATGAACAGGTATCACGACTTTAGGGAGTTGCTGGTTTTGTTTGGCTAACGTTAGTTTTTCTTGAAGCGCTGCAACAGACATATTGCCTGTTTCAAGGTCGATATCAACAAAATCGATGTCTGCGCCACAATAAAGGGCGCAGTTACTCGAGGCGACAAAGGAGATTGGCGACGTCCATACAATGTCGCCTTTACCTACGCCTAAAGCTAGGCAAGCAATATGTAACGCTGAAGTCGCACTGTTAGTAGCACAGGCATAGTGAGCACCACAATATTCTGCAATAGCATTTTCAAATGCCGGAACAGCAGGTCCTTGCGTTAGCCAGTCAGACTTTAATACATCAATTACGGCGTTGATGTCATCCTCTGAAATACTTTGTTTGCCGTAAGGAATTACCTTATTCGTCATAATGCAGTATTACAGTAACGCTTGGACATTGAAGTTTTTAATTTCTTCAATGCTCATATAATCAGGGTTATCAAGTGAGTTATACTCGAAACCTTGAGCAACTTTTTTGCCTTTTTCGCCAATCGCATTAACTGTAAAATCGTTACTGCGGCTACTAAATTTTATGCCAGGTGCGATAACAAAATGATCGCTATATTCATAAGTTTCAAAACACAAATCTGCAGGACACATAACTTCGTGTAACTTTTCACCTGGGCGAATACCGATTATTTTAATTGGTAAGTCAGGTGCCATGGCTTTGGCAAGATCAGTAATACGAATTGAAGGGATCTTTGGAACGAAAATTTCACCACCTAACATACGCTCAAAGTTAGTTAATACAAAATCAACACCTTGTTGCAGGCTAATCCAAAAGCGAGTCATTTCTTCATGAGTAATTGGTATATGGTCACGGCCTTGCTCGATAAACTTTTGGAAAATAGGCACTACAGAGCCACGTGAACACACGACGTTACCGTACCTTACTACAGAAAAGGTCGTTTTATGGCCGCCTGCAATATTGTTGGCAGCAACAAATAATTTGTCTGATGCAAGTTTAGTCGCACCATATAAATTGATTGGGTTTGCTGCTTTATCAGTTGACAGTGCAATTACTTTTTCTACGTTGTTATCAAGGGCAGCATCAATAACGTTTTCAGCCCCATTTATATTGGTTTTGATACACTCCATTGGGTTGTATTCAGCGGCGGGTACTTGTTTTAATGCTGCAGCGTGAATCACATAGTTTACGCCACGCATGGCACGACGAAGTCTTTCTTTATCGCGTACATCACCAATGAAGTATCGCATACACGGTTGGTCAAACTCTTGCTGCATTTCAAACTGCTTTAGTTCGTCCCGTGAGAAGATAATGATCTTCTTAGGTTTATAGCGTTCTAGTAGCGTTTTGACGTATTTTTTGCCGAATGAACCAGTACCACCGGTAATTAAAATCGTTTTATTGTCGAACATAGCGTTACCTAAGTTATTTATCATTGGCGTAGTTATTTATAAAAGTGAAGTACGCAAAGTGAGAATTTTGACACAGTTCTCAGTAATTTAACTATTAACTAATACACTAGCAAGTCAGATGCCAAGTTAATTTATCTAAACCATGGTACAAAGTACAAAATTTGGCAAATTAAGCTATAATTTGAGCAATCGGTTTGTCGGAGGCCGCTATGAAAATTCAATCACCCAACACCGGGTTTTTAAACCAAACTCAGCAAACAAGTAATAAGCTTGCTGAGCAACTAGCGTCAGGTAAAAAAGTAAACTCAGCGGCAGATGATGCCGCTGCACTGCAAATTATTGATAGATTAACATCACAGCAAGATGGCTACAGTCAAGCAATTAATAATGCGTACGATGGCATTTCTTACTCGCAAGTAACAGAGTCAAATCTATCTGGTGTAAATGATGCCGTTTCTCGCATTCGAGAGCTGTCTATTCAAGCGGGTAATGGTGCGCTCACAGACAGTGATAGGGCTGTACTTCAAGAAGAAGTGTCGCAATTACAAACGCAAATATCAGAAACGTTTGAAAATGCGACATTCGGTGGTAAACCTTTATTTGATGGTGAGCAAGTGTCGTTTCAAGTTGGTCCTGATGCCAACACCACACAATCAGTGACGCCATCTGATGGCAGTATTGCTTCAGTTATTGCAGGAATCGATATTTCAACCCAAGCAGGAGCTCAAGCTGCGATTGATATTAGCGACCAAGCAGCTGAGGAAATTAACACCCAAAGAGCTGAGCTAGGCGCTTTTCAAAACACCTTGGCGAGTACGATAAAAGGTTTAGGCAATCAGCGAGAGAATCTTGCTGCGAGCCAAAGCCGAATAGAAGATACTGACTATGCAAAAGCTGTGTCTGATCAAGTAGCTAATGATATTTTATCGCAAGCATCGATTGCCTTACGTGGTCAGGCAAATCGTTCAGCCGAATCTATATTAGGTTTACTTTAATTCTTTAGTATTAAATTTTAGTGCTAAGTGACTATTTTTTGGCGTTGATGTCAATAAATTGCCGCTTAGCGCTTGCATCCCTCCTAAACTCGCTTACAATTTAGAAATTAACTAACCTCGTGGTAACTGTGGTTCGCCAATAATGATCTTAATTTTAGACAATAATAATAATCGTGCGATAGGTTTACATGCAGCACTTACCTTCATTGGTGAAACTGCACAATTAGTTGATGAGACTACATTACAGTCTTTTTGTGAAAAACATCAACAGCAAGAATGTATGGTCATTCTTGGTGCTTTACAGCAGCTAAATCACGAGGCTGTGATCAAACAGTTTCCTGCCATTCCGTTTTTATTAATTGGTGAAACACTCAAACCGTTACTAAGCATTGCAAATGTAGTTGGTTTAATTTGTGAGCCATTTAACCATGATGTAACTACTCAGCTATTGCATGATTGTCAGCAATATCAGCGCATGCTACCGGGTGACCATAAACAAGCTAAATCTAACAAATCATTTGATGGTTTAGTAGGTGAAACCGAAGCTGTTAAAGATGTGCGCTTTTTAATTGAGCAAGTAGCAAAAACCGATGCAAATGTACTGATCTTAGGTGAGTCAGGCACAGGTAAAGAAGTTGTTGCACGTAACGTTCATTTACTCTCTAAACGCAATACCGGGCCATTTGTGCCGGTAAACTGTGGTGCTATCCCTGGTGAACTACTTGAAAGTGAGCTGTTCGGCCATGAAAAGGGCGCGTTTACGGGCGCTATTTCTGCGCGAAAGGGGCGTTTTGAATTAGCGCAAGGCGGCACGTTGTTTCTAGATGAAATTGGTGATATGCCTTTGCAAATGCAGGTTAAACTACTGCGTGTGTTGCAAGAGCGTAGCTATGAGCGAGTAGGGGGTACTAAGCCTATTCAAGCTGATGTACGAATTATTGCTGCGACTCACCGTAATCTTGAAGAAATGATTGAACAGGGCGACTTCCGTGAAGACCTTTTTTATCGTTTAAACGTGTTTCCAATTGAAAACCCTTCGCTAAGTGAGCGTGCCGACGACATTCCTCTGCTTCTAAAAGAGCTAATGCGTCGTGTGAACGAGCAAAGTGGCACAACGGCCAAATTCACTGAGCGTGCGATTCAAAGCTTAAAAGAGCATGCGTGGCCGGGGAATATTCGTGAGCTTGCTAACTTAGTTGAGCGCATGGTAATCATGTTTCCAGATAAAGTGGTTGATGTGCCAGACCTTCCAGCTAAATATCGTTATATTGAAGTTGAGGCTTATGAGCCTGAGTACCCAGAAGAGTTGATGGAGCGAGATGCTTTCAACGATATTTTCAGTACCGGCTTTAGTGATTACGATGATGAAGAACCTGAAGTACCAGCAACAACGGTTGACTCAAGTTTACTCCCTGATGAAGGAATTGAGCTCAAAGAATACCTAGCTGAGCTAGAAATCAGCTTAATCAGCCAAGCATTAGAGCGCTACGATGATTTAGTAGCCCTTGCATCACAGCTTGTTGGTCAATTAGCTCACTACCATAAAGCAAAGATAGCTTTTCTAACTCTTGATGACAGGCAAGTAAATTTCCTTCAGTGGCATCAATTAAGCTTTGTTTCGCGTTGTTATGAAGGTTTAAGTTTAAACGGTAGCATTGCTCATCTAACCAGCGGCTCAGGTGATTACCTGTTAATGGGTAACAAGGAACAAATGAGAAACCAAGCCCTTTCTTTTAATATTTAAAGCGCAATATTCCTTTAACCTATTTGTGAATCAGGCTCTTAATACTTTTACCACCAAGGTAATCGAGGTGCTGCGCGCTACACCGAGTAGCCTAGAGCCTAAAATTTAACATCTTTATTTTTACCTCATAAGCGCAGCGTCTCTTAGCCTCTTTGTGAATAAGTTACTTAATTAGCTTTTTACCTCCGGAGGCTGCTTGCAGCACCGAGAAGATAGAAGCCAAGCTTAGCCCATATCACCTAATAACTATCAATAATCTCTTGTTTTCTAAAACAATCATTACTGTGGTCGTTAACCATGCCACAGGCTTGCATATGCGCATACACAGTGGTTGGGCCTAAAAATTTAAAGCCACGCTTTTTTAAATCTTTGGCAAATGCTGTTGAGGCTTCAGTAATAGCCGGGTAGTCCGCTAATTTATCGAGGTCGTTTACCAGTGGCTTACCACCCACAAACTGCCATTGGTAGTCTGAGAAACTGCCAAACTCCTTTTGAATTTCAATAAAACGCTGCGCGTTATTGATAGTGGCAGCGATTTTAGCGCGATTACGAATAATACCTTCAAACTGCATTAATCGTTCGACGTCGTCTTCGGTCATTTTAGCAACCTCTTCGACAACAAAGTTTTTGAAGGCACTGCGATAGCCATCACGCTTTTTAAGTATGGTATACCAACTCAGTCCCGCTTGTGCTGACTCTAAGGTTATAAATTCAAATAAGCGGTGATCATCATATAGTGGCACCCCCCATTCTTGGTCATGATAGGCCACATAATCTTCTTTGCTGGTATCGAGCCATGGGCAACGGCAATGGTGTTCTTTTTGCATTATTCCCTCGAGATTGTCATTTTTTTGTCAGTGTTGTTTTGTCTTTAATTTATTGAAATAAAACAAAAATAAATTTGGTACGGATTGTGCATTTAGCTAAGTAGACACGATTTTTTGAGTATCGATTATGGCCTTAGCAAATGTCCTAAAACCACAATTTATCACAGCCAAACAATATAACCCATGCTTACAACAAGAAGAGTATGTGGGTGAATTGAGTGAGCTGCGCCAACAAGCCAGTTGGTTAGGTCATTTGGTTGATACCATGCCTGCAGGTGTGGTGGTTTTAGATGGCCGAGGCATGATCGCAAAAGCCAATCAAATTGCCATTGATATGCTAGGTGAACCCCTTGAAGGTGAAAAGTGGTTTAGCGTAATTCAACGCTCATTTCGACCACAGCAAGACGATGGACATGAAGTATCACTTAAGGATGGCCGTTTAATAAAGCTTGATATTACTGCGCTTGCTCCAGAGCCAGGGCAGTTAATTTTAATGACAGATTTAACTGAAACCAGGCGCTTACAAAAGCGAGTAGCACATATGCAGCGCTTAAGTGCGCTTGGCAAAATGGTCGCTTCGCTTGCTCATCAAGTCAGAACACCGTTATCTGCGGCCATGCTTTATGCTGCAAATTTAGGCTCAAAGCGATTGCCAGAAAGCTCGCGTGGCAACTTTCATACGAAGCTAATGTCGCGTTTAAAAGATTTAGAAACCCAAGTGAACGATATGCTGTTATTTGCCAAAAGTGGTGAGCAACAAGTGGTCGAAAGCGTTTCAATGCAACAGTTACTTAATGAAGTAAAAGCCGGTGCTGATGCTATGGTTGCACAAAATAACAGTGAACTTAGCGTGAACTTGCCTGAGCCAGATATTGAAATTATGGGTAATAAAACTGCTCTGGCGAGTGCTATTCAAAACCTGATCCACAATAGTATTCAAATTATTGGCTCTGAGGCTGTGGTAACCCTGAGTGCCGAACGTGACGAAACTAGCGAAAACTGTGTTCGTATCAGTGTCAGTGATAATGGCCCAGGTGTTGATTTACGTCATGCCAACAAATTATTCGAACCTTTTTACACTACCAAAAGCCAAGGCACGGGGCTTGGACTTGCAGTTGTAAGTTCAGTAGCCAATGCGCACCAAGGACGGGTTGAAGTGACTAATAATGCTCATGGGGGAGCATGTTTTAGTTTGATCTTGCCAATTAGTGCAGAACCAATCTCAGCGGAGGCAAAATGAATACTAACTCTATTTTAGTCGTTGAAGACGACGCAGGCTTACGAGAAGCACTGATTGATACCCTTGAAATGTCGGGTATTGATTGCGTTGCTGCAGATAGCGCTGAACAAGCGATGATCTTGCTTAAGCAAAATAGCTATTCATTGGTTGTTAGTGATGTGCAAATGGGCGCCATGAGTGGCCTTGACCTATTACGTAGCATTAAACTTAATTATCCTGAGCTGCCGGTATTAATGATGACAGCCTATGCCACCATTGATGATGCTGTAGAAGCAATGCGTTTAGGTGCGATTGATTACATGGCAAAACCGTTTGCTCCAGAAGTGCTCCTTAACATGGTGAGTCGTTATCTACCTGAAAAGGAAAAAGAAACCGATGGCCCAATCGTTGCCGATCCATCGAGTATTAAGCTATTAGAGCTCGCGAGCAAAGTTGCCCGCTCAGATGCCAGTGTCATGGTACTCGGCCCAAGTGGCTCAGGTAAAGAAGTCTTGGCTCGTTTTATCCATGATAAATCAAATCGTAGCGATGCCCCCTTTGTGGCTATTAACTGCGCGGCTATTCCTGAAAACATGCTTGAAGCAACCTTATTCGGTTACGAAAAAGGGGCGTTTACCGGCGCTATTCAAGCATGTCCGGGTAAGTTTGAACAAGCTCAAGGTGGCACCATCTTACTTGATGAAATAACTGAGATGGATTTAGGCTTACAAGCAAAATTACTGCGTGTACTTCAAGAGCGCGAAGTAGAGCGCTTAGGCGGTCGTAAAACCATAGAGCTTGATGTTCGCGTACTTGCTACAAGTAACCGAGATTTGAAAGAAGCGGTGAGCGAAAATCTATTTAGGGAAGATTTATATTATCGCTTAAATGTATTCCCGCTAATGTGGAAACCATTAGCCGAGCGTCCTGGTGACATTGTTGTGTTGGCTGAGCATCTAATTGAGCGTCATTGCCTGAAAAGTAAAGAACCTATCGCTCAACTAAGTGAGGGTGCGAAACAAAAGCTGCTATCGCATGCTTGGCCAGGTAACGTACGAGAGCTCGATAACGTTATTCAACGGGCGTTGATATTATGCGATGGTAATAGTATTCATCAAGATGATGTCTTTATTGAAGAGTTGCTTACGGCGGATATCAAGCCAGTCGCTACGCCACCACACAACGCACCAGTTTATCAAGAACAGCCTGTTGAAGTTAATCTAGATACCGTACCGCAAGTGAGTGAGCAGGGTAATTATAAAGACGAGCTGAAAGACAAAGAGCATCGTATTATTTTAGAAACCTTAGCGCGCTGTAATGGTAAGCGTAAAGAGGTTGCAGAAACCTTAGGTATCAGTCCGCGCACGTTACGTTATAAACTGGCGCAAATGCGAGACTTGGGTATCGCCTTACCTGCATAAACTCCTTTCAAAAAGTTAGTCAAACAAGCTCGCATTTTTGTGAGCTTGTTTGCTGTCAAAACTCTGACAAGTAAATTTATTGTTTTAAGTTGTTGAAAATATTCATTTTATTTTGTGGCACGGTTTGTGCTTTATCAGTGCATAAGTAAACTGCATTGTCAGAGAGTATTATGAAAGTTCAAAACAGCGCATTATTTCAAGAAATGCAATCTATGGCTTCAGAAGTTGGTCGTAGTAACTCAATTAATAATTTACCAACACAAACTCAGCCAACTTCATCGGCACAGTTTGGTGATTTACTTACCAATGCACTTGATACAGTGAATGGCTTACAACAAGAAGCAAAACAAAAGGTAACCGCGCTTGAAATGGGCGATCGCAGTGTTTCACTTGCGGACGTAATGATTGCTTCGCAAAAGTCATCAGTTGCCTTTGAAGCGACGGTACAGGTTCGCAATAAACTTGTTGAAGCTTATAAAGAAATTATGAACATGCCTGTGTAACTAGGTAGTGGAGAATTATTGTGGCGCAATCTAATCAATCAACTGATCTAGCCTTAGCAGGCGGCGGTATCGATGCAACCGATACTGACGATCAACAAGAGCAAAAGTCAGGCTACCTAAGTGCCTTAAATGGTGTAGACGTTTTACGCCAGGCTACTTTAGTGATTGCTTTAGCAATCTGTTTGGCTATCGCAATTTTTATTATTATTTGGGCTCGTCAGCCAGATATGCGTCCGCTTGGCAAAATGCCAACGGAAGAGCTAATTCAAACGCTGGACTTTTTAGACGCTCAAAAGATTGATTACGAACTTGATGGTAACGTCATCTCTGTTGAAGAAGGTGAATACCAAAACATTAAATTATTGATGGCTCGTGAAGGCCTAGAGCAAGCGCCAAGCTCAGGTACTGACATCATTATGCAAGACATGGGGTTTGGTGTAAGCCAACGCCTTGAACGTGAACGTTTAAAACATGGTCGTGAGCAACAGCTTGCACGTACCATCGAAGAGCTAAAAAATGTTACTCGCGCCAAAGTACTTTTAGCTATTCCAAAAGAAAACGTATTTGCTCGTCGTGAAAAACAACCTTCAGCAACGGTAGTACTAACCTTAAAACGCGGCCGTACGCTTGATGGTGAAGAAGTTGACTCAGTAGTTGATATTGTTGCCTCAGCAGTCCAAGGTTTATCGCCAGAGCGTGTTACTGTTACCGATCAAAATGGTCGTTTACTGAATTCAGGCTCACAAAACTCACTTGCTGCTCGCTCTCGTAAAGAGTATGAAATTGAGCGTAAGCGTGAAGAAGAATACTTAAATAAAATCGATAGCATCCTTATTCCAGTTGTAGGTTTAGGTAACTACACAGCGCAAGTCGACTTAAATATGGATTTTAGTGCAGTCGAAGAAACACAAAAACGTTATAACCCAGACTTACCCGCTGTGCGCAGTGAAACCACGTTCGAAGAAAACAACATTGGTGGTCTTGCTGTGGGCATTCCAGGTGCGCTAACGAATCAGCCGCCAGTTAACTCTAATATTCCTGAGGTCGCTGGCCAAGGTAGTGCAGGTTCAGCAACGAACCCAAGTCGTTCGCATAAAGAAGCAACACGTAACTACGAACTTGATACCACAATTTCGCATAAGCGCCAGCAAACCGGTGTTATCCGCCGCATCAGTGTGTCAGTTGCCGTTGATTATGTACCACAAGTAGGTGAAAACGGTGAGACAACTATGGTTCCTCGCTCTGTCGAAGCATTGTCAAATATTCGTCGCTTACTACAAGGTGGTGTTGGGTTTGATATGCAACGCGGTGATGCACTTGAAGTCGTTACAGTGCCATTTGTAAGACAAGATACAGGTGAAGCGATTGAAGTTCCACTTTGGGAGCAAGATTGGTTCATGAAGATGCTACGCTTAGCATTAGGTGCACTGGTTATCATCGTACTTATTGTCTTTGTTGTAAGACCTATGCTGAAACGTCTAATTTACCCAGACGATACACTAGAAGAATATGATGAAGATGCATTAAGTGCAGGTGTAGATATTGGTGATAGCACGCTAGATATGCTAAATAAAGACTTTGACTCTGCTGCTGTAGGATTCTCAAGTGATGGTACACTACAGCTGCCAGACTTACATGGCGATGAAGATTTACTCAAAGCAGTTCGTGCATTGGTTGCAAATGAACCAGAACTGTCTTCTCAAGTAGTGAAAGCGTGGTTAACAGAAGATGACTGATCAAGAACAAAAACAATTACCACCGGCGTTTGATGTTGATAAATTAGACGGTGTTGATAAGGCGGCAATCTTATTGCTGAGCTTATCAGAAGAAGATGCTGCGCAAATCCTTAAGCACTTAGAGCCAAAGCAAGTGCAAAAAGTGGGTATGGCAATGGCCGCACTAGATGATTTATCGCAAGCGAAAATTAGCGCAGTCCATAATTTGTTTATTGAGCAAATTCAAAGCTTCAGTACCATTGGCTTCCAGTCTGAAGACTTTATTAAAAAAGCCCTTACAGCAGCGCTTGGTGAAGACAAGGCTGCCAGCCTTATTGACCAAATTGTTATGGGCTCAGGGGCGAAAGGTCTTGATTCATTGAAGTGGATGGACTCAAAGCAAGTGGCGAATATCATTCGCAACGAGCACCCGCAAATTCAAACCATTGTTTTATCTTATTTAGAGCCAGAGCAATCAGCGGAAATCTTGTCGCAATTCCCAGAAAAAGTGCGTTTAGATTTAACCATGCGTATTGCAAACCTTGAAGAAGTTCAACCAGCAGCATTGCAAGAGTTGAATGAAATCATGGAGAAACAGTTCGCAGGTCAAGCTGGTGCGCAAGCTGCGAAAATGGGTGGCTTGAAAGCGGCCGCTGATATCATGAACTACCTAGATACCAATGTTGAAGGTCAGTTAATGGATTCAATCCGTGAACACGATGAAGAGATGTCACAGCAAATCCAAGACCTTATGTTTGTCTTTGAGAACTTAATGGATGTTGAAGACCGTGGTATTCAAGCAATTCTTCGTGAAGTACAGCAAGATGTATTAATGAAAGCAATTAAAGGTACTGACGAAGCATTAAAAGAGAAGATTTTGGGCAATATGTCAAAACGTGCCGCTGAATTACTCGCAGATGATCTTGAGGCAATGGGCCCTGTTCGTATTAGCGAAGTAGAAGCGGCACAGAAAGAAATTCTTTCTACGGCACGACGTTTAGCTGACTCAGGCGAAATTATGCTTGGTGGCGGTGGTGGTGAGGAGTTCCTGTAAGCCATGAGTAAGTCTTCATTTCATACAGGACGCCCAGTGCATGCCAGTGAAGCTGCCGATGAATTATTGGAAAACTGGCCAATTCCTGAAGTGACGCAAGATACAACAAAGCTCGCTGGACGCTCAACGGCGTATGGCACGCCTTTAGCTGACTTATATCGTAAAGAGCAGCAAAAGCAGCAGGCCGAAGAGCAGCCAGAAGAGCCTGAAATTCCGTCATTGACCATGGCTGAACTTGAAAAAATCCGTCAAGATGCCTATGAAGAAGGGCTAAAGCAAGGTCATGAACAAGGCTATATAGATGGTTTTGAAAAAGGCGCGCATGAGGGGAAAGAAGCTGGTTTTAAAGAAGGTGTTGAGCTTGGTAAGGAGCAAGGCCAAGAAGAAATTAAGCCTATTTTAGAAGAGCAGCTGACCAACTTAAGAAGCTTACTTGATAGCCTTTCTCAACCATTATCTAAAGTCGATGAAAGTGCCGAAAAGCAGTTAGTGCAATTAGCTGTTATGTTAACTGAAGTCTTAGTTTACCAAGAAATCAAAACCTCACCAGAAGTCATTTTACATGCTTTGAAGCAAGCCATTGATGCGTTAGGTGAAGAGCAAGTGAAAGTACGTATTCACTTACATCCTGATGATATTGCTTTAATTACCGAAAGTTATGGCGAACAAACTATCGCAGATAACCATTGGCAGTTAGTGGCAGAGCCGACTTTAGAGCGCGGTGGCTGCGAAATTAAAACCCCGCAATCATCCCTCGATATGACGATAAAAACTCGCGTCAAAGAAACGTTGGAAAACTTTTTGCATAGCAGTGGTATCTAACACTTTTTAGGCTCATTATGAGTGCTCAATCAATGACTCTTAGCGAACGCTTACAGCGCTATGAAAAACATATCAAGGCTCCAAAACCGGCTGTTGCCGGTATTCTGACGCGTGTTGTTGGTTTAACGCTAGAAGCAAAAGGGCTTAGAGCACCTGTTGGTAGTCAATGTAAAATTGAAACCATTAACGGCTTTGTTGATGCTGAAGTTGTTGGCTTTAATGACCAAACACTGTACTTAATGCCAAATGATCACATCTCTGGCGTACTACCAGGTGCGCGAGTTATCCCAAAAGTAAACGAAACAGGATTGCCTGTAGGCATGAGTTTACTTGGCCGCGTAGTGGATGGCCTTGGTCGGCCACTTGATGGCTTAGGTGCAATTAATGCTGAGCATCACTTAAAGTTTGCGCAAAACGCAATTAACCCGCTGGCAAGACGACCAATCAGTCAACCTATGGATGTAGGTGTACGAGCCATCAACTCCGTTATTACCGTGGGTCAAGGCCAGCGTATGGGTCTGTTTGCAGGCTCTGGTGTTGGTAAATCAGTGCTACTAGGTATGATGACTCGTGGTTCTGAAGCAGATGTAATCGTGGTTGGCCTTGTGGGTGAACGTGGTCGTGAGGTAAAAGAATTCATTGAAGAAATTTTAGGAGTCGAAGGGCGTAAGCGCTCAGTGGTAGTTGCAGCCCCTGCGGATGCGTCACCATTAATGCGTTTAAAAGGCTGTGAAAGTGCAGTGACCATTGCGGAATACTTTCGCGATCAAGGACTTAACGTGTTGTTATTACTTGACTCGGTTACCCGTTATGCCATGGCACAACGTGAAATTGCCTTAGCGGTTGGTGAGCCTCCGGCTACGAAAGGTTATCCGCCTTCAGTATTTGCTAAATTACCTGCGCTGGTGGAGCGTGCCGGTAATGGTGGTGAAGGGCAAGGTGCCATTACTGCGTTTTTTACTGTACTTAGTGAGGGCGATGATATGCAAGACCCAATTGCTGACTCTGCCCGCGCTATTTTAGATGGCCACATTGTTTTATCTCGAGATTTAGCCGACAGTGGTCACTATCCGGCTATTGATATTGAAAAGTCGATTTCTCGTGTAATGCCGCAGGTTGTATCTGAAGCGCATATGCAACAAGCGCGTGTGCTCAAGCAAGTGTATTCAATGTATCAACAAAACAAAGATATGATCACCTTAGGGGCGTACCAAAAAGGCACCGATCCTATGCTCGACCAAGCAATTAATATGATGCCGCGAGTCAATCAATTCCTTCAACAAGGTATGAAAGATGTGATCAGTTATGATGAAGGTCTGCAAGGTCTAGCGCAGTTATTAGGGCAAGGTTAATGGCTAAGAGTAAACTTGATTTATTGTTAAAGCTTGAGAGCGATAAAGAAGAGTCTTTACGCATGGATTATTTAAAAGCACAGCAGCACTTACAAAGTAATCAACAAAAACTGCAAGGGCTTAATAACTTTCGTTTAGAGTATTCTCAGCAGTTACATTTGAAAGGACGCTCTGGTTTGTCTAGCGCTGGCTTCAGCCAATATCATGCTTTTATTGCAAAAATTGAAGAAGCGATACGCCAGCAAGCAAGTACAGTGAATACCGCAAAACAAGTTGTGACACAGCGAAAAGCACTGTGGTTAAAGCAACAAGTGAAAGCAAAAGCAGTAGCGAAGTTAATCGAAAAGCAAGCTGAAAAACAAGCGATGCAAGTGGCAAAAGCAGAACAAAAAATGCTGGATGAATTTGCTGCAAATCAGTTTTATCAGCGTCAACTTAAAAATGCACTTCTTTAAAATACTTCCTTTTTAGGCATGTTAATTGCATTTACCTAACCAGTAGCATTAATTTTGGCACTTGCGGCGGCAAATTGCCTCATTACTTTAGATGACTAGGTTTAGGTGAATTATGGCGATCAGTGATATCAATTTGCAGGTTAAAACTGAGCAAGGTACTGGTTTTTCAGGCAAAGACTCAGAGTCTAACAACAAAGCATCGGGCTTAAGTTTTTTAACTTCACTGACAGAAGCAAGTGAAGCGGCAAACGCGCAAGCAAAAAGTGATGCAGATGCTGACTCAATTGATGAACCTAAAGCTATCAGTACTTCTGAAGAACCTAAATCAGATGCAAAACCAGGCGATGAGAATACAGCGACTGATGCTAAAGCTGCAACTACTCCCACAACTACAGATCAGCAGCCTAAAATAAATCCAGATGTTCGTAATGAAGCTGTAACTAAAGAGCAAAGCGATGAGCTTGCACTTGTAGAAGGTGAAGATAACTCACTGCTTTCGCAAATTAATGCGGCTCAAGCTATGAGTACACGTGTTAATAAATTGATTGAAAATAATGACTTTAGCCCGGTAGTTGTTGATAAAAAACCAACCCCAATCGATACCATTACACCTGTAATACCTTCACCTATGACAGACGTTGCGCAAACCGATGATTCAAAAGTCGCAGCAGAAGATGACAACTCAATCGCAAGTTTATTACATAAGTCTAAAGTTGCGACAGCGGTAGATAGTCAACTAAAAGCGATTGGTGATTTACCGCCAAAAGATAGCGTGACTCCGATTGTTGATGGCCCATTAACAGACAAAGAAAAGCAGGGTGTTTCAGCTGTTAATACACCGGATACAAAACCTCAGGTAGCTAACTTTGCCAGTGCAATACAAGCAACTGACAGTAAAGAAACCACTGTTGATTTAGACGCTGTAAAAACAGCTGATGGAAATGAACTCAGCGCGAATGATAAAAGCAAAGCTGTTTTAAACAAGATGCTCAGCGATGCAAATAATAGCGTTCAAACTGATGCAAAAGCGGCTGAAGTGACGACAAAGCAAGCGCATGGCAACGTTGATAAGCCAGCAGTAAACCTAGCTACTGAGCAGGTAGCTCCGAAGAGCGTTGAAGCAAGCGCGGCAAAAGCATCAGATAAACCAGTAACTGATAAGTCAATCGTTAATCTGCTTGCCAAACTACAAAGTGGCGACGGGCAGGCTGTAAGTGAGTTCGCTAAAGGTTTGTCGCTCAGCACTGATCAACAAAAGCAACTTGAGCAACAAATCAATCAACTAAAAGTTGACAATAAGCTTGGCGCTGATGAGCTGGCAACAATCAAGTCGCTATTGACTGATGTGATGAGTAGTAAGCCTACAACACAAACTGCACAGAGCCCTGTATCACAATTTGCTGTAGAGCAAGACATTGCTGATGAAAGCCTGACAAAACAAGATGCTAAATTAGCTGATAATAAAGCGCTTGATACTAAACTGCCGACTAGCATCGAAAAGCAAATCACTGCACTGACGAAAGATGAGCAGCAAGCACTGTTAAATAAAGTGAATACTCAACTGCAAACGTTAACGCCGGGTACTGCTCAGTACGAAAAACTTTCTGCGGCACAAACTGTGCTCAAAGAGGCTATTAATGCTCCTGCAATAGTCAACACAGCGATGCCGATAACCGCCGCCACAGTCAATGCTGAAAATAATAATACAAAACAAAACAATACTGCGCAGGTTACAGCCGATGTTACAAAGGCTGCAACTAGTGAAGAAGTAACTTTAGAGCTTGATACAAAAATTAATACCGAACGTACACAAGAAGCTGTGCCTTCGCGTGTAGCTCAGTTATTTACTCAGTTAACGACTCAAGCCAATGCAGCAACACAACCGGGTGCCTATGAGGTGGCTCATCAGCAATATGAGCAAGCACTAGACGCACAAACAATGCAGACTCAAGCAACGACACAAACTCAGGCTCACTCTAAATCGGTGAGCATTGACCCTGGTGTAATGCAAGCGATCAATATTATAAAGAGTGACGCCGCAAAGATGCTTCAAGAGCGAGTTAGTGCGTTACTAAATATAAATAACAAAGAAGCGGAAATTCGCTTAGACCCACCAGAAATGGGCAGTATGCAAATTCGTATACGTAGCGATGCTGAACAAGCGCAAATTAATTTTGTTGTTCAAAATCAGCAGGCTAAAGAAGCTTTAGAGCAATCAATGCCACGTTTGCGAGAAATGCTTGCGCAGCAAGGTATTGAACTTGGTGAAAGTAGTATTCAGCAAGGTAACCCTGAGCAACAACAAGAGCAGTCTGGGCAAGGGCAGCTTGCAGGAAATCAACAAGCTGAGGAGCAACAACCAGAAGTAACAGCGCAAAGCGCAGAAACTTCTCGACAACAATCTTCATCATCAATAGATTACTATGCATAAGTCCTGCTATTATAAGAAATAAAATAGTTACAGCGTGATAAACAGCTTGCTGTAACTTTGAGGGAAGTGACAATGGCCGAAGAAGCAAATTTAGAAATAGAAGATACGGGTAAAGGCAAAAAGAAGCTGATTATCATTATTGCAGCTGTAGTGTTGATTGTTGGCGCCGCCGCAGGTTACTTTTTATTTATGGGTGATGATGCCCCTGAAGAGAGCCTAGCAGATGAAACCACAGTGACTGAGGCTGCTGCACCATCTAGCTCCGCACAGATTGGTTCGGCTCTCTATGTCGCAATGCCACGCCCATTTGTATTTAATGTACCCGGTGCGAGTCGCGACCGTATTGTACAAATAAAAGTTCAGCTACTTGTTCGCGGTGAAGTGAACGAAGAAACTGCCAAAAAGCATATTCCACTTATCGAAAGTACCTTACTTGGCGTTCTTTCAACAACGACCGCAGATGAATTAGGTACCAGTGAAGGTAAAGAGTCAGTGCGTGTTGCTGCACTTGAAAAAGTACAATCAGCATTAAGTGATGTTGAAGGTAGCAAAGTGATAGAGCGGGTATTATTCACCGGCTTTGTGATGCAATAAGGGGTCAGCGTGAGCGATTTATTATCTCAAGACGAAATTGATGCGCTTTTACACGGCGTTGATGAAGTCGAAGAGGAAGATATTCACGAAGGTGATGACTTAGACAGTAATACCTTACAGTATGACTTCTCATCACAAGATCGTATTGTCCGTGGTCGTATGCCGACCTTGGAGATCGTGAATGAACGTTTTGCCCGTCATATGCGAATTAGCCTATTTAACATGATGCGCCGCACCGCTGAGGTGTCAATCAACGGCGTGCAAATGATTAAATTTGGCGAATATATCCATACCTTATTCGTGCCAACCAGTTTGAACATGGTACGTTTTCGTCCGTTGAAGGGCACTGGCTTAATTACCATGGAAGCCCGATTAGTATTCATTTTAGTGGATAACTTTTTTGGTGGTGATGGCCGCTATCATGCAAAAATTGAAGGCCGTGAATTTACGCCAACAGAACGACGTATTGTTCAAATGCTACTTAAAATTATCTTCGAAGATTATAAAGAAGCATGGGCGCCGGTAATGGATGTATCTTTTGAGTACCTTGACTCAGAAGTTAACCCAGCAATGGCGAACATCGTAAGTCCAACTGAAGTGGTTGTTATTAGCTCCTTCCATATTGAGCTAGATGGTGGTGGTGGTGATTTCCATATCGCATTACCGTATTCAATGCTTGAGCCTATTCGCGAATTGCTCGATGCCGGTGTGCAATCAGACACCGAAGACACCGACTTACGTTGGAGTAAAGCATTACGTGATGAGATCATGGATGTAGAAGTCGATCTATCGACTCAATTACTTGAGGTTGATTTAACGCTACAACAGATTATGGAGCTTAAAGCTGGCGATATTATCCCAGTTGAAATGCCAGAGCATATCACCGTATTTGTAGAAGAACTGCCGACATTTAGAGCGAAAATGGGCCGCTCACGTGACAATGTGGCACTACAAATTAGCGAAAAAATTAAACGCCCTGAATCAGTTAAGTCAGAACTACATGTGTTCACAAAAGGTGGCAAAAAACTGGATTCAGATGCAGAATTAGCAGAACTAGAAGAAGATCTACATCTATCTGAAGGTGTAGATTTAGACTGGTAGTCGATTTATAAGGTTAAACATAATGAGTGATGATCAAGATACAATGGACGAATGGGCCGCGGCACTAGCCGAAGCTGAAGAGGCTGAGGGTGGCTCAGGCGATGCTGCTGTGGCAGAGCTTGATGAATTAAAAGATGAAAGACATGAGCTATCGGGCGACGAAAAGCGAAAACTTGATACCATCTTGGACATTCCGGTTACTATTTCTATGGAAGTGGGCCGTTCAAAAATCAACATTCGTAACTTATTACAGCTTAACCAAGGTTCGGTGGTAGAACTAGACCGAGTCGCTGGTGAGCCGCTTGATGTATTGGTTAACGGCACGCTGATTGCCCATGGTGAGGTGGTCGTTGTAAACGATAAGTTCGGTATTCGTTTAACTGACGTTATTAGCCAAGTTGAGCGTATTAAAAAGTTACGATGAATGCTTTAGTTGCTTTAACAAGTGCGTCGAGCACTGCATTTCCTACGGCATCACCGACGGCAGATTTACTGTCTATGGTGATGTCTTTGCTTTTAGTGCTGGTGGTTATCATTGCTTTGGCTTTTTTGGTTAAAAAACTAAATCCAAATCTTGCTAATAGTGATGAATTTAAAGTAGTGCGCAGTTTGCCTTTGGGCTCTCGTGAGCGCTTGATGGTCATTGAAATCGATAACGCTCAGCACTTAATTGGTGTGACCCCGCACAGTATTAACTATCTGCATAAACTAGAAACACCATTACAAGAAAAAGAACTGCCAGAACTTGCCAAGAAATTTGGAAAGTTACTGAACCCACAATCACCTTCAAATAAAAAGAATTAACGCTATGATCAAGTGGATACTTATTTTAGCAAGTGTGTTGTTTTTGCCGTCGGTTAACGCTGAAGGCATAGAAGCACTGACCATTACCACCAACCCTGATGGCTCTCAAGATTACTCAGTGACGCTACAAGTATTAGCGATCATGACGGCACTGAGTTTTATTCCAGCAGCGGTCATTATGATGACTTCATTTACACGGATTATTGTGGTTCTGGCGATATTACGCCAAGCAATAGGCTTACAACAAACACCATCGAATCAAATTTTGTTAGGCATGTCGCTGTTTTTAAGTATTTTTATTATGGCGCCAATTTATCAGCAAGTGAATGAGCGCGCTATTGAGCCGTACTTGAATGAGCAAGTTACTTCAGTGCAAGCATTAGAACTTGCCAAAGAGCCAATGAAAGCGTTTATGCTCTCGCAAGTTCGTATAAAAGATTTAGAGACCTTTGCGAAAATAGCTGGTTATGAGCAATTAGATTCGCCAGAAGACACGCCGCTGATTGTATTGATCCCAGCGTTTGTTACCAGCGAATTGCAAACGGCCTTTATCATTGGTTTTATGTTCTTTATCCCATTTTTGATAGTTGATTTAGTGGTGGCCTCCGTATTAATGGCCATGGGTATGATGATGCTTTCGCCGATGATTGTATCTTTGCCGTTTAAGATCATGCTGTTTGTGTTGGTGGATGGCTGGAGCCTTGTGATGGGCACGCTGGCGAAGAGCTTTGGGCTCGGGGTGTAACAATGCAATTCAAGGCACATAATTAGGTAGGAGAGACAGAATGGAACCCGAAATTTTTGTCGATATACTCAGTGACGCGCTATTTTTAGTTATAAAGTTAGTGTCTGCAATCGTAGTACCTGGCTTATTAGTCGGTCTAGTCGTAGCAGTTTTCCAAGCGGCAACATCAATCAATGAGCAAACCTTAAGCTTTTTACCTCGTTTGCTAATTACCATAAGCGCACTTATTATAGGTGGTCACTGGTTCACGCAAGAGCTTATGGACTATTTTACCCGTTTAGTGATGTCTATACCGGAGATTGCAGGCTAAATGGAATTTCCATTTGCGGTCATTATTCAATGGCTCAGCGACTTTTTGCTGCCATTAGTGCGTATTAGCTCAATGATAATGATTATGGCAGGCCTTGGTGCGAAGAATGTACCAAGCCGAATTAAGCTTGGTTTAGCTGTAGTTGTAACCTTTGTTGCTGTGCCTATGCTGCCCCCTGCGACTTTCAACAATCTTTTTTCGTTTGAGATGATTCTTGTGGTCATTCAGCAAATGCTTATTGGTGTGGCGATTGGGTTTGCATCTGTTTTATTGCTAAATACTTTTGTTCTTGCTGGGCAAATACTCGCGATGCAAACAGGTCTTGGTTTTGCGTCCGTAGTTGATCCATCGAATGGTCTGAGTGTACCCGCTGTGGGACAATTTTATCTAATCTTGGCGACCTTGCTTTTCTTTGTGTTCAATGGCCACTTAATGATGATTCAAATGGTCATTCATAGCTTTGAAGTGCTACCAATTGATGGCAATTGGTGGGCGGTTGATCATTACTGGGATATCGTTACTTGGGGTGGTTGGATGTTCACCACAGCCTTGGTGCTTGCTTTAGCTCCACTGACAGCCATGCTTGTTATTAACATGTCGTTTGGTGTAATGACCCGAGCGGCACCGCAGTTAAATATTTTCTCAATTGGCTTTCCGTTTACCTTAGTAGCTGGTCTTGTGATTATTTGGGCAACATTAGGCAACTTTATGACTCAATTTGAGTTTCAGTGGTTAAAAATGGTTGAGTTAATGTGCAGCCTTGTTGGTTGTACACCTTAGGAGCGCGCCATGGCTGAAGATTCTGGTCAAGAAAAAACCGAAGAACCCACGCAGAAAAAAATTGATGATGCCAAGAAGAAAGGTCAGGTTGCCCGCTCAAAAGAGCTAGGTACCATGTTTGTGCTTATTTTTTCTGCAGTTTCATTATTGTTGTATGGCCCTGAAATTGGTAAAGGTCTTTATAATATAATGGGACGTTTATTAAGCCTTAACCGTAATGAAACCTACGACACCACTAAGATGTTTTCAGTGTGGGGAATTGTTGCGGATGCATTGTTATTCCCTATGGCAATGTTTGTGTTGATCATCGTCATAGCCGCTTTTGTTGGCAATACTTTACTGGGAGGTTATAACTTTAGTTGGCAAGCGGCAGCCCCAAAAGCAAGTAAGATGTCGCCAGCTAAAGGTATTAAGCGTATGCTTGGCCCTCAAGCAGGAGTAGAGCTAGTTAAGTCTATTTTAAAATTTGTAGTGGTTGCAGGCTTTGCTGTGTTCTTAATTAATACTTTCTTTGATGAAATACTGCACCTAAGCATTGAAAGCGCGCCCGGAAATTTTATCCATGCACTCGAAATACTATCTTGGATGTTCTTGGGGTTAACTTGTACGTTAATCATTATTGCTGCAATAGATTCTCCTTATCAAAGTCACAAACACCATAAACAGTTAAAAATGACCTTACAAGAGGTAAAAGACGAATTTAAAAACTCTGAGGGTGATCCGCAAATAAAAGCGCGTATTCGCCGTACTCAGCGTGAAATGTCGCAAAGGCGTATGATGCAAGACGTGCCTGATGCAGATGTGATCGTAACTAACCCGACCCATTATTCTGTAGCACTAAAATACGATACAGCTAAAGCGGGTGCGCCTATTGTTCTTGCCAAAGGCGTGGACGAGCTTGCTATGCAAATTCGTAAAGTGGGCAAGGGGAATGACGTGCCAATTGTTGAATCACCCATGCTTACTCGTGCGCTGTATCACACCACCGATGTTGGTCATCAAATACCTGATCAGCTATTCACTGCCGTTGCACAAGTGTTAGCTTATGTCTTCCAGTTAAAACGCTTCCAAAAAGGGCGCGGTAAACGTCCTGTACCACTCAATAAAAAGCTCCCAATACCCGATGCCTACAAATACTAAACAGTAAATTTATAACTTGGAATAGTTATTGCAAATTCCGTGTAGTGTCAATTTTTTGAAATTGTTGAATTATGGAATTTAAAGCGGTATTACAACAACTTAACAGAGATAAAAAAGAATATGCGAAGGGTATCGGCACGCCGTTAATGGTACTTGCTGCGCTGGGTATGGTGATTTTACCCCTGCCGCCATTTCTTTTAGATATTCTATTTTCGTTTAATATCGCGTTAGCACTGGTGGTGTTACTGGTTACAGTTTACACCATGAAACCCCTTGAATTTGGTATGTTCCCTGCGGTTCTACTGATTGCAACCATCATGCGCTTAGCGCTGAATGTCGCCAGTACCCGTGTAGTATTACTCGAAGGTCATAACGGCGGTGATGCAGCCGGTAAAGTTATCGAGGCCTTTGGTTCGGTGGTTATCGGCGGTAACTATGCAGTTGGTTTAGTGGTCTTCCTGATTTTAATCATTATTAACTTTGTGGTTATCACCAAAGGTGCAGGTCGTATTTCTGAAGTATCAGCTCGCTTTACTCTTGATGCAATGCCGGGTAAACAAATGGCGATTGATGCTGATTTAAACGCTGGTTTTATCAGTGCAGAGCAAGCCCGTGAACGCCGTGAAGAGGTTACCCGCGAAGCCGATTTCTATGGTTCAATGGATGGTGCGAGTAAGTTCGTAAAAGGCGATGCAATAGCGGGTATCGTTATTCTAGTGATTAACATCGTTGGTGGTTTATTTGTTGGTATGATCCAACATGATTTATCGTTCAGCCGTGCGATGGAAGTGTACACCTTACTAACCATTGGTGATGGTCTAGTTGCACAACTGCCTTCACTGTTACTGTCTATCGGTACTGCAATCGTTGTTACCCGTCAAAATGAATCGCACAATATGGGCGATCAAGTTAAGACACAGCTAGGTAACGAAAAGTCTTTGTATATCGCATCTGGTATTTTGATCATCATGGGTCTTGTGCCAGGTATGCCGCATATTGCATTTTTAAGCCTAGGTGGATTACTGGGTTACCTTGCTTACTTCACGCAACAACAAAAAGCCAAAGCAGAAGCTGAAAAAGCAGAGCAAGAAGCAAATGGTGGTGCGCCAGGAACAGGTGTTGCTAATAAACAAGAGCAAAAAGAACTGGGTTGGGATGATGTTCAACAGGTTGACGTTATTGGTTTAGAAGTGGGATATCGCTTAATTCCACTGGTAGATCAATCTCAAGGTGGTGAACTATTAAATCGTATCAAAGGTGTGCGTAAGAAATTGTCTCAGGAACTTGGTTTCTTGGTACCTCCTGTGCATATTCGCGATAACTTAGAACTTGACCCAAATGCTTATAGAATCACTATGATGGGGGTTTCAAGCGGTGAAGGTGAGCTTAAGCATGGTGATGAGTTAGCGATTAATCCAGGCCAAGTATTTGGTCCAATCAAAGGGGTTGCCACAAAAGACCCTGCATTCGGATTAGATGCGGTTTGGATCAAACCAGATCAAAAAGATGAAGCACAATCACTTGGCTATACAGTCGTTGATTCAGCAACTGTGGTTGCAACTCATATTAGTCAGTTACTTACTAATAGCGCAGCTTTACTGCTTGGTCATGAAGAAGTGCAAAACTTATTAGATATGTTAGCGAAGAGTCATCCACGTTTAGTTGAAGGACTGGTTCCTGACGTATTACCACTCACTACTATCGTAAAAGTGCTACAAAACTTACTCAATGAAGGGGTGGCAATTCGCGATATGCGCTCGATTGTTCAAACCCTTGTTGAGTATGGCCCACGTAGCCAAGACCCTGATGTACTAACGGCTGCAGTGCGAATTTCACTGCGCAGATTGATCGTTCAAGATGCTGTTGGTATGTCTTCTGAGATCCCTGTCATAACCTTGGCGCCTGAGTTGGAACAGATGTTGCATCAGTCACTTCAGAATGCAGGTGACGAAGGTGCCGGAATAGAGCCAAGCCTTGCAGAGCGACTTCAACAATCATTGAATGAAGCGCATCAAAACCAAGAAATGGCCGGTGAACCTTCGATACTGTTAACGTCAGGAATGTTAAGAACTGTGTTATCTCGCTTCGTTAAGTACACCATCCCAGGTTTAAGGGTGATGTCTTACCAAGAGGTACCAGACGAAAGACAGATTAAGATTGTCAGCTCAGTAGGCCAACAATAGGATAGTAAAGGGGTTGAACCATGAAAATTAAACGTTTTTTTGCTAAAGATATGCGCACAGCACTGAAAGAAGTGAAAGATGAACTAGGTGTTGATGCGGTTATTATGTCGAACAAAAAGCTTGCTAACGGCGTTGAAATCGTTGCAGCTGTTGATTACGACAAAGCAGCCCCGAAAGCCGAAGCTAAACCAGCAGTGGCACAATCAGCACCTGCTCCACAGCATAACTTTGTTAAACCTGAGCCAATGCGTGCTAAACCTGAGCCGCAAGCAAAAGTTGCTGATAGCCTTCAAGCGTTACTTGAGCGTCAAGCCCCACGCCCTCGTTCGCCAGAGCTTGCGTCAATGTTTAGTCAATCTGGTATTGATACGAGTGAACACTATCAAGCAAAAGAGCCAAGCTTTGAGCAGCAACAGCCACAATACAAGCAAGCTCCTCGTTATCAACCGCAGGCAGCACCTCGTGTACAAACTCAAGCTCATAGCCTTGGTTTTGATGACGATTTAGATTCAGGTTTTGATGATTTAGATTCACCCGCTGAGCATAAAAACTCAGCACCTGCGAATCAATCAGAAATGACGACTATGCGGGAAGAAATGAATGCGATTCGTCAATTACTTGAACACCAAGTATCTGGCTTAATGCAACAGGATATGGCTCGCCGCGATCCGACTCGTGCATGTATGATTGACCGCTTAGCGGGTATGGGCATTGAACGTGATGTTGCTGAGCAAATGGCCTGTTTCATTCCTGACGATGTATCACGTCAACAAGCGTGGCAAGCATTACTGCAAATGGTTGAAAACCAAATGCATACAACGAATAACGAAATCCTACGTCAAGGTGGTGTATTCGCATTAGTGGGCCCAACGGGTGTTGGTAAAACAACGACTGTTGCGAAATTAGCTGCACTGGGTGCACAAAAATATGGTGCTGATAAAGTGGCGTTGATCACCACTGATACATATAGAATTGGTGCCTACGAACAATTGGCTACTTATGGTCGTATTATTGGCTGTGGTGTTAAGCAGGTAAAAGATGCGAATGAATTAGCTGAAGTGCTATACCATTTACGTAATAAGCGTCTAGTATTAATAGATACAGCGGGTATGAGCCAACGTGATTTACGTTTAACTGAGCAATTAAACACCTTAATGCGTAATCAGCGTGTTGATATTCGTAGTTATTTAGTATTAAGTGCGACAGCACAGATAAATGTGTTGCAAGAAACCGTAAGACACTTTAAAAAGGTTCATCTAAGTGGCTGTATCTTCACTAAATTGGATGAATCTTTAAGTTTAGGTGAGATTATTAGTATAGCGATTCAAAATCGCCTGCCAATAGGGTATCTTACTAACGGTCAGCGTGTTCCTGAAGATATTCGCGTAGCGAATGCTGAAAAACTAGTGAAAAAAGCTGAACAATTGTATTTAAAACGAGCAAAAGCACAACATTCACGACGTCAAGCAGTAGCGTCGAACACAGTAGGGATGTATGATTAACACAGTATTAGATCAAGCAAGCGGCCTGCGCAAAATGAATCAAAATAATAATAGTGGCGTTAAAGTTATCGCTGTGACTGGCGGTAAAGGTGGAGTGGGTAAAACCAATGTTTCACTCAACACCGCAATCGCATTAGGGCAGCAAGGAAATCGTGTATTAGTACTAGATGCCGATTTAGGTTTGGCAAACTGTGACGTGATGCTTGGCCTTCGTGTTGAACGTAACTTATCTCATGTTTTGTCAGGCGAGTGTGAGCTTGACGAAATTCTCGTTGAAGGCCCTGCAGGCATCAAAATTGTACCAGCGACGTCTGGTTCGCAAAGTATGGTTGAATTAACGCCATCTGAGCATGCAGGTCTTATTCGCGCTTTTAGCGAGTTAAACACCGAGTTTGATATTTTAATTGTCGATACCGCCGCAGGTATTTCTGACATGGTATTAAGCTTTTCTCGTGCAGCCCAAGACGTTGTTGTGGTTGTATGTGATGAACCTACCTCAATCACCGATGCTTATGCGCTTATTAAAGTGCTTAGCCGTGAGCATGGCGTATATAAATTTAAAATTGTTGCTAATATGGTGCGCAGTTTGCGTGAAGGGCAAGAATTATTTGCTAAACTTTCAAAAGTAACGGATCGCTTTTTAGACGTTTCAATGGAGTTGGTAGCTACCATTCCTTATGACGAGAACATGCGTAAATCTACGCGACGTCAAAAGGTGATTGTTGAATTATTTCCAAACTCACCAGCTGCGGTGGCGTTTAAAACATTAGCAACAAAAGCAGTTAAGTGGCCGATCCCTAATCAACCTTCTGGCCATTTAGAATTTTTCATTGAAAAACTAGTAAACGGCTAACTATGACAACATCGGTGAATAAAGCGATGGGATATCAATCAGCACAAAACTTAAATGCGATTGTTGAAAAACATGCCTCTTTAGTTAAAAAAGTGGCGTGCCATCTAATTGCTCGTTTACCTGCCAGTGTCCAACTCGATGATTTAATTCAATCAGGCATGATAGGTCTAATTGAAGCATCAAAAAACTTTGATGCTAGCAAAGGGGCTAGTTTCGAAACTTTCGCTGGAATTCGTATTCGTGGTGCGATGTTAGACGAAATTCGTAGAGGTGACTGGGCACCACGCTCAGTTCACCGAAATGCCCGTCTAGTGGCTGAAACCATAGCCGAATTAGAAAGCACGCTAAATCGTGAACCTAAAGATACAGAAGTCGCTGAAAAACTTGATATAACGCTCGATGAGTACCATCATATTCTACATGATGTAAATTCTAGTAAAGTATTAGGTATAGAGGACTTAGGCGTTGATGAAGACGTCATTACACCTGTAGGTCAGGATTTAGGACTAGACAAACCGTTTAATAACGTTAAAAATGAGCGGTTTAACCAGTCTCTATTAACGGCTATCCAATCGTTACCAGAAAGAGATGCACTTGTTTTGTCTTTGTACTACAACGACGAAATGAACTTAAAAGAAATAGGACACATACTCGATGTTAGTGAATCGCGTGTGAGTCAGATACATGGTCAGGCGATGATTAAGCTCAAAGCAAAAATCAATGACTGGATTAATTAGTAGTAAGTAAATATAGGTTCAAACCTCACCGGAGGATGTTTTGGATAAAAACATGAAAATTCTTGTTGTTGATGATTTTTCTACAATGAGACGTATCATTAAAAATCTATTAAGGGATTTAGGTTTTACCAATGTGCAGGAAGCTGACGATGGGTCAACAGCATTGCCAATGCTACAAAATCAAGAATTTGATTTTGTTGTAACAGATTGGAACATGCCAGGTATGCAAGGCATTGATTTGTTAAGAGCAATTCGTGCTGATGATAGCCTTAAGCATATTCCTGTATTAATGGTGACAGCTGAAGCGAAAAAAGAACAAATTGTTGCTGCTGCTCAAGCGGGTGTTAATGGCTATATCGTTAAACCATTCACTGCTGCGACACTTAAAACCAAATTGGAAAAAGTGTTTGAACGTTTAGGTTAATCTAAGGGGAGAGGCTTATGTCAGCACTAGCTGCGCCTCAAATAAGTTTAGAGCAAGCTCGTCAACTTGTTGAGTTTCTTGAAAATGGTGAACAAGAAAAAGCTGATCAGCTGATACTTGAAACAGCATCAAAAGAACAATCAGAGCTGTTTGCTGAAATCGGTAAACTGACGCGACAATTACATGAAGCGCTAAAAAACTTTGATCTAGATACTCGTCTTTCAGATTTAACTACCGATGCGATCCCAGACGCTAAGCAGCGCTTAAATTATGTTATGGAAATGACAGAAAGCGCCGCTAACAAAACCATGGATGCAGTTGAAGCTAGTTTACCTTTAGCGCAACAACTTGCAGATGAAATAGCGACGATTAAACCAACGTGGGATCGTTTAATGAGCCGAGAAATAGAGCTCGGTGAGTTTAAAAAGCTATGTCATAGCTTAGATAATTTTATGAATAACTCGCATACTAAAACCGATGAGCTACAGGGCTTGATGACCAATGTGCTGATGGCACAGGACTATCAAGATTTGACGGGGCAAGTAATCCGTCGCGTCATTGAGTTAGTGCGAGAAGTAGAAGACAGTTTAATTAATCTCTTAACTGTGTTTGGCAGTCAAGAAGATGGTCATCAACAACAAGAAAAACAGGCCATAGAAAAAGCACCTGCAACAAGTGATACACTAGCAGGTCCTGAAGGGCCGATTATTGATAAAGACTCTCGTGATGATGTTGTCTCAGGACAAGATGAAGTCGATGATCTATTATCAAGTCTGGGCTTCTAAGAGGAGAGTAGCTGCATGAGCTTTGAAGTCGATGAAGATATTTTACAGGATTTCCTTGTTGAGGCAGGAGAAATCTTAGAGCTTTTGTCAGAGCAATTAGTTGAGCTTGAGAACAATCCCGAAGACAAAGATCTCTTAAACGCCATTTTTAGAGGCTTCCACACTGTCAAAGGCGGTGCAGGCTTTTTAAGCATGACTGAACTTGTTGATGCGTGTCACGGTGCAGAGAATGTTTTCGATTTATTACGCCAAGGTGTTCGCAGTGTCACTCCTGAGCTTATGGATGTTATTTTACAAGCTCTGGATACCATCAACGAAATGTTCGCAACGATTCAAAATCGTGAGCAACCAGAGCCTGCAGATCCTGCGCTTCTAGACGTTCTTCATAAATTAAGCCAACCCCCTACAGCGGAAGAGCTTGCAGGTGAAGATGTATCAGTAGCAGACGATGTAGCAGTTGCACCTGAAGAACCTGCTGTTGAAGAGGCTGTTGTTGATGCACCTGAAGTAACAGCTAACACGGCAGCAGACAATATTGATGAAGATGATCCATTTGCGTT
The DNA here is from genome assembly GCF_001306915.1 of Pseudoalteromonas lipolytica. GTDB lineage: Bacteria > Pseudomonadota > Gammaproteobacteria > Enterobacterales > Alteromonadaceae > Pseudoalteromonas > Pseudoalteromonas simplex. Next base: position 186,223 of record NZ_LJTC01000007.1, on the reverse strand, counting down.
TGATATGTTGTTTGATGGCGGCGGTCTTGCTGATAGTAAGGCAGAACCACAGAATATTGATGAAATTACTGAAGATGAGTTTGAAAGCCTCCTCGATGAATTACATGGTAAAGGTCAAGGGCCAGCAGCGGCTGCTCCTGAAGCTATTAGCAGTGATAGTGATGACATCACCGATGATGAATTCGACAGTTTATTAGACGAATTACATGGTGTTGGTAATTTTGGTGAAGTAAAACAAGAAAATATAGCCAAACCTGAAACAGTAAAATCTGCACAACCAACTCCTCAAGCGCCAGCAGTAGATACTACAAGCAGTGACTCAGACGATGAAATTAGCGATGACGAGTTTGAGGCGTTGCTTGATGAATTACATGGTAAAGGTACAGCTCCACAGTCTTTAGAAACGGCTGCGCCAGAAAAAGCGCCTGAACCACCTAAAGCTGAACCTGCAAAACCGGCACAGCCAGCAGCATCAAAACCGGCACCTACTCCTAAGCCTGCCGCAGCTGCACCTAAACCGGCTCCAGCTCCTGCAAAAGCACCAGCAGCTTCTGCTGCACCGAAAAAAGCGCCACCACCACAAGCTGAAACAACGGTTCGTGTTGATACCAAGCGCTTGGACGAAATCATGAACATGGTGGGTGAGCTGGTATTAGTACGCAACCGTTTGGTTAGCCTTGCAAATAACAGTAACAGCGAATCAATGGGTAAAGCCATCTCTAATTTAGATGTGGTAACTGCAGACCTGCAAGGTGCGGTGATGAAAACCCGCATGCAGCCAATTAAGAAAGTATTTGGCCGCTTCCCACGCGTTGTGCGTGACTTAGCTCGCAGCTTGAAAAAAGACATTAACCTGCAGCTGGTTGGTGAAGAAACCGATTTAGACAAAAACTTAGTAGAAGCGCTTGCCGATCCGCTCGTGCATTTAGTTCGTAACTCTGTTGACCATGGTATTGAAATGCCAGATGTGCGTGAAGCCGCGGGTAAACCACGTACCGGTACAGTCACTCTTTCTGCTTCGCAAGAAGGCGATCATATCTTATTGACCATTCGTGATGATGGTGCAGGTATGGATGCTGAGAAGTTGAAAAAAATTGCTATCAGCAAAGGTGTGATCGATCACGACCAAGCAAGCCGCTTGTCGGATACCGAAGCTTACAACTTAATTTTTGCGCCTGGTTTCTCAACCAAAGAAGAGATATCTGATATTTCAGGCCGCGGCGTCGGCATGGATGTAGTAAAAACAAAAATCACCCAGTTAAATGGCTCTGTCAATATTCAGTCAGAGCTGGGTGTAGGTACTGTATTAGAAATCAAGGTGCCATTAACACTGGCTATTTTACCGACTCTTATGGTTATTGTTGGCGAGCAAACATTTGCTTTACCACTTGCTGGTGTGAGTGAAATTTTCCATCTTGATTTAACTAAAACTAATGTCGTTGATGGTCAACTGACAATAATTGTGCGTGAAAAAGCGATCCCGCTTTTCTATTTACAACATTGGTTAGTAAAAGGTGCCAACCGCCAAGAACGTAAAGCTGAAGGTCACGTAGTTATTGTTCAAATCGGTACTAAACAAGTGGGCTTTGTGGTTGACTCGTTAATTGGCCAGGAAGAAGTTGTTATCAAACCTTTAGATGCCTTATTGCAAGGTACGCCAGGCATGGCTGGTGCGACAATTACTTCTGATGGTGGGATTGCATTGATCCTCGACGTACCTAGCATGCTTAAACACTACGTTGGCTAATAATAAATAATAAAGTGCAGCGTTTAACTGCACTTTAAGTGATATAAAACAAGAGAGTGCCAATGGCAGTCAAAGTATTAGTTGTTGATGATTCAAGCTTTTTTCGCCGCAGAGTCAGCGAAATTTTAGAGCAAGACAGCAATATTCAAGTAATTGGTTTTGCCGTAAACGGTCGTGAAGCGGTCGATAAAGCCCGTGAATTAAAACCTGATGTAATTACTATGGATGTTGAAATGCCGGTTCTTGATGGCATTAGTGCCGTGAAAGAAATAATGGCAGCAACACCGACTCCTATTTTAATGTTCTCATCACTCACCCGTGATGGCGCAACAGCAACCCTAGATGCATTGGATGCTGGGGCCCTTGATTTTTTACCGAAAAAGTTCGAAGACATTGCACGCAATAATGAAGATGCAATCGCGCTTTTACAAAATAAAGTAAAAGAAATTGGTCGCCGTCGCATTTCTCGTTTCTCGCGCCCAGCACCTATTTCGAGATCAACTCCGACTCCTACACTAAGAAGTAGTGGCGCTACAAGCAGTAACGGTATTGTCCAGCCTGATCGCAGTTTTAGCCGTCCTGCTGCTGCAAGTTCGCCGGCTGCATCGTCATCGAATACGAGTAATATTCGCGCTTCGGGCAAGAAATATCAATTGGTTGCTATCGGTACATCAACCGGTGGACCTGTGGCGCTTCAAACAATTTTGACTCAGCTGCCAGCTAATTTCCCACATCCTATTTTGCTTATTCAGCATATGCCAGCTGCGTTTACGCCAGCTTTTGCTGCAAGGCTAAATGGCTTATGCAAAATCAATGTTAAAGAAGCGCAAAATGGTGACCGTTTAGTGCCTGGCACCGCTTACTTAGCGCCAGGTGGCCAACAAATGCTAATAGAGGGGCGTGGTGGTTCTCGCACTCTGCGAGTATTTGAAGACGATAGTCCGCGTATTACTTACAAGCCGAGTGTTGATGTGACTTTTGCAAGTGCTGCAAAAACCTTCGGCGGTGATGTGCTAGCTGTAGTATTAACGGGCATGGGCGCAGATGGCCGTGATGGTGCGCGTATGCTTAAGCAAGTCGGTGCGACTATTTGGGCGCAAGATGAAAAAACCAGTGTGGTGTATGGTATGCCACAAGCTGTTGCTAATGCCGGCTTGGCGAGTGAAAGCTTAGCGCTTGCAGATGTTGCGAATCGTTTAACGCGTGAGACTGGTTGTGGATAAACTGTCTTTCCTTGGCTTAATTGTCGCAGTAAGTGCCATCGCCTTTGGTTATGCATTAGAGGGCGGGGTTGTTTCTGCACTGTTTAATGGTCCTGCGCTTATCATCGTGCTTGGTGGTACGCTTGGGGCTGTCATGCTTCAGACCCCAGCAAGTGTTTTTACTAAAACACTTAAGATCAGTCATTGGGTGTTTTTTCCGCCGTATCACGATATTGATGCAGCCATCGAGCAAGTAAAGCGTTGGTCACATAAAGCACGTCAAGAAGGTTACTTAGCCCTTGAGTCGGAAGCGCTGTCGCACTCAGACCCGTATGCGGCAAAGGGCTTGAGTCTACTTGTTGATGGGATTGATGAGCAAAAGCTTAGAGATACGCTTGAAATTGATTTAATGCTTGAACGCGAACGCTTACTCGAGGTAAGTCGAGTTTATGAAGCTATGGGCGGTTATAGCCCTACAATCGGTATTTTAGGTGCAGTACTCGGTTTGATTCAGGCTATGCAATTTATAACGGATCCTGAAAAACTGGGTGCCGGTGTGGCTACTGCGTTTATCGCTACTATTTACGGTGTTGGTTTAGCTAACTTATTATTCTTGCCAATGGCGAATAAACTTAAGCAGCAAGTTGAGCAAAAAATGCTGTATCATGAACTACTTGCTGAAGGCATTATTGCTATTTCGCAAGGTGAAAGCCCACTAAATATCGAACTAAAACTTGAGGCGTACCGTGTAGAGCGCCCAAGCTTAGTTGACGAGTAATTTATTATGATGCGCCGTCGTCTGCGTCATAACACGTCAAAAAACCAACATACTGAACGCTGGCTTGTCTCTTATGCCGATTACATGACCATCATGTTTGCTTTTTTTGTGGTCATGTATGCGATCGCAATTAGTAAAAATGAAGATTTTCAAATTCTCTCAGATTCACTAGAGCAGGTGTTTGAAAAGTCTGCTCGTCAGCAACAACAGGTTGGCACTGGGGTTAACGGCACAGGCATACTAACTGACAGAGTCAGCCCTGAGAACGACATTCTATACGGTGAGAGCATTCGTAAAGATGAGCAAGGCCCTGAATTACTCGATGGGCAAAGCGAAACCAGCAATATTGAGAAAAAACATCTCGGCAAGCCTCTCGACAGCTTACTTACTAAATTACAGTCTGCGCTCATTGATGAAATTCGTGATGGCGAAGCAAGTTTAGAGCTTCATCAAGATTGGCTCATCATTGAATTAAGCTCTGGTATGTTGTTTTCATCGGGCAGTGCTGTTGCACAGCAGCGTGCAAAACAAGTTGTTAGTTTAGTGAAAGATATTATTGCACCAGTTGATAATTACATTCGTGTGCGTGGTTATACCGATAACGAAGGTATTCGTAATGAGATGTTTCGCTCTAACTGGGAGCTATCTGTAGCGAGGGCGACATCTGTCCTAGTTGAGCTTGAGAGTTTAGGTATTAACCCTGCGCGTATGGCTATTGAAGGTTACGGGCAATATTCACCTTTCGCAAGTAATGACACTGAGCAAGGACGCGCAGAAAACCGCAAAGTGGTTGTTGCATTGTCTAAATATGGTTTACCGCCAAAAGAGCCAGAAAATACTGAACAAGAGTCACAAAACCAACCGCAACAGACGACAGAAATTGAGTTGCCAAGCGATGATAACAGCATTAAAGTGATTCAATTACCACATGGTGGAATTAGGATTACCACGCGCAATGAACAATAATAAGGTGTGATGTGAAAGTTTGGACCGTAGCGAATCAAAAAGGTGGGGTAGGGAAAACAACAACAGCCGTTAGCCTTGCTGGTATTCTCGCTTTACAAGGAAAACGCGTGTTACTTATTGACACCGATCCGCATGCATCATTGACTTATTATTTTGGTATAGATTCAGAAGACTTAGAAGTCAGCGTGTATGATATTTTCGCGCGTGGTAACAGCATGGCCAGTGAAGAAATTTTGCAGGCTCTATGTCCATCAACACTTGAAAACCTAGATATCTTACCTGCGACGATGGCAATCGCGACGCTTGATAGAAGCATGGGCAATAAAAATGGCATGGGCTTAATACTAAAAAAAGCGCTTGCCAAAATTAGCGACCATTATGACTATGCAATTATTGATTGCCCGCCTGTTTTAGGGGTTTTGATGGTCAATGCACTTGCAGCCAGTGAGCGAATTTTAGTGCCAGTACAAACAGAATTTTTGGCTTTAAAAGGGCTTGATCGTATGATGCGCACCATGGAGCTGATGCAAACATCGCAAGCAAAACAGTACCAATATACAATTATTCCTACAATGTACGATAAACGTACTAAAGCATCACTTGAAGCTTACAAGACTCTGCAGGATAATTACAAAGATAAAGTATGGTCAGGCGTGGTTCCTGTCGATACAAAGTTTAGAGATGCTAGTTTAGCACAGCAAGTGCCGATTCAATTTTGCCCGCGTTCGCGTGGCGTTTTTGCCTATCGCGCCCTGCTTGATTACTTAGTTGCACAAGGTTAAAGATGAGTAAGCATTTATTTGCCAATGAAAAAGTGATGACCCAATATTTGGGCGCTTTGTTGTGTGAAGATGAGCCTACAGACCAAAATCTTGAGCCAGTCGCAAAGCTGCTGGAGCAGGTTAAAGAGCCTGAAACTAAGACAGAAGAAAAGCTGACAGACGTTCAGCCTACTCCAGAACCTGTTTTACCACCCCCAGAACCGACTAAAGAGCTTGAGAAAACCGAGAACCAAGCTAATATCAAAGATATAGTCGCAGAACCTAAAGCTGAACTGGTTGCAAAAACCTCGTCTGATCGTCAAGAAGACTATTTTGATGGTGAATTTCAGGCATTATTCTTTGAGGTTGCAGGGTTAACCCTTGCTGTACCGTTAAAAGCATTAGGGGGAATTCATCAGCTGGCAGAGGTTAACCAATTATTTGGTAAACCAAAATGGTTTAAAGGTGTCATGCTAAACCGTGAAGAAAAACTAAATGTTGTTGATACTGCACGTTGGGTTATGCCAGAAAAGTATGATGAAAAATTAGAACACTCATTAGATTATCAGTATTTAATCACCTTAGGTGACAGTCAATGGGGATTATTGGCAGAAAAGCTCGTAAATAATATTACGCTTCGTAAAGAAGATGTAAAATGGCGAGCAAAATCAGGTAAGCGGCCTTGGCTTGCAGGTGTTATCAAAGAGAAAATGTGCGCCTTGATTGACGTTGAAAATTTAAATCAATTGCTAGAGCAGGGCTTAGACAGCCGTGAGCAGTAACTATTTTTACGGAGTAATAGCATGAGTGAAGAAAGACTACTGTCAGCAAATAAAAACGCTGATAGCAACGATGAAGTGTTACAGTGGGTAACCTTTAAACTTGAAGAAGAAACGTACGGCATTAACGTAATGCAAGTACAAGAAGTACTTCGCTATACCGAAATTGCTCCTGTGCCAGGTGCGCCTTCTTATGTGTTAGGTATTATTAACTTACGTGGTAATGTTGTTACTGTGATCGACACGCGTGCACGTTTTGGTTTAATGGGTGCTGAGGTTACTGATAACTCTCGTATCGTTATCATTGAAGCTGAAAAGCAAGTGATTGGTATTTTAGTCGACAGTGTTGCTGAAGTGGTTTACCTACGTAGCTCTGAAATTGACAGTGCGCCAAATATTGGCACAGAAGAAAGTGCTAAGTTTATCCAAGGTGTATCTAACCGTGATGGTGAGTTACTGATCTTGGTTGATCTTAATAAATTATTAAATGACGATGAGTGGGACGAGCTAAGCGCACTATAAGCGTTTGGAAATTATATGCTGTTATACTCTTTGTTTGGTGCCTCAATCTTACTTGTATTAGTGTGTTTGGGGCTTATTTTTGTCAATAACAATAAGCAAGCGGCGGCGATTCAAGCTAAGCAAAAACAGTTACAAGAAGCTCAACAGCAATTGAGTATTTTACGTAGCGAAGTGGCTGAAATGCGAGCTGGCATGCTAAGTATTGGCAAACGTGTTGTTGCTGTTGAAGAAAAAAGTAAAGAGCTTGAACAGCTACAAGATGCACAAAAATATGATGATCCGAATGCGAAAATTTATTCGCGAGCGGTTAAAATGGTTGAGCTAGGCGCTGATTTAGAAGAAATAATTCGTGAATGCGAATTACCCAGAGCCGAAGCTGAGCTACTCATGTCACTTCATAAACAAAAAGGCGCCGAATAGGCGCTTTTTTATTTGAGCTAAGCTTTGATGTTGAGCTTACCTTGAAAGTCTTGCCAACCCGGTGGAAACTTACCACGCAATACGTACGAAAAAGCAATTAATTCAGCAATAACATAATAGAGCTCTTTCGGGATTTCTTCACCTAGCTCAAGATGCGATAAGGTTTGAGCTAAGTCCGCATCTTGGTGTATCAAAATGCCTTTTTGCTCAGCAAGTTTGACGATTTCTTCAGCCAATTCACCAAAGCCTTTACTGGTTACTCGTGGTGAGCTACCCGCTTCGTAGAGTAAGCCAATTGCTGATTTATGCACCGCTTGTTCACTCATAAAAATTACACCTTAATGTTAATAATCGCATGGGATTTATAAAAAGCTTGGTGGTTTGATGTCCCTTGTTGCAAGTTTAACTCACCTACATTTAAACCATGGCCTGCTAATTTATGGCGCAGCGTTTCTAAATGCGGATGAGCAAGCGCTGTCACTTCTTGTGAAGAAGCGAGCAATTGGCAATCAACTGCTTTATCCATCACCTCCGCGGTAATTTGTAACTTGCCAAGCTGAGCATAATCAAAGTTCAATCGCACAAACCAGACATTCTTTGCTTCGAGTTTATTTTTACTTGGCTTTTTATATTGTCCTAAGCTGATTTCTGTTTGCCCTGTTTCAGGAGGTAATTTCATCGGTAAGAAAAACTGCGCTAAAGCACTGTTATCTTGTTGCTGATTGATGGGCGTTGTTTGCACCTGAGCTAGAGTGTTTTTCAGTTGCGAGGCTTCAGCCGCCATGGCTTGCATCGCAGGCTGCTGTAGTTGCTCGAGTAATTTATTGCCGTTAACGGCTTTAAAGTTGGGCACTAACACTTGCAGTAAGGCATCAAGACCAGTTTGATTATTAAAACTAAGGTTGGTTGGTGCTTGATTAATAATTGGCGCGGCAAGTGAAGCCACTGCTAGTTGTTCTAACCCTTGGCTGAAGCTTGCCTGCTGAGTTTGACTAGGCAGTGCTGTTGGCCTGAGGATACTTAAAAGCTCTCGTTCAATCGTTGTAGGGTGCATGTTTTGACTCGAGATCATGCGATTAAATGCTTGATTAACGAGCCTGTTTAAATCTACCGAAGGCGATGTGTTTTGCTCACTCAGGGCTACAAGTTTCTCTGTTAATTGCACTGGCAGAGGCATACTTGCTAACGGTTTACTTTCAGGGAGCGGTAATAGCTTAGCAATCAACGCGGCTTCGATTGGCCTTATCGGCAATAATGGCTGACTCAAGTTCGGCTCTTTTGTTGCTAAGAAGGGGGCGTGTAATTGAGTTTGCTGTTGAACAACTTTTTGTAACCCTACGGTTTGCTCATTGGGTGCTCGAGTCACGAAGTTATGCTGTTTAGTTTGCTCACTCATATTTTTCAGTACTGAATTAGCGAGGCTACTTTTAACTGGGGCAAGCTGTTCAGATGTTGCTTTGTCAGAGTTTAGAGTATTAACAGAACTGTTAATTGACTTGTTGTCTGCAGGTGCTTTTTGCATAGCATTGTCTAAGCTCAATACAGGGAGTTGTTCTTTGCTATGGTTTGTAGCCAACTGAGTCGCTTGATTTTGTGCGCTAACAAGCGGCTCTAAACTGACTTTTATCCGTTGCAGTAACTGTATTAAAGGTGCTGCCTTGTTATAGCTCACGGGTAAACTAACTTGCTTTGCAGGCTGACTTTCGGTTAATGGCTCTGTTTGTTTAGCCACAGGTGGTGGCGTATTAGCTGTAACTGGCCCACTGGGTTTTTGCGCTACTTGGAGCGCAGTGTGTTGGGGCGCGCTTTGTTGAGCAGCGGCAAGCTTTACTATATTGATTTTATTGGCATTAAAGCCCAGTTGGCTAATCGTATTTTTGCTTTCAATCAGCTGATGCGTTGACTGGTAAACAGCCGCTTTGGTGGTAGCAGGGAGCTTTTCAAAATAGCGCACTGCATCACTAATACGCGTTTTTAAATCAGCAAAACTGTCTTTTAGCCAAGAGCTAATGGGGGAATTTGAGCTGCTCGATGGCGCTAACAACGTACTCTTAGGTTCAACAGCTTGGCTTTTTAATGCTTGATTGAATGTCTCTGACAGCGAGTTCTTTAACAGTATTTGTTGCACAGGCGCTTTATTTATAAGTTCAACAGTATTTTTAACTTGCTGGGGGGTTAGTTTTAATGCATGAGGATGAAATTGCCACTGCGCTTGAATTTGCTTAGCTTGTTTTGGCGATATTGTAGGTAGCGGTAAAGTTAATTCATTACTTTGCTTGTTTGCAACGCTTAACTGTACTTGTTGCCCTGCTAATTTCAAATTCATTTCAGGGGTTAGCTTAGCCACCAACTCAGCTATTTTTTGTTGGCTAACACTTTGCTGATGGAGAGAATCCCCAAAGCGATTAATAATGTTTAAATTAAAGCTATTTTGTTGGTTGGTAGCAGGCAGCAAAATGGCTTTAAGTGGTGCTTCAGCTTTTAAAAGAGCAGCGAGACTATTATTAAGAGCAAACTCAGCTTTTAATGCCGGTAGTTGTAGTAAAGGTTTACTTGGCGCAATCTGAGCAGGGTGCGGCATATTTGTATTTGCACTCCCTTGCGTTAGCAAGTTCAGTAGTGCTTGTAATTGCTGGCTTTTGCCAAGTGTAATCGTCAGTGGTGCTGGTGTGATAGTCAGCTGTTTACCATCACTACTTAATTGAATATTGGCCGCTAAAAAGCGCTCAGTTTTGAGGTTTTCTTGCTCTGTTGATAAGCGCAGTGTTTGCCATGAGTTATTGATTAGCACGTCCATTTGCACACTGTGCTTACCAACCACAATATTACGAGCAGTTAGGCTCTGCTCAGCCAGCATTTTCAAGGCATCATTAGGTGATTGCTGTAGTGCACTGCTGATTGCTTTTGGGTCTAGATTAAGCTGAGTGCTGAGAGTCAACTGGCTTTGTTTATTCATTATTTTAGATCAAATATAAGTTAATCGTTTTAAAGCAATATTCGTATTACCCTATCATTATGGTAGACTAACGCCTAATTTTGGGTATAGAGAATCGTCATCTTGTTACACATTAAGGCCGTCACCTGCATCAAGCAAGATCGTTGTTTGTTTGCGGATCTTAATTTCAGCTTGAAATCGGGACAAATTATGCAGTTAGCTGGTCCGAATGGGGCTGGTAAAACATCATTATTGCGTATTATCGCGGGTTTCGCTATGGCGGATGAAGGCGATGTTTTGTTCCAAGATCGCTCAATTACAAAATACTATGATGAATATGCACAAGAGTTATTATTCATCGGCCATAAAACTGGGGTAAATACACAGCTTACCGCCCTTGAGAATGTCGCATTTTGGCTAAAAATAAATGGCTACGATAGCAAACAAGACTTGTATCCGATCTTAGCAAAAATAGGCTTGGTAGGTCTTGAAGATGTACCTGTTCGTATGTTGTCAGCAGGGCAACAACGCCGTGTCGCTCTAGTAAGACTGTGGTTAAACAGTGCCAAACTATGGATCCTTGATGAGCCATTTACAGCCCTTGATAAAAGCGGTGTTGCATTTTTACAAGAACGCTTTGTTGAGCACCTAAATGCTGGCGGCGCGATTCTATTAACCACCCACCAAGATTTAACGACACATTTTAGTGACCTTCAAACAGTGACTTTGGAGTATCGCCACTGATGGTAAAACAGCATTCGTATTGGCAATTATTCTCTGCGGTTTTTTCTAAAGATCTTAAATTAGCGTTTCGTCAGCGTGCTGAAATCGTTAACCCTATCTTGTTTTTTCTTATTGTTATTACTCTTTTTCCGTTAGCAATTGGCCCTGAACCCGGTCTACTTGCTCGTATGGCGCCGGGCATTATTTGGGTCGCTGCTTTACTCTCGACCATGTTAGGCCTAGATAAGCTATTTCGTGATGATTATCACGACGGAACACTAGAGCAATTAATTGCTTCATCATACCCTTTACCGTTAACTGTCCTTGCAAAAGTGGCTGCGCATTGGGTGATCACAGGGTTGCCTTTAGTGTTAATGACTCCGGTATTTGCTTTGTTATTGAATTTAGAAAGTTCAGCGCTTTTAGCAACCGTTCTGACCTTATTGTTAGGTACGCCATTGCTTAGCTTCATTGGCGCAATTGGCGCTGGACTTACTGTGGGACTACAAAAAGGCGGCATTTTAATGAGTTTGCTTGTTCTGCCTTTGTATATCCCTGTACTAATTTTTGCAACCTCGGCTATTGATACCAGCTCTATGGAGCTTGCCTATAGCGGACAGCTTGCAATCCTTGGTGCCATGCTAATCGTAGCGATTATAGCGGCGCCAATTGCCATATCGTCAGCATTGAAAGTGAGTGTAAGTTAATATGTGGAAGTGGTTACATCCCTACGCAAAAGCAGATCGTGCTTACCAATTGTGTAACACCTTACTGCCTTATTTCGCCGTCGTTACGGTGGTTTGTATGATTGTTGGATGGGTCTGGGGGCTTGCTTATGCCCCAGCCGATTACCAACAAAAAGACAGCTACCGAATTATTTTTATCCATGTGCCTTCAGCTATTTTATCTATGGGCGCTTACTCTTCTATGGCGATTGCAGCAGTGATCGCACTAGTATGGCAATTACGTAATGCAGAACTTGCAGTGATTGCAATTGCACCTGTCGGGGCATGTGTGACAGCGATAGCATTAATTACCGGTGCAGCATGGGGTAAACCTATGTGGGGCGCATGGTGGGTGTGGGATGCACGTCTTACCTCTGAGTTAATTCTGTTATTTTTATACCTTGGTGTGTTATCGCTTTATCATGCTTTTGAAGATAAAAAAGCAGCGGGGCGTGCTGCTTGTATCTTAGCCATTGTTGGGGTTATCAACTTACCGATTATTCACTTCTCGGTGGAATGGTGGAATACCTTGCATCAAGGTGCAACCATTACAAAGTTTGATACTAAAGCTATTGATCCAAGCATGTTTTGGCCATTAATGGTTAACATTGTTGCGTTTGCAGGTTTTGTTGGTGTGGTGACGTTAATCCGCCTTAAAAACGAAATTCTACAACGTGAAAAGCATCGCCCTTGGGTGCGTGATATGGTTGAGCGAGGTTAATCATGCAGTTTGATTCTTTTGCAGATTTTATTGCCATGGGTGGCTATGGCTTTTATGTATGGTTGTCTTTTGGTAGCTGTGCATTAATTTTACTCGGTATTTTATTTAGTTCGTTAAACGATACAAAACGTATTTTCTCTTCAGTAAAGCAGCAAGCACAACGTGAAGAGCGCATTAAGAAAGCGAAGCAAGAGGCAGGGCAATGAATCCAAGACGTAAAAAACGTTTATTAGCAGTTGTAGCCATTATTTTTGGTGTGGGTGCAACGATTGGTTTAGTGCTGTATGCACTGCAAGAAAACATCAATTTATTCTATACCCCAAGTGAACTTGTTGATGGTAAAGGACCAAATAAAGAAAAACCGCATATTGGTCAAAAGTTACGTATTGGTGGCATGGTTGTACCTGGCTCAGTTGTTCGTGACGAATCAAGCTTAAAGGTAAGCTTTAAGCTGATTGATAAAGGCCCTATGGTGACAATTAATTACCAAGGGATTTTGCCGGACTTATTCCGTGAAGGCCAAGGGATTGTGGCGCAGGGCGTGTTAGTTAAAGCCAATGAAATTGATGCCTTTGAAGTACTTGCAAAGCATGATGAAGAATACATGCCTGCAGAAGTTGCTGAAGCAGTGAAAGGTATCAAGCACGAAAAACCGACGTATAACTTAGATAACGGCAATTAATATGATCCCAGAACTCGGTTATTTTTCTTTAACACTGGCCATGGTGCTAAGTGTTCTATTGTGTATTTTTCCTTTATGGGGCGCGCATACCGGCAATTTACGTTTAATGCGTGCCGCCCCATCACTGGCAATTGGACAATTCGTATTTGTACTTCTGTCTTTTGCTGCACTTGTTTATGCCAGTTTAACCGACGACTTTACTGTTTCGTATGTTGCTTATCACTCAAGTAGCACCTTACCTTGGTACTACAAAATAACCTCGACATGGGGTGGTCATGAAGGGGCAATTTTACTCTGGTTAGTAATGCAAGCGGGTTGGACAGCAGTTGTCGCTATGCGTTCGCAATCATTACCTTGGGTATTACGTGCTCGTGTACTGGGTGTACTAGGCTTTTTAGGTGTTGGCTTTATGCTGTACACCTTATTAATGTCGAGCCCATTTGAGCGCTTATTACCGTATTTCCCTGTTGAAGGTCGCGATTTAAATCCGTTATTGCAAGACCCAGGTATGATCATTCACCCGCCATTGCTTTATATGGGCTATGTGGGTTTATCTGTGTCGTTCTCATTTGCTATTGCAGCGTTACTTACAGGTAAGCTTGATAATACTTGGGCTAAGTGGTCTCGTCCTTGGACTATGACAGCATGGGGCTTTTTAACACTCGGTATTACCATTGGTAGTTGGTGGGCATACTCAGAACTTGGCTGGGGTGGCTGGTGGTTCTGGGATCCCGTTGAAAACGCATCATTAATGCCATGGCTTGTGGCAACCGCATTGCTGCACTCATTATCAACCACCGAAAAGCGTGGTGTATTTAAGTCGTGGACCGTATTACTGGCTATTGCAGCATTCTCGTTAAGCTTACTGGGTACCTTTATTGTTCGCTCGGGTATCATTGTATCTGTGCATGCTTTTGCCTCAGATCCTAACCGCGGTATGTTTATTTTAGCTTTCTTAGCCATTGTAGTTGGTGGTGGTTTATCGCTTTATGCACTGCGTGTTTCGCAGGTGAAAAGTGAAGGCCGTTATAAGTTTGCCTCACGTGAAGTTGCGCTTTGGTTAAATAATATTTTCTTAGTTGTGGCAACACTGATTGTATTGCTAGGTACATTACTGCCAATGATCCACAAAGAACTTGGCTTAGGTAGCATTTCGATTGGTGAGCCCTTCTTCAATAAGATGTTTGCTATTTTACTGGTACCGTTTGCTATTTTAATGGGTATGGGTCCGCTGTTACGCTGGAAACAAAATAAATGGTCAATGTTGCAAAACAAATTTGCACTATCGGCTGTTGTCAGTCTCGTGGCTACGGCAGCGTGGTTATATTCAAGTTACGATGTAATTGCGCCAATTACCTTTATTGCAACTGCGCTAGCGGTATGGATTGTTGTTACTACTCTGGTTGATTTAGCGGCAAAAGTAACTATTCACAAAACCTTAGGCGAAGGCTTTAAACGTTTAGGGCTAAGCTATTGGGCGATGGTTTTAGGCCACGTTGGTTTAGCGTTCGTGATTGCAGGTGTAACGTTAACCTCTGCTTATTCAGTAGAGCGTGATGTATCAATGAAGCCGGGTGATACTGTGGCTTTAAATGAATATCAGTACCGTTTTGATGGTGTTAAGTCTATCCGCGGCGCAAACTATAGCGGCCATGCTGGTGTTGTCACTGTGCTGAAAAATGATAAACAAGTAACCGTTTTACATGCTGAAAAACGCCGTTATGACATTGGTATGCAATTTATGACTGAAGCGGCTGTTGATGCAGGCTTTACGCGTGATTTGTATTTAGCGCTAGGTGAGCAATTAAGCCAAGGTGCGTGGTCGTTACGTATTTACCATAAGCCTTATGTTCGTTGGATGTGGCTCGGTGGTATCTTGATTTCACTGGCAGGCTTTTTAGTGCTTGGTGATAAACGCTATCGCCAAAAATCGACTAAGCAGGAGGCATCAGCATGAACCGTAAACTACTCGCACTAGCACCTTTACTGGTTTTCGTTTTACTGTGTGTGTTTTTATATCAAGGCTTGTTTGCTAACCCGCGTGAGCTGCAAACTGGGCGTATTGGGCAGGCTATGCCAGTTTTCAACTTGCCAGACTTGATGGATGAGTCAACGCGTTGGACAGATAGTGATTTAAAAGGTGAAGTTTACTTACTCAATGTGTGGGGCACATGGTGCCCGACCTGTTTAGCTGAGTTAGGCTATTTAACTGAGCTTAGAGAGCAGGGCGTTAAGATTGTTGGCTTATACTACGAGCAAGGCTACGACCCTGACTTTGATGGCCAGTTTGATATTAACGCACTACGCGAAGACGTTACCAGTATGCTTAATCGTGCTGGCGACCCATATCAATTCAATATCTTAGATTTAAAGCGCACATTAGCCCTTGATTTAGGGGTGTCTGGCGCGCCAGAGACCTTCTTAGTTGATAAGCAAGGCACCATTTTGCTGCACCATACCGGCGATATTAATCCGCGTGTGTGGCGAGCCAAATTCGCACCGTTAATGCAGGAGTTACAGTAATGAGACTCGTGATTTTTTTAGCAAGTTTGCTTATCACGTTTAGTGCATTTGCAGAGCAAGACAAATATCAATTTGATGACAAAGAGCAAGCTGTACGCTTCAGTGAGCTTACCAAAGAGCTGCGTTGCCCTAAATGTCAAAACCAAAACATTGCCGACTCAGACGCAGTTGTAGCCAAAGACTTGCGCGACAAAGTGTTAGCGCTGGTAAAAGATGGCAAAACTAAAGATGAAGTCATCGAATATATGATTGACCGTTATGGCTACTTCGTACATTACGATCCACCCGTAACACCCGCAACCTTAGTATTATGGGTATTGCCAGTATTGATTGTGGTACTTGGCTTTGGGTTTATTGTTTTACGCCAACGTAAGGCATCGGTAAAACAAACATGGACAGAGCAAGACGAGGCACTACTTGCAAAGTTAATTGAACAAAATCAACGTCAGGAGCAAAGCTAGATGGCATTAATGTGGGCTTCTTTTGTTTTACTCACGCTGGTTGCATTGCTATTTGTTGTCGTTCCTTTTTTTAAACGCGAACGTATTCAACGCCTTGATCACAATGCAAACTCGGAGTTAATCCGAATTTATCATCAACGTTTAGATGAGCTTAAAACAGACTTAGATAACCAACGTATTGATGCACAAATGCACGACGAATCAGTTATCGAACAAAAACGTCGTTTGCTCAATGAGCTGTCTCCAGAAAAAGCGCTAAATAGTAAAGGTAACAACCGTATTTTTGCCCTTACTGGCGCTGGCTTTTTAATTGTTTTAACGGCTATCTTTTACGGTTACACGGGTAGTCAGCAGCAAATAAAAGGCTGGCATGACGCGATGGCAAACCTTAAGTCGTATGGTGAACGTGCCGTAATGCAAGATGGTGAGCCATTGACACCGAATGAGTTGCAAGCATTTGCTTTAGCATTGCGTACTAAGCTTGATCAAAGTGGTGATGATGAAGTGGCGTGGATGCTGCTAGGTCGTGTTGCGATGTCATTAAATGAATTTGATATGGCGATGCAGTCATTTGATAAAGTGCTAAAAATGAACCCGGATAACAAGCAAGTGCTGATCAGCTATTCGCAAGTTCTGCTAATGGAAGGCAGTGATGCGAATATGTCACGTGCAGCAACGATGTTATCGAGAGTGTTAAAAGCAGAGCCGACTAATATTGATGCAATCTCATTGTTAGCTCTGATTGCTTATGAGCGCAAGGATTGGCTGCAAGCTAAAACTGCGTTTGAAGTACTGCTTGCAAGTATGCAGCAAAATGATCCGCGTTATAGCATGATTGCAGAGCGTATTGCTGAAATTGATGCTCACTTAAATAATCAGCAGCAAGTTACAAATACAGAAATTGCAGAGGCTTCACACAGTGAAATTCGCATCACAGTTGATTTAGACTCAGCTCTAGCAGATTCGCAGCCACAAAACGGCACCTTGTTTGTTTTTGCAAAAGCAGCCAGTGGCCCACAGATGCCATTAGCCGTGGTAAAAATGACGGAATACAGCTTTCCGCTAACAGTGACATTGAGTGATTCGAATGCCATGGTTGAAGGTCTGAATTTATCAAGTGTCGATAAAATTATTTTAACTGCGCGTTTATCAAAAGATGCAACTGTGGTAACTTCTAGCGGCGAGTTGGAAGGCAAGTCGGGTATTTTAGAACGTGCGAACGTTAAAGAGTACGCGTTGCTAATTAATGAGTTAATACCGTAAGGATAGCCGATGTTTAGGCACAGTATATTTTTTATCTTTTTTGTAGTGCTTGCAGGATGCGCACAAATACCCGAAGAAAAAGCGGATGAGCGAGATCCGTTACAGTCGTTTAACCGTCCTATGTATGATTTTAATATGGACGTGCTTGACGCCTATATTCTTCGCCCAGCAGCTGTTGGCTACGTTACAGTAACGCCAACACCGGTGAGACGCAGTGTTGTTAATTTTACCGATAACATCACCGCACCAACGGATATGGTCAATGCTGGTCTGCAGGGTAAGCCTGGTAATATGGGTATTAGCTTAGCGCGCTTTTTAGTGAACTCTACAGTAGGTCTACTCGGTTTTTTTGATGTTGCTTCATCGCTGGGCTTAGAAATTGTCGATGAAGATTTTGGCCAAACTCTTGGTGTATGGGGAGTGGGTGATGGTGCTTACTTGATGATCCCTGGTATGGGACCAAGTACCGCACGAAACTTAACTGGTGATGTTGTTGATAATTTCGTATTACCTGAAATAACACTAACAACACCTCAAACAATATTAGTGTTTGCACTTAAAGCGGTTGAAGCCCGTGCTTCATTAATGCCACAAGAGAGCCTATTAAATGAGTCGCTAGACCCTTATATCTTTATGAAAGATATTTACTTCCAGCGCCAATTATATGAGCTACATGATGGTAATCCGCCACTAGAAAAAGAGCCTGATGACTTTGACGAAGACTTCTTAGAAAATCTTTAAAAGTGTTAAATAAAAATGCCAGCAATTGCTGGCATTTTTATATCGTTAAGGGATGGGTATTCATCAGTCCCCAAACACACTCATTTGGTCATTAGACCAACTCAATGCATCATGGTAAGCGTCAGGTACTTCTTCAGGTTTAAGTCCAAGTTGTTGTTGGATTTCTTTCGCTTTTTCCCAATTTGCTTGCTCATAAAATTTTACCAGCTTTAAATACGTTGCTAATAAGCCTTCATCTTTGAGTAGCGCATCTTTAATTTCAATAGTCAGCGGTAACTTGTTCATTACACTTGGCATATCTTCGTCGAGGATTGCATCCATTAACGACATCATACCCGTTAAAAATGCCATACCAGTATCTCGCATTTTGCCGTGGCTGATTGCCAATAATTCAGCAAACCGAGCACGGGTCAATGAAAGGCGAATTAGTTCGGCTGGCTTATCTGCTGCGACTTGCGCTGCAAATAAAAGTGATAAGAAACGTTTAATTTCTTCACTTCCTAATACAATAAGCGCTTGTTTAATTGTGCTGATTTCAGCGCGACGTTTAAAGGCCGCTGAGTTTGAGTAGCGTAGCAACTTATAAGATAAGTTAACGTCACGTTCAAACACCTCAGTGATTTTTCTGAGGTTTAGATCAATACTCGATGTTTCGTATAGAAGCTCGGCAAGAGCCATCTCTGATGGCGGCAAAGTTTTGCTTTGTACCATCTCAGGTTTTGAAAAGAAAAACCCTTGGAAGTAGCTAAAGCCCATTTCTAGGGCAAGCTGATACTTTTCGTATGTTTCAACTTTCTCAGCAAGCAACTTTATGTGTGGATACGGCTTAATAGCCTCGATGATCGCTTTTATTGAGTCTACATCACAAGTTAGAAAGTCAATCTTAATAATATCGATGTAAGGATAAAAGTGTCGCCATACAGGTTGGTGAATGTAATCATCAAGTGCAAGTATATAGCCTTTTTCTTTTAGATCTTTAACTAATGCCAGTAGGCGTTTACCTGGTTGGATTGTTTCTAATATCTCTACTACCACCTGCTCTTTACCAAGTAAAAGTGGATAACCCTTTTGCAAGGTTTCTAGAGTAAAGTTGATATAAGCAGGTTTGTTATCCGTTAAATCCTCTAAACCAAAATTAAATTGGCTGCCTTCAATAAGTCGTGACGTTGCTTCATCGCCATCAATATCAGGAAAAACATTGTCTACGCCATCTCGAAATAAAAGCTCGTAGCCAATTAGTTTTTTATCCCTGTCTAAAATAGGTTGGCGTGCAGCGTAAAAATACATAGTCCAAACATGTCCACATCTGTTAATTCATTTACTTCTCGCAATATATTGCATTGTGCCTGAAATAGCATTAGCTAAATGTTCATTTGCGAGGAAAAGTTATTATTTTATTAAGAATTAAAGACTAGGATAATTTGCAGATAAATTCTATAACTTGCGATTAAATATAAGAAAAATGTTAGATAAAAGTTGAAAAATTGAGCTTTGTCATTTATCTGCTTGATTGGAGTTAAGGGGGGTAAGCATGATATAGTCGTGGATGATATAGGTTTTTACCCCAATAATGTCTTTAAATTAAATAACTTGCGAGTCATTATTCGGATTAAAAGCCAACATTAAACAACTTTTGGAGGCTAATTTGGAAACAGGAATGATAATTTCGTTAGCATTGTACTTCATCGTCATGTTGGGGATTGGGCTATATGCTTATAAGCAATCTACCGACGATGTATCAGGCTATATGCTAGGTGGTCGTAATTTATCACCAAGTGTTGCTGCGCTTTCAGCTGGCGCATCTGACATGAGTGGTTGGCTGCTAATGGGCCTACCAG
This sequence comes from Pseudoalteromonas lipolytica, assembly GCF_001306915.1. GTDB lineage: Bacteria > Pseudomonadota > Gammaproteobacteria > Enterobacterales > Alteromonadaceae > Pseudoalteromonas > Pseudoalteromonas simplex. The sequence goes on along the minus strand of NZ_LJTC01000007.1, from coordinate 166,436 downwards.
GTGCAATGTACTTGTTTGGTTTAAGTAAGGTTTGGATTGCCATTGGTCTAGTACTCGGTGCTTGGGCTAACTACTTCTTAGTCGCGCCTCGCTTGCGTGTTTACACAGAAAAGGCGAATGACTCAATCACCATTCCTGATTACTTCGCAAACCGCTTTGATGATAATAAGAATATTCTGCGTGTTATCTCTGCGATTGTAATCATTGTTTTCTTTACTTTATATACCTCATCAGGTGTTGTTGCAGGTGGTAAGTTGTTCGAAAACTCATTTAATATGAGCTACGAAATGGGTCTATACATCACAACAGGTGTCGTCGTGTTATATACCTTGTTTGGTGGCTTCTTAGCCGTGAGCCTGACTGACTTTGTACAAGGTTGTATCATGTTTATCTCGCTGCTGGCTGTGCCAATTGCGACGTTTACCATGCTTGATCAGCCAGTTATGGATACACTTGCCAATGCACGCTATGACTTATTATTAAGCTCACCAAAAGAATCAGAAATACATGCACTTAATATGATGGATTGGTTTGCAGGTGGTTCGACTATAGCGATTATTTCAGCAATGGCATGGGGCCTTGGTTATTTTGGTCAGCCACATATTATTGTGCGTTTTATGTCTGTACGTTCAGTGAAAGATATGCCAACCATGCGTCGTGTGGGTATGTCGTGGATGACGCTATCAGCAATTGGAGCTGTGCTAACTGGTCTATTTGGTGCTGCTTATATGCTTGAAAACCAAATGCCTATTGATGATAAAGAAACTATTTTCTTAGTGTTGTCTGAGCTTATCTTCCATCCTTTAATTGCCGGTTTCTTATTGGCAGCAATTTTAGCGGCAATTATGAGTACTATCTCTTCACAGTTGTTAGTGTGTTCAAGCTCTCTAACTGAGGATTTCTACAAAATTTACTTAAACCGTAGTGCATCTCAAAAAGAGCTGGTTTTAGTTGGTCGTATTAGTGTTATCTTAGTTGCCTTATTTGCTATTTACCTAGCTTATGACCGTAATAGCTCTATTTTAGACTTAGTAAGTAATGCATGGGCTGGTTTCGGCGCAGCATTTGGTCCACTGGTGCTACTGAGCCTTTACTGGAAACGCATGAACTTACAAGGGGCTATTAGTGGCATGGTTGTTGGTGCAGCAACAGTGCTGTTTTGGATATACGCGCCAATTACTATTGATGGCCAAGCACTAAGTGCAATCATTTATGAGATTGTCCCTGGCTTTATTTTATCAACAATAGCCATAGTTGTTGTTAGCCTTATGACGGCTGAGCCAAAAAAAGAAATTACAGACTTATTTGATGAAGTTGAATCGTCATTGTAGTTTTTGATTAAACACAAAAAAGGGCAACGGATAATTAAACACAAAAAAGGGCAACGGATGTTGCCCTTTTTTTATGATCTAAATTTGCGTTTAGCTTGCCGCTTTTTCTTTTATATCAGCAACGTTATCGTCTGACTTTGCTTTTTTAGGTTTAGCTGGAGCGTCTTTTGCACCTTTAAGTACCGCCATAAATTGGTCTTTTTCTTTTGCCATTTCAAGCGCCAGTGACTCAATTTGTTGCTCGCTTAATGGTACATCAACTTTTTCAAGCATAAGTTCTAATGACTCAGCAATGTCGAGCATTTTGTCATACGCATCAGCTTCTTTCTTAGTAGTAAACGTCATGCGCTCGACTCCGTTTCTTTCTACAACATATTTAACAACAACAGCCATGATTTCTCCTGCATTTAAGCCTGGCATTGCAGCGTAAAATCGCTGCTAAGATTACTGTTTTTATATACAGTAATGCTTCGAGCCTTACTTTGCAAGTAACTTGAGAAAATTTTTATTTAGTAAATTTGACAATACTTTGTGTATTAGCTTTATTTAAAATGTTACCCAAAGTTAAACACAAGCGATGGAGTGAGTGTTGGGTAATCGCTAACTATCAGTCCAAACAAGGGCGTCATGGAGGAAATTATGAAATTACTATCAAGTATTTTACTTGCCGCTACTCTTGCATTACTACCTGCTACACAGGTATCAGCCGAAACACCAACCAAAGCAACACAAGTTAAAATGCAAAAGCTGAGTATTAATAAAGCCAGCATTGAGCAGCTAACTCAATTACCGGGTATTGGTGAATCAAAAGCGAAAGCGATTGTCGAGCATCGCACCAAGCAAGGCTCGTTTAAGTCGCTAGAACAATTAAAAGAAGTAAAAGGAATTGGTGATAAGCTATTCGCTAAACTTGAGGGGAAAATTACACTATAAATAGCAGGTTATCACCTATACAGGGCGTTATTCGCCCTGTTTAAATTCATTGATAGCCTTGTCTAAATGCGCTAACGCGAACATGTTTTCGATAGGTGTTGTGATAAGAGGGTAACTTAAACCTGCTAACAACAACCAAGGAATAAGCATCCACCCTTCAAAGTAAGCTAAACCTAAAAATAATGGCGCTAAAAAGGCAAGCTTACATACCGATAAAATGATCTTTTTGCTCGGGCTTAAATGAGCTAAAGCAAGAGCAATAATCTGCTGGCGTTGCCTTACTTTAAAGTTTTTTAAAGTAGGGATTTGGCTAGTAAAAAAATAAATCATTATAGCGACTTTTTGCTCACTAATCGGCTAACTAAAACAGCCACAAATACCACTGAAAATGCTGCAAAAATCACTTCCATCCATGCCGGCATGCTCATTGAAGCAAACTGCCAATCGATATTGCCACAATCACCAGTGGCAGCAAAGAAGCTAGGGATCCATTCATGCAAAGGCATAAAACTTGGGAAGTTAGGTTCAAATGCACAGCTAAATGCAAACGGGTCGGTATTGTTTTGCATTGCAATGTGTTCTTTAGCAATAAAGTAACCCCAAATTGCTGAGATACCCCAAGTGGCAAATGCGAGTAAGCGAACAACCATACTTTTTGGGTTAATCGCACCAATCACACCCGCTGCAAGTAAGCCTAAAACAGCGGTGCGCTGATAAATACACATGATGCATGGCTCAAGGCCCATGTTGTATTGAAAAAACAATGCTGTGACTTCAAATGCGAGTGAAATAAACGCTAGTAATAACCAAGGTGTTCTTTTAGTTGCTAATTCTGCTAACCAATTCATGAAAGATCCAATTTCAAATTGTTTTCAAGATTATGCTTAGACAGGGCTATGGGTGCAAGTATATAAGATGAAATTATACGAAAAAGGAGTCGACAGACTCCTTTTCATTAGTCATATCTAGGCAGGCTATTACACACTAACAGCCTGCAAAGACTCACTTTGGTAACAGCCTAATACACGTGTGTACTGAGTGTGTTCTTTCAGCTCTTCAAGCGCTTGCTTAACATGTAAGTCATCAAGGTTTGCTTCGAGGTCAACATAAAACACTTCTTCCCACGGATTTCCTGGTACGGGGCGAGATTCTAGTTTTACTAGGTTAATTTGGTGATGTTTAAAAATCATTAAAGCATCAGCCAATGAACCTGCTTGTTGTTTAGTCGCCATGATTAAACTGGTTTTGGTCGGAATTTGTTTCGATACTTGTAGCGGCTTACGGGCGACAACAATAAAGCGGCTGTGGTTTTCGCTTTGGTTTGCAAGGCCTGACTTAATTACTTCTAAACCAACATTTTTGCCAGCTTGAGCTGAGCCGATAGCGGCGCTATTTGCTGTTTCAACCGCAGATTGCAATGCGTGGAAGGTTGAATCACAGGTTTCATGTTGAATGTCACCTAGCCCTTGAATGAAACGGCTACATTGAGCAAAAGGTTGTGGATGAGCAAAAATTTTATTGATATGAGATAGCTCAGTACCTGGCATTGCTAATAAACAGTGCTCAACGCTATGGGTTACTTCACCTACAATTGATACTTGTGCGTGTTGTAATAAGTCGAATACTTCATTGATACTTCCTGAGCTGGTGTTTTCAATTGGCAGTAAGCCAAAATCAGCCTGTCCACTTTCAACTTTACCAGTGATCTGTTCAAAGCTAGAGCAACCCATTTCAATCACTTTGCCAGGGCGGCGGCTAAAATATTTATGGCAGGCTAGTTGGCTATATGAGCCTTGCCCACCCAAATACGCAACACGATGGCTTTCGCTCATAGCTTCTGGGTTGAGGTTCTTTTGCAGCATGGCTTGCTGGTTTAAAACTGAATCTTCAAGAATAGTTTGAAACACATTATTAATGTAGTAAGCGTCAAGACCTAGCGACTTACCATAACTGATTAGTTTTTCCAGTAGTGCTTGTTCGCGAGCTTCATCACGAATTGGTTTGTTATTGGCTATTTTATATTCGACTACGCTGTGGCTTATACGGCGTCTTTTAGCCAGTAACACAAGTAAGTCGGAGTCGATTTCATTTATATCGTGTCGTAACGCATTTAATGTATCAATGCTCATGTTGGTTTCCTCATTCCAAAACAGTGCACAAACAAAAAAGCCTCCCAAGAGGGAGGCTTTAGCTATTCGGTGAAATTATCTCGCAAACAGTTAAGCCTCCTCTATCTAAAGAAGCTAAAAAAAGAAAAATAAGTGCGAGAGATATTTTGTTTCATTGGACTAATGTAAAAATACTTCTATGTAAAGTCAACTGCATAAACATGCTATTTTGGACAAAGCGAAAGATTCCTCAGAAATTTCATTAATCTTCATAAAAAATTTATAAATCTAAAAATGAATCTGGTATATTTGTTTTTGCATAATAAATAATAACAATTATTAATAAGGTAGTCCTGTGGTGTATCGACGACCGCCATCCCGGTTTGGGGTGAATTCATTAAGTATGAAATTGTCGCTGTTAATCTCTGCTATTTGTTTAATTGCAGGTATTTGCGCTGCAGCTTTAATGCTTAAATCAGAAGAAAAACAGCTTGTTTTTGAAGAGCACGAACTTTTAAAGCATTCGAGTGAACGCTTGAGTCGTCAATTCAATCGCTTAATTAACACCAAAATAAATATTGCAGAGCAAGCTAACAATGTCGTTAGTAGTCAGCTACTGCATAATGAGTCACATCTACAAAATAACCGCAGCGCAGATATAAAGTTTGCAGTTGATGGCAGTATTCGCAGCACTTCTGAGGATGGTTTATCAGCTTCATTTATTCCACAAGACCAGTACTCTAATTTTTATAAGCAGCTGATTAACGATTCTGAGTCGCTATGGAAAATTGTCTCACCAACGCTTATCCAAGACTTTTTTAATTTTTATTTAATCACTAAAGATAACTTTATACGTATTGCTCCACCTAATTGGGCGCTCAATGTACCGGGCGATTTTGACTTTACCAAAGGCGAGACATTTAATTACGCACAAGCTGCAACAAACCCGAGCCGAGAAGCTGTATGGTCAAAGGTGTATTACGATACTATTTGGCATAAGTGGGTAGTAAGCGTGCTTGTGCCAATCTATCTTGATAACGAATTTTTTGGTGTCACTGGTAGTGATATTGCGCTTGAAACCTTATTGGCACAGCTGCCTATTGGCGATCGTGAGCAACATTTATTAGTGTTTGATGCGAAAGGTCAGCTCTTAGCTCATCCTGATTTAGATAAAACAACGCTTGAGCAATATGGCCGTGAAGGTAAAAAGTTGCTGACTGAAGATTTTGTTAATCCTGATCTACAAAAATTAGTGTCTGAAACCATTCGCTTAAAATTACCAGAGTCTGCAAATTCATTTGTACAAGATGGTGAAACCCATATTATCAATATCCGCAAAGTCGAGAACCTTAATTGGTATATTGGTATTTATAAAAAGCGCTCGTCGGCACTTTCTGCGCTTGAAGAGCTAAAAGTAAAGTTCTTTGGCTTGTTTATCCTGTACGCTATTTTAGTTGCTTTGTTATTGCATCAAGCACTTTATCAATTAGTACTGCGTCGTATTCACTCTTTGGTAAATGCGGTTGTTAGTTTTGGCAAAGGGCAATTTCAAACTGAATTTCCTAAAGTGAACAAAGACGAAATAGGCACGCTTAATGGCTCTTTTAGAGACATGGCAATAGAAATTCGTAAATTAATCGATGGTCTAAATCAGCGCATTAGCGAAAAAGAAATAGCTGAAAAAGCAGCGAACCGATTATCCAAAGCGGTTGCCTTCTCAGGCACAGGCGTTGTGATCACTAATCAAGACTTTGAAATCAAATACGTGAACCCGAAAATGGTTGAGATGACGGGTTTCGAGGAACGCCACTTTATTGGCTCACCATTGATGAATATTATCTCTCAAGAAATGGCGATTTTAGTTGACGATATTGATATCGACCTACGTAGCCGTAACTATTGGCGAGGAGATACTTTATTACAGGGTAATGAGCGTCAATCTGTATGGGTTTCATTGAGTATTTCTCCAATCCGCGAAGAAGGGGGGGAAATCACCAGTTACGTGGCTTCAGCTCAAGATATTTCGTTTGTGAAAGAAAGTCAGCGAAAAATGGAACAGCTTGCCTATTTTGATACATTAACAGGGCTTGCAAACCGTACTTTCTTTAGAATGCAGCTACGCAAGTCTATGGCACTTGCTGAACGTGGTCATTATGCATTTGCTTTATTTTACTTTGACTTAGATGAATTTAAGCGTATCAACGATACGCTTGGTCACGATGCAGGCGATCAGTTATTGGTTGAAGTTGCTAATCGTTTGAAAAAGCGTTTACGCACCGAAGATACCATTGCACGTTTAGGTGGTGATGAGTTCGCAGTCCTGTTAAGTGGTATTGAGCATCAAACTCACGCCATGGAAGTGGCGAATACCATTCAACGTACTCTTAATGAGCCTATCAAACTAGGTAACAATGAAGTGATAATTAGTGCCAGTATTGGTATCACGATGGCACCATTTGATAGCCAAGAGGAAGATCAGCTACTGAAGCATGCTGACCTTGCTATGTATGAAGCAAAAGCGAAAGGGCGTAATACTTACCACTTTTATAGCCAAGAGCTTAATGCTGCTGCCAATGAACGCTTGTTTATTGAAAATGAGTTACGTACAGGTATTCGTGAGGGGCAGTTCCAGGTTTACTATCAGCCACAAGTAGATTGTCGCAAGAATCAAGTTGTTGGCTATGAAGCACTCATACGGTGGTTCCATCCAAATGAAGGCATGATACCGCCAACTAAATTCATTCCTATTGCTGAAGCTACAGGTTTGATTGTTGAGCTTGGAGCGTGGATATTGCAAGAAGCGTGTGAGTTTGCTGCACGTTTAGCAAGCCAAGACTTAAAAAATAATATTTCAATCAACTTATCAGCACGTCAATTTAAAGATGCTAATTTGGTGTCGACGCTTGATAAAATCATCAAGCAAACAGGTGTTGAACCAAAACGCATTCACTTAGAATTGACTGAAAGTATGTTAATGGGACATGTTGAGGCGGCGATCTTACAACTGCATCAACTAAAAGCACTTGGCGTTTCAATTTCAATTGATGATTTTGGTACCGGATACTCGTCACTGAGTTATTTGAAACGCTTCCCAGTCGATATTTTAAAAGTTGACCGCTCTTTTGTGAAAGATATCCCTGAAGACAGTAATGATATGGAGATCACTGCTGCGATTATCGCAATGGCACAAAAACTTAAGCTTAACGTTGTTGCTGAAGGGGTCGAAACTAAAGAGCAAATTGAGTTTTTACAAAATAATAACTGCTTTGTTGTGCAAGGGTATTACTTCAGTCCGCCTGTGAGTGAGGCTGAATTACCTAAGTTATATGAGCATTTACAGTCACTAGATTTAATCAAGAATGATTAATAAAGTAGGGGGGAAGTTAACCCCCTGCTATTTTTACTTTGAATTTCAGCGCTTCGAGAATCGCTTTTAGCTTATCTCTGTCATCACCTTGAACTTCGATGATACCCTCTTTTACTGCACCGCCTTGACCCATCTTACTTTTAATGGTTTTGGCTAATTTTTTTAAGTCATGTTGTTGGCTATCAATACCAACCACTAACATCACACCTTTACCTTTGCGTCCTTTTGTTTGGCGTTCGATTCGTAAAAAACCATCTTTAAACATTTTACTTTGTGCAGGTTTACTTTCTTTGGGTTGTTCAATGCGCCCTGTAGAAGTTGAGTAAACTAGATTATTTTCGCTCATAGTGGATCTCGTTGTAGAAGCTTAGATAAATGATAACAAATTTAATCCTAAGTGTTTTATTTTTTGGCTTATTTGTTCTAAGCAGTTATATTTAGATAAGTCTTCGGAAAGATTTGTTAAATAGGAGTTTATTATGAGTTTGACGCGCAGTACATCTGCTGATGGCGCTATTTTAACCGTACAGATAAAAGGAAAGTTTGATTTTAATTTGGTGCAATCTTTTCGTCAGGCATACGCCGACTTAAACAGCAATATCAATAAAGTCGTTATTGACCTTAGAGAAACTGATTATATGGACAGTTCAGCATTAGGTATGTTGCTCAATATGAAAAAAAACCTAACGGGCAAAGTTGATACAATACAAATAAGTAACTGTCAGCCTCAATTAAAGAAAATCTTACAAATATCTCGTTTTGATAAAAAATTTGATATCGATTGATGCTTAATATATTAGTAGTCGATGATTTAGAGCTAAATCGTCGTTTATTAACTGTGATGTTAGAGCAACAAGGCTACCGGGTTTTCACTGCCGAAAATGGACTTGTTGCTTTAAGTCTTCTTGACGAGCAAAAGATAGACATCGTACTGCTTGATGTCATTATGCCAGTGATGGATGGCTTTGAAACAGCTGCAATTATAAAAGAGCGCTACAGCCAAGTTTACTTACCTATTATTTTTATAACCTCTTTAGAAGACGAAGCAAGTTTTGAACGCTGCTTAGCGGTCGGTGGGGATGACTTTTTACACAAGCCATTCCAAGAGGTAATCTTAAATGCGAAAATTAAAGCACACAGCCGCATTCGCAATCTAAGTCAAAAAGCAAGAGAGCAGAATTTACAACTTGAGTACCATCAAAATCAAGTTGAACGTGAGCATGAAATTGTCGAGCACATTTTTAATAACGCGCTTGAAAACCAACAGTCATTCCCTACCCATTTAGATTTTCATTTATCGCCTGCCGCTATGTTTAATGGCGACATGTTCTTGGTTGGGCAAAGTCCAATTGGCAGCTTGTATTGTATGCTAGGAGACTTTACTGGTCATGGCTTAGCTGCTGCTGTTGGTGCATTACCGGCATCTAGAGTCTTTTATACGATGGTAAGTAAGGGCATGTCGGTAAGTGACATTGCAGCTGAGATTAACTCAGTATTGGCGAAGTTATTACCTGGGCATATGTTTTGTGCGGCAACTATTCTAGAGCTTAGCAATACAGGTAAAAGTGTTTCTGCATGGTTAGGTGGCCTGCCAGACACCTATATCATCGATCAGCAGGGAAATATAATTCGTACATTAGAATCTCAACATATGGCGTTGGGAATTTTAGAGGATGATGAATTTGAACGCGCTTTGATCCATACAGAGGTTGAAACTACATCACGAATCGTTATGGCGACTGACGGAATTATTGAAACGATTAATCCAAGAGAAGTTTATTTTGGAGAAAAACGGTTTAAAGATGTGCTTGCCTCTAGAGATAACATTTCCTGTCATCAAGTGCTCGAAAGAGTTAAGCGTTTTGCACAAGGTAACGAGCAGCAAGACGATTTAAGTTTAGTGTTGTTAAATTGTTTGCCGGTACCTGAGCCTGAACAAATGGTAGAACCTTATTCTGAATTGCCATTTAACTTCTCTTTAAGCTTAAATTCAAAGCAGATTAAAAGCACTGATCCTGTTTTAGAGGTTGTTAATGTGATCAGTCGGGTACCAGGTTTAAACGCTCACCGAGCCAATATTTTTCTTATCTTATCTGAGGCTTATAATAATGCGCTTGATCACGGTGTTTTAGGACTAGACTCTGATGTGAAAAATCATGACGATGGTTTTTTAATTTATTATCAACAACGAGAAAAAGCATTAGCTAATTTAACCGATGCATTAATTATCATTGATATCCGCTATAGCCCTGAAGAGTATGCTTTGTATTTTACAATTTGTGACTCGGGACATGGATTTAACAAACAAGATTCTGAGCAACAAAACTTAGTGCGAGAGCATGGCAGAGGTTTATGTTTGCTGAGCGAAATTGCGACTGGCGTCACATTTAATAGTGCTGGCAATCAGGTCGAAATTTATTATCAATTAACAGCAAGCAGTACTAGCTCACAGTAAAATCGCATGTTATCATTCTGGCATTATAGATGTTTGGATGGCTAAATGATTTCTAACTACTTATCGACTGCTCAACTTGATTTACCAGAAAGCTTGGTTGCTGAGCAATTATCAAACCTTGAACATTACTTTGCACAGTCAGTTTTACCAGCAGTTCGTTGGGAGTATCAAATTCCTGAGCTAGGCGAGGGTGGTGCGTGTAGCTTGTTTGGCTACTTACAAGATGAACCATTCAAATTAAATGATTATGTTGCCGATGATGCTACCAATACTGAAAAACTGGCTAAGCTTCAACAAATTATCGATTTTGTTGTTGCCCAAACTCACGTTGATTGGTTTGGTATTTATCAAGCGACAGAGACTAATGAAGGTTCTCAGTTATTAAAGCTGGTTTATCATGGTGCACCGAGCCGTCCATTATTCCCGCTAACTGAAGCATTTGCTAAAGGCAGTAACAATGTTCAAGTTGCGCTTTCTAAACAAGGGCGTGTGATCAATAACGTAGCCGATTACCTTGCACAAGGTGGTGAGTATTATACCTGCGATCCTAAGGTGAAAGCTGAGACTTGTTTACCATTATTATCAGACAAAAATGAATGCTTAGGTATTATAGATGCGGAAGCATTTAATAATGATTTCTTTGATCAGCAGACCCTCGCATTACTTGTGGCTTGTTGTATTAAAATTCCTCAACTCTTGGTCTAATTTAACTAGTAATCAGGCTGGGTTTTTATGTTAAGCTAGTGGCAACGCTAACCCCTATAAAAAGAGATAGTCAATGTTCTCAGAATTAAAACCATTACCAACAGATCCTATTCTTGGCCTAATGGCGGCCTTTAAACAAGATACAAACCCAAAGAAAATCGATTTGGGTGTAGGTGTTTATAAGGATGAGCAAGGCAATACGCCGGTATTAAAAGCGGTTAAAAAAGCGGAAGCGTTTCGTTTAGAAAACGAAACCAGTAAATCGTACATTGGCTTGGCAGGTAACCTAGATTACTGCCAAAAAATGGAAAACTTATTACTGGGTGAGCATCCAGCACTTTTAGCTAATCGTGTTCGCACGGCACAAGCACCAGGTGGTACAGGTGCATTACGTGTTGCAGCAGAATTTATCAAACGTTGCAACAAAGATGCGACAGTATGGGTAACTACGCCAACGTGGGCAAACCACATCAGCTTATTTGAAGCGGCGGGCTTAACAGTAAAAGAATACCCTTACTACGATTATGAAAATAAAGACCTTTTATTTGATGACATGATTAATACCCTTAAGCAAGTGCCTAAAGGTGATGTGGTGTTATTCCACGCATGTTGTCACAACCCAAGCGGTATGGATTTAAATGCTGAGCAATGGAGCACAGTTGCAGATCTTGCTGTTGAAGTTGGTTTCACGCCACTGGTTGATATTGCTTACCAAGGTTTTGGTTCAAGCCTTGAAGAAGACGCAGCGGGTCTTCGTAAATTAGCAGCAGCGGTAGATGAGCTAATCATCTGTTCTTCTTGTTCGAAAAACTTCGGTCTATACCGCGAGCGTATTGGTGCATGTTCAATCATTGCTAAAGATGCAGCGACTGCTGATATCTCTAACTCTGTATTATTAAGCGTTGTACGTAGCATCTACTCAATGCCGCCAGCTCACGGTGCTGATATTGTTAGCACGATTTTAGGTAGCACTGAGCTGACGCAAATGTGGCATGACGAGCTTGATGAAATGCGTAATCGTATTAATGGTTTGCGCACTTTAATCAAAGAAAGCTTAGCTGCGAAAGGCATTGAGCAAGACTTCTCATTTATTGACCGTCAAAATGGTATGTTCTCATTCCTAGGTATTAATAAAGAGCAAATCGAGCGCTTACAAAAAGAGTACTCAATCTACATTGTTGGTTCTAGCCGTGTAAACGTAGCTGGTATCAGTGATGCAAACATTGATTACTTTGCAAATGCAGTAGCAGACGTTTGTAAGTAACTTGCTTTATAGCGATAAAAAACCGCAGTGACTGCGGTTTTTTTATGCCTGTAATATGTGTTACTACGAGTAGGTATTAATGCAGCCAGCGAATGGCGTCATTGATCATGCTATTGTAGCTATCAAGTGGCGCACCAATACTCGCGATTAAGATAGTATCAGCCCGATCGCCTCGGTTGATGTAGCCTGCGAAACGCTCATCATTGAAATCATCAGAGCCGGTGCCAAATGGTTGCTCGTCAGAAGGCACAATGAATACCGTCATTGGGCCAAAATCTGACTCAAATACCAAGTGTAGGCCTTTTTTACCCTGAAAATCACAAAACATTAAATAGGTTACTTTACCTGGAAGCTCATCTAAGTGACCGCCAATGGTGGCAAACTTTTCGTTTACCGAAGCAAGATCTATTGCTTCATGTTTATCTAGCGAGCCAATTTCATGGTAAAGGTGCGCAAAGGCATGCTCACCCACACTGTATAACGTATGTTGTTTGTTAGTGACAAAGAACACACTAATAGCCACTAAAAACGACGCTGCAGCGGCTAAATACAGTCGATTAAAGGCAAAGCGTGACTTAGCCTCAACAATGGTGTCTAGCGGTTGCTCAGCGCTTTCTGCTTCAGAACTATATGTATTATCAATAATTCGCTGTGCTAAATTTTCAGGCACGGGGATGTTAAGTGCTTTGCTTAGTTCATCGTCAAAGGCACGTACATCATCAATAAACGCCTGTTTATCTGTGTCCTGCTCGGCAAACGCTTCAAGTTCCTTATCAATAGTGCTTGGCTCGGCGAGGATGCGGCGGCGAAACTCGAGTTCATCCATTAATTTGATGCTCCTCTAAGTTGGTCATCATCACTGCTTAAAGCCTCTTTAAGCTGGTTTCTGGCACGAAAAAGTCGTGTCATGACAGTATTTTTATTTAAATCGAGGATCTCGGCGATTTCATCGCCAGAGCAACCCATTACCACTTGCAGCAGCAATGGTTCTCGATATTCTTGTGATAACTTTCCTATTTGTCGTTGAATCACTGTTTGTTCCATTTCAGCATCAAGGGTTGAACTTTGTTCATCTACAAGGGTGTCGTTTTCAACATCGGCGTAATCAAATTGTTTACGTTCAAAACGGCGTGCATTCTCGCGGCGCAAAATAGTCAACAGCCAAGGTTTAACTGCTTGTTGGTCTTGCAGTGAATCCAAGGCACGCCAAGCCCTCAGGAAGGTTTCCTGCACTAAGTCTTCAGCAATGTTCTGATCACGACACAACCAATACGCAAAGCGAAAAAGCTCACTGTGGTAGACATGAACCAGCGCTTCATATCGCTTTTGTTTTTCTGTCATAGTAACTAAGACCTGCCTATCAGAAAAAAACTTTCTGAGATTATTATTTTTTTCTTAAAAAAACGGCTAACTCAAGATTAGCCGTTTATTTTCAACTATTTAGGTTAATAGTTAATCATAAAGATTCTTTAATTCAGTGTCATTACTTGTTGATTTAGTTTGCTTTGCGGCTTGGCTTAGCAAGCTGACGATTAAACTTAAATCAACCTGTTCATCGGCTGAACTATAAAGTTTAGTGCGTAATTTAGCAATTTCATCATTAAGTTGTGTGTTTTTCAGTGATGCTAGTAAACATTCGATGGCCGCAGCATTTTTACCAGTCTGTTGTTTTGCGTAGTGGTTTAATGCGTTATAAAACCCAGAGTTATTGTTTTGTTTTGCAAACTGCTTAAGCTCATTTAACGATGCTGATGAACCACTGGTAGGTAATGGCTCAGCTGTCGGTTGCTGAGGACGCTTTTTAAAGTAAAGCACTAAGGTGATTAGCCAAAGTCCATAGCCGACCACTGCCACGATAATAAGCCACATAGGGGTCGTTACTTTTGTGACCGTTTGCATATTAGTTGGCGTATCACCCAGCTCATTAGAGCTTGCGGTTTGCGGCTCTGCGATAGCAGGAGCTGTTGGTGTGAGTGGGTTTGTACTTGGCACAACTGTTAATGTACGAGCAGGTATGGTTGCGTAGCTAATACGATTGATTTTAGTATTAAACCAAGGCAGCTTTATTTCAGGCAATGTGTAAGTGCCTGGTGTTTGCGGTAATAAAGCATAAGAAGCTGTTTGCTGAGAAATAACACGGCCATCACGTACCAGATGGTTACTCTCTTTTTCATCAGGGTAGCTTCTAAAGCCTTGCACCTGTGGCATATCGATATCAGGAAGTTGCTCTTTAGTAACCCCCAATGCAGTTAAAGTAATGGTGCGAGTGATAGGGGTGCCAACTTCAACGGTGTCGTCTTTTGGTTGCCATTGCTCATCAAGGTTAACCAGTTCGCTTGGTAGCCATGCACCTGTGTAGTTATCTGGGATTGGCTTGATTTCAACATCAACATCTTCGCCCATCGCTGAGACAGCCATTTGGCGATAGTTTTGACGAATACGGCCATTGAACACAGGTGCCGTAATAGTATTTACGCCACTTTTTTGTGGCTGCACTAAGTACTCACGGGTGATCACTAAATAGCGTTTGCCATCAATTAACTCATAGTCTTCAGATTGTTTGTTAATTGGGGTTAGCTCAGCGTTTTCCATTTCTGGCGTAGTTAAGTTGCCATCCAGCAATTCTTTGTTGTTGTCTAAATACAATTTAACCGTATAAACACCGGCTTCTTGCACGTATAAGCTAGTTGGCTTGATGCTTGTTTTAATGAAGGCTTCTTTATTTTGTTCTGAGGTTTGACTGCGCTTAGCTACCGTTAGCTCAATCGGTTTTGAACTGACACCGGCAACAGTAAAGGCAGGGATGGTATAAGTGCCTTCTTTGCGGGTCATCAGCTTTACAGACCAGTTAGTTTGCTTACTGATTTCACCATTAATAATATTAGTGCGCGAGCTAACACTGGTTGGCCCAACAACAAAGTCTTTTAATAGCACCGAAGTGTCTGGTTGTTCGCTGTTAATAGAGTCGTCTGCTGAGATGGTTAAAACAAAAAACTCACCAGCAAGGACAGGGTTTTTATCAACACTTGCCTGTAGCTGGGTGGCAGCCCAAAGCGGCGCTGCCGCGATTAGCAATAAACAACATAATAATCGCATTACCATGATTTTTCGGCTCCTCGTGGACGACGTTGATAGTTTCGTTTTTGTGCTTCTAATTGCATTTTATTTCTTAATAAGATCGCAGGATCATCGGGAACTTTGCGCAGCAGCTGGTTAAGTTGCTGGGCTTTTTCTTTCTCTTCATTAGTCAGTTCAGCAGCTTGTGCCTGCATGGCTTGTTGCTCTGCTTGCTGTTTAGCTTGTTCATCACTTTGCGATGGCTGTGGCTGGGCCTGTTGTTGCTCAGGAGCTTGCTCTGGCTGTTGTTCTCCTGATTGTGACGACGTGTCTGCTTGTGATTCCATTTCAGGTTTGTTTTGCTGGTCACTATTAGACTCGCTTTGCTCACCTTTTTGATCTGATTGCTCACCTTGCTCTGACGGTTGTTGGCCATCTTGCTGCTCACTCTGCTCTGAGTTTTCACCTTGCTGTGAATTTTCACCCTGTTGCTTTTGCTGGTTATCTTGCTGGCCATCAGAGTTTTGTTGATCGTTGTTTTGCTGTTGATCTTGTTGCTGTTGTTGCTCTTGCTGCTGCAATAGCTGTTCAACGAGGGCTTGGTTTTCTTTTGCCTCAGTGAAGTCATTTTTAAGCTGTTGGGCTTGCTTATATGCTTCTATGGCTTGTTCTAGCTCACCTGCCTTAGCAAGGGCATTTCCGTAGTTGTACAAACCCGTCGCCGATTTATCTTCACTAAACGCATCCATGGCCGCTTGGTAATTACCTTGCTGATAAAGAGCAGCGCCTTTTAATTGCGTGTTTTGTGCTTGGGCGGCTTGTTCAAATTGATTTTGCTGATAGGCATCAAGAGCACGTTGGTCTTGGTTTTTAAATACGTCTGGTAATTCAGCGGCGTAAACCTGTTGCTGAGGTAGGAGCATAACAAACAAAAAGCCAAGCACTAGGCTGCTACGACGAATTAAAAAGAGCGCTAACGGCAATAAAATAATCAGGCCGTAAATACCGGCATCAACTCGCCATAATGCTTGGCTTTGTTTCTCATCTTTGAGTACTTCTGCATTGGCAGTGGGGGCAAATGTTTGAATATCCTGATTACTGGTTTGATACAGTGCGAATTTGCCACCGCTATTACGTGCAAGCGAACTTAAGCGGCTAACATTAAGCGTCGGAATAACAATCTGTCCTTGAATGTCTTTTAAAAAGCCACCTTCTGGTAGCTTAATCGGCGCACCTTGCTCTGTGCCAACGCCGTAGACATTTAAGCGATAATTAGACTGAGCGGTAAAGCGGCTAATATCTTCTTGATCTAGGCTATCAACCCCATCGGTGACTAAAATAATATCACCATCTAAATAGCCAGCTTGTTTAAGTAAATCATCGGCTTTTTCTAGGCCTTCAATAACATTCGAACCTTTGCTCGGCATGATATCTGGGCTCAGGCTTGGGATAAGGTTAGCCAACGTGCTTGCGTCATTGGTTAGCGGCGAAATAGTAAATGCAGAGCCTGCATAAGCGACCAATGCCGTATCACCTTCTTTGAAAAGCTCAATCATATCAAGTGCTTTAAATCGAGCTTGAACTAATCGGCTTGGTGCTATGTCGGTACTGAACATGGAGTACGACATATCCATCACAATAACTCGCGCATTCTTTGCTTGAAACACGGGAACTTGTTTTTTCTCAAAGCTTGGACCTGCTGAAAAAACGATGGCTAACAGGGTAAACACCGCAACTAGCCAAAGCGGTTGGCTTTGTTTTTTATGATTGTCGCTCATTACAAACTGCGCCAAATGGGGCGCAATTAAATCAGCGGGGGCGCTTTTTTTGTTGCGTACCAACAGCACACTAAAAATAATCAGCGCGGGGATTAACAACCAAAGTAGGGCAGGGCGAATAAATTCAAAATCCATACTAGCTCTCCTGCTTAAATTGGCGAATAAAACTGACGAGCATTGCTAAGCTTATTAAGCCCAGCGCCACAAGTAGTGGAATATAAAACAATGAAATTTGTGGGCGGAACGTTTGTTCATCGCTACTAATTGGCTCAAGCTTATCGAGCTCTTGATAAATTTGCTGTAAACCAGCCACATCTTTTGCTCTAAAGTATAAGCCGCCAGTTTGCTCGGCAATGCGTTTTAGTAAAGTTTCATCCAAGTTACCACCACTCATACCACCCATATTAAACAGGCTAAAGCCACGTTTACTATCTGAGCCAACACCTATGGTATACACTTTAATGCCTTCTTCGCGGGCTAACAGTAGCGCATCTTCTGGATCAAGGTTACCGGCAGTGTTTTGACCATCGGTTAATAGCACTACGATACGGTTACTTTCATCTTTATTAGCAAAACGTTTTACGGATAAACCTAACGCATCACCGATGGCTGTTGCTCTACCTACTAGGCCAATTTGCGCTTCGCTGAGCATTTGGCTCACCGTTTTAACATCACGGGTAAGGGGGGTTTGTAAAAATGCGGTATCCCCAAATAAGATAAGACCAAGGCGGTCACCTTGACGCTGCTCGATAAAATCACTGAGTACAGCTTTTACCATAGTGAGCCTATCTACATATTGATTATTTCGATACTCCATATCTTGCTCTGTCATAGAGCCAGATAAGTCCACCGCCAGCATAATATCGCGGCCTTCATTAGGCTGTGTGATAGGTTCATCAAGCCAAGTTGGGTTTGCAATAGCGACAACTAAAGAGATCCAAACAGCCCATTCAAGCAATGAAACTTTTCGGCTGTGTTGCTGTACTGCTTGATTATTTAAGCCAAGCTTAGCAAAGCCAGGAATACGTAAACGTAACTGCCCTTGTTGCTTTAACGGCATAAAGCGGCTTAATATCCAAGGCAGAGGTAAAAGCACAAAACACCATGGCCAACTAAACTCAAACATTAATTGGCTCCTTGAGTTTAAAGTTGCTAATAGCATTGCGTAATTTAGCTGCAAGTTCAGCATTATTACTTTGTTGTTGATAAAGCGGCATCAATTCGTCGTAACTAAATTTATCGCCACTCAGTTTCGATAAACTTTCAGACCACTTTGCCAAAGGCTGAGAAGCAAGCTGATTGCTGTAATAATGACGAGTTAAGCGTTTTAAAATAATGTGTAGCTCTTGCGCGTCATCATCACTAAGGGTTTTACTTATCTTAATGGCTTGTTTTTTGGCTTTTTTAAATTGCTGGTTTTTATATAAAAGCACTAAGCCGATAATTAATAACGAACCAACTAAGGCGATAATTAGCCACCAAATTGGAGCAAGTGGCCACCATGCAACCTCGGTCGGTGCAATGACATCATGTAAGCCATCTAGCGGATTTTTTTGCATTGTTACTTTCTCACTAATTGCAGCTCAAGAGGCGTGGCTGCACTGAATGAAATTAAACTAAGCCCAGATTTTTGTAAGCGTTTTAATCTGTTAGAAAACGACTCTTGGGCAGACTTAGCAAAGCGCTCGCGAAATTGCTTATCCATTAGTGGTAAAGCAAGCTCTTGGCCATTTGCTGATACAGTCACCGTTTGTTTAAAAGCAGGTAGCTGGTGCTCGAACGGATCGCTTATATGGCAGCCAATCAATTCACAGTGCCTGCTCAGCATTTCAAGTTGTTTGAAACTTGCTTCATCAAGGGCACTAAAATCAGAGACGATATAAACCAAGCTCCCTGGTTTTGCTAAATGATTAAGGCGTTTAAGGTTTTCGCTAAATAAGCTGGTGGCTGTTTGATCGATATTAGTCAGAGCTTGGCTGTGAATATCACATAAGTTATGACAAAGCTTTAACACGGCTTTTTCACGTGAGGTCGGTTTTAATTCGTGATGACCTTGCTGATTAAACACCAAGCCACCAATGCGATCACCTCGTTGACACGCCGACCAAGCAACCAGTGCGCTGATGTGCGCTGCTTGCACTGACTTCAACAGTAACTTTGAGCCAAACAGCATCGAGTTAGAAAAGTCGGTAAAGACAAAAACAGGGCGTTCTTTTTCTTCTTGAAACAGCTTAGTGTGGGTTTCGCCAGTCCGTGCAGTAACACGCCAGTCGATAGAGCGTATGTCATCACCGGCTTGGTAATGGCGCACCTCGGCAAACTCCATACCACGCCCTTTATGAGGTGCAAGGTATTGCCCAGCTAAGCTGTTTTTGATTTTTACTTTGGGCGCAAGTTCTAGCAAACGAGCTTTGGCTTTGTAATACATCAACTCTTTGAGTGATAAATTAACGCCTTGACTATGACTCGCTGCTAACCACGCCGCTGTATCAAATTGGCTCGACATAGCTTATGGCACTGCCACCAATTCTAAAATACGGCTGATCACATCGTCTTTACTGATGCCATCGGCCTGTGCTTCGTAACTTAAGATAATACGGTGACGCAATACATTATGCAGCACTGCTTGAATATCATCTGGGGCAACAAAGTCACGGCCTTCAAGCCAAGCATGCGCGCGGGCACACTTATCAAGGGCAATGGTTGCACGTGGGCTTGCGCCATATTCAATCCAGCGACCAAGTTGCTCATCAAGCTCAGCTGCTTCACGAGTGGCAACAATTAACTGTACTAGGTATTTCTCAAGCGGCTCAGCTAAATACAAACCTAATATGGCTTTACGGGCAGCAAATAACTCACTTTGACTAATTTGTTGTGTCGTTGCTTGCTTGTCAGAAATAGCCTCGCCACGGGTTAGGCGTAGGATATCTAATTCGTGTTCAGCACCCGGGTAATCAATGCTCAAATGCAATAAGAAGCGGTCAAGCTGAGCTTCTGGCAGAGGGTAAGTGCCTTCTTGCTCTAGCGGGTTTTGGGTTGCCATAACCATAAATAGATCAGACAGTGGATAGGTGTTTTTACCGACCGTTACTTGGCGTTCAGCCATGGCTTCAAGAAGAGCAGATTGCACTTTAGCAGGGGCACGGTTTATTTCATCTGCCAAAATTAGGTTATGAAATAATGGGCCTTTTTCAAATACGAACTCACTGGTTTGCTGGCGATAAATATCGGTACCAGTTACATCTGCAGGTAATAAGTCTGGGGTAAATTGTACACGTTGGAAACTGCCTTCAACGCCTTTCGCTAAGGCATTGACTGCACGCGTTTTCGCAAGACCCGGAGGGCCTTCAACTAATAAGTGGCCATCTGCCAAAATTGCGATTAACAGTGCTTGAGTTAATTGTGGTTGGCCGATAATTTGCGTGTCTAGGTATGATTTTAATTGTGAAAATGCGTTAACTGCCATAATAAAAAGACTGTCCTAAAAGCGTGAGTCAAAAATTGTTTTTGTTATGCGCCGATGCGTTATATTCAGTACCGATAAATTATTTGCGCGGTACCGTAATGGGGCGCTATTAACAAGTTATAAGGATTCAAAAGTTATAACACAAGTGTTAGACACAAAATCCTCAAATAGTTCGTTATTTTTTAAGGATTTTTAGCCTACCATATAAATACGGTGTTTTTTTGTAAATAGGCCGAAAAAAGCCTATGGTTGAAAACTTACTATTGGCATTCGTACACGGGTTGTTTTAGAATCAGGAAAAACAAACAGGTCAGACCTGTCAGCGGGAGAGCATAAATGTCTGAGCAAAATATACTTAAAACAGCAAAAGGCGATCGTATCGCTATCGTTAGCGGCCTGCGAACGCCATTCGCAAAGCAAGCCACAGCATTCCATCATGTACCAGCCCTTGATATGGGTAAGTTAGTTGTCAACGAAATGCTTGAACGACTTAACTTTGATAAATCTGAAATTGACCAACTTGTATTTGGACAAGTAGTGCAAATGCCAGAAGCGCCAAATATTGCCCGTGAAATCGTATTAGGTACGGGTATGCCTGTTTCTGTTGATGCTTATTCTGTTTCGCGTGCGTGTGCAACAAGTTTCCAAGCCATTGCTAACGTAGCCGAGTCAATTATGGCAGGCTCAGTGCAAGTAGGTATCGCTGGTGGTGCTGACTCATCGTCTGTATTACCTATTGGTGTTAGTAAAAAATTAGCCGGTAGCCTTGTTGATTTAAACAAAGCACGTACGCTTGGTCAGCGATTAAAGATTTTCTCTAAATTACGTTTAAAAGATTTACTTCCTGTTCCGCCTGCGGTCGCTGAGTACTCTACTGGTTTATCTATGGGTCAAACAGCAGAGCAAATGGCGAAAACACATAGCATCAGCCGTGAAGATCAAGATGCCTTAGCACATCGTTCGCACACCCTTGCAAGTCAGGCGTGGGCTGATGGTAAACTGAAAGACGAAGTAATGACTGCCCATGTTGCACCTTATAAGAGCTTTATTGAGCAAGACAATAACATTCGTCATAACTCAACAGTTGAAGGCTACGCGAAATTAAAACCAGTATTTGACCGTCAGCACGGATCAGTGACTGCAGCTAACGCAACGCCATTAACTGATGGGGCGGCTGCGGTATTAATGATGAGTGAGAGTAAAGCCAAAGCATTGGGTTACGACATTCTAGGTTATGTACGCAGTTTTGCTTTCTCAGCAATTGGTGTACATGAAGATATGCTAATGGGTCCGGCGCACTCAACGCCAATTGCCTTAGATAGAGCAGGTATCACATTAGCTGATTTAGATTTAATCGAAATGCATGAAGCATTTGCAGCGCAAACACTGGCTAATATGAAGATGTTTGCGTCAGATAAATTTGCACAAGAAAAGCTAGGTCGCAGCAAAGCGATCGGCGAAATTAACATGGACAAGTTCAATGTATTAGGTGGCTCACTTGCATACGGTCACCCATTTGCGGCAACAGGTGCGCGCCTGATCACGCAAAGCTTACATGAACTTAATCGTCGCGGTGGCGGCTTAGCGCTTACGACTGCGTGTGCAGCGGGTGGCTTAGGCGCAGCCTTTGTATTGGAGAGTGCGTAATGACAGATTCAGTATTTAGTTTATCAGTGGCTGATGACGGCGTAGCCGTTGTAACCATTGATGTGCCGGGTGAAAAAATGAACACCCTGCGCAGCAGTTTTGCAGAAGATTTAAAAACCTTACTCAAAGACGCACAAGCGCAAGCAGTAAAAGGCATGGTATTTATCAGTGGTAAAAGCGATAACTTTATCGCCGGTGCTGATATTAAAATGCTTGATAGCGCCAATAGCCGTGAAGATGCATTAGCGTTAAGCGAAATGTGTCAGCAAGCATTTTTTGATATGAAAAAGCTGCCTTTCCCAACAGTAAGTGCTATTCATGGTGCTGCATTGGGTGGCGGTTTAGAGTTTGCTTTAGCGTGTGATTATCGCGTGTGTTCAGATAGCGATATCACTAAGCTTGGTTTGCCAGAAGTACAGTTAGGCTTATTGCCTGGTGGTGGCGGTACTCAACGTTTACCTAAATTAGTTGGCTTGCAAAAAGCACTTGAGTGGATGCTTACAGGTAAGCAAGTGCGTGCTAAGCAAGCGAAGAAAACAGGCTTAGTAAATGACTGTGTACCACACAGTGTATTACTTGACGTTGCTAAAGAGTTTGCTCTTAAAGGTAAGGCTAAAGTTACTAAACCTAAGTTAGATCGTTTAAGCCAATTACTTGAGTCGAACCCATTTGGCCGCAATATTATTTTCAAAAAAGCACAAGAAAACGTGCTGAAGAAAACAGGCGGTCATTACCCAGCACCTTTAGCCATTATTAAAGCGGTGCGTGCAAGTGTTGAACTTGATCAGTTAAAAGCATACAAAACTGAAGCTGAAGGTTTTGCCACGCTGGTAATGAGTGATGAGTCAAAAGCATTACGCGGTATTTTCTTTGCAACCACTGAAATGAAAAAAGAGTGGCGTAATGATGATGCACCAGCGATCGCTAAAGCGGCAGTATTAGGTGGCGGCCTCATGGGCGCGGGTATTGCCCATGTTAGTGCTGTAAAAGCGGGTGTTCCAGTGCGCATTAAAGATGTGGCTGAAAAGGGCATCAGCAATGCAATGAACTACAGCTATAAGATTTTAGATAAAAAGCAAAAGCGTCGTATTTTATCTAAAGCTGATCTACAGCAAACCATGAACCGCATTACCGGTACTACCGATTACAGCGGCTTTAAACACATTGATATCGTTATCGAAGCGGTGTTTGAAGATCTTGCTTTAAAGCAAGGTATGGTGGCTGATGTAGAACGCGAATGCCAAGACAACACGATTTTTGCAAGTAATACCTCATCATTACCAATTGCACAAATTGCTGCTGATGCAGCGCGTCCCGAAAATGTAATTGGTCTGCATTACTTCTCACCTGTTGAGAAAATGCCACTTGTTGAGATCATTCCACACGCTGGTACGTCTGAAGAAACTATCGCTCGCGTTGTTAACTTTGCCCGTAAGCAAGGTAAAACACCGATTGTGGTTAAAGACATGGCTGGTTTCTATGTAAACCGCATCTTAGCGCCTTATGTCAATGAAGCGGCTAATTTACTGCTTGCAGGTGAGCCAATTGAAAAGATTGACCAAGCATTGGTTGAGTTTGGTTTCCCTGTTGGGCCTTTAGCGTTACTTGATGAAGTAGGGATTGATATCGGTTCTAAAATTGCGCCAATCCTTGAAAAAGAATTGGGCGAGCGTTTTAAAGCCCCGGATGCCTTCAATCGCTTAATCGACTCTAAGCGTTTAGGTCGTAAGACTGGCCGTGGTTTTTATCTTTACGACAAGAAAGATAAAAAAGTGGATGAGTCAGTTTACGAGCTACTTGGTGTTACGCCATCACCTCGTTTAAACAAGAGCGAAATTGCTAAACGTTGTGTTGCGCAAATGCTTAACGAAGCGGTGCGCTGTTTAGATGATGGCATTATTGCAAGCCCGCGTGACGGTGATATTGGTGCTATTTTTGGTATCGGTTTCCCACCATTCTTAGGCGGCCCATTTAGCTATATGGATAAACTGGGTGCAGCACAAGTGAGCTCAGAAATGGCGACTTTTGCTAACTACAACCCAATTTTCACACCTTGCGATACGTTAAAAGCAATGGCTGAAAAGGGTGGTCGTTTTTACCAAGCAGAAAGCGAAGAGCCGGCTGTAGCTGAAGCTAAGCCTGTCGATCCGGTTGAAGTAACCAAAGAAGTGGTTGAAGACGAGCAAGCGTCAGAAGAAGCTGATAAAGAAACGACTAAAAGCTAATTCTTTAAATTAGTTAATTTTAAAAGCCCTGCTCATTGAGCGGGGCTTTTTTATTGGTTCGAACTAGGTTAGAAGTTGAGCGGATTAAATCTTGACTATAGGTTATTATCTATATAGATTTAAATCTATGGTCAAGGAGGACTCATATGTGGTTAGTTGAAACAACCGACAGGTTCGATAATTGGTTTGACGCCTTAGATGACACAGACCGAACTAATGTACTTGCGTGTGTATATGGTTCTTCAGGAGCGAGGTCCTATGCTAGCAAGACCTTATGCAGATACAGTGTATGGTTCTTGTTTTAGTAATATGAAGGAGTTAAGGATTCAAAGTAAAGGGATTCCGATACGTGCTTTTTTTGCTTTTGATCCAAACCGAAAAGCGATTGTTCTCTGTGCGGGTAATAAAAACTCAAATGAAAAAAGGTTTTATGAGCAAATGATCCCGATAGCTGATAGTGAATATTCGGCTCACCTAGATAAGTTAGAAAAGAGGTAAATATAATGGCTAGAACACTGGAAAAGTTATTGGCGAATGAAAAACCAGAAGTGGTAGCCAAAGCTAAGAAAGCGGCGTCAGATATGCTTCTTAATATTCATTTAGCAGAGCTTCGTGAACATATGAAACTAACACAAGGTGAGATGGCGAAAGAGCTTGGCGTCAAGCAGCCAACGATATCTGACATGGAGAAACCAGGTCGTGACGTTAGATTATCATCATTAAAGCGCTATGTTGAAGCTGCTGGGGGTACCTTAAGACTTGATGTTGAGCTCCCGGACGGGAGTCATTTTGGCTTTGAAGTATAACTAAGTTAAGTCTAAAAAATGTGGGCTTTTCTTCTATATTGGCCATAAGTGGTATTTAACTCACGAAATCAGTTTGTTATAACTAGGTTTATTTACAAAGCGATTAATCACCATGACTCTCACCACTGCGCGATTAACATTAAGGCTGTTAAATGCCGATGACTGGCCGCTGTTTTATACTTTGCATAATGATGCTCAAGTGATAGAGAAGTGCTTCGATAAGCCCTCAGAGGCGCAACTACGAGCAAAGTTTAATGAGCGTTTAAAGCCTTGGCAGCCAAATTCGAATTCACCACTTTGTTTAGTTATTGTTGAAACCAGTACGGGTAAAGAGGTGGGTGTGACGGGGTTTACTTCATCAACAGTGCCAGATAGTCAAGAAGTTGGTTATTTGCTACTGCCTAACTTTCATGGTCGTGGCTATGCCACAGAGTCTTTGCAAGCGGTGCTTGATTACGCCAAATCAGAGCATGCTGTGCGTGAATTTAAAGCGGTTGTCACCGAGGGTAATATCGGTTCAGAAAAAGTACTTGAGAAATGTGGTTTTCAGTTAGTCGATAAGCAACTAGATGCGTATGCTATTGGCGGTGTTTTGTATACCGATCATCATTTTCATTTAAGTTGCACTGATCACAGAGCGTGATCAGTGCGCAATTTTACAGATGAAGCTCAATTGCTTTTCTGTCTTTTTCTGGCATATTCGCAACCACTAAATCAAACGAATTATCAATCATTCGTTCAATCTCTCCCTGTGGTACGGTGCCATCTAAAATAACCGTATTCCATAAACGTTTGTTCATGTGATAACCCGGGATCACCGACGGGAAAATATCACGCAGTGCTTGGGCTTCATCTGGATCGCATTTCAGATTTAGCCACCATACAAGGTTTCCCTCATCGTCAGTTTGACCTTCTTTGCCCTCGGCAAGGGTAGCAAACATTTTATGATTCACCTTGTAAACGTCGACAT
This sequence comes from Pseudoalteromonas lipolytica, assembly GCF_001306915.1. Lineage (GTDB taxonomy): Bacteria > Pseudomonadota > Gammaproteobacteria > Enterobacterales > Alteromonadaceae > Pseudoalteromonas > Pseudoalteromonas simplex. The sequence goes on along the minus strand of NZ_LJTC01000007.1, from coordinate 140,324 downwards.
CTTGGCCAAATGGTTGGGTGATCATCACCAATGGCTTTTTCATTAAATACTCGTGTACTGTGTGTTGATTCATGATCCAATCCTTGAAGTCATTTTTCGTAGTTATAAACATAGCAGCTTTTTCGTAGTTTGGAGACAACTATCGTTATAATTTGCTGAAAAATAATATAAATAAAGGCTCTGAGATTAAACTGTAAATTTTTATTGAACAAAAGCTATTACGTGGTAAATTTCTGTCATCAAAAAACGATAGGAATACACCCATGCCTAAGGCAAGTGAAGTTAAAAAAGGCGCCGCTATCGAGCATAACGGCCGTGTTTTAGTAGTTAAAGATATTCAACGTTCTGTACCACAAGGTCGTGCTGGTGGCAGTTTATACCGCATGCGTTTATACGATGTGGTAACAGGCGGTAAAGTTGATGAAACATTTAAAGACAGCGATATGTTAAAGCTTGCTGATCTCATTCGTCGCGAAGCAATGTTCTCTTACATTGATGGTGAAGAGTATGTTTTCATGGATAATGAAGACTACACGCCATATAACCTTAATAAAGAAGCGATCAGCGAAGAGATTTTATTCGTTAATGAAGAAACTCAAGGCCTTCACGTGATTGTGATTGATGGCTCACCAGTTGGCTTAGATTTACCATCAAGTGTTGAGCTTGTTGTTGAAGAAACAGACCCTTCAATCAAAGGCGCTTCAGCAAGTGCACGTTCAAAGCCTGCACGTTTAACAACGGGTTTAACGATTCAAGTTCCTGAGCATATTTCAACAGGTGACCGTATTCGTATCAACACCGTTGAACAAAAATTTATGGGACGCGCAGAAAAATAACTCTGTGGTCCATTAGAGAACCGGCTTTTTGCCGGTTTTTTGCTTTATTAGTAACTCGCTCATTACAAAATTCATTGAAAAAGGAACGAAAAACGCGCATTATTATCGGCTTACGAAAACAATAATAATTATCAGTAGTAGATTAATGTTGAACCACGGATTGGAAAACAGAGAATACATCAAACTCCCTGAAGGCGTTGATATCGCCATTACTCCCGCTGGCGTTGTTGCCAGAAGCTATGCCTACATTATCGATTTTATTATCCGTAGTTTGGTTCTACTTGCTGTTGGTACTGTATTGGCCTTCTTTGGTGATGCAGGGCAGGGGCTTATCTTAATTGCTTACTTTTTAATTTCATGGGGATATAACATCCTGTTTGAAATGGAAAATGGCCAAACGCCGGGTAAAAAACGCCTTAAAATCCGTGTTGTGCAAGACAATGGCTTACCAGCGAGCTTTTCGCAAATTGTAGTGCGTAACTTACTACGTCCAGCCGATATGCTACCTATAGGCTATTTCTTAGGCCTTGTGGTTATGTTGTTTAACAACCGTTTTAAACGCATTGGTGATTGGGCTGCAGGCACTATGGTTATTTACGACGATGAGTTAGCTATGCGCCCAGAATTATCACAAGGAGAAGTGCATATTCCTACCATTAGCTTAACCACCGAAGAGCAATTAGCGGTGCTTGCTTTTGCAGAGCGTCATGATGAATTATCGGATGCAAGGCGTCGTGAGTTGGCAGCTATTTTAGCTACTCCCTTTTCTGCTGCAGAGCATGAGATTGAGGCGCAGCTTGTTAGTTACGCACGCCACTTTGCAGGTCAAGTTCAACACGATAACGATTACCCGCAGCAGGAGGGTAAGCAATGAAGCAAACTCAATTTGTAAAATCAAATAGTGTCAGTTGGGATGAGTTTGAAGCGCTTTGCGAGCAAAATAGTGCAAAGTCTTTACCTGTTAACTTCCCTAACTTGTATCGCAAAGTCTGTAATGATTTAGCCATTGCGCAAAGTCGTCAATATAGTCCAGTGTTGATTGAGCAAATAAACAGGCTGGTGCAATTAGGACAAAAGCGCCTTTATTTATCTCGAAGCAATCAATTTTCTGAAATATGGCATGTGGCCCGCACGGCATTTCCACGTGCACTGTATGAAAATCGTTTAATGCTTGGCATTAACTTATTGGCATTTTGGGGATTGGCCTTAGTTGCTTTTATTTGGGTGACAATTGACCCTGATGCCGCTTATACATTTTTAGGGCAAGGTACAGTGCTTAATATCGAACAAATGTATAACCCTAGTGGTAGCGTTCAATCGGCTGAGCGCGGCGCATCACAAGATCTGATGATGTTCGGGGTCTATATCTACAATAATATTGGCATTGCATTTCAGATGTTTGCAGGTGGTGTTCTGTTCTGTGTTGGTGCTGCTTTTTTCTTGTTGTTCAATAGTTTTTATTTTGGTGCCGTTGCGGCTCACATTGTCAATGTTGGATTTGAAGGGCCGTTTTTTTCGTTTGTAATAACCCATGGCTCGTTTGAGTTAACCGCTATCATCATTGCCTCAGCGGCTGGGTGTCAAATAGGTTATGGCTTGTTAAATCCTGGGCAGTATACCCGCGCATATGCGATGAAACAGGCTGCTCAAAAAGCGCTTCCACTGATTGTTGGCGCATTTTTGATGTTAGTCATTGCCGCTTTTATCGAAGCATTTTGGTCACCCCGTGATATTGCTAACGAAGTTAAATATTTAGTTGGCAGCGGCTGTTGGGCTTATGTCATTTTTCGCTTGTACAGGGGAATGCGCTATGGAGCTTAATCGTCTTAGCTTCAATCCTCGCAAGCGCAGTGCTTACGAAACCTTTGATTTAACAGTGTTGCTAGTTAAGCAGCATGCTGTCGCATTGGTCTCTTTGTATTTGATGATGGCCGTGCCCGTATTTTTAATTGTTGGCTTTCTAGTAAACTGGGGCATAGGCGGCTTTGTTGTTTGGTGGCTTAAACCTGTATTTGAGCGACCATTACTTGATTACATGTCAAAAGCGGTTTTCAATCAGCCAGTCAGCTTAATGAGTAGCTTAAAGTTACTCAAGCAGTTAAAAATCGCTGATATGCTTGCGCATTTAACCGTTTTTAGGCTCAGCCCAAACAGAGCATTTTTAGCCCCCGTAGAGCAACTTGAGCGACTATCAGGTGAGCGCAAAACCAAACGTAAGCAGGTGTTGTTTGCTTCAAATAAGCCTAAGCAGACATTGTGGATGCTGTTTTGTGTACATTTTGAGTTTATCTTATTGATGGGAATATCGGCACTGACAATTGCACTTGTGCCCCATTCATTCTCTGCACAAGAAGCCATGTACCAAATTTTTGAAGCGCCAATCTGGGTTGAGATAGCGTTTAACTTTATTTATATCTTCAGTATTTCATTAGTGGCGCCGCTTTTTGTTACTGGCGGTTTCCTTGCTTATTTACACCGCCGTGTTGAACTAGAGGGCTGGGATATCGAGCTGGCATTTAAAAATATTCGCACCCGTCTTGCAGGCGTAGTCAGTGCTGTAGCACTTCTTCTGCTGACAACATTTACGCTGCAACCATCAACAAGCTATGCAGAGCAAATCGATAAGCAAGCGGTAAAAGAGCAAGTTACTGCTCTTTATAATGAGCCTAATGTCATCGAAACTGAGACTACGTGGGTGCCAAATATCGAAGCCAAAGCGAGTTCATCAGATAGTGACTGGTCTTGGCTTATCGATGTATTTACTGCCATTGGTGAAGTGTTTGGCGTGTTAGTTTGGGTATTGGTCGGCCTATTAGTTATTTGGCTAGTGTATTACCTGATGCAAAAACGTGGCTTTTTTGCCAACTTAAGCTTGCCTGAGCGCAGTAAAGTGAATGAACAGCCAGTTATTCCAACCTTATTTGCAGAAATTAAAAGTAAGGATTTACCTACTGATTTAATTGCTGCTGCAAAGCAGTGTTTTGAGCAAGGGCAGCACCGCTTGGCGCTGGCGTATTTGCTTCATCATGCGCTGAGTTGGGCGCAGCAACGACATGAAGTGCGCTTACACCGCTCGATGACTGAGCGCGAATGTAAACGTGCAATTGATGCTAGGGTGCCAAATCAAGGGCAAGCAATTTTTGCTCGCTTATTTTCTGCGTGGGTCACGGTCGCTTGGGGCCATAAAACCCCTGATATCGACTTTATCGAGCTGATTGAGCAAATTACAGCTATGACAGCAGAGACTCAGGAGCAAGCCCATGAAGCTTAAGGTTGTGCTTATTGCGGCGCTCGTATTGTTTAGCCTATTTGCTATTGCGGGTATTGCCTCTTTAGATTGGCAGAAAAAAGAAATAGAGATTGGCTTTCATAGTGATGTCGCAAAAGATAACTTTACGATGGCTAAGCGGCTACTTAAAGCCAATGGTATCGATTGGAATAAAAACAAGCGCTTGGCAGAGCAAGCTCAAAGTGATGAGTTAAACATAGACCCACAAAGTATCTTAATTTTAGATGAGGCAGTGCTAGCTGATTCTTACCTGTTAGATGTACAGCTGGCTGATTGGGTCGCTGAAGGCGGACGCTTGATTTATGTATTAAACAGGCAACGTGATGAGCTGGCAATTGATAGCACCGTATTTTTTAGTCAGCTTGGTATTAATGTAGAAAGCCAAGAAGATGTGTTTGAATATGATTTTGCAATGCTCAAAGAGGGGCATAAAAATAGTACGCTCTCAATTGATGAAAACACTGAGCTTGACCTTGAGCTAAGCCGTGCCTTTTTTATTGAAAACTGCCCCGGTGTGAGTACCAATAATGATAACGGCAACACCCTGATGTGTGACTTTGCGTTTGGTCAAGGTCGGGTCATTGTGATGCCATCGCTGTTACCTTTTACCAATTACCGACTTCGCCACCTTGATCATGGCAGTTTATTACTTTGGTTAAGTAAAGGGGCTAAAAAAGTAACCTATGTACCTTATCTAACTTACCCAAATTGGTTTGCCAAATTATGGCACTGGAGCTGGCAATGTGTGGTGACGTTGCTGTTATTAATTGTGCTTGCAGTGTGGCATATCAGTAGTCGCATCGGCCGCTCTTATGCTCCTGACTTCGATGTAAAAACCAGCTTTAATCAGCATATTCGTGCAGTAGCAAACTTTTATTCAGAGCATGGTCACGAAGCCGTGTTATTTACTGCACTCAAGAAAGATTTTTACGCCAAAGTAGAGTCGCGAGTGCCTAACTTTAAGATGCTTAGTGCTGAAAAGCAGGCGCAGATCATCGCTAATTTAACTCATTTTGAAAAACAACAGGTGGCTGAGTTGCTTACTAGCAAGTTGCCTGAGTCCAAAGAACAACGAACAGAATATATAAAACGATATAAACAATTAAGGAATGCCTTATGAGCACGGAATTAGACACTAATCGCATGAGCTTAGTTGAGGCAGCTGATGCAGTAAAACAAGTAAAGCATAACATTTCGCGTGTGTTAGTCGGTCAAGATGCCATTGTTGAAGATGTGCTTACGGTACTCTTTGCGGGCGGTCATGTGTTACTTGAAGGAGTTCCAGGGCTTGGCAAAACGCTACTGGTTAGAGCCTTAGCAAAAAGCTTAAATGTAGATTTTTCGCGAGTGCAGTTTACACCGGATTTAATGCCTTCAGATGTTGTTGGCCATAGTTTGTATGATATGAAATCAGGTGAATTTAATATCAAAAAAGGCCCAGCATTTACTAATATTTTACTGGCTGATGAAATCAACCGTGCTCCCGCAAAAACGCAATCAGCCCTTCTTGAGGTGATGCAAGAGCAACAAATCACCATTGATGGGGAGTCGTTATCTATTGATTCACCGTTTATGGTATTAGCCACTCAAAACCCGTTAGATCAAGAGGGGACGTATCCACTGCCAGAGGCTGAATTAGACCGCTTTATGATGAAAGTGGAGCTTGGTTTTCCTTCTCATGAATCGGAAGTTGAGCTTTTAAAACTGAATACACAAATTGTGTCTAATGAAACCAAAGTAGAGCAGCTGCCAGCAGTATTAGATGCTAAGCGTATTGCGGAAATTAAACAGCTTTGTGCAGATATCTTAGTCGACGAACAAATACTTAATTATGCCGTTGATATCGTGCGTAGTTCACGAACTTGGCAGGGCGTGTTGCACGGTGCAGGGTTACGTGCCTCAATTAATATTATTAAAGCCGCAAAAGTAATGGCATTAATGAATGGTCGTGACTTTGTAACTCCTGATGATGTGAAGTCAGTGTCTGTGAATATTTTAAGGCACCGATTAATTTTATCGGCTGATCTGGAGCTGGAAGGGGTGTCATTTGATGAAGTGATCAATGCCATTTTAGCCAGTGTTGAAGCGCCGCGCTCATGAATCGCATCAAGCATAGACCTGCAAAACGCTTAGTACAATTAACAGCCTTGTTGCTGTTATTGTTGTTTGTCTGTGCCATTGCATCGGTTGACAGCTTAGTGTTAACGGCCTTGCTCCTAGTGCCTTTATTGGTCGCATTTTTCGATTATATGGCGGCAAAGTCAGAGCCTTTACTTGAAGTAAGCGCACAAACGAACCTCAACATGGCTTTGTATCGACGCCAACCCTTGCAGATAGTGATTAAAAACAAAGCGAAGCATGCGACCATGCTAGATGTCAGTGTTCATTTGAGCAATGCAATTGAGCTGCAAAAGCCACAGCAAACGGTGTTTATTAATGCAATGCAACAAGCAAAGCAGAGCTTTACATTACGCGCTCACAAGCGAGGCGATGCGCAGATCAGTGCCATTGAACTTAGGGTTGGGTCGCCATTTGGCCTTTGGCAAACAAACTGGCTAGCTGCGCAAGCGATTCAACTAAAAGTGTATCCCGATTTTAGCCGTGTGGCTTCAAAGCAGCATTTAAATGGCGTAGTGAATAAGCCTATTTCAGGGTTAAAACTCACTAAAAAGCGCGGTGATGGTATTGAGTTTCAGCAGTTACGCGAATACCGCCAAGGTGATAGTGTTAGACAAATAGACTGGCAGGCGACTAGTAAGCGTCGAAAACTCATTTCTCGAGAGTATCAAGAAGAGCAAAACCAACATGTTATAGTGATGCTCGATGCCTCTAAGAAAATGGCCATCGAAGCCAATGAAGGTAGCCACTTTGATCATGCTTTAAATGCATTGTTACTGCTGTCGCATACAGTTTTAAAGCAAGGTGACTGGTTTAGCATGCAAAGCTTTAACCAAAACCTGCGCTGGTTACCCGATGTTAAAGGCGCACAGAATGTATCACGGGTAATGAATCACTTTTATGATCTATACCCAGATAAGAGCAGCAGTGACTATTTAGTGGCTGTGAACCAATTAATTGCTAAACGCAGTAAACGTTCTTTAGTGTTATTAGTTACCACCCTTGATGAGCAAAGCATTGATGAGTTAATGCCTGCAATTAAGCTATTACAAAAACACCACTTAGTGGCACTTATTAATATTAATAACCGTGCTGTAAATGAAGTGCTCGATGAGCCTATTGAAAAGTACGAAGATGCAACCAGTTACTGTGCAGCATTAGCACTACTAAATTCACATAAAGCCAATATGGCGAAGCTAAAAAAGCAAGGTGTAATAGCCATAGACTGTAACCCTGAGCAGTTACTGCCGCATGTGCTTAACACCTATTTAAATGTGAAGCACTCCGGGGCATTGTAAAACCCTAATAGCAAGCGGCAATAAAAAAGGCATTGAATTCAATGCCTTTTTTATTAAATAACGAAACGATTATTTTTGATTATCAATAGCTTCGTTAATTTTGTATTGGAAATAAATAACGTTAAAGAAAAACGTTAAAATACCACCTAAATGAACTGGTTCATTGCTACCTTCATTAATTAACTCTTTAATCGATGTACGAAGAGAGAAAATTAATACAATGGCAACAACAAACGAAATCAGTGACACAATACCACCAATTTCAGGTGAAATTCCTGTAAAAGACAACGCAATATTCACAATGTACAAAGCAACATAGCCATAAACTAAGCCTTGGCTTACCTGGTTTTTTGCTAATGCATTGGCTTTATTGGTTCGGCTTACTAACCAATAAACACTATAGATACCAAATGTGAAAAGGCATAAAAAGAACACGCCCCAAGCAGAGAAGCGGTCAAAGTTTAAAATAGGTTTATTACCACCGTTGTTTTGCTGAGTAAGCTCAGCTTCTGGTGCTTCATAGATGTTAGCTGATTCTTCAGACATAACGATTCCTCATAATTATTTTTTATATTCCTTTGTGCTGATAGCACGCATCGATAATAACAGTGAGGTTGCTTTTTGTACATCATTTCAACAGCCTAGAAAGTAAAGCTTTGTAACATAAAGGCCAGTATAAATAAGCCTTATAGAGGTTATAGCATGAGTGAAGTTTTAAAGCTTGCTGAAATTATGTACACTGCCGCTGATTTTTATGAGGTGCTGTGTGTTATTTATCTTTTTGAGTTGTGTATTTATTTTGGTGATGTATTTAGAGTCTCTATCTAAAGGAATGCCGGTAAAGCGCTGGATGCTGTTAGGCGGTGTGCTTGGGCCTGTTGCTTGGTGTTTATTTAACATGCACTACCGCCGCGCATTTGTGCGTCACGTTGGCCATCAATCGTGTGGCTGGCGACCTTAAGCTTTTGCTGTTTTTAGTAGGCTCGGCGCAGATTTATCGAGTTGCTGTTGTAAGAAGGCGGTAAATTCTGGCTGTGATAGTGGCTTTGAGTAATAGTAACCTTGTACCGTCTGACATTTTAATTGCTCTAACATCATGACTTGTTCGGCTTGTTCAACGCCTTCTGCAACCACATGTAAATCAAGGTTATGAGCAATGGTTACAATCGAGTCGACCATATTCCGGCCACGTTCTGTTTGCATGTCGTCAATAAAGGCTTTATCAACTTTCAAAGTATTAAGCGGGAACTGTTTTAGATAAGCTAACGATGAGTAGCCTGTACCAAAGTCATCCATTGCAAGGTGAATACCTCGGGCACTGAGTGAGCGCATGACAGAAATAGCTTCGTTTGGGTCGTCCATAACCGTACCTTCGGTGATCTCAAGTTCAAGGAAGTAAGAGGGCAGCTCATTTTTTTGCAAAATCACATCAATACGGGTGGTTAAATCGGGCAAGCTGAACTGTTTAGCGGATAAGTTCACTGCAACACGACCGTTGAATAACCCTTGGTCAATCCACGCCTTTACATCGCGGCATGCTTTGTTTAAAACAACTTCACCAATTTCGATAATTTGCCCAGTTTCTTCAGCAATAGGGATAAACACACCTGGACTAATTACACCTTTTTTCGGGGTAATGAAGCGTACCAAGGCTTCCATACCATCTAGTTTACCTGTACGAATATTCATTTTTGGCTGGTAGTACACTTCAAAGTGGTCTTCTTTTAGACCGTAACGCATTAAATTTTCGATTTGTAAGCGTTTAACCGCTTCACGGTTCATTGTGTCGTTGAAAAACAGATAGCTATTACCTTTTTTCTTAGCGTGATACATGGCTGTATCCGCATTTTTAAGTAATAACTCGGGGGTATTACCATCTTCAGGAAACAGCACAATACCGACACTTGAGGTGATCACCAGTTCATGGCCTGCCATATTAAAAGGTGTAGCAATTGCGGCTAAAAAGAGTTTAGCCATGCGAGTGATAGTATGAATATCGTTGGTGCCCGACATTACGAGCGCAAACTCATCCCCGCCAAGACGATAAAACACATCTTTTTCGCGGGTTAACTTATTCAAGCGCATCGCAAGCTTAGACAATAAGCTATCACCAAGTTGGTGACCCAGAGAGTCGTTAATCTTCTTAAAGTTATCTAGGTCAAACACTAACAAAGCGTGATGATTATCTTGCTTAGCGAGCTTTTTCAGGTTGGTGAAAAACAAGTTTCGGTTAGGTAAGCCCGTTGTACGGTCACGGTTTGATAAGTTATGTAATTGTGATTCTGCTTTTTTACGCTCAGTTTCATCTGAAAAAACAACTACGTAGTTACATATTTGGTTGTGCTCATTTTTGATTTCATCAATTGAAATTTCAATTGGTAACAGCTGTCTTTTCGCATTGCGAAGTTTTACCTCTTGCTGCCAGTGTTCTGTCGCTTTTACGGTGGCTTTAATTTCATCTACATAGCTTTGGTCATAGCCATTTAAGGTAAAATCTTTCTTTAAGTATTGCTCTCGTGTACCACCAAATAGTGTTAAAAAACTTGGGTTTAAGTCAACCAATTTGAAGTTTTTATCGTAAATAGCGATGGCGTCAGTTAGCGACTCAACGCATTTAGCGAATAGGTTTAAACGTGCTTCTGTTGATTTCAGCTGAGAAATATCTCTTACAGTGCCAGTCATACGCAAAGGGTTGAGGTTTGCGTCTTTTTCGATGATCTTGCCGCGATCTAGTACCCAGTGCCAACGACCAAAGCTGTCTTTAATGCGGTAACTCGCTTCAAAAAAAGCGGTATGCTCGGCGAAGTGTTTTTTAAGGGCTGTTTCGACGTGTTGTAAGTCGTGTGGGTGAATTAATTCGCGATTAGGGGGAAAGCCGCTGCTACTATTTGTATCTGAAGTGTATTTATCATTAATTCGTAGCACCTCGCCGGTTTTAATATTCCAGTCCCAGAGGGTGTCACCACTACCTTCTACGGTACTTTTTAAACGATGTTCTGAGATACGAAGTTGCTGTCGAGAGCGTTTTAGTTTAAAAATTATGAATAATAAGTATGGCAATAACAGCATCATGATAGCACTTGGAATAAGCAACAATGTGCTCTGTTCAAGCTCTATGGGGCTGGCGGATGCAGAAAAAACCCCAGCCATACTTATTGTTAAAAAAGCAGAAATCATTTTTATTATTTTTGTCATTAATGCATTACTTTAATTCGCAACAATTAATCTAATCTAAGCTCGCGTTCGAGTCAAAGAGAATGCGAAGAAAGGGTTGTTTTTGGCTGTTTTTTGGCCTTTGGCTCACTTAAAAGTTCTATTCTTGGCCTGTTTTCACTAAAGGTTTCGGTAATATACTGCTGCATTTGAGCAAGGCTTAACTTATCAAGTGCCTCTAAAAGCTGCCGTTGCATATTAAATTCAGTATCGCGATTACCGATTGCCAACCATAAACGTTGCGAGCGTAAGCGTAAATTTTTATCTTTTTCAGCAATATGTGTGACAAGACCCGCTTTGGTATCTAACCATTGCTGCTCAGAAATGCTGTTTACTTGTGATACATAATTATTAATAAATTGCTGGTGACGCTGAAGTATCTCATCAGCACTGTGCTTAGGTGACTGCACATAAAATGCGATACCCGCCCGGGTATTAAACGGAGCATAGCCTGCGCCAACTAAATAGCCGAGTTGTTGCTTTGTTCTTAGCTCATTAAAGTAATCTTGATTTATTAAATGGTTAAGTACCATCATTTGCACTTTTTCGCTGGTGTCATCCGTTTGTGCTTGATAGTACAGTACCATTGCATGATCGCTGCAATTTAACATGAAGCGCTGTTGACCTACTTCGGTTATATCGTTTAGTGGTCGCGTTAAATCAATAATTGTGGTGCTGCCAGCTAAGTGCTCAGTCACTTGTTTTTGGAACTTAAGCGCATCAGAGCGTTGCCAGTTACCATGTAAAAAAGACTCAACGTGCAAGGCTTTAAAAAACTCATTTCTAAAGCAATTAAACTGATGGAAGCTCGTATCTTTTAAAGCCTGCGCTAAGGCATTCGGCTCTGGGTTCCATGGCATAATTTGCGCACCCAAAATACTAAATAGCTCGCTAACAGGTTTGTTTTGATTGCTGTTTCGCCAATGTCTAACTAGCTGCTTTTTGTACTCAGCAAAGCGTTTTGCGCAGATTTCAACATTAAATAGCGCTTCCAATAACTCATTAACTAGCTCCAACTGACTCGATGAAAGACCGGCAGTGTGTAGAGTTAACCCGCCTTGGTGAGAGGTTAAGTGATAACTAAGGCCAGCAAGCTCAGCCGGATAAAACTGCTCAGCCACACTGTCCATAAACAAGTCTGCAAATAAGCGGGTAAGGGCCATGTGCTTAACATCTTTAATCGCAAAGGTTGAGTCCATCGCTAAGTAAAAATGCCCTTTTGCCACTCTGAAAGTCGCATCTTGTTTAAACCAAAAATCAAAGCCCTCTCTTTTGACTAAAAGCTCTGGTGATTTAGTTGGCTTTTCTAAAGGCAATAACTCAACCTCTTTGGTGAGGTATGGGTTAGCACTTGGTAAGCACATCTGTGGTAATGGCGTGTTTATTTCGCTTAGCGCTTCTAACCAACTTGTTGAAATGTCCTCTACTTTATAAGGGGTGTTGTACCAAGCTGTAGTGTGCTCAGGCTCAACACCTGGATGAATGAGTACCAAGCGCATGTTATCAGGTGTTAGCCATTGCATGGCAATTTCATGAGCGCAGCGGTTAAAGCCTTCCATTAAATAATCGCCTTGCACATAATTGGCTTCATCGTAATGCTGCATATTAATGCTTAAGTTACTCACCCAATCAATTAAACGTGCTTTTTCTTGGTTATCAAAGGCAATTTGCAAGAGGTTCTTTTTGTCTTGATAAAGACGCGGCAATTTATCGCAGTTTTGGTTAATTAAGCAGATATACTCAAACACCATTTCGACGATATCTTCATAGTATTCAATACCTTCATCAGTCAACGCCATACTGATATTAAAATCTTTGAAGTTACTGCCATTAATGCCACCACCTGCTGAGAGGGCATTGATCCAGCCTTGCTCTTTTAGAATAGAGTACAGCGATCCTTTGCCTTCGTAGCCAAGTAAGTGAGCGATAAAACTAACGGTTTTGTGACGATAAAAGTCATCTATATTTGGCATCGCAAAGCTAATAATGAGCTTTTGCATATGTTTATGTGGCTCAATGTGTAACACCTTACCTAAGTCTTGTTTACGGTAAAGTGGCTGCTCTATAATCTCTTTACTTTTTGGCTGACCTTTTATTTCGCTAAATAACTGTTTTACCCAGGTGGTCATGGTCGCAATATCTTCATTGCTGCAGACCACCAGTGTCATCCACTGAGCCTGATAATGACTATCGAAGAAAGCACGAAGCTCATCACTGATGCAGCCCTCACGATCCGCGAGGGTTTGCTGGTTACCAACCGAAAACTTTGCAAAAGGGTGTGCTGGGTTCACCGTTTCTTTGTGAGCCTGATAAATTCGTCGGCCATCATCTTTTATTTTTAGTTTGAATTCTGCGTCTATGGCATTGCGTTCTTTTGTAGTCTCTTTAGGATTTAGTAGTGGTGCGATAAAAAAACGACTGAACTGTGCTAGTGCTTCAGCAAACTGCTGGCTGTTTATATCAAAGAAGTAGCAAGTGTGCTCAGTGCCAGTCCAGGCGTTGGTGTTGCCACCAGATTGTGATACAAAATTAGAAAAGCCGCCCGATTCTGGGTATAAGTCAGTGCCTAAAAAAAGCATGTGCTCTAAAAAGTGCGCAAGGCCTTGTCTGTCAAGAGGATCGTCGAAATGGCCTGCGTTAATCGCCATAGAAGCCGCTGATTTTGTTGACTCTAAGTCTTGCACTAAAAGTACTTTTAGACCATTGTCCAGTGTTAGGGGTTGATATGTTCTGTTATCATTGCGGCTGATATTCAAAAGATGCTCCTGAAAGAGTGCGTTAATGTCCTAACAACAGATGATATTTTCAGGAAAGCTAAAAAAGACAGAGCTACGAAAATCTACCTGAATATCATAAGCGGATGTTTAATGTATCTAGTGATGATATTCTAATATAGCGAACAATCAAGCAAACTGGCTACTGTTTTATATTCTTTAATCGGTTGATTTTTTATGAAAACAATCTTAATCATGCGCCATGGCGAAGCTACGCCAATGCAAGCAGATGATGCAGCAAGACAACTGACCGAGACCGGTCACCAAGAAGCTAGTCGAATGGGGCAATGGTTAGCAACACATCATAAACCAGATGCTCTGTTGGTAAGTCCTTACATTCGTGCTCAACAAACAGCTGCCGATGCTACGCAACATATTTCGTTACAATTTAATGAAACCTGTAACGACATTACCCCTGATGGTGTGCCGCAAGTTGCCGCTGATTACCTCGAAACCTTGATTGCTATGCATCCAGACTGCAATACCTGGTTGGTCGTTGCTCATATGCCTATTGTTAGCTATTTAGTTGATCAGTTAAGTCCAGGTCATATGCCTATTTTCAATACCGGGGCGATTGCTGTTATCGAATATGATGAACACAAACAGCGCAGTCACTACCTAAGTATTCACTCGCCAAATAACGTCGAAATCTAACAGTGGATTTGCTAAATTAGCGCCACTTTTAATTTTTTAAGTTCTTACTATGACTATCGAACGTTTACAAACCGGTGCCCGAATGAGCCGCATCGTTAAGCATAACGGCACAGTTTACTTATGCGGCCAAGTTTGTGCCGATGCCGAAAAAGATATCACCGAACAAACTCAAACCATGCTGGATAAGGTCGAAGCGCTACTTATTGAAGCAGGTAGTAGCAAAGAGCAAATGCTAAGCGCCACAATCTACTTGAAAAGCATGGAATACTTTGCACAGATGAATGCAGTTTGGGATGCTTGGGTACCACAAGGTCATGCGCCTGCTCGCGCTTGTGTTGAGGCAAAAATGGCGCGTGACGCACTACTTGTAGAGATTTCTGTCGTTGCAGCAGTTAAGTAACGAGCAGCGTATCGCGCAGTTGATTGCTCGCTTTAATGAGCAATCAGGCCGCGCAGTGACTGAACTACCAAGTTGGCATTTTTGTGACAATGAGCAAGATGCTAATGAATGCGCATTACTGGTTTTAAATGGCGTAAAACAAGCCACAACCCCTTCACTTTATTGGTTTAAAGCCAATAATGAAACCCTTCCTGAAGTTGGTGATTTAGCTATTTTTACCAATTGGCAGGGACAGCCCCTCGGCATTATTGAAACCGTCTCTGTAACTATTACCCCATATAATCAAATAAGCGCCGATTACGCCGCATTAGAAGGTGAGGGCGACAAAAGCCTTGAGTACTGGCAGCATGTGCATTGGGATTATTATCAGCGAGAGCTCGCAGGTACAGGCTATCAATGTCACCCTGAGATGCCGTTGGTGTGTGAGCAGTTTATGTTAGTTTTCAAGGAGTCAGAATGAATACGAATCCAGTGGTTCTTATTACCGGAGGCGGCCGCGGTATAGGGGCAGCGACAGCAAAACTGTTTGCGAGACATGGTTATGATGTGTGTATTAACTATAAGTCAGATCACGCAAGTGCAGAGCCGGTCGCTGATGAGATAAAAGTGCTTGGCGTGAATGCCTATTTGTTGCAAGCCGATATCGCCGATGAGCAGCAAGTACTCGCCATGTTCGCTAAATTAGATACTCAGGTTTCTCGGTTAGATGTGTTAGTTAATAACGCAGCGATGATGATGCCACAAATGCCGTTATTAGAGATGGATGCTAAGCGTATCAACGCTATTTTAAGCTGTAATGTTACTGGCGCCTTTCTGTGCGCGCGCGAAGCAATAAAGCGTATGGACAAAGGCAGTATTGTGAATGTTTCATCGGGTGCTTCACGCACAGGTTCACCAAATGAATATTTAGATTATGCCGCATCAAAAGGAGCGCTTGATACCTTCACGATAGGCCTTGCTAAAGAAGTCGCGAGTAAAGGTATTCGGGTTAATGGGGTAAGACCAGGCCTTATTTATACCGATATGCACCGCGATGGCGGTGAAGCAAACCGAGTTGATAGGTTAAAATCTAAGTTGCCGCTAGGGCGTGGTGGTGAAGCAGAAGAGGTCGCCTCAGCGATTTACTTTTTGGCAAGTGAGCAAGCCTCATTCACAACAGGCAGTTTTATCGATGTATCAGGCGGGCTTTAAGTCGTTAAGTTAAAAAGCTTTACACACACGATTGCGGCCTTGCTGCTTTGCTTCATACAACGCTCTATCAGCATCAGCTACAATGCTCTCAAGTTTTTCAGCTCTTTGTGCTTGAGTAACTCCGAAACTTGCCGTCACCTTTAATGATTGACTATTTACGGTAAATAAATTTAACTCAATGTCTTTTCTAATTTTTTCAGCTAACTGGCTCGCAACCGATAGACTTGTGTTAGGCATAAAAATAATAAATTCTTCACCTCCCCAACGGCTAGCAACATCTTGCTCTCCTAAGTTGCTTCTGAGTATTTTTGCTACCTCTTTAATAACCTTATCTCCGGTATTATGACCATACAGATCATTAATGTTCTTAAAATGATCAATATCAACCATGATTAAAGCGAGGCTATTCTCTTTTTCGGTATGTTCTTCAAACCAGTGGTTTATTTTGTCTCTATTCGCTAGTTTTGTGAGTGGATCTATGTTTATTCTTGCCTCAATACTTTTACGTTGATAAGCAAATGCAGCATAAATAAACAATAATAAGAAAAACAAAATTGCAGCCAATTGAGCGCTGTGACTGAAAAATGCATAGTTAATTTCTGCTTGCCTTTTAGCCATAGGCGATATTAAAAAAACTCGCCAATCTAGCTGGGGCAAGTTGAATTGCGTAACAACATGATCATCCTGTTCTATTTGGATAATGATACTGCTCAAATTCTCCATGTTGGCCAGCTCTTGTGCCGCATTTTTGAACCAACTAAGTTCATTTAAGTTAACAATATCAGTAAACTGTGCTTGAAAGTCTCGATGAGAAGAAAGCACCACCTCGTCAACGTTATTGACAAAAAGTAAGTCGTAGCCATGTGTAGCTTTATATTGTTGAAAAGCTTCCCAAAATGACTGAAGACTTTTACCTACACCTATAAAGCCTAAAAAGTTGCCTTGCTCAGAATAAACTTTGATATCTACGTATAAATGTACGTTCTCGCGGTTTCCTAAGATAGCAACGGTATCGCCTTGCATTGCTTTTACTTTTGGATACCACTCAATATTCTCTTTTTGTAAATCAATCGTTGTGCCATCAGAATTAAATTGCATTTGTTGTTGCTCACTTGCTACAAAAACGAGCATATTTAAATTTTCCTGAAGCTGTTCTAAGTGGTTTAGAATGGCGGCTTGGTCTAGTTCACTATCAGTAAGTAAGTTACTTAAGCTTCCTGTGCTCGCTAAGGCTTGAGCAGTATGAACAGGCTTGTAGAGTTCTTCGACAACCAATGAAAAAACAGGGGCAATAGACTGTTGTTGTAAGCGACTTTGTTCAGCCACTATATTACTTATAGTGAGATAAGATGCGTAACCAATGACGAAAATGATGCAAATTAAAATGCTATATAAGTTTCGTTGATGCCGTAAAATCGTTTTCACTGAAAGCCTTTCTAAAGTGGTGCTTATAAATTTGTGATTAGTTAAAAGACGATGTTGTGCAATTATAAGTCAAGTTCATTATAGCGAATATATTAAATACTGCTTTTTCAATATTTTTAGTAATGACTTCTAGCTAGAGTAATACGTTTAACCAAGCACTAAAGCTCACTACACTCAATACTGTTGAAAGCACGACGCTACTTGCCAGTGTCGCTTGGTGTTGCTTAATTTGATTGGCGATTAGATAAGCGTTGACCCCTAAAGGAGAGGCGCTTAAAAGTACTAACACGTTCAGTAATGATTGCTCTAGGTTGAATACGCTGCCTGCAAAAAAGTAGACCCCGCACGGTAACACTAAAAGCTTGATGATGGTTGCAATGAGTGATGCTTGTAAGTTGTCGGCCACTTTATAAAATGCAAGGTTTGCCCCTAATACAAATAACGCACAGGCAATGGCAGGTTTCGCAAGTAGACTCAGGCCATTTGCAAAATCATCAAAAAGTGTAAAGCCAAGTAGGTTAACAGCCAAGCCGCTACTGATGCTTAACACGACTGGATTGAGCAGCATGTTTTTAGCAAATGCTCGCCAAGAGAATGTTTGCTGCGATTTAGCGCTGAGCAAAAAGGTGAGGGTAAACAAAAGTGCGCTATGAAAAGTGATGATCATAAATACAATACCGACCATCTGTTGCCCAAGTGCTGCAATAATAATAGGCAAACCTACCAGTACCGTATTTGAGTAACTACTGCCAAGGGCAAATACAGCATGACGTGACGGCGCAGATTGCTTGCTAATGAGGTAGCGGTCAATAACATAGCCGAGGGCGTAAATGGCCAATACCGGGATGTAAAAACTCAAAAAGCCTGCAATAGATACACTATTTTGTAAATCGGCTTGGGCCATATTTAAAAATAGAAAAGCAGGCACGCTAATGTAAAAAGTAAACTTACTTAACCCTGCAATATGCTCTTTCGATAAAAACGTGCTTCGCGAGCTGATGTAACCACTTAACACGATAAAAATCAGTGGAAAGATAATCGAAAAAATATGCACTTTAGGCCTTATGACAAGAAGACGTTAGCGTCTGAACTCATCACTTTGTGGAAGATTAATTAAAATAAGTACAGCACCTTTACCACCAAATTCAAGAGGCGCTTGGTGCATAGCAATCACATCAGGGTGTTGAACTAAATATTGCGGTACCTTGTGTTTAAGTATGCGCTCACCAATGCCATGCACAACACAAGCGCAATAGTAATGCTGTTTTTTACACTCATGAATTAAACCCGCCAACTCATCTTTGGCTAATTCTTTATTTAAGCCATGTAAATCAAGGGTTAACTCAGGTGGGTAATCTCCACGGCGAAGTTGCTTTGCTAAAAAGCTATCGTGACCTGGTTTGACATAGCTTACGGTGCCATGAGTGTCGATGTCTGGTACATATTCATCAGAAAAGAAAAATTCTGCCTGATGTTGCTTTTTTTGCTGGGAAAATTGCTTCGCTTGTGACACTTTAGGCTTATTGGTGAATCGAATAGTGTCTTGTTTAAATGCTTTGGCACCACTGATACTCTGACGAAATAAGTCAATATCGTCAGTGCTAATGTGGTTGTTGGCGTGGGGATCTTTTTTCATGGCGGCAGTCTAAACAAAAAAACGCTAAAAATCGAGTAAAAACCAACTGAAAAGACGGTACAATACGCGTCAGAACAGACTTTGAAAGTTAAGGAACATACATGAACCATTTCCAGATAGAAGACGCAATTTTAGACGAGGCAATTGCAGAACTTTCAACGTTGCATGATTGGTTACGTTGGACAACCAGTCAATTTGCCAGCAGTGGTATTTTCTTTGGGCACGGCACAGATAATGCGTGGGATGAAGCAGTTAGCTTACTATTACCAGCATTAAGCTTGCCAATCGATGCGCCAAAAGAGCTTATGCATGCGCGTTTAACCAGCACCGAGAAAAACCGCTTAGCTGAACTTATTGCAGAACGTATTAATGATTGTACGCCAGTACCGTACCTGACCAACACTGCGTGGTTTGCAGGTATGCCGTTTTATGTTGATGAGCGCGTGTTAATTCCACGTTCGCCATTTGCTGAGCTAATTAACAATCGCTTTGCACCTTGGTTAGAAGAGCCAAGCTCAGTAACGCGCATTCTTGATTTATGCACTGGCTCTGCATGTATTGCTATTGCACTTGCGCAAGCATTTGAAGATGCACAGGTTGATGCGGTTGATATTTCATATGAAGCGCTCGAAGTTGCTGATATTAATATTAGCGATTACATGCTAAATGACCGTGTACTGCCAATTCAGTCAGACGTGTTTAGCGGTGTTCCGGGTCAAAAATATGACCTGATCGTAGCTAACCCACCGTATGTTGATGCTGAAGATATGGCTGATTTACCGCGTGAATTCCATCACGAGCCAGAGCTTGGTTTAGCATCGGGTCATGATGGTCTTGATGTTACTCGCACCATCCTAGCGGAAGCTGCAGAGCATCTAACCGATAACGGTTTGTTATTTGTCGAAGTTGGTAACTCTATGGTACATATGGAAGAGCTGTACCCTGGCGCACCATTTGAGTGGGTTGAATTTGAACAAGGTGGCCTTGGCGTGTTTGTGATCAGCAAACAACAGCTTGTTAACTATTTCGCAGATTAACAGCAGGTTTTAAAAGCCGAGCCTGAGGGCTCGGTCTCAGTAGTCATTAGGAATGAGGAAAATTAATGGCAGGTAATAGCATCGGGCAACTATTTAAAGTGTCCACCTTTGGTGAGAGCCACGGCGTTGCATTAGGCGGCGTTGTTGATGGCACACCCGCAGGTCTTGAAATTAGCGAGGCCGATTTACAAATAGATTTAGACCGTCGCAAGCCGGGGCAAAGTCGTTATACAACGCAGCGCCGCGAAAGTGACGAAGTAAAAATTCTTTCAGGTGTATTCGAAGGTAAAACCACAGGTACTAGCATTGGTTTACTGATTGAAAACACCGATCAACGTTCAAAAGACTACGGCAAAATTGCCGATGTATTTCGCCCAGGTCATGGTGATTATACCTATTGGCATAAATACGGTATTCGTGATTACCGAGGTGGTGGTCGCTCTTCTGCCCGTGAAACGGCGATTCGTGTAGCGGCGGGTGCAATTGCAAAAAAATACCTAAAACAATTTCACGATATTGAAGTGCGTGCTTGTTTGAGCCAGCTTGGGCCAATTAAAGCTGAAGATTACAACTGGGATAAAGTAGAAAATAATGCATTTTTCTTCCCTGATCCGAGTAAATTAGACGCGCTTGATGAATACATGCGCGACCTAAAAAAACAAGGTGATTCGGTAGGCGCTAAAGTTAAAGTGGTTGCTAAAAATGTGCCTGTTGGTCTCGGTGAACCAGTATTTGATCGCCTAGATGCAGAGCTTGCACACTCATTAATGAGCATTAATGCGGTAAAAGGCGTTGAGATTGGTGATGGCTTTGATGTGGTTGAGCAAAAAGGCTCTGAGCACCGTGATGAGTTAACTCCTGATGGGTTTACATCAAATCACGCGGGAGGTGTACTTGCAGGTATCTCGACAGGGCAAGACATCATTGCCTCTATCGCACTTAAGCCAACTTCAAGCATTACCATACCGGGTAACAGCATTAATACCAGCAACGAAGCGGTAGAGATGATCACTAAAGGACGTCATGATCCATGTGTAGGTATTCGTGCAATTCCTATTGCTGAGGCGATGATGGCGATTACCTTAATGGATCACTTATTGCGCCAACGTGGTCAAAACCCACATGTAAGCCACGAACATGGACCAATAAAAGGTTCAATTTAAGCGCAGTCTTAAATAAAGTAAACGCAGTTAATGAGCGCGATGATTATCATCGCGCTTTTTTATGCCTTAATTATTTCAACAAGCTGCTTAAGCTGTTCATGACTGAGAGGGTTGTGGGCATGATTACCGTATAGTAGGACGATATCAATGACAGGTAGTGTCGGTAGGGAGTTATCGCTCACCTCTTCCACACCCGATTGCATGCTTATTCGCGCCATACTGCTAATTGCCAGTCCCTGTTTAATCAAGCCATGTAACGCTCCCGCTGAGCCACAACAGGCAATAATATTAAAACGACGCTCAGTTTTTAATAGACCCTCAATACTGGCTTGGTGAAACTTACAGTCTCGTTGAAACAAGGCGATTGGAAGTGGGGTTGAATCGTTAATCTCAAAAGCAGGGCTTTTCACCCAGACACCTTGGCTTGATTGCAATAAGTAGCCTTCTTCGCTGTCTGGCGAGCGAGTGGCAATTACCAAATCGAGCATACCTTGGTCTAGTTTGGCTCTAAGCTCAGTGCTTGGGGCGCAGCTTATTTGTAAATCCAGTGCATTAAACTGTTGATGTAAAGCATCAACAAGCTCTGGTAGTAAAGAGTGGGCATAGTCGTCAGGACAACCAATGCGCACACGTAAATTGCCAGTGCCAGCTTTTAATTGCTTAAAGGCTTCATCATGAAGCGCTATCAATTGCTTTGCATAACTTGCTAGCTGGTGGCCTTGATGGGTTAGCACCAGTTGACGGCCTTGCTTTTCAAATAGCGGACTTGCGAGGTCTTGTTCCAGCTTTTTCATTTGCATACTTACTGCAGATTGGGTTCTGCAAATTTGTGCTGCAGCGCGGGTGAAACTGCCTGTATCAACAAAGGCGCAAAAAGTCCTAAGGGCATCAATATCCATAATGTATCAGCATTTCTTATAGTTAACATAAAAACAATTGGCGAGTAATTGCCCAATTGCTGTTTTATAGTGAGTCCAATCTAAACGTTAAAGGAAGTACAATGCAATTATTTATTGGCAATAAAAACTACTCAACTTGGTCATTACGAGCGTGGTATTTACTGAGTAAATTCAATGTTTCTTTTACAGAACAACAATTAGTTCTAGATACGCCTGAGTTTTATGAAGCATTAAAAAGTAAGTTTCCCGTGCAAAAAGTGCCGGCCCTTATTGATGCTGAGTTAATCGTGTGGGATTCACTCGCTATTTGTGAATACATCAATGATGCTTATCTAAATGGTGCTGCTTGGCCTAGTGAAATAGCCCAAAGAGCAAAAGCACGCAGTTTAGCGGCTGAGATGCACTCTGGTTTTGCTGCACTTCGTAATGAAATGCCAATGAATATCCGCGCTAACAGGCATGTTGAATTATCAGAACAAGCTAAAAAAGATTTTGCCCGTATCGATGAGATATTTTCGGCTCAACAGCAAAGGTATCCTAATGCATGGTTATTTGGTGAGTTCTCTATTGTTGATGCGATGTTTGCACCTGTGGTACTGCGCTTTAAAACGTATCAGGTTACGCTTTCGCGTGCTGCACAAGCTTATTGTCAGCATGTATTTGCGTGTCCAGTCATGCAAACCTGGATTCGAGAAGCGTTAAAAGAAACCGATATAGTCAAGTCTGATGAGGCCGGCGAGAATGCTTGGTAAAAAAATAAAGAGTATTTTATTAATACTTTGTAACCAATTCCTGCTTTTTAATGGCTAATATGAGGTATTTCTATACAAAATGACTAGTTTAATTAATGAACTATCATTCTATAATAGGGGAATAGCTCTTTATTTGAACATTCCTCTGTTACTCATTTCATTAGGCACGTATTTATGGGCGCATTTGCTGCAAAGTTATTAAACAAAGATCTGACAATAAAGCGCTTTGCTTGCCAGTTTAATTCATTGCAGGTCGAGCAAATATTTTTGCAAAGCAAATTTAAACAGGATAAAAAAATTGCCCAATTTTTGTGTTACACCATCGCGCTTCTCACTATTTTTATAACCTTTTTTGATAAAATGATCATCCAATCATTTTTTTGGCCAAATATTGCTTTGACTGGTCGTAGCATCATTGTCTCAGTTTGTATCTTTAGTGCTGTTGTTCTTGCTTACATTCAAACTCTAAGGCAGTTTAAGCTTGCAATTTCTTTGTTTATGGTTTTTTTATCAATCAGCATGCAATCAATGGCTTATACTTTTGACCGCGCCTATGTTTTACATCTGTTTTTTGACGTCATTATTCTTATTACGTTTTACTTTTCGGCGTTACTGCCTTTCAAATTGTCGGCATTTTTCGGGTGGGCTTACAGCTTAATAGCTTTATCTGTGATCTTTTTTACAAAAGAAATTAATAGCCATACCTCGTATATGGTTATTTTGGCACATGTTGCAGCGAACTTAACGGGTATGATTATGTCAGCCCATCAGCACCTAATGCGCCGCGAACTTTTTGTTCGAAATACGCAACTAGGTCAATTAGCGCAAGAAATGCAGAGCCAAGCATTTAAAGATGCACTGACTCAATTACCGAATAGAAGAGCCTTTGATAATAGTTATGAAGACTATCAACGGATAACTAAGCAACAGCAGCAAAAAATGAAGCAAGTGTGCGTTATTTTGGCTGATATAGATTATTTTAAACAGGTCAATGATAACCATGGTCATGAAGTTGGCGATGGTATACTTGAGCTTTTTTCTACTTTCTTAACTCAGTCATTACGCACTTCCGATGATGTTTATCGTTTTGGTGGTGAAGAGTTTGTTATTGTTTTACCGCTTTGTTCGGTGTCTGATGCTGCAAAAATAATCGAAAATATGATCACCAAGCTTAATACTGAACCATTTGAAGTTGGAGAGCTTTCATTATTAATTAGAGCTAGCTTTGGTTTAACAGTAATGCGAGAGGAGCAGCAAAAATCAGTGATAGCTAGAGCTGATGCTGCACTCTACGAAGCAAAAGGTAGTGGTAGAAATCAGTTAGTAGTAAAAATTTAACGAGTCTAGATTATTTGGTTTATGTGTAAGTTTAGCAAAATGTATTAGATTTATTTATATCTGGATAATTATTTAGAGCTAGCAGGGAGTCGCACATTGTTTTCACAGAATGAAAGAAGATTTAAAATTTCAATACGCGTAAGTGTGTTATTAATATTTGCACTAGCGAGCTTGCTAACTGGAATTGTGGCGATCAGTCTGCACTATTATTTCAGTGAAAAATTAGTCCTTCAAACCAAAACCGAACAATTCAAATCAACCAGCCAACAAATAGCTGACCACATCACTCGAATTAATCAGCGGGTAGATAATACATTAAGTGTTATGATCCACGATAACAGACTGTTTTCAGGGAACTTTGATGAAAATAATTCTTTGCGAAATATTCTAATAGAAGTATTAAACAAACACCCAGACTTTCATTCATTATTGTTAGGGTATGCTAATGGTGACTTCATCGAAGTTGTGAATTTACGTGGTCATGCTCAATTACCAAAACCTAACGATCTTAGAGCTGAAGATAGATGGCTTATTTTTAAGGTGTTAGGGCAGGGTGAGTCTCGTCATCAAACTACATATTATTTAGATGAAAACCTATCATTAAATAGGAAATACAAACAAACTCCAGATTACGACCCTCGAAAGCGGTTATGGTTTAACGATGCAAAAGTTGGCACAGTTACCAAAACTCAACAGTATATTTTTAATCTACTAAAGATACCTGGTTATACGTACACAATAAAATCTGAACAAACGGGAGGAGTGCTTGCTATTGATGTTGCAAGTTCTAGCTTGAGTGCATTTTTAATTAAACAACAGCAAAAAATGCAGTTTCTAGTTTCTTCCGAAATGTACGTTTATCGTGGAGATGGTGAAATAATCGCTAAAAGTAAAACACAAGGTCATCATCACTCGTTTGATGACTTATCCAAGATAATCAAAACAAATGAGCAAACCATAGGACTCGCTAATGAACAACATCAATTTGGCAAAATGCTAAGTGTGAATGAGGATGGTGTTGAGAAATATATGTTTGTATTGCAACTGCCACTCAGTAGTGAAATGCAATCTGATGAAATTGATTATTTTGCGGTTCTTGTGGCTAAAAACGATGTATTAGCAATTATTAAAGAAAAGATTCAGATCTCAATATTAGTTACAGGGTTATGTTTGCTCTTGCTTCTGCCCGTCTCTTGGTTTTTTGCCTCTTCAATCGTTAACCCAATACTTAAACTAGTGGGTGAGAATAAAAAAATTCAACAGCGTGACTACAATGAGGTTTCAACGCTTTCGAGTCATATTTTAGAAATTCATTATTTAGCTAGTTCGATGGTTGATATGAGTCGCTCGATTGAGCAACATGAAAACTCACAAAAAGCGTTGATGGAGTCATTTGTAGAGCTTATAGCGCAAGCCATTGATGATAAATCGCCATATACGGCAGGGCATTGTGAGCGGGTGCCTGAGTTGGGTATTTGGCTTGCTGATGCAGCATCAGGTTCAACAGATGAGGCGTTTTCTGAGTTCAGTTTTAAAACCCCGGATGAGCGACGAGAATTCCGCTTAGCAGCGTGGCTACATGACTGCGGTAAAATCACTACACCAGAGCATATTGTTGATAAAGGCACTAAGCTCGAAACCATTTATAACCGTATTCATGAGGTACGCACCCGATTTGAAGTGCTACTACGTGATGCAAAAATTACCTACTATGAGCAACTATTAGCGCATCCAGAGCAGCAATCTGTGCTTAAACAAAAGCTTGAGCAACAAACAGAGAAGTTACACGCAGACTTTAGCTTCATTGCCGCTTGTAATGTTGGTGGTGAGTTTATGGATGAAGCGCAGTTGTCTCGTTTACATGAGGTTGCTAGCATCAAGTGGCAGCGTCATTTTGACGCAAGTTTAGGTTTATCGCCCCTTGAAGAAATGCGTATGGCTGATTTGAAAAATCAGCATTTACCTGTTGAAGAGTCACTCCTGAGCGATAAGCCAAGTGATTTAATTCCACACGAAAAAGCCGTTGAGTACCCAGAAAGTTTAGGCATTAACATGGCAATTCCTGAGTATAAATATAACCTTGGTGAAGTGTATAACTTATCTGTGGCACGAGGCACGTTAACAGCGGAAGACCGATTTAAGATCAATGAGCATGTGATCAGCACAATTCGTATGCTAGGTAGTGTGCCATTCCCGAAAGAACTAGCGAAAGTTCCGCGCTATGCTTCTACTCATCACGAAACTTTAAAAGGGACAGGCTATCCGCGAAAATTAACCGCTGAGCAGTTATCAATACCCGAACGTGTGTTAGTACTTGCTGATATCTTCGAAGCATTAACCGCGGCAGATAGACCTTACAAAAAAGCCAAACCGCTCAGTGTTGCCATTGATATTTTAGCGAAAATGGTTGCTGACGATCACATTGACCATGATGTATTTGAGCTATTTTTAACTTCTGGTATTTACCTAAAGTATGCAAAACGCTATTTAAACCCAGAGCAAATCGATGATGTTGATATCGCAAAATACCTGTAACTGAGGGCGGTTGCTTTTACTTTGGAGTGAAAAGTCCGTACAATTCGCCTCGTTTTTAGTGACGCTTTTAACGAGATGAATTCAAGCCGTATGCATCAGATTGCTGACTTAATCGCTATTTTTGAACGCACCTTTTATCAAAGCCATAACACGCGTTTGATAAAGGGTGATGATGAACCTATTTATCTGCCTGCTGATGAGCAAACGCCTTATCACCAAATTGTGTTTGCCCACGGTTTTTATGCCAGCGCCTTACACGAAATTGCCCATTGGCTAGTGGCTGGAGAGGCACGTCGGTTAAAAGAAGATTATGGCTATTGGTATTGCCCAGATGGTCGTGATAAGCACCAGCAAGCTGAATTTGAAGCAGTTGAAGTAAAGCCCCAAGCTATTGAATGGGCGCTCAGTACTGCAGCAGGTTTCGATTTTAATGTATCGGTTGATAATTTAAATGGCGAGCAAACCTGCCGATTCGATTTTCAAGCGCGCGTTCACCAGCAAGTGTTGAGCTTTTTAGCATCTGGCTTTAATCAGCGCACAACAGCACTTCTTAAAGCATTGAGTGATTTCTATAAAACCCCATGGCCACTAACGGCTGCTCAGTTTACGTGGCAGCGCGATTTTCATGGCAACCCAGGAGCTTTATCTGATGCAGTTTAAATTAGGTTTAATTGTAAACCCGGTTGCCGGCTTAGGTGGCAGTGTCGCACTAAAGGGCAGTGATGGCGCAGATACCGCAGCAAAAGCAATGCAACTTGGTGCTGAGCCAAAAGCAAACCTACGCACCCGAGCGGCACTTGAAGTGCTGCTTGCCCATCAAGATGACTTAATCATTTACACTGTAAACGGTGAAATGGGCGAGCAAACGGCAAAGCAACTAGGCTTTCAAAGCCACGTTATTTACCACACAAACGATATCACCACCCCAGATGACACAGAGCAGGCTGCCAAGCTATTAGTTGAGCAAGGTGTCGACCTTATTTTATTTGCGGGTGGCGATGGTACTGCCCGCAATATTTGCCATGCTGTTGGCGATAGCACTCCTGTATTAGGTATTCCTGCAGGCTGCAAAATTCATTCTGGGGTTTATGCTATTACCCCAAAAGCAGCAGGGCGTGTTGTTGAGATGCTAGTTAAAGGTGAACTTGTAAGCCTTGGTGATGCTGATGTGATGGATATCGACGAAGAAGCATTTCGCGAAGGCACGGTAAAAGCTAAGCGCTATGGTGAAATGCAAGTGCCTAGTGAAGTACGTTATGTACAGGCCGTTAAAAATGGCGGTAAAGAAACCGATGAATTAGTGCTTGCCGATATAGCTGCCTATGTTGTTAGTGAAATGGATGAAGACTGCTTATATGTGATGGGCAGTGGTTCTACAGTCGCGGCAATTATGGAAGAAATGGGTCTTGAAAATACCTTGCTAGGTGTAGACTTAGTGGCAGAACAAGAGCTTATTGCGCAGGATTTAACTGCTCAGCAATTACTTGAGCTCACAGAAGGTAAAGAAACCAAATTGGTGATCACCTTAATTGGTGGCCAAGGCCATATCTTTGGCCGAGGTAATCAGCAATTAAGCCCTGCACTTATTCGTGCTATTGGCCGCGACAACATTATTGTGGTGGCCACTAAAACTAAATTACAGGCCTTGAATGGCCGACCACTGATTGCCGATACGGGTGATAGTGAGTTAGACGATGAATTAAGTGGTTATATTCGCGTAACCACCGGTTTCAATGACCATATTATGTATGCAGTGGGTCATCAAGATGGGCTGCACCCAGAGGAGAAGTAACAATGAGTTTAGTAAGTTATATTGATGCAGCGCAGCAATATTTTGATGATTTAGTCGATAAAGCAACTGACGACGAGCTATTTGCTGGTGGCTATTTACGTGGTCACTTTGACTTAGCAGTAGGCTATGCACAAGTAGAAGAATTAAACTTATCGATTGATGAGTTAAATAATCAAGTTGAATCTAGCCTAGTTAAAGCTTATCGCAACGGTGAGTTAAACGAAGAAGATAAAGAGCTTGTTGTGCGCCTGTGGGATGAAGTTAAAGCTCTTGCAGCTTAATCTAATTAAATAAAATTCTGTAAAGCGACCTGTGTCGCTTTTTTTACATAATCACTTTACCTTTATCAGGTAATTCCATTAACTTAAAATTTACCTTAGTAGTTAGATACGTTAAGGTTAACGAGATATTTTTCCAGGGAATTTGAAAATGAATAACAATAATGATGTGCAGGCACCAAGTGGTGCAATCGCACGTTTTCTAAATACCATAGAAAGGGTGGGTAATAAGCTGCCTGATCCGGCGATTATATTCTTAGTCGCAATGCTACTTATTTGGTTTTTATCTTGGCTTTTCTCGGGCACTACATTTGATGCAATCGATCCGCGCACTGGCGAAGCCATCGTTGTAAATAACCTATTAGCAGGGGACTCCCTTGCCACCTTCTTATCTTCAATGGTGAAAACCTTCACTGGCTTTGCGCCGCTTGGTGTAGTGCTGGTTGCTATGTTAGGTGTTGGTGTTGCTGAGCATTCTGGCTTTATCAATACCGGCCTTAAATTAATGTTAAAAGTAACGCCTAAGCAGCTTTTAACACCGTCTATTATTTTAGTGGCGATTGTCAGCCATACCGCAACTGATGCCGGTTACGTACTAGTTATCCCACTTGCTGGGGTTATCTTCTATGCGATGGGGCGTCACCCGCTAGCTGGTATTGCAGCTGCCTTTGCTGGGGTAAGTGGTGGCTTTAGCGCAAACTTTATTCCATCAGGTATTGACCCGTTACTGCAAAGCTTTACCCAAAGTGCCGCGCAAATTATTGACCCAGATATGGCGATTAACCCGCTCAACAACTGGTTTTTCACCTCAGCTTCGAGCCTGTTTATTATCTTATTAGGCTGGTATATCACAGATAAAATCATCGAGCCACGTTTACAAAATACGCCACTTGATGGAGATACTGAAGACTTACCTGCCTTTGATGAAGCACGCAGTGATGAAAAACGTGCGTTCTATATTGCAAGCACAGTGATGATTGCAGGCCTTGCTCTACTTTGGTTTGTCTCAGCGCCAGCCGACTCTGCAATGCGAAGCAGTGATGGCTCATTAACTAATTTCCGTTCACCGTTAATGCAATCAATTGTGCCACTTATCTTCTTACTGTTTTGGATCCCTGGTGCTGTCTACGGTTTTGCCGTGGGTACCTTCAAAAGCTCTAAAGATATGATCGATGCAATGAGCAAAGCGATGAGCGGTATGGCTTACTATATTGTTATGGCGTTCTTCTGTGCGTTATTTATTGCTGCATTTAGTAAATCAAACCTAGGTGCATTACTTGCAATTGAAGGGGCGCAATTATTAAAAGCAATGGCTCTGCCAAGTTCAGTCACGGTGGTCGGTATTATCTTCTTAACGGCGTTCGTGAACCTATTTGTTGGCTCAAGCTCGGCAAAATGGGCGCTATTAGGGCCAATCTTTGTACCCATGCTGATGCAACTGGGTATTTCACCTGATTTAACACAAGCTGCGTACCGTGTAGGTGACTCAAGCTCGAATATCATCACGCCACTAATGCCATACTTCCCACTGGTTGTTGTGTACTGCCAAAAGTATGTTAAAGGCACCGGTATCGGCACCTTAATCGCGATGATGTTACCGTACTCAATCGCCTTCTTAATCGGTTGGAGTATCTTCTTACTCGCGTACTGGGGCTTAGGCATTCCACTAGGTCTTCAATCAAGCTACGCATACCCAGCCATCGGCTCATAAGGACAAAGCCTCAGCAATCCAGCGTGAGGCTTTAAAAAACTGAAGTCTGATAGCTGACGGCTGACAGCTTTACTACAGACACAAAAAAACCTTGTCACTCTCATGACAAGGTTTTTTTATTGCTTAAAGCTTCAATTAGTTCGCAGTGAAGCTCACTGGACGACGCTCTTTACGAGGGCCACCACGTTTTTCACCACGGTCTTTGAAGTTACGCTTCTTATCACCACGATCACCACTTGGGCGCTCAGAGCGAGGAGCCGCAGGACCTTGGTCTTGCGTTAGCGTCATGTTCATCGGACGTTTACAGATAAATACCTTTTGGAAGTGATCAAGCACATCTTTTGGCATGTTCTGTGGTAACTGTACCGTACTGTGATTGTCATGTAAGCGAATATCACCAATGAACTTGCTTGAGATATCAGCTTCGTTAGCAATCGCACCAACGATATTTTTAACTTGTACACCGTGCTCACGACCTACTTCGATACGGTAAGTATCCATAGGACCCATGTTACGGCTGTTGCGCTCACGCGGCTCACGAGGTTTACGCTCGCGTCCTTGGCGGTCGCCACGATCACCACGGTCATTGCGACGACGCTCGTTGCGTTCGCCACGTGGTTGAACTTTAACTTCTTCAACCTTGATTGGTGATTGTTGCTGCGCTAAACAAAGTAATGCACCTGCTAAGTCTTCAGCACTTAATTCAAGTTTCTCTGCCATGTTAGCAGCAACTTGATTAAAGAAAGTGATGTCTTTGTTTTCAAGCGCAATTGTAAGCTTGTCTTGAAGCGCTTTAATACGCTTTTCTTCAACAACTTTAGCTGTTGGTAAATCAACTTGTGCGATATCAGATTTCGTATGACGAATGATATTTTTAAGTAAATAACGCTCGTTATGTTTTACGAAAAGAATCGCTTTACCTTGACGACCCGCACGACCAGTACGGCCAATACGGTGAACGTAGGCTTCTGAATCTTGTGGAATATCGTAGTTAATTACTAAGCTTAAACGGTCTACATCAAGACCACGTGCAGCAACGTCTGTTGCAATAACGATATCAACTAGGCCGTTTTTCAAACGATCTACTGTACGTTCACGTGCTTGTTGGTTCATGTCACCATTAAGTGGTGCCGCAGAGAAACCTTCGCGCTCAAGTAATTCAGCTAACTGTACCGTGTCGTTACGTGTACGTACGAAAACAATTGCACCATCGTATTGTTCTGCTTCTAAGAAGCGAACGATAGCTTTGTTTTTGTGTACGTGTGCATTCCAAAATACTTGCTCAACCGTTGATACAGTTGAGTTACGCGCAGAGATATGAACTTGCTCAGGCTCATTCATGTACTTGCTGCTGATATTTTGAATTTGCTTAGGCATGGTCGCAGAGAAAAGACATGTTTGCTTTTCACGTGGCGTTTTCTCCATGATGCTTTCTACATCATCAATGAAGCCCATGCGTAACATTTCGTCTGCTTCATCAAGAACAAGGGCTTGTAAGCTCTCAAACTTGATTGTGCCACGGTTAATGTGGTCAATTAAGCGACCTGGCGTTGCAACAATGATTTGCGCGCCACGACGAAGTGCACTTAGTTGGATGCTATAGCTTTGGCCACCATAAAGGGCTAAAACTTCAACACCACGAGTATGCTTAGCATATTGTTCGAATGCCTCAGCTACTTGGATCGCAAGTTCACGCGTAGGCGTTAAAACAAGGATCTGTGGCTGCTTCACAGACGGGTCAATATTATTTAGTAACGGCAGTGCAAATGCTGCTGTTTTACCTGTACCCGTTTGCGCTAGTCCCAGTACGTCCTTTCTTTCTAGCAATAACGGTATACATTGAGCTTGGATTTCAGATGGAGTCTTGTAACCCAACTCTTCAACTGCTTTAAGGATTGCAGGAGAAAGATTTAGAGATTCAAACGTGACTGGTTCTGACATTAATACGCCTCAACGAATTTAAAGAGGCGCGCATTGTATAGGAAATACAAGGCAATTGCTTGTATAAATTACAACTAATTTGTATGTGGTTGATGTTGGTCATAATTTAATCAGTTTAAATTTGCTAAAATCAACCACGTTTACAATTTATTGATATAACCCTAAATTTTCTTTAGCGTACGCTTCGAATTCAGTGAAGCCACCAATGTGGGCTTGGTCAATAAAAATCTGTGGTACGGTTGGGCAAGGTTTGCCTGCAGACTGTTCTAAATCTGCTTTGCTGATGCCTTCTTTAATGATGTCGATATAACGGTATTTAAAATCGTCACGCTCATTTGCTAGTTTTTCAGCAACGTCTTTTGCACGAACACAGTATGGGCAGCCTTCGCGGCCAAAAATTACAGTTAACATATCGCTCTCCTCGATGGTTTATCTGGTTATCATCTTAACGGATTAAATGAATAAAAACAGCGCATAAAATCGATTGCACTATTCTGTTTTTTCTCATTATTAGCGATTGAGCTAATCTAGAGTTCGTATTCTAAGGCCTAGTTCTGTTGAGTAACCTATAGAATGCGCAGTAATGGCCAACTGTTCATCAATAACATAATAAGTTGGGTAGGCACTGATTTTATAATCTTGACCTGTACTTTTACTGCCAAGTAGCACCGGCATTGTTAATTCGAGTGAATTAGTAAACTGTTTTACTTCAGTAATGTTTTGGTAATCAAGGGCAATTGCTATGGCATTTAACTTACCTTGCTGATGAGCCTTTTCTAAATTTGGCATACTGTAACGACAAATTGAGCACCAAGGCGCAAAGAAATACACCACTGTTTGCTTGCCTTGTAATTGTGCAATGGTCATCCGCTCTGTCGGGTTTTTTAGCGTGGCTAAATTAAAATAGGGGGCAGGGGTTTTATCAGTTGAGAGTAAATTACGTTGCTGAAATGCGGTCACGGCATACACAACGACTGCCATTAAAACGACATTTTTTAGCACACGGATAAATTTTTTTAAAAAAGTTGGATTTTTTTTCATTGTTATTTTGTACGTGGTTAGCCCTTTAAAATCAACCTATTCAGACCAGTTTGAGAGCACTTAACTTTCATTTAATTTAAAAAATTACAATTTTTTTTGCTAAAAATCTTGAAAAGATTTTACCCGCCCATAAATAGTTCAGTGAGGACGCCTGATGGGTCCCAAACAAACTAAAGTAATTGAAATATATAGTATTAATTTAACTTTGTTAGCACTGGTTCAATAGAAGAGTACTAACAGAATATCGCTTAAATATGAGGATATAATTATGCGTACAGTAGACTTATCACCACTTTATCGTTCATTCATCGGTTTCGATCATTTAGCATCATTAATGGATGCGGCAGCTCGCACAGACAAGCAGCCAAGTTTTCCTCCGTACAACATCGAGGCACTCGATAAAGACAAATATCGTATCACTATGGCTGTAGCAGGTTTTAGTGACAGTGAATTGACCATCGAGTCAGAAAACAACACATTGAAAGTCAGCGGTACTAAAGCTGATAAACAAGATGATAATGCTGAACGTAAGTTCATTCACCAAGGCATTGCAGAGCGTAACTTTGAACGTAAGTTCCAATTAGGTGACCACGTTAAAGTACTTGGTGCAGACCTTGAAAACGGCTTACTAAGTATCGATTTAGAGCGTGAAATTCCAGAAGCTTTAAAACCACGTAAAATTGAAATCGGTAACGGTAAATTACTCGAAAACAAGTAATTACCAATAGCATTGTTTCCCCTAGTTAGTTTTGCCGCCTCATTTGAGGCGGCTTTTTTCGTTATGTTTAGCAACTAATTCCGCTTGCATCGTCTTTAAAGCCGCAATTTTATCTTCGGCTTCATTAAGCTTATCTTCTGACAATCCCGCTTGCTTACCACGTTCTAAAAGGGATTCGAGAGTAGCAATTTTACTTTCTGCGGCATCAATAAAGCGAAGTTCTAATTCAGTTTGTTGTGTTTGATGGTATGCCTCAT
Organism: Pseudoalteromonas lipolytica; assembly: GCF_001306915.1. Classification (GTDB taxonomy): domain Bacteria; phylum Pseudomonadota; class Gammaproteobacteria; order Enterobacterales; family Alteromonadaceae; genus Pseudoalteromonas; species Pseudoalteromonas simplex. Next base: position 106,028 of record NZ_LJTC01000007.1, on the reverse strand, counting down.
ACGCTTTATGGTCATTAAGATCACCTGTAAACCGCTTCGTCTGCTGGGGTTGTTTTGCAATGGGTGGAAAGTAATCGGGAGTTGTGATTGCCGCATTTGTAACGGCCTCATCGATTGTTTCACTGACAATTAAAGTTGGCTTTACGTGCATACTGGTCATTGCTTGTTGATTACGAACATCTTTTTTCTCAACCTCAACGGGCAGCAGTGCTTTTTCAGCAGGCACTAAAGCAATATGTTTTGATTGCACATGCATAATAACTGCAGCACTAAAAAGCACACAAAGTGCTAAAGCTAGCCATTTCATAACTTAATCCCATGCGCTTTTTGCCACGCCAACCAACTCTGTTGGTAGTTAATTATGGCTTTTTCAACCGCGATGGCCTTTTTGGCTTGATAGCGTACTGTTTCGTCATTTGCGTCAAAGTAGCCAAACGCATGATCATAGCTCATTACTACCACCCATAAACCATTCGGTGAGCGTATTACCTCACTTAACTGTTGAGGCTTTTGAGTGAATGCTAATTGTACTGCCCAATTTCGTTTATGCTCTCGGGTTAAGTAGTTATTATATTGAGCGTAAATATCGGGCTGATTTAATTGCTTTAGTGCGTGTTGTATTGAGCTTGTTTCAGCTTGCTTTTTAAATGCTAAAGCCGCTTCTCTATCGGTAAATTCGCCGCCATGGGCCTTAACCGATTTTAGATAATGAAATCTTTCTTTGTGTTGTTGGTAATATTGCTGGATTTCAGCGTCAGTAACCTTGTTCTCTAAGCGAGTTAACACAGGGCTCTCTACATGCATAATACCTTTTACCCCTAACCAGCTTTGAATCGAAGGCCTTAGGATATCGCCCTTGGCTATAGAATAAAGATGGGGTAGCGAAATTTGCTGTGTTTGTATGACCGCATCAGCTTGCTTTAAATGCAAAAGAAATTGTCGATGTTTTAAAACTTCGGTTTTGAACAGTTCGCTATCTCCTTGATGCAAACGAAAGCGAGTCTGCATAGAAAGAGGTGCAATAAATTCGTACAGCGTCATTGAGTTTTCAAACAAATCGAGTTTAATATCATTGAACTGTTTGATTTGGGCATCACTGTACTGACCATCCAGCGGATATAGCCCTAAGTCGGTTTTCAGCCAGTGTTTATCAAATGGTTCAAGCCCAGTTGTAGCTGGTTTACCGGTGAGATTTAACTGATGAATAAACAGATTATCTAAGTAGCGCATTACATGGTAATGAGTTGAAAAGCCAACACTCGCTTGGCGCTCTACAAGCTCAGGCATGTTTTTCTGTGCGTACTTAAGTAAAAATTGATTTTCGTAAAGGCGTTCACGTGTTTGCTGTTTGCTAATATCAGGGCTTTGTTCTTTGTAGACCTGCCACATGAGATCAATTTCAGATTCTGTGTATTGATTAAACGCAGCAACTGCTAGGTTGCTAAAAAGCAAACCTAGCAGTGCTGTCAAAATGTAAAGCCCACGCATTATCGAGCAACCATGGCATGATTAAGTAGGTGAACCACCATCGCAATCGCATGAGGAACCACTTGTTTTGCAGTATCGAGTCGGTCGTAATGATCTTTTGAATTTAACACGATCCCACCTTGTGCATAAGAAAATGCACCGCCTTGGGTTAACAAAGGGCGTACATCAGTTGATTGTGTATCTAATGCAGCAAAGGTCGCCATGGCTTGTGATACGAGTGCTGGATCATTGAGATTTTCTTGGTCGTAATAATCATTCACCCAACTTTCCCAGCTTGAGTGATTTAGATCGGAGGTTGTCCAAGTATGATGAGGTTGGAGTAAATCGGTGGTGTGAAATACAAAACCTAAAATCTGTGGATTACCGCTTTGTAAGTAACTTTGATACCAGTATTGCCCTAAGTTATCGATAGGTTGGAATGGCATTTCCTCAAAGTCATCATACATGCTGTAACTTGATTGGCTATCTATACGGTAATGGGCTTCAGTAACGCCATAGCTATTATATTTTGAAGAGTCAGCATTGAACCAGCCTGTTTCACCACCTTTACCATCATCAAGGTAATCACCTTTGAGCCACGTTGCGGCAAGATTATCAACAGCTCCCCATACTGTTAGTTTTTGATAGTTGTAGCCGCCAAAGTCGTTGCCATGTTGATCAGCACCTTGCGTGTGATTTTGAAAGTGCCAATAACTGGTGTATTTCACAATACTTTCTGCAGCACCCCAAACTGGTGCTTGTACGCAAGAACCTGTAATAGCACCACAAAAAAACGTGTCCTCAAAATCATCGACGTCATAGGCTGCTTGCCCAAGTAGCTCGCCAAGCTGAGCGACAGTCATATTATTTTGCTGAGCATAGCTGACTAACGCAGCGTATTGTGTTGTGCTTGGGTGTTGTTGCATGTAGTTAACGGCATCAATCACGATACGTTTGTGGGTTTCTTGACTAAACGCATGTACGTTACTGCTGCATGCAACTAAAAACGCTGCGCTAATAAGTGTTTTTTTCATTGTGTCCTCAAAGTGTTATTTAATATGCAGCGCTATTAAAAAAGAGCGTGATTACACTAGAGTGACAAAATAATTAAACATTTAATTAACAAGTTTACCCGATATGGTACTTTGTCATTACAGTTTTTCTAAATTATCCAAGCACCAATTAGCACGTTTAAGAGTTGCTTGCTGAACAGATTCATCTTGCTTATACCAGTTGTTATAAATCATACCGATACGAGGGTTTTGTGATAGCTGCTGTTCATGTTCTAACATAAAATGCCAATATAGGCTGTTGAATGGGCAAGCATCCTCAGTGGTTTTTTCTTTAATGTTGTAGCTACAGTGTTTGCAATAATCACTCATTTTGTTGATGTAATTTCCACTGGCAGCATAAGGTTTAGTGGCAATTAATCCCCCGTCAGCAAATTGGCTCATTCCCCGAGTGTTGGGCATTTCTACCCATTCTATGGCATCGATATAAATACCTAAATACCATTCATCTACTTCACTAGGCTTAATAGCGGTTAATAAGCAAAAGTTACCCGTGATCATCAAACGTTGTATGTGGTGTGCATAAGCCGTTTGCAGGCTTTGTGTAATGGCATGGTGCATACAATTCATGTTTGTTTTGCCGTGCCAAAAATAGTCGGGTAGGGCACGCTTTGCATTTAAGGCATTTTTGCTGGCGTAATCAGGCATATTTTGCCAATAAATACCACGTACATACTCGCGCCAACCGAGAATTTGCCGAATAAAACCTTCAACTTGAGCAATATCAATAGGTTGCTTATCAAAGCTAGTTAACACTTGTTCGATGACCTGCATCGGGTGCAGCATTTTCGTATTAAGAGCAAACGATAAACGGCTGTGATACAAAGACCATTGGTACTGGGACTGGCATGTCATGGCATCTTGAAACTGACCAAAATGCACCAGTAAATGGTCGCAAAAAAAATCAAGTAACTGCTTTGCTTCAGCGCGCGTGGTTGGCCAAATTAAGGTATCGCTGCACTCACCAAAGGTATTTATTTTGTGCTTTTCTATCCGTTTAAGGATGTGGCTAACATCGTGACCGAAGCACAAAGGTTCGGGAATTTCTTTAAGATCGCTTGGTTTTAACTTGTTTCTATTTTGCTGATCAAAATTCCATTTGCCTCCACGAGGTTGGTTATCATCGTCCATTAAAATATTAAAACGTTTGCGCATAGCACGATAAAAAAACTCCATTTTTACCGGTTTATTTGGCTTAAAGTGCTGGTCAATATCGTTAAAAGGTAACAAGAAGTGTTCCGAATCAACTGCATTGACATTAAATTCGCTCTGCTGTGAAAAATCTGCAAGTTGCTTTTTAAGGCGGTATTCGTCTGGATATTGATACTCAATATTTTGGCATTGATACTGCTTCGCTAAGCGGGTGAGCAATTCAGGTAGCGTGGCATCATCTTCTGTATTATCAAGTGTTAAACGCAGGCAGTTCAAGTTGGCATTTTTGAGTGCTGTAGCAAAGTTTTCCATTGCAGCAAAAAAAGCGGTCACTTTTTGCAAATGATGCTTTACATAGTCTGTTTCTTGTTTCAATTCGGCAATCACGTACAGTGTGTCTGGTTGTGATTTATTTTTAAACCAGCTATGACTTGCATTGAGTTGATCGCCAAAGATAAATCTCAGGGTGGCATATTGCACTTCTAAAAACCTTAGTGGATCATAATTGAATTAACTACGAAACAAACTAGGAGATAGATCGATAAAGTTAGTGTATAAATAAGGTATAACTATGGAAGGCAAAAAATGAAATCTAACACTATTAATACTCATATTATTTGGGCTACATGTTTATTTATAAGCACTGCGGCGAGTGCATCAGTGTATCAGTGCGAAAAAAATGGTGTGGTTGAGTTTAGTCAGTTGCCATGTGGGGAAGATGCTAAATTAATAACAATAAAAGAGCAAAACCCTTTCCTATCCAATGCTGTACAAGGAAAAAGTACTGAGTCAGTATATTCTCAAACGACTGGTCAAGTTGATAGCTATATCAGGACCAAACAAATAGCAGCAGAAATAGCTGAGCATAATAATAAAATAGATACCTTTAAGCTTCGTATGAATAATGAAATTGCAGCATTAAATAATCAGTCCGATGCGCAGTTACAAAACTTAGTTGGTGCAAAAAAACAAGCCGCTATTGCAAAGCAAATGAGTGCTGTATCTGAGCGTTATGCTGTTCTTATTGACAATGAACAGCGTAGTATTGACAGACTAATCGCCGAAAATAACAGAATAAACAATAGTTTCAATGAACTATCAAATAACGATGAGGTTGATAGCTTTATTCGCAGCAAACAAATCATGCTACAAATCTCTGAGCATGAAAATAAGATCGATACTTATAACGAACAACTAAACCAACAGATTAGCTTACTAGAAAAGCAAGTTAGTCATAGACCAAATAACTTAGCTGACGCAAATAGTGATCAAGCTTTAGTTGATAAAATGAGTGCGTTGACAAGCCGCTTCAATACACTTATCTCTGTTGAGCAAAGGCAAATTGATAGACTTCGAAATGAACTGAGTCAATTGTGAGCTTTATAAACGAAGCGTCTTGTTTTAATAGAAACCACGGTAGAGTGTGAAAATAAGTAACTTTTCACAATATTAGAAAAAATACGAATAGCCAGCTCCCAAGCTTGTTGCTGATGGCTATTGTATGTCTTGATAAAGAGTAGGCGAGTCTCAATAAAAGCCTCACAAAGAATATCAATATCTTTTGACGCTACGTTTAAAAAGCTCAGGTTATTCGCTAAATAATGAATAAACGGCGTGACTTGCTGTAAGTCATCAAGGTGACTTACTACTTTGTTGAGCGCACAGTAAAGAATATAGCTACGCTTAGTTATGCTGTCTTGCTCAGGCACTGTCATGGTTAACTGACGAGCATTAAGAATGCGATGATATGCGCTTGTAAACTGATGGAAATCTGGTTTTAGCAATTCAATATCTTGTAGTAACAGTCTTTTTTGAAATGAAGATAGACTCATAGTAAATCGCTTAATAGCCAAGGCTATAGGTTATTCTTATTATATGACTAAATATAGACGAGAATTTTCAGTTATGGGAAATTTTATGACAAGGTTGTCATAAAATTTTTAGGCAAAAAATAGTCTAACTAATTCATATAGGAAGGTTGCTAATTGAGCGCTACATGCTTATAATAGCCGCCATTGAATTGAGGTGTTTAGCACTCGATTAAATGATATTAAGTAACTTTTAATATCTATTGGCGCGGGATGGAGCAGCCTGGTAGCTCGTCGGGCTCATAACCCGAAGGTCGTCGGTTCAAATCCGGCTCCCGCAACCAAATACATGCTAAGGCATTGTAAGTGTACTTAGTATGCACAGTAATTTTTACTGTATGAAGTCGCGCATTCTGGTAATGCGCGTTTTGCGTTTAGGCTATCTAGTTTAATTTAGTCAGGTGACTGACTCGCAACCAAGCTTGGCCCTAGGCCACACAGTTTTATGCTTTAGGTGTGACGCCCCGCTTGGTTCGGGGCGTTGTTGTATCTGCTTGGCGGTGATTTTAAATCATTATTAAACTCAGTATTTCAGGGCTATATGCCCTTTTTTTGTTTGTATGGAGGATTTTCGTGACAAAACTTGAGCAAGATTTAGTAGCCATGCTCTCACCGGCCGTTGAAATGTTAGGCTTTGAGTTACATGGTCTTGAGTTTGTGCAAGCTGGTCGCCACTCTACATTACGTGTTTATATCGATCACGATGCAGGGATTACGGTTGACAATTGTGCCGACGTTAGTCGTCAAGTTAGCGCAATTTTAGACGTCGAAGACCCAATTACAAATGAATATGATTTGGAAGTTTCGTCTCCTGGTGTTGATCGTCCATTATTCAAACAAGATCACTACGAGAAGGCGCAAGGAGAAGAAGTACGCGTGCGTACTAAGCTTCCGCAAGATGGTCGTCGTAACTTTAAAGGCGATTTAGTATCAGTTAGCAGTGATATGATCACACTTTCAGCAGATGGCACTGAGCATATGATTATGATCAGTAACATTGAACGTGCGAACATCATCGCAAAGTTTTAATTCGAGTGCGAAGGAATAGGGCAAGCGAGGCATAACCCATGGCAAAAGAAATATTATTGGTTGCTGAAGCCGTCTCCAATGAGAAAGCGGTTCCAAAAGAAAAGATTTTTGAAGCGTTAGAGTTCGCATTAGCGACTGCGACAAAGAAAAAACACGATGGCGAAATTGAAGTTCGCGTATCAATCGATCGTAAAACAGGTGATTACGACACATTCCGTCGTTGGAAGATTGCTGAAGTTCTTGAAGATGGTTCTTTAGAAAACCCTTACAGCGAAATCACACTTGAAGCGGCACAGGTTGAAGACGAAAGCCTACAATTAGGCGATTACGTTGAAGAACAAATTGAGTCAATCAAGTTTGACCGTATTACAACACAAATGGCTAAGCAAGTTATCGTACAAAAAGTACGTGAAGCTGAGCGTGCATTAGTGGTTGAAGAATACAAAGATCAACAAGGCGAATTAGTAACAGGTGTTGTTAAAAAAGCAACCCGTGATGCTATCGTACTTGACCTTGGTAACAATGCTGAAGCGGTTATCTACCGTGATGATATGTTACCGCGTGAAAACTTCCGCCCGGGTGACCGTATCCGTGGTCTTCTATACGAAGTTAAGCCAGAAGCTCGTGGCGCGCAGTTATTTGTAACGCGTTCTAAGCCAGAAATGCTAATGGAACTTTTCCGCATTGAGGTGCCAGAGATTGGCGAAGAGATGATTGAACTACGTGCAGCTGCACGTGATCCAGGTTCTCGTGCAAAAATCGCGGTAAAATCTAACGACAAACGTATCGACCCAGTAGGTGCGTGTGTTGGTATGCGTGGTGCACGTGTACAAGCAGTTTCAACTGAGCTTGGTGGTGAGCGTGTTGATATCGTTCTTTACGATGACAACCCAGCGCAATTCGTTATCAATGCAATGGCGCCAGCAGAAGTTGCGTCAATCGTAATGGACGAAGATACACATTCAATGGATATCGCTGTTGAAGCCGATAACCTAGCACAAGCAATCGGTCGTAATGGTCAAAACGTTCGTCTTGCTAGCCAATTAACTGGTTGGGAATTAAACGTAATGACCGTTGATGACATGCGTGCGAAGAACGAAGCTGAATCAGATAAGCTAATCAACTTATTCACTGAATACTTAGATATCGATGATGAGTTTGCAACTTTACTTATCAACGAAGGTTTCTCAACACTTGAAGAAGTGGCTTACGTACCTGCATCAGAATTCTTAGAAATTGACGGTTTAGATGAAGAAACAGTTGATATCTTACGTTCACGTGCAAAAGACGCATTAACAACGAAAGCGCTTAAAACTGAAGAAAGCCTAGAAGGTGCAGAACCTGCAGAAGACCTACTAGCACTTGAAGGCTTAGAGCGTCACCTTGCATTTGTTATGGCTAGTAAAGGTGTAGTAACACTTGAAGACTTAGCTGAGCAAGGCATTGATGAGTTAGTAGACATCACTGAACTTTCAGAAGAAGAAGCTGGCAAGCTAATTATGGCTGCGCGTAACATTTGTTGGTTCGCAGACGAGTAATTTATTAACGGAGGTATTACACACTATGGCAGAAGTAAATGTTGAAAAACTAGCCGGAGATATTGGTACAACTGTTGATAAATTACTACAGCAGCTAGAACAAGCCGGTATTTCTAAAAAAGCAGGTGATATGGTAACTGAGTCTGAAAAGTCGACGTTATTAGATCACTTGAGCAAGCAGCACGGCGGCACGGGCTCAGAAGGCCCAGCTCGCATGACTTTGCAACGTAAAAGCAAAAGTACGCTAAGCGTAACTGGCTCTACAGGTAAAGCGAAGTCTGTGCAAGTTGAAGTACGTAAAACACGTACTTACGTTAAGAAAAGCGCCATTGAGCAACAGCAAGAAGAAGAGCGTTTAGCTGCAGAAGAAGCTGCACGTAAAGCAGCAGAGCTTAAAGCCCAGCAAGAAGCTGAAGAGCTTAAAGCGAAACAAGAGGCAGAGCGCAAAGCGAAAGAAGAAGCTGAGCGTAAAGCCAAAGAAGAGGCTAAACGTAAAGCTGAAGCTGAGCGTAAAGCGAAACAGAAGCAGATGACCCCAGAGCAAAGTGCTAAGTCTGAACAAGATCGCGCCGAAGCTGAGCGTCTGCAAAAAGAAGCAGAAGAGGCCGCATTGAGAAAAGCTGAAGAAGAAGCGAAACGTCAAGCAGAAGAGGCAAGAAAGCTAGCTGAAGAAAATGAAGCTCGCTGGAAAAAGGAAGAAGAAGAGCGTAAGCAGCGTGAAGAAAACGCTGATCACCACCTTACGACTTCTACTTACGCACGTGAAGCAGAAGATGAATCTGATGCACGTGAAGAGCAAAGCGCTCGTCGTAAGAAAAAGAAAAAAGGACCTCAAAAAGAGAAACAGCCTACAGGTCCTAAAGGCAAGAAAGGTAAGCTGAAAGCACCAACGTCTTTACAACATGGTTTCCAAAAACCAACAGCAGACGTGAAAAACGAAGTTCGTATCAGTGAAACAATCACTGTTGCTGAGCTTGCATCACGTATGGCTGTTAAAGGTGCTGAAGTTGTTAAAACGATGATGAAGATGGGTGACATGGTTACCATCAACCAAGTGATCGACCAAGAAACAGCACAACTTGTAGCTGAAGAAATGGGTCACAAGGTTATTATCGTTAAAGAAAACGAATTAGAAGAGAAAGTACTAAGCGATCGTAGCGAAGAAGGTAAAGCAATTCCTCGTGCGCCGGTTGTAACGGTAATGGGTCACGTTGACCACGGTAAAACGTCAACACTTGACTACATTCGTTCAGCAAAAGTTGCTTCAGGTGAGGCAGGTGGTATTACACAGCACATTGGTGCATACCACGTTGAAACAAATGGTCACATGATCACGTTCTTAGATACTCCGGGCCACGCCGCGTTTACATCAATGCGTGCTCGTGGTGCTAAAGCAACGGATATCGTAATCCTAGTCGTTGCTGCGGATGATGGTGTAATGCCACAAACTAAAGAAGCGGTTCAGCACGCCCGTGCTGCAGGCGTTCCTTTAATCATCGCAGTAAACAAGATGGATAAAGAAGGCATCGACCCAGATCGCGTTAAGAACGAACTAGCACAATTAGACGTTATCCCAGAAGAGTGGGGTGGTGACACGCAATTCGTTCATATCTCAGCAAAAACAGGTTTAGGTATTGATGACCTACTTGAAGCGGTACTAATGCAAGCTGAAATCCTAGAGCTAACTGCACCAGCTGAAGGTATGGCTGCAGGTGTTGTAATTGAATCGCGTCTTGATAAAGGCCGTGGTCCAGTTGCGTCAATCCTAGTTCAGTCTGGTACGCTTAACCAAGGTGATATCGTACTGTGTGGTCTTGAATATGGCCGTGTTCGTGCGATGAAAGATGAGAACGGTAAAGATATCAAGTCTGCGGGTCCGTCTATCCCAGTTGAGATTTTAGGTCTATCTGGTATCCCTGCTGCTGGTGATGAAGCAACAGTAGTTAAAGATGAGCGTAAAGCACGTGAAGTAGCACTTTACCGTCAAGGTAAGTTCCGTGAAGTGAAGCTTGCTCGTCAACAAAAAGCGAAGCTTGAAAACATGTTTACGAACATGGCTGAAGGCGATGTATCAGAAGTTAACATCGTTCTTAAAGCTGACGTACAAGGTTCAATTGAAGCAATCGCTGATTCATTAACTAAGCTTTCTACTGATGAAGTTAAAGTGAAGATTGTTGGTTCAGGTGTAGGTGGTATCACTGAAACTGATGCAACGCTTGCAGCGGCGTCAAACGCAATCGTTGTTGGCTTTAACGTACGTGCTGATGCATCAGCTCGTAAAGTAATTGAGTCAGAAAACCTAGACTTACGTTACTACAGCGTAATCTACAGCCTGATTGAAGAAGTTAAACAAGCGATGTCAGGTATGCTTGCACCAGAATTCAAGCAAGAGATCATTGGTCTTGCTGAAGTTCGTGACGTGTTCAAGTCACCGAAGATTGGTGCAATCGCAGGCTGTATGGTTACTGAAGGTATCGTTAAGCGTAGCGCGCCTATCCGTGTACTTCGTGATAACGTGGTTATCTATGAAGGTGAACTTGAGTCACTACGTCGCTTTAAAGATGACGTTCAAGAAGTACGTAACGGTATGGAATGTGGTATCGGCGTTAAGAACTACAACGATGTTAAAGTTGGCGACCAAATCGAGGTATTCGAGACGGTTGAAGTACAACGTTCACTTTAATTTCGTTTAAGTCACTATTTTAAATGGGGGCCTAGCCCCCATTTGTGTATTCGTAATTAAATTAACTTATTCTTTAACATCAATAAGTTATTATTTTAGAGTGAAATGAAATGAGAGAATTTTCTCGCACTGATCGTGTTGCACAGCAAATTCAAAAAGAGATTGCTGTTATTCTTCAACGCGAAATCAAAGATCCACGCTTAGGCATGGTGACAGTGTCTGCGGTTGAGGTATCTCGCGATTTATCTTACGCAAAAGTATTTATCACAGTGTTTAATACTGACGATGAAGATAAAGCCAAGCAAAGCGCTAAAATCTTAAATGAAGCAACGGGTTATATTCGTTCTTTATTAGGTAAACGCATTCGTGCGCGCATCATGCCTGAGTTACGTTTTGTGATCGATAACTCGCTTATGGAAGGTATGCGTATTTCAAACTTGGTTGACTCAGTTATTCGTGAAGACAATGCCAAGCATGTAGACGAAGATGACAGCGAAGAAGGCACTAAAGACTAATGGCTAGACGCAGTAAAGGTCGTGCTATTGACGGCATCTTATTACTTAATAAGCCGCAAGGTATTTCATCAAACAAAGCATTGCAGCAAGCAAAGGGAATTTACTTTGCTCAAAAAGCAGGCCACACCGGTGCGCTTGATCCGCTCGCGACGGGTATGCTGCCTATTTGTTTTGGTGAAGCGACTAAGTTTACCCAGTTCTTGCTTGATACTGACAAAACCTATGTTGTACGCGCCAAACTTGGTGAGCGAACCACGACCTCTGATTCAGATGGTGAAGTGGTTGAAACGCGCGACGTATCGGTCACCCGTGAACAATTAGCTGAGCAAATTGCCAGTTTTTTAGGTGAGTCGGATCAATATCCTTCGATGTACTCTGCGCTTAAATACCAAGGTCAGCCTTTGTATAAATATGCTCGCGAAGGTATCGAAGTGCCGCGTAAGTGTCGAAAAATTAATGTATTTAGTTTAACGCTTGATGAGTTTGATGAAGCTAATAACGAAGTACAAATGACGGCACACGTCTCTAAAGGCACTTATATTCGTACTATTGTCGACGACTTAGGTGAAAAGCTTGGCTGTGGTGCGCATGTCATCATGTTACATCGCAGTGCTGTTGGCCATTATCCAAGTGAAAAAATGGTCACTCTTGAGCAACTTGAAGAAAAGCTACAGCAGGCAAAAGCAGACGATGTTGCGCCTTCAAGCTACCTCGATGAGCTACTACTGCCAATGGATACTGCTTTGGTTGATTTACCTGTGATTGAGATCACTCAAGAGCAGGGCGTGGCATTTAGTCATGGTCAAACAGTGGTGATTGGTAAGCCTGTACCAGATGGTGTGGTAAAGGTAATGGCTGATGGGGTGTTCATTGGTACTGGTGAGCGTCATAAAGACGGCCACTTGAAATCAAAGCGTGGCTTATCAAATCAACTGCCTGAGTAAAGATTACCTTGTAGTTATTAGCAAAGCTGGGTAGAATACGCCCCGCTCAATCGTTTTGGCTGAATTAGTGATCGGCTAAAACACAATTTAAATTAATTTTTGGAGTTACTATGTCACTAAGCAATCAAGAAAAAGTTGAAATCATCGCTAAATTTGCACGCGCTGAAGGCGACACTGGTTCACCTGAAGTACAAGTTGCACTTCTAACTTTCGATATCAACAAGCTTCAAGGTCACTTTGCTAGCCACAAGCACGACTTCCACTCACGTCGTGGTCTTCTTCGCAAAGTAAGCCAACGCCGTAAACTGCTTGACTACCTTAAAGGTAAAGACATTGCACGTTACACTGCGTTAATCCAAGAGCTTGGCCTACGTCGCTAAGAACTAGATTACGAGAAAAGGGGCTATTTAGCCCCTTTTTTTGTGCGCGCATGAAAGGTATACTAGCGCACACCTAGGTAGTGGATACTGCTTAGATATCAAAAAACATCATTGCCAATTGTAGTACTTAATCGTGTTTTCATAAGCACAATTAAGTACTGTAATTGGTACTTTGATGGACTATTTTTTACCAATTCGGAGCATAGCTCTGAGTTGCTTTTACATTTAAAGGAAATTTTTAAGTGCAAGCAATTATTAAAGAATTTCAACTAGGTCAACACACTGTGACCCTAGAAACAGGTGCTATCGCTCGTCAAGCTGACGGCGCAGTACTAGCAAGCATTGGCGACACTTCAGTATTAGTTACTGTTGTTGGTAAGCGTGATGCACAACCAGGTCAAGACTTCTTCCCACTAACAGTTAACTACCAAGAGCGTATGTACGCTGCGGGTCGTATCCCTGGTGGTTTCCTTAAGCGTGAAGGTCGTCCTAACGATGGCGAAACACTTATCGCTCGTCTAATCGACCGTCCAATCCGTCCACTTTTCCCAGACGGCTTCGTAAACGAAGTACAAGTAATCGCGACAGTTGTTTCTGTTAACCCAGAAATCCAACCTGACATGGTTGCTATGATCGGTACTTCAGCAGCACTTGCTATCTCTGGTATCCCATTCAATGGTCCTATCGGTGCATCACGTGTTGGTTTCATCAATGGTGAATACGTACTTAACCCAACACTAGCTGAGCTTGAAGAAAGCCAATTAGACCTAGTAGTTGCTGGTACTGATAACGCAGTACTTATGGTTGAATCAGAAGCTGAAACACTATCTGAAGACGTAATGTTAGGTGCGGTTGTTTATGGTCATGAGCAATCTCAAGCTATCATCAACGCAATCAACGAGTTCAAAGCTGAAGCGGGTAAACCTGCTTGGGATTGGACTGCACCAGAGAAAAACGTAACACTTGCTGAGAAAATCTCTGCAATTGCTGCTGATAAAGTAGGTGAAGCATACCGCATCACTGACAAAGTAGCGCGTAAAGAAGCACTAGGTGCAGCGAAAGAAGAAGTGGTTGCTACATTAACAGCTGAACTTGCTGAAGGCGAAGAGCTAGATACGCAAGAAGTTGGTAAACTATTCGGTTCTTTAGAAAAAGAAATCGTTCGTGGCCGTATCATCGCTGGTGAAAAACGTATCGATGGTCGTGAACCGGATATGGTTCGTGCACTAGACGTAATGACGGGTGTTTTACCACGTACTCACGGTTCTGCAATCTTCACGCGTGGTGAGACGCAAGCACTTGTAACTGCAACGCTTGGTACTGAGCGTGATTCACAGTTAATCGACGACTTAACAGGTACTAACAAGCATCACTTCATGCTTCACTACAACTTCCCTCCGTTCTGCGTAGGTGAAACAGGTTTTGTAGGCTCTCCTAAGCGTCGTGAAATTGGTCACGGTAACCTAGCTAAGCGTGGTATCGCTGCGGTACTACCTACACTTACTGACTTCCCATACTCAATCCGTGTCGTTTCAGAAATCACTGAATCAAACGGTTCATCGTCTATGGCATCAGTATGTGGTACATCACTAGCACTTATGAATGCAGGTGTACCAATCAAAGCATCTGTTGCTGGTATCGCGATGGGTCTAGTTAAAGAAGGCGACGATTTCGTTGTTCTTTCAGATATCTTAGGTGATGAAGATCACTTAGGTGACATGGACTTTAAAGTAGCGGGTACTTCAAACGGTATCACTGCACTACAAATGGATATCAAGATCGAAGGTATCACTAAAGAAATCATGCAAATTGCTCTTAAACAAGCGAAAGCAGCACGTCTACACATCTTAAGTGTTATGGACGAAGCGATTGCAGCACCTTCTGAAGAGTTATCTCAATTCGCACCTCGCATCTACACTATGCAGATCCCTGCGAAGAAAATTGCTGAAGTTATCGGTAAAGGTGGCGCAACTATCCGTCAACTTACTGAAGAAACAGGCACAACGATTGAAATCGAAGATGACGGTACAATCAAGATCGCTGCAACTGACGGCATCAGCGCAAACGATGCAATCAAGCGTATCGAGCAATTAACTGCTGAACTAGAAGTAGGTACTATCTACACTGGTAAAGTTGTACGTATCGTTGATTTTGGTGCGTTCGTTAATATCCTTCCGGGTAAAGACGGTCTAGTGCACATTTCACAAATCAGCACAGAGCGTGTTAACAACGTAACTGACCACCTAAGTGAAGGCCAAGAAGTTAAAGTTAAAGTTCTTGAAGTAGATCGCCAAGGTCGTGTACGTCTAAGCATCAAAGAAGCTATGGAACCAGCTGCTGAAGAAAAAGCAGAAGAGTCTAAAGACGCTTAATGATGATTACATAACCAGTTATTTACTGGATATAAGAAAAAGGGGCTGTTTAGCCCCTTTTTTTATGCTTTAATGAAACCTATCCGCTTCGCCTTTGTCTACAGAGAATTCAGGTATTAAGGAATTTAATGATTTTTAAACACTTAGCATTGACCGCTGTGGCTATTTTTTCTTTAAGTGCATGTCAAACAACTTCACAACCTGAGTCAGTCCCTATTGTTAATGTGCCTTTTACCGCACCATTAGCGCCTGATTTTCGTAACGAAATTACGATTGCTCGCTATTCTGAATTACTAAACCGTGCTGATTTAAGTGCCGAGCAACAAGCCAAACTTTATTATGATCGCGGTGTATTATTTGACAGCTTAGGTATGTCGACCTTGGCGCGTATTGACTTTAACCGTGCGATTAAGCTCAAACCAGACCTAGCTGAGGTGTATAACTTCTTAGGCATTCATCACACACTAATGCAGCAGTATGAACAAGCTTATGAGTTTTTTGATTCGGCACTTGAGCTTAACGAGCAGCATGAGTATGCCTATTTAAATCGTGGTATTGCCCTTTACTATGGTGACCGCCCATCACTTGCACAAGATGATTTACAGCAGTTTTTAAATCGTTCACCAAGCGACCCTTACCGTGTGCTATGGCTTTATTTAGCTCAATCAGAAGCTGATAAAGCGCAGGCCTTAGTTGATTTAAAAGCTAACTCGCAGGGTGTTGATGAGTCGCAATGGGGTTACCAACTATTGGCACTTTATTTAGGTGACATTAGTGAGTTTGAGTTTTTATCTGGCATTATTGAAGGTGTGACTTCAGAGCAAGAGTATGCGCACCGCTTATGCGAAGCTTATTTCTACCTAGCTAAAATGCATCAAGCGGCGGGTGATAACTACCTTGCTGCCGATTACTTTAGACTTGCACTTGCCACCAATGTGCATGAGTTTGTTGAATACAAATATGCCCGTTTAGAGCTTGAGTTAATGGCTGGTGAAAACGCAAGCTAAGGTTTTTTTTACTGTTATTCTATTGCTGAGCTTGGGTTTTGTTTCAAGCTCAGTGTCTCGTTTTATTCCCGCTTACGCTTTTTACGCAAATACCACTCCTTCACAAGCAACGGCTATCTATCACTTGGCGCCCAGCGCCATTAATTTGCAGCATTTAGTGCTGCGCAACTCACAGCTTCGCCAGTTAGCAAAGCTAAATGATAGTAATGCTGCGTATCAGCTTGCGCTCAGATTTTTGCAGCAACTAGATTACAACGCAGCAAAATTATGGTGGCAGCCTTACTTTGCTAAATTCACTTCAGCGCAGCAACAAACCTTAGCGGAGCAGCTAGTTAGAGCAAACCAGTGGCTCGATATAAGTTACCTAGGTAAAGCTGGCAAGTTACCTGACGGAGATGCCAAGCAAGCTTGGCTGTTGCAGCAACAAATGCCGCCAGCTCAAATTGACCCAGCTTATGCGCAGCAACAGCAATTAGCCTTATCAACATCAAGTGTACAGGCAAGCAGTCAGTGCCAATTTAATGTTTTAATGATGACAGATCATTACAAAGGCATTGATACTTTAAAGCAGTATAAGCAGCAATACAGTAAAGCGCCTGAGCCTGCAAAAGGCAGCTTTTGTTTTACTGAGGTTGTTTATGTTGCCGATAAGTTTAGCTGTGATGGCAACGATGGGGCGCTTGAATGTAACTGGCAAAATGCGGCTGAGTATTCATGGCCTGAAGGTTTTGACTTTATTGTGATGATGTCAAAGCAAGGGGCTGCTAATGTGCTTGGCGGGATTATGCATATTAATTCATCGCAATCTTACGCGGTATTTCTACATGAGCTAATGCATTTTAATGGTTTTGAAGATGAATATGTTTTAGCAGAGCAAAAACAACAGTGGCTGTGTAATCAACAGGGGCTAGTTGCGCCAAATCTATTTATTGCAAATGAGGTTTCTCCGCCAAAAGGGTGGCAAAAAAGTATCGCTTGTAGCAACAAAAAAGCCTATAAACCAAGCCCTAATTGGTCGATTATGCAGTACCAAACTATGAGCCTGTCTGAGCAATACCGTGAGCTTTGGCAAAAACAAATTAACCAGCCCTTAACAAAGCCGATTCGGTTTTCTGAATATTTTGCCTTTTTAGGCTTAAAGCCAGTGTTTACAACAGCTTCCAAAGAGCATAAATTTTCTGACTAATCGTCTATTTATTGCTATTTTAGCATGCAAAGTGGTTAAATGTTGTGCGAATAGGTGTGTCTCCTATAGACAAAATAGCACCTGATCAGTATAACTATACGCATTGTAAGCTTTTTTTAAGCCAACTTTTAACCATCCAAATGAACAGTACGCAACTAATTAAAACTAGAGCGGTATTGATATTCTTATGACACTAAAAGGCTCCTAATTATGACTTTGCTCTGGATACCCCTGTTATCCTTAATCGGCAGTGTTATTTCATCCTGCACTTCAAAACTAACACGTAACCAAAGCACTGCTTTGACCATGTTAGCGCCTTTGATTGCCCTTGGAATTGTATTTTCGTATACCCCTGCAGTCTTTTCTGGCGAAACAATTCGCTACACTGCTGAGTGGATCCCTCTTTTAAACATGCAAGTCTCGTTTCGACTTGATGGTTTAACGTTACTCTTTCTATATATGATCTTGGGTATCGGTACCCTGGTGATTTTTTATGCGCGTTATTACTTGAGTAGTAGCGACTCAATGCCAAAGCTATACTGCTATTTAATGCTATTTATGACCGCAATGGTCGGCATCGTGATGTCGAATAATGTGATCCAGCTGTGGTTTTTCTGGGAGCTCACCAGTATTAGCTCGTTCTTATTGATTAGCTATTGGTGGCATAAGTCAGAAGCTCGCAAAGGCGCACGCATGGCACTTGCTATTACCGGTGCCGGTGGTCTTGCGTTACTAGCAGGTTTATTACTGATTGGTGATATTGTTGGTAGCTATAATCTTGATGTGATTTTAGCAAGCAAAGCACTTATTCAATCTCATGCACTTTATGAAGCTGCGCTGGTATTAGTGCTTTTAGGTGCATTTACTAAATCTGCACAATTTCCATTTCATTTTTGGTTACCACATGCGATGGCGGCACCGACACCAGTCAGTGCCTACCTACACTCTGCAACCATGGTTAAAGCAGGTATCTTTTTATTAGCGCGTTTTTATCCTGCGCTTTCAGGCACAGATACTTGGTTTATCTTAGTGGCAATGACGGGTCTGGCGACTTTATTGGTTGGCGCTTATATCGCGTTATTTAAGCATGATTTAAAAGGCTTGCTGGCTTATTCAACAATCAGCCATTTAGGTTTAATTACCTTACTGCTTGGTTTAGACACTGAGCTTGCTACAGTGGCTGCTATCTTCCACATCATTAACCACGCAACCTTTAAAGCGTCGTTATTTATGGCAACGGGTATCATTGACCATGAAACTGGCACCCGTGATATGCGTAAACTAAATGGTATGTGGCGATTTATGCCGTATACCGCCACACTAGCTATGGTAGCAGCGGCAGCCATGGCGGGCGTGCCACTGTTAAATGGTTTCTTGTCGAAAGAAATGTTCTTTGCCGAAACACTGCATCAGCAAGTGCTTGGCTCTATGTCTTGGTTAATTCCAGTGTTAGCAACGATTGCTGGTGCACTCTCTGTCGCGTATTCAGCACGCTTTATTCACGACGTGTTTTTCAATGGCGACCCAATCGATTTGCCAAAACAGCCTCATGAGCCACCGCGCTATATGCGTGTACCAATCGAAATTTTGGTTGTGCTATGTTTACTCGTTGGTATGTTCCCGCACTTTGCAGTAAGCGATATTTTAGCTGCGGCGTCTTATGCTGTGCTTGGTGATGCTGCCCCTGATTATAAGCTATCGGTATGGCATGGCTTTAACTTACCACTGTTGATGAGCTTTATTGCAACAAGCGTGGGTGTGATGATTTATGTGCAGCGTAAGCATCTGTTCCATTTCCAAGCTTCATTGCCAACTTTGAATGCTAAGAAAGGCTTTGAGCGTGGCTTATATAGCTTAATTAAGTGGTCACAAGAAAAGATTAAACGAATCGAAAATGGCTCGTTACAGCGCTATGCCTTTGTAATGATTGCGGTGGTGCTTATGTGTGCGGGCTGGCCTTTATTTGAAATGCGCCAGTTAGCAGGAGCAAGTGAGTTAACGCCAATCGATTTCCATAATGCTATTGGTGCCGGCTTACTAATAATTGGTGCGCTGGCAACGGTTATTTGGCACCGCTCACGAATGATATCTTTGATTATGATTTCAATCGTAGGCCTGATGGTGTCTGTTGCATTTACTCGATTCTCTGCGCCAGATTTAGCGCTAACCCAGTTAACGGTTGAAGTTGTCACCGTAATGCTACTGATGCTTGCACTGTTCTTTTTACCACAGCGTACTCCGAAAGAATCAAGCTCACTGCGTATTCTGCGAGACTTGGGTATCTCATCGGCAATTGGTGTGGTCGTGGCGAGTATTTGTTATGCACTGCTGACAAGACCACTTGAGTCAATTTCTGACTTCTTTGTTGCTAATGCAAAAACTGGCGGTGGTGGTACAAACGTTGTAAACGTTATCCTCGTTGACTTCAGGGGTTTTGATACCCTAGGTGAGATTACCGTATTGGGTATTGCTGCGTTAGGTATTTATAAGCTTCTTATTAACTTGCCGCTGTTTATGCCAGCAAGTGATAGTGAAGGGCGCCCATGGGCAAGAGAGCGTTACCCAATTCTACTGTCGAGCATTTCACAAAGTTTGTTACCACTAGCATTACTTGTGTCTGCGTATATTTTCTTACGTGGTCATAACTTACCAGGTGGAGGCTTTATTGCAGGACTGGTTACCGCGATTGCATTTATTTTGCAATATATGGCTAATGGTTCGCATTGGATTGCAGACAGATTTGACGTGAATTATCGTAAGATTATTGCGTCAGGTATTGCTATTGCATTGTTTACAGGTATTGGAAGTTGGTTCTTCGAACGTCCATTCCTAACAACCTGGTTTGATTATTTTGATATTCCGCTAGTCGGCAAGACAGAACTTGCTAGTGCTATCGTATTTGATTTAGGTGTGTATTTAACTGTTGTAGGTGCAACGCTGATGATTTTAGCAAGTTTAGGTAAATTAACTGCTGATACACCCAAGCAAGAGGTAAATATTTAATGGAAGTATTGTACGCATCATGCGTCGGCGTGCTGGTTGCATGCGGAATTTACTTAATATTGCGGGCTCGTACCTTCCCGGTGGTACTCGGCCTGACTATGTTGTCGTATGCAGTTAACCTGTTTTTATTCTCTTCAGGTCGCTTAACTATTAACAAAGCCGCTGTACTTGGTACAGGTAGTGAGTATGCCGATCCACTCCCTCAAGCACTGGTTTTAACCGCCATTGTAATTGGCTTTGCGATGACCGCTTTTGTGGTTATTTTAGCGATTCGTGGCCGTGCTGACTTGGGTAATGACCATGTCGATGGCCATCTTGTTAAGTCATCGAAGGAGCAAAAATGATTCAGCATTTAGCTTCTTTACCAATTTTAATTCCGATGTTGGCAGGGGTGATTTTACTCATGCCGCCATGTGGTAAAAACTTACATATTCGTCGTGTTTCGTCGGTTATTTTGTCGATTGTCACACTATTGGTCAGTGCTTATTTATTATTTCACGTAAATAGTACCGCACCGCTTGTTTACGCAATTGGTGATTGGTCTGCACCATTTGGTATTGTGCTGGTTGCCGATAGGCTAGCAACGCTATTGGTGCTACTTACCAGTTTCCTTGGTGCGGTCGTAGTGCTTTATAGCTGTGCAGGTGATGATAAAAAAGGGAGCTTTTTCCATCCGTTAGTGCACTTTTTAGTGTTAGGTGTAAATGGTGCCTTTTTAACGGGCGATGTATTTAACCTGTTCGTATTTTTTGAAGTGCTGTTGATTGCTTCGTATTCATTATTGATGCATGCCGGCAATAAACATAGCACCCGAGCTGCACTGCAATACGTCATTTTAAACCTGATTGGTTCAAGCGTATTCTTAATTGCGCTGGGTGTACTTTATGGTGTGCTAGGCACATTGAACATTGCTGATTTAGCGCAAAAAGTACCACAGCTGACGGGTGATGATGTTTACCTTGCTAAAATTGGTGGCTTGCTGTTAATCGTGGTATTTGCGTTAAAAGGCGCGTTATTACCGTTACATTTATGGCTACCGAATACCTACGCCAGTGCAATGCCATTAGTTGCTGCATTATTCGCGATTATGACCAAGGTCGGTGTGTATGCCATGTTGCGCGTGTATACCGTAATATTTGGTGATAATGCTGGTGAGCTTGCTCATATGGCACAGCCTTGGTTATGGGGCTTAGCACTAGCGACCATCGTAATGGGTGGTATTGGTGTATTAGCGAGTCAAGATTTTAGAAAGCTTATTGCGAATCTGGTGGTTGTATCTGTCGGTACTTTAGTGGCATTGGTTGCGATTCAAAATGTTGCTGCAACCGCGGCATTACTTTACTACTTAGTGCATTCAACCATTATTTGCGCTGCACTATTCTTAATTGCGGATTTAATTGCTCAGCAACGTGGTAAAGTTGCCGACCGGTTAGTCGCAGGGCGCGCCGTTGCACAGCCATATTTACTTGGTACTTGTTTTGTAGTGGCTGCGCTTGCTGTTGTGGGTATGCCACCGTTATCTGGCTTTGTCGGCAAAGTATGGATTTTAAAGAGCACGCTAGATAGCGAAAAAGCCATGTTGTTTTGGCCAATCTACCTAGTGTCTAGTTTAGCGTTATTAGTGGCGGTTTCACGAGCTGGTACTAGCTTATTTTGGGATCACACCCATAAAGACAGTGAAGCAATTGAAGGCACTAAAGCACACCCTGTTAAAGTGATAGCTGTAGTTGCATTACTTACGTGTTCACCTTTAATGGTTGTGTTTGCAGGACCTATTTCAGACTATATGTTAGCAACATCAGAGCAGTTGTTTGATATCAACACTAGCATCAACGCTGTATTACAAGGAGGCCAATAATGCGTTTAGAAGCTCGCTTTCGTTGGTTGCCAACACCATTTCGCAGTGTTTTATTATTCATTGTATGGCTGTTGTTAAATAACAGTGTGTCGCCAGGACACCTGTTTTTAGCTGCATTTTTTGCCATTACTATTCCTTGGATCACATTCCCATTTCGTGATCCTCAGCCGCTTATTGTTAGGCCAGGTCTTGCGTTTAGGCACTTATTGTTAGTGCTGTACGATATTGTGACTGCTAACTTACAAGTAGCCCTGTTGATCCTTGGGCCAACGAAAAAGTTACGCCCAGGTTTTATCAAAGTACCGTTGGATTTAAGCCATGAAATGCCAATCACTATTTTGGCCAGCACAGTATCTTTAACACCAGGTACAGTGAGTGCAGAGGTTTATCCTATTCCTGAATCACTCGAAGAGGGCGAAGAAATTCAGCAGCGCTACTTATTGATTCATGTACTCGATTTAGCTGATGAACAAGCGTTAATTAATACTATTAAGCAGCGCTACGAAGCACCGCTTAAGGAGATTTTTCGATGCTAGATACCGTTTTTCTAATTGTTTTTGCAATGATAGCCATATCTTTATTGTTAAACCTATGGCGTTTAATTGTTGGGCCGTCGGTACCTGATCGTATATTGGCTTTAGATACTATGTTCATAAATACCATTGCTTTAATTATTCTTTATGGCATGAGCATGGGCACCGATTTATATTTTGAAGCCGCATTATTAATCGCCATGCTTGGCTTTGTGAGCACTGTAGCTGTATGTAAATACCTGCTGCGTGGCGATATTATTGAATAAGGTAGCAAATGATGAGTGAATGGATTGTATCAATCTTATTATTAATTGGTGGTTGCTTTATTCTTATAGGTTCAATCGGACTTGTGAAAATGCCTGACTTTTTTATGCGCCTGCACGGTCCAACTAAAGCAACAACGCTTGGCATGGCATCACTGCTAATTGCTGCCATGGTGTATTTTAGCTACACCCACGATGGCATCAGTGTGAAAGAAATTTTGATTTCAATTTTCTTACTGATCACCGCACCTATTAGCGGCTATATGCTGATCAAATCAGCCATCCACCATAAGCTTCGTGCTAAAGATGGCACCAAGGGCCTCGATAACATCGAAGAAGATTAATACTAGCTCGCAACAATAGTTAAGCGAGTTGGTGTGATATCTGAGTAACCAGAACAATGTGATCTACGACAGTGGCTTTTATTGCGCTCGTAGATCGCATAAAATGCCCCGTCATTTAGTACAGTAGGTAAATAGAGCATTATGCGAGTAGCACTTGGAGTAGAGTACAACGGCGCGCGTTACAGTGGTTGGCAACGTCAATCACACGTCAATAGCGTACAACAAGAAGTAGAAACGGCGTTGTCGCGTATTTGTAATCATCCAGTCGAAATTGTTTGTGCAGGCCGCACCGATGCGGGTGTACATGGCACTGGGCAGGTGATCCATTTTGATACTCACGCTGAGCGTGAAATGGTCGCGTTTACGATGGGTATGAATACCTTACTGCCAAAAGATATTGCTATTCGCTTTGCCAAGCCTGTAAGCGAAGACTTTCACGCTCGTTTTAGTGCCACAGCACGTCGCTATCGCTATGTGATTTATAATTACACCTATCGCGGCGCTATCATGAGTGAAGGGGTGACCCATTTTCATCACCCATTAGACGAAACTAAAATGCAAGAAGCCTGTCAGTATTTAATAGGTGAGCATGACTTTACTTCGTTTAGAGCACTACACTGCCAAGCAAATACAGCAAATCGTACTATTCACCATTTATCGGTAAAACGCCAAGGTGATTATGTGATCATTGATATCAAAGCCAATGCGTTTTTACATCACATGGTACGAAACATTACCGGGTGTTTGATGGACATAGGTTTACATAAGCATGAACCTGTGTGGTTAAAAGAATTACTTGATTTAAAAGAGCGCGCTAAGGCAAGTGCAACAGCAAAAGCCGCTGGCCTTTACTTAGTTGACGTGGATTACCCTGAACATTTTGGCATTCCTAAAACACCATTAGGGCCTTTGTTTTTACCTGATTCAGACAGTTAGACTTTAGTAGACTACTACTAAGACCAGTTTTTTATATCGTCTGCGGGTAATTCATGTTTTAATTGAAAAAATCTGTCTGTTTATTTGTTATCAGAAACACAAGCGAGTGTTTTCAATTAAACAGACTGCGACACAGAACAGCATTAAGAGAGTTGCAAATGAGTTGGTTAGAAAAAATCTTACCTAAAACGACTAAATCATCAGGTCGTAAAGAAATCCCAGAAGGGGTTTGGGCTAAGTGTACAGACTGTGATTCAATTTTATATAAAGCAGAATTAGAAAAAGCACTCAACGTGTGTCCTAAGTGTGATCACCACATGCGTTTAAGTGGCCGTAAACGTCTTGAAAACTTTTTAGATGATGCTGATCGCCAAGAAATTGGTGCAGAGCACGAACCAAAAGACGTATTAAAGTTTAAAGATTCTAAAAAATATTCTGACCGTATTACCCAAGCACAAAAAGCAAGCGGCGAAAAAGACGCACTTGTAGCAATGAAAGGCCGCCTAAAAGGTATTCCTGTTGCTGCTGTTGCTTTTGAGTTCTCGTTTATGGGTGGTTCAATGGCGTCAGTAGTAGGTGCTCGTTTTGTTGAAGCTGTAGATCAATGCTTAGAGCACAACATG
The DNA here is from genome assembly GCF_001306915.1 of Pseudoalteromonas lipolytica. Classification (GTDB taxonomy): domain Bacteria; phylum Pseudomonadota; class Gammaproteobacteria; order Enterobacterales; family Alteromonadaceae; genus Pseudoalteromonas; species Pseudoalteromonas simplex. The sequence continues at coordinate 81,257 of NZ_LJTC01000007.1, read as the reverse complement.
CCACTTATTTGTTTCTCTGCATCAGGTGGTGCACGTATGCAAGAAGCACTTATGTCGTTAATGCAAATGGCTAAAACAAGTGCTGCACTTGCAAAAATGAGCGAAAAAGGCTTACCGTTTATTTCAGTATTAACTGATCCAACAATGGGTGGTGTATCTGCATCACTGGCAATGCTTGGTGATGTAAACGTTGCGGAACCTAAAGCGCTTATCGGTTTTGCGGGTCCTCGCGTAATTGAGCAAACAGTACGTGAAACGCTTCCTGAAGGTTTCCAACGCAGTGAATTCTTGCTAGAGCATGGTGCAATCGACATGATTGTAGACCGTCGTGAAATGCGTGACACCCTTGCACGTATCTTAGCGAAATTTATGAACTTGCCTTCTACTGAACAAGAGCATAGAGTAGCGTAAATTTCAGCTTAACTGATTAAACGCTATGACAGAAATCCTTCCTAGCCAATCATCAAGCCTTGATGATTGGCTTTGTTATTTAGAAAGTGTCCATCCTGCTAATATCGAAATGGGTTTAGAGCGCGTAGAACGCGTGGCAAACCAAGTCGGCTTACTCGATACATCAAGCAAAATAATCCTCATTGCAGGCACAAACGGTAAAGGGACCACAGCCCGTTGCCTAGAAAGTTTATTACTTGCACAGGGTTACAGTGTCGGTACTTATGCTTCGCCGCATCTTATTCGTTATAACGAGCGCGTACGTATTAATGGCCAAGAGCTTGACGATCAATTCCACGTTGATGCTTTCGATATGCTTGAAAAAGGCCGTGGTGACACGCAGCTTACTTATTTTGAGTACGGTACTTTAGGCGCACTGGCTATTTTCAAACGTCACGCCGTTGATTATGTGCTGCTAGAAGTGGGGCTGGGTGGCCGTTTTGATGCGACTAATATAGTGAACCCACATGCTTGTGTGATCACCACCATAGATTTAGACCATAAAGAATACCTAGGCGATACTCGAGAACTTGTTGGTTACGATAAAGCCGGTATTTTCCGTACCAACACACCAGCTATTGTTGGCGATTTAGCGATTCCGCATACAGTGACTGATTATGGTAATGAAATTAACGCTGATATGGTGTTATCAGGCCGTGACTTCATATTCACAGAAGACAGTGAAGGCTTTAACTGGCAGTACCAAGGTAAAGATTGGCGCTTAGCTAAGCCTGCTATCCCTTGTCAAAATGCAGCAACCGCGTTGACCTTACTTGCAAAGCTTGAGCTACTACCAAGCGAGCAACAAGTGCGTGATTGCTTAGCGAATCTGACTGTAGAAGGGCGCTTTCAGCAGTTAAGTGAGCAGCCGCTTATTTTTACCGATGTTGCGCATAACCCTGAGTCAGCTCGATATTTGGCACGCAAATTAAGCGTGTATAAAGATCAAGGGTTTAAAATTCATGCATTAGTCGCTATGCTTGCAGATAAAGATAAGGTGGCTGCTATGTCAGCCGTGGCAAATGTTGTTGACCAGTGGTCGTTAGCAAGTTTAGATTGTTTTCGCGGCGATAAAGTTGAGAATCTTGCTAAAGCACTAGCCGAAACCACATCAACAGCGCCTAGTACGCACTATGAGAGTGTTGAAACTGCGCTAGATACGTTATTACCAAATGTTGATGAAAACACGTTAGTGATTGTGTTCGGTTCGTTTATAACTGTGGCTGCAGCCATCAATTACTTTAAAAAATAGAGAGGAAATCGGTGAACGCAGGGTTTATTAATCGCTTAGTAGGCACCACGATTGTGGTTGTGGCGGCTATTGTCTTCATTCCAAACATTTTGGATGGTGAGAAGGTTCATTATAAAGAAGGCTTTAAAGCTATTCCTGAACGCCCTGAGTTCACTACGATAGACTTGCAAGAGGTGATTGATAATAAAGTCGCCTCTGCTGAGCAACCTTCGCAAATTCCGGTTGAAGATACGCAAGCAAACGACGCTGATCTTGTCGCAAATGAAACCCAGCAAATTGATACTGCGCCGCAAATGGTTGAAGCTTCTATCGATGAGCCGGTAATTAACAAAGGTGAGCCAAAAGTTGCAGTGCAAGAGCCTGCCAAGCCAGTCGCTAAAGCCCCTGAGCCAACCCGTAAGCCAGAAGAAAACCTCACACAAATGGCTTATGTTATTCAACTGGGTAGTTTTTCTCACGCACCTAATGTGAAATCACTGCAAGAAAAATTAAAAGCGAATGGTTTCAAAACCTTTACGCGTCCAATCAAAACCCCGAATGGCACTCTGACAAAAGTCTTTGTAGGTCCTTCACTTAGCAAAAAAGAGTTAGAAAGTAAGCTTACTGAGTTAAAGCAGTTAACCAAGTTAAACGGCAAAGTTACTCAGTTTGAAATTACAAAATGATCTGGTATTTTGAGTATACCTCTTATAGAATGCGCCCCAAATTAACGACTAGTTGGTTCTTATGATCTGGGTTGATTACGCCATACTTGGCATTATTGCACTATCCACTATCATCGGCTTAATACGTGGCTTTGTAAAAGAAGCAATGTCATTAGCTGTATGGGCTGGCGCATTTATCATCTCTAGTTTGTTTTACCAATATTTAGCATCCTTCCTAACAAGTATTTCAGAACCCCTTTTAAGAAATGCAGCCGCAATAGCCATATTATTCTTTGCGACACTCCTGTTGGGTGGGTTACTAAACTATATTTTAGGTGAACTTGTACAACGTACTGGTTTATCTGGCACAGACCGTGTTTTCGGCATAGTGTTTGGTGCTCTTCGTGGCGTGTTGGTCGTAAGCGCGTTACTCTTCTTTCTTGATGCTTTTACCGGTGCACCTAATACGCATTGGTGGGGCAACTCTATTTTGATTCCAGAATTTGGCTTTGTTGTTGAGTGGTTCTTCTCGTACCTCGAAAACAACTCGAGCTTTTTAAATTCTGTAAACCGTTAATCGGCGAGGATAAATTTAATGTGTGGTATCGTTGGCATAGTCGGAACTTCTCCTGTTAATCAGGCGTTATATGACGGCTTAACTGTTTTGCAACACCGCGGTCAAGATGCAGCTGGCATCATTACCATTGAAAACAACACGTTTAGCTTACGTAAAGCCAATGGCCTTGTAAAAGATGTTTTTCATACCCGTCATATGAAACGTCTGCAAGGTACAATTGGTATTGGCCATGTTCGCTACCCGACAGCTGGTTCTTCTAGCTCGTCTGAAGCGCAACCTTTCTATGTTAACTCGCCATTTGGTATCGCACTTGCGCACAATGGTAACTTAACAAACGCAGAAGCATTAAAGCAGCAATTATTTTCAGAAGCTCGCCGTCATGTTAATACAACATCTGACTCTGAAATTTTACTTAACATCGTGGCGCATGAGTTAAGCAAATCTAATAAGCTAAAACTTGATGCTGAAGATATCTTCACTGCGATTACTGAAGTGAATAATAAAGTAACCGGTGGTTATGCAACGATTGCAATGATCATCGGTCACGGTATTGTTGCGTTTCGTGATCCGAACGGTATTCGCCCATTAGTATTTGGTAAGCGTGAAACTGCAAATGGTACTGAGTACATGTTTGCATCAGAAAGCGTTGCTTTAAAAACAGATGGTTTTGAGTTTGTTCGTGACGTTGCACCAGGTGAAGCAATTTACGTAACTGAAGATGGTCAACTTTTCTCGCAAGCGTGTGCTGAAAAAGCAACTTACTCGCCGTGTATCTTTGAGTTTGTTTACTTTGCGCGCCCAGATTCAACAATTGACCGTATGTCTGTTTATGCAACACGTGTAAACATGGGTACTAAGTTAGGTGAGAAAATCGCACGTGAATGGGCTGACAAAGACATCGACGTGGTTATTCCAATCCCAGAAACATCATGTGACGTAGCACTAGAGATTGCATCAGCTCTTAACCTGCCATACCGCCAAGGTTTTGTTAAAAACCGCTACATTGGCCGTACGTTTATCATGCCAGGTCAAGAAATGCGTAAGAAGTCAGTTCGTCAAAAACTGAATGCCATTGACCGTGAGTTCAAAGGTAAAAACGTATTACTTGTTGATGACTCAATTGTTCGTGGTACAACGTCAGCGCAAATCGTTGAGATGGCCCGAGAGTCAGGTGCTAAGAACGTTTACTTCGCATCAGCAGCGCCAGAGATTCGCTTCCCGAACGTTTACGGTATTGATATGCCATCGGCAGCTGAGCTAATTGCTCATGGCCGTGAAGTTGAAGATATCAACGCAAGCATTGGTGCAGATGGTCTTATCTATCAATCGCTAGATGACTTAATCTCAGCAGTAAGCCAAGAAAACCCAGAAATCACCCGTTTTGAAACATCAGTATTTGATGGTCAATACATCACAGGTGATATCGACCAAGATTACCTAAACCACATTGATCGTTTACGTAATGATTCAGCGAAATCAACTCGTGAAAATGCGATGTCAGCAAGTTTAGAGTTACATAACCAAGAAGAAAACAGCGCTGATTAATCAGCCTTGATTTGACTGGTATAAAAAAGGAGCTTTACAGCTCCTTTTTTGTTTATGGAAAGAAAGGAAAATAACAATGAACTTAAGTAAACATAGGGTGGACAATTCCGTTAGTCCATAAAATAGCTGTGGCAGCCAAAATAATTACCAGTAAGATCAGCCCACAGGTGACTACTGAACTGGCATAGATAAAACCTCGCTCTTCAGGAATATGCATTAAAATTGGCACTCCTGTATAGAGCAAGTAAACTGAGTAGGCCAGTGCTACAAGACCTACACACACCACAAACCATAGCTCAGGTAAGAATGCCGCAAATGAAGACATAAATACTGGCGTGGCTGTATACGCAGCAAGTTCTAGGGTTTGTGTAAAGGTGGGTTTTGCACCAAAGGTCACTGCCATCCAATGAGCTAAGTATGCAAGTGCAAACACGCCCGCAATTAGTGCAAAGTACATCGCAACCGCGATAAGTAATGCACTATCATGGGTTAGATATACTGCTTCACCTGCGCCAATACTCCAGCCCAAATAAACTGATGAATAGTAGCCCATGAGTGAAGGGATACAAGCAATTAATAAAATGTGCGATAAGCTATAGCGCAAGCTTTCGTGACGGTTATCAATTGTCTGCCATTCTTCGAGTGGGTGAGCGTATAAGCCCCATAAGTGGTTTAGAATCATAATTATTGCCCCTGTAAAAAAGGAATATGAGCTGCTTTATTTTTGTACAGCTTTGATTAAGTTATGGTTCAGTAATTAAATCTTGTCAAGAAGCTGAAATAATCGATATAGCCGATTAAATGTAACTCTTTAGTGCATATAGAAAATTACTTTGCACTGATGTGGGTCGTGGAATGCGGGCTAATTTATGTGATAAAATCGAATTAAGATTTTTGATGAGAAGTTATTCAGTGCCTTATTCTGATTTATTAGCGCCCATTCATTCTTTTTTAAAGTGCGAAACGCCTGATGAGTGGATTGCTGCGGCAACCAAAAAAGAAAACTTAGATGTGGTTTTAATTGATCACCTAATTTGTGAATTAAAAGCAGCCCAGTCTGCGATGTTTTTAATTCGTAAGTATGCAGTTGATAAAGAAAGTAGTGATGCGTTGCTTGAGTGGTTAAAACCCTTTGAAACGCTTGTTTATAAGCGTGAAGGTGATTGGCGAGAGCTTGCAGATAAAAACAAGCTGACTAAATCAATGATCCCAAAATCGAATTCACCTTACGGGCAAGACCTTATCGATAAAATGGTGATGCTTATAAAAGAAGAGCTTCATCACTTTTATCAAGTGCTTGAGATCATGGATGAATACGGCATTGAATATAAAAGCATTACCCCATGTCGTTATGCCAAAGGAATGCTGCGCCATGTAAAAACTTACGAGCCTGATGCTTTGGTAGATAAATTAATTATCGGTGCTTACATCGAAGCCCGCTCATGCGAGCGTTTTGCTAAATTAGCCCCGCATGTTGATAAGCGCTTAGGTGACTTTTATATTTCACTACTGCGCTCTGAAGCGCGTCATTACCAAGACTATTTATCTCTTGCACAAGAAATCAGTGAGTTTGATATCACGGAGCGTGTGGAATTTTTTGGTCAGCTTGAAGCTGAGCTTATATCAACTCCTGACGAAGACTTTAAATTTCATAGTGGTGTGCCAGCTTAGGTAAGCTTTTTTGAGTACCTATGTATCACAAGTAAGCTCAGTTCCTTAAAATTTGAATTCTTATTACCGCAACTAGCGCAGGTTTCTGCTTAATAATTGAGTTAATTGACGAGTTTGCTCGTCAGTAAACTCATAGCTTTGGAGAATCTCTTCTAGTTCACCTGAAGCCACAATCGCTTTTAGACCTAAATGTAAGCTACGTTGAAATTGCTTTGCTTGGGGATGATGTTTGTCGCTGATCACGTGTAAATTTTGCGTAGCTAAAGTCGGGGTAATATGTTCAACTTCTACTTGCTTTGCTTGTTGTAACCGCTCGCTGTTGCTGAGCCAATACAAAGCGACCTCTTTTGTGCCTGCAACTAAATCAACGCGGCCATGTTTTAGTAGTAATAAGCTATCAATTAAGCTATCAGTGGTTGTTACAGTAAGCTCTGGGTGTTGTTCAAACTCTGGGCTAACTGCATAGTCTTCTCCTTTACTAATCGTATAGGGTTTTAGTGAATATAGTGAGCCAGTAAAAGTTATCTCGCTGCCTGCGCGTTTAAAAAGTACTGTGTGAGCTGTCGCAAGAGGTTGTGAATAAATAAAGCTTCGCGTTCTTAACTCAGTATAATAAGCTCCGAGTACTGCCACACGTCTATGTCGTTTTGCCAGTTTTAATGCTCGAGCCCATTGAGTATATTCGATAGAGGCTTTTTGATTTTGTGTTTTCAGTGCTGCGATGATCACTTCATGAAGCCAGCCAGGCTTGTGTTGTTCACCAATAAAATAGGGTGGGAATGGTTCAGTGACCAATTGCCAAGTTTGGCAGTGGACTGAAAAGCTGAACAGTAAACAGCAACAGAAAAGGCTTAATCGGTTCATAAACAGAGAAGGTATTTAACATTACTGTTTATAGCATAGTTAAAAATACGCTTATTTAAAGGGCGTATGGACTAGTTTTTGTTTTTCAGGAGTAGCTCTTAAGTATGAACCTTGTTCATACCAGTCACCCAGTACAGTGCGGGTTAGCGTTTTACCATTTATATTATAGTGATGCACATTGGGGCGGTGGGTATGACCGTGGATCATATTAGCAACCTGATGCTTTTCAAACATGGCTAAAACCGCATCTTCGGTCACATCTAAAATCTCTAATGCTTTGCCAGCTTGGCTTTGTTTTGATTTTTCGCGGGCGTTGCGGGCAATTTTCTTACGATACCAAAGCGGCATAGCAAGCATTAGTTTTGGCCACCACCAACCACGGCTTTTTTTACGAAACTTCTGATATTCAATATCTTGAGTGCACATTTCATCACCGTGCAAGATAACGGTTGGAGTACCGTATAAATCAATAACAACTTGCTCAGGCAATAACGTCATACTCGCGCTTTTTGCATAGTCTTCTCGCATAATGAAATCGCGATTACCATGGATAAAAAACACCTCAGTACCACTTTCACTGACTTGGCTTAAACGTGCGGCAACACTCTTTGAAAGGTCAGTTTGATAGTCATCACCGACCCATACTTCAAAAAAATCACCCAAAATATACAGCGCATCAACGTCATCATTAATAATCTTGTTATCAAGAAAATCAAAAAATGCCGCAGTGATGTCTGGGCGGTTTTCTGTTAAATGGAGATCGGCAATAAAATAACTTTGTTTCATGGTTACTCGCAAAAAAGCGGGCAACAGGCCCGCTCAAAAAGACTAAACGATTAAATTAGCTAACCGTTACTTTTTCGATGATAACATCTTCAAGAGGTACGTCTTGGTGGAAGCCAGCGCTGCCAGTAGCAACACCTTTGATTTTGTTTACCACGTCCATACCTTCAACAACTTCTGCGAACACGCAGTAGCCCCAGCCTTGTGATGTTTCACTGCTGAAGTTTAAGAAGTCATTGTCGTTAACGTTAATGAAGAACTGCGCAGTTGCTGAGTGTGGATCCGGCGTACGTGCCATTGCTAATGTGCCCACTTTATTTGCAAGGCCGTTGTTTGCTTCATTTTCGATAGGGTTGTTTACTTCTTTTTGAACCATACCCGGCTCAAAACCACCGCCTTGTACCATAAAACCATCGATTACACGGTGGAAGATAGTACCGTTGTAAAAGCCAGCGCTGGCATACTCTAAGAAGTTTTTAACTGTGTTTGGTGCATCGCTTTCGTGCATCTTGATAGTGATGTCACCAAAGTTTGTGTGTAGTACAACCATGAGGTTTCCTATATCAGGTTTAATAATGGGGCTATTTTATAGTAGTTGTGTTTGATTAACAAAGAGCTTGTTTAAAACGATTAACAAACTGCTTATTCAATTGATAAAGCGCTAGAGCAGCGGCTTTGCAAGTGTTACCATAGAGAATCTCGAAACACCGTTAAGGACATTTTATAAATGGTACAAATTTACAACACACTTACGCGACAAAAAGAGCAGTTTAAACCCCTTGTTGATGGCAAAATCGACATGTACGTGTGTGGTATCACCATTTATGATTACTGTCACATTGGTCACGCTCGTACTTTCGTTGGTTTTGACGTGATTGTGCGTTACCTACGCCACATCGGTTACGATTTAAAATACGTTCGTAACATCACTGATGTTGACGACAAAATCATTAAACGTGCTAACGAAAATGGTGAGTCAATTAATGATTTAACGACTCGTATGACCAAAGCCATGCATGAAGATTTCGACAGCTTAAATATGCTGCGTCCAGATGTTGAGCCTACAGTAACAAACCATATGGATGAAATCATCGCGATGGTTGAGCGTCTAATTGCCAAAGGCCATGCGTATGTTGCTGCAGATGGTGATGTATTGTTTGACGTATCAACCTTTGAGCAATACGGTGCTTTATCACAACAAGACCTAACCATGCTACAGGCTGGTTCACGTGTTGAAGTTGCACAAGATAAGCAAGATCCACTTGATTTCGTGCTTTGGAAAAAAGCCAAGCCAGAAGAGCCGTCATGGTCTTCACCATGGGGTGAGGGTCGTCCTGGTTGGCATATCGAATGTTCAGCAATGAGCTCTAAGCACTTAGGCGAACATTTTGATATTCACGGTGGTGGTTCAGATTTACAGTTCCCGCACCATGAAAACGAAATTGCTCAGTCATGCTGTGCAAATAACGGCAAGTACGTAAATACGTGGATCCACACAGGGATGGTACAGGTTAATAAAGAGAAGATGTCTAAGTCATTAAACAACTTCTTTACCGTACGTGACGTATTAAAAGAGTACGATGCTGAATCAGTTCGTTATTTCTTAATATCAGGTCATTACCGTAGCCAGCTTAACTATTCGCAAGAAAACCTTGAGCAAGCACGTTCGTCACTTGAACGTATTTACACTGCACTGCGCGGGGTAACGCCAATCGAATGCGATTTAGCTAGCAATGAATATGTGGCTAAATTCAGAAAAGCGATGGATGATGACTTCAACACACCAGAAGCACTACCCGTGTTATTTGAACTAGCAAAAGAGCTAAACCGTGTTAAAGACAGCGATGCAGAGCAAGCTGGTAAGCTCGCTTATGTACTACGCAGTGTTGCAGAGGTATTAGGGGTAGCACAACAAGATCCAGAAGCCTTTTTACAAGGTGGCCAAGCTGATGATGAAGTAGCACACATCGAAGCGTTAATAGCAAAACGTAATGAAGCCCGCGCAAACAAAGATTGGGCGGCAGCTGATGAAGCCCGCGATGCATTGAATGCACTTGGTGTGGTACTTGAAGATTCAGCTGGTAAAACAACATGGCGTAAAGCCTAAGTATCCATCGAAAGATAACTCATTAAAAAAGGTTGCCAACGAGGCAACCTTTTTTGTTTTTAACTCGACACAGCTATTGACCTCAACTTTACTTGAGGTTTTACCATGTCATCTCTTCGTATTAACAAGGACAGACATTGAATATTTTATTTGCCATGATCCCCGCCTTTTTATGGGGCACCACCTATGCCGTGACCAAATATGCCACACCTGATTGGCCGCCACTTTTATTAGGCGCATTGCGTGCACTACCTGCAGGGTTGTTACTTTTATTACTTAAACCTAGTTTGCCAACCCGTTCGCAGTGGCCAAGTTTGTTAACGCTAGGTGCTGTGAATATCGCGTTGTTTTTTGCCTTTATTTTTATCATGGCAGTAAACCTTCCTGCAGCTATAGCTGGGGTAGGGATGGTGTCTGTGCCGGTTGTGGCTTTGATATATGCTTGGCTTACTAAAGGACAGCGCCCTGCAAAAATTCAAGCATTCTGTGCTATGGCGCTGGTGGTATTGGCATGGTTGTTGTTTGACCCAGCACACGTGTCATTAAATGTATTGGGAGTGGCTGCTTTATTTGGGGCCTTACTGACTATTGTGATTGGTAGCACCTTGGTACAGAGTTTGTCGGTGCATATTCATTGGTGGGTTGTGCTTACCTGGCAGTTAATCATTGGCGGCACTATTTTATTATTGGCTGCGTTTATTGATGGCAGTTTACTTCACCCAGAACAATACCAAGTGGTATTTGAGCCTATCTCAGCGCTGCAATATTCGGCATTATTTTGGTTAATCGTGCCCAATACTGCCATCGCTTATATTCTGTATGTTTGGTTATTAGGACGCATGACTGTAGCTGAGTTTTCATTCGGAACGATAGCTAACCCAATTGCGGGAATCGTATGCGCTGTTTTACTCATAAACGAACAATATCAAGACTGGCAATACCTATTGATGTTTATGATGATTGTGTTTTCAGTGCTCCCCCAGATGTTAAAGCTCAGACTGTTCAAACTACAAAAAACTTAAAATCAAAAAAGGCTGCCAATTGGCAGCCTTTTGCAATAATTTAGCTCTTCTTAGCTGTGGTACTTTTCACACGCTTCAAGGGTGTTTTCGATTAAGCTTGCCACAGTCATTGGACCAACACCACCTGGTACTGGTGTAATGAAATGTGCTTTTTGTTCAGCGATATCGTATTCAACATCACCAACAAGCTTGCCAGATTCAAGGCGGTTAATACCTACATCGATTACGATAGCACCTTCTTTAACCCAATCACCCGGAATAAACTCAGGTTTACCCACCGCTACAACTAATAAATCGGCGCGGCGAACATGCGTTTCTAAATCTTGAGTAAACTTATGACACACCGTTGTTGTACAGCCTGCAAGTAAAAGCTCAAGTGACATAGGACGACCAACAATGTTTGATGCACCAACAACAACTGCGTGCATACCTTTGTAGCGAACACCTGTTGAGTCAAGTAGGGTAATAATCCCTTTTGGCGTACAAGGGCGAAGTGCCGGCATACGCTGAGCTAAACGACCAATGTTATAAGGGTGGAAACCATCAACATCTTTATGTGGTGTGATGCGTTCAAGAATTTTTTCAGCATCAAGACCTTGTGGTAAAGGTAACTGTACTAGAATACCGTCTACTTCTTTGTCTTCGTTTAGTTGATCTATTAATGCAAGTAAATCTTGCTCAGTTGTGTCGCCAGGTAAATCGTAAGACTTAGATACAAAGCCGACTTCTTCACATGCTTTACGTTTAGAACCAACATACACTTGGCTAGCTGGATCTTGACCAACTAACACAACTGCTAGTCCTGGAGCGCGTAATCCATTCGCTACACGCTCTGCAACTCGCTCTGCTACATTGCTGCGTACTTGTTTAGCTATTGCCTTACCATCGATGATGTTTGCCGTCATGGGTGACCTTTAATTGGGGTTAGTTAACTTGATACTGATACATCTAAATATGATTATCCAATAAAGGGGGCGTGGATACACAAATCATGTTTGTTTGATCATATTTATTTATGTTGCGTATTTTCGCAGAAAAGCATCATAGCGCCAAGATGCAATCTTATATAAAGCGCTACTTTATAAAAAAGAGTTCAAATTTTAGCTTATATTTGCAATATTTAACCATTATGAACTAAAAGTGACCGATTGAATTATTTTCTTAAAAAAATGTTTGACCTGACTCGGTCAAATCACTATTATGCACCCCGTTGTTAACGAGGTCACTCGCAAACAACAGTAAGCATCGGCGATTAGCGCAGTTTGGTAGCGCACTTGGTTTGGGTCCAAGGGGTCGCAGGTTCAAATCCTGCATCGCCGACCACTTCTTCTTTAAGAAGCGGCGCTTACAGGCAAGCTTATGAAGTTTTCGATGCGCCCGTAGCTCAGCTGGATAGAGCAACGCCCTTCTAAGGCGTTGGTCGAAGGTTCGAATCCTTCCGGGTGCGCCATTTGAAAATATGTAAATGCCGTGGTGATTGTAGCTCAGTTGGTAGAGCCCCGGATTGTGATTCCGGTTGTCGTGGGTTCGAGCCCCATCAGTCACCCCAATTTACTCTAAGATATCGGCGATTAGCGCAGTTTGGTAGCGCACTTGGTTTGGGTCCAAGGGGTCGCAGGTTCAAATCCTGCATCGCCGACCACTTTTAGAAAGTTCAAGGTTAAAAAACGATTGGTTTGGGTATATCCAATTCAGTCGAAGGTGCAAATTTTGCATCGCCGACCACTTTTAATAAGTGGTCTTTATTTTCAAAACTTCTCTCAGTATCGGCGATTAGCGCAGTTTGGTAGCGCACTTGGTTTGGGTCCAAGGGGTCGCAGGTTCAAATCCTGCATCGCCGACCACTTTTAAAGAATTATGGTCAAAGAACAATTGGTTTGGGTATATCCAATTCAGTCTCAGGTTCAAATCCTGCATCGCCGACCACTTCTAAATTTCTAAATACATCCTTTAATTCAGCTTAATTCTCCTTTGTTAATTTATTGCGTTCGTTTTTTACGCACTTAAACGCTGATTGCTGCTATATAAGCCAAATAATTGCCCCCCAGACTCGACTATCATAAATATTAGGTTATAATGCCGCGTCTATTGTTTAACATAGTGCCCATAGGGGCAAAGCAGCAATGGTATCTCATGGTTACAATGCGCCGTTTTAAGTTGAAATTTTCAGCGTTAAAACTTGCTATCACTCATGGAGATCACCTTGTTTGTAAGGAAGGCGAACAGTCGCCAAAATTGAAGATTGAGGTAAATCATGCAAGTTTCTGTTGAGACGACTCAAGGCCTTGAGCGCCGTCTGACCATCACCGTTCCTGCAGAGAACGTTGAGACTGAAGTAAAAAAACGCTTACAACAACTGTCTAAAACCCAGCGTATCGATGGTTTCCGTCCTGGTAAAGTACCAGCGTCTATCATCAACAAGCGTTACGGTGCTGCAGTACGTCAAGAAGTTGCTGGCGAATTAATGCAACGCAACTACATTGAAGCAATCGTTTCTGAAAAAATTAACCCAGCTGGTTCACCTACTTTCGCTCCTAAAGCGTTAGAAGCTGGTAAAGATTTAGAGTTCGATGCAACTTTCGAAGTTTACCCAGAAGTTGAAATCCAAGGTTTAGATAAAATCGCTGTTGAAAAGCCAGCTGTATCTGTAACTGACGAAGACCTAGCTAACATGCTAGAAACTCTACGTAAGCAACACGCTTCTTGGGCTGAAGTTGACGCAGCTGCTGGCGAGAACGATCGTGTAACTATCGACTTCGTTGGTTCTATCGAAGGCGAAGAGTTCGAAGGCGGTAAAGCTGAAGACTTCCCACTAGAACTTGGTCAAGGTCGTATGATCCCAGGTTTCGAAGACAACATCGTTGGCAAAAAAGCGGGCGAAGAAGTTGTTGCTGAAGTAACTTTCCCTGAAGAGTACCACGCTGAAAACCTTAAAGGTAAAGCAGCTACTTTCGCAATCACTGTTAAGAAAGTTGAAACTCAAGAGCTTCCTGAGCTTAACGACGAGTTCGCAACTAAATTCGGTGTAGCTGAAGGCGGTGTTGACGCTCTTAAAGAAGAAGTTAAAAAGAACATGACACGTGAGCTTGACCAAGCAGTTAAAGCTAACGTTAAAGATCAAGCTATCAAAGGTCTTTTAGCTAACAACGAAATCGAAGTGCCAAAAGCGCTAGTAGATCAAGAAATTGATGCACTACGTCAGCAAGCTGCACAACGTTTCGGTGGCGACGCTAAAAACATGCCTGAGCTTCCAGCTGAATTATTCCACGAGCAAGCTGTAACTCGCGTTAAGACTGGCCTATTACTAGGTGAAGTAATTAAAGCGAACGAGCTTAAAGTTGACGACGCTAAAGTTGAAGAGTTAATCGCAACTGTAGCTTCTGCATACGAAGATCCAACTGAAGTAGTAGAGTACTACAAAGCAAACGATCAGCTTATGCAGCAAATGCGCAACGTAGCGATGGAAGAGCAAGCAGTTGAAGCTATCCTAGCTAAAGCAAACGTGACTGACGTTGAAAAAGCATTCGACGACATCATGAATCCACAGCAAGGTGCTTAATAAGTCATTGACTTAAGCTCTCGCTAGCGATTAAATGGCTCGTGTTACCCTGTATTTATACAGCGTACTCGGGCCATTTTAGTTTGTGGTATCAGTTTCAAAAAAACCAACAATACTGATGTTATTTCAGAACTTTTTTCGACGAGGATTGAATTTGTTCTGATAAGTTCCTATATAGTTATAAAGATTGAATAGACAGCTTAATTTACATTAGTATAAATGTGCTTTCCTTATAGTAAGGATGAGTCGCAGCGGATAAGGAATTAAATAAGAATGAATAGCGGTATGATAGACCCTCTAAACGCACTAGTCCCTATGGTTGTCGAACAAACAGCTAAAGGTGAGCGCTCATATGATATTTACTCACGTCTTTTAAAAGAGCGCATTATTTTCTTAACTGGCCAAGTAGAAGATAACATGGCTAATTTGATTCTTGCGCAAATGCTGTTTTTAGAATCAGAAAACCCAGAAAAAGATATTTATCTTTATATCAATTCGCCAGGCGGTTCTGTGACTGCGGGTATGGCAATTTACGATACAATGAATTTTATCAAGCCTGATGTAAGCACAATTTGTGTTGGCCAAGCGGCAAGCATGGGTGCATTTTTGCTATCAGGTGGTGCTAAAGGTAAGCGTTTTTGTTTACCTAACTCACGTGTAATGATCCACCAACCATTAGGTGGTTTCCAAGGTCAGGCAT
Source organism: Pseudoalteromonas lipolytica (assembly GCF_001306915.1). Classification (GTDB taxonomy): domain Bacteria; phylum Pseudomonadota; class Gammaproteobacteria; order Enterobacterales; family Alteromonadaceae; genus Pseudoalteromonas; species Pseudoalteromonas simplex. Next base: position 66,083 of record NZ_LJTC01000007.1, on the reverse strand, counting down.
CTGACTTTGAAATTCATGCCCGTGAAATCTTATCAATTAAAGATAAGCTAAACCGTTTAATGGCTGAACATACTGGCCAGCCACTCGATGTGGTTTCTCGTGATACCGATCGCGACAACTTCATGAGCGCAAGCGAAGCGGTTGAATACGGCCTAGTTGATTCAGTATTTTCAAGCCGCGAATCGAAGTAATCTGAATAGCTAATAATAACGTATTGTTAGCTATCACCCTTTACTATGCGAAAACTAATATTCTTTGATATAGTTAAACATAGTGAATTAGCAGTGGCCTAGTGCTACTGCCAACGTAATAAATGAGGTAGCTGAATGTCTGACACTCCTACAGACGGCGACAAAAGTAATAAATTGTTATACTGCTCTTTCTGCGGCAAAAGCCAGCACGAAGTTCGCAAACTAATTGCTGGTCCTTCAGTATATATTTGCGATGAATGTGTTGAGCTGTGTAACGATATTATCAGGGAAGAAATCAAAGACATTGCGCCGAAGCATAATGCGTCTGATAAACTGCCTGTGCCGAAAGAAATTCGTAATCACTTAGATGATTACGTGATTGGCCAAGACCACGCGAAAAAAGTGCTGTCGGTTGCGGTATACAATCACTATAAACGTTTACGCAATCAAACAATCAATGCAGATATTGAGCTTGGTAAGAGTAATATTCTACTAATCGGTCCTACAGGTAGTGGTAAAACATTACTTGCTGAAACCATGGCTCGTTTACTTGATGTACCATTCACTATGGCGGATGCAACGACACTAACTGAAGCAGGTTATGTAGGTGAAGACGTTGAAAACATCATTCAAAAGCTACTGCAAAAATGTGATTACGACGTAGAAAAAGCACAACGTGGTATTGTTTACATCGATGAAATCGACAAGATTTCTCGTAAGTCTGACAATCCATCGATCACCCGTGACGTATCGGGCGAAGGTGTACAACAAGCCTTACTTAAGCTAATTGAAGGGACGGTTGCATCTGTGCCACCACAAGGCGGCCGTAAGCATCCACAGCAAGAATTCTTGCAAGTTGATACATCTAAGATTCTATTTATCTGTGGCGGTGCGTTTGCTGGCCTAGATAAAGTGATTGAACAACGCAGCCATAAAAATACCGGTATTGGTTTTGGTGCTGAAGTTAAGCAATCATCAGGTAGCCGTAGCTTAAGTGAAACATTTAAAGATGTTGAACCAGAAGATTTAGTGAAATACGGTTTAATCCCTGAGTTCATTGGTCGTCTTCCAGTTGTTGCGACACTAACAGAACTAGATGAAGCAGCGCTTATTCAAATTCTTAGCGAACCAAAAAATGCATTAACTAAACAGTTCTCTGCATTGTTTGCGATGGAAGATGTTGAGCTTGAGTTCCGCGAAGATGCACTTAGCGCAATTGCTCATAAAGCAATGGAGCGTAAGACTGGTGCTCGTGGCTTGCGTTCAATCGTTGAAGGTGTATTACTTGATACTATGTATGAATTACCTTCGATGGATGATGTTAGCAAAGTGGTTATTGATGAAACCGTTATTAAAGGTGAATCAGACCCAATTTTGATTTACCAAAGCGGTAACCAAGACAAAGCTGCATCAGAATAAAGCTGTAATAGTTTAAAAGTTAAGCAGTTGAACACGAAAAAGGAGCCAAAGGCTCCTTTTTTTATAAATATGTTGAACTTTCCCTTACATATCCCCATATACTTGAGTAATCTTTAAAATAAATGAAGTGCGAAGAGAATATAATGACGCTTGAGAGAACAGATCGAGTCGAAATCCCCGTGTTGGCACTGCGCGATGTAGTGGTTTATCCACACATGGTGATCCCGCTATTTGTTGGTCGTGAAAAATCAATAAAATGCCTAGAAGCGGCGATGGACAAGGACAAACAAATTTTCCTAGTGGCGCAAAAAGACGCCTCTGTTGATGATCCGCAGCAAGATGATATCTACCGTGTTGGCACCATTGCCACAGTACTTCAGTTATTAAAGTTACCTGATGGCACCGTTAAAGTGCTTGTTGAAGGCACACAACGTGCAAGCGTTGAAACGTTTTTAGATAACGATGATTTCTTTGTGGCTGAAGCACAGTTCATCGAATCAAGCCATATCGACGAGCAAGAACAAGATATCTTTATTCGCAGCGCAATTAGCCAATTTGAAGGCTATGTAAAGCTTAATAAGAAGATCCCACCTGAAGTACTTACTTCTGTGTCTGGCATTGATGAAGCTGCGCGTCTTGCTGATACCATGGCAGCACACATGCCGCTTAAGGTACCTGAAAAGCAAAAAGTGCTTGAGATTGCCGATGTGACTGAGCGTCTTGAATACTTAATGGCGCTGATGGAAGGCGAGATTGACTTACTGCAAGTTGAGAAAAAAATCCGTACTCGCGTGAAAAAGCAGATGGAAAAGTCGCAGCGTGAGTATTATCTCAACGAGCAAATGAAAGCGATTCAAAAAGAGCTTGGCGAACTTGATGATGTACCCGATGAATTCGAAGCAATTAAAAAACGCATCGAAGAGTCTGGTATGCCTAAAGAAGCGCAAGAGAAAGCAAACGCTGAGTTATCTAAATTAAAAATGATGTCGCCGATGTCGGCGGAAGCAACCGTCGTGCGCTCGTATATTGATACGCTAATCAATGTACCTTGGAAAAAACGCTCTAAGGTGAAAAAAGACTTAGCTGGCGCACAAAAGATTTTAGATAGTGATCATTACGGCTTAGATAAAGTTAAAGAGCGTATTATTGAGTATCTAGCGGTGCAACAACGCACTAATAAGCTTAAAGGCCCAATTTTATGTTTAGTCGGTCCTCCTGGTGTAGGTAAGACTTCACTAGGTCAGTCAATCGCACGCTCTACAGGTCGTAAATATGTGCGTATGGCATTAGGTGGCGTTCGTGATGAAGCGGAAATCCGCGGTCACCGTCGTACTTATATTGGTTCTATGCCTGGTAAGTTAATCCAGAATATGACTAAAGTTGGTGTAAAGAACCCATTATTCTTATTAGATGAAATCGATAAGATGTCATCAGATATGCGTGGCGACCCTGCATCAGCATTACTTGAAGTACTTGATCCTGAGCAAAACAGCCATTTTGCTGATCACTACTTAGAAGTTGATTACGACCTATCTGACGTGATGTTTGTGGCAACATCAAATAGCTTTAATATCCCAGGTCCGTTATTAGACCGTATGGAAGTTATTCGCCTTTCGGGTTACACCGAAGACGAGAAGCTAAACATTGCTAAACAGCACTTGATTCCAAAACAAGTTAAGCGCAATGGTTTAAAAGAGCATGAAGTTGAAATTGCTGACAGCGCAATTATTGGCATTATCCGCTACTACACACGTGAAGCGGGCGTTCGTAACTTAGAGCGTGAAGTGTCAAAACTATGCCGTAAAGCAGTTAAAAACATCCTGCTTGATAAAGACACTAAAAAGGTCCTTATCGACGATAACAACCTTGAAGAGTTCTTAGGCGTACAACGCTTTGATTATGGTAAAGCTGAAGACGGTGACCGTATTGGCCAAGTAACGGGTCTTGCGTGGACTGAAGTAGGTGGTGATTTACTGACTATTGAATCAGCAGCTGTACCAGGTAAAGGCAAGCTAACTTACACAGGTTCGCTTGGTGATGTAATGCAAGAGTCAATTCAGGCTGCGATGACGGTTGTTCGTAATCGTGCTGAAAAACTTCGCATTAATAGCGACTTCTATGAGAAACGTGACATTCATGTTCACGTGCCAGAAGGTGCAACACCAAAAGATGGCCCAAGTGCTGGTATTGCCATGGTAACTGGTTTGGTATCGAGCTTAACGGGTAATCCAGTGCGCTCAGATGTAGCAATGACAGGTGAAATCACATTACGTGGTGAAGTATTACCAATTGGTGGCTTAAAAGAAAAGCTACTGGCAGCGCATCGTGGTGGAATTAAAACCGTAATTATTCCAAAAATTAACGAACGTGACTTAAAAGAGATCCCAGACAACGTATTAGAGGGCCTTGAAATTCACCCAGTTACATGGATTGATGACGTTTTAAAACTGGCTTTGAAGCACCCAGTAGAGAGTTTTTCTGTCGAAACTGAAAAAAACCAGTAAAAAACCGCAAAAAAGTGCATTTAGGGGCTTTTCAAATACAAAGGGTATGATAAGTTAAGCACTAGTTTTCAAGCCTAGGCCTTATGTGGCCTAGGGTTGAGAAAAATATAATAAACTGAGCATAAACTTAATTTGCTCATAAATTTTCAAAACAGTGATGTTATTTTTTATAAAAACAATCGCTCTTGATAATAACAATGAAAGAGGATGATATTGTGAATAAATCTCAATTAATCGATCAAATCGCAGCTGACGCTGACATTTCTAAAGCGGCTGCAGGTCGTGCACTAGATTCATTCATCGAGGCTGTTTCAGGCGCTCTTAAAGATGGCGATTCAGTAGCGCTAGTTGGCTTTGGTACTTTCTCTGTACGTGAGCGTGCAGCGCGTTCAGGTCGTAACCCGCAAACTGGTGAGACTATCCAGATTGCTGCAGCAAACATTCCTTCTTTCAAAGCAGGTAAAGCGCTGAAAGACGCAGTAAACTAATCATTAAAGATTAGTTGGTGAGAGATACCTAATCACACTTAAATTGAATTTAGGTAACTTATCACCAGTTACTTCAAGTGAAAAAGCGTATCTGGTAAGATACGCTTTTTTTACATGAGCAGGGTTAATTTGTACCTGATCAGAATAGAGATAGATAAATGCTTGAGAAAATCAGAGAAGGTTCGCAGGGACCTGCAGCCAAAATTATTTTAGGCGCGGTGATTTTATCTTTTGCTTTAGCTGGGATCGGTGGTTATTTAGGACAAACCACAGAGCAACCCGTTGCAGAAGTAAATGGAGTTAAAATTAGCCAAACCGAATTCAGCCGTGCATACCAAAACGAACGTAACCGTTTAGAACAACAATTTGGTGAATACTTCGCACAAATCGCTGCTGATCCAAATTACATGGCACAAATTCGCCAAGGCGTAATCGACCGTTTAGTACAACAAGAATTGCAAACTCAACTAGCGGCAGAATTAGGTCTTCGTGTAAGCGACGAAAGTGTTCGTAAAGCAATTTTAGAAATGCCTTACTTCCAAGTAGGCGGCCAGTTTAGCAACGACCGTTACTTACAAGTTATTCGTCAAATGAATTTCCAACCAGATGCTTTCCGTGAATATTTACGTGAAGATATGACACGCAGCCAATTAGTGGGTGCCGTTGCTGGTACAGATTTCATCTTAGAAAATGAATTAAACAACAGCGTTGCTCTACAACAGCAAACGCGCAGTATTGATTACTTAGTTGTTGCTAAAGAATCATTACAAGCTGGTATCGAAGTAACAGAGCAAGAAATTGCTGATTACTATGAGTTGAATCAACCGCAATTCTTAGCACCAGAGCAAGTGTCTGTAAGCTACATTGACTTAAATGCAGCGAGCTTAACGCTTGATTCAAGTGTTTCAGAAGAAGATATCAAAGCTTACTATGATCAAAACAGTGCCCAATATGTTGAGCCTGAAAAACGTCGTGTATCGCACATCTTAATTGATAACAGCGAAGACGATGATGCAGCAAAAGCGAAAGCTGAAGAGCTACTAACGCAGTTACAAAACGGTGCTGATTTTGCTGAGCTAGCTGAGTCATCTTCTGATGATGTAGTGAGTGCAGAAATGGGCGGTGATCTAGACTGGATTGAACGTGACATGATGGACCCTGCGTTTGAAGATGCAACTTATGCTCTTGAAAACAAAGGCGACATTTCTGACGTTGTAGAATCAGAGTTTGGTTATCACATCATCAAGCTTACTGATATTCAAACACAGCAAGTTAAACCATATGCTGACGTAAAAGATGAGCTTCGTGCTGAACTTGAGCGTACTAAGAAAATTAATGCGTTCTATGAAAAGCAAACTCAAATGGGTGAGCTTGCGTTCGAAATTTCAGATACTTTAATTGATGCAGCAGAAGCAGCAGGCGTTGAAGTGCAGAAAACAGAACTTGTGACTCGCAATGCATTACCTGAGCCGCTAAACAACCCACAAGTTGTTACTGCTATTTTCTCACCTGAAGTGTTAGAAGATCGCATGAACTCAGAAGTAATTGAAGTAGGTGATGAACATGCTGTTGTTGTTCGTGTAAACGATCACAAAGCTGCGACTACGAAAGCACTAGCAGATGTGTCTGAGCAAATTAAGGCGACGTTAGTTTCACAAAAAGCATCGGAGCTTGCTAAAGAAAAAGCACGCACTCTATACGCTGAGATCGAAGCTGGTAAGAGCCTAAACGAAGTTGCACAAGCTGAAGGCCTAACAGTACGCCAAGAAGCTGCACTTGCTCGTCAAGCTTACACAGTGTCACCAGCTATTGTTCAACAAGCTTTCAAAATGGCTCACCCACAAGGTGCACCAGAGGTTGAAGTTGTTGACCTAAACAATGGCGATGCGGCAATTGTTGCGCTAAAAGCAGTTAATCCAGCGACTGAAGTTGAGATTAATGAGCAACAAAAGCAAAACATCACGATGGCTCAAGTGAATAAAAACTACATGGTATTTATTGCAGCACTAAAAGCACAAGCTGAAGTGCAAGTACCAAAAGCGACTCAAGCTGCTGAATAATTAGCAAACTGAGTTAAATAAAAGGCGCCTACTGGCGCCTTTTTTGTTAACGTTAAAGGTAATGCAAGTTATAAGGAGCTTTTATGGAGTACAGTCTAATAGAGCAGCTACCAAGCGCAGAAGAATACTGTGATATGCGCCTTAAAGCTGGCTTATCAGCACGTTCATTAGCGGCTGCAAAGGCGGGGTTACCAAACTCTCTTTATGCTATTTGTATTCGTAAAAACGATGAGTTGATTGGCATGGGCCGCGTTATTGGTGATGGCGGCTGTAATTTTGAAGTGGTTGATATTGCTGTATCACCTGAATATCAAGGGCAAGGGTTAGGGCGTGTCATTATGGAACATGTTGACCGCTACATAGAATCTGCCGCTTATGAAGGTAGTTACGTCACTATGGTCGCTGACAAACCTGGCTTTTACGAAAAGCTTGGCTACAAGTTTGTCGCACCACAAAGCCAAGGGATGTATAAAAAGTTTTGATATGAGTAAAGCTGCAAGGGGAGTGATCGAATCAGTCAGTAGGAGGCGTTTTAACGCCGAATCAAACTGACAGCTTACGGCTGATAGCTGACAGCTCACTATCAGCAGTTCAACAACTTCTGCGTTACCACCGATTGGGGGTCTTGGAAAATCGCTTCGGTTTGGCCGTATTCAACAATCTCACCGTGATCAAGTACCACAAGTTGGTCGCTAATATGACGCACCAAACTTAGGTGATGCGTAATAAGTACATAGCTCAGGCCTGTGTCTTTTTGTAGACGTAGCAATAAGTTTACCGTTTGTGCGCGTACAGACGGGTCAAGGGACGATAACGCTTCATCGAGCACGACAACCTTAGGGTCTAAAATTAAAGCCCGTGCAAGCGCTATACGTTGTAATTGACCACTACTAAACATATGCGGGTAATAGTGCTGGTGATCTAAAAGCAAGCCCACTTTTGCGAGGGTTTGCTTTATTTTATCTTCACGCTCTTCTTTGTTTAAATCAGTGTTGTACTGTAAACAGTCATTGAGCATATCGCCAATGGTTAAACCTGGATTCAAAGACGCTTCAGAGTCTTGGAAAATCAACCTAATATGGCGACAGTCGTTATCACGCAAGCCATCATTTTCGATGATATTGCCATCAAGTAGAATTTGCCCTTTATCTGCGTTATCAGCCCCAGCAAGCAATTTGGCGAGAGTACTTTTACCTGAGCCAGTTTCGCCAATAATGGCGATCGTCTCGCCTTGCCCTAAGCAAAACGAAATATCTTTTAATACAGTAAAGCTTCTACGTGAAAATAAACCGGCACGTAAATTAAAACTCTTTGATAATGCTTGAACTTTGAGTAGGGGCTGCATTATTTCATCGCCTTAATTAATGGGAAATGACAGGCGTAACTCTGGCTATGATGCTTGGTCAATTTCGGGGTAACGACACACTCTTTTTGTGCTTGTGGGCAACGTGGGCCTAAGCGGCAGCCAATAGGTAAATGTTGTAAAGTTGGAATGGTGCCTTTTAAAGCATAAAACGGCTCTTTGTGAGCAAGCCCTTGCTCATAATCAGGCAAACTTTTTAACAGTGCTTGGGTATAAGGATGTCGCGGCTGGCTAAAAATTTTGTTAGTCGGCCCAGCTTCAACCATCTGACCGCAGTATAAAACATGCATGCCATGAGACCACTCTACAATTTCCTCAAGCTCGTGAGAGATCATCAAAATCGACATGTTCTTTAGCTGGTTTAAGCTTTTTAGCAGTCTAAATACCTGCGCACGCGTGGTGCTCTCAAGAGCGGTAGTTGGCTCATCGGCAATCAATAGTTTTGGGGTACGCGCAATGGCCATGGCAATCATCACTTTTTGACAAATACCTTCAGAGAGCTCATGAGGGTAGCTGTCTAGCACCTTCTTATGGTCTTTAATACCAACCTTGTGGATTAACGCTTTTACTCTGTCTTTTCGTTGTCTGTTTCGTTTTAAGAAAAAACCACTGGTTGCTTGTTCAGGTAAGGTCTCGGCAATTTGGTCGAATATCTTGGCAGTTGGATCTAGGCAGCGGCTTGGATCTTGGTAGATCATAGCAATGTCTTGACCTACGAGTTTACGGCGTTGCTCGTTAGATAAGCGCATTAAATCCACGCCACGCCAATGCATGCGGTCTGCAGTGATATGCCAACGTTTGTTTAAAACTCCAACAATGGCTTTTGCAATTAAGCTTTTACCTGAGCCAGACTCACCAACCAAAGCATGTACTTCGCCTTCTTTTAAGGTCATGCTGACTCTATCCACCGCACGAATCACGGTATCTGAAGTGCGTAACTCTATAGTGAGGTTACGAATATCGAGTAATTGCATAATTAGTCGGCCTTACGTTCTTTAAGCACTTGGCGTAAACCGTCACCTACTAAATTGGTAGACAGCACTGCTAAAAATAATAATACGCCTGGTAAGCCAACAGTCCAAGGGGCAAGGTAAATTAAACCTAGATTTTCAGCCAAAATAGCGCCCCATTCTGTGGTGGGGGGCTGGGCGCCCAATTTTAAAAAGCCAAGTGCCGAGATATCCAAAATCGCAGTAGAAAGCGCCATGGTAAAAATAACCACAATATGCTCGTAAATGTTCGGAAAAATACCACGAGCAAGAATATGCCAATTGGATGCGCCATCAAGCTTGAATGCTGTTATGTAATCTTTGTTCAGCTCTTCGACAATTAAGTTACGCACCGAGTGAATAAACTGAGGCAATAAGGCTAATATAATCGCCCATACTGTATTCATTAAGCCAGGGCCAAGAATCGCAATAATAATGATGGCCAGTAATAATGATGGAATTGATAAGGTAATATCAAGCAAGTGATTTAAAAAGCTTGAGCGAATACCTTTGCTAATTCCTGCAAAGGTGCCCACTAACACACCTATCACTGTGGTGATCAAAGCTGCGACAACCGATAAACCAAAGGTGTAAGTTGCACCATTCATTAAACGTGACAATACATCTCGGCCTAAATCGTCGGTGCCTAATAAAAAGCGTACGTCACCTGCATCATGCCACGATGGCGGTAATAGCAGTGCATCGCTGTGTTGCTGGTTCACGCCATAAGGTGCAAGGAGTGGTGCAGACACTGCCAGTAACACTAAAGCAATAAACAACCATAAGCCGACAAGGGCAGGGTGATTGGTTTTAAATTTCTTCCAAAATCGCGCTAACGGCGATTTATTCGACTCTTCAGAGAATAAATTAAACTTTGCCATGTGCTTGGTTCCGCGATAATGGGTCGAATAAGGTATAAGTGAGTTCAGCAATAATGGTAGCTAAAATAACGAACATAGAAACAGCGAGTAAGCCACCTTGAATTGCAGGGTAGTCACGCTGATAAATACTATCGATAAGCCAACGACCAATGCCCGGCCATGAGAAAATAACCTCGGTGATCATCGCAAGGGTGATCAAGGTACTAAACTGTAGACCTATTTGTTTAATCACCGGTAGCAGCGCATTACGCAGAGCGTGGTGAATAATCAGCTGCGCACGGTTTAAGCCCTTTGCGCGCGCTGTTTTAATATAACTTTGATCGAGTACTTTCAGCATTGAATCACGGGTAAAGCGAACTAGTACTGTGGTCGGATACATAGCAAGTACTATGGTAGGTAGTGTTAAATGATGGATTGCATCTAAAAATGCCATGCCATCATAGGGGAAATCAGCTAAAAAGATATCAATAAGTATAAAGCCGGTAACTGGTTCTATTTCGTAAAGAAGGCCCATTCGGCCCGACATAGGAAACCAGCCTAGTTGCAGGGAAAACACCATAATTAGTAACAATGCTAACCAAAAAACGGGCATTGAATAGCCAAAAAGTGTGCCGGAATTTATCAGTTTATCAGGCCAACGTTTGTAGTAGGCAGCGGCTAAAATACCACTTGGTACGCCAACTATGACGGATACAATGAGCGCATAAAGACTCAATTCGAGTGTTGCTGGAAATAAGTCTTTTATATGTTGAAATACACTCTCACCAGATGCAAAAGAAATTCCCCAATCCCCCTGAATAATGCGTTCTAAAAAGGCAAAGTATTGCACCACGTAGTTGTCGGTAAAGTGAAACTTTTCCTCTAACACACTGGTTTGCGAGAACGTACTATTAGTAATACCGCTTAAGTTAGTTAGCGCATCACCCGGGAACATAAAGCTCAATGAAAAGGTAAAAATACTCAGCGTCAGCATCATAAACATTAACAACGCTAGACGACGAAGAATATAATCAAGGATCATTATTCTTTCCTCGCGTTAGCTAGTGAAATGCCGCCGAATGGGCTTAAATTTATACCTTTTACGTCACTACTTGCTGCTTGAAAGCGCATACCATGGGCTATCGGCAAAATAGGCAGCTCTTGCACTATGATCCGCTGTGCCTGATTGTAGTATTGTTTTCGTTTTTCAAGATCTGTGGTGTCGAGGGCTTGAGTAAGTAATAAATCAAATTCAGGATGACACCAATTGGCAGGGTTTTTACCACTAAATGTTGCGGTGCAACTTAACAATGGGCTCATAAAATTATCAGGATCTGGCGTATCAGCAGCCCAACCAAGTAACACACTATCGTGTCTATGCTCACCAACGCGTTGTAAGAAGGTGTTCCACTCATACTCGACGATATTAACGTTTACACCAATCTTGCGTAAATCACTTTGCATCAGCTCAGCCATTTTACGGGCGTTTGGATTATAAATACGGCTTACCGGCATAGCCCAAATATTCATATCAAAGCCATTTTTGTAGCCAGCTTCTGCGAGCAAGGTTTTGGCAAGAGCTGGGTTAAATTCAGGCATGGCTTTTTGCGCTTCAAATGCCCACGAAGCTGGAGGCAGTAATGACTGTGCCTTAATGCCGTTACCGTAATACACCGCTTGCATGATTTTATCGACATCAATGGCGCTGGCGAGTGCTTGGCGTACACGTACATCATCAAAAGGCGGGCGCTCAGTATTAAAGGCCCAGTAACCAATATTTAAGTTTTGCTCTTTTTGAACTTTAATGTCTTCACGTTGCGATAAAATACTTAGCTGCGCGCTGCTTGGGTGCGCAGTCACATCACACTCTTTAGTGAGCATTTTCGCAACGCGAGTGGTGCCGTTTGGCGTAATGTCATACACCAGTTGTTCAAGTGCTACAGGATGTTTCCAGTAGTCTGGGTTGCGGTAATAGCGAATTAAACGGTCGCGACGATATTCTCTATATACATAAGGGCCAGTACCCACTGGGTATTGGTCAAATAAGTTTTCTTGGTTTCGCTCTTTAAGCTGCATGGCGTATTCTTCCGATAACACCACGGCAAAATCGGTTGCAAGGTTTGCTAAAAAGCTGCTTTCAGCATTATAAAGCTCAAACCGTACTTGGTAATCAGAAACACGCACAATGCGACGAATAAGCTGATCAATACCCACACTTTGAAAATAAGGGTAACTGGCATCACCAACAAAGTGATAAGGGTTATAAACGTCGAATAAGCGGCTGAAAGTAAAAATTACATCATCAGCGTTAAAATCACGGCTTGGGGTAAAGTATTTTGTGGTATGAAATTTAACCCCTTTACGCAGGGTAAAGGTAATTGCTTTGCCGTCAGGGCTAATTTTCCAATCAGTTGCCAGCTCTGCTTTAAACTCGGCAGACACCGGATCAATACTTAACAGGCGATCATAAAGCTGATTGGCGATAATATCGATAGTCGAACCTGTCGTTGTCACTTGTGGATTAAACGACACAGGGTTTGCTTCAGCGCAATAGACTAAGCCCTGGTTTTTTTGTTCTGTGGTTTTTTCTTCGTTATCTAGGCAGCCTACTAAGCACACCAAAGACAAAGCAAGTAACGGTTTAAACACCTGATTAGCCTCTAACTATTGCTGCTGATCTAATAAATTGTATTTTTTCAAATAGCCACGTAATTGATGATACGTTAATTCTAAGTGTTCTGCAGTTTTCTTTTGGTTAAATTGGCTATGTTCAAGCGCTTTTTTAATGACATCAATTTCAAAGTCGTTAGATAGCTGCTTTAAATTACAAGGAAATTGAATGTCGGGCTTATTGAGTGTCACAACGTCTTGATTTTGTGTCGTGGCGATAGGCGCAGCTTCGACGTTTGCAACAGGGGCGCTGCTAACGGCAGCTTTAACGCGCTGTTTAGGTCTAAATTTACTCGCAAATGGATCTAAAATAATCTGGTGAACGGGAATATGTTCGTTACCATGACGATAGAGGCTACGTTCAACCACATTCTTTAACTCACGAATATTACCAGGCCACTCATAAGATTGTAGCGTTTCGATGGCGCTACGCGTAAAGCCACTAAATAGATCCCACTCAAGGTCGCGGGCCATGTTAATTGCAAATTGTTCTGCCAGTAACATGATATCTTCTTGGCGTTCACGCAGTGGGGGTAGGGTAATCACATCAAAAGCGAGGCGGTCGAGTAAGTCGCTTCTAAATTCGCCTTGCTCAGCAAGGGTTGGTAAGTCTTCATTAGTCGCACAGACTAAACGGGTATCGACTTTAACGGTTTGCTTACCACCAACGCGTTCAAACTCGCCGTATTCAATAACGCGTAGTAGTTTTTCTTGTACCATCGCCGAGGTGTTGGCTAATTCATCAAGGAATAGCGTACCGCCATTAGCACGCTCAAAGCGGCCTTCGTGGCGTTTACTGGCACCGGTGAATGCGCCACTTTCATGACCAAATAATTCACTTTCGAGCAGGTTTTCGTTAAGCGCTGCACAGTTAAGCTTTATATAGTTTTGGTCCCAACGCTTAGATAAGAAGTGCAAACGGGCAGCAATGAGTTCTTTACCCGTACCGCGCTCACCAATAATAAGGACCGGCTTTTCTAAACTAGCTAGTTGCGAAACTTGATCAAGTACACTTAAAAAACTGTCAGATTGGCCGAGTAAATTATCCTGTTGGCGAAATTGGCTCATATTCCCTAACTCTTAGTCATTTTTACTAAGATCTAGTGTATTTCATTATCTATTAGAACTAAAGAAATTTATAAATTTAGTTTAACTGTTTGAATATATTAAGTTATTCTAAGTTTATAAAAGTTGGCAAGCATATTGATACTAGATATACCAACTGATTAAGTTAAAACACCAAAGAGGTAAATGTTATGGGAATTTTTTCACGTTTTGCAGACATCGTTAATTCTAATATCAATGCCATCTTAGATAAAGCAGAAGACCCAGAAAAAATGGTTCGCCTGATCATCCAAGAGATGGAAGATACATTAGTAGAAGTTCGCTCTACATCAGCGAAAACACTTGCTGAGAAAAAAGAGCTAGTACGTCGCGTTGAAACTTTAAAAGTTCAAGTTGCAGACTGGCAAGAAAAAGCTGAATTAGCACTAAGTAAAGACCGTGATGATTTAGCGCGTGCAGCACTGATTGAAAAGCAAAAGTCAGCAGATGCAGTCGCAGCGGTTGAAACTGAGCTTGAGCATGTAGAGTCTCACATCGAGAAACTACAGCAAGAAGTGAGCACGTTACAAGAGAAGCTAGCTGATGCAAAAGCGCGTCAAAAAGCAATCATCTTACGTCAACGCTCAGCTGAGTCACGTCTTGAAGTTAAAAAAGCACTCGACAGCTCTAAAGTTGAAGACGCTTTAAACCGCTTCGAACGTTACGAAACTAAGATCGATGGTCTAGAATCACAAATAGAGTCTTATGATCTTGGTAAAAAATCATTAGCTGACGAAATTGCTGGTCTTCAGCAAGACGAAAAGATTGATGATGAGCTAGCTGAGCTTAAGAAAAAACTAGCAGATAAAAAATAATAAATGGGGGCATGTCCCCCAATGCTTAAACACATAACGTATTGACAGGAGAGTACCATGTTCGACGCAGAAGTTTTGATGGCACCGATTATTGTTTTTATGGTGGTTGTTGCCCCACTTTGGCTAATTTTACATTACCGTAGTAAAAAACAAGTGAGCCAAGGTTTAAGTGAACACGAGCACCGCCAATTATTAGAGCTTGCACAAAAAGCAGATAAAATGGCAGAGCGTGTTGAAACATTAGAAGCCTTACTTGATCAAGAGGCTCCGCAGTGGAGACGTAAAGTATGAGTATCAAACGCGAACTATATAAAGATCCTGAACGTGGCAAGTTAGGTGGTGTATGTGCAGGTATCAGTGATTACTTTAACATGGAGCTTTGGCTGGTACGTATCTTAGTTGTTTCGGCAGCGTTATTATCAGGTGGTCAATTTATTGTTGTTGCTTACATTGCTGCTTGGTTTATTTTAGATAAAAAACCGACAGAAAAAACAGAGAAAAGCACAGACAGCATTCACCAAGACCCGCTTGAAGTAAAATTTAAAGTATGGCAAAAAGGGGAACCACCTCGCCGTGCATTGCAAGACTTAAAAGATCGTCTTGCTCGAGTTGATGGTCGTTTACAAGAGATGGAACGCTATGTCACATCAACAGAATTTACGGTTAGCCGTGAAATCAACAAACTTTAAAGGATATATACGCACCTTGTTTGCATCGTGATACCCAGCGCAAATAAGGTGCTAGACACTTTATGAGCCAATCATTTGCAAAGAACACCTTTAATTCGTTAAAAAATAAAGCGGAAAAAGCCCTTCACCGTAGTTTAGATCAACACGTGAAGTTAGCCGTTACAGGCTTAAGTGGCAGCGGCAAAACCGCTTTTATTACCGCCTTGGTTAAACATTTAACCAGTCAAGCTGACGAAAAAAACTTACCTTTTTTTGATGTGATGCGCGAAAAGCGTCATATCGCCACAAAAATAGTGCCGCAGCAAGCACTGACAATACCGACATTTGAATACACAAATGCATTATCAGCGTTGTTACCTGTTGAAGGTGAGCCAGCTTGGCCTGCCTCTACCGAGCGTATAAATACCTTACGTTTGGCAATTAAATACCAAAGTAATTCTGGGCTGCGTGGTCATTTTGCGCCGCAATCAACACTCTATTTAGACATTATTGATTACCCTGGTGAATGGCTACTCGATTTGCCAATGCTAGAGCAATCATTTGCTGATTGGTGTGAATCACAATACTCACTCTTGCAGCAAACCGCACGCAACGAAAAAGCGAAGCCATTTTTAACAGCCCTTGCTGAACTTGATTTATCCGCAAGTGTTGATGAAAGCAAACTTGCTGATGTCGCTGCGCTTTATCAACAGTTATTAGTCGGCCTTAAAAAAGACACCAAACTTGCCATGCTGCAACCTGGTCGCATGCTGATGCCAGGTGAGCTTAAAGGAGCGCCGCTACTGCAGTTTTTCCCAGTTGCGAATGTGCCAGACGACATAACCGAAGGGTCGAATTTAGCGCATCTTAAAAAGCGCTATAAAGCCTATGTAAAAGAGGTTGTAAAACCTTTTTACGAGCAGCATTTTCGTCATTTTGACCGACAAATTGTTCTGGTGGATGTGCTCAGCGCCTTGAATGAAGGCAGCGAAACCTTGCATGAGCAAAGCCGTGTTATTAACCAATTGTTGGCGCACTTTAATTATGGTGAAGCAAGCTTCTTTAAACGTTTGTTTAAACCAAACATCGACAAGCTACTGTTTGCGGCCAATAAGTCAGATCATATTAGTGCGCAATATCATAAAGACTTAGCGCTATTGCTTGATTCAATCGTGCATGACCAATCGAATCATTTAAAGTTCGAAGGCGTGCAAATCGAAACCATGGCAATGTCATCTATCTGCGCTACAGAGCCGCGCCAAGTGGCTGAAAAAGGCCAACAGTTAGCTTGTATTTATGGCAAGCCTTTAGGCGAGCAAGAATGGCTAACGTATTTACCACCGCAACCACCGTCACGCCTGCTCAACAAACAAGAGTGGCCAAAACAGGGCTTTGAGTTCTTATCGTTTTCGCCATTGCCATGCCCTGATAAACGGTTAAAGCATATTCGTTTAGATCATGTCATGCAGTACCTGATAGGAGATAAACTAACATGAGTGAGCAACCAAAGGAGATGAACTTTCAGGCAGGTCGCCGTATTTCAAGCTCTGCAAGCAACGAAGCTCCTGCAGAGGAGTTAACAGTTGCTAAAGTGATAGAAAACGCCGAATTTATCGACACTGAAGAAGATCAGCAAGATAGCATTGAGCTTGAGCCTGTGTATAAAAAGTCGAAATGGCAAACCCTAAAAGGAGTGTTTGTTGTTAGCTTTTTAGTTTTAGTGTTACTTGAGTTTGCAATGTCATTGTTTGTGACTTTTCAGCAATCAATTATTTTTGGTTCGGTGTATTTAACGGCTGTTCTCAGTGGTGTGCTACTGATTGCCCGTGTTATTTGGCGCGAGTACCGCATGCTAAGAAGTTTAAAGCGTAATCAATTGCATCGTACCGAGGCCGACCGCTTACTCAATAGCGAGCAAGTAGGAGAAGCACTGCCGTGGCTTGAAAAGCTTAATAAACATCAAACGCTTACAGGGTTTGAAGAGTTTAAGCAACAAATAGCAAGTCACCATACCGATAAAGAAATCATGACCTTATACGCCGATAGCTTATTGGTCAGCCAAGATCAGCAAGCGAAAAAACTGATTAACCGTTTTGCCACTGAGTCTGGCTTATTGGTTGCGCTAAGCCCGTTGGCTTTAGTCGATATGATGGCGGTGCTATGGCGTGGCACTAAGCTCATTGAGCAAATTGGCCGTATTTACGGTATTGGTTTTGGTTATGCAAGCCGTATTAAATTGTATCGCTTATTAGTGAAGCAAGTGTTGTTTGTTGGTAGTGCAGAGTTAGTTTCAGATTTAGCTGCAACGGCACTAAGCGCTGAATTACTGGGAAAATTGTCGGGCCGTGCAGCGCAAGGGCTAAGTGCCGGTATTTTTACCGCGCGTATAGGGTATAAAGCGATGGAGCTTAGTCGCCCATTACCTCGCTTAGAGCATAAGCGCAGCTTGCTAAAAGAAACCGCCAATAGTATTGCCCGTAAAATAGCCTCACGTACGAGCGACAAAGAGACCGAAAATACAAAATGACAACTTTTGTGTACAGTTAATAAAAACAGCTGAGTGATATTTAGCCATCTGAGCATCCGGCATGCTTGTGCATTGTGGGTATCTACGTTTTATTTATGAGTATGAAGTACTGATAATAAAAACGAGAACACACAATGACTAAGCATCACTTACATACACAATGTATTCATGGTCCAGAAAAACCGAATGACCCACATGGCGCACTGAGTGCGCCACTTTATCAAACCTCTACCTTCTCTTTTGCTAATGCAGCCCAAGGTGCAGCCCGATTTGCCGGTGAAGAGCAGGGCTTTATTTATACCCGTTTGGGTAATCCGACAACCCAAGAGCTAGAACAAAAAGTGGCTCAATTAGAAAACTGTGAAGCAGCGGCTGCTACAGCAACGGGTATGGGTGCGGTGTCTGCGTCTGTGCTTAGCTTTTTACAACAAGGTGACCACCTAGTCGCATCAAGCGCGTTATACGGCTGTACTTTTGCATTTTTTGCTCACATGTTGCCGCGCTTTGGTATCGAAGTTACTTTTGTTGATATGACCAACGAGGCTGAAATTCGCGGCGCGGTTAAAGCCAATTCAAAAATGATTTTTGCTGAAACGCCAATTAATCCGACCATGGCGGTGCTTGATCTAAGTTTAATTGCTGATGTTGCCAAGCAGCATCAACTGATAAGCGTTATCGACAATACTTTCTTAACGCCTCTGCTCCAGCAACCTACCTCGTTTGGCATTGATATTGTGGTACATAGCGCAACTAAATACCTAAATGGCCATGGTGATGTGGTGGCAGGACTTGTGTGCGGCACAGAGGAGCATATCAACCTGATAAAAATGACGGTGCTAAAAGATATTGGTGCAACGATTAGTCCTCATGATGCATGGTTAATTAATCGCGGTTTAAAAACCCTTGCTGTACGCATGGAGCGCCACTGTGCAAGTGCCCAAGTAGTTGCTGAATATTTAGAGCAACACCCGTTAGTTAGCCAAGTTTATTACCCTGGGCTTAAATCACATCCGGGTCATCAATTTATTGGTTCACAAATGAAAGCCGCTGGTGGTGTCATAGCCTTTGAAATAAAAGGCAGCCTTGAAGATGGCGAAACATTTATAAATAACACCCAGCTTTGCACGCTTGCTGTGAGTTTAGGGGATGCTGAAACCCTCATTCAACATCCTGCATCGATGACACATTCGCCTTATACACCTGAAGAAAGAGCAGCTGCTGGGATCAGTGATGGCTTAATTCGATTATCAGTTGGTCTTGAGGATGTTAACGATATTATTAACGATCTTAAAACTGCATTTACATTCATCGGTTAGGATGTAATTTTAAATTTACGGTAGTGCTTGCTTTTATCCCTTTAAAAATGTGGTGTGTAAACCTTTAGATCTCTCAGTGTAATTTTAACTTTACGTTAAGGCTGTTTCTGCAAACCTTAGAAACAGCCTTAACTATTAAAATTTCGCTTACTTTTACATAGTATCGGCTTAACAAGTTAATGAGATTCTGATCAATACTGATCAAGATTTAACGAAGAAGGTTATTATGGCTAAAGCAAGTAATTACACCTCCAAGCAACCTGATGAAAATGGGGTTATCCATTGGAGCGAAGAAGAAAATAAAATATGGTCTGAGCTAGTTGCTCGCCAACTCGCTTGCATAGAAGGTAAAGCCTGTGATGAATATTTAGCAGGTCTTAAGAAAATTAATTTACCAACAGATCGTATTCCACAACTTAGTGAACTCAACGAAGTGTTACTCGAAACAACGGGCTGGCAAGTTGCGCCTGTTCCGGCACTGATCGATTTTGATGAGTTCTTTCGATTACTAGCAAACAAGCAGTTCCCAGTTGCGACCTTTATTCGCAGCCGTGAAGAGTTTGACTACTTACAAGAGCCAGATATCTTCCACGAGATTTTTGGTCATTGTGCCATGCTTACCAACCCAGCATTTGCTGAGTTTACACACAAATATGGTCAGTTAGGTTATGCCGCTGAAAAGAAAGATCGTGTTTATTTAGCACGCCTTTACTGGTTTACTGTTGAGTTTGGTTTAATGCAAACCGAACAAGGTCTGCGAATTTATGGTGGTGGTATTTTATCAAGCCCAGGCGAAACACAATACGTGTACTCAGATAAGCCAGAAATCAATGCGATGAACGTGCTTGATGTATTACGTACACCTTATCGTATTGATATTATGCAGCCTGTGTACTACACCATTAACTCAATCAATGACTTATTTGATATTTCACAAATGGATATCATGTCGCTGGTGAGTAAAGCAAAAGAATTAGGGCTACATGAGCCAAAGTTTCCTCCTAAAGAAAAATTAGCAAGTTAAGGATTTATAATGTCTTCATTAAGCACACAAAAGTGTGAAGCGTGTCGTGCGGATGCGCCTAAAGTATCTGATGCTGAATTAGCAGAATTGATCAAAATGATCCCAGACTGGGTTCCTGAAGTGCGCGACGGCATTATGCAATTAGAGCGTGTTTACAAGTTTAAAAACTTCAAGCAAGCACTTGAGTTCACTAATAAAGTGGGCGATATGGCTGAAGAAGAAGGTCACCACCCAGGTCTGTTAACCGAGTGGGGCAAAGTAACCGTTACTTGGTGGAGCCACTCTATCAAAGGGTTACACAAAAATGATTTTATCTGTGCTGCTAAAACAGACGATGTATTCGCTGCACTGTAAATTTTAAGTTCTGCCCAGAACGATAAAAGGCGTAACCTCAGGTTGCGCCTTTTTGCTTTTTTAGAGTCCAAGAATTAACATTGAACTCTTATCTTTGTGAGAACACGAGAAAAGAAAATAATGAAAAACAAAGCGCTTATTCTGCCATTCCTACTCATTTTACTGCCCTTAATTGATAGCTTGTTTATCCCGCAAACATTTGGTATTCAATGGCATAGCCCTAAGCTGATGTATCAAGTAGGCGTAGTACTAATGATTGTAAAGCTCACTATGGTTGCCATTGGGCTTTGGTTATTACTCAAAGCAAAGCGCCTTTATATGGAAGCTAGTAAATCGACCCGTATTGTTAAATTTTCAGTCTTTTTACTCGGCGGCTTACAGGTGGTGATAATGACAGCAATATGCTTTTGGTATTTAGTAGCGGGCACGCAAGCGAAACACTTTATGCTGCAAGACAACATTGCTGTATTTACCGCTGATTATGGCGTATTTGCCCCGGTACATCATGAGTTCTCATTTATATGCTTTGATGCCAACGGTTTTTACCACATGCAACCCATAGCCCAGCTACCTTGGCTCGGAACCTTTACCTTTACTAGCCAAGATTCGCGTTTGATCATTCAACATAAAAACCAAAGTGGCGCGAATACTCAAGAAATTTCATTAAAAGGGTATGGCTGTTTGCAGTGAGAGGTGTTGGCTTTGTGAAAGGTGGTGCAATTATAAGTGGTTTTCAGGAAGCTGAGATTGGTTTAGTACGGCAACAATCATTATAAAACCATCTTCTTTAATAAAATAAGCAGTGTGTTTACCAATAGGAAAGTAAAAACCATTTGGATAAATGTCATTACAGCTACGCCCAATTTCTGGATTTTTTGTAACTTCTCTTTTGCATAATGTTTTATAAAGTATCCAAGAAGTCTTTACCATCAACTACATTACCTTGAGCTAAGTCTCTTGTTGCGTTTTCAAAGCAATGCTTAATATAGTCGACTTTCTTATTTTTTAATTCTTCAAAATCCTTTATAGACATAAACTCTACGGCGTCCTCGTTGTTTTTACTAATTTTAATAGGTTCACGCTGGGCGTTTAAAAGTCGCTCAGCAAAATTACGTTTTGCATCATTTGCTGTTAGTGTATTCATGGCTGACCTCTAAAATAAAGTGATAGGGGAATTCTATTAAAAAGCATTAAATGGTCAAAATAATTAAATCGCACGATTAGTTTGGGTTCTGTAGTTTAATTTGCAAGGCACTGATTATATAAGGCACGCAACATACATAAGAGAATTATGAAATTTATATTAGATGATATAGTAATCGAGCATATTGAAAACTCTGATCCTATTTCAATAAAAGTAGGAAAGGTTGGCTGTAGCCATGGTTATATTGACTTAGAAGTAAATATGCTATCTATCTCTCAAGCAAATGAAGCACTTAAAACAGGTGAAAAGCCAAGAAACTTAAGATTTGGTTCAGCCCTTAAAGGATGTAAGTTTAAATTCAGTAAGCAAGAGACAAAATTTTACACAGGTTCATTGCTATAGTGGTGTTTGCCACTAAGCTTTCGCTGGGAACCTCTTTATTGCTATGAAATAAAAGAGGTTATTAGAATGATTCACTATTTTAAAGCATTATAAGGCGAGTATTTTAAACGCGAATCGTAGCTGTTAACTTAGTTCTGCGTTAGTGTATCTAGTTAATCATTTCTAAATCATGATTGTGACATGATACATGGAGACAAATTGAATAGTTTAAGGATAGTAAAATACACTTTAGTCATGCTGGTTTTAGGTACCGTATTAAGTACTTTTATCACTCTAATAATTGGAAGTGATAACTTAGCTTCACTCTCATTCGGCAAATATTTTACATACCAGTTATTACCATCTTATTTATTGAATGCAGGTATCTATACCGTTCTGGCTAAGCGCAATGTTGTAAAAGCTTGGAATAATGCCCTAAGTGTATATTTACTGAGCTTTATAGTGGGAACAGTAATTGTATCGATACTATTACAAACGTTATTTATCCCACCTTTATGGTTTGTAGAAGTGCCTTTGAGTATAGCCTTTGCGATTGTTGGTACTGTCATCGGAATTAAATTAGGTACTCAGGATAGTAAGGAAGTCGAAGGGCCCTGATCTTGCTTTTTTGCTTCCTAGAAAGTCAAAAACAAGCGCAACTCTTAATAATCATTACTACCCTTTATCATAACTGCCAGCTCTTAAAATATTTAATAGCTGGCAGTCATCTCAAGCCTTGCAGTTATTGCTTTACCTGAACTTCGACTTCTTGCCCAGTTTGTAGTTGCTCGGCGCCGCGTACTGCCACTTTATCGCCCGCATTTAAAGCGATGTTTGAAGTCGGGGTGACTTCAACCAGTTTATCTTTGCCATTACCGACTTTTACGGGAATTTGCAGGGCTTTGTTGTCGTTGTCGATTTTGACGATATGGGTGCCTTTTTTGCGTAAAATCAGCGCATCGCGATTCACCAGTAGTACATCCCCTTTGCTTTTTAGTGGCACAGCTACATCAACCAGTTGGCCAATTGCCCATGTTTGCTCAGCATCATTTGGCAGTAGGGCACGTACTTCTACAGTTTGTGAACGCGGATCGGTTGATGGGATCACCGCTGTTACGGTGGCTGTTGTCATATCTGGGGCTGATAAGTCGCCGGCTTGAATCGGTAACTCTATGCCTTTGTGTAAAAACTTTAAGTATTTAACAGGCACGTACAGTCTTACTTCTAAGTTATTAATATCGAGCAGGGTGACCAGTTCATCAGCACGATTTATTTCGCGACCAGCGCGTTTAAAACGCTCGCTGATCACGCCATCAAATGGGGCGCGCACGGTTGCACGCGAAAGTTGATCGTCTATCACTTTTAATTCAACCTTAGCCAGTGAGATATCAGATAACGCAAGGTCATGCTTATTTTGCATATCATCGACTTGGCTTGCTGCAGCACTGCTGGCTTTGGCGAGTTTTTGTAAACGAGCGAGCTCTTGTTGATATAAGCGTAGGTTTATTTTGGCGCGATTGAGCATTTCTTGTTGGCGTGCTTTTTCAAGTTCAAGCGGTAAGGTATCCATACGAACTAGGGTGTCGCCACTTTTAACCAAAGTACCTGGCTCAACAACATATAATAAACGGCCGCTTACGCCTGCTGTTAGGGTTACATCATCTTTGCCATACAAAGTGCCGCTGACTTCAATTTCGCTTGTCAGCGGGGCTTGTGTGACGGTTTCTACTGTAACAGGTACGACTGCAAAGGCGTTAAATGCGATAAGACTGAATAGCGCACAAAAGCGAGCGGTTAATTTACGAAAAGGTGTGTTCATTGTTTTAATACTCATTGATTCGATACCAAGCTTAAAGGCGTTTTTTCTGGTTGCTGTTTGTTATTAGCGGGCGGCAGTTGTCTGCCAAGTTGCAATAAACTTGGCATTAATATCAGGGTAAATAGGGCACTAATGGCCATGCCGCCGACTATCACAGTGGCAAGGCCACGGTAAATTTCTGATCCTACCCCCGGCATTAGCATCAGTGGCAGCATGCCAAATAAGCTGGTTAAGGTACTTAAGTAAACGGGTCTTGCGCGCAGTAGTACTGCTTGGCGAACGGCGTCTTCTCGGCTGAGCCCTGCTGCCATCGCGACACGGGTTTGGTCAACCAATAAAATGGCATTATTTACCACCAGACCCAGCAAGATAATAAAGCCAATCATGGTCAGTAAGTCGAGTGATTGGAAGGTAAATAAGTTAAGTACGAATAGGGCCAGTACACCGCCTGCAATTGCCAGTGGCATAACCAGTAAAACTAACGCGCTGTCTTTGGCTGACTTAAACAATGCGGTCATTAGCAAGAATAAAATAAACAGAGCCAAGATAAAGTTGATTGTCATTTCTTGCATGGCCGAATTCATCTTTTGTGCGTTACCCGCCAAAATCGCGCCAGAGCTGTCAGGCAAGCTTGCACGAACTTTTGGCATAACTTGCTCTGAGAGAATAGTTTGCGCTTGTTGCAAGCTCATGTCCGCTGGTGGCGTGACAACAATACTTACGGTACGGCGGCCATTAACACGTCTAAGCTGGGTTGGCCCCACGGTGCGCTCAATATTGGCAAGCTCACCTAAAGTTTGAATACCTGATTGCGGGGTTACAATAGGCAGTGCTTTAAGCTCCTCTGGAGTTTGCCACGGTATGCCGCGCAAAATCACGTTCATGCGTTCGTTGCCATCAAAGTATTCATTAACAAATAACCCACCTGTATAGGCTTGCACTGCTTGAGATACATCACGACGAGTTAGCCCTGCTTGGGTTATACGGCGGTCATTGGGTGTGAGCCTAAGTTCTGGCTCTGCCATATCGAGTCGTGGTTGTGGCCTTGCGGTGGCATTCGGCATTGCGTCGGTGACAGCTTGCAGCGCCACATTAGCACCGGCGATTAGCTCGTCCATATTTGGGCCCGTTAAATCGATATTGATATTACGACCATCACCGCCATTAGCAACTTGGATCATCGACCCTCTAAAGAAGAATACTTGGGTGTCGGGTAAATCGATGAAGATTTCTTCTCGGGCAACCTTCATTAGTTCTTCAACACGTTGCGGATCGGCAGAATAAATAAAACCGCCAGCATTTGCGCCAAAAGCATAAAAGTTAAAATCTTTAATCCCCGGCTCTTTTTCACCTGTGTAATAAGGCATTAAACGCTTTTTAATACGCATCAGCAGCTCTTCTTCCATAAACTGCACATTGCCGCCAGGCGGGGTGTTCAAGTTAAAGAAAAAGCCATCGGTTGGTGCGCGCGGCATAAAATCAGTTTTCGGGAGCATGGTCATGGTCGCGACGACTGAGCCACCTAATAAGGCTGTTATCCATACTATTTGTTTAACGCGGGTATTGGTAAGCGCCATGATGAAGTTAGTCAGCTTGTGCCAATATTCACGATAAGGATCCGCTTTTAGCTCTTTGTCTGGCCAAAAATGGTTAGCCAACGGAATAAGTGTAATTGCGCAAATCATAGAGGCAATTACAGCAATGGATAAGGTAAGCGCCAAGTCAGAGAATAACTGCCCCTCAATACCTGCCATAAATAAAATTGGCAAGAAGATAGCAACGCTGGTGGTGGTTGAGGCAAATAAAGCGCCTGTTACTTGAGCTGCACCTTTTAGCGCGGCTTTTTTACTATCAAAGCCTTCGCTTCTGAGCCTTGCGATGTTTTCTTGCACTATGATGGCGGCATCAAGTACTAAGCCAACAGCAAAGGCAAGGCCCGCCAGTGAAATAACATTTAAGCTGCGGTCAAAAATATTCAACGTTAAAAACGCGACTAACAAAGAGACAGGAATGGTCGCTGCAATCACAAACGTGGCCTTTAAGCCCCTAAAGAACAGCCACAAGATTAAACACGACAGCAAAACACCTAGGCCTAAGTTACTTTTAACTAACGACAAGGCGTTACGAATATGCACTGAGGCATCAAAACTTAATTCAATCGATAAGCCATTTTCAGCCAGCGGCCCTTCGTTTAGTTCTTTAATGGCAAGGTTAATGTCGTCGAGTAGGGCAACGGTATTAGCTTCGTTTGCGCGCGAAATACGAATGTAATACGCGGGTTTACCATTTCGACCACTCATTCCTAAACGGTCAGAAAAAGTGCGCTCTACACTTGCAATATCGCCAAGGTAAATAGGTCTATCGCCTGAATAACCAACGCGCATTTGTGCCATGCTTGATAAATCATATTGCCCAGTAAAGCGTACGGTATATTGACGACGGCCAACATTAGCAAGGCCACCAGAGGTATCTCGTGAGCTGGCTAATACGTTACTGATTTGGTCAAGGCTGACGCCAAGTGCGGCGGCTTTGTGGGGGTCAAAGGTGATACGTAACTCTTTTGGTCGCTCACTGGCTAAATCAACGCGGGCAACACCAGGAATACGTGCCAAACGGGGCTCAACAAATTCATCGATTTGTTTTTGGAACTGCGCCATGTCTAAATCAAGGCTGTCGCTATTAAAATCTTTTGGGGTGACCAGTAACGTTGCAGCGGCTTCCCCATTATTACCGCCAGCAAATACCACAGGATCAAAAGCATCTAACGGCAGGGGCGGCGCTTGGTTTAGGCTAGTTAACACATCAAGCATGGCCTGTTGCATGTTTTGCCCAACAGCAAAAGTCAACGTGATCGAGCCATTGCCACGGTTAATGTAAGTATTAACCTCTAAGGCACCCGGGGTGTTTTTTACTGCGTTCTCGAGCGGCTCAATGATCACCGATTCAATCTCTTCAGGTGCTGCTTGGCGCCAGCCAGAGAAAATAGTGATCTGCGGTTGCTCGATATCTGGTGTGAGCTGAATTGGCAGTTTAAAAATACTCAACATGCCAAACAACATAATCAACACCAAGATGACAATAACACTCGCAGGGTTTTTCAGCGAACTACGTGTCAGATTCATTGTATGTGTTCCAAAATCAGTTTGTCTGCATTGTAGTGCGATGTAAAAAAAGTGCCAGTGAGGTAAATGAAATGTATGTCAGAAGTAACGCTGAATAGCCGTAATTAAGCGATAAAGTGTGTATTTGAAATAAGATGTAACAATTTAGCTGAGGAGCTTTAAGTTAAAAGCCTTAAGTCCTAAGTTTTAAGCTCTAAGTACAAAAAAGCGCGAAACTAGTTAGCATCGCGCTTCTTGAATTTTTAAACTTACAGCTGACGGCTGACGGCTGACGGCTGACGGCTGACGGCTGACGGCTGACAGCTTAAAGCTCCGCTTTATTATTCATCAATCGAGCGAAGTAGGGCATTAATACCTACTTTTTCGCGAGTTTGCTGATCCACTTTTTTCACGATGATGGCGGCGTATAGGCTATGCGAACCATCTTTTGACGGAAGTGAACCTGGAACAACAACCGCACCTGCTGGTACTCGGCCGTAATGGATTTCGCCAGTTTCACGGTCATAGATACGTGTGCTTTGGCTGATATAAACACCCATCGAGATAACGGCGCCTTCTTCAACTACAACGCCTTCAACAATCTCAGAACGTGCGCCAATGAAGCAGTTGTCTTCAATAATAGTTGGGTTAGCTTGTAGTGGCTCAAGTACACCACCAATGCCTACACCGCCAGATAAGTGAACGTTTTTACCAATTTGTGCACATGAGCCAACCGTTGCCCATGTATCAACCATTGTACCTTCATCAACGTAGGCGCCAATGTTGACATAAGATGGCATTAACACCACATTTTTACCTACAAAGCTGCCTTTACGTGCCACAGCATTAGGCACAACACGCATGCCGCCTTGTTGGAATTGCTCTGGTGTATAGTCGCTAAACTTAAGGGGTACTTTGTCGTAAAACTGATTAACACCATCGCTCATTGGTTGGTTATCACGAATACGGAAAGACAGTAGCACCGCTTTTTTTAACCATTGATGTACAACCCACTCACCACTGATTTTTTCAGCAACACGTGCAGCGCCGCTATCAAGTAATTCAAGCGCGTCGATAATAGCTTGTTTAACTTCACTTGATACCGTGCTTGGGCTGATGCTATCGCGGTTGTCCCAGGCGTTTTCGATCATGGTTTTTAAATCTGACATAAGATCCTCTTATTCGGTTTCTGCGTTGAGTTTTTTACGCAATGCTTGATGAATTTTAGCCTGTTCTTCGTCTGTTAATGCTTGGTATTCATTATTTGATACTACGAAGAAATCTTCTGCACGTTCACCAACTGTGGTGATCCGTGCGGCATGAATATGTAATAAATGCGCTTGAAATACTTCCGCAATTTTTGTTAATAGACCCGGAATATCCACCGCCTGAATTTCAATTAAACTGCGGTCTTTACGGGCATGCGGTCTAAGCACAATTTTTGGTTTGATATTAAAGTCTTTGAAGCGCTGTGAGCGATTCTTTTTAAGGCGAATTTTCTTTTTCGGGTCGCTAATTGCAAGATCTAAAGCACGTTTAATGCCTTGCGAACGGTTACTCGCAATCGGGTCACCATTGACCTCTAAAATAACAAAGCTAAATAGCACGTAGCCATCTTTTGTGGTCAGTACTTGCGCATGTTGAATTTGCGCTTTTTTCGAACCAATCACACTCACTAAACGTGAGAATAAACTGCCCGAGTAAGGGCTATAAGCAAATACTTGTGTACCACCATGCATTGCGGTGTTAGACACGGCAACGCTAGGCTGGCTTAAGTCGTCACAGCTTAGTAAGTGCTCTGTGTGCCACGAAATCTGTTGCTCGCTAAAAGCAGTAAAATAATTGGCTTTAAAGCGACTCCAAATTAAGTCGATTTGATCTTCGTTACAACCGTGGTTCAGTAAGCGCTGTTTGGCTTGCTGTTTTTTATCACGTATTTGGTCACGTTGGTCCATTGGGTTTTCAAGCCCTAAACGAAGCGCTCGCTGGGTGTGTAAATATAGCTCACGTAGTAGGGTATTTTTCCAATCGTTCCACAGGTTATCGTTAGTTGCGCGAATATCGGCCAAGGTTAAGCAGTACAAGTAATCAAGCTGACGCTCATTTTTCACTTTACTTGCAAAGTCTTTAATCACATCTGGGTCATTAATATCTTTGCGCTGCGCTGTAACCGACATAAGTAAGTGATTAGCCACTAACCACGAAATAAGCTTGCCATCTGAGGCTGGGAAGCGGTGTAGCTTAGCAAACGCGATTGCATCAACTGAGCCAAGCTCAGAGTGATCGCCACCACGACCTTTAGCAATATCATGGAAAATACCGGCTAAATAAAGTAACTCAGGCTTGTCCATGCGAGTGACAATTTCACTACATAGCGGAAATTCGCTGACTTTTGATTTATCAAAGTACTTATAAATATTGTTGATGAGTTTATGGGTATGTTCATCCACGGTGTAGGCATGGAATAAATCGAACTGCATTTGCCCAAAGATATTACGCCACTGTGGTAAGTAGGCAGCGATAATACCGTGCTTGTGCATCAGCGTAAATGCGCGCCCCATACCGTTAGGGTGTTTGATTAAACGCAAAAATGCTTCGCGACAGGCGGCGTAATCTTGTAAATCCCCCAATAAACGACGGCGAACTTGGCGCATTGTACGTATGGTACTTGGGTAAATATGGGTGATTTCTGGGTTATCAGCAATATGCTCGAACAATACAAAGAGCTGATCACGGCGGAAAAACACCGATGGATTCTTAACACGAATTTGATGACCAATACGCTCAAAGTTACGGTCAAGCTCAATCACAGGTAACTCACCAGCACCCGGTAAAATGCTTTGTTCAAAGTATGAAAGCAGCATTTGGTTAAGCTCACGTACGCGGCTCATGATCCTAAATAAGCGTTTCATCATGCGCTCGACCGAGGCTTTACCATCACTACCAAAGCCAAGAATTTCAGCGGCGTTAGGCTGATGATCGAACAATAAGCGGTTTTCAGAGCGACCCGCAGCGATGTGTAGCGCAAAACGAATGTTCCATAGGTTTTCTAAACACTCAGACAGCTCTTGATATTCTTCGTGAGTAAGATAGCCGTGATTTATAAGTTCTTGTAATGTTTCGGCTCTAAAGTGCTTTTTAGCAACCCAAATAATGGTCTGTAAGTCGCGCAGGCCACCTGGGTTTTCTTTGATGTTAGGCTCAAGGTTATAAGCTGTACCATGGCATTTTTTATGGCGTAAACTTTGTTCTTGTACTTTTGCCAAAAAGAATTCGTCTGAGCGCCAAATCGGCGTATCAATTAAATGATTTTTTAATTTTTCGAATTCGATATGGTTACCGAAAATTAATCGGCTTTCGAGTAAGCTGGTGGCAAATGTCACATCTTCACGTTTTTGTTCTAATGCTTGTTCTATAGTGCGAACGCTGTGACCAATTTCTAAATTTAGATCCCAAAGCATGGTAACGAACTGGCCAATTTTCTCGCACACGGCTTCACTTGGCTGCTCGCTTACCAGCAACATAAAGTCGATATCGGAATAGGGGTGCAGTTCGCCACGACCATAACCACCCACAGCAATCAGGGCTAAGTCACTTTCATGAGCAAGGTCGTAATCGTGAAACAGTTTAATTAATAAGCGGTCGATAAACTCAGCGCGGGCATTAATTAAGTTGCTAACTGGTTGTTTTGAGAATTCGTTCTGTAGCCATTTATAAAAATAACTAGAACAGTCGCGATAATCGCTAAGTTGCTCAGCTTGGCTGAGCAACTTTTTTACTTTATTGGGTAATGCCACTGGGGCTGGCTCCTAGTGTTCGATGATCCTGTCAATAGTATCATCTGATCGGAGCGTTAAAATTTCAACACCATTTTCAGTCACTAACAGTGTATGTTCCCACTGTGCAGACAATGAACGGTCTTTTGTTACAACTGTCCAGTTGTCTTTAAGTAGCTTACATTGGCGTTTACCAGCATTAACCATAGGTTCGATTGTTAAGCACATACCTGCTTTTAATACTTCACCAGTACCTGGTTTACCGTAGTGCATTACTTGAGGTTCTTCGTGGAACTCAGCACCAATGCCGTGACCACAATATTCACGAACGATAGAATAGCTAAAGCTTTCTGCGTATTTTTGAATTGCAGCACCAATATCACCTAAGCGTACGCCTGGTTTAACCATTTTAATTGCAAGGTATAGGCTTTCTTGAGTGATATCTGCAAGGCGCTTGCCTTGAATGTTAGGTGTACCAACGTGGAACATCTTCGATGTATCACCGTGATAGCCATCTTTGATCACAGTCACGTCGATATTTACGCTATCGCCTTCTTTAAGTGGTTTGTCATTTGGAATACCGTGACAAATTACATGGTTCACTGAGGTGCAAATTGATTTTGGGAAACCGTGATAATTAAGCGGTGCTGGAATAGCATCTTGAACATTAACAATATAATCATGACAAATTGTATTTAGTTCATCTGTGGTTACACCTGGCACCACATGCGGTTCTATCATTTCTAGTACCTCGGCGGCTAAGCGCCCGGCAACACGCATTTTTTCGATTTCTTCAGGGGTCTTGATCACAGCACTCATTGAGGCTCCAAAGTTGTTTTTCAGGTCAGTTTTTAGTGCACAAATTTTGCACTAGACGTTGAGTTTTCAATTTTAATATGGTATAAAGCGCGCCGTCTTTTTACAAATAAATTCTTAACTGATTTTTTGTATTTAAGGCAAACACAATTTTATTTTAACACACACACGTATCGTCACATACACTTGGGTGCACTTAAGTTACAAATTAACTGCGGTGTTGGTGCTATGGGATATGTGGAGGCCTAACCCTAAATTATAGAGGATTATACAAATGGCAAACGTTTCAATGCGCGATATGCTTCAAGCTGGTGTTCACTTTGGTCACCAGGCACGTTACTGGAACCCTAAGATGAAGCCTTTCATCTTCGGCGCTCGTAACCGTGTACATATCATCAACCTAGAGCAAACTGTACCAATGTTCAACGAAGCACTTAAGTTCTTATCGAACGCAGCTTCAAACAAAGGTAAAGTACTTTTCGTTGGTACTAAGCGCGCAGCAAGCGAAGCAGTTAAAGAAGCCGCTCTTCAAAGCGAGCAGTTCTACGTAAACCACCGTTGGTTAGGTGGTATGTTGACTAACTGGAAAACAGTTCGTCAATCAATCAAGCGTCTTAAAGACCTTGAAGCGCAAAGCCAAGACGGTACTTTTGAGAAATTAACTAAGAAAGAAGCGTTAATGCTTACTCGTGAAATGGAAAAGCTTGAAAAGAGCCTTGGTGGTATCAAAGACATGGGCGGTCTTCCAGACGCGCTTTTCGTTATCGATGCAGACCACGAGCACATCGCTATCCGTGAAGCTAACAACCTAGGTATTCCAGTTGTTGCTATCGTTGATACTAACTCTAACCCAGACGGTGTTGATTACATCGTACCTGGTAACGACGATGCGATCCGTGCTATCCAACTTTACACAGGCGCTGTATCAGCTGCGATCACTGAAGGTCGTGAGAACAACATCGTTGCTCAAGCTGAGAAAGACGACTTCGTAGAAGCTGAGTAATTAGCTGTCATCAAGTCTTCATCTAATTAAGATGAAGACTTGTTATTCTTGTTAAGCGGCCTATACCGCTTCCCTATAACAGAATTCAATTGAGGATATTCTAATGGCTGTAACTGCTGCCCTAGTTAAAGAATTACGCGAGCGTACTGGCGCTGGCATGATGGATTGTAAAAAAGCGTTAACTGAAACTAACGGTGACATCGAGTTAGCGATCGAAAACATGCGTAAGAGCGGTGCTGCAAAGGCTGCTAAAAAAGCAGGTAACATCGCTGCTGAAGGTACAATCTTAATCAAAGAAGGTAACGGTTTCGCTGCACTTCTTGAAGTTAACTGTCAAACTGACTTCGTTGCTAAAGACGCTAACTTCCTTGGTTTTGCTAACCAAGTTCTTGACGCTGCTGCAGAATCTAAAGCAGACATCGATGCACTTAAAGCACAATTCGAAGAAACTCGTGTTGCGCTAGTTGCTAAAATCGGTGAAAACATCAATGTTCGTCGCGTTGAGTACATCGACGGTGACAAGCTTTCTTCTTACCGCCACGGCGACCGTATCGGTGTTGTTGTAGTTGGTGAAGCTGACGAAGAAACACTTAAGCAAGTTGCTATGCACGTAGCTGCGTCTAAGCCTGAGTTCGTAAACCCAGAAGACGTACCAGCTGACGTTGTTGAAAAAGAAAAAGCAGTTCAAATCGATATCGCGATGAACGAAGGCAAGCCTGCTGAAATCGCTGAGAAAATGGTTATCGGTCGTATGAAGAAATTCACTGGTGAGATCTCTCTTACTGGTCAAGCTTTCATCATGGAACCTAAAAAATCAGTTGGCGAAATTCTTAAAGAGAAAGGCGCAACTGTTACTAACTTCATCCGTTTAGAAGTTGGTGAAGGTATCGAGCGTAAAGAAGAAGACTTCGCTGCTGAAGTAGCTGCTCAAATCGCTGCTGCAAAAGGCGAGTAATTTTCTAACTTAGTGACGTAGGGCAATAAGATGAAATTAATCTGCTATTAGCTTTTGCGTCACTGATGAAAATTCTTTAAAATAACCGCGTTTTATGTGTAACCATAGCGCGGTTATTTTTTATCTCATTACTAAGGCTGGCCCAAATATTATGACTATCAATCGTAAACCTATTTTTAGACGTGTTCTTCTTAAACTTAGCGGTGAAGCATTAATGGGAGACGAAGGCTTCGGCATCGACCCAAAAGTACTTGACCGTATGGCTCAAGAAATTAAAGAACTTGTAGAGCTCGACGTAGAAGTAGGTTTAGTTATCGGTGGCGGTAACTTCTTGCGTGGTGGTTCATTAGCAGAAGCGGGTATGAACCGCGTAGTTGGCGACCACATGGGCATGCTTGCGACTGTAATGAATGGTTTAGCAATGCGTGATGCACTGCACCGTGCATTTGTAAATTGTCGTTTAATGTCTGCTATCCCACTGAACGGTGTGTGTGATGCTTACAACTGGGCAGAAGCTATCAGCCTATTAAAATCTGGCCGCGTTGTAATTTTCTCAGCGGGTACAGGTAACCCATTCTTCACGACTGACTCAGCAGCGTGTTTA
The DNA here is from genome assembly GCF_001306915.1 of Pseudoalteromonas lipolytica. GTDB lineage: Bacteria > Pseudomonadota > Gammaproteobacteria > Enterobacterales > Alteromonadaceae > Pseudoalteromonas > Pseudoalteromonas simplex. Next base: position 32,132 of record NZ_LJTC01000007.1, on the reverse strand, counting down.
CGTGGTATTGAAATTGAAGCAGATACTGTAATCAAAGCGACTAAAGTGGATGGTGTTTACTCTGATGATCCAGTGAAAAACCCAGACGCTACACTATATCGCCACTTAAGCTACAATGAAATCATTGATAAAGAGCTTAAGGTTATGGATTTAGCTGCATTTACGCTGGCGCGTGACCACAACATGCCATTAAGCGTATTTAACATGAATAAATCAGGCGCGCTTAAGCGTGTTATTATGGGCGAAGATGAAGGAACGCTTATCTCTTCACAAGCCTCAGATGAAACTAGCAAATAGATTAGGATTGAACCGTGATTAACGATATCAAAAAAGATGCGTCAGAACGTATGCAAAAAAGTGTTGCGGCACTAGGCAGTCAATTATCTAAAATTCGCACAGGCCGTGCGCACCCAGCATTACTTGACGGTATTCAAGTGTCTTACTACGGTGCTGACACGCCATTAAACCAAGTTGCTAACGTAACAATTGAAGACTCTCGTACACTTGCAATTAGCGTGTTTGATAAGTCACTAGCGCAAGCAGTAGAAAAAGCGATCATGGCTTCAGATTTAGGTTTAAACCCAATGTCTGCAGGTACTGTTATTCGTGTTCCACTTCCTCCACTTACAGAAGAGCGTCGTAAAGACCTTATCAAAATCGTACGTGGCGAAGTTGAAAGCGGTCGTGTTGCGGTACGTAACATCCGTCGTGATGCAAATGGCGACATTAAGAGCTTATTGAAAGAAAAAGATATTTCTGAAGATGAAGCACGTCAAGCAGAAGACGAGATCCAAAAGCTTACTGATAAGTTCATCAAAGAGATGGACGCACAACTAGCTGCAAAAGAAGCTGAGTTAATGGAAATCTAATCGCTGCTGTTTATCTTTCAGACACTGATTCTGTAAGTAAACAGGCGTAACTAAATTTATTAGTTTTGAAACGCCGTCTAGGGTATACTAGACGGCGTTTTTTTATGGAATACTCGATATTTATGGTTCTTAACGCTGATAAAATTTCCCAGCAAAGTTTGCCTAAGCATGTCGCTATAATCATGGATGGCAACGGACGTTGGGCACAAGCGAAAAATCGCCCACGTGTTTATGGGCACAAAAAGGGCGTTGATGCGGTTCGTCAATCAGTGCAATTTTGTACTCGCTTAGGTATACAGTCGTTAACACTATTCGCATTTAGTAGCGAAAATTGGCGACGTCCAGAAGACGAAGTAAATACGCTCATGGAGCTATTTTTATTTGTACTGGGCAAAGAAGTTAAAAAACTTCATAAAAATAATGTAAAGCTAAACATAATTGGTGATTTATCACGCTTTTCAGAAGGTTTGCGCAATAAAGTTGATGCAGCCCATGAATTAACTCGTAATAATACGGGTCTACAGTTAAACGTGGCAGCTAATTATGGTGGACGTTGGGATATTACTAACGCCGCAACAACGCTTGCGAAAAAAGTCGCAGCCGGTGAAATGGCCGCAGAAGATATTACTGAAGAGCTAATGGCTGAACAAATGAGTATGGCCGACCAAGGTGAGCTTGATTTAATGATCCGCACCGGTGGAGATTTACGCATCAGTAATTTCCTTTTATGGCAAGCGGCTTATGCTGAGCTTTACTTTACCGATACGCTTTGGCCAGACTTCAATGAAGCTGCATTTGCTGACGCTATCGCATGTTACGTTGCCAGAGAGCGACGATTTGGTTGTACAGGCGAACAAATAAAACAATTACTCGCCGAGACCTAATTACTAGTTGAAGGTACACACATTGCTAAAACAACGAATTTTAACCTCGCTCGTGTTGGCACCACTTGCACTTATTTTGGTTTTTTATACCCCATTAACACTATTTAGTTATATCGCCGCTGGTATTGTTTTGCTCGGTGCGTGGGAATGGTCTGCATTTATGGGCCTATGCGATAAAGTTAAACGTTTTGGATTTGTTGCAGCAACGGCTGCATTTTTGGCATTACTTAACTGGCATTGGCCCATTGAATCACTTTGGCAAAATGGTCAATTAGTGGGTGATGCAAACTACCTATTTACCTTGTCATTTGCATGGTGGATTGTGGCAACTTATTTAGTTTGGCGCTACCCAGCTATGGCAAAGGCTTGGAATGAAGGCATTGTAATGCGTGCCATTGCAGGCTTTTTAACGCTAGTGCCACTTTGGCTTGCACTAAATACACTACGTAGCGCAGGGTATGGTGAATCTACTCACTTTGGTTCAATGTTAATTTTAGTTGTACTTGGTATTGTATGGAGCGCTGATATTGGTGCTTACTTTACTGGTAAAAACTTAGGTAAACGTAAACTAATGCCAAAGGTAAGTCCTAATAAAACGATTGAAGGTTTATTAGGTGGTGTAGTAGCTTCGGTTGTTTTTGTTTTAGCATTTTGTCACTTCACTAATGTTGATATGAGTGTTTGGCCAATCTATGCCGTGATGACTGCATTTATCGCGTTATTCTCAGCCGTAGGCGATTTACTCGAAAGTATGTTTAAACGAGAAGTTGGCTTGAAAGACAGCGGTTCATGTTTACCTGGTCACGGCGGTATTTTAGACCGTATCGATAGCTTAACCGCAGCTGCGCCAATCTTTGTACTTTGTTACGCGTGGACACTGAGTTTATGAGCAAAGTTGAGCAACTTGTCGTACTGGGCGCAACTGGTTCAATCGGTTTAAGCACCTTAGACGTTGTTTCTAGAAACCCAGAGCGTTTCGCGGTTTTTGCTCTAGCGGCGGGGAAAAATGCCGAGCAAATGGCTGAGTTGTGTATCGCACATCAGCCTAAATTTGCTGTAATGGCTGATCAACAAGCCGCTAGCGCGCTTTCAAACTTACTCACTAATAGCGAATGTAACACTCAGGTATTAGCAGGTGTTGAGGCGATGTGTGAGCTTGCTGCACATACAGATGTTGATGCAGTGATGTCGGCGATAGTAGGTGCAGCAGGTCTGTTACCGACTTTAAGTGCAGTTGAAGCTGGCAAAAAGGTCTTGCTCGCTAATAAAGAGTCGCTCGTTATGTCAGGTCAGTTGTTTATTGATAAAGTAAAACAACATGGCGCCACTTTACTGCCTATCGACAGCGAACATAATGCGATTTTCCAATGTATGCCAGCATCGCTACAAAATACATCTGGCTTACTTGCTGACAATGGCGTGAGCAAAATCTTGCTGACTGGTTCTGGCGGTCCCTTCTTAAAGCGTGATTTAGCGACATTATCATCAGTGACTGTTGCAGAAGCGGTGGCACACCCTAATTGGTCGATGGGACAAAAGATTTCTGTTGATTCAGCCACTATGATGAATAAAGGCCTAGAGTTTATAGAAGCCAAGTGGTTGTTTAACTGCTGTGCCAGTGATATTGAAGTGGTGATCCACCCACAAAGTATTATTCACTCTATGGTGCAATATCAAGATGGCTCAGTGCTTGCGCAAATGGGCAATCCAGATATGCGCACACCAATAGCGCATGCTTTAGCTTTTCCTGAGCGTGTCGATGCGGGTGTAAAACCGCTCGATTTTTCACAAATGGCAGATTTTACTTTCACTAAACCAGATTATGCCCGTTACCCTAATTTAAAACTTGCCATTGATGCGTGTGAAATGGGGCAAGGTGCAACCACCACAGTAAATGCGGCGAATGAAATTGCCGTTGCTGCCTTTTTAAATGGTCAAATCGGCTTTACAGATATTTATCGAATTAACGCTGAAACGCTCAACGCAACACAAAACATCAACGTGCAAACTCTCGATGAGATTTTAGCTTGCGACCAAGCTGCACGTGTAAAAGCGACTGAGTTTGTAAAAAGAGGCATCAACTAGCATGTTTGATTTTTTCTGGAATCTTGGCTCATTTATTCTCGCCTTAGGTATTTTAGTGACTGTGCATGAATATGGTCATTTCTGGGTTGCGCGAAAAGCGGGCGTGAAAGTGCTGCGTTTTTCAATTGGCTTTGGTAAGCCGTTGATCAAGTGGTACGACAAACAGCAAACCGAATATGTGGTTGCTGCAATCCCACTAGGTGGTTATGTCAAAATGCTTGATGAGCGTGTTGACGAAGTGCCGCCAGAGCAGCGTCATTTATCATTTAATGCTAAATCAGTAAAAGCACGTATTGCGATTGTGGCTGCAGGCCCGATGGCAAACTTTTTATTCGCTATTTTTGCACTTGCTGTGATGTATATGGTGGGGGTGCAGTCATTAAAACCTGTGGTGGGTGAGGTGACTCAAGGCAGCCGTGCCGCTGCTGCTAAGATTGAGCCAAACCAGCAAATTATTAAAATTGGTGAAGACGACATTAACACTTGGCAAGATGCCACATTCTCACTTATGAGTCGCTTAGGTGAGCAAAGTGTTGTGGTAACGCTTCGTGATCAAAATTATCAAAAACATGTGCGTACTCTTAATTTAGATGGTTGGAAATTAGATCAACAAGACGTTCCGCCATTAACCTCGATAGGTATTGTACCGTTTCGCCCTAAAGCACTTTTAGAAGTAGCCATGATCAGTAAAGGCTCGGCGGCAGAAGCTGCAGGTTTACAGGTTAACGACAAAATACTTGCTGTAAATGGTGAAAATATCAGCAGTTGGAGCAAGTTAGTTTCATTAATTCAGCAATCACCTAACAAATCCTTACAATTTAGTGTACAAAGGCAAGATAGTATAAAAGAACTGACAGTAACGCCACAAAGCAGAACCAATGATACAGGCGTTGCTCAGGGCTTTTTAGGTGTGTCTCCGGTGGTCGAGCCATGGCCAGAAAACTATATTGAAACTAGACATTATGGCCCCGTCGATAGTATTGTGCTGGGCATACAAGAAACATGGCGTTTAATTACCCTTAGTTTTGACATGATTGGTAATTTAATTACTGGTCAGGTGTCGGTTAAAAATTTAAGTGGTCCGGTGGGCATTGCAGTTGGCGCGGGAACTAGCGTAAGCTATGGCTTGGTTGCCTTTTTAAGCTTTTTAGCATTAATTAGTGTAAACCTTGGTGTATTTAACTTATTGCCGCTGCCAGTGCTAGATGGTGGGCACTTAATGTATTACATAATTGAACTTTTTCGCAAAAAGCCGGTCTCTGAGAAGACGCAAGAATTTGGTTTTAAAGTGGGGGCCTTGCTGCTTCTATTTTTAACATGTTTCGCTTTGTTCAATGATGTATCGCGTTTATAACAAGTAAGCGAAAAATTCCAATTTGAACACGATTGTAAAACACCAAAAAGTTTATTTAAAAAGGTGTTGAGCGGTAATACAGTTGTAAAGGATAAAGATAACAAAATGGCTATAAAAAAACATTTGGCAGTTTCAAGTTTATTAGGCGCTAGCTTTGCAGCCCTAGGCCAAAACTCCTTTATTGTAGAAGATTTAAAAGTTGAAGGTTTACAGCGTGTTGCACTGGGTGCTGCGTTAACGCATATTCCGATCAATGTGGGCGATAATATTGATGAGTACACAATTTCAAGAACCATAAAGGCTCTCTATCGTTCTGGTCACTTTGACAATATTAAAGCATTACGTGATGGCAACAGTGTTATCTTCCGAGTGACTGAGCGCCCAACGATCAGTATGATCGAATTTGATGGCAATAAAGATATCAAAGATGAGCAGCTAAATGAGTCGCTAGACCAGCAGGATATCCGTACTGGTGAGCCGCTTGATAAAACAGTTCTTGATAACATTGAAAAAGGTCTAGTTGAATTCTTCCACAGTATTGGTAAGTACAATGCAAAGGTAGAAGTTAGTATCACTAAGTTACCTCGAAATCGTGTAAAACTATTATTTGAATTTGATGAAGGTGATGCTGCATCAATTCGTCAAATCAATCTCGTTGGTAACGAACTTTTCTCTGATGAAGAGCTGCTTAAATTAGCTGAGTCACAGCAAGATTTGCCGTGGTGGAAGTTCATGTCGAGCGACCGTTATCAAAAGCAAACCATTGAAGGCGATTTAGAGAAAATTCGCAGTTACTACCTAGACCGTGGTTACCTGCGCTTTAATATCGATTCAACACAAGTATCTGTAAGCCCTGAGCGTGACTCTGTTTATGTAACAGCAAATATCACCGAAGGCGTTAAATACAAAGTGAAAGGCTTTGACTTTATTGGTGACTTGTTAGGTCGTGAAGAACTCATCAGAAGTGTTATCCCGCTGAAAACAGGTGAGCTTTATAATGGCTCTGTTGTGACCTCTTCAGAAGAGTTTATCAAAAGCTACTTAGCGCGTTTTGGTTATGCTAACGCTGAAGTGCGTACCATCCCAGAAATTGATGATGAAAATAAAGAAGTTCAATTAACGCTATCGGTTAATCCGGGTAAGCGTGTTTATGTTCGTCGTATCATTGTGGGTGGTAACCAAAATACCTCTGATGAAGTAGTGCGCCGTGAAATGACACAGCTTGAAGGTGCGTGGTTGTCCAATCAAAGCCTTGAGCGCTCTAAACTGCAAATTCAGCGTTTACCCTACATGGAAAGCGTTGATTTTAATGTGGTGCCAGTACCAGGTGTAGATGACCAAGTTGATGTAGATTTTACTGTGAAAGAACAATCTGCAGGTAGCTTTAACGCAGGCCTTGCCTATGGTTCTTACTTAGGTCTGCAATTTAACATTGGTGTCAGTGAATCAAACTTCTTAGGGACCGGTAACCAAATTGGTTTCAACATCAATACCTCACGTGGTTCTGAGCGTATTAGTGTGTCTTATACTGACCCTTACTTTACGCCTGATGGTGTATCGCAAGGTAGTAGCATTTTCTACAGTAACTACGATGCGAGTAAGTTTAGCCTAATCGACTATAAATCGAAGAGCTATGGTATTGGTACTAACATTGGTTTCCCAATCGATGCAGTAAACCGTATTAACTTTGGTGTTCGTTGGGTACAAGAAGAACTGTCAGATATTGCTGAGTACGAGCAAACACGTGTTATTCGTGAAACCTTCTTAGATCCAAATAACCCAGATGCAGGTTTTGACTTTACTAAGTACGAGCTAAGTGCAGGTTGGTCACGCGTTACTGTAAACCGTGGTTTATTCCCAACAGCAGGTTCGCGCCAATCTCTTAACTTAACTGCAACAACGCCAAACTCTGATTTACAGTACTTTAAGCTAAATTACGATTCACGTTTTTATTGGCCAATCAGTAATGACCATAGCTGGGTATTCTCAACGCGTGCGGCGCTTGCATATGGTAATGGTTATGGTACAACCAATGGTTATGACCAAACACTACCGTTCCAAGAGTTCTTCAGAATAACTGAAATGGAACTACGTGGTTTTGATCGAAATACGATTTTACCACGTGCTGTATCACGTGTTCCGCAAACTATCCCTGGCACGCCATCACATGATGGTGCACCGACAGGTAGCATTGGTGGTGCATCAGAGTTTGACCAGCTTTACACAGCAGGCCGAATTGGTGGTAACGCCAAAGCGGTCGCAGGGATGGAGCTTATTGTTCCAACACCTTTCTTAGATGAAGAAAACACTAGCTCTGTACGTACCAGCTTCTTCGTAGATGCAGCAAACGTATGGGATACAGAGTTTAATATTGACCGTTATCAAAACCTGTCAACAGATGAGCGTGCTAAATTGGATGATTACTCAGATCCGATGCGCTTTAGGGTTTCAACCGGTCTTTCTCTACAATGGATCTCTCCGATGGGTCCAATGCTGATCAGTTTTGCGTATCCATTGCAAAAAGAAGAAGATGACGATACGAAGACCATCAGCTTTAACATTAGTAATACATTCTAAAGGAGTTTTTTCGTGAATAAATCAATTAAATCAACAGCTTTTGCACTACTTGCTACTTTATCTATGGGCCTATCTACTAACGCATTTGCCCACAAAGTAGGTATTGTTGATATGCAAGAAATCTACAAACAAATCCCACAAATGGCGAAAGTAGAGCAAACTTTAGAAGCTGAATTCTCTGAGCGTCGTCAAGAGCTAGAAAAACTTCAAGGTGATATTCGTTTTGAAGCTGAAAAGTTCAAGCGTGAAGCGACAACTATGAGCGACAAGCAGAAAGAAGAATTACGTACTAAGATTCAAGGTATGCAGCAGCAACTTGCTGAAAAAGGTCGTCCTTTAGAGCAAGAAATCAAAATGCGTCAAAACCAAGAACTAGCTAAAGTTCAAAAGCTAATCTTAGATGCAATCGAAGAAGTAGCGAAAGCTGGCAAATTCGATGAAGTTAAAGTTAAAGAAACAACGATTTATGTTAACCCTAAAACTGTCGATGACTTATCAAGCAAAGTTGTTGAAAAAGTAAGTAAGCAATAGAAATCATATATGCAAAACTACACGCTTTCGCAGATAGCGGATCTTCTGGGCGCTGACCTTCAAGGTGACGGCGCTACAGAGATTAAAAAAATATCTACACTTGCAAATGCCCAACATGGGCATATTGCATTTTTAGCGAACAAGAAATATCGCTCGCAATTAGATGATACTCAAGCAAGTGCGGTGATTTTATCATCAGCAGACGCTGAGTACTTTTCGGGTAATAAGCTCATTGTTGCTAACCCTTATGTTTGTTACGCCAAGCTTGCTCAGCTAATGGACACCACACCGCGCTCAGCAGTGACGGGTATTCACCCTAGTGCAGTCATTCATGATTCAGCTTCGATTGGTAATAATGTCGCGATCGCCGCCAATGTGGTGATTGAAGCTGGTGCTGTTATTGCTGACAATGTGCAGATTGGTCCAAACTGTTTCATTGGTGAGCATGCAAAAATTGGTCAAAGCACTAAGCTTTGGGCAAATGTAAGCATTTACCATGAAGTTGAGATTGGCAGCGACTGTTTATTCCAAGCGAATACAGTCGTGGGCAGCGATGGTTTTGGTTACGCTAATGAGCGTGGGGAATGGGTGAAAATACCGCAACTTGGCCGAGTAATCATCGGTGATAAGGTTGAAGTAGGCGCGTCTACTACGATTGACCGTGGTGCATTAGACGATACGATCATCCATAGTAATGTAATTATCGATAATCAATGTCAAATAGCGCATAATGTCGAGATCGGCTCAGGCACAGCGGTTGCCGGTTGCACGGTTTTTGCCGGAAGCGTCGAGATCGGTAGGAATTGTCAGATTGGTGGTATGGTTGCAATTAATGGTCACCTTAGCGTATGCGATGGTGCTATAATCACCGGCATGAGTATGGTGACGAAAGCAATCACAGAGCCTGGAATCTATTCATCAGGATTACCTCATCAAACTAACAAAGAATGGCGCCGAAGTATTGCCCACATCCGCAATCTTGGCGATATGAAAGACCGCATTAAAGCTCTTGAGTCACTGACTAAGTCACTCAATATTGAAGACAAATAAGGATGCTATTTTGGCAAATGAATTAAATAGTCTTGATATCCAAGATATTTTAAGTTTACTTCCGCATCGTTACCCGATGCTACTTGTTGACCGTGTTCTAGATTACACGCCAGGCGAGTCGTTACATGCGATTAAAAATGTAACAGTGAACGAACCTATTTTTACGGGTCATTTTCCTAATCAACCTATCTTTCCAGGTGTGTTGATTTTAGAAGCAATGGCCCAAGCAACTGGCTTACTTGGCTTTAAGACAGTTGAAAATCGTAGCGATAACGAACTATATTTATTCGCTGCGATTGATAATGCGCGATTTAAACAGCCAGTATTACCTGGCGATACTATGCATTTACATGTAGAGTTTTTAAAAGAGCGCCGCAATATATGGAAGTTTGCAGCAGAAGCAAAAGTTGACGGCAAAGTAGTGTGTACTGCCGAAATCATGTGTGCGAGAAGAGAGTTTTAATAGTGATCCATCCTACGGCGATAATCGAACCAGGTGCAAAACTTGGAAATAACGTATCAGTTGGCCCTTATAGCTACATCGGTAACGATGTAACTATTGGTGATAACTGTATCATCGAATCTCATGTGGTTGTAAAAGGCCCATCGACGATTGGTTCTGGTAACCATATTTTCCAATTTGCTTCGGTCGGTGAAGCGTGCCAAGACAAAAAGTACGCGAATGAGCCTACAACCTTGATCATTGGTGACAACAATGTGATCCGTGAGTGTGCGACCATTCACCGAGGTACGATTCAAGACCAAGGTGTAACAAAAATTGGTAGCAACAACTTATTTATGGCTTACACACACGTTGCGCATGATGCAGTAGTGGGTGATAACGTTATTTTTGCTAATAATGCCTCTGTTGCTGGCCACGTACACGTAGGTGACTGGGTGATCCTTGCTGGTAATTCAGGTGTTCACCAGTTCTGTAAAATTGGTTCACATGCCTTTGTTGGTATGTACTCAGGTGTTAATAAAGATGTGCCACCATTTGTAACGACCATTGGCACGCCGGCAGGCCCTGTAGCAATCAATACTGAAGGCATGAAACGCCGTGGTTTTGAAAGCGATGAAATCATGGCAACACGCCGTGCATATAAAACGCTTTACCGTAAGAGTTTAGGTGTTGAAGAAGCAATCGCTGAGCTAAGTGAAGATGCTGCGAAGTATCCAGCTGTTCAGTTGATGATAGACTTCGTGAAAAGCTCTGAGCGCGGAATTATTCGCTAATCAAAAGCTAATTACTAAAAGCCACCGTAAGGTGGCTTTTTTGTTTTTATAGTTCAGGTTTTGCTAAGTCAGTGCTTGTTATCTTCACGACAAAAAAGGATCTAGTAATATGAATAAACTCATCATCTTTGCATTGTTAAGCTTAATAATAAGTGGTTGTAGTAGTGCGCCTTCAGTATCAAAAGGAGCAATAGAAAAAGGCAAAGCCAGTTATTACGCTGATAAATATCATGGCCGAATGACAGCAAGTGGTGAGGTGTTTAATCAACAGGCATGGAGCGCGGCTCATCAAACGCTTGGCTTTGGCAGCAGAGTGAGGGTCACCAATATTAGTAACAATAAAAGTGTGATTGTTACCATTAATGACCGCGGCCCATTTATCCGCGGTCGTATTATCGATTTATCAAAAAAGGCGTTTTCACAAATTGCCTCAGTCAAGCAAGGTGTGATTGACGTTACTGTTGAGCAGCTCGATTAAAAACGGGTAATAAGCTCTACGTAGTCGGCTTCATTAGCCATCAATTCAGCATGACTTGCAAAGGCTCTTACTTGTCCTTGTTCTAACCAAATAACCTTATCAACACGACTTAGCATTGCTGGGTCGTGGGTAATGGTCAACATGGTTTTATCTGCCCATATTCTCTCAAGTGTAGTCAGCAAGTTTTGCTCAGTGTGGTTATCTAGACTCTCTGTTGGCTCATCAAGAATGATTAAATTACCTTGCCTTAATAGGGCTTGAGCTATGGCAATACGACGTGACTGACCATGAGAAAGCTTTCTTCCTGCGGTTCCTAAGCGGGTATTAAGGCCGGCTTTTAAGTTCTTAAGCCAAGAGCCAAGTTCAGCGTTTTCACAGGCTTCAATTAGCATCTCATCTGTCGCATCAAAAGCTGCATAACGAAGATTTTCACGTAGCGTGCCATCAAAAATATGATGCTGCTGGGCAACTATCGTTAGCTGCTTAAAGCGTGTTGAAGTGCTCAAGCTTTCAAGTTCAAAGTTATCTTGCTTGGTGGTGAGCTTTAATGAGCCTGATTGCAGCGGCCAAAGGCCCGTGAGTAAGTTAACTAGAGTGGTTTTGCCACTGCCACTGGCACCGACTAGGGCAACTTTACTGCCGGGTGTAATCGCAAAATTGATATTGCTAAGGGCTTTACTTTTTGCCCCCAAGTATTGGTAATTGACCTCGCTTAGCTCAAGACCAAGCCCTGATTTGTCAGCTAATTGGTTTGCTAGCTGATCATCTAAGTTGTTTGGCTTTTCGGCTAAGCTGTTGTGTTTATCTTCAAGATCAAACAGTCGCTTTGCGGCACTTAAAGTAAGCGGCAATTCAATAAATGCCGTAGGCAGAGTGAGCACGGTTTCAAAGCTTGCTAATACAAATAACGCGAGCATCGCCAGTTCAACGTTTTTCATACTCCCTATTGCAACCAGTGGAATTATCATAAATACACTGGCTAGCATGGTTAGTTGTATCACCAAAGTGTTTAAGCCATTACTATTTGCTATGGCCTTGTGACGATTGTAGAGCTGGCTGTTGTATTGTTTACTGAGTGAATCACAATGCGCTAATTGCGCCGCATGTGCTTGATAGACAGCAAGCTCTCTAGCACCTGATAACGTATCGGCAAGTTCAGATCTTAACTCGGCTGAGAGCAGGGTTTCGTTATCCGCTTGTTGGTGAAGCTTATGGCTTAACAATGTGGGAAGCAGTACGCCAATAATCATCAGTGAAGTAAAGCACACTAATGCAACGTCAGCGTTATACATGGCCATGAAGGCCATTACTATAGGAATGCTGAAAAGGGCGACAATAATAGGCAGCAGTACATTTAGGTAAAACTTATCCAGCGCATCGACATCATTCTGTAGCCGGTTAAATAAATCGCTACTACGACTCATTGCTAAGTCAACGTTGTTCAGTTGGCTCAAAGTCTTGAACATGTTTACGCGAATTTCGCTCAGTAATAAAAAGGTAGCATTATGAGTTATCATCCGCTCACCGTAACGAGACGCTGTGCGCACGATAGCTAAAAAGCGGATCACTCCAGCTGGGGTAAAGTAATTCATCTGCACACCAGCAATGCCCGCCGCTGCCATGGCTGCTAAAAACCACCCCGATATAGCGAGCAAGCCTACATTAGCAAGTACCGTTAAGCTTGCTAAAAAAGCCCCTAAAAGCAGCATGCCAGTATGAGGTTTGCACAGTTTTAATAGACGTATAAAGTTATGCATGGGCGTCACCTTGGCTCACAAGTTTAGCAAATAGGCCTGCTTGCTCAGTCAGTTGCTGGTACTGACCAGATTCAACAATGTGACCTTGTTGCATAACGTAAATCCTATCGGCGTGTTTAACCGTATTCAGTCGGTGAGCAATAACTAGCACTAAGTGATCTTTTGCATACTCGCGGATCGCTTGATTGATTAAATGCTCGGTTTGGCTGTCTAAGTGAGCGGTAGGCTCATCTAGCATTAGCACAGGGACATTCTTCAAAAATGCACGAGCAAGGGCTATGCGCTGTTTTTGCCCACCAGAGAGGCCTTCTCCTTGTTCACCGAGCAAGGTATCAAAGCCATCAGGTAGTGCAGTAATAAACTCAAGTGCGCCAGCTTTACTTGCTGCTTCATCGAGCTCTGCTTGGCTTGCATCGGGTTTAGCTAAGCACAGGTTCTCTGCAACGCTCCGATAAAATAACGTGGCGTGTTGTGGGATCCACGCCAGCTGTGCTTGCCAATCAGCTAATGCAGTATCACTCAGTGGTCGTCCATTAATGCTAATGGCATTGTTGGCTTGATGATGAAAACCCAATAGGCAATCAAACAAGGTACTTTTACCCGAGCCACTTTCACCCACAAAGGCAATTAAGCCTGTGCTTGGCAGGGTTAAGTTGATATCAGTCACCCCTTCGTTTGTTTCTGGGTAGTGAAAGGTAAGCGCATTCAGCTGTATATCTTTTAGCGGTAACTCAAGTTTAGATGACCCTACATGTTCATCTGAGTCGCTTTGATTGATTATGTCGACCATATCAGCAGCGGCACTGATCCCTTCAAGTTTTGCGTGATAATGAGTGCCCATTTGTCGAAGTGGTAAGTAAAACTCAGGGGCCAGTAGTAACACCACAAATCCAGTGGCAAAATCGAGGGTACCAAAAAATAATCTAAAGCCAATGATCACGGCAACAAGTGCCACACTAATGGTGGCTAAAAACTCAAGGGCGAAAGACGATAAAAAGGCGACTTTCAATACACCCATGGTTGCTCCACGGTAATCATCAGAAGTCTGACTGATGCTATTTAGCTCACGTTTGGTTGCATTAAAGAGCTTGAGTTGAGTCAGGCCTTGTAATCTGTCAAAAAAGTAATTACCAAGTACCGCAAGTTGTTGCCAGCGATCTTGGTTTAACTGCTCCGCTTTATGGCCCACTAAAATCATAAAAAAGGGGATAAGCGGGGCTGTTAAAAGGAATATGAGGCCTGCTTTGTAATCGGTTGGAAAAATCACCACTAATATCGCTAGTGGAATAAGCGCACTGTAAGCCACACTTGGAATGTAGTTAGCGTAATATTGATGCAGTGCTTCAACCCCATTATGTAAGGTGTTAAGTGTTGCGCCATGACCTTTTTGTTCACTGTAGGCTGGCCCAAGTTTGCTGAGCTTTTCTAGCAATGTATTTCGCATCACGTTTTTTATTTTTAACGCGGCGCGGTTACTCACGCGTTCACTTAGGGCAACCAACAAAGCACGAACTAAAATTAGCCCTGCCAACGGCCATAATAATGAGCTTACGGCTTGAAAGTTTGCTTGTTCAAACATGACTTGATGAGCCGCGTTTGCAAGAAGATAACAAGAGACAATCATCAATAGGGCGTTGAGTGTGCCCAAACTAATGCTTAATTTAAGAAGCCCTGAAGCGGACTGACTATATTGCTTTAAAAAAGCGCGCAGCGTTTGTTGCTGCGCGCGATTTGGTTGGGGTTTAGTTGTCATCGGTGTTTTTGAGTCTCGCGTAAAGCTCTAGCTCATCATCAGCAATCGAATCTTTATGTTGGTGAAATTCGTACCACATTACGTTAATCACCCCAAGGGTACAGGCTAATAGAACACCTAAAATCCAGGCAAAATACCACATAATTAAATCTCCTTAGTAGCTACCGTGCGTGTTGTTTTCGATTTCACTGATGGTTACTTTGCGCCACATTTTCACATAGCACCACGTTGTGTAAATAAGAATAAGTGGTACAAAAATAACCGCTGCAATAAACATCACGTTGAGAGTCATATGGCTCGAAACCGCATCCCACATAGTTAAACTAATATTTGGGTTGTTACTCGAAGGCATAACGAACGGGAACATTGACATACCCGCAGTTAAAATTACGCCTGCAAGCATTAAGCTTGATGCAATCAGGGCCATTGCTGGTTTTTGTAATTTAGATAACACAATCGCCAGTGCCGCCATCACGAATGCAAGGGCAGGGAACAGCATGGTTAATGGCATTTTTGTATAGTTATCAAGCCATGCACCTGGTGCCTGCGTGACTGTTTTACCAAGCGGGTTTGCAAAGCCTTGAGTATCGCCCATGCTAACGATTTTATAACCGTCAATTTGCGATAGCCACACACCTGCCAAGGCAAACAACACAATAAACGCCATCAGCGCATATTGACCGTATTGTGCTGAGCGTTTTGCAACCTCTGCATCCGTACGAAGTTGTAGCCACATGCCTGCATGACCAACCAGCATTAGTACGCTTACTAAGCCTACAACAATGGCAAATGGGTTTAATAACGCAAAGAATGAACCTTGATAACTAACACGCAGTAGGTCGTCGATATGATAAGGCACGCCCAGTAATAAGTTACCAAATGCCACACCAAATACTAAAGCAGGGATAAAGCTGCCTGCAAATAAGCCCCAATCCCAGTTGTTTCGCCAACGTGGTGAGTCTATTTTTGAGCGGTAATCAAAACCAAGCGGTCTGAAAAATAACGCAAATAACACCAGCATCATAGCAAAGTAAAAGCCAGAGAACGCGGCCGCGTATACCATAGGCCAAGCAGCAAACAGTGCACCCCCAGCGGTGATGAACCAAACTTGGTTACCATCCCAGTGAGCACCTATGGTGTTAATTACAGTACGGCGCTCCACATCGGTTTTACCAACTAGGCGAAGCAAAATTGCCACACCCATGTCCATGCCATCGGTCACTGCAAAGCCAATCAGTAATACACCAATTAACAGCCACCAGATTAGTTTTAATGTTTCGTAATCAAAAATCATGACTGAGCTCCTTGGCTTGCAAGTGAATCTGCTTTAGCAAGTTCATGGTGATATTTACCAGTATGAAGCGAGCTTGGACCTTGTTTAATAAAGCGCAGCATTAACCAGCCTTCTACAGCAGCAAGTCCTGTGTAAAAGATAATGAAGCCAGTAATGCTGATAAGTAAATCGTTTACCGTCAGAGATGAGGTTGCCAAGAAGGTTGGTAGAATCTCTGAAATAGCCCATGGTTGGCGGCCATATTCAGCAACAATCCAACCAAATTCAATGGCAATCCACGGCAGTGGAATACTCCATACCGCAGCCCATAATAACCAGCGTTTTTGCTCAATAATGCGGTGCGCGTTGTAATAAAATGCAAGCACGAATACGCCAAGCATGATCACACCGCAACCGACCATAATTCTGAAGGACCAAAACATAGGACCAACTTTAGGGAACGAATCTTTCACTGCTTTTTGAATGTGCTCTTCTGTGGCATCTACCACGTTAGGCGTATAGCGTTTTAGTAGTAAACCATAGCCAAGGTCGTCTTTTAAGCTATCGAATTTTGCAATGTTTTCTGGAGTGTCTTCACCACCTCGAAGCTTCTCTAAGTATTCGTATGCAACCATGCCATTACGAATTCGTACTTCGTGTTGCTTTTCTAGATCTTTAATACCCGTTACCTGTTCATCAATAGAGCGAGTAGCAATAATGCCCAGTGCATAAGGTATTTTAACAGCAGCGTGGGTGACTTGCTCTTCTGAATCAGGAATACCGACCAGAGTGAATGCAGCAGGGGCTTCTTCGGTGTGCCACTCAGCTTCAATGGTTGCGAGTTTAACTTTTTGTACCTCGCCAACTTCGTAGCCAGATTCATCACCAAGTAAAATAACACAAAGGATAGACGCTAAACCAAACCCAGAAGCAACCGAAAACGAGCGTTTAGCAAAAGCAAGATCGCGACCTTTTAGGATGTACCAGCTACTAATGCCCAGTACAAACATAGATGCTGCAACATACCCTGCCGAAACGGTATGAATAAACTTAACTTGTGCGACGGGGTTGAATACCAGTTCAGCAAAGCTGGTCATTTCCATTCGCATGGTTTGATAATTAAACTCAGCCCCTACAGGGTTTTGCATCCAACCATTGGCAATCAAAATCCATAAAGCTGATAGGTTAGTACCTAGAGCCATAAGGAAAGTTGCAGCTAAATGCTGACGTTTTGTTAGTCGCTCCCAACCTAAAAAGAACATACCGACAAAGGTTGACTCTAAAAAGAATGCCATTAAGCCTTCAATCGCCAGTGGAGCGCCAAAAATATCGCCCACGTAGTGAGAGTAGTAAGACCAGTTGGTACCAAACTCGAACTCCATGGTTAGACCTGTCGCCACACCAATCGCAAAGTTAATACCAAATAACTTACCCCAGAATTTAGTCATATCACGATAAATTTCGCGACCAGTCATCACGTAAACGGATTCCATGATCACCAAAATCCACGTCATACCTAAAGTAAGGGGAACAAATAGGAAGTGAAAGAGGGCAGTGATTGCAAACTGCAATCGCGATAGATCCACAAATGTTTCATCTATCATTGTTTAGCTCCTTGTTAGCGAGTGCGGTAGACACGACAAATTATTGGTTATGAAGTTTCAGTAATTATTGAAACTTTGTGAATATTAACCTTGTATCCATTTTAGTCAATAGAAAAATAAGAAAATAAGATTAAATAATTGTTCATCATTTCTACAGACTAGAGATTAAAGCTTAACTTTTCAATCGATTAATTACCTTATCAAAAACTTTTAGCCAGTTTTTATAGAACAAAAAGATTACTCACTTATAGGTATTCTCTCGGCTAAAAAATTAATTGTTTACTTTCTTAGCTGGTTACCTAGGTTAATGAATAAGCACTTATTTAAATTCTAGTATTAATTACTCGTGTGACATTTATCCGACTGCTAAAACACGGTAAACTCATTTTTATTAGTGCCAAAAGTTGCGAATTATCAACGAATGAAAGAACAAACAAAGCCGTTACGTATTGCCTTGGTGGCAGGTGAGTTATCAGGTGATATTTTAGGTGAAGGGCTAGTAAAAGCACTTAAACGCCGTTTTCCAGATGCCATATTTGAGGGGATTGCAGGCCCGCGTATGCAAGCGGCTGGCTGTAAAACATTATTCGATATGGACGAATTATCTGTAATGGGCTTAGTTGAAGTACTTGGCCGATTACCGCGCCTACTAAAAATACGCAAACAATTGGTGCAGCATTTTATCGATAACCCACCAGATGTATTTATTGGTATAGATGCCCCTGACTTTAACTTACGTGTTGAAAAGCCGCTAAAAGAGGCGGGTATTAAAACAGTACAATATGTTAGCCCGTCAGTGTGGGCGTGGCGCGAAAAACGCATTCATAAAATCAGTGCCGCCACTAACTTAGTGTTGGCATTATTGCCGTTCGAAAAAGCCTTTTATGATAAGCACGATGTACCTTGTACGTTTGTGGGTCATACTCTGGCTGATGATATTGCTCTTGAGCACGACCAAACCGAGGCTCGTAATCAACTTGGATTGGCACAAACTGATAAAGTGCTTGCATTACTACCTGGTAGTCGAGGTTCTGAAGTAGGTCTTTTAAGCGAAACTTACATTGAAACAGCGGCGAAATTACAAGCGCAAAATCCTGATCTTAAAATTGTGGTGCCGTTAGTCAATGAAAAACGAAAAGCACAGTTTTGTGAGATTTTAGAAAAAACAGCCCCTGATCTAAAACTGCAATTATTGGATGGTCAGTCAAATCTTGCAATGCAAGCCGCTGATGCCATTTTGCTTGCCTCAGGAACCGCAACACTTGAAGGTATGCTGTATAAAAAGCCGATGGTTGTGGGTTATAAAATTAAGCCATTGAGTTACTGGATTTTCAAAACCTTATTCACGTTTAACATTAAGTATTTCTCGTTGCCTAATTTATTAGCCGATGAAGAACTCGTCCCAGAGTACCTACAAACTGAGTGTAATGTTGAAAACCTATCGGCTGCGCTAACTCCTATGCTTAATACCGATAACAGCGAACTAAAGGCGCGCTTTTTAGCCATACATAAAAACATTAGATTAAATGCCAATGAACAAGCTGCAGCAGCAGTCGCGGAGTTACTAAATGCAAATTGAACGACCGAATGTTAATTATATTGCTGGTGTAGATGAAGTTGGCCGTGGTCCATTGGTCGGTGATGTTGTAACTGCTGCGGTAATACTGGACCCAAATAAACCCATTGCCGGGTTAGCCGATTCTAAAAAGTTATCAGACAAAAAACGTCAATTATTAGCGGCAGAAATAAAAGAAAAAGCTCTGTGCTATGCCATTGGGCGTTGTAGCCCAACTGAGATTGATGAGCTAAATATTTTACATGCCACCATGCTCGCGATGAGTCGCGCGGTTGAAGGCTTAAGTGTAAAGCCAGAGTTTGTTTTTATTGATGGTAACCGTGTGCCTAGTCAATTAACTGTGCCAGCACAGGCGGTAGTAAAAGGCGATAGCCTAGTCGAAGAGATTTCAGCGGCTTCTATTTTAGCGAAAGTTGCCCGTGACGAAGAAATGATTGAGCTTGATAAGCGTTATCCTGACTATGGCTTTGCAGGTCATAAGGGCTATCCAACTAAAGCGCACTTTGCGGCACTCGAACAATACGGGGCAATTGCAGAGCATCGTAAGAGCTTTAAACCTGTTCAGCGCATTTTGGCGTTAAAAGGAGAGCAACAGTAATGCCTGCGCCGCAATTTGTTCACTTACGTGTTCACTCAGATTTCTCTATGGTGGATGGCTTAGCTAAAACTAAGCCAATTGTCGCTAAAGCAGAAGAGCTGCAAATGCCTGCGTTGGCTATCACCGACCAGATGAACTTATGTGGTTTGGTGCGTTTTTATGGTGCTGCCCATGGCGCAGGTATTAAGCCTATTGTCGGCGCAGATTTTTGGCTCAGAAGCCCTGAATTTGAAGATGAACCTAGCCGAATTACCATCTTAGCGAAAGATAACGAAGGCTATAAAAACCTCACCTTGTTGATTTCTAAAGCATACCAACGAGGGCATTTATTTCACCGGCCTGTGGTTGACCGTGAATGGCTAGTGGAGCACAAAAGTGGCCTAATTTTATTATCTGGCGCTAAAGATGGCGACTTAGGTAAAGCCCTATTAAAAGGTAACCCTGGGCTTATAGAATCGGTCGTTAGCTTTTATAAGCAACATTTTAGCGATCATTATTACATTGAGCTTATTCGTACGGAACGTGCTTTAGAAGAAGACTATTTACACCTAGCTGTTGAGCTTGCCGCAAAAGAGCAGTTACCTGTAGTGGCAACTAACGAAGTAGTATTTTTAAAGCCAGAAAACTTTGAAGCCCATGAAATCCGCGTAGCAATCCATGACGGTTACACCCTAGAAGATAAACGTAGACCAAAACGTTTTTCTGAGCAGCAATACCTTAAAACGGCTGAGCAAATGGCTGAGCTATTTAGCGATATTCCTGAAGCGCTAGAAAACACTGTTGAAATTGCTAAGCGCTGTAATGTGACCGTGCAGCTCGGGACTTACTTCTTACCAGATTACCCAACCGGTTCGCTAAAAATTGAAGACTTCTTGGTTAAGGTCTCTGAAGATGGTCTTGAAGAGCGTTTACAGTTTTTATTCCCAGATGAGCAAGAGCGAAAAGAAAAACGTGGCGAGTATGATGAGCGTCTGAAAATAGAGCTCGACGTAATCAACCAAATGGGTTTCCCAGGTTACTTCTTGATCGTAATGGAGTTCATTCAGTGGAGTAAAGATAACAATATTCCGGTAGGTCCAGGGCGTGGTTCTGGTGCGGGTTCATTGGTTGCTTATGCACTGAAGATCACCGACCTCGATCCACTCGAATTTGACTTACTATTCGAACGTTTCTTGAACCCAGAACGTATCTCAATGCCCGATTTCGACGTCGATTTCTGTATGGATAGGCGTGATGAGGTAATTGATCACGTAGCGGCGCTTTATGGTCGTGACGCGGTATCTCAGATCATTACCTTTGGTACCATGGCTGCAAAAGCGGTTATCCGTGACGTAGGCCGTGTACTTGGTCACCCTTACGGCTTTGTTGATCGTATTTCTAAACTAGTACCGGGCGATCCGGGCATGACCTTGGCTAAAGCGTTTGATGTTGAGCCGCGTTTACAAGAAGCCTACGACGGTGATGAAGAGGTCAAAGAGCTTATTGATATGTGTCGCATCCTTGAAGGCTGTACACGTAACGCGGGTAAGCACGCTGGTGGTGTTGTAATATCACCCACCACAATCACTGACTTTGCCGCTCTTTATTGTGATGATGAGGGTAAATTCCCGGTAACGCAATTTGATAAAAATGACGTTGAGACAGCAGGCTTAGTAAAGTTTGACTTCTTAGGTCTTAGAACACTCACCATCTTGCAGTGGGCACTTGATATGACTAACGAGCGCTTAGCTCGTGAGGGTAAAAAGCCCGTTGATATCAACGCTATTCCACTTGATGATAAGCCAAGTATTGAGTTACTGCTACGCGCCGAAACCACCGCGGTATTCCAGCTCGAATCTCGTGGTATGAAAGACCTTATTCGTCGTCTAAAGCCCGACTGCTTCGAGGATATGATCGCACTGGTAGCACTATTTCGCCCAGGTCCATTGCAATCAGGCATGGTAGATAACTTTATCGACCGTAAGCATGGCCGCGAAGAATTATCTTATCCAGATGCGCAGTGGCAACACGATAGCTTGCAACCAATCCTTGAGCCAACCTACGGTATCATTCTTTATCAAGAACAAGTAATGCAAATTGCTCAGGTACTGGCTGGTTATACGCTAGGTGGCGCTGACATGCTGCGTCGTGCGATGGGTAAGAAAAAGCCTGAGGAGATGGCAAAGCAACGTTCAACCTTCGAAGAAGGCGCTGTTAAAAACGGAGTTGACGGCGAACTTGCAATGAAAATCTTCGACTTGGTAGAGAAGTTCGCAGGTTATGGCTTCAATAAATCTCACTCAGCTGCTTATGCCTTAGTATCGTACCAAACGCTGTGGATGAAAACCCACTACCCAGCAGAGTTTATGGCTGCGGTAATGTCGGCAGATATGGATAACACCGATAAAATTGTTACCTTGGTAGATGAATGTGAAAACATGAAACTGACCTTGTTACCGCCAGATGTCAATGCCGGTGAGTACAAGTTTACGGTTAATCTACAAGGTGAAATTGTTTACGGTATTGGTGCCATTAAAGGGGTTGGTGAGGCACCGGTTGAAGCTATTTTAGAAGCTCGTAGCGAAGGTGGCCCGTTTAAGGACTTATTTGATTTTTGTGCCCGTGTTGACTTAAAGCGTTTAAACAAGCGTGTTGTTGAAAAGCTTATTTATGCCGGAGCGCTCGATCAACTTGGCCCAGATAAAACCCAGCCTGGCCGTGCAACCTTACTCGCAAGCTTAAAAGATGCCATGCGGGCGGCCGATCAGCATCATAAGGCTGAGTCACTAGGGCAGGCCGATTTATTCGGTTTACTTGCTACAGAGCCAGATGAAGTTGAACAAGCATTTATTAAAGCCACAGATTTAACCGACAATGAGTGGCTAGACGGTGAGAAAGAAACTTTAGGTCTGTATTTAACTGGTCACCCAATTAATCAGTATCGTAAAGAGTTAAAGCATTATACATCAGGAAGGCTGGTCGATTTACAACCCACTAACCGCGATGTCCAGTCAACGGCTGCAGGCTTAGTGATCTCAGCTCGTACCTTGATAAACAAAAAGGGAAATCGATGGGGTCTTGTAACTTTAGATGACAAGAGTGCCCGTATTGATGTACGCTTATTCCCAGAACAGTTTGAAATGTACCAAGATTTGCTGCAAGTAAACAATATCTTGGTAATATCTGGACAGGTCAGCTTTGATAACTTCTCTGGTGGCATTACAATGACCGCTAGAGACATATGCACCATCGCACAGGCGCGAGAAAAACGTATAAAAGCGATTAAAATGACCTTGAATATGGTGCAGATCGAGGCGAACTTCTTCGATAATTTACAAAAAGTGCTGGAACCTTATAAGTTTGGTACTTGTCCTATTAAAGTATTCTATCAACGTCCGGATGCGTTGGCTGAGATTACTTTAGGAACCGAATGGTGTGTTACGCCGAGTGATGACTTAATTCACAAGTTATCGCTGATGGCGGCGCAAGATGTAGAACTAGAATTTAACTAATTAGGTAGTTTAGAGCATGAGCCTCAATTATCTTGATTTTGAGCTTCCAATCGCTGAATTAGAAGCAAAAATTGAAGAATTACAAAATGTAAGCCGCGCTGGCGAATTAGACCTTGGATTAGAAGAGGAAGTCAGTCGATTAAAAGAGAAAAGTGCTGAAATGAAAGAGAAAATTTTCTCTGAATTAGGTGCTTGGCAGGTTTCTCAGTTAGCCCGTCATCCGTTGCGTCCTTATACTCGTGATTACATCGAGCGCATTTTCACGGAATTTGACGAACTAGCAGGCGACCGTACTTTTGCTAACGACCCAGCTATTTTAGGTGGTGTTGCACGTTTTGAAGGTCAACCAGTGATGGTTATTGGCCAACAAAAAGGGCGTGACACGGCTGAAAAAATTAAACGCAACTTTGGTATGCCAAAGCCAGAAGGTTACCGTAAAGCATTACGCTTAATGGAAATGGCTGAGCGTTTCAAAATGCCAATCATGACTTTTATCGACACCCCTGGTGCATACCCAGGTGTTGGCGCTGAAGAGCGTGGTCAAAGTGAAGCAATTGCGCGTAACCTTAAAGTTATGGCTGCGTTAAAAGTACCCACTATTTGTACTGTTATCGGTGAAGGTGGTTCTGGTGGTGCATTAGCTATTGGTGTGGGCGACCGCGTTAACATGTTGCAATACAGCACTTACTCTGTAATTTCGCCAGAAGGTTGTGCATCAATCTTATGGAAAAGTGCAGACAAGGCACCATTAGCTGCAGAAGCCATGGGTGTAACAGCTGCACGTGTTAAAGAGCTTGATTTAATTAACAACGTCATTGATGAGCCGCTAGGTGGTGCACATCGTAATTACGATGCGATGGCGCGTAACCTTAAAAACCAACTTAAGCGTGACCTAGCTGACTTACAAGGCCTTTCACTAGATGAAATGCTTGATCAGCGTTACAAACGTTTAATGTCGTTTGGCTATTGCTAAACACAGCTTAAAATTGAAAAAAGCCGCTTTTGCGGCTTTTTTTGTTTTATAATGCCGATAACACAGACGCTTGTATACTCATTGGTTTTTAATGCAAACATCAGATTTATACCACCATTTTTTAGCACAATTGCAGCCTTTGCTGAACGCTCAGCAAACTTGCTTTAGCGTTGCCTTATCTGGCGGTGTAGATTCGGTTGTGTTGTTACATTTAATGAAGCAAGCTCAACAGCAGCACTCTGAACTTAAAATTGAAGC
Organism: Pseudoalteromonas lipolytica; assembly: GCF_001306915.1. Lineage (GTDB taxonomy): Bacteria > Pseudomonadota > Gammaproteobacteria > Enterobacterales > Alteromonadaceae > Pseudoalteromonas > Pseudoalteromonas simplex. The sequence goes on along the minus strand of NZ_LJTC01000007.1, from coordinate 7,785 downwards.
TGTGTATGTTAATCATGGTTTGAGCAAGTATGCTGATGAGTGGCAAGGGTTTTGCCAATCGCTATGTGAAGAGTTCGACGTGGCATTTAAAGCTGTGCTGGTTGAAATTCATCAGCGCTCGCGTACATCACTTGAGGCACAAGCAAGAGAGGCTCGGTACCAAGCACTCGACGAAAACTGTATGTTAGGTAGTGTAATACTGCTTGGCCAGCACTTGAATGATCAACTTGAGACTTTCTTACTTCGTCTAAAACGCGGCTCAGGCTTGCAGGGCTTAGCATCAATGCCACAACAGCGCTTATTAGCGTCTGGGCGTGTGTGTTTTAGACCATTGATTAATATCTCGCGTGAGCAAATTGAACAATTTGCCGATGAATTTGCTATTACTCATATCACCGATGATTCAAATGTTGATGAGCGCTTTGACCGCAATTTTTTACGTCATCAGGTTCTGCCTATTTTAACGAAGCGTTTTCAAGGGTTTGAAAAAAGCGCAGCGCGCAGTATTCGGCTTTTACAGCAACAGCAATCACTGCTCGATGAATATACGCAAAGTGACCTTGCGCATTGCCAAAATTCGCAGGGTGGCTTAAGTTGTCAGGCAATTTCGCCCTTTAGCCAGCCCAGACAAGCAAACCTTGTCCGTGCGTGGCTAAACCAGTTTACCCATCAACTACCTTCTGAGAATCAGCTACAGCAAATTATTGAGCAAGGTTTAACGGCAAAAGCCGATGCCCAGCTAAAAATTTGTTTGCAAAGCGGTGATGTTCGTCGGCATCAGCAGCATTGGTACTTTGTGAAGGAGCAGGCAATACCTGAGGCGATGGATATAACTTTGCAGGGCATTGAACTGACAGATGGCCGAAAACTAATAGTGAAAGTGGGTAAGGGCATTAGAAAACCAAAGCAGGATGAGCAAGTAAGGGTTGAGTTTAATAAGCCACAAGCACGTATCAAACCTTTACATAAACCCGGTTCAAACACTTTAAAACACTGGTTTAAAGATGCCAAAGTAGCTCCTTGGTTACGTGCGCAGACACCACTAATTTTTTATAACGATCAACTTGTGCAAGTTGTTGGCTACTTTGTTAGTGAACAGCACAGTGTTGAAGATGGAATTCTTTGGGAGACACTCTATGAGTGAACAACCTCATGTAGGTTTATCACTAGTTAATAAAGCACCACTTGGCTTTGCGTTGTCGGTGCTAGTGGCTGTAATTGCTGGTTTTGCTTATACAGAGCTGACAATAAATACACTTTTTTATGCACTAGCTGGCGGCCTAGTATGCTCATTATTGCTGCTAGGTTACTGGTCAGGCAAAGGCGGTATTTTCTTTATATTGGGCGTGCTTACGCCGCTGGCATTAGTGATGGTATCGCCCCTTACCACCATGGCTGCCTTGCTTTACTTATTAAGCGGCTTCTTCGCTGGTTTTTGGTTAGTATTACTTGGTTATAAATTTATAAGCAAAAAAGCCTAGCGGGGGATGCTAGGCTTTTACTCAATTAGTAAGCTCTTGCGCAGTTTCTTCCTGCTGCTTTTGCCTTATAGAGGCCCTTGTCAGCACGGGCAAACACTTCGTTTTCGCAGTCTTGGTTGTTGGCTAGCGTATAACCAATGCTTGATGTTACATCATATTGAGCCATCAACCCTGAGTTAGCAACTAAGCTCATAATGCGATCAGCTATCACCTTATTGGTGGTAAACTCAGGGTCATCGATTAATAATGCAAACTCATCTCCACCAAAGCGGAAAATCGAGTCAGTGCCGCGCACACTACTGCGCAGTACGTTAGCAAATTCTTGTAACACATCATCGCCAATTTTATGACCAAAGTTATCGTTTACTTGTTTAAAGTTATCTAAATCAAGCAACATTAAGCTAAATGGGCGATGTTGACGGCGGCAACGTTCTAGCTTTTGTGCCAAGCTGTCATTAAATTGACTACGGTTATTTAAGCCTGTTAGCGCATCTTTAGTCGCTAAACGTAATACGCGGGTGTACATAAGCGCATTACGTAATGGGTAAACGAGGGCTGTATGGAGCTGCTTTAATTTTGCTTCAATCGCTTTACCCATAGGGAACTGACTAAAGTAAATTAGCTGCCCTAAGCGTTCACTTTCGATATCTAAATCAAAAGAGTACGGTGTTTGGCTGGTATCGCTGCCTGCGCTTTGTGACACTCCGAGTGCAGATTGGAACTGTAAGCCAGATAAATTGATTAGTTGCTTTGCGTGCTCGGCAAAAATAGTCAAAATTTCTTCGATTGATAACGTGGTTTGTAACTTTGCGACCAAATCGTGTGGACTATTTGTTTCATTTATTCGGTAATGCTCTGCCGAAAACGGCAGAAACTCGCCTCGCGCAGACACCCGCTGCGTCAAAATATGGACATTTTCCATGATAATTCTCCCCCCGGAGTGTTTAGATACTCCCATGTAGCGAGATTTGTGCCATATTTTTAAACTGGCCGAAAAACAGATGGTTGCTATATTTAAAAGAGAAACCAGTTTTGTCACTAAGTCTAGGGAGTTGATTGCTTGCAAAATGTGCTGATCCAAGTGTTTGGCTTGCTCGTCGCTGCCGTATTATTTGTTTGGTTTTTCAAGCGAATTGGTTTACCACCCATTCTTGCTTATCTTGCGACAGGTGTACTGGCAGGGAGTCATGGTATTGGCTGGATGGCGCAAAGCCATGAAATGCACTTTGTTGCTGAGCTCGGCATTGTGTTTTTACTGTTTAGCTTAGGGCTTGAGTTTTCATTGCCGCGTTTAATGGCAATGCGCAATATTGTATTTGGTCTTGGCTCCTTACAGGTCGTGGTAACCAGCATAGTGTTTATGCTAATTTTACTGCTGCTAGAGCACAGCCTTTTAAACAGTTTTACTATTGCTAGTTTAATGGCGCTGTCTTCAACAGCGGTGGTGGTGAAGCTACTTAAAGAATCTGGAGATTTAAACCAGCGCCGCGGCCAGTTGGCAATAGGGGTGTTGCTGTTTCAAGATATTGCTGTTGTCCCTCTGCTCATTGTTTACCCCTTGCTAGCCCAAAGTGGCTCTGAAGAAATTGCCGGTGCATTGGCTTTTGCACTTACTAAAGGTGCTTTAGTGTGTATTTTATTGTTCGGCATAGGTAAATGGATTTTGCCTAAAGTGTTTAGCGAAATAGCGCTGGTAAGAACCGATGAGCTATTTATGCTAACGACTTTATTGGTTGCCTTGTTTGCCGCAGGCTTGACTTACCTATTTGGTTTATCGATGGCGTTAGGCGCCTTTTTAGCCGGCATGATGTTAGGAGAAAGCCATTATCGTCACCAACTTGAAGCCGATATTAGACCATTTCGCGATATATTAATGGGGCTATTCTTTGTGACTGTTGGTATGCAGCTAGATGTGCTTTATGTACTTAATAGTTGGTACTGGATCATCGCGGTATTAATTGGCTTATTGCTATTTAAAATTGCGGTGCTTGCTATTTCTGCGCAAGTGATGGGGGAGCGTAAGCAAGATGCGGTATCAGCGGGTATTATGCTTTGGCAAATGGGAGAATTTGGCTTTGTATTAATTGCACTTGCTTCGCAGCATTTGCTGATAAGCTCAGAGCAAGCTTCGTTTTTAATTGCAGTTGGCGTGCTTTCGATGGCGCTAACGCCTTACTTAATTGAAAAAACACCGCTTATTCTCAAAAAACTTGGCCTTTTAAGCCATGCAGGACAGTACTGGCAACAGCCCGCGACAAGTAGCCCTTTGTATCAAAATCATGTCGTTATTTGTGGTTTCTCCCGTGTTGGGCAAACTGTTGCGCGCTTTTTAAAGCCAGAAGCAATTGAATACGTCGCTGTCGAAAGTAACCCTATCTTATTGCAAGAAGCGAAAGCGGCTGGTGAACCGGTTATATTTGGCCATGTGAATCAAAAAGATATTTTAAAATCAGCGGGCGTTGAGCGTGCAAGGTTGGTGATTATTACCTTTACCGATTTTGAGCAAACGCAAATAGTTGTTGATGCCATCAAACAAATAGCACCTGATGTAAAGATATTGGTACGAATGCGCGATGATACCGAAATGGAAACGCTTAAAGAACTCGGTGTTACTGAGGTGGTACCAGAAACCCTTGAAGCAAGTTTAATGTTAGTTTCGCATGTACTTTATATGTCTGGTGTGCCGATGACACGGATCATACGCCGTGTTAGTAAAGAGCGGCGCAACCGTTATAAGTTCTTAAATGGCTTTTTCACTGGCGATAAACTCGATGGTGAAGAGGCCAGTTCAGATAGGCTTGAGTATTTACATGTTATAGCTCTGCCAGAACACGCTTATGCGGTTAATCAGAAAATTAGTGAGCTTAAACTTGAGCAGCGCCGTGTGTCGGTTAGAGCGCTGCGCCGACAAGACCGTGAAATTGACGCGCCTTCATCACAAACTATTTTATTAGCAGGCGATATTTTAGTGTTGCAAGGTAAGCCTCGCCGAGTAGAGCGGGTCGAACGGTTTTTACTCGACGGTATGGAGTAGCGATTAGCTACTCCAACTCTAAAAATTTACGAATTTCAGGTAGCTTTTTAAGGCCATCTTGGTAGCCAATTTCTATGAGCTTTTGGGTATAACGTTTTTCAAACAGTAAGTAGCTCGTTAAACTCGATTGCGAACGTTTCTTAACACCAATCATACGTAGTAACACCTTAATTGCCATGGGCATGTCATCATAAAACTGAGCTGCGATTGCATTAAAGTTTTGCGATGGATTGATCACGCAAGTTTCGATTTGTTTAAGCTCTTGGTGTTTGTCACGGGCAGGTAATAGGCTCAGCGTGCGATTGATACGTTGTAAACGTTCTAAATCAGACTGAAGTGTGTCGGTAAAGACGCTATCGAGTAAGTGACCAGCAATATTGGAAAGGCCAGGGTAATGAGGCTGATAACCCGGCGGATGCAATTCTTTTGGTTCATCAACACCAATAATAAAGATTTTTTCAGCACCTAAATGAACCGACGGACTCAGTGGCGAAAGTTGGTGAATAGAGCCGTCGCCGAAATAGTGGTTATACACATTCACACTTGGGAACACCATAGGTATGGCACTCGACGCCATTAAGTGCTCAACATTTATGCGGGTTGCTTGTCCTTCACGTTTTGCTCTGCGCCACGGCTTTTGTGTAAGTGACTGAAAAAATGCCACAGAGTCACCTGTGGTATAGCTCGAAGCAGTAATCGACACTGCATTTAGGTAGTTTTTATGCAGGTTTCGTTCGATACGCGATAAATCGAGTATTTCGTGCAACAGTTTTCGCAGCGGCTTATTGTTCAGCAAACTCGCTGGTGGGTGATTTATATGTTCAGATTGAAAACTTGTAAGCATGTTGCGGGTAATATGCAAAAACACACTTAAAAAGTCGCTTTTATAAACCTGAGAGGTCGAAAAATTCTTCCAAACCCATTCAAGTTTTTTGCATGCTAAATGTGCACACGATGCATAACATGCTAATGCAGCGGAATTAATTGCCCCAGCTGATGTCCCATTAATAATAGTAAAGGGCAGCGGTGCTGTACGAGGCATGCTTTGCGTTATCGCTTTAAGCACACCAACTTGATAAGCCGCTCGCGCGCCACCACCTGTTAGTAATAAAGCGATTTTAGAGTGTTGTGTTTTTTTTAACTTACTGCTCATGGTTGCATTTAAATAGTTGTGCGTCTTTACTTTATTTATCAACTGTAAGTCTTTAAGCTAGAAGAAGCAAAGATTAGCTCAAGGCTAAATGGTTTTTTCGTATTTTTATCTGTTTTATTTTTAAGGGAGTGTCTATGTCAGAGCATTCGTCAGAGCCTGAAGTACAAAAGGGTTCATCAAATAACAACCTGATTTTTGCGGTGGTTGTGCTTATCCTTGTTGCTGGTGTGGCAGCGTTTATATTATTGAAGCCTGAAGATAAACCAGTGCAAGTTGTTGAAGACATTGTTAGCGAACAAGCGCCAGTTGTTGAGTATCAAGAGCCAGAGCCTGACCCAGAACCTGAAGTTTCAGAGCCTGAGCCAGAGCCCGTTGTTGTAGATACTGCACCAGAGCGCACTCCAGAGCCAGTTCCAGAAGTTGAGCCACTACCAACGTTAAATGAAAGCGATGAAGTGGTTGTTGCTCGCATGGATGAGTTACTAAGCGACCAAGTGATGAGCTTAATGGTGACTGATGATCTTATTCGCCGTGGTGTTGTGTACGTTGATAACATCGCAAAAGGTAAAGTGGCAGTTAGCCATGCACCTGTAGAACGCCCTAAAGAGTCGTTTAAAGTTATCGAGGGCGATATTTTAACCATCGACCCAAATAGCTATGAGCGCTATACACCTTACGTAAAACTATTTACTAGCTTAAGCGCTGCTCAAGTTATTCGTATGTATGATGAATATAAACCGCTTATCAGTGAAGCTTATGCAGAAATTGGTTACGAAGGTGATGCATTCACAGGCACGTTAGAAGAAGCGATTGATGTACTGCTTGATACGCCAGAGCCAAAAGGTGATATGCCACTCGTTCGTAACTCAGTTACTTATCAATATGCTTACTCTGAGTGGGAAAACTTACCCGATGCGCAAAAACAACTGCTGCGTATGGGCCCAGAAAATATGAAAAAAGTGAAAGCCGCGCTGCGCAACATTAAAGCTGAACTTGAAAAGTAAGCGATAACCCCCTTAATGACAGTGCGATTGTATACCAAGTATGCAATCGCACTTTCTTTTTCGAATACCCCTTGAATAACTGGCTAAAAGTAGAGATAATCCCTCCCGCGCCAAACAAGGCCCTCAATGGTAGTCTTATTGGTCCTCTCGCAACACTAGCAGGTGAACCTGGTCAGGCCCGGAAGGGAGCAGCCACAGCGTGTGATGTGTGTGCCGAGATGCGGCTGGTAAGACTGCCACCCAAAATTCTATTTGGGTGACTTATTTCATTTAAATTCCTTTTAAATTTTTTTAGAACCAATCTTTTATTCTTGTATTAATCTAACTTTCTTTGAGCTTTTTATTTCTTAAGTTATCAAGACATCCACTTTAAGGTTATCTAGGCACCCAAAAAAGGTTAACTAGACACCCAAGTTAAACAATATAAATTCAGGCTCAATGTTGATGATTTGATTGAAGATGACACAGCTGGTTAGGTACAGGTAATAAAGTTATTCGGACACCCACTTTTGTAGGTATTTTAATAACTAATTTTAAAGCCGACTTGCTTAGTCGTTCTAAATTAATTTACAGATAAATGTTATGTTTAGGTGATTCTGTAGACATTGTCTGATTAGCGCCTGATTTGGGCAAGCTTAGCTCAAAGGCAGACCACTTTAAACATTTTCGAGTTTCGGTTTAGGCAAATAGTGCACGACTAGTGCTAATAGAGCTTCTTCGTTTTCGTTTCATGTGATTCGTATAATCGTTGATGGCTTGTTCTTTACCCGCTGTATTTTTAAATGAGCGGGTAAAGGAAGTGGTGAGTGTAAGCCAGTTGTCAGTACAAATGTTTAGTCTTTCAAGTATTGGTAATGCATCTTCTGGGATTTTCCCTGGTTTATCTTCTCGTATTGAGCGACCAGTCCAATCAACGAGTTGCAGGTATGTTTTGAGCTCATATGGCAGACCTTTAGGCATATGCTTACGTGGTTTACCTGCAAAGCGCATAAGTGATTTTGGTTGCTTATTATTTTGAGCTGACTCAATGCGTGTTTTTATACTGGTGTAGTCAGATTGCTCAGGTAAATCAGCCGCTTTCGCTCTTACAGGGTTTAGGTCAACATACGCAAG
>NZ_LJTC01000060.1 GCF_001306915.1 Pseudoalteromonas lipolytica | reverse complement strand
TACTCACTTTCACATGGACAACCAACGCCATGCTTGTTTAGCCTGCTCCGTCCCCCCATCGCAATTATACCAAGTACGGGAATATTAACCCGTTTCCCATCGACTACGCCTTTCGGCCTCGCCTTAGGGGTCGACTTACCCTACCCTGATTAACATGGGATAGGAACCCTTGGTCTTCCGGCGTGCGGGTTTTTCACCCGCATTATCGTTACTCATGTCAGCATTCGCACTTCTGATACCTCCAGCAAACCTCCCGGTTCACCTTCAACGGCTTACAGAACGCTCCCCTACCACTCAAACAAAGTTTGAATCCGCAGCTTCGGTGCATAGTTTAGCCCCGTTACATCTTCCGCGCAGACCGACTCGACCAGTGAGCTATTACGCTTTCTTTAAAGGATGGCTGCTTCTAAGCCAACCTCCTGGCTGTCTGGGCCTTTCCACATCGTTTCCCACTTAACTATGACTTTGGGACCTTAGCTGGCGGTCTGGGTTGTTTCCCTCTTCACGACGGACGTTAGCACCCGCCGTGTGTCTCCCGGATAGTACTTTA
>NZ_LJTC01000059.1 GCF_001306915.1 Pseudoalteromonas lipolytica | reverse complement strand
TACTCACTTTCACATGGACAACCAACGCCATGCTTGTTTAGCCTGCTCCGTCCCCCCATCGCAATTATACCAAGTACGGGAATATTAACCCGTTTCCCATCGACTACGCCTTTCGGCCTCGCCTTAGGGGTCGACTTACCCTACCCTGATTAACATGGGATAGGAACCCTTGGTCTTCCGGCGTGCGGGTTTTTCACCCGCATTATCGTTACTCATGTCAGCATTCGCACTTCTGATACCTCCAGCAACCCTCCCGGGTCACCTTCAACGGCTTACAGAACGCTCCCCTACCACTCAAAATAAATTTTGAATCCGCAGCTTCGGTGCATAGTTTAGCCCCGTTACATCTTCCGCGCAGACCGACTCGACCAGTGAGCTATTACGCTTTCTTTAAAGGATGGCTGCTTCTAAGCCAACCTCCTGGCTGTCTGGGCCTTTCCACATCGTTTCCCACTTAACTATGACTTTGGGACCTTAGCTGGCGGTCTGGGTTGTTTCCCTCTTCACGACGGACGTTAGCACCCGCCGTGTGTCTCCCGGATAGTACTTTACG
>NZ_LJTC01000058.1 GCF_001306915.1 Pseudoalteromonas lipolytica | reverse complement strand
GTGTTTTTAATAAACAGTCCCAGCCACCTGGTCACTGCGGCTCCCGTCCGCTTAGAGAGCAAGTCTCATCACAGATAGGAGCGTACCTTCTCCCGAAGTTACGGTACAATTTTGCCTAGTTCCTTCACCCGAGTTCTCTCAAGCGCCTTAGTATTCTCTACCTGACCACCTGTGTCGGTTTGGGGTACGATTCGGTATAATCTGAAGCTTAGAGGCTTTTCCTGGAAGTATGGCATCAACAACTTCACACCCTTGGGTGCTCGTCTCGTGTCTCAGTCTTAGCAACCCGGATTTTCCTAAGTCACCAACCTACTCACTTTCACATGGACAACCAACGCCATGCTTGTTTAGCCTGCTCCGTCCCCCCATCGCAATTATACCAAGTACGGGAATATTAACCCGTTTCCCATCGACTACGCCTTTCGGCCTCGCCTTAGGGGTCGACTTACCCTACCCTGATTAACATGGGATAGGAACCCTTGGTCTTCCGGCGTGCGGGTTTTTCACCCGCATTATCGTTACTCATGTCAGCATTCGCACTTCTGATACCTCCAGCAA
>NZ_LJTC01000057.1 GCF_001306915.1 Pseudoalteromonas lipolytica | reverse complement strand
TCATTCACGACATCAAGAAGATCCTGCGGGTACTGCCCGAGAAGCGCCAGAACCTGCTGTTCTCGGCGACCTTCTCCAACGAGATCCAGGCGCTGGCGAACAAGCTGCTCGACGATCCCGAGATGATCGAGGTCGCCCGCCGCAACACCACCGCCGAGCTCGTCGACCAGGCGATCTATCGCGTCGACCGCGAGAAGAAGCGCGAGCTGCTGGCCCACCTGATCACCGAGCACGACTGGCATCAGGTACTGGTCTTCACGCGTACCAAGCACGGCGCAAACCGCCTGGCCGAACAGCTCTCCAAGCAGGAGATTCCGGCCATGGCGATCCATGGCAACAAGAGCCAGTCCGCGCGCACCAAGGCGCTGGCCGCCTTCAAGACCGGTGACCTGCAGGTGCTGGTGGCCACCGATATCGCCGCCCGCGGCCTGGATATCGAGGAGCTGCCCCATGTGGTCAACTTCGAGCTGCCCAACGTCGCCGAGGACTATGTGCACCGCATCGGCCGCACCGGCCGCGCCGGCAGCGAAGGCCAGGCGGTCTCGCTGGTCTGCGTCGACGAGCAC
>NZ_LJTC01000056.1 GCF_001306915.1 Pseudoalteromonas lipolytica | reverse complement strand
CTCGCTGATGACCCAGGCGGGACCGGAGATCGGCGTGGCCTCCACCAAGGCCTTTACCACCCAGCTCACCGCCCTGATGCTGCTGACCCTGGCACTGGGTCGCGTCAGGGGCCTCGATGAGACCGTGCAGGCCGAGGTGGTGACGGCGTTGCGCGGCCTGCCGCGGCTGGTGGAGCGGGTGCTGGCGCTGGATCCGGCCATCGAGGCGCTGTCCATGGCCTTCGCCGAGAAGCACCATGCCCTCTTCCTGGGCCGCGGCGCCCACTTCCCCATCGCCCTGGAGGGAGCGCTCAAGCTCAAGGAGATCTCCTACATCCACGCCGAGGCCTACCCGGCGGGTGAGCTCAAGCATGGGCCCCTGGCGCTGGTGGACAGCGACATGCCGGTGATCTCCGTGGCGCCCAACGACGAGCTGCTCGACAAGCTCAAGTCCAACCTCCAGGAGGTGCGGGCCCGCGGCGGCGAGCTGTTCGTGTTCGCCGACGAGGGGGTCGGACTCGAGGCGGCCGATGGCATTCATGTGCTGCATCTTCCCCGGGTCCACGAGGCGCTGGCGCCGATCCTCTATAC
>NZ_LJTC01000055.1 GCF_001306915.1 Pseudoalteromonas lipolytica | reverse complement strand
GCACGTGCTCCTTCTCGAAGCAGATGCGCTCGTACTTGCGCAGCACCGGGGTGCGGCTCTCACCTATCACGCGGTCGCGCTCGCGGATGGCTGCGGGCACATGGCGGACCTCGTAGCGGCCTGGCTCCCGCGGACGCAGCTCTCCGCGCAGGATCTGGAAGGCCTCGGTGAAGAAGGCACGGATGAAGTACGGCTGCAGCTTGCGGGCCTCGGCCTTCTCCATCTCTTCCTTCACCGCATAGAGCTCATCGAGCCCCATATGCTGCTCAACCAGGGCGTTGCGGCGGATGATCTCGCGCAGGTGGTCGGTATCCAAGGCACCCTCGATCACCTGCTCCAGGCGCGACTTCACCTCGGTCGATTCGCCGTAGCGGATCGCCTCCACCAATAGATCCTTAAGCGAGGTGTTCTCGAAGGCCTCACCGAGGATGTCGAAGACCTTGCCGGCCAGGGCACTCTTTTCCACCTCCAGCTTATCGAACAGCTTCTGGAAGCCGGCGCCTTCGCGGGTCTCGTTGGCCACCAGGTTCCACAGGTGGCAGACCTCCGTCTGGCCGATACGGTGGATGCGCCCGAAG
>NZ_LJTC01000054.1 GCF_001306915.1 Pseudoalteromonas lipolytica | reverse complement strand
GGAGGACGTTCACCACGGAGTGATTCATGACTGGGGTGAAGTCGTAACAAGGTAGCCCTAGGGGAACCTGGGGCTGGATCACCTCCTTATACGATTTAGAACTTATTTGTTCGTAGTGTCCACACAGATGATTGTTAATTGTAAAGAGAACAACACTTATTGTTTGGGTCTGTAGCTCAGTTGGTTAGAGCGCACCCCTGATAAGGGTGAGGTCGGTAGTTCAAATCTACTCAGACCCACCACTTCTTCTTGATACTGCGTTGTAAGCTTCGTCGTTTAGTGAACTAAACGTCCTCAACTTACGCCTTGTCTCAATCGAAGTGGCTAATAAAACAGTAAGTACCAGCATATGTGGGGCTATAGCTCAGCTGGGAGAGCGCCTGCCTTGCACGCAGGAGGTCAGCAGTTCGATCCTGCTTAGCTCCACCACTTTTACTCCTTAAAAATAAACATTCTTAATCAGGTAATAAACTGCTTGAGAATAGAGTGTGTTTAATTTTGAGAAGTTTATTCTCTTGCTCTTTAAAAATTTGGAAAGCTGATATTAAAATTCTTATAGATATTCGTATCTATAAAGAGTTTTC
>NZ_LJTC01000053.1 GCF_001306915.1 Pseudoalteromonas lipolytica | reverse complement strand
GTTCGGCGACCTGTCGCCAGACGGCTACGCTTCTCCGAACGTTGAGTCCAAGCCAAGAGTGGCCCCAAAGGTGGCAGTTCACTGCACTGCATCATTTCCTTGCGCTGGATCAACTCCCTCAGCGGGAAGCCCGGCTACACTGAACTTATCTTCCCTCGCGGCGTCGTGCCGCACCCGAGCCAGCAGGAGCCGATACCATGCGCAAGAGTGCCCTCACCACCCTGATCGCGGCGAGCGTCGCCGCCGCTGCCGTCACCGCCAGCACCCAGGCCTTCGCTTACGGCGCCGGCGACTTCTTTACCCGCGTCGGCGTGGCCAAGGTCGAGCCCAAGAGCGATAACGGCAATCTCAACGATGGAACTGATGTCGACGTTCAGGACGATAGTGCCTTCGCCTTTACCTTGGGCTATCGCTTCACCGACAAGCTGGGCGTCGAGCTGCTGGCCGCCGAGCCCTTCGATCATGACATCGAGCTGGATGGCGCCAACCTGGCTTCCACCGAGCACCTGCCGCCGACCCTGACCCTGCAGTACTACCCGCTGGGCGGCACCGACGCCTATGTGCAGCCCTATATGGGCGTCGGC
>NZ_LJTC01000052.1 GCF_001306915.1 Pseudoalteromonas lipolytica | reverse complement strand
GAAGGTGGAGCGTCCGCCGGCCAGGTCGTCCGAGGAGCCGATGCGGGTAAAGATACGGTCCACCGGGCCGATCTCCGCCTCGTCTGCCGGCACGAAGCTGCCGGTGTGGGCGAGCAGCACGATCAGCGCTGCCTGGCGCATGTAGGTGGACTTGCCGCCCATGTTGGGGCCGGTGATCACCAGCATGCGGCGGTCGTCGCCCATCATCAGGTCGTTGGGCACGAAGGGAGCGTCGGAGACTCGCTCCACCACCGGGTGGCGACCGCCGCGGATGGCGATGCCCGGGGTCTCGGCCAGGTGCGGGCGCACGAACTCCAGGGCGCGGGCGCGCTCGGCGAAGGCGCACAGCACGTCCAGCGCCGCCAGTGCCCGAGCGCTGGCCTGGAGGGCGTCGAGCTCGGCGTTGAGGGTGTCGAGGAGTCCCTCATAGAGCAGCTTCTCCCGGGCGAGTGCCCGGGACTTCGCCGACAGCGCCTTGTCCTCGAACTCCTTGAGCTCGGGGATGATGAAGCGCTCGGCGTTCTTCAGGGTCTGGCGGCGGATATAGTCCGCCGGGGCCTCCTTGGCCTGGGCGCGAGGGATCTCGATATAGTAG
>NZ_LJTC01000051.1 GCF_001306915.1 Pseudoalteromonas lipolytica | reverse complement strand
GGTTCGGCTATTACCCTCATAAAATAAAGACACTGCGAGCAATCGCATGCGTTTTCGTGCGTTTGGTTCTTTTCGAGAAAGCGCTAAAAGCTGTTCAGATATGTTTGAATTCAATGTTATTAGCCGGTGATTTTATATAGCCTATATTAGATCAGATATTTAAGCGGAATGGTATTAGCGCAAGGTGAAGTAAGCCATTTTAGAGATCGCCAAGCTGTTAGACCAGTAGAGATTTTAAGAATTTTTAATCATGGGTTATGAAGAGGGTCACATGGATTGTGTTGGGTTTCGCTCCGCTCTACCCAACCTACCTAACTGAAAGCTACAAACGCAAAAAAGCCCGACTCTTTTGAATCGGGCTTTCTCTTATTTGGAGCCTGGCGATGACCTACTTTCACATAGCAGCTGCTACACTATCATCGGCGCTGTTTCGTTTCACTACTGAGTTCGGCATGGGGTCAGGTGGGTCCAAAACGCTATTGTCACCAAGCAAATTTGGTTTGTTAATCGCCTTGGCAATTAACTAAAATCTGGAATTCTGATATCAAGTAATTGTCTACTTTAGTAACTTAACTTCTGTCTGTTACGCTGTCATAAAA
>NZ_LJTC01000006.1 GCF_001306915.1 Pseudoalteromonas lipolytica | reverse complement strand
TAAGACAACCGCTATTTTTGAAGGTGTTATCAAAAATTGCGATCAGGTACTTTCTTGCCACAATACAACAGGTGACGCTGATTTTTTATTACAGGTTGTCGCAAAAAACTTAGATGATTATAGCCAATTCATCGATAACACTTTGCGTAAATTACCTGGCGTTACAGCTATTCGCTCAAATTTATCACTACGAGAACTCAAAGCATCTTCTAGACTTCCTATTGGCTAAGAGTTGTTTTGGTTTATTGYCTGTTACCACAATTAAATTTTTTGGCAACTGAAGGTCAGTTGMTGGCACAAAGCYGTATTTCTCTCTAACACGTTTTTGTCCAAAAACGAGTTCATCCAACAGCCTGCTTGTCGCGTATATAAGACTGTCAGATTTTATCAAAGCCCACCAATAAAACCTGACAAGGTATAATTTAGGTTGATGATAATTAAGCTCCCCAAAAAGAGCGTTCCAGCTATTTAACATCAAGTTCCATTACAACACCGTCTTCATCGTCCTCTTCGGTGACCACAAAACCAAACTGAGAATAAAATTTGCGCATCATATGGTGGCCAGGCATATAGAGTATGGTTATTTTTTTACATTCTGGAATTTCTTTCATCTCGTTAATTACTAATTCTGTTGCGATTTTACCTATACCTTGGCCTTGATATTTTACATCAACCATAAACTGAGCAATGTAAAACTCATCAGGTAGCCCTTCTTCAAGCTCTTGGTAATATTGAATAAAACCGACAACCTCATCTTCACGATATATTGCCCGATTAACATAATGGGGATAAAAGCTTGATTCAGCGATAGACTCTGAATTTAACGCTACGTAATCCTCTTGCTCTTTAGTTATTTCTAAGTGAATTACATCCAGCCAATTATCCTTCGTAACATCACGCAAAGTTACATTCATAAAATTCCCTTTATTTATTTTTCAGTAAATGTATAGATATGGGTAAAGTCTATAAAAACAATACATTATTGAAAAATATGACTTTAACTATATACGACAACTTTTACATTAAAATCGCTTGGTCGTTAAACCACCAAGTTTATTTGGTAATCAAATAATCGGGAGCACCGCCAAGCGATTTAGTTTTATTTATTGACCCGTTAAACGCTTAGCAAATGAAATTGCATAGGCTGTTGAGCGTAATTTAAGTACTTTATCATCACTTGGCTTAAACCCTTTAGATAACAGATTTGGGTCATAATTAGTGAGGTCGCAACCTGACTCACCTGTCGATTCTATGGTGAGCTTTCCTAAATTAATTGTTTTGCGCTCCGCAGGCCATTGTACTGAAGGGTCAGTTAATGCATCACCGGGCTTGGCTAATTGTGCTTGAAAACGATAATGAACCTTTCCTTTCGCTAAATCCTCTTCAAGTCGCTTAGCCAGAAATGATTTAGGGAAGGTTTTCATTTGCTCTTCAGTTAGCACCTGCTCAGGCTCTTCTGGCACCATGGTCCATCTAAAGGCATGCTTAGCGCCCTTTTCATCAACCATGTAAAAGGTATGCACACCAAAATAACGCGAAGACACATACGATGCTGGCGGGTTATGGCTTTGCAGCCAATTAAATTGCCCTAAGGTACTCGGGTTTTGCTCTCTGTATGCTTTTACTTTTGCATAATCGATTTGCCCAGTTTTTTCGTCAGGTACTAAGGTACTTAGCAAACCAAAAAACGCTTCTGGGCTTTTACCTGCAAATACAGGTGTACTTAGCCCTGCAATATTGTGTACATCACCATTTTCTAGTACAAACTGCACCCCCACTCCTCGCGGCGAGCGTGATGTTTCATCAGCATGAGGGTTACCACCGCCCATAGAAAAGCGAATATTTGCTTTTGACGGTGCGTTAAATAAAGGGCTAATTGAATACTGCTTTGCTGCTTGATTAGGTGTAAATGTGCCGACAGCGCACACCCCTTTGGCGTGACCTTTTCTGATACCGGGTTGCTTACCTGACAGCTTTTCGAATAAATTAATAAAATCTTGCCCGTTTACTGATTGCTCAGCAAAACTTGCTGTCGGTATAACAAGACACATTGCACAAACAAAAGACGTAATTTTTAACATTTATCCATCCTTTAAACTTAGTTCCAACAAAAGTGACCAGATACACTTCGAAATGATTTCATCAAAGCTAATAAATATTTTTTTACCAACAAAAACGCTACAAACATTTAATAAACTTAGAATATTTATTTAACTACCATTTTTTTAAAAGCTGCTAACTTTAAATTYAGGATCCGAAAAACTGCTGTGGCGCCCAGCATTTTAAAAATAATCCGTGGTATTAATCACGACTATGGCTAGTCCACTTAATCGTAAATTTTGTGGCTTAGTCAAAAACAACAAGGACCTAATTATGGTGAAACAACATAAAAAAACCACTGCAAACGCTGATGTAGATATGACTCCTATGCTCGATATTGTGTTTATCTTGCTGATATTTTTTATCGTCACAACCTCATTTGTTAAAGAGCGCGCTATTGAAGTGAACCGCCCTTTAGCAAAACCAAGTCTTGAAAACCCTAAAAAACAAGCGCAATTTACTATCACTGAAAACGACAGTATTTATTTTGCAAATAGGCTTATCACACCAGAGCAGATAATCGCTAACCTTGCGTTATTTGCTGCACAGTTTGAAATGACCAATGTACAAGTAACAGCAAGTGAGCAAAGCAGCCACAAAACCTTAGTAACCTTGCTTGATAAAATAAAACAATATCAAGATGTACCAATTGCTATCAGCACGTCTTTATAACTTATCTCAAAGGGTCATTTGACCCTTTTTTAATATTAAAAATAAAAAACCGTCACATCTTTGTAAAAAAGCCTCTCTATTATTGTCTGCAACAAATCTGGTCTAGTCCAGATTGAATTTAAAAATAAGAGGCTCAACAGATGATTAAACGACGTACACTCAGCACAGCTGTTTTTTTGTGCAGCTACCCATTTTTATCAGCGCATAGCGCTTTTGCCACTGATGCAAAAATTCAAGGCTCTATCACAGATCATAGTAATCGCTTGCCAGGTGCTTTGGTTAAAGTCGTTGGCACAAATCAATCAACGGTGACTGATTATGATGGTAAGTTTGAGCTTGCTAAATTAGATGCAGGCCACTACCAACTTGAAGTTTCGTATATGGGTTATAGCAGCCAGATTGTTGATGTTGAGATAAGCAACAATGAGGTTAAATTACTGTCTCCTATTGTGATGGATAATTCAGCTAACACCATTGAAGAAGTCGTTGCTGTTGGTCAAATTCAACGTGGTGAAATGGCTGCGGCCAATAGCCAAAAGAATGCTAAAAATATTAAAAATGTTATTTCGGCTGATGGCATCGGTAAGTTGCCAGACCGTAACGCAGCTGAAGCAGTTCAACGCATCCCTGGTGTTTCTATAGAACGCGACCAAGGCGAAGGCCGATTTGTTGCTGTTCGCGGCTTACCTGCCCAGTGGAGCTCTGCAACTATCAATGGCAACCGATTACCAACTGCTGAAGAAGAAACCACCAGCCGCGCCACTGCGTTTGACTTTTTCCCGAGTGAGCTTATTGAATTTGTAGAGGTATCAAAAGCATTAACGCCAGAGATGGAGGGAGATGCTATTGGTGGTAACGTTAACTTTATAACCAAAAAAGCACCCGATGATTTTGTATTTAATGCCAATTTAGCACTCGGTCAAAACGAACTAGCTGATGGCAATAACTACTCTGCCAACTTACTTTATGGCGATCGCATCTTAGATGACAAGTTAGGTTTTTTAATTAACGCAACGGCTTGGCAACGCGACTGGGCAACAGATAACTTTGAGCCTCGTCGAGGAAATGATGGTTTAGGTATTTATCGTTTAGAGCTAAGAGATTACACCGGAACTCGTGAAACTTACGGTTTAAATGGTTCTGTTGAATACCAGCTAGAACAAGGCAATGTTAGTGCTAGTGCCATGTACGGCACACTAATCGACGATGAAACGCATTATAAGCATCGTATGCGTTTTGATAAAGACAGAGCAGAGCTACAACATATTAGAAATGAGCTCATAACAGAAATGACGGGCTTTGAGTTTGCTGGTGAGCATTTCTTTGGCTACGACAAAACATTAAATTGGTCTTTATCTAGCTATGAAAACGAATTTAGGTATGGCAACACGCCTAACAGTGAAGATAACAGTTATTTTGTAGTTCGATTTGACCAAAAAAATGTCGGTTACGAAGGCCTTGAAGACAGAGATACAGGCAAAAACTACGCTTATAACACGATTGATGGTGGTTCAGATCCATGGGATCAAATCAGTACTCATCTACCAAGTGGTTTTTCGTTTGACCCAAGCCAAATGGGCTTATCGTGGGTCGAACTTTATAAAATTAAGGTGAATGAAAAAGATAAAATTGTTGCCGCTTTAGACTTTGAGTGGCAACTCAATAATGATCTTATTGTTAAAGTAGGCGCAAAGTATCGCGATAAAGAACGCGTTGCTAGGTTCAGCGATGAATTTTATGCATGGGATACTGAAAACTATGGCGCAGCCCCTACTCTGAGTGATTTTGCATTAGCCGACCAACCTGGGCGAAGTGACTATTTAAGCGAGCTTTCTTACGATTATCAAAGTCAGTTTTCGCAAGTTGCTAGTACTGATGACTTAGCGAATTTTTGGAATAACAATAAAGACAAGTTTGTCCTTGATAAAAGTGAATCTGCTTTAATCGAAAATGGTGGAGCACTTGGCAGAAACTTTGATGTTAATGAACAACATACATCTTTATATGGTATGGCAACATATACCATTAATGCTAATTGGGAAATGCTAACAGGTCTTCGTTTAACTCAAACAGACACCGAGGTTGACGGTTATATTTACCTTGCAGATGAAGATAAAGTCGAAAGCGTTAAAGCAAACAATGACTACTTGTCTGTGTTACCTGCATTGCATTTAACCTATCACCCTAACAGTCAAACCAATTATCGACTTGCATTAACTCGCTCTTTTGCTCGTCCAGACTTTGGCTCATTAACGCCAGGTGCAACTTACTTAGAAGCAGACAACGAATTAACTTCTGGTAACCCAAATTTAGAGCCGACTTATTCAAATAATGTCGACTTAATGGCTGAATACTTCTTTGACCGCTTAGGGTTAGTTTCTCTGGGGGTATTTTATAAAGATATTACCGATCCTATTTTTCAAAGTAGCTCTATAGGAGAGTTCGGCAATAACACTGGGGTTAATATTATTCGCCCTGAAAATGGCGATAGCGCATGGCTTGCAGGTCTCGAGGTCGCGTTCAATCGTGATTTAGGGTTTATTACACCTGAACTAAATAACTTTGGCATCATGGCTAATGCGACCTTCATGGATTCAGAAATGACGATTCCAGATCGCGCAGACAAAGTCTCCATTCCTCGCCAAGCAGATAGTCTCTACAACTTTACGGTGTATTACGATAATACGCATTTTGCAGCTCGATTAGCCGTTAACTTCAAAGGTGAATACATTGAAGAGCATGGCAGCAGCAAACAATTTGATAGCTATTATGGCGACAATACAAGCGTTGACTTTACCACGTCATATCAGCTTAACGAAAACGCATTAGTCTACCTCGAACTGAATAACTTAACCAACGAGCCTCTTAAATACTACCTAGGCGATGAAAGCCGTCCTCTACAAGTAGAGTACTACGGTGTACGCGGCATGGTTGGCTTTAACTATCAGTTCTAATCAGTTTTTGAGTTGTATGCGGGGCCATTGCCCCGCAAAGGATACCTAATGTTTTCACACCCTAATTGGCTTAAACGTGCGCAAGGAACCGGTTTTGTGTTATTTGCAGCCAGTGCTGCATTTCTCACTTACTTTTCTATGTACGCATTTCGTAAGCCATTCACTGCAAATAGTTACACTGAATTCGACGATCCGAGTTGGCAGATAAGCTTTAAGATTGCACTGATTTTGGCGCAAGTTTTTGGCTATTTATGCGCTAAATTTATTGGCATAAAAGTTATTTCAGAGATGCAGCATCAGCAACGAGGTTTAACAATTATTGGCCTTATTGCCGCTGCAGAAATATCGCTGGTGTTATTTGCTATCACTCCGATTGGGTTAAATGTTATTTGGCTATTTTTTAATGGCCTCTCACTAGGCATGATTTGGGGACTTGTTTTTAGCTTTCTTGAAGGAAGAAAAACCAGTGAAATTCTAGGCGCTATTTTGAGTGTCACTTTTATATTGGCATCAGGGCTTGTTCGCAGTGTAGGCAAATGGCTTATTGATACACTAAATGTACCTGAACTTTGGATGCCTGCAGCAACAGGTGCGCTATTTTTCCCGCTGCTATTGTTTAGTGTTAAATGCTTAACCCTCATTCCAGAACCAACAATAGAGGACGAACAAGCAAGACAAAAACGCTTACCTATGGATGGCAAAGCTCGTTGGCAATTTTTTAAACAGTATTGGTTTGGTATTAGCAGCCTCATTTTAAGCTTCATGCTGTTTACTGGTTTTCGTGATTTCCGTGACAATTTTGCAGCTGAAATTTGGCAAGCTCTTGGCCATGGTGAAGAACCTGCCATTTTCGCCTACGCGGGGATCAGAATGTCATTTATTGTCCTTATCGCATTAGGCGCGATGGTTTTGGTAAAAAACAACAAAACCGCATTTTATGTCAATCACGGCTTTATTTTATTCGGTGCCGCTTTGTTATTGTCGAGCACCTTTGCTTTCGAAGCTAACTTGATATCCGCAAAAGCGTGGATGGTCTTACTTGGCTCAGGTCTCTATATCAGTTACATCCCGTATAACTGTTTTCTATTTGACCGAATGATTTCTGCCGTTGGCTCTGTCGCTAATGCTGTTTTTTTAATTTATCTTGCTGATTCTGCAGGCTATCTTGGCTCTGTCAGTATTTTACTGTACAGAACATTTGCTATGCCTGAACTCAGCTGGCTTAACTTCTTTATTAACGCTTGTTACTTAGTTGGCATTGTTGCCGCCGCTTTAGTTGCATGTTCACTGTGTTATTTCACAGTACGTTTATCCCCTATTCGAACTCATCACTCAAAACAGGTTGTGACCTGAAACAATTAAAAGAGAATCTTATGAAAAACATAGAAGCTATCATTTTAGATTGGGCTGGAACTGTCGTGGATTATGGCTCAGTTGCCCCCACTACCATTTTTGTTGAAGCATTTAAACAAGCTTATGACTTTGATATTTCACTTGCTGAAGCGCGTATTCCAATGGGTATGGGAAAATGGGATCACATTGCCACACTTGGAAAATTGGAGTCAGTTGCTTCACGCTGGCACTCACAGTTTGGCCGAGCAATGTCAGACTCAGATATTGATCACATCTATCAAACTTTCATGCCATTGCAAAAGGCAAAAGTAGCAGACAGAGCAATGCCTATTCCTGGTGCGCTTGAAGTGATCAATCGCTTGAAACAGCAAAACATCAAAGTAGGCAGTTGTTCGGGCTACCCTCGCCAAGTTATGGAAGTGTTAGTCAGTGCCGCTGCAGACTATGGCTATCAACCGGATCATTGGGTAGCAAGTGACGACCTTAAAGCCGGTTCTCGCCCTGGCCCTTGGATGGCTCTTGAAAATGTAAATGCTTTAGGCATTAAAAAAGTTGCTAACTGTATCAAAATTGATGATTCAGCCCCCGGCATCGAAGAAGGTTTGAATGCCGGCATGTGGACAATTGGCCTCGCATTAAGCGGTAATGCGGTTGGCTTAACAGAGCAAGAGTGGCAAGCATGTAGTGCTGAACAAAAGCAGCAACTGACACGTCAAGCTTACCAAAGCTTGTACTCTGCAGGTGCGCATTTCGTAGTTGACTCACTGGCTGATATTGAAGCTGTTTTAATGGAGATTGATGCAAAACTAAGCCGAGGGGAGCGCCCATAATGCAGTTTCAACCTTTTTGGTTTGATAATGCAATGCAAGAGGAAGCCTATGCGCTTCCTCTTTCATTACCTGCAAAGCACCAATGCGATGTATGTATCATAGGTGGTGGTTTTACAGGCCTTTGGACCGCTATCAAACTTAAGCAGCAACAAGCTAATTTAAAAGTTACCATCATTGAAAAAGGCTATTGCGGGCAAGGCGCATCAGGGCGAAATGGCGGTGCAATGTTAACTTGGTCAACTAAGCTGCCCAGTTTAAGTAAGTTAGTCGGTTTCGAAAAGGCACTGTTTTTAGTCAGAGAGTCTGAGTCAGCGGTTCATCAAATTGCAGAGTTTGTTTGTCAGCACGGTATCGACTGCGATTGTCGAATTGATGGCTGTTATTACACCGCCTCAAATGAAGCACAAAAGCACTTGTTAGCCCCCGCAATAAAAATGCTTGAGGATAACAATCTTAATGCATGGCAACACTGTGATACTCAAGCTCTTATCAATACAGGATCAGCCGCCAATATTAGCGGTCATTATTCACCTCATGGTGGTAGTATTCAGCCGGCAAAATTAGTTCGTGGTTTAAAACAGGTCGCTGAAAGTTTAGGCGTTACAATTATTGAACAGTGCCAGTACACAGCACATAGCGGACAGTCCCCCCTAAATGTTGAAACAAGCCAAGGTAATATTTGTGCTAATTATCTAGTATTTGCCGTTAATGCGTGGCTCCTTACCCTAAAGCCGCAGTTTCAACGTAATATCGTGCTGGTTTCAAGCGATATGGCAATTACTAAACCGATGCCTGAAACGCTAAATCATTTAAGTCTCAATCATGGCGCTGCAATAATAGACTCCCGTATTTTTGTAAACTATTACCGAACCACTACTGATGGTCGATTAATGCTTGGCAAAGGCGGAAATTATTTTAGCTTCGCAAACAGAATGAGTGATAAATTTGAGCAGCCGAGTCGCTATCAAACGCTATTAAATAACTCTTTATCACACTTTTTCCCTAACCATAATTTTGAAATTGATCGAACTTGGACAGGCCCTTCTGACCGAAGTGTCACTGGCTTCCCGTTTTTTGGACATTTGAATAATCAAGCAAACGTTATCTACGCCGGGGGTTATTCTGGTAATGGCGTCGTACAGTCTTTTTTAGGGGCAAATATTCTGTGTGCTTTAATTTTAAAAAATGCACCTGTTTGGCAACACTGTGGCCTTGTAAATCAAACATTAGACAACTTTGTAGTTGAGCCCTTTCGAACTGTCGGCGCTTACCTAATTCGTAATGCAATTCGTCGTAAAGAACGAGCAGAAGACAATAACACCCATGTAAATCCAATAGATACGTATCTTGCCAGCCTCATAGGCAGCGCAGGAAAAGTCGATATGAAATCGTAGAGTTTTTTAGATGACCATTACACACCAACAAACAATTACACAGATCTGTTATTTATTTGAGCAGTTTGGTTACCAACACTATGACGAAATTTGTACTCAGTATTCTCATGCAGCCCAGTGCGCTGGGCTTGCATTGCAGCAAAAATTAAGCGCTGATACTGTCGTTGCTGCATTTTTACATGATATTGGGCATTTAATCGCACAGCAGCAAAATCTCACGATGACCAAGCAAGGATATGTGAATCACTGCGAGCTTGGCGCAATTTTTTTAAAAGAAAATAACTTTAATGATGCTGTCGTTTCCATGGTTTCTCAACATGTTCAAGCTAAACGCTATTTAGTCGCAAAGAATGCAGGTTATGAGCAAACACTTTCGCCTGCCAGTACACTCACCTTGCAACAACAAGGTGGCCCTTTGTCGTTACAACAAGCTAATCAATTTTCAGCCCAGCCATTTTTTGAAGAAATTTTACAATTAAGAGAACTTGACGACTGTGCAAAAGATCCAAATATGCATATTGAACCACTTTCTTTTTGGCTAGATTACTTAGATAACTATTTAATTTCATAATCAAACGTTATAAATCCCTTTATTATCAGTTAAGCTAAAGCTGTATTTAGCAAAAAGGCACGGTATGCTTTTATATCAACAAATAAGAAATTACATACATCAATTACTAAGCGAAGGGACTCTGAACACGGGTGACAAACTCCCTTCTGAGCGTTTGTTACAAGAACAATTTAACTCGACCCGTATTACAGTCCGTGAGGCACTACTTCGTTTAGAAGCTGAAGGATTGATCTATAGCCAAACGCGCCGTGGTTGGTTTGTAACACCAACAAAACTTAAGTGGAATCCTGCCACTAAAGTAAATTTTTATGAACTTGCAAAACAGCAAGGCTTTGTTGCTGATACCCAAGTGATTAGCCATCAAGAAATTAGCAATCATGATTTAAAAGCAGAATTTTCTGCATCCACTTTGCACCATTTGCAGCGTGCCCGCAGCCTTGATGAGCGCTTAGTGATGTTTGAAGATATTTTTTGTGATGCTGCGCGTTTTGATAGCCTTGCTGAGCACAACCTAAATGGCTCGATAACACAAATAATGGCAAATCAATACGCAACAAATGTAGTCAATGAGCAGTGCGCAATTAGTGTGACTGTCCTTCCTGACGATGTAGCGCAGGTATTGCAAAAAAATAGTGGTACACCCTGTTTAAAAGTTATTCGTAAACGCTTTGATGAACTAGGCAGTTTAGTGGATTACAATATTGAGTATTGGTTGCATAATGCTATTGAAATGACTGTAGAAGGTCACTAAGGCAATAAATTAAAAAAGGCTTTGTTAAACAAAGCCTTTACACGGGTGAACATTCTTTATAACCAATATCTGCTGTTTGATATTGCTTTAATTAAACGTGTAATATCGTTTTCGAACACATGACCAATATTGCCAATTCTAAAGCAGTCAGCATCTGACACCTTACCTGGGTAAATCACAAACCCTTGGTTTTTAAGCAACAAGTAAAACTCTTTAAAGTCATACCCATTCGCTGTTGGAGAATAAAATGAGGTGATAATCGGTGAATGTAAGCTATCATCTAAGAGCGTTTGAAAACCTAACTCTCTCATCGCAGTGACTAAAAGTTGCTGATTGTCTTTATAACGCTTATGACGTGCTGCAACACCCCCCTCTTGTTCTAATTCAATAAGAGCTTGATGAAATGCGCGTACAACATGTGTAGGAGATGTGAAACGCCATTTACCTAGGTTGTTCTCCATACACTGCCACTGTGCATGTAAATCAAGTGACAACGAACGTGCAACCCCCTGTGATTCTTCAATTAACTCTCGCTTGCAAATTACAAAGCCAAAACCTGGAACACCTTGAATACACTTATTAGATGAGCTAATCATTACATCAATGTGCCAATCTGCTAAGTCAAACGGTACGCCACCAAAGCTGCTCATTGCGTCTAAAATATACACTTTGTTATGGCGTGATAATAGTTCGCCCACTTGCTTTGCTGGGTTTAGCATGCCGGTCGTCGTTTCGCAGTGCACCATTGCAACATGACTAATGTTTTCATCACTCAAGAGTGTTTTTTCAATGTCGTCACAGCTTGGTAGCTGAGTTTCAGTGTAATTTAAAACACAATGGTCAACACCTAAATACTGGGCAATTTCTGCCATCCGTTTACCATATGCGCCATTGTTTATTATTAATAACTTATGTTCATTTGCGACTAAACTACCTAAAGCACTTTCTACACTCGCAGTGCCACTGCCCTGCATTAATGTGCACGTATAGTCAGAACTTTTAGTGGCCAAAGTTACAAGTTTGCTGCGAATAGCCTGTACAACACCTAAGTTATAATCGTCATCCCATGTACACCAATCCTTTAACATCGATTGTTTTACACTGTCCGATGTTGTTAATGGGCCAGGA
The DNA here is from genome assembly GCF_001306915.1 of Pseudoalteromonas lipolytica. Lineage (GTDB taxonomy): Bacteria > Pseudomonadota > Gammaproteobacteria > Enterobacterales > Alteromonadaceae > Pseudoalteromonas > Pseudoalteromonas simplex. Next base: position 224,145 of record NZ_LJTC01000006.1, on the reverse strand, counting down.
GTTAACAGTAAATATTCATTCATTTTTAATATCGCCTAAAATCTGGTCTAGTCCAGATATTATTAGGGATTTATGTTGATAAAAAAAGTGAAGTTTTTATGACTGCATTAAAAAAGGGCCTAACGGCCCTTTGCAAGTTAAATAATAAAGGAATCTAAAGGGAGTTTAGAACTTGTACTCTGCACCTACGTAGTAGTACGCACCGTTAAAACCAAATGGTGCTGAACGACGTGAGTAAGTGAATACACCAGGGCTTGAAACAATTGTGTTGCCGCTAGCATCAACAATCGTACCCGAGCGTGAATTACCAATGGTGTTCTTATCTGGGTAAACATCAAATAAGTTATTTGCACCAATGTTAAATGATAGGTTTTCGTTAAAGAAATAGTTAACTTTAACATCAGTTAAGATTTCAGCACCGTATGTTTGACGGCCACCATCTTCAACTGTGTATTCGCCGTAACGGTTTAAAGATAGGTTTACAGTCCAATCTTCTAAGCGGTAAAGCGCGCTTAAGTTAATGCGGTCTTCAGGTTGCCATTCTTCGATAATTGACGTTTCTTGGGCAGAAAACACATCTTCTACCGGAATAGTTTCAAGACCACTGCCTGATGGCGTGAATAAATCAACTACATCTGTTTTAGTAAAGTTAGCAGCAAAGGTGAAATCTAGCGTGCCGCCAAGGCCTTCTGTGTTCCATGTAGCAACTAAATCAACACCTTCTGTTTCTGTGTCGGCACCATTTAAGAAGAACTGACCCGCACCTGCGCCTGAGCTTTCAAGTGCAGCATCGAGCGTATCTGATAAACCTTTACCTAAACGGTTAGAAATAACGATACGGTCGTCGATATCAATCGAGTAGTAGTCAATGGTTAAATTGATATTGTCGGTCACGTTATACACAATACCTAAACTACGGTTTTGTGATTTTTCTTCTTTTAACTTAGGAATACCAATTGATTGCGCTAAGGTACTGTCGTTTCTAAACGTACCTACTTGCTCAGCCACTAAGCTGCCATCATCACCTACAACGAACTGTGTACTTACGTTATTAAAGTAAAGTTGTTGCATAGAAGGTGCTCTAAAACCTGTGCTTAATGCACCACGTAGAGACACATCTTCAGTGACAGACCAGTTACCTGCTAACTTAAAGTTAACGGTATCACCAAAGCCTTTGTAGTTATCGTAACGTACCGCACCTGAAATAATTACATCATCGATAACATAGGTTTCTGCATCCATATAGAATGAGATCACATCGCGCGACTCATCAACTGATGATGCCGGATCTGAACCACCAAAACCTTGTGTACCGCTTGCAGCGTCAACACTACCTACACCGCCATTTAAGCCAGAATAGATGCTCATACCATCAACAGTGTCATAATCACGGTATGCGTATTCGCTACCTTCAAGAATACGGAACTCATCGGTACGAAGCTCAGCACCTAGTGCTAATGAGAAGTTGTCGTAATCTTTGGTGTAATCAAGGTTTAGAGTTTGAAGCGATAATTCAAGGCCATATGCATATGCTGAACGCGGAATAGTGGCACGAATTTCATCAGCCGTTAAACCTTGGTCATAGCGAAGGTAGTTAGCATAAGAGCCGTTGATAGTGTCACTTGTGGTGTAATCAATGCTGTTTTCACCGTAGGTGTACGATAAATCAATGCTTGAGTCATTATCGAACGATTTTTTATAACCAAAGTTATAAGATACGTCATCAATGACAGTATTAATTTTCGGTAAGAAACCCATAGGAATGGTTGCATCACCATCTTGTAATACAGGGTTACCATTAGCATTTGCGTTATGACGGAAAAACGCAGCTGATTCGTTTTCACGATTTGAATAAGTGATGAAGCCATATAGCTCACCACCAGCAAGCTCATAGCCTGTATTAACGGTTAGAGCAAATTGCTGTGAATCTGCATCACCAATTCTAAACGTATCACGAGGTGCCGTTAACTCACGAGGGTCGCCTGCTAAAAGCGTACCGTCATCAAGTTCAGTACAGCCGTAAAATTGACATGAGCCATGAAGGCCAGCACGGTTTGTCGGCGCACGGTCACGGTAGTTGATTGTGGTATTTAAATAACCTTCATCACCTAAAGCAAAACCTTTGTTGAAATCAACAGTTACAGTTTCGCCATCGCCCTCTGAGTACTCACCGTAATTAATAGCCGCTTTACCGCCCTCTTCAGCGTCTTTTAATACGATATTAATAACGCCTGCGATGGCATCTGAACCATATTGCGCAGCAGCACCATCACGTAATACTTCAATACGTTTGATTGCAGCAGCAGGAATAGCATTCATGTCGGTACCCGCCGTACCACGACCTACTGACGTATTAATGTGAATAAGGCTCGCTTGGTGGCGGCGTTTACCATTGATAAGAACTAAGGTTTGATCTGGCCCTAAGCCACGTAATGTTGCAGGGCGAAGTGCATCAGTACCATCACTGATAGACGAGCTTGAAAAGTTAAAAGACGGTGCAATAGCCTGAAGCATACGGCCAACTTCTGTTTGACCTGTATTCTCGAGTGCTTCGGCACTTAAAATATCAACCGGAACCGGTAAATCTTCAACCGAGCGTCCTGCTACACGGCTACCGACAACGGCAATTTTTTCGATGTTTTGTTCTGCTGATTGATCTTCTGCTAACGCTTGCGTATTGGCGGCAAGCAGTAATGGCACGACTGCAGCGCTGACCCCTGATACTTTGATCATGTTATTATCTATCCTATCTACTTGTTTGAGTTTTATACTCAGCAAGCCTTGTTGATCAACAACCGCATCGAGCTCAGTGCCTTCTAGCATCGCATTCAGTGCATCAAGTTTGGTGTAAAAACCAAACACTGATTGCGCTTGATATTGCTTTGCTAATTCGAAAGAAAAAATGACTGTTTGTTCGGTTTGCTTTGCAAATTCGATTAACGCCAAATCAGCTCGTTGCGCTTTGATGTCAAATTGCAGCATTTGTTTTTCAGCCGCTATTGCTACTTGGCCTGCTGTAAGGCCATAAATAACAAAAGAGGCAGGTAACAACGGCAATTGCTTACTGCGCAATTTAAACAAACAAGTGAGGAAGAAAAATCCGCTATGTAAATTTAACTTTTTTTTAATTAATTTTTTGTGACGAGAAAGTGGCGCACAATTAACATCATTAGATTGGCGTATTCTCATAGACAGAACTAACCTTTTGCAGCGATAGTTAAGCTAACACGATGTTCACCTAAACGTTGATGTTCTACACCTAAGTTGACCTGTAAAGAATCAAGCAAACCTTTAATGTCACCAGTTTTAAACACGCCAGCCACTTTTAAAGAGGCAAGTTCTGGATCATTTAATTCAAAACGTGTGGCGGTATAACGACTCACCTCTTGCAGAGCTTCGTCTAAAGACTCGCCATTAAAAATCAGCATTTCTTGTTGCCATGCCAAATCACGTTGTACGTCATCAACCGATAACTGCTTAATTGGCTCAGTTTTACTTTGTTTTATCAGTGCTTTCTCACCAGATACAACAACGTTAGCGCGAAGTGCTTTAATATCTGCACTGTTATCTGAGGCATCTTTTAAACGATTAAAATCACTGGCATCAACCTGAGTACTCGGATCAGCAATCATCACCTTGCCCTCAGTCACCACAAGCTCTAAGTCTGAAGCAGTATTTCGCTGAACATTAAACACCGTACCAAGTGCAGTAAATGATTTATCACCAGCAATAACCGTAAACGGGCGGCTCGGATCTTTGGCAACATTAAAGCGCCCTTCACCGCGACTCAAAATTAATTGACGACGATCGCCTGTGTAAGCAACTTCAAGTTTAGTATTGGTATTGAGCTGCACAATAGTGCTGTCTGGTAACACAAATTCAGCTTGCTCACCCACTTTAGTGCGGTAAATTTTGCTAAATTTGGCGTAATCATTTTCTTCACTTTGCCAATAGCTTGAATAGATAAGCATGATACAACCAAGCAACATCACCACTAAAAAGCTAGCAGCGGTTGACAAACCAAATACAGCAGGTTGTTTTTGCGGTGCTTTATAAGGAAACAAACTACTTAACTCATTAAGCACACTCATTTCATCCCACAAGGTCGCAAGTTCAAACAGTGCCTCTTGATGAGCCATACTTTGATGAGCCCAGATATGTAATTGGCTTACTTCATCTTTAGATAAGCCACGATCAATGGCACTAACCCAATGACTCGCTTGCTCTTGAATCATGTCTTTTGATGAAAATGGATGAACATTACTCATTTGTTCACCTCTTTAGCAGTGAACTCTGTGGTAGGGATAAATGTATGAGGTTGTACATCGTGTGATTTCATTGCTCGGTGAACATGCAATAAGCCTTTAGCAATATGTTTTTCAACAGTACTCTCGCTGAGATCCATTTTAGCTGCAATTTCCTTTTGGCTTAAGCCATAGACTTTTTTTAAGATAAAACATTTTTTAACCTGAGGGCTTAATTCGTTAGTTACTCGGCAAAAAAACAAAAAACGCTCTTTAGAAGTCACTTCATCTTCAAGTGCCATTGAACGCATATGATGCTCAACCTGTTGTTGTTCATCTAACGATTCTTTGTATTTATTGTCCCATTTAGCAATATGATTAAGCGCCAAATGCTTAGCCGTTTTCAGCATGTAACTGTGAGTATATTCGATATTTTGCTTAAGATCAGCTTCATAACTTTTTATAAACGTCTCTTGCACAATATCTTCTACATCATCAGGGCTGACGATACGTGATACAAAGCGCCTAAGCTTGCTCGATATCTCGGTAAAAGCGGTGATAACCCCAGTTTGATCTGTCATCCTTAACTCACCTTTATTATATTTTTATTGCTTTAGGGTACGAGATTTCAGTTTAATTACAAGCCATTTGTTAAGTTTTTGTACCTTAAGTAAACAAAGATTTCATAAAGTCATAAAAAACCTCTGTTTTGCGCGTCACTAGGCTGTTTTGTGGTTTTAAAAACCACACTGGCGCGTCAGCATCAACAAGGCTATTAGGGAGTACTTCAATTAACCGCCCTTCGGCTAAATCTTCTTTAATTGCAATATAAGATTTAATCGCTATGCCATGGCCTGCAATCGCAGCCTGTGTCATGTTATCTGAATTAGATACAGTAAAACGCGTTCTCACATTATAATTAACTATTTGCCCGCCTTCGCTAAATTTAAGCTGTCGCTGCCATGGCAAACACACCCAGTAATGGTCTTTAAGATCAGCCACCGACTTAGGTTGCCCATATTTTTCAATATAGCTCGGTGCTGCGCACAAAATACGAGAGTTACTAACAAGCTTACGAGAAAGCAGGTTTGAATCTGCTAACTGACCAACTCGAATAGCCACATCTTGGGCATCATCCACAATATTCACAAATTGGTCTGTGATCATAAAATCGAGTTTTAAGTCGGGAAATTGCTGTTCAAAGTGGCCAAGCTCAGGCATCACAAATTTTGAAAATACCCAAGGCGGCATAGTGACTCGTAAAAGCCCTGTCACTGCTGAGCCCCGTGCGCCAATTTGATGCTCTGCATCATACAAGGCCTCTAAAATGGCACCAGCACGTTGATAAAACAGCTCTCCTGCTGGTGATAAGCGTATTCGCCGACTATCACGAAACAACAATACAGTACTTAATGCTTTTTCTAACTTACTTAAGCGATGACTTACCGTAGCTGGTGAGAGGCCCTGAGCTTTAGCGGCGGCAACTACACCTTGGTTTTCAACTATGGCAATAAAGGTTTCTAAATCACATAAACTGTACATGGCTTTCATTCAATATTTTCGAATTTAGGTTTCAGTTTTGTATTGTATATATAAATATTTAAAACTCTATACTTGCTACTAATTGTAAAAAATGATTGGAGCATGTATGTCTTTAAAAACCCAAATCGACGCCTTTGAAGTGCAAAAGAAAGCCAATGTCCCAGCTGATATCTTAAATTTGATGGATGTAACGACTGAAAAACTAATTGCTGAACAATTAAGTGAACATGCTTTAAAAGTCGGTGATAAGTTTCCAGCATTTGAATTACCCGACAGCAAGGGCAAACAAATCAGCTCGACTGAACTGCTAACTAAAGGCCCGCTTGTGCTGAGTTTTTACCGTGGTGGTTGGTGCCCGTATTGTAATTTAGAGCTTCGCGCGCTTAACAATATACAACAAGCATTTGCTGATCAAAATGCACAGTTAGTTGCTGTTTCGCCACAGTTACCTGATGAATCACTGTCTACCCAACAGCAAAACGAGCTAGCTTATACGGTGCTTTCTGATGTGTCTAACTCTTTGGCTAAAAAGTGTGGTTTGGTATTCACTTTGGATGAACGCTTGATCCCAGTTTACGATCAACTTGGTTTAGATATTCCAAAAGCCAATGGTGACGAAAGCTACGAATTACCACTACCAGCAACTTACGTTATTGATAGCCAAGGAGTGATTCAATTTGCATTTGCTCATGAAGATTACACTCTAAGAGCAGAGCCTTTAGATGTTCTTAACGCAGTTAAGGCACTAAATCATGTTTAAAAAAGTATTTTTTAGTCTAGTTTTATTGGTAACCCTAACTTACTCGGGAGGCACAATGGCAGAGTCTCAACACCAAGCAAAACCAAAAGTAATTGTGTTTGATGTCAACGAAACCTTGCTTGATCTTGAACAAATGCAAAGCTCAGTCGCTAAAGCGCTTGATGGTAATACCCAGCTATTACCACTTTGGTTTTCGACCATGCTGCATCATTCCTTAGTGAGTACGGTGTCGAATGATTATCATGACTTTGGTGAAATCGGCGTTGCAGCACTGATGATGGTGGCAAGTAATAATCAAATTTCGTTAACCAACGAGCAAGCTAAACAAGCGATTGTGCCACCGCTTTTATCTTTACCTGCGCATAGCGATGTTAAACCAGCTTTAGCGAAATTAAAGCAAAACTACAAACTGGTCAGCTTTACAAATTCGTCAAATAACGGTGTAAAAGCACAGTTCCAACATGCTGGTTTAACAGATTACTTTACTCACCGTTACAGTGTTGAAGATATTAAAGTGTATAAACCCGATCTGCGCGCTTACAAGTGGTTGCTTGAACAATTAAATGTAGCGCCTCACGAAGCTTTAATGGTTGCTGCTCACGGCTGGGATGTAGCAGGCGCTAAAGAAGCGGGTATGCAAACAGCGTTTATCGCAAGGCCCGGTAAAGCGCTTTACCCACTGGCAAAGCAACCAGATTACATTGTTAAAAACCTTGAAGAGTTAGCCTCTTTACTAACGAAAAAGTAAAAAACGATTTAAACCCTTAAATTAACGCAAAGCGAAAATGCTTTGCGTTTTTTTGTGCCTAATAAAAAAGTAAACTACAGGGTGTACCTTTCTCTTTTTTGGGTATAAACTAAACGCTAATTGAAAATGCATAGTGACGTCTTTCATCCTGATAGACTACTTTTTATGTATACCTACTTAACAATTGGACTGTGGAGTAAACATGCGTCTGCCTTTCGCACCTGCCAAATTATCATTATCTGCGTTGTTATTAGTTTCTGCTCCTTTGCTACTGCAAGGTTGTTCTGAAGCGCCACAGCAACAACAGGGTCAAATGCACCCCGCTGCTGTCGCGACTATGACAATGGAAACTCACGATGCACCCTTTACTATTGAGCTGCCAGCTACGCTGTCTGGTTCTAAAGAAGTTGAAGTTCGTGCCCGTGTCACCGGTATTCTTGAATCACGCAACTTTGAAGAAGGTCAGCGTGTAGAGCAAGGCCAATCACTGTTTACAATTGACCTTGAACCTTATCAACTTGCGGTTGATCGTGCGCAAGCAGCACTTGATGGTGCAAAAGCAGCGCTTGTTCAAGCTGATCGTGACGTTAAACGATTAGCTAAACTACGTGCCGAAAAATCTGTTTCACAACGTGATTACGATAACGCAAGCTCAGCCAATGATATTGCTAAGACAGATTTAGCCGCTGCAAAAGTTGCCTTAAAAGAAGCACAACTAAACCTTGAATATGCGCAAGTTAAAGCTCCTGTCGCAGGTGTAATGGGTCGTGAGTTTGTTTCTGAAGGCACTTATGTTTCTGGCCCAGATTTATTATTGACGCAAATGACTCAGTTTGATCCGATTCGAATTCGTTTTGGCTTATCTGAGCGTGAACAACTGCAAATGCGTCAAGATGTTAAAAATGGCTCACTGACATTACCTGAGCAAGGCCATTGGAAAACACAAATTAAACTGCAAGATGGCTCGTTATACGGACAAACCGGTGAAGTTAACTTCTCTGATGTGCGTATTAATCCAAACACAGGTACCAGTGAGTTTCAGGCAATTATTCCTAACCCTGATTTTCAACTTCGCCCGGGCCAATTCGTTCGCGTTGAGTTAAGTGGTGCAGTACGCAAAAACGCTTTCATTGTTCCGCAACGTGCAGTGCTTGATAACGGCACCGGTAAGTTTGTTTATGTAGTAAGTAAAAACGAGCAAGGTATGGATGTCGCTTTACCTGCCCCTGTTACTGTAGGTGAATGGATCAAAAAACCAGAAAACGAGCAATACCAAAACTTTTGGTTAATTCGCAGTGGGTTAAAAGAAGGTGACCAAGTTATTGTTGATGGCATGGCACGTATTTTCTTCCCGGGTATGCCAGTCAATGTTGGCCAACCTGCCGCTAACCAAAGCCACGCAAAATAAGCACAGGGAGTCTTATGTTTTCTCGTTACTTTATAGACAGACCCATTTTTGCGTTTGTTATCTCTATTGTTATTGTACTTGCGGGCCTTGCTGCGATGCGCAGCTTACCTGTGGCGCAATATCCTGAAATAGCCCCACCGGTTGTACAAGTAACCGCAGCCTACCCAGGTGCATCTGCCGATGTGCTTGAGCAAACGGTTGCGACACCGATTGAAAATGCCATTACCGGTGTTGAAGGCATGATGTATATGTCATCAACGTCAACCAGTGCAGGTTCAACGACCATCGAAGTTACTTTTGAAATTGGTACTGATGTTGACCAAGCAGCCGTTAACGTAAACAACCGTGTTAAGCAGGTTGAAGCGCGTTTACCTGAAGAAACACGCCGCCAAGGTGTGGTGGTTCAAAAAGGTTCTTCTAGCTTTTTACAAGTTCATGCCTTTTACTCACCAGATGGAACACGTTCAAGTTTATGGACATCAAACTATGTCACTATGAACGTGCTAGACCGTGTTAAACGTATTCCAGGCACTACCAGTGTACAAATTTTTGGTGCCAAAGATTACGCAATGCGTATTTGGCTGCGCCCTGATGTAATGAGCCAGTTAGGTGTTACTGTTGAAGAAATTGCAGGGGCAATTCGCGTACAAAATTCACAATATGCGGCAGGTAAAATTGGTGCAACACCAACTACACAATCTCCACAAGAGCTGGTTTACAGTGTAACTGCACAAGGGCGTTTGTCTGAGCCTGAGCAGTTTGAAAATATCATTATTCGTTCAAACACTGACGGCAGTAGCTTACGCTTAAAAGACGTTGCCCGCGTTGAGCTTGGCTCTAAAGATTATAACTTCAAAGGGACGATTAACGGTAAAGAAGCGGTACTGTTAGGTATCTTCTTGCAACCGGGTGCTAACGCTCTTGATGTAGCTGAAGAAGTAAACAGTGTTATTGAAGAAATGAAAAGCCAGTTCCCGACCGGACTTGCACATTTAACCTCGTACGACACAACCCGCTTTGTTGAAGTATCGATTCGTGAAGTTGTAAAAACACTGCTTGAAGCCATGGTATTAGTATTCTTAGTGGTGTACTTATTTTTACAAAACTGGCGCGCCACGCTTATTCCAACTCTTGCAGTGCCAGTATCACTACTGGGCACATTTGCCGGTATGTATATGCTGGGTTACTCAATTAACTCACTCACCTTATTCGGTATGGTGCTGTCGATTGGTATTGTTGTTGATGATGCCATCGTGGTACTTGAAAACGTTGAGCGTATCATGCACGAAGAAGGGCTCGGTGCTAGAGAAGCCGCTGTTAAAGCGATGGGCGAAGTAAGCGGCCCGGTGGTGGCAATTGTTTTAGTACTTTGCTCAGTGTTTGTGCCAATTGCGTTTTTAGGTGGCTTAACCGGTGAACTATTCCGCCAATTCGCTATTACTATTTCGATTGCTGTAAGTTTATCGGGTGTCGTTGCTTTAACGATGACGCCAGCGCTTTGTGTACTTATTTTAAAACAAGAACACAAGCAAACTGCCCGCTTCTTCTTATGGTTTAACGACATGTTTACCAAGATCACCGGCCGTTACGTTGGTGCTGTTGGATTTATGGTGCGCCGTGGCCTGTTAGGGCTTATCTTAATGACAGGTATGATTGCCGCAACGATTGGCCTTTGGCAAAACACCCCTGGTTCGCTTGTGCCAGATGAAGACCAAGGTTATTACATCTCTGCAATCTTCTTACCTGACGGTTCGTCACTTGAACGCACTGAGCAAGTCACGCAGCAAGTTGTTGAGGCCGTGCAATCAAACCCAGCGAACGAAAACGTGGTGGCGTTTACCGGTTTTGACTTTATTGGCGGTGGTTACAAAAACAGCGCTGCAACTTTATTCGTGACACAAAAACATTGGGATGAGCGTGAAGTTGATACCAAGGCACTGGTGCAAGAGCTCTTCATGAAAACAGCAGGTATTAAAGAGGCGCTCGTTCTTGCCTTTAATCCTCCGGCTATTTTTGGTTTAGGTAACACAGGTGGTTTTGAGTTTTACATTCAAAACAAAGGTGATAGCGACCCAGACAAACTTCAACATGCAATGCAGTTGATGACAGCTGAAGCGCAAAAGAGCCCTATCATCAGTGGTCTGCAAACACTTTGGCGCCCTGATGCACCACAGCTACGTGTTGATGTTGACCGTGAACAAGCCCGTGCCATGGGTGTCGAAATTGATGATGCATTTACTGCTCTTGCAGGTAACTTAGGGACTTATTACGTTAACGACTTCAATAAATTTGGTCGCGCATGGCAAGTACTAATGTCTGCAGACGCTGAATTTAGAATGAAGCCTGATGACATTGGCCGTATCTATGTTAAAAACAACCAAGGTACTATGGTGCCGCTTTCAGCCTTTACCACTATCGAGTATAGCCGTGGCCCAGAAAACCTAAATCGTTATAACAACTTACCTGCTGTTAAACTGATGGGTAATGCAGCGCCGGGTTACAGTTCGGGTCAAGCTATTGCTGAAGTTGAGCGTATTGCACAAGCCGTTTTACCACCTAATATGACCTACGAGTGGACAGGCTCTGCATTCCAAGAGAAACGCAGTTCAGGCACCACAGGAATTGCCTTAGGCCTTGCTGTGATCATGGTATTTTTGATTCTAGCAGCGCTATATGAGCGTTGGTCACTACCACTGTCTGTGATGCTTGCCCTGCCATTTGGTACCTTTGGTGCGCTTATAGCAGTTTGGGTTGTTGGCATGACAAACGATGTGTACTTCCAAATTGGTCTGGTAACACTACTTGGTCTTGCCAGTAAGAACGCGATTCTTATTGTTGAATACGCCTTGATGAAACATCAACAAGGCTGGAGCGCAAGTACGGCTGCTCTTGAGGCTGCACGTTTACGTTTTCGACCAATCATTATGACTTCGCTTGCTTTCATTTTGGGCGTTGTGCCTTTAGTACTAAGCTCTGGCGCAGGTGCAGGTGCCCGTCACAGTGTTGGTACCGGTGTCATGGGCGGTATGATGGCAGCGACATTCCTGGCTGTATTCTTTGTGCCGCTGTTCTTTTATTGGTTAACGGCGCGTAAGTTAACTGAAAAACGTTCAAGACAAGAGCTCGCTGATGAGATAGCAGAACATCATCAACAAGAACATGTTAAAACCCAAGAGGGTAACCTGTAAAAAATGAAGGGCAAACAATGAGTTTGCCCTTTTTTTTGATTATTTGATTACTAGCAATTTACTGCTTCGAACGCTAGTATTAAGGAAAGATGTGTGGAGTACAGCATGAATAATCAAAAATTAGCCGAATTTGAACAATATTTTCAAATCAACGAGAGCAACCGTGTCAATTTATATGCGGTTGAACCAAGTGCTGTGCCAAAAACCAATGCTGAACTTGAAGCGGATATCCCTGCCCTGTTTAAACTTGCCAACGAAGTAAACGAACTTGAGCAAACAAGCTTACGACCACTTCGTAATCTAGGTGATGTTGCACAAGAACTGGCGGCCTTTTTACAGGCGCAATCTCGTAAAATTGATTTAATCATGAGTCACATCTTAGCCTCAGAGCAACCTGACGATAACGCAAACTATTGCGATAGTTATGGCGGTGGCGGTGTAAAACTTACCTCCGCTGATGTGTATGAATTAGGGCAAACATTTCGCACTAAGTTATTCTTACAACACGAAGCATCAGCTATTTATTGCTATACCGAATTAGTGGCCATTGAAAAATGCGATGATGATAAATACCAATACACATTATTGTTTACTGCCATTCGCGATGCTGACCAAGATTTAGTCGTAAGAGCAGCCCTGCACGCACAAACACGCCAACTTAAAAAACGTCAGCAAGAAAACAATCAGCAAGACAAATAAAAATCACGCTGGATCGCGCACAAAAAGCTGACATCTATGGCTAAAATGCTAAACTAGCCCCACCTTAGTTTGTTTAATACCTTCATGAAATTTAGACTTTTACCTGAATGGGCTGAGCAAGATGCTGTTATGCTTACTTGGCCTCATCAAGACACAGATTGGGCAGCAAATTTAACCGCTGTTGAGCCTGTGTATGTAGCACTTTGCCAAGCAATAAGCCAACAACAAGATGTTGTGATTGTAGCTCATGATAATGCTCTCAAAGCACATATTGCAGCTTTACTTGCAAATGCAGAGGTTGATGCTAATCGCATTCACTTTGTGGTGACACCCTGTAACGATACCTGGGCACGTGACCATGGCCCATTGACCTGTGCGAATATTGATGACGCAACAGAATTGAAAGTAATGGATTTTATTTTTAATGGGTGGGGCAATAAGTTTGCAAGTGATCTTGATAATCAAATTAATCAAGTACTTGTAAAGCAAGTCGCTAATTCTAAAAATGGCTATCAGCAAAGTGAGCTGGTTCTTGAAGGCGGTGGCGTCGAAATCAATGAACACGGCGTGTTACTCACAACTAGCGAGTGCTTATTAAACCCAAATCGTAATCCTGAACTCACAAAAGCAGATATAGAACAAACGCTGGTTGAGCAACTAGGCGCTACGTCGTTTCTTTGGGTTGATCACGGTTACCTTGCGGGTGATGATACCGACAGCCATATTGATACGCTGGTACGTTTTGCTCCAAACAACACCCTTGTTTATGTTAAGTGCGACGATAAAAATGATGAGCATTTTGCAGCCCTTGATGCAATGGAAAAGCAACTGCAATCATTTAAAACAGCCGAGGGTGAAAACTACACGCTGATTGCCTTACCTTGGCCAAAAGCAGTGTTCGATGAAGATGGTGACAGATTACCTGCCACATACGCTAATTATTTAATTATCAATAAAACCGTTTTAGTACCAATTTATGGTGATGAAAACGATCAACTGGCGCTTGGTCAGGTTGCCAAAGCATACCCAGATCACACTGTAGTGGGTATTAATTGTGTGCCAATTATTCACCAATTTGGCAGCTTACACTGTATTACAATGCAATTACCGCGCGGCTTTTTAGCAGGAACAAACAATGACTAAACCAACGCATTTAAAGGTTGCTCTTGTCCAGCAATCAAACACCGATAATGCTCAAGACAATATGGCAAAATCAATTGCTGGTATTCGTGATGCAGCAAGCCAAGGCGCTAAGCTTATTGTTCTTCAAGAGCTACACCGTAGCTTGTATTTTTGCCAAACCGAAGATGTAGACGTTTTTGATTTAGCAGAAACAATCCCGGGCCCAAGCACAGACACCTTAGGTGCACTTGCTAAAGAACTTAATGTGGTGATCGTGTCATCATTATTCGAAAAGCGCGCTACAGGACTTTATCACAATACTGCTGTGGTACTTGAAACTGACGGCAGCATTGCCGGTAAATACCGTAAAATGCATATTCCTGATGACCCAGGCTTTTACGAGAAGTTTTATTTTACACCAGGTGATTTAGGTTTTGAGCCTATTCAAACCTCTGTCGGTAAACTTGGTGTATTAGTGTGTTGGGATCAATGGTTCCCTGAGGCTGCACGCTTAATGGCAATGGCCGGTGCTGAAATTTTAATTTACCCAACAGCCATTGGTTGGGACCCGCGTGATGAAAAAGACGAGCAAACACGTCAAAAAGACGCTTGGGTTATTTCCCAACGCGCTCATGCAGTTGCCAACGGCGTGCCGGTGATCAGCTGTAACCGTGTTGGCCACGAAAGTGATCCAAGCGGTCAAAGTGAAGGTATTCAGTTCTGGGGGAACTCGTTTATCGCGGGCCCTCAAGGTGAAATCTTAGCCGAAGCGAACAACAGCGATGAGCAATTATTAGTTGTTGAATTAGACCAAGCACGTAGTGAAAACATACGTCGAATTTGGCCTTACCTTCGTGATCGTCGTATAGATCACTATCAGGACTTAACCAAGATTTATCGAGACTAAGCAGTAAAAACAGTTTAAAGGAGTAGTAAATGGCGTTTGCGCAATGGGCAGCATTGCCTTGGGTAAAATCTGAAAAAGATAAAATTCAATGGGGACAACTTACCGGTAGCGGGCTTAGCATCGCTATCGCAGAAGGTGTAAAACAACACAACGAGCTGGTTGTGATTGTCACCCCAGATACGCCAAGCGCCCTACGCCTTGAAACTGAACTCGAATTTCTGTTGCCTGAAAACCCAGTCATGGTCTTTCCTGACTGGGAAACACTCCCATACGATCATTTTTCGCCGCATCAAGATATTATTTCTGCGCGCTTAGCCACGTTAAATACATTAAAAAAAGAACAACAAAGTGTATTAATCGTGCCAGTGTCGACCTTGATGCTGCGTACTGCCCCTGCTTCGTTTATTTATGGTTCAACCCTTAACTTTAAAGTGGGCGATACCTTAGATACGCACACACTACGTGAAAACTTAGAACAAGCGGGCTATTTACATGTACAACAAGTGATGGAGCACGGCGAATACGCGATTCGCGGCTCTATCGTTGACTTATACCCTATGGGTAGCCCGCACCCATTCCGTTTAGACTTTTTTGATGATGAACTGGACAGCATTCGCTTATTTGATGTTGAAAGCCAGCGCTCAGATGAAAAGGTCGACAAAATTGAGTTACTGCCAGCTCACGAATTCCCAACTAACGACGCTGACATTGAGCGTTTTCGTATCAACTATCGTGAACAATTTGGCGCAAGCTCTGAGCAAGACTCAATTTATATGCAGGTGACTAAAGGAACCTGGCCTGCGGGTATCGAATATTACATGCCACTGTTTTTTGATGAATTGGCAACTATCTTCGATTACCTACCAAGTAATACAACCTTTATGCATTTTGGCGATATTGAGCATGCTGCTGATCAGTTTTGGCATGATGTGAATGTACGCTATGAAAACCGCCGTGTTGATCCGCTCAGACCTTTACTTGAACCTGTAAAACTGTATCAAAACGTTAATGAACTATTTGGTGAGTTTGGTAAATACGCGCGTATTCGCTTATCACAAGCCAAGCTAGGTACCAAAGCGGGTCATACAAACCTGGCTAGTAAAGAGCTGCCAAATGTTCGTATTGATCATAAGTTACATGAACCGTACCAAGGTTTAATTGACTATGTTGCCAGTGAGAAAAAACAAAAAGGCCGCGTGCTGCTCTCGGTTGAATCAGATGGCCGCCGCGAATCATTACTCACTTTATTAAAGCCAAGTGGTTTAAAGCTTAAAGAATTTGAATCGTTTAGCGATTTTACCAATAGTTCGAGTGATGTTGGCCTAATCGTTTCGCCACTTGAGCAAAGTGTGGTGCTAGACGGTAAACCGCGTTTAACTATTATCACAGAGCAAGAATTACTAGGCATTAAGGTTTCGCAGCGTCGACGCCGTAAACATAAATACGAAGCCAGCCAAGATGCGCTTATTCGTAACCTTGCTGAGCTACGTGAAGGTCAACCTATTGTGCACCTCGATCACGGTGTAGGCCGCTACCAAGGCCTTGAAACCATTGATGCAGCCGGTGTGATCACTGAATTTGTTACGATCATCTACGCTAACGAGGCAAAACTATACGTGCCCGTTTCTGCGTTGCATATGCTGAGCCGCTACTCAGGTGGTGAAGAAGCCTCTGCCCCGCTCCATAAATTGGGCTCCGATGCGTGGGAAAAAGCAAAAAAACGTGCCGCTGAAAAAGTTCGTGATGTGGCTGCTGAGCTTTTAGATATTTACGCTAAACGCCAAGCAAAGCCTGGCAATAAATTTAAGCTTGATGGCAGTGCTTATCGTCAGTTTAGCGACAGCTTCCCATTTGAAGAAACTGACGATCAACGCAACGCCATTGAGTCTGTGCTCGGTGATATGCAAAGTAAGCAAGCGATGGACCGTTTAGTATGTGGTGACGTTGGCTTTGGTAAAACCGAAGTGGCAATGCGCGCAGCCTTTGTGGCAGTGAATGATAACAAGCAAGTTGCGGTACTTGTACCAACCACACTGCTTGCACAGCAGCATTATGAAAACTTTAAAGACCGCTTTGCCGATTTACCAATTGAGGTTGGCGTTTTATCGCGTTTTAACTCAACCAAAGAGCAAAAAGACACCCTAGATAAAATGGCTGAGGGTAAATTAGATATCGTGATTGGTACTCACAAGCTTATTCAACAAGATATTCAATTTAAAGATTTGGGCTTATTGATTGTTGACGAAGAGCACCGTTTTGGGGTGCGTCAAAAAGAAAAAATCAAAGCATTACGTGCCGATGTCGATATTTTAACGCTCACAGCAACCCCTATCCCACGTACATTAAACATGGCAATGAGTGGTATGCGCGACTTATCAATCATAGCCACACCGCCTGCGAAACGTTTAGCGGTTAAAACCTTTGTTAGACAAAGAGATGCTGAACTTATTCGTGAAGCAATTCTGCGTGAGATTAAACGCGGTGGTCAGGTGTATTTCTTACATAATAATGTTGAAACCATAGACCGAGTTGCTGAAGAAATTAGCGAATGGGTACCTGAAGCAAGCGTAACAACCGCACATGGTCAAATGCGAGAGCGCGAGCTTGAGCAAATTATGAGTGATTTTTATCACCAAAAATATAACGTGATTGTGTGTACCACTATTATCGAAACCGGTATCGATGTACCCACTGCCAACACCATTATTATGGATAGAGCAGATAAGCTGGGTCTGGCACAACTGCATCAGTTGCGTGGTCGTGTAGGCCGAAGCCATCACCAAGCGTATGCCTACCTACTGACTGGTAACCCTAAATCACTCAGTAAAGATGCGGTTAAACGCCTTGAAGCGATTGAATCCCTGGAAGACTTGGGTGCAGGTTTTGCGCTCGCAACCCATGACTTAGAAATTCGTGGTGCCGGTGAGCTGCTTGGTGATGATCAATCAGGTCAAATGCAAACCATTGGTTTTAGTTTGTATATGGAAATGCTTGAGCAAGCGGTTAACTCCCTCAAAGAAGGTAAAGAGCCAACCCTTGAGAACCTACTCGGTCAACAAACTGAAGTTGACTTAAAGCTGCCAGCGTTATTACCTGATGATTATATTCATGATGTAAACGTACGTTTAGGAATCTATAAACGCATTGCAAGCTGTGCTAACCTCAATGATATGGACGAGTTACAGGTAGAGCTGATTGACCGTTTTGGTCTACTGCCTGACGCCACGAAAAACTTATTCAGTTTGCAGCAATTAAAACTGCAAGCAAGTAATATTGGCATTAAGAAGATTGAAGCAAACCCGAAAGGCGGTTATTTTGAGTTTAGCCAGCATACAAAGGTTAACCCTAGCTTCATTATAGGTTTGATACAAAGTGCACCGCAGGTGTATAAAATGGATGGCGCAAATAAACTGCGCTTTGCAATTAGCGAAGCCAACGCTCGCGAACGCTTAAAAATGGTCACTGCAATGATTGCAGATTTCGAAAAAAAGGTTAGCCATTAATGTTGTTTAGAAATAGTTTACTACTGCTTTGTTGCTTATATACAAGCTCGTCATTTGCAGCACGTTGGTTCGAAATAGAAGTTCTTATTTATAAACAGCGCCCAGCCCCTTATTTACAGGAAGATTTCAGTTTAAAACACGATGAGATCAAGGCAAAGCGTAGCAAAGATTTATTATCTCCTGCATACACAGCACAAGCGAAACAAGCGTGTATTGAAGGTGATAGCCGCTTTCGCTCAAATTCGTTTACCGATTCTTTAGTGAATAGCAACCCTCACTCTAATGTATGTGACGACAGTGTTGATTTTTTAGCAAGCTATAATCAACTGCCTGTTACACCCGTTGTTGAGCCCCGTGAAGACACTGACGACATTTACTTAATGGCGCCAGAACAATTACAATTTGTTGAGCAAAAAAATCAGCTTGATAGAAAAGGCTTAACCCCTATTTTGCACACTGGCTGGCGTTTTCCTGAAATGAGTGAAAGAAACGCACCCAGTATCCGTTTATTTTCCGGTGAACACTTAGCAAAACACTCAACCCCAGTAGAGAATGAAAATAACGACTTTATAAGCCTAGTGGGCCCTACTGAGCGCTATATTCCCGACCAGCTGCAAAATGTGCCAAAGTGGGAATTTGATGGTTTAATGAAAATTTATGTTCGTCACTATCTATTTATAAACGCAGATTTTGATATTAGTCAGCGCCTAGAAAACGGTGATTACGAAAAAGCACGTTTTTCACAATTTAAACGTGTGATAAGTAACGAGATACATTATTTTGATCACCCACGTATGGGTATGATCGTGCAAATAAGACGCTACAACCATTAATGGATACAATTATGAAAAAATATATGGCAATTGCAGCAGCGGCTGCAACACTTACTTTAGCGGGTTGCTCAAAAGTAAATTTAGAGAACTACGAAAAAATTAAAATTGGCATGGATAAAACTGAGGTTGAAGCTATCTTAGGTTCAGCGGATAAGTGTGAAGAAAAGACATTACACACTAACTGTATTTGGGGTAACAAAGATAAAAATATCGAAATTACCCTAGTATCAGACAAAGTGTCGCTTTACAGCAAAACAGGTTTAGACGCTAAATAAACCGAAATGGGTGGCCAAGGCCACCCTTTCATCTTTCATCTTTCATCTTTCATCTTTCATCTTTCATCTTTCATCTTTCATCTTTCAGAATGTCAGTTTGTGAGTAAATACGCTCAATATTCACAATTTTGCTGCGATTTAACGTAATCTTGTAGCGCTGATACAAAGTTTCATCTTCGCTTTGTGTAAACACTAATACCACATTTAACTGATAACGCCTCTCTACGGCTTTCTTAGAGATTTTATTACTATCTAGATGATAGAGCTTACCTTCACCCCGCTTTAAATAGCGAGCAAACGGTGCCAAGCTAAATTGCATGGTTTGTTGCAAGGTATCGTAGCCAGGTAAAAACTCTTTCGCGTTAACTTGTGTTTCGCTTGCAAAATGCAGCCACTGAGCAGCCTGTTTATTTTGATGACGTCGCTTCGAAAAAATTCTTCTTACCGCTTTAGGCAGGCGTTTAAAACTGGTGTATTCAAGCCAAATGTATTGGCTGGCAATTTTGTCTTTAGTAATGCTATTTTTAAATTGAAAGCGCCATTTTGGTCGCCCTCTTACGATAGCTCGCCAGATCACCCGTGTTATGTCTTCTTTAAATATTTCACGAAGACCATAAATAACACCCAAGATCAAAATCAACGTCGCTGTTACTTCGGTAAAGTTTGAGCGAGCATTTAACACAACCAACATCACAAAGGCCATGATCACAGCGGTCACCGTACCCTTTACCATACGTTTTAAATAACTGTTTAAATGCCGTGTAGTGCGATTAAGTACCACCCCATGTTCAATTAAACGTTGTAACAGGCGCATTTTATTAGTGATACGGTTGGCATCTTCGAGTGTTGATTGCGAATTATATTCTTGCTCATCACGATAACTGTTTTCAGCTTTGCAGAACTCTAATAAATCACTGCGCTCTTTTGCAAAATCACTACTGCGCGGCCCTTCATCCAATAGTTTCAAAAATGACTGCTCTACATGCCAACTTAAGTAGTTATCAGCGTTTTTATAAAATGGCAGCAGCTTTTCATCATCTGGGGTATAGCGTCTTAGCTTTTTCAACAAGCCTTTGGTTTGCTCGCACAACTCAATGGCTGCAGGGTAAAACTCATCGGCTTCTTGGTGTTTTAGGGTGTCTTTGATATCTGCATTCAGCGCGAGTCGAACTTGATAACAATATAAGTTTAAGTTTTGCCGATAATCTTGCTGTTCACCTTTGTTTTTACTAACAAAGCGGCTTCTTACTAAGGGTAAGTGAATGTTGTTAGCGTTATACGCAAGGTGCGATTTAAAATTGTTGTTAAAGAATGATTCTTCGCTCAGTGTTTGTGGATTTACACTCATTTCATTCGGAATGGAGAAATACAGGTCGAGTCGTTGCTCTGTGCGTGGTTTAAGCTCAGGCTCAATAATGAAGGATAAGTTTTCGTCTTGTTTAAGCAATATCACCTCGTTTTTTAATAATGCTCCCTTAGTTTACGCGTTGATAGGCTTTCAGACAATAAAAAAGGCCCAGTAAAAACGGGGCCTTAGTAATCATTTCAAACTAGATTAGAACTTAACGTTAATACCAGCGTGGAAACGACGACCTAATACATCATATGTGTACGGGTCAGTGTTTGAGTCATTGTTACCAGTGTAATATGGTGGTTGTTTATCAAATAAGTTATTTACACCTGCAGAAAGTGTAATTGAGTCATTGATAAGGTATGAACCACTGATATCATGGTAAATAACCGTTGGTGTTGTAGGCGCATAACATGAATCTTCATCACCGATACATGCAAAACTATCCATACCAGCAATATAACGAGCTTGGTACTGAGCATCCCAGTTATCACCAGCAACATTAATTGTTAGGTTTGATTTAAGATCTGCATAACCACCAGAGCCTGACGTAATAACACCTGCGTAGTCAACAGGTTCACCAGTAACTTGAACAACATACTCGTCTAAGTAAGTTGTATCTAAGCCCGCTTTCCAGTTAAGGCCAGCAGCTTCAAATGAGTAAGAAAGATTTAAATCGATACCAGATGTTTTTTCAGAACCAATGTTTTGTAGCTGGTTATTGAAAATGATACGACCCGTTGAATCGATTGATACATTTGCCGAGTTACATAACGCAGAACCATTATTTGCATCTGTCTTCAAACACTGATCAACAATGTATTGGTTATCTACTGTCGCAATCGCATTTTCAATTTCGATATCGTAGTAATCTAGCGTCATGCTGAAGCCTTCAAACCACTCAGGCTCATAGACGATACCAGCAGTTAAAGTATCAGCTTCTTCAGGTGTTAAAGATGAGTTACCACCTACAGTAACTTCTGCTTGGTCTTGCGCACCAGGGTACTCAACTTGTTCGAATGAAGGTGAGTTACCAGAATAAAGCTCTGAAACAGTTGGTGCACGGAATGCTGTTGATACAACACTACGTAGCATTAACTCATCGTTTACTTTCCAAGTTAAACCAAGTTTCCAAGTCTCATCTGAACCAAATGTGCTGTAATCAAATGCACGGATAGCAGCGCTTAATTCTACATTTTGTGCAAGTGGCGCATCTGCAAGAAGTGGTAATGCAAATTCAACATATGCTTCGTTTACATCAAAACCACCTGATGTTGGCTCAACCATCGGATCATTAGCTAGGCCTTGAGCAGTTAAAGAATCAGGCGTGTACCAAGCTTTTTCTTGACGGCGCTCAACACCTGCTGCGAATGCTGCATAACCTGCTGGTAATTCAAATAACTCACCTGATACAGAAGCCGCTAGGATAAATAGTTGACTACCACCATTATTTACTTCAGTGTAAACGTTTCTACGGAAACCTTCAGAAGTCCAAGCATTTTGATCTAGTGGGTTAAATGTGCCCACAACTTGACCTTCATCATTCGTGTACATAATGCTATCAGTTAATGAACCAATATTGTGAAGGTTGCTCAATTTATCTACTGAATCATTACGACCAAAGTTAGCAGATACATCCCATGAATAGTCACCGATGAAACCATCAGCACCAATTACAGCACGAACAGTATCTACAGATTGCTCAAAATAACGTGCGCCAGTGTCTGACATACGACGACCGTAGAAAATTTTATCGCCATACGCGTAATTAGCTGTTTCAGTGATGTAGTTACCATCTGCATCACGGTCAGCAATACCATCGCCATCACGGTCAACTTTACTGTTATATGTTTGACCTAATAGTGAGTCACCCATTGATTCATCATAAGTAAAACCAAACCAAATTGGTTGAGCAGCCATTTGTTGCTCAGACCAACGCTTAGTATAAGTGAACTCAGTGAATAAACGCGTCTCGTCGCTTAGTTCATAAGTAGCAAGACCTGTTAAGTTTAAGCGCTCCATTGGCGTGTAAAGGTAGCTATCAGGTGCAAAGTTGTAACGATCAGCATCAGTAAATGGGTGTAAACCACCAAGACCGCTCAAACCATTATCTTGGTGGGCTAGGCCAGAAGTAATTGGATTACCATCTGCATCTACAGACTCACCCGCTTTATTTACATCACCAATTGTACCGTCTTGCCAAATGTGACCACCTTCAGCATAAACAGAACCGCCGTTACAGTTTAAACCATTAGCGCCTTCAGAGATTGGGCAATCAGAAAAGTCACGGTCAGATTGTTTTGCTTTGCCACGATCGGTGTATTGCATACCGATAACAATGTTACCTTTATCAAAAGACGAACCAACTGTGAAGTCGAATGAATTCTCTGTTGCATCACCTTCACCAGTGATTGCAGAGTTAACATTCATGTCAAGACCTTCAAAATCGTCTTTTAAGATGATGTTAACAACACCAGCTACCGCATCAGTACCGTAAACAGCAGAAGCACCGTCTTTAAGTACCTCAACAGATTTGATCATAGAAACAGGAATTGTATTTAAGTCAACAGTAGATGCCGCACCTGTACCAGATGCAATCATACGACGACCATTTACTAAAACTAATGTGCGGCTAGCACCTAAACCACGTAAATCAATACGTGCGTTACCACCAGAACCATTATTTACGCCTGGGTTAGTCATCGCGCCGCCTGTTGCGGTCATTTTTTGTAATACGCTATCGATGCTTGTTGCACCCATTGCTTTGATGTCATCTGCACCAATTAATGTTACTGGGCTTGCGTTTTCCATATCAGAACGCTTAATGCGAGAACCCGTAACTTGAATTTTTTCAATAGACTCTGCTGCATCATCAGCAGCTAAAACTTGCATGCTTGAGAACATTGGGATTGCTGAAACAACAGCTAAACCAAGAATTGATTTTTTCATGTGAAAACCCTACTTGTTGGAAATTTACCTTTAGTCAGGTAGCGCTCGTTATTATTAGAATCACGAGTCAGCGGAGGGCAACTTAGGCGCAGTTAACTGAACGAAAACTGAATGAAAGATCAAATAAAAAACAACCCAAAAATGGCGTACCAACTTTAGGTAATAAGGTTTCACGATGTATCAATGTTAATAAAAAAAAACACTTATACATCAGCAAAATAACATTATTAAGTAGCAAAAAAAACACGATTGAAATCAATTGCACGCACTTTGTAATCAAGTGTAATCAAAGCCCAATTAATGCTACAAATGAAATTTTTACAAGTTGATCACACAACGTTATAAAAACCGTAAAAGCTTGGTAAGACTGCTAACCATAGTTATTCACTTAAATTAACTAAATAGACAAAGTTAGTCTGTTAAACAGTGTATTAGAGGATGATTTTTTGTTTTTGTTCCGTCAGTTTGTAATACCGTATAAAAATACGGCTAATAAAGAACATCAAGTAAAAAAAGGTGAAGGAGAAATTGCGCTAATCACAGCTTTTAGATAATTAAAAACTGCGATCAACAATAATAAGGGAAGATGTTATCGAGTTTGCAGTGAATCGAAATAATAAAGCAAGGTTTGAGGTTGATTATCGCCAGAAGTGTAAGTGAGCATCATTTTCCAAGTCATAACAGGTTCAGAGCATGCGCCAACCATAGTATCAGCAACCCAAACTTGTCCTGTCTGTTTAAACTGCAGTGGGATAAAACCCATATACATGGTGACACCTTCAAGTTTTGCTGAGAGGTTTTTAGCCTCCTTTGGTAACTTTAGGTTAATCGTAAACGGTGTTTCTGGACTGATATCTGGGTTACTTAGCCAAACTTCTACATTATTAGGGTAATTGCAATGACTATTGTTCTGACAACTTGTACTTGTGCTGCCCTTATCTATACTTTGGCTATCACATGCAGCTAAAAAAAGACTAAAAAGGAACACGGGAAATAAGCTTATTCGCACTCTATTTGCCTGTATAAAATAAAGTCAGATACTAATTAGAATGCCCAAAAAAGACAACAGGCACCTAATAATAAGTCAATAAAAATACAATCTCTGACAAAAAATAACCAACAAAGCGCTAAAATTTGATTGATGTCATAATTTTATGCAATTGACCTATCTTTTTAAGGTCAAAAATTTTATCATTTCCATCGCAAAAATAAGGGTTTCTCGAGTTTGTTTTCTGAAGCTAGCACCGCTAAGTTGGCTTTAGGTAACATGCTTGTGAAGTAATAGTAGGCCCCACTTTGAATAAAAGTGGGTAATTCATTTCTAAAACGCATTTATTGCAGCGGAAGCCAGAAAATGAGCCAAACAGTAGCATCACAAACTGAGTACAATTATAAAGTTGTACGCCAATTCGCTATTATGACAGTGATTTGGGGCATCGTTGGCATGAGTGTTGGGGTTCTGATTGCTGCCCAATTAGCTTGGCCAGCACTTAACTTTGATACACCATGGTTAACTTACTCTCGACTACGTCCGTTACACACGAACGCAGTAATTTTCGCATTTGGTACAAGTGCACTTTTTGCGACGTCTTATTACGTCGTACAACGTACATGTCAAACGCGCCTTTTCTCAGATAAATTAGCAGCCTTCACCTTCTGGGGTTGGCAACTTGTTATCGTACTAGCAGCGATTACCTTACCATTAGGTATCACAAGCTCAAAAGAATACGCAGAACTTGAATGGCCAATCGATATTCTTATCGCCGTTGTTTGGGTAACTTACGCAGTGGTATTCTTTGGTACGTTAATCAAGCGTAAAGTATCGCACATCTATGTTGCGAACTGGTTCTACGCTGGTTTCATCATTACTGTTGCCGTTTTACACATCGTAAACAGCATGGCAATTCCAGTTTCACTTACTAAATCATACTCTATCTACGCAGGTGCTGTAGATGCAATGGTTCAGTGGTGGTACGGTCACAACGCTGTTGGTTTCTTATTAACTGCTGGTTTCTTAGGTATGATGTACTATTTCGTACCAAAACAAGCAGGCCGCCCTGTTTATTCTTACCGTTTATCGGTTGTTCACTTCTGGGCTCTTGTTTCTTTATACATCTGGGCAGGTCCTCACCACCTACATTACACTGCGCTTCCAGACTGGACGCAAAGCTTAGGTATGGTTATGTCAGTTATCCTATTCGTTCCATCTTGGGGTGGTATGATCAACGGTATCATGACGTTATCAGGTGCATGGCATAAACTACGTACTGACCCAGTACTTCGTTTCTTAGTTGTTTCTCTATCTTTCTACGGTATGTCTACGTTCGAAGGCCCGATGATGGCTATTAAGTCAGTTAACGCGCTTTCTCACTACACTGACTGGACTGTAGGTCACGTACACTCAGGTGCACTAGGTTGGGTTGCAATGATTTCTATCGGTGCTATCTATCACCTAATCCCTGCACTATTCTCACAAGGCCGTATGTACAGTGTTAAACTAGTTAACACGCACTTCTGGTTACACACTGTGGGTGTTGTTCTATACATCGTAGCAATGTGGATCTCTGGTGTAATGCAAGGTCTAATGTGGCGTGCAGTAAACTCAGACGGTACGTTAATGTACAGCTTTGTACAGTCATTAGAAGCTTCGTATCCGTTCTATATCATGCGTTTCCTAGGCGGTGTATTCATCGTAACAGGTATGCTAATTATGGCTTACAACGTTTATCGTACTATTGCAGCGAAGAAAGATTCGCTTCAACTAGACGCTGACGCACAATTGGCATAATGGAGTAGCACGATGAGCAATAATAATTCACAAAACAAACACGAAATAGTCGAAAAGAACGTTGGCCTAATGGCTATCTTGACTGTCTTTGCAATCAGCTTTGGTGCATTAGTTGAGATTACTCCACTAATGTTCCAAGACGATACGACTAAACCTGTTGATGGCTTACGCCCTCTTACAGCGTTAGAAATGGAAGGCCGTGATATCTACGTGCGTGAAGGTTGTTACAACTGTCACTCACAAATGATTCGTCCTTTCCGTGACGAAGTTGAGCGTTACGGTCACTACTCTGTAGCTGGTGAGTCAGTATGGGATCACCCATTCCAATGGGGTTCTAAGCGTACTGGTCCTGACTTAGCGCGTGTTGGTGAGCGTTACTCAGACGATTGGCACCATGCTCACTTAATGGATCCACGTGCAGTGGTTCCTGAGTCAAACATGCCAGCGTTTCCTTGGTTAGACGAAAACAGAGTCGATACGACCCATACACTTAAAAAGCTTCAAATATTCCGTGATAGCTTCGGAATTGATAAAGCGAGCGACCGTTACGACGGTAAAGGTTACGGAAGTGACGAAGAGCTACAAGCTGACATTGCGAAAATCGAAGCCATGAACGGTGGTCAAGGTGCAACTGAAATGCAAGCTCTAATCGCTTACTTACAACAGCTTGGCACACACTTGAAGTAATTATTATGGATTACGGAACATACAGAGGCATTTTGACTCTGGTAATTTTAGTACTGTTTATTGTGATTGTTGTATGGGCATACAGCAAGCGTAGCAAACGCCGTTTTGACGATGCTGCTAATGCCATATTTGAAGATGAAAAAAAACACAACAACACAATCTCTAATGAGGAAAAGGAGTCTGAGAAATGACTAGCTTTTGGAGTATATGGGTTATTGTATTAACCCTAGCGTGTCTTGCTATCATCTTCGGCCTACTTCTGTGGAACTTAAAAAACTACGCAGGTGTGAAAGAAGGCGAAAGCTGTGGTCACGAATTTGACGGCATTGAAGAACTTAACAACCCACTACCAAAATGGTGGACTTATATGTTCTTCGCGACATTTATTTGGTCTGTATACTACCTTGCTGCTTACCCAGGTTTAGGTAACTGGGAAGGTTTAGGTAAATGGACAAGTTCTAACCAAGGTATTACCTCTTTAGCTGAGTCTAAAGAAGCGACTGAACAAGCATTAGCTAACGGTGAGAACGTTCAATTAGACCAAGAATTTATCGCTGCTGATGAGCGTTTTGGCCCAATCTTTGAGTCATTCGCAAAACAAGATATTGAAACACTAGTTAAAGACGAAAAAGCGCTTGAGATTGGTCAACGTTTATTCTCTCAAAACTGTGCACAATGTCATGGTTCAGATGCACGTGGTGGTCAAGGCTTCCCTAACCTAACAGATAACGATTGGTTATACGGCGGTTCACCGGACAAGATCAAAGAAACACTTCTTTACGGTCGTGTTGCTGCGATGCCACCTTGGGGTGATGCGCTTGGCGAGCAAGGCATTAAAGAAATGACTGCTCACGTACTTAGCCTTTCTGGCCGTACTGTTAACCAAAAAGACGCTGCTGCAGGTGCTGCTAAGTTTGCAATGTGTGCTGCGTGTCACGGTGCTGACGGTAAAGGTTCAGTTGCACACAACTTACCATTTGGTGCACCTAACCTAACAGATAACATCTGGTTATACGGTGGTTCTAAACGTGCTGTTGAAGAAACACTAATCAATGGCCGCGCCGGTGTAATGCCAGCATGGAAAGACATTTTAGGTGAAGATAAAGTTCACTTATTAACAGCGTACGTTTACAGCTTATCGCAAGATAAATAACCACGCGGTTAATAAAATGTATAAACAATTAATCTTTTAATTCAATAGATTAATTAAGATCAAAAAAGCCTCCATCTGGAGGCTTTTTTTTAGTCTTTTGCTTTTAAATCCGATAAAATGCGTACAACGTTTTTAAAGGTATAAGTACTATGAAACCCACTCCTTGGTATAAAAACTTTTGGCCATGGTTTTTAATCTCTTTTCCTCTTGCAGCTATCATCGGCTGTGCTGGTCTTATTTATATGGCAATTGGCAACGGCCCAGATATGGTTGTTGACGATTATTATAAAAAAGGCAAGGCAATTAACCTTGAACTCAGCAAATTTAATAAAGCAAAAGCACTTTACTTACATGGCGATTTAAATGTTGCAGACGACAAAGTAACATTCACTTTCACCAAGGGTGATGCAAGCAATGTTCACTCTTTAAAAATGTCTTTTTATCATCGCACCATTAAAGCCAATGACTTTGATGTAAGCTTAATGAAAAACGCCCATGGCGATTTTACTGCCCTACTCGACACCCATGTTGACGGTGCATACACAGTGTTTATTGAACCAATCGATAACAGTTGGAAACTTAAAGAAGATGTCATTTTACCAACTGATAAAACGATTTCGATTAGCCCTGAATATAAGTAGTAAACTCTAATGTCCGATAATTGCTTTCATTGTCTTGAAAGTGTGCCAAAAGGCTTTAATGCGACTGTCGAAATAGACGGTAAGGCACAACCTATGTGTTGTATTGGTTGCCAAACGGTTGCTGAGAATATCGTCGCCCAAGGCATGACCGATTATTATAAATTTAGAACTGTTCGCTCTGGTAAAGTTGAACAGCTTGTTCCAGAGCAACTCGAGTTGATTAAAAGTTACGATAACGAAGATATTCAAGACGAGTTTATTTCAGCCACTAATGATTTATCAGAAGTACTATTAACGGTTGAAGGCATCACCTGTGCTGCCTGTGCTTGGTTAATCGAAAAACAACTACTTAACTTAAAAGCAATCAAACGTGTTGATGTAAATACTTCGACCAACCGTGCCATGATACAATGGGATAAATCGGTTACACCGCTTAGCCAAATTATCACCTCATTACATGAAATCGGCTATAAAGCCTACCCGTTTCAGGCAGACCTTGAAGCGAGCCAAAAACAACAAGCCGCGAAAGCTTATATCCGCCGTTTAGGGGTTGCCGGTCTGATGACCATGCAAGTAATGATGTTTGCTTTCGCTATGTATTTTGGCATGTTCTCTGGCATGGAAGAGAACTTCGAGCAGTATTTTCGCTGGATAAGCTTAGTACTTGCATCTCCTGTAATTCTTTACAGTGCCCTGCCATTCTTAACCAATGCTATTAATGGTTTAAAAGCCAAACAGCTGAATATGGATTTACCCGTCTCATTAGCGATTTTTGGTGCTTATGGGGCAAGCTGTTATGCCACATTAATGTCGGTTGGCGAAGTTTATTTTGAATCTATCTGTATGTTTACCTTCTTATTATTATTAGGTAAATATTTAGAATTTAGAGCCCGTTTAAAAGCCAGTGAATTTACCGCTAACTTGCAAAAGTTACTGCCTCTTACAGCTCGTATTATCGATGAGAATAACCAAGAATCGATAATTGCGGCCAAAAAACTAAAACTGGGTGATGTTGTGTTGATCAAAGCAGGTGAAACCATTCCTGCTGATGGTATTGTTACAAAAGGTCAAACAACCGTTGATGAAGCAATGATGACGGGCGAGCATCAACCCGTTAACAAGTTTATCAGTCATCAAGTTTACGCAGGTACTATTAATCACGATGGCGTTATCAGTATTGAGATCAACAAAATCGGTCAAAATACCCTGCTTAATCAAATTATTAAGTTGCAACACACAGCGTTAACCAAACGCCCGCGATTAGTTGAGATCACAGATAAAGTAGCACAGTGGTTTGTTGCCTGCTTATTAGTATTTGCCTCAATAACAGCGATTGGTTGGTATCAAATAGACCCCGAGCATGCCTTTTGGGTGACTATTTCTGTACTTGTTGCTACCTGCCCTTGTGCGCTTAGTTTAGCGATTCCAACTGCCCTAACTTGTGCAGTTGCAAGCTTAACAAAGCGTGGGATTTTAATTAAGCAAGCCCACGTATTAGAAACGCTACCACAATTAACTGATATCGCCTTTGATAAAACAGGTACCTTAACGCAAGGTCGCTTTACCATTGAACGCGTTGAGCTAGTAAACAGCCAGTACAGTGAAGCTGATGCATTACGCTTATCTGCCCAACTTGAAAGCTTCTCTGAGCACCCTATAGCTAATGCATTTGCTGGTTTCAACGACTCAATAAACCCTATTGAGAATGTGACTATCGAACCGGGTAAAGGCATTACCGCTTTACTCAATGATCAACACCTTGCGATAGGTAAAAGCGGTTGGTTTGATACCGAAAAAGCTGATGCTCAAGCAACCTTGTATATCGATAAACAAGTCATTGCGCGCTTTTACTTAGCAGACAGCTTACGTGATAACGCAGAAAAACTGGTTACTACACTTCATTCACAACAGCTCAAATGCCATATGTTAACGGGCGATGCCTCTAACAGTGGTGAGCGAATTGCAAAACAGCTAAATTTAGATACCGTGCATGCAGCATGCAGCCCTCGCGATAAACAAGCCCATGTTGAAACATTGGCAGCTAAAGGTGCCATTGTTGCTATGGTGGGTGATGGCGTGAATGACAGCCCGGTATTTGCCAGTGCCCATTTATCTATCGCAATGGAAACCGGCGCTGATATTTCCAAAAATAGTGCTGATGTGGTATTACTCAATAGTGATCTAACGGCTATAGAACATTTGCTTACTGTCTCGAAAAAGACGCGCCGTATTGTTAAGCAAAACTTGGCATTGTCACTTATTTACAATGGTTCGATCTTACCTCTGGCAGCCCTTGGGCTCGTTGCTCCTTGGATGGCCGTCATCGGTATGTCTGCAAGCTCCATTTTGGTTATTACCAACTCATTAAGGTTATTAAAACTATGAGTATCATCTATATGCTTATCCCAATTGCCATTTTATTTGTGCTAATTGCAATTGGGGTATTCTTTTGGGCTGTAAAAAGCGAGCAGTTTTCTGATTTAAATAAACAGGGTCACAGTATTCTGTTCGAAGACGATAAAGAGCAGCATAACAAAAGTAATGATTGATCCGCTGTTTATTAGTGCATTTATAATGGGCTTGTTAGGCAGTGGTCACTGCCTAGCTATGTGTGGCGGCATTGCCAGTAGTTTACAACTTGCTGCCAACAAAAATCGAGCAGTAAGCTTTTCGGTTGCATACAACCTAGGCCGAGCACTCAGTTATATGCTGGCCGGTGCACTCGTAGCTGGAATTAGTAGTCGCTTCGCGGCGCAAAATACCAGTATATCGGTAGCTTTGTCTTTTTTGAGTGGTATTTTTATGCTACTAGTTGGGGTTTACATAATGCGCTTAGCGGCAACCCTACAGTGGCTAGAAAAACTAGGCAAGGCGCTCATATGGCAGCATTTAGCTAAACTCAATCGTTTTTTATTACCGGTCGATACAACCCCTAAAGCCTTGCTTTATGGCGCTTTGTGGGGTTGGTTACCCTGTGGCCTAGTTTATTCTGCGTTAACCTGGGCACTCACAAGCCCATCAGCTCTTCACGGTGCAGGCGTAATGTTATTTTTTGCTTTGGGAACTTTTCCAGCAATGATCAGTGTTGGTCTTGTTAGTCAAAAAATAAATACTCTTTTTAACCATGTTTGGATAAGGGTTATTCTAGGCAGCGTAATAATATGGTACGGTATATACTTATTAATTATAGCAACCGATAAGTTAGTTCATTAACCTAAAGTTGTTAACCTATTTGAATGGATTTGATGTATGGACTTCTCACAAAACAAGTCAAAAGGCTTATGCACAATTAGCTGTAATAATTGCAGTATCAGCCAGCTATGTTTGCCATTTTCATTAAACGGTCAAGAAATGGATCGTCTCGATGAAATCATCGAACGTAAAAAGCCTCTACACAAAGGTGATTATTTATTTGAGTCTGGCGAAAGCTTAAATGCTATTTATGCGGTACGCTCTGGCTCGTTTAAGTCTTATACTTTGTCTGAACAAGGTGATGAACAAATTACTGGCTTTCACTTGGCTGGTGATTTAGTCGGTTTCGATGCAATCAACAAAATGGCTCATCAAAGCTTTTCGCAAGCCCTTGAAACTTCAATGGTATGTGAAATTCCATTCGATACTCTAGACGAATTAGCAGGTAAATTACCTAAGCTACGCCAACAAATTATGCGTTTAATGAGTAATGAGATTAACTACGACCAAGAAATGTTATTGTTACTCAATAAAAAGTCAGCTGAAGAGCGTCTAGCAAGTTTTATTTATAATCTTGCAGAGCGTTTTGGTGAACGTGGTTTCTCACGTAAAGAATTCCGTTTAACCATGACACGTGGTGAAATCGGTAATTATTTAGGCCTTACTGTTGAAACAATTAGCCGCCTTTTAAGCCGCTTCCAAAAAGCGGGCTTTATTAAAGTTGAAGGCAAATTTATCACCATTTTGGACCAGCAAGCGCTTGCAGCAACAGCAGCGATTAAATGTAAATAGAGTTTGATTTAACGCAACTTTATATTGTTTGCCCCTTTAACTGTTCTAAATTTAGGTTACACTCAAAGTACTACTTTTTGCGGAACAGTTAAGGAGCAGCACATGGACGCAATTAAACGAATTTTAGCAGTTATAGACCCAACCAAAGAGCAGCAACATAGTTTAAGCCGCTCAATTGATCTAGCCAAAAAATCTGGCGCGACCATCACCGCTTTCCTCAGTATCTACGACTTCTCTTATGAAATGACCACAATGCTTTCTGCTGATGAGCGTGAAGCAATGCGCGAAGCCGTAATAAAAGACCGCCAAGAATGGTTAAACGAGCAGATTGCCCTTTACCCAGAGCTTACCATTGATAGCTGTGTGGTTTGGCATAACCGCCCTTACGAAGCCATTATCAATACCGTGATCAACGATGGTTTTGACCTTGTTGTCAAAGGCACCCATCAACACGACACACTTAAGTCTGTTATTTTCACCCCAACTGACTGGCACCTCATTCGTAAGTGCCCTGCTCCAGTATTGCTTGTTAAAGAAAAAGAGTGGCCGGCAAAAGGCAATATTTTAGCTGCTGTAAACGCCGTGAGTGAGAATGAACAACACCTTGAACTTAATAAACGTATTATTAATGACGCTCGTTTCATTTGTGATTTAGCCAACGCAACGCTTAACCTTGTGAATGCCTACCCAGCAACGCCAGTTAATATCGCTATTGAAATTCCTGAGTTTAACCCTGGTGTTTACAACGAATCAGTTAAAAAACATCACTTTGAATCAACGCTTTCATTAGCTGAAGGCTTTGATATTGACCAAGCTCATTGCCATATTGAAGAAGGTTTACCTGAAGATGTTATTCCTGATGTGGCTGCACGCCTCAACAGCGAATTAGTAGTGATTGGTACAGTTGGACGTACTGGCTTAAGTGCAGCGCTTGTCGGTAACACAGCAGAGCATGTTATTGATAGCCTTGACTGCGATGTATTAGCACTAAAACCAGACGGCTATGTAAGCCCACTTGCTAAATAACCTATTGAATAGATATTAAAAAAGCCCCTATTTGGGGCTTTTTTATATATACAGTTTAAGAGTTTTATATATTTGTTACATCAATAAATAATGATTCATCAATGTTTGTTGATGAGACCACCGCCTCGCTAAAGTCATAGCTTTCACGATTGCCTTCTCTATCAAGTGGTAAATTTTCAAAATCAAATAAGTTTCTGTCTGCAAGCTGGCTTGGGCTAACATTTTGTAAAGACTTAAAGATACTCTCAACACGACCTGGAGTTTTTTTATCCCACTCTGTCAGCATCGCTTTGATTGATTGACGCTGCAGGTTTTCTTGTGAGCCACATAAATTACAAGGAATGATCGGGAAGTCTTTGTGCTCGGCGTATTTAATTAAATCTTTTTCACGGCAATATGACAACGGACGAATGACCACGTTACGTTCATCATCAGAGCGTAATTTTGGTGGCATCGCTTTTAGTCGTGAACCATGGAACATATTTAAGAACATTGTCTCAACGATATCATCCATGTGATGACCAAGTGCTAGTTTGGTTGCACCAATTTTTTCTGCAAATGAATAAAGTGTGCCGCGACGAAGTCGTGAACACAGACCACAGGTTGTTTTGCCCTCTGGTACTTTTTCTTTTACTACTGAGTAAGTATCTTTATCAACGATGTAATACGGAATATTTAGCGTCTCAAAGTAATCAGGCAAAATGTGCTCAGGAAAACCAGGCTGCTTCTGATCAAGGTTTACCGCAATAACTTCAAATTTAA
The DNA here is from genome assembly GCF_001306915.1 of Pseudoalteromonas lipolytica. Classification (GTDB taxonomy): domain Bacteria; phylum Pseudomonadota; class Gammaproteobacteria; order Enterobacterales; family Alteromonadaceae; genus Pseudoalteromonas; species Pseudoalteromonas simplex. Next base: position 189,575 of record NZ_LJTC01000006.1, on the reverse strand, counting down.
TCGGCGCTGCTTTTTGTAAATTAAGCAAAATATCTAGCATTGCAAAAGAATCTTTACCACCACTGATACATGCCATAACAACATCACCGTCTTCGATCATGTTATAATCAGTAATCGCGGTACCAACATGCCTTCTTAGACGCTTTTGAAGTTTATTAAATTCAAGAGTTTCTTTTCTAGTATCAGTTTGATTCATTTGCTCTGCTCATACAGGCTTTAGTAAGCCATGTTTCATAGTAAAAAGTTCGGCGTGGATTATACGGACTTTTTGAGCGAGTTGAAATGATTAGCGTGGGATAATTAAAACGCTTCTCTTGTAGAGATACCACGTACAGCACAGCGCTTTGGGAATGAAGGTTAAGGATTCAGGTTATTTATATTTAAAACAGGTTAAGTGGTGTTTTCTGGATTTACTAAATAATTTATATGAAACAACAATTAATCTAAAAAGTTCGAAGCAGCTACTTCCGCCTCGATTATGGCTCTATGCGCTTTTAAACCAATATTTGTTGAATAAAAATCTGCTGCTATTTTAAGCTCTTGTGGTGATAATAAACTAAGAATTTTAAGCTTAAAAGCCATCTTGGCGGCACTCATGTCTGTTGGCTCTGCCAATACCGATGTCCCCATCGCATTTATCAACAATTGCTTTTGACTTTCAGGTAAATCTTTTAGTGTATCTGCTAATATTTGCTTTGTATCGATCTCTACAATACCACCAAGGCCATTGAAGATTTCATCCATTTTCAATGCATTATAGAACCGTTCAAATTCTAATTCTGCATTTGGCTCAGACTGAGCCGAACAAACGATAAATGGCAACGAAAACAAAATCAGCAAACAAACTCTCATTTAATTATCCTTATTTTTTAGTTTTACAACTTAGTCGAAAGCCAAATAGCAAATTTAGTGGAGTGCTTAACGACTAATCTGATTGGTGAATAATAAAGTGAACTTGAACCATTCACTTTGCCTAGGTTCTGGTGTTCAATTTCATCTTGTTGAATGCTTAGTACCGTTTGATATGCGCTTTTATTATTTTTCTCTAAATAGCTTAATTGCCATTCTAGATGATGAAGAACCGTTGATTCAACGGCTTCTGTACACACCCAAATTGCTTTACGGCCAAATAAAGCAGTAATCAAACCTAAACAATAACCACCCAAAGACCAAAACCAGATTGCGTGGCAATGCCGTACTTTATGTTCCTTTAACCAACAATCAAAAGTTTTGAAATGCTCGATTTCATGATTTAGCATTTCTTTAAGCTGTACAGAGATATCTTGATATAAAAACTTAGCGACAAATAACTGAGCCTTATAAATGCTTATCGCCCCAAATTCACCTGCATGATCAACACGCACAATTCTAGCGACTTCTTTTGAGATCATCTTAATTGCTTACTGTGCATTTATAACGGGAAGCTGTACAAGCAAGATCAGCCCAGTCATCTCTACCCCAGCAATACTTATCATTTCTAAGTGGTTTTAGATGCCAAACTACTGGCTTGCCCTTATTATCTAAACGAGTTTCATTTTCAAGCTGCACACGGACTAAATTTTTCTCTGCTGAGAGAATATTATAAACGAAGGTTTTTCTCGCTTCAGACTCAGAAATATAGCCCTGTTCGTCATATGAGATTTCTAATGTGTTGTTTTTGAAAGCTACGGTATGAAAATTAGCTTCACAAACTGGGCTATTTGTAGACTGCCATGAGCCTTGCAACTTAGTTTGCATTTCTTGGTTGATAAGTGAATGACTACTACACGCTGAACATAGCAGTAAAATAACAAAAATAGACGCTAAAGGTTTCATTAAGATGCTTTTAAGTCCCTGAAAAATTGACATTTAGCATATCGAGAATCGTAAAAATGTCCAGCGATACGCTTAATAAAAACAAAGGGCACAATAGCCATGTGCCCTTTGTTAACTTTAAGCGCTTTTAGTTTTAGCTTTTTTATTCTTTGCCAATCGTTTGGCACGTTTTATAGCCGATTTTTTCGACGCATTTTTCTGCGCAATTTTTAACACTTTAGCCTCTTTTAATTGCTTTTTTGCTGCTTTAAAGCGCTTTTTAGCATTTTCAGCTAGGTTCTCAGCTTCGCTGGCACACTCTACAGCTGCTTGTGCTTTTAGTGCTGCATCTTTTGCAAGTTCAGTGGTTCTTGCCACTTCTTTTTTACTCTTTTCAAGAATTTTTTCGAGCTTAGCAAGACGTTTCTCAAATACTGACTGTGAATTTTGCATAGTATTCTCCTTCACTGGCGTATAGACATGCGGGTAGGTTCGGTAACAATAAGCGAGTCGACACAATTTACTACATCGTGATCTTTCTCCGGGTAATCTAAACAACTTAAGAAGTGGCGCATACAGTTGATTCTCCCGCGCTTTTTATCGTCAGAGCGAATTTGTGTCCAAGGTGCATCCTTAGTATGGGTATGAAACATCATGGCATCTTTGGCATCACTATAATCATGCCATTTAGCCAGTGATGCCATATCAACTGGGCTTAGCTTCCATTGTTTGAGTGGGTCGTTTTGGCGCGATTTAAAACGTCTAAATTGCTCTTCTCTACTGACCGAAAACCAATATTTAAATAGCTTGATACCGCTATTCACCAACATACGCTCAAGTTGAGGTGTTTGACGCATAAACTCCAAATATTCGTGATCATCGCAAAACCCCATTACCTTCTCAACACCGGCTCGGTTATACCAAGAACGATCGAAAAGTATGATTTCACCCTTAGTAGGTAAGTGGTTAATGTAACGCTGGAAGTACCACTGATCTCGCTCTCTAGTAGTTGGCTTTTCTAAGGCTACCACGTGTGCCCCGCGAGGATTTAAATGCTCCATAAAACGCTTTATAGTGCCACCTTTACCTGCCGCATCTCGACCTTCAAATAAAATCACAATTTGTTGTTCGGTCTCTTTTACCCAGCCTTGCATTTTTAAAAGCTCGATTTGCAATTCGTGTTTATGGCGCTCGTATTCAACTACGTCCATTTTGCGTTTATATGGGTATTTACCGTCAGCATTCCACTTTAAGCTTGGGTTTTTAACATCTAGATCAAAAACCACATCCTGTTTAGCATTGTGTTCGGATAAATTCTGCTGTTTTACTGATACAGGTTCGACATTGACTGTCTGCATAACGACTCCTATTAAACTATAACTACCTATATTGAGAACTTTATAGTTTTACTTTAAGCCAGTTATAGCTAAGTAACTTGATCTAAATCTATATTTTCATTCCTTAAAAATTCATTTAAAAATAGAAAGTTAGCACTTAATAATTAAGTAAAGATCAGGCTAGCAATATACAATCAAGTCTTTTTTCTATAATAAAAAACAATCAGAGAAAACTAATACATTCCGACTATTTCTATGTTTCAAAACACACTGAACCTTAAATACACAGCAATACAAATAGTTAGGAAAAATATGAATCAAGGGAATAATTTAGAGCAAAGAAACAGTCATAGTAATTGTACTAACTACGATGAATTTTCAATTTTGCTCATACGTCTAAATGCTGAGATAAACTTTTGAAAAAAGAAACATAAGAACTATCTGTGCTTCACAACGAAAAAAGGACCTAATTAAGGTCCCTTTTGTCGAAGTTTAAACGCTTTTAGCCAATATATAGTCCGTTATTTAACAATCCAAGGTGTGGCGCTGATAAGCTCAGCATGACTGTTAAACACTGTGTTATCGTCTTGCCAGTCATCTGTTACTTTTATTGAGCAACGCTGCTCTTTACAGCTAACGCCATTTGCCGAGATAGCGTCTTGACCATTAAATTTAAGTACAACACCTTGTTGTTCAGGAAGCAAAAACCACATTAATTTGCTGACAAAAAAGCCTGATAAATCAGATAACAGCTCGTCAAACTCTTCATTTAACGTATATAAGTTTGCTTTACTAAGTTCAAAATCTGCCAAATCAGTCGCTTCAATCTGTAACTTTAATTGGCATTCATGTTTAGGGTTTTCTGGTTGCACAACAATAACAGCTTTATCTGTATCTAATTGCTTATCAAAAGGTAAAAGTAACTGAGCTTTATCTGTATAAGTTAAGTCAAACTCTTGTTTTTCTGTAATTATTTTACCTGATTTAATAGTGCATACTTCGTTACTAGCAATATCAGACAAATAAAAGTTAACTTGAGCGTATTGAAACTCACCTTTATTCACGACTTTTAAACGATCATAAAAGCCATCATAAGCAATAACAAATTCAGTTGCTGCGGCTTTAGAGGAAACCGCGCTTAGCGCAACCGCGATAGTTGCGACTTTTAACCATGGAAGGAGTTTATTCATCAAAGTAAGCTCTATTTTGATTTATCATAGTGTTTAATTCATCAATATATGCTTCACGGCGCTCAGAGTATGATAACAAACCTTGTGTTAACTTGGTTGCTTCTATAGGTTTTTGCTGGCGACGTAAATCGGCACGAATTAATCGTAAATCTTTATACGCAGCATGGGTATTAATATTTTTAAAATATGAGCTTACAGCAGCACGTACCGATTTAAATGCTGTCACTTCATGGGCCGCTTCGTTAGCACGGCGACGAGGAACCATGCCACAACCCTTTTTGTAACACCATTGACCGAAAAAGTTTAAACCAATCCGTGCAAAGCGTGACGTGCCCCATGCTGATTCATTTGCTGCTTGCATTAGCGCAAGCTCTTTAGGAATGATATCAACTCGACGTAGTGCTTGGGTAAGCGATAAAGTGTCAATAGTGTTAGGCAACTTGTAGCTGGTAAGAATTTTTTTAATATCTGACTTTTGCTTGCTCGTAAGCGGCTCATTGTACTCAAGCATCATGCGCGCAATTTCTAGTTTAGCTCGCTGCTGTAAAATTTTTTTATTTTCGGCCTCAACATGTGGGCGAATAAAATCAAAAAAAGCATGTTTCTTTTCTTTTACATCAGTAAATGCTGCAAAGTCAGGCAGTTTTACATTATGTAATGGTTTTTCTTTTTTGATTACGCGCTGGGTTCCGGTAGGCGTGCTCTGAGTTTGTTCAGATTCTTCAACTGTCACTTCTTTTTCGATAAATGGCGAAAATAACGCCCATGCAAAAAAAGCGGTTAATAAAGCTCGAAAAACGTACTTAAGCATGTATTCTCTCAAATAAACTACTACTCATGTGCGGTTAACTCACGCACACACAAAGGCGAAGTATACCAAAGCAGATGATTTTTAGCGAATTCAGCACTATAAAACCACCCATAAAAGGGACAAACTATTGACGTAACAGTGTAGTTTGCTCGCAATTTTCAAGCGCTTGCGTATACTGAAAAGTAAGCAAACAAGGAATAGGAAGGTTATTTTTATGTGCCAATCTTGGCAAGCTCGCATTATTAATCAACAAAAATATCGTCCAAACGATAACCGCTCAGCTTGGCAGGTTGACCGCTCTCGAATCATACACGCCGCAGCATTTAGGCGTTTGCAGGCCAAAACTCAGATTATGGGTATTGGCTTAAATGATTTTTATAGAACTCGTCTTACTCATTCTTTAGAAGTTGCCCAAATTGGCAGTGGTTTATTACGCCATTTGAAAAAGCAGCACCCTGAATTTACGAATTTTCCTAGCGGTAGTTTACTCGAAACCTTATGCCTTGCTCATGATATTGGCCACCCTCCTTTTGGTCATGGTGGTGAAATAGCATTAAATTACATGATGCGCGATCATGGTGGCTTTGAAGGTAACGCGCAAACACTTAGAATTGTCTCTAAGCTTGAGCCCTATTCAAATGGCTATGGCATGAACTTAACCAGGCGCACCTTGTTAGGTTTTATTAAATATCCAGCCTTCATTGATGATTTGTGGCACAGCATTCCACCTTTGAGCGAGCAGCGTAGCTTTATTAAAGCTGACCATTGGCGACCAGCTAAGGGGTTATACACCGACGATAAAGATATTTTCGACTGGATAATGGAGCCACTGTCTAATAACGATAAAGCACTGCTGAGCAGTCATTATAAGGTTGATGAATTTAGAGCCAAAACCCACTATAAATCGATAGACTCAGCAATTATGGAATTAGCTGACGATATTGCGTATGCCGTTCACGATTTAGAAGACGCCATAGCTACAGAGGTTTTAACGCTGGCTGATTGGCAAAATCATGCCCTTGTACAATTACAAGAGCTTGACTCTGCGTGGCTAACCACTCATTTAAGCTCGATAACGGCCAGACTCTTTTCTCATCACGAGTATGAGCGTAAAGACGCCATTGGTGAGTTGGTAAACACCTTTATTATTAACGCTCAGTTAGTTGTACAAAACGCAGATTTCGAATCTGAAATATTACAGTACACGGTGAGTCTTCCAGATGAATTTGCCGAAATTCTTAACGTGCTAAAACATTTTGTTTTTAAACGCTTAATTCGTGAGCCGAAGATGCAGCAAGTGGAGTTTAAAGGGCAAAACCTGCTGATTGAATTATTTAGTGCTTTTGCCAGCGACCCAATGCGCTTATTACCAGAAACAACGCAAGAAATGTGGCTAAATGCGAACCAACAAGGCGATAATGCGATGCGCATAATCTGTGATTATTTGTCAGGAATGAGTGACGAATACGCCTACAAAACCTATCAGCGGTTGTTTTTGCCCTCTGCTTAAGTAATTTTTGAACACTATTTGATAGTGTTCTAAAATTAAGCAGGTTATTAATAAATAATCGCACTTCTTTAGATGCATTCTATTTAACATGGATTGAAATAATGCTCAAAAAATACCTGCTCATCAGTGCAGCTGTTGCAAGTTCATTTGCTTGCTATAGCGCAGAAACACTTCCAGATCCGCTTCTCGAAGAGCGCGGCATAATAATTAAAGATGCAACCCACTTTGATTGGATACGGCTTAATTCTGGCGAATGGCTCAAAGGCGAGCTTGTCTCTTTGTACGACAAAGAAGTTGAGTTTGACAGCGACATTCTTGATACATTAATGATTGATCGCGAAGATATCTATATGATTATTTCAGATCGCCATCATACGGTTCGCTTTAACGATGGCAATGAGCTCAGTGGTACACTTAATATATCGGGCGGTTATGTAAAAGTTGGCGAACAAGACGCTAAATACCGTTATCGCGATTTAGTCTCAATTGCTCCCTCAGTTGAAAGCGAACTCAGTGCATGGACTGTAAAGTTATCCATGGGTGCAGATTTGGCCCGTGGAAATACTGACCAAACTGAATATTCTATTAAAGCTGACATAAAGCGCCGTACTGCTTCAAGTCGATTTTTATCTGAGATTTTAGGCTATCGCACTACCAGTGATGATCAAATTACTAAAAACAATATTCGTGCTAACGGTACATTTGACTGGTTTTACACACAAAAAATGTATTATCGCCCTATTTTCTTCGAATACTATCGTGACCCGTTCCAAAATATCGCCAATAAATACACTGTCGGCGCCGGCGTTGGTTATTATGTGATAGATACCGACAAAACAGAATGGGATTTTACAGCGGGGCCTGCTTATCAAAAAACCCAATTTGACACTGTAGCAGCTGGAGAAGATAAGAGTAACTCATCAATGTCTTGGTTTATTTCTACAAATTATGAGTTAGAAATCACTAAGAAAATCGATTTTTCATTAAATTATCGCTACCTAACTGCAAGCAGTGATGCTGGCGGTGACTCACAATATGCTTTGGCTGCGTTTGAATTTGAAATCACAGATGATATCGATTTTGATGTGTCATTAGTTTGGGATTACCTTGCCGACCCGATTGCCGATGAAAACGGTGTAGTACCAGAAAAAGAAGATTACAAAATGATTTTCGCATTGGGTATCGATTTATAATATCAATTCGCTTGATCGATACAAAAACGCCGAGCTAAGCTCGGCGTTTTAATTTTAGTTAAGTAATATATACATTACCTTATAGCGATTTAACACCCATGTTGTATAGAGTAAAGCCATAAATATCAGCGTACTGATCGATGATCTTACTGGTTGGTGTTCCTGCACCGTGACCAGCATTTGTTTCAATACGAATCAGATACGGGTTTTGTTTTGCACCTTTTTCTTGCAGCTCGGCTGCAAACTTAAATGAATGCGCAGGCACAACACGGTCATCATGATCCCCAGTTGTCACTAAGGTTGCCGGATAACTAACACCCGCTTTAACATTGTGCACAGGTGAGTAGCCTTTTAAGTAATCAAACATTTCTTTACTTTGTTCACTCGTACCGTAGTCATACGCCCAACCAGCACCGGCTGTAAAGGTGTGGTAACGCAGCATATCTAAAACACCTACAGCAGGAAGCGCAACTTTAAATAGCTCAGGGCGCTGTGTCATAACCGCACCAACTAATAAGCCTCCATTTGAGCCACCACGTACCGCTAAGTAATCAGGTGAGCTGTATTGTTTTTTGTTTAAGTACTCAGCCGCAGCAATAAAGTCATCAAATACATTTTGTTTCTTAAGCTGTGTACCATTTACATGCCATTCTTTACCGTATTCGCCACCACCACGAATATTAGCAACAGCATAGATGCCACCGTGCTCAAGCCACGCCGCTACTGTAGGGCTATAACTTGGTGTTAGACTTACGTTAAAGCCACCATAGCCATATAAAATAGTCGGATTTTTACCGTTAAGCTCAGTGCCTTTTTTGTACGAAATAATCATCGGAACTTTGGTGCCATCTTTTGATGTATAGAAGACTTGCTCAGAGATATATTCTTCACTATTAAATTTAGCGCCCGACTTGCGATACACATCAGACTTTCCTGACTCAACATCAAACGAGTAGGTATTGCCTGGTGTAGTGTAATTCGTAAATGAGTAATACAGTGTTTGTGCATCGTGCTTACCGCTAAAGCCATATGCAGTACCTACACCTGGCAGGCTAATGTCACGCACCAATTTACCTGATTTATCGTATTGTTTTACTTGCGAAATCGCATCAACCATATACTTAGCAAAGAAGTAGTCACCGCCTTTCGAAATGCTAAGTACATTGTCAGTTTCAGGGATTAAATCTTGCCAATTTTCAGGTCTTGGATCAGCAGCATCCACTGTTACTACACGCATATTGGGTGCGTTTAAGTTAGTCACCAAATACAGTTTCGAGCCGTCATTATCAATAATTGAGGTATCTGAGTCAGTGTTATCTAAAATCGTCACTAGCTTGCTGTCAGTCTTAGTTAAATCTTTGATAAACAGTTTATTACCTGATGTTGAAGTACTTGCAGCAATAATTAAATAACGATTATCACGGGTCACATCAGCACCAATATAACGATGTTTCTGAGCCTCTGTGCCACCATAAACTAATTGGTCATCTGCTTGTGCCGTGCCTAACTTATGGTAGTAAACTTTATGTTGTTCTGTTTTTGCAGACAGCTCACTACCCTTAGGCTTATCGTAGCTCGAATAATAGAAACCTTCGTTGCCAAGCCAAGAGATACCACTGAATTTTACATCGACTAATGCTTCTTCAATTGGTTGTTTAGTCGCAGTATCAATAATGATAATTTTACGCCAGTCACTGCCGCCTTCAGAGATTTGATAAGCCGCTAAAGTGCCGTCTTCTGTGAATGTTAAGCCCGACATTGAGGTTGTGCCGTCACTACTGAAGGTATTAGGATCTAAGAACACCTCAGCTTCTGAGTCGCCTTTTTTACGATAAACTACATACTGATTTTGCAGACCATCGTTTTTATAAAAGTAGGTGTACTCACCCTCTTTAAATGGCGCTGTGACTTTTTCGTAGTTCATCAACTTTTCAAGCGTAGTTTTTAGCTCATCGCGATACGGAATATTTTTTAGATAAGAAAAGGTAACGTCATTTTCGGCTTTAACCCACTGAGCTGTTTCGTCGCTCATATCATCTTCTAACCAACGGTATGGATCGGCTACTTTCTCATCGAAGTATTCATCAACAACATTGCCTTTTTTAGTTTCTGGATAATTCACAGCAGCTTTAACCTCTGCAGTTTTCACTGTTTGTTCTGTTTTTGTTGGGGTAGATTCACCGCAGCCCGCCAATGCAACAACAATCGCACATGCTAGTGTTTTCTTGATCATAATAAATTTACTTTTAGTTATTGTTAATAAAATGAAAGTAAAATTAAAGCATTAGAATGTCTAGTAATTTGCGGTTAAACACAGGAAGTGCTGTAAACCAATGTAAAAACAAAAAAGCCACGTAGTAACGTGGCTCTTCAAAGCATGTATTTGCTCAGCGATTATACTTTTGTTAACCAGCCATGAGTATCTGCTGATTTACCCCATTGAATATCATTCAATGCTTGGCGTAATTTAGCAACTTTCTCACCTGGTTCACCCGACCCCACTTTAAACTCTTGGTCGTTATGAATAAGTGTGCCAACCGAGGTAAGAACTGCAGCGGTACCTGATAACGCAGCTTCAGTACCTGGTTTAGCGGCTCTTTCTAGTAACTCAGACACAGTAAAGTTACGCTCAGATACTGTCATACCTAAATCTTTAGCAATCGTTAAAATACTATTACGCGTCACACCGTGTAAGAATGTGCTATCAAGTGCTTTTGTGATGATCTCATCACCATCAATTAAAATGAAGTTTGCAGCACCCGTTTCTTGTACATCACCACCAGGGCAGAATAAAATTTGGTCTGCTTGATGCTCTGAGCGAGCTTCTAAGATTGGACCTAATGCACTTGCGTAGTTACCACCACTTTTAACCATACCCATGTGTGGTGCGCAGCGCATGCCGTCTTCTTCAAGTAATACACGTAATGCTGTAGCACCGCCTGAGAAGTAATCACCTACTGGCGAAAGTAATACATAAAGTAAGGAACTCATTGACGGTGCAGCCGCTTTACCGATTGCCGCTTCTGTACCAATGTGAGTTGGGCGAATATACATTGAACCCGGCGGTGTTGGTGTTTCGTCTGCATACTCTTTTACAATGTCTTTGATCATTTGCTCAAGCATGCTTTCGTCAAAGTCAGGTAAGTTTAGTAACTTAGAGCTTTGTTTCATACGCGCAATGTTAGCATCCATACGAAAGATATAGACCGAGCCATCTTCGTGACGAAATGCTTTTAATCCTTCAAAACAGGTGCTTGAGTAATGTAATACGTGAGCACCCGCATGTAATTCGATTTTATCAGATGGGACCAGCGCGCTTTCACTCCATGAGTTATCAGCAAAACGTGCTTGGATCATTTGTGGCATAAATACAGTACCAAATGCGGCCATTGTTATTCTCTCTTGTTTGGACTACTTTTACCCCATTGTATGCTAATCCATCCCCGTTTAACCATAGCAAACTAGTGCCTTTTATCGATTAAAGTGATAATAATCCGACCATTTGGTACAAAAAATGCGCAACCCAAGTTGCGCATTGTTTACTGAGAATCATTCGCTAACAAATGACAATGGATTATCGGTAATTCATTTTTGCTGTGAGGCGATTAAAAAAGCCCGGGAAAAAACGCTTGATAGTCGGTGCTAAACCACTTATTCCCTCACCAATAACAACTTCATCTTTCTCTGCTTCAATGGCTTTAATCATTTTTGCAGCCGCTTTTGCCACATCCATGCCGTTTTCGATTGATTGTTCTGGTTTATTTTGCGGTTTACCTTGGCCATCTAACGAATTATGCGCAATGGCTGTTTTAATTGAACCTGGGCAAATAGTCAGGCAATTCACATTTTTGTCGGCTAGTTCTGCTCTTAAGCAATCCATAAAGCCCACAACTGCATACTTAGAACCCGAATACCCAGTTCTGAATTTTGAACCGACTTTACCCGCTACACTGCTAATTGATACCACCATGCCCATACCTTGCTTCACCATCTGTGGTACGACCGCCTTAGTTAAAGCAATTAAACCAAAATAGTTTACTTCCATCAGTTGGCGATAAACCGTAAATTCGTTTTCTAAAAATAGACTACGCTGCGACACCCCACCGTTATTGATAAGCACATCAATGCGGCCAATTCGCTCGATCACTGCTGGCATATCTTCAAGTAAGGCTTCGGGCTTTGCCAAATCAAGGGCGACCACATGATGATTACCGCCGAGTCTTGTATTAAGAGCGTTGAGTTTTTCCTCATTACGGGCAGACAGTACTAGCGTTGCCCCTTTTGCCGCCAATTGCTCACAAAGTGCCTCACCAATTCCAGAAGATGCCCCAGTAACCCAAACTGTTTTACCATTTAATTGCATGTGTGTTCCTTATTATTGTTGTTATGCTTTATTAGGCCCTGCATGTTGTTCGATATGATCAGCAATATCTTTATAAAAACCAAGCATAATCAAGAACTCTGCTAATACAAATAACGGCCCTATGACCAAACCAATTAAATCATCAACAAAGGCTGGCTTTTTACCTTCAAAATAGTGACCAATAAACTGAAACACCCAACCAACAACGAAACTGCCAATGCTCACAGTTAGCCATAACTCTGTTGAAAGCGACACCACAGGCTCAGCAGCAATGCTTAACAAACTTAAGCATACAGCCATAATTAACCCCATAGATAAGCTAAGCATTAAGTAATAAAGACAGGTGAGCGCAATTACCACGGTTGCCAAGGAGATAACGGCAGGCTCTGAGATAAGCGTGACGCGTTGTAATAAACAAATAATTGCAAACACTATTAATGGGATGCCGATAAAGTGAGTGACAATATTGCGTTTAGAACGGTGATAAAGGGCGTAATTTGTCAGTTGTTGTTTTAATGTTTTCATTGTTTTTCCTGCCAAAACTGTGTTCAAAATTCAGATTAGCAGAAAATTCACCAACAAGAATGTCAACTAGCCGACATTTAAAGTTGCTAGCTTATAATCACACATTAAACCAGCGCATCAATAACTTTGCCTTTTTCAGCTTCTGGTCGCATATCCATGCGTTCGCGTCCCTTTTGATACTCTTCATCAAGCATCGCTTGCAGCTCATTCATTTTTTCTTGCAGTGCTTTAGTATCGGCACCTTGTTGTTGCATTTGTTCAGCAAGCTTCTCTATTTGCGCTTTTATTTCATCAATTTTCTCTTTATCAACCCCGAGCCGCTGATAAACCAAAGCTTCTTGAGCTTGTGCTAAAAAAGAGCTGGGCTCAGGCTGCTTTTGTAAAAGTTGTTGTGCTGAAGATGCTGGCGTATGCATGGCTTTCACACCCTCAGTGCGAGCCGTTTGCGACAGCTTAGCAGCAGCCGAAGCGTGATAAGGGTTATATTGATTATGAAATGTAATTGCCACAAGTTGTCTTCCATTTAAGCTTGATTACAACTTTGTAGCAATTTTAGTTCCAAGCTAGCATTGAGATTGCAATTTATCGATATCAATAATCTCAATCGTTTGATATTTAAGATTAATAATTGAATCAGCTTGCAGGGATTGTAATATTTGGTTAATGGTTTGCCGTGTTAAATAGGTCATATCGGCAAGTTGTTGCTGGGTAAGCGGCAAACAGCTTTGGTGTGACGATTGAAAAAGCATGCATAACCGCTTACTCACCTTTTGCTTTGCTGTAAGCAGTGCGTGATCTTCTAATGAGTCAAACAGGTTTCGCACTTTATTGGTAAGCAGCAGCCCAAAATCATGCCAATAAGCAGGATGCTCTTGTAATAACTGAGTTAATGCCCGCTCAGGTAAGTGTAAAAGTCGTACCGCAGTTTGAGCATACACATCGTGGGTGCGTTTACCACCATCAAACAAAGCCACTTCACCAAACCACATAGCACCGGTTACAAAACTGAGCACGGCTTCTTTGCCTTGGCTATTGACCCCAGAAACTCTAAGCACGCCATTAATAACACAATACAGACCGGTATTTTCATCACCACGCAAAAACAATGCATCACCCGCATTTAAGGTGATTAATTTAGCATTTTTTACTAGCTTGTCCCTAAATATTTGTGTGCGATTTTTAAACCATTTGTCTTGGTTAATTACCGAAAGGTCTTGTTCATTCAAGTGTTTATCCTTTACATTGGAGTAGTGTGCATATATCCAAGCCATCTCAAAATGCAGAATTCAGCGTTTCACAGGTTGTTTGGATATCCAAATAATAAAAGGATACGGGATGTTAAACAAACTACTTTCGACCAGCCTACTTCTCAGTGCTATTTCTACCCCTGCATTTGCGAGTGATATTAATTCTGAACTTAAATCTGCAAATAAAAGCGTCAGCGAAAAAGTCATTAAATGGCGCCGTCATTTGCATCAAAACCCAGAGCTTAGTAACCGTGAGTTTGAAACAGCTAAATACGTTGCTAAGCATTTACGTTCTCTAGGCCTTGAGGTTCAAACAGGTGTGGCACATACCGGTGTGGTTGCCAAACTTAAAGGGGGCAAAAAAGGCCCGCTTATTGCGCTACGTGCTGATATGGATGCACTACCTGTAAAAGAGCAAGTAGACTTACCTTTCGCGTCAACTCAAACAACAGAGTACAAAGGTAATACCGTTGGCGTAATGCATGCCTGTGGTCATGATAACCATGTGGCTATTTTAATGGCAGCCGCTGAGTCTTTAGTAAAAATTAAAGAAGAGCTCGCGGGTGATATTCTGTTTGTCTTCCAACCTGCTGAAGAAGGTGCTCCTGATGGCGAAGAAGGCGGTGCAGAGCTGATGCTTAAAGAAGGCTTATTTAAAGAAAAGCCAGAAGCTGTATTTGGTTTACACGTAACCAGCTCTCTTAATACCGGACAAATTGGTTTTCGTGAAGGGCCGCTAATGGCCAGCGCCGACAAATTTACAATCACAGTAAAAGGTCGCCAAACTCACGGTTCTCGCCCTTGGAATGGGGTTGACCCAATTGTGGCGTCATCACAAATTATTATGGCAACACAAACCATCGCTTCTCGCCAAGTTGATGTGACTAAAGCGCCTTCGGTGGTTTCATTTGGTGCCATTAATGGCGGTGTGCGTAACAACATCATCCCTGATCAAGTTGAAATGGTGGGCACAATTCGTACCTTTGACCAAGAAATGCGTGCTGACATTAAAAAACGTTTAGCTAAAACCGCTGAGATGGTAGCTGAATCAGGTGGCGCAGAAGCCCATGTTCACATTGACCATGGTTACCCGGTAACAGTGAACGATGTTGAACTAACCAAGAAAATGACACCAACACTTGCTGGTGTAGTTGGTAAAGAAAACCTGATCACAACACCACTTATCACAGGTGCTGAAGACTTTAGTTACTACGCCTTAGAAACACCAGGCATGTTCTTTTTCTTAGGTGTCACACCAAAAGGTCAAGATGCAGTTACAGCACCAAGTAACCATTCACCACACTTTTTTGCAGACGAAAAAGCTTTACAGCTTGGCGTAAATGCAATGACGCAATTAGTGGTTGATTATCTAAAATAATAATTATTTTCTTACCGGCGGGTGACATCACTACCCGCCCTATTTTCTTAGCTGTTCAGCATCAATAAAGTTCATTTTGCTAGGGTTAGATTACTATAAACAGGTAAGGAAGCCCCATGACATCAGAATACTTTCATTTTTTAAGCATTATCGGTGTAGCGTTTTTTGCTATTTCTGGCACCTTGCTGGGCCATGAAAAAAGTGTTGGTGGTTTTGGTGTGGTGGTTGTTGCCACAGTCACAGCTCTAGGTGGTGGCACACTTCGAGACATATTGCTTAACAAACCAGTATTTTGGATAGCTCAGCCCGATTATTTGTACGCAACTTACATAGCCATATTCGCCTCTATTCTATCAATTCGTCACTTACCCGATTTAAGTAACACCACCATGCTATTAATGGATGCCGTAGGGATGGCAATTTTCAACATTATTGGTATCGAAAAGGCGCTGATCGGCGGCGCAGATATGATTGTTGCCATCACCATGGGTATGACCACAGGTATTTTTGGTGGCCTGATGCGTGATGTGATCTGCCGAGAAGTGCCTTTAGTAATGGGTGAAGAACTCTATTCCACCGCTTGCTTATCTGGCGGGTTAACTTACGCGGCTTTATTCACCCTTGAGGTGAGTTATATTTGGTGCATTCTTGGCGCATTTGCTGTGACGGTATGTTTAAGATTAGGCGCCATACACTTTGGCTGGCAACCTAATCTGTTTCGTAAAAGCAGCTTTAAACGCTCTTAGCAGGTCATATAAATACAGCCATCGAGTGGCATGTCCGCGGGGTACTGAGTTTGAATAAACCCCATTTTTTCATAAGCTGCTTTAGCAAGGGTATTGTGGCTATACACAAACAACGACAAGCTATCACACTGCAATTGCTGTTTGCCCTGCTCTCCTAGTAAATTTATCAACACTTTTGCAAGACCTTTACCACGTTCACTTGGCGCGATAACTAGCCGCCCTAAATGGCAACGACCTTCACGTAAATAGTATTGACCAAACCCTAACATCTGGCCTTCGTCATTAACCAACGCGTAGGAATTCAGCGCATCTAGGTTTAAATCGTGTTTAAAGCTTTGCGTATCAAATGGGTAATTAAAAAATGGCCCTGACCAAATACGCAGCTCAGCCTCTGTGTTAAACCAACCCATTAACTCGTTGAGTTGGTCACTCGTTACTTTAACTAGCTTCATGTTTTAACCTATCGTATAAACCCGATGCACGAGTAACAGATTTATTCATCGCCATGAGCAATACATTTTTATCGGCCACCAGCTCAAATGTGGTTTTCGCGCGGGTGATCCCCGTGTAAACCAATTGTCTGTTAATGCCCTGATTAGCCTGTTTTAATGGCGGTAAAATCATCGCTGTGTAAGCAAATTCAGAGCCTTGCGACTTATGAATTGTCATGGCATACACTTTGTCGTGAGCAGGTAAGCGTGCGGGCGAAAAGGCACGAATATTTTCTTGTTCATCAACAAACATGGCTTTTAACTGACCTTGCTCATCGTGCATTAAAATACCTATGTCGCCATTAAACAGTTTTAGTTGGTAGTCGTTTTGGCTGATCATAATTGGCATACCCACGTAATGCCTTTGATATGGCGAAATTAAACCTTGTTGAGCCAGTGCTTTTTCAATACGCTGATTAAGGCTATTTACACCGTAATCTCCCTCTCTTACGGCAGCTAGCAACTGATAATGCGAAAATGCCTTATGCACACTGGCAACACTTGCCCCTTGCTGGATAAGCTGCAAATAATCGTGATATTGCAACGCCGCTTGTTGCACAAATTGCTCAATCGGTTTACTAATTACGCTGTAATTAAGTTTAAGGTCTTTAAAGCCACCTTGATTAATCGTTTGCTCAACATAGCCCAGTAAGCCACTGTTATTGGTATTTACAGCTTGTGCTAATTGACCAATGCCGCTGCTGCCATCAAAACGATAACTTTGCTGTAAAAACGCAATACAATCGTTAAGTACAAAATGACTGCTCGCCGCAGGTATCTCGCTCTGATTATTAAAACAAACGCGATTAAGCTGCGCTGCTCTTTCACTACTGTAATCAGGCATTTTGCCAAGCTCTAACCCTTGGCATAGGTCGCTAAGAATACTGCCCGTATCAACCGAGGCTAATTGGTCTTTATCACCCAGTAAAATAAGCCTTGCATGGCTCGGTAATGCCTCGATTAGTTTTGCCATAAGCGATAAATCAACCATCGACGCTTCATCAATGATAAGTACATCTAAATGCAGCGGGTTACGCTTGTTATGGCGAAACTTATTGGTATGCGGAATAACGCCCAGTAAACGGTGAATCGTTTGCGCACTGTCTGGAATAAGTGGCGCGATATTATTAGGGATCATATTAAGCTTTTGCTTTGCCCCTAAAATCGACTCGGTTAAACGCGCTGCCGCTTTACCTGTCGGTGCAACCAGCTTTATTGTTAGCGGTGCACTGGCATACAAAGATTGTAAAATGGCCAGTAGCTTAGTTACTGTGGTAGTTTTACCTGTACCTGGGCCGCCAGTGATCACACTAAAGCCTTTTGTTGCAGCAATCGCACAGGCTACTTTTTGCCAGTTTAATGTTTTAATAGGATCGCTTGGGTTGGTTGTATGGTCACTGCGAGGAAAATACACCTCAAGTAATGACGTTAATTCAGTTTCATCAAGTGTGAGTTCTTTCGTTGCTAAATGATGTAAACGCGAAGCCAGTGTGGTTTCGTACTCTGCCAAGCGGGCAAAATAAAGTTTATTCGCAAACAACAGTAGTGGCTTGTCGTCCCCTACGCACTCTGCATTCATTAGTTTATTAACAGCCTCATTAAGGCCAAATTCCATAGCAAACGGGGTTAAAACCTCAGGGGCTGCAATGCTGGCATCAGCAAAGCTTTGCTCTCTAATTTCAAACGGATTTTGCCAGTTTATATTCACGAGCTCTAAGCAGCTGTGCTGACTTTGCTGCGCGGCCGCAAGTAATAAAATCAGGTAAAAAACCTCACTGTGCGCTGCTTTGTTATTCTCTATCAGTGTTTGTGAACCGGTTACAGTCTCTGCGCCAGTCAATAACTCTGCGAGTTTCACATCCACTAAGCGAATACGTTTTGCCTCAAGTAAATAACTCAGTAACGGCTGTGTTTTAAGTTCAATAGCAGGCAACACTGAATCGCTTTGGGCAGGTTGCACTGGTTTTTCTGGCTGCTTATTCATTGGCTCGTTTGGCTCATGGTCATCAAAGCCGAATGTCAGTTGACTCATAGCATGGCTCCTTGTGCGAATAAGCTATCCAGCTCAGTTATCTGCTGTTTTGTTAACTGATTAAAATACACCCCTTGTCCTTCGCTCATACCACGTAAGAAGGTGTAGTAAACACCCCCTAAATGCGTAACGCTATCGTAATCTTGAATACGTTGTTTTAATAAACGGTGCAGTGCCACGGTATAAATTAAATACTGCAAATGATACTGATGACTGGTCATGGCTTGCTCTAGTTGCTCATGTTGGTAATCAGCCGCATTATTACCTAAAAAGTTCGATTTATAATCAAGAATATAATACTTACCCTGCCAGCAAAATATTAAATCTATAAAGCCTTTTAGTAAGCCTTGCACCTCACTAAAATCAAGCTGCCCTGGTAAATTAAAGTGCTTTACCAACACTTGGTTAAGCTTATCACTTGAGAGTGATAACAGCGGTAAGTTAAATTCCATTTCGACCAAACAGGTATCGGGCTCAAGTACTGATAAACTAAGCCCTTTATCGTTTAGTGGGCAATTCAGTGCAGCAAGGATCCACTGCTCGGTCATTTCCTGCCAGCTATCGTCAATATGGTATTTTTCGAATAACGTTTTGATCACTTTATCAAGGGCGTGGTCATCTTGCTCGCTGGCTGGGCGCGTTAACGCATAAGGGTCGGTAAAGTCTAATTGCTCAAATATTTCATGCAAACAACTACCCGGCTTTGCCCCTTTAGGGAAGCTGTAAGGTGTTAGAGCATTGGCATTTTGGGCTAAAAACTCATCTTTTTCGTGGTCTTCATCACTGCGGCCAAGTTCAATATGATCAGTATGCTTTTTCAGCGTTAAGCTACTAAAGCTGGTTGAGCGCCAATCACGCTGAATGTCTGCTTTAACAGTATTAACTTGGTAGGCTTGCTCACTGTCTGCACCAGCAAATGTTAACTTTTCTAGTTCATCCGCTTGGCTAAACGCTTCATAGTGCATGTGCGCAGAGCCTTCACAAAATTGTTGTAACAACGCGCGCCATTCATCGCCCGATTTAATCTCTAACCCTGCAAATAATACGTGGCCAATGCTGGTACTTTGAATTCCAGGGCGAGCACTGCGACCTTGCGCAATGTTATACATACCCACAGAACAAAAATGCACGGCACGAGTCAGTGCCACATAAAGTAAACGTAAATCTTCAGCCAAGCGCTCTTGCTCTGCTTTTTGCATTGCGTCGTCACTTTTAGCAAGGTCATAAATCAACTTACCGTCTTTGTGGTAAAGGGCTTCTTTGCTTTCGCGATAGCCACAGGCAAACGGCATGAATACAATCGGGTACTCTAAGCCTTTTGAAGCGTGCATGGTGACAATTTTCACCAAATTAGCATCGCTTTCTAGGCGTACTTGCACCGCTTCACCATCTTGTTGACTAACTTTTTGCGCAAACCAACGCAGCAATCGATGGGTTCCCTCAAGCTCAATTTGCTTTTGCTGCAAGATTTCCCCTAAATGACGGAAATCGGTGAGCCAGCGTTCAACGTTGTAACCTAAACCTTGCCAACGCGCTGCAAGCTGATTATGGCTTAATAAACGCTCGAGCATCGCCATAGCGCCTTGTTTATGCCAAATGTGAGCAAGCTGAGCAAAAAAGTTTAAATGCTCTTGCCATGCACTTTCATTTTCGTGAAGTTCATAAATGTGGTTGTAACTTAAGCAAAACAATGGCCCGGCTAGCACACCACGCAGTAATGATTCATCATACTGTCCATGCAAGGCCGTTAAAAAGTTCAGTAAATGATGACTAAGCTCTTGGTTAAAAACACTATCACGGGATAAATACACGCTGGCAATAGCGGCTTCTGCCAGTGCAGCTTTCATTAACTGTGCTTCGTTTCGGTCACGCACTAACACACAGATATCGGCGGCCGTGAGAGGCTTTCCTGCAATAGTTGCAGCGCCTGCATCGGCTTGCTTGAGTAGCTCAGTAATTTTTTTCGTATACTGCAAAGCCAATGCCTGTTGAGCCACCCCTTTGCTGGTTGGCTTGTTGTTCGCTTCGGCGTATTCATCAACAAAAACCGAAAATTCAAACGCACTTGGCATTTCACCGTTTATTAAAAACGCTTTGTCTTGCTGTTTTCCCTTCGCATTAACCTTTTGAAATGGGATTGCGTCGTTGTAAATAAAGCTATTTTCATTTTTAGCAAATAAACGGTTTACGCTATCAACAACCCCTTCACTTGAGCGGTAGTTGGTATCTAGGGTGTATTGCTTATCATCTGAAACAGCTTGTTTTGCGCCAATATAAGTAAAAATATCTGCACCACGGAAACCATAAATAGCCTGTTTTGGATCACCTATCATGGCAAGCGTGGTGTTTTTAATGCCATAAATGCGGCTAAAAATACCATATTGAACTGGGTCGGTATCTTGGAATTCGTCAATCATGGCAACCGGAAACAAAGTCGCAATTTTTTCACTTAACGCTTGGCCTTGCTCACTTAAAAGTGCCTGATGCAAGTTACTCAGTAAATCATCTGGAGTAATAACGCCTTGCTCTTGCTTGCGTTTAGCTAATGCACTTGCCACCCATTTAGCAGCGTATTGCACTATCGCAATATTTAACCCGTTATTAATAAGGCTACTAAGTTGCGCCATTTCAGTAAACTGAGCCTGCATTGCATGACTAAGTAAGCTGCCGTTTTTCTTGTAATTTGCAGGGTCGCTTAAATTCTCTGTGCTCCACACTTCGAACGAGTATTTACTGGTACCAAATACAAAAAATAGCTCATCATTGTTTATATACTCTTCAAGCGCAGCAAGGCTGTTTTTTCGACCTGGGGTTTTTGAGCCACTTAAATCAGACGCTTTTACGGCATTAATAAATTCACTCTCACGGCACGCCTTTTTAAATGCTGGTACTTTTGCCACAAAGTTGTCGCGCGCTTGCCATATTTCATCAAGGTCATACTCAGGGGTAATTGTTGCCCCTTGTTTATTGAGTAAACTCACCACCTGTGAGTACAGTGACGCTGGCACAGGGAAAATATCGGTAATTGCTTGCGTGCGCTCTTTTGATTGTGGGTAAACAAAGGCACGCCAAAAGTCATTAAGGGTTTCTTGAATAAGCTCACGCTCATCTAAAATAAACTCTAAGTTAAACGCCACCCCTGATTCAAAAGCATGTTGTTTCAGCATTCGCTGACAAAAACCATGAATGGTGAATATAGCGGCTTCATCCATCGACTTTGCCGCGGCGTCTAGCAAATCAAATGCGACGTGTTTGTCAGTCACCTCGTTAATTACTTGCTCAATCAGCTCATCATCGGGCTTTTTACCAAGCAGTGCATCTCTGGCATTGATTATACGCGCCCGTACACGGTCTTTAATTTCTTGAGTTGCGGCTTCAGTGAAGGTCACCACCAGTATTTGCTCAACACTTAGAGGCGTATTTAATTGTTCATCTTCACCAGTCGCTTTTTGTAAGCCCAACAAATACCGTAAATACAAACCTGTAATGGTGTAGGTTTTACCTGTACCGGCACTTGCTTCAATAAGGCTTTGCCCACACAGCGCCATACTCATTGGATTAAGCGTTTGCATGATCTGCCTCCTGTGCTAATTCAACAATTGGCGATAACAGCAGCTCGCTCCATTTTATAAACTCTTCTTCACAGTCTTTAAGGTTTTTTATGGTTAAGCGAATGTATGGGTTTTCACCTTCACCTATGCCTATGTATTGCGGCGCGAATTTATTGTTTGCTTTAACCATGTCTTTATCTGTTTTTATGTACTCGTAACCACTGACCGGAAAAAACGCCACAGGACGAGTTAAAAGCGTTTCATAAAGCGAAAACCAATCATTTAAATAGCTACGGGCATCGTCTTCTGACAAAGGTGAAAAACTAATTTGCTTGTCTAAACCAAGAATAAGGGTTTCAACAGGCTGACCCACTATTTGCGCCGCTAAATGATGCACAAAGCCACGAATTACATCTTTTGCTTTAATACTGGCGGTGCGATAAAACACCTGTTTTTGACCATAAATATGATTTAACCAACCTTCTAGTGTGGTATTGGCAATTTTAATATTTACTTCAACGGGTAATGCTTCATCACCTTGAATATGCGCTTTCACTTGCCCAGCAAGCGCATCAACTCGGTGCTGCATACTTTCAAACACAAGGTCGCCAACATGGGCTTGGGGTAATTCACCGCGCTGCATAATTTGCGCTTTATTAAGCGGTAGCTCTTGAATGCTCGCTTCGAGAATTTCATCGAGGTAAAAGTAGCGGCGTAATGCATCTAAACTAAATGGCTCTTCATCTTTAGCGATATCGTTAAATTGCGGTAAGCGTAAACCCAAACTTTGTTGATAAAAGCTCTCGTGCGGCTGGCAAATACTGCGAATAAACTGAGTTAACTCAACACTACTTTCTGGCTGAACACTAAGAGCTTGCTGTGGCTCAGGGTTAACAGCTTGAGTTGGCATCCACACAGGGTTATAGCTGTGTAATTGTGTGGCTAAAGGTTTGTTTGCTTTTTGCTCGTCATCAGTTTGGCTTTTATTACCTTCTTTGTTAGTGGTCAGATAATAAGCCGAGTTAAATGGCTGTAAGTGCTGATAATTAATCAGCGCCTCTGGTAGCTTTAAGTGAGTGTCTTGTTCAGCAAACTCAAAGCTACGGGCTATGTATTCCAAAAGCTCGCTCACTAAAGTTGAGGGCATTCTTGGTTGGTTATCAAAACAAGAACGGCCAATATAACTGATGTATAAATTCTCACGGGCACTTAAAATCGCTTCTAAAAACAGGTAACGGTCATCAAGTTTGCGAGAGCGGTCGCCTTTTTGGCGTTTTGAGAAAGGCACTAAGTCAAAACCGATTGGCTGAACGGTACGCGGGTAATCTGCATCATTTAAACCTAGCATGCACACCACTTTAAATGGCACTGCACGCATTGGCATCAGCGTACAAAAGTTAACTTGCCCCACTAAAAAGCGCTGTCCTACGCCTTTTTCTTGAATACCTTGTTTTACAAGGTAACTAACAATGCGCTGCGAAACAGCTTGTTGGTAATCGCCATTGTCATAATGCTTAATCAGTGTATCGAGCACTTTTTGCAGCACTAATAAATCCCAGCTTTGTTCGCCTTCATCGCTATATATATCGTTTAATAACTCTTTTAGAATATCTGCCTTTTCGTTAAGCGGTGCATCAGCTTGCAACTTAGTTTTATAACGGGCCAGTACATCAATAAATTCAATAAGTTTATTTAAGGTATTCAGTGCCATACCTTCAACTTCATCGGCACTGTAAATCCCCGAAAACGGCAATTGCTCATCACGTTGTGCAACACCTAATAACAAGCGGTTTAGGCCATGTTGCCAAGTATTTAAATCTATTGCGGGTAAGCCAAAACTGTCTTTGTGGGCTGCATCTAAGCCCCATTTAACGCCAACACGCTCAAGCCAAAAACCAATTTGCTCATATTCATGGGATTCGAGGTTAAACTTCTCGGCAATTTGTGTGACTTGCAGTAAATCAAGAATGTCAGACACACCAAAGCGTGAGTATGGTAAATCGGCTAAACTAGCAAATGAGCTAAGTACTGGTTTTTCTTGCTCTATCGCTAAATCGGCTAACGCATAAGGGATAAAGCGTCGCCCTTCTGCACCACCAAACACCGCCTCAATATACGGGCTGTATGTGCCAACATCCGGCATCATTACAATAATATCTTTCGGTGTTAGTGCTTTATTTTCATTGAATAAGTTAAGCAAGTAATCATGTAATCGTTCTACTTCACGAAGAGGCGTGTGGCAATCGCTCAGCACAATGCTGGTATCGTCTGCCTGAATTGGCAACTTGCCTTCGTCATTAATAAACCATTCTTTGTCAGGCGTTAATGACTCACCCTTGAAGGCTAATTGGTAAATTTCAGACTGTATTTGCGATAACAAGCTTTGATCAAACTCGTTATCGAATCCGTCAAGCCACTGCGCATCTAGTTGTAGTAACTGCTCAAAATAATCTCGGCCTAATTTACCCCACGACGAGAGCAATGGGTTACCAATAAAAAAGTACTCGTGATCAGGGTTTTTCGCGCTGTCTTCAAGCGCTTGTAACTGCGGGCGTTTGGCATATTTAGCGGCAATCTTAGCTGCTGTTTTTTCATCGAGCGTGTCGCCCCAGTAATGCTCACTCGGGTTAAAGAAAAACAAAAACACCTGCGTTTTTTTCGCAATGGCCTGAAACACTTCAAGCTGGCTGCTCGCAATTGCAGAAATACCAAATAAACTAATGCGCTCAGGTAATAGGCTTGCGTCCATTTTTTCAAGGGCTGCAAGGAGTTTATCTTGCATATTGGCGCGGTGATATTGGCTTTGCCCAAGCTCTTTACTGTGCGCCACCAGCTTACGCCAAAGATCTGGCTGCCATGGTGCAATGCCCACATCAACATCATCAAGTTCATCAATGCCCTGCTCCCAAGTGGCAATCCAATTAGGGCGATACATTAAGTATTGGTCATAAACGTCGGCAATTTTCTCGCACAAGGCAAAGGTTTTTTGGCCTTCGCTATCACCTTCTAAATAGGTTTTAAGTGGTAAATACAGCGGCTCATCAATGCAGTTTGGTAAAATTGCAAACAGCTTCCAAGCAAGGTTCGCTTTGTTATACGGAGATTCACTGGGTACATCTGGTAATAATTGTTGGTAAAGCTGCCATATAAAACTCGAAGGCAGCGGAAAATCAACCTGAGCGGCAATCCCTAAGTGTTCGCTTAAACCGATTTTTAGCCACTGCGACATACCCGGTGACTGCACGAGCACAATTTCTTTTTTAAAAGGGCTCGTTAGCGGATTAACTTTAAGAAGAGCGTGAAACCGCGCTTGCAGTGCTTCCATGCGATTTGATTGAATTATATTCAGCACTTTACACTGTCCTTGCTTGAAACTAACTAATTGACACAGTGTAAGATATTTTAATTAGATGGGATAGAGAGAAATACCCGCAAACAAGGCTTATTCCATGTTTGCAGGCATGAGCTGCGGGCATATGTTAAGGATATGCACAGCAGGCAATATTTACTGGTATGGGCTTATCGTCGATAACGCGAACTCGGTGTGCATTATCTCATCACCCTTAATGCCTTTAAGCGCAATACGAATGGTAGGATCTGCTTTTTGCCAATCGATTGTTAAATCGCCGTAGTTTACCTCATGAGTGTAATCACCCACACGGTGTTTATTAGGGCTAACATCTTTCCACTTTTCTGTAAGCCCAGAGCTGGTCATTTCATGTATACCCAAACCACCCCAAGATTCGAGTTTCAGTTGGAATTAAAAGCGATTTAGGCAAGGCATTGATTGAAAAGAATGGTTATTCCCTTGTTAAAATCAATAACGCTGGATAAATCGCTTTTAAACCAACCCGTAGGGCGCTTCTCATGAACTTACTCTCTGCGTTGTTACTTCTTAAAAGGGAATGCCATTCCTGCAAAGTAACGCCTTGATATTAAGCCCATGAGAAACGCTGAATTCTAGATCTTGGGGTGGTTTGGGTATCTGGGTAATCTAGGTTATCTTGATATTTAGACAGCTCACCCCAGTGGGTATCGCCACTGACAATAATCACACCATTTACTTTATGCTTTTTAATAAGCGCAAATAAACGCTCACGATCAGCTGGATAATTTGCCCATGACTCCCAACCTGTAAAATCAGCCAATAACTGTAAGCTTGAGGCAATGATTTTTATCTTTTCATCTGACTTAAGCTCTTGTTCAAGCCATTGCCATTGGTTTTCGCCAAGCATAGAGGCGTTTTTATCGGTTGTTGGACTATAAGGCCCTTGTTTTGCAGGTTTACGCTCAAGTTGATAGGTCATCGCTGATACATGATTTAACGGTGCGCGATTAAAACGCAGATCAGGCATGATCACCTTTACTGTTTGCTCACCTTCACCGTACGTGTACGAAGTGTAAATACCATCTTCACGAGTTCTGCGAGCAGAACCTGCTGGCTCTTGCCAAAAGTCGAGCATGATTTTTCGTGATTGCTGTTTTTTGGGGTATTCGCTGCCAGCGTCATTTTCGCCATAATCATGGTCATCCCACATGGCTATTATCGGCGTATTCGCACGTAATGTTTTAAAGCCTGGCTTTTGCCCTAAACGTTGATATTTATCGGCAAGTACCGTCATATCTTCGGTATCACCATAAATGTTATCGCCAAGGAACATAAATAAATCGGCTTGCTCTTTGTTGATGGCATCAAAAATTGGAATAGCTTTGTCTTGATGACCACATGAGCCAAACAAAATTTTACTTGGCGCGGCAATCGCACTCACACTACTAACCAGCATTAACCCAGATAAGGCGCTTTTGAACAAACTAAAAGTTAAACTCATTTTAAAATCTCCTTAATTGGCGCGGCCATTTTCGGGTTAACTTGCTGACTGTTAATGCCTAAAATATTCAGCACAGTTGCCGCTACTTGCGCTTGTTTGAGCTCATTGCTTGGCTTAATTAAGCCTGTTGCTTTTATATCTGGGCCAATCGCTGCTAACCAAATATGCTCAGAGCCAACAATGCCGTTTGGAAAACGCTGCTTTCCTTGCTCTGAACGTGCCAAAGCACGCTTCGAACTATGATGCTGCCAATCATCAGCATGACTGCCACGGCCATGATCGGTGGTGATGATCAATGTGGTATTGTCTTTATAGCCCGGTGTTTGTTGAATTGTTTGCCAAAGGTCACGGATAAACGCATCACTTTGTTTAGCCGATTTTAAATAGGCATCGTATTTACCGTTATGAGCAAAGTCATCGGTTTCACCCAAGCTAATAACCAGCAAACGCGGCTGCTTATTTAATAAATATTGTTTGGCAAATCGGTAGGTAAAGCTGTCGAGGCGAACATTGTGCCAAGGACTGGGGATCTCGCTTTGCATTTGGTTTAGCAGAGTCACTTCCTTTGACTTCACCGCATCAAAATTTTCAAAGCCAGCATTAACATAAACCCCACTGCGCTCACGATTTACAATATAGGGAAACACATCCCAGCTACCAAAAAGCGCGGTTTTACCTTTAAATTCTGGCTGAGAATTTAAACTCTCTAAAATGGTTTTATTGGGGTTAGGCACTTTATCGTTACTATCGATATTTTCATCTACTATGCCAGTTAAAATTTCACTATAACCTGGGTATGAGAAATACCACGGGTTGCTTACCGACATGAATGAACCTTGCGTTCTATCGCCAATCAAAACACCTTGCTTTGCCAATGTTTCACTAAAAAATGGCATTAACGCTTGAGTTCGCTGTGCTTGGTCATCTCGCCAAAAAAGCGCCTTTAGTTCATCTGTATTTGCAACAAAATCAGTGTTATCAATTAGGTTTTTATCTGCACCAGAGAACACTTCTTGCCAGCGAAGCCCATCAAGAGTCACGAGCACAACATTGTCGGCAGCTTTACAGCTTATGCTTAATAGTGATGCTGCTAAAACCGCCGTGGCTAAAATTAATTTTTTCATATTTCACCTGCAAAAAAGCCCATCAACGATGGGCTATTTAAAACGTTAGCTTATTGCTTAAAACTGCGCTGTAAGTGTTAAAGCTGCGGTACGTGGTGCACCAATAAAGTAGGTAGAGCCATTACCTGTGCCACCTGCGAGATATGATTTATCAAACAGGTTATTCACCACAAATGCAAGGTCGATTGATTTAAACACACCTGAATCAAGGCTGGTATTATAACCAATATTTAAATCAACCAAGGTGTAACCATCAACCTCGTTACGCGAACGGGTTTGCTCATCAGTCCATGCACCTAAACGCTCACCTGTGTATTTAGCCGATAAACCAAAGCGGAAATCACCACTGTAGTAGTCTGCCGATACCACAAATAAATCTTGTGCTGAGTCAATCACTTCATCACCCGCTTTAAAGCTGGCTGATGCATCCTCAAGTAGCTCACCATCGCTGTTGTAAGCACTTGGATCGTTCGATTGATACTCAGAGTTATTGTAGGTATACGATGTGTAAAGGTTCCATTTGTCAGTCAGCATATAGCTTGCAGAAAGCTCCACACCCGTTGACTCAATACCACCTACGTTGATGTAAGAACCGTTCGTGCCAATCGTGTAGTCAATACCATCGGTATCACTGCCCGGAGCAATAAAGGTAATACGGTTATCAAATTCGATGCTGTAAGCGGTTGCCGTTAAACGTAAACGGTCATCACTGTAACGCACACCTAGGTCGATGTTTTCAGCTGTTTCAGGTTCAATTTCGGTCAGTGTTGATGAATCACGTTCAAGTACACCATCTTTAATTGCCGCAAAGTTTTCGCTGTAGCTGGTGAATAGCTCTGTGCTTGCAGATAACTGATACAGCACACCACCGCTGAATAGTACGTCTGAATCACTGTCGATTTTATCTGAGTATTCATCTTCAAAATGATTATAACGCTGCAGCTCAACAAGGTACTGTTTAGCACCTAAATTAAGTGTGAAATCACCTAAACTGATTGAGTCTTGTACGTACCATTTGAATGTATCTGTTTCGAAGGTGTTCTTGTACTGTGTCCAATACGGCGTATGGTCAAAGTGATGATAGACACGGGCGTCAATAACTTTATGCCAGTCACGTGACTCATCACGGTCTGTTTGTTCAAACCAAAAACCAGCTTCAATGTCATGGTTGCCAAGGGTTACTTGGTATTCACCGGTCATACCTAAGCGATCTTTTTTGTAGTGAGTATGACGATACGACATAACCGGAATAGCATCATCTGGGTAACAGGCTGGGTTTAAGCCAGGGCCTGAAGACCATGGCCACTCTAAACTTGCCGTACAGCCTGCAGCAGGTGCAAGTGGATTACCGTCGCTGTCGGTGAAGCCGTAGCTGCCAGCATTTTCGCCGCCAATCGTTGTTGGGTTGCCATCACCATCAACCGGTGATGTTAAATAAGGCGGGATCCAATCACCACGACCTGAATTTTTATGATAGTAAGGTGACAAGCTTAAGTTTGAAGTGGCACCTAATGCGTAATCAAACTTTACATACGCAAGAGTATTTTCACGCAGTGTACCCCAGCCCTCAGCAAACATTTGATCAAAATGCGGCACGCCAGTCCAATTCCAAGTTAAACGATCCCAATCAGGGTTTTGTTCAAACTCGCTAATGCTAATGCTGTTATAGTTAATTTCGTGAACATCATCATACGAAACACGACCTGTTACGGTTAGGTCGCTAAAGTCTGATACAAACTTCGCTTCGATGTGCTGGTTGTCTTTACCACCATTGCTACCATCTCCAACCCAACGGCTGGTGTCTGTTTGCGAATAGCTGATATAGGCTTGCGTGTTATCAAACACAGTGCCAGTTTCGTGCTTAACAAAGTAACGGCTAGCGTTATGATCGCCCGTTGTGTAAGCAAACGTAGTGCTTTGCTCAGTGCTCGGTTGAGCACTCACAAAATTAAAAGTACCACCTAATGCTTCGAGTGATGCAGAAGCAATATCAGACGTACCTTGCCCTACTTCAACTGTTGCTAAGTTTTCGCTGTCTAAGTAACGGTTTGCTTTTGCACCGCCACCATAGTTAGAACCGCCATTAGGAATACCATCAATCGTCATACCTAATTGCTGTTGATTACCATCGATACTAAAGCCACGCATAGTAATGGTGGTTGACCAGTCGTCACCACCGAATGCATCACCTTCGTTGATGCTAATACCCGGTAGGTTATCAATCACGGCTAACACACTTGATACTGAACTTTGTTGCTCAAGCATGGCAGGTTCAATAACGTTATTTGCATAACTGGTTGGCTTTGCAACAACGGTAATTTCTTCAATTTCGTTATTCGTGTTTGCATTTGCCGATGTTGCTAAAAGCGTTGCTACTACAAGGCTTAGCTTTGTTTTTTTAGTTACTGTGCTCATTGTTTTTCCAAGGTTACGTATTTAAAAGCGGGCACAGTATGCAGAGCGTGTATGACATTTAGGGTCAAAATTTTTGACACAACAATTAAACAATTAATGCATTTTCATGGCAGATTTAAGACTTAACTGTTTAATAAATAAGAAAGTATTAGAAAAAACGCCCAGTTAAATTAACTGAGCGCTTGTTGGTTGGACAATATTATTAGGTTTGCTTAAATCAGTTCAGCCAGCATTTCGTCGCTGTATGGTGTTAACGCTTCACCATTTTTAACTTTACTGATGTAATCTGGGTTCGCAATGAATGGGCGACCAATCGCAATTAAGTCAAATTGGTTATTATCAATAGCTTGATTAGCTGTCTCAAAGCTATAGCTACCTACCCCGACTAAGGTACCTTTGTACGCACCGCGCATATATTCAGATGCTGACTTATCACCTAAGCTTGCAAAGCGCATGCTGTCATCAAAAATACCAACATGTAAGTACGCAAGATTACGCGTTTCAAGGGCTGGCAATAGATAATCAAATACCGCCTTATCACCGTCACTTTCGGTCATATTAAAATACGCTCCTGGCGATAAACGTAATGCAGTTTTATCTGCACCAATTGCTGCAACTACTGCATCAACGACTTCAAGAGCAAAACGTGACATGTTTTCTGGTGTTTGACCGTATTGGTCTTCACGTTGGTTGGCAGCAAAGTGTAAGAATTGATCAATTAAGTAACCATTCGCACCATGAATTTCAACCCCGTCAAAACCCGCTTCAATAGCGTTTTCCGCCGCTTTTGCGTAGTCAGCAATTAAACCTTGGATGTCTTCGATGGTTGCCGCTTTTGGAGTAACGTAAGTTAACTCACGCATTCTCGGTACCGAACCTTCAACACCAATTGCTGATGGTGCCAGTACATCACCACCAAAAAAGTGAGGATGAGCAACACGACCTACGTGCCAAAGCTGAGCAAACATTTTGCCACCTTTTGCGTGCACAGCATCGGTGACTTTCTTCCAACCTTGAATTTGTTCGCTAGTAAATAGACCTGGTGTATTTGGATAACCTTGTGAATCTGGGCGAATAATCGTTGCTTCGCTAATAATTAAGCCCGCATCAGCACGGCGCGCATAATAGTCAACCATTGCTTGGGTAGGTACGAGATTATCGTCGCTCATACAGCGTGTAAGGGGTGCCATTAGTACACGGTTTTGCAACTCAATGCTGTCATTTAGTTTAAACGGAGAAAGTAAATCGGTTGTCATGGTTTTATCCTTATCTTGAACATACATTCAAGATAAGGGTGAAACAAACATACTTCAAGGTTTATTTTGAATAATCGTTCAAGATTACGTAAACTTTGTATATTCCAATTCGCTTAATTAAGTAGTCTATTTTGAGGCAGTAACCCTCTCAATGATTAAGTATTATTGCGGGTTGGCACTTTATACCGTGAGGAGCTTTAATGAGAACTGCTGAATTTGATACTGAATTTGTACTACGCAAAGCCATGCATGCTTTTATGCAATATGGCTATGCGAAGACCAGTATGCAAAAATTAAAAGAAGTGACTCACCTTCACCCGGGTTCTATTTACGCGGCTTATGGCAACAAAAAAGGCTTGTTTTTAGCCGCCACCGAGCAATATCAAAAAGACAGAAACCAACAATTTACTGCCCTTTTTAATGACCAACAATCAATTTTATCAACTCTTAAACATTACTTAACTGTGATTGTTGATGAGTGTATTGAAGGTGAAGTAGCTAAAGTATGCTTACTTACAAAGAGTATTTCTGAGGTTGAAGGCAATGACCCACAAATTTGCACTGTGCTGCGTAGCAACCTTAATGCATACGAGCATGCCCTCGCCGAGCAACTTCAAAAAGCCCTAGATAACAACGAATTTGTAAGTAGCAAGTCAGCGCAACAGTTGGCGCGCTTTTTAGTGATGGGCATATACGGTATTCGTACCTATGCCCTGACAAATCAAGACCCTAAATCTCTGCAACAACTTGCTGACGATCTATTTGCTGCATTAGTAAATTAATTTAGCTATTAACTTTACTTGTCATATTAATTTATCACCTTATGATTAAGGTGTAGCTGTGTATAACTAAAAGAGTGAGCCTGTCATGAATAATGCAACTGCTAAACGTGTTGAAACTGAATTTGATGCTGTACTCGCCTTAGGCGCAAAGAAACGACTCGCTTATATGTTTGAAACGGTACAAGAGTTTAAACAAGTGTGGATCCTCAATGATGAACATGGCTGCGTCATGCTCTCAAACGAAGATGACGACTGCGTGCCTGTATGGCCTAGCCGCGAATTTGCCCAAAGCTGGGCAACCGGTGAGTGGCAAGGTTGCACACCAAAAGCCATCCCTGTAAAAGATTGGTTAAGTCGCTGGACACCTGGTCTTGAGCAAGATGACTTACTTATTGCTGTATTTCCAACAGACCAAGACGACGGCACAATTTTATTCCCCGATGAGTTTGACTCACAACTGAGAATACCAAAAAGACGATTTTAAATGTAAGGGAGCCAAGCGCTCCCTTTTTTATGCGATTTGTTGTAACCGCAGTGCTGAAATATCTTTAATCGGTGGCTTGCCAAAAAAGCGTGTGTACTCGCGGCTAAACTGCGATGGACTCTCGTAACCCACTTTTAAAGCTGCAGAGCCTACATCTATTCGCTCATTCAGCATTAATTGTCTTGCCGCTTGTAGCCGTAAGTTTTTTACGTATTGCAACGGGCTCATCTTTACTACATCACGAAAATGCAGTCTGAATGTCGACGGGCTCATGTGTGCATCACGGGCTAAATCATCAATTGAAAATTGACTGCTAAAGTTTTCTTTTAACCAACACAAGGTCTTAGCGATTTTTTGATGGGCTGAGCCAGACATCACAATTTGCCTTAAATAAGGGCTATGCGGGCTATTTAACAAACGCAATATAATTTCTTTTTTAATAAGTGGCGCAAGATTAGCTTTTAATTGAGGTTCATTGTCGAGTTGAATCAGCCTTAGTAAAGCGTCAAGCAAACCATTATCAGTATCAACCACCGACATAGCTTGGTGCTTAGGAAACTTGTCTTGCCCGGCAAAATCCATTTCAGCAACAATGTGACTGATTTCATGAGCATCTAAACGCAAGTAAAGTCCGTAAAATGGCTGCTCTTTACTAGCACGAGTAATATGCGAGGCAACAGGCACATCGACTGAGGTCACCAATGATTGCCCGTCAGTGTAATCATAACTATGTTCACCCAACACAACTCGCTTTGCACCTTGCAAGCTAATACCCAGCCCTAACTCATACACGCAGGCCATCGGTAATGAAACTTCGCTTCGTCTGAACACCAATAATTCTGGAATCCCTGTTTCAAAATTACCGTCTGCAATCGCTATTGCTTTCACTGCTTCTATTAATGCCTGACGCATTTAGATTACCTCACATAAATACTCAATTAAGTGTATCACCGTAATTTAAGGTTAGGACCATTTTAGGTAACAGTTCGTTATTTTAGGCAAAAATTAAATCATTTATGGCAAGCAGAAATAGCCATCATCGACCATAATGTATTTTCAATTTTTCGATTGCATGCTCTATGTAATCAGCAACTGCTACAAAACTTCAATATATTCAATACCTAAAATCAAAAGAGATATTATGAACCATAACAACACGGATTTATTTGTGTTTGTCGCGATCGCTGCTTTGGTCACCGTTCTTGACAAGCCTTTGTTAAAACGAGCATGTCAGCACGCATTGAATGATGGTGTTTCAATGCAAGAGTTGTGTGATATTTTACCGCATATTAGTGTGTATTCAGGGGTGCCAAAAGCATTGCTGGCGCTAGAGATTTTAAAGTCACTTGATAATATTCAAGGTTCAAATGCGTTGCTTATCAAACGCACAGAGCAGCAGCTAAAAACCGCACTCACATTTGGCCAACTACCTTTTGGCATAGAACAGCAAAACAACCGAGTTTTTGAGCTTGCCTCTTTAGGCGCTTTATTTGCATTAGACGATGCCAGCAGCTTAGTTAGCGAGCAACTTAAACGCTGTGTATTACTTGGTTATAGCCGTGAACAACTTGAATTATTAGTGATAGAACTTGCAAGGAAAGTCAGTAGCCACATAGCAATGCGCGCCAAATGTAATCTTGAAAAACACTTTGCTATGGTGGGGTAAATTTAAGAAATGGCGGTGACGAGGAGATCCTCCGCCACAAATCACATAAGCTTTTGAAGTATTTATCATTCAAAACTTCTGAAAATCATCGAACAAAGCTGTGTGACTAACTTATCAACGGCTTTGTTCGATTATTTCAGCAACTTTCTTCAAGTTACGGTAGTTACCTTCAGCAAATGGGTTGTCATAATCCTCTATTTCCAAAACAGAGTTTGGTTTACTAAATACATTGCTAATTATTGATAGTTGCTTAACAACTCTTGCTTGCATCTTAGATATTTCAGATTTATCAATATCAATTTGTTTTCTATCCAAAATATTATCATAAGATTTTGTAATAATTTTCTCCTCAATTTCTTTAAGTTTTGACCAACTATCATCGTCTAACTCTTCTGGCTTTTCTCCTAAATTAGAGCCTCCTAAAATAGATTCAATATTAGAAAGTAGTTTTTCATAGAGAGTTGTGTTTTTATCAAGTTCGATATAAGCATTTGCTATTTCCTCCATTTTAGAGCGATCTTGATCATTCAAAAAGTCATAATTTGTGCCCGTCATCATGCGAATTGCATCAGAGTCCGTATTTTTATCAATAAATGATTTTGCATCGTAGATGGAAATAATTTGTCTTATATTCATCAATTTCAATTTATAAACAAAATGCTCGATTTTCTCCTTTTCGCGTTTTTCCAGCAAATTCAAATCTAAATCAAAATCACTCAGTTCTGTGGTGTGAGGATATAGCTTTTCAGATATATTTAATAAAATAAGAGTAAAGTACTTAAGCTTCAATGCTTGTATGTAATCTTGCCAAACTTCACTTTCAACATTTTTAGGTGGGGGCTTTCTTAAAATTTTAGCAACAGATGCTGGATTTTCATTTACATAATACTTCTCTAGATTATTGACGGCAAAAAGCTCTTTACAAGCTGTATGGTTCAATTCAATCCACTTTGATTCTATAAAATTTATCGGCTTTGTTATATTAAGAATTTTACCTAAGCTATCTGAATCAGTACTAACTTTTACCTTATACAAAAATAAATCTTCGTAGTGGCTTGCCATCGTATCAATGATTAAACTCCATTCAAAATCGGATACATGTTCTGGCTTACAAGAATTTAAAATTTTAAAACTTTCATGTTCTTGTAGGTTACTACAATGAAAATTTTTGATATCTCTTTTGCTTTTTATAAAGGACCTTCTCGCTTCATCCCAATCTTTTTGATTCACATAAAAAGGCTTGGGTTCATTCAATACGGTCAAAATACCATCATAACTACTAAGTTGTAATTTTCTAAATACATGTCCTTTGAAGGTCGAAATAATTATATAAATTAAATAGCCAACACTACACAATACATATATCAAAATAGTAGCATTTGAACTATTGGCAGGCTCCAAAGCATTTATTGCTTTACCTTTTGGGTATGAAATATCAATAAGCTTACTTGTGATCCCACCAACTGTTGATTTAATGGTGTAACTGAATTTTGAATTGGGGGGGAGTTTAGGATATTGTGCCTGAAAAAAAGTATCTGCAACATTTTGTACAACTTTATCATCTACAAAGTTCTTAATTACATTGGCTTCT
The DNA here is from genome assembly GCF_001306915.1 of Pseudoalteromonas lipolytica. Taxonomy (GTDB): domain Bacteria; phylum Pseudomonadota; class Gammaproteobacteria; order Enterobacterales; family Alteromonadaceae; genus Pseudoalteromonas; species Pseudoalteromonas simplex. The sequence continues at coordinate 153,260 of NZ_LJTC01000006.1, read as the reverse complement.
TTAATTTTTCCGGTAATTTTAATTCCTATAGAATCAATAGCAACATCACCGCTATTTATTACTGTTAATTGCTGAACGCTTTCTTTTACCTCGCCCTTATCAATTATTAATGGGATAGGCTCACTTAGATAGTATTCAAGTTCAATTTTGTCTTGAGTTAAATAATATAATAGATAGCCCGACAAGACAGTACCAATGATAGTGAAAATAGTACTTACCAAATTCCCTTTCAAAATTAACCCCTTTCTTACAGTTCAAAATTTTAGAAAAAAATATATCAAAGTATTATCAGTTATTTTCAATTAAACTTGAAGCCTGTTTCTTAACATGGTTTTAGTAAGTCAACTATGAGACTTTCTAATAAAGTGAAACACTGCTAAAGAATCCCCCTTTAAGTATTAGCTTTAGGTTCGCATCAATAATTTTTAATTTATCAATAACTTTATTTATTGTTAGTTTTAACTGTAACTCAAAAAATTTTTGGTTCCCCCTTTATGTACAAATTTAAAGATGCGAGACTAACATCAATGGGTAACTACGAGTTTTTATTCATACAGAAACTCTACATTAATCATGAGAATATTCTGTCTTTTTTGGCGATGTTATGCACCAAAATTATAAAGCTCTAGGTATAATACTCAGCACCGCTTAGATGTAGTTATTAAAAATCATGCTATTATTCAAGCAATTAAAATAGCTTTAATACAAGGAATTGATATGAGCTTAAAAAGCGCAATTACAAATTTGAAAATTGTAAGCTAAACAGTAGTGAACATGGGGGATTCTTAGCTAGTAATATTACAGTTGAGCATGACGGCTTTGTTCTTAATCTCAGTAGTGGCTGGGGCACAGGGAAGTCATTTCATGACATAGTTAACTCTTCAACTGAGGTGACAGCATTTAAAACCATAATTTTGATTTACGACAAATATTTAAACGAGTTTAGATTGAAGAAATCTGAATTTTGGCTTTGAGATGATTATATAAGAATTTCTAAACTAGCAGGTTGGTTAAACTAGCCATACTTTATATACATATTTTTTGCCTTAAGTTAGACAAATATGATCTAAAGATTCTTTAAACTCGTTTTTGCCTATAATTGAGCAAATAGCACAGTAAGCCTATCTAAATCAAGCTTTTGTACCAGACTTCAGATGGAGTAATTCTCCCTGCCAGCAAACAAGCTTGGGACATCACAGGATAAAAGACTTTGAGGTAGGATGGCGGTGACGGAGAGATTCGAACTCTCGATACGTTGCCGTATACACACTTTCCAGGCGTGCTCCTTCAGCCACTCGGACACGTCACCTAAGGCGCTGCTTAGAGTTTAGCAGCGGCGTTATAGTATGAAAACAACCCTACAGACGCAAGGGCTTTTTAAAATTGTGCTGCTAAGTGATTAGTAATCAAACAAAAAAGGCAAGGTAAACACCTTGCCTTTTGTATATAGATATCTCGTTCTTAACGTTGAAGCGTTGCTGAAAAATCTAACATACGGTTAAGCGACTTTAATGCACCTTCGCGTAAGTCCATATCAACAAACACTTCTTTACCTTCAGGGTCTGTCAGTGCTTCCTCAATCGCTTTTAAGCCATTCATTGCCATCCACGGGCAATGCGCACAGCTTTTACAGGTTGCGCCTTCACCTGCTGTTGGTGCTTCAAAGAATTCTTTCTCTGGGCATAACTGCTGCATTTTGTAGAAAATACCTCGGTCAGTCGCTACGATGAACTTTTTGTTGTCCATAGTTTGCGCTGCTTTGATAAGTTGGCTTGTTGAACCAACCGCATCAGCTAAGGCTACAATCTCCGCAGGAGACTCTGGGTGAACCAATACAGCCGCATCTGGGTGTAAGGCTTTCATATCCTTAAGTGCTTTGGTTTTAAACTCGTCATGAACGATACAGGCGCCATTCCACATGATCATGTCTGCACCTGTGTTCTTTTGAATGTAAGAACCTAAGTGCTTATCTGGACCCCAAATGATTTTTTCGCCTTGCTCATCAAGATGCTCAACGATTTCTAGGGCACATGAAGAAGTAACAATCCAATCTGCACGCGCTTTAACAGCGGTTGATGTATTTGCATACACTACTACCTTGCGATCAGGGTGCTGATCACAAAACGCTGAGAATTCTTCAATTGGGCAACCTACGTCTAATGAACAGGTTGCAGCAAGCGTTGGCATAACAACTGTTTTATTTGGCGTTAGGATTTTTGCTGTTTCGCCCATAAAGCGAACACCGGCTACCACAATTACATCTGCGTCGTGCTTAGCGCCAAAACGCGCCATTTCTAGCGAGTCAGCAACACAACCGCCTGTTTCTTCAGCTAGTGCTTGAATTTCAGGATCAGTGTAATAATGGGCAACAAGAACCGCGTTCTTGTCTTTTAATAATTGTTTGATACGTGCCTTGTACTCAACTTGCTCGTCTTTTGATAACGGAGCTGGCTTTGGAGGGAAGATATAATCTTCAGGCATAATTTGTTCAGCTAGACTCATTTCTCGACCACTTAGTCCACAGTGCATTCATGGCGCGAATTATACGAGAATCTTAAGCTAAAGAACAGTATTGCTGTGAGCTGTTAAGATAAATAAAGGATAACTTAGAAAGAAAAGATAAATCAGGAATGGTGGGTCATGATGGACTTGAACCATCGACCAATGGATTAAAAGTCCACTGCTCTACCAACTGAGCTAATGACCCGCTCTGGATATTTAGATGCGTAAATCCGCCGATATGAGACCATTCGAAAAATGGTGGGTCATGATGGACTCGAACCATCGACCAATGGATTAAAAGTCCACTGCTCTACCAACTGAGCTAATGACCCGCTCTGGATATTTAGATGCGTAAATCCGCCGATATAAGACCATTCGAAGAATGGTGGGTCATGATGGACTTGAACCATCGACCAATGGATTAAAAGTCCACTGCTCTACCAACTGAGCTAATGACCCGCTCTGTTGCTTATAAAAAGCTGCGTAAATCCGCCGATATGAGACCATTCAAAAGAATGGTGGGTCATGATGGACTTGAACCATCGACCAATGGATTAAAAGTCCACTGCTCTACCAACTGAGCTAATGACCCGCTCTGATGCTTGTAAAAGCTGCGTAAATCCGCCGATTTAAGACCATTCAAAAGAATGGTGGGTCATGATGGACTTGAACCATCGACCAATGGATTAAAAGTCCACTGCTCTACCAACTGAGCTAATGACCCGCTCTGATGCTAATAAAAGCTGCGTAAATCCGCCGATATAAAACCATTCAAAGAATGGTGGGTCATGATGGACTTGAACCATCGACCAATGGATTAAAAGTCCACTGCTCTACCAACTGAGCTAATGACCCGCTCTGATGCTAATAAAAGCTGCGTAAATCCGCCTATATAGAACCATTCAAAGAATGGTGGGTCATGATGGACTTGAACCATCGACCAATGGATTAAAAGTCCACTGCTCTACCAACTGAGCTAATGACCCGCTCTAATTGCTTATAAAAGCTATACGTAAATCCGTCGATTAAAGATTACCATTCAAAGAGAATGGTGGGTCATGATGGACTTGAACCATCGACCAATGGATTAAAAGTCCACTGCTCTACCAACTGAGCTAATGACCCGCTCTTTTTTCCGCATTTTGGCTGTTGTTACCAATCGCCTGCTGCGGGCGCTTATAATACTTATTTAAATGCTGAGTGCAACAGAAAATATCTCTTTTTTTAAGTTTTTATGTCTAGTTGCCTAATTTTAGACCGCTTATGTCAAAAAGCAGTCTAATCAGGTCAAATCTACATTTGCGACAGACGTTCTGTGGCTAATTTAGCAGCGGTAGTACTTGGGTACTGATTAATTAAATCATTAAAGGTTTTAAGGGCTTGCTCGCCTAAACCTTGATCCGCTAATAAGTTTCCTAACTTTAACATTGCATCTGGGCGCTTATTAGAATTAGGGTATTCATTCACAACAACTTTAAAGTGCTCAGTCGCACCTGCTTGATCGTTTTGAATAGTTAACAGCTGACCTAACCAATAATGCGCATTAGATGCATACACTGAATTTGGGTATGTCGTTAAGAATGCTTGAAACTCAGGAATTGCTTGCTCATAACGTTTATCTTTCATGATTAACGCCACTGCACGCTCATAAGCTTCGTTTTCAGATAAGTCTGAACTGATTGCCTGTGATGCACCTACATCTGTATAAGTATTTGTAGGTTGAGTTTGTGTTGCAGCAGGCTGGCTATAAGCTTGGCTAACTCGGTTCTCAATTTCTTGATATAGCTCACGCTGACGTTGCAGTACTTTTTCAAGCTTATAGCTTTGCTCTTCTGTAATACCACGTACTTGGCTCACTTCGTCTTGTAAAATATTAAGCTGCTGCTGAAGCTCAGCTTGCAATAAATTACGTGACTTCATCATGTTTTCTAAAGCGACTAAACGCTTCTCAATGCTCGATTGCGAGCTTGCAGCTTCTGAAACAGGAGCGGGAGCAGCCCATAACTGGGTGCTCCCGCTTAAGATCATTGCTGCCAAAATAATTTTCGGCTTCATAATGACTCTTTATTAGTAAACTAATACTGCGCGACGGTTCTTCGCGAACGCTTCTTCAGTGCGAGACTTAACCATTGGCTTCTCTTCACCATAGCTCACTACTGACATTTGGCTAGCAGAAACACCTAAACTTTGTAAGTATTTTTCTACTGCTTGACCACGGTGCTCGCCTAGTGCGATGTTGTACTCAGGCGTACCGCGCTCATCAGCGTGACCTTCGATTAGTACTTTAACTGAAGGGTTTTGTACTAAGAATTCAGCGTGTGCTTGTAATAGTTCAGCATACTTGCTTTGGATTTTTGCGTTATCAAAACCAAAGTAAATGATTTGCTCTTGACGTAACGCTTCGTATTTTTCACGAAGTGCTTCTTCAGCTTGTTGCTCTGGAGTAAGCGTTGCAACTTCAACAGTATCAGTGTTGTTTGATTGCTCAACCATACCTTGGTTAGATTGGTTTGCAGCACCTTCATCAACACCTGAAGAAGAGCTACACGCCGCTAATGTCATCACTGGCACAGCAATTAGCAGGCCTTTTAAAGTTTTATTAAGTTGCATTTAATTGATTCCTATATTGAGTAAACCAGTATAATTACTGTAAATAAGGCGACCAAGCCGGTGCCTTAACTTGTCCGTCTAGCACAGGTAAGCGTGCTTTAAAGCGACCATCCATAGAAACTAACGCCAACACCTGTTTATTATTATGAAGCGTGCTGTAGATAATCATCGAGCCGTTTGGTGCGATACTCGGCGATTCATCAAGGCGTGTTCTAGTTAATACTTGGAACGCACCTGTAGCTAGCTCTTTCTTAGCAAGATGGTATTGACCGTTGGTACGGTTCACCATCACTAATTCTTTTCCGTCTGGAGAAACCGAACCTGCTAGGTTCATATCTCCGTCAAACGTCATGCGTTTTGACCTACCAGTTTGCAAATTTAACTTATAAATCTGGGCATTACCACCCCTTTCAGACGTAAACACAATATCTTGCCCATTAGGGAACCAAGATGGTTCAGTATCTATACTACGGTGATTTGTAAGGCGTCTTTCTTTGCGAGTTGCAAGGTCTAAAACATATACTTCTGTTGCACCATTGCGGTCTTTAGAGAGCACTAATAGTAGCTTTTTGCCATCAGGTGAGAACTGTGGCGCACCATTAATACCAGGGTGACTTGTGATCAGCTCACGTTTACCCGTGTATAAATCTTGAATGTAAATTTGGCTTTGACGATTTTCAAATGTTACATACGCAAGCTTAGTACCATCTGGTGACCATGCCGGTGACATTAATGGCTCTTTAGAACGAAGTAATACTTGCTCATTAAAACCATCATAATCAGCAACGACTAACTGATAAGGCATTGCCTGATTTTCTCTCACAATAACGTAGGCAATCTTCGTTAAGAATGCACCTTTTTCGCCAGTTAAAGCTTCATATACAACATCACTGATGCGGTGAGCGTAGCGGCGGAAACCCGTTTCAGCTATTACACTTTCTCTTGCATCAAGAATATGGTCTTGGCTTTTAACTAACTTACCGTTACTCATCATCTGTGTTTGACCACCCGTGATCTGACCACGAATAACATCAATAAGCTCATACTTAACTAAGTAACGTCCACCTGGCTGTTGTTCAACTTGACCAACAAGAACGGCTTCAACACCTTTATTAACCCATGCAGCATAGTCAACGTCAGTATCAGTTGCTGGTAATTGAGGCATTGTTGCTACATCAATAGGTTTAAATTTACCACTACGCATTAAGTCTGCTGCAATAACAGTACTTAACTTTTCAGGGATGGGGCCAACCCCATTGTATTGAAATGGCACAACCGCAATCGGACGTGCACCATCAACACCTTCGGTAATAACAATTTCTAGTGCAGCACTGGCGATGCCATGAAAGCCCAGTAATACAATAAAACATGCTGTTTTTATCTGGTTGAACATATCATTCCTTTAGAATTCTGGCTTGATTGTTAAATTAATATTTTTAAGTTGCTCAAATACGTCTTTATCAGGTGATACCGGGAGTGTATCTGCCATACGAACAGCTCGAAGCGCAGCTTCACACACTAATTTATCACCACCTAATGACTTAACTTGTGTTACTAAGCCATTAAAGCCAAGACGAATATTTACACGACATTGTTTATTCTTCATCTTTTCATCGATAAGTAAAGTTTGCTGAATACGTGCCATTATTAAGGCTTTGTATTTGTCGACTTCACTTACAATTTGCTGTTGACGAACTTTATTTCGTGCAGCTTGCTCAGCAGCTAACTGCTCTTGCAACATTTGCTCTTGCAATGCTTGCTGGCGTTTACGCTCGGCTTCGGCTTCTTTGCGTTTACGTTCAGCTTCTGCTTCGGCAGCTTTACGCTTACGCTCTTCTTCCGCTTTCTTTAACGCCTCTTCTTCAGCTTTGCGCTTTTCTGCTGCAGCTTTTGCTGCTGCTTCAGCTTCTTGCTTTTGCTTTTCAGCTTGTTGCGCTTTAGCACGTTCTTTTTGCTGAATTTCACGTGCTTTTTTCGCTTGTGCTTCGGCTTCTGCTTTTTCTTTCTCTTTCGCGCGGCGCTGTTGTTCTAGCTTTTTAAGACGACGGTCTTCCGCTTCACGTTGCTTGCGCGCGTCATTGGCACGTCGTTCAAGATCACGAAGACGCTTTGCTTCAGCTTGTTTTTTCGCTTCTTCTTGCTTTTTTAGCTCAGCAATTTTTTGTTCAACCTTTTGTTGGTCTACCGTAACTGCTGAAACAGCCTTTTCTGGCTCAGGCATAGCTGGATTCAAAGTTACTTCCATTACCTTAGGAGTAGGTAAATGAAAACTAGCTGATCCAATTAAAAAACCAATAATACCCAGATGTAATAGAATCGATTTGATTAATGACTCACGCATACTAACCCTCAAATGATTCGGTCATTAAACCCACTGAAGGCACACCGGCATTTTTCAAAAAGTCCATGAGTAGCAGTACTTCTTGATAAGAAACACGGCCCGAACCTTTGATCATCACTGGCGTATCTGGATTCTTTTGCAGCTGAAGTTTAATCACTGCAGCAACATCCAACGCTTCCATTGGTGCTTCAGGATCTGTACCTATACTTACATAGTACTTACCTTCAGCATCAATTGACGCAATAATTGGAGGCGTGTCTTTAGTATCAACAAGATCCGATTCTTCCATCTTTGGCAAATCTACTTTTACACCATGAGTAATAAGTGGCGCAGTTGCCATAAATATGATTAGTAGTACCAACATTACGTCAATGTAAGGAACTACGTTTATCTCACCTACTGGGCGACGTTTCTTACGCTGGTACATTCGCTTTAGCCTCTATTTGCGCAGCAGCTTGGCGGTGTAAAATATTGGCGAACTCTTCCATGAAGTTAATATAATTACCTTCAAGCTTTTCTACTTTGTTTGCAAAACGGTTGTAAGCAATAACAGCTGGAATTGCAGCAAATAAACCCATTGCTGTTGCGATTAGTGCTTCAGCAATACCTGGCGCTACCATTTGTAGCGTTGCTTGCTTAACTTCACCTAATGCGATAAATGCGTTCATAATACCCCACACCGTACCAAACAGGCCGATGTAAGGACTAATAGAACCCACTGTTGCTAAAAACGATAAACTTGACTCAAGCTTTTCAACTTCACGCGATAAAGCAACACGCATTGAACGGTGTGTGCCTTCCATAACAATACTTGCACTTTGTGGTGAATTTTTCTTATGACGTGCAAACTCTTTAAAACCTGCAACGAATAATGCTTCAACACCTGATGCGCCACCAGGACGCGCTGATACTTCGTTGTATAATTTACTTAGGTCAATACCCGACCAAAACTTCTGCTCAAAGCGCTTTGCGCCATTAAGTGCATCAGAAATCGCTTTTTTACGCTGAAAGATAATTGCCCATGACATTACCGACATACCGACTAATGCCAACATTACTAGCTGGACAAGTACACTGGCTTCTAGAATAAGATCTAAAAAGTTAAGCCCTGATCCCACGTTAAACTCCTAAAATAGATTTCTATGTAATTTGTTATATTTTTTACACTTGTATTTATTGACCACAAAGGCGGCCAAAAGTTACATCTAGTGTATCTAGTCAGCTGTGAACTGACAACGCTCTTGCTGTGAATTAGCGGCAAATAACGGTAAAAAGCAATTTGCTTAGTTATTTTTTAGCCATATTAGGTTTTATCAATACAATTATGCATATTTTCACCTTAATAATAAGTCATTACAGTGACACTAAAAAGCAACCAAAACAGCCAAAAACTCGGCGTTTATTCATAAATAACGCATAAACACCCAAAAGCACTTTTACGAATCTACTACAGAATACTTAAACTAATCCTGAATAAAGTTCTTAAAATTTATAAAAACCTTCCCATTCATAAACTTAAAATTAATATATTCACAATGTGAACAAAAAGAAAACAATTAAAAAATATACTCGCATTAGTTTTTTTTATCTGAAAATAAAATTTTTCTAGTTTGAAGAAAAATCCATCATTGCGTATTATTTACCTATACCGAGCTAGCAACCTCATGAAAGTTTCTTTCATTAAGCTCCGTTTTTAGCAATATGAAAATTCGTATTGCACTAGGTTTGCTTAGATCTGGATAAAACCTTTTTTAAGTAGACCGTAGTTCCCTGGATTACTTCCTTCAACTTGTTGTTTGCCCGCATCCTTATGCGGGCTTTTTTTTGCCTACACAAACGTCAATGAGAATACCTATCGATAACTTAACAGCATGTGAATTACAGATGTTAAAATGAGACAACAACCCAGTGGTAAGCGGTAAGCGGTAAGCGGTAAGCGGTAAGCGGTAAAAATCTACTTACCCGTTGGATACAAGCAATTTATCTCGATAAAAAGCAGCCCTTTCGAGCTGCTTGATACTTATAGCTTAAAGCTTGTAACTAACCGCGGGGTTTTTAGTTATTTTTCTGGCGTTAATCCAAAGTGCAGGTAGGCAATGTCTGAAACAAGTCGTCCGCGTGGGGTGCGTTGTATAAAGCCTTGTTGAATTAAAAACGGCTCTATCACATCTTCAATGGTTTCTTTTTCTTCGCCAATTGCAGCCGCTAGGTTATCAAGGCCAACGGGGCCGCCCATAAATTTTTCGATAATAGCTAGCAAGTATTTTCTATCCATGTAGTCAAAACCGCTTTTATCGACATCAATCATATCGAGGGCTTGCTCGGCAACTGTAGCATTCACTTTACCGTCTGATTTCACTTGGGTGTAATCACGAACGCGGCGTAATAAACGATTCGCTATGCGCGGTGTACCACGTGAGCGCTTGGCGATTTCTGTAGCGCCTTCATCGCACATGGTTAAATCTAAAAAGCTTGCTGAGCGAGCAACAATTTTTGAGAGGTCTTCAACTGAATAAAACTCTAATCGCTGTACGATGCCAAAACGGTCTCTAAGTGGTGAGGTGAGTGAGCCTGCACGCGTTGTTGCACCAATTAAAGTAAATGGTGGCAAATCAAGCTTGATTGAACGTGCTGCAGGGCCTTCACCTATCATGATATCCAGCTGATAATCTTCCATTGCTGGATACAAAATCTCTTCGACTTGCGGGCTCAAACGGTGAATTTCGTCAATAAACAGTACGTCACCTTCTTCAAGGTTCGTTAAAAGTGCGGCTAAATCCCCTGCTTTTTCAAGCACTGGCCCCGACGTTGTTTTAATATTAACGTTAAGCTCGTTGGCAACAATGTTTGCAAGTGTGGTTTTACCAAGACCCGGTGGACCAAATATTAATAAGTGATCCAGCGCTTCGCCACGATGGCGAGCAGCCTCAATAAAAATTTCCATTTGCTGCTTAACATGCGGCTGGCCTGTGTAATCGGTTAACAGTTTTGGTCGTATGGCACGATCAACACTGTCTTCGTTACTTTGTTCACTCGCATCTATTAAGCGATCTGCTTCAATCATGGTTTACTCACAACATTGATTTTAGAGCTTCTTTAATTAGAACCTCGGTCGTCATATCTGGTTTGTTCACTGTTTTAACCGCTTTTTGTGCTTGCGGTAGCTTATAGCCTAATGCCACAAGTGCTGATACAGCATCATCAGCAGCATTATTTGCTACTAGGGTATCATCACTTGATGGCTCAATGACGGCATTATCGCTAAATGGTGTAAATAAGTCATTACCCCAATTTTTAAGCCTGTCTTTCATTTCGAGCACTAAACGCTCAGCCGTTTTTTTACCAACGCCCGGTAGTTTAACCAGTGTGGTCGCATCTTCATTATTAACACAACTAACAAATTGCTGCGCCGACATACCCGATAAAATAGCTAGACCAAGCTTTGGCCCTACACCATTGGCTTTTAAAAGCTCTCTAAATAAAGCGCGTTCGGTTTTGTTGTTAAAGCCAAATAATAGCTGGGCATCTTCACGTACCACAAAATGGGTATAAATAATCGCTTGCTCACCCACTGCCGGTAAATCATAAAAGCAAGTCATGGGCATTTGTACTTCGTAGCCTACACCACTTACTTCGATAAGAATTTCTGGTGGCTGCTTTTCAACAAGTAAGCCATTTAATCGACCAATCATATTACTTCCTTAATCGTCCTCTTACGGTTTTGCTCGCACTGCCCGCAAGTTTTATTAAATTTTGTTCTGAGTGTGCATGACAAATAGCAATTGCTAAAGCATCTGCGGCATCGGCTTGAGGGGTACCTGGCAGCTTTAAAATGTTTTTAACCATATGCTGTACTTGAGACTTATCGGCTCCGCCATTACCTACAACGGCCTGCTTAATTTGCCGAGCTGAATATTCATAAACTGGCAGCTCTGCCATTGAAGCACCAACGATAGCAGCGCCACGTGCTTGACCGAGTTTAAGCGCTGAGTCTGGGTTGTGTGCCATAAACACTTTTTCGATAGCAAAACTGTCTGGGGAGAATTGCTCTACCAATTGACTGATCCCTTGGTAAATCATTTTTAAGCGTATCGGAAAATCGTGATCGGCCAATTTAATGCAGCCACTGCCTAAATAAGTGAACTTAGCACCTTGGTGAGCAATCACGCCGTACCCTGTTAATCGTGAACCAGGATCAATCCCTAAAATAATCGCCAACTAACTGAACCGTCTATTATCATTATTATCTGCGGTTAATAATGCCAGAGCACTGTATAAATTACCAGTAGCCAATTGCAATTCATAAAAAATGCCCGCAATTGCGAGCATTTTATAGTCAACCTTTAATTAAGACATTTACGCGAGCGAGCGTAATAAGCCTTGGGTATTTTTTCTCATTGTGCGCGCTATCATCAAATAACCTAAACATGCCACAAATAAGCCCCCGACTGCTGGGCCAATAACCCAAATATGAGGGTGGAACTTACCTGCTAAATCGAACATTTGTTTTTGCACTATTAACAGAGCGATGTCACTGACAATGGCAGCGACTAAACCTGCAGTAACGCCTAATAATAAAAACTCATATAAGGTGGCATTTTTAATTAAGCGCCCTTTCGCACCTAAAGTTCGCAAAATAACAATCTCTTGCATTCGCTCACCCAAACTTGCTTGTACTTGTGAAATAAGTACTAAAGCGCCACAGGCAACCACAATCGCTAGTACAAAGCCAATCGCTAACGATACTTGCTCTATGGTTGAGCGAATTTGTTTAATGAAGCTTTCAACATCTATCACGTTAACCGTTGGGTATTGACGCATTAGCTCATTAAACTCACGTTTTTTCTCTGCTTTTACATTCACTGAAGAAATATAAGTAGCCGGGAAACTCGCTAGCACATCAGGGCTTAAAATAATAAAGAAGTTAGGTTTAAGCGTGGTCCAATTAACCTTACGTACACTGGTAATTTTTGCGTCAAACGACTGCGCGCCAATTAAGAAAGTAAGCGTATCGCCTATTTTTACATCAAGGCGCTCAAGCATCGACTCTTCGACCGATGCCTCGGCTACTGAGTCTTCACTAAACCATGTACCGTCGATAAGCTCGTTTTGATTTGGTAAGTCTTTACGCCAAGTTAGGTTTAACTCACGGCCAATACCAGAGCGGGCTTCTTCGTCTTTCTTTTCGTTGTCTTCTTGCGATACTTCGCGGGCAACCAACTCACCATTTACGGCATTTACACGGCCACGAACAACCGGATAGAAATCAGACGTTGGCATATCGTTTTGCGCTAAGAAGCTAGTAATAGGCTCTAACTCTTGCTCAGTAATGTTCACTAAAAATGAATTAGGGGCATTTTCAGGAAGCTGCGACTGCCAATCCGAAATCATGTCGTTCTTAAGTACAATTAAAAACAGTAATAGCTTGATAGCCAAAGCAAAGCTAATTAATTGTACCGCATTCACATTGGCACGCTTTTGAATTGACGCAATCGCCAATGACCAACTGTTGCCCGGGCTTAAACCAAGTTTGCGGCCACCACCAAAAATAACCTTTGATAAACCAAATAACACCGCAATTAAAAATGCCGTCGAAAGGAATAAAATTGCACTAATTTTGAGGTTGTTACTAAATAACCACATCAGTAAAAACACAGTAAGCGCCGACATAGTAAGGTGCACTTTACTTACTAATAAACGGTCGCCTAAGTTACGGCGAAGCACACGGAGCGGCGGAATATCAAATAAATCGAGTAGCGGTTTAATTGAAAACATAACCGCACAAATCACACCCGTGCTAATCGCAATGATCCAAGGTTTTGCCGATGCACTTGGCAGTGCTGAACCCATGGTTTGTGCTAAATAATCAGTGGCAATCGCTTGTAAACCATAACCAATCAGTAAACCGACTATCACCGACATTGAACATACAAGGCTCAAATGTAATAAATAGATTTTACGGATCATAGCGCGGCTACCGCCAAGCGTTTTCATCATAGCAACTGGGTCGTACTGACGCTCACAATAACGTTTTGCCGATACCGCAATAGCAACGGCAGCTAAAATAATCCCAAGTAAACCAGCTAGCAATAAATAGCTTTCGGCACGATTTAAACTATTAGAAATAGGTGACTGGCGATCTTTAACACCATACCAACGCTGGTTTTCTTTCATTTGTGGTTTTAACCAAGCATAAAAGGTATCTAAGTTGTCTTTGTCGCCAGCATAAAGTTGGCGGTAAAACACCCGGCTGCCCGGCTGAATTACCTCGGTTACAGCAATGTCTGCTTCATTGATCAAGATCCGCTGGCTGCTCGAAAACACATTAAACGGCGCATCTGGCTCTTCAGCTACAACATGACTAGCCGTAAACGTAGCTGCGCCAAGCTCTACTTTATCGCCCACTTTAATATTCAGCGCATAAAACACCGATTCACTTAACCATACTTCACCACGGCTTGGGATCTCGGTTGTTACTTCTGGTTGGCCAGTCAGGCTGGTTTTTACTTTTAACTCACCTTTTAACGGATAAGTGTTTGATACCGCTTTAACCGAGCCAAGCTGCATTTCGTCACCGGCAAATAACATGGTATCGAAGTAGGTTATTTTTGCGGTGCGTAAGTTTTCTTGGTTGGCTTGTTCTAAAAACTCAGCAGGTAAAGTATGGTTACTTGCTAAAACGCGATCAGCGGCAATAAAGGCACTGCTTTTTTCTTCAATACTTTGACCAATTCGGTCGGTAACCATAGACAGTGTTAAAACAGTGAGAACAGCTAAGGCTATTGCTGCACTGATCACTGTTAATTCGCCACGCTTAAACTCACGTGAAAACAGTTTTAGTGCTAATTTAGCCCACATTCGCTTGCACTCCTTCGTTTTCTTTAACAGTTACTAGCTGCCCTGCTTCAATATGTAAAATTTGCTGGCACTTTTGTGCAAGCTGCTCATCATGGGTTACTAAAATAAGTGTCGTGCCGTGCTCTTTATTTAGTTCAAATAATAAAGACTCAATTAATTTACCGTTTTTGCTATCAAGGTTTGCTGATGGTTCATCGGCAAATAAGATTTTCGGTGTGCCTATAAATGCACGAGCAATTGCTACACGTTGCTGCTCACCACCAGATAATTGCGATGGGTAATGACCCACACGATGGCTTAAGCCTACTTTTTCAAGTAGCTCTAGGGCTTGTTGTTTAGCGTCTTTGCTTCCTGCAAGTTCAGCGGGAAGCATTACGTTTTCAAGGGCTGTTAAGCTTTGTACAAGCATAAAAGACTGAAATACAAAACCTACTTTTTCAGCGCGAAGTGCTGCGCGTGCTTCTTCATCTAATTCGTGTAATGCGGCTCCATCTAAATGGATACTACCACCGGTAGATTGGTCAAGGCCGGCCAATAAACTCAATAAAGTAGACTTACCCGAACCTGAGGTGCCTACTACAGCAACTGAGTCACCCGACTTGACATTAAAGCTGATGTCACTGAGGATGGTCAGGTCGCCCTCAACCGTGGTGACCGTTTTAGAAAGTCCTTTAACTTGAATGATGTTTAATTGAGAAAGCGCTGACATATGATGCATCCAATCCTACGTTTTATATTCGTTTTACTGTTAGTAATCAAACCACTTACGGCAGCAGCTGACAACACAATTTTAATTCTAGGTGACAGTTTAAGCGCCGCTTACGGACTTAAACAAGAGCAAGGCTGGGTTAAATTGTTACAAGATAAGTACGATGAAAAAGACCAATCTGTATACCTAGTAAACGCCAGTATTAGCGGTGAAACCACAGGCGGTGCCCTAAGACGACTCGACGCGTTACTGAGCGAATTTGAACCCACTCATGTACTCATTGAGCTTGGAGGAAACGATGGTTTACGAGGTTTCCCTATTAAACGCCTGCAAGCTAACTTACGTGATTTAATTGCAAAAAGCCAAAAAATTGGGGCGAAAACCGCCGTAATGGAAGTACAAATTCCACCAAACTATGGCCCGCGTTATACCAAACTTTTCACCGATAGCTTTAAAACCATTGCCGATGAAACAGATTCTGAGCTCATGCCCTTTTTCATGCTGAGCATTGCAGGCCGTCCAGAACTTATGCAAAACGATAACCTGCACCCTAATGCCGATGCTCAACCATTAATACGCGACTTTATGTACAAAACGATCAACGATTGGCTAGATTAACCTCTAGCCCATTGATTTAATACCGATTGCCTGAACAATTAACAGGCAATCGAACTGCAGAGATATTGATTTTTATAAAAAAAGCCGTACTATGGCTTGCAACGTCGGCATATAGCGCAGCTTGGTAGCGCACTGTCATGGGGTGTCAGGGGTCGCAGGTTCAAATCCTGCTATGCCGACCATCTTTTCCCCTTTTATATCAAACAGATATACATAATCACTTTTATATTAGAAACTGCTGATTTGTAAAAGTTTTGTATTAGTTTTGCATTAGCAATTGTGAAATTTCCCTTTTCTAGCACGTAAATCAAATAACTTTTTCTAATGATAACTTAAAACCCAAACAGGGCTTTTAGAGCACTCTTATTCATTAAAAAAGCCAGCAGAGCTGGCTTTAAGTCATAACGAGTCAAAAAACGCGTTAACTGATTTATCAAACAAATGATAAAAATAAAGAAATTGTCCAGTGTTGAGAATATGCGATTGCACCAATTGCTTGAACTGTTTCAATAAGCAGAAATTACAACTGAAAAACACGTTCGTAGCTGGGCGCATCTCCTCAGGTATTGCTTGCATAAAAGAGTCGCTAACAACTATAAACTCTTGCTGAGCTACATAATTTCTTACGTAATAAATGTAATCATTATTTTGCTCATATAAAGCAATATATTCTTCATCATTAGCAACTGCAGGACGCTTCTGAAATAGTTCCACAACGTTTGAGTTAGTCATATTCATCTCCAAAAAGTTTGTCTTCGAAAATAAATACGAGCTACTTATGCAAAATTTGCATGGTTTGCCGCTTCTTATTTGTAATTTTAATTACACGGAGTAAACGAAATGCAAAATGACAAATTTAATGCTGCTGTAGCGGCCGATTTTTTAGAGAAAGTTAGTCAGTGCCTTTATCAAGAGTATGACGCTATTTATGACTTAAACTTTACAGAAGATAATTTTGATATAGAGAAGCTGTTATTTCACAGCTTTTCGAGTAGCTACAAAATTAGTTTTAGCTATGAACAGTTACCTCTTCTAAGGTCACTATTATTACTGCTTTGTAGCAACACTAACTTATTAATGAGTAATGACGCTGGTGATAGTGAAGGCTTTGTTGATGAACGTCAGTTGGAATTTGACTTCGATAACTCGCATTAATTCGCTTGCAGTGAACATGTTTATCTTTAAGTACATACAGGAGATAAACATGAGTCAAACAAAACTTCAAATTGTCAGAAAGTACACAAGAGAGTCTAAGTCACCTTTTCAAGACGCATCGACGAGCCTTTGGCTTGCAAATGTCACTAACGAAGACAGGCTTGAGTTAGACTTTTCACAATACATATACGTACATCGTGATGATGTTGGAAAAGTCGTCGGGGTCAGTGTTAGTAAGTCAATTGCTCGAGAGCATAGTCTTGAAAGCCAGTATCTTGAAGGGAACGGTATGTATCGCATACTCATCTTTTACATCGATCAAATCAAAGATTTCTGCGAGCACTGGGCTGATGAATTTGAACAGTTCTTTTTACTGCCGCCTGATTTGTTCTTCGAATTAGCGCAGTGGCATTGGAACACAATCATTGAAAATGATGGTTAATTGAAGCGACTCGCAAGAGTCGCTTTTTCTTGAACATATTAATATCAGATAACGTTATGCCCTTACTTGCTATGATACTATTCGTTGGCATTCACTTTTTTATTATCTAGATATACCCAAATAGCGCCGCCAATCATCATTGATAGGGGGACCAGAAAAGTTAAGTATTCAATCTGAAAGTTCATAGTACTTCTCCTATTCAAAGCGAGAAAAAAATATATCTCGCTACTTTTGCTAGTAATTAACTATAACACATCGCAATCACAGCATGATTTCACTATACAGCCATAGAGCATTACCAATGCCATCTCTATTATTCAATGACATGCTAGCTCAAGCAGAGAATAGCGACGCTAACAAAATAACTAACCAAAAAATCACATCAATAAACTGGTAATAGACACACTTATTTTGCTTGTTTATTTCTTACTTAATAATGCGAGACATACTGAAATAAGCAGGACGCTCAATCATCACTTAGCAAATGTCGTTACCACCGCACCCTGGCGGAGGACCTAGATTTGGCTTCTTTAGGAAGTCAGCTCGCATATATAAGCGGTTTGCGATAAGAGTTAACTGTAGGGAGAGTTAGCTGTGTGAGTTGCACGAATGCGTTGCAGCAAACTCAGATGAATGACAGAGCAATAAAAGAGAGAAGCAGGCAGCATGTGCCTGCTTTTCTCCCTAGATTTCTCACCTATCAAACTTATGTATTTGCACAGTACATAAAACAGGAGGAACTGTGTGAAGACATTAAACTTAAAATTCGTTCTAGATTTAGTTCGAGTTATCGTGAATGTAATTTATATATTTGTGGTTATTGCAGTTGGGTTTTGGGTCGTGGATTATTTTTCAATCTACAAAGCTGCATCAGGTTACTCATTCTCGGGTATCGATGGATACGCAAGACTTATTATCGCATTCATATTTGCAGAAATTTTAGGCTATGTAGAATTGAGCTTAAGAGAAAAATACCTGTAATACTCAGCGCCCAAATGGGCGCTTTTCTTATAATTTTTAGCCAAGTAGCTGTGCCGCTATGTCTAACTTATTTTTGTACAATAGTAAGCTAGAGTAGATAGCTTTTCACTATTAATTCTACTAAAGCTAACCAACAATAGGTGAGCGAGCAAAAACGGTTATAGATTTAACTGCTCTAGACAAAGCCACATATAAATTTTGGCTATTCATATCATCAGCATTTTGAATTAAAACATGATCTGATTCTAAGCCCTTCAGCAACAGTGTACTTCCTATTGCTCTATTGGGAACTCTGTTTTCACCATTATGCCTTCTCGATTCACGAACTACTTCTGCCGATTGAATAAAAGTATAGGCAGGGTTAGAAACTTTTAGTTGCAACACTTCTTTGACAGCACTGAAAGCTGATGTTCGAAAGACTCTGGTATTTTCCGACTCTTCTAGCGCAAGGACTAATGAATTAGCTACTTCAGGGCAGAACGAATCAAGCATTTGGATATACGCTAATTCGATGGCAGAGGCTGGAGTTCGATTTCGACCATTAGTGATTGATTCTGCTCTTTGTTTTAATTTTGCCTTCTCTGTACCTGACATCATTGTTGTAATAACAGTCAAAAACTGTTCTAAACTAGTTTCTCCTTTGAAATTATCCAAAATATTTGCCAAGAAGATTACATCCTTCAAATCAACAGTTTCAACAACATCAACACCATTAACTGAGCTAGCGAAGCTATGGCGAGACTCAGCTCGATATGGATTTCCAATAATCAAAAGAGAGTCATTATTGTTCTTTCTAATTTCATACTGTGAATCGACCTGCTGCTGTTGATCTGCTCGGTGGTCACCTGTTAGCGGTTTCCAATATATATAATTTGGACAGGTAGTTAGATCTATTTTGTTTCCTTTTGCTAGTTGGTTACGACTTTCCAATAACCAACTTCCTAAGTGGCTAGTACCAGCATTTGCCCACCGCCAAGGCGTGTTTAACTCACAGATAAGTGGAAAGTTGACTAAAACTTCAGTTTCCCAATAGGGAAGCTTCACTCCTCTAAAGTTAAATATCCTTTGCATTGGATCGCCAAACACTGTTGTTGGCAATATGTTCGACAAAGTACAAATAATATTGTGCTGATCAAAATCACAATCTTGATACTCGTCAACTAATAGCCTTGAGTATGTAGAAATAATGATTTCATTGACTGAACCAGAGGCTAAGTAACTTACAACCGATTTTCTTAGCTCAGGATAGAACTTTCCAGGTACATCGACACTAGATTGAATCGGGCAAGAATTATTGAAGGAATTAGCAAACTTAATGCACCAACCATCAATTGTAGTAATAACACAATTTTTAGTAGGAATTTTAAGTTTTGTTAGCCGCTTTTTTAGCGCTGCTACACCTGCGGTGGTGTGAGTAAGAACCAGATATGGTGCAGGGAGAGCTTGCCCTAAAATCTCTGTTAAAAGGTGAGTTTTGCCACAACCCGCTGGCGCTATTACCGCTCCATTACCGCTATTGAGTACAGTTTTTATCATATACTAGCCTTTCGGGTTAAGAACATTTTGAAAGAGTTGATTTATTGGTGTAGTAAATTGGGCTGAAAAATTGCTGTAGTTTGGACCAATAATATTTAGAGATATGTATTCTGCTGGTTCTATATCTTTAAACCAGCCCTTCTTCTTTGCGGCATTCCCTAAAATTACTCTTAAATCAGGAGTGTCAGTAACTAATGCAGTCTGCAAGTTATAACTATTTTGAGACAAGTCAGAAATGTGCTGATTTATTGATTGCTCACCTTTCAGTAAAACAGCATAATTCAGTAATAGAGGAATACACGTTGATGGACAACAAGAGAACAACGCATTTTCAGTAGCGAAGTTATTGCCCCATGAAAAAATTCCTATTCCATTATTTATACATGTTTGAATATGTTGTTGATGTTCACCATCCTTGTCCGAATCTTTTAGTATCACGGTGTGATATCCTAGTTTTTTGAACACTAGAGCCCTAGTAAACATTGAGTCACCACCACCATCAGTACAAAAGACACCTTGCGCTTGAATGCTATCTCTACCTAACGATTGGCTATATAAGTCAATACCTTTAACTAAGCCGATTTCAGTTTTTCCTTCACACACAATAACAACTTTACTAAAGAAAGCTTCCGCACAAACCCTAAGCGTTGACTGATCTTCATAGCTGTTCGTTAAACTGTAAATAATATGCGAATACGATAGATTCGGTGGAGGCAATGGAGCTTGCAGTTTTCTGACTACAAATAATTGCTGTGCTTGTAACTCTCTCAGAACATATGGAGAATGAGTTGTAATGAATACTTGTTGCTGGGGTTCTGCATCTTTTGAGCCTAATTCATTCAACAGTCTTGTTATTCTGAACGGTTCAAGACCATATTCAGCTTCGTCAATAATCAATATATTCGAGCTACTAGATTCTTTCTGAAGACCACTAATCAACAATCTGGATGAGCCTGTGCCTAATTGCTTAAGTGGAGTGTTATTGTCTCCATGTAAACTGATAGCACCATTTGAAAAAGAAATACTCCCTACATCTAATTGAGCTTCTAATTGCTCAACGGAAACTCCCAACTTATTTGCGATTGTCTTAACTTTAGTAAGTATTTCATCAATACCATCTATTTTCTGCTCACTAAACGAGTCACGAGTAGCTCTACCTAGTCGAGTCAAGGTATCTGAAACGTCTATGCTATCTTCTGAAAGCTTATTCAGTACAGATCTATTGCTCCAACCTAAGTGGTGAGAAGATATTGTGCCAAGACGAGCTGGAGATATTAGTTCTCTGTGCTTCCAAGGAAGTCTCCTTTCAATATCTTCTGCAAGTGCTCTATCAGAATATAAAAGCCAATCAGGATTCAGATCTTTGTCTACTACTAACCTAATTGTTATAACCGTTTCACAACCATTAGCTGGCTCATCATGTAGTAATTTATTTTGTAAGTCGAATGCTCTTAGAAATTTCCCATACTTTTCGTAATTTAGTAAATCTGGAGCTAGTAGTCCTATGGTGACAAATATTTCGATAGGAGTATCTGTGTTTAATCCATTAAAATCAGCATCAGAAAACGAATAAGAGCGTCTAGCGCCTAAGGCTAAATCTATAGCCTCCAGAATTGTCGATTTTCCAGAATCACCAGCTCCAATCAAACAATTCAATCCGGGGGTTGGTTTCCAAATCAAATGCTTAACCACTCGAAAGTTTCTTATTTCAACATGCCTGATTTGAGACATAACTATTCCTTGTAATGATGCAATTAGAGGTAAATGGAATTAGTCAAATAATAGAAAGTTATCACATAAATCAGTATGCCAACTTCAATTGAAAAACGCACTCCATTTATAATTGAGTTGAGCAAAACTAATTTTAGGGCAGAAACGAGCTTGAAAAAATACTATTAGTAACACTACATTGGAGTGATTATTGAAATCTAATAAAACTTATCATTAACCAAGTTTATAAACTTTGTTCTGACAATTATTTGTTCTATCAGTACCTCAGCCTCTCTCTCCGTCAACAATGGCAGCTTTGTTTTCTTGTCATAACGTGTTGGCATTTCATCGAGTAGCTGCTTGTAGAAGCGTTGCGTGTCTTGCTGTATTTTTGTTGAAGCTACGATGAGAAACACTTTGTCATATAACTTCTGCTCACCAAATAGTGCGCTTTTAAATTTTAAAATGCTTTGTTCATGCTGTTGTTTTCGCTTGAATGAGTGCTCTATTTCAACTGCAGCGACTTCGTTATTGTTCAGTAACACTAGCGCATCAACGTTTTTTACATTATTTGATGGAAAGAGGCGTTTGAACTCTAATTCAGTCAAATAGGCTTTCCATAGCGGATTAGGTGTACCGTCTGTATTACTATTTTGAATACCAAGCGCAAGAACAAAGCTTAAAATGCTGTCATGCATAATGGAGTTTTGATTCACCTGGCGTATTGGCTCTGATGTTGAGCGAAAAGGGAAATCGATTTGTGTTAACTCACGCGCATACTGTGCCCCTGCGTATGATAATACATAGACGCGACCATCTGCCGCACGAATTGTTTTAGCTGCTTGAAGTAACCCCATACATACGAGTTTGTTTAAAAACTCTAACGTCTTCGCTCTGTTCGTTTGCCATACCTCTGCACACACAATCGCTGATATAAACCCAAACCGCATTGCATGTTTAATTGTCCACTCTAGTTTTGCCTGGCCTTGTTGTCGTCGGTTTTTATATTTTTTGTAATGCATATCGATGTCAAAGTAGGGCTGGTATACATTACTGTTGGTAATACCAGAAGTATATTTATCTATCGTCATTTTTATCTCCATTGTGATTTGTTTACTTGGAGATATGAAGGTTTGAGTGATACGAATTTTGCTAACTTAGCGATGATTTATCGGTTTTTCATTAGGAGAAGCATTCGCTTCACTGCACCTAATGAAAATACTTATAGATAAACTAAATATGAAGTTTCACTTCATTAATCACAAAGTTTCACTTTGAGATTAAACGCTTACAACCCACGCCAGCTCTCATGTTGACATTCGTCAACGAGCTGGCTCTACGAAGCGTTCGCTTCTAGGGTTGACGCTTAGCGCATGTCCGGCTTGCGCCGCACTAACCCCCCTTTTGCCATGCCAGGCTGCGCATTTATAAATCATGTTGCTTGTAACGCTGGCAGTCGTTCGTGTCCTCACTTTTAGGTTTACTGTTTCATTGCTTCGCTATTACACAGTAAATTTTTGCTCCACAAAAACAAAAGCGGGGTTAGTCCGCCACAGTCGGACATGCGCTGCTGCGCTCGAAAATTGGCTTCGCAATTATTCTTACTACGCGATTTATTGAGTTGTTTCACAACTGCTTTTATTGCAGTCAAAGCGGTTGCTTTGATGCGAGATGACGCTTCGCTTTGTAATTCACACCAGAATACTTTCTGCATAATCTACTTTTATTAATCTTTGATAATGCGTGTACGATTATCTCGTTGACAAAAAACAGATACAGAATCTCGAATTGTAGCGGGACGAGTATCTTTGCTTTTATTGATAAACAAGCTCTACAAAGAGCCAAGGATAACGAATTATGAGATAGATAAGATGGCTTGCCTGCACAGTATTAGCTGTGATTAAACCGTAAACAGGCTGGTGTTTAGTGCTGCACGAGAAACAAAGCCATAGATAAAAGCAGTCAACACTTTTTATCTTTGAAAACTTTTTAGTCGATAAAAGTTTTTATAAAAATATGTTTGCAAATGAGTTTTAAATTCTTAAAGTCAAATAGCGCCAAAACGAAAATTAAGGTGCAATTATGACAGACTTACTAAGTTTAAAACTATTCGGCCATTGTTCTGTAGAGCCATTTATAGAAGAAGATATAGACACACAAATAATCCAAACAGATGTATGTGATGACATACTGACCAACCCTTTAAACCTCTCAGCGCAGATAGATATGGCTGCTGCAACTGCTTGCGTGCTATCTACTGAAAGCGATATTTCAGAGCCCCTCATAGAGCCTGTATCGTTAATAGATATTAATGACAACTTAGCTTTGTCAGATTCAATATCGAGTACTGATGAATGCCATGTAAACCACACAGACCATAGCTTCATGTTGTCGGATGAAGGCGGGATCATAACGTTTGATGACGACCACGGTGCGTCAGACTGGGGGTTCGATGATGCAGGTATCAGTGATAATACAGATTTTTAGATTAAGCAAAGCTTAGTTTACGTAAGCAAAGAATTAAATATTTATGTCCTAGTAGTTAGTCCTACCAAAGCCCACATCAGTGGGCTTTTATAGTTTAAATATTCTTCAAATTTATTCACTATCAAGAAATCAATGTGCTATTTCTAATTCAAATTGTCATTAAAAGGCATTTAATTTTATATCATGCAATACGAGCCAGCCTCTACTGATCAAATTATGAACAAGCACTTTAAAAACAATTTGAACAAAATTTAAACATTAAATTACAAAAAATAAATAAACGATAGAAACATTACTACTGTCATTTAATTAACAAAAAAACAGGGTTCTATATTTATCATAGGTTTAAACGCTATTATCTAAAATCAACAGCCGCCCCACTACAAAAAGCCAATCAAATCAATAGCAAAACACTCGAACGCACAATTTTTGAGCTAAAAAAAATTTTTTTCTATTTAAATCCATATGGTTAAAAAGAATGAATAAATCAAGGGGTTGCACGAAGAAAAAATATCGCTAACATGTATAAGCAACACGAAGAAAATATATATTAAAAGTGAGGTAACAAATTAAAAAGACCACCGCCAAATTTAAATAAAACATATTGAAATAAAACATATTGAAATAAATCAAAATTAAACCCGTTATTCACAATTTAATATTTAGAATTACTGAATATTTACAATGATAAATATAAAAACTGTGGATAGTAAAATAAAACAATATGAATTTTTTTAAAATTTATATAATAACTTTGGAGGTTCTAAATGAATCATACAATTACAAATGGCGGTAGGCTGATGAAAGGCCAACTATGGGCCAGCATGTTTTTTACCGAGTGTTCAAGGCCATCAAATAAAACTCTGAGAAGTTGGATCAATGGCGGAGTTATTGAAGGTGAATTTGTAGGTAACAATGCTGAAGTATATGTTTACAGCAATCAACTTCCGCTCACTAATGTAGCCGCTTTCGCAAAAGCAGCTCAACTAGCGGAGTTAAGTTAACATGACAGGTAAAAGAAAAGCAGTCAATAAAAGTAGTGGTAACAGACGTAGCGAGAAGTACAGAGATCTTCCTCCTTATTTATACTTTGACAAGAAAGCTGGTTACTCTCTTAGGCTTACAGATGGCAGGAGAAAGATCGTCAGTCAAAATAGACAAGAAGCGATCACAGTTGCACTTGAGTATAATCGCCGAACACGCTCAGCTCCAATATTTGATAAGCTGATGAATGACAAGCCAGTGCAATTAAGTTTGAATCTTATTATAGATTCAATCCTTGAACGTATGACTTCTGACAAAGCCCCAAGTAATGGCTTGCTTTCAACCTGGAAAAATGATGTTCAGCGTATAAAAAGTTACTTCACTATGCCTTGCAATGAAATTGCTTTATCTCATGTAACTGACTACATGGAGGTTAATCATGAAGGCGCTAGTAATAATGTATATAATCGTAAACTTAGCTTCTTAGAGCTTGTATTCGACTACGCGAAGGATAGTGGCTATATGACAACAAACCCAGCCGCGTTAAAGATTAAAAAGCCAAAAGAGCACAAGAAACGAAAACCGTTAGATCTGGAAGCGTTTATAAAGATCCTAGAGGCAGCCCCTTTGTGGTTAAAAACTTCTATGAATTTAACGATGCAAACGACACATGCTGTTTTAGAGGTATCTAGAATTGAATACAAATTGACTAAAGCAGAGCCAGGTCGCTGTGGTTGTATTTGGTATGAAGTACCAAAGCAAGATCAATTTGGCACGGTTTATGGGGAGTTGGCTATCCATCGCCAAAAAACTCATAAAAGCGAAGCTTCACACGTGATTATTCCTATAAATGATACGTTAAAAACAATTATCGACAACAGCCGAGATGCAATCTTATCTCCCTATGTTGTACATAAGCTGCCGAAGAAGAACTCTAACCCTACTAGTTCTCTGGTTAATCACGTTACCCAGATAGTAAGTAAAAATATCAGTAAAGAGTTTTCTAAAATTCGTGATGAGTTAGGTTTATATGACCATCTAAAGTCAGAGGAGCGCCCTACTTATCATGAAATACGTGGCCTTTCAGCGCGTCTAATCAAAGCTCAAGGTAATGATCCTCAAAGCCGTATGGGTCATTCAGATAGTAAATCTACAAAGGTTTACACTGAGTTTGGAAAAGAGACTGAGTGGGTACAAGTACCAAATCTCACTGTTAACTTCTGAGTTTGAGAGTAATCTAACCTAATAAAAACCCGCTAATTAGCGGGTTTTTATTTATTAGCAATATATTAAGCTGAGTGAACTTTTCTATTAATTAGTTGATATTAATAAAGCAAAATCTAGCTCATATTTGGACAAAAAAGAGTTAGTGTCGGCGGATTGCTCTATGCAATTTATATAAAGTGACCCCCTAATTAGCACCGCCTCTCTATGACTTAAGCAGAGCTTACTTGTAAGGCACTGTACTTTTTATAACATCCTCTACTAACGTAGGTATCATTTGTTCAACAGAGGCTAGCTGAGTGCCGATATCCAAATTACCTTTCTCTGCTATCACCTCAATATCAGAGAATAACTCTCTTAATTTGTTAGCGCTTATTTCACCACACATCCCTTTTAACGCATGCGCTATTTGACGGACTTCTTCACTATTCCCTTGTTTGTGTTGCTCCATTAGTTCCTGCACTTTAATAGGTGCTTTAACAACAAACACTTCACAAATTTTATTTAGTAAGACTTCTTTATTTAATAATCGTGAAAGGGCTTGTTCGCGGTCCCACAGCTTTTCTTCTTTGAGTTCATTTCCGGCAAGAGGAATTGCTTTAGATTGCCCCTCGTAGCTTGATAAAGACCATTTGACGACCTTTTCTAATACTTTAACTGCCTCAATTGGCTTACTCACATAATCACTCATCCCCACTGCTAAGCATTTTTCCTTTTCACCAGCCATAGCGCTTGCGGTCATTGCAATGATAGGAATATCAATAAACGACTCTCCTGCTTTTCCTGTGCGTATTTTTTCACATACTTGATAGCCATCTAAAATTGGCATTTGGCAATCCATCAGTATGCAGTTTATTTGCTTCTCATTTGTGTTGAAGTGATTTAAAAGTTCAATTGCATCTTGTCCATTACTTGCTGTTAAAATATTTATAGGCAGCTCATCTAATGCGCCTTTAGCAACTTCAACGTTTATTTCGTTATCATCGACAATCAATATCGTACAATCGTTCAATTGCTCGGTAACATCATCTGAAAGTTCAAACCCGCTGGTTTCAGAAAGTAGATATAATGGTTCACTTTTTGGCACTTCGTAGCCCGCTACTCGCACCAGCTCTGTTTGGGTTATCGGTTTGGTGATTTGAGAAACTTTTGATGCAATACCCTTAGGGAGAGGATTTCCTGGTTGGTGAAGTGTTATAAACTGAGCGCTTTGGTTATTTTTGCTTAAAACTTCAATGATTGAACCTATGTTATTAGTAGTATCATCTTCATAGTCTAAGAACACGTAATCAAAAGCTTTGCTTTTGTGTGCACCCAATTCCGCCATAGAGCATGTGCTGACAATACCGCCCTGTAAACTGAGTGTTTTATCCAAAACTTCCCAAATATTCGGATTACTGCTCGCCACCAAAATGGCTTTATTCTCGTAGCATTTTTCAGTAACGTGAATGTTTTCTGCACTGCACCGAACTTTAATATTGAAGGTGAAAACACTACCTTGATTTAAAGTTGAACTGACAGAAATGTCACCATCCATTAATTGGCATAATTGTTTACAAATAGACAAACCAAGTCCGGTCCCCCCAAACTTTTCTGATATTGCTGTACTTGCCTGCTGAAATGCATCAAATAATTGTCCTTGTGTACTAGGCGCGATCCCTATTCCAGTATCTTGGACCTTCACTTTTAAATTATGTGTACCTTCTGATATGCGCTCAGAACTAACAATGACTTTGATATAGCCTTTGTCAGTAAATTTTATCGCATTACTGATTAAGTTATTTAAAATCTGGGTGAGTCTGAGAGGATCTGTTTTAACATTTTCACAGTTTAAGTTACTGGTATCTAAATATACATTTAACCCTTTATCAAATGCTCGAATAGCACTTGATTCAACAAGTCTTTCAATTAGAAGTTGTAGATTAGTTGTTTTAAGATTTAGATCCAGTTTACCTGCTTCGATCTTTGATAAATCAAGTATGTCATTAATTAATAGATTTAAATTTGATGCACTTAGATCCATCATTTCAACAAGGTTTCGTGATTTATCAGACAACTCTTCTCGTTTTAAAATGTTTAAAGTACCAATGACTCCATTAAGCGGAGTACGTAACTCATGGCTTATATTTGATATGAAAGCACTTTTTATATCGCTATGCTTGATAGCATCATCTTTGGCCTCTGCAAGCGCTTGAGTACGCTTTCGAACTTTCGCTTCAAGCTCTGTATTTAATCGTTTTACTTTTATCTCTGCATCTTTTTCTTTTGTTATATCTCTAATAATTAAAGCAAGCCCTATTAAGATATTGTGTTCAGAAAAAACGGGGCTAACAGATATAGCGTAATGAAGCGTTGTTTCGCCAAATTGTTCAGATAATTCATCTTTAATTTGTGATTTAGAGCTTTGAATATCAATTACGTAGGTGTGGATGGGTAATTTTGAGAGAAACTCAACATCTTTGGCTAGCTTCCCTAGTGCTGTCACTTTAGAAATTGATAACAAACGCTCCGCCGTATTATTTATACTTGTTAACTCACCTTCTAAATTTAACCCAACGATTGCATCAATAGACCCATCAACTATCGCAGACGCTTCTCTGCGGGCTTCTGCTAATAACTGACTTCTCGTCGCATTTCTGTAAAACATTAAAAGTAATATAGATGTAAAAACGCCTATCACTGCTAGGAAGCTATAAGTAATTTCACGCTTCTCATTAATTAATGTGTCTACATACTTTTCAGGCACTAAAAGATTAAAGTTGATGTAACCATACTTATTTCTAGGCCTTGTCTTCACTTTTGTAGAATGTACATAAAACTGCAAGTTGGGGTTAAGTTTTGATGTTACTGTATAGAGACCCTGATATTGAACCTTCTGACTATAAACTTTATCCCACGTTATGTCTGGGTTTAAATCTCTTGAAAATTGATATTCTTCTACAGGATGGTAAATAAAGTCACCTTCAGAACTGCTAATAATTAACTCCGAGTAATCGAACACTGTCTGTTTAAGGTTATTTATGAGTGCTTTAGCATTTACATTCATAATTAAAAAGGCATATCGTTTTCCTTTATCACTAAAGACAGGAATAGAAAAACGTAACATTGGCTGGTATGGAAAAACCACTTCACCAAATTCTTTATTTAAAGTAAGTGGCGACATATAAATTTGATTCGTTTCAAGCTGAGAGCTTGGTAAAAAATATGGCTCACCACTTTTAGCCTGCAATGAGTAATCAGGAACAGCCTCTACAGATGCGCCTACCCGTTGCACGCGTATTAACTCTTTACCCTCAGCAGTAACAGCAATAACACGAAGTTGCTCAACAGCGAGGTTATTTTCCATAAAACCAATAAATATGGTTTCTAGACGCTCTTTCCATTGGTTGTATGTAGTACCATCGTATGGATCAATTCCATCATTAAATTCAGCTCTTGGTAAACCAGATATGGGGGGAGTCGAGTATAAAAAGCGGAGATCTGATTTTGACTCAGCAATTGAACTAGTTACTATTTCTTTTAAGCGATCTTGAGTCTCAGTAAACTCTTGGTCAATTGAGCCTAAAACATCATTTTTAACGTGCCCTTCAAAAAAATAAACTGCGAATAAGCCAAAAATGCAAAACACAAAGGAAACTACTGTTAAAAATACCTTCGAACCAACAAAACTTGCACCACCTTTATCATGAATTTTCATACTATGTCCGTTCGATATTTGTTCTACACCACTTTAGCAAGATAGCTCTTAAAGCGTCATACTCGAGTGGTTTTGCGATATAATCATCCATTCCGGCATCAAAACAGCGTTGCTTATCTGCACTTAATACATTAGCAGTTAAAGCAATAATCGGCGTATGTTTGAAAGCAGAAATCTCTCTGATTTTTAAAGTGGCTTGGGGACCATCTAATACTGGCATTTGCATATCCATAAAGATGATATCAAATACACCTAGTTCACATTGCTCAACAGCTTCCTGACCATTATTTGCCATATTTATAGAGGTGATATTAAATTCATTAAGCATCGCTTCAATCACTATCTGATTAATGTCATTATCTTCAACAACAAGGGCATTAATATTCGATAAATCAATAACTTCTTTGGATGTAGTCAATAAAATATCTTCGTGATCTAAGTCCATTGAAGATAGTGTGCGCTTTGCTTTTAAATCAAAATAAAAGTGAGACCCCTCTCCCAATACACTTTCAACTTGAAGAGGTGCTTCCATCAAATTTAATAATTTATTTGATATAGTAAGGCCTAACCCTGTACCACCAAAACGCCTTGTGATAGACGTATCTGCCTGAGAAAATGCTTCAAATAGTGTACTCAAGTGTTCACTTGCAATCCCAATCCCTGTGTCAGAGACATTAAATGTAAGCTTTACTTCATCAAGCCCAATCTCTTGTATGTTAACTGTTAACGAAACACTGCCTCTTTCTGTGAACTTTACAGCATTCCCCAGCAGATTAATTAATACCTGCTTTAAACGTGTTTCATCGGCCAAAAACGCCAATTTTTCAACTTCCGGTGTTGTAGATATATAAAGCTGAATATTCTTACTATCTGCTTGTTCCTGAAATAAATGTTTAAGTTCTTCTAAAAGGTAGCCTAAATCTACTGGTTCAGATTCAAGCTCAATTTTTGAAGCCTCAATTTTACTAAAATCAAGAATATCGTTGATAATCACTAATAAGCTTGCACCTGAAGACTGTATTAGGTGTAGCATTTTGCTTTGTTCTGATGTGAGCGTCGTGCGGGCCATCTGGCGAGCCATGCCTAAAATACCATTCATAGGTGTTCTAATTTCATGGCTCATGTTGGCTAGGAACTCTGACTTAACTTTTGTTGTATGCTCTGCGCTGTACTTCGCTTCAGAAAGGTCTTTACTTAGTTCTCTAAACTTATTAGCTGCCTTGGCTAAAATACCAATTTCGTCTTTTCTTTTTAAATCATAAATTTGTGCTTCCAAATCTCCGTCTAAGAAATGTGTGAAGCTATTTGTTAAGTGTTTAATCGAACGTGTAATTTGCAAGTGAAAGAATGCTGATAGAGAGACAATGTAAATAACAACTATCAAAGCAAGTACATTTAAAATGCTTTCTGTCATTGAAACCGTTTTATGAGCATCCCGTTTTATTTGTTTTAGTTGAGTTAACGAATCTTCCCTTAAACTATTTGCAAGCGTACTAAATTCAATTGCATCTCCAGCCATTACTACATTTACTAAGCTTAAATAGTTTCGATTAGCCTGAACACTTTTTGAAAAAGTATTTCGATAGCTATTAGCCAAATCGATCATATTTTTAAATTTAGATCTATCTGCAACGTTTTTAGATAGCGAATTCAGTATTTTTTCAACGGCAGCTCTTTTGGCATAATCTTTTTTTGTTAAAAATTGATAAGCATCACGATGCAGCATGTGCCATAGGTTAAGGTACTCTGTAGCAAACAACTTCTCATTTGTGTCAGTAGCCTTAGCTTTTAAATCTTCAAGAAATAAAACTGCATTTAAATAAACTTGTGGTAACTCTTTTTCAATTAATTCATTCCGTTGTGTAAAACGAAGTGTCAGTACTTTTAAATTAGTGCCATAACGACTTACAAGCTCCGTCATACCATTAAGATGAATTTGAATACTTTCTGCACCTTTTCCTACATTAATTTCAGCTAATCGCTTTTCAATACTGTAATAATTTACCATGATTTTTTTAAAAACGGGTGCACTACCTGATGCACCATAAACTGAGATATCCCTTTGCATCTCAACAATATCTTTATTAATTTTTAAAATATCTACAGCATAGTTGCTAATCTTACCGATGTTATTGAAAGAGTCCTCAATCGTTTTAAGCCTTTGATTCATAATCAAGTAACTCGCGCTCACAGCGACTAAGACAAGCACCATTGCTAGCGACATTTTGACAGCAAGAGATTTTGAAAAAAAACTTAACAATTTACTTCCTTATGCGTTAAGTAGTTCATACCACTTATCTAAACTGTAGTCATAATTTGGCATCACAGTATTCCAAACCGCAATATTCGAAAAGCGTTTAATATAACTGCCACCATCCCTTATTTCGCCTGCTTTAATAGATACTTTTCCATCTGTTCCCTTCAAGTCAGTTGACGCTTCTTGTCCTTCATACCAATAGTTCCACTCAGGTTTCGACATAAGCGGTTGGCTACGACTAGGGTTAGAAATGTAATATCCTTGCCTTGCTATAAATGCACCAGGGTAGCCGGATAACCACCAGTTCATATACTCATACGCAGCATCTTGAACATGCCCATGGGTATTTTTTGATAAACACATAACTCCATGCCATGCTCTGTAACCTTCTTTTGGCGATGCATAAGTTACTGGGATGCCTTGCCCATTTAGCGCACTGACACCTGGTGAGAACATACTTTGAATGGTCACTCGGTTCATTTTCATAAAATCAACAGATTGCGGTACTGACGTCCAAAAACCTGAAAAATGACCTTGCCGTTTCTTTTCAAATAAAATGGCAAATAATTGGTCAATCTCTGCAATACTCATATTACCTAAATCATTAAACTTCATTAATCCTTTAGCTTGAGCGGCTAAAGCAGCATCAAAAATACCTATTGTTGGTGCATTAACTAATGCCACTTTGCCTTTATTCTTTTCATCTAATAACCATGCCCAAGATTCTGTTTCGTACGGAATACCTTTTTCGATAGCATTCGTGTTATAGCCAAATGAATCGACATTGTGTACATAAGGCATGAAGCTAATTAATTTGGATGGTGTTTCTCCCAAAGAGCCATCCGGCTGTGCATAAAGAAGCTTATTGGGTGAATCGCCTACACCTAACTTTGCATCCGGTACAATTTTGCCTGTCTTGGAAAGTGGGTTTATTTCATCCCAATAAACGAGTCTATCAACCTCGATTGGCTGGATTGCATCAGCTTGCCACAAAATATTAATAGAGTCAGACCATTGCTCATACAAATCAAAAGAACTAGGGTCTGCTGCTGCTTTTTGCAAAACGGCGGCACTACCCATAGGTGAAAACTCAATGTTTATACCTAGTTCGCGCATTGCTCTTTGTCTAAGCTCTTCTTGCAACGTAACATGTGTTCCCATTACACGAAGGGTTACTTTGTTCTTTGCAAAAACATAAGGGGCTTTAAACGCAAGTGTTGATGCCGCAGCACCAACACCGAGTGTTTTTAGAAAGTCTCGACGTTTTTGAGAATGTTCCATTGTATTTCTTGGTAAGTTAATTGTCTCAAAAGTATAGGCTATGTTCCTGAGGTTTCTACAAAAAGTAGTAAGAAAAACCCAAAATCAATCACAAAAACTTAGCCTAAAGCAGTTTCGCCCATCACTTTTAGCCGCATAAAGCGCTTTATCTGCGCAATTAATCAGTTCATCAAAGCTCACCTTATTTTGGTGCTCATAGATAACTCCACCGATACTGACTGTCGCGCGGCCCCAAATAGACTTGACATGCGGGATATTAATCGTCTCAAGCTCTGTTGAAATACGGTCACATATGAATTTAACTCCGTCAAAATCTGTATATGGCAGTACAATGAGAAACTCCTCTCCACCATATCGAATAACGATATCTTGAGGTCGCTGAATAGAACGTTCAATAACATCAGCAATTAGTTTCAGGCAAGTATCTCCTTGCGGATGCCCGTATTGATCGTTGTATAACTTAAAGAAATCTAGATCAAGCATTAGCAAACTGAACGGTTTCTTCTCTCTTGAAGTTTGTTTAAAAACATTAGCAACTTCAAGGTCTAAATAGTGCCGATTAAATAAGCCTGTCAATGAATCTTTATAGGTAAGCTCTATTAGTTTTTCTAGTCGAAGCTTATTCTCTAAGTGATTTTTCGTGCGGTGTATCAATGTCGATGCTGTGATGGGTTTACCAATAAAATCGGTAGCTCCGGCTTCCCAGCATGCATTTTGACACTCTGTATCGTAAGTCGAAGTGATGAAAATTATTGGGATATTTTCGAATGTAGCTTTAGCCTTAAGTCGCCTACAAATATCCAGACCACTTATATCCGGTAAATTAATATCTAGTAAAATCAAATCTGGAAGTAAATCCTCACAGGCTTCTAAAACAGCCTGACCAGAAGAGTATGCATCCACGGAAAAATGATCTTCTAAAATAACACCTAGACTTAACCTGACCATCTCATCATCATCAACAATGAATACTTTACACTGTGATAATGGCTTTAGACTTAAGGGCATAATATTCCTTCAACCTTACTACTTTGTATTAGTTTGTTAGCCTTGTCGATATCCAAAGGCTTGCTCAGTAAATAACCTTGGCCTATTTGACAGCCAAGCTCTTGCAGTAGATCTTTTTGCTCTAAAGTTTCAATCCCTTCAGCCACAATTTGGAGTTTTAAAGAGTGAGCTAGTTCAATTATTGTAGTTACAATATTGAGCGCTTGCTCATCGTTAAGCATATCACGTACAAAAGACTGGTCTATTTTTAATACATTTAGTGGAAACAGTCTTAAATATGAAAGACTAGAATATCCTGTTCCAAAGTCATCAAGGGCAATACTGACCCCCATACCAGAGATAAGCTTTAATTGACTTACAGTATAATCAAAGTTTTCAATCAAGGCCGATTCTGTCACTTCTAGCTCTAAGTAGCGGCTGGGTAATTGCGTTCTTTCAAGGATCTCGGCGACAGTATCTACAAGTTTAGTGTCTGTAAATTGTTTTGCAGATATATTTACTGCAACTTTCATCGGCAGACCTTTATCAAGCCACGTTTTTGCAGCAAAACAACTTTTTTCAAGAACTTGTTCTCCTAAGCGAAAAATAAGCCCCGTTTCTTCTGCATATTCAATAAAGTGAACAGGAGAAATAAAGCCACCTTGCCCATCTTTTAAACGAACTAAGCTTTCTACACCAATCAGTGTGTCAGTATTAAGGTCATATTTAGGTTGATAGTGAACGTCGAGGTCACTTTCATCTAATGCCTTTCTTAATTTATTTCCAACCTCAAGACGCCTATTCATTTCAACCTGTAAATCGTCACTAAAATAGAAGTAACTATTTGCAGATTCGTTTTTTGCTTTATACATTGCGGAGTCTGCATGGCGAAGCATTTCTTCAACATTCGAAGCATCATCAGGGTACACACTTATACCTAAACTTGCTGAAAGAACATGCTGCTCACCACCTGACCTGAAAGGCTTACCAATAACATTAAGAACCTGATTAACAAGTGGCTCTAAACTTAAAGAATTAGCAGAATGAGGAACGACGAGTGCGAACTCATCTCCACCGACACGCGCGACTGTAATATCATTACATGCGAATCGGTCCAAGCTGTGACCAATATGTGCAATAATCTCATCACCGACATGATGCCCTAAGGCATCATTAATAAACTTAAACTTATCTAAATCAAGTAACATTAAGCTTAACTTAGTGTTATTAAAAGCAGCCCTGGCAATACCTTGCGTAAGTCTATCGTGAAGTAATATTCGATTTGGTAATGATGTTAATTGGTCATGATGAGATAGATATGTCATCTGCATCGACATAGCCAATGCTTCGCTGACATCTTGAAACACCATAACAGCACCACATTGATTAAGGTTTTTATCAAGAATTGGAGCTGCGCTGTCTTCAACTCGATGTTCTATGCCTTGCTTACTGATCAATTGTGTATTTAAAGCCATAGCGACAGGTCTATTTTCTTTTAAAGCAACAGATAAAGGATTAATAGACGGTATTTTAGTTGTCGCATCGCATAACTTCATGACTTCTTCAATATGGCGACCTTTCGCGGCAGTTTGTGACCATCCTGTAAGTCTTTGAGCTACAGGGTTCATGTACACAATATTTGCGTTTTTATCCGTAGAAATAACAGCATCAGCAATCGAATCTATCGTAATTCTCAATTGCTCTTTTTCAGCAAATAGTTCTGCTTGTGTTAGTTGTAATATTTTTTCTTGTGTTCTGATTTTTATATGATTTTCAATACGAATTCGACAGAGTCTAAGGTTTAGCGGTTTAGAAATAAAGTCTATCGCACCTAAAGATAAGGCTTTTTCTTCTATCGCAGGATCACTGTGAGACGTAATAACAACAGTTCTAATATGTGCCAGAGTTGGCTTTTGCTGTATCACTTCTAAAATGTCAAAACCACTTACTGCAGGCATTTCTAAATCAAGAATTAAAATGTCTGGTTTAGTTTTTTCAATCAGCTGTATTGCTTCAGAGCTGTTATTAGAAGTTGAAATATTTCCGACTCCGTCTAAAGCATGCTCTAACTGTAAGGTATTAATCTCTTCATCATCTATGATAAGAACACTGCAATTGTCCATTAAGGGTCCCCTCAATACTTTGTACCTACTAACAATAACGCTAAAACACCAAATTTGCGACCCACTTTTTTATTAGCCTTAAAATATTATTTTTAGCTTTTTGAGTAGTTTTTGAGGTTGATTTACTTTGCCAGAAAACAGCAAATTCAGAACACAATAAAAATAATCACATCGCAATTACCTTCAATAATTTATAACTTAAAGCTAAAGAAATTAAAGAAATAAGCTGATTTCACAAAGCTTTCTCTCAAGACAGAGCTTTACAGTATTTAGATTAACGCATTTTGGGGCAAGAGTTTGTTAGTAAAGATCATCTTTGAGCAACTTAAGTAATTACGTTATGCTTTAGACCTATATTGTTAGTCTTATACGTTATGCCTAAATCTCAATTTAATAATCTACTTGCTGACTCTATTTCGTCTCTGAAATCAACGACTTTTACGCCTAATCTAATGGCTTTCATCGCTTCTCTAGTGAATTATGACTGCGCAGTAATTCTCGGTCTGCGTACAGATAAACATCCCATTTATCTTTATGATTCGATTGAAAATAATCGTGAATTACTTTTTGACCGTTACCTCACTTCTGCATTTCAAGATGACCCATTCTACAAAATGCTAACTACTGATGAGCAGCAAGGCGTTTTTTCATTAAAAGACGTAGCCAAACGGGATATGGATTATCAAACATACTGTAATCAATTTTACCTGCAAACTGGTTGGAAAGATGAGTTAAGTATTCTCATAAAAGTCGAAGCAACTCGCTGGGTCGTTATCTATTTAGGTTGCACCCATACAAGTAATCCATTTTCGCTATCAGATGTTGAGATGTTAAATTCATACTTCTCCGTCATTCAATCCTTATGTCAACAGCACTGGAAGCAAACGGAGTTTCTTCTTGCGGAACCTGTCTTTTCTCCTGAGTCCTACTCAGTAAAAAAACGAAAGTTCATAGAGGATGGTCTGCACTCTTTTGGCAAAGATTTTCTTTCAAGTAGAGAGAAACAAATCGCACGGTTAATATTGCAAGGACTTGATACCAAAGAAATAGCAAAACAGTTGGGCATTACAGAAGGAACGGTAAAAAATCACCGAAAGCGTATCTATGCTCAATTAAAGGTATCATCACTCAGTGAGCTTTTTCAAATCTTCCTCAACCATATTATTACCCACTAAATGAACCAATTATCCCTTTAGGGATATATCGCGCATAAGGTTCTATTCGTAATCTGTACATCACATTATTCATGACAGAAAAGACGTTATAGATGACATTCATTCAGGAACTACAAACACGCGGATTAATTGCTCAAGCCAGTGATTTAGAACAAATACAGCAACAACTTAGCCAGCCACAAACAGTCTACTGCGGTTTCGATCCTACCGCAGGCAGCCTTCATATTGGACACTTAGTTCCTCTAATTATGCTCAAGCGTTTTCAAGATGCTGGACATCAAGCATTAGCGCTTATTGGTGGCGCAACGGGTATGATTGGCGACCCTAGCTTCAAAGCTTTAGAGCGCAGTTTAAATACTGAAGAAACGGTAGCCATTTGGGTCAAAGATCTTACTACTCAAATTGAGCGGTTATTAGCACCTCATTTAAGCAAGCCAATGACCATAGTCAATAACGCAGACTGGATAAAAGACATTAATGTCATCGATTTTTTCCGTGATGTCGGTAAACATTTTTCTGTCAACAATATGATCAACCGTGAGTCAGTAAAACAACGGTTGCAAAGACCCGATCAGGGTATTTCATTTACAGAGTTTAGTTACTGCTTACTCCAATCCTTTGATTTTGCGGAACTTAATAGAAGTTATGGTTGTAATTTACAAATTGGTGGTAATGACCAATGGGGAAATATCGTCAGCGGTATTGATTTAACACGTCGCCAGAATGGTGAACAAGTGTTTGGTTTGACGTTACCTTTGATAACTAAATCTGACGGTACTAAATTTGGCAAAACAGAAGGAGGAGCCGTTTGGCTTGATCCACAAAAAACATCGCCATATATGTTTTACCAGTTCTGGTTGTCAACTGAGGATACAGATGTCTACAACCTTCTTCGGTACTACACATTCTTAACCTGTGAAGAAATTGATCAGATAGAGTTGCAGGACAAGTCAAATAACGGCAAACCTGAGGCACAAAAGATTCTGGCGCAAAATATGACTCGTTTTGTTCACGGAGAATCAGGGTTACGTAGTGCCGAGCGTATAACACAGGCATTATTCACAGGTGGCGTCGAGAAGCTGAGTTATAGTGAACTCCAACAATTAGAGCTAGATGGTCTTCCAAGCATTGAAAGCATTCTGCAAGACGTTATCGAATTGTTGCTCGAGTCAGGGTTAGCTAAATCAAAACGTATCGCCAGAGAGCTGATCGAAGGCAATGCGATTAGTGTAAATGGCGAAAAAATAACACCTGACAACTCCCAACTCGGATTTCCACTGTTTGATAAATACTGGTTAATTCAGCGCGGAAAGAAGCACTTTTGCTTAATCAAACGCAAATAAAGTAGAAAATGTAATGCGACTCAACTCATTCAAGTGAGGGTTGAACGCATTACTTTAAGTATTGCAGTGTTTCACTTAGCAAAAATTTATTAGACGGATCCTGAAAAGGAATGGGGCAAAGGCGAGTTATATTTATAACTCGTCGATGGACAAAGATGAGTTAATAATCCCCCTATCAACTAGAACTAACTCCCTTCTAAGTTACTAGCCATTGGGTATTTAATTAGTTGAACAAATTTATTTATCGATAAAATGCTTTAAGCTTCCATATAGTTGATTAATGTCGATAGGTTTGGCTATATGGGCAACAAAACCCTGTTGGATGTAGTTTTCAACATCATCTTTCATCACATTTGCGGTTAGGGCTATCACGGGTAATTTAGGAAATAGCTGCTTTAGCTGTTTTTGCGCTTCCACGCCATCCATTTCGGGCATGTGGATGTCCATCAGTACGATGTCATAACTTCCTTTTTTAACCTCATCTATCGCTAGTTGCCCATTTTCAACAATCGTTACTTTTGCTTTGGTAGACTTCAACATTGATTGTATCAACACCTGATTAATTGCATTATCTTCTGCAACCAGTATTTGTTTACTTGATAAATCAGGAGCGGATAAGGATTTTTTAGCCTTTTCTTTAGACACCATGTCTACTTCTTGAAGAGGGAGGATAACTGAGACTGTCGTCCCTTTATCTAGCTGACTTTGAACGTCTATTTCACCTCCCATCATTTTGATGAGATTAGTTGTAATTGACATACCAAGCCCCGTCCCACCGTACTTTCTTGTGGTTGAGGTATCAGCCTGAGCAAATCGCTCAAAAATCCTCTGAGCAGCCTCTTCAGTCATTCCTATACCCGAATCAATGACCTGAATATAAATTGCATCTTTGCCACTGTAAGGGCGGCTATCAATATTAACCTTTACACTTCCTTTTTCTGTGAACTTAACGGCATTTGAAGCGAGGTTCAGGATTATTTGCTTAACTCGAACTAAATCACCAAGCCAATAATCTTTATAACGCTCACCTTTATTGACAATAAACTGTATCTGCTTATTGCTAACTTGCCCATCCAAGTCATACTTCACTGATTCAAGCACTTCTGTGAGTGAAAACTGAATTTGCTCTAGTTGAAGGTTGTTCGATTCAATTTTTGAATAATCCAAAATATCATTAATGATAGTGAGCAGGCTTTGTGCAGAGAAAGATGCGTTACTCAGAACGGTTTTCAACTCCCTAGATAATTTTGCGTCTTGTAAAAGCTGCAAACCACCAAGGATAGCATTCATCGGAGTTCGAATTTCATGACTCATATTCGCCAGAAAGTCACTTTTGGCTTTCACAGCATTTTCAGCGGCAAGTTTCGCTTCATAAAGCACCTGAATAGCGTTAACTTTTTCTGTGACGTCGTAATTGACTCCGATAACTTTAACGGCTTTCCCATCAGTATCTCTTATTACTTCAGCGCTGGCCTTTATCACTTTAATATCACCATTTGGGTGTACAACTCGAAATTCAGGGTCATAAACTCCTTCACCACGAACAGCTGTTTCTAATGCACTCTTTGCAGAATCAATGTCGTCGGGATGAACACTATTTACCCATGCTTCATACGCACCTGAAAACTCAGATTCATTGATGCCATACAATTTGTACATCCACTCATCCCAATTGAGCTCACCCGTTCGTAAATTCCACTCCCATATGCCTATTTCCGCAGAGTCATTGGCAAGTTGCATTCGAAGCGCCAATGCATCTGCTTTTTCTTTCGCTTCTTGAATTTTTTGCTCGTTCTCTTTTTGTAGGGTCATATCTTGTACGACAGA
This sequence comes from Pseudoalteromonas lipolytica, assembly GCF_001306915.1. GTDB lineage: Bacteria > Pseudomonadota > Gammaproteobacteria > Enterobacterales > Alteromonadaceae > Pseudoalteromonas > Pseudoalteromonas simplex. Next base: position 112,413 of record NZ_LJTC01000006.1, on the reverse strand, counting down.
CCAAATCACCGTTTCATCATTTCTGTCGGTAATTTTTATACCAGACAGTAATACAGGGACGTTAGTGCCATTTTTGTGTATATATTCTTTAAGGTATGGGCCATAGTGACCATGCTCAGCTAAAGATTCGAGTTGAGCTTGCTCCTGCTTTTCATATGAGATTGGTGTGAGCTGCCAATAATCCATCTGGTTAAGCTCTTCAATACTGTACCCAGTGATTTTACTGAACTCTTGATTTACAAACTCAAAGCTTCCATCTGAAATGTTATTAATTGCAATCCCTACTGTGGCTAAGTCGACAAACTTTTCAAATTTCTCTTTTTCTTCGCTGTAAGCTCGCTTTAATCGACTGGCATCAGATTCTGCTATATCTAATTCATTTTGGGTATGGACAAGCTCGCTGATATCTCTACCTATAGCTAGTATAAGATTTTGTTCATCCAAGGCGATATAGGTTAATGAAACCAAACAGGGAAATGTAGTGCCGTCTAAACGAGTATGCGTCCATTGAAAAACCTGACTACCCTCAGTTATGGTATTGCCTATGTACTCACCTGCCATTTCGTCAGAGCGTCTGCCACATGGTTGGAATTCAGGTGACAAATCAGAAGGTGTTAGATTCAGGAAGTTACTACTGCTTTCTACTCCATGCATATCAATCGCGGATTGATTGCACTCAATAAACCTGCCTGTGCCTAGGTCTATTATTGACAATGCATCAGCCGAAATATCAAATAACTTTTTGTACTTATCCCGCTCAAGCTTAGCTTTATTTAGCTGCTCTCGGAGTTGTTTAACTTCCAATTCAAGCTCTTTTTCCCGAACAATAGTCATATTTTCCTTTATGCTCTTTTTAAATAGCGACAGCAGTAAGTATAGGAGTCTCTCCCTATATGTTAGAAACAATTTTCAATTCAAACCAGCCAATTAATGGTAGGGGTAATTATCGCCTGATTATTTGCTTCTATAATTCGCTCAAAACTCACCGATAGAATAATTACCTTAAAACATTTTAGTGCAAAAAAAGCGTTAGCGGAACGTCCGCTTTGTAGAATTACAACCTTAGCTTCGAAACATCATGACCGTCTCAAATTCGCTCAAAGCCGACCTTTAGAGTATTTATGTTAAACCATTTTGGGGCAAAAACGAGTTTTCTAGCCGTCTACTTTTTGCTCATAGCAAACCTTTTAGCATTTACTCATTTTAGGATATAAGTAATTAATAAAGATCTACATTTCTCTCATTTGAAATTCTGCACAAGGCTTATGAAGTCTGATACTTCTAGTAACAACCCCCTCTAAACAAAAATCATCCTCTGGTGCTACATACACTGGTTTAAATTCATCTGAAGCTGATAACAACAATCGATTGTCCTTATCGATGATCTTGCAAACAAAACACCCATTGTAACTTGCAACCACAATATCACCGTTGCTCACATCTACCGCCCTATCGACTAAAAGTAGATCTCCGTCATATATACCTACTCCTTGCATTGACTGCCCTGATGCCATGCCGATAAAGGTAGCATCAGGGTGTTTAATTAAAAGTTGATCCAGCGAAAGGCCAAGCTCTTTGTGCTGAGCAGCAGGCGATTCAAAACCTGTAATACCAGCTTCGATATAGATTGGAATAACGAACATAAGAAATAAAAAACACTGTGCATATAAACAGTATAGTGAAAATCTGAAGGATCCTAAATTGAAATATGAAATGATTTAGCTATAGGTTTTTGCACTTAGTTTCTCTAATGAATTGTCTTAATGACTTTAAAAGGTTTTACGGAAAAAAGCATTTGTAATAGGCTCTATAACTATCTGTTTTATAAGGTTATAAAATTCGCGAAAGTACTGAATTTCACCCTACAAAAACCCGTGCACCAGCTTTATTTTCTTTAAATATCATACTGTTATATAGGTATTGCGGAATATCATGGGGTGTCAGGGGTCGCAGGTTCAAATCCTGCTATGCCGACCATCTTTTCCTTATCCCTATCAAAAACTTACATACTATTCTTAGTTTCTACAAAATCTAAAACGTCAATAACGTTGAAAAGCTATACACTACTTTACCATCAACAGCCTCATGATCTTTAGCTACAAATTGTGCCGTCCAACCTTTGTTATCACTTGATGCTAAACCTGAAGAATGCAACTGACAAAAGAGTTGCTCTAAAAATAATGATTGGTAACTAATTAAGAGATCTTCCAACTCTGATTTACTTTTTGAAACAGGAATATTTATTTTTGCGTTGTAGATAGCGTTAATGGGTTTTGGTTTATAAGCATTGAATTTAGTATATAAATCAGGATTCTGATTGATAAATGAATCGAGTTCATCTCGCTCTGCTTGTTGCAAATGATAAACAAATGCTGAATCACAGCATTCTGTTGCAAAGGATCGCTTATAAGCGTCGTTTACAAAGCGTGAAGAGAAAACAACAGTTCTAGGTTTGTTAGTTTGACTTTGAATATCAAAATCATTGAGTTCTAGAATTCGATGAACTCTCCATATCCCTGAACCATAGCTTCTGACCCAATCTCCGACCTTAATATTATCGTCCATACTTTCCTTGATGCCTAACGCCGTGATAAACGGAACAAAGTAGCAGGCGGCAATTTAGAGCGTACACTGCCTGATGTTTTGTGTTCGATTTAATTACCTTGTTAAGGTTATAAAGCACCTTTTTTGATTGAGTGTGCTTCAAGTTCTTTTGCTATTAAATCTCGATCTATATCTTTAGGTAATAAAAATGTAATTTCACTATCATCTGTAAACTTAAAAACTATGCCGTCAACAATAAAAGTATACGAAGATATCAGCTCCCAAGGTATCGAAGTTATATTATCTGCTTTGATTCTAATAAGACCTTTGGGGCCCGAATCAATTTTCACTGGTGACAGCCACCTGATCGTATACATGCCCCAAGCTAAAATGAAACCTCCTACAGGCGCAATCCAAATAGTTTTAACCAGATGATTGATAAAGTCATCTTTAGTCAACAGACTTACAACTGCCAAAAAAACGAAAGCCAACGTCCAAATAAGGCAGCTGATTAACACCCCTTTTGAAATGAGGCTATATCTTTCTTGATTTTGGATTGATTTAACCCAAGGTTCAGTCCACTTCATTGTCTGATTGTAACCCTAACGCCGTATTGAGGGCGGATAAAGCTTGGCTAAAATTAGAAACGAAGGAGCGCAAGCCAAGCGTTTTGCGTTCTTTTGAGTAACTTGTTATATGACTATTTGCTGTCAAGCCAACATTTAGAAAATACTATGTTATTAGAGCTTGAAACAACAAGTTTATGGATATAATCCAAGCCATGGACAGGTTCTGGGTCTTTACCAATCATATAAACCGTATTAGATGAGGTAATCAATTTTTCATTAATACTTATCGATGCTTCATTGTTTAATAATAAGCCTTCGAATAGACCTTGGTAACCTGCCATTACATGAATTGCTTTATTTAATTCTTGCCCTTGCAATCCTTCAGTTGGTATCCAAAGACTTGAATGATCAACAAGTTTGTTTTTGGGTAATTCAGACAAGCTACGAATTATGAATGCTTTTGCATTTTTTAAATAAGGTTTATGAGTTGCCATATTTTTCTCAACAAAGTTTATTGCTTTTGAAACAGAGACAATAATTTTTGAGTTGTTAGTTTTATAGAAAATAGCAGGTAACTCGAATGATTCAGGATGGCTTAAATTGGATTTCAATTTAACTGAGTATTGGTTTGACTCACAAGGATCGGTTTCTGCTCTTACAATGCAGGAAACTAAAAACACTAATAAAACTAAAATTTTCTGCATACTTCCCTTGCCATATAAGCCCCAAGTAGGGGTTGATAAATGCTTGGCTAAACTTGTGTAACAAAGTGGAACTTAGCCAAGCTTTAGCAGTCCCACACTTACAACAGCTTGTTAAGTTTTACACTTCTTTCGAATTACATTTACGCCTTTATTTTCCAACTGTAAATTTGTAGCTTTGTCTAAAACTTGTAAACCGTTAATAGGTAAAACTTGATTATCGTTTGAGATAACTCCTACCTTAGTTGGACACTCAGACCAACTAACAGAATTAACCATTGAATACGTTTTACCTCTCTCAGGTGTAAATATATATTTTGATGTACATTCATAGCCATTAACGGGGTGTATTAAACCAAAAGCTACAAAAATAGGTTTTCCAGATGCTACTTTTACAGTTGCAGGGTTTCCTAACTTTAACTCTGTAGATACCTTAATATCTCCAGCGTAACCAAAGGTGCTATTTTCACCTTCGCGTGAACACAGCTCGTAAATAATTGCAGTATGGGGATAAGGAGCAAGCCCAAAACCATCTGTTTTTTCTTCAGTTTCCAGCTGTAAATAGGCAATATCAGAACCTATTGGTTCAATATATTCAAACGAGGCTCCTGAAAAACTAGCACCTTGTTCAGTGCTTGCACATCCTACAGTAATAATACAAAAAGTGGAGAGAATAAATTTTTTCATGTTGGGTCCTTTCTTTCCGTAAAACCTAACGCCCAATGAGCGCCAGCGTACTACTTCAGTTGCTTGTTAGGTGCACTTAGCATTTTTACATTGCATTAAATACTCTTGCTTCAACTGTGGTAACGCTTGCACACCATAACCTTGTAGCCAACTAGGGAAAGCTAACGCGCTATTTGTTGGCAATTCTACTTCTATCAGATTGCCTTCGGTGTTAATCAATTCTGCTCTAATAGCCCAATAATAACCGTTAGTACCCCAAGGGTACTGAACTAATTTAGTAATTTTAATAACAGTACCTTTTGATAAGGCCGAAATTATTGAGCGCTGTTTCTCAAAAGCTAACTTAGTAAATAGCTTGGTATCCCACTCTTCTTGAGCTGATTTATATGCCTGATAGTTGGTAGGTGTTTTAGAGTATTCGTTGCCCGAATCAAAAGCTTGTATTCCAGTACACCATTCTGTTGATTGGATAGACGCATTGATGTCCGCGCACCTTGCTTCGTATAAAAAGCCATCTTTAACTGTTTGGTAATAACTTCCTATCAAGGAAAGCGCTATTGGATCATTAGTTTTATCGTGTACAACGACGCTACAGCCAGAAAGTATTGATAGCAAAAAAAGAGCTAGAAATTTCAAATTCACCTCCTTTGTACCTAACGCCGCATAGAGGGCGGATAAAGCTTGGCTAAAATTATCGACGAAGGAGCGCAAGCCAAGCTTTTTGCGCCCACCCTTAATGCGATTGTTATATTGCATTGTAAACCATTGGCTCACAAGGCTTTGGTTTATATTCACAATACCGATATTCAATGGTTACAATTTCAGCGATAGCTTGCTCTTTATATACTTGAGTAAATAAACCATTCTTTAATACATAAAATAGCTCATTTTTATTAGCTGCTACTTTAAGTTGATTCCATTGACCAGCATCAACCAAGTTTGAATTGTGATTGAAGCGATATTGTATAGTTGCATCTTCGGCTAATGTAATTGAACTGTAGGCTCCAAAATATAGTTTACTATTAATGCCGTTAACTTTTACTTGTTGGTACGCACTCGGATCTTGGTAGGCAACAGGAGATATTAGATACACGATTGTACTTTCGGTACTAGGCAGAATAGGAAATTGATACTCAGCTGATTTGGATTTTAAAATTTCAGCAGGAATTCCAACGCAAGATATTAGTGCCGAAGCGACTAAAATAATGATTAGATTACGCATAGCTCCACTTGCAATATAACGCTTGCCGTTAACGGCACATAATAGCAGGCTAAAATTTACGACGAAGGAGCACAAGCCTGCTGTTTTGTGCTACGGTTTAACGGCCTTGCTAGGTGTATATTACACTCTGTTTTTAAATACTACGGGTGTGATCAACATAGCTATTAAGACTATAAAACCAGCTACAAACCCAATATTTTGAAGATAACTAACACCAGAAAAGAATAATATTATTGCTATAGCGAAAATGGCTATTTGAGAGAAACCTATAGCACGCCTCTTTCTAGCATTACCTTGCCCATGAAAAAGCCAAATCAAGGTGACAGGTATAGATACTAATATCAAAATAAGTAGTAGGTATAATGCCCCACCTCCTCCGTGTGTCACCTCAACCTCCTGTAAACATAACGTTTGATTAGCAGGCTAAAATTAGCGACGAAGGAGCGCAGCCTGCTGTTTTGCGTCCTTTGGTTTGGGCACTTGTTATGTGTTTTTATTCAGGTTTTAAACCTGACAACTTAACGCTTTCACCTTTTGAAATTGACTTTGCTTGGTCTAAAGTAAACTGAAACCAAAATTCAGTGCGATTCTCATCGAAATAACTAAAGCAAAACTCCACTTCATCAGCGTCAAAGCCACCAACAAACGATGGAGATTGAAACATATCGCTCGACTCTATTTCAAGCCATTGATGAGTTGAGTAGTCTTGGTTAACTATCTCAATACAAATAGATTTTAATTCATCTTCAATTGGTATATCCATCACTGACCTGTTAGAGCACAGAACGCCGACATAATGGGCGGATTAAGCTTGGGCTAAAATTAGCAAGGAACAGGCGCCAGTCGAGCTTTAGACGTCCCACACATAATTTACATGTTATATACCAATATGTACCAGAGCCGCATCTCGGAATTCTTGATAGTTGTCAGCATACTCCCAAATAGAAAATAAGTGCTCTCCATTTGAGTCGACTAAACAATACATTTGGCAATTAGCATATTCTTTCGAGTTTTTTAAATCACTCCAAGCATAGAATGATGATTGCCCGTTTTTACATAGAACAATTCCTTTAGAATCGAAGGTAAAACTAAACTTTAAACTCCGAAGGAAACGAACCAATAGAAAGAAATATTTGCCACAAAAATAAACCAAAGCGCTACATAAGAAAAATAAAAAAATTAAAGTTTGCCAATCACCATCCGCAATTCTATTGCTTGATAAGTAAATCATAGATAGAGGACCTAGCGCATAAACAGGCAAAAGTATGACTCCACAAATATAAGCCATTATTTGAACAGAGTTAGAATGTTGAACCATATTTCCCTTGGTATATAACAATTTTATAGTGCGCTCGTCCCGCATCTTTCTGCCGATGTTACGCGCATGTATTAATAAATCTATTTTTAACAAATAACGTAATGCATTGCCAATTCTAATTTTTTATTGATACTAAAGATATTCAGAAAAAGAAAATGCTCTCGTCGCTCATCTTGGGGCAGAAATGAGTTACCCAAAACTCCCTTTCAATTATTTATCACTCTGTACTTCAAACTCTTTAAAAATACTGTTCACATTCACTTTTGCGCCTAGCTTTGCAGCATTAAAAAGAGGCCTGCTAGTTTTCTGTGAACGAACAAGGCATCTACGGGTGGTGCGTGCCAATGCTCTGAGGCGGTGCTCATTTTTAGGCCGAGCTCTTTAATTCGTTTTGGTAAGTCGCTATTCGCAAAATCATACTCACCTTGGTGGCGCAGTGGCTCGCAGGCGAGTAGAAATATATCGACGACATTATCTATATATTCTTGAGCAAGCCCTTGTTGAAAATAGCCAATTTGCTGTGCAGCTGTTGCAACACCGGCTCTGTCGTTACTAATCGCTCCAGATAATAACTGTAAGTAACCATCACTAATATGCTGAGGTAGTTCGCGGGTGGCGCCAAAATCTAAAAGTATTAAGCGTTGATTGTCGATTTGATACTGATAATTGGCAAAGTTTGGATCAGTTTGAACTAGTTTAAAGCTAAATAATTCGCGTAAAAATAAGCTGAGTAGCTGTTCAACCGCTTTATTACGTAAAGCTTGCTCTTTACTTGCCAGTTCATCTAGCTCTTGCCCTTCAACAAAACTCATGACTAAAACTTGAGAAGAACTAAGCGAATCAACCACATTTGGAATAAGGTAATTGTCATCACCCTTTAAACACTCGCTGTAGCGTTTTAAAAAACTCGCTTCTAATTCGTAGTCAGCTTCGTTTATAAGCTGCTGTTTTGCTTCCTCGATAAGAGGCTGTATTTCTACCTCTTTAGGTAATAAGCCACTGAGCTTCAGAAGGTAAGCTAAGTTATCAACATCACTGGCAATGCCTTTTGCAATACCTGGGTATTGCACTTTAACTGCTAACTTTTCGCCCGATTCTCGGTAAGCAATATGCACTTGCCCAATTGATGCCGCAGCAAATGGTCTGAGCTCAAAATGCGATAATTGTTCTAGCCACGCATCGCCCCAATGCTCACGCATTACTTTAACTAGCTGCTTTTGTGGCATGGGTGTCGCTTCTGAACGTAGCCTTGCTAAAATTGCTGACAGCTCAGGAGTAAGTAATTCGCCACTATCCATGGATAACAGCTGCCCCAATTTCATTGCTGCTCCACGCAGATTTGCAAGCTGCTCTGCAAAGCGCTGAATATTTTTTGGCTTTAACAATAACTCTTGTCGTGATGTTTGCTTGCCAGTCGCCCATGCTTTTGTGCCTTCAAACAGCATATTACTCGCAACTTTACCTGCTAAAGAACCAAGCCGAGCCGCTCGTGCTAAGCGCGATGTTGGAACAGACTTTTGTTTATCACTCATATTACTTCACACTATTAACTTAATGCTTTGAATACGTTGGTTGTTCGAGTTTAGATCGACTTTAGCTTTACTATCACTTGTCTTCTAGCCAAAAGCAAAAAGCCGCATGGTTAGCTTATTTGCTTCCCGATGCGGCTATTTATTTAATTAACAAGCCAATAAATTGTTTTATTGAGAGTTACTGCTTTCCAGACATCAACTGTTCCATTAGCTGGCTAAAGTCGAAGCTTGCTGCTTTTTGCAGTGGTGGATACTCTGATAGCGATTTTATGTGTTCGCCAAGTAGATGTTGCACAGGCTCATTCAGCCATTGCTTAGCTTGCACTATGTCTGAGCGGTCGGTTAAACCATCAAAGCTTTCAAACGGATCCATACGTATGTTATAGAAAATTGGGAACTTTTGCTTTTCATAAGGAGCATAATAATTTTCGCTCGTTTCAAAGTGCAGCTTCCATTGCTTGTAGCGAATCGCTTTTATACTTGATTCGTAATAGTAGAAAAAGTGATCACGGGCGCTTTGGTCAGTTTTGCCAAGCCAGTAATTCAGGTTATTTACGCCGTCAATCGGTTGCTTATGCTCTTTCAGTGCTTTTTTCGCGATATTTGGTTCACCTGCTGCTGCAGCTAGCGTTGTGTAAATATCCATGTGCGATTGAATACCGTTTAATACTGTATTTGCAGGTACTTTACCTGGCCAGCGAACAATCATAGGCACACGTACACCACCTTCATAGGTCGTCATTTTCTCACCACGGAAAGGCGTTGTACCACCATGTAATCGAGCACTGTGCTCCGGGCCATTATCTGTAGAATAAACAACAATAGTGTTATCAAGCACACCCATATCATCTAGTGCAGCCATTAACTCGCCCACTTGTTGATCATGTTCAATCAGACCACTGCCGTATAAATCATGCTCTGTGGTGTATTCTTCTGCTAAATAACGGCTCTCATCACTTAAACGCGTGTACATATGCATTCGGCTTGGGTTAAACCAAACGAAGAAAGGTTTATCTGCTTTTTTCGCTCGTTTAATAAAGTCTATGCTTGCGTCCATAAACTCTTTATCAACGGTTTTCATACGCTCACGAGAGAGTTGGCCGGTATCTTCAATTTTTTGTTTACCCACTTTGCCAAAACGTGGATCAACAGTTTTGTCATCTACATTTGTGGCGTAAGTATGTAAAACGCCTCGCGTACCATATTTTTTGAAGAATTCAGGATCTTTCGGGTAATCACGTTGCTCAAACTCTTCTTGGGTATTTAAGTGATATAAATTCCCGAAAAACTCATCAAAGCCATGCACGGTTGGTAAGTGCTCGTTGCGATCACCTAAGTGATTTTTACCAAACTGCCCCGTTGCATAACCTTGCTCTTTTAAAACCTCAGCAAGGGTATAAGAACCCGCTTTTAAACCAAGCTCAGCGCCTGGTCGGCCCACCGTTGTCATGCCACTACGAATTGGATATTGACCTGTAATAAGTGCAGCGCGCCCTGCAGTACACGATGGTTGCGCGTAATGATCGGTAAACATTGCGCCTTCGTGGGCAAGTTTATCGATGTTTGGCGTTTTATAACCCATGGTACCAAGTCCATAAGCACTTACATTTTGCCAGCCAACATCATCGGGGAATATAATTAGAATATTGGGTTTGTCTTTAGCAAAAGCGACAGAGCTTGCTAAATATAAAGCAGCGGATGCTACGGCGAGTAGTCTTTTCATAACAGCAGTCCTTCGTGTATTTTAATAAAATACTATGTAGTTTAGTTTTTAAACTTGTAGTACTTTTTTTAGTCTACTAAAAATACTGTGTACCGCAATTATTATTAATGCTAGGCATAAAAAAACCGTATTTTCTGATCAAAATACGGTTTTTAAAACGTTATTAACTTAAACGTTATTTAATAACTTCTAAGCCACCCATGTAAGGGCGCAATACTTCTGGTACAACAATCGAGCCGTCAGCTTGTTGATAGTTCTCTAAGATTGCTACCAGTGTACGACCAACTGCTAAGCCTGAACCATTTAATGTATGAAGTAGCTCTGGCTTTTTCTCACCTTGACGACGGAAACGCGCTTGCATACGACGCGCTTGGAAATCAACCATGTTTGAACATGATGAGATTTCACGATAAGTGTTTTGTGCAGGTAACCATACTTCTAAATCATAAGTTTTTGCTGCACCAAAGCCCATATCACCCGTACATAAAATCACTTTACGGTATGGAAGTTCTAATGCTTGTAAGATTTGCTCAGCGTGACCTGTTAGCTCTTCTAGCGCTTGCATTGAATCTTCTGGTTTTACTAGTTGTACTAATTCAACTTTGTCGAATTGGTGCTGACGAATAAGACCACGTGTATCACGGCCATAGCTACCTGCTTCACTACGGAAACAAGGCGTATGCGCTGTTAAACGAATTGGTAAGTCGCTTTCGTCGTAAATTTCGTCACGAGCACTGTTCGTAAGCGGTACTTCAGCTGTAGGAATTAAGCTAAAACCTGGTTGTTGCTGACCGTCGTCATCCACTAAACCTAATGTGTGGAATAAGTCACCAGCAAACTTAGGTAATTGGCTAGTGCCGTATAAGCTTGCGCTATTAACTAGGTAAGGCACATACATTTCTGTATAGCCGTTTTGCTCTGTGTGCGTATCAAGCATGAACTGCGTTAGAGCACGGTGCATACGTGCAACTTGACCACGCATAACAGTGAAACGCGCGCCACTGATTTTAACGCCCATTTCAAAGTCTAGGCCGTTTACGTCTTGACCAACATCAACGTGATCTTTTACTTCAAAGTCGTATGACTTAGGCGTACCCCAGGTTGAAATTTCAACGTTTTGATCTTCGTCTTCACCTACAGGAACAGACTCATCAGGTAAGTTTGGAATAGCAAGTGCAATTTGCTTAAGCTCTTCAAGTACTGCGTCTTGCTCTGCTTTTACGCTGTCTAGTTGATCGCCAAGGTTACTTACTGAATCAAGCAGCTGTTGTGCTTTTTCGTGCTCGCCTTTCGCTTTTGCTTGGCCGATAGCTTTGGAACTTGCATTACGCTCGCTTTGAAGTTCTTGCGTTTTTACTTGTAATGTTTTGCGTTTTTCTTCAAGTGCAGTTACCGCTGCAGTATCAAGTTCGTAACCGCGTGATGCTAAACGTGCAGCCGCTTGTTCGATATCTTGACGTAAATATTTAGAATCTAACATGTTCGATTTTTAACCTTTTTGCATTACCAGCTGAAGGCCCAGCCAAGCCATAAATATACACACCACCACGTTTAAGGTGATATTGAGGGCCATTTTAAAAAAGTGACCTTGTTGCAAGAGCAACAACGAATCCATTGAGAATGTTGAAAAGGTGGTCAATGCACCTAAAAAGCCAATACCAATTAAGGTTTTAGCGGGGCTAACAGCGATTATTTCTTTTTCAATCAAGCCGTATAAAATGCCCATTAACAATGAACCAAGAATATTAACTGTCAACGTGCCAAAAGGGAATCCCCTACCGAGCAGTTTTAGCATGGTTTCGCTAAGAAAATAACGTAAACATGCCCCTGAAGCGCCACCCATTGCAATCATCATGTAAAGTTTCAAACTATTCATAACGTTTAATATCACTTTGCTCGTTGCGCTGGGTTAAATAGTCCAGCTTTTGTTTTATTTTTTGTTCAAGCCCGCGGTCGGTTGGGAAGTAATACTGGCGATCATTAATTGCCTCAGGGAAATACTTTTCGCCTGCTGCAAACGCACCTTCCTCATTGTGTGCATACCGATATTCAGCGCCATAACCTAAGTCTTTCATTAAGCTGGTTGGTGCATTACGTAGATGCTCTGGCACCGGATGGCTCGGCTCATTTTTAGCATCTTGCATTGCTTGATTAAACGCCATATACACAGCGTTACTTTTCGGGGCACTGGCTAAATAAATGGTGGCTTGTGCAATAGCGCGCTCACCTTCACTTGGGCCAACGCGTTGAAAAATATCCCACGCATTGAGTGCGACTTCCATTGCTCGCGGGTCGGCATTACCGATATCTTCTGTAGCAATCGCTAATAAACGCCGAGCTACATAAAGTGGGTCACCGCCGCCAGCTAAAATACGGCAATACCAATATAAAGCGCCATCAGGTGAACTACCTCGCACTGACTTATGAAACGCTGAAATCAAGTCGTAGAACTCATCGCCGCCTTTGTCGTACTTGGCTAAGTGAGTTGGTAAAACTTGGCTTAACACATGTTGATCAACAAGGTATTTGCCCTGCTGCTCAGTGGTTAAGTCAACCGCTTGTTCTAACAGGTTAAGCACTTTACGCGCATCGCCATCACTTGCTTGGCAAAGCGCTTGCTTAGCGTTATCGGCAATATCTATATTTTTTTGGCTGAGCTCTACGTCTTCACGTAAGGCGCGCTCAATTACGTTAAATAAATCAGTTTGCTCAAGTCCTTTTAAAACATATACACGAGCACGAGACAGTATCGCGTTATTAAGTGCAAATGATGGGTTTTCGGTGGTCGCGCCAACAAAAATAAAAGTACCGTCTTCAATATGCGGTAAAAATGCATCTTGCTGAGATTTATTAAAGCGATGCACTTCGTCTACGAATAATAAGGTGCGCTGCCCTCGCCCAGCAAGGTTTGCTTTTGCTTCGCTTACGGCCTCACGAATGTCTTTGACACCTGCTGTGACTGCCGACATTTGAATAAGGCTGGCATCGGCATGGTTTGCAATAATCTGCGCTAATGTGGTTTTACCAACGCCTGGCGGCCCCCACAAAATGAGGCTGTGGCATCTGCCTGCAAGAATGGCTTGGTAAAGAGGTTTATCGGGGCTTAAAAGGTGCTGCTGACCTATGTAGTCATTGAGTGTTTCGGGTCGCATGCGCGCCGCAAGTGGGCGCACATCAGGACCAAAATTAAATCCGAGATTACTCAAGCCTTAATCACCTTGGCTTTGGTCGTCAACTTCAACGCCTTCAGGAATGGTAAATTCAAAGGTTTGAGTTGCAAGTTCTTCGTTTACTTTAGCCTCTTTAAAGGTAAATAAAGACTGCTGACCTGAGGTGTCTAATACCGTTAGTGATGCGAGGCCTTGCTCTTTAGCATTAAAGCGAATGTCTAGCTTTTCAACTTGGCTCTCAACGCCTTTGTTTGGCGTGACACTAAAGCCAGCATCGGTTGCCACAACTTGGTATTTAGCCCACTGCTCTGGATCTTTTGAGGTCAGCAATACAAACGGTGTTGAATCAATCAGGCTGTGGGTATTCATAATCGTTACTTGCTCAGCAAAGCTGTCGAAGTAATACGTTTTATCGCCATTTGATACAAACAAGGTATCGTCTGGGCTTTGCTGTTGCCAACGGATCATCATAGGCTGCTGAAGGGCAATATTCCCCTCACCTTGCATGATAGCTTCGCCTTGCGAATCGGTAACCTGCTGTGAAAACTCTGCTTTAAAACTTTTAATCGCAGCCAGTTGCTGTTGCAACGCTTCGCTGTCGTCTGCAAAACTTTGACCGCTTAATAAACAACCCATAATTAGGGCTAGGTATTTAATTTTTTTCATTAATTTGCTCCACCATTTGGCACTAAGACTTCGCGGGCACCGTTATGTCCTGGTGCGCTAACAATGCCTGATGTTTCCATTTGTTCAACTAAGCGCGCTGCGCGGTTATAACCTACACGAAGCTTACGCTGTACACTCGATACCGACACTTTGCCGGTTTCAATTACAAATGATACTGCTTCATCGTAAAGCGGATCTGACTCTTCATCACCGTCTTCACTGGTTTCTCCTGGTAGTAAAATTTCTTCTGTGGCATCGCCACTTAAAATTTCATCAATATAATTTGGTTTGCCACGTTTTTTCCAATCGTCTACAACCGCATGTACTTCGTGGTCGTCAACAAACGCACCATGCACACGCACTGGCACACTGGTACCCGGCGGTAAGTAAAGCATGTCACCCATACCAAGTAAGTTTTCAGCACCTTGCTGATCTAAAATGGTACGCGAGTCAATTTTACTTGAAACTTGGAACGCCATACGGGTTGGAATATTCGCTTTAATCAAACCGGTAATTACGTCAACCGATGGGCGCTGTGTTGCTAGCACTAAGTGAATACCTGCAGCACGGGCTTTTTGCGCGATACGTGCAATCAGCTCTTCCACTTTTTTACCCACGATCATCATCATGTCGGCAAATTCGTCAATAACCACCACAATACTTGGCAGTTTATCTAGCTCTTCAGGGCCATCGGCCATGCCGTCGGTGTCTTTAAACAGTGGATCTAGAATCGGTTGACCCGCTTCTTTGGCATCCAACACTTTTTGGTTGTAACCTTTTAAGTTACGCACCCCAAGTGCCGACATCAGCTTATAACGACGTTCCATTTCGCCTACACACCAACGCAATGCATTGGCTGCTTCTTTCATGTCGGTCACAACTTCACATAATAAATGTGGGATGCCTTCGTACACAGAAAGTTCAAGCATTTTCGGGTCGATCATGATCATACGAACATCATCAGGGCCCGATTTGTACAGTAAGCTTAATATCATTACATTAACGCCCACTGACTTACCTGAACCTGTGGTACCCGCAACAAGTAAATGTGGCATTTTGCCAAGATCAGCACATACTGGCTCGCCAGCAATGTCTTTACCTAACACCATAGTCAGTGGTGATGGGTTTGATTCGAACTTAGGCGCGTTAATAACTTCACTTAAGCGCACAATTTCACGGTGTTTGTTAGGCAGCTCTAAACCAACATAAGTTTTACCCGGAATAACTTCTACCACACGTACGCTTACAGCAGACAGTGAACGTGCTAAATCTTTCGCTAGGCCAGTGATTTTAGCTACTTTAATACCCGGCGCTAAATCAAGCTCAAAGCGCGTTACAACCGGACCTGGGTACACACCCACAACCGCAGCTTGAATGTTAAAATCAAGTAATTTGGTTTCAACTAAACGCGAGATTCCATCAAGCTCTTCTTGAGATAATGGGTTTTTCGCTTTATCTGGGCGGTCTAATAAATCAAGAGACGGTAACGGGTTTGCAGGCGGCTGCTCTTCAAGCAGTGCTTCAAATTTTTCTTTTGCCGTTGGTGGTGGCTCATATGCAGGTTTTGGTTTAGGCATAGGGCGCGCAGGCGAAACAACCGTTGTAACAGGTTTTTCTGGCTCAACGACTGGGCTCTGATCAAGCGCATTCAGTGCCGATACGGTATCGAATGATTCATCATCAAGGGCACTGAAACCAATTTCTTGGTCAAGAATATCGTCTAGTTCATCAAAGCCTTTAAAGTCATCATCGGCTTTTTCAGCAGGCTTTTGCTTAGGCTTAGTAGGCTTTGGTTCTTCTTCATCTGCATCATTAAAGCTAATTGCTGGCTCGTTTTCTGGCTCTACAAAGTTAGCGTCTGGCTCTGTCGTGGCAATATCTTTAACAGCTTCTTTTTCACGATGTAACCAAGCAGAAAATTGCTCACGTAAAAAGTAAAATGCTTTCATTACCCACTTGCCGACAAAATCGACAAATTGCACCCACGAAATACCGGTTAATAGGGTTAAACCGGCAAAGAAAAAACACAGTAGTAAAATTGAGGTGCCAGTAAAATTAAAGGTTGGCATCATTGCTGTCGCAATAACATCCCCCACTACCCCACCAGATGAGAAGTTATAAATATCATCAAAATTAATACTGCTGATGGCAGTTGCTGAAGTAATAAACAGCGCAAAACCAATGACACGTAAGGCAAGCGTGGTGTAATCAAGCTGGAAAATACGGTGTGGTTGTTTAAATAATAAATAACCGAACAATTGAATAGCAACAGGCACTAAATAAGCAAGCCAGCCAAAAGTGAGTAATAGGATATCTGCAACCCAAGCTCCCGCTGTGCCGGTAATATTCTTAACATTAACAAATTCACCGGTTTGCGACCATGAAGGGTCCGCAGGATCAAAACTGATTAATGCACATAAAATAAATACTGCAGCAAAGGTGCTGATGATTAGCCCCGTTTCTAACAGTCTTTGAACACCATTTAGGCGCATAGCTCCCTATTCCTTATTATTCTTTACTGATCGATTAGCAGTGAAATACCTTAGCAGGAAATGCCGTTTGATGCACTTTATCTTAGCCTTGATGGACTGATAATGAACAAGTTTTTGTTACTCAATGTATATTTTAACAGTTTAGGCAATATATGGGCGAATAATGACCCCTTCTTCACCTTTTACTTCTTCCATTACCACATAAGTTCGGCTTTCACTGACATTTGGTAGTTTTAGTAGAATATCACCCAGTACATTTCGATATTCCGACATATCATTTACCCGCGTTTTTAATAAAAAGTCGAAATTACCCGACACGAGATGGCACTCAATTATTTCGTCGTGCTTTTTAACCGCAGCGTTAAATTCTTCAAAAACATCTGGTGAGGTTTTGGTGATAGTGACTTCTACATAAACCGACAAACCTTGGCCAAGCTTAGCAGGATCCACTACTGCTTTATATCCGAGTATATAGCCCTCTCTTTCGAGCTTTTTTACCCGTTCCAAACAAGGGGTGGCACTTAATCCTACACGCCTTGCCAGCTCTACGTTAGAGATCCGACCATCGAGCTGTAATTCCATTAAAATTTTACGGTCTATTCTGTCGAGTAATTGATGCATAAGCCAAACCAGAGTTTTGCACTGTTTAAAATATATTTTTAGATTATATCACTAGAATAACACTTAAAAAAGGTGAGACACACTGGCTGGTCATGAATATAATAGTCAAAAATTTTATCCCGTTCTATTAAGGCGAAAAACTATGATTATTGGTGTACCTAAAGAAATCAAAAACCATGAATACCGTGTAGGTATGGTTCCTGCGAGTGTTCGTGAACTAGTAAACCATGGCCACCAAGTGTTTGTTGAAACTGATGCTGGTATGGGCATTGGCTTCACTAACGAAGATTATGTTGCAGCTGGTGCTGAAATTTTACCTACAGCAGCAGACGTTTTTGCTAAAGCTGAAATGATCGTTAAAGTAAAAGAGCCACAAGCTGTTGAGCGTGCAATGTTACGCGAAGACCAAATTCTATTTACTTACCTTCACTTAGCACCGGATCTTCCACAAACTGAAGACCTAGTTAAAAGTGGCGCAGTGTGTATCGCTTACGAAACAGTAACTGATTCACGTGGCGGTTTACCTCTTCTTGCTCCTATGAGTGAAGTTGCTGGTCGTATGTCTATTCAAGCTGGTGCACAAGCGCTTGAAAAATCAAACCACGGCCGTGGTATGTTACTTGGTGGTGTACCAGGTGTTGAGCCAGCTAAAGTTGTTGTTATCGGCGGCGGCATGGTTGGTCGTAGCGCAGCGCAAATGGCTGTTGGCCTAGGTGCTGACGTTGTTGTTCTTGACCGTAACATCGACGTACTACGTGCATTAGACGCGCAGTTCGGTAATAAAGTTAAAGCTATCTACTCTACTGCTGACGCACTAGAAAAACACGTACTAGAAGCTGACCTTGTGATCGGTGGCGTACTAATCCCAGGTGCAGCAGCGCCTAAACTAGTAACAGCTGAGCACATCAAAGCAATGAAGCCTGGTTCTGCAATCGTTGACGTTGCAATCGACCAAGGTGGTTGTATCGCAACTTCTAAGGCGACAACTCACGCTGATCCTACTTACATTGTTGATGACGTTGTTCACTACTGTGTTGCTAACATGCCAGGTGCTGTTCCACGTACTTCTACGTTCGCACTTAATAATGCAACATTACCGTTCATCATCAACCTTGCTAACAAAGGTTATAAGAAAGCGCTTCTTGACGATGCAAACTTCTTAAAAGGCTTAAACGTGATCAAAGGCCAAGTTACTTATAAAGAAGTAGCTGAAGCTTTCAACATGGAATATGTTGACCCACGTACAGCAGTTGAAAATGCTTAATAAGAATTAGCATTGTGAAACAAAAAAAGCAGCGATATCGCTGCTTTTTTTATGCCTGTTTGCAAATAAATTAGTTTATCTGCAAACAATTATATTTCTGATTAACGACGCTTAGTTTGTTTAGCGCGTTGATTGTGCTTTTTAACCGCCTTACGGATTTGGTTAATTTTGGCACGTTTGTCTTTACGCTTTTCAGGAATAACCGACAGCTTAGTTTGCGTTTCGCGGCCTAGTTGTACTGTTTTGCGTAAATAGTTAACCGTGTCTAAATCAAGTTCAGCCCAACCACCTTGTGGCAAGCGCTTATCAAGCTCTAACTTACCGTAACGAATACGGATAAGACGCGATACTTCAACATCTTGTGATTGCCATAAACGACGTACTTCGCGATTACGACCTTCTGTTAAAGTGACATTGAACCAACGGTTGATACCTTCACCACCCATAGGTTTGATGTTTAAGAATTTTGCAGGACCATCTTCAAGCTCAACACCTTTTGTTAAAGTGCGTAGCGTTTCGTTAGTCACTTCACCAAACACACGAGCTGAGTACTCACGCTCTACTTCGTAGCTTGGGTGCATTAAACGGTTAGCAAGTTCACCATCGTTAGTAAACAGCATTAAACCTGCGGTATTAATATCTAATCGGCCAACTGCAATCCAGCGTTCGCCATCAACACGTGGTAAACGGTCAAATACCGTACGACGACCTTCTGGGTCTTTACGCGTACATAACTCACCTTCTGGTTTGTTATACATAAGCACACGACAAATACGGTCGGCTTTGTCTTCAATTTTTACTACGTGACCGTCAACACGAATTACATCGGCTGCTTCTACGCGGTCGCCTAAACGAGCCACTTTACCATTCACGCTCACGCGGTTGGCATCGATGTATTTTTCCATTTCACGACGTGAACCCACGCCAGCACGGGCTAATACTTTTTGTAACTTTTCAGTTTCTACATTACTCATTCAGATAGTTCTCTCACAGAAGGATCGCTCAATAGCTGGTTGATTTTACTCTCCTGAAGTTCAGGTAACGGCGGTAATTCATCTAAACCAGCTAATGAAAAATAATCTAAGAAAGCGGATGTTGTGGCATACAACGCTGGGCGCCCGGGCACCTCTTTATGGCCAACAACCCTAACCCACTCTCTTTCTAATAAGGTTTTAATTATTCCTGAGCCAACAGCAACCCCCCGTACTTGTTCAATTTCACCACGGGTAATAGGTTGTCTATAGGCAATCAAGGATAACGTTTCTAGTAGTGCTCGTGAGTATTTAGGTGCGCGCTCTTGCCATAAGTTTGCTAGCCAAGGCGCTAAACTAGCGCAGGCTTGAAACCTGTAACCGCTGCCTACTGCAACAAGCTTAATGCCTCGGGTTTGATAATGCGTTTGAATTTGTTCAATTGCATTATTAATGCGCGGCATAGATACGCTTAAATCAGCTAATACTGTCTCTTTTAAATGACGTTTAGACACAGGTTTTCCAGCAACAAAAATCGCGGCTTCTATGATTTCGACTAACTGTTCATCACTGATACGTTTTGTGGCCATCGCTACTAAAGGTCATTTTAAATCACTAACGCTCTATTATGACAGAAGTCGGCCAAGGTTGGAAAAATTATTGTAAAAAAGCCAGTGTAAAACACTGGCTTTGGGGGATATTTAAGAATGAATATTGAAATTAGCTATTTTTAACCATTTCAAGGGCATCATCTTCGGCAACGTCGCTGCCATATTTGCTAATGTAATTAACAAACTCAGTACGGCTTACACGCTTATCTTTGTTGCTATCCATATAGCCAAAGTGATTTGCGATATCGTCGTCATCGGCTTCTTCAATTGAAACATAACCATTTTTGTCGTTATCTAACGATTTAAAGTCATTTTCGATTGGGTCAAATTTAGCGATTTCAGCTTTAAATGCTGATTCAGATACCTCACTATCAGCTGCCACCTTGCCTGTATTTAATTGCATGTATGCATTAAATTCAGTACGGCTGATTTGCTCGTCCATATTGGTATCGATGTTTGAAAAATGCTCCCAAATTGCATCATCGTCAGCTTCTACCTTAGAGATATAGCCGTCATTGTCATTATCTAGACTGCCAAAATCGCTGTCGATTTTTGCTAAAGAGTTACTTGCAGAACATGCTGAAAGACTTAGTGCTGCTAAAATTGTAGATGCTAAAGTTAACTTTTTCATAAGACATTTCCTTGTAGTCGATTAGATTCAATTAGACTATTTCAAGTTGAATGCCAAAATGCCTTATTGACTAAAATCAAGCACTTACAATCTAGTTAAGTCACTGTTAAGCCTATGATTTAGCAAGCTTTTCATAGGTTGCTGTAATTTTTTCATAAAAAAAGCGCTCCGAAGAGCGCTTTTTACAAATAACTATACTGTCGCTATTAGATAGCTGCGTTTTGGTAACGCTTAACGAAGTCTGTTACTGCTTCGCCATTACATTTTAACGTGTTTAAGTTGCCAATTTTTTCACGCACAGGTGTTAAACCTTTTTTAAGTGCAGTGATGCAAAGTTGAGTTTCTTTTTGCTCATTTTTAGCAAACACTTCAATCGCTGCTTTTGCTACTTCTTGTGATTGTGCTTTTTTTGCAATTTCACGAATGTCAGTACCGTTACATAAAATGCTTTTTGAAAAACGTGACATTGAAATGCCATGCTTTGCTGCTTCTTTACGTGCAGCGGTAAACCCTTCGTTTGCACTTAAGCTACATAACTTCGATTCAATACTGTTATCAGCTGAAAAGTAGTGCGGGTTGCTTGCTAATGAGCCAAATGAGATACATGCAAGAGAAAGCATCACTAATTGTTTTTTCATGGTTTACCTTTAAATAGTACATAATATGAACGGGTGGTTTGCGCGCATTATATAAACAAAAATAAGCAGATCAACTGAATTATTTATTTAATTTAATAATTAATAGTGAGTTAACAATGTTTTTAAATTAAGCAGCAATTGATCAACATTTACCCAATTTGATTTTCGTAATTAGCTCATGAATAAGCCCTAGTTTGATGATAGAATTGCGCTAAACACTGAAACAAAAATAATAGGTGCACCATGAAGGTAATCTCATTTAACATTAACGGCCTGCGCGCTCGTTTACACCAATTGCAAGCCGTAATTGATAAACATCAACCAGATATTATTGGCTTACAAGAAATCAAAGTACATGATGAAGCCTTCCCTCTCGAAGACGTACAAAAAATGGGTTATCACGTTTATTTTCACGGTCAAAAAGCACATTACGGCGTGGCAATGTTATGTAAACAAGAGCCAAAATCAGTTGTTAAAGGCTTTGCAACCGATACCGACGAATCACAGCGTCGTATGATCAGTGTTACCGTGACACAAGAAAATGGTCGTGACCTAACGGTGATGAATGGCTACTTCCCACAAGGCGATAATATTGCCCACGAAACCAAATTCCCTTATAAGCGTCAGTTCTATAAAGATTTAATGACTCACTTAGAAGATAACCACACGCCAGAGCAAGATGTTATTGTGATGGGCGACATTAATATTTCACCGACCGATCTCGACATTGGTATTGGTGAACCAAACCGTAAGCGCTGGTTAAAAACAGGTAAGTGTTCTTTCCAACCTGAAGAGCGTGAATGGTTAAGCACTTTATTAAACTGGGGCTTTAAAGATACCTTCCGTGAAC
This sequence comes from Pseudoalteromonas lipolytica, assembly GCF_001306915.1. Classification (GTDB taxonomy): domain Bacteria; phylum Pseudomonadota; class Gammaproteobacteria; order Enterobacterales; family Alteromonadaceae; genus Pseudoalteromonas; species Pseudoalteromonas simplex. The sequence continues at coordinate 90,203 of NZ_LJTC01000006.1, read as the reverse complement.
TTTACCCAGAAAAAACTGAGCAATACTCGTGGTTTGATTACCGCTCAAAAGGTTTTGATGACAACCGTGGTCTACGTATTGATGTGATCTTAGCAACTCCAGCTCTTGCTGAGCGTTGTGTTGAGTCTGGTATCGATTACGAATTGCGAGGTATCGAAAAACCATCTGATCATGCGCCAATTTGGTCAACATTTAACGCATGATAGACACATTGCAATGGCAGCTCCCTTTGTGGAGCTGTGTGGCTATAATACTCTGGCTCAGCTTTGATAAGCAAAGCGCATCACAATTATTGGCAACGCCAATAAGACAAGTTGGTGTGCTCGCATGTGCTTTAGTACTTGCGGTACTGTGGCGCATTAAAGCGGGGATATTGCCAGGCCTCGAATTGCATATTTTAGGGGTTACTGCAGTGACCCTAATTTTAGGTTGGCGACTGGCTATTTTTGCAAGTACCTTGGCGAGTTTGTTGTTAGTGCTGGTTGCACAATTGCCAATCAGTTTATTGCCTGTGCATTTGTTATTTACAGCGTTCATTCCAATTACGTTGAGCTATCTGTGCTTTGTAATTTGCTATACCTATTTACCAAGACACTTTTTTATTTATATCTTTTTATGCGCGTTTTTAACCGCTGCTGTTATCGCCTGTATTAAAATACTTACCAGCGGTGTGTTTTATTACTTGCTTGGTGATTACAGTTTTATTGAGATTTCAGAAAACTATCTGATTCTGTGTGCCATAATTTGGTTTCCTGAAGCAATGCTCAATGGCATGGCCATTACCTTGATGATCACCTATCGCCCTCATTGGGTTAAAACCTTTTATGATAAGGACTATTTAGACTCATGAGTCTTCACTATCACTGCCCGCTTTGCAAACTTGAACTTACTCTAACCGACAAAACTTACCGTTGTGACAACAACCACAGTTTTGATATCGCCAAAGAGGGTTATGTCAATTTACTTCCCGTGCAAAATAAAAAGTCGAAACAACCAGGCGATAACCTTGAAATGGTGCAGGCTCGCCGCGCTTTTTTAAGTGCCGGACACTATTTGTTTTTACAGCAGGCTTTAGCTGAGTTAGTGGCATCTCTCGAACCAAGTTCAGTGATTGATTTAGGCTGTGGTGAAGGTTTTTATACTCAAGCTATAGCTGCACAGTCGAGTGCCGATGTATATGGTGTTGATATATCTAAGCCCGCGGTCAAATACGCCGCTAAGCGTTACGAAAATGCGCATTTTAGTGTCGCGTCGATTAGCCAAGCCCCTTTTGCAGATGCGCAGGCTGATGTGCTTGTTAGTGTGTTTGCCCCTTTATTTGCACAAGAGCTTGCCCGCCTTGCCAAGCCGCAAGCTAGTTTAATTGTTGCAAGTCCTGGCCCTTGGCACCTTAAAGAGTTAAAAGCGTTTATTTATGCTGATGTAAAACCGCATACAGAGATAGAACCACCAGCAGGCTTCAGCAAAGCGTCGATAAACTTGTTAGAGCAACAGGTGCTGTTGTCTGTCGGTGAGATAAAACATTTAATTATGATGACGCCGTTTGCGTGGAAGTTTCGTCCAGAGCATTGGCAACAGATAGAGCAACAAGGCCCACAAAAAGTAACGTTATCGTTTTATGTGAGCCAGTTTATTCGCGATTAGAAGTGTTCTTTAGTGAAGGCTTTATCCATTTTTTCGAACATATCTTTTAATAATTGAGCTAAATCAGTATAGCGTGGTTTTTCAGTCGTTAATTGTGACTGATAACCATGCGCCTTCATTTTACTGTGCAGCTCGGTGTACCAACTTAGCATTGCTGGCTCTAAACGGGTTTCTGCACGGCGGCCTAGCCACAACAAACCTTGCAGCGGAAGTGATAAAAAGAAAAGCGCAATAGTGATAGCTTGTGGAAAATAATCACTACCTAAGTAATTCACTTGCATAAATACGGTCAGCATTGCCAATATTGGCATCACTGTAATTGCCAGATCAGTGGCCTTGATCACTCTAAATTCGGCAAACAATGGAGCGAGCTCTTGTCGCATCGGCCATTTTTTAGCGTACTGACGACCTGTTTGCACTTGTGACATGACACCTTTTTGCATCATCACTCCTAGGGTTTTCAACTTGTTTCACAACCGAGTGTAACACACTCCCGGATACAATCCCTGCAAAACCTGTCCTAGTTTTAATACCAAATTAATGGTTAGGAGACTAACGTTTAAAGTCTAAATGAGATAAAATGTTATCGGCTTAAGTCAACCAGACTTTAGTATAATTACAGCCTAGCTTTGTTAAGTGTAGCAACAAAATACTTATTTACTATACTGGCAAAGAATTCTAATTATCAAGCCTTAATATACACTGACTGATATCGTACTTTTAGGACCTAGCTATGTCGACGCCCCTTTGCTCACCACAACATGTTTTAGTACTGAACTGTGGTAGTTCAAGTTTAAAATTTGCCATTTTAGATGCCGCCACTTCTGACGAAGTTATTTCTGGTTTAGCTGAGCGCCTTGGCTCAGACACGCCTTCAATCAAATATAAATATAATGGTGAAAAACAACTTATTGAGCTTGCAAAGGGCCAAGCCCACGATGCAGCAATTGCTGAGCTTGTGAAGCTAGTTAATGAGCTAGGCCTTGCAGATAATTTAATTGCTGTGGGTCATCGTGTTGTGCACGGTGGTGAGCATTTCACTGAATCTGTACTTATTGACGATGATGTACTTGCAGCTATCGAAAAAACAGCCGCACTTGCTCCACTTCATAACCCAGCCAACTTATTAGGCATTCGTACTGCACAGCAAGCGTTCTCAGCGCTGCCACAAATTGCGGTGTTTGATACAGCATTTCATCAAACGATGCCAAGTATTGCGTACTTATACGCCCTGCCTTACTCGCTTTATAAAGAGCACGGCGTAAGACGTTATGGCTTCCATGGTACAAGCCATTATTATGTTGCAGGTGAAGCAGCAAAAATGCTCGGCAAAGAGCGCGACCAAACCAATGTGATCAGTGCGCATTTAGGTAATGGTTGTTCAGTGTGTGCGATTAAAGATGGTAAGAGCGTTGATACCAGTATGGGTTTAACACCGCTTGAAGGCTTAGTGATGGGCACGCGCAGTGGTAGCATCGACCCGGGTTTATTCACGTTTTTAACTCAGCAACTAAATTATTCAGTGCAAGAAATTGATGACTTACTTAATAAGCAAAGTGGCTTATTAGGTATTAGTGAACTATCAAATGACTGTCGCACTATTGAAGAAGCCGCTGTTGAAGGCCACCCGCAAGCGAACCTTGCACTCGATATTTTTTGCTACCGTTTAGCAAAACAAATCGCCGCATTCTTAGTACCTGTGCAGCGCCTTGATGCGCTTATTTTCACCGGTGGTATTGGTGAAAACTCAGATATCATTCGCGACAAAGTGATCACCCAATTGGGCTTTTTAGGCCTTGAGTGTGACGAAGCTGCAAACTTAGCGGCACGTTTTGGTAAAGAAGGCTTAATTTCAAAAGGCCAAACGCATGCTAAAGCGTTTGTGATCCCGACTAACGAAGAATGGGTTATTGCTAACGATGCAGCCCGCATTGCAAAGGAGGGTTAAGTAAATGGCACGTAGAATTATGTTGATCCCTATTTCGACTGGGGTTGGTTTAACATCTGTTTCTGTTGGTTTAGTGCGTGCACTTGAGCAAAAAGCGCTCAAAGTGAACTTTTTCAAGCCAATTGCACAGCCACGCTCTGGCGATACAGGCCCTGAAAAGTCCACGCAAATTGTCACCCATGGCTCGCCTATTAATCCACCAACACCATTTGAGCTTAGCTATGCAGAACAAATGATTGGTGATGGTAAAGGCGACGATTTACTAGAAGAAATCGTAGAGCGCTTTGAAAGCACTATTAAAGAAGACGAAATTGCTATTATCGAAGGTATGGTGCCGACACGCCGTCAGCCTTATGCAGGCCGTGTAAACCGTGAAATCGCGCAAACACTGGGTGCTGATATTGTTTTTGTTTTAACGCCTAGTAACGATAGCAACGACCAAATTGAAGACCGTTTAGAAATTGCCTCAGGCAACTATGGCGGTGTTAACCACCCTCGCGTGTTAGGTTGTATTTTCAATAAAGTTAATGCCCCTTTAGATGACGAAGGTCGTGCCCGTGCTGACCTTGTTGAGGCCCATGAGCCTGAGCAACTTGAAAACGAATTAAACCGTTTAGCATCACTGCCTATTTTCAGAAAACACCCATTTAAGTTATTAGGTTCAATCCCGTGGGATTTCGACCTAGTGGCGCCGCGTGTGCGTGATTTATGTGAATACCTAAAGGCTGAAGTTATTAACGAAGGCGACATGGCTCACCGTCGTTTACGTCGCGTTACTTTCTGTGCTCGCACTGTATCGAATATTTTAAGCCACTTTACCCCAGGTGCATTACTGGTCACTCCGGGCGATCGCTCTGATGTATTAGTTGCCGCTTGTTTATCGGCTATGAATGGCACCAAGCTTGGGGCTATTTTATTAACCGGTGGCTTTAAGCCGGAAGATCGCATCATGAAATTATGCGAACAAGCGATGGATACCGGCCTGCCAATTCTTGCTACAGAAGAAGATACGTGGCGCACGTCTTTATTACTGCACAACTTCAATATGGAAGTACCGTGTGATGATGATCAGCGTATTGATAAAGTAAAAGATCACAACGCCAGCCACATTGACTCTGACTGGTTAGACAGCTTGGCGCAAAGTGTTGGTCGTACTCGTAAAATGTCTCCGCCAGCGTTTCGTTTCTTACTAACAGACAAAGCCCGTCAAGCGAATAAAACCGTTGTTTTACCAGAAGGTAATGAGCCACGCACAATTAAAGCTGCGGCAATTTGTGGCCAACGTGGCATTGCAAAAACAATCTTACTTGGTGACAAAGAAGAGATTTTACGTATTGCTGAGCAACAAGGTGTTGAGCTTAACGATAACGTAACTATTGTTGAGCCAGCGGATGTGATCAACGATTACGTTGCGCCTATGGTTGAAATTCGTAAAAACAAAGGCCTAACAGAAGTGGTTGCCCAAGAGCAATTACTTGATAACGTGGTGCTCGGCACTATGATGCTTGAACAAGGTAAAGTAGATGGTCTAGTGTCGGGTGCGGTTAACACCACAGCGAATACGATTCGCCCACCGCTACAGTTAATTAAAACTGCACCGGGTTCATCGTTGGTATCGTCAGTGTTCTTTATGTTGTTACCTGATCAAGTTCTGGTTTATGGTGACTGTGCAATCAACCCAGACCCAACAGCAGAGCAACTGGCCGATATCGCGATTCAATCAGCTGATTCAGCGGCTGCGTTTGGTATTGAACCGCGTGTTGCAATGATAAGCTACAGTACGGGTACCTCGGGTTCAGGTGCTGATGTAGAAAAAGTGCGTGAAGCCACTAAACTTGCCCAGCAAAAGCGTCCTGATTTAGTGATTGATGGCCCGCTTCAGTACGACGCTGCAATTATGGAAAACGTAGCACTTAAGAAAGCACCAGACAGCCCGGTTGCAGGTAAAGCAACAGTGTTTGTATTCCCCGATTTAAATACCGGTAATACAACTTATAAAGCCGTACAACGTAGTGCTGATTTAATTAGTATTGGCCCTATGCTGCAAGGTATGCGTAAGCCGGTAAATGACTTGAGCCGAGGTGCATTAGTAGACGATATTGTTTACACCATTGCCCTTACAGCGATTCAAGCTAAGCAAGTTGAAAGCTTAGAAAATTAACCCTTCAAAATTTAGGCTAATTTATAAACCCTTTATAAATTAGCCTATTACCTTCTTTATACTGACCTATTCCCATATTTATCCACAGAATCTGTGGACAACCTCAACAGCGATATTGGGCAAAACCTCAGCAATCAAAATTATTGCGCTTTATCTTAACTTTGTTTACCTATACTATAAATTCAAAGGCTTCAAAGATAGGATCGCAGATGTCAAAACAAACGTTACAACTTCATAGTGAAGAACTTACCATTCATAGTTTAGATGTCGATGCGACGATTGATCCTGCCTTACTACAACAAGCTATTTTCTTTATTGCAAAAACGGCTGATGAGCTGTCTATTGTCTGCCCTAGTAGTTTCCAGCTCGACAGTCTGGACCAAGAAACCGACTGGCAAGCACTGGAAGTCATTGGCCCACTTGGTTTTTCATTAACAGGTATTATGGCGAATATTTCTGGCGTGTTAGCAAAAGCGTCGATTTCGATTTTTGCTTTATCAACTTACGATACCGATTATGTATTGGTGAAAAAGCAAAGTATGGCAAAAGCCATTACAGCTCTGAAAAAAGACGGTTACCATGTGCTAGGTGATGTTAAATAAGCCATGACTAACGAAGTTCAATACTTACCCGAACGCAGCCTCAGAAAAGCACGCTGCATGGCCATTAAAAGCCCATTTACTGGGCGTGTAAAAAGCATTAACGAGCATCCTGAGCCATTTTTTCGTTTTGCCACCCTTGGCCCAGGGATTAGTGTTGAACTAACTAGCCACAACATCATCGCGCCATTCGATGGAACCCTATTACAAGTTAAAAATGCCGGTAAAGAATACATTTTACAGGCAAAAAACGGTTTAAAAGTTTTATTAAACTTATCGTTTTCATCGGTTGAAGAACATATCAACCACACCAATATTGCTAAATTAAACGGCAGTAAAATTAGCCAAGGTGAACGATTAGCCTATTTTGATTTACGCGAGCTGAGCAGCCCTATGCTTGGCACACTGTGCGTTCTCAATAGCCAACACCTTGGACCCCTATATTATTCACTATCTCAGGTCACTGCTGGGGTAGACACATTACTCACTGTAACGAAAAAGTAGAATTTATGACTATCATGTACGGTATCAGCAATTGCGATACAATCAAAAAAGCCAAGAAATATTTAACTGATAACAATCAAGAATTTACTTTCCATGATTACCGTAAAGACGGCATTAGTGCTGAGCTAGTTAATGAGTTTGCAGCGCACATTGATTGGCAAGATTTAGTTAATAAACGCGGCACAACTTACCGTCAATTATCTGATGAGCAAAAGCAAAACCTAGATAAAGAAACTGCATTAGCATTACTGGTTGAGCAACCTGCGATGATCAAGCGCCCGGTACTTGTGCATAACGGCCAATACCACTTAGGTTTTAAAGCCGCTCAATACGATGAGATTTTTGCCTAATGACTCACCCTGTTATTGAACTTGCTCAAGCGCTTATTCAGCGTGAATCAGTAACGCCTGAAGATGCTGGTTGCCAAGCGTTAATGAACGAACGCCTTGAAAAACTTGGCTTTAATATTGAATCACTGTTTTTCACTGATACGCTAAATACTTGGGCTCGTAAGGGCGATGCGTCACCGCATTTTTGTTTTGCTGGTCACACAGATGTTGTACCAACAGGTCCTGAAAAAAATTGGCAGCACCCTCCTTTTTCTGCACAGGTAAAAGACGGTATGTTACATGGCCGCGGTGCAGCCGATATGAAAGGCTCTTTAGCTGCCATGGTGGTTGCCACCGAGCGTTTTGTCGCTAAACACCCTGATCATAAAGGGTCAATTTCGTTTTTAATTACGTCTGATGAAGAAGGCCCGTTTATCAACGGCACAACCCGTGTTATCGATACCCTTGAAGCACGAGGTGAGAAGATTGATTTATGCCTAGTTGGCGAACCATCTTCACGAGATGTACTAGGCGATGTGGTAAAAAATGGTCGTCGTGGTTCATTAACTGGCTTTTTAACTGTGAAAGGTGTGCAAGGCCATGTTGCTTACCCGCATTTAGCACAAAACCCAATTCATTTAGCTGCTCCTGCGTTAACTGAGCTAAGTCAAACCGAGTGGGATCAAGGTAACGAATTTTTCCCTGCAACCAGCTTTCAAGTTTCGAATATTAACGGTGGCACTGGTGCCGGTAATGTGATCCCAGGTGAGCTTGAAATTCAATTTAACTTTCGCTTTAGCACCGAAGTAACTCACCAACAGCTACAGCAACGAGTGGTTGATATTGTTGAGAAACACAACCTCAATTACGAGCTAAATTGGATTGTTAATGGACTACCGTTTTTAACCGACCATGGCCCGTTAGTTGATGCCACCGTGCACGCTATTAAGCAGGTAACTGGACGCGACACCGCACTTGAAACTACCGGCGGTACTTCTGATGGTCGCTTTATCGCACAAACGGGTGCCAAAGTCATTGAGCTTGGTCCGCGTAATGAAACCATTCATAAAGTAGATGAATGTGTTAGCACCGATGATTTAATTCAACTTGCTGATATTTACGAAGTGATTTTAGAGCAGCTGCTTACATGAACCAAACAGAGCTTAAGCAATGCGCCACTGGGTTGAGTAGCTCACATTTAGTTGAGCTACAAAATCATCGCTTGCATCGTAATATTGTCGATGATTTTTTAGCTCTGCAGCAAGGGGCAAAACAAGCAGGAATTGATCTGACAATTGCCTCAAGCTTTCGTGATTTTTATCGTCAAAGTGCAATTTGGAATGCTAAATTTCAGGGCCTTCGACCAGTTTACACCCTTGAGCAACAAACGGTAGATTTAAAAAGCCTAAGTGATACTGAAAAGTGCCACGCTATTATGCTTTACTCGGCACTCCCTGGGGCAAGTAGGCACCACTTTGGTACCGACCTCGACATTTACGATACCCGCCCTATTGACGATGATTACCAGCTGCAATTAACCCCTGATGAGTATTCGCCCACAGGGCCCTTTGCCAAGCTTGCTGCATGGCTTGACGATAACCTAGAAAAGTATGGTTTTTATCGCCCTTACCAAGAATACAAAGGTGGGGTTGCCCCTGAGCCTTGGCATATCAGCCACATTGGTGCAGCTGCTAAGATGATGCAGTATTTGTCAGTTGCAACATTACAACAATGTATTGATCAAAGTGAGCTTAGCGGCAAACAAGCGATACTAGCCGAACTAAACACCCTGTATGAACGCTACGTATTAAATGTTAATAAGCCCAAATCTAGACACTGCGCTTTTTAGCCATTAAAAACACCAGTACAGCGCCAAGAATTAAGGCACTGGCTACAACTAAACGCGCTGTTAATTGCTCATCTAAGACCACCACCCCAGCTAATGTGGCAAGCACGGGCACGGTTAGCTGTACCACACCTGCTTGGCTACTTTTAAGCCTAGGTAGTGCAATGTACCAAATGCTATAACCAAGCCCAGATGCAAGCGCTCCTGAAGCTATCGCCAAATAAACGCCAGTTGCTGTGATACCCTGCCAATCAACCACGGCTAGAAAGACTAAAATTGGCACAAGTATTAAACTTCTTAGAAAGTTAAAGCTGGTTGCTTGCAAAGGTGAGCTGCATGATTTTCCGCGAATACTGTAAACACCCCACGCCACACCACTTAACGCCATGAGCATTGCCGGCATGAAAGAAGGCACCGTGGCTGAGGGTAGCATTAAGTATATAAACCCCGCAAAAGCGACAAACAAAGCCCCCCACTGCACTTTACTGAGTGGTTCTTTATTTAAAACACTATGGCCTATCATGGTTAACTGTACTGCTGAAAATAAGATAAGTGCGCCTGTGCCAGTGTTTAAATCAACATAGGCAACTGAAAAGCACAGCGCGTAAAAAAATAAACTAAGCGCACTGATATTGCTACCTTTGTCGGTTAAAGGTTGTGCTGATTGTGATTTTGATCTCAATAGAGTTGTTTGCCATAAAAGTATACCAAGCAACATAAACGCCCCACTCGCTAAGCGAATGACGGTAAAACTTAACGGATCAATATCACCACTTTGCAATGCCATTCGGCACAGCAAAGAGTTAGCTGCAAACGCACAAAGTGCAATAAAGGTATACAGTACAGTGCTTAACAAATGCGGTGTTCCTTTAACATAAAAAATAAAAAGACCAGAAAGTTGTCTATTAACTTACGATTTTTTACATAATTTATCATATAAGGTTAAGCCGCGTATGCTAATCTGAGTACATTGTTTAAAAGGAGTGTTCAGTGCATCGACGTTTATTTATTGGAGCTGCTTTACTGTTATCTGGTTGCAGTACCATAGGTATTACTGATCTATTCCAAGATTATGCGACGCAGCTAAGACCTGTGCGCCAAGCTGTTTCTCAAAATAACATAGCAAGTGCTCAGCAGCTTTTGCCAAGTAACAGCCGAGGCCATAGTAACTATTTGTTAAATCAGCTTGAAACGGCCCGTCTTGAGTTTTTGGCTAAACAAAATTCTCAGGCCAATGAGACCTTTGAAGCTGTTTATCAAAATATGGAAAAAAAGCGTCAAGCAGCCAAAGTACAGCTAAGTGCAGGCCTTGAGCAAACAAATTCATTATTAACCAATGACTCAGTGATTGGTTATGAGCCAGCAGCCTATGAAATGACCATGCTGCATAGCTACAAAGCACTGAGTTATGTATTTGATAAACAACTTGAATCTGCATTAGTTGAAGTTAGACGCGCTAATAAAGTGCAAGAAGATGCACTAAAAGATAATCAAGCCGCACTTGATGAACAAGCGGAAAACTCCGCTGAAGGCTACCCTGATATGGCCGAGTTAATTGGTAATGTCAAAAATGGCTTTCAAAATGCTTTTACGTTTTATTTATCGGCCCTACTTTATGAGGCAGATAAACAATTTGATGATGCCTATATCGACTATAAGAAAGCGCTCGAAATAAACAGTGAGAATAGCTACTTACAGCAAGCAGTGTTACGCCTTGCCAAAAAACAAGGTTTTGATCAGGACTTTGAAGAATTTAGCAAACGCTTTGGCAAATTAAAGCAAGCTCAAGCAAACACAGGCCAAGTAATTGTAATTGCAGAGCAAGGTTTAATACCAGCAAGGCAAGAGTTTAATTTACGGTTACCTATTTATACTTCGCGTGGCGATGCACGCTTTTATAGTGTTGCCATGCCAGTTTATCGCGCTGCGCCCTATGCGGCCAGTGATAAAACAGTGACTCTCGATGGCGAAAATTTGCCACTGACGCCCATTGTTAGGCTCGAAGCGCTAGCGGCGAAGACATTAAAGGATCAAAGTGCTGGCAGAATAACCCGACAAGTAATGCGTCTGGTAGCAAAAGAAAAGGTACGTGCAGAGTTAGCAAGAAGTGGCGGCGATGTTGGTAACATTTTAGCCAACATTTATAACGTTGCATCTGAGCAAGCTGATACACGAAGCTGGTTGACTTTACCAAGCCAACTTAGCATTGCTCAGCACCCAATGCCCACAGGTCAGCACACTTTAACTGTGCCAGGGCATGGCGAAATAACTTTTACGGTTGGTAAGCAAGGGTTAACCTTGATTTTTCTAACTTCCATAAATAACTACTACGACACACACGTTGTACAACTCTAGGAGCAATGATGAAATACTTAGTGCCACTATTAACCATTTTACTTGTTGCGGCTTGCTCCTCACGCCCTACCACTTCTGGCATTGGGGTTGAGCAGGCATCACAACAGTATAACCAACAACTGATTGTTAATAACCCTGAACTTGGCAAGAAATTAGCCATTACAGATGTAAAAACACGCCAAACGAACGGCTTAACTGATGTGGTTGTGACACTGGCAAGCCAGTATAAAAAATCTCAATATTTACAATACCAATTTACTTGGTATGACGCTGATGGCTTTGTTATTCGCGGCAACCACTCACCTTGGCAACCCATTACTTTATTTGGATTTGCTAAAACTCAATTACCGGGCCTAGCCCCGACAGCAAATGCTGTCACCTTCTCGCTTGCAGTGCGTGAAGTGTCAACAGAAGCACAAGAATTTGAAGATTAAGGATACTACAATGAAATTACTTTCTGTTAAGTCGGCTGCGGCCGTTGCAATGACAAGCGCTTTGTTACTATCTGGCTGTGCTAATAAGGCCGTTGTTAGCTATGGTGATGCGCAAGCTGTTGAAACCACAGACATAAATTTTGGTTCAACAGATCTACAAAAAGTAGCCAGCCAAATGACAGACTCGTTACTTGCTTCACCTGTGGTTGGCACCATGACAGCAAATACTCGCCCTATCGTGTTTGTTGAGCGTATTAAAAACAAAACGAGCGAGCATATTGATACTGAATCAATCACCGATTCAATCTCAACACAGTTATTACGCAGTGGTAAGTTCCGCTTTGTTGATATGACCCGTGTTGAAGCTGTGCGCGAACAACTTAATTTCCAAAACGTCGATCCACTAGTTGATCCAAATACCGCTATTGCCTTTGGCCAGCAAGTTGGTGCGCAATATATGTTATACGGCAACTTATCGAGCATTGTTAAATCAAATGCTGACAAGGCTGATGTGTATTACAAATTCACTATGCGTTTAATGGATTTAAAAAGCGGCTTAGTTGAGTGGGCTGATGAAACTGAAATCCGTAAAACACGTGAGAAATCAACTTTTGGCTGGTAGCCAGGAGGGTTTATGAAATACCTAGTAGCAATCTTAGCAAGCTGTTTATTACTGAGCTCGCCTAGTTATGCTGAATACCAGCGTAACAAAGCAGTACCAGTACAACAGGTGTTGTTTGGCTCAGTACAGTCAGTACGAACCATTACTGAACAAGAACTGGTCAAAGATAAAACCAACGGTTGGGAAACCTTTGGCGGTGCACTTATTGGCGGTGTAATCGGTAATCAGTTTGGTGGCGGTAGTGGCCGTACTGTAGCAACCATTTTAGGTTCGATGATTGGTGGCTCTGTTGCTCACAACCGTCAACAAAACAGTCGCGTTATACAATATCAGCTCGTTGAATTGATGATCAAAGTAGAAAGCGGCGAACAGTTTATGGTTGTGCAAGACAAAGATAACCAAATGCTGTTTAACCAAGGTGATAAAGTACGTTTGGTGTACCTCACCGATAACACGGTGCGTGTTGATAAAGCGTATTAAAAAAGCGAGCCTCGGCTCGCTTTCTTTAGCTTTGTCGATAATCAGCGAAAAATCGCTGCATCTTACTCATGGCTTCTGTTAAATCATCTTTGTTTGGTAAAAACACCAATCTAAAATGATCAGGATCAGGCCAGTTAAAAGCGCGACCATGCACTAATAAGATTTTCTCCGCTTTGAGTAAATCTAAAATCATGCGCTCATCATCTTTAATATTAAAGTGCGCCGTATCCACTTTCGCAAATGCGTAAAGCGCCCCTTTAGGCTTTTTACAGCTAATACCATCAATTGCATTTAAACCACGCCATGCAATATCACGCTGAACGTAAAGCCGACCACCTGGGTTTATCAGGTTATCGATTGACTGCACACCACCTAAAGCTTGTTGAATAGCATATTGTGCTGGTACATTGGCACATAAGCGCATTGATGCCAGCATATCTAGGCCACGGCTTAAGTCGTCCATCATGCTAGTGCGACCGCTTAGCACCATCCAGCCCATTCGCAATCCCGCAGCGCGGTACGTTTTTGCTAGGCCATTAAAGGTGATAATTGGTACATCATCACACAGTGCGCCAATTGAGCTGTGGCTGACACCGTCGTACAAGATTTTCTCGTAAATTTCATCGCTCAGTAACAACAACTTGTGCTCGCGAGCAATATTGATAAGTTCCATCAACAGATCATCGCTATACACCGCACCGGTTGGGTTATTCGGATTTATAAGCACCAACGCTTTAGTCTTTGACGTGATCTTCGATTTAATATCAGCAATATCAGGGAACCAATCTTGTTCTTCATCACATAGATAATGCACAGGGTTACCCCCTGCTAATTTAACCGATGCAGTCCATAGCGGATAATCCGGTGCAGGAATAAGCACTTCGTCGTCATTATCAAGTAATGCTTGTGTGGTCATTTGAATTAATTCGCTGACCCCATTGCCAATATAAATATTATCGACATCAAGATTAAATAAACCGCGTTGCTGATAGTGTTGATAGACAGCCACACGGGCTGAGTAGAGGCCTTTAGAGTCACAGTAGCCTTGGGCTGAATATAAGTTACGAATGATATCTTTGTGCATATCTTCAGGCATATCAAAGCCAAAGGCAGCTGGATTACCAATGTTTAGCTTTAATACTTTTTGCCCTTCGTCTTCCATTTTTCGAGCTTGTGCAAGCACAGGCCCACGTATGTCATAACAGACACCGTCTAGTTTGTGACTCTTTTTGATTTGTGACATGGTTACCTCTACTAATTAGCCTTAAGACTACCCCAGTAAAGGGGTACCATGCCAGAGGATTTTTGCGGTTATAACTGAAATAAATTCAAGTTTTTAGCGAGTAGCGAACCAAGCTTGTAATTTTTCTACAGAGCCAGAAACTTGCTGATCGATACTTGCACTGTTTTGCTGTGCTATATCAGCATTCCCTTCATTGAGTGCATGCTCAATTGATTGAGCGAGCTCAGATAGACTTTGGGCTCCAAATTGGGCAGCATTTGATTTTAAGCTATGAGCATGACGCGCTGCAGCTTCGTTGTCTGAACCAAGATTAGCGTGCACTTCAGAGCCTAACCTTTGAAACTCGCTACAACAAAAAGAAAGCGTGTCAGCAAATTGATCACCCAGTAGCGACTCCATTCCTTCAAGCGCACTTTCATCGATAGTGATAGTCGTCATCTTTATCCCTTAATAAAACCAAATATTTAAATCGCAATTTTAGCTGTCTGCTTTAAAAATGCAAAATTACAGCTCTAGCTCATGTATACTTAAGAGACTTCAAATGTATACAAGAGTATCTATGGCTAGAGAATTATGCTCACATTGTGGCTTTTCAATTAAAACCTGTTTATGTGATTCAATAAGCATAATCAATAATAAACTAAAAATCATTATATTACGCCACCCAAGTGAGGAAAAAGTCACTAAAAATACGGCCAATTTACTGAATTTAGGTTTAGAAAATTGCCAGATCATCGCTGGTGAGTCTGAGCAAGACTTTTTACAGCTTGCAACATTGCCAAAAGCAACAACAGCGGTTCTTTACCCTACTGAGGATGCCTTAAGTCTAGATGAGCACACTGCCACTACAGATGCTTTCAAACAGTCTTTAAATCATTTAATCGTAGTTGATGGTACATGGAAAAAAGCCTACAAAATGCTGCAATTAACCCCTAGCCTCCGTGCATTTCAAACGGTGAGTTTTAAGCACATACCACAAAACAAATACGTCATCCGTAAAGCACCTCGAGCAGATAGTTTATCAACTTTAGAAGCTGTAGCTCATAGCCTTAAATTAATTGAAGGCATTGATGTAACACCACTATACAGATTATTAGCAGCACTGGTCGATAAGCAAACCCAGCATATGCCGGATGATGTTAAGGCACGCTATCTCTAATGCGTGTATCAAAACGACTAAGCGCAGGTTTTCATCGCCAAGGACCCGATTATCGCTTTGATGATCAGATCGATTTTGACGATATTCGCGACACCTTTGGTTTTCGCACTATGGTGGTTGGTAATTGGGTTAATAAGCAAGAACGGCTATTAGCGGCGAATTTAATTTACGATGCTTTAGCCGATCTTGCGCAAATACTGACTTTACCGCCAACGGCAATTGGCCTTAGAGGGAAACTCAATTTTGCTTTTGGTCATGGTGGACAAAAAGGTGTGCAGGCTCATTATAATGCTCACAGCCAAACCCTTGCGCTGGCTAAAAATGCAGGTGGTGGCGCACTCGCCCATGAATGGTTTCATGCTTTTGACCATCATATTTGTCAGCACTTATTTAGCGGCAGAAAGAGCATGCAATTCTGTTCGGCGCTGTGGCTCGAACAGTCACCAGACTTGAGTCATCCACTTAATCAACGCTTAAATGAGTTTTATCATCAGGTATTTTTAGATAACTCTGGTAAAAATCCAAATGAATTCGTAAAACAATCTATCGCTTTTGATAAGCAAGTAAAGCAACTTTATATGAGTATGCCTGAGGAACTAGCTGCCCGCTGTTTTGAAAAGTGTATTAGCGTCCACCCTAACATCAAAAATAGCTTTTTAGTGAGTGGCTTATCGAAAAGTGGCTTAATCTACCCGGATGAGCAGCATACGATGAATTGTTTTGAAGCCTTGCTTAAATATTTTAATCAGCTAGGTTCGCTGTTGCATCAAGATTAAGGTCAAGTTTTTGTACCTCGCTTATCCAGTCTAAATAATCATCTGCAGCAAGGGGTTTTGAAAAATAATATCCCTGTCCAAACTGGCAACCATAGCTTTGTAACATAGCGAGGCTTTGCTCATCTTCAATACCCTCAGCAACAACATGTGCACCTAAAGTAGTGGCGATATCACAGGTTGCCTTACAGATACTTTGATCATTAACCGAAAACGGCAGATTTAACACAAATTGTTTATCTATTTTGACTTCATCAAAACCAAGTTGGCTTAAATAGGCAAGTGATGAGTAGCCTGTACCGAAATCATCAATAGCGAGTTTTAGACCTATTAAACGGTAATCATCAAGCGTGGCTTTAATTTTTTTACTTTCTTCTAAGGTCGCTGATTCAGTGAGCTCTAACATCACTGATTCAGCCGCCACATTTTGCTCATTTAAAATGGTAATTAGCAGCACAGGTAAATTTTTATTTAATAAATCCTTTGCAGAAATATTGATGGAAATAACATGATCGGGTATCAGTTTGCAAAACTTCGCTTGCCATTCAACTCCCTTTTCAACGACCCACTCTGTTAGCTGATTGATCACCCCTGCTGACTCTGCAATTGGAATAAATATCTCAGGACTAACAATACCAAAAATTGGATGTGTCCAGCGCAGTAATGCTTCACAGCCAACTACTTTGCCCGTTTTCAAACATATCTGCGGTTGAAAGTGCAAACTTAGCTGATTTTCATCAATCGCAATTTTAAGCGCTGCCGCAATGGATAACCTTTGTTCAGAAAGCCGCGCACTTTCTGAGTCGAACATACGCCAACGTTCACCTTGTAGGCGCTTTTCAGTCATTGCTTGTATTGCACATTGCAATATTTGTTTCGCGGTATTGCCATGCATCGGGTAATAAGCAACACCAATATCAACACGGTCGACTAAGTTAATTTCTTCATGAGTAAGGCCCTCTTCAAACACACCATGGATCATGCAGGCAAATTGCTCAATATGACTTAATTCTAGTTCGCCCAAGATCAAACACCCAAATGTACTATCGTCAATATGAGCAAGCCATGTGCTTCTGGTGGCTTGAACTTCCAACTTTAATGTATTCATGGTCTGCATCTGAATGTTTAATATACTTAGATTTTCATTGATACAAATATTAGCTTGCTCAAACCCAAAGGTAGAACGTGCATTTGAGAGTACATGAGGTTTAAATAATAAAACTGAAAAATGTTGCTTTTGCGACACTTTTTTCATCATTTGCGCGAGTAAAAATTGTTTATTTGGTAGCTTCGTATCCGCATCGTGCAGCATCGAATAACTAAATGCTGAAATTTGCTGACGGTCTTTTAATAACAGTACGGAGCAGATCGCCAATGATGTGAGCAATAAAATGGTGTTATGAATTCCATGGTAGCCAATACCAAATCCATTCCATAAAAACAGACTTAACACCTGAATAACAATAATTAGAAGCATAAAAATACGCAGATGAGTACGATTACCCTTACGCTTAATCAAACTATAAAATATTACACAGGCAAAGCACAAAAAGCCCAAACAGCTGACTATAAATAACCACTGACGATTAAAATGAGGCAATAGTGATGACAATAAAGCTGCACTGAATAAACACAGCATCATTGCTTGCCAGGCCTTTTTAAACTTTGCTGTATAGGTATGGATCGCTAAAAAATGATATAAAAAATAGCTCACAAAACATAATGCGAACTCATTAACAGGCCATTTAGATTCCCAATTAAAACCACCAATTAGATAATTTATTAATCCGTTATCGATTAAAAACCCAATGGTGACCAATATAAAATAGGCATTTAGGACTAAGTATTTTGTTCGCTGGGATACAAAAAAGTAAACACCACAAACAAACATACACAAAATCAGCCCCCCTAAAATCGCACCGTAACTCAAAATAGTTTGATGTAAGTCAACTTCAAAACTTTTTGCTGTTTCGACACCTAGTTCTAATGTTAGCGATCTTTTGTGCACAAAGTTAACTAGCGCCCAGCGAGCTCCTTGGCTGTGCTCTATTAACCAATGAGGTCGCACATTCGATAAACTTTCTAGAGAAGCAAGCCGCTGATCATTGGTGGACTGATAATTTTCATCTAACAGATAAAACTTTGCCCACGTTAAGTTAGGCTCACTAAGATAAACAACATAGTTTTTATTTTCAGGCAATTGCTGTAAATCGATAATTAACCAATAGGAGGTTTGTGCTGCGAGGCGAACCGTATTGTTTTCTAAAGCATTTAAAGGCTCAGCATTTTGCAGTGATACTTCGAGGGTCTGACTAAGTTTGGCTAAAGGCTGTTCTGAATCAAGTACCCATACCGGTAAGTTATTGCTTGCAGCATTAATACTGGCACTATGAAGCAATACGCAGCCCAGTAAAACGAGCAAAATTTTTATAACCTGATGGATCAGCTTGCCAATAAAGTGCATTTTAGCTCCGTGCTTTAAACACCAGCTAAAAGTATGGGATGAATACGCTTAAATTGCCAATTTATGAGAATGCAAATAAGTAAAAAGTTGAACAAATAATGATATGTGGCCCAAAGACCACATGTTGAAGGATTATTTATTATCGTCACTAATGCGGCTTGCTACTGCCGTATTTTGATCTTTATATTTAGCATCTTTACGTGTGTTATAAGGGCTCTGTGCTGGGCTTGTCATGGTTTCAAAACTCATGGCACCAATTTTCATCATTGGACGAAGCGCAAGTGGCAGCTTGCCTGAGTTATAAAACTCTAAAACGATATTACCCGACCAACCTGGATCAATACGATGCGCTGTTACATGTACCATCAAACCAAGGCGTGCTAACGACGAGCGACCATCTAACCAACCAACAATATCTGCTGGTAAAGTAACTTTTTCATGAGTAATAGCCAATGCTAATTCACCTGGATGAAGGAAAAAAGCTTCTTCTTCATCAAGCACAATTTCATCACTCATGATTGATTCCATTGCCTTATTAAGCTGATCTTTAGGGCCACTTAAATCAACATACGCAGCAGTATGATCTTGGAAAACACGAAACTTATTGCCCAAACGCAGGTCAACCGTGACACCCGAGATCATTTCATTACTTGGTGCTGGCTCTATAACAATGCGGCCTTCGTCAATATATTGCTGAATATGGGTATCTGATAATCTCATTTATTATTCTACCTAAACAACTTAAACATTTGATTTAAAGTTGGAAAAAACGATAACTTTAACAAAAAACACAAACCTTTTGCGTCTACGAAAAGCTAATTATAGTGGACTTAGTGAGGCATATATTACACAAATCAACTGTGCGTTGCTTCAATAATTATTAATTAATTAAAATAGATAATAAAAAGCCGCTCAACGAGCGGCTTTTGTTCCTTTTGAGATCACATATTAAAAGCTATAACGGGCACCGATTGTGTAACGTGGTCCATATTGACGAGCAAATAAGAACTGCTCTTCGTAACGGCCATAGCCACGCTCAGTTTCGTTGTTAAGGTTTATACCTTCAAAGAAAACAGTCGTGTTTTCGTTAATGTCGTAGTTAACACTCAAGTCCCACTGACCATATGTATCGCCAAATTGTGGCGGCGCATCAGATGAGCCTTGTGCTTGACCAACACCAATTAAGTAAGAGTCACGCCATGCGTAAGTCACTTTCACAGATAAACCATCTTTATCGTAAAAAGCTTGGAAGTTAGCTGAGTCACTTAAGCCAGATAAAGGAGCTTGTTGAGTCAAACTTGCTACATCAAATTCAACATCACCATCAACAAACGTAGCATTAACCCCTAAACCAAAGCCGCTTTCACCAAATAAGTGTTGAACAGCTAGTTCAAAGCCATCAACCGATTTACTATCCGTGTTTTGTGGTTGAGAAATATTCCATACCATCAGTGGATCAGAACTCGTTGGTTCAATAGCACCATCCACATTACCATAACCTAATGCCAGCATTTCATTGAACACAGCGTCACTTGTAGCTTGCTCACCACGAGCTTCTACAGATGCCACAGCTTCAATGTAACGAGGACCATTTAAGATATCGTATAAACCATCAATGGTTGTTTCAGTTATTTGCGTTTGAATAAAGTTATCTACGTCTTTTTTGAAGTAACCAACCGACGCGTAGCTACCTTCGCCGTAGTAATATTCAAGTGATAAATCGAGGTTAGTTGATTCAAATGGCAACAGATCAGTATTACCTTGGCTACCTGTACGCGAACCTGGTTTCGGGCTACCCGTTAAGCTACGGCCACCAGCCAAATTACCCAGCGGCGCACGTGCCATGGTTTTACCCCATGAAACACGACCAACAAGCTCGTCTGTAATTTCAACTTTTACGTCGATGTTCGGCAACCAGATATCATAGTTACCTTCTTCTTGATAAAAGTTATCTGTACCGCCAGTTTCGTACTGCATGATCCACTCAGATGCACTCACCCAGTTAACTTGGCTTTCAACACGTTGACGAACCGTACTGGTCACATCCGTTTCTTCATAACGAAGACCTGCGTTAATCTGTACGAAGTAATCAGATAATTCAAACTCCCATAAGCTGTTCACATAGAAGCTTTGCGTTTTCTCTTCTACGTAGCTTTCACTGTCGATACCATCAAAGAATGGATCAATTGAGTATTGATTATCGCCCAATAAGTCTTCATTCAAATAAGCAAGTTGACGCGCTAACGCTTCTTCAAAGCTATAGGTGTAATAGTAATTTGGTTCAAGGGCACTACCACCACCAGAGAATTGATCTAGCATGTCGCCTGTATCATTATAAGTGAACATGCCATCAGGGAAGATTTCGGTGAATGATGGGTTAAAACCAGGGCCGCCACGTAAGCCACTCCATGCAGTAAAACCGCCCATAGTTTGCTTAGTATTGGCAGCACCGAATTTCACTTTAACAAGTGGAATTTCAAAGCTTTCATTAAACCAGGTTGCATGAAGCTGAGCTTGCTCAACATTAGACTCACCAGGCGAGTAAATAAACTGACTGAAGTTTGAATCAATCTCACTTGGATCAAGCACCGTTGTGCCATTGTTCCAGTTAACGTAGGCATGCGGAACTTCACCAGTGCGATAATCATATACTTTGCTCTGTAACTGATCTGAGCCAAGAATGATTTGACCATCAGAACCTAAGCCATCATCTGCGCCGTTATCTGTTTCGTTTTTCGAATCGTGATAATCGAACTCAACTTCCCACTGGTCGTTAATTTGCCACTCTAGGTTTAAACCAATTGAACGTGCTTTAACTTCAGTAGTGCCACGGCTTGCTGTAAATGAACCATCATTACCACTGATATCGGCATAAATCGCTGTACCATTTTCATCAAGCTCATAGCTGTTAATGTTACTGCCAAACTCATTCCAAATACCCCAACCCACGGTATTCACACCGGTGATTGCACGACTCGCCGTGTAATCAACCGTTGCAGTGAAGCTTTCAATTGGCGAGTACTGTAAAGTTACTTGGCCATTAGTGCGCTCACGTTCAACATCAGCAATGCTGTAGTTCATGTCTTTCGGAAAGAAATGATTACCGACACGGTTGCCTTCACTATCGACTGCACGAGGGTCAATGTAGTCAGCTTCATCAAGGGTCGGTAAATCAACATTGGCTTGCCAACCTTGAATATTGGCGTTTTGCTGTTGAAAATCACGTTCTTGATGTGAGAATGATGCCGCAAAACCAAATGTATCATCAACATAAGTATTGCTGTACATTGCAGAAAACTCTGGGGTTACATCATCACCGGCCTCATTAGATGAATCGTGAATAGCCTTAATAGACGAGCTAAATTTCTCGCCAGGGCTATTTAATGGGCGCGTAGTAATAATATTTACCGTAGCACCTAGACCACCACTTGGTACATCTGCTTGCCCTGATTTCGCTACTTCAAGTGCACTGACACCGTCAGCGGCAATATTCTCAAGGGCGTAAGAACGGGTGTAACCCGTGCCTGGCATTTGACGGCCATTCAGCATTACGAGGTTAAACTCAGGACCAAAACCACGTACCGTAATTTCGCTACCTTCGCCGTTAGAACGACTCACTGATACACCGGTAATACGTTGTAATGATTCAGCTAAGTTAGTATCTGGGAATTTACCCATCTCTTCTGCTGAAATCGCATCTACAACACCTGTTGCATCACGTTTCATATCCATGGCGCGGATCATACTGCCACGAATACCTTTAATTTCGATAACTTCAATATCGTTATCAGCTTTCTCTTGTTCATCTTGTGCATAAGCAGACATAGTGCCCAGCCCTGCAGTTAAGATCATCGCAACTGACGCTGCAAGAGGTGTTTTAATAAATTTTGTGCTTTTCATGATTTACCTGCTTTTGCAATATGTTGTCATGGATACTGGGTGCCATATTCAGCACCCATCACTTGTTGCCAATGTTAATTACGGGTTTGAAATAACTGCATTATCAATACGGAACACAGCTCCCTCACCTTGACTCCACGCAGGAAATACCATGATGACATCAATTGAACTTATGTCTAAACCGGCTTGTAACAATGAATTGACCGTAAAAGTATAGGTTTGCCACTCACCTGCAACAGGGTCAACACCTTCTATGCTGGTATTAAGGTTAACTTCAACTGCAGTACCACCATTATCAGGGCCACCACTAGATTCTACTTTAACAAACCAAGCTGCATCCGGTGTTGATGATAAAGAGGTGATCTTCATCTCAAATTGCAATACACCCTCATCAATTAAAGATGATGCATCAAATTGACTGCCACTGCCGCCTGATGTAGTACGGTTGTTAAAGCCAACAACGGTTGGTTTTGGTCCAATCGAAAATTCAGCAGTCAAACCATGTTGCTCATCATCGACGGCCTCAATAGGTGCTAAATCACCACAACAGTTCCAAAGTGGCCAATCAAGATTCATCTCGTCAGCAAAAAGAGTTAATGTTGCAGGAGGTGCATCATTTGTGATCTCTACATTATCCACACGATAAACAGCACCATCACCTTGACCCCACGCAGGGAAAATCATGATCACATCAATCAGCGATACATTTAAACCCGCATCAGCTAATGTTTGCAGTGGGAAGGTATAAGTTTGCCATTCACCAGCAACTGGGCTAACACCTTCAGTGCTAGCACTTAGGTTTAGTTCAACGGCTGTCTTGCCTTCATCACTTTCAATTTTGAAAAGCCAAGGTGCATCTGGAGTAGAAGGTAATGAAGTCACTTGCATATCAAAACGCACAAAACCATCTTCTAACATAGCGCTGGCGTCATAAGGAGACGCTTCACCATTTTCATCGGTAATAAAGAGATCACGGCTAATAAAGCCATTTACTGTAGGTTTTGCACCTACAACAAACTCAACTACATTACCACGCTCTGCATCTTCAACAAGCGCAGGTGTTGATTCACCGCAACAATCCCATGCAGGCCAGTTAGGGTTAAAACTGCTATCAAAAATAGTAAGCGGCGTTACCGTGCCATCACTTGGTGGTGTTGGAGCAGGTGCTTTGCCTTGCACAAGTGCATCGTCTAAGTTGTCGTAACCCGGGCGCACGGTTTCACAACCTTTACCTGTATCAGGGTCTTGCGCACACTCATAAACACGAACATAGTCTACTTCAAAAGTTTGACCATTTTCGAATACAGTTGCATCAATACCGGTTGCATTAACGTTTTCAGGCCAATCACCACCCACTGCGAAGTTCAGGATTAAATAAAATTCTTGATCGTAAGGAGATGCATCCCAGAAAGTTGTTAACTCTCCGGTTGTTTGATCAAAGTACTCTGAATACCAGCCTCTGTGCTTAAGTGCAATCTCATTGCCCTTCGCATCATAAAGCACTTCTGATTGGCGCTGTGTAGCATATAAATAATCATCTACGTACCAACGAATTTCCCCCTCTTGCCACTCGATAGCATAAGTATGAAAGTCATCTGCCGGATTAGAATCTTGCGCGAAGGTATACGCTTTACCACTGCTATCATTATTTGGCCACTCTTGGCCGTAATGTAACGTGCCGTAGATATTTGACTCTACACCGTCATCGGTTGGTACTTTTAAATTAACCGACTCAACAATGTCGATTTCTCCTGAACGAGGCCATCCACCATAAACTTCATCGGTAGGCATCATCCAAAACGCAGGCCAAGAACCTTGCCCACTAGGCAGCTTTGCTCGTACTTCAAAGCGACCATATTTAAAATCAGCTTTGTAACGAGTATTAATACGCGCAGAGGTATAAGGCTTATCAGCCCCTTCTTCCGCAAGCAATGCAACGATATTAAGAATACCGTCTGCAATAAAGGCGTTTTCTTCACTGTCGGTATAACATTGTTTTTCGTTATTACCGCCACCCGCACAGTTTATTTCGAAACTCCATTTTTTGTCATCGATAGCATCGCCATCAAAATTATCTTCCCAAACCATCACCCAGTCTGAAACAGGCTCAGTTGGGTTGACAGTATCAATTTTCGTATCTGTGGCAGAGCCGCCGCAGCCAGCTAATGTCGCTACTGAAAGCGCCATTGTAAGTTGTGTTAAGTGTGTTTTGAATCTGTTCATTGCATTGAACCCTAACATTATGTGTTTGTTAGTACTCAACTGATTTATATGAATATTATTCTAACCAGTCAATTGTAAGCGCTTACATTTAAAGACAAATAAAAAGCCCCGTAAATGTAAGCGCTTTCATTAGACTATGATAAGGTTATTAAAACGTCAATAAAATATTAACATTTGTGGCGATTTTGTTTTTTGGACATGTTTAACGAAAATGTAGGCTACATAAGGCTAAAAGAGGGGTTTAAGAGCAAAGTTAATGATAAAGAACCACCCAAGATTTTGTTAATAAGAAAAACCCATTAACAAAATCTTTGCAACAATCAATCTTCAGTAATGACTATTTCAACTGCGCTTGTGTGCGCCTGTTGATAATACAAGCTACTGGCAAGTACACGGGCAGCGGTTTTGTAGGTTTCGCTTATTTGAGCCGCGTTGTCTTTGGCAATTAAATCGCCCTGCTCCGAGCTTTCACGAATTTCAATGGCCAGTGGAATATTTGCCAGCACAGGCACACCATGACGATGTGCTAATTTTACGGCACCATCTTTACCAAATACATGATTAGGCTCACCACAATGACCACATAAGAAGTAGCTCATGTTTTCAATTAAGCCAAGCACAGGCACGTTCACTTTATTGAACATGGCAATGCCCTTTTGTGCATCGGCTAGGGCTAAATCTTGAGGCGTGGTGATGATCACCGCACCACTGGCTGGCACTTTTTGGCTCATGGTTAATTGAATATCACCCGTGCCTGGAGGCATATCAACGATGAGATAATCAAGCTCTCCCCAAGCGGTCTCGTTCATTAATTGATTAAGTGCACCTGATGCCATTGGTCCGCGCCAAACGGTTGCATCATCGCTTGGTACTAAAAAGCCAATCGATTGCGCTTTGAGGTTATGCGCCTCAAAAGGAAGTAAGTTTTTATTATCGGCTGTTTTAGGCTCAGCCCCTTGTAGGCCCAGAAGCAGTGGAATAGACGGGCCATAAATATCGGCATCGAGAATACCCACTTTGGCACCTTCTTGCTCTAAAGCTGAGGCAAGATTCACCGCTGTGGTTGACTTTCCAACGCCCCCCTTTCCTGAAGCAACGAGCACAATATGTTTGATTTGCTTAAAACTAAATG
This sequence comes from Pseudoalteromonas lipolytica, assembly GCF_001306915.1. Lineage (GTDB taxonomy): Bacteria > Pseudomonadota > Gammaproteobacteria > Enterobacterales > Alteromonadaceae > Pseudoalteromonas > Pseudoalteromonas simplex. The sequence goes on along the minus strand of NZ_LJTC01000006.1, from coordinate 64,387 downwards.
TGCTTGGTAATTTCACTTTAGCGCTAATTGACACAGGCACTGATAGTTTATCGGCGACAAATTTTTCAATGTCGTTGATTTCGCCCAAGCCTGCAAAAGGGAGGTTTAATTTGACTTGCCAGCTTTTATCGCTGTTTTGATTAAGCTCTTCGAGCCAATCTTGCTCAATACCAATGGCAAATGCGCTACTACGATAAGCGGCTAAGGCAGCAATGATAGGTGCTTTTTCAGCCGATTTACTTGAGAATAGTTTTGACAGTCCAAACATAGCAATAAATTAGCGTTTCTTTGATGAAAAGTGCTGCGGAATTATGTAACATTCAAGGCATTAAAACCAGACAATTAGATAATATCATTGCTTTAGGTTGCATATAAGCAACTCACAATGAATTAAATAATGATATTCGAGCATATTTGCATCGAACTAATCTCAACTCGGAATGATTATGGCACAGCGAAAGATCCTGATTACTAGCGCATTACCTTATGCCAATGGCCCGACTCACTTAGGTCATTTACTAGAATATATCCAAACTGATATTTGGGCGCGTTTCCAAAAACAACAAGGTCATGAAACCTATTACGTTTGCGCGGATGATGCTCACGGCACACCAATTATGCTTAATGCGCAAAAGCAAGGGATCTCGCCAGAAGAGATGGTTAAAAACGTGAGTGTTGAACGTCAACGTGACTTTGCTGATTTCAACATTGAGTTTGATAACTATCACAGCACGCACAGTGAAGAAAACCGTCATTTCAGCGAGTTAATCTACAACCGTTTAAATGAAGCAGGTCACATTAAAAAGCATACTATTTCTCAACTTTTCGACCCAGAGAAAGGTATCTTCTTACCTGATCGCTTTGTAACAGGTACTTGCCCAACGTGTAAGTCAGAAGATCAAAACGGTGACAGCTGTGATTCTTGTGGTGCAACTTACAGCCCAACTGAGCTTATTAACCCACGCTCTGTAATGTCGGGTGCTGAGCCAATTTTAAAAGATTCTGAGCATTACTTCTTCGACCTACCTGCTTTTGAAGACATGCTTAAAGAGTGGTTACACTCAGGCACGATTCAACAAGAAATGGCGAACAAGCTTGATGAATGGTTTGCAGATGGCCTACAGCAGTGGGATATCAGCCGTGACGCACCTTACTTTGGTTTTGAAATCCCAGGTGCACCGGGTAAATATTTCTACGTGTGGCTCGATGCACCAATCGGCTACATGGCAAGCTTTAAAAACCTGTGTGATAAAAAAGGGATTGATTTTGATGCATTCTGGCGCGAAGACTCAGATGCAGAGCTTTACCACTTCATTGGTAAAGATATCATCTATTTCCACAGCTTATTCTGGCCTGCAATGTTAGATGGCGCAAAATTCAGAAAGCCAACAAATGTATTTGCCCATGGTTTTGTAACTGTGAATGGCGCGAAGATGTCTAAATCAAAAGGCACTTTTGTTAAGGCGCGCACTTACCTTGATAACCTAGATCCTGAGTATCTTCGTTATTACTACGCAGCAAAACTAAACAACGGCATTACTGACCTTGATTTAAACCTTGAAGACTTTGCACTACGTGTAAACTCAGACTTAGTAGGTAAAGTGGTTAATATTGCAAGTCGTTGTGCAAGCTTCATCACCAAGAAGTTTGACGGCAAGCTTAGCGACACCGTAATGGACGAAGCGCTATTAGGTGAGTTCCAAGCGGCTTCTGCAAGCATTGCAAATCACTACGAAAACCGTGATTACAGCCGTGCAATTCGTGAAATCATGGCCCTTGCTGATAAAGCAAACCAATTCATCGACGCTAAAGCGCCATGGGTGTTAATTAAAGACGAAACAAAACAACAAGAAGCACACGATGTATGCTCACTTGGTTTAAATATGTTCCGTGTACTTATCACCTACTTAAAACCTGTTCTACCTGGTATGGCTGCAAACGTTGAAGCCTTCTTAAACGACGGTTTAACATGGCAAGGCGCGCAAACAGCGCTGGTTGGTCACGCAATTAATAAGTTCAAACCGTTAATGCAACGTGTTGAAATGGATAAAGTAAACAAAATGATTGAAGAGTCAAAAGAAAGTCTAGTTGCTGAAAAAGACAAGATTGATCCAAACAGCCCACTAGCAAAAGAACCTATCAGCCCAGAAATCGAATTTGATGATTTTGCTAAAGTTGATTTACGCGTAGCAAAAATTGCTAAAGCAGAACACGTTGAAGGCGCAGATAAGCTATTAAAACTAACCTTAGATTTAGGTGGCGAAACGCGCCAAGTATTCGCAGGCATTAAATCTGCGTATGCACCAGAAGACATCGAAGGCAAGCTAACTGTAATGGTAGCAAACCTTAAGCCTCGTAAGATGCGTTTTGGTATGTCTGAGGGCATGGTATTAGCTGCAGGCCCTGGCGGTAAAGAAATTTATATTCTTAACCCTGATGAAGGCTCAGAGCCTGGCATGCGTGTAATGTAATTACACAATTGCTAGTTAATATAAAGAACCGTTGTGTTTCAGACACAACGGTTTTTTTGTATTTAATGAATGCTTTAGATTAATGTTGTTAGCTTAAGAGCTGGGGCATGCAGGATATTCAGTCAGTACTTGAGTAATTATTTGCCCAAACTGCTGGTGTTGCTGTTCGGTAATCGCAAAAGCAGCATTGTAAGCTAGGGTATCTGCAAGCTCACCTGTTATAACTTCATAAAAAGTCATCGCGGTCAGTAAGTGCCCTGCATCTGAAGCATGATTTCCATCTGCACTGTAAAAATTAAGCCCAGGTAATGCGGCGATTGCTTTGTCCCAAACTAAGCCGATTGGTGCAACACAGCTTGCCTCTTTTTCGCTAATCGACAAATGCAATTGATAAACAAGCTCCCCTTCTTTGCTATCACCTCTTTGCGGATGCTCAGGAAACAAAATAGGTGTAATTTCCAGCTCTTTTGCACTGGCAATTAATCGCTCAGCCTCATTTGTAGAATAATTAACAGAGCCAGACTGAGAATACTTTTGACCTTGAAAAATAGCATGGCTCCAATTGGCTTGCTGTAGCTTTTCAACATTGCCCGATGTGTTCACTATTTCATCTAAAAAGCGACCACTGACGGTAAGCGTTGAAACTTGAGCGTTGGTTAACTCACTGGAAATAAGCTGTTCAAGCAAATCCCCTAATCTAGCACTATGGCTATTGCCATAAATAATAATTTTATAGTCAGCACTACCACTGTTATCGACAAGCTCAACACCTGTATCCGGGGTTGAGCTGTTAGTGTCATCAACTTTTGTAGATTCGTTTTTTGAGCTCGAACCACATGCAACCAGACTGATCGAAAAGACGAGTAATAAATAGCATCTAATTAATTTCGCACACTTATCATTTATCATACTTTACCTTTTGGCTTATTATTTTTATGTCGTTAATATTGAAACATAAAATTCTAAATTGCCAATTTTTGTACGATTTTTATCTAGGGTGCTAAGTATAAATCATGTAAAAGCCGTTCTTTTCGAGGTAAGTAATAGTCATCATAATCGAGTGACACTATAACTCTTTTAGCTTTACCTAATAACTCACTGCGAGGCACTAGCCCAATCACTCGCGAGTCTGCACTGTGGTCTCGGTTATCACCCATCGCTAGATACATATCCTTTGGAATAACGACAGGGGCAAAATGCTGCATCACCGAGGGCGTTTTTGATACCTGAATAGCGTGCTGAACACCGGCAAGATTTTCAATGAGTGTTTGCTGCTGTTGCTTGTCATCAGCTAATAAATAATCAAGCGCTTTACCGTTAATGATCAATTTATTATCGACTAAAGTCACTGTATCTCCCGGCACGCCAATAACACGCTTTATCAAACGGTTATTTGCAGCCTTAGAATCAAATACAATAATATCGCCGGCTTTTGGCTCATCAGTACGCATTAGCGAAATATGACTAAATGGTACACGCAGATCATAAGCCATTTTATCCGTTAAAATACGGTCCCCTTCAACGATGGTCGGATTCATAGAACCTGTTGGCACTTCATACCAATCAGCCACTGCACTTCTAAACACACTCATCAAGCAGATAAATAAAATCAATGAGCGGTTATTTTTCCATACCTTTAAAAGCCAGTTCATATTCGTTCCTTATTTATTGTTTGTGTCATTAGGAGTCTGAGCGGTACAAATTAGTTCTTAACTAAATGTAACGAAATGCGTCAATGATAAAAATACCATACATGATGTTAAAAATATTTGACACAGCAAGCAATGAGTAGTTTACTTAACACCAAGTCAAATATTTTTTACATAGGGTGGAAGAAAATGAGCTACAAAGAAATGACAATTTGGGGCACCTTGGTGGTAACCATAGGCCTGTTAAGCTATTACCTGTTAGGTATTAATTCACTACAAGCCGCGGGTGCTCTAAGCCAAGAGACCATGGTGTCTTATTTGTATAGGGTTGCCGTAGTTGCGGTGATCCTAGAGATAATTATGCAATCTGTACTTGCTGGTATTAAACACAAAGAAGCAGACTTAGGGGATGATGAGCGTGATAAGCTCATTGACCTAAAAAGCACCAAGCTTGGTCACTGGTTTTGCTCTGCAACTATCTTAATATGTGTATTTTTAGCGACGCAAATTGAGCGCGTATCTGGACGCATGCTGTTACCTGAGGTCTCAGATCTATATAATATTATGCACTTTCTTATTATTGGTTTTTTAGTCAGTGAAATTATTACTATAGCCAGCAAAGCGTATTTATATCGAAGAGACAGCTAGATGACAAAACAGCTCAGTAATACCATTCGGGAACTTCGATTTCATCACAATGAAATGACTCAGCAAGCATTGGCAGAGGCTGTTGGAGTTTCAAGGCAAACCATAGTAGCGATTGAAAAAGGTAAATACTCACCGTCGCTCGAGGTGGCTTTTAAGATTGCTCAATTGTTTGATAAAAAACTGGACGATGTGTTTTCGTATCAATAGGACCAACAAAAAAGGTTAGCCAAATAGCTAACCTTTTTTAAATTCGTATCATTTAATTTTATGACTGCTGATTTTTGAACTGCGCTTTGGCTTGCTCAACTTCATCATCACTGATACCCACTGATTTAGCCGCTTCTTTAATAAGGTGTGGCTGTGTCATCACTAATGCCATCAATTGTTGAAGCTTTTCTGGTGGGATACCTAACTGTTGGACCAGACCCATTGCCATCATTGGGTTTTCCATAAACGCTTGAAACAGCTCACGCACTTTCTCGTCACTTACATTGTGCTCTTTGAGCATTGCAATAATAGGGTTCATATTAACCTTTACTTTTAACTACTAATAAAACCAATAATATGGGCAAATTGATGTTATTCAACTAACATCACCACTTTTCCCGAGTTTTCGTTGTTATCTAAAATACGGTGAGCCTCATTCGCTTCTTGCCAATTTAAGGTTTTATAGATATTGCAATCGAACAGCCCGTTGGCCAAGTCATCATAAAAACGCGAAATAAACTGCTCTTTTAAATCACGTTTAAATTCAATTGAACGGTTACGCAAGGTTGATGCATGAAAGGAAATACGTTTGCTAAGCAGCCTTGCAAAGTCAACCTCAGCAAAGCGCGCATCTAAAAAGGCTAACATCACAATTTGGCAATCTATTGCTGCAACGGCAGCATTTTTATTTAAATAGCGTCCTGAGACAGGATCAACAATGGTATTGGCCTGTAAATTATTGGCTTTGAAGTACTCTACAAAATCAGTGGTTTTATAATTAATGGTGTGGTCTGCGCCAAGCTGTTTGGCATGTTCGCACTTTTCATCGCTACCTGCAGTTATCACTACTTGAGCACCCGCGCGTTTTGCCATTTGAATTGCCGCCCCACCGACACCACTGGCTCCCGCATGGATCAGTGCCGTTTGCCCCGCTTTGAGCTGACCAAATTGAAATAAGGCAGAAAAAGCCGTTAAATAAACTTCGCTGATAGCAGCGCCCTCTGCCATTGTCATTTCATCTGGTAACGGCATTACTTGCGCAGCATCAACGGCAACATACTCGCTGTAAGCACCGCCCGCGCATAAAGTAAAAACACGTTTATTCAGCCAGTCACCGGATACTGCACTACCTTGCTCAACAATGGTACCGGCGCATTCTAGCCCTAAAATTTCACTGTCACCTTTGGGCGCAGGATATTTACCTTGTCGCTGTAAACAATCTGCCCGATTAACGCCAATTGCTGCAACAGCAATAAGAACTTCGTTATCTTTTAGTACTGGTTTTTCTGTTTGCGCAAAATGTAACTGTGAATCTTCGTGCTTAATATAACGCATATCACCTTCTATTTAATTCGTTGCCAGATCTCAGCTTCGACTAACTTACCATTTTCATACAAGGTGTGATGCCACAAGTCACCTTCTAGTTTGTAATCAAATGCCATGGTCTTACCAAGTAGTGAAGGTACATTACCATAGGAAAAAGTTTCGATAAATTGCTGGTCTTGCAAAACATATTTGCCGCCACCAGCATAATGAAAGTTGCCTTGCTTTTGAGTGATATAGCTAAAATGACTAGGTGTAATCAGTTTAACTGAGGATATTTCTGGCGCTTTTGCCGTCACATAGCCGTCATTGGTTGCATATTTGCCTTCAACAAATTGCCAGCTACCTAATAACGGATTGGCGCTTACCATAGACGAAATAAATAAACTCGATAATAACAGTGTGTTTTTCATAGTGCGTTCCTTAGCTTTTTTGAACAGCATACGCTAATACTATGTTCCTATTAAACAGTTATAGATTGAGATTTTTTCATTTGAGCTCTCATCGACGAAAAGCGCCAAGACTGCTTATAAGGATAAACATCAAGCAATTGCCCATCGTTTATCGCAGTTTGTAATTGCTGCCACATCGTGGCGGTGAAAATATCTTGATGCGCAGCATTGAAATGATCAAACGCCCGCTTATTGGCGCTAAAAAATACTTTAAACTGGCTCGGAAATACGTCGTTTTCGGCAATATCAAAGTAGCTTTCGCTGCTTAGCTCATCTAATGAATCCTCGGTTTTTGGCAGCTCTCTAAATTGACACTCTGTCATCGGGCAAATTTCATCGTAGTCGTAGAACACTACTCTTCCCCAACGGGTTACACCAAAGTTTTTCATCAGCATATCACCGGGAAAGATATTGGCCCCCGCAAGCTCTTTTATTGCTTTACCGTAATCAACCATTACTTGCTGCAGTTTTCGCTCATCACAGTCGTTGATATACAAATTAAGCGGTGTCATTTTGCGCTCTACATACACATGGCGCAAAATAAGTGCATTACCCGAAATCACAAGGCTGTCACCAATTTGCTGCTGCATTATTTGTATAAGCTCATCACTAAATCGGCTTAAATCAAACGCTAAATAACGAAATTCATGGGTATCGACTAGCCGGCCTACTCGGTCGGCTTGTTTCACAAAGTCGTACTTGGCCATTACTTGTTGTTTGGTGGCCGTTTTTGGCGCACTAAATTTATCCTTTATTACCTTGTAGACATAATCTGAGCCTGGGGTGGTAAATACCAGCATCACCATGCCCGGCGTCCCCGGCGCAAGTGTGTATTTATCGTCAACGGGGCTATTACGGGTGGTATCAACTTTGTAACGATAAAACTCGGTTTTCGCGTGTTTGATAAAGCCTATGGCATTAAACAGCTCAAAACGTTGCTTATGAGGCATTAAAACACTGAGGTAATCAACATATCGGGCGGGTTGGTCAGTGTCGACCATAAAATAAGTACGCGCAAAGCCAAACAACAAGCTGAGTTGATCAGCTCCCATCATCACAGCATCAATGTGCAACCCTTTTTCACTGTTTAATAGCGCAATAGCAAATGGCATGTTATCGCCATTTTTAGCAATACAACGACCTATGATGTAGCAGGCTTTATTTCTGAAAAACAATGAATTGGCGTATTCAATATAGCCATCGTTGAGAGCAAGCAGCTCATAAACTTGTGGGCATTGTTGTTTCGCTCCAGCAATCAAGGTGCGCTGTAACATGGCTACATCATCAGCAAAGTTAGCGTATTGTGAGCGAAACACATGGCGCTTTACCAAGCTACTAATCGCACTTTCAAAGCCATTTTGCAGAGAAATGCGGCTAACCAGTGAATCAAAGGGCCTTGGCCCCAGTTGATAGCGCGCTTTTAGCACAAACAAGTGCACATTGCGGATTTTTCGTGAGTCCCAAATTGCACCGAAGGTTGAATTAAAAAAGGTATGAGCAATGGGCTGGTTTTCGTGATTTTGCACCATTTCTGCGTATATTTGTTTGGCTAGTAACCAAAGCGCTGGGTCGTCTACTTCGCTATAAGCAATAATTTTTACCGCTTGGCTTACCTTTTTTACTTGCCCTTCGTAAACCTGCAGTCGCGATTTCATAGCTCCTTGAACTTGATGCCACTGGCGCTGTTCAAAACGACTTTGAGCGCCGAGAGTTATATTTAAAAACTCTGCAAACATAGCCTCAAAGCCAGCATACACCGCACGGGCAAGCTTAGTCGCTACGACCTGATTTAACTGTTCGCTGTGTGATTTAACAGCCAAATGTGAACTCTGCTGTGGCATTATTTTTATCGCTTATGCTGATTATTTTAGTCGCCTTGTTTACACACAATAGCAAGCGCGCTTTAATTTAGGTAATTAATAAAGATAATAAATAAGATTGATCAAATGAATATTAGGCACGTCGACCTCAACCTATTAGTGTATTTAAATGTTCTCATTGACGAACAAAGTGTGTCTAAAGCCGCCAATAAGCTAGCTTTGACTCAACCTGCAATGAGTAATGCCCTTAAACGTTTGCGTGATTTATTTGATGATCCATTGTTAGTGAGAGCCGCTGGCACAATGACGCCAACAGCAAAAGCGCTCAGCCTTAAGCCAGAGATAGAATCACTGTTAAAAATGGCCGAAGAAATTACTCAGCCAAGTGAAGTATTCGACCCGAGTACCGCGAATATAACGTTTCGGATCATGGCAAACGACTATCTTGAATCAACGCTTATTGCGCCGTTTATCACCCAGCAGCTTGCAAAAAATCCGGGGCTTAATTTTGATATTTTGAGCCCAAGTGATGTTAACCTTCAAGATATGGAAAAAGGCACCATTGACCTTGCCATTAATCGCTTTAACGGCCTGCCCCGCTCATTCCACCAAGCCAGTGTATGGCGAGACAATTACTGCTGCTTAACACACCCAGACAACGCTTACTTACAACAACAAAACCTTGAAGGCTACCTTGCACAAGAACACATTTGGGTAAATCGGGCTGGTTGGGGCGTAGAAGCCGCAGTAACAAATAAATCAGGCAGCCAAAAACTCGGCTGGGTCGATGAGGCATTATGGCAATTAGAACAAACCCGCAATATTCGCGTATTCACCCGCCATTACATGGTTGCGAGCCTCCTTTGCCAATCACCTCAACTCATAGCCACATTGCCCCGCCGCCAAGCCATGTTGCTTGCAAAACACACTGATTTGGTAATAAGTCCAGTGCCATTTCAAATCGTGCCTATTGAAGTAAAAATGTTATGGAGCCCTTTGCTACATCACGCAAACCCGCATCAGTGGCTGCGTAGAGAGCTACTTGCCTTTGCCAGTACTGTGGCTGATCGCTAAAAACAGCATAATATTGATAAAATCAATATCAGTTATTGAAAACAACAATTTCATTAATAATGAGTGAAGGGCTAGAGTGAAGTTAAGCACATAAACAAAGAGAAAATGATTATGAAAACTTCAGCGCAATTCACTCAACAGGACGGCCTTTACATCAATGGTCAATTACACTCATTCATCGAGCAACAGCTTTGTAAAAAAAGCGATTTAGCTTGCGAAGAAATTTACCAAACACTGGCAACCATGGTTGATGAGTTTGGTTGCCAATGTCGTAAAACCAAACATCAAGATGATGATGTTCTGCAAGCAGATACACTGTTAAAAGCATATAGCACAGTACGTACTCACCCGCATTGCCATGTTGATGCACAAACAACAACTGCAGTGCTCGATGAATACTGTTGCCAAGTACCAGCTATTTTAGTGGTTGCGTTAATGGATACATTAACAGGCATGACAAGCAATGAGCCAGGTGCAGAGCACATTTATCAACGTGCAGCACAGTTAACAGGTAAACCATGTGTCTACGCAGTTAAAAGCGCCAATGCTGCTTAATATGGTTCATTATTTGAGTTACTTATTCGCGCGATGATGCTTTTTGCAAAATCACTGCAACTAAGCATCGTCGCATCGGCTACTAAGTTGGCCAAATCAAACGTCATTTCATTTGCTGTAAGCGTCTCTTCTAGGGCTTTCTCTATTTTATTCGCCGCTTCGTGCCAACCCATAAAGCGTAGCATCATGACCGCACTTAAAATACTGCTTGTTGGATTTGCACTGTCTTCCCCGGCGATGCGATTAAATGTACCATGAGTCGGTTCAAAGAAGGCCACTTCATTATTTGAGTTTGCCGCAGGCATAATACCTACCCCACCAACTTGTGCGGTTAGCATATCAGCTAAGTAATCGCCGTTTTGATTGGTTGTTACCACCACATCAAATTGCTCTGGGGTGAGTAGCGCTTGTTGAAGCATATTATCAGCAATCACTTCTTTAATGATTAAATCATCTTGATTGTCTCGTTTGATCACCAACCAACGACCATTTTCATGTGCTGCAGCGTTAAACTCTTGCTCTGCAAGGGCAAATGCCCAGCGTTTAAAGGCGCCATCGGTAAATTTAAGTACATTGCCTTTGTGCACCACCGTCAGTGATTCACTGTGCTCTTTAAGGGCAAAGTTGAGTGCGTAACGCATTAGTCGCTCTGCCGCCTCTTTCGAGCTATTTTTTATGCCAATGCCACATTGGTTATCAAAACGAAGTCGGGTGACCCCCATTTCTTGGCACAGAAAATCAAGCATACGTTCGTTGTCAATACTGCCAGCCTGCCACTCAATGCCCGAGTAAACGTCTTCTGAGCTGTCACGTATTACTGTGATTTGGGTTTTTTCAGGCTCTTTTAAGGGCGATGGTAAATGCGGATAACTGCGAATAGGCCGCATGTTAACGAATAAATCCATCTCATGACGAAGAGCCACATTTAAAGAGCGAAAACCACCGCCAAGGGGGGTTGTTAGCGGCCCTTTTATGGCAATTTTATACTGTCTAACGGCATGTAGGGTTTCTTGCGGGAACCAGTCGCCGTCGTATAATGCTGCCGCTTTTTCGCCATTGAACACTTCCATCCAATGTATTTGTTTATCACCTTGATAAGCATGACTCACCGCAGCATCGACAATATCTCGCATCACCGGGCTAATATCTTGACCCACACCATCGCCTTCAATGTAAGCAATAACCGGGTTATCAGGAATATGCCATTGGCCCTTACTATCAATCGTAATTTGCGCGCCGCTCGAGGGGACTGAAATATGTTGATACTGCATTATGCCTTCCCAGCAAAGAGTTTTAACAATATTAATATCAAGAAATGGCTAATTTGTCTGTGCTTACAAATAAATAGCCGCTATTCAAACAATCAATGGGTTACCTTGGTAAATTCATTTTCCATCGCATTAAATAATGAGCCAATTAACTGGGTATCCAAGGTTACAGTATCCTCTTTTAAGGCCGTATCGACAGCCACTGCTTTTACATACAGCATTTCACACTCAAACATATTAGCTGCACCTTTGAGCATATGCACATTTTTGCTGAACCCTTCTAAATCCATTTTTTTATATTGTTCTAGCATTTCTTTGTACTGTGTCTCTAACCCTTTTATATAATCATTTTTTAATGCCTGAAACTCTTTTTCAGGCAACTTTATATCTGCTAACTCATCGCATTCTAAATAACTGGCAATTTTATGACTAAAGGCATTTCTATCGATTGGTTTTGCAATCAAATCATTAAAGCCCTGCTTCATATAACGCGTCACTTCATGCTTCATAGTATTCGCTGTTAGCGCAATGATAGGCACGCTTACTCCGGTTGCTTGCATCATTTTTAAAGCTTCTTGGCCGTCCATAATCGGCATTTGAATATCGAGCAAAATAAGGTCAAAGCTGTCTTCGAGGGTTGCTTGTACTGCGTCTTTACCATTTTCAACGGTGGTCACTGTCAGCCCCATACGCTCTAATATTCGCGCAATTAAACGTCGGTTGTCTGGGTGGTCTTCGGCAAGTAATACCCTGCCCTTTAGGTTCTCTGGCGCATCAAGCTTACTAAACGGTGAGGTTTCAACAAGTTTCACTTCGCTCATATCATTGAGCCAACGAGTGTTGTCTGTGGTGTACACCGACATAGTGAAAATAAACTCACTGCCAGAGCCGACATTACTTTTAACGCTGATATCCCCATCCAATTTCTGCGCAAGGCTCTTTGAAATATTAAGACCAAGCCCAGTACCACCATATTGCCTAGAAATACTCGAATCAGCTTGATAAAAAGCACTAAATAACAACTGCTGCTCTTTTTCAGTCATACCAATGCCAGTATCTTTTACACTAATTGACAACTTATCGTTGTGACAGCTCACAGTTAAGGTTATACGCCCCACTTGCGTGAACTTAAGGGCATTGGTTGTTAAGTTTAATAAGATTTGCCTTAATCGACTCGGATCGGTAATCAAGTAGTCTGGTAATGGGAACTGATAATCGACACTGAACTTTAAGCCCTTATCGCGAATTTGCTTGCCAATGAGCGACTCTATATTGGCAATCGTGGCAAACAAGTCTGTTTCGACTAAATCAATTTCGAGCTTGTTAGCTTCAATCTTCGACATATCGAGGATATCGTTAATTAATCCAAGAACATGACGACTATTTTGCAAAATAACCCCAATTCCATGGTTGCGCTCATGGGGCTTAATGTCGCCGAGCATAATGCCATCTGCATAACCAATGATTGACGTCATTGGGGTGCGAATTTCATGACTGATATTCGCTAAGAAACGGCTTTTAGCCTCATTTGCATCGCGAAGCTCTGAGGCGAGTTCTTCAAGCTCCAACGTTCTTAAATGGACTTTTTCTTCTAGATTTTTGTTGAGCTCTACGTTGTCATCGTGAAGCAGTCTAAACTTATCGGCCACAGCAAACGCCAGCAACATAGCGTCCATAGCGGTGCCTATCAAACCCAATAAATATAAATTAATGGAGGTTGCTGGTAGCAAGCCTAAATTCGTTAAATTACCCACCATATTCGGTAGCATCATGGCTATGTAAGCAAGCACAAAATATCGCGCTGGCTTAAAGCCAATAAGCATACAGCGAATACCTATGTATAAGCCTAAACATAAAGCAACGCCCGTCACTAACGTTGACCAATAAAAACCAAAGCTTGGCCATAAAATACAAAACGGTATACCCAAGGTCGCGATCACACCCACCATCAATGATAATTGCGCCAGTTTTGGAAATGTCTCTTTGAGTTTAAGCAAGTTGTTGTAAAACAGAATATTGGTTAATGGCGTGAGCGCAAAGCCAAGCCAATGAAGGTGAGGATTATAGTAACCAAATAGCTGATCCGAAATATGGAAAAAGTGGCTCCAAGCAAACACCCAAGATGCAGTAAATAATGCATAGTAAAGATGTGTCACATCACGGGAAACCAAATAAATTAATAAGTTATATAAGCCAAGCGCAATACCCACCCCAAAGCAGAGCATCATGACCATATTTTCAACGGTTATATTCTGAAAATAATCTTGGTATGGCGTTAATACTAGCTTTGCAGGGGTATAAAAGTAGTCACTTTCAAAATAGGTAATAAGCGTATAGCGCTTGCCTTTCTCAAGAGACAAACGATTACCATAGTGGAATGCAAACTGATTTGGCTCTTTACCACCCGTTACAAAGTGCTGTATGGGGGCTGTTGGATCAGTGATATCGTAAATGCGGCTTTCTATTTTTGAAACCAAGGTGTTATACGGATAAAGCACTAAATCTTCAATATCACTTTGATTTTCAATTTCAACAATTAACCAATAACTACCACCAACCGAGCTTATTCGAGATTGTGGCTTTTTGCTGGCTCGCCAAGTATCAATTTCAGCCACTGATTGCGGGAACATATTATCGTTCGCCGTAAACACATCACCGACATCATGAAGATTTTGATCAGCCACAGCATCGGTGTAGACAAACGTCTCTTGTGCATTAGCCGAAACACTTAATAACAACAAAAACAGCAGAGTACTAAAATACAGCTTAAACCGCATTCACAAAACCCCTGTACCAGTGTGGAGATGGCAACGACTAGAATTGCAGTGAAACATCAAAGCCATAGCGACGCCCTTCCCCTTTAAAGTCTTCAAGCATGCCTAGGAACGAGCTTAAATCGAACTTTAACTGACTGTATTCAGTATCAAATAAATTTTTGCCCCATAAAGTAAATGACCAATTTTCAACATCGTATTTTAGATGCGCATTAACAATGCTAAAACCGTCTTGGCGGGCATATGGGTTCATGTTCTGGTCAAAATAAAACTCAGACTGATAATCGTAAATAATGTTGGCCGATAACGGATACGACGCCAAGCTGGTGTCGTATTTTAACCCCGCTGATACATTCCATTTAGAAGTAAATGGTAGTTGGTTATCGGTAATACTATTACCAAGTGGATCAACGTATTCTTCAAATTCAGCATGAGGGATATAGCCTACTGAAAGTAGCATGGCTAATTGTTTAGTTGCTTGGTAATTAATTTCAGTTTCAAGGCCGTAAATAGTTGAATCAGCCACATTTTCAAGTAATTGCACTGGGGGCATTTGCGGTGTTTCTGACGCTTGGTTCATAAACACTTGTTGGTCGTTATAATCATAATAAAACGCCGCCCAATTCATTCTAAGTTGCTTCCCAGGCCAGAACGACTTTAAGCCAATTTCATGGGCATTTAAGCGCTCTTTGCCATAGTTTGCCAAGATTGCTTGTTCTTCGGATGACAAAAAGCCGCCATTGTAGCCACCACTTTTACTACCATTAGCAAAACGATAATAAAGATTGCTTGTATCTGAATAGCGATAATTAACGGCAAATTGCCCGGTAAAACCGTTATCCGATTGCTCATCGGTAACACGATAAAATGGTACCAGTACCCCATCTAAGTCGTTTACATCAACCACCGCATTCAAGGTGGCGATTGAGTCATACTCAAGTGACTCATAGTCATATCTAAGACCGGCTGTAATCATCCATTTATCTGCGACAGGCACTTCAATTTGGCTAAATACAGCCAAATTTTGCATCTTGATTTCGTTATCGTAGATAAAGGTCGCGGTTAAATTTGTCGGTAAAACACCCCGGAAATCACGCAAAATATCATTTAAATTATCTTGCTCAATTGTCTCATCGGCAAAATAAATACCACTGGTGAGTGTGTAATCAGCAAGTTCGTTTAATAACCTGAATTCTTGGCTGAATAGTTGGGTATCTAACCCTAATACCCCTTCGCACAAACGAGCTGGGGAGCCATCGCAGTTAAAAGCGTGGCTTCTTTCTAAATCGTTAAAGCTCGACAGTGAAGTAAATGTACTTTGCTCGTTTAAATGCCAATTCAGTTCAGCAATAAAACCGTAGCCATCGGATTTATGAGGTGAGTCGTTATTGACGCTCACCGCAAAGAATTCATCACTGCCATCATTAAAACCAAAGTTATCAAAACAGCGTGTTGAGCCCGCATCTGCTGGTGAACACAGCTCACCCGTTAAAGGGTTTGCGACAATACCAATACTACCAACTGGCTGGGCAATACCATCCCAATCTTCAATATGCGCTTGCAGGTAAAGATCAACCTCATCCCACTCAGACAAAAAAGACACACGGGCATTTTTTTGCTCCATGCCTGCTGTTGGCGAGTCTGCATAAGTGTTTTTTGTTGAGTATTCGTAGTCTTGATAGTTAACCGCAATTCGTAATGCACTGGAACCTGATAGTTGCTGGTTCCACATACCATCAACGCTGGTGGCATTATTGTTGGCAACGCCTAATGTCAACGAGCCATAGCTATCAAACTCAGGGCGATTTGAGCGTATAAGTATTGCACCACCGGTAGAATTACGACCAAACAAGGTACCCTGCGGGCCGCGTAAAATATCGAGCTGTTCAATATCGTACAAGTTAACAATTTGATTATTAGCAGACCCCACCGCAACGCCATCAAGATACATAGCAACAGGTGAGGTATTCGCCGTATTGTAATCAAGTAACCCCACCCCACGGATACTCACAGCGGGAGGCGTCCCTTCTGCGGCGTTTTGGGTGATTTTAACATTTGGCGCAAACAAGCCAATTTCAGTTGAATCTTTAAAATGCTGAGCTTTTAAAATTTCGCCATCCACTTGGCTTACCGCTACACTCACATCTTCAATTGCTTGCGGACGCTTTTGTGCATAAACGCTAATAACTTCCATGTCTTTTTCAGTCTCAGCTCCTTGTGCAAAAGCGCTTGCCATTACACATGCTGCCAAGCAGGTGCTCGACATCATCATAAATTTAGGATCATTCAGAAAGGGTCGCTTCATTGGCTTTTAGACCTTAAAAGAGGGAAACTTGTTAAATTGTTGTAATTTAGTGGTAAGTATAGACCAAACAATAGATTAAAGTCGCATATAAATCATGAAAATTCATGACTTATACGCATACTTATTTATAACTTTGCTCACCCTAACTTTTTTCGAATGCATGCTCTCCGCTAATTTCGCTTGGCCAACCACATATTGCCCGCGCTGTTTGCATACCGGCCATTACAGCAGCCTCAACACAGCCAGCATTAACACCGGTTTTTATCCAATCGCCAGTGATGCGCAAATTGACAAACTGACTGCCATCAGTAGCTAGGCGGTATTTACTTGTATCAACCACAGATAAGACGTAGCGCTCACTGGGATCAACATTAACGCGCCAGTATTGTTGCTCGAGAGCAGGTAAAATGCTGTGCGGATCACTGTAAAAAACCTGCCAATCAAATTTGTTATCAATATAGGCTTGAGGCCAAAGTGGCCGCATATCTGCACTAAACAAATTATGCATATTTGATTTTACTTCGGCTTTCATTTGCTCTGGGAATTGATGAGCACTGGCAGGTGGATAGTTTTCGCAGCTAAATGCACTGCAAAAATAGGCAATGTTCACGGGCGCATTTTCACTTGGCCAACCTTCTTTATCGAGCAAGTTGCCCATTGCCGCCCAGGTATCAAACGGCTCAACAAAGCCACTTAAAATAGGTCCTTCATGAGCGGCATTGGTTTGCGTAAAGCCAAGTTGTTGGTCGGTTTTATTCAACCATACTTGGCAAGCCTGAGTCGCTACACTTTGTACTTTTGTAGCTTGTTGAGAGAGCGCGTAATCTACAGCTAAAAGTTCAGGGGCCACGTGTTCAAGTGAGGCAACCGATACACCTAAAATAAGTGTGTCAAAATCAATACCATGGCGAAGCGTCACTGTTGGCAATGGGGTACCAAAGTGCTCTTGATACACCTCAGGCCAATTACTCCAAAATGACTCTAAATTGATTTGATATTCTTGTAATAAGTGCGCTTGTTCAGAGCTGATTTGCTCATACAGAGGCTCACTTGGCCAGCATGGTAGCTGCTTAACATCGATGAGCGGATCATAGTCTTGGCCAACTAAACTCACCTGTTGGCAAAGCTCAATTTTACTTACCAGCTGTTCACCTTGGTCAGTTTGCCCTGCAGCTAAGTTAGTTAACTGATGGAAAAACTTAAACTTAACGCCGCGCTGCTTTAAAAGTTCATAAATTGGCCCAAAAATGACATCGCCCATCCCAGCTTGCATTTTCCACATCACGCCGCCTTTATAGCAAAGACCTATACGTAACATGGCAAGGGCGGCAACGCCTGCTTCAACATTGGGTTTATTAAAGTCACCTTTAGGGTATGCGAACACCAAATCATAAAAGCCACGCACTGGCGCTGAATCGACACTGTAAGTTTTGTTAGCACCATTTTTTTCGAGCCACTGACGAAAGTCGAAGCAATTAATGACACCAAAACCGTCGCGATATACTTTGTCTTTAATCAATCCGGTGAGCATTGCAATCGCAAGATCGGCACAAATATAAAGTCTGCGCAGCTCTGGGTTGTCATCGAGCAAATCAATAACTTGGTCTTTAAACCAACGTTTTAACTTTCTGACGATGTACCAAATCACCAATCGATCGGCCTGTTTATCTGTATGAGTGGCCTGCTTTTCGGTGAACTGCAGCAAATGAGTTATCAATGTTCGTGGGTTCGAGGCAATTTCAGTTGCGCCTGCTTCAATATCATCAATAAACTGCTTTGCGCCATTTAAATGGGTATCAATGTCTGCTTTGATTTTTTGGTACATGTGTTTGAGTAACGATTGATCCCGTGACTTTTTTGTCACTAAAGTGGTTTTAGCATCTTGCTGCTGACAAACATGCTCAATGCCTTCGGTCCATTTTTTTAGCCATGCTAATGTCATGGTGACAAAGTCCCACACTGTTATATCTAGGCTGCCATCAGCGGGGTTCCCTTCAACGGTAGGAAAATCTATCGGCCAAGTTTGCCATTCGTTATCAATAAATTCTTGTAAAGCAATAAAACTGTGTGGTTTAAATGCCTGCTGCCAAGTAGCCAATGAACAACTAGCAGGTCGATTGAGTGAGTTATACACCCCTTCTAAGGTGCGAAAGCTATTCACGTAGGCGCCAAACCAAACATGCAAACCATGCTCTTCTATTCGCTGTCCAAAATGGGCGTTTCGGCCACTCGCCCCTTTACCGCCAAGGCGCCAACCCTGTTGATAAACGGTAATCTCGCGCTGGCTTTGCCAATTAGCTTGCTCGGTTAAATACACTGCCGCAGTCATCGCTGCAACACCGCCACCGACAATGGTGATTTTTTCTTTTTCCATGGTTACCCCTGTACTGGTAACAGTTGTGTTGCGCCAAGCTGATCAAAGTCCATATTGACGTAAAAAGGTAAATGAACCGCTTGTTTGCCAAGTGCAATGCCAAACATGTCATTCAGAGGAAAGCTCGCAAGAGCTTTTACATCCAAACTAAAATCATTGTGTAAAAGTTTTAATTGGTGAATTTTTTTGATTAACGATGGTGAGTGAACCACGCTTTGATAAACGGCTTTATCTCCTTGGCCATCGGGAAATTGTTTAAACAAAATCTGATCCATCTGCGGATGAATAAACCCGTCTAACAATTGTTTAAGAAGCGATAAATCAATGCCTTTAATTTGCGCATCAAAGAAATCGGTAACGTGTTTAGAAAAATGCGATAAGTTATCGAGTAGGTTTTCCTTGGTACTTGCCTGTGTTTGCTCAATGGTTAATAGCTCATGCACTGCTAATTTAGAGTCTGGGTTAAACACATCAAAACATTCTAAAGAAATACTAAAGGCGCCCGCATCACTCACAGTCGCAGGCATCTGATATTCACACAGGTATTTATTGTAGCCCCAGGCTTCTCGGCCATTAATCAAAGCATAAATGTTATTGACGCTAATAAATGCCGGATACCAATATAAATGACTAATATCTCCACCTTGCATTTTTGCTACTGGGAGCCAAATAATAATATCAGTTTCTTGCATCCAGCCATGCTCTGAAAACGGTGGCGTTAACGAAGAAATTTTTTCGATATCAGTGAAGGTAAGTAAACACGTGCTCCCTAACACATTAAACGAGGTTGATTCGGTTGCTAATAAATTTAAAGTTGCATCAACATACTGCTGCATTTTTTGCTCACACCCAGCAACAAAAAATCCGTACATTTGCGCATTGATCATTCGACAAGGTGGTTTAGCAACCGGGTTAGATAAGAAGTGGCTGTAATTTGATTGGTCCGTCATAGTCATTACTTATATTATTGTTTAGTAATGACTATAGACTAGTTTTTAATGGTTGGTGGCAACTTCTAGATGACAACTTTCTTTTAACAGTTGTTCTGTAAATTGCTGATAGCCAAGCTGATTAAAATTTTCAGATAATGGATTCATAAAACCATGTCCAAAGTCGGCTATTTCACAGCTCACCTTCGCTTTACTTTTTAATGTTGCAATCACAGGATTTATATCAAAATGTTCTTCACTGTGAGGAAAAATAAATCGGCAAGGAACTTTGGCTTCAAGCTCGAGATGATGCCTGACTTGGGATGGATAAAAGGCAATAATTTTTTTAATGAATGAATTTTTTAACTCTGCTTGAGCTCGCCAAACAGCCGCTGCGCCTGCACTAAATGCAATAATCGTGGTTGGCTGACGAATAGCGGCCATTTTGACATGCACCCGTTCAAAATAACTATCATGACCGCAATGAGTAATAAAATGCTGGTATTGAAACTGCTCATTTATAGGGAGCTGAATTTCTCCTTGGTAAGGGTCGCAAAGACTCACCTTACCGCGAAGCTGCTGGGCAAGCAGCGATAAATGCGCTGTTTTACCAAATATATCTGACACCAAAAGGTAATTCATATGCATACTTCTTATTGTTATTTTGTGCCTAATCACAATACGCCCGTTTCTATTAAACATCCAGAAATTATTTTTGATGTTTAAAAAATAAACCTTGCGCTTAGTTAATTCTTACAGTAATCTACTTGTCTGGTTTTTAGAAACCACGCGGTTAACCCCTTACCTTGATCCAGTAATTCCCGCATATTCGTATAAATACTTGCAACTCGTTTGCTAAATGACATTTTGATGAATTTTCAAATCATCACCAAACTGTCACAAACTTAGTCAACACTGTTAGCAAGACAACAAATGTCGGTCTGTATTTTTTAAATGCCTATTAAAGCTCTACAGACACAGACAAAAGAAAGAGTGAGTTTTATTATGTCATATAAATACAACGGATCTTTGATCCAGATCGCACACCCAGTGCAATCAATCTCGGTAAATAAACAGCGTGTAATTTTTAGTGACACGCAAGGCTTAAAAAACGCCATCTTCCAAAAGGCAAGTGATGCACGCCAATTTGTGAAGTGGCTAAAAGCCAACTAAACCCTACCGATAAACGCCAGCCAATACGCTGGCGTTTTAGTTTTTCATCACCAGCCTGCATATAGCTAAATTCCTGCTACACTTATATTTTAAGCCCACAAATAGGTAGTAAAAATGCGTTTTACGTGCTCTATTTTACTATTACTTTTCTGCCTCCCCGTTGCTGCAACTAAGCAACCGAAGTCAATCGAATGGATCATGGTTGATTTTGCTCCCTACTACATCATGAATGACAAATATGAAGGAACTGGTCGTGACGAAAGTGTGATCAAATTACTAGAGCAATTTCTGCCAGAGGTTTCATTTAAACGCACCCTATTGCCAGCCAGTCGCGCCGTGCATGAACTATCAAACCCACACAACAATTACTGTATGCTGTCGTTATATCAAAGCGAGCACCGTAAGCAGCATATTCAGTTTACAGAGCACACTTCAACAGTGGGTTTATCACCCTCCATTGCCATACGTAAAGAGTTAGCCACAAAACTTAAGTTAGACGTGACAAAACCCGTGTCTTTAAAGTCGTTATTAAACGAAAAACACTTGGCATTAGGGGTATCAATGAGCCGCTCGTTTGGCGCCGATATAGATAGCGTGATTAACGAAAGCCATGACGCTAATATTATCTCACGCCCCGGCAGAGATACACTCGCAAGCTTAACTTATATGCTGCATAAGAAGCGCATTGATATATTACTTGGCTACCCTAGCGAACATTACTATTTGGCGCACTCAATGGGCTTTAAAGATGAATTGACCCAACTGACACTCACCGAAGCACCGGCATTAAGCGTTGGTTATATAGGTTGTACAAATAACAAACAAGGCAAAGAAACGGTAAAACTACTAGATGAAACCCTTGAAAAAATAGCTCACACAAACGCTTTTCATGATGTTTTAGTTCGCTGGCTACCTGATAATTTACAGCCCATTTTAGAAAAAAGGTTAAAAGATAGAAACGAAAGTGCCGCTCATTGAGCGGCACTTTTAATTTCCTAATCCACATAGTTATGCGAATTGGCAGTCGTATTAATGGTGCTTACTTACGCACACCTTCAATGAATAAACCGATATCAACATGCGTAGAAGCAGGGCCTAGATTGTAGTCGATACCATAGTCAGCTAGTTTAAGGCTTGTTTCACCTTCAAAACCAACACGGTATCCACCCCATGGATCTTTACCTTCACCAATTTTATCAATTTCAAAAGTAATGGTTTTAGTCACACCATTTAAGGTGAATTCACCTGTTACATCTGCTTCATCACCGTCTTCATCAAACTTGATTGAGGTGCTTTTGAATGTTGCCGTTGGGTATTTATCAACATTTAAGAAGTCTTTTCCGCGTAAGTGCTTGTCACGCTCAGCATGGTTTGAGTCGATGCTTTTAGTATCTATCGTTACATTGATTTTAGATGCATTAGGCGCTTTATCGTCATAACTAAAATCACCTGAAAAAGTATTAAAACGACCATGTAACCAGCTGTAACCTAAATGCTTAATTTTAAAAGTTACAAATGCGTGCGCACCATCTGTATCAATAACATAGTCAGCTGCATTTGCGTTAGCTGTTGAGAAAAGTGCAGCACTTAGTGCTGTGCCTAATAGTAATTTTTTCATATTAATCATCCTTCAATGGTTTGATCATTCTAATTAAGGTTTTATCTTTATCGATAAAATGATGTTTTAGTGCCCCTAAAGCATGTAAAACAACCACAGCTATTAGCCCATACGCGGCATAAAAGTGAATTTTACCTGCAATATCTTCTTGGTTCGCGACCGACTCTGGTAATGCCGGCACAGCGAATAAATTAAATACTTCAATTGCACGGCCATCAGCCGTAGAAATTAAATAGCCAGATGTCACAATGACGATTAAAGCTAAATAAATTAGTTTATGAACTGAGTGAGCAACTCGATTCATTGCTTTTGAGCTACCTGCAACAGGCTCAGGCTGAGTACCTAACAAACGCCAACCAAATCGAAACAGCAATAATGCCGCTAAGGTAATACCAACGCTTTTATGCAGGTCCAAAGAACCTTTGTACCAAGCGTCGTAATAGGTTAGCTCAACCATATATACGCCTAAGCCAAACAAACCAAACACCCCAAGTGCCATTAACCAGTGCACTAAGATGGCCACCCAGCCATAACTTGACTTTGAATTCTTTAACATACTCATTTCCCATGAGAATCGTGAAACTAGGTACAGCTTAGCTTAGGATTTATATAATGAAAATAGCGTAAAACGAACAGATTCTGTGCGTATATGCACACCCAGGCAAAGGAGAAAGGTGAAAGTAGCAAGGGGAAAGTGGAAAGGAAAAAGACAGAAGGTGCTAGGTGCTAGGTGCTAGGTGCTAGGTGCTAGGTGCTAGGTGCTAGGTGCTAGGTGCTAGGTGCTAGCAATATTATGAATACTCGTTGATAAAAGCATCTAATTCTTAACGTGATAAATTTTGAGTTTTACGCACAACCGTTTAATCACTCAACCCAATAAACTCAGCCGATTTCAAAAGAAGTGACGCCAAAAATACGGTTTAATGGCAAGTTCGGACATTCACCCGTGTACATTCTGGCGGTTTCAAATGACACCTGCATGTTGTATTTCTGTGCCAAAGCAACAGCAGCTTGATTGATTTCGGGCGTATCAAGGAAAATAGCGTCGGATGCACTCGCTTTAGATTTTAAAGCAAGGAACAAAGATTCAGCCAATTCTGGTGAGTCGGCAAATAGAGGGCCAATTTTAAAGCCGTTCTGGCATTTGCGAATAACGCCGTATCCTGCCAATTCCCCATTTTGCATTACGCCAAACGCATCGCATTGGGGTTGGCTTAACCAGGCTTTAGTAAAGTTTGCTCTATTTACTGGGAAAAAAGCCTGTTCGTATGCGTCAATAATTTCGAATGGCACAGTCTTAAGATCAACAATGTCTGCATTTTGCGGTGAATTACCACCGCCTACTCCTGCAAAACGGATATTGCGATAAGCCAGATTAAAACCAGACTTTTTATAGTTCTCTTGCTGCTCCACCACACCATCAAGGCCAATATTCAACCCTTCAAGGCGCTTTAACGCGGCATTCCAAATTTGCATTCCGTAGCCTTTGCCTCGGTAATCAGGTTTAACAATGTAAAAGCCGATAAAGCCAAATGCATCGTGATAATTAATGGCAGAAATTGTAGCAATAGGTTCATCGTCTAGAAAACCAACTAGAAATCCTTCAGGATCAGCAGCAAAATAACACTCTGCATCATTAAGGCCCGGATTCCAGCCTTCTGCTGCAGCCCAATCAATCATGAGTTCGACTTCCTTCTTGGTCATGGTTTTGATTGTAAAATGTTTACTTTGCATCTGCTTTCCTTATATTTTTCAGTCTACTCTGACAGCTAACTTAAAACTTACTGCTTAAAACCATTAACTTCTAGTTATTCGCTTTCTTCCACCAAACCAACATAAATCTGGCTATTGGCATCTACCTGAAAGCAGCTGATCAGGTTTTCTTTCACCAGCTCTAACATGGCGATAAAGCTTACTACAACGCCACTTCTGCCCTCTTCTACCGTAAAAAGAGTGCTAAAAGGCAGCTGTGATTGAGCCTCTGAGAGTTTATCTAAGATTAAGCTCATCCGTTCACGGGTCGATAAGGCTTCTGCGGTAATATGATGGTGTTCAAATGTTTTAGCTCGGGCCATAACGTCGCTTAGCGCAACTAACAAGTCTTTCATGTCAACGTCAGGTAACAGTACCTCACGCTCACTGAATTCTGGCACCAGTGCTTCGGCAACAAAGATATCGCGGCCTTCGCGAGGGATTTCATCAAGATTTTCTGCGGCTTTTTTAAATTGTTCGTATTCTTGTAAACGTCTTACAAGCTCAGCTCGTGGGTCTTCTTCCTCTTCAAGCTCTTCATGTTTTGGTAATAATAATCGTGATTTAATTTGTGCTAATAGCGCCGCCATCACAAGGTATTCACCTGCCAGCTCAAGCTGAAACTCGCTCATCATTTCAACATAACTCACGTATTGCTCTGTAATACTAAAAATAGAGAGCTCTAGTACATCGAGTTTATGTTTTTTGATTAAATACAGAAGTAAATCGAGAGGACCTTCAAAAGTTTCTAAAATGATCTCTAATGCATCGGGGGGAATATATAAATCTTCAGGTTTATCAACCACCGCTTTACCATGCAAAAAAGCCAGTGGCAGCTTTTGCTGTACTGGCTCTTGTAAATTATCTGGCGCGTCAAGCTCTGGGCTAGTCAATGAAGTCTCTACTCAAATGGTTTAGTATCACCACAACCCACACGTAAGATTTCGATATCATCATCCGACAAGTCAATTACTGTGGTTGCCTGTTCAGGAAGATAACCACCATTAATAATTAAATCAACTTGCTTTTCAATGCGATCGCGAATTTCATCAGGATCTGCCTCGGTATATTGCTCACCCGGTAAAATTAAAGAA
Source organism: Pseudoalteromonas lipolytica (assembly GCF_001306915.1). Classification (GTDB taxonomy): domain Bacteria; phylum Pseudomonadota; class Gammaproteobacteria; order Enterobacterales; family Alteromonadaceae; genus Pseudoalteromonas; species Pseudoalteromonas simplex. The sequence continues at coordinate 38,901 of NZ_LJTC01000006.1, read as the reverse complement.
CATGACATTAACGGTTCACCTAATTCAGCCAATAAAGCACAGGTGATTGGGTGTTCGATAACACGAATACCAATGGTTTTTTTCTTTTCGTTTAATAAACGCTTTGGTACTTCTTTAGTGCCTTTAAAGATGAACGTATAAGGCCCAGGGGTGTTATTTTTAATCAATCTGAATAACTGATTATCGACGCGAGCATAGGTAGATAGTTCCGATAAGTCACGGCAGACCAAAGTAAAGTTATGGTGTTTTTCAATACCACGAATACGTTCGATGCGCTCTTTTGCTTGCTTATTACCAATGCTACAGCCAAGTGCGTAACCCGAATCGGTTGGGTATACAATAACACCGCCTTGCTTAATAATATCAACCGCTTGGCTGATTAAGCGTGGTTGCGGATTATCTGGATGAATATGAAAAAACTGACTCATTACACGCTCCTATTGCCCTTCCCATGCTTGCCAAACCCCTTGGCAATCTTTTGGTAAGTATAAATTTTTACCCAACTCCAACCAACTGGTCGGAAAATGAAAATCTGACCCTTGTGACGCAAGTAAGCCATATTCACGGCAAAGTTCACCTAAAAACTGGCGTTCACTGGGTGCTTGCTGTGGTTGTGCAACTTCCATCGCATCGCCACCGGCATCTTTAAATTCAATAATTAATTTCCGTAGCCACTTATTCGACATTTGATAACGCCCAGGGTGTGCTAGAACGGCAACCCCACCGGCTTGATGAATGGCAGCAATTGCAGTTTGCATATCGCACCAACTACTTGGTACATAACCTGTTTTTCCTCGCCCTAAGTATTTCTTAAATACCCCAGGAAAGTTTTTAGCTACACCACGTTCAATCAGTGCACGGGCAAAATGCGCCCGTGTGATTTGGGCGTTTTCGGCAAATGTTTTTGCTTGGTCGTAAATGCCTTCAAAACCATTTTTAGCAAGGCGACGACCTATCTCTAAAGCGCGCTCTTCACGCTTGCCTTGTTGCGCTTGTAATAATGACAACAGTGCGTCATTTTCGTCATCAACATTTAAGCCAACTATATGAATTTCAAAACTTTCCCATTTTGTTGATACTTCAACGCCAGCAATTAATTTAAGCGGTAAATTATCATCTGCAATGACTTGGCGAGCTGGTTTTATCGCACTTAACGTGTCGTGATCGGTAATTGCAAACACATCTATGTTTTTCTCAACCGCGCGGTGTAACAATTGCTCGACTGATAGCTGACCATCTGAGTATGTGGTGTGGCTATGTAAATCGTATTTTATCAAAGGGAAAGACTGCTTTACGTAAGTTCTTGAATCAATGATGTGAGTATAACAAAAATTTACTGCGAGGGCGTGATTATCTTATATAGCTGTGTGTTTTACCCTCATAAATGGGCAATTGCGATGGGTAAATGCCGAAATCGTACTAACTATGTAAATTAATACTTGACAGTATCCGCTTAGGTACGCTTTACTGTATGCACTTTCTGACACGTTAAATAAGCAATAACAATGAACAAAACAATTCAAATCACAATTTGGTGGTGGCACTCGTAACTAGCGGGTGACGAATTGTCGTGTTTAACGATTTCAAAACCCGCTCAAGTAGCGGGTTTTTTTATATCTAAATTTTAAGGTTTTATAATGAATTACATAGCAACTCTTACACATCATTGGTGGTGGCGCCTGGCTTAGCGGGACGGTAAGGGTCTATCTAATTTATAGGCATCTTTATACGAACCCCGCCAAGCATCGCTTCGCGGGGTTTTGTTTTTTAAAGAGTTTTTGGGAATGAGGGAGAATGAGGTTTGATTTTTAGTCATATAACAACGACACCGGGTGAAGTAACCAGTATCACTCAAGTGCGCGATTACATCAGTAGCCCACTTGCGTTATACAGTTTACTCGATAAGCCTAATTCACTGCTGTTAGAGTCTGCTGAAATTGATTCTAAAGACAGTGTAAAAAGTCTAATTTTGGTTGACTCAGCGCTACGTATTGTTTGCCAAGGCAAACAGGTCACACTCACTGCACAGTCAAATAACGGCAAACAATTACTGCCTTATTTACAAACTCATGTGCAAAACTGCTCTGCAGAGCTTGTAGAAGACACATTAACGTTAACCTACAACGAGGTAGCAAGCGACATTGATGAAGCCAGTAAATTAGTAGCAGATAACGCATTTAGTGCGCTACGTAGCTGTATTAATAGTATTAAAAGCACCACAGATAACCCATTTTCTGTGTTCTTAGGCGGTGTATTTGCCTACGATATGGTTGCTAATTTCGAAACCCTTTCTGATGTGCCTGACGGCGAAAACAGCTGCCCAGATTATGTTTTCTACCTCGCAGAAACGTTAGTTGTCATCGACCATCAAGCAAAAACAACCGAGCTAATTGGCAACGTATTTAACGGCCCTGAAGTCCATGCAAACTGCTTTGAGGTTGGTCAACAGTTAGAGCGTTTAAATGCCGTATGTGACAATGCACAAAGCTACCAAGGGCAAAAACAAACAGGCTCAAACCCAATTTCTGTTGATGTTAGCGACGAGCAATACTGCGAACATGTCATCAAGTTAAAAAACAACATCGTTGATGGCGATATTTTCCAAGTTGTTCCATCACGTACTTTTTCTCTCGCCTGCCCTGACTCACTTCATGCTTACAGCCAATTAAAACAACAAAACCCAAGCCCATATATGTTTTATATGCGCGATGAAGAGTTTGTGTTATTCGGCGCATCACCCGAGTCAGCCCTCAAATATTGCGCTGAGAGTAAACAAGTTGAGGTATACCCTATTGCCGGCACTCGCCCTCGTGGCAAGTTTGCTAACGGGCAAATTAATCCAGACCTAGACAGCCGCATTGAGCTTGAACTTCGCAACGACCAAAAAGAGCGTGCCGAGCACCTGATGCTAGTTGATTTAGCGCGAAATGATGTTGCCCGTATTAGCGTACCAGGCACACGTCACGCTAAAGAGTTATTAAAAGTAGACCGCTACTCACAAGTGATGCATTTAGTTTCACGCGTTGTGGGTACTTTAAAACCTGAGCTCGATGCGCTACATGCTTACCAAGCTTGTATGAACATGGGCACCTTAGTGGGTGCACCTAAAGTACGCGCTGCTGAGTTAGTTCGTAAAACCGAACAAAAACGCCGCGGCAGCTATGGTGGTGCTGTGGGTTATTTAACAGGCGATGGCGCCATGGATAGCTGTATTGTTATTCGCTCTGCCTTTGTTAAAAACGGCACAGCCTATGTGCAAGCAGGTGCAGGTGTGGTGTTTGATTCAGATCCACAATCAGAAGCCAATGAAACCCGCGCTAAAGCACAAGCTGTGATCACTGCGATTCAATCGACTTACAAGGCACAATAATGACGACAACATCAGCCTATAAAATCTACTTTTTAGATAACTTTGATTCATTTAGTTATAACTTAGTCGATGAACTTTCTATGTTAGGGTGCCAGTTAGTGGTATACCGTAATAACATCAGTGCACAAAGCATCTTCGACAAAATGTGCCAAGAGACAGTGCCTGTATTATTAGTGCTATCACCTGGCCCTGGCGCGCCATCTGATGCGGGTTGTTTAATGGAACTCATTGAACTGTGTAAAGGTCGCTTCCCGATGCTGGGTATCTGTTTAGGGCAGCAAGCACTAACACAAAGCTACGGTGGGGTTATTGGTCATGCAGGTGAAACTGTGCATGGCAAGTCATCAATTATTTCGTTGACTGAGCACCCAGTATTCGCGGGTATGGGCGATAAAATGCCGGTTGCTCGTTATCATTCATTAATGGCAACCAAAGTCCCTGATGACGTTGAAGTAATTGCTTGTTATGAAAATATTCCGATGGCAATTTACCATCAACAAGATAATGCCCTTGGCTATCAGTTTCATCCTGAATCAATTTTAACGCCAAATGGCGCATTGCTATTACAGCAAAGCATTGAATTTTTAACCGCACGCGTGCAGTAGAGGAATAACATGGAAGCAACAACTCAAACCCAGTTAAACCAATTATTAGCAAAGCAAGATTTATCATTTTCGCAAGCAACTGCATTATTTGATGCCATCATGAATGGCCAGCTTAATGATATTGAATTAACGGCTGCACTTATCGCCCTAAAACTAAAAGGCGAAACAAGTGATGAAATCGCCGGTGCGGCGGCATCAATGCGCGCCAATGCAGTGCCATTTCAAACCAGCAAAACCTTACTTGCTGATAGCTGTGGTACCGGTGGCGATGGCTCAAACACAATTAATATTAGTACCACGGCTGCTATTGTTGCTGCCGCTGCGGGCATCAACATGGTCAAACATGGTAATCGCAGTGTGTCGAGTAACTCGGGCTCTGCAGATTTACTTAAAGCCTTGGGTATCAATATCGATATGAGCCCTGAGCAAGCTGCCCATTGTTTAGAGAATACCGGCTTTACATTTTTATTTGCGCCGCATTATCACAGTGGTGTACGCCATGCGATGGGCGTGCGTACGGCCCTTAAAAGCCGCACAATTTTTAATATCCTAGGGCCACTGGCCAATCCTGCTGCCCCTGAGGTGCAATTGCTTGGTGTTTATGACCCTTCGCTGTGTTTACCAATGGCCGAAACCCTAAAAACCCTTGGCACAAAACGCGCTATGGTGGTTCACGGTGCAGGCACTGACGAAATTGCCTTACATGGAACAACCAAAGTGGTTGAACTTAATAACGGTGAACTGAGTGAATACACGCTAACAGCGAGCGATTTTGGTCTTGCAAACTATTCACTTGAACAACTAGCAGGCCAAGGCCCAGAATATAACGCAAAAGCAAGCTTAGCGATTTTACAAGGTCAAGGTGAAATGGCGCATAACGCAGCCATTATAGCCAACGTTGCCGCTCTTCTTTATTTAACCGATAAAGCAGGTGATTTAAAAGCAGCCGCAGATCAAGTAAGCAATTTATTAGCATCAGGCAAAGCGATGGACACATTGAACGCAATTATTGAGGTAAGTCATGGCTAACGTGTTAGACAAAATTGTTGCCGACAAACGCATTGAATTAGAACAAAGAAAAGCACAGCGCCCGCTTGAATCCTTCATTAGCGATGTTGTGCCAACCAAGCGAGACTTTGAAGGCGCATTAGCAGCAACCGGTACGCAGTTTATTTTAGAATGTAAAAAGGCCTCACCGTCAAAAGGACTTATTCGCGAACCATTCAATTTAGACGAAATTACATCGGTTTATAAAAAGTACGCAACCTGTATGAGCGTGCTAACGGATGAAAAATATTTCCAAGGTAGTTATCAGTACCTTGAATACGTGCGCAGCCAAGTGGAACAGCCGCTTATTTGTAAAGATTTCTTTATTGATGAGTACCAAGTTTATTTAGCACGCTTATCTGGTGGTGATGCCATTTTATTAATGCTCTCAGTTCTTGATGACGAGCAATATTTAGCGCTTCATAAAGTGGCTGACTCTTTAAACATGTCGGTACTTACTGAAGTCAGTAATGAGCAAGAAGTCAGTCGTGCACTTACACTTAATGCCAGCCTAATTGGTATTAATAACCGCGACCTTCGTGATTTAAGTACTGATCTTGCAACAACTGAGCGTTTACGTCAGCTTATCCCAAATGACAAAGTAGTGATTTCAGAATCGGGCATTTATACCCATAAAGATGTAAAACGTCTTGCACCATTGTGCGATGGCTTTTTAATTGGCAGCTCACTGATGGCTGAGCGCGACTTAGAAGCCGCATGCCGTAAAGTCATTTTAGGTGAGAACAAAGTGTGTGGTTTAACCCGTTCACAAGATGCGATGGCAGCCTACGCCAGTGGTGCTGTGTATGGTGGCTTAATTTTTTATCCTAAGTCACCGCGCTATGTCGATATCGACTGTGCCAAGCAAGTTACGCAAAGTGCCCCGCTCGCGTATGTGGGTGTGTTTGTCAATGCACCTCTAGAACAAGTGGTCGATTATGCACAAAGCTTAAAATTAGCTGCAGTGCAATTACATGGTGACGAGAATAGCGAGTATATTCAAAGTCTCAGAAAGCAATTACCGCTTGGCTGTGAAATTTGGAAAGCCCAAGCCGTTAAAGGCGAATTACCCAAACCGCTTGAAGGGGTTGACCGCCATTTATACGACACTTACAGCAAAAGCCAAAAAGGCGGCACAGGCGAAGCATTTGATTGGTCAGTGCTAGAGACGGCAACCGTGCCGTTTATGTTAGCCGGGGGTTTAAACCCAGAAAATATTCACGCAGCGCTTTATCGCGGTGCTAATGGCCTTGACCTAAATTCTGGCGTTGAAGCGTCAGCGGGTAAAAAGTGCCAAACAAAATTACAAAATGCGTTTTCGCATATCAGAAATTATTGAGGTTAGAATGCAAAATCCAGCTTATTTCGGTGAATTCGGTGGTATGTTTGTACCACAGCTGCTTGTGCCAGCACTCAAGCAACTAGAAGCAGAGTTTAATAAATCACAAAAAGATCCAGCTTTTCAGGCTGAGTTTGAAAAACTGTTAAATGAATACGCAGGTCGCCCTACGCCATTAACTCTGACACGTAACTTAGTTAAAAATCCTAAGGTAAAACTGTATTTAAAGCGTGAAGATTTACTGCACGGCGGTGCGCACAAAACCAACCAAGTACTTGGTCAAGCACTTCTGACCAAACGCATGGGTAAAAAAGAAGTGATTGCAGAAACAGGTGCCGGCCAACACGGTGTTGCAACGGCCCTAGCCTGTGCCCTACTTGGCTTAAAATGCCGTATTTACATGGGCGCAAAAGACGTTGAACGTCAGCAACCAAATGTATTTCGTATGAAATTAATGGGCGCAGAGGTTATTCCTGTCACAGCAGGCTCTGGTACCTTAAAAGATGCCGTAAACGAAGCACTGCGTGACTGGTCAGCAAATTACAAAGATGCTCACTATTTACTAGGCACTGCAGCAGGCCCTCACCCATTCCCAACCATGGTGCGTGAGTTCCAAAAAATGATTGGTGAAGAAGCAAAACAACAAGTGCTTAAAGCTGAAGGTCGCTTACCGGATGCAGTGCTTGCTTGCGTGGGTGGTGGCTCTAACGCCATTGGTATGTTCACAGACTTTATTGATGAGCCAAGCGTAAAACTCATTGGTGTAGAGCCAGCTGGTAAAGGCTTAGATACCCATCAACACGGTGCTACGCTATGTAAGGGCACTAAAGGCATTTTACACGGTACCTATACCTATATTATGCAAAATGATGATGGTCAAATTGAAGAGTCTTACTCTGTTTCAGCAGGTCTTGATTACCCAGCTGTTGGTCCACAACATGCTTATCTTCATGAGACAGGCCGTGCAGAATATGTTGGCATTACTGATACTGAAGCACTTGAGGCATTCCAACTACTGGCTAAGAACGAAGGCATTATTCCAGCGCTTGAATCAAGCCATGCCCTCGCATATGCCCTTAAATATGCCGAGCAACAAACCGAAGACACTATTTTAGTGGTTAACCTAAGCGGCCGAGGCGATAAAGATTTGGCTCACGTACACAGTGTTTTATCAGAAGGAGGCGCACTATGAGCCAGACTAACCGTTACGGACAACTGTTCGCCACATTAAATGAAACAAACCAAGGTGCTTTTGTACCCTTCGTTACGATTGGTGATCCTAATAAAGCACTGAGTGTAGAGATCATCAAAAGCTTAATTGATGGTGGCGCTGATGCCCTTGAGCTGGGTATTCCATTTTCTGATCCGATTGCAGATGGCCCAGTGATCCAAGCTGCTAACATTCGTGCACTTGATGAAAACATCAATACCCAAGATTGCTTTGATATCATTAAACAAGTGCGTGAGTACAATGCCGATATTCCGATTGGCCTGTTATTGTATTCAAACCTAGTATTTAAGCGTGGCATCGAAAAGTTTTATCAAGATGCTAAAGAAGCCGGTGTTGATTCTATTTTAGTGGCTGACGTGCCGCTACATGAATCAAAGCTATTTCGCCAAACAGCAATGAAAAATGGCATCGACCCAATTTTTATTGCTACACCGAATGCTGATGATGACACGTTACGAGAGTGTGCGTCATATGGCCGTGGTTACACATACCTTCTTTCACGCGCAGGTGTGACAGGCACAGAAACCAAGGCACAAATGCCAGCAGATTCATTAGTTAAAAAACTAAAAGATTACCATGCTGCACCGGCATTATTAGGCTTTGGTGTATCAACACCGGAAGATGTTAAATCAGCACTTGAGTCAGGGGCCGCTGGTGCGATTTCAGGCTCTGCGGTTGTTAAAATTATCGAGGCAAACCTTGATGATCAAGCAGCAATGCTAACTGGTTTAAAAGAGTTTGTAGCTAGTATGAAAGCAGCTACAAAGTAACTTATTGTATTGCTTAAAAAAGGGCCATAAAGGCCCTTTTTTGTGCTTAACAATTTATGATTAATGATGGCGATGCTCGCCCTCTTTAATTTCTTCTATGAATTTTCGATTAAAAGCCTCTAAGTCGGCTGGGCTTCGGCTTGTAACTATGCCCTCATCAACACACACCTCTTGATCAACCCAATTAGCTCCTGCATTGATTAAATCAGTTTTAATACTTGGGTATGAGGTTACTTTGCGATCACGTAGTTTATTAATTTCGGCTAATAGCCATGGGCCGTGGCAAATCGCGGCGATGGGCTTGTTTTTACCGGCACTGAAAAAGCCATCAACAAAGGCTTTTGCTTCGCTATCTTGACGTAACGTATCTGGGTTGAATAAGCCACCAGGCAGAAGTAACGCGTCATACTCTGCAGAGTCTGCTTCGCTGACTACACGGTCAACACTGACTCGCTCACCCCATTGGTTTTCATCCCATGCGGTGATATCGCCACGCTCAAGTGACACAACTTCGACAAGTGCACCCGCTTCTAATAATGCGCTTCGTGGTGACAATAGCTCGCTTTGCTCAAAACCATTGGTTGCAAGAATAGCAATCTTTTTACCATTCAGTTGGCTATTTAAATTTGACATGTTATCTCCTTATTTAGGTAAACCTAAATGATTAACAGCATACAACATGCCAAACTTAATAGATTGAAAATATTGAATAAATTTTCAGGTGTTCTATTTATGCTCTGTAAATACTACAACAGCTTTGCAAATCCTGCTTATAAACCGTCTTTGAGTGCTTTTGCTGGTTTAAAAACTGGCTTATTAGCGCCTTCAATTTCAATTTCTTCACCGGTTTGCGGGTTGCGCCCTTTGCGTGCTGGGTAATAACTCAGAGCAAACGTACCAAAACCATTAATTTGCACTTGGTCACCCTCAGAAAGAGACTTTTCGATAGCATTTAAGATGCTGGTTAAGGCAGCTTGTGTGTCTTTTTTTGTTAATTCACTGTGGGCAGCCATTTGCGATACTAACGCGGCTTTATTCATAAAAAGTGCTCCAAAATACGCCGCTTAATCATCTGAGGTTAAGCGGAAAAAGATAAGGTAAAACAACCTAAACGCAGGTTTAGGCCAGATTGGCTCGGGAGGCTAAGCTTTCAGGGCTGTTAAGTCAACCTTGTATCTTGCACGATAACTTGATACAACCCAGTATCTTTTTAAATTAGAGCATTTATAAATTTATGCATGCGATTATTGAATACATCCCGCTGATTTTATTTTTTGCGGTTTTCAAGTTAGTTGATATTTATTGGGCAACAGCCTTGCTGATGCTAACCACCTTAATTCAAGTTGCTTACTGTTATTTTAAAGATGGTAAAGTGCCGACCCGTCACTGGGTTTTTTTTGCTATAGCGGTGGTGTTAGGTACCCTCACCTTAGTGTTCCACGACGAGCAGTTCGTAAAATGGAAAGCCACCATTGTGTATGCCATTTTCAGTGTTACTTTGTTAGTAAGCCGCTATATTCTTGGCAAAAACCTAGTGAAAAAAGCACTTAGCTCGATTTTAGAAAATGCCTCTGAGAGTAAACAAGAAATCAACGTACCTGAAGCGCTCTGGAATAAGCTTAACCTATTTTGGGTTGCGGTGACTGCAGGTATCTCGGCGCTGAATATCTACATTGCCTATAACTTCTCGCTCGATTTTTGGGTTAACTTTAAAGTGTTTGGCTTAATGGGCATTACCTTTGTTTGCGTGTTAGCAACGATCATCACCCTGTTCAAATACTTACCAGAAGATGACGAAGAGAAAGATCCAAAGCAATCTTAATGTCATAAATCTGTCGTCTTAGCTTGTTAGCGTAAGCAAAAAACACGCTGAGACGACATTGAACGCTAACCAATACCGCTGGCTTGAATTTACCCTCATATTTGTTTCTCTGCCGCTATTAGGCTTTTTTCTTCGTGCCTATCTCGCTAACTGGCTTATTCCTGCCCTTATTATTTTAATGGCCGTGTGCGGCATGCTGCTTTTATCTGATCCCCATTTTAAACGCTTTCGTTTAACAAGCCTTGGGCAATTTAGTGCGGTAAAACGTCGCTTATTTAGTTTCTTTTTTTTAGGGGCGCTATTCTCTGGAATGTTTTACGGGATCATGAATCAAGAAAACTGGTTTTCACTGCCACGAAACTCATTTAACGATTGGCTAATGTTGTTATTGCTCTACCCTATTTTATCGGTGATGCCGCAAGAGCTTATTTTTAGAACCTATTTTTTCCATCGCTACAAACGCATTATGCCAAGTAAAACGGTGCGTATTATTGTCAGCGCATCGGTGTTTGCGTTGGCGCATATTGTCTATGCAAATGTATTGGCCGTATTGTTGGCATTTTTAGGGGGGCTGCTTTTTTCTTACACCTATGCGCAAAGCCGCTCGACCTTCGTGTGTGTAATTGAACACAGCTTATGGGGACTTTGGATGTTTACCCTTGGCTTGGGTGATGTGCTCGATGCGGGGGCCTTTTAATTTAATAGGCATAAAAAAGCCGCGCAAAGTGCGCGGCTAAGTATTGAACTGGTCTTTAAAATCCGAAAATACTAAATGCAAAAAACTTAGTCGCCACCGTATTTACAAAGATTAGTAATAAAATGGCAGGGATAAACGTTGATAGTGAGAAGTTCACATACTTCTCTGTGAAGCTGCCAATATAGCCTTCACAGCCTTGGCTTAACTCTGCCGACAAGTTTGCTTTTTTCCAACGATACATAACGAATAAACACACCATTAAACCGTTAAGCGGTAAAATTGTGTCGTAAAACACATCATAAACAATATCAAATAAGCTCTTATCTGCACCGCCATAGCTAACAAACTTTGTAAGCGAGTCAACCATACCAAATGACATTGTACACAGCACAGTTAAAACACCTGTAGATAAAGTTAAGATAGCCAGTGCTTTTTTACGGCTAATACCTTTGCGGTCGCTTAAAGTCGCTGTTGGCACCTCTACAATTGATACAAGTGACGTAATTGCAGCAAAAAAGACAAGTAAGAAGAATACAAACGCAACAATTGATGCACCCACGTAGCCAATATCAGCTTGTAACGCTAATAAAATTTTTGGTAGGTAGACAAAAATCATCGATACTGACGAATCTGATAAATTACTAGGGTCAGTATCTGGGTTAAAACTGAAAATAGCTGGAAGCACCATTAGACCAGCAATGAATGCCACCATCGAGTCAGTGACTGCAACCATTTTTGCACTACCAACAATGTCATCTTTCTTAGAAATATACGATGCATAGGTCATTAAGATACCCATACCCAGTGACAACGAGAAAAACGCTTGAGCTAATGCACCATTTAATACGCTGGCATCCATTTTTGAAAAGTCAGGAACAACATAGTACTTAACACCGGCCATTGCGTTATCAAGAGTTAGTACGTATACAACCAACGCGGTGAGTAGTACAAATAAAGCTGGCATCATAAACTTAGCCGCTTTTTCAATACCTTCTTTAACACCACCCACTAAAATCAAGTTAACGATGATGGCAACCACGGCCATATAACCAAACACGGTGTAGCTATTGATAAAGGTGCCAAAATTATCCGGCTGCGCCAAGGCATCTAGATTACCAAAAGCGGTTTGCGATAAATAACCGAAAATCCATACCGTGATCACCATGTAAAAAACAGCAATCATAAATGGCGTTAATACAGCTAAAAAGCCAGCAAAGTTCCATTTTGGATCATTACCCGCTAAAAATTTGTATGAACCTAGTGGATCTTTTTGCGCTTTACGACCCATGGCCATTTCAGCCATCATCACTGGCAAACAGATAAAAATGACAAACAATGCATAGACTAAAAGGAAAGCACCACCGCCGTTTTTTGTGGCTGAAACAGGAAAACCTACTAAGTTTCCGATACCTACAGCAGAACCGGCTGCCGCTAAAATAAAACCGAGGCGGGAGCTAAAATGCTCACGTTTTTCGCTCATTTAAAAACCTTATTATTATTTTCTCAACCCAGCGACTCTACCAGTGTTACACCGCGTATTTCAAGCTTTATAAGTTAAAGTTATATGGGTTTGTGTAAAGATTATTACGCGAATAATCTCTCGTCTATTGCTAAGAATATGCTACTATTTTTTAAAAATAACATTGAGAACACACCATGCTGTATATGATTTATTCAACGGATGTTGAAAATAGTTTAGAAGCTCGCAAATCTGCACGTCCTGCTCACTTAGCACGCCTTCAAGAATTAGACGATCAAAACCGTTTATTTACGGCAGGCCCATTGCCAGCCATTGATAGTGAAGATCCGGCTGACGCTGGTTTTACTGGTTCATTAGTGGTTGCTGAGTTTGAGTCGTTAGAAGCAGCACGTGAATGGGCTGCAAACGATCCGTATATTGCGGCGGGTGTTTACGACAACTCAGTCGTAAAACCATTTAAAAAAGTATTTGGTTAACCTCTGAACTTAACTGAATCAATAATTCAGTGTTTGTTCACGGCTTATTAACTAAGATTTGGCTATTGAATTACAGAATTTAACGTAATTACTTGAATTTTAGTTAATTGGTTAATTAAACTAAATGGGTCTGGTTTAGGAGTTCCCCGTCATGCGCATATTATTAGCCTTCAGTTTTAGTCTTTTATTTGCATTATCAAGCTTTCATGCTGATGCCAATAAGAAACAAGCCCAAGAGGTGACTAAAAAGCAGGCTGTGACGATCGCCAAAAAGTCTGAAGACGGCCGAACCCTAAAAATCACAGAGCAAGATAAAGTATTTACCGTAAGAATTTTAAAAACGAACGGCCACGTGGTTGATGTCCATGTGAACAAAAAGACTGGCGAAGTGAAAAAGGATTAAGAATGCGAATTTTAGTTATTGAAGATGATTTACACTTAGCAGATAACCTTCGTAATGCCCTAGAAAAAGAGCGTTACAGCGTTGACCTTTGTCACGATGGTGAAGCTGGTTTATTCCATATTACCGAATACCCGCTAGATATGGCGGTAGTCGATTTAGGCTTACCTAAAGTTGATGGTATTGAACTAATTACCAAAGCACGTGCACAAGGTATTACCATTCCTATTTTGATTTTAACGGCACGTGACCGTTGGCAAGATAAAGTAGAAGGCTTAGATGCAGGTGCAGATGACTACCTAACTAAACCTTTCCACGTTGAAGAGCTAATTGCCCGCTGTAATGCGCTTATCCGCCGTAGCGCCGGTAAAGCAAACCCAGAAATGACAGCTGGCCCTATTAAAATTCATACTCGCTCACAGCAAGTATGGGTTAACGATAAAGAACTTAGCTTAACGGCATACGAATACAAAGTTTTAGAATACCTAATGGTTAATCCACAAAAGGTAATTTCTAAATCTGAACTAACTGAGCACATTTACGACCAAGACTTTGACCTTGATTCAAACGTAATCGAAGTTTTCGTATTGCGTTTACGTAAGAAGCTTGACCCTGATGGTACCCTTAACCCAGTAGAAACATTACGCGGCCGTGGTTATAGGCTTAAAAGTCAGTGGTAGCATCGCAAATACCGCTTAAAGTAAGGCAAGGATTTATCCTTGTCTTTGTTTTATTAGTCGCCCTACCAATTCTGTTTTTCTCAATTGGTAAGGCTTACTACGCCTCTTTGGTCGAAGCGACCGAAAAAACCCTCGAAGCTCACTTATATTCATTAATTTCTGAAGTTGATTTCACTGAACGTGGCATAGTTATGCCTAGCACCATCTTAACGCCAGAGCTAAATCGATTAAACTCAGATACCTACGCGATGGTTTATCGCGGTGACTTACCAGTTTGGTATTCTGAATCGGCGACCAATATCAACTTTATTCCTGATAACTTTGAAGCCCCAGCTGGCTCTGCGGATTTTCGTCGGGTTGAATACAACAATACCGTGTACTGGCAGTTAACCCTTACCGTTATTTTAGAAAACATTGATCAATCTGAGCATGCACGTTTTATCCTATTAAAGCGTAATGATGCCCTACTGAGGTTGATGGATGGCTTTAAGCAGACACTCGTAAATTGGATGTATGTCATGGGAGTGTCCATTGCTGCACTCATGGCGATTGGTTTTGTTTGGAGTGCAAGACCACTGCAACGACTCGATAAAGAAATTAAAGCCATTGAGTCGGGTGATAACCAACAAATTAAAGGTCTTTACCCGGTTGAACTACAAACTATTAAAGCCGATTTAAACTTATTGCTTGAATCGCAGCAACGCCAAAAAGAGCGTTACCGTGCTTCGTTAAGCGACCTTGCTCATGCATTAAAAACGCCTTTGGCAGTGCTTAAATCAAGCCCTTTAGCCAATGATGCAGATGCACAAGAGCAGCTAGACCGAATTAATGTGATGATCGAACACCAGTTAAAGCGCGCTGCAACAGGTGCGTCTGACACATGGAAGAAACAAACTCATATCAAGCCTGTTATTGACTCAATTATAAGCGCGATGAGCAAGGTTTATCGCGACAAAGATATTATATTTACCTCAGAGGTTAGTGAAAAAGACTATTTCTTGGGTGATAAAACAGATTTGATGGAACTACTTGGTAATTTAATCGATAATGCCTGTAAAGCTTGCCGTTCACAGGTCGATATAAAGGTTAAGCAGAACAAAAAGTTAACCCTCAGTATAAGTGATGATGGCCCAGGTGTCCCTGAGCACAAGCGTGAATCATTACTGACTCGCGGTACCAGACTCGATACCTATGAAAGTGGCCACGGTGTCGGCATGGCTATCGTGTCGGATTTAGTCAACTCGTATAATGGCACCTTAACCATTAAAGATGCAGAGAAACTAGCCGGTGCTGAGTTTATATTAGAGTTTAATTACCATGATAAAAAATAAAACATCAACACTCGTTAAGGGCAGCTTTCTAGCTTTAATTGCGAGTGCATCGCATGCTCAAGCAGAGCAAACGTGTGAGCTTGCTAGCAACAATACCGATGACACCAAACGCTATATTCAATGTCTTGATCAAGTTATCGCCGATCTGCAGCGTGACCAAAAGATGTGGATTAATAAGCTCACTATGGATCTTGAGAAAATCAAAGAGGATAGCGGTAACAGCCAATTGCTACCGATTTTTAATCGCAGCATCAAGAACCAAGAGCGTTATTTAGAAGACAGCTGTCGTTGGCGTTATCTACAAAAAATGCCAAATAGTACGAAAGCCGCTATTGCCTACAAGCAATGTGAAATTGAGATCCTAAAAAACCATGTGCAGGTTTTACAGCGACCTCTAAAGTAATAGCAACTCACAGATTTTCATGGACAAAAAGGCGCTTAAGCGCCTTTTTATACCAATTCGCTTAATTAAGTGGTCTAATTTGAGGCAAGAAAACCTCGTTGATAGCAAGGCAAAAATTTCGTTATTTAGTTGTTCTAAATCAGAAATTTTTAACGCAGATAGCGACAGGTTTAATCCCTCAAAATGATTAAGTATTATTGCGGATTGGTATTACTCTTCAAGTTTTAGCTCTTCTCCATTGCCAAGCAAGGTAGCTAACCATCGCCCTTCTTGACTAGTCTCTAAGGCTATTTTAACTATCATGGTTAATGGGACTGACAACAACATGCCCACGGTCCCCATCAGCCAGCCCCAGAATATTAACGATAAAAACACCACCAGCGTCGATAAACCCAACCCTTTACCCATAAAGCGCGGTTCAACAATGTTACCCATTACGGTGTTAATAACCAAATATCCGCCAGCAATAAACCCTGCAACCAGTGGGCCTTGAGTTATCAAAGCAAGTAACACAGGAGGCACCGCAGCAATGATAGAGCCTATGTTTGGAATGTAATTAAGCATAAACGCCACTACACCCCAAAGTACAAAGTAATCAACATCAAGTGCCCACAGCATAAAGCCTGCAAGCATACCTGTGCCTAAGCTAACCAGCGTTTTAATAGCCAGATAAGAATTAATTGAATCTAAAAAGCGATCAACCTGCTGCATTTTCATTTCAGGATCGTCCAGTGCTAAATGCACTTTTTTACTCAGCATAGGTCCTTCAAACAACATGAACACCACGGTTAGGATGATCAAAAACAAGTTAGCCATCACGCCACCGAGGCCTGTGAGCATGTTGGTTGCAACATCAATCATTTTGCCCGGATCGAATAAAGAAATAATCTGCTCTTTATCAATCAGGATGTTATAACTCGCTGCAACATTGACCACCCAGACAAATTCTTCTTTTAGTTGTGCTTTGTACTCAGGCAGCTTTTCAGAGAAATCGGTCATCGATTGCCCAACCAACCCGGCAAGGCTTATCCCTACACCGACAATCATCAACATCACAAATACAACAGCAATGCCTTTAGGGATACCGTATTTGGCAAAGAAACGAATTAAGGGATTACAAATAATGGCAATAAAGGCTGCCAATACAAATGGGATAACAATCACACTTGCAGCTTTAATACCAGCTAAAACAACGACTAAAGCAGCAAATATCACTAAACTTTTATTTACACCAGTCAGGCTCGACAAAATAAAATCCTTGTTAGTTTTTTTATCAGTGTAAGTGAAATACGTCGCAAAATAAATCACAAAGCTGCTGGCACAATTAATGCTGTTTATACGTGCATAATTTGAACAATTTATGATACATATAACTAAGCGTGCTTTAAAAGGAGCTTTATATGGCACATTTATCCGAACAAGAACTCACTTTTTTCAACCGTTTATTCGAGGCAGAACGGACTGATAGCGATCCAACCGACACAAAAATGTCTATTAGGCTCAATTTGCCTGATAAATTAAACGGCTTACTTACCAATGCCAAACTGACACTGCTTGCTGAAGTGGGGATTTATCAATTGTGGTTTCCGCTTGAATTTACCAAGGACGAGAATGGCCAACTGATCCCTGTACTTAGCGCACCAGAAGTAATAGACACCAAAGGCATCGAACGCAGCTGGCGTACGCCTGATCTCGAAATTCACACAGAGCAATTTCAGATACTGTCTTTATCAAGCACAGGCGTGTTACTCAAGCCAAAGCGTCAAACTCCTATTCTCAATAAAGAAATACTGTTGGCATTTAATTTACCGAGTGAAGAACAGGTTATTCTTAGCATAAAGCCAATAAGAACGACCAGCAAAGGAATTGCCGGAAAAATAGTGAAAGTGTGCCAAGGTGAAGATGCACTTCGTAATTACTTATTTGAGACCCATAAGCACCATCATGCAAAGCTGTACGAGCAAGGTAACTTTACTACTGAGCTTATCTAGTTGCAGCAGCTTAACAGCTTAGATAAGCTTGGCGTTTTGCAGCAAGTCACAACAAGGTATTTTATGAGTTACCCTATAGGAACCCCTGGTAGGCCGTGGAACAAAGAAGATAAGAAAGCATGGTTTGAATTACAGTCAGTAAAGCGTAGCTATTTAGATGATGTTGTATCGCAACTAGACTCTTTATCAAGCGATTTCAATATTGAGCAATATGGCGCATTAAGTTACGACAGCGACAAATACCCTCTTTACATTTTAAAGAGCAAACAATGGCAAGCTGATAAACCTGTTGTGCTGGTTACCGGTGGTGTTCATGGTTATGAAACAAGTGGCGTGCATGGTGCTTTAGCGTTTGCTAAGAGAAGTGCCAAAGACTACTTTGCTGATTTTAATATTTTAGTGGCTCCGTGTATCAGCCCTTGGGGATATGAAACGATTAACCGCTGGAATCCAAATGCCACGGATCCAAATCGCTCTTTCTATGCAGATAGCCCCGCTGAAGAGTCTGCAGCAATTATGCAATATTTAGCCGATAACACTATTGCACCTTATGTGCATATTGACCTACATGAAACGACAGACACTGATAATAGTGAGTTTCGCCCTGCTCTAGCTGCTCGTGATGCAACGACCCACGATAACTGGAATATCCCAGATGGCTTTTATCTTGTCGCTGATAGTGAGCGTCCGCATGATGCATTTCAGGCAGCGATTATAAAATCAGTTGAAAAAGTAACCCACATCGCACCAAGTGATGAAAATAACCAATTAATTGGCGTACCACAAACTCAATTTGGTGTAATTAATTACCAAGCGAAAAAGCTTGGTTTATGTATGGGTTTAACTGATGCAGAATTTGTCACAACAACAGAGGTTTACCCTGATAGTCCACAAGCAAATGATGACATTTGTATTGATGCACAAGTAGCCTCAATTAGCGGTGCTCTAAATTACATTGTTAACAAATAGTTAGCTATATTTTAAAAAGGGAGTGGATTATTTATTCACTACTATGCGAATAATTAGATAGGATTCACATAAAAATAAAATTAATGAAAAAGTTATGTTTTTTGAAATTTGTATACTAAATAACTAGACACATACATAGAATTGTATAAAATTCGCGCTCTTTTTAAGTTCAAAAGGAAGCAAATTGGAATTTAAGAATCACTATGGCAGTGTCAGGATTATTACTGAAGGTCCAATTGTTATTGGGCAGTTTTCTGGCAATATTAACGCTCGTTTAGTCAATGACTTTGCAATCAATTTAAAAAAGCATATTACTGCTTTCGCTGGAAAGCCGTGGGCGTATATTAGTCATTCTACCCATTTACTTGCTACCACCCCTGATGCAGAACGCGGTTTTACTCAATTATTCCGTGCCCTGCAAGGCACTAACTGTATAGCAACCGCTTATATGTTTAGCTCGTCTATTGTGCTTAATCAAATGAAACGCATCATTGCACAAGCACAATCTCCAATTCAAATAATGGACTGTTTATTTGATGATTTAGACAGCGCTAAAGCTTATGTGCTAAAGCAGCTCGAATTTGCAGAAATGGCTTGTTAAAAACAAGCCATTTTCGTTTCTAGAGCCGTGATTGAGGTTAATCTCGGTAAAACTTAGTTTCTTTAGTTATTGCGATATCAGCATCTTCTAATGCTTGAATGTGAAAACTAATAGGCGTTACTTTTGACTTTAACTCGTAGCCATCAGCAACCACAGTGACAGGCACACGTTTCATCTGACCTGCTTCAACAGTTATCTTTTCAGGCACCTGTAAGCTTGCTTCTGCAATACCACTTATACCGATTGAATAGCTCAAGCTATGCTGTGTTTTGTTGATAATTGATAAGGTATATGGGTTTTCTACTAAACCTTCAAAATTAACACGGTACAAGGCATTACGGTCACGAATGACAGAAGCCTCAATAGGTGTACGCATTGCCATCCACACAACCATGCCCACGACAAACAGCGCCGTTAAACCGCCATAGCCAAGCAGTTTTAATCTAAATGGGTTGGTCGTTTTGCCTTCCATTTGTTTTTCTGAGGCGTATTTGATCAGTCCTTTTTGATAGTTGAATTTTTCCATAGTGCTATCACATGCATCGATACATAAGCCACAGTTTATGCATTCATACTGCAAGCCATTACGAATATCGATACCCGCTGGGCATACTTCAACACATAGGTTACAGTCTACGCAGTCACCTAAGCCTAATTCTTTAGGGTCGGCTTTACGCTTACGCGCACCACGAGACTCCCCTCGCGCTTGATCATAGGTAACAACTAACGTGTCTTTATCAAACATCACAGATTGAAAACGTGAATATGGGCACGCCACTGTACACATTTTTTCACGTAAGAATCCCGCATTACCATAGGTACAAAAAGCGAACAGGAATACCCAAAAGCTGACGATCCCAGACATTTCTAGAGTAAATAAGCTCATGTATAAAGACTTAGCGGGGATGAAATAAGCCATAAATGACATCGATGTAAGCAAAGAGATCACCAGCCAAGCTGCATGCTTAGTGATTTTCTTTTGCCATTTACTCACTGACCATTCAGCTTTATCAAGTTTAATACGCTGATTACGGTTACCTTCAACTTTGTGTTCGATCCAAGTAAACATCAGCATCCAAATTGTTTGAGGGCAAGTGTAACCACACCAAACACGCCCTAACCAATTAGTGACGAAAAACAATGCAAACGCCCCTGTCATAAATAACATAGCTAAGATCATAAAATCTTGTGGTAACAGCGTTAAACCAAACAGGGTAAATTTTTGGCTGGCTACATCGAGTAATACGGCTTGGCGGCCATCATAGGGGATCCACGGAATGGCGATGAACGTCAGCATCAGCACCCAGCCTAAGTAACGGCGGATACGTTGGAAATACCCCTTTTGCTCACGAATATAAATTGGCCCTTCTTGGTTGTAGGGCTTGATGATTAAGTCTTGCTCTTTAATATCAAATTTCATTTTGCTACTTACTTTTGTGTCGGTAATAACCTGACAGAGCAACAATCAGGCCAAGAAAAATTAAAAATAAGTTATTGATATTAAATGATTAAATTTATATTTGAACGCTCAAAAGCACGATATATCGCGAATGATCGCGATATATCACGAACTAACGCTTTATCGCTAGCTTTTTCATCTTTGATCTAAGGGTACTTTCAGGCAGTCCCAGCAAGGTTGCAGCACCATTTTCACCTGATATTTGCCCGTTACAGCGTTTTAGCACCTCACAAATATGCTGCTTTTGCACCGCATCAAGGGAAACCACCTGCTCATTTGATTGCTCGTTACTCAAAGGTGCTGAAAGCTGCAGTACAGTTTGCTTAGACAGAATTGCTTCACGTTCTAGAATATTTTGTAGCTCACGAATATTACCTGGCCAATCATAATTCGCCAGTTTGGTGAGTGTTGCTTTGCTAAGCCCTTTTAACTGTTTACCTAAGCGCTTGTTCAGCTGCGTAATAATATTTGCTGCGAGGAGTGGAATATCTTCTTTTCTCTCACGAAGCGCAGGCACACGAATAGGAAACACATTTAAGCGATAATACAAGTCCATTCGAAAGCTGCCCTGCTCAACCATTTGCCACAAGTTACGATTTGTTGCAGCTAACACTCGGATATCGACTTTTAAAGTTTGACTGCCCCCGACGCGCTCAAACTCTTGCTCTTGTAGTACCCGCAGTAATTTACTTTGCGCCTCTAATGGCAGCTCTGCCACTTCATCTAAAAATAAAGTGCCTTTATCAGCCAGTTCAAAACGCCCTTTTCTGCGTTCATTAGCGCCAGTAAACGCCCCTTTCTCATGACCAAATAACTCAGACTCAATTAAGTTGGCTGAAAACGCCGCACAGTTCACTTTTATGAAAGGTTGCTCCGCACGATTGCTCAAGCGGTGAAGGTTTCGTGCCACCAGCTCTTTACCCGTGCCGTTTTCACCTAAAATCAAAACCGTACTATTGGTTTGGCTTACCAAGGTAATTTGCTCGAGCATACTTTGAAATGAATGACTTTGCCCAACTAAGCCAGAGTCTTGCCAATCTTCGTTTAACTCTGAAATAAGGTAAGCATTTTCAGCTTGTAGCTGCTCAGATAAGTGCTGAACTTGTGCTAAGGCATCACGTAACGCCACTTCTGTTTGCTGTTGTTTGGATACATCGCGAAAAATCGCGACTGCCCCAATCAAGGCACCATTTTTATACACTGGTGTTGATGTATATTCAACAGCAAAATAACTACCATCTTTACGCCAGAATACTTCATCGTTTACATGACGGTGTTTGCCATCGAACATGGTGCAATATATTTGGCATTCATCTGCGGGGTATGGTGAGCCATCTTTACGAGTATGATGATGATATTGATGTATTTTTTTACCAAGGAGTTCGTCTGCTTTCCAGCCTGTCATGCGCTCAGCGGCAGGGTTAACAAAAACTGCATTACCCGATAAATCGAAGCCATAAATACCTTCACCTACGGCATTTAGCAGCAATGTGGGGTCGTTTAAAAATTCCTTGATCATAGCCATCACTCAATTCGCGAAATATCACGAGCAATTATGGCAAGGTTAAACATGCTTAACAAGCAATTACAAAAAAAGCGGCTAGAAGCCGCTTTAAAATATCAAATAGTTTTACAGTGTGGGCACTAAAATAATTTCACCCTGAGATACTTTCATATCTAATGGTAATTTGCTCAATAGTGCGACTTTAGGGTCGTTCATATTTAGCTTATAGACAGGGTTAACCGCTAAAAAGCCGTTAATCACTTGCATTGCTTCGTCGTCTAATAAGTTTAAGCTGCCCTTGAAACCCGCGGTGTCGATTGTTGTATCAACCAGTTTTACATTACGTAAAAAGACCGCTTTTTTCTCGCTGTCATAAAATGGGCTACCTTCGATTTGTAGCTTTAAGCGTACTGGATACTTAAGCGCAAACGCTTTGATGACGGCACTAGAATCGGCCCCTAAAACCACCACATCACGTTTATCTGGGCCAACATTGACACTCAGGTCGTTTACCGCAAAATCAACTGGTAAGCCCATCAGCTTAATCTGTTCACTTAGTTTTGGTAATTGATTAGCAAGGGCTGCTTCAATTTCAGAATTGGTAAACGAGTAAACAGACATCCCTTGATCTGTCGTTTTACATGCCCCTAAAAATAAACAGGTAAGTAGTAATAAAATTCTCATTGTTTTCCTCAAAAACACACGGAAAAAAACCGCTTTAAAAAGCGGTTTTATTCGTTAAATTGCAAATATTGCTTTAAGCCTTGCTAGTGTGTCAGCTGAAACTGAACCCTCACTGACTGCAAGTAATTGCTTTAAGTAATAATAAACATCTGCCTGTTCGCCACGGTGTTTATCATCTAACATCGCAACTTGCTCTGTCATACGTAACTGACTATCAGCCGATTCTACGCCTGCCAGAATTTCGATACGGGTTAACAGCTGCGCAGCGTTTAGCTTAGTTGTTAATGAAGCTTGAAACTGCGAAGGCAGTTCGCTGTTGCTTTCAAGAGCAGCAAATAAAGCCGTTAATTTAGACTGCTCTGCTTGCTTACTAATTAGCGCTGATTTTTCACTAATCGCTGCCTCTAACTGAGTCACGCGTGCCGATAACGCTTTTGAGTATTCAAGCTCTGCTAGCTTCGCTGTTAAATCTTTAAGCTGTGCAAGATGCACCACGGTCTCAAGTGCAGACTCAAGCTCACTTAACTGCTGTGCGGCAACTTCGTCATTTTGTTGCTGTACTTGCTTTTGCTGTTCAAACTCGGCACTGCGCTTAGCAAAAGTCTCGTCATTAACTCGTCTGAATTGCTGCCACAAGGTGTTTTCTGCTTTCATTCCTGCAAAGCCAATAGTCTGCCAAGTTTGTTGAAGCGCTTTTAGATCTTGGCACGCAGCAGCTAAATCATCACTTTGTGATAACTGTGTTGCTTGCTCAACAAGTGCTGCTTTTTGTTCAGCATTTGCTTTATGAAATGCAGCAAGTTGACCTTGTACTTGTGATTGTGCAGCTTTAAATTGCGTTTGTAGTTCACGGTATGTTTTAGGATCGACATTACCTGCAGAACGCCACGCTTTTGCGGTACGGTTGAACTTGCTTTCAAACTGCTTCCAATCAAACTCATCAGAAGAGCTATCAAGCTCTGTTAACTGCTGCATTTGCGAGATTATTTCAACGCGCTGTGCTTTAGCTTGCTCACGTTGTTGCTCTTGCTCTGCGAAATACTCACGACACGGCGCAAACAGTAATTCAATTTGTTGATCGAATAACTCGCCTTGTTGCTTTTCTGCATCAGTATCTAAACGCCCTAACTCATTCCAACGACGACGTAACTGTTTAACATGCTCTGCACGTTGTTTAGGGTCAGTACACTCGGTTGCAACAAGTTCATTTACTTCAACGAGTAGCGCATCACGCTTTGGTGCCGATGCGTATTTTTGCCAATCTTTTGCTTCTGCTAGTTGCGCTTCTAAATCAGCTTTAAGGCTATTTAATGGCTGTTTGTAATAGTCTGTAAGTGTTGCGTATAGCTCTTCAAAACCTTTAAACACACCAAAGGCAACATTAAAGCGACCTTGCTCAATTAAGCGTTTTACATCACGAGCTTTACGCTTAGCTGTTTGTTGATTTTTCTCAAACTTATTCGTCAGCGGTGCCATCGCTTGCTGCCAACTGTTTACTGTTTCAGCTAAATTTGCTTTAAAGCGACCTTGTAAACGACTAGGAATACTTGCCAGCTTTTTGCGTGCTAATTTTTGCTGTTGCTCAAACTGCTGTTTAAGACCGTCAAACTCGCTTTCGTCTTCAGTTGTCGCAACGATATTTAATTGATCAAATGTCTCTTTAAACTCAGCAATAGCACTAACCAGTTGCGGTAACTGCTCAACTTGGTTAAATAAATTTGTTAAATGTTGTTTTACATCACGCACAGTTTGGTTATCAGCTAAGTCCGCCTCTGCTAATGCATCTTTTGCCTCTGCAACTTTTGCCTCGAGCCAATCTTGTTGAATTTGCTCTGGCGTTTCTAAGCCTAATTGCAATGCATTTTCAATTTCTTCGCCAATTGCTTCAAGGCTTGCAAGTGCCAATACCTGACGTTGTTGCTCAGCTAACGCTTGCTGCGCTGCTTCATGCTCTTTACTTAAAACTGCAATGTGCGATTCAAGCTTTTGCGTAATCGCTGAATATTTCTTATCTAACGTGCTTACTTGCTCATCGCTCAGCCATTTTAGTTCGATAGCTTGCCACTGCTGTAATAACTCAGCATGTTGCATCGACACTAACTGAAAGTCATTTTTATCACGAAGCGCATTAAGCTTTGCTAATACCACACGTGTATCAGCTTCTACTTTGGCAGGCATTTCTATCGCTAAGCGTTCATTGTCAAGATGAGTCGCCAGTTGGGTATGCGCCTTACCTTTTGCATGCTTTAATAGTGATTTAGCAAGTTGATGATTAATCACAAGCTCAACAAGTTGCAATTGCAGCTCTTCACGGCCTTCTTTAAAAGCTTTATCAATTAAGCTTGGGTTTGCTAAACGCTTAAGTAACTTAACGCGAACTTGAAGTTCTTTTTCTGCAAAGGCGAGTTTCTCAAGAGTTTTGACAGGTGCGTAACGCTCAATAAACTCATTTTTGATATTTGCATCTAGTTGGCTGTCGGTATTTAAAACCGCTTGATTGATATGCTGCTCAGCAAGGTCTTTCAGTGCTTGGTCTTGCTTGTATGCTTGCCACCATAAAACGATATCGTTCACTTTGTTTAATGCTTTTTTGCGGATTTCAGCTGAGCTGTCTTCAAGGGCAATGCTATTTAAGATGCTAAGGTCACGCTCTGTATCAAGACGTTCAACCGCAGCTAAACGGACTTGGTTTTTAGGGTGCTTCCATTTTGGAGTAAACAGGTGTTTAAAGATCATTTTCACTAAACCTAGCTATTTCATTTTCTGATGCGAATTCTTTTTGCAATTGAGCTTTGCTCTTTTGCACCATTTCACCATTTGCGCCAATGGTAAACTGCTCATTGCTTTGCGAAACTTTAGCCTGATAAAGCATCACGAGTTGAACGGTTTGTTGTTTTTGCTCCTCAGTCAAAGGAGTGCCGTCTGGCCACTTACCCGTAGAGGCACCATACTGAAGACGTTCAAATACTTCTGGGGTGATATTTTTAACGATGTGATCAATATTCATGTTACTTTTTCTTTTTTAAAACAACTAAATAGATGCGGCTTACAAGATACCACACAAAACCTACTGCCATTGCCGATGTATAGGCATACCACTCAAGAGACTTTGCTTCGGGGTGCATAAAGTAATAACAGAAAAAGCCCCCTAAAAATAAAATCAGTGCGAGGAAAGACTGATTCATAAACTTTTGTTGTCTACGAATGCGCGTTTCTTTTTGCATTTGCTGCAATTGCTCATTGCTTAGATCGGTGACTTGGCATTCACAATGCGGGCATTGCTTATGTTTGTCAGATATTGATTTTGCACACTGCGGGCAACTAATAATCGCCATATCTTTCTCCATACTACGCATAAAAAAGGCGCCTTTAGGCGCCCTTTATTGTACTTGTTTTATGAGTCGATGTCTTTTTTGAATTTCATTCATTTATGAAGATTCGAAAACCTGCACAACTAAATTCACCGTAAAAACTCAAAAAAACGATTTATTGTTTCTGTTTCGCCTTTTCAGCTAGACGCTTTTCCCAGAAAGTCGCATTTTTAATGCCTAATTTAACTGGATCAAAAGTGATTTCACCACCGGCTTTCTTTTGATCTTCGTAATCACGTAGACAGTTAAGTGCAGGTTTTGCGACAAAGAAAATAGCCAAAATACCCACAATATTGATCCAGGCCATTAAGCCTACGCCAATGTCACCAATATTCCAGATGTAACCTGAGTTGTTTACCATACCGTAAGCCACCATAAACATGATGACAAACTTCACAACAACCAACGGAATATTGCCTTTGAAATAACGGTTTAAATAAGCAACGTTCGTTTCAGCAATATAGTAATAAGCAAGAATTGTAGTAAATGCGAAGAAGAATAAAGCAATACCAACGAATGCTTCACCAAAGCCACCAAATACGCTAAATAATGCCATTTGTGTAAAAGCAGCAGAGCCTACTTCAGTTGCAGCATCAACGTTTTGCACAATGAATTGACCTGCAGGTAACTCACCCACAATGTTGTATTGTTTAGTGATTAGAATCATTAACGCTGTTGCTGTACAAACAAAAATGGTATCAACATAAACAGAAAATGCTTGCACTAAGCCTTGTTGAGCTGGGTGATCTACCTCGGCAGCTGATGCTGCATGCGGACCCGTACCTTGCCCTGCTTCGTTTGAGTAAATACCACGTTTAACACCCCAACCAATAGCAGCACCAAAGCCTGCTTGCGCGGTGAATGCATCAGATAAGATCATTGAGAAGATACCTGGCACTTTATCTAGGTTTAAGAACACCACGATTAACGCTAACACGATGTAACCTAGCGCCATAAATGGCACCACAATTTGTGTGAAGTTTGCGATACGTTTAATGCCACCAAAGATGATAAATGCAAGCACAATTAAGATGATTGCAAGAGCAACCAACTTAAAGCTACCTACTTCACCAAAGCTGGTGCTAACCAATGTGCCTTCACCAAAAACTTGTGTGAATGCATTACCTACCGCATTCGCTTGAACGCCCGGAAGGAATACACCACAAGCAATAATCGCCGATACTGCAAATAATACGGCTAACCACTTTTGCTGTAAGCAGCGGTCGAAGTAATATGCTGGGCCACCGCGATATTGACCGTCTTCTTCTGATTTATAAATCTGACCAAGTGTTGACTCGGCATACGCAGTACTTGCACCAAGAAACGCAACTATCCACATCCAGAAAATCGCACCCGGACCACCAAAGCCGATTGCTGCAGCAACCCCGGCAATATTACCTACACCTACACGGCCTGATAACGAAACCGCTAGCGCTTGAAACGAAGAAATACCCGTATCTGAATTATTAGAGCTAAGTAATAATTTACACATTTCTTTAAAATGTCTAACTTGTGCGAATCGGGTTAAAACGGAATAAAACAGACCTGCGCCTAGACATAAATAAATGAGTGCATCACTCCAAATTATGTCGTTAACGGCGCTTACTAAAGCTTCCATGGATATCCTCTATGATTATATTTTTTATTGTTAGTTACGATACTCAGCGTGAGCTTGTGAGAATGCGCGACTCGATAACTGTGAGAAATAAAAATGAAATTTTGTTACTTCACAGCTGAATATATTGGATATTAACTTAAACCAACCAAGTTTGTTAACAGTTAATTTTCAATATGATAAATGTACCTACTAAATTAACATTCGATGCATCCTGCTCTGCACCGCTGCTTTTTTAACTTTCATACCAATTTGTTTAATTAAGTATTTTTGCAAATTGGTATCAGATACAATTACGGGCATCAGTTTTGCTGATGCCCGTAAGGGTCGTTATCTTAATTTATCAACCACGTTAACAATAGCCGCTAACGTATCTTGACCAAATTGATACGAGCGACGATCTGACCAGCCATAATCTGGATCTGGTAAATCATCGTTATCTTTAAATGGCATCTCTACCGTGTACGCTAATGCATTAAATTCATGCGCGACAGCAGAAGAACCGACAGTTAAGTTAGCCTGGCCCGGCTCATCTTTTGGATAACCATGTTCGTCTTGGAACTCAGGCGTCACAGTTAAAAGCGCAGCTTTAAAGCTATCTTCTAACTCTTTTAAGCGATCATCGTAGCCCGGGATACCTTCACTACCCGCAACAAAGTTATAAGGAATTGCTTCGTCACCATGAATATCTAAGTGCATATCAAGGCCAGTTTCTCGCATTTTGTTAAGCACTAAGAAAACTTCAGGGCTATTTTCCATGCTCGGTGTTTGCCATTCACGGTTCAAGTTAACGCCTTTAGCGTTAGTACGTAGGTGACCACGCACACTGCCATCTGGGTTCATATTTGGCACGATGTAGAATACCGCTTTAGATAATAGTGCCGCTGCATGTGGGTCTTCATCATCAAGTAATTTATGAAGTAAACCTTCAACGTACCACTCAGCCATAGTTTCGCCTGGGTGCTGGCGCGCCGTGATCCAGATTTTTTTCTTCTCACTGCTAGGAATACCCACACGTAAAACACTCATGTCACGGCCATCAAGGGTTTCGCCTAATGTTTCTAATTCACAGGCATGTTGGCTTTGTGCCCATGCTAGTAAATCTAAGTGACGGTCATAGCTGTATGGCGCAAAGTAAGCAAAGTACATGCTGCCGCACTCAGGCTCTACTTCAAATGATAGTGTGCCGTTTGCGTACTCAGATGGGACACGGAACCAAGTTTGACGGTCGTATGATGCAACCGCATGGTAACCTTCCCAGCCATCAGGGTATGCTGAGTTCTCTAGGTTATTAATGTGTAATTTATGGTTTTGAAACGCAGTTGTTTCAAGACGAAAGTGAAACCACTGGAAAAAATCAGACTGATTGTCTTTATTGATTTCTAATTGAATATTCAGTGGATCAACGGCTTCAATAACCTTGATATTACCACTGTCAAAATTGCTGGTGATTTTCATTCTATAAACCTATTGGTTAAAAATAATTCTTAGCTATTCGCTTGTTAGTTCAGAATTAAGTCAACGCTCTGTAGTTAGAACGTTTTGTTAGTAATATGGTGTAGACCCTTAACAGCCTATCACATGCTGAAAATTTGCAAAAACTTTCACGACTAAAAAAGCCAGCATAATGCTGGCTTCTAGATTCTTTATAACTTAGGTATTAGCGAGGTAAGCTTGGGAAAGTTACTTCAGCCATATCACGCATACAACGTACTACCTGACAGCTATAACCGAACTCGTTATCGTACCAAACGTAAAGTACAACGCGGTTGTCATCTACGATTGTCGCTTGTGAATCAACAACACCTGCGTAACGGCTACCTACTAAGTCAGTCGATACGATTTCAGTAGACGCTGTGTAATCGATTTGATCACGAAGGTCTGAATGAAGTGCTGTTTCACGTAAGAACGCATTTAGTTCTTCAACAGTTGTACCTTTTTCAAGGTTTAAGTTCAAGATAGCCATTGATACGTTTGGCGTAGGAACGCGGATAGCGTTACCAGTTAGTTTACCTTCAAGCTCAGGTAAAGCTTTAGAAACCGCTTTTGCAGCACCTGTTGAAGTGATAACCATGTTAAGTGCAGCAGCACGGCCACGACGCTCAGCTTTGTGGTAGTTATCAATTAAGTTTTGGTCATTGGTGTACGAGTGAACAGTTTCAACGTGACCATTTTTGATACCAAACTTATCGTTAAGCGCTTTTAACGTTGGCGTAATAGCATTGGTCGTACAGCTTGCTGCACAGACAATTTTATCTTCAGGTTTGATATCTTGGTTGTTAACACCGTACACGATGTTCTTGATGTTACCTTTAGCTGGTGCAGTTAATAATACTTTTGCTGCGCCTTTCGCTTCTAAGTGCTGACCAAGGCCTGCTTCGTCTTTCCAAATACCTGTGTTATCAACAATAAGCGCATTCTCAATGCCGTAAGCTGTGTAATCAACTTCGCTTGGTGAGTTAGCATAGATAACTTGGATGTAGCTACCGTTAGCTTTAATTGCATTGCGCTCTTTGTCAATTGTAATTGAGCCATTGAATGGACCGTGGATAGAATCACGACGAAGTAAGCTTGCACGCTTTTCTAGGTCACCATCTTTACCACCACGTACAACGATTGCACGTAAACGTAGGTCTGCATAAGGACCTGACTTCTCGATTAAAAGACGCGCTAATAAACGACCGATACGACCGAAACCGTATAACACAACATCACGTGGTTCTTTACGCTCTGAGTTTGCGATTTCTGCTAATTCGTCAGTTAAGTACTCTTCAACTGAGCGACCTTTCGCAGCATCGTTAAACAAATAACCATACGCTAGTTTACCAATATCGATACGTGCTGAGTTTAAGTCCATTTTGCTAATTGCTTCTAAGAAAGGGAAGCTTTCACGTAAACGTAGTTTTGTACCTTCAAACTGAGCAACTGTTTTGTGTGCTTTGATGATATCGATTGTACTGGCATTAACGAGAGGACGGCCATATACAGCGATTTCGATACCACGATTACGGTAAAGTCTACCAATGATAGGTTGCATACTTTCTGCGTAATCTTGACGTTCTTGCCAGCTGCTTGTGTATTCTAACTCGTGAGATGAGGTCATTTTTTTTACCTAATTAAACAATTTTGAACGGATAGCCTTAAAAAATGTGTTGTGATTTGAGAGCAACACATCTCAGGCAGGGGTATTCTAATTTAAACTCGAACGATTCTCCACTGTTACAGAACAAATCATTGCGCTAGAATAAAGTAGTACAAATTAAGTAGAGGTTAAGGAATGTTATTAAGAGCAAGCGTGTTGCTTGGTTTATTGGCATTAGCAGGCTGTGAAGATCCGCTTACACTGGCGAAAGTGTGCGACGAAACACCTGGCTTCTGCAGTGATTTAAATAAAGACAGTCACTGTAAAGAGCAACGTGCCGAGGTCATCATTCAACGTTATGTTGAATATAAGTCGCCAACAGACGAAAACAAATATCAATTATTAAAAGACTTTGAGAAATACGATCAATGTGTATCGCTTGCGGCCAAGATTGAGCATATAAAACTAAAAGAAAAAACCACCTCTCGCGTTGAAGGTCATTTAACAAGCATTAAAGAAATGACACGTATTTTTCAAGATACCAAAAATACGAACCACCCTGGTTTGTTGTATTACCATTGGTCACGTAATAACGACCAATCAGCGTTAACTAAACTACTCGCCCTTGAAGAAAAACAAGATAAACGGGTGACCGAAGATGCTGAAATGCAGTTTTTCTTGGCAAGCTACTACGTGAAGTTTGATGATGAAAAAACCATTGATTTGCTATACAAAACGCTCGAGTTAAATAAAGCAGGTGAAACACCGAATCCAGAGATCTACCCGACTCTGGTCAGCTTATTTTACAAACACGAAAAGTATAAGCACGCATACACTTTTGCACGCGTGGCACAATTATCAGGGTATGAAAATGTCGATATTTTACCTATCGAACATCAACTTGCTGCCGCAGGCAAAAGCCTAGACAGCTTAGATGATTTAGCACAAAAAACCTACGACAGTATCCAAGAAGGAAGCTTCGTATCACCACGCGGGTTTTGATAATTCCAACTCGCTAATGTGCAGTGCTCAGACAAATAAAAAAGGCAGCTAACGCTGCCTTTTCTTATTTTGCTTTGCTTGTGCCAACTTCTACACGAGTTTTTAGCTTTTGACCTGGTCTAAAAGTCACAACTCGGCGCGCCGAAATAGGAATATCTTCACCTGTTTTCGGATTGCGGCCTGGACGTTCTTTCTTATCTCGAAGATCAAAGTTACCAAATCCAGAGAGCTTAACCTGCTCGCCTTTTTCTAGCGCTGAGCGGATTTCTTCAAAAAACGCTTCAACTAAATCTTTGGCATCTTTTTTATTGATCCCGAGTTTTTCAAATAGGTGTTCAGCTATGTCGGCTTTAGTAAGCGCCATATCTAGTCCCTCAACGATGCGTTAAATTGTTCGGCCAGTGCGGCCACCACATTATCAACTACTTGATTGATATCTTTCTCTTCGAGCGTTCTATCAACCGCTTGCAGTGTTAGAGCAATCGCCAAACTCTTATAATTTGGCTCAATACCTTTGCCCTTATACACATCGAATAAGTTTAGGTCAACCAATTGATTTCCGCCAACTTTTTCTATGACATTTAAAATATCGCCAGATTTTACGTGATCTTCCACTAAAATCGCGATATCACGGCGGTTTGACGGGAATTTCGACACTGCCACGGCTTCTGGTAATTTTCTTTTTTCTAGTGCAGACATTTCGATTTCAAACACAAATGCTGTGTTGTTGATATCTAGTGACTTTTGCGCTTGTGGGTGCACTGCACCAAAGAAACCTACTTTCTTACCATCAACATAAATAACGGCTGATTGGCCTGGGTGTAAGCCATCAGACTGCTCTGCTTTTATCTCAAAACGTGATGAATCGTTACTAATAGCTAAAAGTGCTTCAACATCACCTTTTAAATCATAGAAATCAACGCTACGCTTCTCTTGAACCCAATGTTCACCGTGTGCAAGACCTGAGATTACACCACCGATAACAGCAACTTGGTTTACACCGTTTTCAGCATTTTCGTCACGTAAGAATTTTAAGCCGTGCTCAAATAAACGTACACGTGGTTGCTGACGGTTTTGATTATAAACTAGAGACGCTAATAGACCCGGCATCAAGCTCACGCGCATTGCCGACATTTCAACCGAAATTGGGTGTGGCAATACAAGCGCATCACTTTGCGGGTGTAAAATTGCTTGTGCTTTTGGATCAACGAAGCTGTAAGTAATTGCTTCTTGGTAACCACGTGTTACAAGCGTATTGCGGAATTTAGTTACCGCAACATGCGACTCGTCATGGTTAGTCATTTTTAATTTAGCAGTTGGTGCAACGTTAGGAATACTGTTATAGCCGTATACACGCGCAACTTCTTCAATTAAATCTTCTTCGATACGAATATCAAAGCGATAGCTAGGTACGTCAGCACTCCATACACCATCAACAACTTTAACGTCTAAACCTAAACGCGTTAGGATGTCAGTTACTTTTGCATCATCAATGTGGTGGCCAATTACACGGTCTAAACGCTCACGACGTAAACGTACTTCTGTTACTTTTGGTAATTTGTCAGTTGCAACTGCTTCAACAACTGGGCCTGCTTCACCGCCAACAATTTCAAGAAGTAATGCTGTCGCTCGTTCCATCGCATCTTTTTGCAGTGCAAAATCGACACCACGCTCGTAACGGTGTGACGCATCTGTGTGTAAACCGTAGCTACGTGCTTGACCCGCAATAGCGACAGGGTTAAAGAATGCACTTTCTAATAAAATATCTGAAGTTGCTTCAGTTACACCTGACTTTTCACCACCAAAAATACCTGCAATAGCAAGCGCTTTATTGTGATCAGCAATCACAAGCGTTGACTCGTTTAGTTTTGCAGTGTTGCCATCTAACAGAACTAACTCTTCACCCGCGTTTGCGCTACGTACTTTAATACCACCTTCAATCGCATTTAAATCAAATGCGTGCATTGGGTGGCCTAGCTCTAATAACACGTAGTTTGTTACATCAACAACAGGGTCAATTGAGCGAATACCACTGCGACGCAGTTTTTCTACCATCCAAAGTGGTGTTTCTGCATCAAGGTTAATACCTTTAATTACACGCCCTAAATAACTAGGACACGCTTCATCATTCACAAGCTCAATCGATACTTTGTCATCAATCGTTGCAGCAACTGGTGCGATTTCAAGTGTGTTTACATCAACACTGTTAAGTACACCAACTTCGCGCGCTAGGCCTTTGATACCTAGGCAATCACCACGGTTAGGTGTTAAGTCAACATCAATAATGTTGTCGTCTAGGCTTAAGTACTCACGTAAATCAGTACCGATTGGTGCATCACTTGGTAATTCCATGATGCCATCACCTTCTTCGCTGATACCTAACTCAACGAATGCGCACAGCATACCGTGTGAAGGTTGACCACGAAGTTTGGCTTTTTTGATTTTGAAGTCGCCTGGTAATACAGCGCCAACAGTCGCAACAGCGACTTTTAAACCTTGACGACAGTTAGGTGCACCACACACGATATCAAGTAGCTCATCACCACCTACGTTTACTTTAGTTACACGTAACTTATCAGCGTCTGGGTGTTGACCACACTCAACCACTTCACCAACAACAACGCCTGTGAACTCAGCTGCTGCAGGCTCAACACCGTCAACTTCAAGTCCAGCCATTGATAACTGTTCCGAAAGAGCCTGTGTGTCGATTGCTGGGTTAACCCACTCTCTTAACCACTTTTCACTAAATTTCATTTTATATCTTCACTCTTAACGGAACTGGTTTAGGAATTTTAAATCGTTTTCGAAAAATGCACGTAAGTCGTTTACGCCGTAACGCAACATCGTCAAGCGCTCAACCCCCATACCGAATGCAAAGCCTGTGTATTTTTCTGGATCAATACCCACTGATTTAAGAACGTTAGGGTGAACCATGCCACAGCCTAATACCTCTAACCACTTGCCGTTTTTACCCATAACATCAACCTCAGCTGATGGCTCGGTAAATGGGAAGTAAGAAGGACGGAAACGAATTTCCATATCTTCTTCAAAGAAGTTACGTAAGAAGTCGTGCAGAATACCTTTTAACTCAGTGAAGCTTACATCTGTATCAACCATTAAGCCTTCCACTTGGTGGAACATTGGCGTGTGTGTTTGGTCGTAATCGTTACGATAAACACGACCTGGAGAAATGATACGTAGTGGTGGCTGCTCTGTTTCCATGGTACGGATTTGTACACCACTTGTTTGTGTACGTAACACAAGCTTAGGGTTGAAATAGAAAGTATCGTGATCAGCACGCGCTGGGTGGTGCTCAGGAATATTTAGCGCATCAAAGTTATGAAAATCATCTTCAACTTCAGGACCTGATTTAACCGCAAAACCTAACTCACCAAAAAAGCTTTCAATACGTTCAATAGTACGAGTTACTGGGTGTAAGCCACCTGTTGGCATAACACGACCCGGTAAAGTTACGTCGATCGTTTCTGCCGCTAGCTTCTCTTCAAGAGCCTTACTTGCTAGTAACTCACGCTTTTCGTTAATGGCTGTTTGTACTTCTTGTTTTGCTTGGTTAATCACTTGACCCGCTTCTTTACGCTCTTCAGGGGCAATCTTGCCTAGCGTTTTAAGTAAGCTGGTGATTTCACCTTTTTTACCAAGGTAATTAACCCTGATATCTTCTAGTTGCGCGATTTCATTCGCACTGGCAACTGCCTCAAGTGCTTGCGCTAAAATATTTTCTAAGTTCATTGAGTACCTGGTCTTTCACAGAAGGATTTTTGTAATAGCTAATGATAACTGAAAGCAAGGACTAGATTCTAGCCCTACTAAAGCTTTAACGTTGATTTTATAAAAGGAATTGTTAATTTTCTTTGTGCAGCCATTGAGGCGTGGTCAAGTTTATCTAAAACGTCTAATAACGCACGCATATCACGGCTTAATCGCGTTAATAAAAAGCGCGCGCATTCATCCGTCAATTCAAGGCCACGCATGTGAGCACGGCGTACGAGCGCTTCGGCTTTGTCATCATCGCTCATTGAACGAATTTGTAACGTTGTGCCCCACTTCAAACGCGAAACTAAATCCGGTAGGTTGATATGTAGCATGTCAGGTAATAAATCAGCTGTGACCACAAGGTATTTGCCCGGCTCATTAAAGCGATTGAAAAAGTTAAATAATCCTTTCTCCCATGCATCGTTGCCTGCTACCAAGTGCACGTCATCAATACATAACACGTCAAGGTTTTCGAGACCTTCAAGTACCACAGGGCCGTAGTCAATCACTTCACGCATCGAAAGTAACATGGTTGACAAACCGCGCTCTTGAGCGTGAATACAGGTCGCATACAACAGGTGCGATTTACCTGAATCGCCCAAACCGCATAAATAAGTATATTGAAATTTGTTACTAAGCTTTGTGAACGCATCTTTAAGGTGACTCACTTCAAGCGAGTTTTCGCCACCAAAATAAGAAGTAAATGTTTCATCATCAGGCAAAGTAACAGGTAATGCCATTTGCATTGGTTCTTGCACTGCGATTAAAGCCCCTGCCACTGATATTCAAGCTCATCTTTATTGACTACTTGATAGAAATCACGCGGGTCCTGATACGCTTTAAAGGCACTATCAAGTTCTAACGCTTTTCTAAAATCATTCATGCTGCCAGTGTGATTAACAGTAAATTGAACGCTATCAGGTGTACGCACAGATATTACGGCACGATTAACAACACTTAAGCTCTCTAAACGGCGTTTAGCAAATTCAATATCTACAAAGTTATTGATACCTTTAAGATAGAAAGTTGCTGTAGCAAGTTGGCCAATCATCGTTGGATCTATTGCGTATTCTGCTGCTAAGCCACCCGCTAAACTATCAATCATATCTGCAACAATTTGCTGCTTATCACCCATCAAACGATTAGTATCGAATAATTCAGCATTAGTGAAACGCCAATCAAGGATCCAGGTTTCTGAATCAGCTTGTTGATACATTCTTGCAGTAATACTGCGCTCAGCACTATAACGGCTTGAAGCTCGCTCTACAGGCTCAGAGAAATTACCCCACACTTCTGGTATCCCAACAATAGCGCGATCTTGTAAATCAAGTAGTGGCACAACCACAGGTAAACCACGACGACTTGCTTTGTCGTATATAAGCTGTTCAAGCTGTGGGTATGATTCTTGAGTAACCAATTCACGGCGCCAGTTATCTTCAATACCTAGCCAGATCGCCACTAAAGGACGACGTGTCCCCCAAAGTGGCAAGCCAAGATCTTTGATTAATGCATTAATCTTATTGGCTTCGAACTTAACGACCAGATTTAAACTGCCATCTGCTTTTTCATCATATTCAAATTTGAGCATGTAATCGGAAATGTCGCGGGTGCGTTGTTTAGCAACCGGGTTTTGATCTGCACTTGTGTCCCCACTTACTTTCACCAACACATTTAGCAGCGCTTCACGGCTTGCTGCCAAACGAGCATCACGTGATTTGTCTGCAACTTTAAGAGTATCTTGATATAAATTAGTCACCTCAACAGCAAAGGTTGAAGCACTCGAAAAAAATAATAATAAACAAATAAGTAATCTAGACACAGGCCATTAGTTCTTGCTTTTAAACTGATTTGATCCTAAATCAAAGCCATAAACAAAGCAAAGTTAATTTAATGAACGGCAGCTGAGCGAGTTCGTGAATTACAAGAGTAAAGTTAACGAGGGGAAAGTTGAAGGAGTAAAGGTTTGGAAGTCTGGCGTAGGTTGGGTAGAGCGAAGCGTAACCCAACAGCGTGGTAATTCGTCATGCAGAATGAAGAGGTAAAGCTCATTAATAAAAGACGAATTAGCGCGAGGTGAAATAAGCCGTTTAGAGATCGCCAACCAGTTAGACCAGTAGAGATTTTAAGAATTTTTAACCATGGGTTATGAAGAGGGTCATATGGATTATGTTGGGTTTCGCTCCGCTCTACCCAACCTACCTGGGGAATGAACAGGGTGAGCTTAGAATGACTCTGTACTAAACAACCCAACAGTTCGACTTTACCCTTGCTAACTTGTAACTCGCTAATACCATTCCGCTTAAATATCTGATCTAATATAGGCTATATAAAATCACCGGCTAATAACATTGAATTCAAACATATCTGAACAGCTTTTAGCGCTTTCTCGAAAAGAACCAAACGCACGAAAACGCATGCGATTGCTYGCAGTGTCTTTATTTTATGAGGGTAATAGCCGAACCGATATTGCAAAACGTCTAAACACTGCAAGAAGTAGTGTGAATAAATGGGTTTCTAGTTACCTAGAGTATGGGCTTGATGGTTTAGACAATAAGCCTATTCAAGGACGTCCATCAAGGCTGCAACAGCGGCAACTTGAACAACTGTCTGAATTTATAAAGCGCACGAACAYAGAACTTCGCGGTGGGCGCCTTACCGGTGAAGACATTGTGCATTACATTCACACTGAATTTGGTGTTCATTACCACTTAAATCATGTCTATAAAATTCTAAAGCAACTTGGCTTTAGTTGGATCACAAGCCGCTCTAAACACCCAAAACAATCATTACAGAGCCAAGAKGCTTTTAAAAAACTTCCAGCTGGAAACGATCCTTCACACACCAGGACACCTTCCTCTTGATCGGATCGACGTATGGTTTCAGGACGAAGCACGATTTGGCCAGCAAAATCCGACTACGCGCATTTGGGCTGAAACAGGCACTCGGCCAMGGATTGTAAAACAACAGCAATTTGACTATGGATACTTATTTGGCGCGGTATGTCCAGCCACAGGCCAAACAGAAGCGTTAGTTAGCCCATTCGTAAATAAAGAAGCAATGACGCAGCATATGCGCCAGATATCACACGCGACACCTGTTGGAAGACACGCTGTCGTGATAATAGATGGCGCAGGCTGGCACACATACGATACAGCTGCAGAATTTAAAAACCTAACCCTGATAAAGCTCCCACCTTAT
>NZ_LJTC01000050.1 GCF_001306915.1 Pseudoalteromonas lipolytica | reverse complement strand
GCCGTTGATGCTGATCGGGCGTGCCTCCTTGCCGTCGATCAGGATCGATTCGCGGCGGATGGCCAGCGACACCTCCGGCCCCTCTTCGACTCCCTTGGAATAGACATTGGTCTGACCCCAGGGGTTGGCCCAGCTAGGACGTAGGCTAAGGGCCGCTGCCGACCCAAGGCCAAGCGCCGCACCGCCTTTGAGGATCTGACGACGTGACATCGGGTGCGTGATGACGCGCGAGTTTGCCATGTGTGACTCCCGTCCATGTTTGACGCGAGCCAGTTTGACTGACGAACCTGAAACAGGCCTGAAAATGCGCAATTAATCGGTAGATTCCTTGATGGGCACCTCCATCCTCACGCACAAGCCCCCCAGTGCACTGGGCTCAAACCTCACTTTCCCGGCATAGCGCGTCATGAGTTGCCACAGAATAGACAAGCCAAGGCCATACCCAGGATGACTTTCATCCAGCCGCCGGCCGCGCTGGCCAAGGCGAGGCAGGTCATCTACTGGAACACCAGGACCGTCATCCTCAACGGTAATCCTGAGGACATCATCGAGCACAATGCGACTGTCCACTTTGCTACTGGCCCACTTGCCGGCATTGTCAAGCAC
>NZ_LJTC01000049.1 GCF_001306915.1 Pseudoalteromonas lipolytica | reverse complement strand
CTCCTCTACCGCTCGCATGCTGATCCTGCTCGGCATCGAGAAGTACGAGCACGACACCGAACAGGCCGGCCAGGCCTGATCCCGCTTTCGCTCTGTCTTGCTGCATAAGGAACCTCGCCATGTACCAGGACCCGAAACGCATCCGCACCAAGGCCACCGTCTACCTCGATCAGTACGAGAGCGACGTGATCACCGCGCTGGCCAATTACCTGGGCGTGCCCAAGGCCGAAGTGATGCGCCAGATGCTGATGAAGGAAGCGCGCGATGTGCTCGGCATCGACCCCGCCGCCCTGGAAGGCAGTGTCGCCTCCCACGCCGGCTGAACGCCGCCCCCTTATCCACCGTGCATCCGAGGTCACGCATGCCGGAACAACCGATGGAGCTCGACCAGCAAGCCAAGGCGGTGCTCGACGCCGTGCGCGAGCAGCAGGGGCTGGAAACCCGCGAGCAGGCCGCCGAGTGGCTGCTGCGCCGGCGCATCCGCCGCGGCGCTCAGGGCCTCACCGGCCGCGGCCGCGCCCTCTACGAAGTGAAAGGAGACCCCCGGTGAGGATCACCTGCCCCCACTGCGCAGAACGCGCCATCACGCGCACCAGCAAGCGCCCGAGCCC
>NZ_LJTC01000048.1 GCF_001306915.1 Pseudoalteromonas lipolytica | reverse complement strand
GGTGTTCGGCGCCATCTCGGGCATGGCCTCCTCGGCGGTAGCCGCGGTGGGCAAGATCATGATCCCGCGCATGGTGGAGCGCGGCTACGACCGCGGCTATGCCACGGCGCTGGTCTCCACCTCGGCGGTGCTGGCGCTGCTGATCCCGCCCAGCGCCTCGATGATCATCTACGGCTGGGTGTCGGGCACTTCGGTCACCGCGTCCTTCCTGGCGCCGGTGCTGCCTGGGGTGTTGCTGGTGCTGCTGTTCTGTTTCTGGAACCGCGTGCTGACTCGCCACATGCCACTGGAGAAGCCCGAACCGGCTCCGCTGCCGGTGGTGGTGCGCGATATCGCCGGTCAGACGCGCCGCGCGGCGCTGGGCCTGGCCATGCCCATGATCATCCTTGGCTGCATCTATGGTGGCGTGACCACGCCCACCGAGGCCGCGGCCATCGCCGTGCTTTACGCCATCCCCATCAGTATCTGGTACTACCGTGAACTGCGCCTGGCCGACCTGCATGGCGTGCTGTGGCGCGCGGGGCAGACCGCCGGCACGCTGCTGGTGCTGGTGTTCTTCTCGGCGATGCTGGCGCGCATGCTGACCATGGAGAACGTGCCGCAGATGGTGCTGGAA
>NZ_LJTC01000047.1 GCF_001306915.1 Pseudoalteromonas lipolytica | reverse complement strand
TGCGGATCGCGCCCAGGAGCTGATCGATCAGCGCATGCAGGATGCGCTGGATGCCCGCCGGGCGAGCCAGCAGAGCGAGGCGATGCAGGGGCCGGCGAATTGTGTGGAGTGCGATGAGCCGATCCCGACGGCGCGGCGCTTGAGCGTGCCGGGGTGCCGGTATTGCACGGAGTGCCAGGCGGCCAGGGAGGGGCGGCGGTGATGGGCCAAAAGCGCGAATATATTCCTCTGGGCCTTGACGAAGTTCGCCAGGCGCTTCTATTCATCCCGGCCGATGATCGAGAAGTGTGGATCAACATCGGCAATGCTTTGAAGACTGAATTCGATGATGCGGGCTGGGACCTCTGGGACAGCTGGAGCCAGTCGAGCGACAAGTACAAGGCGGGCGACGCCTGGAAGAAATGGAAGTCGTTGAAGCCAGGGAAGGTGAGCATCCGCTATCTGGACAAGCTCGCCCGCAATTCTGGTTGGCGCCGCGAGCGGCGCGAACTGACGCCAGAAGAAAAGCAACGTTTGAAAGCTGAGGCAGAAGAGCGTCGCCGTCTGGTCGCCGAAAAGGTGGAGGCAGACGAAGCCAAGCTCGAGCGTATGCAGCTCGCGGTGGCGGAAGCCTGCCAGCGG
>NZ_LJTC01000046.1 GCF_001306915.1 Pseudoalteromonas lipolytica | reverse complement strand
GATTTTGCTGGCCAAATCGTGCTTCGTCCTGAAACCATACGTCGATCCGATCAAGAGGAAGGTGTCCTGGTGTGTGAAGGATCGTTTCCAGCTGGAAGTTTTTTAAAAGCCTCTTGGCTCTGTAATGATTGTTTTGGGTGTTTAGAGCGGCTTGTGATCCAACTAAAGCCAAGTTGCTTTAGAATTTTATAGACATGATTTAAGTGGTAATGAACACCAAATTCAGTGTGAATGTAATGCACAATGTCTTCACCGGTAAGGCGGCCACCACGTAGTTCTATGTTCGTGCGCTTTATAAATTCAGACAGTTGTTCAAGTTGCCGCTGTTGCAGCCTTGATGGACGTCCTTGAATAGGCTTATTGTCTAAACCAGCTAGCCCATACTCTAGGTAACTAGAAACCCATTTATTCACACTACTTCTTGCAGTGTTTAGACGTTTTGCAATATCGGTTCGGCTATTACCCTCATAAAATAAAGACACTGCGAGCAATCGCATGCGTTTTCGTGCGTTTGGTTCTTTTCGAGAAAGCGCTAAAAGCTGTTCAGATATGTTTGAATTCAATGTTATTAGCCGGTGATTTTATATAGCCTATATTAGATCAGATATTTAAGCGGAATGGTAT
>NZ_LJTC01000045.1 GCF_001306915.1 Pseudoalteromonas lipolytica | reverse complement strand
TATGATCCCGGCTTCATGGCCACCTCCTCCTGCCAGTCGGCCATCACCTACATCGATGGTGGCAAGGGCGTCCTGCTGCATCGCGGCTACCCCATCGACCAGCTGGCGAAGGAGTCGAACTTCGTCGAGCTCTGCTACCTGCTGCTATTCGGCGAACTGCCCAACGATGAGCAGTACGCCGACTTCGAGTCGCGGGTCAGCAACCACACCATGGTCCACGACCAGATCAACAACTTCTTCAAGGGCTTCCGTCGCGATGCCCATCCGATGTCGATCCTGTGCGGCGTGGTGGGTGGCCTGGCCGCCTTCTATCACGACCACATGGACATCAACGTCGAGGAGGATCGCATCATCAGCGCGATCCGCCTGATCGCCAAGATGCCGACCATCGCCGCGATGTCCTACAAGTACAATGTGGGCCAGCCGTTCAACTACCCGCGCAACGACCTGAACTATGCAGAGAACTTCCTCTACATGATGTTCAGCACGCCGTGCGAGGAGTACAAGATCAACCCGGTCTACGCCAAGGCGATGGACCGCATCTTCATGCTGCATGCCGACCACGAGCAGAACGCCTCCACCTCCACGGTGCGCCTGGCGGGCTCCACCGGCGCCAATCCGTTCGCCTGCATCAGTGCCGGCAT
>NZ_LJTC01000044.1 GCF_001306915.1 Pseudoalteromonas lipolytica | reverse complement strand
CCATCGCCCTGACCGCCTTCCTCGCCGAGCGCCTGGACGACCGGCGGCTCGATCTCGACCTTACCGCCCTGCACGAGCGCAGCGACCCCAGCACCCTCGGCCTCTCAGACCAGGGCTATATCGCCGGGGTACACCCGCTGGAACTGTGGCTGGTGGGCTTTCTCATCGACCGCACCGACGCCGACTACGCCGATGCCGAGCGGGCCAGCCGCGAGGCGCGCCAGGAGGTCTATGGCTGGCTGTTCCGAACCCGCCACCGCGGTGCCCGGGACTCACGCATCCGCACCATGCTCGAGACCGAGGCCTTCACCGAGATCCAGCGTCGCTGGGAGCGGCTGGGCTACCCCTTCGCCCACCTGGTGCCGTCGCTGGCCACGGCGCTGGGCAGTTCCGGCGACCGCCCGGCCGCCCTGGCCGAGCTGGTCGGCATCATCCTCAACGACGGCATACGCCTGCCCACGAGACGCATCGACTCGCTGCACTTCGCCGCCGACACCCCCTACGAGACCCGCTTCGTCGCCGACGCCTCCCGCGCCCGGCGGGTCATGGCCCCGGAGGTGGCCGCCACCCTGCGCCGCGCCCTGGGCCAGGTAGTCGAGGGCGGCACCGCGCGGCGCCTGCAGGGTAGCTTTGCCCTGGCGGATGGTACCC
>NZ_LJTC01000043.1 GCF_001306915.1 Pseudoalteromonas lipolytica | reverse complement strand
TCCTCAGCCAGGGCCAGGCCTTCCTGTGGCAGGTGCGCTACGCCCTGCACATGCTCACCGACCGCGCCGAGGACCGCCTGCTGTTCGACCACCAGCGCACCATCGCCGAGCTGTTCGGCTTCCGCGACACCCCGGAGCGCCTCGCCGTCGAGCAGTTCATGAAGCGCTACTACCGCCACGTGACGGCGCTGGCCGGCCTCAACGACATGCTGCTGCAGCACTTCGACGAGGCGATCCTCCACGCCGGCGAAGCCCTGCCGGTGGAGCCGCTCAACGAGCGCTTCGAGATCAAGGATGGCTATATCCAGGCGCGCTCGCGCACCGTCTTCCGCGACCGCCCCTCGGCGCTGCTCGAGCTGTTCCTGCTGATGGCCGAGCACCCGGGGATCGAGGGGGTTCGGGCCGACACCATCCGCCAGATCCGCGACCATCGCCACCTGATCGACGACCTCTACCGCGATGACGTACGCCACCAGAGCCTGTTCATGGAGCTGCTGCGCTCCGGCGGCAACGTGGCACGCCAGCTGCGGCGCATGAACCGCTACGGGGTGCTGGGCAAGTACCTGCCGGAGTTCGGCCGCGCCGTGGGGCTGATGCAGCACGACCTCTTCCATATCTACACCGTGGACGCCCACACCCTGCATCTGCTGAAGTTC
>NZ_LJTC01000042.1 GCF_001306915.1 Pseudoalteromonas lipolytica | reverse complement strand
GGGATTTTCCCTGGTTTATCTTCTCGTATTGAGCGACCAGTCCAATCAACGAGTTGCAGGTATGTTTTGAGCTCATATGGCAGACCTTTAGGCATATGCTTACGTGGTTTAC
Organism: Pseudoalteromonas lipolytica; assembly: GCF_001306915.1. Lineage (GTDB taxonomy): Bacteria > Pseudomonadota > Gammaproteobacteria > Enterobacterales > Alteromonadaceae > Pseudoalteromonas > Pseudoalteromonas simplex. The sequence goes on along the minus strand of NZ_LJTC01000042.1, from coordinate 549 downwards.
CTGCAAAGCGCATAAGTGATTTTGGTTGCTTATTATTTTGAGCTGACTCAATGCGTGTTTTTATACTGGTGTAGTCAGATTGCTCAGGTAAATCAGCCGCTTTCGCTCTTACAGGGTTTAGGTCAACATACGCAAGACAAGCTGCAAGAGCTTCTTCATCAAGTAATGCTTGTGACTTAAAGCGACCTTCCCAAAACCGTCCTTTACATTCATCTTCTTGATTTGCTTTTCGTGCAATACTCTCATTAAGAACGCGCATAAACCAACTGATGCTACTGAGCCTCTCTCGATATAAATTTACTCTGGCATTAATCGCAGAAAGCTCTGCTTTTGTTAGCAATTCGCCATTTAAGAATTGTTGGCAAAGGAATGTACTTTTAAATAACTTGTGCCATCTAATCAGAATCGCTTTATTATTCAAACGATTTGCTTTTGCTATATCAATATGAAGTACTAGATGAGTATGGTTACTCATAACTGCGTAAGCACAAACATCAATACAAAATATACGACCAAGTTGAAGTAGTTTCTTTTCAACCCAATCGCGCC
>NZ_LJTC01000041.1 GCF_001306915.1 Pseudoalteromonas lipolytica | reverse complement strand
GCCTTCAAGGACGTGGCGCTGCAGCTGCTGGGCCGCATCCTCGACCACTTCCTGAAGAAGCGCGGCGAGCGGGCGGTGATCATGGGGGCGACCTCCGGCGACACCGGCTCGGCCGCCATCGAGGGCTGCCGCCACTGCGACAACCTCGACATCTTCATCCTCCACCCCCACAACCGGGTCTCGGAGGTACAGCGCCGCCAGATGACCACGGTGCTGGCGGACAACGTCTTCAACGTCGCCATCGAGGGCAACTTCGACGACGCCCAGGCGATGGTCAAGGCGAGCTTCGCCGACCAGTCCTTCCTGAATGGCACCTGCCTGGTGGCGGTCAACTCCATCAACTGGGCGCGCATCATGGCCCAGATCGTCTACTACGTGGCCTCCGCCGTGGCGCTGGGCGCGCCGCAGCGCGAGGTGAGCTTCTGCGTGCCCTCGGCCAACTTCGGCAACGTCTTCGCCGGCTACATGGCCTACCGCATGGGGCTGCCGGTGGAGCGCTTCGTCATCGCCACCAACGCCAACGACATCCTGCACCGCACCCTGGCAGCCAACGACTTCTCGAAGCAGGAGCTCAAGGCGACTCTGGCGCCCTCCATGGATATCGTGGTGTCGTCCAACTTCGAGCGGCTGCTGTTCGAGGCCTACGAGCGTGACGGCGCCGCCGTGGCCGAA
>NZ_LJTC01000005.1 GCF_001306915.1 Pseudoalteromonas lipolytica | reverse complement strand
TATGGCCTTATCAACTCAGTTACAGCAATGCTTCTGGCTATATCATCAAGGAGTTAATGATGTTGCCTCACACCTCAGCAGGAAAAGTACCGAGCGTAATAAATAAACTTATTGCAATGGCTGAAACCTTTGTACTGCCAGAGCGAAGAGAAAGACATTATCCAAGATGTGTGAAAAAGAGACCCAGTCGATACCCTGAACGAAAGCCCCAAAAAATGCCTGTCAGCTCTTAACTGACAGGCATTAAACCACGGGATCATTTTTTTACTTCCTCTTCAGTGAAGTGCCTCTTACCCTCTTTGTGCTATTAAATGTTGAGCTGTAAGTTTGAAGCCGAGCGGTGTTGTTTTCGGGTCTTATCCAAAGGCCCATTTTGTAGAAGGTACTTCAGTGCCGAAAATATTTTAACAAAGAGAAGTGAATGAGAAGAAAATGAGGGAACCACAGGATCATTTTTTTACTTTCTCTTCAGCGAAGCGTCTCTTATCCTCTTTGTGCTATTAGATGTCTTTGATGTAGGCGTGAAATTTATTTTGCGAGCTTTCTTGTCGGTCGTGCTTTAGCGCATCATTGATGAGAGGTACGTAATAGCTTGACGCCATAAATGACCACTTTGTACAAAATCGCATCTTGTATCTCGTTCCCCGAACCTAATAGCTTCATATTTGCGTAGGTGGTATATTCTCTTTGTGGTGATTAACCTTTTAGGTAGACGATTAATGGCAAAAGATAGATACGCGCCAAAGGCTGTTGGCGATATTATGGCGGGCTTGAGTGGTCGCTTGGCATCTTATGCTGGTAAAACCCAAGGTTTGTCTTCTCAACAAACCATTCTTGATGACTTCTTAGGTGAAACGCTTTCGAAAAAATGTCGGGTAAGTAATTACCGTGATGGTACTTTGATGATAGAAGCAGTTTCGGCACCGATTGCACTGCGTTTAAATTACTTAAAAATGGATATGCTTTCGCATTTTCGTGCCGCTGGTATGGTAGAGCTTGGGCAAATTAAAATTACCGCAAACCCACAGGCAACACAGCGCTTATCAGCAACAAATAAGCCAGAGCAAAAGCCTGTTTCCAAGCGTCAAATGAGCGAACAAACGGCTGATTACCTCAGCGCCATTGCCGCAGATGCCCCGCCTTCATTAAAAGCCAAGTTAGAGCGTTTAGCACAACATGGGCGGAAAAAGAAGTAAAGCCGTCAGCTTTCAGCTGTCAGTTTGAAGCCGAATTGTGTTGTTTGTAAGTCAGACATAGGTTGGTGAAATGGCGCAGTACGTCAGACGCGCCAAGCAAGCGTGACGCCTATGGTGTAGGCGTGAAATTTATTTCGCGCGAAAATATTTGCACAAAGAGAAGTGAATGAGAAAAGAATGAGAAAGCGATAATGTGCTTTTTTGTTTTCTTTTAAGCGCAGCGTCTCTTATCCTCTTTGTGCGATTAAATGTCTTTGATGTAGGCGTGAAATTTATTTCGCGTGTTATCTTGTAGGTTGTGCTTTAGCGCGTCATTGGTGAAGGAGATGTAATGTATTGTCGCCATAAATGACCACCTACATTTACAAAGTTGAATTTCGTCCCTCTAATCGCCTTTTTTCTCCTCTGATCTTGATTTTATTTCGATTGTCGCCATATCTATTCAGTAATCTTGTTTTCACCCTTTTTGTAGGGTTAGATCAAAGATTATGGCTGATTTTTAAATTTTCTTGCTGAAAATCCATATCTTCATAAACAGAAGGTTTGATGTTGCGCAGACTCTGGTATGATAGCGCACGAAATAAGCGGTGTTTTGAACAGCGTACTGATAAATTGTTAATTAATATGCCCTACATCATGAGCATAAGCGCATATTAATTATCAATTGAAGAAAGTGGGTTAGCTAATGACTAGCTAACAAAGAATATATTGTAACGGTTTTATCATGATATCTAATTTATTTACCAAGATTTTTGGTAGTCGCAATGACCGCACTATTAAAAACCTAAGAAAGACGGTCGCTCTAATTAATGCGCTTGAAAAGCAATTAGAAGCGCTTTCTGATGAAGATTTAAAAGCAAAAACAGCTGAATTTAGAGAGCGTTACGATAACGGACAAAGCCTAGATGACATTTTACCAGAAGCATTTGCTGTGGTACGTGAAGCATCTAAACGTGTAAATGGCATGCGTCACTTCGACGTACAGCTACTAGGTGGTATGGTTTTACACCAAGGTCGCATCGCAGAAATGCGTACCGGTGAAGGTAAAACACTAACAGCAACATTACCTGCCTACCTTCGTGGTTTAACAGGTAAAGGTGTTCACGTAATTACCGTGAATGACTACCTTGCAAAACGTGACGCCGAAACTAACCGTGAACTATTTGAATTCTTGGGCCTAACTGTAGGTTGTAACGTACCAGGCATGATGCCACAGCAGAAGAAAATCGCTTATGCTGCCGACATTACTTACGGTACTAATAACGAATTTGGCTTTGATTATCTGCGCGATAACATGGCATTTAGCATTGAAGAGCGTGTACAACGCCCACTTTACTACGCTGTAGTGGATGAGGTGGATTCAATCTTAATCGATGAAGCGCGTACGCCGCTTATTATCTCAGGCCCAGCTGAAGACAGCTCAGAGCTTTACATCGAAATCAACAAAATTGTGCCTGACCTAGAGCTACAAGAAAAAGAAGATGAAGAAGGCGTTGAAGGCGACGGCGATTACACTATTGATGAAAAGTCTAAGCAGGTTCACCTTACAGAGCGTGGTCAAATTAAAGTCGAAGAGCTACTAATTGAGCGCGGCTTAATTCAAGAAGGTGATTCACTTTACTCAGCTTCAAGCATCACATTATTAAGCCATGTGTATGCGGCACTTCGTGCTCACAAGCTTTATCAAAAAGACGTTGATTACGTTGTAAAAGAAAACGAAGTTATCATCGTTGATGAGCATACTGGCCGTACAATGGAAGGCCGTCGTTGGTCAGAAGGTTTGCACCAAGCTGTTGAAGCAAAAGAAGGTGTACGCATTCAAAACGAAAACCAAACATTGGCATCAATCACATTCCAAAACTACTTCCGTTTATACGACACGCTAGCGGGTATGACAGGTACAGCAGACACAGAAGCGTTTGAGTTCCAGTCTATCTATGGTCTAGACACAGTAGTAATGCCAACGAACAAACCGATGATCCGTGACGATCGTGCTGACCTTGTATACCTAACACAAGAAGAAAAGTACGAAGCAATCCTTGCTGATATCAAAGATTGCCAAGAACGTGGTCAACCGGTACTTGTGGGTACTATCTCTATCGAAAGTTCTGAGTACTTATCGCAGTTCTTACGTAAAGAAAAAATTAAGCACAACGTACTTAATGCTAAGTTCCACGCACAGGAAGCAGACATCGTTGCTGATGCAGGTTTACCTGGCACAGTAACTATTGCAACTAACATGGCCGGTCGTGGTACCGATATCGTGTTAGGTGGTAACTGGAACAGTGAAGTTGAAAAGCTAGAAAACCCAAATGATGAACAAATCAAAGCGATTAAAGATGAGTGGCAAAAACGCCACGATGCAGTAATCGAAGCGGGTGGTTTACACATCATTGGTACTGAACGTCACGAGTCTCGTCGTATCGATAACCAGCTACGTGGTCGTTCTGGTCGTCAAGGTGATGCGGGTTCAAGCCGTTTCTACTTATCAATGGACGACGCGCTAATGCGTATCTTCGCTGGTGAGCGCATGACTAACATGATGCGTAAACTAGGTATGCAACGCGGTGAAGCAATTGAGCACCCTTGGGTTAACCGCGCAATCGAAAACGCACAACGTAAAGTTGAGGCACGTAACTTCGATGTTCGTAAGCAATTACTTGAATACGATGATGTAGCGAACGACCAACGTCGTGTTGTTTACTCGCAACGTAATGAGCTACTTGAAGAAGGCGATATTTCAGAAACTATCACTGCAATTCGTGGCGATGTGCTAAACGGTACAATCGACCAGTACATTGCACCGCAAAGCCTTGCTGAAATGTGGGATATCCCGGGTCTTGAAGAGCGCTTAAAACAAGATTTCTTAATTGAGCTGCCAATTTCACAATGGCTAGCTGACGATAGCAAACTATACGAAGAGAAACTTCGTGAGCGTATCGAAGAAGCGGTTGAGCAAGCATACAAGCAAAAAGAAGAGATGGTAGGCGAGTCTGTACTACGTCAATTCGAAAAAGCGATTATGCTACAAAGCCTAGACCAACATTGGAAAGATCACTTGGCAGCGATGGACCACCTTCGTCAAGGTATCCACTTACGTGGTTACGCACAGAAGAATCCTAAGCAAGAGTACAAGCGCGAGTCGTTTGAGCTATTCTCTGAAATGCTAGAGAACTTAAAAGTCGACGTTGTGGGTATTTTAAGTAAAGTACAAGTTCGCGCTGAAGAAGATGTTGAAAAAGTTGAAGAGCAACATCGTCGTAGCGAAAATGCGCCACGTGAATACCAACACGAAGAAGCTGAGCACATCGGTGGCGAAACACCAGAAGGTGCTGTAGTTACACAACGTGCAGAACCTAAAGTAGGCCGTAACGAGCCGTGTCCTTGTGGTTCAGGTAATAAATATAAGCAGTGTTGCGGTAAATTAAAATAACCAAAACACGGTGATAAAAAGCGACGCTTGCGTCGCTTTTTTTATGATTAAGGAAACAACAAATGACTAAAAAAGTAGTGCATGTTGCTGTTGGCGTTATTTATAAAGATCAGCAATTATTTATATGTAAGCGCCCAGACGACAAACATCAAGGCGGCTTATGGGAATTCCCAGGCGGTAAAGTAGAGCAGGGCGAAAGCGTATTTACTGCGCTACAGCGCGAGCTATTAGAAGAAGTAAACCTAACCGTAAATGGCAGTGAAGAGCTAATGGTTATCGAACATGACTACGGCGATAAGTGCGTACGCTTAGATGTGCACATTGTTGATGATTTCACAGGCACAGCCCATGGCGCAGAAGGCCAACAAGGAAAATGGGTCGCACTAAACGAGCTTAATGATTACAGCTTCCCTGCCGCCAATGTTGAGATCATCGAAAAGATAAAACAGAAGTACAAGCAGTAACAGCCGTCAGCTTTCAGTTTCTGGCCGAGCGGTGTTGTTTGCGGGTTCTTTATTAATTTGCAATCTTGGTGCTGAATGTAAGACGCGCCAAGCAAGCGTGACGCCTACGATTGATGTAGGCGTGAAATTTATTTCGCGCGAAAATAATTGCACAAAGAGAAGTGAATGAGAAAAGAATGAGGAAGTGATAATAATGCTTTTTGTTTTCTCTAAAGCGCAGCGCCTCTTATCCTCTCTGTGGTTCAAATATGTTTTTGCACAAAGAGAAGTGAATGAGAAGAAAATGAGGGAACAACAAGATCCTTTTTCTACTTTCTCTTTAGCGGAGCGTCTCTTTATCTCTTTGTGATAATTTGGTTTTCTCAGTGTAGCGCGAAGCGCCTCTGTGCTCTCTGTGGTTCAATATGTTTTGCACAAAGTGAAGTAAATGAGAAGAGAGTGAGGAAACCACAGGATCTTTTTTTATTTCCTCTTAAGCGAAGCGCCTCTTACCCTCTTTGTGAATCATAGAAACATTGCGCGATGTAAAATCGCGCCTACAATGACCACTAACCACTTAACCTCCCCCTCTCATCGCTCAAAAATGCGGCTTATCTTGTTTTGATAAGAATTGTTACATATTCGGTTTTGTTGTTTTGCTCAAGAGGTTTATTATGGTGAAAGCGAAAAACTAATGATTAATTAGGTTTGCTAGTTTTTCGATAAATACATCAAAAAATAATTAGTACGGGACTCCCATGAAAAAAGTAACACTTACCGCGGCAAGTATTGCACTAGCCCTCGGTCTTGTTGGTTGTGGTGAAAAAGAACAAGAAACTAAAGCACCAGCAACTGCGACCGTCACTGAAGCAAAAGCACCTTTAAACTCTGGCATTGAACTGGCGAACATGGACAAATCTGTTCGCGCACAAGATGACTTTTACTATCACGTAAACGGCGAATGGTTAGAGAAAACAGAAATTCCAGGTGATAAATCAAACTACGGTTCATTCACTCAGCTTTACGATGATTCGCAAAAAGCGATGAAAGAAGTGCTAGAAAAAGCAGCGGCTAATAAAGACGTTAAGCCAGGCTCTGATGAAGCTAAATTAGCTGCATTCTATAACAGCTATATGGACGAAGCAGGCCGTGAAGCGGCAGGCATCAAGCCATTAACACCAGTGTTAGAAAGCGTTGATGCAGTTAAGAACAAGTCTGATCTTGTTGCTTTAATGGCTGAACTTCGCATTAAAGGTGGTAGCCTACCGTTTGGTTGGTACGTAAACAACGACGCGAAAAACTCTAGCGAAAACGCGATGTATGTTTATCAGTCAGGTTTAGGTTTACCAGATCGCGACTACTACTTAAAAGATGAAGAAAAATTCACAAAAATTCGTGAAGCTTACCAAGCATATGTAACAGCAATCTTAAGCAAGGCCGGTGTTGCTGATGCAGAATCTGCGGCTAAAACAATTATTGATCTTGAAACAAGCATTGCCGATGCGCAGTGGAGCCGTGTAGAAAGCCGTGATGCGACTAAATCTTACAATAAGATGAGCGTTGCAGATGCAAACAAACTTACTGGTGAGTTTGATTTTGCAGCTTACCTTGATGCATCAGGTATCAAAACTGACGATGTAATCATTCGCCAACCTAGCTACCTAGAAAAATTCGCAGGTATCTACAACGATACAGACTTAGCAACGTGGCAGAACTACCTTAAGTTCCACTTTGTTAGCAACTATGCTCGCCTATTAGATAAAGAGCTCGTAGACCTTAACTTTGATTTCTACAGCACAACACTTCGCGGTGTTACAGAGCAATCACCACTTTGGAAAAAAGCGGTTGATGCATCAAACGGTGTATTAGGTGAAATTCTTGGTAAAGTATACGTTAAAGAAAACTTCCCGCCTGAAGCAAAAGCACGCATGGAAGAGTTAGTTGATAACGTTATCAAAGGTTATGCAGTTGCGATTGAAAATCTTGAGTGGATGAGCCCAGAAACAAAAATCGCTGCGAAAGCGAAACTTGATAAGTTCACGCCAAAAATCGGTTACCCAGATAAATGGAAAGACTATTCTGCACTTGAAGTGAAAGGTGACGACTTAGTAGGTAACTACATTCGCCACAGCGAGTGGGAATATGCAGATATGACTGCAAAACTAGGTAAGCCAGTTGACCGTTCTGAGTGGCACATGACACCACAAACAGTAAACGCTTACTACAACCCTGTGAACAACGAAATCGTATTCCCAGCGGCTATCTTACAACCGCCATTCTTCAACCTAGAAGCTGATGATGCTGTTAACTACGGTGCAATTGGTGCGGTAATCGGTCACGAATTAGGTCACGGTTTTGATGACCAAGGTGCGAAGTACGATGGTGACGGTAACTTACGTAACTGGTGGAGCGACTCAGACCTTAAACAGTTTGAAGAACGCACGGGTCAGTTAGTTGCTCAGTATAACGAGTACAAACCATTTGAGGATGCTAGCGTAAATGGTCAGCTTACATTAGGTGAGAACATTGGCGACTTAGGTGGCTTAACAGTTGCTTATACTGCATACCAGTTATCACTTGGTGATGAAAAAGCGCCTATTATTGATGGTTACACAGGTGATCAGCGTTTCTTCATGGGTTGGTCGCAAATTTGGCGTCGTAAATATCGTGACGAAGAGTTACGTAACCGCCTAATGACAGACCCTCATTCACCAAGCCATTACCGTGTAATCGGTATTCTTTCAAATATGCCAGAATTCTATCAGGCATTTGATGTGAAAGAAGGCGACAAGATGTATATCAAACCAGAAGACCGCGTAAAAATCTGGTAATTGATTATCGATTTAAAAAAGGCTCTGAGTGAACGCTCAGAGCCTTTTTTGTTTGGAGCTGTCAGCTTTAAGCCGACATTTGATGTAGGCGTGAAATTTATTTCGCGCGGTGGTTGCGTGTTGTGTGGTGTTTAAAACGCGCCAAGCAAGCGTGACGCCTACGGTTTGATGTAGATGGTCGAGTATTGCGTGATGTTTAAAACGCGCCAAGCAAGCGTGACGCCTACGCTTGTGGTAGGCGTGAAATTTATTTCGCGAGATGGTTGAGTATTGTGTGATGTTCAAGACGCGCCAAGCAAGCGTGACGCTTACGTTTGATGTAGACGTGAAATTTATTTCGCGCGATAGTTGAGTATTGTGTGATGTTTAAGACGCGCCAAGCAAGCGTGACGCCTACGTTTGAGGTAGGCGTGAAATTCATTTCGCGCGATGTGTTTGTATTGAGTTGTGTTCAAGACGCGCCAAGCAAGCGTGACGCCTACATTTGATGTAGGCGTGAAATTTATTTCGCGCGATGGTCGAATATTGTGTGGTGTTTAAGAGGCGCCAAGCAAGTGTGACGCCTATGTTTGATGTAGGCGTGAAATTTATTTCGCGCGATGTGTTTGTATTGAGTGGTGTTCAAGACGCGCCAAGCAAGCGTGACGCCTACGGTGATGTAGGCGTGAAATTTATTTCGCGCGATGGTCGAGTATTGCGTGATGTTTAAAACGCGCCAAGCAAGCGTGACGCCTACGTTTGAAGTAGGCGTGAAATTTATTTCGCGCGATGGTCGAGTATTGTGTGGTGTTTAAGACGCGCCAAGCAAGCGTGACGCTTACGTTTGATGTAGACGTGAAATTTATTTCGCGCGATGGTTGTGTATTGTGAGGTTCAAACATTTTTGGTGTAAATTGGCTAGGTGTGTTTTTAAGTTCTAAGATCAGGTTTTACCTTCAGGATTGATAGGTTTATGTTTTCGTCAAGGAAGAGGCTTAAAGGGCGTACCTCACATTCAAACTGCTATTATTCAGTAACTCTTTGTTGTGAGAATCGAGTGCCTATATTTGCCAACTATCTATATGCAGTTGATGCTGCCAAAGCAATTTACCATTTAGAAGATAAAGTGGAGACAATCTGCTTTGTCCTTATGCCTGACCATTTACATTGGATATTTCAACTTCGCCCTCAGCAAAACTTATCAGCAGTAATTAAGCTGTACAAAAGCATGGTGACCATGTCTATTCGTAAGAGAGAGGGGCGCAAAGTAGTGGTTTGGCAAAATAATTTTTATGATCATCAAATCAGAGATGAAAATGACCTAATACATCAAGCTCGATATATAGTCGCAAACCCTCTACGCGCAAAATTAGTCAAGCACGTTGGCGATTACCCGTTTTGGAATTGTATTTGGTTGTAGAGACGTGAAATTTATGTCGCGCGATGGTTGTGTATTAAGTGGTGTTCAACACGCGCCAAGCAAGCGTGACGCCTACGGTGTTGTAGGCGTGAAATTAATTTCGCGCGAAGGAAATCAAAGCATAATCGCATCTTTTAGATACTGGAATAACTCTTTGTAATTCTTTGCTGGCTTTTCTGCTTTTACTTCTTTTGCGGCGCTGCGCACTAATTGGCGCATTTTTTGGCGCTCAAGAGACGGGTATTGATCGATTGTTGAATTGATCAGGTCGTCACCTTGTTTAATTAAATCATCACGCAGGATTTCGATTTTGTTCATCAACACATCCGCTTGATTGTTTTTATTAAGCATGATGTCGATCATCGCTTGGATTTCATCAACGTTTTCTGTGGTACGTAACACTTTTGCGATGTAGTTTAAGTTACGACGGTAAGCATCGCTCTTATCACTTACTTTATCAGAAACAACAAGGGCTTCTTTTAAATCATGATTAAGCGGTAAACGATCGCGCTGCTTTTTCGGCATTTTTGCAATTTCAGCACCCAGACCATGATATTGCATGGCTTCACGTTTTAATTCGCTTTTTGATACGTAAATAATTTCTTCTTCGATAAGTGGCTTTTTCTTCTTCGCCATAAGGATGCTCATTCAGTAAACTTAACTATTCGCTATTATACGCCATTTAGTTAATGATTAATATTAGCTGATGCAGGTCTCGCAGTGTGTTAGCATTCGTTACACTATAAAAAATATCAGAACCTAGGACACACAAGATGAAAGATCCTATTTATCAACACATTTCTGAAGTGAAAGACGCAGTAAGCGAAGTGCTAGAGCATGCAAAAAAATTGGGTGCAACAGCAGCCGAAGCGGCGATGTCGAGCACGTCAGGTTTGTCTGTCAGTACGCGCATGGGCGAAGTTGAAACAATAGAGTTTAACCAAGACGGTGGCTTAGGTATCAGTGTTTATGTGGGTAATAACAAAGGGTCTGCTTCAACGGCTGACTTAAACCCAAAAACATTACGTACAGTGGTCGAAAAAGCCATTGATATTGCAAAGTTCACCTCTGACGACCCATTTAATGGTATCGCTGATAAAGAGTTACTTGAATTTGCGCCGCAAGATTTAGATTTATACCACCCGTGGGAAGTTAGCCCAGAGCAAGGTGTTGAGTTTTGTCATCAAGCAGAACAAGCTGCGCTAAATGCCGATGAGCGCATTGTAAATTCAGACGGTGCGAGTTTTTCTTCTCACCAAGGTTTACGTGTTTATGGTAACAGCCATGGCATGATTGCAGGTTACCCACGTACGCGTCATAGCATTAGTACGATGGTGATTGGTAAAGAAGGCGAGCAAATGCAGCGCGACTCGGCTTACACTATCGCGCGTCATAAAGATGATTTAAACGACGCTGCAAAAGTGGGCCTTGAAGCAGCAACAGAAACCTTGGCTAAGCTTAACAGCCAAAAGCTCGGTACTATGAAAGTGCCTGTAATCTTTAGAGCTGATATTGCGAACTCATTATTCGGCCATTTAGTGTCGGCGATTGGTGGCGGTGCGCTTTATCGTAAATCAAGCTTCTTGCTTGATAGCTTAGGTACAAAAGTATTCAGCGATTGTGTGAATATCTCTGAGCGCCCACATTTATTAAAAGGTTTAGCGTCTTCACCGTTTGATGCTGAAGGTTTAAAAACTGTAGACCGTGAAATTATTCAAGGCGGTGAGCTGCAAACTTACCTATTAGCAAGCTACGCGGCACGTAAACTGTCTATGGCACCAACGGGTCATGCAGGTGGTATTCATAACTGGCTAGTTGAACAAACTCATGCCGATTTAAAAGCGCTATTTAAAACCATGGGCACAGGCTTATTAGTAACTGAACTTATGGGCCAAGGTGTGAACACTGTAACGGGTGATTACTCACGTGGTGCAGCAGGTTTTTGGGTTGAGAATGGCGAAATCCAATACCCAGTCAGTGAAATCACGATTGCTGGTAACTTAAAAGATATGTTTAAGGCCGTTGTGGGCTTAGGTGGCGACATCGAGCGTCGTGGTGGTATTCAAACTGGCTCTGTATTGATTGAACAAATGCAGGTTGCTGGTAGCTGATTCATCAATAACTACTCAATTTTTGAAGCCTCACGTTTGTGGGGCTTTTTTATTTGAAAAAACGCTTTACCTAAACTTAACTTGAGGTTTTATCTTGGTGGCAGTTTAAAAATAAAAAGGAAAACTACAATGTATTTAGAGCACGTAAACCTTGTTGTTAGTAATGTTGATGCCATGCTGCACTTTTATAAAGCCGCATTCCCGCACTGGCGTGTGCGTAGCCAAGGCGATAGCAAATGGTCGGGCAAACCGCGCAAGTGGCTGCACTTTGGTGATGATTACCAATATCTTGCATTAAGCGATAACGGTGAAGCTGAAAACCGTGATTTAGCCGGCCACCAAGTAGGCCTTGCTCATTTTGCCTATGTGACAAACGATATTAATGCGGTAATTGAACGTCTGGTTTCAGCCGGATATGAAATTGATAAACACGGCCCAGAAAACCCTTATCGTAAAAATGTATACTTCATCGACCCCGCAGGGTTTGAAGTTGAGTTTGTAGAGTATTTCAGTGATATCCCGAGTGAGAGGAATAATGACTTGTGAGGGAGCTGTCAGCTTTCAGCTGTCAGTTTTGAGCCGAGCAGTGTTGTTTGTAGGTCAGACATAGGTTGATGGAATGGCGTTGCATATAAGACGCGCCAAGCAAGCGTGACGCCTACGATGTAGGCGGGAAATTTATTTCGCGCGAAAATATTTGCACAAAGAGAAGAGAATGAGGAAAGAATGAGGAAGTGATATTTATCTTTTCTTGTTTCCTCTGAAGCGCAGCGCCTCATTATCTATTTGTGAGATTAATTATCTTTGATGTAGGTGTGAAGTTTATTTCGCGCGAAAATATTTGCACAAAGAGAAGTGAATGAGAAGAGAATGAGTAAACCACAAGATCATTTTTTACTTCCTCTAAAGCGCAGCGTCTCTTAACCTCTTTGTGCGATTAAATGTCTTTGATGTAGGCGTGAAATTTATTTCGCGCGTTATCTTATTATATTGCGCGATGTAAAACTGCGGCTACGATAACTCGCACCTAGCACCTAGCACCTAGCACCTAGCACCTAGCACCTCGCATCTCGCATCTCGCACCTCGCATCTCGCATCTCGCATCTCGCAACTTTACTGCATCTTATTCATCTCTTTCCAACTGGCTTTTAGGCTGTTGGCGAAGCTGATGAACTTTTCTTTCATGGTACGTTTAACTGAAATCTCGACTGAGCCTAGCCATACATTACCTTCAATAGTGATGGTTGGGCCTTGGCCTTTGTTTAAGGCAACTGATTTATTCTCTACACTACCAATCACGCTAAATAATTTAGATACCACATTTACATGTTCTGGTACGTAGATTTCATCGTTACCTAAAATACAGTTCACGTAAATGGTGACATGCTGATGTTGGAAAATCGCTTCGCTAAAGTCGAGTTCGATTGAGCCTAGGCAGTTTGTGATGTGAATTTCTTTTGGTACTACCCATTGGCCGCTGCGCTCATTTGAGCCCAGAATACTGCGTAGCTGCAGGCTTTCGTTGTCGCTGCTGTGGCTGTAGTGAGGTTTAAATTGCGCATGCTTTTGCGATTTGTAGTCAATATCCGCTTTCAGATCTAAATCAGCAACAAGCTCAACCAGTACTTCGTTGCTGGTGGCTTCCATTGCCTGATCTAGGCGGCGTTCAAATGCTTCGGCTGAAATAACAGCATGACTGTAGTTATAAATGAGTTGATCAATGACTTCTTCTCTTACTTGATCGATTGGGCGGTCTTCAAGTTTAACGGCCATGGTAGTTCCCTGTTGTGATTTTAAAGGTGATTCTTTAGTTATTAATTACAAAGCAAAGCTTAGGCCAGATTTTATTTCTATATAAATCATGAGGTTGTCTTTTTAGACGAATAAGCAATTTCGTTAAATTAACCACAGATTAATAAAATCAGCAACTAAATGGTTATTTTTGCAACATTGTGAACATCTTACCGAGCAGCTTGTAAATCTTTACCGAAATGAATATAAATCACCGCTGAATAGGTATTTAACTTGCTGAAATTTAAGGGGTAAATAGTTGGCATCATAGTCGCATTACTTAAACTGTCTTTAATCAAAAGGAGAAAGATTATGAACACTTTTAACAAATCTATGATTGCGGCTTTAGTAATTGGTGCAACTAGCATGTCAGCTCAGGCAAGCAGCTGGGAAAATGAAAGTAAAGATGCTTGGATTGATGGTAAGGCAGAAACTGTGCTTCTTATGAACACAAACCTTAACAACTTTGATATCAACACTGATGTAACGAATGGCAAAGTTGTACTAACAGGTAAAGTTGATAGCGAATTAGATAAAGAGCTTGCTGAAGAGTTAGTTCTTAGCCTAGACGGTGTTAGCTCTGTTGATAACAAACTAACGGTTGTTAAAAACATGAAAGCTAAGCACATGAAATCAGACAAAGCTGATTCTGCAGAAAGCGACTTAACCGATGCAAAAATCAGTACTGTAATCACCACACGTTATTTATTTAACTCAGAAGTAGGTGGTACAGATATCGATGTTGATACCGACAACGGTGTAGTAACACTAAAAGGTACTGTTGAGTCTGATGCAGAAAAGCAATTAGCGGTAAGCATTGCTGAAAACGCTGAAGATGTTCGCAAAGTAATCGATGAATTAACGATTGTTGCTGAATAATAGCAAGCCCTATATAGCCCAGCTTTGGCTGGGCTTATCTTTTTCAAGGAGTGAGTCATGGATTTAATACGTATTATTTTATCGGTTTTAATTCCACCTCTCGGCGTATTTTTACAGGTAGGTTTAGGTGCGCAGTTCTGGATTAATATTCTTTTAACTCTATTAGGGTATATTCCAGGTTTGATTCATGCTGTGTATATCATCGCTAAGCGATAATCACCGCATTAATCTACAAGGATGGGTAATGGAGCACAGCAAGGAAGGGCTGTAGGAGTAACGGACGATAAACCGCAAGGAGTTTACAGTATGGATAATGTAACTAAGCACAAAGGACAACAAGGAAGTAACAAAGCGTTATGGAGTAGCGCACAATGGCAACGCTTTATGGATAAGGTGAATGGAGATGACAGCAAGGATTAAGCTTAGGCTTGGAGCCCAAACGGATGAAGCTAGCGTAAGGAGGAGACTATATGGAACAAGTACAAACGCAATCAAAACAAGGATTGACCAATAATGGAGTTGCTTTATGGAACAAGCAACAGTGGCACGAATTTATGGAACACGCGAAAGCGGTTGCGCCACGATTAACAGGGAAGGCTGACGATAAAAACCCGATGTCATCTTCAGGTGACATCGGGTTTTTAACTACTTCAGCAATTTATCTTTATAACTTAAATTGATTTACTGTCTTATTTAGAGACTCTGCTAACTCATTCAAATCACGTGCTTCATCCGCCAATTCATGGGCATGATCTGCAGTGCTATTCACTAAGTGATTAATCGCTGCCAAGCTATTGTTAATATCTTCTGCAACCACAGTTTGCTGCTCTGTCGAAGTCGCAATTTGATGACTTTGATCTTGTACATTTGTCACAGATTGCGCGATATCTTGCAATGCTTGCAATACAATTTGTGTTTGCTCAACTGAGCCTTCAGCACGCTCTTGACCTTGCTGCATCATTGTTGATGCTTGTTGGGCAATTTGCTGTAAACGGCTGATCATATTGCGAATATCATCTGTTGACTCTTGCGTTCTGCTTGCTAGTGAACGAACCTCATCAGCAACAACTGCGAAACCTCGGCCTTGCTCACCTGCACGGGCTGCTTCTATCGCTGCGTTAAGTGCCAGTAAGTTAGTTTGCTCAGCGATTGAGTTGATAACATCAACCACCGCGCCGATATTGCCACTTTCTTGTTCAAGACCCGCAACGACTTTAGACGCTTCACCAATGTGACTTGCAAGAGCGGTCATGACTGACTGAGCTTGAGTTGAGCGCTTAGTGCCATCTGCGGTAATGGTTTGCACTTCTTCAGCGGCATTATTGGTATGTTGCGCGTTACGTGAAATTTCGAGAACAGTTGAGGCCATTTCGGTTACTGCCGCACTTACGCTATCAACTTGTTGCTTTTCTTGCTGAATTTCATCATTGGTTTTTTGCGATACGGTTTTCAATTGGGCTGCGGCTTGGCTTAATTGCTCAGCTTGAGCTGCAGTATTCAGCATCATTGCACGTAATTTATCGATGAAAGTATTCATGTGATGAGCAAGCTGTCCTACTTCATCCTGACTTTTTATCTCGATTTTTTGTGTTAGATCGCCATCACCTGATGCGATATCACGCATGATGTAAGTGAGTTTAGTCAGCGGCTTGGTGATCATTTGCGTGGCCCAGAAGATCATCGCAATAATAATCGCAAGAATGATGATCACGGATGTTGTGGTTGTCATCACCGCATCATTTACTGGCTCATCAATCATACTGGTCGGAATTAAAATACCCACATACCAATCAAGGTAAGGGCTTTCTAATTCAAGGCGATTGTATACAACGTAATATTGCTCGCCTTTGAATGTGACAAAGCTGCTACCCTCTTTTTGGCTTTTCATCGCGCGGTTTAATTCGCTAAAGCCCGAGGTGTCGTTAAATTGCTTTTCGAGGGCATTTAAGCCTTCTTTGCCATTAGGGCCTTCGTCTGTGATAGATAGTTTATGTCCAGTTCGTTTTGAAAAGTGCACTACTTTCTGGTTACTGTCGAGTAAAAAGCCAAAGCCTTGGCCATCAAATCGAATAGCTTCAACCATGTCGTTGATATTATTAAGCTGTAAATCAACACCACCAAAACCAATAAGCTTGTTTTGTTTATAAACAGGCTGTTGTACAACTGCAGAGGCGATACCTGTGGTTAAATCAACAGAAATAGGGCCAACATACAACTTATTAATTTTTAATGCATCTTGCCACCAACCACGTTTGTAAGCGTAATATGGTTGGCCATTATAAGTGGCGGTACGCTCGTTTTCTTTGAAGTACTCACCTGTGGTCGCAGAAGCAAAGAAGGCTGATAAAATGTTATCATCGTTACCACTAATACGAACAAAATCTTGATTAACGCTGCTGTAACCAGGCTGACTATCTAAGCTTTGATCGCGCTGAGTCCAGTTATCGAACCAGTTAACTAAATGCGGGTTTGTTACAAAGGTTTCGACAACTTTGCCGTATTTGGCAAAATAGGCCTGCATTGACAGTCGCTCACTTTGCAAATAGCTGTCGGCTTCGCGTTGAATTGCATGACGTGAAAGATCAGCAATATGGTTTACAAAAAAGCTAGACGCGATGATTAGTAGCACACTTATCGTCCCGCCAATGAGCAGAAGTATTTTTTTACGTAAAGAGAGGTTGTTTAACATAGTGCACGCGTTTTTATTATAGGTTAGAGTTATCTATCTAATCATATTTGCACCTAAATCGCTACACTGTTAAGCGAAGGTTAATAATAAATACTAAGGGGCAGTTGAGTAAATGAGTACTGAAAATAATAAACTGGTTGTTTTAGGTGCCGGCTGGCTTGGAAATGCACTTTGCGTTGAGGCAAATAAATTAGCATGGCAAGTACAGGGAACACATCGCGGTGGCGAGCACGAATATGACTTTCAGCGCCAGTTTATACTTGAAGGTGATGTGCTCAAGCATGAGCTGTCGCTTGAAAATGCTTGGTGGGTCTGCGCTATTCCACCGCGTAGTCGTAGCTCAGAAAGTAACTATTTAGCGACTTTGCAAGCAGGGCTTGAACTTGCTAAGCAACTAAATTGTAAAGGCTTTATTTTATGTTCTTCGACAGGAGTTTATCCATCTAACAATGGTCAATATGACGAAACTACAGAAATTATTTGCCAATCAGCACGTCAACAGCAGCTATATGATGCTGAACAGTTAGTGCTAAATGCTGGTGGTAAAGTATTGCGCTTGGCTGGTCTTGTAGGGCCTGGGCGCGATCCGGGTAGGTTTGTTGCCGGTAAAGAACTGACTAGCTCAAGTCAGCAAGTGGTAAACATGGTTCAGCAGCAAGATGTGATAGCGGCGATTTTTTCAGTACTTGAAAATTGGTCAAACGCGAGCAGTATTTATAATGTGGTTAATCCGGCACATCCTACAAAAGCAGATTACTACCAACAAAAATGTGCTGAGCAGGGCAACCAGCCACCGACTTTTACTAGTCATGATAAAGGCGAGCGCCTTATTGATGGCTCAGCGATTGAGTCACTGAATTTTCGTTATCAAATGTCCATTTAGTTATTTTTTAAAAGTAAGGTGGCCGCCTAATCGGTATTTACTGCCTGGTGATACTAAACGGGCAAAGCTCACAATACCTTGTGATGACCAAGTTCGGCGGATCACTTGTAAGCATGGCTCTTCGTTATAAAGGTTCAGCCATTCGCACATTTCTTGGTTGGGCATAATCGCTTCGACTGTATGGCGTGCCTCTGTGAGCGGGGCGTTTTGCGATAAGTATTCATGAGGCGTTAGGCTATGGAAATCCTGCTGTAAGTAATCTTTAGCAAGAGCGGGGTTCACAAAGCGTTCTTCAACTTGCAGAGGTTGCTCGTTTTCATTGTGTACAATCACACTTCTGTAAACATGGCTGTCGACCTCGACACCCAAAGCAATCGCAATTGGTGCTATAGCGCTTATAGACTCCATTACTAAAATGGTACAACTATAGTGGTTACTTCGCGCTTTTACCTCATCGGCAATATTTTTAATTTCTAATAAAGATGATTGTGACTTAAAGCTAGCCACAAAAGTACCTAGGCCTTGGCTACGGGTTAATATACCTGCATCGGTTAATTCACTGAGTGCTCGTCTTGCAGTCATACGACTAACTTTAAACTGGTTGCTAAGCTCATTTTCAGAGGGCACTCGGTGATTTTCTTGCCAAGCTCCAGAACGAATATTTTCCAGAATGAACTCTTTTATTTGCGCAAATTTAGGAACACTCATTATGCGTGTATATGTGGTGAGTAAACAGTATGTTTGAAGGTGACATAATTATCTTGTATATACAAGGTGAGTTGATAAACTTTAAGCAAATTTAAACTTAGTCTCGTAATGGGCCTATCGCAAGTATCAATGTAGGTGAAAAATGCACACAACCAATAATGATCAAGCTTTCTGGGATTTAGTGATCACAGATGCCAACATCGCCACAATGGACCCAGCCATCGAAGCACCTTATGGTGCTATTGAAAATGCAGCTATTGCTGTTAAAGATGGCAAAATTGCTTGGTTAGGTGAGCAAGCCGATTTACCAGAGTTTGATGCGCTAGCTACGCCAACATTGTCAGCAAAAGGGCAATGGTTAACTCCCGGGTTAATTGATTGCCACACTCACTTAGTGTTCGCTGGTAGCCGTGCAGAAGAATTTGAACAGCGTTTACAAGGTGTAAGCTATGAGCAAATAGCTGCAAACGGTGGCGGTATTGCAAGTACCGTACGTGCAACGCGAGAAGCCGATCACGAAGCTTTATTTGTCAGTGCAAAAGAGCGCTTAAATGCATTATATGCAGAAGGTGTGACGACGGTAGAGATTAAATCTGGCTACGGTCTTGATTGTGAAAACGAAATTAAACTTCTCGAAGTGGCGCGTTTACTCGGTGAAAATCACCCAGTTGATGTTAAAACCACGTTTTTAGGTGCGCATGCATTACCGCCTGAATATAAAGGCCGTAGCGATGAGTACATTGATCTGGTTTGCGGTGAAATGCTTGACCGTGTTGTTGAAGCTGATTTAGCTGATGCCGTTGATGCTTTTTGTGAAAACGTAGGCTTTAGCAACGAGCAAACACGCCGTGTGTTTGAAGCGGCTAAAAAGCATAACTTACCGGTTAAGTTGCACGCTGAGCAGTTATCTAATCAACATGGTGCAGAGCTTGTTGCTGAATTTAATGGCTTATCTGCGGATCATATTGAACACTTAGATGAAGCTGGTATTCAGGCAATGGCCAAAGCGGGTACTGCAGCAGTTTTATTACCAGGTGCATTTTACTTCTTACGTGAAACAAAGTATCCGCCAATTGAACTACTGCAGCAGTACCAAGTTCCAATTGCTATTTCAACTGACTTCAACCCGGGTACTTCGCCTTTATGTTCATTGCATTTGATGATGAACATGGCATGCACTATTTTTCGGATGACACCAGAGCAAGCATTAGCTGGGGTAACTCGAAACGCTGCAGGTGCTTTAGGACTTGATGATCGTGGTGTGTTAAAGGTAGGCGCACGTGCTGATATTGCCCATTGGCAAATAACCCACCCAGCACAATTAAGTTACCAATTTGGCGTAAATAAACTGTTAAATCTGTGGATTTTGGGTAGACTTAATTAGATAAGTCTTTTTTACGTAGTATTTTTACATGTCTTTGATTGCCAGCTTAGCAAGTAGTAGCGTGAGCCTTGCAAATTTAAGTAGCGATGTTGTGCCAGTGTTTTTAGCTGGTTGCGTTCTTATGGCAATGATTTGTGCCTTATGTGTTACTCAAAATTCTATTTTAAGGCTGAGCTTAGTCGTCAATGGCGTGCTTGGATTAGCAATTCTTAGTCTTGGCATGCCTTGGTTAGTGTTATTGTTAAGTGCAAGTGTTTGTTTTCATTTGTGGCAGGCATTTCGCACAACTAATTGGCTAGCAATCATTATTTCAGTTGTTGCTGCGATTGTATTAACAGTACTTTATTCAGCTCATTTATTGTTACATACTGCTCTTTACTGGCTTGTTTTTTCTGTCGTTATTTTGTGTATATCAGGCTTTTTTAACTATGAAGAACCTGAAGAAGAGCAGGTGGTCGTTGAGCCACTTCACACTGACGAGTTAGATGCGACACCTCTTACAGGCTTACCCGATCGCAACGCCCTAAAAAATAGCTTTATTGCTTGGACCGAGGAGCATGATGCTAACTGCGCGTTAGTGATGCTTCGCCTTGAAGGTTTTAACGATGTAAACCAACACATAGGTCGAGACTTTGGTGATTTGTTATTAGCGCAATCAGCAACCCGAATTAAACAGCAGCTCAATGTTGATAATGTTCTTAATATAGTGGGTAATTCTGGCAAAGCCGAAAAGTTGGCGCATTTAGGGGGCTTGAACTTTGCGTTTATTTGCTCATTAGAGGAACAAAAGCACCTTCATGAGCAACTAATTAGTCAAATTCGCCATGTTACTTTAAAGCCATTTAATGTTGCCAATTGCACCATTGAAGTTAAAGTTCGTGCTAGTTATGTAGTTTGTGATGAGCCTGAATACAGCTTTGAAAACTTCATTTCGTTTGCCAATCTAGCGCTTGATTCAAATCCAGACAAAGCGATTGTGCCTTATCATCCGCAAATGATGATTGAGCAATTGGAGCAGCAAGCACGACTACGTGAGTTAGCACACCTTGATTTTGCAAGTGAACTAGAGTTGTATTTTCAGCCAGTTATTCGTAATAGCGATGAGCAAATCGAATTTTTAGAATTGCTGTTACGTTGGCAGCATCCTAAGCAAGGGATTCTTTCTGCGAATAAATTTATAGATGATATACGTGTTGCAGGCCTAAGCTATCCTGTGGCTGCTTTTGTTATTGAGCGTGCAGCAGAACTTGCTATGGCACTACGAATGGAAGGTATTGAATTACCTCTTAGTATAAATGTGTTTGGCCCTGAGATGCTGCACGAAGAATTTATTGAGTTTGTTGACCGTATCATGGCTGAGCATCGACTAGAGCCGGGTGATTTAATTATCGAGTGCCCGCTCGATTTATTTATGAGTTTAGATGACCAAGGTAAAGCGATGGTTGCAAGGCTCAATAGTATTGGTATCAAATTATGTATAGATGGTTTTGGTGACACACCTATTTGGCTAGCTAAGCTTCCGAATCTTAATGTTGAGTATATTAAAGTGGCGGCTTCACTTACCGCTGATTTTGCTCATCAAAGTCAAATTCGAAGCCTCGTTTCGGGCATGGTCGATATGCACAATCAAAATAATGCAAAAGTGATTTGTGAAGGAGTTGAAACTCTAGAGCAACTTAAGTTTGTAAAGTCGCTTAAAACCTATGCTGCACAGGGCTATTATTTTAATTACCCATTGAGTAGTGTTGGTATGATGTCATGGCTTAAACAATGGCGTTTGGAGCACCAGTAAGCATAAAGCTGTGCTCTCCCTCTGGTAGGCTTCACGATACAACACCGCTTTTATAACCCTAGTTTCTGTAACCTTGTCACGTGGCTACGGTAAAGTTCAACTGGATCAACTTCACGAAAACTATGCAAACCAATAAATTGGTTAATCTCATCGAGATGATTCATTTTGTAATCATCTTTGATCACATGCCCTAAATGGCTACTACAGCGTGAAATGAGACCGTCACTGTGACCTAAGATAAATAATGAGCCAAAAAACATGGATAAGTCACTTAAATCTAAGATATTAGTGAGTGTTTCTGTTCCGCTCCAAGAAAAGTAGTATACGCCATTGCTTGCAAGCATATTACCTTGTTCGCACTCGTTTTTGGGCAAGCCTTCGGGGTACTTTTGATTAAATGTTGCTGCTCCTTGTGTGCTTAAACTATTTATTGCACCGAGTGTATTTTGCGGTAATTGACTATTGCCTGATAATAACGAAATAACACCACCGAATGCATCGAATACTAATCGAGTTGTATATTCTGCTTGAGAGCCGGGTGTTAGCTCCTTATTAATAAGATCAATAATGCCACTGCCATAATTTGCACCGCCTACACTGGTAACTGAGGCAATTAGATCAGGCCTGATAGATGCAACATAGCGTGCAGTTTGCGCACCTTGACTGTGACCAATCAAGTTTACTTTTTTAGCACTAGTCAGAGCTAAGATTGATTCTATTTGAGTGAGTAATTGCTCGCCTCGGACTTCTGAACTATTGATAGCAGAAACGGCAGGTGTGAAGACTAAAGTACCATCTTTTTCCAGAATTGTAGCGATATTGTAGAAGTAATCGATTCCGAGCAGGTTATCGAATCCCATTAGCCCATGAACTAAAACAACTGGATATTGGGTAGTTGTTTTTTTGGCATTGCACCAAGGGCTCAACAAAAAAAGTAAGGTAACAAATAAAATTAACGGGATTTTTTTCATACCTTTTACTCTTCTACTTCAATATTTATCACCAACAAGCCTTAAAAAAGCCTGATTTTAGTGCGCTTTTAATTCACCTTACCTTAAATTTGGGTTCTCTGTAATGTTAAATTAAAGTAAGCAGGAAAAGATGGTTTTAGTGTTTCGTTATATGTTTATCAATTTGTGTTTTTTCTGCGGTTAAGCAATTTATTTTTAATCTGGTATTTGATAAAGTCCGCGCCGTCCTCATCCTGTAGGACATCCTGTTGATGATGCATCTGAAAGGATGCAACGTATTGATAGCTTCTCCCCAGTTTGCTATAACGACTCACTCCTTGTTGAGTGAGTCGCTTTTTCTTTTCTCATCATACAATTCATTGCACAAATACACGCAAGTGATACCATCAAAGTGATTCTTATTTACTTTCGAAGGAATGCGTTATGTTTAAATCTTTGGCAATAGCTGCCTTTTCATTATCGAGTATTTTAGTTGCCCCTTTAGCCAGCGCAAATTGGCAAGTTAATAATGAGCAAAGTAACGTAAGCTTTGTATCTATTAAAAAGAACTCTATTGCAGAAGCACATCATTTCAAAAACGTGTCGGGTACACTTAACGAACAAGGTCAATTTAAGTTGATGATAGACCTAACATCGGTTGAAACTCTGATCCCTATCCGCAATGAGCGCATGACTAAGTTGTTATTTGAAACAGCTAAATTCCCTAATGCAGTGTTAACTGCTGACTTAAGCAAAGCGCTGTTAACGCTAAAACCAGGTCAACATGTGCTGAAAGGGTTAAAAGCTGAATTAGACTTTCATGGCAACAAGAAAGAGCTAACGATTGATGTTCTAGCTAATATGTCAGCAAAGGGCGATATTAGCGTGTCATCTTTTACGCCAGTTATTATTAATGCGAGTGATTTCAAAGTAACAGAAGGCATTAGTGAACTACAAAAGCTTGCGGGCTTACCATCAATTGCAACGGCGGTTCCTGTAACATTTTCTTTGACGCTAGATAAAGAAAAATAATGCAATCACTTGCTGACTTAGAAGCCGCTCTTCAGACGCCCGATAAACCTTTTGATCAATGGCAGCCACAAAACTGTGGGCAAGTGCCAATAACGATTGATGCGCAAGGGCGGTGGTTTTATGGCGGCAGTGAAATAAAACGCGAGGCAATGGTTAAACTCTTTGCCTCTGTGCTTTGCAAAGAGGCAGATAGTTATTTTTTAAAAACACCCGTCGAGAAAATGGCCATCACTGTCATTGATGTGCCTTTTATTATTGTTGATTGGCGTTTTGAAGAGACAGAGCAAGGCCTTGCTCTATGTTGTGTCGATAATTTACAGCGCGCTTGGTTGGTATCAGCAAAGCAACCACTATTACTGAGAGAATTTGAAGGTGTCAGTGTGCCTTATCTTCAATTAGCACATGGCTTGGCTGCGAGGGTATCGAGAAATGTTTATTATCAGTGGGCTGAAATAGCCTGCTCAGATGAGCAGGGCTATTATATAGAATCATTAGCCAAGCGTTATTACTTGGCCTAAGCACTTAGTCTTCTGGTTGTTCGTCAGACTCAGGTGCTTGCGCTTCAATAGGGCCTAAAAACCACTCATCGAGCTTTTTAGCAACTTCAGGTAAGCCGGTGCCTTTTAGTGAAGAAAAGGCGTGAACTGTAATATCACCATCTAAACTACTTAACTCACGACGAACTTGTAAAACTTGAGCTTTACGCGCGCCTTGTTTTAGCTTGTCAGCTTTAGTTAATAGTGCCAGTACTGGAATATCGCTGCCCACCGCCCAGTCGATTAAGTCACGGTCTAAATCTTTTAACGGGTGGCGAATATCCATCAAAACAACGATACCTTTTAAGCTTTGACGTTTTTGTAAATATTCACCTAGCGACTTTTGCCATTTCTTTTTCATTTCGATAGGCACTTTCGCAAAACCATAGCCCGGCAAGTCAATAAGGCGCTTATCGGCATCAAGTTCAAAGGTATTGATCAGCTGAGTACGACCAGGTGTTTTAGAAGTACGCGCTAACTTTTGATCAGTTAACGTGTTTAAAGCACTTGATTTACCCGCATTAGAGCGACCAGCAAACGCGACTTCAATCCCCGTATCAGCAGGTAAGCGTGAGATATCAGGTGCGCTGGTAACAAAGGACGCAGTATTGTATTTGATACGAGATTTGAGCACAGGCTCTCCTAGTCTTTTATAAAAAATAACAAACAGTGGCTAATTTCCACTTAAGGCACGTATTTTATACTATTAAAGCAGCATTCAAAAGCGTATTTAAGCGTGCTAAATTGGCTTTAAATTAGGAAAATTACTAGGTGTAAACTTAATCTAAGTCAAATCCCTATAAATTATGAGCTTAATGTGGGCAGAAAACGTGCCAGAGAATTTATTATCGTGTAGAATATAGAAATCACAACATCCATATTGTAGATGATACAGGGTCGGAAACAGAGAATTCACCATGAAAAAAATAGCACTATCTTTAACTATATTGCTTGGTACGTTGTCAGCAAGCAACGCAACAGCATTTGATGGCGATGTAAACGCAGGTAAAGAGAAATCGGCAACGTGTGCGGCTTGTCACGGCCCAGACGGTAATGCACCGGTTAATATCTACCCTAAAATTGCAGGCCAACACGCAGATTATATCTATAAACAATTACAAGAGTTTAAATTAGGTATGACATCTGGCGGCAAAGAAGGTCGTATGGATCCAGTAATGAGTGGTATGGCTATGCCGCTTAGCGATCAAGACATGAAAGACCTAGCAGCTTACTTCTCTTCTTTAAATATGTCTGAAGGTGCAACACCTAAAGATGTAGTAGAAGTAGGTCAGCAGCTTTATAAAGCCGGTGATGCAGAGCGTGGTATTCCAGCATGTGCTGCGTGTCACGGTCCTCGTGGTAACGGTACATCACTAGCTAAATTCCCGAAAATTTCGTTCCAACATCCAGAATACATCAAGTCACAACTTGAAAAATTCCGTGATGGTACGCGTAATAACGACTTAAACGGTATGATGCAAGACATCGCTAAAAAGCTAACAGACAAAGACATCGAAGTACTTTCAAAATACTTAGGTGGCTTACACTAAAGTCTGATTGCGGAAAGAAATGCTCCGCAGTAGTATGTAAAGAGTTTGAAAAAGCAGCGCAAGCTGCTTTTTTTGTACCTAACGTATGTCGAAATTTCCCACTCCCTTGTGAGACATTGACCATATCTAGCTGTAAGCCAAGTCTTATTTTTATTTCACTATTTTTGCTAAGTCTTTGTTATTAATTAAAATGACAATGTTGCAATAAGTCATCTGTAAGAAAAATTATATAAATTAGTTGTAACAATTTTATTAATAAGTAAATTAACCACTGTCGCTGAGACAGCAAAAACAACATGGACAATGTAATAAGGAAAGTAACTGCGGCAAATCTTTAGGGGTTGACACTAGTTAGGTGTCCTAAAGGAAATAACAAAAAAGCGTCAGGATTGACCGAGAATAATAAAAGCTCATGGAAGTTTAATAATAAAAACAAAATGGAATGCTACACGGAAGGTTAAAACAATAACAAAATGGATAAACAATAATAATAAAAATAATAAAGACTAAAAAGTCGAAGGGAGAAGTGTCCAGATAATTGGCGCTCAGATTAGTAGGCGGTAGAGATGTTTTCTCTACCGCCTTTTTATTTGTCCTGTTACAATAGCCACCGTTTGTACTAAAAGTATGAAAAGTGCGCAGTTCGTCAAGTTGACCAACCACATCCGCACATCGAATTCTTCTGGTTATGCCAGCATTACAATGCCACAAAGGCGTTGTGCACAACCTCTTAAGTGAGATGATCAAGATATGAGTAGAAAGAAAAAGTCGCGTAAAATTCCATCGAATGGTCCTGTACGTCTGAGCAAAGAAAAGCTTAGAGAGATGCGCGCGTTAAAAGAGCAGCGAGTTAAAAAGACCAAAGGTGCTAAACCTGGGTCTCGAAATGCACCTGATGCACAAAATGCAGAAAACACTGCTGCAAACAATCAACCGAAAGATAAGCGTGTTGGTAGTAAAAAGCCGGTTTCTTTAGTTGCGCCTAAGGCTGAGCCGAAAGTTGAAATGAAACGCAACTTAAAACCTATGGTTGAGCTTAAGAAAGTGACTGAGCCTGAACTAACACCAGAGCAAGAGTTAGAAGCGCTAGAGAATGACGAGCGTCTACTTAAGCTGGTTGAGCGTCATGAGCGCGGTGAGTTATTAACAGGTAAAGACGCTAAGTACTTCAATAGCCGTATTGCTCGCCACCAAGCACTTTGCGAGTTATTAGGCATTGAAGATGAAGACGAGTACGAAGATGACTTTGAAGATGATTCATACGATGAAGGTGAATCTGACTTCGATAAGTACTTATCTGATGATTTAGCCAACGAATGGTTTGATGACGAAGATGAGGATGAGCGATGAGCACAACCTTGATTATTGCCATCTTAATTGGTGCGGCAATTATCGCAGGGCTTGCGTTTTATGCAGGACAACTTCTGTATAAACTAAAAGAGCAAAATAAGCTTATCGCCAAGAAGCAAGCTGAGCATGAGCAAAAACTTGCGGCATCAAAAGCAAAGCGTAATGCAAAGCTAGCCGATAGCATTCATTTAATTGCCCGTGCAATGAATGAAGAGCAATGTGAGTTCTCAGAAGGCTGCTTACGTATTTGGGTGCTGATCTCTCAATATAGCTTTGCTGAAGAGTTTGAGCTAAGTGAGCGCTACCCAGGCATATTTAAAATGTACGAAGTCGTAAAAGATATGCCAACGCACGATGCCCGTAAGAAATACTCTAAAAAAGAGATTTTTAAAATGGACACTGCTCGCTGGCGTGCTGAAGAGCAACATAGCGATGAAAT
Organism: Pseudoalteromonas lipolytica; assembly: GCF_001306915.1. GTDB lineage: Bacteria > Pseudomonadota > Gammaproteobacteria > Enterobacterales > Alteromonadaceae > Pseudoalteromonas > Pseudoalteromonas simplex. Next base: position 359,870 of record NZ_LJTC01000005.1, on the reverse strand, counting down.
CAAAGCGGATTGCGCACGTATAATTGAAGAGTTTAAAGCCGCTCCAGGCAGCGAAAACGTAGTATTTAATTAAGTTGACGTACCGTTGAATTAAACAAAATAAAAAGCAGAGCCCAGGCTCTGCTTTTTGTTGGGCTAGATAACTCGTGAGAAACGAGTTTGCTTGATTTGTTGTTGTAGGTGCGCATCAAAGCACATACAAATAATACGAATAAACAAATTACCGCGCGCTGTTACTGTGATCTTATCTTGGCTAACAGACACCAAGCCATCAGCTAGTAATGGGTCGAGCGCCTGTAACGCCTCGCAGAAGTAGCTGGCAAAGTTGATATTAAACTGTTTTTCGATTGCTGGAATATCCAGCTCAAACTGGCAGATCAATTGTTTGATAACCGCTGCACGTAACGTATCGTCATCAGTTAAAGCAACACCTTTACAGATTGCACTACCAAAGCCTTCTTGCACGGCTTTGTAATAGTGCTTTAACTCTTTTTCGTTTTGTAAAATGGCATTGCCTATTTGCGAAATAGATGACACACCCAAACCTAATAAGTCACATTGGCCATGCGTTGTGTAACCTTGGAAATTACGGTGTAATTGACCCGCGTTTTGTGCAATTGCCAATTCATTGTCTTTACGGGCAAAGTGGTCCATACCAATAAACTGATAACCCGCCGCTAACATCTGCTCAAGGGTATTTTTGAACATAGTGAGCTTGTCGCCAGCAGATGGTAAGTCAGCGTCTTTAATTTTACGCTGAGCAGCGAATCTATCTGGTAAGTGGGCATAGTTAAATACCGACACGCGATCAGGGTTTAACTCTATCAGCTGCGCAATCGTCTCTTTAAAACTCTCTGGTGTTTGCAGTGGCAAACCGTAAATCATATCTGCATTAATAGACTTAAAGCCAAGTTCACGAGCCTCACTTATTAAACCTTTTACAGATTGCACGCTTTGTGGGCGATTAACTGCCAGCTGCACATCATCATTGAAATCCTGAATACCAAACGAGACACGATTGAAGCCAAGTTTACGTAGGTGAACTAGCATGCCATCAGCTAAAGAACGAGGGTCAATCTCAATACCGCGTTCGGCATCATCAGAAAAATTAAAATGCTGCTCAACCAGCGCCATTAAGCGACTCATTTGCTCTGCCGATAAGAACGTTGGTGTACCACCCCCTAAATGCAGTTGCTCAACGTTATAATCGGCAAAAAGTGTTGCTTGCTCAGCAATTTCAAGCGCTAAGTTATCTAGGTATAAATCGGCTTTAGATTGATGACGAGTGATCACCTTATTACAACCACAGTAATAACAAAGCTGACTGCAAAAAGGGATATGGATATACAGCGATAAAGAACGGCTTTTCGACGCTGCAATCGCGTTAATCATATCTTGTTGCTTATAACCATCAGCTAAAGACAATGCCGTTGGGTAAGATGTATATCGAGGCCCAGAAATATTGTACTTGTTGATCAGAGATTGATCCCAGCTTGGTAAATTTATCACAGTCAGCACTCCGCAATTGATTGAGCGGCTATTTTAACGAGTTTAGCAAGTTAGCTATTTGATCTAGAACAATGTCGGAGAATAGAAACGAATCGGCAATGCTTTAAGGTCGTTGTAAAAACAAAGAGTTTACTATTTGAGCAGTTGATTTAGTGATTGTTAAAATAAAGGGTTTTGCTAGTGACAAGGTTGCAAAAACTTTTTATACTGCATCCCGCTTTAGTCAGTCAAACCTGTTAAACGCATCAAAAAATTTAGCTTTCGCTAATACAATGGCCCCTTAGCTCAGTTGGTTAGAGCACACGACTCATAATGAGCGGGTTTAAGTGGTAAGAGTAGAAAAGCAAGTCCAAGCTTTAAAAATGTGGCCCCATAGCTCAGTTGGTTAGAGCATCCGACTCATAATCGGCAGGTCCCCTGTTCAAGTCAGGGTGGGGCCACCATCTCCACTAAATACGTGGGCTAGATGGTGAATAACTTCTCACTATTTTCTGTTTTACCAGATAAGTCGCCAATCCCGACCAAGGTCAACTAGGACCACCTAGATTTTCCCTAAATTTCATTTTAAAAAGTAGCCACGTTTGATTGGGGATCGCCCCTAGTAACGAAATTCGTGTAATTTTTTGGTAACTATGAATTTGGTTGAAACCCTGATTTTAACAGGGCTTAATCTCTGACAGCTCTATCAAAACGCTCATATCCAATAACAACATGGTCAAGCACATCGATACTGAACATCTTTGCGGCTTGTTTAATTTGTTCGGTAAAATGAAAATCTTGCTGACTTGGTTTTGGATCACCTGATGGATGGTTATGAATTAGAATAATCGCTGGTGCGTTAATTAAAATGGCTGTTCTCAATACTTCAGCCGGACGAAGTGATATCTGATTTACCGTGCCAATCGCTATAACTTCATAATTGATGATTTGATGCTGGCTGTTCAAGTTTACCACGATAAAACGCTCTTTGGTTTCATGTTTCAAATGCTTAAACACTTGATAGACCTTCTTTGGACTATCAAGTGTTACATTCAAAATGTCATCATCTACTTCCCTAAAGGTATAGACACAGCTTATTTCACGTAATATAGCCACGCCTAGACCTTTGCTTTTCTTGGTCCAGTAACGGCTTTTAGCTGAGTATCTAACTCTCCTTTTTCAACAGCCTGAATTAAGGTGTCGATTGTTGTTAGTAAATTTTCTTGCTTACCCACTTCAATCGCAACTTTGCCTTTCTGTAATTCCAATGACTTGTTGCCATACTTTATTTCAAAGAACCAAATATCATTCACTTGATAGAACCACTGTCTTAGCTTCTTAGGTTGCTTTACTCGTTTCTTCTCTCCGGTAATACCATCGGTTATCCGAACCTCTTTATAAGCGGTATACACCTCATTTTCCAATAAGCAAGCAACCATAGCACATTGTTCGTTTAAACGAGCAATCAGTTTTTCGCGTTTAACTTGAATTGGCTGGATAGCAGGAATAATAGGACGGGTGGTACATATCAGTTTTGTTAGTGTTGATTGACTCATTACTTCACCTGTTGGTTAATTAAGACCCAATAACCATCCAGCGATTAACCTATTGTTGGCAACGGCAAATTTCGTTATTTAGATGACGCCTTTTTACTGTGCTCCCGTTGTCTATTGCGAGAAGGTGCAAGAAAGTTAATTAATACTAACAAGGAGGCACTATGCTAACGCAGAAACAAATCAACCAGATCGCTGAAATGATAAATGAATCAGATATCCATAACGATGATATTGGCGAACACATTGGTTTAATTTTAGAGAATGTTGCTGGTGTAGAGCTTTTAAACGACGAACAACTTAATACGCTTCACTCCAAAATTGAGCAAGCAGTAAAATCACTAAAATAACCATTTAAAGCCCACCAACTTAGCTTGAACCCGAATAATTCAGCGCTGAGTTTATTTCACCTGACAGGATATCCAGATCCGCTTACTTTTTTCTATGCATCAGGTAACGACTTTGCTCTCAGTTCATGTAAAATCCGCTTAAGGTTCCCTCGTTAGTGCTACTTATGAAAGCAGCTGGTTATTTAGCGTTATTAATAGAAAATAAAAAGTTAGATTCTTTTATTGCATCATCGAATTCGTCAGCAAAATCAATATTATCAGGAATAATTAAGTCGGCCCTTAATACACTAAAGTCGAAAGATTATTTGTGGGATGATGTATTTTTAGATAAAGACGTACTAGTGCATTTAATTAATATGGTAATTACGAGCGAGAAAACTGGTGATAATTCTTTTTTTGCGGCTATTGATGAAATAAAAACGCGCCTTCACCAAAATGACAATAATTGGCTTAAAAAAGATATAGCTGCAATTCTAGATGAAGGAACAGTTATTGCCGAGAACTTTGCTATGGGCGCATTTGTTCACTCAATTAACGGGTTGATGACAGATGACCCGTTTGAGTTATATAAAGCAACGCAATATGAAAGCTATATAGTATTTGCCGAAGTATCATTTGCATCTCTTTTACGCAGTGAGCAGGCTGAAGTGACGAGAGCACAGGGAAGACTCCGATCAAAACAAATTCGTACAACAAAATCTAATATTGAAAATGCTATTGATAAGATGGCACTGAAAATATGGAAAGAGTATCCAACAATAGGTGTATTGCCGTTAGCGATTGCGATTCACGGTCAACTGGAAGAAACTCTTAATCGTTTTCGTATTAACGGCTGTCGAGCCTTTTATGAGCATGGCTTATATGAAGAACAAGATGCCAGTGACGAGCTAATGGGTTACCAAATATTAAATAACAGGAAGCAAAATTTTCACTCGCTTCCTGAAGAAGCTCATAGGCTTTACGCTATTGAGCACCCTGAAGATAAAAAAAAGGTTTGTATTCCAGCTCAATTGAAAAAAGCTGACACCATCAGGCAGCAAATAAAAGTTTTAAAGCCACCTAAGACTACATGTAAAAAACCTATCGACAAAAAAGATATCGAGCAGAAACTAATAGACGCCTTTAAATGCAGTGACCAAGACTGCAATTGCGATAAAAATTAGTTGAAATTGGTATTTGGTTACCAGATACCAGCACCCCAATTCCCTTCAATTTATCATCATCTTCGAAGTTTGGGTGGTCACTCACCACCTTTTTAGTTTTAACTTACGGAGATACACAATGACTTTATTAAACGAACTTTTCTCACGTTGCACGAACGAAATTTCTGATTTTGCCGAGCAAGAGAGTTATCTCATCAAAGAACCTGTAGCTTACCTTGTAGGTGACAGGACCTTTGATCCTGAAGCTTGGCAAAGACGAACGGTAGCAGATGCAGATATTGCTAAATTGCCTGTTTTTCAGCAAATGAATGATGATGAGTTTATCATCTTGGAGCGACCAGACGTATGTAATGGTGAACATATCGAAGCTGTAATTTTTGATAATAACGGTATAGGTTGGATTTACTCTATTGATACATCATTACCTGAAGAAGGATTTATGTGCGCAGCTTACGCGCTACCAACAACGGATGGGCTTGCTGGATTTAGGCCAGACGAAGCTTTCTCAAGCCTCTTTGCTGCCAGAGATTTAATAAGTGCTTCCACAAAATTTGCAATTGAAGAACAGCAAGCTCTTTTAGAAGAATTAACGGCATTTCTTGATGGGGTGTGGGTGTTTATTAAGCGCATACTTCTGATCGATGTTGCTGATGACATTTTACAAGATGAAATGCTTCTGGTCACCGCTGAATTGGAAAGGTTGCACCCTAAAATGTGGTCTTCTCTTACTGCACACAAAACGTGTGACTTTGACCTATCAAAACTAAACGGATAGTCGTTTAACCCCTCTTAAGATTTTATTAACAAATTATTAGGGCGCATCATGCGTTATGGCTAGGTGCGCGCTTAAGGAAGTGATTTATGAAAAAACGTTATTTTTCATGCGCGGCTAAGAAGCAGGCATTAACAAGTGTTGAAGGTCATCATAACTCATCGAGTCTCAGCGTTGAGCGTTGTCCACCTATTGAAAAGCAGGTTAAGGCGGCAGCACTGCCTGCTAAAAAGCACTATAAGTATTGTACTCCGTACGATCTAACCGCTAGATTTATCGCAAAAGCCGTTCACTGGAATGTTAGTTCCGTAAACGACTCATCTATTGCTGATGTTTCTACCTTTAATGGCGCGATTCATGATGGCGCGGTTGTCATTGAGTTGATGCATCCCGATAGGTATGTCACTGATAATGCCTTACAAGATGTGTATTTTGTCAGGCTTTCTAATGCGGCACCAGAATACTGTGAAGTAACCTCATGGTGCGCTAACGGAGGTATCGAGCTCAATACTTTTACATTACCAACCACAAGTGGGTTTAGAAGTCATGTATCAACTGTCACATGTTTGAATTTACTACTCGCTTGTCAAATCGCAATAAAAGCATCGACTAAGTTGAGCCAGCAAGACAAACAACGAGTTTTGAAACAGATCAAACGAGATCATGGTTATGTGCTCAACTTTATCAAGCGTATACCGAAGTCACCCAACAAAAGCCAAAAAGCGTGGTTACAACGCCAAATCCCCAAAGTGACTGATGCACTGTTAGCTAACAGTCGTCATTACTGGTCGATTATTCAGCGCCATAGCATCACTGATTTTAAGTTTAAGCACCTAAGCGCGTAATAAGTTACAACTACCTAAAAACTAAAACAGGGTGCAGTGTGCACTTAGACCAGACTCACCCTTAAGGAATTGAAATGAAAAAAGAACTCGTTATCCCTGAGCCTTGGAAACACCATGCCATACAAGCGTGTATATCATCGATAGATATGCACTTTTATGTTGATGTGTTAACTCTCACGCAAGCAGAAGATGGAGCTATTGAGATTAACATTGTTCTGTTACCGAATAATCGCCTTGGCTTTGCAATTAAGCAAGGTGAAAACTGGCATCGTTATGAAAATCTTGATGCACTAGCGGAGAGCGGTTGTGGCATTGAAATTATTCAGCATGTGTATTTTGGCCTTTTTAAATTATGGCAATGCTTAACACCATCAAAAGCAAGAAAAATGATACTTCGCAATAAACTGTATCAAGAAACTATCGGCGATGCGGCAAAAGATAAAACGTCGTCAATTTATTTTGACAGACTCGCTTATGTTACAGGTCACCTATACCGTTTTATTAAAAGCTTATTACAAAAGAAGTCACCCAATTGGTCAGTGATAGCTGCACCTATAATTTATGACTACACCCCGCCTACTCACCAGAAAACGCTTAATGATGCTGAGGCTTAATATGAAATATTTAGAGAATTACGTTTGGCAAAAGCAGTCACTATCCATTGCATATATCTTTGGTGATATTGGTGTCAGTGATGATGTTTGTGTAGACGCAATAGCACTTAAGGGCGGTGATTTCGGTGAAATTGCGATTATCAATAGAAAGCAGCGAGAGCTATTGGTGGCATATAAAAAAGTTAGTTACCAAACAATGCAAGTAGAGGATTGTGATCCTGCACGGTCAGAACCAATTAATATCAAAATACCTGACACTAAAGGACAAGCATCGATTAGCAATCTAGAAGATTGTTACTGGCTCTACCGTGATGTCCCGTTCACTCATGCAGTATTAACCGGTGTATTTCGATTAGCACAAACCTTAGGTGTATTAAAAGGTCACGCTTTAATCGAAAAAGCAACACGCATTAATAAGTTAATAGAACAGTACATTGGGCAAGAACCTTGTACCGACTACCACCAAACGCTGTTTAATGAGCTAACTTATCTTGCTCGTATCATTCGTCATTAACTTCAAACGATAAGCACGCTGATATCGTCAGCATGCTTTTAAGGAATCATTATGAATAAAGTTACAGCTGCACTGTATTTTGCAGGCATGGGTATTCATGTTTTTCGGGTAAAAGAAAACGGTAAGACACCGTTAAACACTGGCTGGCAAAAAGAAGCAACAACAGACATTAATACACTTAAAAGCTGGTTTAACAGTGGCAAATACAATCTTGGCCTTGCTACAGGTGAAATATCAAAATTTAACGCCATTGACGTTGACGTTAAAAACGGTGTTGATGGTCGAAAGTCACTAAAGGAGCGGTATGGACAGATTGTCAGTCAATCCCCAATTTTACAGTTTAAAACGCCAACGGGCGGTTACCATATTCCTGTTAAGTGGACACCTGAAACTGACGTGTCTATTGGCTCAAGAGTTTGTGGTTTGGATGGCGTTGATGTTCGTGGTAACGGCGGATATATCGTGGCTGCACCTTCTACGCGTGTTATCAATGGCAAACTTGTCGAATACGAAATTAATGATCCGAATTTACCAATGGCCGAACCTATGGGCTGGATGAAGGATCTACTGCTGAGCCATAAAAACAAACAGTTGGATAAGTTTAATCCAATACAAGTGATGCGGGGCTTGTCTCAGGGAGAACGCAATGAAACCCTATTTCGTTATGCCTGCCACTTACGTGCATTTGATATTGACCAAGTATTACTTATTGAGTTCGTTCTAGAAGCAGCCAGAAGGTGTACTCCACCGTTTCCTGATGATGAAGCTATGCAAGTGATCAAGAGCGCCTATAGCTATCCTACACAAGCAAAAAAAACTAATAAACCACTTACTTTATCGGAGGTATTATCATGAGCGAGACTATACAGCCGCGCGATACATTATCACTGGCAATATCAGGTCAGTTGGACGCCATTGAAAAACTAGATTTTAATCAAGTAAGGGAGCTTTGCTATTTAGACCCCGATTTTGATTATACCGACTCTGGTAATGCAAAACTTCAAGTTGAGTTAGTAGAGAATAAAGTCGTTTGGGTAGATGAGCTTGGCAATTTTGCTTTTCATGAAGGGCGTTGGCAACAAGACGTTAATGGAGCGACAATTCGATTGGCGGACTTGTTGTTGCAACGAAGAAAGCAAGAATTATCTGTCTATCGAAAATTAGAAAAAAAGCTTCAAAGTTTTGGTGATGAATTCAATACTAAGCCTGTTATCAGGATGGTTGAAGCTCGTATTAAAGAGTTAGTACAGCACTGTAAAAAGGTACAAAGCAAAACTGCTATATTTGCCATACGTGAGCTATTTAAAGCGCAAAAAGGAATTACAGTGCCACTAGCAACCTTTGATAGTAAAGCGCATTACATTGGCGTAAAAAACGGAATTGTAGATTTGAGAAATGGTAATTTTATTACTAATAAACCAGAATATCTGATGATGAAATCGATGGCTGTTTCATTTGATAAAGATGCTACTTGTCCGCGCTTTGAAAAGTTTGTCAGTGAAATTATGTTGGGCAATAAAGAAATGGTAGCATTCATCCAGCGGCTTGTTGGGCAAATGATATTGGGCATTTCCAATAAAGATAAGTTCGTTATATTAATTGGCTCAGGGCTTAACGGTAAAAGCGTTTTAATTGATTTATTGGTACAAATACTTGCCGATTACGCTGAGCAAACTGAATCCGATATCTTTACCGATAGGCGTAATAACAAGGAGTACTTTAAAGCGGAGCTTGTTGCAAAACGTTTAGTATCTATGAATGAATCAAGCCGTGGTGACAAACTTGACAGTGCTATGATTAAGTCGTGTGTACGCAGTGGTAAAGTGGTTGCTCGCTCTCCGCACGGTAAACCCTTTACTTATCAACCAATGTTTACACCAGTATTATCAACAAATTTCCTATTGGATATACCTCAAGATCCAGCGGTATGGGAGCGATTATTAATAGTACCATTTGATTATGTCGTGACTGATAACAAACGGGATCCAAAGCTCAAAGAAACACTGTTTAAAGAAGAAGGTGCTGGCATCTTAAATTGGATGGTAAAAGGTGCTCAAATGTTTCTAAACGAAGGGCTCAATGTACCTGAAGAACTTTTAGCGAAACAAGATGGTTATCGACGTAAATCTGATAAAGTTGCACAGTTTTTAACCGACAGTTGTACTGAAAATGTATCAATTAAAGACGCCCTATATTTACAAGCAAGCTATAATCAACTGCGTGATGGTTTTTTTATCTGGTGTAAGCAGAATAATTACCCACAACCAACTAGTGGTGAATTTAAAGAAGAACTCCGTAAAAAAGGTTACAAAATCGGTAAAGATAATAAAGGTAGTTTAGTAGTAAATGGCGTATCAATAAGCGATTTTACAACGTATATCTCACTTAAATTACACGACCCGAACATAGAATCAGTAATAGGGCTTTGATTCTAAAAGCTAGCAGATGATACAGACCAAGTTTCAGGTGACAATATTGTAAAAACTATAAGCTGAATTAGTTTTTATATATTTTTACTTAAAAAGTGGTCTGTTTGGTCTGTATATCACTTAACTTGCTTACTTTTTATTTTTTGGTAATACGTTGAAGCCCCAGCTGGAGTTAAACCACAAGTGTTAATAAATTCAGCAATAATATCTTTACGTCTGACACCTTCCTGATTTCTCATTTTCAAATAAACGCGTGTGGCTTTATCCATCTTGGTTTCCGTTGATTCACTCTTGATTATATCCACAATAGTTCTCCATAAATCTTATTTTAGTATCTACGTTTAACTGGGTATCCAGCAACAGTTGAAAAACAACTAACCCTTGTTGATGATTAATTAACTAAATTACGAGATGTTTATGATGATTGAAAAACAAATACGATTACCTAGTGGACAACTGATTGGACGAATTACTGATGTTGGTAATCGTATTGAAGCAAGAAGAACAGACGGTGTATTACTTGGCTGGTATTGTAAAGCTTCGGACAATACCCGTCTGGCAAACGGACATTTATATTGCTGGGGTAATGGGGTTCAAATGTTACTTTGAACCCTTCTTATTTTTATCAACTTTCACTTTTGAATTACTGTTCAAATGTGTTTGTATTGGTGACTGATTAGCGGCTCTAACACGATATTCCAAGTAAATAACATGTTCTCCTGATTTCTGATCAAACACTTGTTTAACACGCTTCAGCTTTGAATTACCGCCAGATTCGAAACCGAACAGTTTATCAAGTATATACAGCGCCTTATTCCACCAGTCAGCTGATGATTCATGTAAAACATCATTAAGAAACATGGTTATCTCCATTTGGTTGTAATCGTTCCAAAATATCACGTGCTTTAGCTGTAATATCTTTTCGTTCAAGGTGTGCATAAATTTGAGTGGTTTTTATGTCTGTGTGACCAAGCACTTCTTTTACTTCATAAAGGTTTAAACCAGCTTGTACTAATCGACTTGCACAGGTATGACGTAAATCGTGAATTTTGAAGTTCTCAATACCAGCTCGTTTTATAGCCGCTCTAATCCCCTTGGCTTGATAACCTCTTGGCTGTCCTGTTGAGTTCGTAAAAACAAATTCTTCAGATAACCGATTTTGAAATCGACGCTTAAAAATCTCTTTAACACGGTTTGTCATGTAGATAATTGATTCGTTTCTAACCTTGGGTCGCCATAGGTTTAATGTACCTTCGTCAATATTTATTGAATCCCATTTAATAGCTGCAATTTCTGAGTATCGCGCTCCAGTATCTAGAAGGCAGACAACCAAATCGTAATTATCTTGATATCGACGGTTTTCTTCCGCTGTTCTGTACTCATAATCAGGGCGAAACGGGCGTTTGCGCTTGGGGTCTAATTCGGTAAGCAATCTTGCTTCTTCTTCGTGGGATAAGTAACGTAAACGATGCTTAGGTAACTTAATTTTAGGGAACGAAACTTCTTTCACACTGTAACCATGCTCTTTAGCCCAATTTACAGCACTTCTAATCGCTTGAAAGTTGTGTTTAATTGTTTGCGGTGCTATACCTTCTTTTTCACGAGACACCTTAAATTTAGTTAAATCCGAGTCACGAATCTGGTCTACGTAAACATCGACATTAACTCGCTCTGTTACTGTTTTGACATTGGTAAATGCATAATTTTGGCTTCCAGTACCTTGCTTTTCGTTAAGGTAACCATTCAACGCATCACGCAATGTAATTCTTGGTCGTTCACCTAATTCATCAATCTTATGGAGTTCATCTCGCCATTCTCGCTCCATACGCTCAGCTGTACGTTTATTGGTCGTCTTTGAGCTTTTACAGTAAGTTTTTCCGTTGAAATTAAACTGGATGTAATAATTACCAACACCGTTTCTTTTAAATACACTCATAATCATAAATCCTATCAAATTGACTCTTACCGAGTCGTTTAGCTTCATAGTTATTTATGCTTGAGTTCAACGGCCTTACCAGATCTCGGCGAAACTTTTATCAGTGTTCAGTGCCAAGTTAAGTTATTAATTGTTATTGAGAATTTCAACTGCTTGATTTGCTATAGCTTGTTGCTCTAAATGAGAATAACGCTGTGACATAGAAATATTTGAGTGACCTAGAAGTTTAGATACTGCGAATAAGCTCATACCACTTTTTACTAGTTTAGAAGCTGTTGAATGACGAATGGAGTGAGTGCAAAACCCTTCCAAACCAAGCTCTTTATATACGTTTTGAATAGATTTAGGTGTAGTTCTGCGCAAGCCACCTTTTTTTGATGGGAATACGAATTTTTTTTGGGAACTTGATTCATATCGGCGTTTTAAAATATTTAATGAGCGTTCTGTAAGTTTAAGGACAGATGCCGTATTTGTCTTAGTTCGCCACAAATGAAGTTCAGCTGCTTCTAAATCAACAGATTCCCAATGTAATTGTTGGATTTCATTTAATCTAGCCGCAGTGTCCAGCAATAAAACAACCAGATCATAATCATCTGGATTTTTGTTCAGTTTCAATCGTTCGAGTAGCTGAACTTCTTCCTGATTAGACAAGGTTCTAGTTCTTTGATTATTAACACGTAGCTTAGGTATTACGAGATTTTCTGGTTGCAAGTAACCGGCTAATTTTGACCAATTAACAACCCCTTTTAAAGTGGTAAGCATTAACCTGATAGTGCCTTCTGTAACCCCATCTTTGCGTCTAAGCGATACTAACCTCGTTAAGTGCCCACCATTTAAGCCATGTAAATCCGCTTGGAGTGAATACACACGGGATAGTTGAGCATTCAGCGTTCTAATTTGTGAATCAAGGTTTTGTTTATTGACCGAGCCACTCTTGCTAGTTGCATATTCCAGTATTGCTTCAGCTAAAGTGATAATCGGTCTATCACCTAATACGTGCTGCCTATACAGCGTTTCTCGTAGTTGACTCTCAAAGCGCAATGCTAGTGACTTTTTAGTAGTTTTAGTACTGCGAATTACCGTCTTGCCTTTTATATTGATTTCACAGTAGTAGAACTTAGAGTTTTTTCGCTTGTAGACTGACATTTGAAAGACCGTTAGCACCATTTAAGGTTACTATCCGGTCAAAAAATTGTAGAGACAAGGCTTAAATACCGATCAAAAATCAACAAAGGCGAAAACGTTGAACTTCATTTAACGAGCGGTTACATCAGTAATTTATTACTAGCACCTCTTTTCTCTTAACTTTCAAATTGCCTTCAATGGTAATTATTTTGTAACTACGGTTATTCAGCCACTCTTTAATTTCATTATTGTGGGAATCACCATGTTCTAAAACGTAAGACAGCATAAACTTAATACCCTTTTCATTTATGCTATCAATAAACTCTATCAATTCTTGCTCTGCGCTCATACACCAGCCCTTAAACCCCCTTTTACCGTCATTATATGAGCCTAATGTTAGACGGTAAGGAGGATCCATATAAACAAAGTCATCCGTATTGAGACTATAAAGAAAATCTTTATAGTGTTGACTTAGGAACTGTATATTTTTTTGCTTAACGACTCTAGAAAAACTAACCAACTTTTCTAAAACCTTGTCATTAAACCACCTCATTCCTACTGGATTATTAAATTCATGTGCACTATTAAATCTTATTTGTTGATTAAAACCATACAGAATTAACGTATATAGTAACTTGGGATCGCGCTTATTAGGAGGAAGTGAGTTATAGTAATCCCTAAATTTCATATAACTTTCCGAGTTTTCAGCTTCCAGCCCGAACTTTTTTATATTCAACTTTACAAATTGAATATACTTATAGGTATCAAAGTCTTTGAACGACTTTATTAACTCTGCCACATAATGATTTAAATCATTGTAAACAATTTCCTTACAACCCAAATTAATTGCAACATTCCCTCCCCCACCGAATGCATCTATAAATTTAGGATAACTCTTTATCTCATTAGGAAGGTTCTCTTTTATTTCTTTTATCATATTGGCTTTACTACCAATATAATTTAGAGGAGAAGAGAACTCTACATCATCCATTTCTTTTTTTTCAATGAAAAACAAATATTCAAAATGATCATTTGTTCTTTTGGTTTTGAAGTTTCTATATTTCTTATAGGCTATTTTTTTACAGATGTAAGTTTCAGGCTTACCGTAACGCTTGAGGCTAGCTTCGATAAAGCTCTTAGACATAATGCCATCAATGCTGTAGCTAAATACTATATACTTGGCTTTTGTTTTGGCTAACACCTCATCAAATAGAATGTGTGCTTTATAGTCTTTTGACCAATCTGACCTCATAGGGCCCGTAGGTCGGGAGCCTGTTATCTTACTCATTGTGGGGTTATCGTTTAGAACCAGCGTCTCTAAAAGATGGTACTGAGTCCCATATTGATTTTGAGTATAAGGAGGGTCAAGATATAGGATGTCACATTCTACTGATTCAATAATTTTTTCAACTTTATCATTGAAAAAAGTTAACTCGGAAGAACTTTCAACTTTGTTACTAAAGAAACTTAACTGTTTATCATTCTTAGTATCTGTATGCCCCTTAACAAACTGGATATTTTTTTTTGCTCGAGAATCCCAATGTTTGAGAAATGCACCGTACACACCAGCAGTATTAGAAACTAGAGAGACAGATTCAATTAGGCAATAAATTAAATAACTGTATTCGTTTTCGTCGATTTCATCTTTATTTTTCCATTCTTCTATGGTGGTTCTAAAGTAATCTATTCTAGCTGCATTATCTTCGCTAAAGTACATTCTTTGAGAACCGCCTGGCGAATAGTTATTGTAAAAAAATCCTTTTATTTTTGTGTTGTTAGTATTAAAAAAAACAAAGGGGTCAAATCCTAATTTACTAAAACTGCAAGACTCAGAAACTAAACGCCCCCGAGTATACTCAACACTCCAAGACAAATTGTCGTTTGCGATAATATTAAAAGCACCTTTCAAGGCGTCAGATACGGCTCCCGTGCCACAAAACGCATCAAAAAGCCTTAAATTTTTGTTTACTAATTTTTTTTTATCTAAAAGATTGTATATCTCAGATACGATTAAATCTTTACTGCCCAAGTACCGCATTAGTGTATTTTCTTGTCATGAAGTTAAAAAACGCTTCATATGATACCTCGTACTTAGCTGCTACTCTACCGTCACAACTAAGTACAAGCAAAAAAAAACCTAAGCCATTGATTTAATTTAACCAAAATCAACTATAGATGTCTATAGAGAGTAAGGTCTACATACTCGTATCGTTTTTGAAGGTAGAACCTAAATTCATCGGTCAATATTTCAGCATCAATTTGTCGTTTTGTGATCGTCGCCCTTAACTCATCAATGATTTTTCTACTAATCATTGTGTTATAAATTATGTAACCATTTTCATCGATGAGTAAGGTGTTACTGTCGAAAGGACGGTGGTGTTCCGTACACAACCACAAACCATTGTGCCCGTCTGAAGCAAAATCCCACAAAACTCTATTGTCATCATTCTCAATAGATAATTGCCGCAGTTTGTGAACATCCCAAACATGGGCAGCTTGAATGTCTCGAGGATCGTCATTATCACAGAATGCGCATATTTCTTGACCACAACGTTTTCTTACATTCACTCTATAACGCGGGGTGCGTAAACTAGGAGGAAACATGATAACAGGGGCACGATGTTCATCCATTCCCTTCTCAAGAGAGTAACATTGGACTCTACCTAAACTACATTGCTCTATATGATTTTGTGCCCAAACAGGAAGCCCTGTGAGCTCTCCCTCTTCAAGCTCTCTGATTCTTATTTCTTTATTTTTTTCAATATTTATTGCTGCGAGTGCTAAGAAAAATGACTCATATTTACTAGCTCCGTATGTTTTCAAAAACAAGTAGAACGCATCTTCATTGGAGTCAAAATAAACATATGATGCGTTATTGTTATTCTTAGACAACCTATTTCTTGCTGCAATTAATTGTTCGATATTTTGAAAACGTCTAGGCTCATTTCTTAGTAACTCTTGCCAGTTTCCACCTATGCCTGCAGCATGAAGAACCGAGTACATGAAGTGATGATACAGAGTGAAAACCTTTCCGTAATTTTCCGGTCTCTCGATAGGCAAAGCATAAAACATGAAACTTTTATTATGTGAACTATCTTCCAAAAAACGTCTGTAAGCTGGGCCTACTTGCTGAAAGTACGAGTTTCTACCATCGTTATAGGGGTTAGCAAATGTAATATAGGTAATTTTTCCCTTATACGCTATGGTTACTATATTACCGACATTGTACTTATAACTGTTACCTCCTACGAAAATTGGCTGATCTTCTTCTAACCAAATTAAGGTATATTCTGATTCACCTGTAGCTAAAGTACACATTTCTACGAGGTCTTGCTGTGATATGAAATCAGGCCAAAAAATTCCGTTTTGCCCTATATTAGCAGCTCTTGACTTCTGACTATGGGGGTGGATTGTTATTATTGGCTTGGTGTGTTCCATCTTGCACCTATACTGAATGTGGTTGTAAAGTATAAGTATGCCTTGCTTGGAAAGCCCTGTAAATCCAAAGGGGTAGTTTAGGTCATTAGGTAGGTATTAGGGATTCTGTTAGCTGTTTCGAACACGTTTGCGTAATTTCAATGAAAATACTGCACATACTTGAGTATTTTTTAGTTTATAGCCAAAGCTTGAGCAATTAATTAAAAATTGAGTTGCTGGTTAAATACTCAAGTACGGTTAACGTTAACGGTATGTAATTTCATAACCCAATGCTTTGTATCCCTTTTCTCGTTTTGAAAACATTCGCTTAAGTGTTGGGAAGGTATCGAGGTAATCATAAACCTGAACTGAATTTTTGTTACTCCACTCTCGTCCAATTCGACCTGCATATTGAGCTAATATTCCCTTCCATGCTATGGGTAGGGTGATGAACAGCGTATCTAAGTATGGTAAATCAAATCCTTCGCCAACATATTTACCCGTTGCAAGAATGACCTGTTTATCGTTACTTAGATCTTTGTTTTCTTCAAGCATAGCGATGCGCTCTTGCCGCTGCTTAGCAGATATTCCACCATGTAGCTCTACGACCAGTAGACCTTTTTGCGTTAATAAAGCTGACAGATGTTCGATGTGCTCTTTTCTTTCGGTTAACACCATTACTGCACGTTTGTCATCAATACAACTGAGAATATCGTCGACAATCTTTTGATTTCTACAATCACTATTTACTAAATGCTTATAAATTTGTGAGATATGAGGCTTAGTATCAGGCTCTAGCCACTCTTTAGGAAACGTTGTATCTGTTTCATGTGCTATCACTTGCTGATTAAGCATTGAACCAGATTTAACGCCTTTATAAACAATATCTCCTAGTTGAAACTTCATCAACTTTTCTAAGCCATCTTGGCGTTTTGGTGTTGCAGTAAACCCATGTATGAATTTGGCATGGCTGGACTTGATTAAGCTTTCATAGTTTGATGCTGGTAAATGATGGCATTCATCGACAATAATTTGCCCATATCTTTCAATATACGGCTTTATATCCATACCATTTCGACTGACTAAACTTTGATATGTGGCCACATCTACCTGATACGACAGCTTTTCCTTACCACCAAGTAATGAGCCAACTTCAGTATCTTTTAGAAAAACATTTATACGCTCTAACCACTGCTCAGCCAGTTGCCGACTGTGAACTAATATTAGTGTATTCACCTTGCGTTTAGCAATCAGCGCTAAAGCCGTGACTGTTTTACCAAAGCCAGTAGAAGCTTCAAGTATCCCAACAGATGATTCTAATAGCGCATTAACCGCCTTATTCTGCTGACTTTTCAGCTTTCCTGTAAAGTTCACCTTTGCAAGCTTGTCACCTGAAAAGCGCTTATCATCGAGGTTTATTTCAATTTTTTGTTCGATTAATTGAGCTTCTACAGATGATAAACAACCTCTAGGCAGAATTAAGAAGTGGCCTTCTATATGAGCTGCACAGATATATCTTGGAATCCCAATAGTAGATAACCGAAGGCCTTGCCGTTTATAAAACTCTGGATTAGAAAATACTGCTAACTGTTTTAGTATTGATGTTAATTTGCCGGGAAACTTCTCGATAGGAATATAAATTTGATCGGCAATAACTAAGGTTACTTCTTCAGGGCAATTGGCAATCACATCATTATCAATGGTAGACAGTTTCTTCCAAGGCTTATCTGCCAAGTCATTATTAGCTTTTTCATCGATTAACGTTATTTCGGACAGCAACCCTTCAAGTGCTGTATTATCAACTTTTTGAATGGAAGCCAGCTTAGACCACTGGTCTTTATAAGCTATCCCTGACGAATCTATGAATACACTATTGCCTTGTTTTCTTGGCTCTAGTTGAAGAGGTAATGCTATCAAGTTACCAAAGCCACCTTCTGGCATAACATCTTGATTCGGAAACAAACGATCAAAGCAAGTAAATGAGAGCGCAGGGTACATTTCCATCGCTTTCGTTAATAGCCCATTACCCAACTTTCTAGCTTTGACTGCTTCAATAGCTTGCGAAAAGAAGATCCATATATGTCCACCATTGCCGCTTCTAGAGCGTTCGATAATATGAGGTACTTTATAAAAATCACAGGCTTCAGAAAAAGCTTTAACGGAGTGAATCCAATCGTCTTTATCAAAATCAGCAGCAAGAATGTGGGTTGTATTGTTCTCTAGAAGTGGGTAAATCCCAATCGTTTGATTCCCTTTTAGGTGATCAAATATCGCTTGACCATCATAATGCTTGAATTGTTGATTTGAGCATTCCGTGCAACTAATCCGTGGTTTATTACAAACTTTAGGTTTCCATTCATTCCAACACGCTGGCGAATAACCACTTCGCCCATTTTGCGATTCCCAACGAAACGGGTAAACGTCATTTCGACCTTTAAAATAAGAAATGAATAAATCGACTTTAGCTTCAGGTGAAACGTGTTGGTTAAAGTGTTTGGCTAGCTCGACTTCTTGTTGTGCAAGAATACTATTACGTTCATTTAACAATGACTCTTTTTCTTCAGCGAGTTGCTGAAGTCGATTATCAATTTCTAAGAGCCTATCTGATAACGAACTGGACACATTAATTACTCAAAAGCAGTGTTAAGGTTTTCTGCTCTTAGTATTCGCATGACATCAACGCTGTCATTAGAAACGGCATAGTAAATAGCATGTTTTCCATACACGCTTCGTCTATATCCCTTACGAATGTGATCTACAGCCTGATAATGCAACGGGTTTTCCGCAATGCTTTGAAACTGAACAATCAACCCATCAACGTATGATTTAGCCTGAGCTAACCCAAAGTTATCAATGCCATATTCAAATAGCTGCTCGAAATCCTGATCGGCAGCACTACTTAATCTATACTTCGCCATTAGTTTGTTTTCTAGCAATCACCGCATTAACAATATCTTCAGGAGAACGAGAACTAAAACCGCTTTGCTCAGCTTTGATCAGCTCTTGTCGAATAACTTCAACTTGGCTAGTACGCATTTGCTCTTTTCTGATCAAATCTCGTAATAACTCGCTGTCACTAGCATAATTACCGGTTGCAAGTTGAGCTTGCATCCATTGTTCTTGTTGATCAGTTACTGTGATACTTTTCTTTACCATTGCCATAATTCACCTCCAATGAAAGATATCTCGTAAGGATATAATCCTACTTTATACTACCACAATAAAGTTTAGTTCAGAACTGGTAAGAGTCAATTTGAGTTACACCATACAATTCATAGGTGGTAACAATATCGGTAAGATGGTGGTCATGACCACGTTAAAACACGCACTTATAAAGGGATTACAAACTAGCCAACGGGGCCTCATAATCGTTAGGTCCCCAGTTCAAGTCTGGGAGGGGCCACCATTTTCTTGCTGTAAAAAACCAAAAACCAAAGCTTAAATCTATCTCAAGCAGCTGCGTTCCACTATTGTTCCACCTCTTTTTTATCTTTAAAGTTCAACGAAATAAAATTATTTTTTAATTTTTTAAAAATATTTTGTCAGGTTTTCTGTGTTTGTCTCGTCTATAGCTGCAAATGACACGAAGTTGTTCTATTTGGTGGTAGCGATAGGCAGTGTCTTATGTATCTATTTTTACGAAAAGGACAAACTCATGACGACTACAACATCAACTGTGAATACGCTAAAACTTGATTCAACAAATGCACCATTTAGTGATGCTGCTCTTTGGTTAAAAGAAGGGTGGGGGCTATTTAAAAAAGCACCGTTTAAACTTTTTTCACTTATGACGCTGTTCGCTATTGTGCCAGGTTTAGTGCAGCTATTACCTGCACCTACGGGTTTAACCGTATCAAAGTGGTTAGCGCCTATGTTAATGGCAACGGTGTGGCCACTGTTGTTTAACCTGAATAATCAGCAAGGCTTTTCATTTAAGCACAATGCAACATGGATGAAGTGGGGGCGAGTTGCCGTGTGGTCAGTTGTTGGTATTTTACTGGCGCTGGTGCAATTTGCTGTTGGGAGTACTTTGATTGGTAGTGAGCAGTTATCGGCTTTATTGTCAGGTCAGTTTGTTGATGTTGAGCGCTGGCGCGTAGGGGTCATGTTTGTATCAATTGTTCCTGTAAATATGTTGCTTATGTTTGTGGTACCTCTGTTACTTTTAAACAATGCTTCGCTTAGTGCAGCTGTTAAAGAAGGCATTACAACGGCACTAAAGGTGATTAAACCATTAAGCATGCTTTGTTTGATTAATATGCTCGTTACCTTTGCTGCCCCTTATAGTCTTTTACCTATGTTGTTGGTAGGGCCGGTATTAGCATGTACCTACTTTTGTGCCTATAATCGTTTGTTCAAATAATAATAAAAACATGGAAGTACAGTGAAAGCTGATGTTCAAATAAACACATTGCTGAATGAATACGCGCCGCTGTTGGCGCGTGTTGCTGCAACCTACGAGATCAATCAAGCGCTACAAGATGAGCTAATTCAAGAGATGTCGCTGGCTGTTTGGCGCGCTTTTGAAAGTAATGACTCATCACCCGATGTTGCCTTTCGGGGCGATGCCAGCATAAAAACCTATATTGCCCGAATAGCTCACAATAAAGCGGTTGATCATGTGATAAAAGAGCAAAACCGCAAAGAGGTGGCAAGCTCTGAAAGTATTGATTACACCCAAGCCTTAAGTGCGCATAAGTCACCAGACGACAGTTTAGATTTAATGGCTGCCCTTCGTAAATTAACGCTGAAATATCGGCAGGTGCTTGCTTTACAGCTTGAAGGGTTTAATCAAAGTGAGATAGCTCAAACGCTGGGTCTGTCTGAAGATGCTGTTGCTAAACGTGCCAGTAGAGCAAGACAGCAAATTGCGAGCCTAATGGAGTAAATAAAGTGGATAAATTCGAAGCAGATGATCAATTAGCTAAGTGGCAGCAGGCATTCGTGCAGGCAACGCCGAAAGTGGATAGTGCAGCGTTAATAGCACAAACGCAAAAGTCGCGAACTAAGTTAAAGCTAAAAGGGTTAATCGACTCATTTTTAGGTGTTGTGGTAACCGTATTTTGTATTTACGCCATGTTGTTTGAAGCAAAAAATACCTATGAAACCATTATGTTTGCGCTATTAGTGCCTATTCCTCTAGGTTTTGGAATTTGGTCATACCGTTTAAGGCGAAAGCTGTGGCGAGCAGAAACACTAGACGTTAATGCAATGCTTAATTTTAAAGAGAATCAGCTGAAGCACCAAGTTCATTACTGGCATGTGAGTTTTATTGGCTGCGTTGTGCTTTGGTGCGCTTTGTTAATCGCTGCCTTGTTTAATATGGTTATGTTTAAAACATACAGCCTATGGCTTATCCAGCTTGGTATTAATGGTATTATCGTGCTGGCTGTTTATATACGCTATAAAAAATTAAAAACACAGCTAGCTGTAGCACTTGAGAGCATTCAAGCAATGCGCTGATGTGCCGCTCTCACTTTTGCTGCGAATTTATTTAACCAGCCAGTAGCTAAACTTGGTTTGTAAACCAGCTCGAGGCGCTCTTGGCAAGTGTAGTTACAGTCTAAGACATCGATGACTTTGAGGGCTGGATCGTTTGCAATAAAATCAGGGACGTATGCTAATGCAATCCCTTGTTTGACGAGTGACAGTAAGGTGCTGAAATCGTTGCAACGATAACTTATGGTTCTAGGTACTTTGTCATCTCGCCAACCATCTGAGCCGATCCCCCTAGTTACGCCACAAAAGGGTGAAATACTCGGACAAGCAAAACTAAATTGAAAAAGCTCTCTGTTGGTGAGTGAACCCTTACTAAACTGTTCGAATAATGGATGCGAGTGCGCAGCTACAACCTTAAATGTTGTTGTGCCTAAATATATACGTTCAAAGTCACTTTGCAGTGTGCTTTCATTTAATGCCACTTCGGTAACTAAAGCTAAATGGGCATGGCCGCTGGCAACCTGTTCAATGGCTTGACCTTCCCAACTTGTATCAATATTAAATTGAAAACCTTGCTCATTAAATTGCGATAATAATAAAGGCAGGTAATGCTGTAACAGCAAAGAGGGGCCAGATAAGTTAACAACCGTATTTTTCGTGCTTCCATTAAACTCGCTGATAGCTTGATCAGCCTCATGAACCAAATTAAGCGCATAATGGCGAAATTTTTCACCTTGCTGATTTAGTTTTATATTTCGACCAATTCGCTTAAATAGTTGTGTATTTAGCTTAATTTCGAGCCGTTTTATGACCTTCGAAAGCGCACCAGGTGTGACATTTAATGTTGCAGATGCTTGCTGTAAGTTATTGTGCTTTGCGATGACCAAAAACTTTCGTAAATCTTCTGTATCCAAGTTTGCCTCTAATTCCAATATGGAAACGTATAGATAGTTTTAATAGCTTAATGGTTAATTGTTTAAGTGCAATAATTTCGTTATTAAATTTCATTAAATGAGAGAGCGATGACGTCTTACAATCTTAAGCAGTGGTTTTATGTTAAGCGCCCTGATGGACGTGTCAGTGAGCAGCATTATGCATTGCGAGAATCTGTAATTTCGCCGACATTGGCTAAAAACGAAGTGCTGCTAGAGGCAAAGTATATTTCTGTCGATCCATATATGCGTATTCAACAGGCTGCTAAGCCGAACTGGGAGCAACCTCATGCATTAAATACAGTGCAAGGAGCAGCGGTTGTTGCTCAGGTTTTAAAGTCAAATAGCGAACGATTTAAGCAAGGTGATTGGGTAAGCGCTTATTCAGGTTGGCAAACTCATGCAGTTGTCCATGCCAATGAAATACAAGCCTTAAACCCTAATGATGCCGATGTAAAAACGGCACTAGGTGTTTTAGGTATGCCTGGGCGAACAGCTTGGTTTGGTTTAATGGAAGCAGGTAAACCAAAAGCCGGCGAGACGGTTGTCGTTTCAGGTGCTGCAGGAGCTGTGGGTTCGTTAGTTACTCAGTTTGCGATAAAAAATGGTTGTCGTGTTATTGCCCTAGCTGGATCTGAAGAAAAATGTACTTGGTTAGAAAAGCTCGGGGTCGCTTATGCGCTTAACTATAAGCAATTTGACTCAGCCCAACAGTTGCACGAAAGGTTGATGGAGCTTGGTGGTGTTGATGTTTATTTTGATAATGTTGGCGGGATGAACACTGATGCGGTGTTGAGCAGCTTAAACTTGCGTGCTCGCGTAGTGATTTGCGGGCAAATCTCGCAGTACGATGGCTCGCTTGACAACCCCGAATTAGGCCCTCGCTTTCTCCATCAATTACTTTATAAACGAGCGACAATTCAAGGGATTTTAGCAAGAGACTTTACTCACCGTATGCCTGAAATGATTAATCATATTTTGCCGTGGTTAAAAGCAGGAGAGATCCAATTTAAAACAACCGAAATTAATGGCTTTGAAAATTTACCAAGCGCGCTTGAGGGATTGTTCGAAGGGAAGAATATCGGTAAAGCGATTGTTCGTGTTAAATAAAAGGTATTAAAAAATGAAAGCAAATTTCGCTTTTCTGTTGTTACTTTACTGTTTAATTGTCAGTTTTAAAAGCATAGCAAAAGAGGTTAAGCATTTTCATGCGCATAGCCGAGTTGGCATGCATGGCATGGTGTTGTTCACCGATGGCGTTGAGCTCTATGCCAGCCACCTTCCTTTGTACCACGCCCCGCATGATTATCAATTAATTTATCGTGTAGAAACTCGCTATGAGAAAGAACTAATTCGTTGGCTTACTGTGCAAGAAAGTGATTCAATTCCTCAGTATTTAAATTCGATGATCACTCTATTGCCTGCTAAGTTTGACTTGAATAAGTTAATTGCAGGGCAGACACTGAGTGTGCCCAGCCAGTTATTCTTTGGTCACTTCGAACGAGGCGGTAAAAAATGGCTAAAGGATGAAAACTTTAAGTTTGTTTCTCTTGTATATAAACGAGCACTGTCATCGACTCAGCACGTGTCGCAACCGCGCTGGCGAAGAATAAATAAAGCGACAAATGAACAAGGAATACAAATATTGGTACATCAAATACAGGCCAGCCCGTCATTTGACGCCATTGTTTTAGTAAGAGGGTGTGAAGCTGAGCGTTTGCAGGTAGAAGTAAACGTGCCAACATTTACGCAATTGTCTAATAGTTTTCAAGACTGTGAGTACAGCCAAATAGCCTATTTTGAAACGCAGGATTTTATAAAGTAGCCAGTAAAAAGGCACTTATTTGTAAGTGCCTTTTAATTCTTCTGACTATTTGTAACCGTTCGGGTTATTGCTTTGCCAGCGCCATGTATCTTGCATCATCTCATCGATGCCACGCTCTGCTTGCCAGCCAAGTTCTTTTAATGCTTTTTCTGGTGCTGCGTAACAAGCTGCAATATCACCTGCTCGGCGCGGCGAAATTTGGTATGGGACTGCTTGACCGCTGGCTTTCTCAAAAGCGGTAACCATCTGCAGTACTGAATAACCATTACCTGTGCCTAGGTTAAATACGTGCGCACCTGTATCACTTGCAATTCGGTTCAGTGCTTTTAAGTGACCTAATGCTAAATCGACAACGTGGATATAGTCACGAACACCTGTACCATCTACAGTATCGTAGTCATCTCCAAACACACCAAGCTTTTCTAGTTTACCCACAGCAACTTGCGAAATATAAGGTAATAAGTTGTTAGGAATACCATTAGGGTCTTCACCAATAAGGCCAGACTCATGTGCGCCTACAGGATTAAAGTAACGTAAGATAACAAAGGCAAAGCGTTCATCTGATTTCGCGATATCTTGCAGCATCATCTCTACCATAAGCTTTGATGTGCCATACGGGTTAGTCGTGCCGCCAACTGGGAAGTCTTCGCGAATTGGTAAGCTTGCTGGGTCACCGTATACGGTTGCTGATGAGCTAAATACTAACTTAAACACGCCAGCATCACGCATAGCATCAACCAGAGTCAGTGTACCTTGTACGTTGTTTTGATAATACTCGATAGGTTTTACAACCGATTCACCAACCGCTTTTAAACCAGCGAAGTGAATAACACTATCAATCGTGTGTTCACTGAAGATTTTGTCTAAACAGGCTCTATCTAAAATATCACCTTGATAAAACGTGACGTCTTTGCCGGTGATTTGTTTTACCCGAGCCAATGACTCATTTGATGAATTGCTTAAATTATCAAGTACAACAACGTCTGTGCCTTGTTGTAGTAACTCTAAAACGGTGTGAGAACCGATGTACCCGGCTCCGCCGGTGACTAAAATGGTCATAAAATATCCATGAACTATACCTGGTTGAATTAGCCTTATTTCATCACATTTCGCGTTAAATTACATGAATAAAATGTGATTAATCTTCTTTAATAGAAATATCAGTGTCTTGTTTTTGATTACATTTTGCACCATATTGGTTACATCCAAGCGTTGAGTTATTAAGCTATAGTTAATTGTCAGCTGCTAAATTTTAATCAAAAGCTATTCCTGTTAAGTGGAGATAAAGATGAAAATTGTAAAGAAAATGGCCTTAGCAATGGTTATTGCACTACCTGCTTTTGCTCACGCAGGGGAGGCTAAGGTTAAATGGCATGACTTTAACGATTACCGTGATGTGCGCCCCGGAAATAACTCACCAAAAGGTGCATTTCATAAAAACGTGGCAAAGAGCTTTGAGAAGCACTTTAACAAGCTTGCTGAACAGTTACCTGATGGCTACACCTTCAATGTGGAAGTAACAGAGCTTGACCTTGCTGGTGATGTGCGTTTTGGAACGATGAATGAACTGCGCATTATCAAGCCAATTTATTTCCCACGTATTGACCTTAATTATTCAATTACGGATAAAGACGGTAAAGTGATTAGTGAAGCAAAAGACGTAAAGCTTAAAGATATGGGCTTTATGGACCGCATGAAAATGGGGCGCGATGAAGCTTATTACTACGACAAGCGTTTAATCAGCGATTGGTTTGAAGATGAGCTGTTACCATCGTTAAATCTTGGCGAATAAATCACCTTGTTTGCAGTAAATGTGAATTTATTCGCAAAGTAGACGTTTCAGTAAGAATAGCGCCTAATGCAAGTTAAGAAGACTCTCTGGCTTGCAGGTAGGCGTTTACTAAAGCTGTGATTATTTGGCCTGCATCGTTCATACCTGCTTCTAAACTAACCGGGTGTTGTGATGGTGCGCCTTCACATAAATGTAAGTAGCGGGCTGTTGCTTGGCTGGCAGCTAAATGCACAAAGTGTTCTGCATCACTCACATTAAAACCACAGTTGGTGTATGCGCTAACTGGCATTAACGAAATACTGTCTAAGTCTACTTCTACGCCAAGCGAGGCATTATCAAACTGAGCTAGTGCGTGTTGACATGCTGAAGATAAATCAACTTTACGACGTACTTGAATGTCTTGGTAACTATCAAACGTGAAGTTTGCGTTTGTCAGGGCATCAATAATCGCTTGGTTATTTTTAAATTCGTGTAACCCCATCACGTGATAATCAGCGAGGTGGTTTTCGCTGTAAGCATATCTAAAGCCATTGCCACTATGGCGGCCTTCACACTCTCTGAAATCAGCATGAGGGTCTAAGTTAATAGCATTTACTGGTTTACCATCTTGCTTACTAAGGGCACGTAAAATACCTAAGCAGTTGTTGTGGCCGCCACCGATTACAATTGGCTCAAGACCAGCTGCAAAAATCATCGCAATCACTTGCTCAACGCGGGTGTCTATATCAGCGCATAATTCACGTAGTTTGGCTAAGTCGGCGTCGTTTTTATTATCAAGGTCAGCAGCTTGTTGGTTTAAGTCATCAAGGGCCACTTCGCCGAGTAGCAACACACGCTCGTGGTTTAAAAACTGGTTATGCGTTTGGTTTAAAAAGCGCTTTAAAAATGCTTGCCACGCTTGTCCTGAGCCACCGTTACCTAAGTTAGCGCGAGGGCCAATATCCTCACATACGCCAACTAAAACATAGCGAATACCGAAATGTTTTGCATCGATGAGTGCTTGTGGGGCGTTAACTTGAGTGTCGAGAAGGGCAAGGGCTTGCCAAGCTTTGAGTTCGTTAGCGCGGCGAGCACATAAGTGCTTTACCGCCGCTTCATCATAAATTTTAAGGTAGTTTGTCACCGAGATTAGTCTTCTATTATTTCTAACTCTAATTCTTCAGCAGATAATATAATACCGGTGCTATCAGCGTAAACAAAGTCGTCATCAAAGAAAGAAACGCCTGCGAAGTTAACGCCTATGCCGTCTTCACCTGCACCTTCACTATCGGCAGCAACAGGAATAGAGGCAATTGCTTGAATGCCTAAGTCTAGCTCTTCAAGTTCATCAACATGACGAATAGCACCGTAAACGATAATGCCTTGCCAGTTGTTTTCTAATGCGATTTCAGCCAGCTCAATATCAATTAGGGCACGTCGGGTTGAACCACCACCGTCAATCAATAACACGCTGTCGGTGCCATCGGTTGATAAAATTTCGCGGATCAGCTCGTTATTTTCAAAGCATTTAACGGTTTTTACTCGACCACTAAAGCTTGGGCGTCCACCAAAATTGATAAACATTGGTTCGAGCACATCAACCACATCTGCAAAGTGGTCGCATAAATCAGAAGTGCTGTAATCCATTTTTTCATCCTCTAAAGAGACTGTCTGTTTAGTACTCAGTATACCCTGATACAACTCAATAACAACGACTTAATAGCGGATTATTGGTTTAAATCAAAGGAATTTTGTCACCGCAACATTAGTGTCTCAAAAGCGTCACTTAATTGTTATTTTTAGCGCCTAAGCTGAGGTGAGTATAAAAATTAGACGCAAAGTATGACAAGGAGCTCACCATGGCAAACAACATACTTACAAAATTGGCAAAGGTGGACGAACAGCTGTTCTTAAGTGTGTTTAATGATGCTTCGCCAGTGTGGTTAAGGCGATCAGCCATTGGCTTTTCAAAAAGTGGTGATGGCGGTCTTTATGTTGCACTATTTTTGAGCTTTTGGTGGTTTACGGAGCAAGCGCATTTTCAACAACTTGCAATGAGTCTACTGGTAGGTTTTGTCATTGAGCGACCCATTTATTTTTTAGTTAAAAAGCGAATTGCTCGGGTAAGACCTTGTGATTGCTTAGTACAAGGCGCTTATTTAGTGCCGAGTGATAGGTTTAGTTTGCCATCGGGGCATAGTGCGGGAGCATTTGTAGTGGCGACAATTTTAACTATGTATTTACCTGAATTTGCCGGTTTGTGGTTGGTTTGGGCATCAGGGGTCGCTGCATCTAGAGTGATTATTGGTGTGCATTACCCCGCTGATGTGGTTATTGGTGCAGTAATGGGATCTAGTTGTGCTGTATTAGCTGTGATGGTGGTGGAGTCTATATGAGAATTTTGTACGGTATTCAAGGGACAGGCAATGGGCACATAACGCGAGCACGTGTGATGGCTAGCACTTTTAGGACCTTAGGAGTCGATGTTGACTATGTGTTCTCTGGTCGAAAAGAGCAAGACTACTTTGATATGGATGATTTTGCTGATTACCGAGTTTTTCGAGGTTTGTCGTTTACCAGTAAATCGGGGCAGGTTGATAGCTTTAAAACATTGAAAAATGCACGTCCACTACAACTAATTAAAGATATAAAAGGCCTTGATTTACGTCATTATGATTTGGTATTTAATGACTTTGAGCCAATTACAGCATGGGCTGCTAAACAACAAAATATTCCGGTAATTGGCATGAGTCATCAAGCGGCATTTTTATCTGATAAAGTGCCGATGTTTGGCCGCGCTTTCTTTCGCCGTGCGCTGATCCGTAACTATGCGCCAGCCAGTGTTTATTTAGGCGTACATTGGCAACCTTATGCTGAAAATATCATCCCTCCATTTATTGCTACTCATCATCACGATAACCCAGTGATGGTTGAAAATAAGGTGTTGGTGTATCTGCCATTCGAAAATCTTAACAATGTGGTCGAGTACTTAAAAGATTTTCCTGAAAGAGAGTTTTATTGTTATCACCCGGATGCTAAGGATTGTTCAATTGGTAATATCCATCTGCGAGCACCATCACGCGTTGGGTTTCTAAATGATCTTGCTAATGCGGGTGGCGTGATTGGTAATGCTGGATTCGAACTTGCAAGTGAAGCATTACAACTTGGTAAAAAATTATTGTTAAAACCGCTAGGTAAACAATTTGAGCAAGGTATTAATGCGCAGACTTTATTGTCGATGGGAGCAGCTCATGTCATGAGTTATTTAAACCCCAATGCGATGGATGATTGGCTGCAATCTCCACAGAATAAAAAACTCAACTTCCCAAGCGATCCAGCACCTTTGGTTGAGTGGATAAGAAAAAAGCAATGGGAAAAGGTGGATAAGCTCCATAAATACCTGTGGCAACAGGTTGATTTAGAACAAAAACTAATTGTTTAAACCTTCCTAATATTAGAAAATGTGCGACAAGTTTAATCACTTTTTATTAGCTGCTTTAGATAGTTTAGCTATACTCTTAAATGCATGTTTCTATAGGGCACTTTGAATGAATGTATTACAAAACTTAACTATTAAGCGTCGTTTGCAATTAAACGCGCTCGTTGTTGGTCTTGCAATGATTGTGATGCTGTGTGTAATTATCCTTGAGTCGCGCATGATGCTAAAACTCAATGAAACAATTCAAAATGCGGAGGAACTTGATATTCATGAACTTGCAATGCGCAAGCATGAAAAAAACTTTTTGTTTTATAAAGATGTCGAAAGTCTTGAGCTTTTTGAAAAAGAGTATGCACAGCTTAAAGTTAAAATGGCACGTCTTGACGAGCTAGTTAATGACTTATCAATGGAGTCAGCAAAACTTGATGAATTTAGAAGCTTAGCGAAATTGTATTACGATGACTTTAATGAAGTTGTTGTGTTGCAAAAGAAAATTGGTTTGCATCCTAAAGATGCGTTGTATGGTGAGCTACGTGGAGCCGTGCATCAAGTTGAAACCTTACTCAGTGAACGTGAAAACTATCAGCTATTAACCTTGATGCTGCAGCTTCGTCGCGCAGAGAAAGATTTTATGCTGCGATTTGATTTGAAGTATCTGGCTAAATTTGATGATTTAGTCAGTAATTTTCAGTCTGAAATTAAAAATGCAGGATTTGAAACTGGCTATGAGAAGCAATTACTTAGTAACTTGGCTACTTACCAAGTTAAATTCAAAGCGCTTGTCGATGCACAGGTGACTCTAGGATTAGATCTAGACTCAGGTGCACTAGGTGAAATGAAGCGAAGTGTAGAAAAGAGCGATGCGATTGTTAATCAATTAACAACGGAAACTAAGGCTTTTGTTGAGTCTAGCGCCGAGCGAGCGCAACTCGTTGCGTTGCTTGTTTTCATTGTCGCCAGCGTTTTGGTCATGCTGTTAGTCTATTTTACTAGTCGTTCAATCATTATGCCTATTGAGCGTGTATATCACACGATTAATGAAATACGTCGCAGTAATGATTTAAGTATGTCTATTGAGCAGTCAGGTAAAGATGAAATCACCACGATGACAGTTGACTTTAATAGCTTGATTAGTGACTTTAAAAAGCTAATTTACGAAGTCAATACCGCTCTAGGCACACTCAATGTGGCAACAGAGCATTTATCAGAAACGACAGCGGCAACTAGCTCTGGTATGCAAGAGCAACTTCATGAAGCTGATATGGTTGCTACTGCTGCAACAGAAATGCAGGCGACGATTCAAGATATCTCTCACAATACTGAAGCAGCAGCGAAAAAAGCAGAGTCGACTAACTTAAGTGCGCAGCAAGGTCGTTCTGAGGTTGAATCAACGGTAGTGCAAATTAATCACTTATCAGACTCACTCGGTAATGCGTCAAGTGTGGTGTCGCAATTAGAAAAAGACGCTGAAACGATTGGCTCTGTACTGGATGTTATTCGTGGCATTGCTGAGCAAACAAACTTATTGGCACTCAATGCGGCTATTGAAGCGGCGCGTGCTGGTGAACAAGGCCGTGGCTTTGCGGTAGTAGCAGATGAAGTTCGCTCACTTGCACAGCGTACTCAAGATTCAACACAAGAGATCGAGAGCATCATTTCGACCTTACAAGGGCGTACGCAAGAAGTGGTGAGCATTATGCAGCAATGTCGTACGCAAGGTGGCGAAAGTGCAGCACAGGCAAGTAAAGCCGGTGAGTTACTTCGTTCTATCACCGAAGATGTACAAACCATTATGGATATGAGCACTCACATTGCCACAGCGATTGATGAGCAAAGCCAAGTGGCTTCTGAGGTGAATAAAAACGTGGTTCGTATTCGTGATATCGCCCAAGAGGCATCGGGTCACGCGGCGACTAATGCACAAACCAGCGAAGAAGTATCAGAGCAAGCGCGTGTGCTTTATCAAGCAATCGATAAGTTTAAAGTTTAATAATTACTTGATACTTTATATATAGACAAAGGCGCGGTGACGGTGTCGTCATCGCGCTTTTTTGTTTTTAGGTGTGCTTTATCGAGGCATTTTGATAGGTATTAAGGCACAAACTTGATAGGCACGCTGTCTTTACTTGCTTCGTGCTCAGAGACTCTCGTTTGGTATTTCTGCCAAAGCTCATCATGGTTAGCTTGCAGCTCACTTAAATAGTGCCAGCTGAATAAACCGCTATTATGATTATCGCTAAACACCAGTCGAATCGCATAATGACCAACCGGCTCAATCTTGTTAATTCCTACTTGTTGCTTACCAAGTACGAGTTTCATTGGTTCATTGCCATGACCTTGTACTTCAGCAGAAGGTGAGTGAACACGCAAAAATTCAGCACTAAATTGAGCAATAGTATGATCATCAAAATGAACATCTAATACTTTGCTAACGCTGTGATAATGCACTTTAGTGACTTCTTTCATGTCAGCCTCGAATCTACGATTTATAAACTAAAAAGCCTCCAACTGGAGGCTTTTAATTATAACGCTAATTTGTTGATTAAAGAATGAAGCGACTTAAGTCTTCATCTTCAACAAGTGCACCTAAATGCTGCTCAACGTAATTAGCATCAATTGTTAGTGTTGAACCTGCTTTTTCTGAAGCATCAAATGAAATTTCTTCCATTAGTTTTTCCATCACTGTGTGCAAGCGACGGGCACCGATGTTTTCGGTTTTCTCATTTACTTGCCAAGCCGCTTTCGCGATACGTTCAATGGCATCATCAGTAAACTCAACGTCAACTTGCTCTGTTTTTAACAGCTCACGTTGTTGCTCAGTTAATGAAGCATGAGGCTCAGTTAAGATACGTTTAAAGTCATCAGCACTTAGTGCTTCAAGCTCAACGCGAATTGGTAAACGACCTTGTAGCTCTGGGATCATGTCTGATGGTTTAGCCATTTGGAATGCACCAGATGCGATAAACAACATGTGGTCAGTTTTAACCATACCGTGCTTAGTGCTTACTGTTGAACCTTCGATCAATGGTAGTAAGTCGCGTTGTACACCTTCACGGCTAACATCTGGGCCAGATGCTTCACCACGTTTACAGATTTTATCGATCTCATCGATAAACACGATACCGTTTTGCTCTACTGCGAAGATAGCTTGCTCTTTTAACTCTTCAGGGTTAACAAGCTTTGCTGCTTCTTCTTCAACTAATAGCTTAAATGCTTCTTTGATTT
The DNA here is from genome assembly GCF_001306915.1 of Pseudoalteromonas lipolytica. GTDB lineage: Bacteria > Pseudomonadota > Gammaproteobacteria > Enterobacterales > Alteromonadaceae > Pseudoalteromonas > Pseudoalteromonas simplex. The sequence continues at coordinate 327,033 of NZ_LJTC01000005.1, read as the reverse complement.
TTAGCTTACGCTTGCTGCGCTTATCGCCACCCATGTTTTGGAACATGCTCTGAAGCTGGTTGGTCATTTCTTCCATACCAGGAGGAGCCATGATCTCAACATTAGGTTGAGCTTGTGCAACATCGATATCAATTTCTTTATCGTCTAACTGACCTTCACGTAATTTTTTACGGAAAGATTGACGAGTAGAAGAGTTCTCTTCTGTTTTTGACTCACCAAAGGTATCGCGTGCTGGTGGTAAAAGAGCATCTAAAATACGCTCTTCTGCCGCTTCTTCAGCGCGATGTTTGAATTTTTTGGTTTGCTGTTCACGCGTCATTTTAATTGAGATATCAACTAAATCGCGGATGATCGTTTCAACTTCTTTACCAACATAGCCCACTTCGGTGAACTTTGTTGCTTCAACTTTAATAAAAGGCGCATTAGCAAGTTTAGCTAGGCGGCGAGCAATTTCAGTTTTACCCACACCAGTAGGGCCAATCATTAAAATGTTTTTAGGCGTTACTTCTGCGCGTAAATCATCGCTCAGTTGCATACGGCGCCAGCGGTTACGTAGCGCGATTGAAACTGCTTTTTTAGCTTTAGCTTGGCCAATAATATGTTGATCAAGCTCGTGAACGATTTCTCTTGGCGTCATCTCAGACATGGCAGTTCCTATTACAATTCTTCAATAGTTTGGAAATTATTCGTGAATACGCAGATGTTGCCTGCAATCGTTAGGCTCTTCTCCACAATGTCACGTGCACTTAGGTCGGTGTTTTCTAGTAGCGCTGTGGCTGCTGATTGTGCGAAGTTACCACCACTGCCAATCGCAATTAGGTCGTTTTCTGGCTGCACAACATCACCGTTACCTGTGATAATTAATGAAGCAGTTTCGTCTGCGACTGCTAATAGTGCTTCGAGCTTTCTAAGTGCACGATCACTACGCCAATCTTTGGCCATTTCAACGGCAGCCTTGGTTAAGTTGCCTTGGTGCATTTCTAATTTGCTTTCAAATCGTTCGAAAAGCGTGAAGGCATCAGCAGTACCGCCAGCGAAACCAGCGATTACTTTGCCATTATAAAGACGTCGAACTTTGCGGGCGTTGCCCTTCATTACGGTGTTACCAAGTGAAACTTGGCCGTCGCCACCAATAACGACCTTGTCGTCGCGGCGTACACTTACAATAGTGGTCATGATTATTCCTCATCATCGAGCGGCAAGGCCGCTCGTTAAAAGCGATTGATGAGGTGTTTATATGGGTGAATGAACTAAAATCAAGTCCAAAGCCAAATTCCGCAGCCCATTATTTTGATGCGTTTAAGTTTATTCTTGTCACTTTCGGCTAAACGTTTGGTTTCGTATGGGCCTAAGCGCACTTTATACCAAATACCATTGCTGCCTTGTGTTTTCTTCACTTCGGCCACTAAGCCGGCAAAAGCAATTTTAGCTTTTAATGTTTGTGCTTGCTCTAATGTTCTAAAAGAGCCGCATTGCATTACATATGGGCCTTTTTGTTCAATCTCTTTTACTTCAACCTGAACTTCGTGCTCTTTAATCTCTTTGATAAATTCAGGTGTCTTAGGTGGTGGAATAACTACTTCTTCTTTTTTAGTAGGGTTTGCTTGCTGCTCTACTAACTCAGGATCAGCATTATGTTTGATATACCATAGGCCGTAACCAAACCCGCCTACTAAGATAAGCGCAATTAAAACAAGAATAATAGGGAAAGGCTTTTTCGCCGGGGCTTGTTTTTTATTATTTCGATTTGCTGGTTTTTTATTTATGTAATCGTGCTGTGCCATGACTCTTAATTGGCCTTTAAATCATATCTATAGGATCAACATCTAAGCTCCAACGCACCTTTTGCGCTAATTTACTGGTACTTATATAGTCGACCATTTGCGCTAAATATTGGTGTAAGTGGGAGCGTTCCTGCGCCTGAATATGTAACTGAAAGCGATATTTACCTGCCACACGTTCTAGTGGTGCGGGTATCGGACCGAGCAATTGTATACCAGATACGTTCTGGACAGGAACCAAATCAGTTAAAAAATCCATCACTTGATTTATGTTATGTCCTTCGGCACGCACCATAGCCATATTTGTGATTGGTGGAAGTTGCGCGTCTACTCGTTCTGTCAGTGCGTAACGGGCAAAATCTTGGTAACCATTATTAACTAAGTCTTGCAGTAGCGGGTGCTCAGGAAAGTGAGTTTGTAATAATACTTGCCCAGGTTCACCACTGCGACCTGCACGGCCTGCCACTTGCGTAACAAGTTGCGCTAAATGTTCAGTGGCGCGAAAGTCACACGAATATAATCCACTGTCGACATCTAGGATTAAAACAAGGCTAACATCGGCAAAGTGGTGGCCTTTTGCCAACATTTGCGTGCCAACTAAGATGCGCGAACCGCCTTGGTTAATATCATCAAGGGCTTTTTCTAAGCTGCCTTTACGACGAGTTGAATCTCGGTCAATACGACTAATTGGAATATCAGGGAAGGTTTGTGTTAAAAACTCTTCGATTTGTTCAGTGCCTTTGCCATTTGGAAAAATCTGCGTGCTGCCGCAATCAGGGCATTGATGAGGCACCTGATGTTGCTCACCACAGTGGTGACAAATCATCTGGCTAATGGCCTTATGAAAGGTTGCACTGGTGCTACAACGTGAGCACTCACTTAGCCATCCGCACTCATGGCATATGAGGGTAGGCGAAAAACCACGACGGTTTAAAAATACCATCACTTGCTTACCACGTTCTAAATGCTGGCGCATATAGGCAAGGCTGGCATGGGCAATCCCTGCTTGCTCAGGCTGGCCTTTCATGTCCATTAATTGAAACTGGTTATCGGTGCTGGTTTGAGCGCGCTCAGTAAGGCTCAACAGCTGATATTTGTTATTAATTGCTTTATGTAAGGTCTCAAGTGCTGGTGTGGCACTGCCTAGAACGAGCGGAATATTATGTTGGTATGCTCTATAAGCGGCTAGGTCTCTAGCATGGTAGCGCAATGTATCTTGTTGCTTAAACGAACTGTCGTGCTCTTCATCAACTATGATCATGCCAAGTGATAAAAAAGGTAAGAAAATACTCGAACGTGTGCCGATCACTATAGCGCAGCTGCCTTTTTCACAAAAACGCCAGGTCTGTAAGCGTTCGTTATCTGTTAGGGCTGAGTGCCATAGCATAATTGGTGTATCAGGAAAGCGACGACGAAAACGGTTGACTGTTTGTGGTGTTAAGCCAATTTCAGGCACTAATACTAAGGCTTGCTGACCTTTTTTCAGTACTTCTTCTAGGCATTGCAAATACACTTCGGTTTTACCACTTCCGGTAACCCCTTCAAGCAAAAAGCTGGTAAAGCCACGAGCTTGGTTAATGCTGGTGCAGGCAACAGCTTGCTCTTTATTAAGCACCGGCTTGCTACCGACAGTCGGCGCGCGTTGCTGCCATTGGTTATCATGCTCAATAAACTGGGTGATCAGTTCTTTATCAAGCAGACTGTCGATGGTTTTTTTTGTAAATCCGAGCGCTTTTAATTCTGTGACCGATGACTTGCCCGACTCGGCTAGCTGTTTTAATAAACTTAACTGAGTTTTTGCTTTTAATGACGGCAGTTTTGCACCTTTATCGGTCAGCTCAACCATATTAATACTGGTTTTATCTGGGCATTCGCCTTGCCTTAATGCAGCCGGAAGTGCCGTATGAATGGTCTCGCCCAATGGGTAACAGTAGTAGCGTGCTGTGAATTTTAGTAATGCTAAATGTTGCTCAGATAACACTGGCGTGTCGTCTATAACATCAATAATCGGCTTGATTTTGTCAGCGGGAACATCGGTTGATGTTTTAAGAGCCAGTACCACGGCAACCTTTTTTTGACTACCAAATGGCACGCGAACCCGCATACCTGGCTTTAACTCAGGGCTATGCAGCAGCTGTTCAACTTTATAATCGAAGGTACGCTGTAAAGGGACTTTTATGGCAACTTCTACAAAGTGCATAACAACTCAACTGAAACAAAGATAGAAAGATAATGTACTAAAATTGCAGTTAAAAACCTACCAACAAATACTGAACAACAGACCACTTGGTTATTTTTTTAGCGAAAGATGTATTTAAAGCTTGTCGTAAGGCTTCTTGAGCTATAAAATACGCGGCCTATTAATTGTATTAACTGCGTATGGTGCCAGACTTCGGGTTTGGAGAGCGATACGGCCTTAACTAGAGGTTCCCTATGAAAGAAGGTATTCACCCTAAGTACGAAGCTATCACTGCAACTTGTTCATGTGGTAACAAATTCGAAACAAGCTCAACTCTTTGTAAAGACATCCACTTAGACGTATGTTCTGAGTGTCACCCGTTTTACACTGGTAAGCAAAAGATTTTAGACACTGGCGGCCGTGTTGATCGTTTCAACAAGCGCTTCGGTGCACTTAGCAGCAAGAAGTAATCTCTGCTGTTTAGTTAAAAAAAGCACCTTAGGGTGCTTTTTTTATGCCTAAAATTCACAAAACTCATTTTTAACGCTGCCACTTACTTATCACCTTCACTTATGTATCTTGCATAACTATTTCTGGCTGTTATGCCCATTATGTCGCTATTTTTGCAGACAAATTGCCACCCCTTGGCTATATTCTTTTTTGTATAAATGAGTATACCAATCCGCAATAATACTTAATCATTTTGAGGGATTAAACCTGTCGCTACCTGCGTTAAAAATTTCTGATTTAGAACACAACTAAATAACGAAATTTTTGCCTTGCTATCAACAAGGTTTCATTGTCTCAAAATAGACTACTTAATTAAGCGTATTGGTATCTAAAAGTTATTAGAAATAATAAATTTAAATAACTTTGTTAGCAAATGCTGTGAACTTCGTTGAAATGGCTGTTTTGGGCTAATTTCGGCTAATTGCAGTGTACGTGCGTATAAAATACAACAACACGTGCTTAAAAGGTCATAAATAGATGAATTTTTATGTCTGGTTAATCGCAACTATGCACAGAAATTGTTGGGAAATCCTTTAAAATTAAGCGATATAGCATATAACAGGATAGACCTGATAATACTTGGAATTTTTATACATTACAGGTATCGTACTGATGCAAGCTCTCTCACTTTTTAACTTTTTGCAGGATACTATCGCGTTATGTCAGATTTTCGTGAACAAGCATTACATTACCACGCTCACCCCGTTCCAGGTAAAATTAGTGTTGAACTAACCAAGCCAGCCGAAACGGTTAACGATCTCGCTTTAGCTTATAGCCCAGGTGTGGCTGAACCAGTCCGTGAAATTGCTGCTGATCCAGCAAACGCCTATAAATACACAGGCAAAGGCAATATGGTTGCAGTTATTTCAAACGGTACCGCAATTTTAGGTTTAGGTAACTTAGGTCCGCTTGCATCAAAACCTGTAATGGAAGGTAAAGCCTTACTATTCAAACGTTTTGCTGGCCTTGACTCAATTGATATTGAAGTTAAACACCGCACAACAGAAGATTTCATTAATACGGTTGCTAACATCGCTGATACGTTTGGTGGTATCAACCTAGAAGATATTAAAGCACCAGAATGTTTTGAAATCGAAAAAGCGCTTATCGAGCGCTGTGATATTCCCGTTTTCCACGATGACCAACATGGTACCGCTATTGTTACAGCTGCTGGTATGCTTAACGCCCTTGAAGTGCAAGGCAAAGATATCGAAGATGCTATCATCGTATGTTTAGGTGCTGGTGCTGCTGCTGTTGCTTGTATGGAGCTTTTAATTAAGTGTGGCGCACTGCGTGAACACATTTATATGCTTGACCGTAAAGGTGTGATCCATACTCGTCGTGATGACTTAAACGAGTATAAGCAATTATTTGCTAACAATACCGATAAGCGTACATTACAAGATGTTATTGCTGATGCTGATGTATTCGTTGGTGTATCAGGTCCTAACCTGTTAACTGCAGACGATCTTAAGCTGATGGCAGACAAGCCAGTTGTGTTTGCATGTTCAAACCCAGATCCTGAGATTGCTCCAGAAGTTGCACACAGCGCGCGTAACGATTTAATTATGGCAACGGGTCGTTCAGATTTCCCTAACCAAGTAAATAACGTGCTTTGTTTCCCATTCATTTTCCGTGGCGCGTTAGATGTTCGTGCAACGGCAATTAATGATGAAATGAAAATTGCTGCAGTTCATGCTATTCGTGGCATCGCGAAAGAGCCTGTACCAAGTGAAGTATTAAAAGCGGCTGGCGTTGAGTCACTTGAGTTTGGTGCCGAGTACATCATTCCTAAGCCTATGGATCCGCGTTTATTACCACGTATTGCACGTGCTGTTGCTGAAGCGGCAGTAGAGTCGGGTGTGGCGCAAATCGATATGCCAGAAGATTACATGCGTTAAACTTAATTAGCCTTAGGTATAACGCTCAATAAAAAAACTCAGCCTAGGCTGAGTTTTTTTATATCTGCGATTATCGGCGGTGATCCGATGGCCGAAATACTTATTCTGAATCAAGCACTGGGATATCTAATCCCATTTCTTGCATAATTCTTTTAACTTCTTCAGGTACCTTTTCAGGGTTGTCTTTACGTAGGTCGTCATCATTTGGTAATGGTTGACCTGTAAAAGCATGTAAGAAAGCTTCACACAATAACTCACTGTTCGTCGCATGACGCAGGTTATTGATCTGGCGGCGTGTACGCTCGTCAGTTAATACTTTTAATACGTTAAGTGGGATTGATACGGTAATCTTTTTTACTTGTTCTGATTTTTTACCGTGTTCTGCATATGGGTGAATGTATTCACCGTTCCATTTAGCCATAAGTTGTTTCGTTGCCTCGGTTGTCAGTGATTTACGCCTTATTCACAGCGCAAGATGCGGAAATTCTATCTCTTTAAAAAAGATAGTCAAATACTAGTTATTTAGCCATCTAGTGGTGTAAATGTATAAACTTCTATGCGTAAGCGATAAATGCTTTGACTTCTCATATTTGATCATCTAACCTTTTAGACGTCTAAACATCCAATTAAAGAATAGGTGATGAAATGAGCGAAAAAAATAAAGCGACGATTGCTGTTCGTCACGGCATAGAAGCCGATAAACATCATGGTGCGGTTGTGCCTCCTTTATACTTATCAACCACCTATTCGTTTGCTGATTTTGATACTAAGCGCCAGTATGACTATGGTCGCAGCGGTAATCCAAATCGCGATATCTTAGCTGAAACCTTAGCTGAACTTGAAGGTGGTGCTAAAGGTATTATCACTGCAACAGGTATGTCTGCTGTGCATTTAGCCACTCAGCTATTAAACAGTGACGACACGTTAGTGATCCCACATGACTGTTATGGCGGTAGTTATCGTTTATTCACCTCGCTTGAAAAGCGTGGCCTGTTAAAACTAAAAGTTTTGGATTTAACTAAATCTGAAAATCTCCAAGAAATTTTAGCGATTAAACCTAAGTTGATTTGGATTGAAACGCCAAGTAACCCAATCTTGCGTTTAACAGATATTAAAGCAATCACTAGTATTGCTAAGCAGTGTGGTGCTTTGGTTGCGGCTGATAACACCTTCTTATCACCTGCATTACAAAACCCAATTGAGTTTGGTGTTGATATTGTTGTGCACTCAACCACTAAATACATCAATGGTCACTCTGATGTAGTGGGCGGTGCAGTGATTGCTGCAACGCAAGAGCTAGGCGACGAGCTTGCTTGGTGGGCGAATAATATCGGTATTACTGGTGCACCATTTGACAGCTACTTAACGCTTCGTGGTTTACGTACTTTAAATGTACGCCTAAAGCAGCACCAAGAAAATGCCTTTGCCATTGCTGAGTATTTAGAAAGCTCTCCTTATGTGAGCCAAGTTTATTACCCTGGCCTTGCTTCTCACCCACAACATGAGCTTGCTAAAGCACAGCAACGCGGTTTTGGTGGCATGGTGAGCTTTGATATTAAAGGCGACATCAACGATGCTGCTGCGTTTTTAACAAGCCTTAAAGACTTTAGCCTTGCTGAGTCGTTAGGTGGGGTAGAAAGTTTGATTTGTCACCCTGCAACAATGACCCACGCAGGCATGGAGCCTAAAGCGCGTCTTGAAGCTGGTGTGGGCGATACCTTGATCCGTATTTCTGTAGGCATTGAAGACGTAAAAGATCTCATTGCTGATTTAGACCGTGTTTTCAATTTAGTTAAGCCAGGTCAAGGACTGCAAGTTACAAAAGCTGAAGCTAAGCAAGCACAGCAAGATACACAACAAAACGCGTCATTTAAGTTAACGCCAGCACATACGGCATTGTGGTAGAAAAATGGTAAATATTGTTCATAAATTTGGTGGCTCAAGCTTAAGCTCGGCAGATCGTTATCATGCGGTAGCGAACATCGTTCTTGCTAATACTGAGCAGGGCGATTGCGTCGTTGTGTCGGCATCGGGTAAAACAACCGATACCCTGGTAAAGCTTTGGCAAAGTTACCAGCAGCAAGATAGCCAAGCTGTTAGCGATATTCTATTGCTTATTGATAACAATCAACGTGCGCTTATTGAGCAGCTACTTATAGGGCAGAATAAACAACAGGCGTTGGCACAGTTAAAAGATGAACTTGCTGCATTAAATGAATTAATTAGTCAGCAGCAGTTACTTGAAGCCCCTTTACTTGCTCATGGTGAAGTGTGGTCGGCGCGGTTATTGGCTGCTTATCTAAATCAGTTAGGTGTCGATTCGCAAGATGTTGATGCAAGACAGCTATTTACTCTAAATGGTGGCCAGCTTTTACATCAAAAAAACCAACAGCAATGCAGTGATGCGATTAGCAGAACACATATCAACGTAGTAACGGGTTTTATAGCTGCAGATTGCCAAGGTAATACGGTGACATTAGGCCGTAATGGCAGTGATTACAGTGCCACTTTGTTAGCGAGTTATACTTTTGCCAAGCAAGTGTCTATCTGGACAGATACACAAGGGGTATTTAGTACTGACCCTCGTAAAGTTAAAAATGCGGTTAAGTACGCCAAAGTATGCCGCGAGCAAGCTAACTTACTAGCGCGTTTAGGTAACCCAGTATTGCATGCAAAAACCTTGTCGCCGTTAAAAGACTCAGAAATTAAATTAGTGGTAAGAAGTAGTTTTGATTGTGATGCAACGCCAACCGAGGTAGTAAAAGAAGGTTATAGTAAAGCAAAACGTTTTATTACGACCTTAGATAACATCGATTTATTACGGGTTGATAAACTAAGCAGTGGTGAAGTCGGTGAGCTTAGTCAGTTAATTCAACACAGCCTGCATCACTTTACTAAAGAGGGCGATACTTACTTATTAGTGCCAGGTCAAAGCACTCACCAAGTTGTCAGCCACTTAGCGGGCCGTGCAAATATTGTCGAGTCAAATTTAAGTGGTTGTGCAGTAGTTGCCCCAACAGTTGATGTATCTGCGCTAACAGAGCAAGCCACAGCGCTTTTAAAAGAGCAAAGTATTCATCCTCGTTTTGTACAACAAGACGATAACTATGTGTTGATCTTAAACGATCAGGCAATTGATAGTGATGTTTTAACTCTTCTACATGACAAGCTGGTAAACAAAGGTCAAGAGTTGGCCATTATCGTTGCTGGACTTGGTAATGTAGGCGAAGTGTTCTTATCGCAACTACAAGCTCAGTTTGCGCGTTTATCTGCTCAGTACAAAGTAAAAGTAGTTGCTCTTTTACGCTCTAAACAAATGCTTTTTAGTGCCAGTGGTTTAAATACCGAAACATGGCAAGAGCAGTGGCATAATGAAGCGCAAAGCTACGACAAAGCTGAATTATTAGCACGTATCAATGAACTAGATTATGAGCACAAAGTGGTGATTGATATCACTGCCAGTGAGGCGTTCAGTCAGTTATACCCTGACTTTGTTGAACTTAACTGTCACTTGATCAGTGCAAACAAATACGCGGGCACTGCAGAAAATAGCTGGTATCAAAACCTACGCACTAATTTGGCTGAGCGAAATCTGTTATGGCGTTATAACACCAGTGTGGGTGCAGGTTTACCGATTAACTTTGCTTTAGCTGATTTGCAAAATAGCGGAGACAGCATTAACCGCATTGAAGGGGTATTCTCGGGTACTTTATCTTGGTTATGTAGCAGTAATGATGGCAGTGTGCCGTTTTCAGATTTAGTGCTTCAAGCTCAGCAAATGGGCTATACAGAGCCAGATCCTCGTGAAGATTTATCTGGCCGTGATATGCAGCGCAAACTGCTAATTTTAGCGCGTGACTTAGGCCTTGATTTAGAGCTTGATGATATTGCTTTAACACCTCTGATGCCTGAACAGCTTGCATCAGGAAGCTGGCAAGATTTCCTTGCAAACAAACAGCTACTTGATGAATTCATGACAGAAAAAGCAGCCCAAGCTGCGGTGGAAGATAAAGTGGTGCGCTACACCGGTGCTATAACACTCGTAGATGGTAAGGTTCAGGCTCAAGTTGGTTTAGTCAATGTTGGCAAAGATGATGTACTAGCAAGCCTTAAACCGGGCGATAACATCTTTGTGATCAATTCACAGTGGTATACAGATAATGCATTGGTGATCCAAGGCCCAGGAGCGGGTAAAGAAGTCACTGCCGCTGGGGTGCACTCAGACCTATATTGGCTGGTAAATAACCTAAAGTAATTTTGCTGATCTTAGTTTAAATAGCTAAGCAAAAAGCGCCCCAAGGGCGCTTTTTTATGTCTTATAGCAACTTAGTTATTTAGAACAACTCTTCCTCTGTGCTGAGCTTTTCTTCAAATACGTCTGTTGGTTGATCGAGTACGTACTTAGTTGGTGCAGTGCCTTTAATGAAGTATTCAAAACGACTGGTGTAATCATTTTTGTGACTCAATAGACCTGTTGCTAAGTCGATTCGAACCGATACTAAACCTTCAGGAAGCTCAATAGGTGCTTCTGGCATACCATCAAGGGCTGCACGCATAAAGTCGACCCATGCAGGTTGCGCGGTTTTAGCGCCGGATTCTGCACCTGATATTTGCGATTTATCGAGGTTACTATTGTAAGTCGAGCGGCCTAGGGCTTTTCCAGGGTTATCAAAACCAACCCAGACCGAAGTCATTACATTGCGATTAAAGCCGCTAAACCAAGTATCTACCGAATCATTAGTGGTACCTGTTTTACCAGCTAAATCACGACGATCAAGTGCTTGTGCACGCCAGCCTGTGCCACTCCAGCCTGTTTTATGGGTCCAACTACCGCCCCCCCAAATTGCACTGTGCATAGCTTGCGAAATTAAAAATGCATTTTGTTTAGAAATGATACGAGGCGCACAGCGAGGTGTTTTCGTTATCTCCGCTTCAGTAAAACTCTGTTGATTCTGGTTAAGAGATGCAAACTCAGGGGTTACAGTTTGCTTAGGCGCATCACAAGCAAGTTCAGGCTCTGTTTTAAATAAAACAGTACCCGCCGAATCCTGAATCTCAGAGATAAAGTAAGGGGTTATCAAATGACCGCCATTGGCGAATGTACTCATACCGCGGGCTAGTTCAAGTGGAGTGATTGAAGCGCTACCGAGTGCGAGTGATTCACTGCGGTTAATATCGTTATTCAAAAAGCCAAACTTAAGCAAATGATCGGCTGTACGCTCAAGGCCAACACCACGTAATAGGCGCACCGAGATTACGTTCTTCGATTGTGCGAGTGCTCTGCGAATACGTATAGGACCATTATAAACCGCTGGGCTGTTCTTAGGGCGCCATGCCACACCTTGGCTTTTATCCCATTGATTAATTGGCGCATCATTCAAAATAGAAGCAAGCGTATAGCCATTCTCAAGTGCCGCTGAATAAATAAATGGCTTAATGTTTGAGCCTACTTGGCGTTTTGCTTGAACTGCGCGATTGTATTGGCTTTGTTCAAAGCTATAACCACCGACAATCGCTTTAATACGACCATCTTGCGGATCAAGTGAAACAAGTGCGCTCGATGCTTCTGGTACTTGGCTAAGGATATAGCTTTCATCTGCATTTTTACGCAGCCAAATTTGCGCTCCCGCTGATAAAATTTCGGTAGCTGTTTTTGGTGCAAAGCTTTGACGGTAACGCGTAATATATTTACGCGCCCATTTTAGACCATCCCACTCAACAGTGACTTGTTCACCGCTTTTTAATAGCACATCAATTGATTGTTCAGCGACGTTGGTGACAACACCTGCTAATAGCGGACCAAATTCTTTGACATCTTTTAATTTAGATAAGATCTCTTCTTGGCTAAGAGGGCTTTCATTTTCGCTGTCCCATAACTGAGCCGCAGCACCACGGAAGCCATGACGCATATCGTAAGCGTGTAGGTTATCAACAATCGCATCTTGAGCAGCCTGTTGAATGTTAGAGTCAACGCTGGTGTAAACTTTAAAACCAGTATTATAGGCGCGCTCGTGACCATAACGAGCTACCATTTCAGCACGAACCATCTCTGAAATATACGGGGCATAGACTTCAATTTCTGCGCCGTGAAATTTTGCAGTAATAGGTGCGTTAATAGCCTCTTCATATTCGCTTCGAGTGATGTACTTTTCGGTGTACATACGACCTAATACGACATTTCGACGAGCCTTTGCGCGAACTGGGTTACGAATAGGGTTAAGTGCAGAAGGTGCTTTAGGTAGGCCTGCAATCATCGCCATTTGCGCTAAAGTTAACTCGTTTAAATCTTTGCCATAGTAAACTTGCGCAGCTGCACCAATACCAAAGGCGCGATTACCCAATTCGATTTTGTTTAAGTATAATTCGAGAATTTCGTCCTTAGTTAAAATACTTTCAATGTGAAGAGCTATGAAGATCTCTTTAACTTTACGGATATATGCTTTTTCTCGGGTTAAGAAGAAGTTACGGGCAAGCTGCATGGTTATCGTACTTGCGCCTTGTTTCTTTTCACCGGTAGATATGAGTACAATGGCTGAGCGAACTATACCAATTGGATCAATGCCAATATGTTCATAAAAGCGATTATCTTCTGTTGCTAATATTGCATCGATTAATGGTTGGGGTATTTGATCTATTGTTACTGGAATGCGGCGTTTTTCACCAAATTGATTGATCAATAAGCCATCTCGTGAGAAAACTTGCATAGGTGTCTGTAACTGAACGTCTTTTAAAACCTGAACGCTAGGAATGTCGGGTTTAACGTAATAGTATAGACCAACTAAAGTGATTAGTCCTAAGAATGAGCAGATGATAATAAATTGTAAAGTTCGCTTTAATAAAATCACTTATATTTTCCCTAAATGGACTCCCAATTAGAATCGGAGACTGCTAGTATATATTGATTAAAAAATGAATAATATTTTTTCAGATAAAAATTATAACTTGTTTATTATTAAAACAAAGGCCAAGTTGCAAACATGCTAAGTCAGCTATTTAAAAAGCCTTCATCTATGATGGTAGGGATCGACATCGGATCACACTGTATAAAGGCAGTGTTATTGCAGGAGACAGACGCTGGTTTGCGGCTTGAAGCACTAGCTATTGAACCTATGCCTAAAGGCGCTATGTCTGAACGTTCTATTCAAGACATAGAAGCAATAGGTAATGTTATCGCGAAATTAAAAAGAAAAATACCTAAATCCGTACAACGCGCTGCTGTTGCAGTGTCTGGGCAAACCGTGATCACAAAAGTAATTTTTATGGATGTATCATTAACTGATGCTGAACTTGAGTCACAAATTGCTATTGAAGCAGACAGCTTAATTCCTTACCCCCTCGACGAAGTTAATATCGATTTTGAAAAACTGGCTATCAATGAAGCGGATCCAAGTAAAGTTAATGTACTTCTTTCGGCAGCGCGAACTGAAAGTGTGCAAGCTCGTGTAGGTGCTCTTGAAACAGCCAACTTAAAAGCGGCAGTGGTCGATGTAGAAAGTTATGCCCTCAGCCGAGCAATGGATGTTTACTATCAACAGTTGCCAAGCGATGCTTACAATAAGTGTGTCGCTGTGGTTGATATTGGTGCTGTTCTGATGTTGGTTAGTGTGGTGCAAGAGGGTGAAACAATTTATACCCGTGACCAAGTATTTGGCGGCGATCAATACACTAATAGTATCGTTGCTTATTATAATAAAAGCTTTGATGAAGCTGAAATAGGTAAAACAACAGGGGATTTACCACCAAATTATACTTTTGAGGTGTTAGCGCCATTCCAAACATCACTATTGCAGCAAGTAAGACGCGCAGTACAAATGTTCTTAACAACCAGTGGTAAAGAGCAAGTTGACTATATTGTTCTAACGGGTGGCACAGCTATGATTGATGGCCTTGACAGGCTTTTAATTGAAGAACTGGGAATCCATACGGTGGTTGCTGAGCCATTTGCAAACATTGAAATCTCCGCAAAAGTGGATCGGAATATGCTGCAGCGTCACCGAACTCAGTTTGCAATAGCCACAGGACTGGCATTAAGGAGCTTTTCATCATGCCACATATAAATTTACTGCCCTGGCGAGAACAGCAAAGAAAAGACTCACAGAATAAATTTATAACTGTGCTTTTTTCTGTTGTTGTTGTCAGCTTTATCAGTATGTATCTATTGAGCTCTTTTTACAGCGGCCTTCGTCAAGGCCAAGATGCAAAGAATAACTTTTTAAATACTGAGATCGCTCTTTTGAATCAACGTATTAGGGAAATTAATGAGCTTGATAAAAAGAAAGAAAACTTACAGCAACGAATGCGTTTAATTGAAGAGCTGCAAAGTAGTCGTAACTTAGGTACACAAATCATGGATGAAGTTGCGAAAATAGTCCCTGCAGGTGTCTATTTGACTAAGTTGGAGCGCCGTGGTGACCAAATTCATGTAACAGGTCGTAGCGAATCGAATAACCGCTTATCGACCATGCTACGTCAAGTTCAAAGTTCTTATTTACTAGAGCGCCCAGTAATGCAAGGCATTGTTGCAGGTGAGCAGACATCAAGACTATTAAGTGACTTTAATATGGATTTTTATGTTAAACCGTTTGATCAGATAGGTGAGGCGCGTAATGAACCTTGATATCAAATCGTTAACTGAAATAGATTGGAATGAAATAGAGCTCGAAAACATGGGTGATTGGCCCATTGCTGTAAAAGCGTTATGTTGTGCTTTTGTAGCTGCAATCGTGTTGTATTTTAGTTATAGCTTATTGGTGTCTGATGAGATTGCCAGCTATCACAGTGCCGTAGCAAAAGAAACTGAGTTGCGTAACACTTACAAGCAAAAATATGCTTTAGCGAGCAACTTAGAACTGTATCGCCAACAAATGGTAGAAATGGAAGAGAAATTTTCTCAACTATTGAAGCGCTTACCTACCTCGAATGAAACACCTGGGTTGCTTGATGATTTATCTTATGTTGGAACGACAAGTGGTTTAACCTTCTTAAAAATTGGTTGGTTACCTGAAATTGAAAAAGAATTTTATACAGAGCTACCGATAAAAATTGAGGTGGTGGGTACTTACCATGAATTCGGTGAATTCGTCGGCAAAGTAGCACAATTACCGCGTATTGTTAGTTTGCATGATTTTACAATTCAAACTTTAGGTAATGGCGAGCTTACTTTTAGTGTTGTAGCCAAAACATATCGTTACGAGGGGGGCACTAAAAAATGAAGAAGCTTTCCTTAGTTATATTAATGAGCTTTGCGTTAGCCGCTTGTAATGATGATACTGCTGAGCAAAAAGAGTTTATCGATCAGGTAAAAGCTAGCACAACGCCGAAAGTTGAACCGATCCCACAGATAGCGCAATTTGAATATTTTGAATACAGTGCAGGCAGACTTCGCAGCCCATTTGTTGCTCCGAAGCCTGAGATTATTCAAAATAACCTTGTGCAGGTGAAGAACTGTCTTCATCCTGATCCAAATCGAGTTCGCCAACCTCTTGAGAAATACCCATTAGATAATTTGCTTATGAAAGGTACCATAGGCCGAGCTGGCAATACTTGGGCACTCATCAAAGCGGCAGATGAAACGCTTTATCGCGTAACCGTAGGTAATTACATTGGTTTGTATCATGGTGAAATAAAAGAAGTGCACGACAATTACATAGAATTATTAGAATTAATCCCTGATGGGGCTGGTTGTTGGAAAGAGCGTCTGACAAAGCTAGAAATGTTAGAGGCGGATACAAATGGTGCAAGTTAATCTTATGAAAGGTAAAAAAAATATGCATAAAGGAATGGCTTGGTTTAAAAACATGCATAAGTTCATGTTAGCTGCACTTGCTTTTTTAATAGCGCAGTCAGCAGTTGCGGCACCTTTACTATATGATGTGCGTTATAACCCATTAATGAAAGGCGAAACACAACTACAGCTAGTGTTTGATGAGGTACTGACATTCGAACCAAAAGTCCAGGTGTATAACTCACCAGCACGCATCGAAATGTTATTCAGTAATGTAGGTGTTGATAATGAAATGCGTGATGTACCTGTGAACCAAGCAGGTATTCAGCATGTAACAAGCACCATGACCGCTGATGGTTTGAAGGTCGTTGTATCGTTAGATAAATTAAAAATCTATAAAACGTTCGCTAAAGATAACATCCTAACGCTGCATGTTTCTGATAACCCAATTAGTGGAGACGAAATAGCGGATCCACTCTCAGCAGCCAATAATTATATAAATACAGTTCAGTCGATAGATTTTCGCCGTGGTGAAAAAGGCGAAGCAAGGCTGTTAGTATTTTTACAAGATACGCAAGCAGCTATAGATGTTCACGAAAGTGGTGGCAAAATTATTGCTGAGTTCCACCATACTGATATTCTCGATGATCTACTTTATCAGCTTGATGTGATGGACTTTGGCACAGTCGTTAGCAATATTGAGACGTTTAAAGAAGGCAATATGACACGTATCGTGGTTGAGCCAAACGCTGCATTTAAATTCACTCATCAGCAAATTGAGAATATTTTTACTTTAACTGTCGAAAAAGATGATACGCAACGCGCTTACCTTGAAGGGGGAATTGAGTATCAAGGACGTCCAATGACGTTAAACTTCCAAGATATTCCCGTGCGTTCAGTACTGCAAATAATCGCAGGTTACAATGAATTTAACTTAGTAACGAGTGATTCTGTTACAGGCAATATTACTTTACGACTAGAAGGAGTCCCTTGGGATCAAGCGCTTGACGTAGTATTGAAAGTGAAAGGCTTAGATAAGCGCATGGATGGCTCTATTTTAATGGTCGCCCCTTCTGAAGAGTTGGCTGCCCGAGAAGCTAAAGAACTTAAAGCTAAGCAGCAAGTTGAAGACTTAGAACCGCTTTATAGCGAATATATTCGCCTTAACTATGCAAAAGCTGAAGAGTTTGCAGACCTATTGAAAACAGACACAAATAGCATTATCTCAGCGCGAGGAAGTGTTTCTGTTGATAAACGAACGAACACTTTGCTGATCAAAGACACTGCAAAAAGTATTGAAAGTGTGCGTCGTATGGTTGAGACCCTAGACATTCCTGTTAAGCAAGTCGTGATTGAATCACGTATGGTGACAGTGAATGATAATGTGCAAGAAGACTTGGGTGTTCGTTGGGGTATTAGTGACGTAGGAAGCGATGGTGCTATTTCTGGCTCTTTAGAAGGCGCTGGCGGCATGTTTGGTGCGGGCTCTTACGATAATATTCCAAGTATTTCTGATCGCTTAAATGTCAATTTACCGGTTTCAAGCCCTGCGGGTAGTATTGGTGTGCAAGTCGCTAAGCTAGCCAATGGCACTATTTTAGATTTAGAGTTAAGTGCGCTTGAAGAAGAAAATCGCGGCGAAATTATCGCAAGCCCACGCATCACGACGGCTAATCAACAAAAAGCACGAATTGAGCAAGGTACAGAAATTCCATACGTTGAAGCTGCATCTAGTGGCGCAACGACAGTAACATTCAAAAAAGCGGTATTGAGCTTAGAAGTAACGCCTCATATTACACCTGACAACAAGGTGATTTTAGACTTAGTAATTACACAAGATACTCGTGGTGATACGGTACAAACGCCAACAGGCTCTGCTGTGGCGATCAATACCCAAGAAATCCAAACCCAAGTATTAGTAGAAAATGGTCAAACAGTGGTGCTTGGTGGTATTTTTCAACAACAAATTGTTAATTCAACTAAGAAAGTACCATTGTTAGGTGATATTCCTTATTTGGGTGTGCTGTTTAAAAGCACGAGTGAATTTAACGAGAAGAAAGAGTTGTTAATCTTCGTAACCCCTAAAATTCAAATTGATTAAGTGATTTTTTCTTAAGCAACGAGCAATTAGCATTTTAATTGCTCGTAATCTGGCTTTTTATGCTAATTGACTTGAAATACCCAAGCAATTACTGAGATAATCCCCTCCTTAATTTTGGGGCCAGGTCGTTAGGCGGGGTTTTATTTCAAATTTTAGAGTTCGTTTGTACTAAAAAGATATGGCTGAGAAACGTAATATATTTCTAGTGGGCCCTATGGGGGCTGGCAAAAGCACAATTGGTCGTCACATTGCTGACCAATTACACCTTGAATTTTTCGATTCAGATCAAGAGATCGAGCGTCGTACTGGAGCAGACATTGCTTGGGTATTCGATCTTGAGGGTGAAGAGGGCTTTCGACTTCGTGAAGAAACTGTAATTTCAGACCTAACTGAGATGCAAGGTATCGTTCTTGCAACAGGTGGTGGTTCTGTGATCAGTAAAGAAGTACGTAACAAGCTTTCTGCTCGTGGTATTGTTGTATACCTTGAGACACCAATCGAAAAGCAAGTTGCACGCACACAGCGCGACAAGCGTCGCCCATTATTGCAAACAGAAGAAGCACCGCGTGATGTACTAGAGCGCTTAGCTGAAGAACGCGAACCGTTATACAAAGAAGTTGCTGATTTTGTTGTCCGCACTGATGAGCAAAGCGCGAAAGTTGTTGCTAATCAAATCATCGAGAAATTAGATTTTTAAAAACCAATAATAAAAAGGAAACTAGCTATGCTTGAATTAACAGTTAATTTGGACGAGCGAAGTTATCCTATTTATATTGGTCAATCTGCTCTTCAAGAGACTGGTCGGCTGCGCGAGCACATCGGCGACTGTCGACCTATCATTATCACCAACGACACCATTGCACCTTTATATCTAGATGATGTAATGACGTCGTTGGCTGATCTTAACCCGTTATCTTTTACCATCCCTGATGGCGAACAATATAAATCACTTGAGTGGTTTGAAAAGATTTCGGCGTTCTTACTTGAACATAACTGTGGCCGCGATACTTGCCTTATTGCCTTAGGTGGCGGTGTGGTGGGTGATCTCACTGGTTTTGTTGCTGCATGTTATCAACGTGGCGTGCCTTTTATTCAAGTGCCAACGACTTTGCTTTCGCAAGTCGATTCATCGGTTGGCGGTAAAACGGCAGTAAACCACCCACTTGGTAAAAACATGATTGGTGCGTTTTACCAACCACAAGCAGTATTTATCGATACGCAATCGCTACATACTTTGCCTGAGCGTGAATTCGCAGCGGGCATGGCTGAAGTGATTAAATATGGCCTTATTTACGACACTGAGTTATTTGCTTACCTTGAGCAAAATATCACTAAACTTAAGTCTCTTGATGAACAAACTTTACAGCATGTGATTTATCGCTGTTGTGAAATCAAAGCCTTGATTGTTGCACAAGATGAAAAAGAAGCCGGTTTACGTGCATTACTAAACTTAGGGCACACCTTTGGCCACGCAATTGAAGCGCAAATGGGTTATGGTAATTGGCTACATGGCGAAGCCGTTGCGGCAGGTATGGTACTGGCAGCACGCCTTGCACATACCCGTGATGACTTAAACGCAGCAGAAGTTGAACGCATTATTAAATTGATTGCTGAGTATGATTTACCCGTCGATATTCCGGCAGAAATGACCAGCGAGCAGTTTTTAACGCACATGCGTAAAGATAAGAAAAATAAAAAAGGCACGATTCGCTTTATTCTACCTACCCAATTTGGTCAATGTGCGCTGGTAAGTGATGTTACTGATCAGCAGGTTTGTGATTTAATAGCGCGCTAATGCAATCGCAAATATTGCCTAGCCGTGCTGCGCTAGTTGATCGAATCGCTCTGCAGTTTGAATATGGGCAAAACCTAATTTGTTTACTCGGTCCTTCTGGCCTTGGTAAAAGCTATTTATTAGAAACCTTCATCACGGATAAATACCTCGACTTTAATAAAGCGTTTGTTCAGTTGTCGGGAAAAATGACCGACCAACAGTTTATGACTGAACTGTTAGAACAAAGCTTTAGCAACCCACTAATTGATCACGCTTTAAGTTTGTCTGAAAACTTCTATCAACTTTATAAACAACAGCCTTGTGGTGATTGTTTATGGGTCATTGATGGAGGGCGTCATTTATCTGAAGAGTTAATTCAGCAATTAGAAGTCCTTGCCAAGCAAAGCCCGAGCACGTTATACATACTGATTGCATCACAATCGGCAGGGCAGTTTAGTCAAGCAGTTGAAATCCACTTAGAGTCGCTAAATTTAAGTGAAAGTAAGCAACTGATGCGTTGGTTTTTCGATAACCTCCCTGTTGAAGAAGACCCAGTTTTTCGCACCTTTTTACAAGAAGCGCATGGTAACCCAGCTTTATTACTTGCTTGGCAGCCTGAACAACAAACTGCAGACATTCGCGCACCAGAAAAAAGCTATAAACTGCTTTATTTAATTTTGCTCTTAATCACGACCATGGTGCTGATCATTGGCTTTTTATATAAAGCTGATATGACTGAGTGGTGGAAAGCGCATTACCAGCAGGATACAACGAACTCTGTGGCAACAGCACTGCCTGCAGAAGCAGTAATCAATGGTCGAGTAGAAAGCAAAGAGCTAGTTCTAGAACAAGCTCAAGACGATCTTCAAGCCGAGCAGCAAGTTGCTACTAATGATGAGGACAACACAACTCAGGCAGCTAAGGTGCCAGTTGATAACTCTGCGATAGAAAACCGTGAGAATGAAAGTCATAACAATAACGTGGCTGCGATTGTTGATAGCCTTTTGCCAGCAGAGCGAATAACACAAGAGACTGAGCAACCAACGACAGATGAAGTTATAGCTGCCGTCATCAACGATGCTGAGCAAACCGAGTCTGCCATTGAGCCAGAGCTGCCATTAGTAGGAAATGCGTGGTATTTATCTCAGCCAGATGACAATTTTGTAATCCAATTACTTGCGGTGACTAAAAAAGAGATTAGCGATAAGTTTATTACTGAAAATGGCTTGCAAGGGCAAGTAAATACTTACCAAAGCTTACGGAGTGGTAAGCCGTGGTGGATTGTAACTTATGGTAGTTACACCACACTGAATGATGCTAAGAAGGGCGTAACAACACTTTCTGATAATGTGCGTAAAAATCAGCCGTTTTATAAAAAAATAAGTAAAATTAAACAAGAAATCGCTTCACTAAATCAGTAAATTAAAGCTGATTAGTGTAAAATCGCGCAACACCGAATTGAAGTTAAGAGCAGATGCAGCAAAAGACCAGAGCCTTCCTTAAATGGGCAGGTGGAAAATACAGCCTAGTTGAAGATATTCGTACCCGCTTGAAGCAAGCGAGTATGGATGCTGACACCTTAGTTGAACCTTTCGTTGGTGCTGGCTCTGTATTCCTTAATACTGATTTTAAGCATTATATTTTAAATGATATAAATGCGGATCTGATCAATCTTTACACTGAGCTTAAGCGCACGCCCGATGAGTTTATTAGCGACGCTAAAAAGTTGTTTGTAGAGCTTAATAACCACCCCGAAGCCTATTACGAATATCGTGTTCAGTTTAATCAAAGCAGTGATGTGTATGAGCGTGCGATTTTATTTTTATACATGAATCGCCATGGCTATAACGGGTTGTGTCGCTATAATCTAAAAGGTATTTTTAATGTTCCTTTTGGTAAATATAAGCGCCCGTATTTCCCTGAAAAAGAAATGCATTTCTTTGCTGAAAAAGCTCAGCAAGCAACCTTTACTTGCTTAGGTTATGACAAGGTATTTAAGCTTATTCCTAATAATGCGGTTGTATATTGCGATCCACCTTATGTGCCTTTGAGTAAAACAGCTTCATTTACTTCTTACGCTAAAGGCGGTTTCAATTTAGATGACCAAGCAAACTTGGCGAATTTAGCTGAGCAAGCCGCATTCGAAAATAACACGCCGGTACTTATTTCTAACCACGATACAGTGTGGACGCGTAAAATCTACAGCCAAGCATCATTAGATGAGATTCAGGTAAAACGCACGATTAGCCCCAAGGGCGGTTCACGCAATAAAGTGAACGAGCTAATGGCTATGTATTTAGCACCAAAGAAACGGTGAAATAAATCGCTGCTACAAATAGACTGAAAAAAATCAGGGCAATGACGATGATAGTACTGAGCGAGTGCTCTTTGAAGTCAGCTTGACGCTTATTTTCTGATTGCACACCAAAAAATGCCGCAAAGACACTTTGTAATGCACTCATGAATTTGTTCATACGATTTAGAACTTAGAACCTAAACCGCTAACTTTCTTTGACTCTTCACTACTTGTTAATAACTCAAGTAAATCAAGATAATGGAACTGAGCACTGCGGCTATCACCCGTTAACCAAGAAAACCATCCTGTTTCTTGTTCTGCTTTCATACATTGAGCAGAAGATGATGATGCGTTAAGCGTGTTGCATGAGCAACCAGACGCCGCTGCTAAAAAGTCGTCTTCATCAGCAGATGAAAAAGATACAAACGCAGCAACCGTAAGTGCGGACGCGATTAAGATCCCTATTTTAAAAGCACGCATGAGAATAACCCTTGTTTGTGTTACTTAAACAAGCATACATAACAATTGCTCAAATAACAAACTTAATTATCGCTGAATTAAATAAAAATTTAATAAAATTAGCTCTTTAAAGTAAATTTAATGTTTATTATTTGTTTCATTTTATTGTGTTGTAGATGGCTTTTTAATAGAGTTATTGCTCAAATTTTGACTAAAATAACACTAATTCAATAGGCTAAAAGGATTAGCTTAAAGCAATCGCCCTTTAACAATCAGCTGCGGTGTTTAAATCAGCAGTCGATTGGGTTACATTATGCGCTCTTCTTGCAGTCGCAAATTTTAATGGAATCTCTCATGTTGGAAACATTACAAAAGTATTTAATTGCCCCTTCTATTTTATCAGCCGACTTTGCCCGTTTAGGTGAAGATGTTGATCGTGTACTAGCAAGTGGAGCAGATGTTGTACATTTTGATGTGATGGATAACCATTATGTGCCAAACCTAACTTTTGGTCCGATGATTTGTAAAGCACTGCGCGATTACGGCATTACAGCCCCGATTGATGTGCACCTTATGGTAAAGCCTGTCGATCGTCTAATTCCCGACTTCGCTGAAGCGGGCGCTTCTATCATCAGCTTTCACCCAGAAGCCAGTGAGCATATTGACCGTACCTTGCAACTCATAAAAGACAGTGGTTGCCAAGCAGGGCTTGTATTTAATCCTGCAACCAGCCTTAGCTACCTTGAGCATGTGCTCGATAAAGTTGATGTGGTGCTATTAATGTCGGTTAACCCTGGTTTTGGCGGCCAAAGCTTTATTCCTCATACCCTCGAAAAGCTTCGCCAAGCGCGTAAAATGATTGATGATTCAGGTCGCAAAATTCGTTTAGAAGTTGATGGTGGCGTTGGCGTTGATAACATTGCTGAAATTGCCGAAGCGGGCGCTGATATGTTTGTTTCAGGCTCGGCGATTTTCAATCAACCAGATTACAAAGCGGTTATCGATGCGATGCGTAACGAGCTTGCAAAGGTTGAGCCATGAAATACGATGCGGCATTTTTCGATTTAGATGGCACCTTAGTCGACAGTGTTTATGATTTATACATTGCGATGAACCTGACCCTAACTGATCTAGCATTTCCGATTGTGACACAAAAGCTAGTTGAAAGCTGGGTAGGTAATGGCATAGAAACGCTTGTAAAGCGTGGTTTGAGTGGCGATATGCAAATCAGTGAGCATTTAGATGAAGCCCTTGCTGAGCGTGCAATTAATTTGTTTTATCAGCACTATGACCAAGTTGTAGGCGATTACAGTGCGCTTTATCAACATGTAGAAACGGGGCTTGCTGCCCTTGCTGGTATTCCTAAAGTGGTGATCACCAATAAGGCTCGTCGTTTTACCGAAAAGCTACTTGATAAACTGTCACTGACTAGTCATTTTCAGTTGATTGTATGTGGTGATGATATGGCAAAGAAACCATCACCTGAGCCTTTACTATTTGCTTGTCAGCAATTAGATGTCAGCCCAGCCAAAGCGGTTATGATAGGCGACTCTAAAAGTGATATTTTGGCTGCCAAAGCGGCTAAGGTGGATGTTGTTGCGCTTAGTTATGGCTATAACCAAGGTGAAAACCTTGTTGATTTCAATCCAGAGTACCTCTGCGAGAATTTCTTAGATATAATACCCGTTCTTACCCAAAGGTAAGTGCATTTTAAATTCGTCTTTTTAGTTTAGTAAAAATATAAAGGAACATCATGAGTAAACCAGTAGTGTTAAGTGGCATTCAGCCAACCGGTGGTATGACAATAGGCAACTATGTTGGCGCTATTAACCAGTGGCTTAAGCTACAGGAAGACCACGAAAGTTTCTTTATGTTAGTTGATTTACACGCTATTACTGTACGCCAAGATCCTGAGCAACTACGCTCGCGCGTGCTTGACGGTATTGCGCTGTATGCTGCATGTGGTATCGACCCAGAAAAAGCGGCGTTATTTGTACAATCTCAAGTGCCAGAACATGCACAGCTTAGTTGGGTTTTAAACTGTTACGCTCAAATGGGTGAGCTTAACCGTATGACGCAGTTTAAAGATAAGTCTTCTAAGCATGCTAATAACGTTAATGTGGGTTTATTCTCTTACCCAGTGCTGCAAGCAGCTGATATCTTGCTATACCAAGCGGATCAAGTGCCAGTGGGTGAAGATCAAAAACAACACCTTGAGTTAACTCGTGATATTGCAACACGTTTCAATAACCTATACGGTGACGTGTTCAAACTACCAGAGCCATACATTCCTGAGTTCGGCGCACGTGTAATGAGTTTACAAGATCCGCTCAAGAAAATGTCTAAATCAGATGAAAATCCAAACGGTTACATTATGTTATTAGATGAGCCGAAGAAGATTGAAAAGAAACTGAAAAAAGCAGTAACCGATTCAGACGAGCAAGCTCGTATCTACTTTGATCGTGAAGAAAAACCAGGTGTATCAAACCTACTTACTTTATTATCAGTGGCCACTAAGCGCTCTATTGAAGATTTAGTTCCAGAATACGAGGACAAGATGTATGGCCATCTGAAAAAAGACACTGCAGCAGCGGTTGTTAATATGATTGAGCCAATTCAAGCACGCTTTAAGGAAATTCGCGAAGATCAGTCATTACTTGATAGCATTATGAAATCAGGTGCTGAAAAAGCGAGTATCCGCGCTGAAAAAACATTAAAAGCAGTCTACGATGCGGTAGGTTTTATCCCTCGCCCGTAAGCTTGTGATAAATTATTGAAATAAAAATACCGCTTGATAGCGGTATTTTTTTAGCTATTAAAAGCTAAGCGCCATTAATACTGTAAATAAACAGATAAGTGCAGCAGCGGTTTTGTCTGTTTTTTCCATTTTTTATTTCTCACCTGTATTCAATTGTTTAATTACATAACCTTTATTTTTTAATAAGCCTAACAAGCTATCTTCACCAGCTAAGTGGGCTGTGCCAACGAGCAGTAACTCTTTTTGCGAATTAGTAAAATAATTTTCAATATGACCAAGCCAAGTTAGATTTCGTTGCTTGATCAACATTTGGTAAGTATTAGGGTCATGTTCTTGTAAAGGCATAAGAGTAAGTTCATCTATTGCTTGCATATCGCCATTTTTCCATGCATCAAGCATTGCGATGTACAGTGCTTGGTAACTAGAAATTTGCGTTAATAGTGACTCAATAAAGGCATTTTCGTCTTGGCTACCTATTTGTTTAAACAGATCTAATTGAAAAGCCACGGTCTCTAGATAAGCGATTTCTTTTTTATCTCGCTTAGCCAATTTCGCGAAGTAACTATCAACACCTTCACCCATAAGTTGTTGCTTTTGAAGTTCTAGCGACATGATTAGCACGCTTAACATAAAGGGGCGAAAGCTATCGAGTTCGCTGAGTTTCATATCATACTGGGCAAGTTGTTCTTCTAGTTGCTGTTTCACCTTTGCTGATAACTTGCTACTCAGTGTTTCGCCAGCTTGATAACTAAGAGTTTTAAGCATAGTGAGTTGTGCTGAGCTATCGCTTGGTGCGGGCACATCAGTTTCAAGTACTAAGATATCAGCCTGTTTATACGCTTGATTAAATTCATCAGGAAGGGGGAGTTCCTTGGGCGGCAAAACGTGGATTGAACCAGCAACATATATAAATTCATCACCTTTACTAACTTTCCATACGGCACTTTTTGCTGCACCAAAACCACTTATTAATAGGCCTGTCGCAGCAATTGATGAGATTAGCAAGTGTCGAGTTAGTGTTTTCATTATTTAAGCCTATTAATTTAAAGAAGCTTGCTCAGCATGCTGAGCAAGCCAAGTATTACTTATTCAGTTGTTGCTCAATTTGCTGATCAATCTTATTGTTCATTTGCTCAATAGATGCTTCGATAGAGGTCTCTAATTTCTTGTTTAGCTTTTGAGTACCTTGAGCATTAAGTAAGGTATTCGTTGATGTAATAATGATTGCAGTGACCGCTAAAAGTGACATCATTTTTAAGACTGAGTTAGCCATAATTTAATTCCTTTAATTGGTTGATTAGTTTTATCAGCGAAGCAAAATTGGTTGGTAGCCCGTTGATGCAAACTACAATAGCGAGGAAAGCTGCTAGAGTCGCTTATCTAGTTCTAAGCAATTTATATATAAGGTTTGAAAATATTAATTTTAATATTTTCAATGGTTTAAGTTTAATTCTTATGAAAGGAAATAAGGTTTTAAATCATTTGATTTTTGCGGTTTTGTCTTTTGATGATAGTTTGGATGCAGCAAATAGGAACTTGGAGGTTTTGATATGGGTTTTAAAGTAAAACATTATGCGGCTAAAACTGTACCTGCGAATAGCTCATTAGAATGGGAGCTAATACCAATCCGCAATAATACTTAATCATTTTGAGGGATTAAACCTGTCGCTATCTGCGTTAAAAATTTCTGATTTAGAACAACTAAATAACGAAATTTTTGCCTTGCTATCAACGAGGCTTTCTTGCCTCAAAATAGATCACTTAATTAAGCGAATTGGTATAATCTTAACTGAGCTTATCATTGGTAGCCTTTGTGCTGCATTCGCAAAGATCGGCTATGATGCCGCTATGTTACTTATTTTTATACCTAATTTAGTAATCGCCTTAGTTTGCTTTGGCTTTATTGGGCTTTCGATATTTCACTTCATAAGAGAAAAACGCAGTAAGCCAAGTGAGTAGTATAGATTGCTGCGCTATTTTTCTACTGGGGTAACGCCTGGCGAGTCGCACGCAATGACTTCAAATCGATAGCCATACTCAGCATGGTGATCAGGGGTTACTTGCACAATCTCATAATCATTCAGCTCAACGGATTTACTGTTTTCTGCTTTTAAACAGCGTGAATAACTATCGGCTTCAAAGCTGTAAGCAAACATGGCAATTAAACGTTTGCTACGTTCAAAGTAACCTTTGGTATCTAGAAACTGACGAAGGTTTTCGGCGGTTTCGCCGTCAACTTCTACATCTACGTCTTGGCTTGGGGCTGAGCTTTGTGTATTTTCAGGAAGTTGTTGCTCGAGCTTTTTACCAAGTTCTTCGACTGCTTTTTGCTGTTCTTCACCTGATTCCTTGGCAATGACTTTACTATCCACAAAGGTGCTGACCATATTGTCGAGCACTTCTTCAGGTGGCTTATCATCAAGAAATGAAATTAAGTTAATAAAGACTACCGACGCTAAAACAAAGCGTACAATGGCGGTTAATAATGGTGAGTAGCTTTGACTAATAAACTTAACTCGCTCAGAGCCAAATGGCTTTATCAGCAATAAAACAAAAATATAAAAAGGTAAAAAAAGTTGAAATAACAATAAAGTACCTAGGGTTATTCCCATTGCCCAAGGTGGTAAATATAACAGGGTGGCAAAGTTATGTGTGTAGTTAAAGTGACTAGCTGAGACATGAGTTACATCATTAACTATGCCGCTTGCACCAGCCAACACAAAATTAGCGATACTGGCATAGAAGATTAAAATCAGTGCTTTGCCGGCAAGCGAGTGCCAAAGTTGGTTAAACTTGGGCCAAAACTCAATAACAAGCGCAATAATGGTGATGGTGGCACTTAACCAGCCCGATTGCAGAACAATCAGGCTGCTTAATGCTAAAAGATAGAGCTTTTGCGCGGTACTTAAGTTAAACCAAATGGCTTTTAACTGTTCAACCAGCCTCGTTTTATGAGGCTGCCAGCTACGTTGCTGTTGTTGAAACTGTTTATTAGCGCGCCATTTTGCAATTTTTAAATACCTACGCACGCAATATCCTTTTTATAGTAATGGTTTTAAGTACCTTCCTGTGTGTGAACGCTCACAATCGGCAACGTCTTCAGGTGTACCAGAAATTAAAATTTCACCACCGCCTGAGCCGCCTTCAGGGCCTAAATCGACAATCCAGTCTGCGGTTTTGATCACATCAAGGTTATGCTCGATAACAACAATGGTATTACCGTGATCGCGTAAGCGGTGAAGCACGACTAATAATTGCTGAATATCAGCAAAGTGTAAACCCGTAGTTGGTTCATCAAGGATATATAAGGTTTTACCTGTATCGCGTTTTGAAAGTTCGCGAGCTAGTTTTACACGCTGTGCTTCACCACCTGAGAGGGTAGTAGCAGCTTGACCTAAGCGAATATACGACAAGCCTACATCCATTAGGGTTTGCAGTTTACGTGCAATAGCCGGAATTTTATCAAAATAGTCACGGGCATCTTCTACGGTCATTTCGAGTACTTGGTGAATGTTTTTACCTTTGTACTGTACTTCGAGGGTTTCACGGTTGTAGCGCTGACCTTTACATACATCACAAGGTACATACACATCAGGTAAAAAGTGCATTTCTACCTTGATCACACCATCGCCTTGGCAAGCCTCACAACGGCCACCTTTAACGTTAAAGCTAAAACGGCCCACTTTATAGCCACGTGAACGGGCTTCTTGAGTACCCGCAAATAGCTCTCGAATACCGGTGAAAATACCGGTGTAAGTTGCTGGGTTTGAGCGCGGAGTACGGCCAATTGGGCTTTGGTCAATATCAATCACTTTATCAAAATGCTCTAGACCCTTGATTGACTTATACGGTGCCGCCTCTGCGGTCGTTGCGCCATTTAACTCGGTATGAGCCAGTTTAAATAAAGTGTCGTTGATAAGTGTCGATTTACCTGAGCCTGATACACCTGTGATACAGGTCATTAAGCCAAATGGAATACGTAAATCAACGTTCTTTAAGTTGTTACCTGTGGCACCAAATAACTCAAGCCATTTGTCGGTAGTTTGATGGCGAGCCGCCGGTACTTCGATTTTCTTTTCGCCAGAGAGGTACTGACCCGTGATTGAATCTTTGCTAGCTAGAATATCGTCATGGGTACCTTGTGCAATAACATGGCCGCCATGAACACCGGCACCCGGGCCGATATCGATAATATGATCCGCAGCGCGAATGGCATCTTCGTCATGTTCAACCACAATAACGGTGTTGCCTAAATCGCGTAAGTGAATAAGGGTTTTTAGTAGGCGGTCGTTATCGCGTTGGTGCAAACCAATTGATGGTTCATCCAGTACGTACATAACACCAACAAGGCCTGCACCAATTTGGCTTGCCAAACGAATACGCTGAGCCTCACCACCAGAAAGGGTATCGGCACTTCGCTCAAGTGATAAATAATTAAGGCCGACATTGATTAAGAAAGATAAACGGTCGCGAATTTCTTTGAGAATTTTTTCGGCAATTTGCGCGCGCTGACCAGTTAAATTCAAGCCATCAAAAAATGCCATGCTTTCACCAATACTCATTGTGGTGATAGCTGGCAAGTTTGTTTGACCTATAAATACATGGCGAGCTTCTTCACGTAGTCGCGAGCCATGACAGCTCGGACACGCTTGGCTTGTTTGGTATTTAGCAAGCTCTTCGCGCACTGAGTTTGACTCGGTTTCACGGTAGCGGCGATTCATATTATTTAAAACGCCTTCAAACTCATGGTTACGCGTAATTAAGTCGCCACGGTCGTTACGATAGTTAAAGGCAATTTTAGTTTTGCCAGAACCTTCAAGAATTACCTTTTTGGCCTCTTTACTAAGCTCTTGGAAAGGCACTTCTAGGTCAAACTTATAATGCTCTGCGACAGCTTGCAGCATTTGAAAGTAATAAAAGCTGCGTTTGTCCCAGCCTTTAATTGCACCGCCCGATAAACTTAGCTCTGGATTTTGTACAACACGGTTTGGATCAAAATACTGACGCACACCTAAACCATCACAGCTTTGACACGCACCTGCCGGGTTATTAAACGAGAATAAACGCGGCTCAAGTTCACTCATAGCGTAGCCACACGTTGGGCAGGCAAAATTAGCAGAAAACAGCATGTCTTCACTGAGTGAATCGTCCATTGCCGCTACATGGGCAATACCACCTGATAGCTCAAGGGCTGTTTCGAATGATTCAGCTAAACGCTGTTGTTGGCCATCTTTAACTTTAAAACGGTCAACCACGACCTCGATAGTATGCTTTTTATGAAGCTCAAGGGTCGGTGGATCTGATAAGTCACAGACTTCGCCATCGATACGGGCGCGAATGAAGCCTTGACTTGCGAGTTGCTCAAGCAGCTTAACGTGCTCACCTTTACGATCTTTTACTACTGGCGCTAATAGCATTAGCTTACTTCCTTCAGGAAGCGCTAAAACCGTATCGACCATTTGGCTGATCGTTTGTGCTGCAAGCGGTAAATCGTGAGTAGGGCAGCGAGGCTCACCTACACGGGCAAATAATAAACGTAGGTAATCGTAAATCTCGGTAATCGTACCGACCGTTGAACGCGGGTTATGCGACGTTGATTTCTGTTCGATAGAGATAGCCGGCGATAAGCCTTCGATGTGATCAACATCGGGTTTTTCCATTAGTGATAAGAACTGTCGTGCATACGCTGACAGTGACTCAACATAACGACGTTGCCCTTCTGCATACAAAGTATCAAACGCTAAAGACGATTTCCCTGAACCAGATAGGCCAGTGATAACTATCAGCTTATCACGGGGAATGGTTAGGCTGATGTCTTTTAAATTGTGCGTACGGGCGCCTCGGACTTCAATGTTTTCCATGCTATCTCGTTTTATTACCTAATTATTTTTTCAGTATCTCATAATACGCGATAAGATTAATCCTTGATCAAAGAAAAAATCATCACTTACAGGTGATTATTTAGTTTTCGCTTGTGGTAGAATCCACGCTCAAATTTTAATAGACAGCAAGATCAGTAATTCATGACAGCATCTTCACTCAACTCTCGAGAAAAACGCGCAGCCGTTTCGTTGGCGAGCGTCTTTGCATTCCGTATGCTTGGCCTATTTATGCTGATGCCAGTATTGGCTATCTATGGGCAGCAATTAGAAGGGTTTTCGCCGCTTTGGATTGGCTTTGCTATTGGTGCTTATGGTTTAACGCAAGCCGTGCTGCAAATCCCTATGGGTTGGTTGTCTGATAAAATTGGTCGTAAAAAAGTGATTATTGGTGGCCTTTGTGTGTTTGCACTTGGCTCTGTAATTGCGGCAACCGCTGAGTCTGTGCAAATGGTTACGCTTGGGCGTGCACTTCAAGGCATGGGGGCGATTGCCAGTGCCTTATTGGCGCTTGCTTCTGATTTAAGCCGTGATGAACAACGTCCGAAAGTTATGGCCGTGATTGGTATGTGTATTGGTATGAGCTTTGCCGTTGCTATGCTACTAGGGCCTATTGTTGCTGCATCGTGGGGAGTTGCTGGGGTATTTTGGCTTACCGCAGGACTGGCCATTTTAGGTATTTTAATTGTGTTGTTTTTGGTGCCTAATGCTGTCAATAAGGCGCCAAAAGGTGACACACTTGCTACGCTTGATGATATTAAGCAACTGATTAAACACCCACAATTAGCACGCCTCGATTTTGGCGTAATGCTGCTTCATCTTACATTAACTACCGTATTTGTAGCCTTACCAGGCCAACTGATAAAAGACGGCTTAGTCGCAGACCATCATTGGTATTTATATATCCCTGTGCTGTTTTTAGCGTTTTTCTTGATGGCACCAATGATGATTGTGGCGATCCGTAAAGAAAAAGAAAAACAAGCCTTTATTGGCTCAATCGCACTGCTTGTTTTAAGTATGCTCGCGATGTCGTTATGGGTTGATTCGGTGATTGGCATCGGTATTTGTATGTTGGTTTACTTTATTGCTTTTAATTTTTTAGAAGCAACCATGCCTGCACTTGTTTCGCGTATTGCCCCAGCAAACCAGAAAGGTTCTGCGATGGGGGTATTTTCATCTACGCAGTTTTTTGGTGCCTTTTTAGGTGGTTTATTAGGGGGTTACGTTGCTCAAGCATTAAGTGCGCAAGCAGTGTTTGCGGCGGCGGCACTTGTTGGGGTAATATGGCTTATCCTTGCTTGGAATATGCAAGTCCCACCAAGAAGTAAAATAATTAGCTTAATGACTGAATTAAGTTCAGAGCAGCAGGCACAAGCGCTTGCTTCTCGTCTTGTTGCTTTACCGGGCGTAATTGAAGCAACGGTTGTCTGTGATGAAAATCGCAGCTATTTAAAGATTAATGATAAAGAATTTGACCTAGACCAAGCACGCAAAGTGGCTGGTTTAATCTAACGTTTTATAGGAGAAGTTCCATGGCACGCGGTGTGAACAAAGTTATCTTGGTTGGTAATTTAGGCCAAGATCCAGAAGTACGTTATATGCCTAATGGCAATGGCGTAGCGAATATCAGCATTGCTACGACAGATAGCTGGAAAGATAAAAACACAGGGCAAATGCAAGAGCGTACTGAATGGCACCGTGTCGTGTTATTTGGCAAACTAGCAGAAGTTGCTGGTGAATACCTTCGTAAAGGTTCACAAGTGTACATTGAAGGTCGTTTACAAACGCGTAAATGGACTGATCAATCAGGCCAAGAAAAATACACTACAGAAATCGTGGTAGACATGGGCGGTCAAATGCAAATGTTAGGCGGTCGTGGTGAGCAGCAAGGTGGTGGCGGTGGCTATCAAGGTGGTCAATCACAAGGCGGTTACCAAGGTGGTCAGCAACAAGGTGGCGGTTACGGCGGTGGTGCACAGCAATCACAAAGCAATAACAGCTATGCTCCACAGCAACAGTCTGCGCCAGCACAGCAGCAACAGCGTCCACAACAGCAGTCTGCGCCGCAGCAGAGCAATAACCAATATGGTGGCGGTTATGGTCAGCAGCAAAACAATGCACCTCAACAAGGTGGTTTTGCTCCTAAGCCTCAAAATGCCCCACAAGGCGGCGCATCAAATCCAATGGAACCACCAATCGACTTTGATGACGATATCCCGTTCTAATTCACAATATGATTAGATTGTAGAGTTAATTTTTAAAACCCAGCTTAGTTGCTGGGTTTTTTATTTACGCAATACTTCGTAATCACTACTTTTGTTTGGGTTGTGTTGATTACAAAATAATTCTCATTAACTCTTTTTGCTAGGTGTTTAAAATTACAAAACTTTTGACAGCGCTGGTTATAGGATATTTCTGATATTGCTTTAAATCGCCCCACAGCCTTGTATTTATAGGGTTCTTGAACAACACTTTGTGTATGTTTAAGCAACTAACCTGTGAAATGAAACGAGACTTAACTTCACGAATAAAGCAACCGGAGGCCATCTACGTGGCGGCCGCATTTTTGCTGTTAGTTGTTTTTAATATTTTTTTAAGTGATGTGTTACACGACAAAGTGCACCGAACAGGCACTGAACTAGCCAAACAGGTGTATGAGCTGAACCTTGATCCGGTTGTGTCGCAAGATATCATTGCCACATTAGTTAAAAGCCAAGGCTTTGCAATGAATGCTAGCGACGTTCCGCAAAACTTTGCGAATTTCATCGATCTTGAGCAGGAGGTTTTTAGCTATAAGACTGTTAATTTACGCTTATTTCATTGGCCTTCATGGTTAGTTGAAAGTCACTTATTTATATTTTTAAATTTAATATTGCTTGGCACTGGGTATTGGGGTTTCCGTTGGTGGAAAAAAATGTTCAAGCAATTAGAAACCTTAGAGCAGCCACAAATACAAAGCCAAGAGCAGCAAGTGGTTGAGGCACCGCCAAAGCAGTTAACATCTCCAAAACCATTAGCGCACCAAGATTTGAATATCTTATATGGTGTGCCAACTAATTATAATCATTTGTTTGCACTATTTTTTTGGAAAAGCCCGTTTCCTGCTAACCTTGATATCGATAACTACTTTAAATTAGTGATTGCCAAAGGCTTTGGTGAGCTTGTAAATCGCTCTGTTAAATTACTGCCTTCTGGCGGTATCGCTGTCACCTTAAATAATGTACCTGCCACTGAAATTGATAAATACACAAAGCGACTACATCAAGTTATCTATCAAGCTTGTCTAAATTACCGTAGTGATTTGTCTCGCGCTGATATAAAAATTGGTGTGTGTAATTACCGCACAGGGGCTGATCAGGCAGTGGTTTATCAGCTTACTAAATCGGCATTAGCACTGGCGAAACAAAGCGCTTGGCAGCATATTCATCGCTTACCTTTTGGTCACACGCAGTCAAACATGCTGGCTGATAGCAAAGAACATCTTTTTGAGTATATAAAGAAAAAACACTTTATGTTGTTTTTTCAGCCGTTATTTGACTTGCAAACGGGCGATATTTTGCAGCATGAGGCATTGATCCGTATTCGACACAAAAGCTTAGGTTTGCTTGCTGCTAGGCACTTTATTCCACACATGAGTAGTAAAAAAGATGTTTTACTGTTAGATAAAACCGTAATTTTACAAGTAAAAAAGATGTTGTTGAATGAGTCTGGTAGCTTAAAGGTAAGTATTAACTTGCATGCGATGAACTGGTTCAATGATGAGTTTTGGGATTGGTTAAATCAGCAGACAGATGACTTTAAGTGTATCGACAGGTTGCAATTTGAACTCAGCGAAGATGATTATTTAAAACAGCATAAAAAGCTTAGTACACAGTTCGAGTGTTTAGAAAAACTCTCGGCAGGTATAGTTATTGATAATGTACGCAGCAGTGAGCACCTAGCGACCTACAAAGGCATTAATAACATTTGTAGTATTAAGCTAGCTTTAGAGCTAATTCATAATATAGACACAAGTGCTCAGCAACAAAGAATTGTTAAGCAAATAATTACTAAAGGGGCAGAGCTAAACTTTCCTGTCTATGCAGTTGGAGTAGAAACACAGAACGAACTTGCGACCTTAAAAAACTTAGGTGTTATTGCCGCGCAAGGCTTTTACTTTGCCGAGCCATTACAAAAGCTGGCGGATATTACGCCCTATAGTTAGTCAATGAGTCCTCGGTACTTGAGGCCATTTAACCCTTGTAGCCCACCTGTATGGACTGCAATGATGTGCGAACCTTTAGCAAAGTAGCCTTGCTCTATAAGTTGCCATACAGCAAAGAGCATTTTACCGCTGTAAATTGGCTCAAGCGGAATAGTGTGTTGCTTGCTAAAAGTTTGGCAAAATTGCCACAAGTTATCGCTAAACTTTCCGTAGCCACCATCATGAAAGTCGCAAAGCAGCTGCCAGTTTTGTTGCTGATTTGCTTTATTACTTAGCTGCTTTATCTCATCAATTAAGTAGTGCGCTTGTTTCAGTACTGCGACACCTAACAGCTTTGTGTGCTGCGGTGCGCCTTCAATTAACCCCGCCAATGTACCGCCACTGCCAGTAGGGCAAACAATCACATCAGAACTTGGTAGGCTCAGTGCTAACTCTTTGCAACCTAAAAGCGCAGCTGCGTTGGTGCCGCCTTCTGGCAATATGTAGGCATTCGGAAACTGTGCTTGTAACTGTGCTAAGTAAGTGTGGTCGTGCCTTAACCGGTAAGTAATTCGATTTACTGGGTGTAAGCTCATACCGCATTGCTTTGCGTAGTTAAGTGTTGGATTTGCTTCGTCTAGTTCAGGGCCGCGAATAATGCCGTGTGTTTTAAAACCAAATAGTTTACCCGCAGTTGCTGTGGCATGAATATGGTTTGAAAATGCACCACCAAAAGTGAGTAGTTCAGATTTCTTCTGTTGCTGCATGGCTTGCAAGTTAAATTTTAGCTTACGCCATTTGTTGCCACTAATTTGCGGGTGAATAAGATCATCACGCTTGATGCTGAGCTGAACTTTACGTGCCGCTAATAAGGGGTGATGAATTGTTTGTACTGGTGATTCAAAAGAACTATTCACGGTATCATTTTTTAGTAAATAAACACGCCCAATTGTAGCAAAGTCGTCTTAGAGATAGAAATTAGTCAATTAAACCAAAATGATTTTGTTATTTACTGGCATCAACTAAGGTAATAGAGGTAAACTGAGATAATAATTGAACAAAGCTTGTGTTTTGCCTTGCAAGTACATAGCATAAGAGTTTAATTATAAAAAATAATAATGACCAAATAATTGCCGCTTTTTGGGAATGGAATATATGCGAATTGCTCCTTTATCTCTGTTAATTTCAGTTAGTTTGCTAGCGACAAGTGCATTTGCACAAGATACAGCTACGGTAACTGGCATTGAATCAGAGATCAGTAAAAAACAAGCCGAATACGATAACTCGACCCTAATCCTCGAAAAACACCTAAAAGAAGAAAGTCAGTTACAAAAACAACTCGAATTATTGCGCGCCCGCTCAACTGAGCTAGATAAAGAAAAAAACCAAGCGCTAGATGCAATGAACGAGATGTACCGCCGACTTATTGATGACCCAACTCTTGATATCAGCAATGCGCAGTCGCGCTATCAAAAAGCTGTGGTTGATCACAAACAAAACAAAGATGATATTTCGATGCAATTGGCGGCAATTGCTTCACATAGAAAAGACATTGAGCAAATTCGTGTATCAAAGCACACCCAGTTAAACACCTTAGAAAGTTTAAAAGAGCAGTTAGCAACAGCACGTGTTGAGCGTTTACGTAACGAGTTTACACGTGAAGGCACGCTAGAAGTTAATCATACGATTAACTGTAAGCGTACCGAAACGCTTGCTGCCTGTGAGCAGCGCGGCCAACAAATGGGTTTACAAAAAGCCACTAAACGTTTTGTAGACCAGATTTTTGCTAACTTAACAGAAGAGCGTTTAGTTGAACCGAAACGTAACCTTGCCGGTGCACAGGTTAAGATTTTAAGTAGCCATGTCGTGAACAGTGCTTTTAGTGGTCAAGGTAACTACAACGTTAATTTAAGCGTGACCATGCGCGGTGATGTAAACAGCAGTCGTTTATGTAGCCTACTTAATTTAGACAATCGTTTTTGTGCAGATTATGGCACGCCTTTGGCCGGTAATTATCAAGCAAATTACGACGCAACGTATTCAGATAGTCAGTTAACATTCAGTAACTCTCAGGATAATAATCAAGTGGTCTCTGTATCACGTTTTAATGAGCAACCTGTAAGCGATTATTCTGTAAAAAAGCCAATTAAGGTTGAACCATTACCTGATCAAAATAAATCTAAAATGGTTGAATTAACACTGCGTTCAAATGTTTATGATGATGAAGTGTTTATTGATGGCGTGAGCTATGGTGCAACTAGGTTAACAACGTCATTACCAAAGGGCTTTCACAATATTGAAATTCGCAAACGTGGCTACAAAAGCTACAAAGCGCGAATTGATCTGCGTAAAGCACAAACCATTAATGCAAACCTAGTTAAAGTGCCTGAGCCAGTTGTTGCTGAAGTGACTGCAGCACCAGAGCAACCTGTAACAGCACCTGTTGCAAGTATTGTTAATAAAACCAGTTCTGCCAGCATTGTAGTTATTCCCGCTGGTAAATTTAAGATGGGTGACATTAACGGCAATGGGTTAGCGAATGAGCGTCCAGTGGTAGAAAAAACTATTGCTAATTCATTTGCAATGCAAAGCAAAGAAGTAAGCGTTGGTGAGTATGAGCAATTCGTTGCGAATACCGGCTATAAAACAGAAGCAGAAAAAGATCGCGGCTGTGCATATTACTTAAATGGTGAACCAGTTTGGGAAGCTACTCTAAACTGGCGCAATCCGGGTTTTGATCAAGAAAGCGATTTCCCGGCGGTTTGTTTAACTTACAACGATGCCAAAGCGTATGCAGATTGGTTATCGGGTCAAACAGGCCAGTTATTTCGTTTACCAAACGAGGTTGAGTGGGAATACGCTGCACGTGCAGGTAAAGAAACTGAATACCCTTGGGGTAACGAAATTGGTAAAAATTTAGCGAACTGTGGCTGGTGTGGAAGCGAATGGTCAAACAGGAGCGCAGCACCAACAGGGTCGTTTTCTCCTAACGCATTCGGCCTATACGATACAGTAGGTAATGTGTGGGAATGGACAAACAAAAAGTCAGGGCAGTCTGATGTGGCTGTTCGAGGCGGTGCATGGAATTTTGCTCCAAGCCTAGCACGCGTTTCAACGCGCTTAATCTTAGCGCCAGATTTTCGTGCAAACTATATCGGTTTCCGTTTAGTACGCGAACGATAAGAATTTAAAAAGGAAGCAATGGATGCTTCCTTTTTTAGCAATTTAATTAAAGCAGTTGCGCTTTTTCATGATTAGCATGATAGAGTGAGAGCAGCTAGTATAAGAACGAATTTTCAAAGGTCATCCAGCCTCATGTTTAAAAAACTCCGTGGTATTTTTTCAAACGATCTATCGATCGACTTGGGTACAGCCAATACCCTAATTTACGTAAAAGAAGAAGGTATTGTATTAAACGAGCCTTCAGTTGTTGCTATTCGTCAAGAGCGTGCTGGTGGCCCTAAGAGCGTAGCATCTGTAGGTACCGAAGCTAAGCAAATGTTAGGTCGTACACCGGGTAACATTAAAGCAATTCGTCCAATGAAAGACGGTGTCATTGCTGACTTCTACGTGACCGAAAAAATGCTACAACACTTTATCAAGCAAGTGCATAACAACAACTTTATGCGCCCAAGCCCGCGTGTTCTTATCTGTGTGCCTTGTGGTGCAACACAAGTAGAAAAACGTGCGATTCGTGAGTCGGCTATGGGTGCCGGTGCTCGTGAAGTTTATCTAATCGAAGAGCCAATGGCTGCGGCTATCGGTGCTGGCCTACCAGTGTCTGAAGCAACCGGTTCAATGGTTGTTGATATCGGTGGTGGTACAACTGAAGTTGCCATTATTTCTTTAAATGGTGTGGTTTACTCTTCATCTGTACGCATCGGTGGTGACAAGTTTGATGAAGCTATCATTAACTATGTACGTCGTAACTTTGGTAGCTTAATTGGTGAAGCAACTGCCGAAAACATCAAACACCAAATCGGTTCGGCTTTCAAAACAGATGAGCCAATTGAAATTGAAGTACGTGGTCGCAACCTAGCGGAAGGTGTGCCGCGCTCATTCACCCTTAACTCACACGAAATCTTAGAAGCACTGCAAGAGCCATTAATGGGTATTGTAAGCGCGGTAATGGTTGCTCTTGAGCAATCTCCACCAGAGCTTGCATCTGATATCTCTGCTCACGGTATGGTATTAACCGGTGGTGGTGCATTATTAAAGGATCTAGACCGTTTATTAATGGAAGAAACTGGTATCCCAGTTGTGGTTGCTGATGATCCATTAACCTGTGTTGCACGTGGCGGCGGTAAGGCACTAGAAATGATTGATATGCACGGTGGTGACGTATTTAGCTACGACTAATGAAGTTACTTTTTGGTCGTACCATCTCTTTGCAACTGCGGCTTTTTGTCGCAGTGCTTTTGAGTGTCGTGCTGATCGTGGGCGATCGCTACACGCAAGGTGGTACAACAATCCGCACCAGCCTAAACACTCTAGTTAGCCCACTCATTTACCTTGCCAACTTGCCCTATGAGCTATTTAGTATTGGCGCGAAGAATCTGCATACCCGCGAACAGCTTTTAACCGAAAACGAAGCATTAAAAAAGAAGCAGTTACTACAAAGCGAACAACTACAACAACTGCAATTTCTATCTCGTGAAAACGATAAATTACGTGCTTTACTCGGTTCATCGGCTAAACAATCAAATCGTAAAATTATTGCACAAGTCCTCTCTGTTCACTCAAATCCGTATAGCCACCAAGTGGTTATTAACCGAGGTACAACCGATGGCCTAAGCGAAGGCCAAGCTGTGATTGACGAAATGGGTGTAGTGGGGCAAATCACTCAAGTGGGGTCAACTACTTCGCGCGTACTGCTGATGACAGATACAACTCATGCCACACCTGTGCGTATTTTACGTAACGATGTGCGTACCGTGGTTGAGGGCATTGGTAAAATTAACGTGGTAAAGCTTTCGCATGTACCGCATAGCCTTGATGTTCGCATTGGCGATATTTTGGTTACGTCTGGTCTTGGTGGTACCTTCCCAGAGGGTTATCCGGTTGCCGTGGTGACCGAAATTAACCGCGATGAAGGGCGTCCTTTTGCGCAAGTTTATGCTGAGCCAATTGCGCAACTTGACCGTATTCGCTTATTGGTTGTGCTGTGGCGTAATCAGCAGGAGAGCATCAGCAATGAATAGTCGTCACTCTTTGCTGATTGCTATCAGTATCTTTTTTGCATTGGTAATGGCACTAATGCCGTTACCAATTTCGTTTGAGCCATACCGCCCAGACTGGGTGTTAATGGTATTAATGTATTGGTCGTTAGCGGTGCCGCACCGTCTAAATATTGGCACAGCCTGGGTCGTTGGTTTATTAATGGACCTTGCATCAGGTTCGCCACTCGGTGTGAACTCACTGACTTATTCGGTGTGTATATTTATCACTGCGAGTAACTTCCAAAAAATTAGAAACTTTTCTTTATGGCAGCAAAGCATTTTAATTGCTTTGTTTTTAACGCTTTACCACCTCATGCAATTTTGGCTTAACCACTTTTTAATGGGCGTTTATTTTAGCCCGCATTATATGTGGCCAGTGCTAACCGGCATGCTTTGTTGGTGGTGGATATTCTTAATTTTGCGTAAATATCGCCGTCATTTCAGGATTAGATAATGCAAACCGCAATTTATTTGGCGTCTGCATCACCGCGCCGAAAAGAGTTGCTCAGCCAACTTGGCGTTGAGTTTTCTCAATTTAGCGTTGATGCTGATGAAAGCCAATTCCCAAACGAAGCCCCGCGTGACTATGTAGAGCGCCTAGCCAAACTCAAAGCACAATCGGGCGTTGCTATGGGTTACACCGACCGCCCAGTACTTGGCAGCGATACCGTGGTTGTCATTGATGATACCGCACTTGGTAAGCCGCTAGATCAAGCTGATTTTACCGCCACCATGAAGCGCTTATCTGGCCGTACTCATCAAGTGATGACGGCTGTGGCAATTGCTGATAGTGAGCAAGTAAAAAGCTGCCTTGTTGTCACCGATGTTACATTTAAACCACTCTGCGATGCTGAAATTGATGCCTACTGGCATAGTGGTGAGCCGCAAGATAAAGCCGGTGGTTATGGTATTCAAGGCTTGGGTGGTCGCTTTGTGAGTCACCTTTCGGGTAGCTATTTTGCGGTTGTCGGCTTACCTTTATATGAGACAGAGCAGTTATTAAACGAATTTTTAAGAGGGTAACATGAGCACCGAATTACTGATCAACGTTACACCGAGCGAAAGTCGCGTTGCGCTTATCGAAAATGGCGTACTGCAAGAAATCCAATTAGAGCGAATTGGCAACCTTGGGATCGTGGGCAATATTTACCTAGGTAAAATCAGCCGCGTACTACCGGGTATGCAGGCTGCGTTTGTTGATATTGGCTTAGAGAAAGCCGCCTTTTTACATGCATCAGACATTGTAAACAGTGCCTCAATTGTAGAAGGCGTTGACGAACAGCCAATCAAAAAAGTACAAGATATTCGAGAGCTTGTGCGCCAAGGTCAACATATCATGGTGCAAGTGGTTAAAGACCCGCTAGGTACCAAGGGCGCGCGCTTAACAACCGATATCACGATTCCTTCTCGTTATTTAGTGTTTATGCCAGATGCAACACATGTAGGTGTAAGCCAGCGTATTGAAACCGAAGAAGAACGTTCGCGTTTAAAGAAAATTGTTGCTGAATATGGTGATGATGACGGCAGCTTTATTGTTCGTACCGCAGCAGAAGGTGCATCTGAAGCAGAGCTACGTCACGATGCGGAATTTTTAAAAAAGCTGTGGCAAAAAATCGTCACTAAGCGCAAAAAAACCAGTAAAGAAAGTATCTTGCATGAAGACTTAACACTGGCGTTTCGTACTCTACGTGACTACGTAGGTGAAGACATGGAGCGTATTCGTGTTGATTCAAAACTAACCTATCAAGAGCTTAAAGAATTTACTGAAGAATTTGTGCCGCTGTTATCGGGAGCATTAGAATACTACCCGGGTGAGCGACCTATTTTCGATTTATTCGATGTTGAAACCGAGATCCAAAAAGCACTACATCGTAAAGTTGAGCTTAAATCGGGAGGTTATTTAATTATCGACCAAACCGAA
Organism: Pseudoalteromonas lipolytica; assembly: GCF_001306915.1. Classification (GTDB taxonomy): domain Bacteria; phylum Pseudomonadota; class Gammaproteobacteria; order Enterobacterales; family Alteromonadaceae; genus Pseudoalteromonas; species Pseudoalteromonas simplex. The sequence goes on along the minus strand of NZ_LJTC01000005.1, from coordinate 284,348 downwards.
GCGATGACAACCGTTGATGTAAATACCGGTGCGTTTGTTGGCCACCGTAACCTCGAAGAGACCATTTTTAATACTAATATCGAAGCAACCTCAGCGATTGCTCGTCAGCTACGTTTACGTAATTTAGGCGGCATCATTATCATCGACTTTATCGATATGATTAGTGATGAGCACAAACGCCGAGTATTGCATTCACTTGAATCTGCGCTTGCAAAAGATCGTGCAAAAGCCAACATAAATGGCTTATCTGCACTAGGCTTAGTAGAGATGACCCGCAAACGCACCCGCGAAAGCTTGGAGCACATTCTTTGTGATGTGTGTCCAGCGTGTTCAGGGCGCGGCTCGCAAAAAACGGTCGAAACGGTTTGCTACGAAATCTTGCGTGAAATCGTGAGGGTAAACCGTGCCTATGCAGCTGATAAGTTCATGGTTTACGCAGCGCCTTCGGTAAGTGAAGCATTGATCAATGATGAGTATCACAACCTTGCTGAGCTGGAACTATTTATTGGTAAGCAAGTCAGTATTCAAACAGAAAGTTTATACAACCAAGAACAGTTTGATGTGGTAATGATGTAATGAAGGCAAAAACGGTCTGCTTTTATTGTTTACGTAAGTTATGGCAAGTATTTGCTATTACTCTCGTACTGCTGGCCGTAATTGTCTCTGTGGTAAAGTATTCACTGCCATACGCGAATGACTATAAAGATGACATTGAAGCGTTTTTGTATGAACGTTTTGATGTAAATTTAGCGATTGGCTCAATCTCAGCCAGTTGGCAGGGGAAAGGGCCCGCCTTAGTCATCGAAGATATTTCCTTTGAAGATAACCAAACCTCACCCATTGCACTCACCATTGATAAAGCGAGCCTTGAAGTTAACTTATGGGAATCGGTAAAAACCCGTCAGCTTAAATCGAGCTACTTTGTGATCAATGGTTTTCATGCTGATGTCGATTTACCAACGATGCTTGATTTAGGCAATAATCAACAATCAGGTAACTTTGAGCAAAAAGAACTTATCGAAGGTTTGTTTCTTGGTGAAACAGGGCACTTTGCAGTGCAAGATAGTAGCCTTAACTTTATCCTCAATGATGGTAAAGAGCGTAAGCTCATTCTTGAAAACATTGTCTGGCAAAATACCCCTGAACAACATCAAGGCTCAGGTACATTAGCGTTACCAGGAATTTCTGTTGGTAGCTTTGACGCCCGTATGGCGCTGAATGGGTCGACCCTCGAAACCATGGCAGGTGATATCTATGTGCAAGCGGCGAACGTTGATGTATCTAAATGGCTGGCACAATATATTAATACCGACAAGCAGCATCTTAATTCAGACATCAACTTACAAACTTGGTTTAGCCTTGATAAAGGCCTGATCAGCGATGTAAAAGTGCAGTGGCTACCGAGTTTTATCAACTGGCAACAAAACCAAGAAGCGCATCAAATTAGTTTAAGCGAAGGTGGTTTTCATTTATTTCCAAAGCAAGGTGGCTGGCGCTTAAAAAGCACCGGACTTACCTTTGAAAGCGATTTAAAACAATGGCCAACCTTACAATTTGAAGCTCAGCTTGGCGATAAAAATCAAATTTGGTTAAAGCAATTTGATTTTGCATTGCTGGCCAAGTTATCGCAGTTAAGTAACTTTGAAGTACTTGCCCCGTTTTTAGCTCGTCAACCCAATGGTCAGTTAAGTGATGCCTACCTTGAGTTAGGTCAGCAGGATAACTGGCAACTTTGGTTTCAGGGCGAACAAATTAATTGGCTGTCGCTGCAAGGTGTTCCAGGTGGGCAAGCTATCCGCGTTAATGGCTTAATTAATCAATCAGCTGGGCGAATTCAGCTTTATGGCGAGAATAATCAACTATTAACAAACGGCAGCTTTAGCCAAGATATTGCCTATAACCAATTAAATGTAGAACTAGACCTTCATCATTACGATGATGGCTGGCGCATTAGTAGCGATAATATTTGGCTTGATAACGACGAAGTAACTGTGGCTGCTGAGATGATGCTCAGCCTGACTGATGAACCGCGGTTAGATTTATATGCTGAAGCCTATGCCCCTGATGCCAAAGTCGCAGGGCATTATTTTCCGTTACCTGTCATGAGCAAAAGCCTTGTTAGCTACCTCAATGGAGCCATTAAAGGTGGCGAAGTAAATAAAGCGCAAGTGTTGTTCTCAGGGCCATTTAAAGGATTTCCGTTCAAAGAGCAGCAAGGTCAATTTGAAGTGTTAGCGAATGTTGAAAACGCGAACTATAAGTTTTCACCAAGCTGGCCAGAAGTTGAAGATGCCAACGTCATTTTACATTTCGAAAATGAGCGCATGGATATCTATAGCAAGTCGGGCAAGCTGGTTAATCTAGTCCTTGGCGATAGCGTGCATGTCAGTATTGCCGATTTAATGAATGCAGATGTCTTAAAAGTTGCTATTAATAAACGCGCCCATGGCGATAAGCTTAATCCCTTCTTTTCTGCGACTCCGTTAGCAAAACCGTTAGCTGATGTATTTCAGGTAGTTCAAGCTAAAGGGGAAGCGCAGGCTGAAATTGAATTACTAGTAGATCTAGAATCAGGTCATGTTGATGCGATTGGTGAAGTTGAGTTAGCTAATATTCCGATTTACCTTGCACAGCCTGGGATCACACTTAATCACATGACCGGTATTGTTAAGTTTAACAACGATAAAATCGACTTAAAAAATGCCAAAGCAGATTGGATGGGTATGCCGCTCACTGCAAGTTATAACAGTGAAAGTGTGGCTGATAACTATCGCGCTGAAATTGCTATAAAGTTAGCGCTTGAAGCTGAGCCTTTAATTGAACAGGCCCATGGTTTACTGGCCGGTTACTTAAGCGGTCAAAGTGATGTTGATATTAATGTGTCGCTTAACTTTTTACCGAATGACTTTAATTACCGCGCCGATGTGAGTGGTAATTTAATCGGTGTGACTAGCCAACTACCTGCACCTTATAACAAAGGCGCAGAGCAGAAATGGCCATTAACTGCGGTCGTGCAGGGCGACCGTATTTCTAATTTGATCACCGCAAATGTTGATGAGCAGTTATTTTTTAATGCGATTTTAGATAATGGCGAAAAGAAATTTAGTAATGCCCACCTAATTCTAGGAGATCAAGATTTAGGTTTGAACCGTGAAGGTTTTGCGGTATCTATTGATTTACCAGAAACCGAAATAGTGCCTTGGTTTGGCTTAATTGATCAAATTATTGCGCTTACCAAAGTTAAGTCAGATGCGCCAAGTGTGATGCCTGCATTCAACAACGTAACGGGCAAATTTAATAAACTGGCACTACACAATATCGACTTTAATGATTTTGAATTTCGCTTAGCGCCAAAACAATCAGATTTAGAGTTAAAGCTAAATGCTAAAGAATTACGTGCCGATGCACTGATCCCAACCGGTGAAACACGCAGACCAATTCAAATTTTTACTGACTATCTGCGTATTAATTTTAACGAAGTTGCAGAGCAAACAGAGCAAAGCACTGAACCTGAAGATTTAAGCTGGTTAACCCGAGTCCCAGCCATCGAGTTTAACTGTGAAGATTGTAAAGTCGCTGAGTATCAGCTCGATAAAATTAAAAGTAGCTTAGTTGGGGAGAACGATAAACTTTTGTTTACTGAGCTGGTTATCGACAAAGGCGATCACGTATTGCGCGGTAAAGGGCAATTTGCCGATGGGCAAACACGCTTTAGTGGTAACTTACAAAGTGACGATATTGGTGCGCTATTTGATGAGTTTGATATCACTACTACAGTAAAAGACTCTGACGCCAATATTAAGTTTGATCTTGCATGGCAAGGCGCCCCTTATAGCTTTGATGTACCAAGTTTAGCCGGTGAGTTAGATTGGCGTTTAGGTGAAGGGCACCTTGCTGAGATCAGTGATGGTGGTGCGCGAGTATTCTCATTACTGAGTTTAGACTCGTTAGTGCGTAAGTTGAAACTGGACTTTAGGGATGTATTCTCCAAAGGCTTTTTCTATAACAGCATGCAAGGCACGATGCAGCTAGAAAAGGGCATTGCTTACACTCAAGATACCAAACTTGATGGTGTGCCTGCTGATTTAACGATTAAAGGCCATACAAACTTAAATACCTTTGAAATTGATTACGACCTAGCGGTTGCGCCGCAGGTAACGTCGAGTATTCCAGTGATTGTGGCATGGATGGTTAATCCGGTAAGTGGTCTTGCTGCGTTGGCAATCGACAAAGTGATTCACTCAGCGCGGGTGATCTCAGAGATCAACTTTAAAGTAACAGGCAGTATGAACGATCCTGTTGTCGAAGAAGTTGATCGTAAGAGCCGTGAAGTGACGTTACCGCAAGCCGCGCAAAGCCAGCCGCAGTCGTCGACGCAACTAAAATTAAAAGATGCCGCATCTTCAGCGAGTTTAGATAATAATGAAGGCTAATCCTCACCCACAGGTTGTTGCAGTACAAATGTGCTCAAGTATGAATGCTGAGCAAAATCTCGCTTTTTTAGCAGAGACATTGAATCAGTTACCTGCAACTCGGCCATTGCTAGTGTGTTTACCGGAAAGCTTTTTGATCTTTAGTAAGCAAAGCCAAGCAAGCTATCAATTAGGTCACCAAAGTGAGGCATATAAAGCGAAACTTGCCGATTTATGCAAGCAACATGATATTTGGTTAGCCGCTGGCACCCTGCCTGTTTCGCAGCAAAATGGTAAGTATTTAGCCGCCTCGTTTTTATTTAACAACCAAGGCGATGTGGTTGCGCAGTACAATAAAATTCATTTATTTGATGTAGATGTAGCCGACACTACCCGCAGTTACCGAGAGTCTGATGCGACGCAAGCAGGCAATGATATTGTGGTGGTCGACTCGCCATTTGGTAAAATTGGCTTAGCAGTATGTTATGATCTACGTTTTAGTGGCTTATTCACCGCCATGCAGCGCCAAGGGGCTGAGCTTATTTTAGTGCCCAGTGCCTTTACCACAGTCACCGGCGCTGCTCATTGGCATATTTTATTAGCTGCGCGGGCAATCGAAACACAATGCTATGTGGTTGCCGCAGCGCAGTGGGGCGAGCATGAAAATGGCCGCCACACATATGGCCACAGCATTATTATTTCACCATGGGGAGAAACGCTCAGTGAGCTTGCCTCTGGTACCGGGTTTATCAGCCATGAGCTTGATTTAAACCGCTTGAATACAATTCGCCAAGACATGCCTGTGCAGTCTCAGCAACGATTTAGAGAGCATTTATTATGAACACGGTTGAACAGCATTTATTACATGACAGCCAATTAACAAGAGAAGAATTAGAAAAAACGCTCGCTTTTATTCATCAGCACCAAGTTGACTATGCCGACCTGTATTTTCAATCGAGTCACCACGAATCTTGGGTGCTTGAAGACGGTTTAGTAAAAGAAGGCTCATACAACGTTGAGCGTGGTGTGGGTGTGCGTGCTGTTAGCGGTGAAAAAACCGGTTTTTCATACTCAGATGCGATTAACCTTGAAGCGTTAAACAAAGCTGCAACGGCAGCGCGCAGCATTGCCAATGCTGGCGAAAACAAAACAATTCAGGTGTTCAGTGATGTAGCTGCTAAACAACAGTATGCGCCGCATCAACCAATTCAAAGCATGAGCAACGATGACAAAGTAAGCCTGCTACGCGAACTTGAAAACTATATTCGTCAATTAGCACCGGATGCTGAGCAAGTGATCAGCTCAATGTCGGCGGTTTATGAAGAAGTGTTAATTGCTGCAAGTGATGGCACCTTTGCCACCGATATTCGTCCGCTTATTCGCTTAAACTGCTCAGTGTTACTGGAGAAGAACGGCCGCCGTGAGCGCGGTGGTGCAGGGGGCGGTGCGCGTTTAGATTATGGCTATTTTAAAGAATTAGTCGATGGCAAACCGCGTTGGATGGAATACGCCGAAGAAGCTGTTCGCCAAGCAAAAGTAAACCTTGAAGCAATCGATGCACCTGCCGGTAGCATGGAAGTTGTGCTAGGCGCAGGTTGGCCAGGTGTGTTACTACACGAAGCGGTAGGCCATGGCCTAGAAGGTGACTTTAACCGTAAAGGCGCATCAGCGTTTAGCGGTAAAGTAGGTCAAAAGGTGGCATCTGAACTGTGTACAGTCGTGGATGATGGCACCATTGCTGATCGCCGTGGTTCATTGAACGTGGATGACGAAGGGACACCAGCTGCGTATAACGTGCTTATTGAAAACGGTATTTTAAAGGGCTACATGCAAGATAAGCTAAATGCCCGTTTGATGGGTGTTAACCCTACTGGTAACGCACGCCGTGAATCGTATGCTCATTTACCTATGCCGCGTATGACCAACACCTATATGTTAGGTGGCGAGCACAGCCAAGCTGATATCATCAGCTCAGTGAAAAAAGGTATCTTCGCGCCTAACTTTGGTGGCGGCCAAGTGGATATTACGTCAGGTAAGTTTGTATTTAGTGCCTCTGAAGCCTACTTAATTGAAAACGGTAAAATCACGCAACCTATCAAAGGCGCAACACTGATTGGTAATGGCCCAGAAGTGATGCAGCAAATTTCGATGGTAGGTAACGACTTAGCGCTTGATAAAGGCGTTGGCGTGTGTGGTAAAGATGGCCAAAGCGTACCCGTTGGTGTGGGTCAGCCAAGCCTTAAAATTGATAACCTAACCGTGGGTGGTACGGCTTAATAATCCTCAATAATAGTTAAAATGAACGCGAGGGTAATCCCTCGCGTTTTTGTATTAGCTCATTAGCATCCATATACCTGCGGCTATCATAAATACGTTTTCACTCAGTGATATAAAGCCGAGCGGCACATTACTGTCGCCACCAACACAGGCGCATTTAAGCTCTCGTTTATCGATATACACAGCCTTAATAACTGATACCGCACCTATACCACCAATAAATAGTGAAAATGGTGCTACAGCTAAGGCGGGTAATTTAGCCACCATACCTATCGCTACATACGCCTCTATAAATGGATAAACATAGGCGTAGGGCACGACACGCATGGCTAGTAAGTCATAGGTAATAAATGAGTTAGAAAAGCTGTATAAGTATTGCAGCTTTTGTATCGCTAATACCGCCATGGATAATGCAACAAACAGCAGCAGGTTCTTCATAGAAAATAAAGCCTCACCACTGGCATAAGTGAAACCGCAGCTTAGTAGCATAGCTACTGCGAAAATGGCTAAAACAGGGGTATAACTGGTACCTTGTTGGCCAGCCTCGGGCAGATTAAAAAAGTCGCGTAAATCATCGTAACCACCAATGCGTTTATCGTTGATAAAGGTTTGTGGTGTGGTTTTTACATCATGCTGCTGTTTGAATTCGTCAGTTTGCTCACGGCTGGTTAAGTGACGATCATCAACATCGTAACCATGACGCTCTAGTAAATCTTTTGATTTTAAACCGAATGGGCAAATATGCTCATCGGTCACCATGCGATATAAAATTGCAGACTTAGACACAGTGCCTCCTTGTAAAAATGCCTTGTTTACTGCGTAATAACTACTTAATTACACAGTAAACAAGAGCAAACTCTTGCTATAACTGGTTACTTTATTAACAGTTACAAGGTTTGTGCCAGCACTGGTTATTGCTTAGTTATAGTTAAAACAGCATCCATTACCGGATCGATACCTGCAAAGTAGTCTTTTGCAGAAAGTGTAATTGGCATATCGGGCGCTAACCAGATTCGATGATCTTCCGCTCGGCTTTGCTGGTGGAATTGGCTCGAAATAAGGCCTGTTTGTTTACTGTATGGCAGGTTAAACCAGCCAGCTTCACCTGCCACATTCGGGCGGGTGCCTGATGGCTCACCTACAAAAATCGCTGGCACTATATTGGCAATCTTTACAGCTACATCATGGCCTGCCGAAAACGTATTGCGGCCAATTAATATAAATAGCTTTCCTTGTGGTTTTAATACGTTAAAAAATGCGGCCGTTGCCACCAAAGGCGGGGTGAGCGAGCCATTACCACCACTGTTATGGCGAAGATCCAATACCAGATGCTCAATGTCATCGTGTTTGATTTGTGTTTGTAGCTGCATGGCAAATTCAGCAAGGGTGAGATCTTTGTTATTTCGCACATCATTGAATTGTACATACAGTAATTTATTCGTTTTGATTTGTTCGCTCCAAAACGGCGTATTGTTTTTTGCTAAGTATCTAAGCGTAGGGTGCTCAGCAAGTTTTGGTAACTTAGGAAAACCTGCAAATTGCATTGATTTGAGCGCTGGTGTAACTGTGGTGATAGCGCCTTGTGGTGAGCTGAGCGTAAGTGTTACCTCGCTCCCTTTGCTAATGCCAAGCCCGTTTAGCACATTAAGCAAACTTAAATAATAGGGACCCAACCAAAGGGTTTGCATTTCATTATCGCGAGCATTAATACGTTTAGTTAACTCAAGAGCTTGCTGGGCGGGTGTATCGGCAAATGCCTCAACTTTATAACCAACATATTGCTGGTAATCGCTACTTGCTTTGCTGATGTATAAACCGTCACTAAATTGATAAAACTGAAATGGTAGTTGCTGAAAGTTGCCTGTTTCACCCCATGCTGGGATCAATAGATTATGACCATTGCCAAGTAATGCAATTAGCTCCATAAACTGAAAAACAATTTGCTGATCGGTTAGAATAGGAATCGACTTATCAATCTCAGCTACTTTTTCTGCAAACTGTTGTGAGCTCATGTTTTGATACATTGCCACGTGTAAACGTTTGATCTCTGAAACTAAAAACGCTAAATCGGCGCGCCATTTTTGATCTCGATTGAGTTCAGTATCCAAATTATTACCTGCAAGTGATTTATAACTGGCTGATTGTGCAAAGCGTTCAAAGTAAGGGTTAATACCAGATTTAAATAAGCTGGTGCCAGCAAGTGTTGGGCGGTCATCCCATCTTGCTGCTAGTGCTTTTTTAAGCCAATACTCGGCTTGCTGTTGGTTATCAAGCTCTGCGTATGCCTCTGCAATTTTAACCATTAAATCGTTTGGGTTACTGGCCCCATTAGGAATGCCTTTTAAGCTAGTCCCAATTGCAAGTGCGCGTTGCAAAGCATTGCTGGCATTTTGGTAATCGGCCAATTGAAAATAACTGAGGCCAAGTACATACCAAGTATCGCCATCGTGTTGATATTCATTAATGAGCATTTTTGTGAGTTTATTCACCTGAGCCCAGTTTTGTTGTTTAGCAAATTCTATTGCTGCTGTTTTCGATTGAAAGTAAGCGATTGGATCGCTTGCACCAACACGACTTGGCTGCACTTTTAAAGCTTGATTCGTCACCTCTAAAGAGTGATTCGTTGCTAAAGCAAAACCCGAAAAGTTTATTAATAGGCACAAAGTTAGTAGTAAAAAATAGGACTTGTACATCAGGAGTCTCAAAGTTGTTTTTTGTTTAAATTAGCGTTTGAGTTGTAAAAAAGCGTCCTAAAACAGGATTTAGGACGTTTTTTGTCTGTTTTATGAGCTAATTCTTTTGCGTTTGCTTCTTAAATTGACTCGGTGTTAATCCCGTTTCTTTTTTAAACACGGCATTAAAAGTCGATTTAGAATTAAAGCCTGCTTGAAATGCCAGCTCTATCAGGCTGAGTTTTTGAGGTGAGTCTTGCTCTATTTCGCGTTTAACATCATTCACTCTATGCTGGTTGATGTACTCACAAAAGTTGTTCCCCGTAGAGCTGTTAATAGCCCAAGATATTTCTTTACTACCGAGCCCGGTTTGATTTGCTAAGTCGTTTAGTGAGAGCCTAGGTTGTCGATAAAGCGATTCGTTAATAACCAAGTTATCAATGGTTGAGAAAATTTGCTGCGCTAGTTGCTCGTCAGCCGAATCAGTTTGTTCAGCTTCGGGTTCTTCAGGCAATGTGACTGGTTCGAATTGAAAGCTATTTTTGATGGTGTGAAACAACAAAAAGCTAAACATTAGCAGTAACAGTATTTCGTTTAATAAATACCAGTGCATCTTTAAATCGAGCGGCGTGATTGGTTGCACATTCATGCGCAGCAAATCAAATACGACAATAATGGCAAAAATAAATAATGCTTTGATCAGCCACTTTAATTTAAGGCTCTCAGCATCTGAGCGCGCATGCATAAGTTGTTTGTGATAGCGCTTTAAAATGCCATAAGCAAAGTAAAAGTAGCCAAGTTGACTGAGCGAACCAAGTAAAATGATCGCTTGCGTGTAATGGGTAAAGACCAAGGAAATAGCCGCAGGAATTAAGTGAACCGCGTAGTGTGATGTTTTAAAGGGCTGTTTACCTGTTATAGATAAGGTAAAAAAGTAAATCATAGGCCCATACAGTAATGTAAATGCAGGGGTAATTAAGTAACTAGAAAACCCTAACCCTTCTAGCAGGTTAAAGGCGCACACACAGCCTTGAAATGCAAACAGCAGCACCAAGGAACGACTTTGTTTTTGGCTATTAATTAATAATGCACCAAATAACATTTGGAACAGAAAGATACTCTGTACAAGGTGTACAGGGAATAAAGTGATTGATTGCAAAGTAGTTTACGTTTTTATTCTTTTAGCTGAGTTTAACAACTCCCCCTCACTTTGTAATCATAGGCAATAAAAAACCTTGTGGCAGCACCACAAGGTTTTAACATTGATTCGTAACGCGAGCTTATCTCATCGTTACAAACTCTTCTGAGCCCGTCGGGTGAATAGCCACAACAGCATCAAAGTCTGCTTTGGTTGCGCCCATCTTCATTGCAACGGCAAAGCCTTGGATCATTTCGTCAACGGTAAAGCCAATGCCGTGTAAGCCAACAACTTTTTCGTCTTCGCCTGCACACACTAGCATCATGTTACATGCTTGACGGTGCTGAGTAACCGCTGTGTACATTGCTGCAAAGCTTGATTTATATACTTTAACGTTATCGCTGCCGTATTGATCAATCGCTTGTTGCTCTGTTAAACCAATTGTGCCGATTGGTGGATGGCTGAATACCACAGTAGGTACTAGCTCGTAGTCCATTTTTAAATCATCAGGTAGTTCTTTATTGAATAAGCGCTCTGATAAAATACGACCTGCTTTAACGGCTACTGGCGTAAGTTCGATACCGTTTTCGATGATATCGCCAACTGCGTATACGTTTTCAGCTGTGGTGTTTTGGAATTCGTCTACTTTAACGTAACCAGCTTCAGTTACTTCAACACCTGCCGCAGCAAGATTGATCTTGTCAGTTGTTGGTGTACGGCCAATTGCCCAAATAACTTCATCAACGTTTTGGCTGTGACCATTTTCAAAGTGAATGGTTAAGCTGCCATCGCTTTCTTTAACTACTTCTTTAGGTGTGCACTCAGTGTGAAGAGTTGGGCCTTCTTTTGCCATAATATCGACAAGCGTATCAACAATGTATGGGTCAAAAGTACGTAGTGGTTTGTTTTTACGAACAAACAGGTGTGTTTCTGTACCAAGGCTATGAAGTACGCCTGCGATTTCAACGGCAATGTAGCCTGCACCAACCACAGCAACACGCTTAGGTTGTGCGTCTAGCTCAAAGAAGCCATTTGAATCAATACCAAGCTCAGCGCCTGGAATGTTAGGAATAGTAGGGCGACCACCAACAGCGACAAGGATATGGTCAGCAGTGTATAGCTCACCGTTTACTTCAACTGTTTTGTTATCAACAAACTTAGCAAAGCCATTGATTACAGTTACACCATTGCTAGATAAGTACTTGTTGTAACCTTGGTGAATACGGCCAATATACGCTTCGCGGCTTTCAACTAATTTAGCCCAGCTAAAACCTTTTAATTCAACATCAAAGCCGTAGTCAGGTGCATATGCGTTAATTGCTTCAGCAATTTGTGCGCCGTGCCACATTACTTTCTTTGGAACACAACCCACGTTTACACAGGTGCCACCCATGTGTTTTGCTTCAATAAGAGCGACTTTTGCGCCACGCATTGCTGCACGGTTTGCAGAGGCAATACCGCCACTACCACCACCAATTGCAATGTAATCAAAATGCTGAGCCATAGTTTGTCCTCAAAAATAGATAACTTTTTATTAATTAATCGATTTAGTAATAAGTTGATAATAGCATAATAAAGACCAAGGTTAAGCCCCTTGTATTTCATCAATTCGCCCCAACTTCAAAACCATCTTCGCATAAAATTTGAGAACGAAAATGACAATTGCAGAAAATAACCCGCTCATTGGTTTAGAAGGGCTACCGCCGTTTTCTAAAATTAAACCAGCACACGTAGTGCCAGCATTAAAGGCGGCGATTGCTGAGTGTCGTACCAAAATAGATGAGGTACTGGCAAGCAAATCATACACATGGAATGATTTGGTGCTTCCGCTTGAAGAAGCTGATGACAAGTTATCACGCTTATTTTCACCGGTATCACATATGAATTTTGTCGTTAATAACGACGAGCTACGTGAAGCCTATGAGCAATGTTTGCCGTTGTTATCTGAGTATTCAACCTTTGTTGGTCAGCATCAAGGTTTGTACGATGCTTACAACGCACTTCACAGCAGTGACGAATTTAAAACACTAACGACTGCCCAGCAAAAAACCATTACTAATGCACTGCGCGATTTTGAGCTATCTGGTATTGCCTTAAAGCCTGAACAACAAAAGCGTTATGGCGAAATCAGTGCGCGCTTATCTGAGCTGGCCTCTAAGTTTGGTAACAATGTAATGGATGCAACTCTTGCTTGGCAAAAGCATATTACAGATGAAAGCGAACTGGCTGGTTTACCAGAGTCTGCGTTAGCACTAGGTGCTGATACAGCTAAAAGCAAAGAGCTAGAAGGCTGGGTATTCACGCTAGATTTTCCATCTTACTTACCAATCATGACTTATGCTGATAACCGCGAGTTACGTGAAGAGTTTTACACTGCGTTTGTGACGCGTGCCTCTGATCAAGGCCCTAACGCTGGTGAATTTGATAACTCAGCTATTATGAGCGAAGAGCTTGCCCTGCGTCATGAACTTGCCAAGTTACTTGGTTTTAACAGCTACGCTGATATGTCATTGGCGACTAAAATGGCAGAAACGCCAGAGCAAGTTTTCTCATTCTTAGAAGATTTAGCTGCTAAGTCTAAGCCACAAGCTGAGCAAGAGCTTGCTGAGCTAACAGCTTACGCAAAAGATAAGCACGGTGTGACTGAACTGGCTGCGTGGGACTACGCTTACTACGGCGAAAAGCTCAAGCAAGAGAAGTACGCGATTTCTGATGAAGTGCTGCGCCCATATTTTCCAGCCAATAAAGTTCTAAGTGGCTTATTCACTACAGTTAATCGTTTATTTGGTATTAGTGTTAAAGAAGTGACAGAGTTTGATACTTACCACCCTGATGTACGTTTCTTCGAAATTTACGATAGTAGCAATACTTTACGTGGCCGTTTTTATCTAGATTTATATGCCCGCGATCGCAAGCGTGGCGGTGCTTGGATGGATGACTGCATGGGTCGAAAAGTACGTGCAAACGGCGAATTACAAACCCCTGTTGCGTACTTAGTGTGTAACTTTAATAAAGCAGTGGGTGATAAGCCTGCTTTGTTTACGCATAACGAAGTGACTACGTTATTCCATGAGTTTGGTCATGGTATTCACCATATGTTGACACAAGTAGATGCTGCGCCAGTGGCTGGTATTAACGGTGTTGCATGGGACGCGGTTGAGTTACCAAGTCAGTTCCTTGAAAACTGGTGTTACGAAGAAGAAGCGCTGAGCTTTATTTCGGGTCATTACGAAACAGATGAGCCATTACCAAAAGAGTTACTAGATAAACTTCTTGCGGCGAAGAACTTCCAATCAGGTATGCAAATGCTGCGTCAGCTTGAGTTCTCGTTGTTTGATTTTACTATTCACCATACTTACAAAGCGGGTGAGCCATGTCATATTCAAGCAACACTTGATGAGGTACGCAGTAAAACGGCTGTTGTTAAAGCGCCAGCGTTTAATCGTTTCCAGCATGGCTTTAGCCATATTTTTGCAGGCGGTTATAGCGCAGGTTATTACTCTTATAAATGGGCTGAAGTACTCTCGGCCGATGCGTTTTCTAAATTTGAAGAAGAAGGCATTTTTAACCCAGCAACGGGCGAAGCTTTCTTAAAGAACATTTTAGAAAAAGGGGGGAGCGAAGAGCCTATGGAGCTATTTAAAAAGTTCCGCGGACGCGAACCACAAGTTGATGCACTATTAAGACATAGTGGTATTGCAGCATAATACACATTACTTAAACTAAAGTGCCGTAAGGCGCTTTTTTATTAATAATTCTTAGCAAATTCAATCTTGCGTACTATTCTTTTTAAAAACAGTTGCAGGAATTAAGTATGTCAAAACTTGTATTAGCCATTGATGATGATAAGTATGTCCATCATGTGATTGAAGAATCACTATCGGGCTTTTGCACGTTGATCCATGCTAAAAATGGTGAAGAAGGATTAAGACAGGCGATAAAGTACAGCCCAGACATTATTTTACTTGATGTTGAAATGCCTGCTAAATCAGGGTACGAGGTGTGTAACGAATTAAAAGCTAACCCGCAAACTAAAGATATTCCTGTGATGTTTTTATCGGGTAAAGCGGACTTACCAGACCGTGTAAAAGGCTATAACGCAGGTGCAGCTGATTACATTGTAAAACCATTCAATGCTGAAGAGCTGATGGCACGAATTCGTGTGTTATATCAGTACCGCCAGCATTCAAAAAAATTAACCAGTGACGTTGAGCGAGCGCAAATAACCGCCGAAATAGCGATGACTGATTCAGGTGATATGGGACGCATCATGCGCTACGTTGGGCAGACTTATCATGCGCATGATATCAAAGCGTTATCTGAGCATATGTTTGAGTTTTTTAACCCGATGGAGCTTGATGTCGTGCTGGCGTTTTGGTATCACGATGTTGGCGTGTTTTGCTGTGCAGAAGGTGGAGTATGTCCTTTAGAGCAGGAGTTACTTGAAAAACATCGTGATGCGAATCGCTTTGTTGATTTTAGCCACCGCACCATTATTAATTACCCTAAAGTGTCAATGTTAGTCAAAAACATGCCATTAGATGATGCCCAACTTTATGGTCGTTATAAAGATTTATTCCCGCACATCCTCGAAGTCACAAACGCAAAAGTTCAAGATATGGAAATTAATGAGCGGGCACTGACTCAGGCACAGCAAATTGGGAATGCCTTTAATGAACTATCTCAACAAATGTATCAAAACAGTGACTCACGCGAACGAGCGGTTGAAAAACTAGCTGCGCAATTGGATGAGTTAAATAAGTCAGTCGCACAAAGCAATTTGTCGAGTAGTGATGAAGTAACTTTTCATCTACAGCAACTAGAGCAGACTAAGTTATTATTTTCTTCGCTCAATGATGATTTAGCGTTTATAAAATATCAGTTAAAACACATTATTGAAGCGCGTAGTGATCTTCTCGCCAGTTTGCAAAAAATGGCAGAGCCTAGTCACACTGAAGATGTCACTTCACAAACGGATATCGAGCTATTTTAAGCCATGCTATACTGACGCCGATTAATATAGCTCGGAGTTTTGTGTGGTAATTCATTGTCCTTTTAAAGAAATGCGCCCTTATTTAGATGCAATAGAGTTGCGTTTTGGTTTAGCTAAGTGGGCTGAGCAGAATGCGGGCTTTTCGCTTCATTATGACGACCAAGGTCTTAGCTTGAAAAAAAAGGACGAACCTAAGCTAGGTGCAATCCACGTTGATTTTGTAACGGGTGCTGCTGCTCACCGCCGTAAGTTTGGTGGAGGTAAAGGGCAAGCTATAGCAAAGGCTGTAGGGTTAAATAAAGGTGCCACACCAGTGGTGCTTGATGCCACCGCAGGCCTTGGTCGTGATGGCTTTGTACTGGCATCACTAGGCTGTAAAGTGATTTTACATGAGCGCCATCCACTAGTTGCCGCGCTATTATTTGATGGCCTAGAACGCGCCTATAACGATGCAGAAATTGGCCCTTGGATGAAAGAAAACATGAGCTTAGTGTTTGGCTCTAGTCATACGTTACTGGCGCAATGTAGTGATACTCCTGATGTTGTGTACTTAGATCCTATGTTTCCTCATCGTGAAAAATCAGCCCTCGTTAAAAAAGAAATGCGAGTATTCCAAGAGCTTGTGGGCTCAGATAGCGATGCCGATGATCTATTAGAGTTTGCTTATCCGCTTGCTAGTAAGCGAGTGGTTGTGAAGCGGCCTGATTACGCGCCATTTTTAAATGACAAAACCCCGAGTATGCAAATCAAAACCAAAAAGAACCGCTTTGATGTATATGTAAAAGCGGCAATGGTTTAAATCTAATGTTTTTGGATGTATCTGGTTTTTTCGTGTAGTTGTTTATGGTGGCATTTCATCATATTGTCATAAAAGGTTAATATTCTACGCGCGCAACGTTACTTGGGAATATCGTTTATGCGCGTGTCATCATTTACTCGGCTATTGGCCGTTTTACTTACTCTCGCTAGTATTTTATTAGCAGCCACTCTGTTTTGGGCAAGTCAAACCTTATTCGGTTTAGAGCAACAAGATAACGCTTATAACAAGCTAAAAAACACTATCATTATTGATTTAAAAAGCTACCTTGATGATTATTTAGAACAAGGTGACAGCCAACACTTAAATAAAGCTTCTACGCTGATAAGTGATGTTAAAAAGCAGCATTTAGCTAAGTTGCCTAGTGATCTTGCAAGTCAGCTTAATAGCCAGCTAACAGCACTCGATAAAGACATCAACGGTAAGTATCGCGCTTTAGGTAAGCTATCGGGTAACGAAATGGCACTGCTCGATAACTCGTTAAGACAAATGGCAGGTTCAGCTTCATCATTAATTAGCTATGCAAGTAAAGCCGAGCCGCAAACAACGCTTGCACTTGAGTATTACCAACTAGCTGCTGACTACTACAGCGAAGTCACTTCACTTGCTTTGTACACTTATAAGTTAGTGATCAACTTTGATCAAGACACTAAAAACAGCCTCAATCAAAGTGTTGAAAACCTAAATGCGCTTGGGGCTAAAATCGATAAACTCGAAAATTTAGGTGTAATGAGCGAAGTGGATGAAGACGCTTTATTTTTTGGCGAAGAAGCAGAAGATTTGGCCGGTGACATAAAAGCTGAGTTAAGTAGCTGGCCCAAACGCTTCCCACGTGATTTAGCATCCACTCTTGAGCAAGCAGAGCAGCGTCAAACCGGTATGCAAGCCTTGCGCGAGCAAATCGGCGCCTTGTCTACAACGGTGCTCGGTGCAGAGCAAAAGCTAAAAGATGAACAGAGCGACCTTAAGCAGCAAGTGTTTATCGTATTTTGTGTAGCCATTGGCATGCTGGTGGTTTTAGCAGCGGGTGTGTATTTCGTACAGCGTAACCAAGTGCTTAACCCGCTGCGTCAATTGCGTGATGGCTTTGCTTTCTTAATTGAGAGTAATGAGCTTAAAAACATTGAGAGTAAAAATCCGAAAACTGAAGTCGGTGAAATTGCCCATTACTTTAATCAATTGATTGAGCGCCAGCGTGGTGAAGCAGAAGAACGAGCACAAATGCTTAAGGTTATTAATGACTTTATGCTAGAGATGAGCGAGCACTTACATACGATTGCCCAGCAAACTGATGCTAGCCACTCTCAGGTTGAACAAAACCAAAGTTTACTTACTGATATTCAAGACATTGGTGAACAGGTTAATAACATCAATGGTCAAGTTGCTGATAACGCCAAACAAACCTTTGGTGCGATGGAGCAGAGCCTAGGCTTTGCAGATAGCATGTTAACCGCAAGCTCTCGTACTGAAGAACGCGTTGAGCAAGGCCTAGATAGCTTAAAAGAGCTATTAAAAGGCGTTGATGATGTGGGTCAAGTTATTGAGGTGATTAAAAATATTGCTGAGCAAACAAACTTATTAGCACTGAATGCAGCGATTGAGTCGGCGCGTGCAGGTGAGCATGGCCGAGGCTTTGCGGTGGTCGCTGACGAAGTACGAAAACTTGCCAGACAAACGCAGGGGTCACTTGATGATATTCACAATCAGTTAAACCGCTTAAGTGAAAACTCCACCATGGTATCGGAGCAAATTAGTGCACTGGCTACTGATGCCGAGCTGCAAACACAAAATGCTCAAGAGCTTAAACGTAACTCAGAAGGCGTTGCCGATAACGCGCAAGATGCTAATAAAGTCGCGTTTGATGCTATGGAGCTGGCTAAACAGCAAAACGCCTTACTCGAAAACTTCAGTCAATCAATGCAAAGCATGAAAGGGCAGGTAAGCGAATCAAACTCTCTGGTTAGTGATATTCAGCATCGCCTACAAGAGCAAATGCATACCATTAAAGCCAGCTTAGGTTTATAACCCTCCAAAGGGCGAGCAATGGTTTACGTTGTTTGTCCTTAAAATCATGCTGTATTCAATTTTTTAGGTATATACTCTGTACTCTTATTTTCTTTCAAGGAATTACGATGATCGAACAAGGCCAAACTATACCTACAGCAACCCTTAGTGAATTAACTAGCGAAGGCATGCAAACCTTAACAACAGAGGCATTATTTGCAGATAAAAAAGTAGTGTTGTTTGCCGTGCCGGGTGCATTTACACCAACATGTTCTAATGCTCACTTACCTGAGTTTATTACCCTGGCCGATAAAATTACTGCTAAAGGCGTTGATGCAATCTACTGTGTATCGGTGAACGATGCATTTGTAATGAAAGCATGGGGTGAAGCTCATAACGCTGAGCATATTCGTATGTTAGCAGATGGTGATGCAAGTTTTACCAAAGCACTTGGTTTAGATAAAGACACAGCTGGTTTTGGTGGTATACGTTCTAAACGTTATGCAATGATCGTTGAAAACCAAACTGTAACAGGGCTGTTTGTTGAACAAGACAAAGAGTTTGTAGTAAGCCGCGCTGAAGCTGTGCTAGAAAAGCTTTAATAGCAATTCGTGCTTAAGTTAGTACAAAAAAGCCGGACGTAAGTCCGGCTGAAAGTCCCTGGGGGTGACTTAGGAGATCAACTATTAAGGTTGATATTGCGCATCCAGTGTAACACCCGAGAAAGTACGGTAAGCATTTAAGCTTAAGTGCCAAGTACCTGCTTGTGGATTACTGAACGTACAAGTTTCTGCGTTACCGTTTTTGTAAGGGCGACAATCATAGCTTGATGATGTTGGTTGGCTACCAAACTTAACGAATAAGTCTGAATCGCCAGTACCGCCTGATGTCGTTACTGTAAAGCTTGCCATACCGGCAGGAACATCAATAGTGTAATGCTTCCATTGGCCTGCACTTGCAGAGATATCTGTTACTGTGCCACCACCTGCTTGTGGTGAACCTGAGCCTGAACCACCGCCAGAAGTTGTTAAATCACCTACTAGGCTAACACCTGAGTATGCAGAGTAACCATTCAGCATTACATGGTAAGTACCTGCTGTTGGGTTATCGATAGAACATACTTCGTTGTTACCGCCTTTATACGGGCGACAATCATAGGTTGATGTTGTTGGTGCGCTACCTGCACGAACGTAAAGGTCAGCATCGCCTGAGCCGCCACTCATTGTGAAGGTTACGTTAGTCGCACCTGTTGGCACTTCCATTGTATAGAAAGTTTGGCTGCTAGCAGAGCCACTTAAGCCAGTTAGTGCTTGACCATCTTCTAATACGTTACCCGTTGGTGGTGGCGGTGTTGTACCTGAGGCTGCTGCAACCGCGGCTGCCGCATCAACAATACCTGTACCACAGCTAGTACATGTTGCTGGGAAAGAACGAGTTGTCGATTTTAAGATACTTTCGATTTCATCAGGTGTTGCTGATGGCTTAGCTTGTTTGATTAATGCTGCGACACCCGCAACATGTGGAGCTGCCATCGATGTACCTTGTGAGTAGTGGTATGAATCACTGCTAGGGCTTGAAGAGCCTGAGTTGTGAGTAGATAACACACCTTCAGAGTCATTCGCAAAGCTTTGTGCGCCACCCGGTGCTGCAACGTCAATGTTGCTACCGTAGTTTGAGTAGTATGCACGACCACCGTTACGACCAACAGATGCAACGTTTACAACACCATTACAGTTACCAGGGTTGTAGTTTGCAGAGTTATCGTTGTCGTTACCTGCAGCGATTACAATTACAGAACCGTTGTTACGCGCTTGATTGATTGCATTTTGCGTTGTTGAGCTACATGAACCGCTACCACCTAAACTCATGTTAATAACATCAGCAGGGTTAGCATTTGCTGGTACGCCAGAAACTGAACCACCCGATGCCCAGATGATGCCGTCAGCGATATCAGAAGTTAAACCACCACATTTACCAAGTACACGCACTGGCACTACTTTTGAGTTGTAAGCAACACCGGCAACACCTTCACCGTTATTAGTGACTGCTGCAACAGTACCCGCAACGTGTGTACCGTGCCAGCTTGAGCTTTGTGCACTGTGTGTGTAACCACATTCGTTAGCGCTGATTGCATCACCCGGATCGCGTGCATCGCTATCACGACCACCGCCGTCGTTCGCTACAGACACGTTAGAGATCATGTCATAGCCTTGAAGAATGTTAGCATTTAAATCAATATGAGGGCGGTAACCAGTATCAAGTACCGCTACAACGACACCGCTACCCGTTGCTGTATCCCAAGCAGTAGGAAGGTTAAGACCGCCCGCTTGCTCGTAGTAGTGCCATTGGTCGTCATAACGAGGGTCGTTAGGCGTTGCAAATGGCTTTAACATTTGGTCGATTTCGATGTATTCAACGTTACCAGAAGCGACCATTTCTTGCATAAATTCTTGGGTTTCTTCAGCTGATAGTTTTTTATCAGCACGCATTACGTGGTGATTACTCATCGCCATTGCACGAACGTATTGTGCTTTTACTTTACCTTTTTTGCTGCTGAAGTTTTTAATAAAGCCTTTTGCTTTTTTGTTCATCATAGTCGGCGTTTGTTCTGCTGCCGACATGGTCATCATTTCATCACTATTGTTTTTATACTTGATGATAAATTGAGTACCAAAGCCTTCTTGGCCTTGTAATTTAGCTGCAGTTTCCTGCATAGATGGTGACATAAGTTGATCTGGAGTAGCCATAGCTGCTGTTGTTCCAAACAACGCAGTCAAGCTCAGTGCAATTGCGCATTTCTTCAAGTTGTTGTTAGTTGTCATAATGATCCCTAGATTGTTATGTAAATCTCCACGATGTTTTTCGTGAAGGGGGACAAAGGTAAAATATATGTTAATTTAGTTAAAATATCGTTTTATTATGGTTGTCTCTATTTTGGTTATAACTAAATGTATAGACGTCTAAATCAGTCTTTTTATGGTGTTTTTTGATTGTTTTCTCATAATAAAGTTATAATTTTATGGTTTTGAGTTTTTACTTTATTTCGTTTTTTGGTTTTATCTTTTTTGTAAAAACACCGCTGTGTTAACACCGCAGCGACAATAACTTGTTATAATCAGCTAAATTTTTTTAGTGAGTATGATTAATGACCCAAGTAGATGTAATTGTGATTGGCGCCGGCGCCGCAGGTTTGATGTGCGCTGCACAAGCAGGCTACCGTGGTCGCAATGTTACTGTGCTTGATATGGGCAAGAAGCCGGGCCGTAAAATATTAATCAGCGGCGGCGGGCGTTGTAACTTCACCAATGAAAACGCAAGCCCAGACAACTACTTATGTGGCAATCCTCACTTTGTAAAATCGTGTTTAAGCCGTTATACCCAACATGACTTTATAGAGCTGGTGGACCGTCACGGCTTGGCGTATCACCATAAAACGCTGGGTCAGCTATTTTGTGATAACAGCGCACAAGATATCGTTGACATTCTTTTAACTGAGTGTGAGTGGGCAGGTGTTAACATAGCGCTGCGTAACGAAGTACTCAGCGTGACAAAAACCGATGCGGGTTATGAAGTTATTACCGAGCAAGATAGCTATCAATGCGAGTCGTTAGTTGTCGCATCGGGCGGATTAACCATGCCTAAGCTTGGGGCATCACCAATTGGTTATAAAATTGCCGAGCAATTTGGTTTAACAGTGTTACCAACCATGGCGGCATTAGTGCCATTTACGTTGCACCAGCACGATAAAGATCGCTTTGATGGGTTATCGGGGATCAGCATTCCTTGTCTGGTTACCAGTGAAGATGGCACCCAGTTTAAAGAAAACATCTTGTTTACTCACCGCGGCCTTTCGGGCCCAGCTATTTTACAAATCAGCTCTTTTTGGCGTGCAGGGCAAACTGTGTACATCAACTTGTTACCCGAGCTCGATTTAAAACAGCAGCTTGAGCTTTGGCGTCAAAGCCAAGGGCAAAAGTCACTAAAAAATACCCTAGCGACCATTTTACCAAAACGCTTTGTTGAAATGCTGCACGACACGAAAGCGATCCCAGATTGCAATGTAAACCAGCTAAGCCATGCGCAAATCGACGCGTTACATGACTACATTCACAATTGGCAAATTAAACCAAACGGCACAGAGGGTTATAGAACAGCCGAAGTAACGCTTGGCGGTGTAGAAACCGACGAATTAAGCTCAAAAACCTTCGAAGCGAAAAAGTCACCGGGCCTTTATTTCATCGGCGAAGTCACTGACGTCACCGGCTGGCTAGGCGGCTACAACTTCCAATACGCCTGGAGCTGTGGCTTTGCAGCAGGGCAGTATTGTTGATTTGAGTTGCGAGTTGCGAGTTGCTAGTTGCGAGTTGCAAGGGGAAAGGTGTTAGTGGTTAGGTCATAGGAGCTAGGCTCTAGGAACTAGGTGCTAGGTTAGCACTTGCTTGTAGGTCGTGCTTCAGCGCGTGGCTGTTATTAATGGAGTAATAGATGAATAAAGTTTATAAATTTTATCCAGAATATGAAGATGAATTTATTACTCCGGTTGATACCTCAGAAACGAGTTTTTTATTTTCGACGGCTCTATCAGTTCAAAATCCATTACCATGTGGGAAGGTGTTACAAGTTGAGTTTCAAGGACGAAGAGGCTTTTCGCAAAACTCCTTCTATTGGCTTCATCCTCAATGTTTAGTTTGTGACCTAGTTGCATATAATAAATTAAACGATTTATTGAGTGGTTGCGGGTTTTGGTCGGAATTAATGCTAGATGGTGAAGCTCTATATTTGTTTTCTGTGACAAAAGAAATCAATGTACTAAATGAAGATGATTCTGACTTTGTAGAGCTGAATGGTTTCAAACTCGATATTAAGCGTTATAGCTTCAAATACTTTAATGAGTCTGAAGATCCTATTTTTCTAATAACTAATATGAAAGGTCACTATCCATTAATGTCAGGCTATTTAGTAAAAAAAATAAAAGAGTTTGAAATATCTGGGCTTAAATTCAAGTTACTTTAATTTGTTGTTTTTATTCGGTTATTATTCTATGAACAGCTTTAAAGCTTACTTATTTTTATGTTTTCTACTGGTGGTTACATTTCATTCGCACGCTGATGATGTTAGTTGGCAGTGGCCATCAGATTTGGAAAAAGCGATATTGAAAGCCGATACCTCAGTGCAAAATATAGAGCTTGGTTCTTACTGGGATACACGTTATAGGGCTGCTGTATTTTCTGTTGCAAACTCAATATCAATCGGTTGGTCTAGTAGAGGGTTTAATCCAGAAATATACAATACGGTTTTGAATAATATTTGGAATAATACGAGTCAAAAGCACTTGCTAAATGACAACTTAATTCGCTTATCTTCTTTAACGTGGAGGTTAAACCTTAAGAATAGATGCTTTGATGCTAACGTGAATAAAAGCCGTGCTCGTAAGTACATCATTGAAATGATTAACTCGGATGAGAATGTTTTAAAAAACTCTGCAATCAGTGGGCTCGGGTTATTAGGCGAACGTGAAGATGTTGATATGTTGATTGAGCTATTGATTAACAATCAAAATACCTTTGTTGGATCTTCTGCATTAAGCTCTCTTTTGCTTGTTGAAGGTGATTACGCGCTAGAAATGCTTAGGACTAATATACAAAAAGTCTCCAATGATTCTCTAAAGCAGCAGATTAACGAAGAGCTTAGCTTCATACGAGTCAGTGATGATAAGTGCGCTGAATAAAATCTATCGCATTCATAAAAAGTCAAACTATGCTTGTAGCACCAAGCACCAAGCACCAAGCACCTAGACAAGACTACATAAGGTTACATATTTATTTTTTCATGCATATGATTGGTGATAAGTAGTTAAATAAAACCATTAGAGTTAAGCTAAATTATTTTCTGACGCCATGGGCGAGGTAGTAGCAAAAAGAAAGACCTGACCCCATGAATTTTCAAGAGGTGACGTCAACTTTAGAATTCAAGGCAATGATGTTGTTGTTACCACCCCTAAAAATGAGTTTGTTACAATTTTAAAGGATGGGGTAAATCAAAACACTTCTGTAAAAAATGCTTTGGGAAAACAATAGACTATGATAAATGAAAATTTGAACAAATATTCTGGGAGTAAAGTTACCTCTATTTTATTGCTACTTCATAAAATAGAAGACGAGGTTGATTTTGAACACCCTGTTGAAGTTTGCCTGAAATTTGATAACGAAGAATTGCTAACTATCCAGTGTGCAAGAAATGGGCAATCAATAGATATAACTTCAGAGCATCCAAAAGAAATTAAAATGGAAGAATTGGGCGATTATGTGATTGCAGAGCTTCCAACTGATAGTAATCTAAATAATCTGGTAGGCAGTCGCCTCGTTAAAATATCAGAAGTATATTCAGAATACTGTAAATCAGTAATAGGTCTATTTTTTGAAACTTCTAGAAGCAAAAGCAGTATACTTAATTTGGGAGATGAGTTGTTTATTTTCTCTGACATTCCATCTGAAGTTATAAGCGAAGAAAAGTTAATAATAAGAAATTCAAAATAACTTTTACTTAGCTTAACGGGACATCCTCAGAGAATTTTGAATCCAAAGCCTCGCACTAGCGGGGCTTTGTTTTTTCTAGCTGTGGTGGCTTGGATTTTGTTTTCAAGACTGGCTAAGCTGCTCAATGAAAAAACGTTTTCTGGTATGGGTGAGGTAGTGACAAAAGCAAAACCTGCTCCCATGTGTTTGAAGCGCAGTAAAAGGAGCATGATTTATAATGACTGAAATTACAAAAACTCAAAGATTGGTCTGTAATGAATTTAATGCTGACTTTGTATCATCTCCCGAAGATATGAAAGTTGGGATTTCTCGTAACGTCAAGCAAGGGGTTATTCCTATTAATGGACTAAGACACTCCCCTGAAGGAGATGCAACAGGTTGGTACATTTGGGGGGGAGAAGAGTTTTCTGAAGAACCTGATTTTTTCGTTCCTCTTCATGTTGCTCATTTAGGTGAGTGGTGTCCTGATATTAAAAAGTATCTTGCGCTACCTCCGGGTTATAGGTTTTTAATCGCAGGAGACTATGTTGATGTTTGGTTTGATGGGTCTTTATTAAATATTTGACGACATAGTTTGAATTCTAAGCTTCGCACTCTAGGGTTTCGTTCTTAATAAACAGTGACTCAAAGAAGAAACTCGATATCTTATATTTGCACCTAGCTCCTAGCCCCTAGCCCCTAAACTAGACAACTATAAGGTTACCCATTTATTTTTCATGCATATGATAGGTGATAAGTAGTTAAATAAAACCATTGGGGTTAAGCTAAATTATTTTCTGACGCCATGGGCGAGGTAGTGGCAAAAAGCAAAAGCCCATGTGTATGTAAACACCTAGATCAGTAAGTATAAAGCTGGAAGAAAATGATTATTGAAATTACGAAGTGGTCCACGGGCTTTAGAAAAATATCTTTTAATAAGGTATTGCGTCGAGAGTTGAAAATGACGATTGCAGAGGCAAAGACCACTGTGAATGAAATTCTTGTGGGAAATACTGTAAGACTGCCATATACAAAAGAGTTGGAACTTGAGGTTAAGAAAGCAGAATTATCTTACGACCTTATTGATGATTAAAAATTAAGAGGATTCTACCTTAGTTTGAATCCAAATATTTTCTAACAGGAATCTGGGTTTGTTTTCAAAAAACAGCGACTCAAAGAAGTTACTGGATATCTTATATTTGCACCTAAAACCTAGACTTGCCACCATAAATAGCAACCAACATTATCGAACTTATAGCTAACATCTAATGTTACGGTGGCTTCATGCTATTGAGTAATGAGCTGAACTCGAGTGCCTGTAAATCTCAAAGTGCTCTAATAACTCGGTTTGAAATAAAAAAGCCGCTAACTTAGCGGCTTTGTTGGTTGCGAAAATATGATACCAATCGACTTAACACGATTGATATAGGGTTAACGTAGGTCGAAACGATCTAGCGTCATCACTTTAGTCCACGCTGCTACGAAGTCATCAACGAACTTCTGTTTAGCATCGTCAGAGGCATACACTTCAGCAATTGAACGTAGCTCTGAGTTTGAACCGAAGATTAAATCTACTGGTGTTGCTGTCCACTTAAGTTTGCCTGATTGACGGTCACGGCCTTCGTAAACACCTTCTTCAGAAGACTTAGACCACTTCGTTGACATATCTAATAGGTTAACGAAGAAATCGTTGCTTAATGTGCCAGGTTTTTTCGTGAATACACCGTGTTTAGTTTGGTCAGTATTCGCGTTAAGGGCACGCATACCACCTAGTAGTGCAGTCATTTCTGGTACAGATAAGCTTAGTAAATCAGCACGTTCAACTAACATTTCAGCCGGTGATTTCCATGCTGTGCTGTAGTAATTACGGAACGCATCTGCTGTTGGCTCAAGTACTTCGAATGATTCAACGTCAGTCATTTCTAATGATGCGTCCATACGGCCTGGCTTGAACGGTACTACGATAGAGAAACCTGCGTCGCTTGCTGCTTTTTCGATTGCAGCCGCACCACCAAGAACAATCATATCTGCAAGTGAAATTTCTTTACCGCCAGGTGCTTTTTTGTTGAACTTAGTTTGGATTTTCTCAAGTTTGCTAAGTACTTTAGCCACTTCTTTCGGGTTGTTTACCGGCCAATCTTTTTGCGGAGCAAAACGAATACGTGCACCGTTTGCACCACCACGCATATCTGTGTCGCGGTAGCTTGCTGCTGATGCCCAAGCAACACGCACTAGTTCAGATACAGATAAACCTGAATCTAAGATGCTAGCTTTAAGTGACGCGATATCTTTGCTGTCTACTAGTTTGTGATCAACCGCAGGGATGTAGTCTTGCCAAATTAATACTTCTTCTGGCACTAGGTCACCTAGGTAACGAGCACGTGGGCCCATATCGCGGTGGTTTAGTTTGAACCATGCTTTAGCAAATGCCAGTTCGAACTCTTTCGGGTCGTTTAAGAAACGCTCTGAGATCTTACGGAATTCAGGATCTGCTTTTAACGCGATATCAGTTGTGAACATGATAGGCGCATGACGCTTACCTTTAATGTGTGCATCTGGCACTAGGTTAGACGCTTGACCATTTTCAGGGATCCATTGAGTCGCACCTGCAGGGCTCTTAGTTTTAACCCATTCAAAAGCAAATAAGTTTTGTAGGTAGTTGATTGACCAGCGTGTTGGTGTCACTGTCCATGCACCTTCAAGACCTGAAGTGATGGTGTCTTCTGAGTGACCTTTACCACATTTGTTTTTCCAACCTAAACCTTGCTCTTCGATACCGGCTGCTGCAGGCTCTTTGTCTAAGCAGGTCGCTTTTTTCGCACCGTGTGCTTTACCAAAGCTGTGACCACCGGCGATTAGTGCAACGATTTCTTCATCGTTCATTGCCATGCGGCCGAATGATAAACGGATGTCGTCTGCTGCAAGTAGTGGATCAGGGTTACCGTGAGGGCCTTCTGGGTTTACATAGATTAAGCCCATCTCAACTGCCGCTAATGGGCCTTTAAGTTTGCCTTTTTTGTCACGACGTTCGTCAGTTAACATTTTGCCTTCAGGGCCCCAGTATACGTAATCTGGTTCCCAATCGTCTTCACGACCACCGGCATAACCAAAGGTTTTGAAGCCCATTGATTCAAGCGCAACGTTACCTGTTAACGCCATCAAGTCAGCCCAAGAAATGCTGCGACCGTATTTTTGTTTTATAGGCCAAAGTAAACGACGTGCCTTATCAAGGTTTGCGTTATCAGGCCAGCTATTTAGCGGGTCGAAACGTTGTTGACCACCGCCTGCGCCACCACGACCATCAAACGTACGGTAAGTACCTGATGCGTGCCACGCCATACGGATGAAGAATGGACCATAGTGACCGTAGTCAGCAGGCCACCAATCTTGAGAATCAGTCAATACTTTCTCAATATCAGCTTTCACTGCGTTTAGGTCTAACTTTAAGAATTCTTTTTTGTAATCAAAGTAAGGACCCATAGGATCAGACTCTGCACCATGGGCACGAAGTTGGCTAAGATCTAATTGCTCTGGCCACCAGAATTGGTTTGATTTGATGTCGTTTGTAGCTTGTACGCCTGTTGCCACCAACAGTGATACCGCAACAGCTACTTTAGACAAAGCTGACGTTGATTTTTTAAACATTGTGTAGTCTCCAGTTAGAAGTTGGGTGAAATATAGATTTGTTCAGATTAACTTTCCACTTACAAACTGGGGTTTAAATCGATTGATAAAATCGAAAAAACAGATGGTTTAATTGATTTTATAGAACAAAGCCAGCGAAAATGCTGGCTCTAGGGGAGGTGTGCAGTAAGCTTAAATTTAACTTATTGCTTATTCTTCAATAAGGGTACGCCGTTTTTGATCCACTCAGCGGCTGGTTTGCCTTTTAAGTAGTGATCAAAATATTCCATCATGCGTACTGAGAAATCCACTTGGTTAGGGAATTTCTTCAGGTGATGTGGTTCACCTTCGTATTGTAAGAAGGTGGCATCTTTACCCGCACGACGAAGTGCTAGGTAGTATTGAACACCTTCGTGCCATGGCACAGCATCATCTTTGTCGCCAAACATAATCAGAATTGGGGTATTCACTTTATCGGCGAAGAACACTGGTGAGTTTTCGATGTATAGCTCTGGCGCTTCGAATAACGTTTTACCAATGCGGCTTTGCCCTGTTTCGTATTGGAACTGACGAGCAAGACCTGATTTTAAGCGAATACCGCTGTATGCACTGGTCATGTTAGATACTGGCGCACCCGATACAACCGCCTTAAACATATCTGTTTGCGTGATCATAAAGGCACTTTGGTAGCCTGCCCATGAGTGACCTTGTAAACCAATTTTATCTGGATCAGCAATGCCTAAATCAATTAACTTTTGAGTTGCGTTGATCATCGTTTGAGTTGACGATTTACCCGGATGACCAATTTCAAAACGGATATCAGGTAAGAAAATCGCATAACCATTTGAAGTAAACATCGGGAAGTTAGGACGATGATTTAACTCCATTTTCGGGAAGTCATACATGCGTTGGCTCATATAGCGGTAGAAGTACACAACCACTGGCACCTTATCGCCTTTTTTGTAGCCCGCAGGTTTGATCAATACACCTTGTAAGTCTTCACCATCAAACCCTTTGTAGCTAATAAGCTCTGGTTTTTCGCCCCATGCAAAGTTGCTAATTTGTGGGTTGAGGTTGGTAACACGCTGTGGATTTTTGAAGCTAAAATCAGCTTGGTAGTAATCAGGGAATTGCTGATATGTTTGCGCTGTGAATAGGTATTTGTCGGCATTTTTCGCCTTTTTAACTACATCATAGCGCTTTTTACCCGAAAGTACTTTGCTTACTTTATTGCTTGTTAAATCAAGTTTTGCAATTTCAGTTTGCTTATCTTGCAGGTTGGTTGCGCTTAGTAATAATGTTTCGTCTTTGGCAAAGCCCACTTGGTCTTTATCTAGTTTAATAACACGATATTGGGTATTGCTTTCTTTACCTTGAGTTAGGCGCGTTGCCTTTTGTGTTGCGACATCAAAAGCCCAAATATCAAATTTACTGTAAACCAGTACTTGGCTGCTGTCGTTTAACCAGCCTGCAAAACCATAACCCGGCTGAGGTGATGGGTAGTCATGTTTATCATCAGCAAAAATAGCGTTAATTGCTTTAGATAAGGTTGAAACCTTGTTGTTACCTAAATCTTTAAGCTGTACTTGGCTGTCTTGGAAAAATGCTGCAAATTGACCATTTGGCGCAAGGCTTGGTCTAAACGGATAGTCGCTGACGATAGCAGTTTGTTTACCAGTTTTAACATCAACACTGAAGTAATCTGCGTAAAAGCCGCCATACATAATACGTTCTAGGTAAGGTCGGTCTGAATAGCCTAATAGCGCTTCGCGATGAGTATTAAGTGAGACCTCAGGCATGCTCGGCGTGCTTAACTGCACAACTTGCTGACCATTTACATGATATACCGCTTGGTAGTGGCGAAGCTTATTCGCTTTGTTCCATTGCTGCTCTTCGCGTGGCTTAATTTCAGCGTCTTTATTGTGCCAAACGTTAAGGCCCTTTTGGTCGCGAATGGTATCGAAATCATATAAAGAGGCTTCATCTTTGTATTCTTTTAGGGCAACTTTTGCAGCGAGTTTAGGGTGGTTTTCAAAGTATAAACGAGCACCATCTTCAGACCATTTTAGCGATGCTGTTTTGCCAATAGTCCAGCTGCTATCTGCAGAATTAATGGTTGAAAGTGCCCCATTTTGTAAAAGCTGTAAGCTGTGGTCACGACGGCGTGTATCATCATTAACGTAATTACCAATTAACAGCGCTGCGGTATTGCTGTTTGGCTGCCAAGCAATTTTGTTTGCCACAACGCCCGGCTCATCAATCAGTATACTCGTTGCAAAGTCATTATTAAGATTAACTAATACAACTTGGTTGTCGGCACCATCACTGTAGCTTTGGCTTGCTAATAACTGCTCACCGGTACTGCTCATCGCATAGCTGAATACGTTGTTGAGAGTGTGCGTGGTTTTGTCTTGAAGGTTAACAAGCACTAAATCAAAGCTTTTATCTTTTTTGTCTGGCTTGATTTCGCTGCTGTTTTCGTCTTTTTCTTCGCTGTCTTTTTTATCTGCTTTTTTATCGAGTCGGTAAGCAAGCCATGCACCATCATCCGATAATACATAGTCTTTTACATCGTTAAAGGTCTGTTGCTCACCACTTTTAGTATTCACTAAAACAAGGTTGTTCTTTAGCTCATCTTTTTTCTTGGTGGTTTCTTTTTCAAGTAAGCTTGGTACCTGAGTAAAAGCCACCCAGTTTGCTGCTTTATTAATAGTTGGGCGAGTACCGCGCTCAACGCTAGTTAGTAGGGTGTTGTTGTTTAATGTATAAACCTGACCTTGTGCATTACCGCGATAAGGGTCGGCACTAAAGCTAAGAATTTGGCCATCTTCAGAAAGTTGGGTGCCTTTTGCGTATTTAAAATCAAACACGTCTTTAAATTGCAGAGCTTCTTTCGCACTAATCTGTGCACTACCAAGGCTTGTCACCAAGGCTAAGCTCAAAAGTGATAATTGCGCTTTCATTCATCTTTCTCGTTGTTTTTAAATTGACGCACCCAGTGTAGCGTTTTTAATAAACAATTCGAGTAGAAACGATAAATCGCATATTTATCACGTTGGTTACGTAACTCTAATACATGAAGTTAAAAAGATACTTTAATAGTGAAGCCACCCTGCGTGTCAAAACTACACTTACCACCTAAAGCAAGCACTCGCTCTTCAATAAATAAAAGGCCATAGCCACCAGATTCTGCGTTGTTACGCACTTGCTCACCATTATCTTTAATTAAGAGATCTATGGCTTGCTTATTTACACTCAACTGAACTAATAATTGTGAGGCGCTGCTGTGTTTAATGCAATTGGTAACAGCTTCTTGGCAGATTCTGTAAATAGCCGTTTGGTGTTCATCAGCCAAGGTATTGTTGATATCTAAGTTCGTTTGATACTCGATATCAGCTTTATTTAATAGGGATTTTAATTTGCCATTTTTTAGAGCGTGTTCAAGGCCTAACTCGTCAAGCTCTCTCGGTCTCAAATGATGCATAATTTGATACACAGAGTCATACATAGCTTTGGCATTTTCTCTAAGGGTAGCAATGATTGAATTATTGCTGTTTTGTTGTGAGAGTGATAATACTGCTAAATCTGTTTTTAGCGCTGTGAGATTTTGCCCTAATTCGTCATGTAATTCTTGAGACAGATATTTGCGCTCGTCTTCTTGGATTGTAACCATCCGTTTTGCAAGTTGTTTGTTTTTAGCAAGTAATTGAGAAAGTTGTTCATTGCTTTGTTGTAATTCAGCGTTTTTTAATTTGAGTTCATTTGTTGCAGTACCAATTAAAAGCCCAGTAATTGAGTTTGCTAAGATAAATAACTGACTTATATAAGTATTCGTTGCATCTTGTTGGATGCCTGCTTGTACAACAATTAGACTATTGCTGAGTAAAGCACTCAAAATAGCACCTGTTGTAGCAAACTTATAAGAAAACCAAAGAATAGGCAGTAAAGAGAACAAGCGTAGCAGAGAATATAGGTCAGGCCTATGTATATAGGCTGCAAGGTAAACTATGGTCAGGGCTAACAGCGCAATTACGAGTAAATAGTTGTTTAGCGTAATTTTATGTTTATAGCTTGCCTTAATACTTAGCAATATTGGCGCAACGAGTAGTGTCCCCGTTAAATCACCTAGGGTCATATTGAGTTGGTATTGTAATAACTGCTTACCAGCTAACCATGTAGTGAACTCAAAAGCACTAGCAAACAAAAACCACTTGATAGCGGCTGTTGAAGTAGCCAACAAAACGATTGAGATAATGCCGGTATTAGCATCGATCTTGGGTGGCCAACGACTTTCTTTAAAGCAGTGTACTATTATCATGTAGGTAGCTTCTTGCCAAAAGCCATGTAATAAATCGAAGTGCCAAGCATCGTTATAAAACATGCCGATATAAGCAGCATAAAGCCTTGAGCTAAACCAAAGAATTGGCCAAAACCTAATTGGGAAGATAATAAAAAAAGCGAGCTTAACTCCCGCAGGCAAGAATATGGCGCTACTTTGCGCCACCGTTTCTAAATGATTACTTACCCAAGAAGAAAAGCATAAGGTAACAAAGTAAATAACAGCGACTAGAGCTTGTTTTGTAAACTCAGCAAAAGCTTGGTTTACAGATACATTCACGAAAGGAAAATTATGCCAGTTCATCAAGCGCAATGAGTCCATTATCTATTGCAATTTTGAGTAAATCGAACGAGTTAGATACTTTTAGTTTTTGGTAAATATTAGCCTTATGAACATGAGCAGTTTTAGGCATCATGTCTAACTGTTGCGCCACTTGTTTTGCGTTAAGCCCTTTTGCAAATAGAGGTAAAGCTTCCTTTTCTCTTGGTGTTAGTAAAGCGAGTTTATTAGAAGGGTCTTTATAGTTAAACTTCACATCTTCACTTATATACCTGCCGCCCTTAATTACAGAATTGACAGCGTCGATTAAGGCTTCTGATGCTGAACGTTTAGAGACGTAACCTTGCGCGCCCAAGCTAAGAGCGTTGCTTACATAAGGCTCGTAGTCATACATGGAGGCAACAATTGTTTTAATTTCAGGGTAGTAACTATTTAAGTAGCTTAAAAATGCTAGGCCAGTTTCTCCTTCATGCATTGAAATATCAACAATAAAAATATCAGGTTGTTCAATTTCAACGGCAAGTTTAGCCTCGCTAACCGTGCAGGTTTCAATAATTACCTGCCACTCCTGTTGTAGTTCTAGTAACTTTTTAAAGCTATCCCTTACTAGTTGGTGATCTTCAATAATACCAATACGCATGTTTCCCTCCATCAAATTTGATTATATCTCTAATTCAAATGGTTATGTCTAGGAATAATTCTTAGAATTTTGTGCGAACTACATCTTCTTTGTTGCTTATTCCATGAGTTTCAGAAACTTGTATGAATCGCTGTGTTATTGATCTTGGACAAGGTTGCGACATTGACTCTGTATGTTAGGGTGATACATTGAAATTGAACTGAAATTCTAGCTAAAGGAGTTGCCCATGTTAGGTGAGAAACACTCGTTATTGAATGAATTCCCTGAGTTTAATGAACTAATCCACAGCCTTGCGAAACACGATGCTCATTTCAAGAAAACCATGCAGCGTTATGATGATATGGATAAAGAAATTCGTGAGCTTGAATTGCAAAACTCGCCGATTGAAGATGCGGATATGCATGAAAAAAAGCATCAACGCGCCGTGCTTAAAGATGAACTTTATGACCTTTTAAAAGCCAATGCTTAATAATTGAATCGAAGCTAATGCTCCTGCTTACTGCATTCTTACGGTAGGAGCTTTTTCTCCCCTCTATTTTTACTCTCCAATTGTATTTAATCGCAATATGTCTTGAGTCAATCAAGGTTATGGTAGTCTTAGCGCGATTTTCTAAGGCAACAATGGAATAGTGCTTTGCACTGACTGGGATTAACATGATTAAAAAAAATATTATTACAACTTCATTAGCACTCATGGGTGTTGTCGCTGTCGGTAGCGCGCACGCTGATGAAGGGCAGTGGCAACCGCATCAATTAAAACAATTACAAAGCGAGTTTGACCGCGTTGGTATTGAATTACCGGCATCACAAGTGGCAGATCTTAACCAATACCCACTCAATGCAGTGGTTGGTTTAGGCTATTGTTCAGCGTCATTTGTGTCACCAAAAGGCTTAGCGGTAACTAATCATCACTGTGCTTATGGCGCGATTCAAAATAACAGCACACCAGAAAACAACTTAATTGAAAAAGGTTTTTTAGCAGCTGATTTATCAAAAGAGCTACCTGCAGGCCCGCAAGAGCGTTTGTATGTAACTGAACAAGTGGATGATGTTACTGAGCGCGTACTGGGTAACTTACCTGCAGAACTACACGGCAAAGCGCGTTATGAAGCAATTCAAGCAAACCGCAAAGCCTTGATCAGCGAGTGTGAGTCAGATCCTAACTATCGTTGTACCGTGCGTGATTTCCACCATGGCTTAGAGTACTTCATGATCAAACAACTGATGATCAAAGATGTGCGCTTAGTGTATGCTCCGGCAGAAGCGCTGGGTAACTTTGGCGGTGACATCGATAACTTTGAATACCCACGTCACACGGCTGATTTTACTTTTGTACGTGGTTACGTTGGTAAAGATGGTAAGCCTGCAGATTACAGCGAAGATAACGTACCTTATGAGCCAAAGTCGTTCTTAAAAGTGAATGCAAGCGGCGTAAGCTTAGGTGATGGTGTGCTGGTGGCGGGTTATCCGGGTCGCACTAGCCGCTATAAACTTGCAGACGAAGTAAATTATTCAGCGAGTTGGTATTACCCAACATTGCTTAATACTTATAACATGACCCTAGACGTAATCGCCAAGCAGAGCGAAGGCGATGAGCAAGCACAAGTTAAATATGCTTCTCGTGTAAAAAGCACTAACAACCGTTTAAAGAAACTGGAAGGCTTACAAGATGGCTTTAAAGTAACGGATATTCCGGGTATTAAAGCTGCGCAAGAGCAAGAGTACCTCGCTTGGTTTGCACAAAGTGCTGAACGTAAAGCATACGCAGATTCATATCACGCATTAAAGTCATTATTAGTTGAAGCACATGCACAGCAACAAAGTCACTTTTACTTTGATTATGCAAAACGCGCAGACTTACTAAGCACCGCGATTCGTTTATATCGCTTAGCAAAAGAGAGCGAAAAACCTAATGCAGAGCGCGAAATGGGTTACCAAGAGCGTGACCTTCCAATGCTTAAAGCGCGTTTAGAGCGTTTACAAAAACAGTTTACGCCTGAAGTCGATAAAGCCTTATGGTTAAGCTACTTAGGTAACTATTTAGCGCAAGATAAAGCAGCGCAAGTTGCGGCATTAAACGACGGCTTAGGTATTACAGATACCACAACACAAGCTGAACTTGATGCGATTATTGCTTCTTTTTATGCTAATACAGAGCTTACAGATGTAGAAGCACGTGTTAACTGGATTGGTAAATCTGTTGCAGAGTTTGAAGCATCAAACGACCCATTCATAAAGTTAGCTGTTGCTCTATACGATACCAACATGACACAAGAAGCTGACGAAAAAGAAATGGCGGGTCGTTTAGCAGAAATTCGCCCGCAGTATATGCAAGCCGTGATCGCTTTCAATAATGCTAAAGGTAAGCCAGTTTACCCAGATGCAAATGGCACATTACGCGTAAGCTACGCACAAGTTGATGGTTACCCAGCAGCAGATGCTGTGTATAAAACGCCATTTACATCACTACGTGGTTTAGTGGCTAAACACACAGGTGAAAAACCATTTGTTGTTACCGATAAAGTACTTGAAGCATACAAAAAGCAAGCGTTTGGTGCGTATTATCGTGGTGACTTAGGTCTACCAGGCGTAAGTTGTAGCTTATTCAGCTTTGGTTGTGAGCCACAAGCGGCTAAACCTCTTGAAGTAAACTCAGTACCAGTCAACTTTTTGAGTAGTGCTGATACCACAGGTGGTAACTCAGGTTCGCCAGTCATGAATGGTAAAGGTGAATTAGTGGGTCTTAATTTTGACTCGACTTATGAATCAATCACCAAAGATTGGTACTTTAACGCCAAAATCACCCGTGCTATTCACGTTGATATTCGATACATGCTTTGGTTAATGGAAGAAGTTGATAACGCAGGTTACCTACTTGATGAAATGACCTTAGTTAAATAGCCCTGCTATTTTGAAAATAACCGCAGCAATTGCTGCGGTTTTTTTATGTCTTTAATTTTTGCCAATCTAACGTTTTTAATTTGTTTATTTTCAATACTTTTGTAATGTACAAAGCAGATACTTTTACTTGGGAAAAATAATGAGCGCCAAACAAATAATAAAAGCCATTTCAGTGAGTGTTGTGGCAATAACGGCAAGCTTTAATGCCAGTGCAGCGAATACCGAAGCAATGTGGCCAGGCACGGCTTATAATCAGCAAATACCAACATTTAAACAAGTGCTCGGATACGATGTAGGTGAGCGCATTACCAATTACAACGATATGCGTCGTTATTTAAGCGCCCTTGAACAAGCTGCGCCTGATCGTATTAAAGTGTTTAAGTACGCAAACAGCTGGGAAGGTCGTGAACTGGTTTATGCGGTGGTTGGCACTGCGGAGCATATTCGCTCATTAGAAACCCTCGCCAATAACACCCAAGCCTTGGCTGATCCGCGTATCACCTCTGAAAAAGAAGCTAAGTCGCTAATTAAAAATTTACCGACCTCTGTGTGGCTTCAGTATGCCGTGCACGGTAATGAAATTAGCTCAACCGATGCTGCATTATTCACTGCATATCACTTACTAGCAGCCCCGAATGATGCCGTTAACAGCAAAATTTTAAACAACACCGTGGTGTTTATCGACCCATTGCAAAACCCTGATGGCCGTGAGCGCTTTGTTACTCGTTATTATGCGACCGTAGGTCTTGAGCACAGTGCAGATAGGTTAAGTGCAGAGCATAATGAGCCGTGGCCAAGAGGCCGAACAAATCATTATTTGTTTGATATGAACCGCGATTGGTTAGCACTTACTCAACCTGAAAGTAAAGGCCGAGTGGCTGCAATCAATAAATATAAACCGCAAGTAGTGGTTGATATTCATGAAATGGGCGGCGACCAATCTTACTACTTTGCACCGGCTGCTCAGCCATTTAATCCGCATATGACGAAAACTCAAATCGCCAACATGGATGCGATTGGGCAAAATCATGCGAAGTATTTTGATGAATTTGGCTTTGATTACTTTACCCGTGAAATTTTTGATGCCTTTTACCCAGGCTACGGTGATAGCTGGCCAGTATTTTATGGTGCATCAGCATCAACTTACGAAGTAGGCTCTGCGCGTGGCCATGTTTTTGAGAAAAATACCGGCGAACTACTCACCTATTTTAATACTGTAAAGCGTCAGTTTGTGGCCTCAATTTCGACTGCCGAAGGGGCTGCCAATCAACGTGAAAAACTACTAGGTGACTTTTATCAATATCAAGTTGATGCGATTGATTCGGGTAAAGATAGCAAAGAGCGTGTTTATATCTTACCTAAACAAAGTAACCGTGAAGGCGCTCATAGACTCGCAACCTTAATGGCTGAACATGGTGTTGAAGTTAAACAAGCAACTGAAGACTTCAAAGCCTGTGGCGTTAAGTATAAAGCAGGCAGCTATTTTATTGATACTGCACAGCCACGCGGGGTATTTGTACGTACCACCTTTACTGACCAAGTAGATATGGCAGAGGCTTTTGTAAAAGAGCAAGAAAGACGCCGCGCTCGTAACCTAGGTGATGAAATTTACGATGTCACAGGTTGGTCGCTGCCGATGATGTTTAATGTTGATAGCGATAGTTGTGGTCGCGCAGTTAGCGCAGATAGTAAAGCGGTTCAGGCCGACGACACATTGCTTGGTAAAGTGAATAATCCAGAAGCCTCAGTGGCTTATATTGTTGCATGGGGTGATACGGCCGCAGCACGCTTTTTAACAGCAGCACTGCAAGCTGGCATTAAACTGAAAAGTGCTGACCAAGCATTTGTATTAGGTGATAAAACTAACTACCCAGCGGGTAGCTTAGTAATCGAAAAGCGCCTAAACGATAGAGACTTACTGACTAAAATTAGCCAAATTGCCGAGCAAACTGGTGCAATAGTTGATGGTGTTGATTCAAGTTGGGTGATTAAAGGCCCAAGCTTTGGTAGTAACAAAACCGTGCCTATGGTAGCACCAAAAGTGGCGATTGCATGGGATGCAGCCACTCGAGAGCTAAGCGCCGGTAACACTCGTTTTGTTATCGAAAGACAGCTTAGCTACCCGGTGACAGCTATTCGCACACCCATACTTGCTTGGGCTGATTTAAGTGATTACCAAGTGCTTATTTTACCAGAAGGTAATTACGAGCAAGCACTCGGTAAATCGGGCGCGGCTAATTTAAAAAGCTGGGTTGAAGCAGGTGGCGTGTTGATTGCCCTCGGTAATGCTAACCGTTTTACCACCAACGCTGATTACGGTTTGTTAGATGTTAAACGCGAGCAAGCTTACCGAGAAGATAAAGCCGACAGCAGCGATGATAAAAGCAGTAAAGTGGCAGGGCAGTTATTCGCTTCTCGTGATGATTTAAAAGCAGCGAGCATTGAGCCACATACATCGCCAGACTATGTAGCCGGTGTACTTGCTAATGTTGAAGTAGACCAAGAGCACTGGTTAACCGCTGGGGTTGATAAAGACCTTGTTGCGGTAGCTTACGGTAATGATATTTACACGCCTATAAAACTGAACTCAGGTAAAAACCTAGCGTGGTTTACAGGTAAAGATGATGTGCTAGCAAGTGGTTATCTGTGGCAGCAAAATAAAGCACAGCTTGCGTATAAGCCATTGCTTGTTCATCAACCGCAAGGCAAAGGCATGGTAATAGGCTTTACACAATCACCTACCTACCGCGCCTACCTTGAGGGCATGAATGTACTTTTAGCTAACACGATTTTCCGCGCTGCAGCACATGCTCAGTAAGCTAAAGGCCTAATTAAAAAGCCCGCTGACGTTGCGGGCTTTTTTGTGGGTAAAGTTTTATAGAGTAAAGCTCTAAAGGGAGTGAACAATGAAATAAAAAAGCCCGCAGGGCAAAGGGCGGGCTTTTAGTTTTTCAGGAGAGAAAGTGTTAAGACACAATTCCCAGAGGCTTACCTGTTTGCCAAGCGCCACGGGTAAAGTCTGGAATTGTTTTACTGTTACTTCTATCAGCAACCGATGCCATACTTTGCGGGAAGATTGATGACCATGCTGCGGCATCGTATACATCTTGATCGAGTGGCTCATTATTGCGTAAGCAGTAGATCATGCGCCAAAGCATAATGAAGTCCATACCGCCGTGGCCACCGTTACGTACTGCTTCTTCACCCATGCGTTTCCACAGTGGATGATCAAACTCAGCACGCCATTTTTCCATATCTTGATCCCAGCTATGGAAGTTTTGCATATGTGGCTTACGACCCTGTGAACCTGCTTTCTCCCAGGCAGTGAGCTCTGCTTCATATTGCTGTTGGTAAATTTTCGCGATGGCTGGTGGCACATCTTCAAGAGCAATACGATTAGGAAAGCCAGCAAATGTGCCATTAGTACCTTGAATTAGGTTATGGCGGCTGTACGGGCGAGGGCTTGTGGTGTCGTGCTGAACCATTATGCTACGACCTTTCACTGTTTTAATAATGCTGGTGTTCATGTCGCCAGCAGTAAATTTCAGTGAACGGCGTTCGTGGCCTGCAGGGAATTCGCGCTCTGCATAGGCGGCGCGGCCAAGTGCAGGTGAGCTGACTGAGGTAACAAAGTCAAAGCGGTCACCACGGTTGATGTTCATATATTGAGAAACCGGGCCTAAACCATGGGTTGGGTATAAGTTACCGTTTACTTTGGTATGCCAGTAAGTACGCCATGAGCCTGTGCTGCGGTCAATTTCTTTCATTTGCCAACGCAGGTCGTGAATATAAGCTGCTTCACCATGTAGTAACTCACCAAATACGCCTTTACGAACCATGTTTAAAACCATTAACTCGTCACGGCCATAGTTAACGTTTTCCATCATCATGCAGTTCTTTTGCGTGCGCTCTGCGGTGTTTACTAGTTGCCAACACTCTTCCATCGTGGTTGCTGCAGGTACTTCAACAAAGGCATGTTTACCACTTTCCATGGTCTCAACACTCATCGGTGTGTGCCATTTCCAAGGCGTTGAAATGATCACAATGTCGATGTCATCGCGAGCGAGCATATCTAAATAGGCTTTATCTGAACCCGTATAAGCAGTTGGTT
The DNA here is from genome assembly GCF_001306915.1 of Pseudoalteromonas lipolytica. Lineage (GTDB taxonomy): Bacteria > Pseudomonadota > Gammaproteobacteria > Enterobacterales > Alteromonadaceae > Pseudoalteromonas > Pseudoalteromonas simplex. The sequence continues at coordinate 243,626 of NZ_LJTC01000005.1, read as the reverse complement.
TAGGTAAGCCTTTTTCAACAACATAATTAACAGACTTATCTAGCATTAGCTTATCTGTGTCGCAAATAGCTTTGATTTCAACACCTTCAATATGGCAAAGATGTTTCACATGGCCGCTACCACGTTGACCAACCCCAATAAAACCAACACGCACCACATCCATTGCAGGCACAGCTAAGCCCATTACGCTTTTACCTTGTGCTGCAAGAGGTGTGCTTTGATTATCACCTTGTTGGCTTTTCGCACAGCCAGTCACGACTGTCGCGGCGGTAATGGCTGCGGCAGATTTTAAAAAACTACGTCTATCTATTGTCATAACGATACCTAAATCACTGAGATTATTTTAATAGTGGGTTTCAGTTGTTTCTGTTATATCGCAACTAAAAGTTAATTACAATTAAATGCTTTCAAAATCTTTCAAATTGGCAGCTGCATTACCCTTAATGCCTTTTTATGGTTTTTTAGGTCAAATTTTAGCTTTGATTTACACTTTCGTTTTCTTTCATTTTGTTGCGTGGTGTTTCGCTGTGTGCTACTGTAATTTCAAATCACGTATCTAACCTTTGATGTAAGCTGCTTGGAGAGAACCATGAATGCATTAAAAACGATTATTAATAACAATCGAGTAGGGCAAGCGCAGGGAATTTACTCTGTATGCTGCGCGCATCCACTCGTTATCGAAGCAGCGATGTTGCAAGCTCTTAATGATGACACTGAAATTTTAATTGAAGCGACAGCGAATCAAGTTAATCAGTTTGGTGGCTACACGGGTATGAAGCCTCATGACTTTGTTGAATTTGTTTATGCAATAGCCGAAAAAGTGGGTTTAGATACCCAGCGCATTATTTTAGGTGGTGATCACTTAGGTCCTGTGTGTTGGGTGAATGAGCCTGCAGAGGTTGCGATGGTAAAAGCTGTTGAACTTGTTAAAGCCTATGCGAGTGCGGGTTTTAAAAAAATTCATCTAGATGCCAGTATGCCATGCGCTGACGATGGAGAACGTTTAGCTGATGCAGAAATTGCCAAGCGTGCAGCATTGATGTGCCAAGCTGCCGAGTCGGTCTCAAAAGATAACGATATTCTTTATGTGGTTGGTACTGAAGTTCCTCCTCCGGGTGGGGCAACAGAAGAGCATGAAATTATTGAGGTATCCCATGTTGAAGGGGTACAGCAAACAATCGAATTACATCAGGCAGCATTTGCTAGCTTAAACATAAGTGACGTGTGGTCGCGTGTTATTGCTGTTGTTGTGCAGCCAGGGGTTGAGTTTGATAATCATCAAGTTTTTAATTACCAACGTAATGAAGCGCAAAAACTGAAAGAGTTTATCACTACTGTCGATAATCTTGTGTATGAAGCTCACTCTACTGATTACCAGCCAGATCATTGCTATCGCGAGTTAGTACAAGATCACTTTGCCATATTAAAAGTGGGGCCACAGCTTACCTATGCACTACGCGAAGGTTTATTTGCTTTAACTTATATTGAAGATCAGTTAGTTGAACCTGCTAAGCGTTCTAATTTACGTGATGTCTGTGAGCGCATCATGCTAGAAAAACCACATTATTGGAATAAGTTTTACCCATCGCAGGGTGCTGAAGCTAAGCTGTTTAGGGCTTATAGTTATAGCGATCGCATCCGTTATTACTGGCCTGAAGATGAGATAAAACAAACAGTAGAAACGCTGTTTGAGAACTTAGAAGGGCAAATTATTCCACAGACCTTACTTAGCCAATTTATGCCAATGCAATACAAAGCATTAACTAAGGGCCAAATTAACTCATCACCGCGTGAGTTAGTACTTAACAAAATAATGGAAGTGACGAATAGCTATTCGCTTGCTTGTAATCAATAAGTGGTGTTGAGAGAGAATTTAATATGACACAGTTTTTATCCTTAAACGAAACAGAACTTAAGCAACAGAACGCTTATTGGACCGCAAGAGAAATCACACAACAACCCAAATCATGGTGTAATACGGCAACAGTGATTGATAACAAGCGAGCTGAGATTAATGATTTTTTAGCGCCGATTTTAGCACTTAATAACTTAAAAGTTGTTTTAACAGGCGCTGGTACATCAGCTTATGTGGGCGAGGCTTTAACACCTCATTTAACTGCGAAAACCGATTTGGACGTATGTGCTGTCAGCACCACTGATATTGTCTCAAACCCATATGGTTTTTTACAAAAGGGCACGCCAACCTTACTTATTTCTTATGCGCGCTCTGGAAATAGCCCTGAAAGTGTCGCAGCGGTCGATATTGCAGAGCAAGTCGTTGATGAATGTTATCACTTGGTTATTACCTGTAATGAAAACGGTGAGTTAGCTAAAAGCGCATCAGTTAAAAGCAATAGCTTAAGTGTGATAATGCCAAAAGAAACACTTGATGAGAGCTTTGCAATGACAAGTAGCTTTACCTCAATGCTGATTTCAACACTGTGTATTTTTACTCCAGATAGCGTTCAATTAGAAAAAGTTGTGGCGCATACTAATCAGCTACTCGATACGCAAATTGATGACATTAAGCGTTTTGCACAAAGTAACGTTGAGCGCTTAGTGTTTTTAGGAGCCGGGTCTTTACTTGGCTACGCCAAAGAAGCTGCATTAAAGTGTTTAGAGTTAACAAATGGTGAATTAATTAGTTATTTTGAAACGCCTTTGGGTTTTAGGCATGGCCCGAAAACCATTATTAATACCAAAACTGCCGTACTATTGATGTCATCAGGAAATCTATACAGCAGTTTATATGATACTGATTTATATAATGAATTAGTCAATGAACAGCAATGCCTGCGCATAGAAAAATTATCGGTAGGTACAAAGCAGCAACCGCTGGATGATGTGTGGCAAGGTCTGTATTATATTGTTTATTGTCAGATTTTTGCATTTTTTAAATCAATCTCACTCGGTTTAACACCTGACAATCCTTGCCCAACGGGCGAAGTTAACCGTGTTGTACAAGGGGTAACTATTTACCCGTTAACTTCTTGTTAGAAAGTGTTAGGTAGAGTATGGCTGTTTATGGACTCGATATTGGTGGAACAAAAATAGAAACCGCCATTTTTAATAATAATTTAGAGCAACAGCAGAGTTGGCGTATTACTACGCCAACTGATGATTATCAGCAATTTTTGCAGGCAATATATCAGCAGGTGCTAAAGGCCGATGAATTAACAAGTAGCCAAGGTGCGGTGGGCATCGGTATGCCAGGTATCATTAATGAGGCTGGCAAAGTGTTATCTGCCAATGTGCCTTGTGCCACAGGTAAGGTGATTGCCGACGACCTACAAGCATTATTAAAGCGCCCTGTTGCGATATTAAATGACACCCGCTGTTTTGCTTTATCAGAAGCAAATGGCGGAGCCGGTGAAGGTTATAGCCGAGTATTTGGTGCCATTGTTGGTACAGGTGCGGCGGGTGGTATGTGTATTGATGGCACTTTGTTTAACCAAGGTTTAGGTATGTCGGGAGAATATGGTCATTTACCGCTTTCTGCGTATCTGCAACAAAAATATCAGCTGCCCGTTTTAAAATGTGGCTGTGGTTTAAATGGCTGTGTAGAAAGCTATATTGCAGGGCCCGGTGTACAAACTCTGTATCAACATATTACGCAATCCCCTAAATCAGCGATTGAATGGGCAAACGATATTAAGCTAGGTGATGAGCAAGCCTTAAAGGTGCTCGCCTGTTACTTAGATATTCTTGGCGAAACCTTTGCTGCCATTAGTAAAAGTTTGCACCCAGAAGTTATCGTACTTGGCGGGGGGTTGTCGCTCATTGATGCAATAGTAGAAAAGCTCCCTGATGCGATTCAAACTCATTTATTTTCAGGTTTTGCCGTGCCCGACGTGAAGCGTGCAAAGTTTGGTGATTCTAGCGGCGTAAGAGGCGCTGCAATAATAGGAAGTGTTCATGCTAATTCCAACGGATCTTAATCGCTATTACTTAAAAGCCGCAAAAGTGGTGACTGCTGAGAAGGTTTTACTCGATCATGCGGTCTTGGTCGAGCGAGGTAAAATTAGTGCTATTACCACGCAAATTGAGCCAGAGATTAAAGTAATCGATTTAGGTGAGCATAGCTTATTTCCGGGCTTTATCGATTTGCATATTCATGGTCGTGAAGGCTGCGATATTATGGACGGCACCCCAGAATCACTAGAGATTATTTCTCGTTCTTTAGCAAAGCATGGCGTAACGGGGTTTGTTGGCACAACGGTGACTGCGGACTGGGACGTCTCAATTCAAGCTTATAAAAATATGGCGAGTGCCTATCAAAAAGGCTTGGCTGGGGCGCAGTTGCTAGGGGCTTATAACGAAGGTTTATTCTTTGCAGAAGCGCATAAAGGCGCGCATAACGAGTCATTTTTTTTAGAACTTACTAAACAGCGATTTGATGAAATTTATGCCGCATGTGAAGGTTGCTTAAGTTCATTTGCGTTGGCGCCAGAACTACTTAAATCGCCCGATATGATCCGCTATATCACCGATAAAGGTGTGCGTGTGATGCTGGGTCATACAGATGCTAATTTTGAGCAAACAACACAAGCTCTTGCCCATGGTGCTTGCGGTGGTGTGCATATTTTTAATGGTATGCGCGGTATTCATCATCGTGATCCTGGTTGTACTGGCGCACTGTTGATGGACAAGGATGCCATGGTTGAGCTTATTCCTGATGGTATTCATTTGCACCCGAGCATCATGAACATGGTTTACCGTTTAAAAGGGGCAGATAAAATTGCTCTGATCACAGACTGTGTGAGCGCCGGAGGCTTACAAGATGGTCGCTACCGCTTAGGTGAGCTTCCTATTGTGGTTGAGCAAGGTGTTGCACGAACTGAGAGCGGTTCTTTAGCGGGCAGTACATTAACCATGGAAGTTGGCGTTGAGCGTTTTTATAACTTAACCGACGCAAGCCTAGTTGAAGCAACTAAAATGGCCAGTTTAGTACCCGCTGAGTTTTTAAATAAAGCGGAGCAAATAGGCAGTATTGCGGTAGGTAAACAGGCTAATTTTGCCCTGCTCGATAAAGACTTTTCTGTTCAAGCAACGATCTGTGCGGGTAAGCAAATCTTTTAAAAGTTAAGTGAGAATGCAGGCAAAAGTATTCGATGCCATTGTTATTGGCAGTGGCATTACTGGCGGCTGGGCTGCTAAAGAACTGACCGAAAAAGGGCTCAATGTACTGCTACTTGAACGTGGTAGGCAGGTTGTGCACGGTACTGACTATATCACTGCCTTTAAAGATGATTGGCAACTGCCATTTCGCGACAGGCCCAGCTTACTAGAAAAACAGAATCAAGCTAAACAAGCACGCACTGGCTATGCCACCAAGCAATCAATAAAACACTGGTTTGTGAATGATTTGCAGCACCCTTATCAAGAATCACAGCGTTTTGATTGGATCAGAGGGTATCATCTTGGTGGGCGCTCATTAACTTGGGGGCGGCAATGCTTGCGCCTCAGTGATATAGATTTTGCAGCCAACAAACAAGATGGTCACGGCGTTGATTGGCCTGTGCGCTATCAAGATATTGCGCCTTGGTACGATAAAGTCGAAGCCTACATCGGGGTTATCGGCGAAGCGCTGAACTTACCTCAGCTACCAGATGGACCTTACTTACCTCCTTTTGCGCTTAATGCCGTAGAGCAGCAGCTTAAACAAAGTTTATTAACTCACTACACTAATCGGCACCTCACCATCGGGCGAGTTGCGCATTTAACTAAGGCCAAGCCTGAGCAAGGTCGTGCTCCATGCAGCAAGCGCAACCGCTGTATGCGAGGTTGTCCAACCGGTAGCTATTTTAGTAGTTTAGCCTCGACCTTACCTGCAGCGATGCGTACTGGGCGACTCACTATTCAGACTCACTCCATTGCTAAAGAGATTATTTACAATCCAGAAAGCGGGCAAGCCACAGGTGTGAAAGTAATTGATGCTGAATCTAAAAAAGAGCGTATCGCGCAAGCGAAGATTATCTTTTGCTGCGCATCAACGGTGGCTACAACAGCCTTGTTATTAAATTCAACCTCTGCACGTTTTCCTAATGGCTTAGGGAACGATAGTGGAGAGCTTGGCCATAACCTCATGGATCACCATTTTAGGGTTGGCGCAACGGGTGAACCAAAAGGTTTTGCTGATGACTTTAATGATGGCGATAGACCCGTTGGCTTTCATATCCCGCGTTTTCGAAACCTTAATGATAGCGAGCAGCATAGCTTTATTCGCGGCTATGGCTATCAAGGATACGCAACACGCAAAGATTGGCGACGGGGCTTTAAAGAACTTAGCTTTGGTAAGGCTTTTCGAGAAGAGCTTGCCAAGCCTGGGCCTTGGCAAGTTGCATTGATAGGCTTTGGTGAATGCCTGCCTTATCATCGTAATAAAATGAGCTTAGATCCGGTATTAAAAGATCAATGGGGGCTACCTTCAGTTAATTTTGATTGCCAATTTGCTGAAAACGAGCAACGCATGCGCGAGGATATGAAAACGCAAGCCGTCGAGATGCTAAGCAAAGCAGGTTATCAAAATGTACAAGCGTACGACAAGGGCTCTGCGCCGGGGCAAGCCATCCACGAAATGGGAACTGCGCGCATGGGACATGATGCTACAACCTCAGTGCTTAATCGTTATAACCAAATTCATAGTGTGCGTAACGTCTATGTCACTGACGGCTCGTTTATGTGCTCGTCGGGTTATCAGAACCCTTCGTTAACCTATATGGCATTTACTGCAAGAGCCGCCGATCATGCTGCACGGCATTATCAAAACGGGGTGTTTCATGGCTGATCTACAAAGGCGAAATGCCATTAAATGTTTAGCTGCATTATTCGGTGCGGCTATTACGCCAGTGGCTGCGACTCAGTTATTTGATAAAACGGATGACAATCATTTTGAGGTGCTTAAAGCAGCGGCGCATCGGGATGTGGTCACGCAAATGCAGGCTGTTATTTTAGAGCTAGAGCCAAATGATCAGCTGTATTTTAATTTAGTCGCTTTCACAGATTTAATGCTGGCAAATACACTAACTCTGACTGAACGTACGGCATGTGTAAAAGGCGCTGAGCTGATTGCAGAAGGTGTTCTTTCATCGTCGCAATTAGTAAATAAACTCACAAGTTTATTTACTATCTCTTCGCAGCAGCAACAGCGCATAATAGCGCAGCAAGCCTTACCTTTTTCAGAAGTGAGCCTTGATAAGCGTGACGAGTATTTAATTTATAAGTGTATTTTTACTGTGCGTGAATTTTTGCTACTGGGCTATTTCACATCAGAAAAATTGCAGGCTAGTTAAAAATTAAAATAACTAAGCCTGCCCATGTCGTTACTTTCGCCAACTTGTTAGTTTGTGACCAATCAGTGCGTAATAAAGAATAAACGCATAGCAAGGGATCAACAGATAGTAAGCTTGTTGTGCATTGCTCGTATATTCTGCAAACACACCGTATACCAAAGGCAATAGAGCGCCACCAGAAATCCCCATAATCAGTAATGCCGCGCCGGTTTGAGTTTTATCACCAAGGTTTGCAAGGGCCATAGGCCAAATGGTCGGCCATACCAGCGCATTCGATAAACCAAGTAATGCAACAAATAACACAGTATCTGGAAAACTGTTATCAGCAAGCCAAAAGAGCACTACGTTTGCAATCGCAGTTTGTTGCGGATCAATCAAAATGATGCCAAGTGAAAACACACAACCACTTAACGCGGAAAATATCAGCGCCTGTTGCTGACTAAAAAAACGAGGAATTAACACGATACCTAACACATAACCTAGCACCATAAAGCCCATGGTGTAAGAGGTGAGTTCAGCGAACTGCAATACCCCTTGTTCTTTGCCGTAAAGGCCAATGGTGTCGCCGGCAATGACTTCTGCACCTATGTAAAAGAATAGAGCTATCACGCCTAAAACCAAGTGTGGGAATTGCAGTACTGATTTACTCTCGCTGTTGTTGCTAGTTTTTGGTTGCTCAATATCAGGTAATGGAGCCAGCATAATCAACGCAGCTAATATCGCTAACGCAATTGCCATTACAAAGTAAGGCGTTATTAAACGATTAGCCAATTCTTGCAACTGTAATTGCTTTTGAATGCTGTTCAATTGGGCGAGAGCTTCAGGGCTAAAGCTGGCAATGTCGCTAAACACAATCGCAGAGAAGAGCAATGGAGCAACCACACCTGCGCTCTTATTGAGAATACCCATGATGCTAATGCGTACGGCTGCCGTGTCTTTAGAACCAATTAGCACGATGTAAGGATTCGCAGCGGTTTGTAATAAGGTGAGGCCGCTTCCTAAAGTAAATAAGGCAACCAAAAATAACCAATAAGCCTGAATTTGTGCAGCAGGAATAAACAACAACGCGCCAAATGCCATGGTGCCTAAACCAAATGACATACCATGCTTATAACTAAATAATTTCAATATCTTAGCGCTCGGCAGTGCCATGACGGTATAGGCGATATAAAACACCAATGTCACCATGTAAGCTTCAATATGGTTGAGATCACAGACCATTTGTAGAAATGGAATCAAAGATCCATTGAGCCAAGTTATAAAGCCAAATAAGAAAAACAAGCCACCTATGATCAACATAGGTAGTAATTGTGTACGGTTGGTGTGTTCTGTTTGCTCTAATAGTGAGCTTTGTGTTGTCATTTTTGTCACCAATAAGTTAACGGTAGATTAATAATAAAACATTTTTCGTAAGTTTTGAAAGTTTTATTTTATTTCGAAACTAAGCTTGGCTTTGAAACTGTAAATTGTGTAATATTGAACTACGAATTTGAAAGCAGCTATATAAACAACAGGCCAGCTATGCTAACCACAATAGAAAGAAGACAAAAAATCGTTCTGATGACCGAGGAAAATGGCAAAGTAAATGTTAAAGATCTTGCGAAAACTTTTGATATTTCTGAGGTTAGTATTCGCCATGATCTTAACGAACTGGGCAAGCGTGGTCTGGTTGTTCGTTCTCGCGGCGGCGCAATTGCTTGTGATAAATTGGTCAAAGAGTTATCAGTTAAAGATAAGCATAACGAAAATTATGCTGTGAAAGTTCTACTGGCAAAAGCTGTTGCAAATTTAGTTGATGATGGCGATTCACTAATTATTGATTCGGGCACCACAACCGAAGAAGTCGCGAAAGCATTGACCAACAAACAAGACTTAACCGTGATGACAAACGGCCTCAATATCGCACATGTACTGGCTGATATAGAGGATGCCAATGTATTTATGCTGGGTGGGCAATTGCGCAAGAAATCAATGTCTTTTTACTCAAATGAAGTTGAACAAGCACTCAGTAAATATAATTTCAAAAAGGTTATTTTAGGAGTGGATGGCATAGATCCTGAAGCGGGGATCACCACCCATTATGAGCCTGAAGCAATGTTAAACCGAACAATGTGCACACGTGCAGATCAAGTGATTGCTGTAACTGATTCAAGTAAATTTGGTAAACGGGCTTTGTATAATGTATTACCACTAAAATCAATCGATGTGCTAGTAACCGATAAAAACATGCCAGCTGAATTTGTTGAGTCATTGGTTGCTTTGGGGATCGACGTAATCACTGTTTAGAGCTAGTAGCATACTGACAAATTACCTAAACCTTAAGGAGGTTATTATGGCAGGAATAAGTGTTTGGCAATTAGCTATTATTGCCGCAATTGTGGTGCTTTTATTTGGCACAAAAAAACTGTCACGGATCGGTGGTGACTTAGGGACATCAATTAAAGGGTTTAAACGTGCAATGCAAGATAAACCCAAAGACGAAGCCTGATAATCTTTGTCTCAAATAATGTTATTACCCTGCTCTGGGTCGCGAGATTGATCTGCTTGCACACGGATATCATCGGCATCACTGCTAACATCATCAAGGCTATGGTCGTCGAGTGATTTTGCTGTTTTTAGCTCTGCGCTTACATTATTGTTTGGCTGTTCGGTATCGTTTTCGCTATTTAAAATAATTCGCTCGCGAGCATCATCCGGCATGCTTATTTGCTCCGCTAAATAAGTATTGACCAACTCTCGCATCAATTGTGAGGCCACTTTGATAGTACTGTGTTCGTTACTATTTACCCAAAAATAAATGGTTAGATTAAGAGTTGCTGAGCCTAATGAATCAATTAATATTTGGCTTGGCGGATGATTAATAACAGCAGGGTTTTGATTAACCACTTTCATTGCTAATTGTTGGGCATAGCGAATGTCATTATCGTAGCCAATGCCAACATTAAAGTGACCCCGCATTTTTGGGTTTGCGGTGAGATTTTTAATGACGTTTTTATAGACGGTCGCATTGGGAATTTGAATGTGATTGCCATCAAAATCAACCAAGGTGGTGGCGCGAGCCGTAACCTTTTTAACTACTCCTAAACGACCATCTACTTCAATAACATCATCAATACGAAAAGGGCGCTGCACACTAAGTAGCATACTTGAGATAAAGTTTTCGGCAATATCACGAAAAGCAAAGCCTAAAATAAGCCCAACTAAGCCAGTGCCACTCATAATCGCCACGGCAAAGCTGGTGAGCCCTGCAAGACGCAAAAATAAGTACACGCCAAACAAGATAATAATAATGCTAAAAAAGCGCCTAGTCACCACATGCAAAAGTTTGCTTTCGCTCACAAAGCCAAGCGGTTTTATTAATAGATAAGATAAAGGGCGGGCCAACAAGTAACAGATAATGATGGCCGCAATACCAAGTGTCAGTGCAGGTAACATTTGCCATGCAGTATGTAAAAACTGCGTAATTTGAAAGTTTAAGTCTTGCCAAGATAAGCTTTCAGAAACTGTTTGAGATGCTATGGAAATTGATGCTGTTAAAACGTTAGCTAGTTGATTTTCAGTAAGTAAATAATAACTCATTGCACCGCTCCATGGATCTTTAAGTTGCTTCAATAAGTTTAGTTCAATGCAATTCAGGCGCCATAATTACTGGCAAGTTGTTTGCAGCATTGTACTTTTCACAGTCATTCTTTGGGTCACTTATGGCGAATGGTAACCGCGGTTTTCAAGCTCGTTCACCGATGGAAATCCCAATTCGAGGTTGGTGGGATATCAGTAAACGGGTTTATCACAACCTATCACAAGACAATTTATCTTTTGTAGCAGCTGGCGTGGCATTTTATGCTCTTTTAGCTATTTTTCCTGCTCTGGCAGCTATTGTATCCGTATATGCCTATTTTGCTTCTCCCACAGATATCCATGATCAGTTAGATAAGGTGATTGCGATATTACCTGCAAGTAGTCGTGACATCATTTTGCTTCAAGTTAGCGATATCACTCAGCAGTCAAATAAGGTATTGAGTGCAAGTGCCATAGGTACCTTGCTATTAACTATTTGGAGTAGCAGTAAAGGCTGCCAAGCACTTATTACCGCCTGTAATATTACTTATCATCAGCGTAATAAGCGTCAGTTCTTTATGGCATTAGTGGTGCGTTTTTTATTTTCTCTGGGTGCTATTGTAGTTGCGCTGGTGGCATTATTGATCATTGGTATCTTACCGATTGTACTCAACTTAGTTGGTTTAACAGAGCTTATCGACTTAATGATTCAGCTCATTACTTGGCCATTGTTAGCCATTATTTTTAATCTCGCTTTAGCGTTTTTATATCGTTATGCGCCTCATCGAACTCCAGCTAAATGGCGCTGGATCACGCCGGGCTCAATGCTTGCTACGTTAATGTGGATCATCGCATCAATTGGTTTTTCATATTATGTATCTCAATTTGCTAGTTATAACGAAACCTATGGATCGCTAGGTGGTGTGGTGATCATGTTGATGTGGCTTTATATCAGCGCATATATCATCATTTTTGGTGCGGCTATCAATGCTAGTACAGAGCAGCAAACTCTAGTTGATAGCACTATTGGGCCAGAAAAAGCTGTAGGGAAACGCGGCGCGATCGTGGCCGATAGATTGACAATTAAACAACGAGAAAATGAGCAATAAGACGCAGTCGAGTTACTCCTAGACTTAAGGTAACCCCTAGGCCCTAATTGACATTTTTAGAATTGACTTCTATTAAATATTTAATCCTAAAGTTCGATTTTGGTTTTTATGACTCGTACTGTGATTTTACGTATCAGTAGGTCAGAAAGTTAAATCTGCGATCTCTAGCTGTAATCATATTTATAGGTCATGAAATGCAAAAAGAGCTCCAACTTAATATTAAGCGTTTATCTTTACTTAATTTGGTTGCTGTAATTCTAGCTGGGTTAACGGCTTTGTCAGTTTATTTAATGTATGGCAGTTTAAAAACCATAGAGGCTGAAACTAAGGTTAGGTATCAGTCTTATATTTTGGCTGAGCAAGTCAGACAAAGTTCAGATCAATTAAGTTTAATGGCAAGGGCTTATACGGTAACAGGTAATGCTAAATTCTTAGGCTTTTTCAACCAAATTCTAGCTATTCGAAATGGTGAAGCTCCACGTCCAGAAGATTATCACCGCGTTTATTGGGATATGTTAATGCCTCATAACGGTAAGGCTCCATTTCCTGACGGTGAAAAAAAATCACTCCAAGTTATGCTAAATTCCATTGGTATAACAGATGAGGAGATGCAACAAATCCGGCTTGCAGAAAAAGCATCAAATGATTTAACAAAAATTGAGTACGCTGCTTTTCAAACTTTAGCAAATAAACCTGACGAGAATATGGAAAAGGAGCAAATTGACGCGATTCTGAGTTTGTATAGTGATGATTACTTTTTGGCAAAGTCAGAAATAATGAGTCACATTAATAACTTTTTGTTTATGTTAGATTATCGAACCGAACAAAACCTTGATATCGCGACGCGAGATCACTACTTGATGTCGCTTTTCTCTTTTTGCTGCTTTATTACCATTTTAATTGTGCTGTATTTTATCGGCCGTTTGCGCAAATCACTTAATCATTTATATGTATCTTCACTTGAAGCTGAAGTGGCAGAAAAAACATCTTCTTTGACTGAGAAAAACGTGCAGCTTAAAGAATCTATGGATTTAATGGCAAAGACTCAAAAATACTTAATGGAAGCAGAAAAAACAGCAGCACTAGGTCGTCTAGTTGTTGGGGTAGCACATGAAGTCAACACGCCTGTAGGTATATGTATAACAGCTGTCAGTTACCTTGAAGATGAAAATAAAAAGATGGGAAAAGTGCTAGCTGATAAACGCGTTAGTAAAGGCTCACTTGAAAAATATGTACATACTTCAGAAGAAATTAGCTTATTACTTCATTCTAATTTAGATCGATTAGTTGAATTGATAACAAGCTTTAAACAAATTGCCGCTGATCAGCATTGTGATGAATTAAGGGTAATTAACTTGAATCCGCATCTGCATGATATTGTGATGTCGTTTAAGTCAGATTCTAAAAATAAAAATGTTGAGGTGATTTTTAACATACCCGATGATTTAAAAATTCAAAGTTACCCAGGAACATTTAATCACGTTATGACAAACTTGTTTTCAAATGTTTTTTTTCATGCGTTTGATGGGCAGATAGAAGGCGCAAAAATAGAAGTTTCAGCAAGTTTTAAACATAATAATGTTTTTATAAGTGTTAAAGACAATGGCTGCGGCATAAGCGAAGATATTCAAGATAAAATATTTGATCCTTTTTTTACTACTAAGCGTGTCCAAAAAAATACTGGTCTAGGGCTTTATGCTGTTATGAATTTAGTTACGCAAAAATTAAAGGGCTCGATTAGTTTCGAATCTGAAGAACAGACAGGCACCACCTTTTATTTAACTTTGCCAAATCTTCAAACTGAGCATGAAATAACGCAGAGCGATGATATAGAACCTCTTTAGTATTCGCTTTTATAGAACGTTAGATGCTTATTTTACTCATGGTTGTTAGTTAAAATAGCGCCTAAAATCACTTCATACAATTTACGGGAGTAAAGTTATGAAAGTGATTCAACAATTAAATAGCCATGCCACACAAGATGGTGATGGTGTAAACATCAGCCGTATTCCAGGTTTTGATGGCAAGTACTTAGACCCTTTCTTAATGATCGATGAGCTTAAATCCGATGATCATAGTGATTTTATGGGCGGCTTTCCTGCGCACCCTCACCGTGGTATCGAAACCTTTACTTATATTATTAAAGGTGGCTTTGAGCACCAAGATCAAATGGGTAACAAAAAAGCAATTCGTGCTGGCGATGTGCAGTGGATGAGTACCGGTTTTGGTGTGATCCACAGTGAAATGCCATTAGCAGATGCTAAAGAAGGTATGCATGGCTTTCAGATTTGGTTAAATATGCCAAGTGCCGAGAAGCTAAGAGCGCCGCGATATCAAGATACCACTGAAGCGCCAGCACCAACGACTCAAAATGAGCAAGGTGTTGAGCTAAAAGCATTAGCTGGAAGCTGGCAATTTGCAGGTGAAAAGCAGGACTCTAGCCTACAAGATCTCGCCGCTGATGGCATGCTTGCTGATGTGACTTTACCGGCTGGCACGCAGTTTTACCATACACCGCTTACACAAACTAAGGTGATGATCTATATCCATACCGGAGAAATTCATACTGAACAGGGCGGACCAGTTAAAGCAGGTAGCTTATTGATTTTAGAGCCTGGTAGTGACATTGAGTTTAACTCGCAAACGGGTGCAGGGGCGTTAATTCTGGCCGGTGAGCCGCTTAAGCAACCAATCGCTCATATGGGCCCGTTTGTAATGACAACCCAAGCTGAGTTACAACAAGCAGTACGTGACTATCAGCTAGGTAAATTTGGCACACTATAGGAGGTTATTGTGGGATTACTAGTAAATGGCCAATGGCAAGATAAATGGTACGACACCGATAACAATCAAGGTGAGTTCAAACGTGAGGCAGCCCAGTTACGCAACTGGGTTACAGCTGATGGTAGTGCAGGGCAAAACGGTGATGCGGGCTTTAAAGCTGAGAAAGATCGTTACCATCTATATGTCTCTTTAGCTTGCCCGTGGGCTCATCGCACTTTGATTTTTCGCCATTTAAAAGGCCTTGAAGATTATATCAGTGTGTCGGTTGTCAGTCCTGACATGTTAGAGCATGGCTGGACCTTTGATAAAGACAGTCACAGCACCGGTGATGCACTTTTCGATAGCGAATTTATGCATCAAATTTATACGCGTAACAAAGCCGATTATTCAGGTCGTGTTACGGTTCCCGTGCTTTGGGATAAAAAAACGCAGCGTATTGTTAGCAACGAATCTGCTGAAATTATCAGAATGTTTAATAGCGCGTTTAATTCCCTAACAGGTAATGAACGCGACTTTTATCCGCAATCGTTACGTTCTGAAATTGATGAAGTTAATGAGTTTGTTTATCACAACATTAATAATGGGGTGTATCGTGCTGGCTTTGCGACAACGCAAGAAGCTTACACTGAAGCCTTTGATGATCTCTTTGCAGCTCTTGATAAAATTGAGCAACGATTATCAGCTAATCGTTATTTAGTGGGGGACACACTGACTGAGGCCGACTGGCGTTTATTTACCACTTTAATTCGCTTCGACAGTGTTTATGTGGGCCACTTTAAATGTAATTTGCGTACTATTGAGAGCTATCCGGCGATCAGCAACTATTTACGTGAGTTATATCAAGTTGAAGGTGTAAGTAAGACTGTTGATTTTTATCATATAAAACGTCATTACTATTTTAGCCACACCATGATCAACCCAACTCAAGTTGTGCCAAAAGGGCCTGATATAGACTACGCTCGGTCTCATAACCGTGGTTAATAAACCTTGATAACTAACAGTTTAATGACTTGATTGAACTGTTAGTTATAACTATCCATGACCTTGCGGATAGTGTCGATGCCAAACACCACCTTTTGGATAAATGACTCAGAACTTTTCACCAAATTAAAATTAGGGTGCTGAGACCAAACTGCTTGCAGTTTGTCATCAAGCAATATGGCTTGCTGATCAGATTCGTTTCTAACTGGGTTATTAGAATGAATACTTTGCCCAGACTTCGCTGCTGTTTCAAAAAAAATCACTGCATCATATTGATTAAGCTCGGTATGTAGGTTGGTATTCAGACACTCAAAAAACTCATCTTGCTCACCGGGCCAATAGGCAAGCCCATCTAAACTACCACGATCGCAAAGCATTAAACGATCTGGGTGCATGGTTCGCTGAATATGTTCAAGGTGTTTTTGTAAGCTGAAGATAACTTGTTGGTGAGCTTTGATCAGGTGAGTTGCATCACCACGTTCTATACCACCGCTGAACAGCATGGTCGCAGATTCTGGTACAACAACAATTTGATTAGAAAATTCACGTCTTAATAGATCGATGGCTGTTGTTTTACCACCGCCAGGGCCACCAGTTAGTACAATCCTTTTCTTCACCTTACATCCTCACAAATTGCTCGTTTGTGTTTAAGGTAATGAAAATAGGTGGCAAAGAGAAGTAAAAAGCAAACATTACATGATAATGATCACAACAAACGCAGTAACCAGCTGAAGCGGCTGACTTGTTTCAATTTACTGTCCTTGTGGTCTGAGTTATTAAGTGCTTCATAACCCATACCCGCAGTGAAGGCACTGGCAACACCCACTTTACTTACCGCAAAGCGTTTTAAACGGTATTTGAACGCTTGATGGTGTTGACGTTTAAGCTCATCTTGTAAATCCATTTGCTGGCTTAGCTTAGTTACTCTGTGTTGCGGTTTATTAATAAAATAATCAATTAACATCATTCATCCTTACTAATATTCAATAATTGACGAATACTTTTTAGCGTATGATCAAAACCTATTTTACTGCTGACATAACCAATGTTCTTCCAAAGCCATGCAAGACAAAGCAATTGTAATGCAATCAGTGAAATAGCGGCTAACCACAATGATTGGCTAAAGCTGAATATCGCGATACCGACAGTAGCAAGTAAACCAGCCCAAAGTAACACTAAACCACCGGCAAAACAGACAAGTAGTATAATAGTTAAGGCGAGTGAACGTGTTGATAAGCGCCACTCAGCAGCTGCAAGCTTTTTGCAAGTCCCAGTTTGTTTGCGATAGTCAATGTATAGCTGTTTGCCGTAGTCAGATAATTTAGCAAGGTGATCTTGCCACTGATCAGCGTTTAATGGCTGATCAGTGGCATCTTGCGTTTTCTCATCTGTAGATTGAGAAGTTTGCATAACAATTACTTACGACGAATAAGTGCAGTTACTAACATGCCTGCAGCAAATGCAATACCTGCTGTTGCAAGTGGGTTTTCTGATGCAAGTTTACGAGTTTTACCACTGTATTCATTAATTTTAGCGCGTGCTATTGCTTGCTTTTCCGAAAGCGTTTGAGCAGAGCTAGATGCACCCTGACGTACACTATGTTCAGCACTAGCAGCGCGTGTTGATAATGCATCTACTGCGTGGTGAGCTGCCTCTGTCGCTTTTTCTGTGAATGGCGCCTCTACTTGAGCCGCGTTCGAGTTTGCACTGTTACTTGTTGCCGTGCTTGAATTCGATTTTGAAGTTGCGGTAGTCATAATCATTCCTTAAAAATTGCCATTTAATTGGTGATTAATTCATCGCAACCTTCATACCAAAATATAAAATCAATAATTTTCAGCTGTTTATTCTTTTTATTGCGTTCTTGGTTAGTGGTTTTTCGTAACTCTTGCAGGGTGATTAAGTAAAAATTACAGAATAAGATAATTTTGTAATTGTTCATTGGTTATTCATTAACCATTTTTCCCCATTAGATTGCCAATAAAATTGGAAAAAAAATTTTTTTCTATGTTTTCCACTTTTTCCCACGTAATTCAGAGGCTTTGCTTGAGGCCTTATTTTTTCTGGCTTTAGAAGGCACTGAAGATGATCTAGTTACTTGACAAAATAGCTTGTCAAGCCCTAAACTGGAGCACTGTGGTAAAAAGTGGTTTTTAGTGGATCAAATTGGATCAGAGATAGTCAGTTACAATAAATAACCTAATTTAAGGCATGTTATGTTTCGGGGTGCGAGCTCACTGAGTTTGGATGATAAAGGACGTTTTGCGGTACCAACTAAGTACCGAGATGCGATCTTGTCTGAAGATCAGGGAACGGTTATTTGCACTGTTGCTTTAAACGAGCCCTGCTTGTGGTTATACCCGTTAGCCGAGTGGCTTGAAATAGAAGAGCGACTATTAAAAATTTCAAATATGAATCCACGCGCTCGCCGCATGCAACGAATGTTGCTCGGCAATGCCACAGAATATCAATTAGATAAAAATGGCCGAATTTTGCTGGCACCTTCGTTACGAGCCCATGCAGAACTAGGAAAAAAAATTATGTTGGTTGGCTTGATGAACAAGTTCGAAATTTGGGATGAAGATCGTTGGCATGAACAAATGCGCCAAGATACTGAAATAGAACGCCTAGGCGATTTTGAGGCGAATCCTGAGTTCGATAACTTCTCACTCTAACGACACAAAGAAAAAGGCAAATAATAGCTAATGACAGCGCAATTTGAACATGTCTCTGTACTGATGGACGAAACCATAGATGCTTTGGATATTAAACCTGAAGGCATTTACATGGATGGCACATTTGGTCGCGGTGGGCACTCGGGGCAAATTCTTGCGCGTTTAAGTGAACAAGGTCGCTTACAGGCGATTGATCAGGATCCACAAGCTATTAAAGCCGCCGAAAAATTTGCCGATGATGCGCGTTTTTCAATTGCTCACACTCGTTTTTCAAACCTAAAAGCGGTTGCTGAAGATAACGATTTAATCGGTAAAGTTGACGGTATTTTGTTGGATATCGGTGTTTCTTCACCACAGCTTGATGATGCTGAACGCGGTTTTAGTTTTATGAAAGATGGCCCACTTGATATGCGTATGGATCCAACTAGTGGTCGCAGTGCTGCACAATGGCTAGCTGAAGCTGAACTAGAAGATATCACGCATGTGATTAAAACCTATGGCGAAGAAAAATTTGGTCGTCGAATTGCTCATAAGATCATTGAAACACGTGAGCACACTGCAATCACAAGTACTAAGCAGCTTGCTGATTTAGTCGATGAAGCTGTGCCAGTTAAAGATAAGCACAAACACCCAGCTACACGCACATTCCAAGCGATCCGTATTTATATCAATAGTGAGCTCGAAGAAATCCAAACTGCATTGCAAGCCGCTGTTGAGGTTTTAAAACCAGGGGGACGTTTAGTGGTTATTTCGTTCCACTCGTTAGAAGATCGCATTGTTAAGCAGTTTATTAAAAAACAGAGTAAGGGAGAGGCGATACCCAGAGGTCTGCCTTTGACGGACGCACAAATAAACAAAAACCTGACGTTAAAGGCAGTGGGTAAAGCCATTAAGCCGAGTAAGGCGGAGATTGAAGCAAACCCGCGTTCACGTAGTTCAGTGTTAAGGGTTGCGCAGAGGTTGTAATGAAAGCTAAAGCGACACATCGCCAACCAAATTTATTTACAGAAATTTTCAAAGGCCTAGGAGCTAATAAGCTGACCTTGGCCTTGTTGGTTGTGATCCTCGCATCTAGTTTGAGTGTGGTTCAGGTGACGCATCTAGCGCGTCAGCAATTGATTGAACAAGACAAATTATTGCAAGAGCGTGATGAGCTCGATCTTGAGTGGCGTTACTTGCTCGTAGAAGAAGAGTTTTATTCACAGCATGCGCGCATTGAAGAAGTCGCGACTATGCAATTAGAAATGAAACGGCCAACTAGCCAAGACGAACAGGTGGTAATACTGCGATGAGAAGCAGAGGGAAAAAGCCAACAAATACCTTAATCACATGGCGTTTTTTGCTGGTGTGCTCAGTGGTGTTTTTAGTCTTTATGACGCTGGTTGCGCGTGCTGCTTTTTTACAGGTTATTGAACCAGATAAAGCGCGTTCTGAAAGTGATAAACGAACTGTGCGTGTTGAAAAACAACATGTGCAACGTGGCATGATCTTCGATCGCAATGGCAAAGAGTTGGCGGTCAGCGTACCTGTGGTAAGTGTGTATGCGGATCCGAAAGCGCTGCATAAATCACTGATCAGTAAGGTACTGCGTCAAGCTAGAAAAAATGGTGAAGATCAACAAGCACTGGCTGAAAATACGGTTGAGTTAGATAAACGTATTGCCGCTTATTACAATAATGATATTCGCTGGCGTGAACTTGCGGATGTATTACGTATTGACCCAAGTAAAGTTAACTCTCGCCTTCGTGATAATCCAAAGCGTCGTTTTGTCTACTTAAAACGTCAGGTTACCCCTGCTGTTGCTAACTATATTGGTGATCTTCGTTTACCAGGTATCCACTTACTTGATGAGTCAAAACGTTATTACCCTGCCGGTGAAGTAACAGCCCATGTTATTGGATTTACTAACATTGATGGTCATGGTATTGAGGGAATCGAAAAGCTTTATGAAAAGGCGTTAACGGGTGTTGAAGGTCAGCGCACCATTCGTAAAGATGCCCAAGGCCGTGAAGTAGAAGTGCTTGATGAGCGTGAACGTGTTGAGCCTGAAAACATTCATTTAAGTATTGATCAGCGCATTCAAGCGATTGCTTATAAAGCAGTAAAATCAGCAGTTCTAACCTATAAAGCTACTTCGGGTTCAGCCATGGTTGTTGATGTAAAAACCGGCGAAGTATTAGCTATGGTGAATAGCCCATCGTTTAACCCTAATAACTTGAATGATGCCGCACCGCATAAGCGTCGTAACCGTGCTATCACCGATTTGTTTGAGCCAGGCTCTACTGTTAAGCCACTAGCCATTTTAGCTGGTTTAGACTACGGCGCAATTCAACCGGATTCAATTATTGATACTTATCCTGGCTGGATGCGTGTGGGTGGCAGCCTTGTGCAAGATACCCGTAACCATGGTGAGATGACCTTAAGAGAAATCTTAAAGTATTCAAGTAATATGGGTGTAACTAAGGTCAGTCAAGAAGTACCAAAAGACTATTTTGTAGGGCTTTACCAAAAGGTGGGGTTTGGCAGTGATAGTGGTACAGGCATGGTTGGTGAAAGCAGCGGTTTATTTTACCCAAATCGACGCTGGTCAGATCATGAAATTGCTGCATTATCATTTGGTTATAACTTAGCTGTAAGTACCGCTCAAATGGCTCGTTTTTATGCAATGTTAGGCTCTGGTGGCGTTATGCGCCCGCTAACAGTTCTTAAACAAGAGTCAGTGCCAGAGGGTGAACGTATTTTCCAACAAAAAGACGTTGAAGCAGTTGTTCACATGATGGAAAGCGTATTCGAAAAAGGTGGTACTGCACAAAAAGTTCATGTTGATGGCTATCGTGCTGCTGCCAAAACAGGTACCTCTAAGAAAGCCGCTGTGGGCGGGTATGGTGACGAATATGTTGGCTATTTTGCTGGTATTGCGCCAGCGAGTAACCCACGTTTAGCGGTAGTAGTAATGATTAATGAACCGGGTGGAGATGTTTATTACGGCGGTGCGACGGCAGGCCCTGCATTTGCAGAGATTGTCTCCAATGCCTTAAGAATTCTAAACGTTGCACCGGACAAAGATGCGGTTGCGTACGTAGAAGGCAAAGATAACGATGCGTGATTTAAAACCGATTCTTAATCAAATTGATGTTGAGGCCAATAGTTTATTGGTTAACCAACTACGTCTTGATAGTCGAGATGTAAAAGCTGGCGATGTGTTTGTCGCCATTAAAGGCCATCAGCTTGATGGCGGACAGTTTATTGACAAAGCCATTGAAAATGGTGCGGTGGCAGTTATTGCTGACCGTTTATGTGAGTTCGAAAGTGAGTTTGAACCACTTTACTTAGTTACCGATTTAGCGAAAAAGCTGCCAGCACTTGCAGCAGCTTTTTACCAGCAACCATCAAAGCAGCTTGAGTTAGTGGGTGTGACAGGCACCAATGGCAAGTCAACAACCACAGCAATGATTGCGCACTTAGCACAGCACTGTCATAAACGCGCAGCAGTGATTGGTACGCTCGGTTATGGGCACCCTGATAATCTAACTGAGCTTGCAAATACCACGCCATCGAGCGTTGATTTACAGCGTATTTTATCTGAGCTTGTCGCAGAGCAGAATGATGTTGTGGCCATGGAAGTCTCGTCTCATGGTTTAGTGCAGCATCGCGTTGATAATTGTCAGTTTAAAGCAGCAGTATTTACTAATCTTACACGCGATCACTTAGATTATCACGGCACCATGGATGCTTACGCTGATGCCAAGTTAATGTTAATGCGTGACCATATGCCACAGCTTGTGGTGCTTAATCAAGATGATGCGCAAGTTGAAGCATGGTTAGAAAAATACGACTTCAATAATCTAATTTGTTACGGCCATAAAAACCTCACGCCTGAAAATGCGCGTTTTGTTTATTTTAGCGATGTAACTTATGATAACAGCGGTATTTCGGCGAAGTTTGATACCAGCTGGGGGCTAGCCGAAGTTAATTGCACACTGTTTGGCGAGTTTAACTTATATAATTTAGCCGCTGCTATGGCCACTTTATTAGGCATGGGTTACCCACTTGATTTACTCGTTGAAGGGTGTAAGTCATTGCAGCCTGTTGCTGGTCGCATGCAGGCATTTAGTGCACCAGGTCAACCGACTTGTATTGTTGATTATGCCCACACTCCTGATGCATTAGCACTGGCATTACAAGCATTGCAAAAGCACGTTCCAGGTGGCGTTAGCTGTGTGTTTGGCTGTGGTGGTGACAGAGACAAAGGCAAACGCCCGATGATGGCAAAAGCAGCTGAAGGCAATGCAGACCGTATTATTGTCACCAGCGATAACCCAAGAAGTGAAGACCCTGACGAAATTATTGCTGATGTGGTTGCGGGGCTTGAGCAGCCTGGACGCGCACATTGTGAAGCAGACCGAGCGCAGGCTATTAGTTATGCCATTGCGCAAGCGAGTGCTGATGATGTCATCCTTATTGCGGGTAAAGGCCACGAAGATTATCAAATTATTGGCGACCAACGAATCGACTTCTGCGATCGTCAGTATGTACAACAACAATTAAAAGAAAAATCGCAAGGGGCGCAGTTATGATCCCTATGGATTTTGATTGGCTAGCTAAAGTTCTAGCAACCGATTACCAAGGTGGTAATCAAACGGTAAAAAATATTAACACTGACACCCGTACTTTGTGTGACGGTGAAGTGTTTTTAGCGCTACAAGGGCCTAATTTTGATGGCCATAAATTTGTTGCGCAAGCAAAAGAAAAAGGCGCGACAGCTGCTATTGTAGCGCGCCCTGTTAATGTCGATATTGTGCAGTTTGTGGTTAGTGACACACGTATTGCGCTAGGTCACATCGGCGCAGCTGTGATGGCACAGGTTGCACCGAAAACAATTGCTATTACTGGTAGCGTGGGTAAAACGACCGTAAAAGAAATGTGTGCGGCGATTTTATCTGGTCATGGTGAAGTACTCGCAACAAAAGGCAACTTTAATAATGACATTGGCGTACCACTCACGTTATTACGCCTTGAACCACAACACCAATATGCGGTGATTGAGTTAGGTGCAAACCACATTGGTGAAATTGCTTACACCGTTGCAATGACGAAACCTGATGTTGCTGTGGTATGTAATGTTGCAGCTTCTCACTTAGAGGGCTTTGGCTCATTACAAGGTGTAGCAACGGCCAAAGGCGAAATCTATGATGGCTTAAAGCCTGATGGTGTTGCTATCGTCAATTGCGATAGCGATTATGCCGATTTTTGGCTTGAAAAGTTAACTAATCGCAATGTAAAACGTTTTTCTACTAGCCAACAATTAGATTATTGGGCAGAAGATGTGGTGCTTGGTGAACAAGCCCGTGCTTCTTTTGTGCTTTGCAATAAAAATAAAAAAGTACCTGTCACTCTGGCATTACCGGGCAAGCATAATATTGCTAATGCATTAATTGCCACCGCCTTAACCACTGAGCTCGGTGTAAGCCTCGAAAGTGTCGCATCGGCGCTGGCAACCATGGGTGAAGTTAAAGGTCGTGTAAACGTCCTTAAAGTGTCAGACTCATTGACGGTGATTGATGATACCTACAACGCGAATGTGCAATCGGTTAAAGCAGCAATTGATTTATTAAGTGATATGCCGGGGCGTCGTATTTTTGCGTTAGGTGATATGGGCGAGCTGGGTGAAGAAGCGCGTTTTTATCATCAACAAGTCGGTGAATATGCACAGCAAAAAGGCATTGATGAGCTTTACAGCCTAGGCGTATTAAGCAAGTCAGCCAGTGATGTATTTGAAAAGCCAAACCGCCACTTCTCAAGCCGTGAACAATTATTACAACAATTACAAAGCGAACTAGCTCAATCGACGCAAAAAACCACAGTTGTTGTAAAAGGCTCGCGCAGTTCTCGTATGGAGCTTGTGGTCACAGATTTAGTAAATAGCCAGCAAAATGGCAATAATGGAGTATCGTCATGTTAGTTTGGCTGGCAGAGTATTTAACACAGTATTACAGTGGTTTTAATGTTTTTTCTTACCTAACGCTGCGCGCAATTTTAGGTATTTTAACAGCGCTACTTATCTCACTTTATTTTGGTCCTAAGCTAATTCGTGCATTGCAAAAAATGCAGATTGGTCAGGTGGTTCGTCACGATGGTCCAGAATCTCACCTATCTAAAAAAGGTACGCCAACTATGGGCGGTATTTTGATTTTAGGGGCGATTTTTACCAGCACATTACTGTGGGCAGACCTTTCAAATAAATATGTTTGGGCAACCTTATTTGTCGTGGGCTCGTTAGGTGTGGTTGGTTTTATTGATGACTACCGTAAAGTGATCCGCAAAGACCCTAAAGGCTTAATTGCTAAATGGAAATACTTTTGGCAATCAGTGATTGCGTTAGTGGTTGCCAGTGCACTTTATTTTACCTCGCAGCAAGGCAGCGAAACCTCGTTAGTTGTGCCGTTTTTTAAAGACGTGCTACCACAGCTAGGGTTGTTTTATATCGTGATGACTTACTTTGTAATTGTAGGTACGTCGAACGCGGTAAACCTAACAGATGGCCTTGATGGTTTAGCGATTGTACCAACCATTTTAGTGGCGGCAGCACTTGCTATTATTGCTTATTTAACAGGTAACGTTAATTTCTCAAGCTACCTACATATTCCGCATTTGCCACTCGCCAGTGAGCTTGTGGTTGTGTGTACAGCAATTGTGGGAGCTGGACTTGGTTTCTTATGGTTTAACACCTACCCAGCACAGGTTTTTATGGGTGATGTAGGCTCATTAGCCCTCGGTGGTGCACTGGGTATTATTGCGGTGCTGGTTCGCCAAGAACTAGTACTTATCATCATGGGTGGTGTGTTCGTAATGGAAGCATTGTCGGTGATTTTACAAGTAGGCTCTTACAAATTACGTGGTCAACGTATTTTTAGAATGGCGCCTATTCACCACCATTATGAATTAAAAGGTTGGCCTGAGCCGCGCGTAATTGTGCGCTTTTGGATTATTTCAATCGTGCTAGTGCTTGCTGGCCTTGCGACATTAAAGATCAGGTAAATGACAGTTATTAACGAGATTAAAAATAAACAAATTTCAGTGCTCGGACTCGGTGTAACCGGTCTGGGCATTGTGCGTTTTTTATTATCTCAGAATATTAAGCCAATTGTTGTTGATAGCCGCACAGCGCCGCCGGGTGCTGATTGGCTAAATGAGCATGCCAGTGAGTTAACGACTCACTTTGGTGATTTAGAACAGGCAGACTTAGCCAGCAATGACATTATTATTATCAGCCCAGGTTTAAGCCTCGCGACACCCGCTGTAGCAAAAGCGATTGATGCTGGTGTTGAAGTGATTGGTGACGTGGAGCTTTTTGCCCGTTTAACCGATAAACCAATTGTTGCGGTGACAGGTTCAAATGGTAAGTCGACAGTGGTCACATTGGCGTTTGAAGTACTGAAAGCGGCCGGTTATAAAGTTGGCCTTGGTGGCAACATTGGTACTGCGGTACTTGATTTACTATCGCAAGACTATGATGTGTATGTACTTGAACTGTCGAGTTTTCAACTTGATACCACGCATAGCTTAAAAGCGAAAAGTGCCTGTGTGTTGAATGTGAGTGAAGACCACCTCGATCGTTATTCAAGTTATCAAGCATACATAGACTCTAAACAAAGTATTTATAATGGCTCAGAGCTTGCTGTAGTTAATGCCATTGATGTGGCAACACACACTGCAAAGCAACCCCAAGTAAGCTTTGCGCTCGCCAATGCAGATTTTGCCTTGGTTGAACATCAAGGCGAACAATACTTTGCAGCACACGGTAAACCAGTATTACCAGCAAGCTGCTTAAATGTTGTTGGTTCACACAATCAACAAAACGCTTTAGCGGTGATGGCATTACTGAGCCCGTTTGATATTGCTAAAGGGCATTACCAGCAAGCGTTTAGTGCTTTTACTGGGCTTGCACACCGTTGCCAGTTTGTCGCTGAAATTAATGAAGTAAAATACTTTAACGATTCAAAAGCGACCAATGTAGGTGCAACTATCGCAGCGATTGAAAGCTTAGCTGATCAAGCAAAGCAATTGGTTGTGATTGCCGGTGGTGATGCAAAGGGGGCTGATTTAGATGCCTTAAAACCATACTTAAACAACAAAGTGAAAGCGCTTATTTGTTTTGGTAAGGATGCTAAAGCTCTCGTAGCATTAACCGAAAAAGGCCACCTAACCACCAACATGCATGAAGCTGTGCAACTAGCAAAACAGTTAAGCAGCAGTGGCGATATCGTTTTATTAGCACCTGCATGTGCCAGCATTGATATGTACAACAATTACATGCAACGTGGTGATGATTTTGCGCAGTGCGTATTGGCGGAGGCAGTATGATTGCATTTGCTGACATCCGTGACGCATTAACACCAAAGCAATCGCCACAGCTTTATGATGTGCCGTTATTGTATTGCATGTTGATGTTGATTGGCGTTGGCTTTGTGATGGTAACCAGTGCCTCTATGCCAACAGCAGAGCGATTATTTGATAATCCGTATCACATTATTATTCGCCACGGCATGTTCTTAATTATGGGCTTTTTCTTATTTTGGATTGCCACAAACGTGCCTATGGATTGGTGGAAGCGCAGTAACGCCTATTTATTGTTGCTGGGTTTAGGTTTGCTGGTTTTAGTGCTGATTGTTGGCCGTGAAGTGAACGGTGCAAAGCGTTGGATACCTATTGGCCCAGTTGGCTTTCAGGTCGCTGAAGCCGCCAAGTTGTATTTCTTTAGCTATATTGCCGGTTACTTGGTACGTAAACGTGAAGAAGTACAAGAGAACTTAAAAGGTTTTTTCAAGCCATTAGCTGTATTTGGTGTGTATGCATTTTTGATTTTGATGCAACCAGATTTAGGGACCGTAGTTGTACTGTTTGTGACGACAGTTGGTTTGTTGTTTTTAGCGGGGGCTAAGTTATGGCAGTTTTTTGGCCTTATTTTAACGGGTATTGCTGCCGTAGTAGTGCTAATTATCGCTGAACCATACCGTATGGCTCGTGTCACTGGCTTTTTAGAGCCGTGGGAAGATCCATTCGGTAAAGGTTATCAGTTAGTGCAATCGCTAATGGCATACAGTCAAGGTGGTTGGTTTGGTCAAGGCTTAGGAAATAGCGTGCAAAAACTTCAATATCTTCCTGAAGCACATAATGACTTTATCTTTGCAGTGATTGGTGAAGAGCTTGGCTTTTTTGGCGTATTAAGTATTTTGATTGTGCTTGCTGTGTTTGTATTCAGAGCCCTGTTAATTGGTCAAAAAGCATTGAAATGCGGCAAAGAGTACGAAGGCTATTTTGCTTTTGCTATTGGTATCTGGTTTGCGTTTCAAACCATGGTAAATGTTGGCGCAAGTGCGGGTATTTTGCCAACCAAAGGTTTAACACTGCCGTTTGTTTCTTACGGTGGCTCTAGTTTATTAATTATGACCATAGCAACAGGTGTACTTTTGCGAATAGATTTTGAGACAAAAATGGCAACTAAGCAGGCAACCTCTCGAGGAGGTAAGCGATGAGTAAAAAATTACTTGTTGTTGCAGGCGGTACTGGTGGTCATATTTTCCCGGGTATTGCAGTTGCTGATTTTTTAAAGCAGCAAGGCTGGCAGGTTAGCTGGATTGGCACGCCTGACAGAATGGAAGCAACGGTAGTACCTAAGCACAACATTGAGATTGATTTTATCAATGTGAAAGGTGTGCGTGGCAATGGTATTAAACGTTTGGTCAAGGCACCATTTATGGTGATGAATGCCATTTTTCAAGCACGCAAAATTTTAAAAGCACAAAAGCCCGATGTTGTTTTAGCTATGGGTGGTTATGTGACTGGACCTACGGGCATAGCAGCAAAGAGCTTAGGTATTCCTTTGGTTATTCATGAGCAAAATGCTGTTGCAGGCATGAGTAATCGTTGGCTAGCAAAGTTTGCCAATAAAGTTTTAGCTGCTTTTCCATCGGCTTTTGCAAAAGAACAATGTGAAGTAGTCGGTAACCCAGTCAGAGCAAGTGTCGCTAATGTCACTGTAAAGCAAACAGCGACACCGATTAATGTGCTAGTAGTTGGCGGTTCACTCGGTGCGCAAGTTCTTAATGATACTTTACCAGCTGTATTCAGTGAACTTTCAGCGCTAACAACGCTTAATATATGGCACCAAACAGGTAAAAATAATGAACCGAATGTGACTGCCAGCTATCAACAGTTAGGGTTAACTGAAAATAGTAAAGTCGCTGAATTCATTGATGATATGGATAGCGCATATCAATGGGCTGATTTGGTAATTTGCCGTGCTGGTGCGTTAACGGTGAGTGAGATAGCTGCAGCCGGAAGAATGGCCTTATTTGTGCCTTTTCCACATGCTGTCGATGACCATCAAACTGCCAATGCAAAGTATTTAGTGACTGAGCAAGCTGCATTGATTATGCAGCAAAGTGAGTTTAACCAAGCGACGGTTGTTGAGTTATTAACGCCTTACTTAAATGCACCAGAAAAAATTTCAACAATGGCAAGTAAAGCAAAACAGCTTGCTATTTTAGATGCCACAGCCAATGTTGCAAAACGCTGTGAGCAACTAGCAGATAGAAGAGATTAGTAGTGAAAGAAAGCACGATGAAAGAAAACAACACTCGTCCTGCGATGCGTCGTATCGACACCATCCACTTTGTGGGTATTGGTGGTGCAGGCATGGGTGGTATTGCCGAAGTACTTGCTTTTGAAGGCTACCGCATCACAGGTTCAGACATTGCGCACAGTGCGATGACTGAGCGCTTAATACAAGTGGGTGCAGAAGTATTTATTGGTCATGATGAAAACAATGTAAAAGATGCCAGCGTTGTCGTGGTATCAAGTGCGATTAACGAGCAAAACCCTGAGATTAAAGCAGCAAAAGCGGCACGTATTCCAATTGTTCGCCGCGCCGAAATGTTGGCAGAATTAATGCGCTTTCGTCACGGTATTGCTGTAGCGGGCACTCATGGTAAAACAACAACAACCAGTTTAATAGCAAGTATTTATGCACAAGCGGGCCTTGATCCAACCTTTATTATTGGTGGCTTGTTAAACAGCGCTGGAAGTAATGCCAAGGTCGGTAAAAGCGACTTTTTAATTGCAGAAGCTGATGAGAGTGATGCGTCATTCTTACACTTACAGCCTATGGTGTCGGTGATCACGAATATTGAAGAAGATCACATGGATACATACGGCGGTAGCTTAGAAAAAATGAAAGACACGTATGTTGATTTCATTCATAACTTACCGTTTTATGGTTTAGCTGTTGTGTGTATTGATTCTGAGGTTGCAGCGGAGTTGATCCCTCGCTTTGGACGCCCTGTGATTACCTATGGTGAGTCGGCAGAAGCTGATTACCGCATGGTTGATTTTAGCCAAACAGCGAATACTTGTTCATTTAATGTTGTAAATAAGCAAGGTGAAAGCCTAGCCGTTACGCTTAATATGCCGGGTAAGCACAATGCGCTTAACGCGACAGCTGCGATTGCGGTGGCTAAAGATCAAAACATAGCTAACCATGCAATTTTAGAAGCGCTGACAAAATTTGAGGGCGTAGGCCGTCGTTTTCAGCATTATGGAAGCTTTGAGAATGAACGCGGTAATGTGATGTTAGTTGATGATTATGGTCATCACCCATCAGAAGTTGCAGCAACAATTGCGGCGGTTCGTGAAGGGTGGCCAGATAAACGTTTAGTGATGATTTATCAGCCGCACCGTTATAGTCGAACCCGTGATTTATACGAAGACTTTGTCAAAGTACTGGCTGATGTTGATCAGTTATTACTCCTTGATGTGTACTCAGCGGGTGAAGAGCCAATCGTGGGAGCCGACAGCAAGAGTTTATGTCGCAGTTTACGCCAACGTGGCAAAGAGCCATTACATGTTGCTAGTAACTCTGAGCTTGCCGGTGTCCTAGCGAATACACTGCAAGATAATGATTTAGTTTTAACACAAGGCGCTGGTAACATAGGCCAGTTAGTGAAAAAGTTAGCAGCAACCGAGTTGTCTATTGAACAACTAAAGCAGGTAAACGTATGAGCCAGTTAAGTGACAAATTTGGCAAAGTAGCGGTACTTTTTGGTGGCACATCTGCCGAACGAGAAGTCTCTCTTAAATCAGGCCAAGCTGTATTGAATGCTTTGCAAAGTGCTGGCGTTGATGCCATTGCTTTTGATCCGAAAGATCAGCCGCTATGGCAATTAAAAGAGCTAAACATTGAACGTGTGTTTATTGCTCTGCATGGTCGTGGTGGCGAAGATGGCACTATTCAAGGTGCACTTGAATTTATGGGTATCCCATATACTGGCAGTGACGTTTTAGGTTCTGCGCTTGCGATGGATAAAGTGCGTTGTAAGCACTTATTTAAAGCAATGGGGCTAAGCACAGCGCCTTACACTGTTGTTGATAGTCGCCATGAGTTTGATAGCCAAGCGATTATTAATGAATTTGGTAAAGTGATGGTAAAACCCTCACATGAAGGTTCAAGCATTGGTATGGCAGAAGCAAACAGCGCAGAGCAACTCGATGCGGCGCTTAACGCTGCATTTAAGTTTGATAGCCAAGTGCTTGTTGAGCAATGGATCACTGGCCGTGAATTTACTGTTGCTGTACTTGGGCAAGATGTCCAGCCTGTCATTGAGATGACGACGCCAAATGGCTTTTATGACTATCAAGCTAAGTATCAATCGAATACAACTCAGTATCATTGCCCTGCAGATATATCTGCGCAAGAAACTGAATTGTTGCAAGATATGGCATTAAAAGCATTTGATTTAGTGGGTGCAAGTGGTTGGGGGCGTGTTGATGCGATGCGTGATCAGCAAGGTAACTTTTACTTATTAGAAGTAAATACGGTACCAGGCATGACAGAGAAGTCTTTAGTGCCCATGGCTGCAAAAGCGAATGGTGCAAGCTTTGAGCAATTAGTTGTTCGCATTTTGGAGCAAACCCTTTAATATGCATCCTTTTTTAGAAAAAGCGCAACAATTAAAACAGCAACTAAATTGGTCGTTGATTTTTGGTGTGAGCTTTTTTCTAGTCGTGATTTTCGCATTAGTAAAAATCACCACGGGCGTCTCAGATTGGTTGGTAGAAAACAAAGACGCACAAATAAAGCATTTATCAGTACTTGGACAGCCCCAATATACTGATGAGAAAGCAATTATTGGTGCAATAAAAAAAGCCGACTTATCGAGTTTTTTTGAATTAGACGTAAAACATGTGCAACGCTTAGTACAAAGCTTGCCGTGGGTGGCAACGGCATCGGTCAGAAAGCAATGGCCAGATACCCTGCAAGTATATGTTGTTGAACATCAAGCTGTAGCTCATTGGAACAGTGATATGCTGTTAAACCAAGCAGGCGAAGTGTTCCAAGCAAGTAGTGATAAATTACCCACAAGCTTGCCACAATTATACGGCCCTGAAGGCAGTGAGATTGAGGCGTGGACAGCATTTAGTCAATTTCAAGAAATGCTCAAAGTGAATAACTTAGAGCTGACTAGTTTAGCGCTTTCTGAGCGCTTTTCGTGGCAGTTATGGCTTGATAACGGCATTCGCCTGAACTTAGGCCGCAAAGAAAAAGCAAAGCGTGTACAGCGTTTTATTGACGTGTATCCGCGCATGGAACAACGTGCAGATGCACAAATCGATGTTGTTGATTTACGGTATGATACCGGTCTTGCAGTGAGCTGGAAGCCAGTGCAAGAAGAACAATTAGAAAATAAGAGTAAGGCATGACCAAGTCAGCAGAAAGAAACCTAGTGATTGGATTAGACGTTGGCACATCGAAAGTTGTGGCCACCGTTGGTGAAATCACCGCAGATAACAAACTAAGCATTGTGGGTGTTGGCAGCCAAGTATCGCATGGTATGGATAAAGGCGGCGTTAACGACCTTAACCTTGTTTCTGAATCGATTCGTCGAGCTATAGATGAAGCTGAGCTAATGGCTGATTGCCGTATTAGCTCTGTTTATTTAGGGATTTCTGGAAAACATATCCAGTGCCAAAATGAAAGCGGTGTAGTGGCAATTAACAACACGGAAGTGACAGACGAAGATATTGAAAATGTCATCCACATTGCGCGTTCAGTGCCTATTTCGGCAGAACGAAAAATGCTCCATGCATTGCCACAAGAGTACAGCATCGATATGCAAGAAGGGATTAAAAACCCACTTGGCATGAGCGGTGTACGTATGGAAGCTCGCGCGCACATTATTACTTGCTCAAACGATATGGCAAAGAATATCGAGAAATGTGTTGAGCGTTGTGGCCTTGAAGTCGATCAGTTGATCTTCACGGCACTGGCATCATGTTACTCAGTACTTACAGATGACGAAAAAGAACTGGGTGTAGCCGTGTTAGATATTGGTGGCGGTACCATGGATATCACCATTTATATTAATGGTGCGCTTCGCCACTCAGCCGTTATTCCTGTAGCCGGTAACCAAGTGACTGGTGATATTGCAAAAATATTTAGAACGCCTATATCACATGCCGAGTCACTCAAAGTACAATATGCGTGTGCGAGTAGCCAGATGGCAAGCAACGAAGACACTATTGAAGTACCGAGTGTGGGTGGCCGACCAGCGCGTATTATGTCGCGCCAT
This sequence comes from Pseudoalteromonas lipolytica, assembly GCF_001306915.1. Lineage (GTDB taxonomy): Bacteria > Pseudomonadota > Gammaproteobacteria > Enterobacterales > Alteromonadaceae > Pseudoalteromonas > Pseudoalteromonas simplex. Next base: position 210,600 of record NZ_LJTC01000005.1, on the reverse strand, counting down.
ACCTTAGCTGAGGTTGTTGAGCCACGTTTTAGAGAATTATTCGAGTTGGCGATGGAAGAAATCCGCCGCTCAGGTTTTGAAGACCAAATTGCTGCAGGTCTCGTCATTACTGGCGGAACAGCAAAAATGACGGGTGCAATGGAAGTGGCAGAAGACATTTTCCAAATGCCGGTCAGAATTGGCAAACCAATCGGGATTGTTGGTTTGACAGATTATGTAGATGATCCTTCGTACGCAACCGCGGTTGGTTTGTTACAATACGGCCGTACAATGCAATCGATGAATGCACAAAAGTCGAAAGCAGAAGGTGATAATAATTGGTGGAACCGTATTACTAAATGGTTCCAAGGTGAGTTTTAAGACTCAAGTCGGAGAGTAAACATGTTTGATATGATGGAACAGCACAGCGAAGAAGCTGTCATTAAAGTAATTGGCGTGGGCGGTGGCGGCGGTAACGCTGTTGAGCACATGGTAAAACAACAAATTGAAGGTGTACGTTTCATTGCTGCGAATACGGATGCACAAGCATTACGTAATTCATCTGCTGATGTAACAGTGCAGCTAGGTACACAAATCACCTCTGGTCTAGGTGCAGGTGCTAACCCTGAAGTGGGTCGTAACTCTGCTGAAGAAGACGCTGAGACTATCCGTGCCAGCTTAGAAGGTGCTGACATGGTATTTATCGCAGCTGGTATGGGCGGTGGTACGGGTACAGGTGCTGCGCCAGTGGTTGCTAAAATTGCTAAAGAGTTAGGCATTTTAACGGTTGCTGTAGTAACGCGCCCGTTTGACTTTGAAGGTAAAAAGCGTGCTGCAGCTGCTGAACAAGGCATTAATGAATTGTCAGAAACTGTAGACTCACTTATTACAATTCCGAACAATAAATTGCTTAAAGTTTTAGGCAAAGGCACTACACTATTAGATGCCTTCGCAAAAGCGAATGACGTGTTATTTGGTGCGGTACAAGGTATTGCAGAACTAATCACACGTTCTGGTCTAATCAACGTGGATTTCGCCGACGTACGTACAGTTATGTCAGCGATGGGTACTGCGATGATGGGCACAGCATCTGCGTCTGGCCCTGACCGTGCGCAAGAAGCTGCAGAAGCGGCTATCTCAAGCCCGCTACTTGAAGATGTCGATTTAACAGGTGCTAAAGGTATCCTAGTTAATATCACGGCAGGTATGGATATCGCGATTGAAGAATTTGAAATTGTTGGTAACCACGTTAAAGCACTTGCGTCAGAAAACGCAACAGTGGTTGTGGGTGCGGTAATTGACCCTGAAATGAGCGACGAGTTACGTGTAACGGTTGTTGCAACAGGTTTAGGCGGCGATCGTCGTCCACAGTTTGGTATTGTTGATAATGGCTTTAAGAAAGCATCAGGTTCTGATGTACAAAGCTCAATGAACCAAACAACTAGCAGCATGTATGTACCAAGCTTTGCAAGTCAAGGCAGCGGTGATGATGTAAGCATGTCATCTGCGTCTGAAAAGCAAGAGCCAGTACAGCAAAGTACAACGAGCAGCTCAGTATCTAGCAGCACTGAGAGCAGCAAAAAGTCTGATAAATCAGAGGGTGGCGATTACTTCGACATTCCAGCTTTCCTAAGAAAGCAAGCTGACTAAGACAGTTTTTGTTGGTAATTTTGTTCGATAAATAAACAAATTGGCAGTTGAATGTATTTATGATACAATTCGCCGTCTAACTGTAACTATAAGTGAGCGAACCTATGATTAAACAGCGTACGATTGCAGAAGTAGTCAAAGCCATAGGAATTGGACTTCATAAAGGTGAGAAGGTCACTATTACTCTCCGACCTGCGAGCGCAAATACTGGGATAGTATTTCGTCGCGTAGACCTTGATCCGGTTGTTGATTTTGAAACAACACCAGAAGCCGTTGGTGATACGCAACTGTGTACCTGTTTAACAAACAAAGATGGTGTTCGTTTATCAACGACTGAGCACCTTATTGCGGCGGTAGCGGCAATGGGTATTGATAATCTAATTGTTGAATTAGACAGCTCAGAAGTACCAATCATGGATGGTAGTGCATTACCATTCATCTATTTGTTACAAAAAGGCGGCATTAAAGAAGTAAATGCAGCTAAGCGCTTTATTCGTATTAAAGAAAAAGTACGTATTGAAGAAGGCGATAAATGGGCTGAGATCGAACCATACGATGGTTTCCACATTGATTTTGAAATTGCGTTTGATCACCCAGCAATCAATGAAAGCCGCCAACGTATCGGTTTAGATATCACGGCACAAAGCTTCACTGAAGAAATCAGCCGCGCACGTACTTTCGGCTTTATGAAAGATATCGAGTATATGCACGCTAACAACCTAGCATTAGGTGGTAGCATGGATAACGCAGTTGTATTGGATGAGTTTAAAGTACTAAATCCAAACGGCTTACGTTATAGCGATGAGTTTGTTAAACACAAGATCTTAGACTGTGTGGGCGATATGTTTATGACTGGCCACAACATTCTAGGTAAAATCACGGCTTATAAATCAGGCCATGATTTAAACAATAAACTACTTCGTAAAATTATGGCGACTGAGTCAGCATGGGAATGGGCAACTTTCGATACCCCAGTGACTATGCCAGCACCAGGCTTAGAAGTAGCGACAGCTTAATCGCAAGCATATTACAGTTATAAAAAATGACGCTTTAAGCGTCATTTTTTTTGCCAAACTATTATCAAGAATTATAAGCCTAGAATAGCTTCAAGCTCGACCAACTGATTGATTTGATAAGTTGGTTTAATATCTTCAGGTAGCTCAACTCCTGGGTGTTGTAACCAACACGTGTCGATACCCACATTGTGACCACCTAAAATATCACTGGCAGCTGTATCGCCTACCATTAAAATCTGCTCTTTTGGTGGATTGCCCATTAATTGAAATGTATGTTGAAAAATCTCTGGGGCAGGTTTTGCTTTACCGACTAACTCTGAAATAACCAGCCAATCGAACATATCCTGTAAACCGGTGTGCTCTAGGCGTTTTTGTTGTAACTTAGCAAACCCATTGGTAATAATGCCTAGCTTGGCGTGTGGTTTTAACTTTGTAAGCAAGTCAACTGCACCAGGTAATGGCACACAAATAGAGGCCATAGCATCCAAGAAGCCATCGTTAAGCTCTTTTGCTGGTACATCGAGTTTATTTGCCCACTCGGTAAAGCGAGTTATCTGTAGTTTACTGGCGGTAATTTCGTGCTTTTGATATGCAACCCACAGCGGCTTATTGGTTGCTTGGTAATGATGATAATCTGACTCAGTAAATTCTACGCCGTAATGTGCAAACATCACTTTTAAACCTTCAAATGCATTAAAGCTAAAAAGCGTTTCATCGGCATCGAATAATACGTGGCTATACTTCATGGTTATCCTAATTACTGGTTGAATAGGGTAGGGTGTGAAAATGGCGCCATGGCCAATGTCAGCGCTTGTGCATAAGTACTTTCGCGCGTGGCAAGATGATTGGTTAATAAGCCAATAGCACCACCTTGTTGTTTGATATTAACTGTATTGAATGCCTCATCCATGACATCACCTAGTTCTTTACCAGCTAGCAAGGCATCGTAAAAAGGTTGCGGTAACGGTAGGTTGCTACTGCGACCCACGCTAAATTGCTGCTTGTTTGCAATCACTACAAAGGCAAAGGTTGCAGCGCCATAACTAAATTGTTCTGCGCCACCTTCCATTGCTGCATAAAAGTCGGCATCAAAGTGATCTTGGCAATACTTAACACGGTTCTCAGCGCCGATACGAGTTTCATCTTCACCTAGTGGCTGATCAGGTACGCCAGATGGCGCATCTTCACCTTTGCACTCAATGATATGATTTGGGAAATAAAGACTAAAGACATGTTTAGCCGCGTTAATTTTAACGGGGTTCTTTGAACCAACAATAACACGTAAAGTTTGTTTCAAGCCGACGACTCCATTGTTTTCACCAGAGTCAGCAGTGTACCCGAGTGAGTTAAATCGGCAAGTCAACCGGGGCTAAATTTTCAAGAGCACGTTTTTTCAAAATAATATCTTTGATCAACGGCGTTAGCACAAGCTCCATTGCTAAGCCCATTTTGCCTCCAGGTACCACAAGCGTATTGATACGAGACATAAAGCTGCCTTCAATCATGCTCAAATAGTACGGAAAATCGACGTCATCTATGCCACGAAAGCGAATAACAACAAAGCTTTCGTCTAAAGAAGGAATATCTTTTGCGCTGAACGGGTTTGAGGTATCAACGGTAGGCACTCGCTGGAAGTTGATATGAGTACGTGAAAACTGCGGGGTAATGTGGTTAATGTAGTCATCCATTGAACGCACAATAGAGCCCATTACCGCTTCTCGCGAATGGCCTCGTTCAGAGGTGTCGCGAATGAGTTTTTGGATCCACTCAAGGTTGATAATTGGCACCATGCCAATCAATAAATCGACATGCTTAGCAACATCATGATTCTCATCGACAGCACCACCATGAAGACCTTCATAGAATAAGATATCAGTATTTGATTCTAAATCTTGCCAAGGGGTAAAAGTTCCTGGAAGTTGGTTATAAGGCACCGCTTCGTCGAAAGTATGTAAGTAACGTCTGATTTTACCTTGGCCGGTTTCGCCATACTGGTAAAAAAGCTCTTCAAGGGCACCAAAATCATTAGCTTCTCGGCCAAAGTAGCTAATGTGCTTACCTTCTTGTTGTGCTTCACGGATTTTTTTATCCATTTCAGGGCGAGTATAACGATGAAAGCTATCGCCTTCGATGAAGGCTGCATCAATGCTTAAGCTTCTAAAAATGTGCTTAATTGCATTGGTGGTTGTGGTAGTTCCCGCCCCAGATGAACCGGTAATAGCGATGATAGGGTGTTTAGCTGACATAATTATTCTCGTTATTGTTGATACCAGTCGGCTTAAAAATTTAACCATTCTAGTGTGTTAAATGGTCAGTGGCATAACTCGATTGGTATTATCGTGCATAAAATCAATCAGTAGAAACCGATAAAAAACGAACACGTCCTAGTTATAAAGGTCGAGCATGGTAAGGTCAAGTGACTGGCGGATTAATTAACGCTATCATGGGCTGATAAAAATTAAAACGAGAGAACAACATGAAATTGATTTCGTCTTTACTTTTCGTCGCAGCAGGGACATTGTTTACCAGTCACGCACATGCAGCGATGCCTAAAAGCGAAATATTACTTGCCGACTTAGACACCCCATATGGTATGCAGGTGTCGCGAGTAACCGATGATAAAACTTATAATAATCAACCATTTTTAGTTGATACTGGGCTTTACTACACCCATGAAGTTGTTGGCGAAAATGGCCAGTCACAAACCGATATTGCGTTTTATGACTTTGCATCTAAGAGCAGTGTGAATATCACCAACACTCCTGTCAGTGAATACTCGCCAACGCTAATGCCAAATCAGCAAGCCTTGTCGGCAATCGTGGTCGAAGCAGATGGTAAGCAAAAGTTATGGCAGTATCCATTAGCAGAAGAGCCTGCCGCGAGCCGAATTTTTGAATGGATTGAGCCTGTTGGCTACCATGCGTGGGGCGCTGATGAAGACCTGATCATGTTTATCTTAGGTGAGCCGCATACATTGCAATACACTCGTGTTGCTGCGGCTAAACCGCGTGTCATTGCTGATGATATTGGCCGAACTTTAATTTTTGATAAACACACAAACAGTTATTTATTTAGTTATAACAAAAACAACCAACATTGGGTTGCACGCTTTGCGCCGCAAACTGAGGAAGTGAGTGATTTATTTAGATTACCTGAGTCGGTGCAAGACTTTGCTTTAATTGATAAAGACACTGTGGCTTATGCGGTTAATAACCGAGTTCATAAGCGCAGTTTGACTGAGCCTGAAGTGGTATCACAGTGGCTTGATTTAAGACGCTTTTGTGAAGGCTCAATCTCGCGTTTAAATTACAAACAGAGCAAACTGGCATTTGTATGTAATAAGTGAAATGACCCGTTTTCCAACTCGCATTTATAAAAGTGCACAGCCCATTCATTATGGTATTGCATTTAAAGTCACCTCACCTGAAGCGGCTGAGCAATTTATAACTAAATTAACTGCTATTTTAGCGCAATAAAAAAGGGCCACATTGTGGCCCTTTTCGTATTTGCTTTAATTAGCGCTTAAGGAAGCTATTCACTGAGTTTAATTCACGGTTTTTCAGTGCAATACAATCATTGATGCTTTCTTCAAGCTTACTAAGAGAGCGTGCATAACCTGGTACTTCAGTGATTTTATCGTTGAAGAAGGTTTTGGTTTTCTCTAGGCTTTTCGCATCGCAGCTTGCCGTTGTGAAGAATGGTAAATTTGGTACAAAGAACGGTGGTAAGTTCTTAGTGATGGCATCGTAATTGTTGTAAATCCACTCAATAAACAGTGCTTCACGCTCTTTACCATAGCCTAAACCACCTAATAACGTACGCATATCAGAGGCTGTTACGTTATCTGTTAAGCTGTATTCTAGAACCGCTTTTTGTAACTCAGGTTTACCAAAGTACCCCATCGCTGCCAGCATCTTAGTACGCACTTGTGGATCTTTGGTGGTTTTAAAGGTTTGTTTGTACTTTTCAAGTAACTTTGCATCGCCATGGTAAGCCGCAAGGTTTAAGTAAGTTGAGGCTAAATATGGGTCAACATTTTCAGGGTTGTTTAAGTACAGTGCCGCTTGTGCTTTTGCAGTATCAATGACTTTTTGGTCTTGACCATCAAAACCTAAACGGGCAATAACTTGCGCACGCAATTGCGATACCGCCGCGTCTTCACCTGTTTTTGCTGTTAAACCATATTGCTTAGCAGCAGGTGCAATGCTGTTACGGATAAACTTAGGCCATAGGTCACGGTTACTATCGTCTTCGAATACGCGCTTTTGAGAAGCAAGGTAACCCAATGCTGTGTTTGCTACTAATGGGTGAGCATCACTCACAAAGGCTTCTAAAGTTTGCATTAAGTGAGCCGCAGAGATAACACCTGCATCAAGTAATGAATCAACCGCAGAAAGTAGCGCTAAGCGCTCACGTACCGTTAGCTTGTCAGCAGCGTTCTCTAACAGGGCATTAAACTGTGCATCATTTAATACCCAGCGGTAATAACCCATGGCACCTTGATCTGGGTAGATCCACTCAGGTTCAAAGTCGAGAGTTAGTTGCTGTGTTTCTTTATTCAGCAGAACACTTGCGGTTTTAACTTTGTCGCCCGCACCATACTTAATTGCAACCGGAACATTCCAAAGTTGTGCAGGTGCATCAACGCCAGCATTTACAAAGCGGCTTTGGCTGATATTAATTTTCTTGCCGTCTTGCGTTACTTTAATAAGCGGGAAAGATGATTGTTCGATAAACGATTTAAGAACGCTTGCTACATCTTTATTAGACGCTTCGCCTAGTGCTTGCCATAGATCAGCAGCTTCTGCATTCTTGTAAGAGAATTTCTTCAAGTAAGTACGAATACCTTGCTGGAATGCCTCTTCGCCAATCCAGTTTTCAACCATAGATAAAACCGCGCTACCTTTACTGTATGCAAGGCCAAGGCCATCCATGATGTCAGCTTCAGTTTTGATTGGTTTACGAATAGGTTTAGTACTTAAACGCGCATCCAGTGCCATCACATGGTTTTGTGGTAAGTCTAAGTGCGACTCAAATTCTGGGTTGATTTGTGCAGTGATTTTCGCTGCCATCCAACTTGCGAATGCTTCGTTTAACCATAAATCATTCCACCACTTCATAGTCACTAGGTTACCGTACCACTGGTGAGCTAACTCATGGGCAATGATTGATACATTACGCTCTTTTTTGCTGCGAGTTGCTGTTGCTAGGTCTACTAGTAAAATGTCTTCACGGTAAGTCACTAGGCCTGCGTTTTCCATTGCGCCAAATGGAAACTCTGGCACTGCCACTGAGTCTAGCTTTTTGTATACGTAAGGAATGCCAAAATAATCTTCTAGGGCTTTTAACACACGCGGCATATTTTCTTTTGCGTAATCAGCAAGGTGAATTTTACCTTGTGGAGTCAATACGCGGCCAGGGATTGGCATGCCTTTAATTTCAAGCTCTTCAAACGGGCCAACAGCCATAGCGACTAAGTAAGAAGGAATCGGTGGTGTTTTGTCAAAAAAGTGCGTTGTCATATCGCCATCAACTTTGGTTTTTAAAACCGGTGTATTGGCATACACTTTTTGTGATGTTGGCGCTGTGATAGTTAGCTGAAATGGAATTTTATAACTTGGCTCGTCAAAAACGGGGAATGCACGACGCGCATCGCTCATTTCAAATTGCGTGAAAAGATAAGGGGTGCCTTGATCTAAAGTTTTATATAAACCAACACTTTGGCGGTTATAAGGTGCGGTAAAATCAACTTTTAAAGTGTATTTGCCTGGTTGGATTTTTTCTTCACAAGTGAATTTAACTTTGCCTGTTTTTAGCATTTCAGCACTTAGGTCACAGTTTTCTGCACCTAAAATTTTCGCCATGCTAACCGCATAATCAATACCGTTTAATTCGATATAATTGGTTGCTTTTAGAACCTCTAAAGCAATTTCGGTATGACCAGAAAAATTGTCTTTGGCAGGATCAAGCGTAAGTTCTACTTGTTGTGAGCTGGGCTTGGCAAGCTTTTCGATAACATATTCATTGGCATGGGCAGAGCTAACAGCAAGTGCAACACTCACCGTTAATAGGCTTTTTAAGAACATAAGTATCCCTGATTTTTTGTTGTTAGAAAGGCACCTGCTATGAGGGGCGAATAACTATGCTATCAGGTTTTAATTTGAACAGTAATAAATAGTTAGTAACAAAGTTTGTCAGTTAATTATGGCGGTCAATGAAACGCTGCCAATGCAGTTGCGGGTTTATTTGTCGTATGTTTTGCAGCACGGTATTTAATAATTGTATATCAGCAAAGCGTTGTTCGTTGAAATCTTTAAAACCAAGCAAGTAGTTAAAGGCGTCTTTGCAGTTGGCTTGCAGTGCATGAATTCGCACTTGTTGTTCAAAGTTGAGCCGTAAGCTACTAATTGCGGTTTTCATACCTTGCTGATCAACAGTAGGAATAGCACACTTTTGCAAATAACCAGCGCGTTCACCTTCACCCGAAAACCAAATGCGTACTTTTTCGCTATAGCGACCTGATTTTGCAGGTAAATCAAACATTAGTCGTTGTTGATTTTGACTTGTTAAAAAGTCTAAGTATTGATCAAGTCCAGCATCGAGTAATGCATTATGGATAGGCACATAGCGGGGTTTTATCTTGCCATGTGTATGAAAATCAAAGCAGCGAATGCCATCAAGGGTGACGATGTTATCTAGGGTTAAATGGCCAATTTCATCGCTGTAGGCACCAGTATAATAAGCAAATAAAGGCAGCCAAAAGTGCCAATGCTTAGCTTGTTCACGTGCTAAACGCTGATCACCATAAATGTAACCATTATACAGGGTATGTAATTCCATGGCCGAAAAGGGCCTACGACCAAGATGGGACTTCAACCTGATACCTTGATAATAAAGATGTGTCGAAGAGTATACCTGATAAGTATCAAGTTTCCAGCTTAACGACACTGCCATAAATACGGCCGTGTCGTTATAAGCTTAAGGATTGCTATTAATCGCAAAGAGCTTTAGCTAAACCAACCGGTTCGATTTCAACGCATACTTGATCATCGTTCCAGTTTAAACCAACAAGCGCATCATCTTCGTTAAGGTCTTCAACCCACTCATCAAGAAATTCGTCTAGGCCAATTTCAACAGGGGTATAGTCTTGCCACTCATCTTTACATTGTGCTTTTGCAGCGTCTTCAGTACCCCAAAGTAATAAGACATCAGTGTCGCTAAATTGGTTTGATTCACAGACAACAAAACCACCATCTTCGGCACCCAGTGCCCACATAGATTCGTTCAAACGAACTTTTTCTACAAAGCTAACTAATTCTGATTCAATTTCGATATCGCTCATTTGCGTAACCCTTATCTTTATATTCGTGGATCTGTTTGTTGTACCGCCGCTTTATCGGCGAATTTATGATAAAAATCAACTAAGTTTTCTAGTTGGCTAAAATCAGTTAATTCGCGGAAGCGGATCCAATCTAGCAAGCAGTATAAACTGATGTTGAGGTATTCACAGCTTTTAAATACTGGCTCCGATAAATGAGTATTTAAATAGGCTAATGTTTCAACAATTCGTTCATTCTGTAAATTAAAAAATAGTTTGTCGCTGTTGGTATCAAACCCAGAACGCTGACAAAGTAAAATTTCTACTAATGAATCATTGCAGGCATTGATAATGGTTAAGTAGTTCTCTTGCTGCCAGCTAAGTAATGGCTGATCTGCTTTTTCGAGCAGATAGCGAATAATGGAGTTGGAATCACATAAGGTAAAATCATGGTCGATTAATACAGGAATTTTTCTGGCAGGGTTATGAGCTATCATGGTTTGTCTGTCTTGCTCAGAGAAAATATCCAAATTAATAAAATCAATAGCTAGGTTATTAAGTGCAGCCCAAATCCGAATACGGCGCACAAAAGGTGAGGTGGTCGAGCCTAAAAGTTTCATTTTGAGATCCTTCGCAAAAAAAAGCCGCTATGAAGCGGCTTTTTGAAATCGATTTGTAAATTAGTCAGTACGGCTTGTTACTTCTAGAAGATGATAACCAAACTGGGTCTGCACTGGGCCTTGTACTTGGTTTATTGGTGCAGAGAAAACGACTTTGTCGAACTCTGGAACCATCATGCCAGGGCCAAACTCACCTAATGCACCACCATCTTGACCTGATGGGCAATTAGAATGAGCACGAGCAAGCTCTGCAAAGTCAGCTCCTTGCTCAATTTGCTGCTTTAAATCCAAACAGTGAGCTTCACTGTCTACGAGAATGTGTCTTGCACTGGCTACTGCCATAACATCTCCCTAATGTGTGTTTTAGTATTAAATCACTAGTTTAGTTCAATATTTACCGAACGAAAAATTAAATTTATTTTGCAGTCAGCTCAGCTTCAATTGCATCGCGTAAAGTTTGCGATTGTGGCTTAGTTTTACTATTAAAGCGTTGCACTGTCTTACGATCTGCAGACACTAAATATTTGTAAAAGTTCCAGTTAGGTGAGCTGGTTGCTTCATTTAGGTGTTTGAATATTGGGTTCGCATCGCTACCACGAACGGAACTGGTAGCCAACATATTGAAGGTTACGCCATAATTGATGAAACATACTTTTGCCGTGTCTTTTTCATCGTCTTCTTCTTGAAAAAAGTCATCTGATGGAAAACCTAGCACAACTAAGCCTTGGTCTTTATATTCTTTATGAATGGCTTCTAAACCTTCAAACTGGCCGGTAAAACCACAATTACTAGCGGTATTTACTATTAAGAGTGGTTTATCTTTGAATTCACAAAAATTAATAGACTCTTTTGAACGCAACTTTCTCATTGTGACATTGGTAAAATCATCACATTGGCTGCTTGCTTTAGCAGTTGGCGTAGCCTCTGTGGTTTGTGCTGCAAGGTTCGTTGTTATTAGGCCTGCTGCAAGTAACAAAGCATATTTATACATAGTTATTTCCCGCTAGTTATTTGTGATGAATATACGCTAATATGCAGCAAAGTGATCATTTAATTTCAGCTATTTATGACGATTCGCAAAGCAACACAAAACGATTTAACTGATATAGTCGCGATTTATAACGAGACCATCCCTGGGCGTATGGTTACCGCAGATACCGAAGAGGTGTCGGTGGCAGACAAACAAGCTTGGTTTGATAGCCATACAGAAAAAAGACCTATCTTTGTTTTTGAGCAACAAGGTAAAGTAATTGCTTGGTTAAGTTATAAGTCTTTCTATGGCCGCCCAGCTTACGATGGCACGGTTGAGATTAGTATTTACATCACCCAGCAGGCTCAAGGGCAAGGGCTAGGAAAGCAACTGCTTATATTTTCAGAACAGCATGCAAAAACACTTGATATCAAGGTGTTATTAGCTTTTATATTCAGCCATAACCTACCGAGCATAAAACTGTTTAATCGCTTTGACTACAAGGTTTGGGGAGAGCTTCCAGAAATTGCAATTATGGATGATAAAGCTTATGGCTTGACAATTTTGGGTAAGCACTTGCAACCTTAACCTTCTCAAAAAACTAGTAAAAAAATACGGTGTAAATTATGCGGTAAAAGATTTTTAGACTACGCTAAAAAGGTCAGTTTTTATAGTGAGTCTTATTTACGGTGCGAAAAATATTAATAGTTGATAGTAATAGTGTACTTGCGATGCGTGTAAAAGTTCTACTCGAGCTTATCGGTTGCGAAGTTGAGCTATTACACTTTTCAATGATAGATGATACCGTTCTAAAACAGCAATATGATCTCGTTGCTGCTTCACATGGGGTGCCAACGAGTATCATTGAAGAACTAATGAATGACTTTTCTCAAGAGCATTTCTTATTACTCGCACCGAAAGCACAACGCAGTGACTTACTTGAACATTTTAGTGAAATTAACCGTCTCTTACCTAATGCCGTTGTTATATACCCTTTTTTCGCAAATAAAGAGATAAGCACGCTTCTAGAGGGAGTATTAGAATTAGACAGCGACAATATTCTCAAACTTCCTACTGTATTGCTCGTTGATCATTGTCCCGACCGGTTACAAAAAATAGCGCAAAACTTAAAGGGCGCGCATATCAAAACCATCACTGCTGATAACATGAGCTTTGCAATGGAGTTAATTCATGAGCATGCAATTGATTTATTGATTAGTGATTTTACTTTTGAAGATGGAACAGGGCTTGAATTGTTTATAAAGCTGAAGTCGTTGCAGCCTGAAAGTCGTTGTTTATTGTATACCTCAAAGCCTGATCAAGTTTCCATGGTTGCTGCCATTCGTCAGGGTGTTGAAGATGTTTTGATCAAACCGATTGATGATAATGGTTTATTGCAATCAGTTCATAAACTATGGCAAACAGAGCTTCTCAAACGTCATAATTCAGAACTTGTTGAAAGACTTCAGAGTACCGTTGATGCGCTTATAGAAAAGGACAGTTTATTAAGAGTTATTTTTAAGCATACTCCCGACGCTATTATTTTATTTGAACGATGCGGAAAGGTAATCGAAACTAACGATGCCTGTGAACAATTATTTGATAAACAGCACCATGAATTTGAAAGCTGTTCGGTATTTGATTTTTTTGATGCGCCTTCAATAACACGTATTAAAGAAAAAATTACGACGCTAAGTAAAAACCGCCAATTTAGCTGTGATCTAAGAATGCTTAAAAAAGATGGCAATGATATTCCATTAGTGGGATCGTTTAATGAAATAGATCATCACGGCGAGATTGCGTTAGCGGGGATCTTTAAAAACGTTACACACTTAAAAGAAAAGGAAGATTTGCTACTTGAAGCAAAAGATTTGCTTGAAGAAGAGGTAAAAGCGCGAACAGCTCAACTAGAGCACGCAAAAGATGTGGCTGAAGCTGCAAACTTAAGTAAGTCTGAATTTTTAGCGAATATGTCTCATGAACTCAGAACGCCAATGCATTCAATCTTAAGTTTTGCTCGTTTTGGACTTGATAAAGTTGCCAACAATGATCTGAGTAAAGACAAGTTAAATAAGTATTTATCGCGTATAGAACAAAGTGGTGAGCGCTTATTGTCACTGCTTAATAACTTGCTTGATCTTTCAAAACTGGATGTTGGTAAATTTCCCTTTAATCCACAAAAGCATAACCTTAGCAGTATTATAAAAACCAGTATTGATGATGTCTCAGGGACTGCTCTTGAGAGAAATATTGCTATTCGTTTAATTGGCTTTGAGAAAAGTATTTTGCTCGATTGTGACGAAGAGCAGATAAACCAAATAATGCGCAACTTGCTTGGTAATGCACTTAAATTTAGTGAACCTGCCAGTGAGATAGATATTCAGCTAACTATGAATAATGAAATGGCTGAAATATCAGTAATAGATCGTGGCATAGGAATTCCCGAGTCTGAACTTGAGAAAATTTTTGCGAAGTTTGAGCAAAGTAGTAAAACCAATAGTGGTGCTGGAGGTACAGGACTTGGTTTAGCTATTTGTCGTGAATTTGTAGCCTTACATCAAGGAACGATTACGGCAAGAAATAATGAATATGGAGGTGCAACTATTTTAGTAAAGCTTCCATTGAGGATAGATCTACCTCAACACTTAGCGAATGAAGATAGATCTGTAAAGTTAAATTAATAAAACGGAAGTGTTAGACATGGCCTTAAAGAGAATTTTAGCCGTCGATGATGAACCATTTAACTTAGAAATAATTGAAGAGATTCTTGAAGAGCTCGACTTTGAACTGAAAATGGTCAGTAGCGGTCCAGAGTGTTTGGCAGTAGTTGAAGAGTTTGATCCTCAGGTTATTCTGCTTGATGTGAGTATGCCACAAATGAGTGGTTATGATGTTTGTCGAAAACTAAAAGAGAATCCAAATACCGAGAAAATCATCGTTATGTTTGTTTCAGCAAGAGGAACGGTTGAAGAGCGTATGGAAGGCTATTCAGTCGGAGCTGAGGACTATATAGTTAAACCATTCGGGCATGAAGAATTAAAGCTTAAACTGCAGCACTTACATCAAGTATTGATAGAAAAAGAATCGCTAGAGCAACAAGTTGAAGATGCGACTTCAACAGCATTTAATGCCATGGCGAACAGCAGTGAAATGGGGCAAATAGTCAACTATATCGAGCATATAGGTGCTATTGAAGATGAGCAAGAGCTGGGTAAGGCTCTGCTTAACTGTCTAAGCTCATTTGATTTACAAAGCAATGTTGAGTTTCGCTTAGAGTCTGGCATTGAGCACTTTTCAATTTCGGGCATGTGTTCGCCAATCGTTATTGAGTTATTTGAAATGCTCAAAAATAAAGGCCGACTCCATGAATTTTCGAATCGAATTTTAGTCAATTACGACATGATCAGCTTACTAATCTTAAATATGCCAGATCAAGACCCTGATAAGCATGGCCGAATTCGGGATCATATTTGCTTTTTAGTCAGTGTTACAGAACAGCAGCTTAAAGCGATCATCACAAAAAAAGAATTGCTCAGACAACAGCAACAACTTAATGATGCTGTAGGTAAAGTTCACAGCAAGTTTTCGGGACTCATCGAACTTCTAAATGAAAATCGTGTAAATAACGAGGCTGTATTTAAGCAGCTTCAAGAAGACTTAGAACGACGTATACCAACCATGGGCTTAGATGAGGACCAAGAGGTTTTTATCTATCAAAAGGTCGACGAAACCATTCAAAACTCTGTTGCACGTGAAGAGTCAGTTCAGGGAGTAAAAGCGGCCTTTAAAGAGATTGAAAATGATTTATCGCAATTATTAAAGCAGTAAGTTACAACTTAAGCTATCAAGCATCTCTGGGCAGTCCTTTTTCAACAATGCGAATTAAGCGCGCCGTTTTACGAAGCTTTAACTGGCGCTTATTTTTTTGCTGATCAAGCGCCCATTCAATATGCTCAGCGACCAAAGCTGTAGCGGTTGTTAACCTTTGCTCTAAAGCCTCGATTATTTGCTCGTTGTAATCAGCGTTACCTAATCCGACAGCGAGGTTCCTTAACCAGCGCTCGTGACCAATGCGGCGTATAGGGCTGCCTTCAGTATTTTTTAGAAAGGTTGCCTCATCCCAAGCAAATAAGGTCAGTAAGTCTTGATCTTTAAGTTGTTTTCTTGGATGAAAGTCAGCTTCATCGGTGAGCTGACCATAACGATTCCATGGGCAAACTAATTGGCAGTCATCACAGCCATAAACGCGATTACCCAACAGTGGGCGATACTCTTCAGGAATAGCGCCTTGCAATTCAATGGTAAGGTAAGAGATACATTTGCGGGCATCAACTACATAAGGCTCGACAATCGCACCAGTTGGACACAGTGTCATACAGGCAACGCATTTACCACAGCCCTCAAAGCTATTTTCTTCATCAATAGGCAGGGGGATATCAACAAACAGCTCACCTAAGAAAAACCAAGAGCCCGCTTCTTTATTGATTAGCAAACTGTTTTTACCACGCCAGCCTAAGCCTGCTTTTTCGGCTAGTTGTCTTTCAAGCACTGGGGCTGAATCAACAAAGGGACGAAAGCCGAGTTGGCCTATATGCTGCTCTATTTGTTGGCCTAATTTTTTTAGGCGGTTGCGAATTAATTTATGATAGTCACGACCTAATGCATAGCGACTGATGTACGCTTTATCAGTTTGCTTGAGGTTCTTAGCAAAGCTTGCATCAGGCGGAAGGTAGTTCATTTTTACTGAGATGACTCGTTGCGTGCCAAGTACCAGCTCTGCGGGGCGCGCTCGCTTCATACCATGGGCTGCCATGTATTCCATCTCACCGTGATAGCCTAAATCTAACCAGCGCTGCAGTTGAGCTTCATGTTTCGTTAGGTCAATATCAGTGATCCCGACTTCTGCAAAGCCAAGGTCTTTACCCCATTGCTTTATTTGCAGTGCGAGGTGTTCATAATCGATAGCGGGTGTTGTCACGGTCAATAAAAAAGTAGCCAAGAAGCGGCTACTTTAACATAGTTTGACTCAGAGCAGCAGTTAAAAGCCGATTACACAAAGCGTTTTAATTGCTCTTGGGTTTGTTGGCTCAGTTTGTGTGATTGCTGGCAGTCAGCGAGTGATTCATCAATCTGCTGTTTAGCTTGCTCACCCAGAGCAACTATTTGCTCAACAGTTTGATGAGTGTGGGTTTGGGTTTGCTCAAGTAAATGCACCGCACTAACAATCTGCTGTAGTTGTTGTTGGTTTTGCTCAAATTCGCTAAGCATATTACTAAAGCCTGTAGAGGTATTGCTAATCGCTGTTTCAGCTTCACTCGAGTGGCTAATTAGTTGCTCAGATTCTTTATTGGTTTCGCTAACAAGACTATTCATTTGATTAATAAAATCAGTTATTTGGCGGGTTGCGTCGTTTACTTTAACCGATAGTGATCTAACTTCATCGGCAACCACAGCAAAGCCTCGGCCAGCTTCACCTGCACGTGCCGCTTCAATTGCAGCATTTAGTGCAAGTAAATTGGTTTGGTCAGAAAACTCTTCTACCATTTTTAAAATGGCGCGAATGTTCTCGCTGTTTTCTTTTAGGCCAGACACCGTTGCAGAAAAGTTACCTAAAATTTGGCTAATCATCGCGACCTTTTTAACTAATGCTGATAACTCAGTGGCTGAGTGTTTTACAAAGTTTAAGTGCTCACTATTAACATGGTGCACGCTATCAGTGTTCGCTGAGATATTCTCAAGGCTTGAAGTTATTTGGTTACTCGAATCAGTAATGGTTTGGCTAAACTTGATTTGCTGGTGGCTCATTTCTGCGGTTTGCTGCATTGAATGAGTCATCTTTGAACTACTATCTGCACTGGCTTGTGCACTTTGGTATGTGGTGGCTAATAGATTTGCTAAATGAACTGTAAAGGTATTGTACTGCTCACTTAAATCACGAAATTCATCGTAGGTAAAATGCGGTAACTTGGCAGATAAATCTGCATCATGACGGTTGATTTGCTCAAGTGTATCGCGCATTGCTTGCACTGGGCGCACAATCAAAAAGCGCATGTAGAAAATAGTAAAAATAAAGCTCGCGATGATAACAAAGGTCATTAACCAAAATAGTCCCATACCAGCTTGTTGCTCTGACAGGCTGCTATAAAGCCAGATCAAAGTAATGGCCTGAAACGCAAATACAAAACCTAAATTACCGACAATCTTACGTGTAAGAGTGTAAAAGAAAGTTTGTTCGATAAAATTATAAATGCGCATATAGCTACTCATTAAGGTGTTGTGTTGATTCATTTTGGCGTAATTTTTTATTATTCAATGTCACATAATTCAACAGTATAGCTTAGTTTTGTTGAGTTACAGTGACTGCAGTGTCATTTGTGTATGACACGGAAAATTAGTAAAAATACCATCTACGCCATACTCTAGCATTAATTCGATATCTTCCACTTTATCGACCGTGTAAGCATAAACTTGAAGGCCGCGTTGTTTTGCGTCAGCAACAAACTCATGGTTTATAAAGTTTTTATCTACATGAATGCTATAGGCATGCAGTTTTTGCGCAAACTCGCTGTAATTAATTGGGATAGAAGCGGTAAGTGCACCAATCTTTACCCACGGCAGTTTTTGCTTTAGCCACATCAGTTGGTGGTGATCAAATGAAGAGACTAACAGGTTATCCCGAGATATTTTCCCTGCACTGACATTTGACTCAATAAGCTCTACAAACTTGTCTAACGAAAAAGTATGTTTAAGCTCTAAATTAAGTAAAGTTTTATTACCAACCCAATCGATTGCCTGTTGTAAAGTGGGCACGCATTCGCCATTGCCTGCATCGTATTGTTGAATTTGCTCTTTTGAGCAGGCGTTTACTTTACCGCGACCTGAAGTTGTACGATCAAGCCAAGTGTCGTGAATAATCATGTAATCATCAAGGCAGCTTTGCACATCAATTTCGATGCCATCTACTGCTAAATCAACAGCGGCGATAATGGCGCTTTGAGTATTTTCTGGGTAGGTACCACTGGCACCTCTGTGAGCGAATACTTTCATCATTGCTTATACCTACGAGTCACTGACCATGTTTCATAAAAAGCGGCGCTAATAACTAGTGCGCCACCAATAAGAGTGCTAATTGAAGGTTGCTCATGCAAAATTAAAAAAGCGAAAAACGTACCGTATAAAGGCTGCAAACACGATATTAAACCAGCGGTTGAAGCTGATAAGTTTTTTAGGCTTGCTGCAAACAGTGAATGCGGTGCTGCTGTAAAAATAACCCCTACAGTAATTAATAGCAGCCAATTTATTGTATCAACTTGTAATGGCGGTACCTCGACAAAGGCACACAGCATAATGCAGGCGATCCAAGTTTGGTAAAGCATGGTTTGTGGGCCGCTATATTGGCTAAAGTAACGCTTATGAACGATATTTCGAAACGCAAAAAAGAACGCAGACAAAATACCAATAGCAATACCTAGGGTGACATCATTGCCTAAGCTGGCATCAGGAATAAGTAAATAAATACCAAGCATTACTACTAAGGCGCTAAAAATATCTTTGAGCTGTGGTTTGCTGCCATGAAAAAAAGGCTCTAAAAACACCGTGATAACAGGGTAAGTAAAAAAGGCAATCATACCGACAGCAATACCTGCTAACTGCATACCTGCGAAATAGGTGAGCCAATGTATTCCAACAGTGACGCCAAGTAACAAGGCTATAAGGTAGTCGCGACGCGAGTGAAGCTTAATCGCTTTGTGTTGAATTGTAAGTAAGATCAGTAAGGCACAGCCAGCAATTGCTGTTCGGTAAACGGTAATATCTAATGCACTTAGGCTGACTAGTTTAGCGAATAATGCAGTCCCCCCAAATAGGAGTACTGCAATATGTAAGTATATTAGGCTCTGTTTGTGCGCCTGCATTACAAACCTTGTTATTGTTGTTATTAACTCTCTTTGTAACGGTAATCCTTTACTTTGTAAACTCCCCAAATGGGCTAATCCATTCGTTTAGTTCCAATATTTCCATCCCTGCAAGTAATAGTGCAGCACATTAGGCTCATCAAGCGTCGATACTTTTTCATTGTTAGCGCTAATATCCGGGGTAAAAATGAACAATTGTGCGTCATTTTCTGGGCGGTAAAAGCGGGTTTTAACCGGTAATACTTGTTGGTTACTACACATCAAGTTGCAAGCCATAACAAATCCCCATTCGCCAAAAGAGGGCACATTCAAATGGTAAGGCAAGGTGTGCGCAAAGCCTGCTGCACTGAGCGTATTATTGATAGACCAAAATGCGTGTTTCGCAAAAAATGGGCTGGTGGCCTGGGTCACTACAATACCGTTACTTGGTAATCGTGTTTTTACTATTTGATAAAACTGCTGACTGTAAAGCCGTGCTAAATTGATTGCTTTTGGATCAGGTAAATCAATAAAAATAATATCGAACAGCTGTTCGCTTTGCTCAATAAACACATAAGCATCTTGGTGAATAACAGTCACTTTAGGGTCACTGAGTGAGTGCTTGTTAAGTGTTGTCAGGTTGTGATTAGTTTGCGCAAGCCTAGCTACTGCAGGGTCTAAATCGACTAGAGTAACAGACTCAATTTGCGGGTATTTCAAAAGCTCTCTGGCCGCCAAGCCATCGCCACCACCTAAAATTAGAATACGTTTTGCATTACCATGGCGCACCATAGCGGGATGAATAAGCGCTTCGTGATAGCGATACTCATCAATCGATGAAAATTGCAAGCCACCGTTTAAATAAAGCCGAATATCATCTTTATGACGAGTGAGTACAATTTGCTGATAGGGCGTTTGCTCTGAGTGTACAACACGGTCATCGTAGATTTGGCTTTGCCAAAGATGGGTGAGCTGTTTACTCGCAAATAAACAAAGCACCAATATTAAGCTAACTAAAACAAGCGTGAGCCTAAGCACTTTTCGACGATTTGGGCTGATATGGTCGATAAAGTACCACAGCAATAACAGCGCAATACTTAGATTCATTAAGCCAAAACTTAACGCTGTTTTAAAAACCCCAAGCCAAGGTAAAAATAGAAAAGGAAACAGTAAAGTCGCAAGTAGGGCGCCAAAGTAGTCAATAGATAACACATTGGCGAGGTTTGCTTTTAGCGCATAATGTTTTTCCATTAGGCGACTTAACAGCGGTATTTCTAAGCCAATCAAAATCCCTATTAGCGTGGTGAGTAAAATACTAATTGCTTGCAGTGGTAAGCCATAGGCATACGAAAAGTACAACAAGGGCACACTCAAACCACCGAGTAACGCGAGCGCTAACTCAAAACCAATAAAATAAGCTAGCAATGGTTTATCGGGCACAAAACGCGAAAAATAAGAGCCTATGCCCATTGCCGCCATATAGACGCCAATCGTCAGAGAAAATTGGGTGATGCTATCACCCAAAAAGTAGGCACCCGTTGTTGCGATCAGTAGCTCATAGATAATTGAGCAAAGGCCAGCAACAAAAATACTAAACAGTAAAATGTGGCTTTCGCGAATTGACTTATTTACCACCAGGGCCGCCTCGTGAACGGAAACCTGCACTACCAATACTTTGCTCACGCAATTGTTTATCAACGCTTATCGTGAGGTGGTGATAGGAGTAAACTTGCCAATCTTGCTCTTTGTCACCTTTGCTATATGCCAAGAAGGAAAAGAAGAGCACGGGTGCTAAAAACAGTAACACAATAGGCCAAACTGAGATGCGCGATTCCATTGCTTTTATAGCTTCTGGGTTTAACTTATTAATTGGTTTATAAGTAATATCAGAGCCTTCACGCTCAGCTTCTAAACGATGCAGCATTACAAATAGCGCTACACCGCCGATGAAACCAGAAATCCATAACAGCGGTAGCATGAAATTACTGTTACCTTTGATTGGAATAATACGAAACGTATAACTAAAATGTTCGGCACGCTTATTTGGGCCAAACGTACTACTGACGTAGGCGCTATATTGTCCCTTCTTAGGGAAGTGAACATCGTGATGAGTATAATCACGGTACTCAGTCCATTTACCATCTGAATCGTGTCCGGTTTCGGCCCAAAGTTCATCAGAGTAACTAAATAAATAGTTACCATCAGGGTCAAAAATTTCGATATCAATGGCTTTCCAAGAGTTTAAAGGCAGTCTGCCTTTAATTTCTAAGCGCATCATTTGGCCATCTTCTGGCACTGTAAATAGGTAAGGTTTGTCTTGTCCGTCGTAGTCTTTAAAGTTGCCATATTGGCCACTAATAAGTGGCGCTTGTAGATCTGCACGTATCACTAAGCAAATAACAAATGTGATAGCGGCAATAATACAAAGCTTATAGATGTTCATCCATTACTCCATAAATAAGCTTAAATAGCGATAGTGATGATAACAGCAACACAGATTGCAATGCTGCTTTCAATAACCGCTACGGCGGTGTTTTTGTCGTGCATTGCTTGGTCGAGCGAAATTTTACTAAAGATAATTTTATCAACGAGGTAACGTACAATTGGTAAAATTAAAAAGCCAAATAACGCGTCAATAAAGAATAAGCTTAAGCTTTGTTGCCAGCTATGAAAGCCACCAATGAGCGCATGACACAAGATAATAGCTAGCGCCAACATGGTGCCAGAAAAGCTAAGTGCTACGGCTTTATTGCCTTTTTCGAGCTGTTCGTGAAGATTAAAAGCAGTGAGGTGATCATAGCCTTTGGCAAAAATGATCAGCATTAGTTGCCCTAAAAAATAAAACACAATGGCCGATAACCAGCTGCCTTCGCCGGTTAATGCACCACCAATGATCAGCGCAGCAGCCATATAGTTTGCCGCTTGTACTAAGCCTACGGCCTCGTTTTGTTGGTTAATTAATTGCTCTTGGTTACAGAACAAACGCAGCAGTAACTTGTCATTCAAAATACGTGAGCAGGTTAGCAGCACCATACCTAATACACTGTACAGTGATACATTCATCAAATCGCTTAGCAAACCTTGACTAGGCCCAGCTAAAACAAAGCCATAAATAATGGTAATTGCCCCTAAATAGCCACCAATAGATAAACCTAAAGCACTGTTGGCATTGTCGGTTAATTGGCTGGTGGTGTTATAAGGGGTTGCTAAGTTATACGACAGTTTTGCAACGGCTATAATCGCAATGAATAGACCAATGTAGGCGCTGTTATAGGCCATCGTTGCGAGGTAATGGGTTAAGTTAATATCCATATAATTATGTTAGCTTGTTGTTATTTTCCGAAAATATTAACACAGAGTGTTTGTTGCAAAGAATATCAAAGCTTCATTTTTGGCAGAATTAATCAATTTCTTAAAAGTTTCATCGCTTTTTTATGACAATTGTCAGTTCAATCAATGACAAAATTCACTTATTCCAGCAAGTAGAAAAAGTAATAGTTAAGCCTCTACTTTTTGGAGGAATAAAAATGAATAATGCGGCGTGGATAAGTTTATTAATTGCAGGAATTTTTGAGGTTATTTGGGCACTTGCTATGAAGCAGTCAAATGGCTTTACTAAACTATGGCCTTCAGTTGTTACATTTGCAGCTATGTGGGCCAGCTTTGCCTTTTTGTCATTTGCTTTAAAGTCATTACCTCTCGGGATTAGTTATGCGATTTGGGTCGGTATTGGTACTGTTGGGGTATCAATATTTAGTGTGATATGGCTTAGAGAGTCTATTACCATATTTCAGATAATCTGTATTATATTAATTTTAGTCGGAATAATTGGGCTAAAATTTCAAACCAACTAAAAGAAGCAGGTATATGTTAAATAGTCGGCTTAAGGATAAAAAAACGAATTTGACCTCTTTTTGGAATTGGGGGCCACTGCTTTTTTCGGGATTCTATTTGCTTCCGAGTATTTTCCAAATTGAAAGCACTGACTTTATGCAGATGTTCACGATTGTTCTGTTGTACTTAATTTTTATTTATTTGTATGTGAAAGCAACACTAAGAGGAACAGAACAAGTTTGGCAGCAGCTAATGTCGCTTATTTTGGTTTGTGTCATTGCTAGTTATCTAACAGTTGGCTCCGCGACTTTATTTGGCTTTGTAGCATATATTGTAGGCTATAACTTTTCGAACCGTGCGCGTATTTTTGCAATTTCGATACTACTTTTAGCTTTGCTATCTAGTAGCCAAATAATCAATGAAAATTATGCTGAGTATTTTCTCAGTGGTTCTCTTATATTGCTTGTCGCTTTATTTAGTTATGGCATTGCAGGGCGTAATGAATTTTTCCATAAACGCCGAGAAAAGCAAAATAGCAAACAGTTAGAGCAGTTTGCAGCAATTGCAGAGCGAGAGCGCATAGCTAGAGATTTGCATGATGTGTTAGGCCATTCTTTATCTTCAATCGCTTTAAAAGCGGAGCTCGCGAGCAAATTAAGTCAAGCTAATAGACAGGCTCAAGCAAGGTCGGAAATTTTTCAGGTTGCGGAGTTGGCTAGGGAGCTATTAAGCGATGTAAGAAAAGTTGTAACTGATTTAAAAGAATTGGATATAGATACACAAATTAATAGGTTAATTGTTCGGTTAGAGGAGAGTGGCTTCAAAGTTATTCGTAATATTAAGGTTGTTGACTTGCCGGCAAAATTAGAAGGAGTTGTTAACCTAATAATTAAAGAGGCTGTAACCAATATATTGCGCCACAGTAGTGCTAAATATTGTGAAATATCAATATTACAAACACTGGATAGTGTTGACATTAAAATGAAAAATAATGCAAATGAAACTAGCCAAATTACACTTGGAAATGGTCTATCGGGAATTAAAGAGCGATCTCTACAGCTAGGGGGAAAGGCCGAGTTTAGTTTTTGTAATCAACAGTTCGTTGCATCTATTAAATTGCCTTTGAGTATTAAATCGGAGCGGGCAGAATGATAAGAGTCTATCTTGTTGAAGATCAAGCGTTAGTTAGAGGAGCTGTTGCTGCTCTTTTAGGCCTTGATGAAAATATTCAAGTAATTGGTCAGGCTGAAAATGGCAAGGTGGCGCTTGCTGAAATACCAAAGTGTAAACCTGACATCGTTCTTACAGATATTGAAATGCCGGAGTTATCAGGAATTGAACTTGCTGAAAAATTGGCAATAGAAAAGAGTGAAAGTCGTATAGTAATCATGACTACTTTTTCTAAAGCAGGCTATATCAGGCGCTCTTTAGATGCTGGTGTAAAGGGGTTTATTCTTAAAGAGGCATCAAGTGATAGTTTAATTCTAGCACTTAAAAAAGTCATGTCTGGGCATAAAGTGATAGATCCTGAATTAGTTTTAAGTGCTTTAGATGATAGAGACCCACTAACTGAAAAAGAGCGGGCATCATTAAAGTTAGCTGCAGAGGGGTTAAAAACGCAAATGATTGCAGCTAAATTATACTTAAGTGAGGGAACCGTACGTAATTACTTGTCAGAGGCGATTAGTAAATTAAATGCAAGTAACCGTATCGACGCTGCGAGAATTGCAAAGAGAAAAGGGTGGTTATAAGGTCCTTAATTTTGCTATTAAATTATTGAGCAAGTTTGAGTGCGAAAACAGGTTTAATTAATTTCTTAAAAGTTTCATAGCTTTTGCCTGTCTCATTGTTAGGTTATGGGTTAAAATAACAACATAACCAACTAACAAGATAGTGAATGTCAAAACAGGATCCAAATCTCAGTCGAGAACAAGAAAAGTACGAAAACCCCGTCCCTAGCCGTGAGTTTATACTTACTCACTTAGAATCTCGCGCCAAACCAGCAAACTTCACACAACTTTGTGACGAATTACATGTGAATGATACAGAGCGTCAAATTGCGTTCAAACGTCGTTTACGTGCTATGGAGCGCGATGGTCAACTGTATTTCAATAAGTTTAAATGCTACGCATTGATTGATGAATCTGGCTTAGTTAAAGGCAAGGTCATTGGTCATCGTGACGGATTCGGCTTTTTAGAAGTTGAAGGTGAGAGTAAAGATTGGTTTATCGCCAAGCACCAAATGAATATGGTGTTGCACGGTGACATTGTGCTTGCTAAAGGCAATCGCAAAGGATCTAGCGGCAAATGCGAAGCACGTATCATTAAGGTCTTAACCAATGAACGTGCACCGATAGTTGGCCGCTATTTTGTTGAGCATGGTATTGCAGTTGTTGTGGCTGAAGACCCTCGCATAACGCAAGACATTATGATACTACCGGGTAGTGAAAATGGCGCGCGCCACAACCAAATGGTGCAGGTGCAAATTACCCAAAACCCTAGCCGACATATGAATGCGGTAGGTAAAGTCACTGAGGTACTAGGTGAGCACTTAGCACCGGGTATGGAAATTGAAGTTGCACTACGCAATCACGATATTCCTCATGTGTGGCCAGAAGCGGTTGAAAAGCAAGTTGCTCATTTAGGTGAGTTTGTTGATGAGCAAGCAAAGCAAGGTCGTGTTGATTTACGTGACTTACCGCTGGTGACCATTGACGGTGAAGATGCCCGTGACTTTGATGATGCCGTTTATTGTGAGCGCAAGCCTTCAGGTGGTTGGCGTTTATGGGTGGCCATTGCCGATGTGTCGCACTATGTAGGAATGAACACGCCTCTGAATAAAGAAGCGATCGAGCGTGGTAACTCAGTGTACTTCCCTGAGCAAGTTATTCCGATGCTGCCAAAAGTGTTATCGAATGGCCTATGCTCATTAAACCCGAAAGTTGACCGCTTGTGTATGGTTGCTGAGATGACAGTATCAGAAGCAGGTAAGTTGTCTGGGTATAAATTTTACGAAGCGGTGATGAATTCACACGCTCGTTTTACCTACACGAAAGTGAATGCGATTTTACAAGGCGATGAAAAGCTGCGTGAAGAATATGCCGAGATGGTGCCGCATTTAACTGACTTACAGCAAATGTATATGGCACTAAAAGCAGCACGCCAAGAACGTGGTGCGATTGAGTTTGAAACCTTAGAAACGCGTTTTGTGTTTAATGCACATCGTAAGATTGAATCAATCGTGCCAGTGGTTCGCAATGATGCACACAAACTTATCGAAGAGTGCATGATTTTAGCGAACGTATCGGCAGCCCGATTATTAGAAAAGCACGAGGCAAGTGCGCTTTATCGTGTGCATGATGAGCCTGATGCTGAAAAGCTTGGTTTCTTCAGAAACTTTTTATCAGAGCTTGGTATCGAAACCGCGATTTCTGATGAGCCAACACCAAAAGAAATCACTCACGTGTTAACTAAATTAGGCGACCGCCCAGAAGCTGAGCTTATTCAAACCATGCTGCTCCGTTCAATGAAGCAAGCGGTGTATCAGCCTGATAACATTGGCCACTTTGGTTTAGCTTTACCGGCGTATGCCCACTTTACGTCGCCTATTCGTCGTTATCCTGATTTAGTGGTGCACCGTGCAATTAAAGCGGTACTTAAAGCGCAAGGTCAGCAAACATCGGGTGAGTATGCCTACACTGATGACGAAGTTGATATTTTAGGTGAGCAGTGTTCAACCACTGAACGCCGTGCTGATGATGCGACTCGTGAAGTCGCAGATTGGCTTAAATGTGAATTTATGCAAGACCATGTTGGTGACGAATTTGGTGGGGTGATCTCATCGGTAACTAACTTTGGTCTATTTGTACGCTTAGATGATTTACAAATCGACGGCATGATCCATGTAACTAACCTAGGCAATGAGTACTTCCATTACGATGGTGCTAAGCATTGCTTGATTGGTGAACAAACGCACACCGTTTATCGTTTAGGCGATAAACTAACGGTTCAGGTGTCATCTGTCAGTCTCGATGAGCGACGCATAAACTTAGTGTTAGCAGGTGAAGCGCAACAAGATCGTTATGCGCGTCGTCGTGGCCGTAGTGCCCCTACAAAACCAAGTGTTCGTGCCCAGCTTAAAGCAGGTAAAATTCCTGGTAAAAAAGCGCAGTCAGGCAGCTTTGAGGCAAAATCAGGCGATAAAGACAACGAAAAACGTGGCAAGTCTTCACCTTCTAAAGGGCGTAAAAAGCCTAATAGTAAACAAGCTGATGCTGTAAAAGCTGGCAAAAAGAAGAGTAAGAAAAAAACCACCAAAAAGGCAAAAAGACCGGGTAAGAATGCCCGTAAACGTAATGGCCGAGGAGCAAATAATACGTGAGTAATGAATTAATTTTTGGTTTTCACTCAGTTGAAGCAATATTAGCAAAAGAGCCTGAGCGCTTTTTAGAAATATACGCTTTAAAAGGACGTGAAGATAAACGTTTAAACCCGGTTATTGACCAAGCACGTAAATTCGGTATTTCGGTACAATTTATGCAGCGTAAAGCGCTTGATAATAAAGCAAATGGTGAGCAGCACCAAGGCATTATCGCTAATGTAAAAGCGGCGCGCATGTACAACGAAAAAGATCTAGATGAGATCATAGCCCGTGAAGAAACGCCTTTCTTATTGGTGCTTGATGGCATTACTGATCCGCATAACTTAGGTGCCTGTTTACGTAGTGCAGATGCTGCGGGCGTACACGCGATTATCGTTCCTAAAGATAAATCTGCAAAACTAAACGGTACAGCGCGCAAGGTAGCGTGTGGTGCAGCAGAAACAGTGCCATTGGTACAAGTAACCAATCTTGCGCGTACGCTACGTGAAATTAAAGATGCAGGCGTTTGGGTTGTTGGTACTGCCGGTGAAACAGATACTGAGTTATTTGATGCAAATCTAACAGGGCCAATGGCTGTTGTTATGGGTGCTGAAGGGGATGGTATGCGCCGTCTTACACGTGAGCATTGTGATTTATTAGTTAAAATCCCAATGGCTGGTACGGTATCTAGCTTAAATGTGTCAGTTGCGACCGGTATTTGTTTATTTGAAGTGTTACGTCAGCGTAATGCAACGCAAATCTAACTACCGCGAAAATTTCAGACACAAAAAAAGCCGATGTAACATCGGCTTTTTTGTATCTATTTCGTAAGATTAGATCTTTGCAAAAGCGTCTTGTAGTGGTGGTACTACTTGCTTCTTACGGCTTAATACGCCATCTAACCATACGCGACCGTCTTCTGATTTAACATCATAGGCAGCTTCGATTACTGATACGTCATCAGACGCAATTAGCATTTCAGAGCCTTCTTTCATGATATCAGTTAACAGGAGTAATACTGAGTGGCGACCGCCTTCTTCTTTAAGCTTTGCGATGTCAGCTTCAAGATCTGCTTTGATCTCATCAAATACAGCAAGGTCGATAACTTCTAGCTGGCCAATACCTACTAACTTACCGTTCATGTTGAAGTCTTTGAAATCACGCATTACTAAATCACGTGCAGGTGTGCCTTCCACTGCTGATTTAACCTTGAACATTTCCATGCCCAGTTCTTTGAAATCTTCGATGCCAGCGATTTCAGCAAGTGCTTCAACACACTTGATATCAGCTGTTGTACACGTTGGTGATTTAAAGATTACAGTGTCGCTTAAGATTGCGCATAACATGATGCCTGCGATATCTTTTGGAATCTCTACGTTGTAGAAGTCATACATCATTTTGATGATAGTGTTTGAACAACCCACTGGGCGGATCCAACACTCAAGTGGTGTTGACGAAGTTAAGTCGCCTAATTTGTGGTGATCAACAACACCTACAACACGTGCTTCATCGATGTCATCAGGTGCTTGTGTTTTTTCTGTGTGGTCAACGATATAAACGTCTTCGCCCGCGTAGCTAAGTTTTAGCTCAGGTGCTTCGAAACCGAATTTATCTAGAATAAATTGTGTTTCAGGTGATACTTCACCTAAACGCGTCGGGATCGCAGGTTCATTGATCTGGTTTTTTAAGTAAGCAAGCGCAATTGCACCGCAAATTGAATCTGAATCAGGGATCTTATGACCCACTACATACATTGACATTGACGGAACTCCTTTAAATTTGGCGGATATTTTAGCAAAGTATCGACAGATTGATACATAACAGACATGAAATTTTGTTGATCAATTACAACTGCCAATTAATGTCCTTTTTGGTTACACTTTAAGATATTGAAAACTGAGGAAGATACTGATGCGCTTGAGCCGAAAAGCATGGAATAATGTGGTGATTATTTCGATGCTATTGATGATTTTTTTCTTCAATGGCCTACATAAAAAGCTCAATACACAGCCCGTTGAAGAAGGAGTACAAGCATTACTCCCAGAGCAAAGCTTCATTTTAGCAATGGCATTTCCAGAATTAAAAATCGAGCGTATCGGCACCTCTTGGCGTAGCCAATCACTGCAAGAAACCACATGGCAAGGCGATGAGCAGCAGCTCGAACAACTCGTTGAACTTTGGCAACATCAAAAACTGACTATTGCCAGTCTCCCTGTTAGTAAAATTTCACAGACATCGGCTGATTATGTTGCCTCCGTGTGGCTAGCCGGGGAGCAGTTGCCAGCGGTGTATCAGTTGTACAACATAGATCAGCAATACTATTTATTAGATAAGCGGTTACAACGAGTATTTGAGCTTGAACAAGCTGATGCTGCTAAGTTATTTCCGTTATACCCGTTTTAAGAGAGTCACAGATGCCTGAATTACCAGAAGTTGAAGTTAGCCGTTTGGGAATAACGCCGCATGTGCTTAACCAAACAGTGACCAAAGTAAATATTCATAACGCCAGTATGCGTTGGCCTGTGCCTGATGATGTATATCAATTACAAGGACTTAAAGTTACCTCAGTAGAGCGTAGAGCAAAATATTTATTACTCGGTTGTGAGCTGGGTAGTGTTATTTTGCACTTAGGAATGTCGGGCAACTTACGAGTTGTGAGTGCTGATGAGCCATTAAAAAAGCACGACCATATCGAATTTATTTTAGCCTCAGGTAAAGCGCTAAGACTCAACGACGCGCGTCGCTTTGGTGCCTGTTTGTGGCAAGCGCCAGGCGAATGTCATACCTTGCTAACCAAGCTCGGGCCGGAGCCACTTACCGATGAGTTCGCTGCAAAGCGTGTTTACGAACAGTCTAGAAATAAAAAAGTACCGATAAAACAGTTTATTATGGATAACGCTGTGGTCGTTGGTGTGGGTAATATCTACGCCAATGAATCGTTATTTAAGGCCGGAATTCACCCGAAACGAGAAGCTGGCAAGGTGTCTTTAAAGCGTTATCAGCAATTAGTGCCTATTATTAAAGAAACACTTGCTGCGGCTATCACGCAAGGCGGCACAACATTAAAAGATTTTGCTCAAAGTGATGGTAAGCCCGGTTATTTTGCCCAGCAATTACTAGTTTATGGTCGCAAAGGTGAGCCATGTGTAACGTGTAAAGAGCCATTAAAAGAAATTAGATTAGGGCAAAGAAGCACTGTGTACTGCTCTAATTGTCAAAAATAACAATGAAGAAGCACGCCAAGGCGTGCTTTTTCATTACAGTTCAAATGGTGCTACACCAACGGCTTTCATCTTGTAGCCTACTTGAGCAATTTCACCAGACCAGGTTTCGGTGCTGATAACGCCTGTCACGACAATCGCATCGTAGAGGCTTTCGATTGGCACGCCATCTTTAATCGTGACATGCACAATTTGATTTGGTGGCGGTGGTGGCACGTGGATACATGCACCAAAATAAGGAACCAATAAAAACTCGGTGATCACTTCGCTGTCGCCTTCAAGCGGAACAACAAAACCAGGCAAACTTACTGATTGACCATTAAGTTCTTTTACCACGGGAGCATCAAGGTCTGGTTGCACCCAGTTTTGCTCAGAGCCTTCATGGTTTGCTTGCGCTTGGGTATCGATTTGCACATGACCTTTTGGAATTAAATCTTCCCAGAAGATTTCTTTAGGTGCGCCAGCATTAGCTCCAGCACACACAACTAATGCGACTAAAGCGACGAATTTTCGAAAAAACGGCATAACATTCCTTAAATTTTAATACTCATGCCATCAGCAAGAGAGTAGAAATACGCACGGGTTGCAGGAATTAACCCAACAATAAAGCCTGCGACCATTATCGCAGCTAAGAGCATGAGTTCATAGGATGACAATAAAGCAATATTTAGGCTTATTCCGGCATGGCTTTGCAAGTAATCTGCGCCGAGTAGCATTAAAGCATAGAATAATGCGATGCCAACAATGCAGCCTAGCCCTGTAATGAGTAATGATTCGACACTGATCAAGGTGAAAATATGCCAAGGTCTTGCGCCAACAGAGCGCAAAATTGCAAGTTCTCTGCGGCGTTGATTTAAACTTGAAAGCAGGCTAGTTAACATGCCAAGCAAACTGATCAGCACCACGACGATAGAAAATAGCAGTAAGATTTTTTCAACGATAGAGAGCATTTCCCAGAGTTCACGCAAAGTAACACCCGGCATGATGGCAAGCAGTGCCTCATCTTTGTATTGGTTAATATTACGACGCACTTGTAAGGTATAAAGTGGTGAATCAAAACCAAGTAAAAAAGCGGTTATTTGTTTTGGTGTGCCAACTAAATCAACATCATCATGCTGGTCATGGTCATGGTCATGGTCATGGTCATGGTCATGGTCATTTGCATCAGCCTGAGCGGCTTCATGCTGATGAGCATGACCGCCATGAATCGCGTCAATTGCTGCAAGTGGGATATGCAGGGTTTTATCAACAGGTGTCCCCGTTGGTTTTAAAATACCAACTACTTTAAATGGGTTATCGTCATGATTATGAAAGCTGGTATTGCCCATGCCGTGTGCAATCACCACTTCATCACCAAGTTGATAGCCAAGGGTATTGGCAACCTCAGCCCCTAGTACAACCTCAAATAAATGATTAAACTCATGACCTTGTGAAAAGCTTAACGGCTGTTTTTTAGCAAAGCGATAGTGCTCAAAATAGTCTTTATTTGTACCAAGTACAGCTAAACCTTTATGGCTGTCGCCAAGCGACATAGGGATAGCCCATTTTACACCGCGCTGCTCAGAGATGTATTGGTAGCTTTTCCAACTCACACCATTATTAGCATGGCCAATCCGAAATACCGAAGACAGCAGTAGTTGGATATCACCGGTACGCGCACCGACAATTAAATCAGTACCAGAAATTGTATTGCTAAAGCTACTTTTAGCATCGACACGAACCCGCTCAATCGACATGAGTAGCATTACGCTGATAGCAATGGTAAACAGGGTGAGAAGGGCGCTGGCCTTTCGGTTTAATAAACTTTTTGTGGCGAGTTTAATGAGTAGCATCTGTGCCTCCTTGTAACTCAACAAGGCTGATACTGCGGGTAAATAGCGTTTGTAATGTTTCATCATGGCTAACAAAAATTAGCGTGCTATTTGCTGCGTTTGCCTGTTCAAATAATAATTTTACGAAGGCTTGGCGATTTTGCGTGTCGAGTGCTGAGGTAGGTTCATCTGCAATGATAATTTCAGGGCTGCCGATAAAAGCTCGCGCTGCGGCAACTCTTTGTTGCTGACCTATACTCAGCTGTGCAACGGCTTGATGTTGCAAGGCGTCGTTTAATCCTAAAGCAGTGAGTAGGCGGCTTGCCTCCGCGGCTATTGCTGCACTATTTTTTAATGCGTTTTTTTGCCTTTGCTTTGAAAATTGGCAACCCAAAGTCACGTTTTCAATGGGCGATAAATAGGGCAGTAAATTAAAGTTTTGAAAAATATAGCCAATATGGTCGGCACGAAAACGGTCACGTTTACTATTACTCAGTTGGTTAATCGCTTTACCAAGAAGCTGGATATTGCCTTGTGTTGGCACTGTGACACCAGCAAGCAGGGATAATAACGTTGATTTACCACAACCACTTGGACCGTGAAGAAAAACATGTTCGCCTTGATCAATATCTAGCTTAGTAATATTGATCGTCGGCTCAGGTTGTTTTGCGTGCCATTTAAAAAGCACATTTTCAAGCGTGATCATAACGACCTATGAATTGTTACCATCGCCAGTAATTTAACTCTTTGCGCATTTTAAAATTACGAATAAAATTACGTGGTTTCGGCTTAAGTGCAGGATTGCTCAATAGTAATTCATTGCTAGCAGCAAGTACACGTTGACTCGATAAGCCGTCTTGGTAAGGATGCAGTTGCTGGCAGAAGTGTTCGATTTTTGCCATTAATTCCGCAGGCTTACTCAATGCATAGTCAATTGCCTCGGCAACTTTATCTGCATCTGTAATATCAACTAAATGTTCACCAGCACCATGATTACAAAAAGTCACCACAGGTTTTCTTTGTAAGATAAACATGAGCAAAATAGACGAGGTATCACACAGCATAACATCCGCTGCTTGTAATAGTGGTAATACGTTATCAGTCTCGACAAAGGTTAGATTGTCGTTTTGTAGAGCCTTGTATTGTTCAACAATCTCGCTTGGCATTTTTGGGTGAAATTGCACCAAAATTCGCCACTTGCCTTGTTCACTGTATGCTTTTATTTGTTCGTATAATTTAGGTGCAAGAGAAAGGCGCTTTGAGAAAGTCGAGCAAATCAATAAGGTTTTTCTGTTGTCATCATGATTTTTGTATGGATTGTTTTCAATCTCACTAAAGTAAGGATCGAGCGTCGGCCAGCCCGTTTCTTTTACTTTAAAGAATCCATGTTGCTGGGCAAGCTCTAAAAAAGTAGTCGTGGTTGTTGGCCCTTGAGTGCAATATAAGTCGAAGCACCCTCGAATATTAAAGTGATTATCAACACCTTTATTCATGCGCTTTCCTGAATTGAAACCATGGAAAACAGCCACTTTTTTTCCAGGGATGAAATCCGGCACCACATTCCCTGGTACATACACGATATCTGGGCGCCAGTCTTTGAGCTCATCTACTGATAATAATCGAATCTCATCTTGGTGAAGGAAGTTTGGATTTACTTCATCGCCGTACAAAAACCAGCGAACTTCGCCACCTCGGGCTAAAATCTCCCGTTGTAATGGGCGTAAGATCGCGTACGAATAGTTCTGCGAAATAAACATTAAGTATTTTTTGTTTGCGGTAGCTGCTAAGTAATCCAAGAAAACCTCCTATTGCGAGGTCGCTATTATAGCGAAATAATGTTTATGACAGCAAAATTACTGGAAGTTTAAATTTTTATGTTTTTTATCACGTCCGTAGGCTGCTGATGATAGTGCAATGATTGAGCTTTCAAGGCGTCTAGATTATTATAGGCGGCCATAACCCCAATCCCATACATGTGCTCACATGAGCATGCCAAATACTATCGGAGATAGCATGACTAGCTATAAAGTTTTAGACGTAAACGATGACTTACCGATCCGTACCAAAGGTGCGGTACACAGTGGTAAAGTGCGTTCAGTTTATTGGTTAACTGATGAAGACAGTGCTCGTTTAATTAATGAAAAAGGTTATCAAGTTCCAAAAGGAACTGAGCTAGCTATTATGGTTATTTCTGACCGTATTTCTGCGTTTGATTGTATTTGGCAAGGTGAAAACGGTTTAAATGGGGTGCCTGGTAAAGGCATCGCGCTAAACTCTGTTGCGTCTCATTGGTTTAAGTTATTTGATAAAGCAGGTCTTGCTGGTAACCATATTGTTGATATTCCACATCCATATGTATGGATTGTGCGTAAAGCAAGTACAGTAAAAGTTGAAGCCATTGCGCGCCAATATATTACTGGCAGTATGTGGCGTGACTACGCGAAAGGTACACGTAGTTTCTGTGGTATTGATTTACCAGAAGGCTTAGCTGCGAACCAAAAGTTAGATGAAGTGTTAATTACGCCATCAACGAAAGGCATTATTACCGGTGTTGCTGAGATCCCCGAAGTAGATGATGTAAATATTACCCGTGAAAATATTACGAATAACTTAGCTGTTTTTAACTTCAAATCTGAAGATGATGTCGCTAAATATGAGCAATTACTTGTTGAAGGCTTTAAGCTGATCAGTGATGAACTTGCACAGCTTGATCAAATCTTTGTCGATACTAAATTTGAATTTGGTTATGTTGAAGACATTGATGGTTCAGATAAGCTTATCTATATCGATGAAGTAGGCACACCAGACTCATCACGTATCTGGGATGGTCCAGCTTACCGTGACGGTAAAATCATTGAAAACTCAAAAGAGGGTTTCCGCCAGTTATTAATTAATAACGTGCCAGACAGCGACGTGTTATTAAATAAAGACCGTATGGGCGAGCGTGAGCAGCTTGCTAAAGACTATACCTTGCCAGAATCAGTGATGCTTGAAGTGTCTGATACCTACGTTGGCATTGCGAGTAAAATTATTGGTCAAGAAATCACTATTCCTAGTGACCCAAGAAGTGAAGTAATCGCAATTTTAGATAGTGATTACGGCTTAATTAAGCACGATTAATAGGCATTTACTAATTTTATTCATAGCTAAAATGCTATTTTTAAAGCCAAGCTGTCACAAATAACATTGCTTGGCTTTTTATTACCTTCTGTACTCATTTCTGAATGATGTATAAGGTAATTAAACGGGATAAACATGATCCCAATAGTCTCCACCTTTCTGACATTACAGATTAATTGATAACGAAAGTAATACTAAGCAAAGTTATTACTGTAACTAATTCACTAAGTTTTAAGTTTTTCGTCAATACTTTCTTGCCTAAAACCGGTCTCTATCAATGAAATGATTAGGTATAACTTAACAATAGATTAATCTATACTGAATTGTGAACTAAGAGCGGAACTAATTAATTATGTTGATGTTTGCGAATTTTTTTAGCCGGGTATGTTACGTTGCTTTGTTATTAAGCTCAACGAATGTACTTTCAGCGGACTTTTCCTTTGTTGTACGCGATCAATTTGGAAAGCCATTAAAAGATGCTGTTATTGAGTTTAAGGATCAGCAGTTAAATCACCAAGATAACTTATCAGTTGCCGTCATGGACCAGGTTGATAAGCACTTTACCCCTAAAGTACTTGTTATTCAAAACGGGCAATTAGTTGACTTCCCAAATAGTGATAATATTCGCCATCATGTGTACTCATTCTCGACTGTAAAGCAATTTGATATCAAACTTTACTCTGGTCGGCCTGAAAAACCCGAAAAATTTGAATCACCTGGGATTGTTGTTCTCGGTTGTAATATCCATGATTCAATGGTCGGATACATTTATGTTGCAGATAGTTCAGAAGTGCTAAAAACGAGCGTAGATGGAAGAGTTCAATTAAATGTGAGTACATTTCCTGTTAGCTTTACGGTATGGCAACCAAACCAACAGAGTGATATCGATCAGAAAAAAACAATTACATTTGCTGATTCTTCGCAGGTTGCAGATATTGTCATTACTACAATAGAGCCGAAACCACGAAATACATTTGGAGAAATGTTTAAGGGTACTAATGATTAATAGTTTAAGAGGGCGAGTTATTGCCTTATGTGTTGGTCTTGTTCTGTTAACAAGCTTAGTCAGCCTAGTTAGTTCTTGGTGGTCTGCGAATCGTTTTAATGACCAAAAGCTTCTAGAAGATATTAATGTTGCTGAGAATGTTTTTAACCAGTATTTAAGTGCGAAAGAGAGCCTTCTTCTAACTGCTGCAAAAGTGTTAACAGCAGATTTCGGTTTTAAACAAGCTGTCGCAACTCAAGACGCCGATACTATCAGCAGTGTCTTAAATAATCATAGTAGGCGGATTAATGCTGATTTAATGATGCTCATAAACTTATCTGGGGAGCTCGTTTCTGCTAATACGGATTTCGCTCACATGCCAAATGAGTTTACGGCATTAATGAAGCAGTTATTAGATAACCCTGAGC
This sequence comes from Pseudoalteromonas lipolytica, assembly GCF_001306915.1. Lineage (GTDB taxonomy): Bacteria > Pseudomonadota > Gammaproteobacteria > Enterobacterales > Alteromonadaceae > Pseudoalteromonas > Pseudoalteromonas simplex. The sequence goes on along the minus strand of NZ_LJTC01000005.1, from coordinate 173,396 downwards.
AGTCAAATTTCATTGTTATCGAGCAGACTCTTTATCAAGTTATTATATTGCCAGTTCGCGCACCGAGAACAGTTGCATATAGTTTGGTTGGTTTTGAAATCACAGATCTAGTTGCCGAAGAGTTAAAAAAACTTACAACTATGGATGTAAGTTTTATCGGAGAGGATGATGATGTCGTTGAAACCTCTCTTGTTGATAAGCCAGAAGATAATGCAGTACTTAGGCATTTTGAAAATAAATCTACACAGCGAATTTTTGGGGAAAAGCCAGTTTATCGTAATCGCCTTGTTGAGCTACCTTCGGTTTCTGGGCATAAAGTATCAGTGCTACTAAGTGCCGATTTAACTCGAAGTTATCTTGAATTTGAGCAGCTCTTTTTTACTATTATTTCATTAGCAGCTATCACAGTTGTGATTGGTGTTTTAGCTAGTGGGATTTTGGCTAAAAACCTTACCACACCGCTTTCTAAACTTACTTTACTTGCTCAGCAATTCGCGCGGGGTAACTACAAAGCTGAATTTATAGGAAAAAAGCAAAGTACTGAAATTACGACGTTAGTTGATGCATTCAATAATATGGGTAATGACATTAAAGAACGTGAACGACAAATCAACTTTCAAGCAAGTCATGATACGTTAACAGGGTTTTTAACACGCAGTGCCATGTTGGAAATTATGGAGTCGCTATTAGGGCAAGGCACTGAATATACTTTAGTTGCTATTGATATAAGAGGTTTGCGGCATATCAATGACAAACTTGGCCCTCGTATTGGAGATGATTGTTTAAGAGAAGTTGCTGAACGTATTAGTGAGTATTCTGAGCCGCTTGGTGGAGTCAATGCACGCATAGGTGGAGATGAGTTTTTAACCTTATTTCCAAGTGGAAAAGCAGAGCAATTAAAAAGTGGAGTCATGGATTTAATGGCTCAGCTACAAGTCGGTTACACTATTCAAGGCTTGAATATTACCTTGCGATTTAGCGCTGGTGTAGTTCATTGTACCTTTGAGGGAGTTAAGCCCGATGATCTAATGCGCCGAGTTTTAATCGCAATTGATACAGCTTCGTCAAAAAAGAAGAATGTTCATTATTATCAAAACGGCGAAGATGAAGAGTATCTGGAACGGTTGGCAATTATTGATGAATTAAAACATGCATTACAAGCAGACGATGGCCAATTGTTTATGACTTATCAACCAAAGCTAAATTTAAACACCTCTAAGATCGATAAAGTGGAAGCGCTGATCCGTTGGCAAAGAAAGGATGGGCAGTGGGTATCACCGGAGCTATTCATTGATTTAGCGGAGCAGTCAGGTGTTATTGTTGATTTGACTGCTTGGGTAGTTAAAACAGTTGTCACTCAAGTCGCAAGGTGGCAAGAACAAGGCATTATTATGCAAGCCGCTATCAATGTTTCGGCTCAAGATATTGCCTTCCCAAGCTTTTTCTCTCATTTGGCAAAGCAATTAAAAGAGAATGATGTTAATGGACAGCTTATTACAATAGAGCTGACAGAACGCGACATGATAGAAAATGAAGAACAAGGTATTAAAGCATTAGAAAACCTAAAATCACTTGGGGTAAAAATATCGCTAGATGATTATGGTGTTGGGCAAACTTCATTGGGTCGCTTGAAATTACTACCTATCGATGAACTTAAGTTAGATAAATGCTTTATTCTTCAATTGGAGCAATCTAAACAAGATCAGTATATTGTTGAGTCAACAGTAAACTTAGGTCATCAGCTAGGTTTCTCTGTCGTTGCGGAAGGTGTTGAAAATAAAGCTTCTTTAGACTTTTTGAAACTAATAAAGTGCGATTATGCGCAAGGGTATTACTTGAGCAGGCCACTAAAATCAGAGCAGTTTTTACAATGGCTAGAGGTCTATAATGAAGCATCTTAATTGGCTATTTGGACTAACTTTCATTGTTTTTACAAGTTCAGGGTTTGCAGCTTCAGGTAAATTATTAGCAACGCCCGGAGTCTCTCAGGTTGAAGGCAGTGCGGGTGGTGGGATTGTTCCATGGGCTCAGCTCGCAGGCTATGCAAGTGATGATGAAATCGCTTTGAATGGCTTTTGCAGTCGTACAAATGTAAGTGATTACCGCTTAGATGTTTGTGGTGCGCAGCTAAATGTTTATGATCGCGTTGAATTTAGTTATGCGGAACAACGTTTTGAAGTTCCCGCATTAAATACCGATATTGAGCAATCAATTACCGGGGCAAAAGTACGCTTATATGGTGACATTGTTTACAGTAAATGGCCGCAATTAAGTTTAGGTATGCAGCATAAGTCTTTAGATGATGGCAGTATTGCTAGTTTATTAGGTGCAAAAGATACCAGCGGTACCGATATTTACCTTGCTGCTAGTAAATTACATTTAGGGGCGCTTGCTGGGTATAATTGGTTTTGGAACACCACCTTTCGTTATAGCGATGCTAATCAGCTAGGTTTGTTAGGTTTTGGCGGTCCTGATAGTGATAAAAAATTGTTGTTTGAAGCATCTACAGCGGTGTTTTTAACCCATGAAATAGCTTTGGGCGTTGAGTATCGGGTAAAGTCCAATAATCTTGGTTTAGGAGAGCAAGATTGGCAGGATGTATTTGTGGCTTGGTTTCCTAATAAGTATGTTAGCATCACCGCTGCTTGGTTAGACTTAGGAAGTATTGCTGGTGCTGAAGACCAAACTGGTTGGTACTTATCAGTAACAGGGTATTGGTGATGATAAAAACACTTTTTAAATTTGTATTTACCGTTATGCTTGTGGGTTGTGTAAGTAGCAATAATGGCACCTTGTACCAGCAACTTAATGGTAAACAAGGGGTTGAAAAATTGGTTGAAAGTTTTATCAATCAAATAGGCCATGACGAACAGATTTTAGCTTATTTTAAACAAAGCAATGTTGCGCATTTTCGCCAAGGCTTTATCACTCATTTGTGTAGTGTCACCGACGGTCCTTGTGAATACAAAGGCGATAACATGGTTGATATACACACTGGAATGAATATCTCAAAAAAAGACTTTAACCGTGTGGTAGAGCTTTTGATTAATGCTATGGACGAACAACAGATTCCACAAACAGTACAAAATAAAATTCTTAGTCGCTTAGCACCCCTTCGCCCTGAGATAATTGATATTTAGCTTGTACAAACTTCAATTGTGGGCTGAAACAAAAATGTAATTTATGTACAATGGCTATTGATTTAAGTTATTAAGTTGTAAATGATGCAGTTATATTTTGATGTTCAACATCTATATTATATTCCACAATACCTGCCTGTTTTAAAGGAGTTAAAAGAAAAAGGCCACAAAGTTTCGATGGTTTTCTATAAAGAACAAGATGAGTGTAGTCGTGCTGTATGTTGTGACTTTATAGATAAAAACGCAATAGTTGCAAAATGGTTAACGAGTGCGAGTGAAACCTTTGACTTTTATCAGAACTCAGATGCAGATTGGGTTGTATTTGGAAATACGTTCGTAGGTGCTGAGAATTTAAATAAAAAGACTGTACTGATGCAGCATGGAATCGGCCCAAAGCAATGCTATTACGACGTATCAAACAACAAGATGACAGTGCGGTTTGTTGAAGGTGAACACCGACTACAACGTTTAAAAATGCTCTATCCCGAAGGTAACTTTATTGATAGTGGCTACGCAAAATTAGACCCTATTATTAATCAGACTCTTGGTACTATTAACCTCAAAAACCTAGGCCTAGATCCAACAAAGAAAACCTTGCTGTATGCGCCTACTTTTTATCCAAGTTCTTTAGAATGTTTTAGCGATGATTTCCCTGAGCATTTTGATGAATTTAATATTATCGTTAAGCCTCATTTCTTTAGTTTGTTTAAGAAAAAATATAAAAAACAACGTCTAAAACTCGATAAGTGGGCCAACGCTAAGAATGTTTACCTTGCGAATGAGTACGATTTTGACCTTACTCCTTTTTTAGAACTTGCTGATATAATGATTTCTGATGCATCGTCAGCCATATTTGAGTTTGCAGCATTAGAAAAGCCTGTAATATGGTGTGATTTCTATAAGCTGCGCTGGTCTTACAGAGGTATTTTTTCTTATAGGCTAAAAGCTCGGCTTGATGAAGATATCAAGTACTTTAATGAGTTATGTGCTCGTGCAGGAAGTTATAAAGATTTAAAGTATTTATTAAGTTCAAGTTTTAATGAATCAGCTGAATTTAAAGAAAAAAGAAAAGAAATTGTTTATAAGCTGGCAGGTATTACCGATGGTCACTCTGCTAAGAGAATTGTATCTTATTTAGAGGAGCATCAATGAAGCGGGTAATTACATTTGGCACGTTCGATATTTTTCATGTGGGACACATCAATATATTAGAACGAGCTAAAGCGTTAGGAGATTATTTGATTGTTGGTGTATCTTCTGATGAACTAAACTTCTCTAAGAAAGGTCGAAAGCCCGTATATAGTGAAGCTGATAGGCTGAAAATTATTAGTTCATTGAAGTGTGTCGATGAGGTATTTGTAGAGCATTCTCTAGAATTAAAAGGTGAGTATATCAAAGATCATCAAGCTCACTTGCTAGTTATGGGGGATGATTGGGCTGGTCAATTTGATCAATTTAACCAAATTTGTGATGTAACTTATCTAGAGCGAACTCCCTCTATCTCTACAACAGAAATAATCGAAGTTGTAAGGCAACCTTCCAACTGTCATTTATAATTAATAAAATTGCTATATGCGCTAACGTTCAATCAAAAATAAGATGTGTAAATGGCTTTTTTATTTATCTCTCGCAATAATGTGCACGCCCGCTATTACAAAAAACTCACTAGGAAGCTGCCTTTAAAGAGTAAAGTGCATTGCATGGGCTTGCCTAGATTTACTGCTTTAAAATACTTTAGTAAGGCGAAAAAAGTTGATTTTAATAAAATAATTGCGGAACAACTCTTACGAAAACAAGCTCGAAACAAGCTATGGAAGAACCCACTGATAATCAAAAGTTACTCTGCTTTGATGTATTTAGTAGAGCGATGCCGGTTTGCCAAGTATTATGATTTATTGCAGTCAGAATCCCCACAAGCGCTAGTTATTTGGAATGGTAATAAATTACCTAATGTTACTGTTTGTATGGCTGCTAAGGCATTAGGAGTGACCACCTATTTCTATGAAAATGGGTTATTGCCCGGAACAACAAGCTTAGATCCTAAAGGTATTAACTTTGCGGCTTCTGTACCGCGAGATAGTCAATTTTATTTAAACTTTGATCCGCAAAGGAAGTTGCCATTTTCTGCGCCTGATTTAATTCCAAGAGCGGCCCATAAGAAGCGCTGTAAGTTTGACGCAATTGAGTTACCCAAAAAATACTTATTTGTGCCATTTCAAGTTCCACATGACACCCAAATAGCTTGTTATTCTCCTTGGCTTAAGTCCATGGAAGAGTATTACGATGCTGTTGTTTCAGCCGTAAAAAAGTTAAATGATCCAGAACTTAAAGTTGTTTTTAAAGAGCACCCTTCATGGCATAAGCACTATGAACATTTGTACGACAAAGATGATGTTGCCGTTTTTGCCAACGGAAATTGTACTCGAGAACTTATTGATAATGCTGAGGCTGTGATCACCATTAACTCGACCGTTGGCTTAGAATCTTTATTACTTGATAAAAAAGTAATTACCTTAGGGCTTGCTTGTTACAACATTGATGAGCTTGTACTACACGCAAGTGAACAAGCTACTTTGGTTAAGTGCTTAGAAAAACTGCAGAATGGCTGGCAGCCTAATAGTATTCTGAGAGATAAGTTTTTTACCTACTTAAAGCATGTGTATTGCTTGCCCGGTGTTTGGAAAGAATGTACAACGGAGCATGTTGAAGCGGTCGAAAAGCGTTTAACTCAGCAAGATACATTTGCACAGCTATCGCAAAAGGAAAGCTAATGAAGAACATCGTCTCCAGAATGGCTTAACGAGCACTTAAGTCACGATAATTTGGTTATTTTTGATGCAGGAATGGTACGCCCTGGTTTACCGGGAGAATATGCACCTAAGGCGATGCTTCCCAATGCACAGCGTTTTGATTTCAAAAAAACGCTAGCAGATAACAGTAATCCTGTACCAAGTATGATGTGTAGTAGCGAGCAATTTGAAAAGCAAATGCAGCTTGCAGGGGTTAACCAAGACTCTCTAGTTGTGATTTATGAAGACCAAGGTTTGTTCAGTTCTGCCCGTGCGTGGTGGATGTTTAAAGCAATGGGCTTTGATAATGTAAAAGTTTTAAGCGGTGGTTTGGCTAAGTGGCAAGCACTTGGCTTTGCAATACAAGCAAGTTACTCAGCTGCTTCTGGTCAAGGCAACTTTGTTGCTAGCCCACGTGCTGATTACTTCATCAGTGCTGAGCAAGTACTTAACTCACTTGATGAACAAAGCACCCTAACACTTGATGCTCGTCCTTATGAGCGCTTTACCGGTGAACACGCTGAGCCGCGCGAAGGCATGCGCAGTGGTCATATTCCAAATAGTCGCAGTTTATCTCTTGCAACAGTGCTAAATAACGGTGAGCTTAAATCGCTAAGCGAGTTGCAGGCATTATTTGAGCAACACATAGCGCCGCATCACACCCAGTTGCAGTTTAGCTGTGGTTCAGGTGTAACCGCTTGCGCAATTGCATTGTGTGCCGATGAATGCGGTTACGCTAACTTACGTGTTTACGATGGCTCATGGAGTGAGTGGGGCGCTCGTCACGACCTACCTATTGAAATAGGCCCGCACCAATAAACTCAGCGTAATTTTGCCAGCTGCCGATGCTGTTTTTATTCAGTGGCTGGCGAATTTGCTTTTTACTCGCTGTGGCTGATGCTGCATTGTTTTTATAAAAAGTCAGGCAGTTTTCCTGCCAGCTTAAATCACAAAACGCATAGAGCTTTTGAGTTTGTGGGGTAGGCTCTGTCACCAATTGCTCATAGCTTTGCAAAAAAACGTTCTCAGGATACTTGTTGGCAAAATGACTGACTAATGCCGAGTAATCTTGATGGAACGAGGCAATATCTTCAAGTGTAAAACTGTAGTGATGGAACACACTTTGTGGGCTATACATCTGCCTAAAATTGGCGATGCTGCAATCTTGCCAGCCCCGCTGCATACAAACGATTTTAGCATTAGGAAAAGCCGCTAAAATAAAATCAATATAGTAAAAGTTAAATGGCTGTTTATCACAACTTCTTAGGCCGCCACTTAGTAGCTCGGCTCTCTGTTGATAGCTAGCCAGTGCTGTCTTTATCGCCTCAGATTGATATGCCTTATCGAGCATTTCGCTGTCAATTACACGAGTTGATTGCGTGGCGTGCTGTATGAGTTGCGCAATATCGTTTAATTCCCCAACCCCTTGCAGTTTTGAACTTTGATTAAGGATTTTCTCAACTAAGGTTGTACCAGAGCGGGGCATGCCAACAACAAAAACGGGTGAGAACTCAGAGTCACTACTTTTAATTGCTTGCTGTTTGCTCTGAGTAATAAGTTTTTGACAAAAATGGCGATGCTGTGTGGCTTGATAATTAAGTTTACCGGCTATCGCTTGCTTACTTAGTGCAAAGTATTTAAATGCATTTTTGTAGTCATTAAGGTGCTCATAATTAAGAGCAAGACTATGAAAATACACTTGTTGTTCAACAATGCTTTTTTCTTTATCCGCCAAGGCTTGTAGTTTTTGGATATGTTGCTCTGCATCTATAACAGTATTGAGTTCAGCCTGCGAGTAGTGGGCTTGATAAAAGCGAGGTTGCTTTGTGGTTAGTTGCTGAAGCAAGCTTTTAGCTGCATCGAACAGTCCGTGAATTTTATAACACACCGCCAAATTATAGCTAATTTGTGGGTTATCTTTATTGCGCTGGTAGGCTGCTTGTTGAAAGCTAAGAGCGTCGTCATAATGCCCTAAACGGGTCGCAATGTTGGCTAATGTATCAAAATCAGTGGCACTAAAGTCAGCTGTTTGTTTAGCACTTTGATAATGCACAGCTGCATTACTTACTTTACCTAACAGTACGTATAACTTGGCAAGTGCTAAATGATAAATCGCAAAAGGGGCTAGGCTTAGTGCTTTCTCAAGCAGCTTAATTGCTTTGTTGATATCGCCAGCTGCGGTGTTGACTTCGCTGAGTAAAAAGTAACAAACGTGGTCTTCAGGATTTTGTTTTAGGCGCTGCACAAGTAGGTGATGTGCATCGTTTAGTTGCTTGTTGTTTAACAACTGTTGGATATGAGCGCGAAGCGCTTGTTGGGTATCATTTAGCATAAGCGCATAGTATATCAATTAATTATTTTCAGGTATTAAAAAGCCCTGCCTAAAGGCGGCAAGGCTTTTATGGTGATGTTTAATTACAGCTCAAAGTTGTAGCTAAACTTCATACCGATAGTACGAGGCGCGGTGGTGTAGTGACCATAAACACGCTGTAGCTCAGGTAGCTCTTTGTTAAGCTCAGCATATTGTGACATACCTGCCCAAGACTTATCACGACGTACAGAAGTGAATGCGTACTTATCGAATAAGTTGTCTACGTAAAGCGTTGCAGACCACATATCACCGGTAATTTTTGCAGATAAGTTACTTAGTGCATAACCAGGTAATACTTCGCCGTCTGCTTTTAAACCTACTTTGGTGATCACATCGCTTTGCGCTGTGATACCGTAGTTTACGCTTAATAACTTATCGCCTAGGATATCTTGCTCGTAACGAAGACCAAACGAGAATTGATGCTCAGGAGCGCCCGGTAAACGGTTGCCCTTAGCGCCATCATAGTAGCTTTGGTACTCTATTACCTCTTCATCAACTAGAATCCCTAATAACTCAGGTGCATCTTCTGTCAATTCAGCCTTTGCATACGCGTATGTCGCATATGCAGCCCAGTTATCACCAATCATAGCGCGAGTAGAAAGCTCAACACCTTTTGAATTTGCAGTGCCCGCGTTCGAGGTAATTAATTCTTGACCATTTACAGTGCTACTACCCACTTGCGCATCTTTCCAATCAACATTAAATAGAGCCGCATTGAAATGTAGGCGGTTACGTAACCATGATGACTTAAAGCCTAGCTCGTAGTTGACTGTTGTATCTGGTTTGTAATCTTCTTCGTTTGGCAGGGCACAAACAATTTGTTGCTCAGGTAATACATCAGGGCAAGGAGCAATACCGTTACCACCACCAATACGGAAGCCTTCACTCACTGTAAAGTAAGCAAGTACACCATTATCGAATGTATAGTTAGCATTAAATTTAAATAAGTTACCGTTATCACTAGCGCTCACATTTTCCATAACAAGGTTATCTAGTGAATCAAAATCACCAGAATAAAGCGGTGTTGCAGAGCCTGACGTTGTTGATACATCGTATTCGTAAAAACGAGCACCTAAAGTTACATCAAACTGATCTGTAATGCTGTAGCCGATTTCACCAAAAAGTGCTTTTTCAGTGGTTTCACTATCTGAAATTAGAATGTACTCAAGATCTTGTTCAACATTAGGGATACCACCACCCCAGTACTCAGTCAGACCCGGCGTATACTCACGGTCATCTGAGTGACTTTCTACTTTGTTGTAGAAGCCTCCTATAATCCAGTTAAAAGCGCTATTGCTATTTGACACTAAACGAAGCTCTTGCGTAAAGGTATCGCGATCTGAGGTATCGTGCGTGTAGCCAACAAATGCAGGGAAGTCGGCATAACCTGACCAAATATCGTAAAGTAGATCAGTTTGATCGCGCTGACCAGACTGCTCATAGCTAGACCAACCAGATGCAGATACCAGCTCAGCAAAACCAAGATCTGCTTTTACTTCTAAACTTAATAAATCGTTTTCTTCTTCACCAGGCTCAAGTACACGAGCTACGTTTTCGTATTTTCCAGGAATCCCTTGTAGCGCACTGCTATCAGCAAGAGAGCCGTATTGCGATGTCGAGTTACCACCATTTTCTTGCTTTTGATAGAAGTAGTTAAGCGTTGCATCAACATCTTCGGTTGCAAGCCAGCGAAGTGATAAACGTGCTGTGGTGATTTGCTCATCATTAACATCGCTTACGCTTTTTAAGTTGGCATTTACATCGCTGCTGTCTGAAAAGTCAGGATTTGGGTTTGATACACCTGGTTCTTGAACCACGTGGGTGTAGTCAATGTAACCAGGGTTATCGTAATAGTTTAAGCTAGCACGAAGCGCTAATTTTTCTTCAATTAGCGGCGTATTGAATACCACACCAAACTCACCACCTGTGCCGTCACTTTCGTTAATGCTAAATACATCGCCGGTAACCTTACCTTCGGTGATATCAAGCTCAGGTTGCTTTAGTAAGTAACGAATTGCACCACCTAAAGTACCTGCACCATACAGTGTACCTTGCGGGCCAATTAACACTTCAACACGGTCAACATCAGTTAAACGTAAGTCGATGCTCAGTGGAATTTCACCAACATAGGTTGCCACTGTGCCACTATCAGAAATACGGTCAGAAGTATTTGTATTCAAACCACGAACGATAATCGGAGAACCTTCACGGCCACCTTGATCAGAAATTGTTAAGCCAGGTACCCAGCGTGCGACATCTTCTAGATCGCCAATGTTTTGGTCGCTAATTACATCGCCATTGAGCGCTGTGATATTAAGCGGTGCATCCTGCACAGAGCCTGCACGTCGTGTTGCAGTAATTTGAATAGTTTCAATTGATTTATCAACTTCGATAGCATCTTCTGCAGCAAACGCCATATTGCTATTGATTAAAACTGCAGAAATTGCACTTGCAAGTAGAGCAGGCTTAAAAGTGTTCATGATTGATTCCGACTTAGTTACAGTAAATTTATGCTTAAAAAATAGACATTACTAGTGGTTTAAGCTTAAAAATTGATGATTTAGTGAATTTATATCCAATTATAATGTATTTTTATTCTTATCGTCCATGCGTTATTTGCAATTAAATGCAAAATAATTGAATAAATACTCTGTAGGGGATTAGCTATCGGAATAAGGGCAATGACTACAGCCATTACTACAGCAATGGCCGCGTTTTAAAAAGAACCAGCGGCTAAATACCATGTAGTTGTTTTGCATGGTGTAATCGAGATTTTCTATTAAATTACCTTGAGTAAAATAAGGCTTAGCAAAGGCAAGCTGCTGTTCAAGAGGCTGTTGGTAAAGTTTAAATAAAAATGAATTGATCTTTTTTATAGTACAGTCTCGGCATAAACATTCTGTTGCTGCCTCATCGAGTGGTAAAATATTGGGCAGCTCACTACACCAACAGGCATTAATATTGTCGGCTTGGCAGTGAAGGGTTGCTTTGCATTGTGAGCAAGTAAGGGTTGTCATTAAGTAAAAAGATGCTTTGAGATTGAAAAGGTAAGCATAGCAAATGGATAAATTAGACGCATTAGATGAGTTTGCTCGTTTTGGTGATAACCGATTTGAGGCAATTTCAGTAATTACCAGTACTCCAGACACGCAAGGTGATGTGTATATTCTAACGCAAGACGTTTTCTGTCAGGTTTTACAGCGTGTTATCGACGGCGAAATCGATATCGATGAATTAGAACTTTGGGCAAACGTATTAGAGTCTAGGCAAGACATCGACGAAAGCGCCGTTGAAGGGGCTATTTATGCACTAAGTAATAACGAGCAAATGGGTGAGTTAAATAAAAGTACGCTAGAGAAGTTGTTAAGAATAATTCACTAGCATGAACGAGATTGAGAGTCGAAAGCTTTAAGCAAACCTTAAAGCTTTCGCTCATTAGCCAATGGGTTAGTGAGAAACGACAATTAAACGAATTGCATCAAGTTTAACTTGGGCTTTTTCGATGTAAGTCGTGAGTTCACTACGTTGCTTATCAAAAAAGCTAAGCTCTTCATCACGAATATTCGGGTTGATCTGCTTAAGTGCCGTTAAACGAGCTTGCTCTTCACCAAGGGCAGTTTGCATTTTATCTAGTGATTCAGCACGCAGTGCTTCTAGCTTGGTTTGTGCCATGCCTTGTGCGCTGGTGATCATTGGGTGAATGGCACTTTGTAGCGCGCTGGCTAATTTACTTGCAGTTTGGCGACCAACCGCTGATAACTGCTGATTGAAAGCATCAAAAGCAACATTATCAGCCAGATTGTTACTGCCCTTATCTAATAAGATACGAATAGGCGTTGGTGGCAAGAAGCGGCCAACTTGAAGTGCTTTAGGCGCCATCGCCTCCGCAATGAAAATAAGTTCAACAAAGAAGGTACCAGCAGGTAGCTTTTTGTTTTTCAGTAACGCCACAGAGGCAGTACCAAAGTCATCATCACAAATCATATCTAAGCTGCCTTGCACCATTGGGTGATCCCAGCTGATGAAATGGGCGTCTTCTTGCGAAAGCGAGGTGCTGCGATCAAACGTTACTGTGATGCCATCATCTTTCAAACATGGGAAGGATGGGTTTAGCATGTGCTCAGTTGGTTTCAAGATAATGGTATTTTCACCTTTATCTTCTTGGCTTACCCCAAAGGTGTCGAACACATTGATCATATAGCTTGGTAGCGTGAATTGGTCGTCTAACTCTTCGATATCAGCTACAAGGCTTTCTGCTCGGCCTTGGCCACTTGAATGCAGCTCTAGTAAGCGGTCACGACCACTTTCCATTTGCTTACGAAGCTTGGCATTTTGACCTGCCACTTGTTCTAGTAGTGGGTCTAGCTCTTCTTCGTCGCAATTGTGTGCACCAATAAACTCAAGTAGTTCTTCGCCATACTCTTTATACAGCATTTGCCCTGTTGTCGAGGTTGTTTCAAACGCATCTAGGCCCTCGTTATACCAACGAAGTAACACTTCTTGTGCGGTGTTTTCAAAATACGGCACATGAATGTTTACGTCTTGAGTTTGACCAATACGGTCAAGGCGACCAATGCGTTGCTCGAGTAAGTCTGGATTAAGTGGTAAATCAAACAGTACTAAGTGATGCGAGAATTGGAAGTTACGACCTTCAGAACCAATTTCAGAGCAAAGAAGAATTTGCGCGCTGTCGTACTCGTCGGCAAAGTAAGCGGCTGCACGGTCACGTTCAACAATCGACATACCTTCATGGAAAACTGAGGCTTTAATTGCTTCACGCTCGCGTAAAATCTGTTCTAGGCTAAGTGCGGTTTCGGCTTTAGCACAGATAAGCAATACTTTTTCGTGTTTAAGGGTTTTTAAGGTTTCGATTAACCAATCAACACGTGGGTCAAATGCGCCCCAGCTAGCATTTTCACCTTCAAACTCTTGGAAGATCTTTTCAGGGAATAGAGCGCGAAGTGCCGTTAGTTCAGCATTTTGAATGCCGCCCATGTTACCCAGTACCGACATCGCCGTTTTATATTGTTTAGGCATTGCCATAGGGTATGCATGAAGCTTACGGCTTGGGTAACCATCAATACCGCTGCGGCTATTTCTAAATAAAATACGACCCGTACCATGGCGGTCCAGCAGCATTGATAAAATTTCGTTGCGCGCCGTTTCATCACCTTGCTCAGCTTTCGTTAAAAGGTCAGTGATGTCGGTTTCTTTTAATAGCTCTTTTAATGTTGCACGAGATGCATCATCAAGACCTTTTTCACCCAGTAATTGATTAGCAGCTTCAGCAACCTCTTTGTAGTTGCTTTCTTCTTCAACAAACGCATCGTAGTCGTAGAAACGATCAGGGTCGAGTAATTGCAAGCGGGCAAAGTGACTGCGGTGACCAAGTTGATCTGGCGTCGCTGTTAATAAGATAAGACCTGGAATATCTTGGCTTAACTCTGCCATGCGTTGGTATTCAGTGCTTGGCTTACCATTATTGATACTTAAATGGTGCGCTTCATCAACCACTAATAAATCCCAACCAGCCAGAGTTGCTTGCTCAAACCAACGTTTTTTCTTGCTTAAGAATTCAAGGCTAGTAAGTACTAACTGTTCTGTTTCGAATACGTTTGGAGAGTCTGCAAATGCTTCATCACAACGTTCTTCATCAAAGATTGAAAAACGTAAGTTAAAGCGGCGTAGCATTTCTACTAACCACTGATGCTGTAAGTTTTCAGGCACAACAATCAATACGCGGCTAGCACGGCCACTGATGATTTGTTGATGTAAAATCATACCCGCTTCAATGGTTTTACCTAAACCCACTTCATCAGAAAGTAATACGCGTGGTGCAAAACGTTTACCCACTTCTTGTGCAATATAAAGCTGATGCGGAATAAGGTTTGCACGCTGGCCAATTAAACCTTTTAAAGGAGATTGTTGGCGCTCAAACTGGTGCTGCCAAGTTTGGTAGCGCAGGGTATAGCGGTCAAAGCGGTCCACTTGACCTGCAAATAAACGGTCTTGTGGTTTATTGAATTTGATAAAGTGATCTAAAAAGGTTTCTTTTAACTGCGCTTTTTCACCATTATCAACGCGAATGCCGTGATAGCATAGTAACTCGCCTTGCTCTTCAACAGACTCAACTTCTAATTCCCACTCTTCAACGCTGCGAATAATATCACCTGGATTAAATGCGACACGAGTAACAGGCGCTTCTGTTAAAGAATAAACTCTGTTTTCTCCACTGGCTGGAAATAAAATGCTGACCTGACGGCCTTCAAGGGCAACAACGGTGCCTAATCCTAAATCTGACTCAGTATCACTGATCCAACGCTGACCTAAGGAAAAATTCATGTATGTCTCGTCTATGAAGAAAAAAGGCGGCTATGTTACCTGTAACGCCATGCTACTTCAAGGCAGTAAACTCGCCGCACACAATTAAATTTAGTCAACCTTTTTAAGCCATTATCAATGGTAAAAATTGTATTTATTTTAACCAGTTAAATAATTGTATATTTGTTTGTCATAAAAAGGACTTTTGTCGTAAATAGACTAAACTGAGTATATACCTGACGAATAAACTATAGCTTCATCCGCCGCTTGTTTAGTTTATTGGGTATAGCATAAAAATCATAAAACGTAAGGAAAGTGCTATGGAAAAAGCTTCGAACCTTGATAGTAAAATGTATGTGCTCGATACCAATGTATTACTCCACGAACCCCTCGCTTATTTATCTTTCCAAGAACATGATGTTGTTATCCCCATGACAGTATTAGAAGAGCTCGACCACATTAAAGATAGGAAACATGACGTTAGCCGTGACGCCCGTGTTGCTATTCGTGGTTTAGATGAAGTGCTAAAGGACGCTTCGCCAGAGCAAATGTTGCAGGGTGTCGCGCTCCCTAGTAACAAAAAGGCAAAATCAGAATCTCGTGGCCGCTTAATTACTGTTAATGACCATTTATTTGCAGACAGTATTTCGGGTTTACCTGGCAACGAAAACGACCATCGTATTATCAATTGCGCTGTACATCTGCAAAAACAGCACAGTGACAGCAAGGTGGTGCTTGTCACTAAAGACATCAATATGCGCCTTAAAGCGAAAGGGGCAGGGCTTAAATTTGTTGAAGACTACAGAACAGACCAATTAATTGACGACATAGCGTTGCTTACAAGCGGCTATAAAAAAATTGAAGGTGATTTTTGGCAACAGGTTGGAGAATGTGAAACAGAGCAGCAAGGCCGAGATACCTATCATCATGTTGCAAAAAGCACGATTAGCGATGTGTTCTGCAATGAATATATTTTAGATGAAAGTGACCACTTTGCGGCTCGAGTAACAAGCTACGATGATAAACAAATTACTTTAAAAGATATCAGTGTTGAGCGCTTGATGAGTCATACCGCGTGGGGCGTTAAGCCAAAAAATGTCTATCAAGGTATGGCACTTGATGCGCTACTTGACCCAAGTATTGAATTGGTAATTTTAACTGGCCCCGCTGGCTGTGGTAAAACCTTACTTGCTCTTGCTAGTGCCCTCGAAATGATTATTGAAAAAGGCATTTACGATAAAGTGATTGTTACGCGTAATACCCCAGAGATTGCTGAATCAATTGGCTTTTTACCTGGCACTGAAGAAGAGAAAATGGCGCCGTGGTTAGCTGCCATTACCGATACGTTAGAAGTGCTGCATAAAGGGGACGAAAATCCAATTTCGAGCCGTAATTACATTATGGAAAAAGCCAATGTACAGTTTAAATCGGTAAACTTTATGCGTGGTCGTAGTATTCAAAATGCGGTTGTCATTTTGGATGAAAGTCAAAACTTAACTGCTTCACAACTGAAGACCATTATCACTCGCTGCGGCGAAGGCACTAAACTCATTTGCTCAGGTAACCTAGCGCAAATTGATAGTAATTACCTCACGCCAGTCACCTCAGGCTTAACTTATATTGTTGAACGTTTTAAAGATTTTCAGGGCAGTGCCACCGTTAACTTAAACGGTGTGGTACGTAGTCGCTTAGCCAGCTTTGCTGAAGAAAATTTATAACTTGCCAGTATTCCTATGCCTCGTTAACCTAGCTTTATCGAGGTAAGGTACTTATAAGCCAGTGAATTTTTTACCGTTAAAGCATTACTATCGCTCTTTAGCAGTGGCACTTATTGTGCCGCTGTTAGTGGCGTTTTTTTTGTGTTTACACCTATATAATTTAAAACTTGAGCGGGCGATAGAAAGCAGGCAAAGCGGGTTTAATAATATATCCGCTCAGCTTAGCCATGCGATGAGTGCCGCAGATGGCCTTATAGACACCATGTTCAAGCTTTACGAGCAGCCACTTTCTTATGACTTTGATCCAAGTTGGGTACGCAATGTGAATCAATATGATCACTATTACTACCAAAGTGTTGGCGATGGAGTGGGGGAGATAGTCGGGCAAGGAAAGTTTGCCTCAACCGCTTATGCAATTAATCAATGGCGGCGAGTTATCGCCCTTGGCCCCTCTTTTAATACTACCCTGTCACTTGTTCAATCTTTAGAAGCCGTGGCTTATGTTAATGAGCAAGGTTTTGTTTATATTAAGCGCCGAAGTACGTCAAAAAGTGAATTCTTGACCAGTGTGTTAGATAACAAATTTAGGCCTCAATTAGTTAATAGTAATAAGCTTTCCTCAAGCTCTGTGTTGACAATTAATGGCCATGCTTATTTTGCAATTGGTAAGCAACGAGCAGCCAATAGTCGTGATTACATCGTGCTGATTTATGATCTTAAAGCAATTTCTAGCTGGTTAAAGAAAATAGCGCCTAACTATGGTGAGTATATTTTTATCAACCAAGATAACCAAGTTATTGCCAGCTCAAAAACAGCGCTTAACACTGCCATCAGTGCTAGCGAACATTGGCCGAATGTTGCTGTCGATATGCGCAAGAATAACCACAGCCATTTAGTGCAAGAAGCAACAAATTTACCTATTTACACTCGTTTCTATGAATCAAAGCAGGCCCTGAGTAAACCTATTGGCTACGACATCTTTTTAGAATTCGCGTTTTTGAGTGTGTTTTTAGTGATGATGTTCAGCGCTGTTTTTTGGCTGAGTCAACGTATTTTTGTAAAACCAATGACGCACTTAATGAATTACCTTGAGCAGCATGATGAAGGTAAACAAGCGTTAGTTCATTATCGTATTCCTGTCGATTGGCAGCCTTGGTTCAGCCGTGTAAAACGAGTGTTTAGCCGTAATGAAGAGCTCGTCCAATCATTACAAGAGGCGAATAAAGCGCTTGATTCTCAGGTACAGGTAAAGTCAAAACAATTGCGTCGTAGTATTGATGCGAAAGAACGTCACTTAGCGTTATTAAATACCATGCTCAATAACGTGCCGGATCTTATTTATTTTAAGAATATTGATGGCTCGTTTTTAGGCTGTAATAAAGCGTATGAAGGCTATATTGGTTTGCCACAAGAGAAGTTAGTAGGCCAGCAATTATGTGATATTAGCGATGATAACGGCGAGTTAAATGAACTTGAGAAGCAGGTTTTAAGAGACAAAAAAACGTATCAAACTCGTCTTTCAAATTATGAGAAAACTTACCTTTTTAGCATTGTGCCATTTTACAACGAGCACCAGCAATTTCTTGGTACCATGGCGATTGGTCGTGATATTACCGAGCAGTATAATGCACTGAATGCACTACAAAGCTCCGAAGCGAAATTGCGCAGTGCTATGGAGTACGCAGCGAATGGGGTGCTTCTGGTATCACTTGAAGATCAAGTGCTGCAAGCAAATAAAGCGGCACGAAAAATCTTTGCAATTGAAAACGTTAATGGCCTCGAGTTGACAAACTTATTTGCTGAGCAGTCTTATCAGACGTTGAAAAATACTCTGACAGAGCTGCTGCATGAGAAGAAAAAAGTTTATCACTTTAGTCTTGAGCAGCAAGAACAGCAGCGCTGGCTGCAAATTAGTGTGTCCCTAGTTTGGAATGCCGAGCAAACACCAGATTATTATGTTGTTCATGTACAGGATGTGACGGATTTAGTGCAAGCAAAAGATGATGCAGAGCGGGCAACGCTCGCTAAAAGCCGCTTTATTGCTAATCTAAGTCATGAAATACGCACACCACTCAATGCAGTACTAGGCTTAATTGATGTTATTGCATTGCAAGGGCTAACTGAGCATCAGCGCACTCATGCAGAGCAGGCAAAAACAGCAGCTAATAGTTTACTGACGCTTTTAAATCGAATGCTTGATTTTGCACGTGCCGAAAGTGCTCAACTGGAAATGAATAAAGCGCCTATGAGTTTATCTGATCTAATTGATTTTAGTCGAGGCTTGATCACTCCCTTATGCACAAATAAAGGCATTGATTTTATCATTGACCGTGACGAGAACATCAACGAATTCTTAATTGGTGACCAAATTTGTTTGCAGCAAGTATTAGCCAATTTATTGACAAATGCAGCCAAGTTTACTGAACAAGGCACAATAACTCTGTGTTTAGAGCTGATTGAAGAGTCTTTAGAGCAGCAACTAATTTGTTTTACAGTTAAAGATACAGGTATAGGTATAAATAAGGCTGATCAAGGGCGGTTATTTGATGCTTTTACGCAAGGAGATGAGTCTTTAACACGCTCTCATCAGGGGGTCGGTTTAGGTTTAGCGATTGTTAAATATGAAGTCGCTTTAATGGGCGGAGAGATAAAACTTGATAGTGAAAAAGGTAAAGGCAGCAAATTTAGTTTTTGCTTACAGCTAGATAAAGCATCAGGACCTACAAAAAGAGAATTAGTTTGTTTGCCTTCGAGTACTGACTTATCTGGACTTTTAGTACTTGCAGTTGATGATAATCCGCTTAATTTGAGCATCATTAAGAGTATTTTGGAGCAAATAGATATTACTGTCATTTGTGCTCTAAATGGTAAAAAAGGTATAGAAATTGCTAAAGAGATCAAACCTGACGTAATTTTTATGGATATTCAAATGCCTGTGATGGATGGTTGCCAAGCGACGCGAATTATTCGTCAATTATACACCAAAGAGCAAATGCCGATATACGCGCTTACCGCTCATAGTGAGGCTGCAGATATTGAGCATTCAATTGCGGCAGGAATGAATAAACACCTAACTAAACCTATTGTTGCGAGTAAATTGTTTTTAGCAATGAGTGAGCTTAAAAACTCAAAAGAAGCTTTTTTTGATAAGGCTTTTATCTTATCTCAGTTTGGAAATGATAATAAGTTAGTATTAACTATGTTGTCGAAGTTTGCGACTATGGCAGCAGAGCAGTTAATACAAATTTCTACATTAAAGACTACCGACGAGTTGATCCGCGTGGTGCATAATGTGAAAGGATCGGCTGGTAACCTTGGGTTTAAACGATTGTCAGCGTGCGCTCAGCATTGCGAGGCTACACTAAAAGCTAAAGGTGAACTTTCCGAACAATTAATTGATGAGTTGCAATGCCAAATAAAACAGGTTATTGCCTTTATCATCGAACAAGGATCTACTGATGTTGAAAAGAGCCAAGGTACTGATTGTTGATGACGATCCGTTAAACCGCTTGGTATTAGAAAAAACATTACAGCAAGACTATGATGTTTTTTGTGTTGAGAGTGGCGAAAAAGCACTGACGTTTCTAAAAACACAAAGTGTGGATCTGTTGATCTTGGATATTGTAATGCCAGGAATCGACGGCTATGAGGTACTCAACAAATTAAAAGAAAACGCAACGACAAGCATGCTACCGGTAATCTTTATCTCGGCAAATACTAGCCATGATGATGAAGCTAAAGGGTTAGAATTAGGGGCGATGGATTACATCACCAAACCTTTTAGTGCAGCGATCGTTCGTGCACGTGTGCGCAATCAATTAATGATCAAACAAAAAAATGACTTGCTTGAAATGCTCGCCTCAATTGATGGCCTAACAGAGATCCCAAACCGACGTTATTTAGATGAAAACTTAGCGCGAGAGTGGCGTCGTTGTCGTCGTGATCAAACACCATTATCAGTATTATTAATGGATGTTGATCACTTTAAACGTTACAACGATTGTTATGGTCACCGAGCAGGCGATGATTGTTTAAAACAAATTGCTCATGCCTTAGTTGGAGCATGTGAGCGAGGTAGTGACTTTGTTGCTCGTTATGGCGGTGAAGAGTTTGCAGCAGTACTTCCAAATACCTCTGCAAAAGAAGCTATGTCGTTTGCAAACAAATTACGTAATGCCGTTAATGAGTTAAATATTCCGCATAAAGCGTCACTAAATGCCGACCATGTCACAATTAGTATTGGTATTGCGACCACGGAAAATGGCCAGGTGTATGCAGAGCAAACATTACTTGAAGAAGCTGATTTAGGTCTTTATCAGGCAAAAGATGCTGGGCGTGATCAGATAGTATCGAGAATGATAGCTATGAGTGAACATAAGTAGGCAATAGCTGCCTACTTACAGAATTTAAATATGCAAGCTAGCCATTGCTAAGTGATTTATAAATCGTATCACCCACACCAATTAACTTATCATTTTTAAATACCAGTGGTGTACATTCGTCTTTAGTCATCTTGCCATCAGAATGAATACTATGGGTTGCATAGAATAATACTTGGTACACATCATCACCCTGCTTTAATAACTCGGTAAAGTTAGGAGTATTTAGTTTGTTTAATACAGTTTGATAGCTGGTATCTAATGCAAGATTAGAGATCACTTCACGGTTATTTTTATGCTGCTTTTGCCAGCTAGATGAGCTACCAGCCCAATGTGTGTCTGCTTCACCGTCAGAAACAGCAATGACACAACCAGTTAAAAATGGTGCAGTTAGCGCGGCAATTAGAAGTGCTTTTTTCATGTTATTTTATCCCGTAGAAATTGTTTTATAGTTGTTCACTTAATTGCAAACTACTTGCCAAACTTATAAAAGTAAATTAAATCAGTTTCTTAGGTTGTTTTTAGGTAAAGAGCCAAGTAATAAATTACTAACTACTTAGCTCTATTGACTAATAAATTGCGATTTAGACCAACCTGTTACGCATCTCGCCTTGATTAAATGCTTGGATATTCAAAGCAATTTCGTTAACTAAACGCACGATAGATTCTTGGCTGGCCCAAGCAATATGCGGAGTAAGTAATAAGTTTGCGCCTTTATACTGTGCCAGCGGATTTGATTGCTCTGCAGGTTCTTTACTGAGTACATCAACACCAGCTCCGGCAATAACATTATTAGCTAATGCGTCAGCTAAATCGGCTTCATTGATAATCCCACCACGAGCAGTATTAATAATGATAGCTGACGGTTTCATCATGCTTAATTCTGTCGCGGCGATTTGGTTGCGTGTTTCATCAGTAAGCGGGCAGTGAACACTAATAATATCCGCTATGGTTAGGGCATCATTAAAACTAACACGACCTTCACGAGGTGCATGGCCTTTTCGTTCACTGATGATGACATTAGCACCAAAAGCACGCGCTACATCGGCAACGGCTTTACCTAGTGAACCGTAACCAATAATTGCCAATGTTTTGCCGGCAATTTCTTTAAAGCTGTAATCTAAACGGCAAAACATAGGACTTTGCTGCCATAAGCCTTGCTGGCAATCATTAATATATCTGTGAGTATTGCCCAGTAAGTTAGTGATGAGAGTAAAGGTGTGCTGCACCACGCTCGGTGTTGAATAGCCCGCGACATTGGTCACCGCAATGCTATGCTCTTTGGCTGCTATTAAATCAATGTTGTTAGTCCCAGTCGCTGCAACACATATTAATTTTAAATTAGGTAATTTGCTCATGGCGTGCTGATCAATCACCACTTTATTACTGATAACGATATCGGCATCTTGGCAGCGCTCAACAACCTGTTCTTGAGCAGTTAAATCGTAACAGGTTAATTTACCTAATTGCGCTAAGGCATCTAACGACGTGTTGGCTAATGTCGCTGTATCAAGGACAGTAATATTCATGTGCTTTCCTTTTTTAATTTATTGCTTGACCTTGGGGTGTACTCCAAGGTTTATAGTGAGCATAATAAATAAACGCTTCACAATGGAGACGGTGATGAAAATAGGTGAGTTTGCCCGTCAGTTGGGTGTCTCAACAGATACGCTACGGTACTACGAAAAGCATGGTTTGTTAACGCCTAGTTCGCGTTCAGACGTGGGATATCGTTTTTATTCTGAGAATGACTATAAGCAAATGGCGTTTATTCTCAGAGCAAAGAATGTTGGCTTTAGTCTGGCTGAGATCAAAGAGCTACTGCAAATTAAGTTTCATAAAGATCAGCATTCTTGTCATGAAGTTAAAGAGGTGACGTTACAAAAACGTGATCTGGTTGCACAACGAATTGCAGAGCTTACTCGCTTTTATGACTCACTTTCATTGTTAGCAGATAAATGTTGTGGCGGTGAAGAGCCTGCTGAAAACTGCTCAATACTAACGACGCTGGAGGATATCGATGGACTTACTCAATAATTTTTGGCATCTGTTTTTACTCTCAGCACCTTGGTTAATGCTGGGCTTATTCATAGCAGGTCTTCTCAATGTATATTTGCCTGCTAACTTTCTTAACCGGCATTTAGGCAAAGAAGGGTTGTGGACCACAGTTAAAGCAGCCTTTATAGGTGCTCCAATGCCCTTGTGCTCATGTGGTGTGATCCCAGCAGCCATTGGTTTAAGAAGAGCGGGGGCATCGAAAAGTGCCACCACCGCATTTTTAGTTTCAACCCCTGAAACTGGGGTCGATTCGGTTTCGGTATCTTATGTGTTGCTAGGCCCATTTATGGCGATAATACGTCCTATTGCCGCCGTGTTCAGCGCCATTGTGGCCGGCGTCTTAGTGGGGAAAGACAGTGAACTCCAACAAGTACAAAGTACAGAATCAGATAAAGAAAGTACTAAAGCAGACTCTTGTTGTAGTAGTAAACAGCCAAAGCCTGTGACCACAACGAGCTGTTGCAGTAAAGAGGCGCCAGCAAAGCCCGCACAAAGTTGTTGTAGTAGCAAGGAATCGCAACCAATACAGGAGCAGCAACAAAGTTGCTCAACAGAAAAAGCAGCGCCTATACAGAAAAGCTGTTGTAGCAGTGAGCAGCCAACCAAAGCCGTTGAAAGTCGTTTTAGCAAACTGAAACGCGCGGTGAGTTTTAGTTGCAATAAGCTGCTTGAAGACACCATGATTTGGCTAATGATCGGTTTATTCTTTGCAGCGCTTGTACAAACTTATGTACCAGAATCTTTTTTAAGCCAGTGGGGGAATGGCATCCTTGCTATGCTGGTGGTTATTTTAATCAGTATTCCTATGTATATTTGTGCAACTGCATCGACACCTATAGCGGCAGGTTTATTACTCAGTGGTGTATCTCCGGGGGCGGTGCTGGTGTTTATGTTAGCTGGGCCGGCAACCAATATCGCAACGCTTGGTGTTGTTGGTAAAGAGCTTGGCAAGCGAGCGGTATTTGCCTACCTAATAGGTGTGATTGGCACGGCACTGGCTTTTGGCTTTTTAACCGATTATTTAGTGGCGCAATATGGTTTTGTGGTAGCGCCGATGATGGGTGAAGAGCACGAGGTTCTACCTCATTGGTTAAGCCTTGCTGCAGGTATTGTGTTGGCAATTTTAATACTCAGATTGCTGTTAAAAATGGTATTAAAAAAATCCTCGCAAACTGGTAAGAGCATTGCTTAATTATTTGTTATAGATAAATATTTTATACATTGATTGGCATTTAATTTGGTTAACTATCGCGTCTCGGTTCGCATTTAAAATTGCCTGAGTTATAATCCGCCAATTATTTTTAACGGTACGCTTTGCGTGCCGTTTTTTAACTTAAGTAGTTTTTAATGAGTGAAAGTGTGGATAAATACGCCGACATAAGACCTTACAATGATGATGAAGTAGCTGACTCAGTAGCGCGTTTGATTGCTGATAATGCCTTTGTAGATGTAATCGCTAAGTATAACTTACCGCGCTTTTTATCGAACTTCCCATTTATTACTCGCCCATTAGTGCGCAGCCAGCTGCGTAAAAAGTGGGGTAACACCTCATCGGTTGAGCAAGTTCAGCACGAAGTGGCTGATTATTTGAACAAACTAATTACCCGTACTACTTCAGAGGTAACGTTTTCGGGCATTGATAAACTAGACCCAAAACAAGCTTACTTATTTATCTCTAATCACCGCGATATAGTGCTTGATCCTGCGCTCGTTAATTGGGGCTTGTTTAAGCACAACATGCCGACAGTTCGTATCGCCATTGGTGATAACTTACTGCAAATTCCTTATATCACTGAGTTAATGCGTTTAAACAAGAGCTTTATTGTGAAGCGCTCAGCGAAAGCACCGAAAGAGATGCTAAAAGCGCTGTCGCAGCTGTCTGCTTATATTTATGACTCACTTGCTGGAGGCCACTCAATTTGGATAGCGCAAAAAGAAGGCCGAGCAAAAGACGGTTTTGACCAAACAGATCCTGCCCTGCTTAAAATGTTGCAGTTACAAGGCCGCAAGCAGAAGAAAGAGTTTGCTGAATACGTACGCGAATTAAAAATTGTACCTGTGTCTATCTCTTATCAATACGAGCCATGCGCGATTGCTAAAGCGAAAGAGCTTTATCATAAACAGCAACATGGCCAGTATGTAAAACAGCAGGGTGAAGACATAGCAAGTATTGTTGAAGGTTTTAGCACCGCCAAAGGGCATGTACATTTAGCGTTTGGCGAGCCAATTGAGTCGGGCTGTGAATCGCCTGAAGAGCTGGCAAAAACTATTGATCAGCAAATTGTTGATTCGTTTTTCTTACACCCAGGCAATTATATTGCAGGTGGTTGTACGCAAGCTGTGATTGATGAAAAAGATGCCGCTGCATTTTATGAGCGTATCGCAAAAGTGCCAGAGGAGTTAAAGCCTTTGGTATTAGCTATGTACGCTAAGCCTTTTCATCGTAAAGCAGAACTTGCAACAAGCGAGTCTAAGTAAGCGAAACAAATAGTTTAAGAAGCCACTTTTTAAAGTGGCTTTTTTTATGGTTAATTTTCAGGCTATACTTTTACTATTACTTATTAACCGGCATTTGTGATGCAACAGATTGAAATATTTGAAATTCCAAGCCCTTGCAAAGGGATATGCCAAGTTAATAACCGGGGTTATTGTAAAGGCTGCTATCGTAGTCGTGATGAGCGATTTTATTGGAATAAGTTTACCAATGCGGAAAAACGTAAAGTGATCAGTCTATGCCAACAGCGTTACAAACGTTACCTTCAGAAAAAGCAACAAGCTGAAAATCAACAATCAACGCCGATTTTAAAAATTGCACAGTGCCATTTTCATCAAATTTCTCTAGTACTCTAGTTAGTTTGGGTATTAGTTTCTCATGACGTTTATGAACAAAGTGATAGCTTTGCATTGGCATCAGCACTTGTTTGTGAAATGCATCTTGATCAAAGTCAGGGTGTTTAGTTGATAACATAAAATCGAGTAAAATTGCGCCTTCAACACGATTTTGCGTAAGTAGATTCAATTGAGCCGTGACATTTCTAACTTTTATTACATCCCCTTTAAAAGGATGTCGTTCAATGTAACTCTGTGCTGCAGGGTAACTTGATTGGATTGCGAGCGATTTTAGTTTTGGGTAATAGCATGTTTTGCAGTTTTTTAGCAGGATTAAATTAAAATCAAATAAAGGGTAGTTCACTTTTATTAAGTTTGGATAGCCTTCTTTGACATCAGCAATGCGACCAAGCTGACCATCTAATACACCTTGATTTGCGGCCTCCAGCGCATTTTGATGGCTAAAATCAATGATACTTATTTCGTAGCCAATTTCTTTATAGGCCATTTTAAGTAAATCAATAACAAAGCGAGCTTGTGGAGTATCAGCAGGACGATTAAAAAAGAGAGTGTGGGTATTGGCTAAACTTGAAAAGCAAAAGAATAATAATAAAAAGGCGAATCTGTGGCTCAGATATTTTGACAACATGCGTTCCTTGCGTACATAAATTGCTCGTTAATTTACTGGCAAGTGTTGCTAAAATCAAGTTTCGTCAGAGGCTTTTTTGGGCTAATTTATCGGATTAAACGGTTTGAATTTTGTTATACTAGATAAATCAAATTATTAAAGCTGAGAAAGTATGAGTTTCAATTTATGTAAATTGCCAAGAGAGCAAAAATATCAAATTCAATTGGACTACGAAGCATCATTTTGGGCTTATCAAATAAAGCGCGGTAAAAATACGCGTGAAGGTGTTTATACTGCAATAAATAATCGTCCTATGTCTGAGCAGGCTTTTCTTAAGCAACAATTTGAGCATTACCTTTCGTTAATGAGCTAGTCATGGCAGCGTTTAGATTTTGTTTACTTGAGCCAATTAAAACGCCGTTAGTAAATAAATTTTATGATAAACACAATGCACGTGGCCGAGCAACCAAGGCTGACCAAGTATGGGTTGCCTATAAAGATTCTGAGATAATCGCGGCGTGTAGAGTACAAGACCAATCAGGGCTATTATTTTTGTCTACTCTTTATGTAGATGAATTATGGCGTGGTCAAAGGGTTGCTTCGCAGCTACTTGCGGCCGTAACCGCTCGGCAAAAGAAGGTTGTTTTTACCTTCGTGTACCAAAATCTGATTGATTTTTATCTACAAAATGGGTTTAACTATATATTAACATTACCCAACTCCTTGCAATCACTATTTGAACTTTATGCACACCGAAAAATTGTTGCGATGCACTTTACGCGTGACACAGTGCCAAGTTAGCAATTTGGAACGTCAATGACTAAGTTCTTTTCTATTATAACCATTTATTTATTTTTGAGCTTTGTCTTGTTTAGCCACTGCGCTTATTCACAGGTTAAACGGTTATCAACCAGCGAAGGCTTATCGCAAAGTTATGTAAACACCATGCTCATTGATAACAGTGGCTATCTTTGGCTATCGACTGAGGGGGGGCTTAATCGCTACGACGGCTATCAGGTTGTTCATATCAAAGGACCTAATGGTGAGCTTGAAGATGCCATCATTGACCGTATTTACCAAGATCCTCAAGGCTATATTTGGATAGCTTCGCTACAAGCGGGTTTATTCCGTTATGATCCCACTTCCGATACTTATCAGCAGTTTATTGCTAAACCCACCACAGAAGAGCAAATTTTTATTGAGTCGGTGTTTAGTATGGTGGCTGTTGATGACAAAACACTATGGCTAGGTCGGGGTTGGGACTTTGCCAAGTTGGATTTAGAAACAAAACAAGTCACTTCAATTTTTGAAATCCCTGAGCGTGTAAAAAGCAGTGTTATAAGAGAGCTGTATGCTTATAACGGATTCATTTTTATGGGCACAAGTAATGGCGCTTATGTATATCAAATTGCTAGCGGTGAGGTTCGTAAGCTTGAGCACTTACAGCAAAAACCAAGTCATATTTATCAAAATTATGTGAAATCATTTGCAGTAATCGATCAAACAACTCTACTAGTCGGTGCTGTCAGAGGTTTGTATCAAGTTGATATCAGTAATTTAGAAGCGATGTTTGAGAATCCAAATAAGCCTTTCTCTAATAAAACCTTAATAAAAGATTTGAATATTTGGACTATTATTCAAGAAAAAGATGCGATTACTTTAGGTACGGATAAAGGGTTGTTTGAATACGACCTAGTAACAGCAGAGCTTAATAAAAATAAGCGTTTACGGGAAGGCGGCTATACGTTAGCTGATAACAGTATTATTGATGTTGTAAAAGATAAATCGGGTGGCATGTGGCTGGCGACAAAAAATGATGGGGCCTTTTATTTATCTTATGATAATTACAACTTTATTAATGTGACTGCTAACTCACTGAGAGGTGATGGTTTATCACATCACTCGATTTGGAGTATTGCGGAGTTTAAAAATAGGCTTTGGCTGGCCACACACAACGGTTTAACAGCGGTTGACTTACAGACTAACGAAAGTGAAGTGTTCTTAAAAGACTACCAAGTTGACTTAATAACGACAGAGTTCAGCGTTTACCAAATAATGCCCTATAAAGATAAGTTGTGGTTACACACTAACAGGGGAATTTTGAGTTTTGATCCAGACACAAAACAAGCGTCACCTGTTAAGGCTGCAAATCCTGAAAATCAGGTTTTAATAAACGACTGGGTGCATGGCATATTATTAATGCCCTCGGGTGATCTTTACTATGTCCACCCTGATTACGGCATGTTTGTATACAATATTGATAGCCAAAAAGTGACCCGACTTGGTGGGAAATTTGATGAATTTGAGCCATTTTTAGCTTATGGGTTCTTACCCGCCTTATCTTCTAAGCCCGATGCGCCTTTATTTTATAATGCAGGTATTTTATATCAGGTTGATCCGCAGTCTTTCGAGTTGACAACGATTTATACTGTTCCCGAGCAACACGAAAATGTAGCCGTTAATGTGATGTCATACATCATAGATAATAACAATGTTCTGTGGTTATCGCTTTCTAACTTTGGCTTAATCGGCCTAGATGCTAGCACCTATGAGCATATCTATACCATTGACCTTGAAAAAAATAAATTAGGAACCTTGTTATACGACATGGTACTTGATGAAGCGGGTATGATTTGGATGAGCAGCCATAAAGGGCTTTGGCGGCTTAATCCTAATAATCTTCACTTTCAACAATTTACAGGCTCAGAGGGGCTATTCTCTACAGAGTTTAATAGTGGTGCTTTCACAAAGCTTGAGTCAGGGCAAATTGTCTATGGTACGCTCAAAGGGTTTACTTACTTTTCTCCTATGGATAACCACTACCAGCAAGCTTTAATTGATCACGTTAATATTACTAATCTTGATTTAATGTCTCGTGATCTACCTGCCGAGCTAAAGCAGCCTATTGATAGTGTCGTTCTTGAGCATGATGACATAGGTCTAGAAGTTGCCTTTTCGGCAATGGCATTTAATTATCAAGAACGTATCATTTATGAGTATCAACTCGGTGATGGTCAAAAAACCTATACCCGTAATAACAACCGGGTGTTATTCCCAAAACTTAGTGCGGGTAAGTATCAACTCAAAGTATGGGCAAAAGATCCATTAACAGGGGAGTTAACGCCACCCGCTATATTAAATATTGAAGTAAAGTACCCACTTTGGCGTGCTCCGCAATTCATTGTTTTGTATGTTTTATTAGTTGCACTTTTTGTCGCTGCTTGGGTTTTTAGACGAAATCGTATGCAACAAATTTTGCTTGCCGCCCATAAAGAAAGTAAAGAAAGTGAAGCACGCTTAAAGTTAGCGCTTGAAGGGAGTCATTCAGGTGTGTGGGATTGGTCTTCACAAAGTCCAATTATATATCAACCGCGCCTTAAGAATGAGCTAGGCTATGAAACAGACAGTGTTAATTTAGATGATTACTTAGCAAGAATTCACCCTCACGATAAGCAAACTTTCCGCTTAGAGTGGTTAGAGTTTTTATCAACACAAAAAGGTTATTTTAATTGCACCTACCGATTACGCCATGCTGATGGCAATTGGCGCTGGTATAAAGATTTTGGCAAAGTAGTTGAGTGGCAAGATAATGCGCCAGAAAAAGTAGCCGGTACCTATACCAATATGACACGAGAGCTCGTATTTGAAGAAAACGCGCGCTTGTTTGGTGCAGCGTTTGAGCAAACTCGCGATTGGGTGTTTATCTTAGATAAAAATCTGCGAATTCGAGCTACTAACAAATCATTTCAAGATGCATTTGGTTTTCCGGCTGAACCTCGTTCTAGTCGCTCGCTAACACTCGGTTTGTCTATTGCTGCCCGCATACATTATTTAAGAGTGATGCAAAAGCTGCAGTCTGGCGAGCATTTCTCAGCTGAAGACGTTGTAGAGGTAGCAACTGGTGAAAAGCGCCAAGTATTAATTAAAATTAGTGCCGTTGCAGGAAGTAATCGTCAGCTAGATAGTTACGTCATAATCGTGACTGATATTAGCGCGCAAAAATTGGCAGAGAGTGAATTACACTTATTGGCTAACTATGACGCCTTAACAGGTTTGCCAAATAAAACGTTATTTAATGACCGAGTTAATCACGCAATTGAGCAAGCTGCTTATCATCAAAATAAAGTCGCTTTGCTAAATATTAATATTAAACGCTTTAAATATTTTAATGATTCACTCGGTCGGGAAGAGTCAGACGAGTTACTGAAACGTGTTGCTAAACGTCTAAAGCAAGTTCTCAGACCGCAAGATAGTCTTGCACGTTTTGATGGTGATGAGTTTGTTATTTTAGCTGAAGACTTTAAACAAGTAGATGAGCTTTTATCATTGTGTGGACGAGTGATGGATAGTGTTGAATCGCATATCGAGCTCAGCCAACAAGCAGTAAAAGTAAACTTCAGTGTGGGAGTTGCTGTTTATCCTGATGATGCGCAAACCACCAAAGCATTATTAAAAGCATCTAATGTGGTTCTGTATCACGCCAAACAACTGGTCGAAGGTGGTTATCAGTTTTATAAGCAAGAAATGAACTTACAAGTGCAACGTACTTTGCATTTAGAATCGCAGTTAAGTAAAGCTTACCAAGAGCATGAGTTTTGTAATTTTTATCAGCCAATAGTCAGTGCTGAGTCACGCCAAGTCGCGGGGCTAGAAGTACTTTTACGTTGGCCAAATAAAGATGAATATAAGCCTGAAGATTTTGCGAACGCAGCAGAAAGCTCAGGGTTAATTACCAAAATAATGCTGCAGACTTTATCACGAGCTTTGATTGAGCTTCGTCAATGGCGCACGACGCATCCTGATTTATATATTTCGATTAATTTATCTGCTCTTGATTTTGAAAGTGTAAACTTAGTTGAAAATATTCATAAGGCGCTTGAAGCTAGTAAAGTGCCTGCCAGTGCGGTGGTTTTTGAAATTACTGAATCAGTCATGATGCATGATTCAGATAAAGCACAGCAGAGCATGGATAAACTCAAGGCCCTTGGTTGTCGGATTTATATGGATGACTTTGGAACTGGCTATGCGTCACTGACCTACTTAAAACGCTTTCCGGTTGATGTGCTAAAAATTGATAAAAGCTTTGTTAATGATATTGGTATTGATAAAGGTGATGAAGCGATTATCAACTCAACGCTTACGCTGGCAAAAAGCTTGGGTAAAGAATGTGTTGCCGAAGGCGTTGAAAACCGCACTCAATTGCAGTTCTTACGCTCTTTAGGCTGTGAGTACTTTCAAGGTTATCTATTTAGTAAACCTGTAGCAGGTGATGAAGTAAAAGCGCTTTTAGACACCCTGTGGGATGATGAGTTTTTAGGGTAAAGCCAAAGCTTTACCTTTTAGTTAATCTTGGCGTTTACCGCAGTGGCGGCAATATAAATTACGATTGCGGTTTTTAAGTTCGTTATGAATCGCTTTGTTCGCCTCTTGCTGACTTAAGCCTAGTTTATAGCGTAAGTTCTCTAAATGTTCTTCTTCAACTGGCGATAAGTGGCCGTCTTCAATGGCTTCATGTACTGCATCGGTAAACACTTGTCTGCGTTTACGTAACTGTTCAGAAAAGCTTGAAGCTAGCAAACCAGTTGGAATTGCCACCATGCCCATACTCACTAGTGTGATAGCACCACCAAATAAGCGGCCTAGAGGAGTCACAGGCACCACATCGCCATAACCAACGGTTGTAAGTGTCACCATGGCCCACCACATTGCAGCAGGTATAGAGCCAAATTTATCGGGCTGCACATCATGTTCAATTAAATAAATACCGCATGAGGCGATGATCAAGACCACGGCCATTATAAAAAATGCAGCAAGCAGTGAACTGCTTTCTTCTTTGAACGAGTTTAGTAATAGCTGCATCGCTCTTGAGTAACGAGTGAGCTTAAAAATACGCATTAACCTAAGTACTCGTAAGAAACGTAAATCAACACTCACAAACATCATTAGAATGGTGGGTAAAATCGCAATGAGATCAATCAGCGCCATGGGCGAGAAGAAATACCTAATACGAATCTTTGAGTTTGTCAGCGTGCTTTCTTTGTGCACGCTTTTATCTACACATGACCAAAGCCTGAGCACATATTCTAGGCTGAAAATAGCAACAGAAATCAGCTCAATCATTAAAAATTCATAATGATACTGCTTTGCTAAAGGGCCAACCGACTCCAAAACAATTGCCACTACATTGATCATGATCAGCGACATCAAAAACACGTCAAGTGCGCGTCCTACACGTCGATATTTACCATTACCTTCAAAAACTCGTGCAGTGTAATTTCTTAAACGATGCAAAATAATGATCCAGTTTTAGTTAAGTTTTAGCACCATATTAATGCTGCCTTCTTCAAAGTCGCGGGTGATCTTAAACCCGAGTTTTCGTGCCAGCTCAATCATGCCAGTATTTTCAGGTAAAGTGATCCCTGAAATTTGTTTAACGCCTTGGTTTTTACAATGCTCAATCGCCGCATTCATTAATATTGTACCAAGCCCTAAACCTTGGCAATCAGAGCGCACCACAATTGCAAACTCAGCATCGAGCTTGTCTGGATCCATCAATACTCGAGATACCCCTAATGTACAGGCTGAACCATTTTGCTCTTGGCTGACAATAAACGCCATTTCTCGGTCATAATCAATTTGCGTCATTTTCGCGAGCTGATCATGATTAAATTGCGGTAATTCACCGAAGAAGCGCTTATATCTGTCTTCTTTGCTCAATGATTGATCAAACTCTAAGTGTGCTTGCTCATCTTCCGGTTTGATAGGTCTTAACTGTGCTTGGGTATTATTTTTAAGGGTTACTTCTTTAACTAATTCAATTGGGTAGGGACGAATACACAAGCGTTTACGGTTCGCTTTTGCTTTATAACGGCTAAGACCAATGGTCGCATCAAGGACCAAAAACTGCCCGTTACTGGCTAAAATTGGATTAAGTTCAACACTGGTGATATCAGGTTGATCGATAACCAGCTGCGAAATACGGGTGAGTAGGGCGCATAAACGGTATTTATCGACTTTTTCTGGTAGCACGCGGTCTTTAAGTACGCCTTTATCGTGCGCTGCAGCTATTAGGTATTTTGCCAAGTTCATATTAAGTGGCGGTAATGCCACTGCAGCTTGTGCGAACTCAAGTCCGGTGCCAGCTTCACCCAGTAAAATCACCGGACCAAAGTTAGGCTCTGTTTTGATGGCGATACGTAGCTCATTAGCACCCGCTCGCGGCGCCATTTTTTGCAGTGAAAAACCTTCAATATGGGCATCAGGGTAGGTGTTTTTGATTCGTAGCAGCATGGCAAAGGCTGTTTGCTCAACTTCTTGCGCATCATTTAAATTAAGGACAACACCACCGACTTCTGATTTAGAAGGAATACTTGGGCTAATTAGTTTTAACGCTACCGGAAAACCCAGCTCAATAGCTTGTTCTTTGGCTTCTGTTGGCGTGTAAGCAACCTCAGTTTGAATACAATCAATACCATAATGAGTGAGAATTTGACTAGCTTCATGGGTTGATAAATAGCTTTGCTCTTCGGCTAAAAACTCGCTCACCACAGAGCGTGCAGCGTCTTTATTTATTTTTGCATCATCGGTGTTTGATTCTGGTGTTTGTGTTAAATGCTTTTGGTTACGACGATAACTTACTAAGTGCATAAAGGCACCCACCGCACCTTCAGGTGTACGGTAGGTTGGAATAGCGTTATTGGTACAGACTTTACGTGCAGCATAGGCGGCATCTTCACCCATAAAGTTAGTCATAACATAAGGGCGAGCCATTTTTGGGATTTTTTCCAAGGTTTCAACAATGATCTCTGCATAATCTTCACTCGGTGCAAGTGCTGAAGGAGTATGGATGATCAGCAAGTTTTTAACTTCTTTAGCTTGTAGTAAGATTTCTAAGGCTTGTTGATAGCGTCTAGGCGCTGAGTCACCAAAAATGTCCACCGGATTTGAGGTCATTTCTGATTGCGGAATGACTTTATTAAGCGCAGCTCTGGTCTCATCGCTGAGCTCCGCCAGCTTTCCTGAGCTTTGCAAGAGCGTATCCACAGCCATGACACCTGGGCCGCCGCCATTGGTTAAAATAGTTAGCTGCTCGACTTTAAGAAGTTTTGGGTGCATTGCCAGCGTTTGTGTCGCAGCGAAAAGCTCTCGTAAGTCGTTTACCCTAAGCATACCTGCTCGCTGAAATAGCGCATCATAGACTGCATCTGAGCTTTGTTTGCCACCAGTGTGTATTTCTGCAGCGAGGGCACCAGCACTGGTTTTACCGGTTTTAATGGCGATTACGGGTTTGCTAAACGCAGCGGCTCGCGCTGCGGAAATAAAGCTGCGAATATCTTCAATATTATCGATATATAACAAAATAGCTTTAGTTTTTGCATCTCGGCCTAAAAAGTCGAGTAACTCATCAAAGTCGATATCTAGGCAATCACCCACAGATACAAAATATGAAAAGCCAATTTCTTTGTTTTTCGCCCAATCTAGAATGGTTGAGCAAACAGCCGCAGATTGCGATACAAAAGCAAGCTTTCCTGGGCTTGCAACCGTATGTGAAAAGCTGGCATTTAAACCAATATGAGGAATAAGTAAGCCCAAACAATTAGGCCCAAGTAAAGAGACATTTGCCTCAGCAGCTGCTTCTTTTAATGCGTGCTTTTGATCGACGTTTAAACCCGCTGCAATTACCACCGCATGCTTACAACCAAGCTCTCCAAGCTCGTTAATGATGTTAATTAAGGTATTTTTATTAGTACAAATAACCGCAAGATCAGGCACTTTAGGTAGTGCAGCAATGCTTGGGTAGGCTAATACCCCGTGTACAGCGCTGTGATTTAAACTAACAGGCATGATTGGGCCTTTAAAGCCCCCTTGTAAAAGGTTGCGCATAACCACAAAGCCCGCTCGGTTAGGGGAATTTGAGGCGCCAATCACCGCGACCGATTTAGGATTAAAAAATTGGCTAATACGTTTAACGCTCATGCTGTTTCCTTCGCTTGCGATGTTTGTTAAAACTTCAGGGTCTGTTAAGTTTAATACACTCAAACTAGAACCGACACGCTTCCAAAGTATTAAAAGTTATACTCATAAGATAACCTGTTTATAACTACTTTTCGAGTCAAAAACAGTGACCTATATCAAGGAGAAAAGCATGAATAAAGCGCAACCATTTAATATCGTTATTGCAGCGTGTGCATTGGCGGTCGGTTTGCTCGGATTAGGTTTTATATTGAAAAGTGCAGCCCTTGATGTAAAGGGTATGGAGCGCACAGTTCATGTTAAAGGGCTAGCTGAAATGGAAGTGCCAGCCGACACCGTTATCTGGCCGTTACAGTTTTCTGATGCCGATAACAACCTAGAAAAACTAGTGGGTCGAGTTGAAGAGAAAAGTGATGCGGTTGTGGCTTTTTTAAAACTACATGGTTTTAGTGATGAAGAAATCAGCCTTGGTAGCCAATCGATTATTGATAAACAAGCTCGCGAATATGGCGGCGAGAATCAGCAGTTTCGTTATATTGCTCGTAATAATGTCATTGTTTATTCAAATGATATTGAAAAAGTGCAAAATGCCTTAGGCGCAGTAAGCCAATTAGCCAAACAAGGCATTGCGATAGTACAAGATAATTACGAAACGCGGATTCAATATTTATTTAATGGCTTAAATGAAATTAAGCCAAATATGATTCAAGAAGCAACCGAAAAAGCCCGCGAAGTAGCAATGAAATTTGCCAAAGATTCACAGTCTAAATTAGGTAAAATTAAAACAGCGCGTCAGGGGCAGTTTTCAATTTCTGATAGAGATTCAAACACACCTCAGCTGAAAAAAGTGCGTGTAGTTACCAGTGTTGAATATTATCTATCTGACTAAACCCAATACCACAGATAAAGGTAGCCGCATGCGTGTGCACACAATCACCATGCGGCAAATCGCTCCAAGCATAAAGCCGCCACTAAACGCCACAGCCACCCCCAATAAGCCAAACTGATCTTTTAATAGTACTGCCATTAAAACCGTGACACTGGTTGCACCAAGTAAGACATACAAGTTGATAAGCGGGTTGCCTTTTAACTTGATCATGCTACTGGCTAAAATTCTTGCTGGTAATAATAATTGCCCGAGTAACAGCAGCATTAAAATCCAAAATCCTTCTTGTAATTGGCTTTCGCCATAGAGAGTGAGAAGCGGTTTTGCGAGTAGGGCAAGTAGCAAAATAGCGGCAAAGTTAAAACGCCATACCACTTTCATTAACTCGCTAAGTTGCTGCTCGGTCGTCTCATCGGCCATTAAAATGGGTTTTAAATATTGGTTGGCGGCATTGCCTAAAATCGTCAGTAAGCCTGCAATCACTACCGCAGGAAAGAAGATACTCACGCCTTGTGCACCAAACCAGTGATGCACCAGTAAAACATCGAGTTTTGCTACCAACACGGTGCCTGCGCCACTGGCGAGCATGATCAATGAGTCTTTACACCATTGCTTGGTTTGGTAGCGGGCAGTGCTTGCAACGATCAATCTTTTGATTAACCAATATTGATAAATGACTACGCACAAGATGCTACAAAACAACAAGATACAAATCTCGACTAACGATAAGTCGCCACGTATCAAGTACACGAAAAAACAAAATCCCGCTGTTAGCAATTCAAAAATACACTGCTGCGTTATCAGGCCAATTTTTGGTTTATTCAAAGCCACTAAAAAAGCCGATTGGCTTTGCATAATGGCGCCAATCGGCACCAGTAATAGTAAATAGACCACATGCTCTTGAGCGCTTTGGTGCGGTGAAATAGCTTGAAAGCTAATCACCACAGCAGCGACAAAAATCACCCCGAATAAACACGATGCAGCTAAATAAACATGTTTTAAGCCGCGTAGTAAGTCATGTTGCTGAGCTTTATAGAGCGGGTAGCTAATACGCATTAAAGATGATGCAAAGCCCATACTCGCAGGTAATAACAAAATTTCACACAGTGCGAGTAACGCCGCGAAAGTACCAAACTCATCAGTACTTAATAACCTTGCAAGGCACAAGGTAAGCACAATACGGCTACCATGGTTAAGGGCGGTAAAACTACTGAGCGATAAAAACGCTTTAACAACATCCTTATTCATGGAGTTATTGATTGAGCGCGTTTAATAACTGTGCCGTTGGCACTTGCAAATAGGCCGCGCAAAGCAGCACTTTACTGTCGCTACTCGTTGCTTGATTGGCACCATAAAATTGCTTAAGGGTATTTACCAAGGCGCTGACTGCGCTAGGGCTGTGACTTTGGTCGACTTCCATCATGGCTAATAATGCAGAGAATTCATGTTTGGCTAGCATTTGGGTCGTGCTGTTTAGCGCTATAAAGCAACCAATAGGAGTGAGCTGCTGCTTATTTAATGTTTTTAACGCAACACCCAAGCTTTCGTTGCTTTCAAATAACATTAACGAACGCAAGTAATTAAAGGGTAGGTTATTAGCCTGACACTGCGTAAATAAATGATGTAGTAGGGTGTTGCCTTGGTTGTCGGTAATACAAAAAGCATTTTGAAACTTAAGACCAGGCGTGAAAAAGCTCAGTTTATCGATATCATCAATTAAGGCTACAGCTTCACTTGGCAGCGGGCTTGCTTCGAGTAAATGCGCTGCCACATTTTGTAAAAACAAGTATTTAACTTCACTACTGCACGCTAATTGATAGATATGCTGTAATTGTGCCGCTTGCAAAACTCCCGATAAACTTTGGTAATCGGCAATGAGTTCTTTTAACTGATGATGTTGAAGTCGGCTGTTCAATTGCTCAATCGCGCTTTGCATGGAGATACTCGTTTTTTATTATTTATACATTTATAGCTCAACTACTTGTTTAAATAAATAAAAAAGGCCGCTGAGCGGCCTTTTCCACGTCTTTATTGGTTAAGCTGCTTGTTTCTTAGCAACCCATTGGTTAACAAACTTCTCTAGTACATTTAATGGTACTGCACCATTTTTAAGTACTACATCGTGGAATTCACGAATATCGAATTTATCGCCTAGTTTTTCTTTAGCCGCTTCACGAAGCTCTAAAATTTTCAACATACCTACTTTGTATGCCGTTGCTTGTGAAGGCATTACAATGTGACGCTCAACCATTTTAACGCCATCAGACGTCGCATTTGGTGTGTTATTTACGTAGTAGTCGATACCTTCTTGACGTGTCCACTTCATTGCGTGGATACCTGTATCTACTACTAGGCGACATGCGCGCCATAATTCCATCGCAAGACGACCAAAGTCTGAATAAGGGTCTTCGTATAAGCCCATTTCTTTTGGTACTAGCTCAGAGTATAAACCCCAACCTTCAACATACGCTGTGTAGCCGCCAAACTTACGGAACTTAGGTACACCTTCAAGCTCTTGCGCGATAGCAATTTGCATGTGGTGACCTGGAATACCTTCGTGGTATGCAAGTGCTTCCATTTGGTATGTTGGCATTGCTTCCATATCGTAAAGGTTTGCGTAATAAATACCTGGGCGTGAGCCATCTGGCGCAGGTTGTTGGTAGAACGCTTTACCTGCTGCTTTTTCACGGAATGCTTCAACTGCTTTAACTTTAAGGTCAGCTTTTGGCTTAACAATGAATAGCTCGTCTAGACGAGATTTCATGTTATCGATAAGCGCTGTTGCTTCATCAAGGTAGCGTTGTTTACCTTCAGCTGTGTTAGGGTAGTAGAACTGCTTATCAGTTTTCATGAATTGCATGAATGCTTTAAGGTCACCTTTAAAGCCTACTTTATCTTTGATTGCACGCATTTCGTCGTGAATGCGCGCGACTTCAGCTAAACCGATAGTGTGGATTTCTTTCGCTGTTAAATCAGTTGTTGTGGTACGTGCTAAAGCGTTGTTGTAGAACGCTTCGCCGTCAGGGAATTTCCAAGCACCATCACGGTCATCAGCGCGCTTTTCTAACTGAGCTAAGAAGTTAATTAGCTTAGTGTAAGAAGGTTTTACTGCTGCTTTTAGGGCTTTTTCAGCGTCGCTGATAAGTGCAGATTTTTCGCTTTCGGCAATCTCTAATGCGTTAACTTTACGTTTAAAGTCAGCAAGTAACGTTGAGTCTTCACCATCATGGAATGGTGCGCCGCGTAAGATATTATTGCTTGAATCAATCACGTGTGGGAAAACAAATTTAGGCGCGATAATGCCTTTATCTGCACGTACTTCAAGGTCTTTGATTAGTTGATCAATAACCGTTGTAACACCATTTAAACGTGAGATATACGCTTTAGCATCAGATGCATCGGCAATTTGATGTTGGTTGATTAAAAACGCAGGGATCATCGAGTGAACACCAAACATTTGGTTCACAGGGTAGTTGTAATGGCGCCATTTGAAATCAGCAATTTCGTTTTCTAAATCTTGCTTTTTAAGGTCGTAGCTTACTTTTGTTGCGTCATCTAATAGCTCGCGGTTAATTGCGTTAAGCGCAACTAGGTCAGCTTTAGTTTGTTCAAAGTCTTCTAAAACGCGCTCTTCGCTGCCATCATCCCATTTATCGTAATCTTTTTTGATGCCCATGTATGTTTGATAAATAGGGCTTTTCATTACATCACGGTTAAAAGTATCTTCGAAGAAGGCGTTAGCTTTATCGATTTCACTTTGTACAGGTTGGCTTTGTACACTTGGTGCAGGCTTCGGTTGCTCTTGCATTTGTTGGCAGCCGCCAAGCAATGCAACACTTACCGCCGCAGCGATGAAGGTCAGTTTACGCATTATCGTTCCTTTGTAGTTGTTAGAAATTTAATTATAATTCTTAAACGAATAATTCTAGCAGGTCATTTAAAAAGCGATGGCCTTTTTGGCTTACCTGCCAGTTATCTTTATCATCAATTAGTAAGCCTTTTGCAATTGCCTCAGTCAAGGCTTGTTCCTGACTTTGCAGTGACAAACTTGTAAGCAAAGGTAAATCAGCTTTGGGGCAGGGTTCGACTAAACGAAAACGATTCATAAAGAATTCAAAAGCTAAGTCGTCTTCTGCTACTTGCCATTGCTGATATAAATACGGTTTGGCAAGGTCCATATAGCCCCGCGGGTGCTTAACTTTCACGGTGCGGGTGATGACTTTATTTTCATCAGTAATTTTACCATGAGCACCACAGCCGATACCGAGATAATCGCCAAATCGCCAATAATTCAAGTTATGACGGCATTGGTAGCCGGGCTTGGCGTAGCCTGAGATCTCGTATTGCTCATAACCTGCTGCTGCGAGTAACGCTTGACCTTGTTCTTGAATATCCCAAAGGGTGTCGTCATGAGGTAAGGTCGGTGGCTTAGAAGCAAACTGCGTATTTGGCTCAATGGTTAGTTGATACCAAGAGATATGAGGAGGATTAAGGGCAATAATTTTTTCAAGGTCGCTTAAGGCGTCTGCAACAGATTGCCCTGGCAAGCCATGCATTAAATCAAGATTAAAACTGTTTAGCCCCGCTTGGTGTGCTTGTTTAGCCGCATAACTTGCTTCATCAGCACCATGAATACGACCAAGGGCTTTTAGCTTGTCGTTTTGCATACTTTGCACACCAATCGAAATACGATTGATGCCAGCGGCAACATATTCTTTAAAGCGACCTGTTTCGACGGTAC
Organism: Pseudoalteromonas lipolytica; assembly: GCF_001306915.1. Taxonomy (GTDB): domain Bacteria; phylum Pseudomonadota; class Gammaproteobacteria; order Enterobacterales; family Alteromonadaceae; genus Pseudoalteromonas; species Pseudoalteromonas simplex. Next base: position 132,563 of record NZ_LJTC01000005.1, on the reverse strand, counting down.
CTGGGTTTGCCTCTAGGGTAATTTCACAGTCATCAGTTAGGCCAATTAATCTGTCGACTTCACCAAGTAGGCGAGTATATGCGTCACCGGTTAATAAGCTTGGCGTGCCGCCGCCAATAAAAATGCTGTGGATTTTACGCCCTTGCACTAAGTGCAAATCGGCCTTGAGATCATCAATAAGATGCTGAACGTATTCTTTTTCGGGGATTGTGCCTCTTTGACCATGGCTATTAAAGTCACAGTATGGGCACTTTTGCACGCACCAAGGCACGTGCACATATAAACTTAAAGGCGGTAAACTCACAGGCCGCCTTTTTGCTGCAATTGCGCAAGTAGTTGTTTTAAAGCCTGGCCGCGATGGCTAAGGGCATTTTTTTGCTCTTTAGTTAACTGAGCGCTAGTGCATTGCTCAGATGGTACGTAAAAAACAGGATCATAACCAAACCCACCCTGACCATCTTGGCTATGGGTGATTTCGCCTTCCCAACAGGCACTACAAATAAGCGGTGTTGGGTCGTCGGCGTGACGCATTAATACTAACACACACCAAAAACGCGCACTGCGAACAGGGTTATCAGCAAGCTCTTTTAGTAACTTGTCGATATTATCTTGATCGCTAGCAGCTGCTCCGGCAAAGCGTGCAGAGTACACACCTGGCGCACCATTTAGGCCGTCTACTTCAAGGCCTGAGTCATCAGCAATCGCAGGCATGCCTGTGATCTTTGCTGCATGGCGCGCTTTAATAATGGCGTTTTCAACAAATGTGGTGCCTGTTTCTGGCACGTCTGGCACTTGAAAATCGCTTTGTGGAACCACGTTAATATTAAGTGGGCTGAGCATGCTTGCCAGCTCTTTTACTTTGCCAGGGTTACCCGTGGCTAAAACCAAGGTGTTGTTCATAGGTCTATTAATCTACGTAAAATTTTTGCTGAAATTTCAGCGTTTGTAGTTTGCCGTTTTGATTAATTTCGATATCAAAACGGTAAATTTCTTCGTTGCTGTAATCGATTTGCGCGAGGTAATAAATCGCATCGCCTTCCACAACTTCTTTAAATGTAAGCTGCTTTTTATTACCAAGTAGGTTACGTGCAGTGCCAGTTAAAGTTGCTGTCTGCGCTGTTTTATCGCTGTTTTTTAATACCGAAATATTAATAATCCCTTTGCTAGGGCTACGCTCTAAATCATAGTTTTTAGCGATGTTTGGCTGAATAAAAGTCGATGGAAATGCAATGTAATGAACTTCCCAAGGGCCAAGAACCTTGTACTGGGCGCCTGCTTGTTCATCAGCTTTGGCAAAAGTTGTAAATAAACTCAATACAATCAAAGAAAAATAAATAAATTGCTTCATGGTATATCTCACTTAACAAAAGAGGCCTTTCGGCCCCTTACTGCTTCACGTTAAACGCTTAGCCAATTAAATCCATTACTAAAAACTGTAAAAACTGTAGACCAATAATCAACACTAAGATTGATAGGTCTAGACCACCTAGTGGTGGGATAATCTTACGAATAGGACGTAACATCGGCTCAGTTAGCTGGTGGAATACAGCCTCAATTGGGTTGTAGCCTTGGCTTACCCAGCTAAGTAAAGCACGAATAATTAATACCCAAAATAGCAAGTTTAAACCTTCTTTAATTACTGTAATTAACGCTTGAATAAATACCGGACCTGGCGCCCAAGCGTTATAAAACATCAGAAAAATAACACTGAGTTTGGCTACAGCGACTAAATAAGCAAGCACTAACGAAGCAATATCAAAGCCACCCACTCCTGGTATGATTTTACGAAGTGGGTTCACTGCGAACGAAGTGGCTTTCACCACAAACTGGCTCATAGGATTGTAAAAGTCAGCTTTTGCCGCTTGTAACCAAAAGCGTAAAAGGACCACCATTAAAAAGAGATCAAAAATAATCCCAACTAAAAAGTGCATGGCTTGCATAGTTTTACCTTCAAAAAGTAAGCTTAAAGTTCTTTTTCCATCGCTTCAGCGCGAGCGATACAGGCATCCATTGCATCTGCAACAGTACCGACTAAACCTTGTGATTTAAGATGCTCAACAGCTTCGTGAGTCGTACCACCTTTAGAGGTTACGTTTGCACGTAGCTGAGAAATACTGATGTCTGGTTGCGAAAGAGCCATTTCGGCAGCACCCAGTGCTGTTTGTTGTACTAAACGGCGTGCATCTTCATCGCTAAAACCAAGTGCTTTCGCTTTTTCTTCAATAGCTTCCATAAATAAGAAGAAGTAAGCAGGAGATGAGCCTGTAACAGCAATGATGTTGTTGATTTGTGACTCTTGCTCAACCCACACAACAATGCCTGTACACTCAAAAACTTGTTGTACAAACTCGTGCTCTTCAGCGGTTTCATCCGCGCCATAAAGGCCAGAAACACCACGGCCTAGTAATGATGGTGTATTTGGCATACAACGCACCATTTTCACATCTTGACCCAGCATTTCACGTAAACGGTTTACGGTAAGACCTGCTGCTACTGAAATAAATAGCTTGTCGCTAAAATCAACGCCTGAATCTTGGAATGATTGGCAAAGATCGCCCATCATTTGTGGTTTAACAGATAAGACAATCACATCAGCATCGCGAAGTGCCGCGTTGTTATCCGCGGTAGTTTGCACCCCGAAATCAGCAGCAACCTTAGCTAATTTTTCTTGGTTGCGATTGGTTGCAATGATGTTTTTTGCTGCAAAACCGTTCTTTACCATGCCGCCAATGATGGCGTAGCTCATGTTACCCGTGCCTATAAATGCGATTTTTTTGTCTGACATATGTCTGTTATCACCTTTTAATTTCGTTGGCCAAATATATCCGTGCCAATGCGTACCATGGTTGAACCCGCTGCAATCGCCGCTTCAACATCGTTACTCATACCCATCGACAAGGTGTCTACTTGGGGATATTGGGCCTTTAGTTTATCAAAGCAAGCGCTTAATTGCTCAAAATATTGTAATTGTAGCTGGGCATCGTCGGTTTTGGCAGGAATCGCCATCACACCGCGTAGGCATAAATTAGGACATTGACTGATAAATTCGGCCAGTGCCATTAGCTCGTCTGGGTGGCAGCCTGACTTAGCCTCTTCTAAACTAATATTAACTTGAATTAATATATTGAGTGGGGCTTTGTTGGCTGGTCGTTGCTCATTAAGACGTTTTGCAATTTTAGTGCGGTCAACACTTTGTACCCAATCAAAATGCGTGGCTACTTGGGCACTTTTATTCGATTGAATAGGGCCGATAAAGTGCCAAATAATGTCTTTATAATCAGCCAATGCTGTGACTTTTGTTACCGCTTCTTGAACGTATGATTCGCCAAACTGGCGTTGACCATGCTTATAGGCAGCAATAATATCGTCGGCAGGTTTTGTTTTTGAAACAGCCAATAGGTTGATTGATTGCTCATCGCGGTGATTATTTTTTGCAGCTTGAGCAATTCTTGCGTAGGCGGATGTAAGTCGTTCTGCTATTGTAACCATATAATTATCAGTTGGTTGTGGAGTCATAAATGGATATTACCGAATTATTGGCCTTTAGTGTGCAACACAAAGCCTCGGATTTACACTTGTCATCAGGCGTATCACCTATGATACGTGTTGATGGTGATGTGCGTCGTATTAATATTCCAGCATTAGAACAAAAAGATGTAAATAGTCTGGTATACGATATTATGAACGATAATCAGCGTAAGGACTATGAACAAAATCTCGAAGTGGATTTTTCTTTCGAAGTGCCAAACCTTGCGCGTTTTCGTGTTAACGCATTTAATTCAAACCGTGGTCCTGCGGCGGTGTTTCGTACTATCCCAAGTGATGTTTTAACGTTGGATGATTTAGGTGCCCCGGATATTTTTAAAACTATTGCCGACAATCCACGTGGTTTGGTACTAGTCACTGGGCCAACGGGTTCGGGTAAATCAACTACGTTAGCGGCTATGGTCGATTATATTAATCAAACTAAACATCACCATATTTTAACTATCGAAGATCCAATCGAATTCGTACATGAAAATAAGCTAAGCCTTATTAACCAACGTGAAGTTCACCGTGATACGCATAGCTTCTCTAATGCACTTAGAAGTGCACTGCGTGAAGACCCTGATGTTATTTTAGTGGGTGAGCTTCGTGACCTTGAAACAATCCGCTTAGCGATGACTGCGGCAGAAACGGGGCACTTAGTGTTTGGAACCTTGCATACTACCTCTGCACCAAAAACCATTGACCGTATTATTGACGTGTTCCCAGGTGAAGAAAAAGACATGGTGCGTTCAATGTTGTCAGAATCATTGCGTGCCGTAATCTCGCAAACTTTACTTAAAAAGGTAGGCGGCGGCCGAGTAGCAGCCCATGAAATCATGATCGGTATTCCTGCAATACGAAATCTGATCCGTGAAGATAAAATTGCGCAAATGTACTCATCAATTCAAACTGGTGCATCGCATGGCATGCAGACCATGGACCAATGTTTAGGTAATTTGGTTAACTACGGCATTATTACTAATGTTGATGCGCGAGCTAAAGCGCAAGATAAAACCCAGTTTGGTGGCTAACGGAGCTATATTAAATGTCTTTACCTTTAAATCATTTTTTGCAAGTCATGATCGACAAAAAAGGCTCTGACTTGTTTGTTTCTAGCCAACTGCCAGTCAGTGCAAAAGTAAACGGTGAATTAATACCTTTAAGCGATGAAAAACTCTCAGATGAGGATTCACTCGCTTTGGTCGAGTCAGCAATGAACGACAAACAGCGCAAAGAATTTCATGACAGTAAAGAGTGTAACTTTGCGATTGCTACTGATGAAGGTCGTTTCCGTGTTTCTGCTTTTTGGCAACGAGACAGGGCTGGAATGGTTATTCGCCGTATCGTGACACAAATTCCTGATGTGAATGAACTTGGTTTGCCATCAACGTTAACCGACGTGATTATGGCAAAACGTGGCTTAGTGCTATTTGTAGGTGGTACTGGTACGGGTAAGTCAACCTCGCTTGCTGCGCTTCTAGGTTATCGTAACCGCAATCAACGTGGTCATATTCTTACTATTGAAGATCCTATCGAATTTGTGCATGAGCACCGTAAAAGCATTATCACTCAACGTGAAGTTGGTCTTGATACAGAAAGCTTTGAATCAGCGCTGAAAAGCTCGTTGCGTCAAGCACCCGATGTGATCTTAATTGGTGAGATCCGCTCACAAGAAACTATGGAATATGCACTCAGCTTTGCAGAAACAGGTCACTTATGTGTCGCAACACTGCATGCGAACAATGCCAACCAAGCCATTGACCGTATCATGCATTTGGTGCCTAAAGAAAAGCACGATAAGTTAAAGTACGACCTTGCACTAAACCTTCGCGCCATTGTTGCTCAGCAGTTGGTGCCAACTGCCGATGGGGAAGGGCGTGTCGCTGCTATCGAAATTTTGCTTAACTCACCTATGGTGGCAGAGCTTATTAAAAAAGGCGATATCGGTTCTATTAAAGAGACTATGGCTAAATCGAAAGAAATGGGCATGCAGACCTTTGACCAAGCATTATTTGAGCTTTATAAACAGCGCCGCATTAACTATGCTGATGCGCTGCACCATGCTGACTCGCCAAATGACTTACGCCTAATGATTAAGCTACAAAACAATGAACAAAAAGGGGCTGGTTTCTTACAGGGTGTGACTATTGATGGCCTGGACGAAAAAGGTAAATCTTAGTTAAAACAAAAGGGAATTACATGCCAGCACTGTCTGTGCTGGCACTCTTTAAATACGTTGAAGGCGCCTACTCACCATAAAACTGCTCAAAAAAGCTTTCTAAAATAATCACAGCAGACATGTTATCAACATTACCTTTGCCGAGGTTTCGGTAGCCACCTTGTTCGAATAAACGCGCTTTTGCGTCTGCGGTGGTTAGTCGTTCGTCTTGCGTTTCAACCGGTATAGCAAAGTGGTTGTGTAAGCGGTTAGCGAACTTCTTAGCTTTAAAAGTAACTTCTTGATTGGTGCCATCCATATTAAGCGGTAAACCAACCACCATTAAATCGGGTTGCCACTCGTCCACTTGTTTTTTAATTAGTTGCCAATCTGGAATACCATCTTTCGCTTTTACAGCTTGTAAACTTGATGCTGTTCCTGTGAGTTCTTGACCAATGGCAATACCAATACTTTTGGTGCCAAAGTCAAAACCCATTACGGTGCGTTCACCGAGTGCCTTAAACGTTCGTTTTGTCATAGTCTTAAAAATTATAAATGTTAAGCATGGCCTGCTTCAGAGCTTAATTGACCGACATCAAAACCCAGCATCGAAACCGCTTTTTCCCAACGTTTTTCAACAGGTGTATTAAAGATGATCTCAGGGTCTGCTTTGATAATTAACCATGAATTCTCCAGCAGTTCTTGCTCTAACTGTCCTTGATCCCAACCAGCATAACCCAATGTGATAATAAATTGTTCTGGTGCTTCACTCGTTGTTAGGCTTGCTAACACATCCTTTGAAGTGGTGATCATAATATCACTGCTGAGCTTTTGACTCGCTGCATAACCAGGCTTTGGTGAGTGCAAAACAAAACCGCGATCGGTTTTTACAGGCCCGCCAGCATATACAGCTAAGCCTGCTGCTTGTTTACTTTTATCGTTATCAATTTCGATTTTATCGAGAAGCTCGCCCACGGTGATATTGATAGGCTGGTTAATTACCAAGCCCATCGCACCATCTTGGTTGTGCTCACAAATATACGTAACAGCACGCTTAAAAAAAGGGTCTTGCATGCTTGGCATTGCGATTAAGAAATGGTTCTCTAATGACTGCATAGGTCGCCCCTTTTGTTGTTTAAATTAAGTATGGCTCAGTTTTCTTTCAATGGCATCAAATAAGTGACCAGTGATTGAAATGTCATAAGCAGCTTCAATCTCTTTTACACACGTTGGCGCAGTGACATTGATTTCAGTTAAACGATCGCCAATGATATCTAGACCAACAAAAATAAGGCCTTTTTCTTTCAGTGTAGGTGCAACAGCCTCTGCAATTTTACGGTCTGAATCACTAATTGGACGTGCTTCACCTCTACCACCTGCTGCCAAGTTACCGCGCGTTTCGCCATTTTGCGGGATACGCGCTAGGCAGTACGGCATTACTTCACCATCAACCACAAGAACGCGTTTATCGCCTTGCTTGATTTCAGGGATATAATTTTGTGCCATTGCAAAACGACTACCATGCTCGGTTAATGTTTCGCAGATCACACCAATATTGGCATCATCTTCTTTAACTCTAAAGATAGAAGCACCACCCATACCATCAAGGGGTTTTAAAATAATATCTTTATGCTCAGCTAAAAATGCACGAATGTCTGCTTGGCTACGTGTTACTAAAGTATCTGGCGTATGTTCGCTAAACCAAGCCGTGAATAGCTTTTCATTGGCATCGCGTAAGCTTTGCGGCTTATTGATAACCAGCGTACCAGCTTGCTCAGCACGCTCTAAAATATAGGTAGCGTAGATGTACTCAGTATCAAAAGGCGGATCTTTACGCATTAAAATAACGTCTAAATCAGCTAAAGCAATGGTGGCTTTTTCTTCTAATTCATACCAGTGATTAACATCATCAAATACACGGGCTTTGGCAGCTGTTGCATAGCCTTGACCTTGACGTAGAGAAAGGTCATCCATTTCCATGTAGTAAATTTCGTAACCGCGCTTTTGTGCTTCCATCATCATTGCAAAGCCAGTGTCTTTTTTAATATTAAAGCCACTAATTGGATCAGAGATTATGCCTAGCTTAATTGCCATATTTTTGCCTTAGAATCGTATGCCATACTGTGTTTTGTTACTTTGATATATGGGTATTTTTACTGTTTTCAATTCGCTAAATCGCCAAATTGCAATTGTAATGCGCTCAGTACCGTCAGAGCGGCTGTTTCTGTTCGCAGAACACGTGGCCCTAAGCGGATATCAACAAAGTCTTGCTGTTTAGCAATGTTAATTTCTTCATCGGTAAATCCACCTTCAGGACCGACTAAAAAGCGTACCCCTTCACTGGGGATTTGAATCGTTTTAATACTGTGCTCAGCACGCGGGTGCAAAGTAAGTTTAATCGCATCACTTGCTTGTTCTAGCCACTCTTTTATATCGATAGGCGGGTGTACAACAGGCACAACGTTGCGGCCAGATTGTTCAGCCGCGGCAATTGCAATTTTTTGCCATTGTTGATGTTTTTTAGCAAGGCGATCGCCACTTAGTTTTACGCCACAACGTTGACTAAAAATAGGGGTGATTTCTGTAATACCAAGCTCGACTGATTTTTGAATAGTGAAATCCATTTTATCACCACGAGAAATACCTTGGCCTAAGTGAATCTTTAAAGGCGACTCAACATCATGATCAACAAATTCCTGTGGCTTAACGACCACGTTTTTTTTGCTCACTTCAATAATTTCACTGAGGTATTCACCTCCTTCACCATTAAAAATCGAGACCTTATCACCGACTTGCATGCGCAATACGCGGCCAACATGACCTGCGGCATCATCATCTAGTGCTACTGGGGTGTTTAAAGAAATCGCTGAAGGTTGGTAAATGTGTGGAACTCGCATGACTGTCACTTATCAATAAATTTAGCAATATGGTAAGTATACAGCGGCTTAGGTGCAATTATTTATTTTCTATTTAACTCTTCAGCTAACGGTAAAAGATCTGTCGTCGTTTCAGCGATAGTTGTTTGACAGGAAAGGTGATTTATATGGGCGCTGTCGGGGCAAGGCGCAAAGCTAAAACCTTGTTCTTCTTGTTTTACTAAATAACGTATTTTATGTAGGGAATTGTATATAAATTTTTGTGCATCATCCGCTAATTGGTAATCGGTTAAATTAATTAAAACACCTTTAATGTTGTGGTGTTCATGCAGGTAGCTGGCCAGTTCAGAGACACTTATTTCATTACTGAAGTCGCAATAACAGTAATCTTTTATTAATTCATCAAACATAAGTTTGACCATGTGGCGGCTATTTGCGCCTGCCACAACAAGCGTTGAGCCTTCAACGCTCGCAAAGTAATGCTCAGTAAAGGCTCGGCTAAACTCATTGTCTATATCAACTAGTAAATAATCATTAACTTTAAAGGGCATAGAGTCTCACGGTACTAAAACTTCCGTATCAAATTGAAAACATACTAATAAGTAAATAGCCTATTGCGCCAAAAACGGCAAACTCAATACACGCAATACCAATATTATCTTGATGATCAACTTCAAGAGAAGTATCTATATTCGGTAAAGAAATATACTTAATAATGTAGCTCAAAATATAAAGTAATACCCACATAGCACCGCAATGAGATACCAAAGTGAATAAGTTTTCTACCATCTTACCACTAATAAATGATGCACTGGCAAGACCAGCATAACCGGCAAGAGCAAGGCCAATAGACTTACCGGCGTAGCGGATACCGATGGAAGTATTTTCTAGATTAAAATTACTTTGTAGCGACGCACCTTGGTTAGCTTTTGCAAAACGATACTCACGGATTTTACTATCAAGGGCAAACATACCTTGCAGCACAAAAAAGCTCACTGTGGCGATCAATAAGCTGCTATAGCCTTGGGTATGGCACCAGTTATAAAGACCAAGAGCAATAATACAGTTTGCGATTAGCATGCCTGAATCGACCAAGGCGGCGCAGACATTTTGCTTTAGAATAGCGGCTTCTTCATTAAAGCGATGCAAAATCCATTTACGATGAATTAAATGGCCTATTTTTATAAAAGCAAACAACAGCACAATGAGTAAAAGTACTTTTAGCGGATTAGATTGGGCTGCACTTAAGCTAATCTCATCAAATATATAAGCGATAGTTGCTATAACGACCATGATTTCGCTGGCAAAGCTTATTCCCATGGCAAAGTTATCATGTTGCGCAAGCTCTTCTTTAAGCGCTTGTTTTGCTTTGATTTGCGTTAGAATACGTAGCAGTACTATAGTGGCGCAGATTACAGCGAAACTAATAGCAATCGCGACTAAACTAGTGTTAGATAGTGATAAATATGACATGCAGGTCCCTGCTAAATAATTCTTTGATTATCATTCTAGTACGGTTATTGGCAAGTTAAAAGAGAGTATTTAATGAGTAATTTACACGCGCTTCCAGAGTCACTTCATCAGTTAGGCCAAACCCGCTTCGCGAGCTTGTATGAGGGGCAAACTGAACAACAGAAAATTATTAACTTGTTGTCTTTAAGCGACTTTGCGTGGAACTGCTTACAATCTCAGCCAAACTTAAAAGACTGGTTACTTGATGATAAGGAGCTTGCTAATCGTGCAGTTGAAGCTCCGTTAAGTAGTACAGAAATCAATGAGCTTGACGACAATGCTGCAATGGCAAAACTGCGTTTGTATCGAGAAAAGTACTGGTTGAAAGTGGCTTTTCTTGACTTGTGCTGTGCAAACCCAATCGCTGATAGCATCGCTTATATCTCAGCGCTTGCAAATCAGCTTATCGATAGTGCCAATCAGTGGGCGTTTGCGCAGGTAGCTAAAGTTAGTGGTATGCCGCTTGATGATGACGGTAATGCAATGCAAATGTTAGTTTTAGGCATGGGGAAACTAGGTGGAGGAGAGCTTAATTACTCCTCTGACATTGATTTAATTTTTTCTTACCCTCGTGATATTGCAACGCAAGGTGGGCGTCGCTCTATTGAAGCGCAGGTGTTTTATACCAAAGTGGCGCAAAAGCTGATTATGGCGCTTAATCAAACTACGGTAAATGGCCAAGTATTTCGGGTTGATATGCGCCTGCGACCATTTGGTGAAAGTGGGCCTTTGGTGATGAGCTTTCATGCTATGGAAGATTATTATCAAGAGCAAGGACGTGAATGGGAACGCTACGCCATGCTAAAAGGGCGATTAATCGGCACAGAAAACCGTTATTGGAATGAGTTTTATGAATTGCTACGGCCATTTGTTTATCGCCGCTATATTGATTTCTCGGTGATTGAATCGCTGCGTAAAATGAAGCAAATGATAGCTCAAGAAGTACGCCGAAAACGCCTTACAAACAATATTAAATTAGGCGCAGGGGGCATTCGAGAAGTGGAATTTGTGGTACAAGCGCTGCAAATGGTGCGAGGTGGTCGCGAAGCTAACCTGCAAACTCAGTCATTATTAGTTGCTTTAAAAGAACTGGTTAACAATCAGGTTATGTCCAACAAAGAGGCTGATTTACTTACACAAAACTATTTAGACTTACGTCAAATTGAGCAGTACTTACAGATATTTGCTGATAAGCAAACGCAAACTCTACCTGATGACGAATTAAACCAACAACGTTTATGTTATTTGCTCAATAAAGACGATTTTAATCAGTGTTTGTCTAGTATCGAGCAGATCATGTCTCAAGTCCATGGTGAATTCGAACAGGTGATTGGTTTTGAAAGTGAAACCAGCGACCCGTGTGAAAATGAGTACATCAGCGCATGGGAAATGACGGATGTTAGCCTGATGTGTGAGCCGAACCTTGATTGGCAAGCAGCATTGGAAGATTTTAAGGCGCGTTTAACTAAGGCGAAGGTTGGTAGTCGAGGTCGTGACATTTTAGATAAATTAATGCCGCTTTTACTTAAACAATTAACGATAGCAAAAGCGAGCAGTGACGCCTTTATGATGATCTGCCAAGTATTGAATAAGATCATTTCACGAACCGCTTATCTAGAGCTGTTGTATGAAAACCCTGGAGCCTTAAATCAACTGGTTGCACTATGTTGTCATAGTAAATGGATTGGCGAACATATCTCTCGTTACCCAATTTTACTTGATGAGCTGATCGATCCTCAGGTGCTTTATAAACCGACACCTTTATCTGCTTACAAAGATGAAATTAGACAATACTTCTTGCGCATTGAGCATGGTGATCTAGAGCTACAAATGGAAGCTCTTCGTCAGTTTAAGCAAACGCATCAGCTACGCATTGCAGCGGCTGATGCAACAGGTGTACTTAGCGTGATGAAGGTAAGCGACCACCTTACAGCGCTTGCTGAGGCAATTGTAGAGCAAGCGGTCAATATTGCATGGCATGCGTGTGTTGAACGCTTTGGTCAGCCCGTTAATACGTCAGAGCAAGAAAAAGGCTTTGCGGTTATCGCCTACGGTAAAACAGGTGGTTTCGAAGTTGGCTACGATTCAGACTTAGACCTTGTGTTTGTGCATAACCACGATGGCAGCAGTTATACCGATGGTGATAAGTCGATTGATTCGCGTCAGTTTTATTTAAAACTTGCACAGCGCTTAATGCATTTATTCAATACTCGCACGGCGTCTGGTATTTTGTACGAGCTTGATACTCGTTTACGTCCTGAAGGGGCGTCAGGCTTACTGGCTATTAATTTAGAAAGTTACTACCACTATCAGCAAACTCAAGCATGGACTTGGGAACATCAAGCTCTCGTTCGCTCACGCATGATTTACGGTCAAGCATCATTAAAAGATCGTTTCGCGCGAATTCGTATAGATGTGTTATGCCAAACCCGTGATAACGAAAAATTAAAAACGGATGTTGTTGAGATGCGTGAAAAAATGCGCGCTCACCTTGCTAAGGGTAACGATGAGCTGTTTGATTTGAAGCAAGATAGGGGCGGTATTACAGATATTGAATTTATTACTCAGTATCTGGTGCTAAATAATGCTAAGCAACATCCAGAGCTAACGAGCTGGTCTGATAATGTGCGTATACTAGCCGATGCGGCGCGTTTAGGCTGTATTAGTGAGCAAATGCAGCAAGAGTTAGTCGCTGCGTATATAGCCTATCGTTCACGTTATCATGTAATGAGTTTGAATCAGCAGGGGCGTTGTGCGCCACGTGCTGAGTTAACTCAGCATATCGACTTAGTTAGTCAGGCGTGGCTGCAGGTGTTTTAGCTTTTTAAACGGCGGCAATTTTCACGTACATAAGCAGAGGGCAGCTCAGTGATCACAGCCGCTCTTTGCTTAAAACAAAAATAAGTGTAAACCTCATTTTCGAAATCATCGTTGATTGCTCGACCTACTTGATACAATGCAGAAACGAAGTTGCTATCAACTCGAAAGTGATCTTTTACTACGTAGTCTTTACTAAGATACCAGTACAACACAATATCTTCATTTTTAGCATAATCAGATAATACATCTTTTAAAGTCGTGCCATTTTCAAAGCGACGAGGTTGTATATCTCCTGTCCAGTTTGGCGATGAAGGCTCAACGACTTTTTCACGCTCAAATAGTGCGACATCTAGACTAGTTTCAGGTGTCGGTAATTTAAGAACATATTTATCTCGCTCGTTATCTTTGTCATTGACCTGATTTCGAAGGGCTGAATAAAAGCGTGATAGACCTTGGGCCGCTGCATTTTGAGTATTTTTGATATCTAATACGGGACCGCTGCCAAATAAAAAATAAATAGCAGCAGCAATCAAAATGACAGCTAATGATAAATGCTTAACCCAAAACCACATTTCTAATACTCTTGTTGTTAATTAGCTTAATAAAACCATACATACAGCAAAATGTCACTCTACTTGTAATAAGAAGGTGCATTCTTATCTGGACGAGTTTTAAAGCGGCGATGTAGCCACATGTACTGCTCAGGAGCCACGTTTATTGCTTGTTCCATACGCTGGTTAACGCGTGTTACATCAGCAAGGTTATCGCCACTAGGGAAATTTTCTAAAATAGGAAGCACTTCTAGATGATAGCATCCATTCTCATCACGACGACTCGTTAAACTTACGGTTTCGCAGTTCTTACTATTGGCAAACAGCAGTGCACCTGTAGTTGTTGCTGTATCTTTTACCGCATAAAACGGTGCAAACTCGCAACGATTACGGCCATAGTCTTGATCTGGCAGGTAGTAACAAACCTTCTTGTTTTTGAGGGCTTGCAGTAGGCCTTTGACATCTTTTTTACCGATTAGATATTCATTAGAGCGTAAGCGACCGTTGGTAGTAAAATACTCCATTAGAGGATTATTATGTGGGCGATAAAAACCAATACCTTGGTGCTTTAAGCCCATTACCCGACTTGCCATTTCAAGGTGTAAAATGTGTGGAACAAGAAGCAAAACGCCTTTGCCTGATTGCTGAATTTGCTGAAAATATTCTAACCCTTTTATCGAGCCATACACTTTTTTAACTCGCCACTCGGGCCACCACCAAGCCATGCCGGTTTCCATCATCGCAATACCGGTATTTTCCATATTTTTACGAACTAGTTCGCGTTGTTCATGCTCTGGCATTTCAGGAAAGCACAAACGAATATTCACCTCAGCAATATGGCGACGACGTTTCATAAAACGGTGTACTAGGCGGCCGAGCAGTTTTCCAAGCGCTAGTTGCAATTTATGTGGCAACCAAGAGATAAGATATAAAAAGAAAATGCCAACCCAAGTTAACCAGTAGCGAGGGCCCAAAAAAGACGCTTTAAACGGTGATGAACTAACCACAAAAAAATCTCTAAAAATAAAAAAGCTAGTTTAACTGTAAGTGTTTAAAAATACAAAAAGCCAGCGCTAGGCTGGCTTTGTTGGTATAAGTTTCGAAGAAATACTTAGATTTCTTTTAAACCTTGGTTAATAGCAATAAGGTCTTCACTAGTTAGTGTACCAGCAGCTTGTTTCAAGCGAAGTGTTGAAACAACATAGCGGTAACGAACATTTGCTAAGTTACTTTTTGCGTTATATAAGTTTTGCGTGCTGATCAATACGTCAACGATAGTACGTGTACCAACTTCAAAGCCTGCTTCAGTTGCTTTAAGTGCACTTTCTGCAGAAACAACAGCTTGTTGTAAGGCTTTATACGTGGCAATGTCAGACACTACTTGGTTATATGATGTAATAACCGAGCGAGTTACTGCACGTAAACTTGCTTCTAAATCTTCACTTGCGGCAACATAAAAAGCGCGAGCTTGATCTGTTGCTGCAGTTGTAGCACCACCTGAGTAAATCGGTAGGCTAAAGTTAACGCCAATTTTAGCGCTATCTTCACGAGGTTGATGTGAGTTGCTATTTAGATCGGTTAGGCTGTCACCGTAAGAAGCACTTAATGTTAGCTTCGGATAGTGACCCGCTTTTGCTAAATCAATTTGATCTTTTGCAATATCAACCGTTACTTTAGAAACTTGCAGATTTAAGTTGTTGTCTTCAGCAATTTTGATGTACTCAGACGATTGTTTATTTGGCGCAACAGTTGAAAATGTATCTGTATTCAACATGTCTAGTTTTGCGTGGTATTTACCAGTAATTTCGCGAAGTTGCTCACGCGCTGTTTCAACACTGTTCTTAGCAACAATTTCTTGTGCAACAGAGTTATCATATTGAGCTTGTGCTTCGTGTACGTCAGTGATTGCTGTTAAACCTACCGCATAACGCTCTTTAGTTTGTTGCAATTGGCGCTCGATGGCACGCTTTTCTGCTTGAACAAACTCAAGGTTATCGATTGCACTTAGTACGTTGAAGTAACCCTCAGCTACACGAACGATTAGATCTTGGCGTGCAAAATCATACTGAGCGTCTGCTTGTAATGCTTGCTTATCAGCAATACCTAGCGAGTTCCAAGCGCCTAAATCAAATAGTGTTTGGTTTAGGCTAATACCACGGCTGAAAACATCAGGATCGTAATCATAACCAGCATAACCTGTAGTATCATTACCCTCATAAAGATCAGACTTGGTTGTTTCATAACCAAGGCTTAAGCCAATTTGTGGTAATAGTGCACTTAACGCGCGATCACTTTCATAAGCTTGCGCATCTGCTTGGGCTTTTGCTTTAAGTACGGTAGGATCGTTTGCTGTAGCAATCTCGTAAACTTGTAGTAAGTCTTCAGCATAACTAGCTGTTGCAGTCAGTGCGCTTGAAAACCCGATCAGCGCAGCGAGTAGAGTTTTTTTCATTGTTCGTTCAGTCCTTAGACAATTTTGTACTATCACCATGGTACTCTTTTTTAATGAATAACCAAAAAAAAATTACGTAAATCTGCATGTCCAAGTGTAACAGAATATAATTGGTCGTAATTTTTGCTTGCAGTGTAAAGGAAATAAAGGATGAAAATATCAGCAATCTCACAATTTAACCATGATGACATAGAGTTAAAGCCAATTGAGCGTGTTTATAATGGTTTCTTTAAAATTAATATCTATCGTTTTCATCATGCCTTGTTTGCGGGTGGTAAATCAGTAGAAGTTAAACGTGAAATTTTAGAGCGCGGCCATGCTGTTGCTGTACTTCCTTATGACCCTAAAACTGACCAAGTTTTATTAATTGAACAAATTAGAATCGGGGCACTCGCATCAAAGCAGTCACCTTGGTTACTTGAGTGTATTGCAGGCATGGCTGATGGCAGTACTGATTATGAAGATGTTGCCAAACGTGAAGCATTCGAAGAAGCCGGTATTGAGCTTAACGAGCTGGAATTTATGATGTCGTATCTTTCAAGCCCCGGCGGCACCACTGAACGTTTGTATTTATATTTAGCGCGCACTGACTTAGCAGGGTATCAAGGCGGTATTTTTGGCCTTGATAATGAAGATGAAGATATCAAAACTCATGTAATGTCATATGATGAAGCTATGCTGCGCCTAGAGCAGGGTGAAATAGATAATGCAGCGACAGTTATCTCATTACAGTGGTTAGCACTGAATAAGCAACGTATACTGTCTGATTGGAAAAACTCATAGGGGATTATTTTGTCGTACGTCAGTGCCCAGCAGCGTTATATTCAAAGCTTACCTAAGTACTTAACTTTGTGTGAGCATAATTACGTGCGTGCGCTGAAACTATTACCTAATGAGCGACGTGTAGGTCAGGAGCGTAAAGTGCAATTAGGGCACAGCACTTTTGCGGTTAAAGTTGATGATACAGCAAAATACACCACAGATATTTCTATCAGACAAGAAGCCGGTCATTTGCCTTCGGTTAAACCTTTGTATTTAACTGTGCGCATGTATCATGATGCGAAAGTAGCCGAAATCGTGCATCATGATTTTCATCAGCGCATCAAGCCTTCTTACGCTTATCCAAACCCCAATATGCACCAAAAAGATGAAAAATATCAGCTTAACGCCTTTTTGTATGACTGGCTGGTGGCTTGTGTTGAAAATGGCCGAGCAGTTTTAAATTGGGATGTAAATAATGGCTTGGTTTAGTGACGCCTTCCATTTTGATAAAACAGCACTGAAAGTTGCCCACATCACTGATTGCCACTTATCAAAAGACATCCATGGTGAATACTTTAGCGTGAATACGGCAGCGTATTTTTCACGCTGTTTAGAAGCGATTGCTGAATTAGATGTGGATTGTGTGGTATTTGGTGGAGATTTAACACAAGATCACAGCAACGATTCTTATCAGCTTTTTGCTAAATTAATAGCAGACTCAGCGCTCAGTTGTCCGGTGTTTTGGCTGCCGGGTAATCATGATGAACTTGCTGAATATGAAAAGCTTATAAGCCCGCAAATTTTAAACAATAAACGCATTACCTTTTTAGGTGGGCAGTTGCTGTTAGCTAACTCAAAAGGCCCGACGCCGGCCGGCTGGGTAACACAAACGCATTTAGATGAATTAAGCCAAGCGGTAGGGCAGGTTCAAAGTGTGGTGTTTTGTCATCATAACCCGCTGCCTATTCAAGCCTATCTAGATAAACATATGCTAGAAAATGGCCCGCAATTTTTAAATACCTGCGTCAATACTGAGCAGTGTGTGGGCGTGTTCCATGGTCATGTGCATCATGAGTACACGCAAAATTACCGTAACCTTAGTGTGTATGCGACACCGGCCTGCTCAATACAATTTAGCAAACACACGATGGCGTGGCAGCAAGAAGATTTGGGCCCCGCATTTCGACTCATCGACTTAATAATTGATGAGCAACAAAGCTTACTGCTAACCACGGATGTAGTATGGCTAAACGAGTAATTTATATTCATGGCTTTAATAGCTCTGAGCAATCTTACAAAGCTGTTCGTTTTGGTGAGCACATGGCGCAATTTGATGTCGATTATCAGGTGCCGCGATTAACTCATGAGCCATTACATGCAATTTTACAATTAGAACAACTGCTAAATGATGATACTGTATTACTAGGTAGTTCATTAGGTGGTTTTTATGCGACCTATTTGTCGCAACGTTATTCAATACCCGCGGTAGTCATTAACCCTGCGGTTCGCCCATTTGAGTTACTCGGTAACTATTTAGGGGAAAATTATAACCCGTATCAAGATAGTCATTATGAACTTGGTACTCGTCACATGGATGCATTGCGCAGTTTATATTTGCCGCAATTAGACACCCCTTCATTGATTTATTTGCTACAGCAAACGGGCGATGAAGTACTGCCATTTCAGCAGGCGGTTAAATATTATTCTCAGTGTAAGCAACACGTTGAATTTGGAGGCGATCATAGTTTTATCGGCTTCGAACAAACTTTTGCAAGTATTGTAGATTTTCTTAAAATCACGTAAAACATAGCTAAGCGCATAAAAGATATAAAAACTATGAGTCAGCAAAATTATAACGCCGAAGCAATTGAAGTCTTAAACGGATTAGAGCCCGTAAAACGCCGCCCAGGTATGTATACCGACACGGTTCGACCTAATCATTTAGGTCAAGAAGTTATCGATAACAGTGTCGATGAAGCAATGGCAGGCCATGCCACTAAAATAGATGTCATCCTTCATGAAGATAACTCCCTTGAGGTTATCGATGATGGCCGCGGTATGCCGATTGATATTCACCCTGAAGAAGGTATCCCGGGTGTGGAACTTATTTTTACCAAGCTGCACGCCGGTGGTAAGTTCTCTAATAAAAACTATCAGTTCTCAGGTGGTTTACACGGGGTAGGTATTTCGGTTGTAAATGCGCTATCGACTCGTGTTGAAGTCACTGTGCGCCGTGATGCGCAGCAATTTCGTATGGCCTTTGAAAACGGTGACAAGGTTGAAGACCTAAATGTCATTGGCACTGTAGGTAAACGTAACACAGGGACAACCGTGCGCTTTTGGCCTGATGCCAGCTATTTTGACTCAGCTAACTTTTCTATCACTAAGCTTAATCACTTATTAAAAGCCAAAGCGGTATTATGCCCAGGCCTGCGCATTAAGTTTACCAACAAGCAAACTAAAGAAAGCCAAGAATGGTATTACGAAACAGGTTTAAAAGATTACCTAGTTGAAGCAGTTAAAGGTTTTGAAGTATTACCAAAAGAGCCGTTTATTGGTGACTTTTCAAGTTCAACAGAAGGCGCTGACTGGGCGGTTGTTTGGCTACCTGAAGGCGGTGAATCAATCGCTGAAAGTTATGTAAACTTAATTCCTACTGCACAAGGCGGTACACACGTTAATGGTTTACGCCAAGGCTTGCTTGAAGCAATGCGTGAATTTTGTGAATTTAGAAACCTATTACCACGTGGTGTAAAGCTAACACCAGATGATATTTGGGAGCGTTGTAGCTACGTATTGTCGGTTAAAATGCAAGACCCACAGTTTGCTGGCCAAACAAAAGAAAAGCTGTCTTCTCGCTCATGCGCTGCGTTTGTATCAGGTGTGGTAAAAGACTCATTTAGTTTATGGTTAAACGAGCATACAGAAACGGCAGAATTATTAGCTGAGTTATGTATCTCAAATGCGCAGCGCCGTTTACGTGCTGCTAAAAAAGTTGTGCGTAAGCGTGTTACCTCAGGCCCTGCATTACCGGGTAAATTAACGGATTGCAGTGCCCAAGATAATGACCGTACTGAACTGTTTTTAGTAGAGGGTGACTCAGCGGGAGGCTCAGCAAAACAAGCGCGCGACCGTGAATTCCAAGCAATCATGCCGCTGCGCGGTAAGATTTTAAATACCTGGGAAGTTGAATCTGGGCAGATTTTAGCATCGCAAGAGGTGCATGATATTTCTGTCGCTTTGGGTATTGACCCTGATTCAAGTGATTTATCTGGTCTGCGTTATAACAAAATATGTATCTTGGCCGATGCTGACTCTGATGGATTACACATTGCTACCTTGCTTTGTGCGCTGTTTGTTCGTCACTTTCCATCGCTTATCAAACAAGGCCATGTGTATGTAGCTATGCCGCCGCTATTTCGTATCGACATTGGTAAAGAGGTTTACTACGCCCTTGATGAAGACGAAAAGAACGGTATTTTAGCGCGCATTGAAGCTGAGAAAAAACGCGGTAAGGTTAATGTTCAACGCTTTAAAGGGTTAGGTGAAATGAACCCGTTACAATTACGCGAAACCACGATGGATCCTAATACGCGTCGTTTAGTGCAATTAACCTTAGATGAAGAAGAGCAAACCATGGAAATGATGGATATGCTTCTTGCAAAGAAACGTTCGTCAGATCGTCGTCAGTGGTTAGAAGATCACGGAAACCGCGCAGAAGTTTAGTTAAAGGTGTAGCAACCTAGTTGCTAGCAACGAATTAAAGGGCAAGAAAAAATGAAAAAACTACTGACCTCATTATTGTCGCTGAGCTTGTTATCAGCGCCTGCAATGGCAAAAGATATTCTTGATAAGTTAACAGTTGCTGATGGGTTTTCTATTAGCCTGTTTGCTGATGATGTAGAAAATGCACGTCAAATTGCGGTATCAAAAAGAGGTATTGTTTACGCAGGCTCACGTAAAGCAGGCAATGTTTATGCGTTGATTGACCATAACAGTGATGGTGTGGCTGACAGAAAAATGGTTATTGCCACAGGTCTTGAAATGCCATCAGGTTTAGCGATTAAAGATGGTGATCTATATGTGGCTGAAGTGTCACGTATCATCCGTTTTAAAGACGTTGATAAAAATTTAAAAGATCCTAAATACGACGTGGTATACGATAAGTTTCCAACTGATCGTCACCATGGCTGGAAATTTATTAGTTTTGCGCCAACTGGTGAGTTAATTGTGCCAGTGGGTGTACCATGTAACATTTGTGCTGAAGACGAAAAATACGGCCGCATCTTCTCGTTAGATGTTGACACAAAAGAAATTAAAACAATTGCCAAAGGCGTTCGTAATTCAGTTGGTTTTGATTATCACCCTACAACGAATGCATTTTGGTTTAGTGATAACGGCCGTGACATGATGGGCGATGACATGCCACCTTGTGAAATTAACCGTGTTGGTGAAGGTGAAGAGGGTGCGCATTATGGTTTCCCTTATGTTCACGCTGGGGCGATTTTAGACCCTGAGTTTGGCAAAGGTAAAAGTATTGCTGATTACAAATCGCCAGCCCTTGCACTTGGTGCTCATGTTGCTCCTTTAGGTATTCATTTTTATAACGGTAAGCAGTTTCCAGCTAAATATAAAGAGCAGCTTTTTGTTGCTGAGCATGGTTCGTGGAACCGCAGTAAAAAGTCAGGCTACAAAGTGATGCTAGCGAATGTTGAACAAGGTCGTATTACTAAGTACACCCCGTTCATCACAGGCTTTATGCAAAACGAAGAAACATTTGGTCGCCCAGTTGCATTTGCAGAGCTTGCAGATGGCAGCTTATTGATCTCAGACGACTTTGCTAATGTGATCTATCGCGTTAGTGCTAAGAAAAAATAGGTAAGCGTTAATGAGTGATACAGATACCTTGCTGATGCAAGGCATAGAACAACAAACAATGGGGCGCTTTACTGAAGACGCCTACTTAAACTACTCAATGTACGTCATTATGGACCGTGCCTTACCTCATGTAGGTGACGGTCTAAAGCCTGTACAGCGTCGTATCATCTATGCAATGAGCGAACTGGGGTTATCGGCGCAAGCAAAATATAAAAAATCAGCCCGTACCGTGGGTGATGTACTGGGTAAATATCACCCTCATGGTGATAGTGCTTGTTACGAAGCCATGGTGTTAATGGCGCAGCCGTTTTCTTACCGCTACCCGCTGGTGGACGGTCAAGGTAACTGGGGTGCTGCCGATGATCCTAAGTCATTTGCTGCAATGCGTTACACCGAAGCGCGTTTATCTAAGTTCTCAGAAGTTTTACTAAAAGAGCTGGGTCAAGGCACTGTCGATTGGACCGCAAACTTTGACGGCACACTTGATGAGCCAATGGTGTTACCTGCGCGTTTACCGCACATCTTACTCAATGGTGTAACGGGTATTGCTGTAGGTATGGCAACCGATATTCCACCACACAATGTGCGTGAAGTTGCCAGTGCCTGTTGTTTATTACTTGATAAGCCAAAAACTGAAATCGAAGAGTTGCTTGAGTTAGTGCATGCGCCTGACTACCCAACAGAAGCTGAGATCATCACACCGAAAGACGATATTCGTAAGATTTATCAAACTGGACGTGGTTCTATCAAGATGCGTGCAATTTACACTGAAGAGCAAGGTGACATAGTGATCACCGCGCTGCCTCATCAGTGTTCAGGTGCTAAAGTGCTTGAACAAATTGCAGCGCAGATGAATGCTAAAAAGTTGCCGATGGTTGCTGATTTACGTGACGAATCTGATCACGAAAATCCAACCCGCATCGTGATTGTTCCGCGCTCTAACCGCATCAAGGCTGAGCCATTAATGGCGCACCTATTTGCAACCACAGATTTAGAAAAGAACTACCGCGTAAACTTAAACATGCTTGGCCTTGATGGTCGTCCGCAAGTGAAAGATTTACGTAGTATCTTAACTGAGTGGTTAACGTTTCGCCGTGAAACCGTTCGCCGTCGCTTACAGCACCGTTTAGACAAGGTATTAGCACGCTTACATATTTTAGAAGGTTTATTAACGGCCTTTTTAAATATTGATGAAGTCATCGAAATCATCCGTACTGAAGATAAACCAAAGCCTGTTTTAATGGAGCGTTTTGGTTTAACAGATATTCAAGCGGAGGCGATTTTAGAGTTAAAACTACGTCATTTAGCAAAACTTGAAGAGTTCAAGATTAAAGGTGAGCAAGATGAGCTTGCCCTTGAGCGTGACAAGTTAGAGCAAACGCTTGGTTCAGAGCGTCGTATGTCGACGTTGATGAAAAAAGAAATCCAAGAAGCGGCTGAAATGTATGGTGATGATCGTCGCTCACCAGTTGTTGAACGTTTAGAAGCAAAAGCACTAAGCGAAAAAGACCTTATTCCTTCAGAATCAGTGACCGTTGTGTTATCCGAAAAAGGTTGGGCACGTGTTGGTAAAGGTCATGATTTAGATGTTGAAGGGCTGAGTTATAAGTCAGGCGACAGCTATAAAGCCTCAGCGCGAGGTAAGAGTAACCAGCCTGCAGTGTTCTTAGACTCAAGTGGTCGTGCTTTTGCTACTGATGCACATAGTTTACCTTCAGCTCGAAGCCAAGGCGAACCAATGACAGGGCGCTTTAACTTAAGCTCTGGCGCCAACTTTGAGCATGTGGTGATGGCAGAAGACAACCAAGTGTTGTTAATGGCTTCCGATGCAGGCTATGGCTTTATAAGTGACTTTAAAGATCTGGTGAGTAAGAACAAAAACGGTAAAGCGCTGGTCAGTGTTCCTAAAGGCGGTGAATTACTCGCGCCAATTAGAGTAACTGACGTAGCAACAGATTACTGTATGGCAATTTCTAACGAAGGCCGCATGTTGTTATTCCCACTGCGAGATTTACCTAAGCTTAGTAAAGGTAAAGGAAATAAGATTATTTCTATCCCAAGTGCGAAAGTGCAAGCCCGTGAAGAGTTTGTAAAAGTGCTGGCTGTGGTGCCTGCGGGCAGTAGCGTAACCCTGCATGCAGGTAAACGAAAACTGACACTGAAACCGGCTGATCTTGAGCACTACCATGGTGAACGCGGTAGACGAGGTAATAAGTTACCACGTGGTCTGCAGCGAGTTGATGAAGCTGTAGTCGAAGTGACTCAAACTGATGATAGTGATGAGTCGCCAAGCGAAGTAACAGAGTAAAAACCAGAGGCCTGCAATTGCAGGCCTTTTTATTGTTAAAACGTTATGAAATTTTAAGCGTACACATGTGCGCTTAAAGCTATGGAAATGGTATTTTTCACGTTATAATGCGCGCTGATTAGTACGAGGAGAATTCGTTTGTTAGCTATTTTTCGCATAATTTTCATGGCGTTATTTATTGTTTTAAGCTGTGTTTTTGGGCTGCTTTTATGCATTGTGAAGCCGTTTCATACTAATAACGTGCATATTATTGCGGGTTGGTTTTGCAAGGTAGCTAAAATTTTAGGTGTCAAACTAGAGCTTAAATATCACGAGACTCCAAAAAATATTGGCCCTGCTGTCTATGTAGCAAATCATCAAAATAACTATGACCTATTCACTTTACCTGCCATGGTGCCGGAGAACTGCGTAAGCCTAGGTAAAAAAAGCCTTAAATGGATCCCGTTTTTTGGTCAGTTGTATTGGTTATCGGGAAATATCTTAATTGACCGCGCTAACCGTTCAAAAGCAGCAGGCACAATTTCTAAATCAGCTGAGAAAATAAAACAAAAAGGTTTATCGGTTTGGATGTTTCCTGAGGGGACGCGAAGCTATGGTCGTGGTTTATTACCCTTTAAAACTGGGGCATTTCACACAGCAATGAGTGCTGATGTGCCAGTAGTGCCAGTTTGTATGAGTACAACGCACAAAACTATTAAGCTAAATCGCTGGGATAATGGTACAATTTACCTCGAAATGTTAGCGCCGATTTATCTTGATAAAGACGTATCTGCTCGTGACCATGCTTCACATGTTCATCAGATTATGGCTGCTAAAATAACTGAATTAGATGCTCAAGTGAGAAACAAATAATGGAAAATTGGCGCGAAATTACTGAAGACATCGTTACTTCATTACTTGAAGATGGCTCAGATCCTGAAGTACTTTATGAAGTGGAACACCACTTTGTTAGCGAAAATTTTGAAAAGTTAGAGCAAGCCGCTTTAGCCGCTTTTAAACTAGGTTACGATGTTGAAGAACCTGCAGAACTTGAGCTAGAAGACGGCGAGAAAGTGTGGAGCTTTGACGTGGTTGTTGAGTGTGAGCTTGACGTAGAAGCGATTATGGAAGACGTAGACAAGTTAGAAGCACTTGCTCAGCAAACCGACGTTGAATACGACGGCTGGGGTACTTACTTTCAGGAATAAACAGCTAGAGAGCTGTCAGCTATCTGCCGTCAGCTCTTAGACTGAACTACCACAATCTAGCGAGTTGCTTGACTCGTTAGTTTACCCTTCTGACTAATACCTATTTCGTATTCGTTATTCAATCTATAGACATTTGTAATCAATTAGCGATAATAAAAAACTCGATGTTTATATGCGCTAAGCTTACCTATGCTTATTACTTTACCCATTGCCGAACTTGTTCCAGGGATGTTTGTTGACAGTGTCAGTAAGCAACAAGAGCATGTAAATAGTATTAAGATCAAAACACGTGGTTTAGTGCGTGATAAAACAATTATTCAGCGCCTGATCTCTGAGGGGGTTGAAGAGCTACTCATCGACTTTACACAAAGCGATGTTGCACTCCCTAAAAAATACCAACCAAAGCCTGAACCGGCTAAACCGAAGGTTGAACAAAAACCTGCTGCTAATGAAGAGCCGCAAGGGATCACGGTTCAACAAGAGTTTCTAAAAGCTAGTGTTCACTATGAGCAGCATAGTCGTAAGCTACAAAGTTTATATTCCGATATTACAGCTGGACTAAAAATGAATATGGCAGTGCTTGACGACATTGCTGTTGATATAGTCGGCTCCGTTTTTCGAAATCACAATGCATTAACTATTTTAACTCGTCTCAAAGATAAACATATTTATAACTGGCGTCACATGATCAACACTGCGATTTTGGTGAGTGTGTTTGCTAAGTATTTAGGCTATAAAGAAAAGACGATCAAAGAACTGGCGATGGGAGCTTTGCTGCATGATATTGGCCAAGCTAAAATGCCGCAAGGTGTTTTATCTAAGCCAAGCGCATTGAATGATAACGAAATGCAAGTCGTTAAAAAACATGTGGCGCAGAGTTTAGGTTTAGTGAAAGGCGAGAAGGGCATTACTCCACTAATGCTTGATATGATAGTAAATCATCATGAACGTTTAGATGGTACAGGTTATCCACGCGGTATTACTGCTGAAAAGCTTAGCCGCCCCGCAAGAATGATGGCAATTGTTGATGTTTATGATGCTATGACGGCAGATAGGCCTCATCAAATGGGAGAAGAACCTATTTCGGCTTTGCGTTATTTACTTGCGAACAAACAAATGTTTGATTCTGAATTAGTGCAGCGCTTTATTAAATGTCTAGGTGTACACCCTGTCGGTACTATTGTTAAGTTAAATAATGATCGTTTAGCGTTAGTAATGGAAGGGAATCACGAGAATCCAATCAAACCAAAAGTGAAAGTATTTTATAATGCTAAACATAAGCACCACGTGACGGCGAAAGATGTCGATTTGAACGTGGAAAAAGAACTAAAAATTATTGCCAGTATTAAACCCTTAGATTATCAGCTTAATTTGGCTCGTTTGTTAAAAGAGCATCTGCTTGTTTAGACTTAACACAGCGTTTTTTGGCGCTGCGTTTAGCTGAAATAAATGCCCCACTAAAACAACTTATCATTAAAACTAACCACAATAGCGTCCCTTTTTCGACATGTAAGGCTACGCAACACAATAAAAGAGACAAAACTGAGCTAAACATAGCGCCTAACCAATAGTGATTGACTGGGTTGTCGCAATCACCTGCTTTAGTACATGCACAATAATTTGCTTTACAAAAATAATGAACGCTCACACCGCATAACATTAGTGCCACAATAATAAAGGCGATTTCCATACTCAAACTCAACTGAGAAACTTTTATTTTTAGTCTAAAGCTACAAAGGCGATAAGTCAATGCAAATGATAATTAATATCGTTTGTTTGGTTTGTAATCAGAGATCTGATGAGTTTTAATAAGTTGTTATCTTGTTGTTAAAATGCGGGTTTTTTACCTATTTCTAACGAAAAATTACAGTTTTTTGATCTTAATTAAGGTAATGTTCGAAAGTTTATAATCATTAGAATAAAACATCTAATGCCAACATACAGCGCTAATCTTTTATGCTTAACTAATAGGTTGCCCTCATTGTTGGATTAGTTTTCGCACAAGTTTGCAAGAGGACACAGATTTATGAAGTTCACAAAAACACTAATTGCAGCATCACTTGCTGTTGTTTCTGCTGACAGCTTTGCTGCAGCTTTCCAATTAGCAGAGCAAAACGTTTCAGGTTTAGGCCGTGCATACGCTGGTGAAGCAGCCGTTGCTGACGATGCCTCAGTTGTTGCTCGTAACCCTGCACTTATGTCTTTATTTAAAGATAAGCAAATCTCAGTGGCAGGTATTGCTGTAATTCCAGATGTTAGCTTAGAAGGTGAAAGTGCTGCATACGGCTTAGATGAAAGCTCTATCGATGACGATAGCATCGCGCCATCAGCATTTATTCCTGCTGGTTACTTCACTATGCCATTAAACGACAAAGTATCTTTAGGCTTTGGTGCTTTTTCAAACTTTGGTCTTTCAACTGAATTTAAAGACGATTACGCAGCAGGCTCTATCGCAGGCGAAACTGAAATCGTGACTGTTAACATGAATGCAAGTGCTTCATACAAAATCAACGAACAGTTCAGCCTAGGCCTTGGTTTAAACTATGTTTATGCTGATGCGAAAGTGGTGCGTAATGCAGGTG
Source organism: Pseudoalteromonas lipolytica (assembly GCF_001306915.1). GTDB lineage: Bacteria > Pseudomonadota > Gammaproteobacteria > Enterobacterales > Alteromonadaceae > Pseudoalteromonas > Pseudoalteromonas simplex. Next base: position 104,949 of record NZ_LJTC01000005.1, on the reverse strand, counting down.
CAAACCCATTAGGTTTACCAGCGAGCACGCAAATCGCTCACCTTGAAGGTGACGACTACGGCTTTGGTTGGAACATTGGTGCTATGTATCAGTTAGACGAAAACAACCGTTTTGGTTTTAACTACCGTAGTGAAACTGATATTGATTTTGAAGGTGAGTACTCAAACCAACTACCAGCTGCTGTTGGCGGTTTAGCGGGTACTAAAGTTCCGGGTGAGTTAAAATTAACCTTACCAGCCATTGCTGAGTTCTCTGGTTCACACCAAATCGATAAGAAGCTTGGCGTGCACTACAGCATTTTATGGACTGGCTGGGATAGCTTCCAAAAATTAGAAGCTTATACGCCTAGTCAAGAAGCACCTGTATTCTCTAAAGAAGAGAACTTCTCTGATTCAATGCGTTACTCTATCGGTACTGACTACCAGTACAGCGACGCTCTTTTACTTCGTGCAGGTATTGCATACGATGAGTCGCCAGCAGACCAATCTCACCTTTCAATCTCTATCCCTGATACAGATCGTTTCTGGTTCTCATTTGGTGGTAACTACGCATTCAGCGAAAACTCAAATATTGACCTAGGTGTAAGTATTCTTCGTGGTAAAACACAAAACTTCTCTGAAAAAGACAGCCTAGCTGCATCAGTTGGCCAAGATGTTTCATGGGACTATGAATCAAAAGGTCACGCAGTTCTAGTAGGTGCTCAGTACAACTACAAATTTTAATTGTAACGCGACGTAAAGTCGCTGCTACAGAGCATTAAAAAGCCGCGCTATAACATTGTTATAGCGTGGCTTTTTTGTAAGCGCGAATAAATCGCGCTTGATATATGCTGTTATAGACTTTCGATTTTCGCTTTTTGCGCTAATAGTTTGTCTTTCGCATCGGTAAACTCAGCCAGCTTAGCATGCTCTTTAGCAAGTACAGCCTCTGGCGCATTATTTACGAACTTCTCGTTAGCTAACTTGTTTTGAACCTGTGCTAAGCCTTTTTCTGCTTTTTCAAGCTGCTTCGCAATACGAGCTAATTCAGCTTCAACATCGATTAGGCCAGCCATTGGGATCATGATCTCAAGGTTACCAACATACGATGTTGCACACGCTGGTGCATCGTCTTTGTTATCAAGAAGCGTGAACTCTTCAAGCTTAGCAAGCGACGCTAAGAATGCTTCGTTATCCGTTAAGCGGCGCTTGTCTTCGTCAGACGCATTCGCAAGCAATACCGATAATGGTTTGCTTGGGCTGATATCCATTTCACCACGGATGTTACGAATAGCAAGAATGAATTGTTTAACCCACTCTAGGTCGTCCATCGCTTGGCTATCAACATTTGCTTCATTGTATACAGGGAACCCTTGAACCATGATGCTAGTGCCCGCAGTTTCGATACCTGCAAGTGGTGCAACACGTTGCCAAATCGTTTCTGTGATGTATGGCATTAACGGGTGCATTAAGCGAAGTAGGCTTTCTAATACCGTGATTAGGGTATGACGAGTACCACGTTGCTGTGCTTCGTTACCTTTAAACAATACTGGTTTAGTCAGTTCTAGGTACCAGTCACAGAATTGGTTCCAAGTGAACTCATAAATGGTGTTTGCTGCTAGGTCAAAACGATAGTTTTCTAGATGCTCAGTATAGGTTTTAACCGTTGCTTCAAATTGACCTAAAATCCAACGATCAGCAAGTGAGTACTGTTTCTCAGCATCTGTAGCGAAACCACAGTCTTGCTCTTCAGTGTTCATTAATACGTAACGGCTCGCATTCCATAGTTTGTTACAGAAGTTACGGTAACCTTCAAGGCGGTTCATATCCCAGTTGATGTCACGGCCCGTTGAAGCCATTGCCGCAAGGGTGAAACGCAGTGCGTCTGTACCGTGTGCTTCGATACCGTTTTCGAATGTTTTACGAGTGTTTTTCTCAATCTTCTTCGCTAGTTGTGGCTGCATCATGTTACCAGTGCGCTTTTCAACTAGGCTTTCAAGGTCGATACCGTCAATCATGTCGATAGGATCAAGTACGTTACCTTTCGACTTAGACATCTTATCGCCGTTTTCATCACGGATAAGGCCTGTTACGTAAACGGTTTTAAATGGTACTTGTGGCTTGCCGTCTTCATCTTTGATGAAGTGCATGGTCATCATGATCATACGCGCAACCCAGAAGAAGATGATGTCGAAACCTGTTACCAATACGTCAGACGGGTGGAACGTTTTTAAATCATCAGTGTTTGCAGGCCAGCCTTGCGTTGAGAAAGTCCAAAGCGCAGATGAGAACCAGGTATCTAAAACGTCTTCGTCTTGCTTAAGTGCAACATCATCAGCAAGGTTGTTGTCGCGGCGTACTTCAGCTTCGTCACGACCAACGTATACGTTGCCTTCGTTGTCGTACCAAGCAGGGATGCGGTGACCCCACCAAAGCTGACGTGAAATACACCAATCTTGTACGTCGTTCATCCACGAGAAGTACATGTTCTCGTATTGTTGAGGTACGAACTTAATATCGCCATTTTTAACTGCTTCTTTTGCAGGCTCTGCTAGAGGTGCTACGCGCACGTACCACTGATCAGTAAGAAGAGGCTCAATCACTACGCCAGAACGGTCACCGTAAGGTACAGTTAAGCTGTGATCTTCGATTTTTTCTAGTAGGCCAAGTTCTTCAAATTCGCTCACAATCGCTTTACGTGCATCAAAGCGGTCAAGGCCATGTAGGCGCTCAGGAATTGGCGCATCTAATTCAAGCTCTTTACCGTCGAATGTGTAGCTTTCGCCTTCGCTTAATACCGCTGCATCTTTATTGAAGATGTTGATCATTGGTAGTTGGTGACGTTTACCTACTTCGTTATCGTTAAAGTCGTGGGCAGGCGTGATTTTCACACAACCTGTGCCTTTTTCCATGTCTGCATGTTCATCGGCAACAATTGGAATACGGCGGTTTACGATAGGCAGTAAAATGTCTTTACCGATCAGATCTTGGTAGCGCTCATCATCAGGGTTAACAGCAACACCTGAATCACCTAGCATTGTTTCAGGACGTGTTGTCGCAACAATGATGTAGTCCTTACCATCTTTGGTTTTTACGCCATCAGCAAGAGGGTAACGTAGGTTCCACATGTGACCTTGTTTGTCTTTGTTTTCAACTTCAAGATCAGAAATAGCCGTGTGTAGTTTTGGATCCCAGTTAACTAGGCGCTTACCACGGTAAATTAAGTCTTCTTTGTGAAGACGTACAAATACTTCTTTAACCGCTTCAGAAAGGCCTTCGTCCATAGTGAAACGCTCACGGTCCCAATCTACAGACGCGCCTAAACGACGTAATTGTTTAGTGATCGTGCCGCCAGAGTGGTTTTTCCACTCCCAGATTTTATCGATAAATGCTTCACGGCCTAGGTCGTGACGTGTTTTACCTTCTTCAGCAGCAAGCTTACGCTCAACAAGCATTTGTGTTGCGATACCCGCGTGGTCAGTACCTACTTGCCATAATGTGTTGTTGCCTTGCATACGCTTTAAACGCGTTAGCGTATCCATGATGGTATCTTGGAACGCGTGGCCCATGTGTAAGCTACCCGTGACGTTTGGTGGCGGGATCATAATTGAGTATGCGTCACCTTGGCCAGACGGTTTAAAGTAGCCATTTTCTTCCCAGCCTTGGTATAAAGACTGTTCAATATCTTGCGGATTATAGGTTTTATCCATTACACAGAACCTTAAATAAATGCTTAAATGTCAATTTCTTGCGTTGCAATATGGGCGCCCAGTTGGCGAAGCTTTTTAAACCGCTCACGGGCGGCTTGCTTAGCATTTGGCTCAACGGGTACGAAATCATAAACCTGCTGAAAACGGCGAATAAAATCCGGTAGGTGCTCAGCTAGGTTGATTAATATTTTTCTGTTGCCGACAGGTGGAGTCATACCAATTTCAACCGGAGCGCCACCTTTAGGGCCTTCACCTTGTAAGTTGTGTGGTACAAAACTATCTGGTTCAAATGACCAAATGATGTCGTCGATTGTGTGGGCCGTGTCGGTGTTATCAGCGTAAATAAATACGCGATGACCTAGACGATACTGATCCGCAGCAATTTTAGCTGCCAGATCGAAAACAGCGCCAGCCGCTTGGTGGGCACTATCATCTTGTTTTAGAACGTAAAATTGTGCGTTCATATTCATAGTGACTTTCGTCCCCACAGATACACAGATCAAAGCAGGGATTTTGACATAGAACGCGAATTGCTTCAATTAATAAGGCGCCATTTGGCGCCTTATTTAGGGTTAGTTTTAAGCTTGCGGTAAGGCTTAATCGTGACTTGCTTCGCTCACGCCTGCGCGGTTTAGCAAATACTGAGTCAACATAGGTACCGGACGACCGGTTGCGCCTTTGTTTTTACCGCCGCTGCGCCATGCTGTACCTGCAATATCTAAATGCGCCCAGTTATATTTTTTGGTGAATTTAGATAAGAAGCATGCCGCTGTAATCGTACCTGCGGCACGGCCACCTAAGTTGGTGAAATCAGCGAATGGGCTTTCAAGTTGCTCTTGATAGTCATCCCATAAAGGTAACTGCCATGCGCGGTCGCCACTTTGCTCAGATGCTTTTAGTAGGTCATGGGCCAGTGGGTTGTGGTTTGATAGTAAACCTGTGGCATGCGAACCTAGCGCGATAATACACGCACCTGTCAGTGTTGCTACATCGACAACGGTATCAGGTTCAAAACGCTCAACATAAGTGAGTGCATCACACAGTACTAAACGGCCTTCAGCATCTGTGTTTAACACTTCAACTGTTTGACCCGACATGGTTGTTAAGATATCACCTGGGCGATAAGCGTTTGAGCCAGGCATGTTTTCACAACCCGCTAAAACACCGACAACGTTAATTGGTAATTGCATTTGCACAAGTGCGCGCATAGTACCAATAACACCTGCGGCGCCACCCATGTCGTATTTCATTTCATCCATGGCTTCGCCAGGCTTGATTGAAATACCGCCAGAGTCGAAAGTTAAGCCTTTACCGACTAACACGATTGGCGCTTGGTCTTTGTCGCCACCTTGATAGTTGATCACTGACATAACCGATTCATTAGCACTACCACGGCCAACCGCTAGGTATGAATTCATGCCCAGCTCTGCCATTTTTTCTTCGCCAATAATATCAACGCTTACATTATCGAAGTTATCAGCGATTTCTTGTGCTTGCTCACCTAAATAAGCAGGGTTACAGATATTTGGCGGCATGTTGGCAACGTCTTTACATAACTTGCTACCTGCAGCGATGGCTAAGCCATGCTCAATTGCACTTTCGCCAATAGTTAACTCGCGACGCGTTGGTACGTTGAAAACAATTTTACGTAGTGGGCGACGCGGGTCGCTCTTTTTGCTTTTCAGTTGATTGAAGGTATACAAGCAGTCTTGAGTTGTTTCAACTGCTTGGCGTACTTTCCAATAGGTGTCGCGGCTTTTAACGTGTTGCTCAGTTAAAAAGCATACCGCTTCCATCGAACCGGTTTCGTTTAGCGTGTTAATCGTTTTTGAGATGATTTGTTTATATTGTTTGTCATCAAGCTCACGCTCTTTACCACAACCTACTAGTAGTACACGCTCGCTCAGTACATTAGGTACATGATGCAATAGCAATACTTGGCCAGGTTTACCTTCAAGGTCACCACGGCGTAGTAAGTTTGAGATATAACCGTCACTGATTTTATCTAATTGTTCACCAATGGGGGATAAACGACGTGGCTCATAAACGCCTACTACAATACATGCGCTACGTTGCTTTTCTGGACTACCACTTTTTACGCTAAATTCCATTGTTACTCCTGATATTGAGTCGTATAACCTTAGTTTATAAGGGTAAGAAATTCTTTTTCGAGTCCTTTCTTACATTTTTTAGTTTAATAGCACTAATCTTAGTACATAAACTATGACTCTATTTATGTGTTTTTGAACTTTATCTTAATGTGAATATCAATATCACATAATAGACGCCATCTGCACCATTTATGCAAGATTATATGTTCTTGCTAGGTATGATATTTAACTTTGATGGCATATAATAAAGTGAGTAAAATAACTAGTTTACTCAAAATTCCTTACTATTCCAGTGAAACTCGATGTTTAACAGGGGCGAGCATTGCTAATTTTTCGTTATTTGACCACTGAAGTCTTCAAGTCGCAGGTCGCCGTATTTTTAACTTTGATGACTATTTTTGTGTCTCAAAAGTTTGTTGTTATTTTGGGAGACGCCTCTGAAGGGGGTCTTCCAGCTAAACTTGTGCTTTCGATGATTGCGCTAAAACTTCCTCAACTTGCTTCACTTATCCTGCCTTTGAGTATCTTCTTGGGTATTATTTTGGCGTACAGTCGCATTTATGCTGACAGCGAAATGACAGTTTTCAGAGCCTGCGGTGTCAGTGAGTGGTACGTAGTTCGGGTAACGCTTATCTCAAGTACTGCCATGGCTATTTTAGCTGGTGCCCTAACTCTTTATGTCGCACCATGGGCCAGTGAGCAAGAATATCAATTAAAAGAACAAGCAAAAGCCGATGCTGGCTTATCGGCATTACGTGCTGGGCGTTTCCAGCAAACAGGTAACGAAAAAGCGGTCGTTTTTATTCACAACATTGAAAACAGTGGTAAAGAGCTACACAAGGTATTTGTTGCGCAGTTACCTGATCGTGAAAAAGGTGACTTAGCCCGTTTAGTGTATGCAGAGCGTGGTGTGGTGATTGAACAAGATAACGGTGAACAGCAACTTGTTCTTAATGATGGTAAGCGTTACGAAACAGACGGCGAGTCTGCTGCTTTGAACTTAACTGAGTTCGATGGTTACAGTGTACAAATTCAAGATCAAGAAATAGAGCACCAGCGCCGTAAGTTAGAAGCAATTCCAACCCTTGATTTATTGAAAATGAAAACCTCTGAAGCCATTGCACAGTGGCAGTGGCGTTTAGCTATTCCACTTTCAATTCCATTATTAACTTTACTCGCGGTGCCTCTGAGTGTGGTGAATCCGCGCCAAGGTAAATTCGCTAAATTAGTGCCCGCAATTAGCTTGTATTTAGGGTATTTCATTTTGTTGAATGCCGCTAAGTTTGCTGTTGAAGATGGAAAAATACCGCCTTCAATTGGCTTATGGTGGATCCATTTATCAGCCTTGTTTATTGGTGGTTTCTTGATTATTAAAGGTCGTCCGCTCGGCGCATGGTTAAAGGCAGTTGTGACTAAGCGGGAGTTAAGCGCATGATGAAAACACTCGACTGGTATTTAGGTCGCAGCATAATTCAAACAACCGGTTTTGCTTTAATGGTGCTGGTAGGTATTAGTACCCTCATTAAGTTTATTGAGCAGTTAAAATCAGTTGGCCGTGGTAGCTACGATATTGCAACAGCGTTGATTTACACCCTGTATAGCATGCCAGGTGATTTAGTTATCTTCTTCCCAATGGCAGCATTGATTGGTGGCTTAACAGGTCTAGGCGCATTGGCATCAAATAGTGAGTTGGTTGTTATGCAAGCGGCGGGTATGTCACGTTTGCAAATTATTGTATCAGTCATGAAAACCGCGATGTTTATGGCTATTTGTATGATGGCGCTAGGTGAATGGGGCGCCCCAGAAGCACAGCTCAAAGCAAAAGAAATACGTAACCAAGCGATTTATGGTGGTGATGTATTTAATGCTAAGCAAGGTGTGTGGGCGAAAGATGGTAGTAACTTTATTAATATTGAAGATGTCGATCAGCAAGGTACTTTACGTGGCGTGCATATGTATCACTTTGATAAATCGTTGCAACTTACGCAAATTACCAAGGCAGAAGAAGCATTAAATCGTAAAGATGGCTGGTTACTTCGTGATGTAAATAAAGTCATGATCACGCCAGAGCAGATCACGACTGAGCAGTACAAAGAAGAGTTCTACGACTCGCAACTGACTGCTGAAAAATTAGGTGTTGTATCAGTTAAGCCCGAATCGTTGTCGTTTACTGGGCTTTGGTCTTATTTAGGTTATTTACAGCAAAATGAACAAGATACTAGCACCTATGAGTTGGCGCTATGGCGCAAAATCATGCAGCCAGTATCTATCGCCGTTATGCTATTAGTTGCTCTGTCGTTTATATTCGGACCACTTCGCACAGTAACCATGGGCGCACGTATCATCATGGGTGTTATAACCGGTATTACTTTCCACTTAACCAATGAGATATTTGGTCCTGTGGTAATGGTTTACCAAATTCCAGCTGTGGTTGGTGCTGTATTACCAAGTCTGTTGTTTATTGGGTTTGCAACATACCTGTTGAATAAACGGGTGTAAAATTCGTTTTAAATCATAAAAAAGCGTGGTTTGAACCACGCTTTTTTTATACTTGATTTGCCTTTAATCAAGTGAGCGATAAATACGTTTGTTTTCTTCTTTAGTTAAAGTGATCACTTCAGTTTTTGCGATGTAATCTTGTAAGGCACGCTTATTTTTAAAATCGACCAACACCACTAAGTTACCTAAACCTAATAGTGCAGTAATGGCTCTAAGTGCACCTTGATGCCAGCTAATTAAATGGCCATCGAGGGTTTGCACCTTCAAACGCCACGCGCGCATACCAATTGTTTGACCGCTTTTAGCCCAAAAGTAACTAAAGAAACTGATACTCACTATTACTAATAATGCGCTACGGATACCGTATAGTAAGGGTGAATTTTGAATGAAAGCAGAGACATCTTCGGCGTCACCAATGCTAAGTAACTCTAAAGAAATAAGCCCTTGAATAGCTAATAAATAGAGTACTGTTGTCAGCATCGCAAAGGCAATGATAACCAAGGTATCGTAAATTAAAGAGGCAAAGCGGCGCCAGAAACCGGCACGTGGAAACTCAGCTGACATAAACAATCTCATCCAATTAAATTGCGCAGTAGTTTAGCAAAGTCCTTCGCAAACAAGAAATACTTAACGGCTGTTTAGTATGCTGGGAACTGAACTGGCTTTGCTAACCTTAATTACATAATCAAAATGAGTATGCAAACATCACTATTTATTAAAGCGAAACCCACCATATCTTTAATCATCCAAGCTTTAAAAATTTCAATACCTATAAAACTAGTAGGGTAGTGGGCACTGACAAACTCTAAAGTTAACAACTTGTTTAATTATTGTGCGGTTGATCAGTGACGCCGCACAAAACGCTTGCTGCCTTACCCATTCTTTGTATAATGCTTGGCATAGAGACAAAAGCAGTAAAAAAAGCTTTCGCTCTAAAGTGGTTTTTCTTTATCTTCTCGTGTTTAGAAGGTTAAAGAAAAATGAAGCCAGTATGATGGAATTGGTAGACATGACGGATTCAAAATCCGTTGCCTTCGGGCGTGGCGGTTCAAGTCCGCCTACTGGTACCACTTTTTAACCCGTTGATTTTCAACGGGTTTTTTCTTTTCTGCAATATAGTTTTTCTTAGTCACATCCATTTTTTTATAAAATTAACCCAAACTGTGACGATTTTTTGCCACAGTTTTGTTTCTGCTTTTTACTTGTCACAATGGTCATGAGTTGTTTTTGTCACAGCTCACTTCTATTAGCTTGGATTCTTGTAAGCGATATTTCAGAGCCTCTCACAGAGCCTGTATCGTTAATAGATATTAATGACAACTTAGCTTTGTCAGATTCAATATCGAGCACTGATGAGTGTCATGTAAACCACACAGACCATAGCTTTATGTTATCATATGAAGATGGGATCATAACGTTTGATGACGACCACGGTGCGTCAGACTGGGGATTTGATGATGCAGGTATCAGTGATAATACAGATTTTTAGATTAAGCAAAGCTTAGTTTACGTAAGCAAAGAATTAAAAATTTTGTCCTAGTAGTTAGTCCTACCAAAGCCTACATTAGTGGGCTTTTATAGTTTTCAAACCCTATTATTGGTTCAGTATGTTTTGTTTAATATGTATTTACGACTTCGCCTGGTTTCAATCATAAGTGCTTACTCATTTTTTCTAAAAGTAGGGTAATGTAAAAGCGTTAAAGGTCTGTTTTTAACAAGGAAAAGGTGGTTGGACAAACTCATATTTGGACAAAAGCACGTTAGAGTATTTATTCGGTAACTCCTGAGTATGGTGCGCGACGAAATCGCGTAACAGTTGAGCTTGCTCAACGGCATAATTCTTTTGTTAGTTTTTATCATACCGCTCTTTCCAGCTAGAGTTATAATTCTGGTTTTTCATTTCGATCCACATTTCCGCATCACTGCCCATAAACATATATGCAATGTGATCTGGACTAAAAGTCAGCGTAGTTTGGTATGTAATCCCAGATTTCTCAATTTGTGAATATGGTGTGTTGTTTAAGCCTATCTTTTTTACGCTGCGCAAATTTTCAATTAGTAACTCTTTATCGTGCCATGATAATAAGAAACCCTCCCAAGCATTTAACGATGACTTTGCTAAAACGATAGAGTCAGAATTATTTTTACCATCATTAAACATAACAACCAGTTCAGCGCTTTTATCATCTTCATTTGCTTTAATGCCAACCGAAAATGATTTTGTCCCACCTTCGCTTCGCACCAATAAAAAAGCACCTGACTCTACATCTTCACTAAAATGCAGTTTGTTGACATTGATATACCCAGTAAAGCTACATTTGTTTCCGCAGGTTTTCTTGAATGTATTTAATTCAGCCATCCCCACAGGTACAGAATGTTCGCTTTTCACAAGTACATTGGAAAGGCTTTCGACGGAGAATAAAAGCAACAAAATAAGTAAATATAATCGCATAAATTCCCTTGCTAACTAACATTTTAGTATTTATGCAACACGCAGTTTGTGTTGCATAATCGGTTGTTGGACTGAGCTGTTACCTGCTCGGAGTGTCAGAGTTGGTATTGTCTATGCTATGGCTTTACTTATAAAAAGTAGGCTTTTTTGAGGCTCTCACTTTCCTAGCTAGTTTAATCAGCTTAGTTAGTGTTATGTAAGCTCGGCCTGCATTGCTCAGCGTTTATTATACTTTCATTACACCTAAGTTTGGCTAAATAAGCAACTATATATTTGCACGCGCAAAGCAGCCATTAGAGCATTTAACCTAACTTATTTTGGGGCAAAGGCGAGTTATATTTGTAACTCGATGATGGACAGAAACAATTTAGCGCCGAAGGATGACTCTGTGCCAAAAGCGGATCTTCACGCCGTTGTAACCAGCTAAAAATAGTTGGCTAGAATTTTGTTAGGTACAATCAAAGCCAACTATTTTTTGTCCGTGTTAACAGCCTTGTTAGCAATTTTTACATCGTTCTCTGAAACACTCTTTCATCCTCACCCAAAGAGAGCATTTTCAATGCAATGACTTGCTTATTTTTATATATTGCTTGCAGTCTTGCTTCAGTAAACGCTTTAAAAACAATGGTCTTTTTATCAAGTAACTCAATTTCAAACGCCGGATCATTTGAATATTGATAAAAGAGTTTACCACTTTTTTGGAATATCTTGCGCTCTCCAAACGTACCTACTATCTGATTGAAATCACTCTGACTTGGCTGGTATTGGCTCGATTTTGCTTTAACCAATGGATAGACCCATTGATGCAAACCAAGGTTTTTACTATTACTTTTGATTAAGGAATTAAGCACCTCTGCATAAGCAACATAAAATGCATTATCACTACTTGTTTCAATATTTGGTTTCACCCCCTTTCTTTCCCAGTTGTCATTTGTTCTTGGATCTACAGGTCGTGTGGATGGTAAAGTGAGAATATAATCATTATTTACTATTTCAGTACTTCTACCATGAGCGGCGCCAGCAGTTACCTCTCCAACAATGGTTGCTCTATTCAAACTTTGCATTGAATAGCTAAAGCCTTCTGCAGCGGATGCAGAATTACTGCTGGTGAGGATATAAAGTGGAGTCTCTTTAAACCTAGGACCAGGTACATATGGCGAAGTCCAATCTTGCGTTTGAGTTAACACACCGTTTTCACGGCTTTCAAAAGTTGATAAATGGACTGTATCTAGGTCAAAGAAGTAACTTGCTAAGGAAGTCACCATAAATGGACTACCGCCATAATTGTTCCTTAAATCAATAATGATACCATCGGCATGCTGTAAAAATTTCATCGCATTTTCAAGCGTCTCACCTCCTAAGTGACTGTCAGAGAAAGTTCTTATATCGAGGTAACCAATATTGCCATCAAGCAATTCAACCTTTTTAAAACCATAGTTGTCTATAGGAGTCTCCATGACACGACTATCAGCAAACGCCTCAGTTTGTGCTGACGAACGATAGTATTTCAATTCACTAACCCAATTTGGATCATAAACAACAGAAAGATGTTTATCATTTGCAATCTTGTTTAATTCCAAGGTCATAAATTCAGCAATATCTTCAGATGACTTTTGACGTTCACAACCAGATAAAAATACTTGCGAACGTATTAACTGAGCTAACCTTGTTGCTGTATTTTCAATGACGTAGTTATCTTCAAGTTGTTTGGCAATATTTTGTGACACATCATGACAATCTGCAGCGCTGACATAATTGCATAGAACGAGTGAGCTAACGATGAGGGGTTTAAATACTTTATTGTTCATATTTTCCTGAAATTTTAATTATTGTTTTTTAATAACGTTCGAACACACCAAAAGGGGTTAAAAGATTTTCTAAATGCTAAATTAAATTGCTAACACCCCGCTTAGGGGCTATAATATCGAGCGAAGCGAGGACAGCCCACGTGTTTTTGTCCCAGCACGCTCCACGTGCGTCTACAGCGGTTTGTTAGGTGTTTCTATAGTGCCATTCCATTGATAGTAGTTCCTTTTCACCTTCTAACTCTCCTATTTTCACGTAAACCCTTACCCCGTTGTGTGAGACTCTCTCATCTTTAACAACTGCTTTGAATGGCTCTTGCCAGAATTTTTCCTGATTTAGGCAAACATACATGTAGCCAGAAAACACAACTCTATTTGAATTTTCGACATTAGCGACCATGTTTGATACACCATCGTACCAAATCCCTTCTATGAGCTGTTCCGTTAATATTTCTGCAGCAATGTATTCAAATGATGAAGATACACTTTCACCGTAGAGATCTATTTGTTCTCCATTTAGCAGACGTTCAATACATCCAACGAATTGATTTATCGCCTCGACTCTCACGAAACACCTAACGCCTTGCTCACCGGAAAATTAGGAGCGCAGCGAGTAATTTTTCCGTGTGCAGCAACTTGTTAGCCTTTTTATTGAAATCTGTTTTGGCAAAACCAATCACTTTCATGCAAACAAGTATAAAAAGCCGACTGCCAAGAATTTAAACTCACCTGCTTTCTACTACTTGCCATATCTCCTAAATACGCCTTTAGTTCAATACTGCCGGAATCTTCGAAGATTTTTCTAGCTATAAACTCTATATTTGCAAGCTCTTCAGCTGCATGCGAAGAATAAAGGGCGGCTAAATCAAACGTCACAAAATGGTGCTTTAGCCTTTCAATTAATACATCATCACATTCAGCAGGAGGTTCTACATAAAATTCCACAACAACAGGGATGGATTCTGTTAATTTTGCTTTAACCCATGAAAACCCTTCCACATCATCGTAGTAAGGGTGTAGTGTTTCTTGTTCTGAATTTAACGGTATATCTTCACTTTTAATTTTATTGCAATCTTGACAAGCAGGAACAAGATTTAATGGGGATACGGCTAAAGACGGATAATGAGCTTTGGGCAAATGATGATCTAAAGTAGAAACAACACGTTGAGAACATAGGGGACATCTTCCATGCTCTGGCAATGACATTAATTTATCATAGTAAACTCTACCAGGAGCTAATTTTTTAGCCATTCGCCCTGTGTAGACCTTTTTCATCTCATCAACTGAAACCACATCCGCTACAATTTCTTTGGCTTCAATGGTATGTAATTCTGCCAAAGCAGCTTTCTCGTCAAATTCAACTGATGCTTCACCAATTTCTAATGAGCAAGATTGTAATCGGCGCTTGAGATCAGCATTACGAATACGATCTATACATGCCTCAAAGACAACTACTGCGTCATCATCTGGTCGGGTTAATTTTCTCATGTCTTGGATCTCTTCACACCATATAAAGCACGCAATATACCTTTTGCTTCTAAACCCAACTGGCTGTTAAAGCTATTTATTGCAGCCTCATAGCTTTCAAATTTATCAACAGCATCGTTTAGTAAATTGTGGAACCCTGAATCCGTATGCTCTAATCCAAAAACCTCTCTAGTCAATATTCCTACATTTTCTCCAAATGATTCAGTCTCAAGCCTTTCAACTTTTGACAAATGACCGCTTCTCCAAAGCTTCCACGTACAACTTCTAGGCACCTCCTGAAGAACCACTGGTGAATGCGTTGCTATTATTGAAACAGCATTCCTATTTATTAAAAGATCTGAAAGAGAACGAATAAAAGCAGATAAAAGGGGTGGGTGGAGATGAGCCTCCGGCTCATCTAGGAAAACTAAACTCCTTTCTTCGATTGTTTCTACAAGCCTTGTTATTGTAAGAAGTACAATTTTGTGACCAGAGCTTAAGTTTTTGAATATCCTTCCTGCAATATCCTTGAAATCATCTTCATTCTCATTATTAAGAATAGATGCTACATTAATATCGCCAAATACTGGATCAGTCTCTAGCTTTTCTATTGCTCTTTTCCAACGCTCTATCTTGTTTCCTGCCTTGCAGGCCAAAATACTTTTCACAAATTCATTTTTAAGAATTACAGGACTTTTTGGGGGAAGGTTTTTCTCACTTCCTTTTTTTACCCTTTTAAGACCAACATAAGAAAATTGAATTCCTGATGATTTATCCTTTTTCTCAGCTAATGGCTCAGTTTCATCAAATGCACTAAACGTAACTGATACAACATTAGAAAAGAGTTCTCCTTCAAACTCATCCGAAGATGAAAACTCACCCACTTTAGAGGCGGGTGATTCATCATCAATAAGAGAGCTGATCATATTATTAATTAAATGAGTTTTTCCGACACCATTTCGACCGATAAGGACATGTATATTTGTTGGGGGATTACTCTCCGGAGTCACTTCAAAAGCCAAGTTGAGTCTTGTACCTTCAGTGCCTCTCATTTTCGGCGATTTATATGAGAAAGAGTATTCAGATAATCGAGCCCCCCCTTTGGCAAGCCTTCTATATTGTCCTTTGATTGAAGTATGACTTACTGATCTTAGTAATGATGTACCTGTAACCCGCTCTTTAATTGCTTTCTCATAGAGGTTTTCGTCTAAAGCAATGTCATTAAGGGCGGAAAGTATTTGAGACCTTATTTCTTCGCCTAGCTTATTTAATTCGTCGTAAAAACTATCATCTTGACCGACCGAGAAAAAATCATTGCTTAATTCATTGAAGCTATCAGGTATTTTTGGCCTTCTTTGTTCTTTCTCCATATTAAATTGGCCGATTTTAGTCGAACCAATTCTATTTCTATTTAGATCGCCATCAACATAAATCAAAGTATACATCGTTGAAAATTCAAACCAATCATCCCAATTATCCGTCACTAAATAAGCACGATTGGGCTTGTCAATTGGACAGCTTTTTCCAGCAGCTAAAACTTTAAATTTCATGAATATTCCATTCGATTAATACATCTTTGCTCACACAAGAGGCTAACATGTTTATAACGAGCGAATTGCGCGTTTTTCTACCACAGCGTCGCTCGTTTTTCTGAATGACTCATTTGTAGCAAACTTCTTAACTAATTGCCATTACAACTAAAATGCAGTAGTTCTAGCTTTTGTGTCAGGACAAAAACGAGCGATTGGGTCGCTTTCCTGACTATGCAAGCAATATACTTTGACGAAATAGAAAAGCAATTTTGAATGACCGAAGTTCGCTCTTTTGAGTAATTCGCTCTATTGAGACCGTATCACTTACTCATTTTGGGTCATAAAGGAGTTATAGTTGAAGGTTCGCTATTGGCAATAAAGAGAAAATAAAAATAGATATAAGGAAACTTATGGTTACCAAGGACGAAGATAAAGAGCTACCAATACCTGTTGAGTGGCGACAAACATTACACGCCGCTGTAGAGTGCCTCGTTAAAAATACCACTACTCAATTGGCAAAATTCCATTAGTGTCGAAATTACCTGAGGCTACCTCAATCCAAATCAATTCCTACATTGAAGATTACGGTGAGGAGTTGATTAGCTTACCTGAAGACGCATGGGGTTTATCTGTCTATGTTTGGCAAAGAGTTTATTGGGATGTTTTAGTTGATTTATGGACGAGAAACGAAGGTCATAGCGACTTGGTTTTAAGTGTTAGGGTTTATGAAGAGCAAGAAAATTATCGGTTTGAGGTGCAGATGGTTTGTGTTTTTTAAACTTAACAGTAACGCCTAAAATGGCACAAAGGCCGTGATCTCAAGTGTTTATCTTCAAGTAAATAATATAAAAAACTGTGACGATTTTTTGCCATTGTGACAACATTTTGTCACAGTTATAAAAAATTAAATTTTTAATTATCAATGGGTTAGATTTTTCACGATGCTCTTACACAAATTCAAAATCCGTTGCCTTCGGGCGTGGCGGTTCAAGTCCGCCTACTGGTACCACTTTTGAACCCTAGCCAATTGGTTAGGGTTTTTTTATGCCTGAAAAAAGTAGTTAGCGGACTTGAGCGCCACGCGAGGCATGGCACTGAAGCAAGTAAAAGTCCGCCTACTGGTACCACTTTTTAACCCTAGCCAAATGGTTAGGGTTTTTTTATGTCTGAAAAAGTAGTCACCGGACTTGAGCGCCATGCGGGACGTGGCACTGAAGCAAGTAAAAGTCCGCCTACTGGTACCACTTTTGAACCCTAGCCAAATGGTTAGGTTTTTTTTATGCCTGAAAAAAGTAGTTAGCGGACTTGATCGCCACGCGAGGCATGGCACTAAAGCAAGTAATAGTCCGCCTACTGGTACCACTTTTGAACCCTAGCCAAATTTTTTTATGTCTGAAAAAGCTACCAGCCATCAGCTGTCAGTTTTTAGCCGAGCGGTGCGGTTGTTGGGTTTTGAAACCACCCTCAGCCCCAAGGGGGTATTTTGCCTAGCACCCAGAGCCTAACACCTATAACTCAAATCTAAGTACTAATTCACCCCAGATTAAAATAACTTTTGTTCTATTTATAACCTGTAAACTTCAAACTATGCTTACTTTTGAAATAACCATGAAAAATGTATGCTTATTTGTTTGAAAGTTAACCGCTTTCGACTAGAGTACCATGGTGTTTAAGTGCTTAATATAATAGAATTTACCGTCTTTAGTTCAGGTTAAGTCAGACTCTTAGCGGAAAAAACGGTTGGGTGGCATAACATGGGTACATACGATTTAAAGCGTATTGTTGAAAGTATTTCAAATCTTAAAAGTGAGAACTTTTATAATGCAATATGCCTATCTTTATCAGAAGTGCTGGGTGCTTCGCATGTTTTTTTGGCTCAAGTCGATGAGTCAACTTTATATGCGACAACCATTGCTTTAGTTGCGCATGACGAAATAGTTGAAAACATCAGCTACGATATTCGCTGTACACCATGCAATGATGTCAGCTGTGGCAGTGTTTCAAGTTACAATTCAGGTGTTCAGCAGCTATTCCCTAATGATCAATTGCTTGTTGATATGGATATTGAAGCTTATGTGGGTGTGCCATTACAAAGCATTTCTGGCAAGACAAATACCATTCTGGTAGCGCTTTTTCAGCATGAAATAAGTGATGCGTTATCAATCGAATCTTTCTTTTCGTTATTTACAGGTTTAATCCAGCGTGAAATTGAAAAAGACCGTTTCATTGCTAAGCTAGATTTTTCTAATCAGTTAATAGAACAAAGCCACGAAGCTATTTTTATCTGCGACCACAATGTAGAAATTACCTATGCAAATACTGCCTTCACTAAAATGACGGGCTATTCGCTGGACGAAGTCTTAGGGGAAAACCCTAAAATTTTAAGTTCAAACCAGTATGATCCACATTTTTATAAAGCTATGTGGCACCAGATTAATACTGAGGGCAAATGGTCTGGTGAAATTACCAATAAAACTAAGCAAGGTAAGTTATATACGCAATTTTTATCAATAACCAAAATGCAAAATAATGCTGAGGATTGCTATGTGGCGTTTATTTTAGATATTACCGAGAAAAAAGAAGCTGAGCGAAAAATTTATTTTCACGCTAACCACGACCAACTTACAGGGTTAACTAATCGTTTTTACTTTAAAGAGTACTTGTGTACTTTAATTTCGTCTCTTGCATATCAAGATGAAGTAGATACAAACTTGGCAGTAATTTATTTTGATGTTGATAAATTTCAGAATATTAATACGGTATATGGCCTAACATTTGGTGACAAAGTCTTATGTAAACTAGCTGAGCGACTTGAAAGCTGTTTTAAAGAATCAGCCTTTTCACGAATAGATGGTGATAGCTTTGCTATTTTACAAACCTATCAACATATTAGTGAGCTAGAACATGTTTGTAAGCAAATTACAGCATTGTTGGTTGAGCCTTTTTCAATTGGTGGTATTAGCCAGCAAGTATATGTAACTCTTGGGATCAGCTGTTTTGAGCAACGTTATATTTCTTCCTCTGAACATAAAATCGAAAAAATAGCACGCCGCTTGATAAGACAAGCTGAGCTTGCAACTCTCAATGCAAAGCAAGCTGGTACAGAGTATTTATTTTTCTGCACTGAAATGGATAACAAAATAAAAACACAAAACTTGCTTATAGATCAGCTAACTTTGGCAGTGAAAAACGACGAAATTGAAGTTTATTTTCAACCTATTATCGATATAGAAAATAACACGGTTGCTAAATTCGAAAGTTTAGTGCGTTGGAATAATCAAGGGCAATGGGTATCACCTGCGGAGTTTATTCCGTTAGCAGAAGAGTCTCGAGTGATTATTCCACTTGGAGAGCTGGTGTTGGTTAAAACTTGTCAGCAAATAAAAGCATTAGAGCTGCAAGGTTATAACGATGTTGTTTTTAACGTAAATCGGTCTTTATTTGAGTTTACTGAGTTTAATCCTGAGCGTAATGCATGGCTTGAAATTATCAACAACCAAGGGGTTAAGCCGTCACAAATCTCTTTTGAATTAACTGAAAGTGTTTTAGCTCCAGAAAATACTAACCATCTCGATGTGCTTACTCAATTAAAAGAGGCGGGTTGCTTAATTTCATTGGATGATTTTGGTACCGGTTATTCATCTCTTAGTTATTTACGCCGTTTCCCTGTTGATGTACTCAAGCTTGATAAGTCTTTCATAGATGAAGTTCATGTTGATTTAGGTGACGAAGCACTGGTTAAATCGATTATCCAAATGAGTCGAGTATTGGGTATTAAGGTCGTTGCTGAAGGGGTTGAAGAGCGCGAGCAATTGGCGGTGCTTACCGAAGCAGGCTGCGATTATATCCAAGGCTATTACTTTTCTAAGCCATTACCAGCAAATGATGTAATACCATTTTTAACGCAATTTTCTCGAGAGCAGTAGATAATTACGGTATGATTTTGGTATCAAGCAGTTAGCAAAAGCTTACTATGTCAAAATTAACCGCAAAGCAAAACATCAAGGCGATTGTTACAGCCATTAAGGCCGAAGAGCAGTCGTTAAGAGCGCGTTACCCTATACTTAACCAACAAAATAAAATTGCGATGGTAATTCTGCTGGTGTCGTTGTGTTCACTATTCGGTGTTGCGACACTTTATTACTTAGCGGTTATTCCCTCGTGGCTTTGCATCATTCTGGCTGCCTTTATTACCTCAATATCGCATGAGCTTGAGCATGACCTTATCCATAAGCAGTATTTTAGTAATCGTCCTTTTATACATAACTTTATGATGTTAACCGTGTGGCTTATGCGGCCTAATACGGTGAACCCTTGGTATCGCAGAAAGATTCATTTACATCACCATAAAGTATCCGGCACCTCACAAGATTTAGAAGAGCGTTTAGTAGGCAATGGTATTAAGTCGCCCTTGTTGAGAGCTTTGGTCATTACTGATGGCTTGCTAGGTTTGTTAATCAATACCAAGCGATTTAATAAAGAAATTAGTGGTTTTAAGTTCTTCCGTGTATTTAATGCGGGCTTTCCGATTGCTACTGCGTATTTTGCGATTCTTTACGGGGTAATTGCTTATTATGCAGTGCAGTTCGTACAGCCATTTACATTGCCGCCGTGGGGAGCTGAGTTATTGGCGATGGCAGATTTTTTAATGGTGGTACTTATCGTGCCTAATATTATTCGTTCGAGTTCTCTTAACTTAGTGACATCTTCAATGCATTATTATGGCGGTGTAAATAATTTACTTGAGCAAACGCATGTGATCACCAGCCGTTGGTTTTTACCGTTTCAGCTATTCTGTTTTGATTTTGGCCGCACCCACACAATCCATCATTTTGTGCCGAATCAACCCTTTTATATCAGACAATTGATCAGCAAAAAAATACATCCTATTATGGCTCAGCATGGGGTACGTTTTAATGATTTACAAAGCTTGAAACACGCTAATCATTACCCTGTAAAAGAGCTGTCATCTCAACAAGGAGTTTAATATGAAGGTTACCGGTCGTTGTCATTGTGGTGAGGTAACTTACCATGCAAACGTTGATGAAAATAAAGTGATAAACTGTCACTGCACTGATTGCCAAATTATCTCAGGTGCGCCTTTTCGTACGGTTGTGGTGTCTGTGCCAGATGGAGTTACCTTTACAGGTGCTAAGCCAAAAGAATATATAAAAATAGCTGAAAGTGGCAACCAGCGTGCGCAAGGGTTTTGTGGTAATTGTGGTACAGCTTTGTACGCGACTTCTGTCGGTGCAGGTGAGCGTATTTATGGCTTACGTATTGGCGCCGTAGAGCAAGCTGATGAGCTCATCCCTAAAGCGCATATTTGGTATCGCTCACATAAACCTTGGCTCGATAACCTTAGTAATATGAGTGCCTTTGAAACCGCCCCTAAATAGCTGTGGTTTCATATTTATTGCTGGCCGATGGTGATATTTCGGCCACTTAAGTAACCAAATAAAGCACACAATAGGCTAGATGCCATACACAGCCAAAGTGCTCCCGCCCAGTTGTTGAAATAACTATGTAAGGCGCCCGCAATAATAGGGCCTGTGGCAGCCAATAAATACCCGATACATTGCGCCATACCCGATAACGCAGCGGCTTGCATTGAGTCATGAGTGCGCAGGCTTACAAATGATAAGCCCAAGATGAAACAGGCACCTGAGCAAAACCCTAAAGTGACTGACCAAAGCATCGCAAAACTAGGTGCAACTAATAATCCAACAGAACAAAGCGCGCCAAGTAACGCCAAGCTTAGCGTTAAGATGCGTTGATCTTTTAATTTGGCAAGTAGTGGAATAAGCACAATTCCTGGCAGCGCAGAGGCAACTTGAAAGGCGCCTTGCAAAGCACCCGCATGCTGCGCACTATGGCCACCTTCTATTAAAATACTGGGTAGCCAACCAAGCATGATATAAGTGAAAAAGGAGTTAAAGCCGAGCAATAAGGTGATTTGCCAAGCCAGTGCAGAGTGCCAAATTTTGTTTTGTGTATTGTTTGACACATATGCCTGTTTTGGCATGGTATGTTGCTTAAGTTGTGGTAACCACACCATAATAGCCAGCACAACCAGTAAAGCATAACTGGCAAGCGCCAATTGCCAGCCAAGTTCTTTGTATTCAGCGAGCGGAATGATGAGTGCTGAATAGCTGCCACCAAATATGCCCATCGCCAAAACATAACTCGACGTCATTACTGCCACTTTGTGTGGAAAGTCACGCTTTATTAGGCTTGGTAATAACACATTACCAATCGCGATACCGACACCAATTACTGCGGTACCAATAAAAAGCACGGTGGCAGAATCAATAACCCGAGAGACAACCCCTATACCTATGAGTACAAGGGCAATAAACAGTGATATTTCAAGGCCACACTTTTTAGCAAGACTTGCCGCCATAGGTGAGGCAATGGCAAACGCGATTAAAGGTAAAGTCGTCAACATGCCGGCTTGCGATGCATTTAACTGAAACTGTTCAATGATCTGTTCAAGTACCGGTGCAATGCCAGTGATCGGGGCTCGTAAGCTGGCTGCAATAAGAAAAATGCCCAGCACTAAAAGAAGGTTACGAATTAGATTTTGAGAAGATGTCACGCTGTTTAGGAGTAATAGCAAGAGGTACATTTATCATACCAAAACACGAAACAGCGTGGGTGAACTATGAGATAGCTCACCAAAAAATGCGGTTATTTAAAACTGATAACTTGCTGATAACATGGCATTGCGCGGTCTACCCGGAAAGTATCGGTCGCCACTAAATGTAGTGTAGTCAGCACGCTCTGCGTAACGCTCGTCGGTTAAATTGTTTATTCGTGCCGTCACACTAAGGTTAGCTGTTAGCTGCCACGCCGCTCGTAAATTTACTAATGAGTGGCCTTGGTAACTATGCTGGTTTTCAGGATCAGTAAAGTAGCTGCTGGTGGTATGTAGCTCAAGACCAACACGTGTCATGTCGTTTGCTTGCCAAAGTAGCTGCAAGTTTGCGATGTTACGAGGAGCAGTATCAATAAGATTATCATTGATGTTAATCCCGCTGAGTACTTGGTCATAACTGTATGTATGTTTGGCGTGGCTCGCGGCTAACTGCATCGATAAGCTAGGCGTTATGGCATAGGCTAACTCAAGCTCAACACCACGATGCTGAGTTTGGCCATCATTGACGTAATAAAAATCACTGTCGCGGAAAATGGTGTTCTTTTTATTCATTGCATAAATGCTAACTACATAATGCAGCTGTGCTTGTTGACCTTTTATACCAAGCTCTAGGTTTTTAGCTGTTTCAGATTTAAGATCTGCGATATTTTGTTCGCGTTGCAACTGATAAAGCTCTGCCGCTTGCGGTGCTCGATAACCTTCTGAAGCATTGGCGTAGATAAACTGGTTTTCAGCATATTGATAGCTTAAACCAAGCTTAGGTGAAAAGTTAGTAAAGCGATTTTCGCCGCTTTCTGGTCGAGAATAGCGACACCCACCCATGGCGCATGCTGTGCCATCTTCTTTTGTGCGGCCAGCCAACATATGGTTGTCGTAGTCATAACGCATACGCTCGTATCGACCACCCAGGCTGATAAGTAACTCATCAAGTTGCCAATCAAGGTTCACAAACGGTGCTAATAGGGTGCTTGTTACTTGATAATCATAATGTTTGCCTTGAGGCACGGTGGCGACTAAAAATGCTGAGCCTTGAGTGGGACTGTCTTGATATTGTAAAAAGTCAGCATCTGTAAGTTCACCATCAAAACCAACAGTTAACAGGCTAGAGCCGGTTAACTTGTGCTGCCAGCTTGATTGTATACCAACACCTTGCTGAGCATTTTCTTCAAGGGGAGTACCCGGTAAAAAATGCTTAAAGAAGGTCATGTCTTGGTCGCGGATATAAGGCGTAAGGGTAAAGCTGTTAGCCTCATCTTGTGTCCAATTTAGCTTTGACCAAACACGCAAAGAGCGGGCTTTACGAAATGCATCAGGATCAAAATTAGACTGAGCTATTTGCTTATCCTTGTAGCTTTCAAAGCCCTCTATGTAGCCAGCTGTTTGTTGATCTAAATGGGTGTAAGTCAGGCCTGTACTTACACTTAGTTTTTCGCCATCAAAACGGTGACGTAGCGAGAGCTTTTCTTGGTCAACACTTTCGTCATCACGATAACCCGTATCTCGAGTAATAGTGGCATTAATACCTAAACCTTGTTGACCAAAATCACGACCCGCACCTAGTTTGTAGCGGGTGTAGCCAAACGAGCCGTAATCAAAACCAAGTTGGTTGTGGTTATAGGTTGTATCTGGAGTGATCACGTTGACTACACCATGTACAGCGTTTGAACCATAAAGTGCAGAACCCGGGCCTTTCAGTACTTCGATGCGTTCAGCCATTTCAGTGTGGGCTTCGAATAATTCATTGATGTTGCAAAAACCAGCTGCGCGAAGTGGAATACCATCTTCGGCGGTAAGTAAGCCACCGCAGGCACCTGCGCCAGAAAGTACAGGCGAACGTAAAGCGGGTAAATACTCTTGGCCGTTACCGTGTTGAAGATTAGCACCAGCAACCTGTTTAAGGGCTTGTTCAATGTGAGTTGGAGCGATAAGCGCCAGTTGCTTCTGTGAAATACTGCTGACCACTACAGGCAATGGATCTGCCAACACTTCGTTGCGCGAGGCGGTCGTTGTAATATGTTCTAGTTCATTATTTGCAATGGCTTGTTGGTTAAAAAATGAGGTGCCCACAAGCACTGAGAGTATCGACAACTTCATGAAAACCCTTTGGTTAGGTACAACAAAAACCAAAGGGTAACTGCTTTTTAGGATGGGTAAAAGCTTTCGCGCTTAATAACTTTGTCTGTTATGCAATACGGCGATGTACGGCAAAACCTGCCAGTACTGCAACTAACCAAAATAAGCTACTGCCGCTACTGCCATTTCTGTGCGTGACATTAGCTACTTTTTCTTCTTTTACGCGGGTTTTAAATTGCGCTAATTCAGCATCGAGATTCGTGATCATGTCATCAACAGCTCCATTAAAGCTTGCCAGCGACTGCTCTTTAGCGACTTCATCGATGCCAATTGCTGTACTGCGTTGCTCTGCTTTATGAATACCTGGCGCGCGAAACAGCATTTTTCGGCTTTTCACGTCAAATACGGCAGTATCTACAAAGGTTTGTACTGAGTTCTCATTGCCCGGAATCACATATAAACCAACAATCGTGAGATATAAAAATGCAGCGTTATTTTCTAAGCTTTGCGACACTTGGTCGTATGAAACAAGCGCCATAATATCCACATCATATAATCGAGATACTTGTTCTAATGCGGTAAATCCCTCGCTGCCTTTTAAATAAGTACTTGGGATCACTTCAATACGGTCTATGTAGTCATATTGCATAAACTGCTTTTTAACTTTATTTAGCAGTGCGATTTCATCACCATGATGCAAGCCATCATTGTACTTGTTAGGAATAAAGGCAATCCCTACCGTGGCTGGTAAGTTCAAAGTTGGAATCGTTGCTTGGTGTGCAGCTCTATCTTGTTGGTCTGGGTAAAGGTACTCAACCAATGAACTTGATTGCGTTTTTTGATTGCCATATTGGCTCATCATGGCACTACAGCCCGTTAGTGCAGTAATACTAATGACCAAACACCATTTTAGAACATTCATAAATTATCCTTATTATGTTGTGAGGAAGCCTTTGTTTATGTTGCAAATATAACGACAAACGCCTCAAACGGAACTGTAACTCAGACTCGATTTTTCGTAAATAGTGCCAAAGAAGTTTAAAGAAATGTAAAGGTTAGCTTTCTAATGTGTTGATATGTAAACAGTTACGTTTTTAAATTGTAACCCTTCATCTATGATTCAGGCTAAAACGTTAGGCTTTTTATCAAGAGCAAACGTTGAGGGTCTCTTTTATGAATAAATTAATTACTATCTCAGTTGCTGTTTTAGGTTTGAGTTTGATACCTATGGAAGCAAACGCGAAACATGATCGTGACCACGATAGATACGAACATAAGCACGAACGTAAAAAGCATAAAAAACATAAAAAACACCACAAACATCACCATCATCATGACAGACATGATCGTTACGATAGATACGACCATTACAGCTACCGTGACTTACCACCCGGTTTATACAAAAAAGTAGGGTATGGTGGTGGCTTACCACCTGGTTGGTATAAGCGTTATCACCATGGTGATATTCTTGACCGTGATATATATCGTCATGGGCGAGTGATTAAACGTCGCGACCGAAATGGCATTATTGCCATCGAAATCGATGACCGCCTTATTCATCTAGTACACGATACGCGAGAGATTTTATCAATCGTTACTCGCCATCGTTAATCCTGTCAAAAGCCGCTTAGCGGCTTTTTTTAGCTGGTTTCATACCCAGTTCAGAAAAACTTGCTACGCTTAATTGGGACTCATAGAAGGAGCACTCGCATGAAAGCATTGTTAACAGTTGCAGTGATAGGTTTAAGCCTAGTGACGGCTGGCGCACTTGCAAAAGATAAAGACAAGGATAAGGGCAAAGATAAAAGTCTACCACCTGGCCTTGAAAAGAAACTTGATAATGGTGGCGATTTACCACCCGGTTGGCAGAAGAAATTACGTAAAGGCGATATTCTTGACCGTGATATTTACCGCCGCGGTAAAGTGATTAAATCTCGAGACAGAGATGGTCTAATCTCAATTCAAGTTGACGATACTGTCGTGCGTTTAGTGGAAGACACCCGAGAAATTATTTCTATTCTGAGCCGCTAGTTTTGCTTGAATCGATCATGACTTATGGATTGGGTTCACTATTGGCCATGCTGCTAGTAGTCTCAATCTTGCCATTTTCATATTCCCAACATTATTTAATTCGCAGTTGTGACTTTGTACGCTTGCAAGTGGTTTACCTTGCTTGTGCGAGTTTAATTGCTGCAAGCTATTTAATCAGTCGCACGGGCTCCGCGCCTTATATTGGTTGTGCTCTGGCGAGTATCGTCGTGTTGCTTTTACAAGTTGGCTGGATTTACCCTTACACAAGGCTCGCTAATAAAGAAGTTGCTTCAAGCAATAAAACTGATAAGCACAGTATTCGCATTATGTCGGCAAATGTACTGATGTCGAACAGCGAATATGACAAACTCATTGCTTTAGTTAACACGCACCAACCAGACTTACTCATTACGTTAGAGTCTGATCAAACTTGGCAGAACGAACTGAGCAGTTTAGAGCAAGAATACCCGTATCGAGTGTACTGCCCAAAAGATAATCGTTATGGCATGCACTTGTACAGCAAGTTTAAAATTAAACAACAGCAAGTTTGTGAGCTTATAGAAAGCGATATCCCCTCAATCCATATTTTGTTTGAAGATGCAGATAGCGTAGAAGTTCAAGGGCATTTTATTCATCCTGCACCTCCGAGCCCCACGGAAGAAGACAGCTCACGGCCGCGTGATACTGAACTAATTATCTTAGCAAAAGCACTTAAAAACAGACTGCGACCTTGTATTGTTGCAGGAGATCTAAATGATGTTGCTTGGTCGCGTAGTACCCGTTTGTTTATGCGTATTAGTGGCTTGTTAGACCCACGTAAAGGCCGCGGCTTTTTTAATACCTTTCATGCCAGTTATTTCTTTATGCGCTGGCCACTTGATCATCTTTTTCATAGTAATGAGTTTAGCGTTAAGCGTATTGAGCGTTTGGCAAAGTATGGCTCAGACCATTTTGCACTTCTTACAGAGCTTGTTTATAACCCCGATTCTGACAACCAAAAACAACAAGAGCAGATTGATAAAGAAAAAGCAGTGGATGAGTTAAAAATGCCAGCAGCCTCGAAGCAACAAGTGCCAATGTTTAATACCAACCCGCAATAATACTTAATCATTTTGAGGGATAAAACCTGTCGCTAACTGCGTTAAAAATTTCTCATTTAGAACAACTAAATAACGAAATTTTTGCCTTGTTATCAACGAGGTTTTATTGCCTCAAAATAGACTACTTAATTAAGCGGATTGGTATGAAAAGTGATAACCTTATTAAGGACGGCACAATCAGATATGAAAAAGGGCTCTAATGAGCCCTTAATAGTGATTAGTCGTTGACCATAATGGTTTTGATATTAACAAATTCTCGTAGTCCAAAACCGCCATGTTCACGGCCATAGCCACTGTCTTTTACACCACCAAATGGTAAGTTCGGTTGCGCAAGACCATAACCATTGATATTTACCATACCGGTGTCAAAGTGAAGCTTTGCAAGCTCAATGGCTGCTTGTTCATCTTTTGAGAAAATACCGCCGCCAAGACCATAGCGTGAATCATTAGCAATTTGCATTGCCTCTACGTTATCTTTGGCTCTAATAAGTGATGCCACAGGGCCAAATAATTCATCGTCATAAGCGGGCATGCCCGGTTTGATATTTTCAAGCAAGGTCGGGGTGTAATAAAAGCCGGTGTGTTCAGCAACTTTACCGCCCGTGATAATAGTAGCACCTGCATTTACAGAGTCAGTGACTTGCTGATGAAGCTGATCGCGCAGATCTTTACGAGCCATTGGCCCAAGCGTGGTTTTTTCATCGTTCGGATCGCCAAGAACAACTTGCTCAAATTGCTCTTTGATTAGAGCTTTAAAATCATCATATAAAGCATCAACCACAATAAAGCGTTTTGCCGCAACACAGGTTTGTCCGTTGTTTATCAAACGACCTTGCGTACATGCGGTAATCGCCGTATTTAAATCAGCGTCATCAAGTACGATGTATGCATCGTTACTGCCTAATTCGAGCACGGTTTTCTTAACCTGTTTAGCTGCTCGCTCTGCGACTTTTTTGCCTGTGCCATCGCTGCCAGTAAAGGTTACACCACGAATCGCTGAGTGATCTATTAGTTCGCTTGCGGTTTTACCGTCAATAAGTAAGTTCTTAAAGCAATAATCGTCAAAACCAGCCAGTTTAAATAACTGTTCAATCTTTTCGGCCATGCCAAATACATTACCAGCATGTTTTAGCACTGTGGTGTTACCTGCCATAACATTCGCGCAAGCATAGCGAATGACTTGATATAGCGGGAAGTTCCATGGTTGGATACCAAGTATTACACCAATTGGTTGGTAACTAATAATTGCATGTCCGTCTTGCATATCTCGCTTTTCATCGCCAAGCACTTTTGGTCCCTGCTCAGCGGTATAACGACAAATTGCTGCACAAAGCTCAACCTCCTGAAGGCCCTGTTGGTAAATCTTACCCATTTCATCGGTCATTAGTTGTGCTAATTCTTGTTGATTAGAATCAATTACTTGTGCAAGTTTATTAAGTAATTTTGCGCGGTGCTCATGGGATGTAGTGCGCCATTTTAAAAATGCTTGATGACATTGGTCAACTTCACTCTGTGCTTGTTGCAGTGACAATAAGTTATAAGTCTTGATCGTTTGTTCATTAGTTGGATTGATTGTAGTAACAGTATCAGTCATCATTATCTCCTTACAAAGTTGTAGGAGCTAGTCTGCAAAGCTAATACCTATTTTTTGCGTTTTATAGCTTATTGTTTTAGAAGATTTTTATTTTTCAGTTAGCTTTTGAGAAACTTAAACTTTGTAAAAACTGCATTAGGTTGAAAAACTTACAAGGAATATGTAATGACAAATTCTGTGTTAAAAACTGAACTTGCGATTATTCAAGCGCCGATGGCGGGTGTGCAAAATGCCAAACTGGCAGTCGCTGTGTGTGAAGCTGGAGGGCTTGGCTCTTTACCTTGCGCTATGCTCTCAGCAGAGCTGCTAAAATCAGAACTTGATTATCTTAGCCAGCATACTGATAAGCCTTACAATCTTAACTTTTTTTGTCATCAAACACCCGACTATACCCTGGCTCAGCAAACGGCTTGGCATAATCTGCTTACACCTTATTTTGATGAGTTTGCTGTCGATGTCTCACAATTTACCCGTAATGCTTCGCGCCAGCCAATTAATCAACAAATAATAGATATTATCGCACCTTACGCGCCTGCCGTTGTAAGCTTTCATTTTGGTCTACCAAGTAGAGAGATTGTTTCTCAAATAAAAGCGTGGGGCGGAACGGTTCTTTCATCAGCAACAACGTTAGATGAAGCGCGTTGGTTACAAACAAATGGAGCCGATGCGGTTATTGCACAAGGGATTGAAGCTGGCGGCCACCGCGGCCATTTTTTATCAATGGATTTATCGCTGCAACCAACCACTGCGCAATTAGTGCGAGAATGTGTAGAGCTTGATATACCTGTTATTGCAGCAGGTGGAATTTGCACGGCAGAAGATGTCGCCCAATACCAAGCATTAGGTGTCGCAGCAGTGCAGGTGGGGAGCGCTTACTTACTTTGTGAAGAAGCGACAACAAGTGCTTTACATCGTGAAGTATTAAAAACAGTTGCGCCAGACTCAACTGAATTGACGACCTTATTCTCTGGTCGTCCAGCACGAGGTATTAGCAATCGAGTCATGCAAGAGTTAGGAGCTATGCCAGAGCAAGCGCCGCCTTTTCCGTATGCGTCGATTGCGATGACCGCATTACGTGCAAAAGCTGAAGTCAAAGGCGATAGTGGTTTTTCACCACTTTGGTGTGGTGAACGCTTTATTGTTAGAGAAGGGATTAACGCCCAGCAAATAACTAGATTATTGATGCAAGGTTGGCAATCTTGAACGATGCTCAGTTACTTCCTCTTGGTGATAGCTACCATCAGTTAGCTTGTAAATTTCGTAATAAACTTGCTGGGCAATGCACAATTAAGCGATACGCCAAGGGAGATATTTTATTACAGCAAGGCGATGAGCAAGATGCGGGTTACTTAATTATATCAGGGGTGCTTGGTGCATTACATGCATCATCGCAAGGCACACAAAAGTGTAAAGAGTTTTACTTTCAAGATGAGTTTGCACTGCTTTATGGGAACTGGTTGACTAAAACCCCTGCGCTCTATCAACTCAAAGTAATACGTGATGCTGAGCTTATTAAGGTGCCTTTGGTTTTATTTGATAGTACTGACTGGCAAGCAATTAAATATCAATTAATTAGTCAGCAATTATTGTTTAAAGAAGCAAAAGAAGCGTTTTTATTACTCAATACGCCAGAGCAACGTTATCAATATTTATTAGATCAAAAACCGCACTGGCTTGAGCAATTAAGCTTAAACGATGTTGCTATGTATTTAGGGATTTCAGCGATTTCTTTATCGCGAATTAGACGGCGTCTTAACTTAAGTTAAGGCGCAGCAAAACAGTGAACATTACACTGCTGATTTTTCAGGAGTCGTTATGTTTATTTTATCTCAGTGCTTAGTTGCCATTGCCACATTACTCGATTTGGCTTCTTTTCAGTTTAAACAAAGACAAGCTATTTTAGCTTGTTTATTTAGCTCAGTATTACTGACATCAGTGCATTTTATGCTGCTTGATAATTTCAGTGCTGCAAGCTTAATGTTGATTGCAGCACTACGTTATGGCTATTGTATTTTTGCGCGCAAAACTTGGGTGATGATAGCGTTTATGCTTTTGAGTATTAGCGCAGTACTATTAACATTGCATAGCTGGGTTAGCTTTATCGCACTGGCAGCAACGTTAATGCAAACCTATGCTTCATTCCAAGGCAAAGATTTTACCTTACGCCTGTTGATGATTGTCGGCACTGTGTGCTGGATAGTTCACAATTTATTAGCGTTTTCACCACTAGCAGTGGTTATGGAAACAGTGTTTTTAATAAGTAATTTAGTGGGCTTATGGCGCTTTTATGCTAACCCTAAGCCCGCTTAAATTTTATTTAAGACTTACCTAGCATGCGGCTCAGCATGCCATCTTTGTCAACAAACTGGTGTTTAAGTGCAGCAGCAACGTGTAAGGCTAAAATCACCACGATAATGAGCACAGAACTGTGGTGCACAAAGCTGCCTGCATCTGCAAGCCAAGGTGTTTTTTCTGGTGCGCTCAATAGCTCAAACTCAAAGAAGCTAATTGCACGACCGCCCGCATAGCTCATGATAAATCCAGATAACGGCATAGCTAGGGTCGCAAGTAATAATAAGCCATGAGTGAGGTGAGCAATTACGGTTTGCCATTTAGGCATGTCAGATGTTGCAGGTAATGCGCCTTCTTTTATGCGCCAAATAAGCCTTGCGATGGCAAAAACTAATACTACTAAGCCCATTGATTTATGCCATCCCATATAAGTAAATTTAGCGGGTGGCTCGGCAAAATCAGCAACATAAATGCCCATCGCAAATACGCCGATAAACAAAATGGCAACGGTCCAATGTAACAGGATGGTTGGCTTAGAAAGGGCAGCTACTTTACTCATGGTTGACTCTCATAATTGGCTTTAATTATAAGTATAGACTGCCCCAATAGCTGAGGGTTGCGTAAAGTAATGTAAAAAACTTAAAGAGTGTCAGCAATCAGCTTTAATAAAAAGGTCTCGCGCTGAATCGATAAGCCCTGTTTTTCACTCATTGCCATGGTGGTTTCGTTGTGTGCGATGGCATCAAATATATTCACCCACTTAGGTTGCATGCCATTTTGCACTTCGTAGTGCTCCATTTTTGGGTCAGCAAATTCATCGCTTATTTCACAAAAGTAGCAATAAGATTTGATATGAACACAGTCAAAGTCGTCTTTGTACCAAGGTCTGATTTCTTCGTATAAGCCTAGTGAATGCTTTATTTGAATTTGTTGTGCGCCTGTTTCTTCATGAAGTTCTCGCAGGAGCCCTTGCTCAATACTTTCGCCTTTATCAACCCCGCCACCCGGTAAACTGTAGTCATCATAACGAGCGGTGTATAAAAGTAGTATTTGTTCACCTTTTAAAACAATGGCGCGGGCAGTGTTACGAATAAATACAGTGCCGTAGTCGTTTCCTAAACTTGGGTGAATAACTTTTCTTAATAACTTCATATGATTACAACTTAATAACTTAAAATAAGTACAGCTCAGCTTAATTTTGAGTAGGCAATAATAACCCGTTTCTAGTATTTTTCTCACTTTTTACCCTAAAGTGGAACTAAATGCAGTAATATGGTCGTAATTTGAATTCAATTAGTATCTAACGCGCTTTATTTTATTTTTATTGGAACTAAGCGTAGAATGATTAAAAAAGCTTATGGAATAAATATGTTAAACGTACTTTTAGTTGATGATGACAGTGAGTTTAGTGATGTAGTTTGTCACATTGTTGAGTTCCTCGGGCACAATATAAATACCGCAGCGAACCTTGCTGAAGCTGAGCAATGGTTTGAAAACAACACGTTTGACCATGTTTTTTTAGATTTTATGTTGCCAGATGGCAGCGGTCTACATTTGCTTGAGCACTTAAAAGCAATCGGTCAATCGCCTCGTGTTACGTTAATTTCAGGGCACCCTTCAGTAAAGGGTAAGTTGGCTGAAATGTGTGAGCCTAATGTTGGTCACCTAGTCAAACCACTACAACGAGAAGATATAGAACGGGTACTCAACCCGAAAAAAGCAAGCCCTAAGAAAAAAGCAACGCCAGCTATAAAGCGCCACTTTGGCACCTTAATTGGTGAATCAGAGGTGATGCAAAAGCTTTATACTATGATTGAGCGTGTTGCAGCAACTTCTGCCAATGTAATGTTGATGGGTGAAAGTGGTGCTGGTAAAGAAGTGGTTGCTCAGGCAATTCACAACGCCACTGAGTGTGATGGCCCTTTAGTAGCAACTAACTGTGGTGCATTTTCTAAAGAGCTGATTGGTAGCGAACTTTTCGGCCATGAAAAGGGCGCATTTACAGGCGCTATTGCACGTAAAGAGGGGGTGTTTGAGCAAGCTGCTGGTGGTACTTTGTTTTTAGATGAAGTGACAGAAATGCCCATTGATATGCAGCCAAACTTACTACGTGTACTCGAAAGTAAAAAAGTAACTCGAGTGGGTGGAACCAAAGAGCAAGCGGTAAATTGCCGCGTTATTTCTGCAACCAACCGCACCTTGACCGACCTTGCGCAAAATAATGTTATTCGTGAAGACATTTACTTTCGTTTAGCGGTATTCCCTATTGATATTCCACCGCTTCGTGAGCGCAAAGAAGATATTCCATTGCTTGCCAATGCTTTTTTAGAGCAGCTTAATGATGAAAACGGCACCGACTTTAAATGGCAAGCAGCGCAAATCAAAGAACTTGAGGCCCATGATTGGCCTGGTAACGTGCGTGAACTTCGCCATGCTATACACCGTGCCTTTATTATGAGTGACCCTAAAGGCTCCGTTATTACTTTACCTGATTCGTTAGAATCACCGTTTTCTAAAGTGAATAAAGAGAGCCAAGCAAACCAAGTTGTTGCAGGGCAAACCATTGAAGAAGTTGAAAAAGAATTGATCCACGCGACTTTAGATAAAGTACAAGGTAATAAGACGATTGCTGCGCAAATGCTGGGGATCAGTACGAAAACACTTTATAACCGTTTAAATGCTTATGGGGGCATTGGCGAATACAAATAACTAAGGATAGCTATGAGTAACAACGAGTCTTTACGAAAAATGGTGCACGATGCTCGTGCACCGCTAAACCGTATTTCGATGAATGCAGAGTTAGTTAAGCTCGTATTAGAAAATGATATGCCTAAGCAAAAAGCGCTCGAGGCATTAGATAAAATAATTACAAACTGTCAGCAGTGCAGTGAACACTTACAAGAAATAAGTGACACTCACGCAGCAGATTGAGCACTCATTGATTGGGAAGCAAATGCAAAAACAAAAAGGAAAAATAGCGGTCAGTTGGGCTGGCTTTATTGCCGTGGTGCTGTGTATCGTGGTGGCGAATGCTTTTTTAGCCCTCAATAGCATTCGCTCTCTAACAGAAACACAAAGTAGTCTTGATAATACTAACTCACTTAATACTGCAATAGAGCGGCTACATTTATCTGTAGTACAGGCTGAGTCAGGTCAGCGAGGTTATCTTCTTAGTGACCGAGAAGATTATTTACTGCCTTACAATGATGCTATCGCTTCAATGCAAGCGCAGATCATGCTTGTGAAAAGCTTGCATTCAGAAATACCCGGTCAAGCAGACCGCATTGCTCGTTTAATTCATTTAGTAAACGATAAAGTCGCAGTGATGACTAAAACCACCGATCTGGCTCTTGCAAATAAAGACGTGAAAGCTCGCCGCTTGTTATTAACAGACCAAGGTCGTGATTTATATAAAGATATTCGCGCTGGAGTTGATGAAATTCAAATGCGTGAGCTTAATTTTAAAATAGAGCAGTTTGCAAAGCTCTCACAAATTAAAAACGAAGCGAAGTTAACATTTGCGATTACTGCAGTGACAAGTGCTTTACTGCTTATTGGTATGTTTGTGTTAACCCGTATCAACATACGCAATCAAACTAAGTACCGAGCTGACCTTGAAAAACAAAACGAAAACTTGGCTGCAAAGGTTGCAGAACGTACGCAAGAGTTAACCATCTATTCAGATGAGCTAAGCCGCTCAAATAGAGAGCTTGAAGACTTTGCCTTTGTTGCAAGTCATGATTTACAAGAACCACTGCGTAAGATTCAAGCCTTCAGTGACCGCCTTGAAAAGATGTTTAAAGATGAGCTCGGCGAAAAAGGGGTTGATTACATTAATCGTATGAAAAATGCCGCTCAGCGTATGTCTAATTTAATCAATGACCTACTTGAATTCTCACGCGTAACCACTCGTGGTAAGGACTTTGTTGATACAGATTTGAATGAAGTCGTTGCAGAGGTACTTGATGATCTTGAAATCGCAATAAAAGAATCTGAGACCACGGTTAACCTCGATACCTTACCGCATATCCAAGCAGACCCGAGTCAAATGCTACAGTTGTTCTTAAACATTCTGTCGAATGCAGTAAAGTTTAGACGTGAGAATGTTGCGCCTGTGATTGATATTGCATATCAGCGAATTTCAGAATTTAGCGAAGTTCATCACACTGATGTAGAGTGGGAAGTTATTACAATTTCAGATAACGGAATTGGCTTTTCAGAAGAATACCTAGAAAAAATATTTGTTCCGTTCCAGCGGTTACATGGCCGTTCGCAATACAAAGGCACAGGCATAGGACTATCGGTTTGTCGCCGTATTGTGGAGCGTCATGGCGGAGAAATAACAGCAAGTAGTCGCGTTGGTGAGGGTGCAAGCTTCACTCTTAAATTACCCGTGGAAACATCGCTTTTCACACTACAAGGAGAGGCGTAATGCCACTTAATAAAGTTAAACCAATAACCATTTTAATGGCTGATGACGACGAAGATGATCGTTTATTAACCCAAGATGCATTGGCCGAAAGCCGTGTATTAAACGAGTTGTTTTTTGTTGAAGACGGTGTAGAACTGCTTGAATACCTTGAGCGTAAAGGCAAATTTAGTGAAAAAGAAAGCTCACCGCGCCCGGGCTTGATTTTACTCGATTTGAATATGCCGCGTATGGACGGCCGTGAAGCTCTACAAGCAATCAAAGCTAACCCTAACTTGAAGGGTATTCCGGTGGTGATTTTAACTACATCAAAACAAGAAGAAGATATGGTTAAAGGCTACGACTTAGGGGCTGCATCATACATTACTAAGCCAGTTACTTTTGAAGGTTTAGTCGAGTTAATGCAAACATTAGGGAAATACTGGGTAGAGTTTGTAGAGCTGCCAACACCACAGAACGATTAATTCCAATTTGCGATAATATTTTATTAAGCAAATTGCTATAAGGAATAAGAATGTTAGATAAGGTAACCCGATTACTCTTAGTAGAAGACGACGAAGACGATTATATTCTTACTTGCGACTACCTAGAGCAATTAGGTTCCCATACATTCGATGTTGAGTGGTTAAGTTGCCCTGAACAGGCCATCAGTGTGCTGAGCGAAAACAAGCATGATATTTGTTTGTTAGATTATCGTTTAGGTGCCTCTGATGGCCTCGAAGTGCTAAAACGGGCCGTTGATAATGGTTTTCGCGGTCCGATTATCATGCTTACCGGACAATCAGATGAAGCACTCGATTCTGCAGCGCTTGATGCCGGTGCGGTTGATTACCTTGTTAAAAACGAGATGAACTCTAGCCGCTTTGCCCGCGCTATTCGTTATGCGTTAGCACGACGAGATGTTGAAGATGAGCGTGTTGAACGCTTAAAAGCCGAAGCAGAAAACCGTTCTAAAGACCGTTTTTTGGCGCATTTAAGCCATGAGTTACGTACGCCTCTGTCATCTATCTTGGGTTATACCGAGTTACTAATGCAAAGTGGTAAGAACCAGCATGCTCAAAACGAGCTGGGTGTGATTTACCGAAATGGTAAGCATCTACTGAGCTTACTTAATGACGTGCTCGACCTATCAAAAATTGCTGCTGATAAACTTGAGCTCAATTGCAGTGATGTCAATTTAGATAGCCTAATGGCGGACGTATATACCTTAATGCGCGTCTCAGCGGTCGATAAAGGCTTAACACTTAAATTTGAATCTCAGCAAGCCTTACCTTTAGTTGTCAACACAGACGCGACGCGGTTACGCCAAATCCTAATTAACATCATCAACAATGCAATTAAGTTTACTAACCAAGGCGAGATCACAGTGCGTGCTTGGACTGCTTGGGTTAATGAGCGCGAAATGCTGTTTTTTAGTATTAAAGACACAGGTCTTGGAATCCCAGCCGAAAAACAAGCTTTGATCTTTAAACCATTTGAACAAATTGCCGATGTAGAATCCCGAGATGTGGGTGGAGCAGGGCTTGGCCTCGCCATTTGTTCTGAGCTACTTAGTCGAATGCAAGGCTCTATTGAGCTTGAGTCTACGCAAGGCGTGGGCTCAGAATTTACCCTTTCTATCTACCCGGGCAACATTCGTGATGTTGAGCGCCAAGTACTGCGTTTTGATTCAAACCCAGATTGCCAACAAAAATTAGCCACCCTTGAAACCAGTGGTCGGGTATTAGTGGTCGACGACTTAAAAGATTTACGTAACCTAGTAGGTCATATGATCACTATGACCGGTGCTGAAGTGGAATACGCAGAACACGGTAAACAAGCTATTGAGAAAGTCGCTAGTGCAGAACAAGCGGGTGAGCCTTTTGATATTGTTTTTATTGATTTGCATATGCCGGTTATGGGCGGTAAAGAAGCCACTATTGAACTTCGTAAAATGGGTTATCAAGGGCCAATTATCGCGCTTACTGCAGCCACCATGAAAGGGGTGAAAACTGAGTTAAGCGCACTTGGTTTTAACGATATGATTGCCAAGCCGGTTGATTCTGGGTTGCTTTACCAAGTGCTTAATCATTACATTTGCGAAGGCAATACTGCACCTGTGGTTGAGCAAGACGACAGCCCTGAAATGACCAACCAAAGCACGCGTTATTTATTGGTTGAAGACGATAGTGATGCAGCACAGATTACCCAATTATTGCTTGAAAGCTTAGGTGTTGAAACTGTCATAGCGCCAAGTTGTGCTGCGTGTCTTGAGACACTTAGTGACGACCAAAATTTTGCTAAAGTATTACTGGATATGCATTTGCCTGATGGTGGAGGGCTAGATTTAGCAAAAGAAATTAAACAGCGCCACCCCGACTTAAAATTAGTCATTGTAAGTGGCGCCGAACCAGAGCCAGAAAGAATTAAACAACTTGATATAGAACAAGTGCTGTTAAAACCGATTAATCTTGGCTTGTTATCCGAGCTTATTGCTGACTAATTGAATGCCTGACTATAAGTTCAGGTTCAAATAGCGTTTGTAACGGCGGTGTTTGTTTTTGATAAACTTGGTTTAACACCCAGTCAGCAGCCATGCGGCCCATTTCATTTATGGGGTAATTAATGGTGGTTAATTGTGGGTAAACGTGACGGGTGAAAAACACGTTATCGTAGCCCATAATCGACAATTGCTTAGGTAACGTTAGCCCTAAATCACGTGCGCTTGCCATGGCACCCACTGCCATTTCATCATTAGCACAGATAAGCGCCGTGAATGGATGCGTTTGTTGATGAAGCGCTTTTAACCCCTCATAACCGCTCGCTTCCATGAAATCACCTTGAAATAAGAGGTTTTCATCAAACTCAAGGTTAAACTCAGCCAGCGCTTGTTTGTGGCCTTCTAGGCGGTCTTTGGCATCTTGCTTCCAAGCTGGTCCACTGATGTAGGCAATGTCTTTATGACCTTGTTCTAGAACATGTTTAGTCGCTAGATATCCGCCTTTAATATTATTAAGCAAAATGCAGCGGTCACTGAGTTCGCTGATATAGCGGTTGATTAGTACAAACGGAGTACGGCCTTTGCTAAGTTTAATTAGGTAGTCGTCGCTGACTGCTTCAACATGCAAAATAAGCGCATCGCAGTTACGGCTAATTAAAAATTCAATCCCTTGTTTTTCTCGTTCTTCATCACTGTGACCTGCAGCAATAATCAGGTGTTTGCCTTGATTACGAAAGGTATTTTCAATGCCGCTCATCATAGGCCCGTAAAATGGGCCTTGTAATTCAGAGACCAGTAGACCAACACTGTTCGAGCAATTTGATGCCAGTGACTGAGCAATTGAGTTAGGTCTATAGCCAAGCTCATCCATTGCGGCAGTGACCTTTTTACGTGTTGCATCACTGACATTTGCATTGTTGTTCATTACTCGCGAAACGGTTGCAAGAGAAACGCCTGCAAGTTTCGACACCTCGTAAATGGTGGCCATGTTATTCCTTTTTAAACAAAGTTATGGATGCTTTTTTAACGATAAATCGGCACTGATCCGCTCAACCGTTTGATTATCAAGAATATACCTTTTCATGATAAATGCGACAAGCATACTACCTATTGCTGGGTAAAGGGTAAATGAAATTAAGATACCCGAGAGCGTGTGTTCACTGAGTTCGGTATTGGCTTCATAGCCATAAAATGCCAATAACCAACCTGCAATGGCACCGCCAAGAGCAAGGCCAAGCTTAATAAAAAAGACCACGCTTGCGTAGACTAGGCCTGTTAGCCTTTCACCGGTTTTCCATTGCCCATAATCTATGGTGTCGGCCATTTTTGCCCACAGTAACGGAGTTGCCATTTGCGTGAAAAAACACCACAAAAAGTACACCGCAAAGGCAAGTGCAAGTTGTTCGCCTGGCAACCAAAATGCCACGCAACTAATTGCCGCAGAGATGTATTGCAAACGAATATAGGCGGTTTTTTTATCAACGCGTTTACTAAGAGGGTTTGCACAGGCACAGCCCAGAATATTACCTATCATGCCGATGGTAACAAAGTAGGTGACCAGCTCGGCTTCACCAAGTACATATTTTACATAGTAAATGGCAAGGGTGGTGCGCAGTACCATACTGGATAACAGCATAAATGCAGCAAAGCACAATACTTTAAATGGGCCATTTTGCCATAGCGTGTTCATGCGGGTTTTCCAGCTCAACGATGAGCTGTTATGCGCCGCTACGCGCTCTTTGGTAAAGCGAAAACAAATCAAAAATAAGATCACACCTAAGCCGCTCATCAGGGCCATCGTGAGTTGGTAGCCCGTAGCGTTATCACCTTTGCCAAGCCAGTTTACCAAAGGCAAAGTACAGGCACTGACAATTAAGCCGCCCAGCATACCAAACACAAAGCGATAAGATTGAATGGATACTCGCTCTTTCGGGTCGCCACTTAATACCCCACCTAACGCTGAGTAAGGAATGTTAATCGCGGTGTACACCAGCATCAGCAAAGTGTAAGTGACAAAGGCGTAAATGACTTTGCCTGACTCAGGTAGATCTGGTGTGGTGAAGGTGATCATGCTGATCACCCCAAATGGTAAAGCGAGCCAGAGTAAGTAGGGGCGATAGCTTCCCCACCTAGTGCGAGTTGAATCGGTTAAGGCTCCCATTAATGGGTCGGTGATGGCATCAACGACTCTCACCACCAAAAACAAGGTGCCAACAATCGCGGGTGAAATACCAAAGATATCAGTATAGAAAAAAGTTAAAAATAACATCACCGTTTGAAAGATGATATTACTTGCTGTGTCGCCTAATCCGTAGGCTATTTTTTCTCTTTTTGTCAGCATGTGTGTTCTCGATTGTTGTTATTTTTATCGCTGTTTGAGTAGCGCGCGATATTGTTTTGCGCTTTCTTTTAAAATGCGTTGTTGGCTTTGGTAGTCAATATAAACTAACCCAAAGCGCTTTTCGTAGCCATAGGCCCACTCAAAGTTGTCCATTAAGCTCCACGCAAAGTAGCCTTGAATATTGACGCCTTGGCGAATTGCATCACACACTGCATTTAAATGAGTGTGATAATAATCTACTCGCTCGATGTCGTTTACTTCACCATTTTCTAGCGTGTCGGCCATGGCTGCGCCATTTTCGGTAATGTACATTTTTGGTAAATCATATTGCTGATGCAATGATACTAAAAGCTCAGTTAAGCCTTGTGGATAAACTTCCCAGCCCATATCGGTAACACGAACATCCGTAAGGCTTGCTTCTTCAAACCAGCCATCAGCGGTATTTTTGTAGTGTATGCGGGTATAATAGTTAACGCCAATAAAGTCGACGGCTTGACGAATAATCGCCATATCGCCAGCAATAATAATTGGTTTAACTTCATCTGCTAAATCATCCAGTAAAGAGGGGTAAGCACCTTCTAAAATCGCTTTGATATACCATTGATTGTGGTATTGATCAGCAAGCTCTGCGGCTTTTTTATCATCTTCGGTTAAAGGATACGTTGGGCTGAAGTTTAATACGATACCTGCTTCTGTGCTTGGGCAGTTTTTACGTAATACTTGCATAGCAAGGCCGTGGGCGAGTAGTAAGTGGTGCGCTGCTTGTCGGCCAGCTTGTTGTGATTTTATGCCAGGTGCATGTACACCCACTTCATAGCCTAAATAAGCGCTACAAAATGGTTCGTTCAAGGTGGCGAATGAATCAACCAAATGGCCTAAATGTTGAGTAACAAGTTCGGCATAGTCTTTAAATTTATAGGCTGTTTCGCGATTTAACCAGCCGCCATTATCTTCAAGGTATTGAGGTAAATCCCAGTGATATAAGGTGACATAGGTTTTTATGTTACGCGCTTTTAAAGCCGTTAATAACTGAACATAAAACGCCATACCTTGCTCGTTAACCGAGCCATCTTGCTGCATGACCCTTGGCCACGAAATAGATAAGCGGTAAGCATCGACAGCCAAATCTGCAATCATCTCGACATCTTGCTGCCAACGTGCAACATGGTCACAAGCTACATCGCCATGGCTTTGGTCAGCAATAGCGCCAGGCTTTTCGCAAAATGTATCCCAGATACAATCAAGGCGCTTATCGCGTGCCCCTTCAATCTGAAATGAAGCTGTTGCCACACCGAACGTGAACTCGGGCTTGAGTAAAGATGAATCTGGTAACAGTGAAATTGATTTATACACAGTAGATACTCGTCCTTCGGGTTAAGTGTAAGGCTTAGTAAATTAGAGCTTAGACTCAGTTGTAAGCGCTTACAATTTTTCTGCAAATAAATTGCTAAATATGATTTATATGTTATAAATGTAAGCGCTTACATTTAATGTTGCAACATATTTCGCTATTTGCTGTTAGTGATTAAGTATTAAACCTTGCTGTAACAAACTGATAAATATAATTAACTAGAGAAGAAAATTATGGCTCATGTTTCAACCCCTGTGTCGGCTGCTGCAAGCCAAGCAGATATGCCTAAGCAGCACTTTGCGCTGGCATCATTGACCACATTATTTTTTATGTGGGGATTCATAACCTGTCTGAATGACATTTTAATCCCTTATTTAAAAGGTATGTTTTCACTTAACTATACGCAGGCTATGCTCATTCAGTTTTGCTTCTTTGGTGCGTATTTTGTGATGTCGATCCCTGCTGGAAAGTTGGTCAGTCGTATTGGCTACCAGTTTGGTATCGTGGTTGGCTTAGTGGTCGCAGCCGCGGGGTGTGCGCTGTTTTACCCAGCTGCGGTTGCCCATGTGTACGAATTATTTTTACTAGCCTTGTTTGTCCTTGCCTCGGGCATCACGATTTTACAAGTATCTGCCAATCCTTATGTAAGTGTACTTGGTCCGCAAAAAACAGCATCTTCGCGTTTGACTATGACACAAGCATTTAACTCGTTAGGAACCACGGTTGCACCAATTTTTGGTGGTTGGTTAATTCTATCTGAGGTTAGTCAAGCCACCGCAGAAGAAGTGAAACTCCCTTATTTAATGTTGTCGTTAAGCTTGTTGGTACTTGCGGTTATCTTTGCATTTTTAAAACTGCCAAAACTAGGTAAAGAAAGTGATAGCGAAGCGGCACATCAAGATTTAGAAGATTTTGTTGATTTAGGCAGTGTTTGGCGTTACCGCCACCTCATTTTAGGTGCTGTAGGTATTTTTGTGTATGTGGGCGCAGAAGTGGCGATTGGTAGTTTTTTGGTGGGCTTTTTGACCCTAGATAACATTGCTGGTTTACCAGAAAATGAAGCTGCGCATTATATTAGCTACTACTTTGCAGGAGCCATGGTTGGCCGTTTTATTGGTGCAGTTGTAATGCAGAAATTTAATGCAGGCAAGGTGTTGGCATGCCATGGCTTGTTGGCGGTATTGTTAGTATTGATTGCTATGACGGGTGAGGGCAGCCTTGCTATGTGGGCAATTTTGCTTGTGGGATTATGTAACTCGATTATGTTCCCAACCATTTTTAGCCTTGCTTTACACGGCCTTGGCAAATACACCTCAAAAGGCTCAGGCATTTTATGTTTAGCGATTGTAGGGGGAGCGATTATTCCATTACTACAAGGCGTATTAGCAGATTCTATTGGCGTGCAAATGGCGTTATTCTTACCAATCGCCTGTTATTTATATATTACTTACTTTGCGCTGGTTGGCTCAAAAGTATCAACTCAGACTTCATAGGTGCAAAAAATGAAATTGAAAAAAACATTTACTCTCTGTTCGTTAATGATGGCAAGCGTCAGCATGCTAGGTTGTACTGGGCAAGATAAGGTGACCAACGTGAGCACTGAGCAAGAAATTTGGCCAAATATCGAAACGGGCATTGCAGCAAATCCAGAAATGGAAGCACAAATTGCGAAAATGTTGGCAAATATGACCCTTGAGCAAAAAATTGCGCAAATGATCCAGCCAGAAATTCGCGATATAACCGTTGAAGATATGCGTAAATACGGCTTTGGTTCTTACCTCAATGGCGGTGGCGCATTCCCTAATAATGATAAACATGCCAGCGCTGCAGATTGGATTGATCTTGCTGAAAAAATGTATCAAGCCTCAATTGATGACTCGCTCGATGGCAGCTCAATTCCGACTATGTGGGGTACCGATGCCGTGCATGGTCACAATAACGTAATTGGTGCGACATTATTTCCACATAACATTGGTTTAGGTGCAACAAACAACCCTGAGTTAATCGAAAAAATTGCCGCCGCTACCGCGCAAGAAGTGATGGTAACTGGTATCGACTGGGTATTTGCACCAACTGTGGCTGTTGTTCGTGACGACCGTTGGGGCCGAACTTATGAAGGCTATTCTGAAGACCCTGAAATTGTAAAAGCGTATTCAGCAGCCATTGTTAAGGGGTTGCAAGGTGCGGTTGATGACGACTTTTTATCTGATAAACGTGTGATCAGTACGGTTAAACACTTTTTAGGTGATGGCGGCACAGAAGGTGGTGATGACCAAGGTAATAACACGGCATCTGAGCAAGAGTTATTTGATATTCATGCGCAAGGTTATGTAGGCGGCTTAGGTGCGGGGGCGCAAACCGTAATGGCGTCATTCAACAGCTGGAATGGTGAAAAAATTCATGGCAGTAAATACCTACTTACCGACGTGCTAAAAGATAAAATGGGTTTTGATGGTTTTGTTGTTGGTGACTGGAACGGCCACGGTCAAATTCCGGGTTGTACTAATGGCAACTGTGCGCAGGCTGCAAATGCTGGTCTTGATGTGTACATGGTACCGACAGATGCATGGAAACCACTTTACGAAAACCTTATTAAGCAAGTTAAAAGTGGCGAAATTGCACAAAGCCGTATCGATGATGCAGTAACACGTATCTTACGTGTAAAAATGCGCGCTGGTTTGTTTGATAAGCCAAGCCCTGCCAAGCGTCCGCTTTCAGGTAAAACAGAAATCATTGGTAGTGCAGAACATCGCGCAGTTGCAAAACAAGCAGTCCGTGAATCACT
Organism: Pseudoalteromonas lipolytica; assembly: GCF_001306915.1. Classification (GTDB taxonomy): domain Bacteria; phylum Pseudomonadota; class Gammaproteobacteria; order Enterobacterales; family Alteromonadaceae; genus Pseudoalteromonas; species Pseudoalteromonas simplex. The sequence goes on along the minus strand of NZ_LJTC01000005.1, from coordinate 60,262 downwards.
GGTACTACTGAAAAATAAACAACAGTTGTTACCGCTATCAGCAAATGCAAATGTATTAGTTGCCGGTCAGGGCGCAGATAACATCGGTATGCAGTCAGGTGGTTGGACAATCACTTGGCAGGGTACAGGTAACGAGAATAGCGACTTCCCGGGTGGTTCTTCAATTTTTGATGGGATCAAAAATACAGTTGAGCAAGCCGGTGGTCAGGTTCAATACAATGTGAATGGCGAATTTGAATCTAAGCCAGATGTCGCGATTGTGGTGTTTGGTGAACAGCCGTATGCAGAAGGTAATGGTGATTTAGATAACCTTGAATACCAACGTGGTAATAAAACTGATTTAGCCCTGCTTAAAAAGCTAAAAGATGCCGGTATTCCTGTGGTGTCGCTATTTATTAGTGGCCGCCCAATGTGGGTGAATGCAGAGCTGAATGCCAGTGATGCGTTTGTTGCAACTTGGTTACCAGGCAGTGAAGGTGATGCAATCAGCGATGTTATCTTTAAAAAGCAAGATGGTTCTATCAATCATGACTTTAAAGGTAAGTTATCGTTCTCGTGGCCAAATAACCCGGTAGGTAACCAAAACCGTGGTGATAAAGACTACTCGCCACTACTGCCATATGGCTTTGGTTTAACTTACCAAGATAAAAACACATTAGCAGATGACCTTAGCGAAAAATCACAAGTTGCCGCTAAATTAGAAGACTTAGTATTATTTGAACGTGCCGTAAAAGCACCGTGGTCACTGCAACTACAAAGTGGTTCTGAGCAACAAGCCATGACCAGTAGCCGTGCAGCCCTTAACGCTGTTAGCGTAAAAACCTTTGATAAAGACGTACAAGAAGATGCGCGCGCAATCAGCTTTAATGGTAAAGAAGCGGCTTCGGTTCGTTTAATGGCGGCTTTCCCATCGGATTTACGTTCATACGTTGAAAAAGCGGGTCAACTGCAAATGCAAATTAAGGTAGACCAAGCTGCTGATGCGCCGCTAATGCTGGGTATGCAATGTGGTGAAAACTGTGACGGCCAATTTGATATTAGCAAACAGCTTAAAGCAGCAAATGATTGGCAAACGCTAACCGTAGATTTGAGCTGCTTTGCAGAGCAAGGTGTGCAGCTTGGGCAAGTATTCTCGCCTTGGCAATTAGCCACTGAAGGTGCATGGCACGTATCAATTGCTAAACTATCAGTAACGAGCGCGCACACCGAGGACGCAACAGTCTCATGTCAGTAAAATCGTATGCTGTTATTTTGCTAACAGGTGCGCTTAGTGCCTGTCAGCAAACCCCAGCGCCTGTCAAAGCCAGCCTAGGAGAAGGCTGGCAGTTAGTTTGGCAAGACGAATTTTCGCAAAATGATCTCGACCTAACTAAGTGGCAACATGAAGTAAACTGTCGAGGTGGCGGTAATGATGAGCTGCAATGCTATACCGCGCGTAGCGAAAACAGTTTTGTTAAAGATGGCCTATTGCATATTGTTGCTCGCCAAGAGCAATACACTGGGCCGTTGCATAATAGCGATGAAGTGAGTAGCGATGCTGAGCGAGAAAAACAAGCGACTCAGCCGTTCACTTCTGCTCGTTTACGCACTAAAAACTTAGCTGATTGGCGATACGGGCGGTTTGAAATTCGCGCTAAATTGCCAGCAGGGCAAGGCGCGTGGCCAGCAATTTGGATGTTACCAACTGATTGGCGTTATGGTCGCTGGGCATCATCAGGCGAAATAGACATCATGGAAGCAGTTAATCTAAAGACTCTCACTGATGACAAAACAGCGCCAGCTGGCAGCCTTGAAACGCGCGTACACGGCACCTTGCATTACGGTGGTCCTGCACCCAAAAATGTTTACAGCGGTTCGCCGTACCGTTTTAGCGAAGCTAATAACCCGGCTGATAACTTTCATGTTTATGCCCTTGAATGGCAGCAAGATGAAATTCGTTGGTATGTTGATGATGTTCACTATGCGACATTTCGCCACGACCAGTGGTATTCAACATCACAACAACAAGACGGCTCGTTTATAGAAAATACCGGCTTTGCTCCGTTTGATCAGCGTTTTCATTTACTGCTTAACTTTGCAGTAGGCGGAAACTGGCCAGCAAATGTGAATGCTAAAGGCGTTGATTTTGCAGGTTATCCTAAGCAAATGCTGGTGGATTACGTACGTGTTTTTCAATGTAGTAAAAATAGTGAAACAGGTATCGGCTGTGCAACAAAGCAGCCATCAGCAGTACAAATAAAGGGTAAGACCAATCCGCAATAGTACTTAATTAAGCGGATTGCTATAAGTGAATTATGAACCAAGAGCCTGCAGATGCTTCGCCGAACTCGTTGCATCCGCTGGCTTTTGGTTCATTCTATCGGTTGAGTTTTTGCAGTAATAGTTGTCTTATTTTTCTGGCCGTTAGTTCGTCGATATCGGCTAATATCCCTTGCGCAGGCTCAGCAACGTGGCTTGCTAAATCCACATCATCAGCAAACACATAATGATTAAAGAGTTGCTGCCATTTTTGTTTATGCTCGTTTGGTAAGTCTTTAATTGCCAGCATACTGTGCAGCATGGCATCAAATGGGTTTGCTAAATACTCTGGGGCTTGTCGCCACCAATAGTTCACCAACACATTAAACGGACTGGTTGCGCTAACCTGATGCCACCAAAGCGCTGGAATATAAATAGCGTCGCCAGGGCCAAGAGTTGCCGATTGCGTCTTTGCTATAGCCTCTTTAAAACGTGGAAAACGGTTGAAATCGGGGTTATTAAAATCAACCAAGCTAACCGCTTGCCCAGCGGGTGTAAATTCGAGTGGACCAACGTAAAGATTATTGACCTGATCAGTTGGCAACAGAGTAAAGGTACGCTTACCCGCAGCAACACAAGCTAGGTTATCGGCGTTGTCATAGTGAGCGGCAATCTGACTATGATTTCCCACCCAGAGGCTGGTTAAGCAGTTATAATCGGTCACTGTTAATGGGTTTTTAACACTAAAGCCCGGAGCGCAATACTCCACAGCAGTAGAGCCCATATACAGTGAATCACTGTCGGTTTGTGTGATTGAACGTGCTAATTTTTGCAGCACAGAAACTAGGTTATCGGCGTGCTGTGAGAAATTAAGCCCTGAGAAATCAGCGTTATAAAAATAGCGTCCCTGATGAATTGCTTGGCTGCTAAAACTGCGTACTGGGGCGTTATTGGCAAGCCCTAAAAGGTAGTCTAAGGCGTTTTTAGAACTTTGTTTAGCTGCCATGACTTGGGGCCAATCAACGCAGAGACCTCTGATGACCAGTGGTTCAGTTTGCTCAGCTAAAAACACTTTTAGATCAGCAATGCTTGAAGCCTGGCATTCTTTTATTGGCGCAGCCGCAAACATTACTGCTGAGCCCATTTTTTATTAAGCAAATGAGGAATGTGCTCCATTGATGCCAGCACCATATAAATAGCCTGTAGGTCACCTTGCTGTTGTAACTGCTTAAGCTGTTCAGCGGTTAAGCCGTTTAGCACCTGTTGGTTAATAGTATAAAAGTCGCTTACTGTGACTTTTTCGCCATTTTTATCTGCATATTCAATACTGAAAGCTTCGAGTAAATTAACGCTAAGCAAACGCTCAAAAAACAGATTAATTGTTTGGTGTTCTTGATGTAACGCGTTAAGTACTTGAGCAATATGATTTAAGTATTCGCTATTTCCACCATGTTCAAGGAAAATGGCTTCGCCATCATGTGTGCTTATGCGTGGGCTGTCTAAATCAATATGTACCACCAGAGATTGCTCAGGAATACCGTTGTTATACTGGGTTTGTTGGCCAATTAAAAATGGCTGGCGCTGCATACTTAGCGGTAAGTAACTCAGTTGCAATTCGCCTTGCTCGTTTAGCAGCAAGTTCTCACCATTTTCAAAACCAAATAAAGCGAGGGCTTCGAATTGACCTGTTTGTGGGTGCTTACGAAATACGATAGGTTGATTTGCTTGAACTTTAGCAAACTCACTTGGAAATACGGTAGCGCAGCTAATATTGTCGCCCCAGTTAGCACCGCGTGTGGTGGTCACTTTTAGGTCTTTATGGCTGATGTTATCAAGTAAGACATGATTGGCCATTGGGCCTCCTAATACTGAGATTAAATAGGTTGTATACCAAATTGCTGAATATGATTTAACAGCTCGCGGTTAGTGGGTAGTTGTTGTAATCCGCGTTTGGCTTGTTGTTGGTTAGCACTAAAATGCTCAATAATTGCCGCAGGCATTGCAAGTACAGGAAACTGTGGCAATTGCTTCATTCCATAAAGTACATACTGGTAACTGGCTGCAGAGAAGACCTCTTGAGCACGGTCAAAGTCGTTTAACCACGGACTTTGATATTGCCAAAGTGCTAAGTTTTCTTGAAGTTGCAGAGGAATTGAGTTTGCCTCTTTATGAGCTTGCCAATAAGGGCTTGTGCGCTTTGACAACACATAATGCAGCTTTAAAAACTCAATGATACGTTTCCAGCGATAATGGCACTGCTCATCAAAACGTTTTGCCAGTGTCGGCATTGCAGCACGATGTGTTGGGAAATTAGCAAGTAAGTTATTAAGGCCAAGCTCCACCATGACTAACGCTGAGGCTTCAAGTGGTTCAATAAAGCCTGCAGACATACCAATAGCTAAACAGTTTTTATACCAAAAACGGCGTCTATAGCCGGGCGTAAAACTAATTTCACGAAATATCAGTTCATTTTGTGCTGTGCCAGGCTGGGTTTTTGCAATGTACTGGCTAAGCGCTTGTTTCGCATCTTCGCTATTGGCAAAACGACTTGAGTACACCATACCTAGACCACGGCGGCTTTGTAAGCCGATATCCCAAATCCAACCGGCATCTTGCGCCGTGGCTTTGGTATAAGAAAGGATCTCTTGCTGCGGGTTTAAATAGGGCACCTGTACGGCAACTGCTCGATCGTTAAATAACACATCGTGTTGCTCGATTAGCTCTATCCCGTAATGTTGATGTAACAGCTTTGCGTGGGTGCCAGAGCAATCAATAAATAAATCACCCGCAATAGTGCCATGATCGCGGGTTTGCAATGAACTAATATAGCCATCTTCATCACTATTGATGCATTCAACATGACTGACGATATGCTCAACGTTTAGCTTGGTAGTGCAGTGTTGTTGTAGCAGCATGGCAAACTTACCAGCATTTAAATGATAGCCATAGTTTGCTTCACCATGATAGGCACTATGTAAGTGGTTTTTCGGTGCTTTATGGTGATCGCATAAGTAGGTTTGGCTTGCCACCGCGTGGCTGAAACTCACGGCATCTTTGTTGGCAAACCAATAAGGTGCAATATTTAATTGCTGATATGCCACCGGTAAGCTGAACGGGTGGTAATAATGTGCGTCGCCTTCATCGTCGCACCAGCCATCAAAGCGTGAGCCTTGTTTAAAAGAAGCATCACAGCGTTGAATAAATTCACTTTCGCTAATGCCGATGGTTTTTAAGGTTTGTCGCATGGTTGGCCAAGTACCTTCACCGACACCAATGGTGGCAATATCGGGCGACTCAATCAGGGTAATTTGTGCGTTGTGAGTTAAATGAGGCTGGGCAGCAATTAAACCTGCAGATAACCAACCTGCTGTACCACCACCTAAAATGACGACTTTTTTTACTTCATTCTTTTGCATGTTTAAGGCCATCTCAAATGCTATGTAGACAAACTAGCATAATTATGAAAAAAAAAGCCGCTGTTGAGCGGCTTTTTTGACAACAAAATGCTAGAACGAGTAGCGGAAGCCGATGTTGTAGCGCGCACCGTATTGGTTTGCACGTAACAGCTGCTCAGAGTAACGAACGTAAGTACGTTGCGTTTCATCTGTCAGGTTTAGACCTTCAACAAACACCGTTAGGTTCTCGTTAACTGAATAGTTCACGTTAATATCCCACTGGCCATAAGACTCAGTAAAGATTGGTGAAGCATGTTGGTCAAAGCCTGTTAAGAACTCATCACGCCAGTTATAAGAAATACGAGCAGATAAACCGTTTAAATCATAAATCGCAGAGAAGTTAGCTGAATCACTTAAACCCGGTAGGGCAAATTGATAGCCAATAGCATCTCGGTCTGCTTCAACATCACCAAATACGAAAGTCGCGTTAGCGGCAATACCAAAGCCAGAATCACCAAACATATGTTGCGCTGCTAGTTCCCAGCCCCATAGATTTGCTGTTTCAACGTTGTTATCACGCGATACGAAGAAGTTTGCTAGAGGATCTGTATCGTTACCAACGATAGGTGTGCCTTCTTCTGTGCCTTGGTTTTCGTTGATCTTATCGTGAATTGCTTGGTCAGATGGTTGCTCACCCGCTGCCGCTAAATCGTCACGCGCTTGTTCAGCACGATCACCGATGAATGGGTCTGTAATACCGTCAATCGTCTCTTCGGTTGTGATATTTACAAGGAAGTTATCAACTTGCTTACGATAGTAACCCGCAGACATATAGCTGCCTTCACCGTAGTAGTATTCAAGTGATAGGTCGATATTATCTGAAGTATAAGGTTTCAAGTTCGGGTTACCCACAGCCACTTTACGTTGACCCACTTTCGGGTTACCTAAGAATGACGTTGTTGAGCGAAGCGCGCCTACAGGAGGACGAGCAAGGCTGCGGCTGTAAGAGAAACGTGCAATAACGTCTTCAACTACTTCGATATTCATATCGATGCTAGGTAGAAACTCTTTGCTACTACCTTCACCGTTTGAGAATGAGCGTTCATCAGCGTAAATGTAAGACCATTCGTTACCGTTAACCCATTCCATTGCAACAGCAGGGCGCTCTAAGCTGTTTGCTGTAACATCTGTTGATTCGTAACGTAAACCCGCAGTGATGTTCACTGGCATACCGTTAAATTCTGTTTCGAAGTTAGCTTGTGCGTATACCGCCGTTGTTTCTTCGCTTACACGGTGGTCGTCATCGATTGGACCCGCTTGCACCATGCCGTTTACATCAGCAGGCCAGCTACATGCGCCAATACCGCCATCAGGGTGATCACAGTCAATGCTTTCGGCAATCGCGACAATCTCATCAAAATCAGCATCGTAGTAGTAATTTAATAACTTATCGCTACCACCACCAGAGAAGCCATCAAGTAAACCTGAGCTGTCGACACGAGTGAACATGCTGTCATCGTACCAATCCGCAGAGTTCAACCACCAACCAGCAGCAAGCTGACCTGAGTAGGCTGTTGTCGTACGGAAATCGATTTTAGTGTGTGATACACCAAAGTTAATGCTCGATAGAGCACCGCTGTCTTCGTTATACCACGTACCTTTTAACTGGTATTGGTCAAGATCGTTAGTGTTGGTATCTTTGTTTACACCGGCGAAAAGGGTTCCCATATCGCTCGGTAAAATTTCTGCTTGGCCATTGGTTAAGGTCATATCAATAAGCGGAATTTCGCCTTGGCTAAAGTCAGCCATTTTTTCGTCGATATTAACCGTTGGGTTTTCACACCATGAACATGATGTGTTACCAATGATCATAAACGCATCGTGGCCAATACCTACACCGGCACTTTCAGCCGATGAGTTATGCGCATCAAACTCAATGTTTAAATTGTCTGTTACTTGCCAATCAATGTTTAAACCAAGCGATTTATTTTCGTTGGTTGTTGCACCACGGTTTAAGTTTGTAGAGTAGTCACCACCAATTTCAGTTACCTGCGTGTAAGTACCTTTTTCATTGATAGTTGCTGCGCTGACATTACCACCATTATTGAACCATACACCAAAGCTACGGCCATCTTTTTCAAACTCGAGTTTTGAGTAAGTGTAATCAACGGTTGCAGTAATGCGGTCATTCGGTGCGTATTGCAGCACAAGTTGACCATTGGTACGTTTGCGTGAATTGTCTGAAAACGCGTAACCTGCATTTTGCGGATACCAGGTTGCACCATCTGCGCGCTGGTTGTTATCTGTCAGTGCTAAATCAGGAGACGATGAAATATCAACATTTGGGATCCAGTTATCAACTGCCATTGATTGTTCGCGGTTATCACGTTCTTGAACTGAGCCTGAAATTAAAATCCCGAATTTGTCATCGTTGAATGTGTTGCTGTAGATACCTGAAAGCTCAGGGGTTACATCATCACCTGTTTCGTTTGATGTGTCGTGAACTGCTTTTGCACCAATCGAAGCGTGCAAACCAGGATTAGAAAGTGGTTTAGCTGTAGTGATATTAACTGTTGCACCAATACCCCCGCTAGGGATATCAGAACGTGCTGTTTTATATACTTCAACACCGCTCACACTTTCTGTTGCGATGTCACCAAAATCAAATGAACGACCGCCAGTTGTTGGCATTTGGCGATTGTTAAGGGTTACTAAGTTAAATTCAGGGCCAAAACCACGAACCGTAATTTTGCTACCTTCACCATTACTACGGTCAATAGACACACCGGTAATACGTTGCAAAGATTCAGCTAGGTTGGTATCAGGGAATTTACCAATGTCTTCAGAGGTAATTGCATCAACAACCCCCGCAGATTGACGCTTGATATCCATTGATTTTACTAGGCTTCCGCGAATACCTGATACTTGTATTACTTCAATATCACTTGCTTTGTCGGGCTGTTCTTCGGCGACTGCTGAGTGAGGAACTAGCGCGCTTAAACCCATTGCCATAGACAGGCTAATAGCAAGCTGCTTTTTCTTGAAAAGTGTGTGGTTCATGCAAATCTCCAGATTTGGTTTTATTTTATGTTGTTGTCTATTTTTGTAAGCGCTTACATTTCTTTCCAAAAAAAATCGCCGAACCCGATTTTTAAAATGTAACCGCTTACATTAAGTTATTAGAAAGTAAAACAATCGTCAACATAAATAACGCTTATAGTGAAAGGTAATATCTATGTTTATGTTATTATGAGAATTATTCTACCAATGAATTTACTTATTTTAGGTACAAAATTGGCGTGTTAATGCTAAAAATAAAAAATTGAGTCTTTTACATTTGTTAAAACGAGAGGTATTTGCGTGCAATCAGTGAAATGGAATAAAGAAGTATTCACCCCAAGCAAAATTATTTGCGTAGGTCGTAATTATGCTGCGCATATTGCAGAGCTTAACAATGAAACACCAACAAATATGGTGCTGTTTGCAAAACCAAATAGCGCCATCACTGATTCTCTTAATAGCGAACACTTAGGTGAGGCTCTACATTACGAAACTGAGCTTTGCTTTTTAGTTAAAGATAAACAGCTGGCAGCGGTTGCGCTTGGGCTTGATTTAACCAAACGAGGCTTACAAAGCACACTTAAAGAAAAAGGCCTGCCTTGGGAGCGCGCAAAAGCATTTAATGGTTCAGCGCTTTTTACTGAATTTGTTGCGGTTAATGCCAGTTGTCATTATCAATTTAGTCTAAAGATTGATGGAATAGACACTCAACTAGGCGATACAAGGTTAATGCTCCATAACGCAGAGCAAATCTTAGCTGAAATTAGTGATTTTATGGACCTAGAAGATGGCGACATCATTATGACTGGCACGCCTGAAGGGGTAGGGAAGGTTGTCGCAAATTCGAGCTTTGCTGTAACACTTATGGATGATCAACAGGAGCTGTTATCTCATCAGTGGCAGGCTCTTTAAGCGGGTCTAAAATAGAGCGCTGATAATAAGTTGAAAACTCAGGAAAGCTTTGTTCGAGCCAAATTCGTTGGCTTTGCTGGTATTTTTCACTCGGCAGTACTTTGTTTTTCAGCGCCTCATTGATTTCTGCAAGTACTTTTTCGGCATAATTATTAGGCGCATTTGTTGAGCAACCAATGGCACCAAAAACCACATTTTGAGTTGGATTAGCAATGCTGAGCTTTTGAATATTCTGTTGGTTTTGTTGATTGTAATAATCAGCAACAAATGGGTAATCAATTGTGTAATCAATGTAGCCATGCTCTAACTGCGATAGTAGCGCTTGGTTTGCATGGCTGCCGGTGCCACTTAATGCAGCACTCTCATAAAGCTTAGTATTTTTAGCTATTGCGTCCAGTTTACTGCCAAATTTTCGTGCATCATTTTGGCCATAAATAAAATTGGCATCAGTCAATAATGAAATTAATGACACTGGATTACCGTGTTTTTGCTTAATCTTTAGCGCTCTTTCTTCAGTACTTAACACGCTAAAGGATGGATAAACTGCAGTTGGAATAGAGTAAGTGGCACGGTTAGTTTTTTTATCTCGATGGATCATGCACGCGTAACACGCTAAGTGTCCATCATCGAGATATTTGCTTAATCGCTTAGGTGGCAATAGTGACTTTTGATGCTTAAAATTTGGCATTGCTTCAATCAGTAAGTCGGTTATGTTGTTGCACAAGCCACCTAAAGGATATTGCTCAGATTTATCAACAAAGAAAGGTTTGTTATCTGTTTCGAGCCAAGTTATAGAAAGCCGCTCTGAAGCATAGGTTATAGGAACAAGCACTATCACCATTATCATGCATAATATATGTTTTACGTATTTACTCATTAACAACCAAAAAAGTTAAATGCTGTGAATTACCATACACTAAAGTATTGGTGAAGTTGTAGAAGAAAGGTAAAAATGATGAATAAGTATTAATAAGCCTATCATTTAATAGACTTATTAATATTGCAGGGAGATGCTCAAAAAGGCATTGGATAACGGTTAAATACGTCAGCGATTTTATCGTTAGCTTCATCGCTTAATTGCACAGAAAAAGCATCGATATTTTCTTTTAACTGCGCCATAGATGTAGCGCCTATGATTGTTGAGCTTACGCCATCCACTTGATTACACCAAGCCAATGCAAGTTGTGAAGGGGTTAAATTAAAGGCGTTAGCAATTTCAACATATTCAGCAATCGCAGCGCGAGATTGTACTGTGTCTCTAAATAAACCATTACGTTGCACTAGCGTCCAACGACTACCTTCAGGGCGAGCACCATTTAAGTACTTACCGCTTAACATGCCGCCACCTAGCGGTGACCAAGGTAGGTAAGCAATATCTTCATGAATACATTGTTCAATCAAATACGGCCAATCTTTGGCGTGCAGGAGACTAAATTCGTTTTGAATAGAAACCATACGCGGAAGGTTATGCTGCTCACTTAAACGCAAGTACTGGCTAATGCCCCAAGGTGTATCGTCTGATAAACCACAATGCTTAATTTTGCCAGCCTTGATACAGTCATTTAGACCTTCAAGAATATCTAACATACCCGCGATATTTTGTTCAGTGTCAGCTTCTGAGAAACATACTTTACCTGGCCACTGTTTACCAAAGTGCGGTGATGTACGGTTAGGCCAATGTAATTGGTATAAATCGATAACCTCAGTTTGTAAGCGTTTAAGAGATGCATCAACGGCTTCAACCACTGCTTGGCGAGTAATATCGCCTGCATCGCGGACCCACGGTAAGCCGTTACCTGCTATTTTAGTGGCAATGACAAGATCATCGCGTTTGTCTTTATTTCGCGCTAACCAATTACCGATGATCTCTTCTGTTTTACCGTAGGTGTCAGGAGAAGGTGGAACGGCATACATTTCGGCGGTATCAATAAAGTTAACGCCTTTATCTAACGCATAGGCGATTTGTTCATCGGCATCGGCTTGGTTGTTTTGCATACCCCATGTCATGCTACCTAAGCAGACACGAGATACATCAATACCACTTCGACCTAGTGGGCTATAAAGCATAATAGATCCTTGTTAATCGCTAGAATGGGCTTTAAGTGCAGTTAATAACTCATCATTTAACTGAGCTTTTTTACCCGTTTTAAAATTAAACATAACCACTTGTGATGAGCCAATGGTTGTTACTGCGTCTTGGCTTTCACTAAATACAGTGTAATGCATCATAAAGCGATCGTGTTCAATGTCACTAATCTTAACACCAACATGCACCGTATCAGGAAATGTTACTGGGCGTTTATAGCGAGCATTGTTCTCGCTGATCACCGGACCCACACCTGTTACTTGTAAATCTTTAAGAAAGCCTAGTTGAGTGAAAAAATCGATACGAGCTGTTTCGAAGTAGCGAAAGTACACCACATTATTAACGTGTTGAAGGGCATCCATTTCACCCCATGCGACATTTATTTTGGTTCTGATAGGGTGTTGTTCTATAAACGATTGCATAGTAAATCTTCATTGATTGTGAGAAAACTTAGGTTAGCAATATGATGCTTTTAGCTCAAGGAAATTAGAAATCTCAGTAAATCGTGCTAGATTTATAAGTTCACGCTTACGTAAAGTGTGAGTAAAATGAACACACATTAAAGGACCTTAATTATGCAGCAACTAACCTTGAGGGTGATAAAGTGGATTGCACTTTTCATCTTACTTGCTCTAGCTTTGCTCTGTTATAGCATGGGCACAATGTCAGGATTTATCGCTTTAATTGTCGTGGGCTTGTTATTCGAAGCCGCCTTTTGGTTATTTGGCGCACGGCTTATCAGTCGCAAAAAGCCAAACCAACAAACAAGCCAAACCTCTTAGCTTGCACTCTCAGGAAGTTTAAATATAATAACTGTATATATAAACAGTTGTTGTGTTCCTGATGAAAAAATTCATTCACATCGATATGGACTGCTTTTATGCAGCTGTAGAGATGCGTGATAACCCCGCGCTTGCCAATGTGCCTCTGGCTATAGGTGGTAATAGTCGTCGCGGGGTGCTTTCAACAGCCAACTATATTGCCCGTAAATATGGTGTGCGCTCGGCCATGTCTAACTATCATGCCAAACAACTGTGCCCCGATCTGGTTATCGTGCCCGGACGAATGCAGGTTTATAAAGAAATCTCCACGCAAATTCGCGCCATTTTTGCAAAGTACACTGACCTTATTGAGCCGTTATCGTTAGATGAAGCCTACCTTGATGTAACCGACAGTACCGCATGCAAAGGTAGTGCAACACTCATGGCACAGCAAATCCGCCAAGAAATCTATGACACCACTGGGCTGACAGCCTCAGCGGGCGTTGCGCCAATAAAGTTTATTGCCAAAATAGCCAGCGATGAAAATAAGCCTAATGGTCAGTTTGTGGTATTACCCGATCAAGTTGATGACTTTTTGGCGAGTTTACCGCTTGGCAAAATTCCCGGCGTTGGCAAGGTGACCTTAGAAAAGCTGCAACTTAAAGGGCTTTACACAGGGGCTGATGTGCGTGCGAAAGGGGTTAATTGGATGCAGCAGCACATTGGTAATTTTGGCGTCTCTTTATATCAAAAGTGTGCAGGCGAGTACGTTGGCAAAGTGTCAACTGAGCGAGTACGAAAGTCACTCAGTGTTGAGCACACCTATGAATACAACAAAAATAATTTAGACGAGTGTTTAAGCCAGTTACCCCGCTTGATGGATGAATTAACCCGCCGTCTTGATAAACAACAGTTAAACAACCGCATCAATAAATTATCGGTGAAGGTCAAGTTTGCCAATTTTGTCGTGACCAGTGCCGATCAAAGCCACCATCAATTAGACGAACGCATTTTTGCTGAGTTAATGAGCAAAGCCTATGAGCGAGGTAATAACCAGCCAGTACGCCTGTTAGGGATAGGTGTCGGAATAAAGAGTCAGGCTCACGAGCATTTTCAGCTGAGTATATTAGACTAAAGGTTAACACCTTGGTGCTTGAAAGTTTGTTAGTGTCTAGTTGGGGTGCTAGGCCTGCCTAGTTCAACACCTTAGACAACATTATAACTTAATAAGAGAGATGACTATGCAATCGGTCGTAATCGTGCTGCTCGGAATAGTCGGTATGTTGTTCGGATGGTTCTTTTATTCGAAATTCATCGCCGAAAAAATATTTAAAATGGATGATAATTTTGTCACACCAGCTCATGAACTTGAGGATGGTGTGGATTATGTGCCAACTAACAAAGTTGTGTTATGGGGCCACCATTTCACCTCTGTTGCAGGTGCTGCGCCAATTGTTGGCCCTGCTATTGCCGTATATTGGGGCTGGGTGCCTGCGGTACTTTGGGTGGTATTTGGTACTATCTTTTTTGCTGGTGTTCACGACATGGGGGCTCTTTGGGCCAGCGCGCGTAACAAAGGCAAATCAATGGGCGCTTTATCTGAAAGCGTAATTGGTAAGCGTACCCGTGCGCTATTTATGATTGTGGTGTTCTTAGTGCTGCTGATGGTGAATGCCGTTTTTGGTGTGGTTATTGCCAAGTCATTTGTATCGCAACCTAACGCGGTATTCCCCGCTTGGTCAGCGATTGTAGTGGCCTTAGTTATTGGCCAGTTACTACGCCGTAAAGTGTCGTTAATTCCGCTTTGTTTAGTTGGTGTGGGAATTCTTTATTACACCATTTACCTTGGTAGTGGTATGCCAATTTCATTACCTGATGAAATGTTTGGTCTAAGTGCGAATGCGAACTGGATCATTATCTTATTTATCTATGCAGCCATTGCTTCGTTATTGCCAGTATGGATGCTGTTACAGCCTCGTGACTTTATCAACGGTATGCAGTTATTGGTTGGCTTAGTGCTTCTTTACGGTGCGGTGTTTGTGTCAATGCCAGATATCACAGCGCCTGCGTTTAATACGCAAACGGCGGTTGATACACCAAGTATTATTCCATTGCTATTTGTGACCATAGCTTGTGGTGCGGTATCGGGTTTCCACGGTATTGTGTCTTCAGGTACCAGTTCTAAGCAGCTGAACAAGGAAACTGATGGCCGCTTTGTGGGTTACTTAGGTGCGGTAGGCGAAGGTATGCTTGCACTTATAACACTCGTTGCAGTTAGTGGTGTTGCACTTGCTGTATCACCTGAAGAATGGCATGAAATTTATAGTCACTTAGGTGCAGGTAGTGTCAGCGCCTTTATTAATGGTGGCGCTAACTTAATTGAAAGTGGTTGGGGTATCTCGCAAGAGGTGGCATCAACCTTACTTGCCGTGATGGTGGTCTTGTTTGCGGGGACTACCATGGACTCTGGCGTACGCCTGCAGCGTTATATAATTCAAGAGTGGGGTGATATTTATAATATCAGCATCATTCGTAATGGTATTGTAGCTACACTTATTGCAGTTCTAAGCTGTTTACTGCTTGCCTTTGGAGCTGGTGGCGCTGACGGTAGCGGCGGTATGATCATTTGGCCGTTATTCGGTTCGACTAACCAAATCTTAGCAAGCTTAACCTTACTGGTGATTTCGGTAATGTTAATTAAAGCGAATCGCCCAGCTAAATACACGCTTATACCAATGAGTTTTGTACTCGTTATGGCGTTCTTTGCTGGGGTTATTAAATTGGGCGAGTACTATCAACAAGGTAACTGGTTACTGGTGACACTTGATTTGTTAGTACTGGTTGTGAGCGTACTGGTTATGCTTGAAGCTTGGTCTGTAATTGTTAAGCATCGTAAAGACTCAGCACACATTACAGAGCAGTAAACTTAGCTTGCCAGCCTTATAGTAAGCTATCTTACTTGGCTGGCAATAGCGCCCTAAATCAATGATAATAAGGTCCTATGTTTTTAACAGCAGGACCTTTTTTATGGCATACCCTCATGCAGTTGCAGCCCCTCAACTAGCGGATGCAAATCACGATGCATTGATTATTATCGGTGATGATTTTTCTTCTTTAGCAGACGCAAGCTTAAGTCAAGCTATTAGCGCTCAACAAGCTGTAGACGCACGTATTGGCAAACAAGTGACATTACTTGTAATTGACTCTAAACGCGTTATTTTAGCGCCTACAGGCCCTCTAAACCGTGATTATGATGATGTACGTCGTTACTTTGATGCAGCAAAGCAAGGTGTACTAGAAGCGAAAGCATCGGGTAGCACTCAGCCTGCAATTTTACTTGCTAACGTAAATCAAGATAGCCGTTACAAGCATGCCCTTGAAGTGGCTTATTTAGGTGCTTGCCAAGCGCTTTGGCAACCACTTGAGGCACGTGAGTTCCACGGCCAAGCGATTGAACCAATTAGCCAAATTAGCCTAGTGGGTGCAGACGAGGCAATGAGCAAAGCGCTTAATGCTATTGCTGCAGGTCAATACGCTGCACGTGATTTATGTGGTACAGAGCCTGAGCGTATGGCACCACCTCGTTTTGCAGACTACTGCGTTGAGTTATTTGCTGGTAGTAAGGTGTCTGTTGAAGTGATTTCAGATATCAACACTATCGATAAAGATTACCCAATGATGAGCACCGTAGCGCGCGCATCTTATGCTGTTGAGCGTCATCACCCACGTGTTGTAAAACTAGAATACGTGCCTGAAGGCGATGTTGAGCGTACCTTAATGTTTGTTGGTAAAGGTTTAGTTTACGATACCGGTGGTGCAGACCTTAAAGTGGGTGGCTTTATGGCAGGTATGAGCCGTGATAAAGGCGGTGCTGCTTCGGTTGCTGGCTTTATGAAATCAGTGGCTGACTTTGCACCAAAAGGCGTAAAAGTGATTGCTTACTTAGCCGTAGTTCGTAACTCAATTGGTTCTGATTGTTTTGTTCCTGATGAAATCATTACTAGCCGCGAAGGTGTACGTGTTCGTATCGGTAACACAGATGCTGAAGGCCGTTTAGCTATGGGCGACTTACTAAGCGAAATGAAAGATCGCGCTTTAAACGAAGTGAATCCAGAGCTATTCACTGTTGCAACACTAACAGGCCACGCAGCACGTGCTATGGGTCCTTACAGTGCGTATGTTGAAAATGGTCCAGCTCGCGCGGCGAAAATTTCGCGCCAAATTGCTGACTTAGGCGATTTATGGGCAGATGGCGCAGAAGTATCTCGTAGCCGCCGTGAAGATTATGACTTCATTCGCCCTCGCACATTAGCTGATGACGTACTATCAAGTAACAATGCAGCTTCTGCTGTAACTGCACGTGGTCATCAGTTCCCAATGGCATTCTTAGCGATTGTTGGTGGTTTAGATAAACATGGTACTGAATCAGCGCAGCCATTACCGTATGTTCATATGGATATCGCAGGCAGTGGTGTAGAAGGTGGTGATTGGCAACATGGCAAGCCTACCGCCGCAACAGTAAGCAGCTTATTCGCTCGTTATTGTTTGTAAGTTGTAAGTTTAAAAAGCATAAGCTTTAGACACAACCCTGTGCTCTAAAGCCTATGCTTGGTCAGGTTTAGTCTTTTATGTTCTTCTTTCGGTTTCTACGAATAAAGCACAGTGCGCCGAGCATTAGTGTAAAGTAACCTGATACACTGCCGCTTGCTTTATCATCTGGGGTTGCATGCTCTGGAATACCATCTTCATTGGTGATTGTGATTACTTCATCAGCGTATTTTTCATTGAATGATTCAGACTCTAATACGAGAGTGAAGCGTCTTGAGCCATCTACCTCTGAATTATCAATAATGTCGATCGTAATGTCTTTTTGTGTTTCGCCTTGAGCAAAGGTAAGTACTTCATCAAGAGCTGTAAAATCAGTGCCGCCGACCGCGCTATCATCCGTCGTTTTTATACGAACTTTTGTTTCAAAATCGGTTGGATCGGATTTGATTATACCAACTAATAGTTGGCCGCTATTTTCAGATATTTGTGTGTCTGAAATGTCTAATTCATAGCTGAAATCAACATCGTTGTCTTCAATCGTTACAATTGATTCATTGAAGATTATGTCACTTTCATCAGATGCTAGTTTGATATTAAAAGAGCGAGAACCATCAACTTCATTATTATCAAATATATTTATAGCTAGTTCTTTTTCAGTTTCTTGGCTCGAAAAAGTAAGGGTCTCATCAAGTGCTGTATAATCTTCTCCAGCAATAGCATCCACGTCTTCGGTGTAAATTCGTATTTTCGAACTACTATCTAAGCCTGAGTTTTTAATGACCTTGAATGTTACTTCATTTTCGTCTTCGGCTATATTGAGAGTATTACTATTAAATTCATAATCTTGCTGAGGTTGAGTGCCCGAAACAGTGAAAAGATCAAATGACGCATCACCTTTTTCACCTTCTATGATATGACTTAGTCTCAGCTGTGCGGGAGTTGTTCTGTAGTTAGATAGATCAACCGTCACTTTTTCCCAAATGTCGCCGTCGGAGTGTTGTTGGCCTTCTTTTCGCCATAACTCAGCCCACGTTTGCGCATTATCGGCGGATACCTCGATAATACTAGTTCCCATATCTTTGCCGTGCATATTGAAGTAAAACTCCAATGTCGGTTTTTCGATGAAGCTCAAGTCATAGCAAGGGCTTAAGTAGTTTAATTTGTCACCTTTTTTGGCATATACAATGTCATCAAAATCAGTGTCATCCCGTTTGCTACTATCAATTTGTAAATAGCTGTGCCCCTCAAAGGGTTCATCAGCACCTGTTCTGCTTGAATTTGAATCAGGTGAGGTTCTAAAAAAGAAGCCGTTATTAGCTACATCTTGAACCCATGGCTGCGCTATTTCTTGATTAAAATTAAAGCCATCTATATGTGGGAATTGAGTAACTATAATTGAGTTTTCGCAGTTTGGTACGGTTCTACCTTCACCAAATTGATTAAAAAGATGGTATTTATCTCTTTGCAAAACGTACTGCATACGGTCTATTTGTTGTGCAGAAAAGTGCGTACGGCAGGTATTTTTTCCTTGGCTCATTATGTTTTTGGCATCAGGGGCGTAGGGAGTACCTTCTTCATCTTCGGCAGAGCCTGTGTATTCGCAATTTTCAATATCATCATCTAAGTCATCAAAAGAAGGAGGGGTGTCGATTATCTGGTCACCGTACAAGTAGCCACGTTCACCGATTTGCACTGAAATAGGTTCATCATCACCATCGGCAAAGGTATGCAATAAACTGAGGTTATGGCCGATTTCATGTGCGAGTGTCGTTGTAACAAGATCTTCTGTATCAATTAACACACCATCTACGCCAAAGTAAGGAAAAAACGCATTACCATTGACGCCATCAAAGTCTGCGACCATGACATTTAAAGCTGATTTATCAAAATAAGGCTCAATAAATAACACTCTATTGTCTGGTGAGTAATCGTCGTCATAAAAACCAGGCATCTCTTCGTTGGTTACGAAGTCAGTAGATTTATAGTGATATGAGTAACCTGTACCTTGATAATGTGAATTTAAGTTTTCAATTGATTGCTCAATAGTGGCTTGGTCAACTTTGGCATTAGCGCCATCTTTATCGGTTGCTGCAACTATAAAGTGTAATGGAATTTGTTTTGTTTGAGTTGTATCTGCCAGCGCTTGATTAGTTACTCCGAGTAGCGAGTAAGTGCAAATTGCAGCTAACATAGTACGCTTTAAGTGTGTGTTCTTTTTGGGGTGTATGTTTCTTGAAGGCACTTTGGTATCGCTCCTTATTATTTTTGTAATAGTGATTAAATGCCAATGGCAATTTAATTCAGCACACCTCATTAGTTCCTTTTTAATTTATTTATGTAAATCTCGTTAATATCTATTTATCATCTTTTTTTATCTATTTAATAAAGGTCTAATTAAATCAGTGGGTTGTGTTTTTGGTGGCTTCAAAAATTACTAGAGGATAAAAAAGAAAGGTTATAGAAAAACCCCGCAAACCATTGCAGGGCTTTTGAATTGCTGTGATCAATCGAGTTTGAAACGGTTAACTACATCGCTCAATGCTTGTGAGCTATGCTTTAAATTATCACTGGCGTTGGAAAGTCCTTGGGTATTCGACAGTGATTGCTCGGTTGATTGAGAAAGCTCATTAATCCGCAAGTTAACTTCATCTGCGGCGCTGGTTTGTTGCTCGGTAGCGCGGGCAATTTGGCTATTCATATCTTTGATAATAGTGACTAGTCGTTCAATTTCACTGAGGGAGCTATTTGCTTCACCTGCCTGTGAAACCGTTTCACTTGATAACTGCTGACTTGCTGATACAGCATCAACAGCAGCTTGTGCACCGGTTTGTAGTTTACTGATCATAGCTTGAATTTCATCGGTACTTTTACCTGTACGGCTTGCCAAAGTTCTCACTTCGTCAGCTACAACGGCAAAGCCTCGACCTTGCTCACCAGCACGTGCTGCTTCAATGGCTGCATTGAGTGCCAGTAAGTTGGTTTGCTCTGCAATGCTGCGGATAACATCAAGCACTGAGCCTATGTTGTTACTCTCTGCAGCAAGGTCGGCAGTAACCTTACTCACTTGTTCAATGTTACGCGACAAGGTTTCAATGGCGGTGATGGTCTTATTAAGAACTTGCTTACCCGTTTCTGCATTTTGTGCAGCTTCGTTAGCGGCATGCTCAGCTTGTTCAGCATTCTGACTGACATCATGAATTTGATGGGTCATTTGTTCCATCGCAGTGGCCACTTGAGTTGAGCTGTCGTTTTGCAGTTCTATAAATGAATGATTGGTTTTGCTGGCATCATCAACGCTGTGGGCAAACTGATTCACTTGCTCTGCGTTGTCGGCAACATGTTTTAGTGACTCACGCATTTTTGCCGTGTACAAATTAAAGTAGCGCGACAAACGAGACACTTCATCATTGCCGTTTTCATCAAGCTTTTGAGTTAAATCACCTTCACCTTGTGAGATATCTTTCATCATATTTGCGGCAAGTTGTGTCGGACGAAGAATGCTATTGGCAATTAGGTAGCTAAGCGCAACCAGTAGGGCAATAATCACTACCGCGGTGATAATGACATGGGTACGAAGTGACGAGAACGCCTCTTCAATGGTATCAATGTAGACACCAGAGCCAACAATCCATTGCCACTTTGCAAACCCTTTTACGTAGGCAATTTTATCAACGGGCTGATCTTTACCTGGCTTTGGCCACTTGTAGGGAATAAAACCTTCACCTTGTTTTTTGACGATATTAACCATATCGACAAATAACAACACACCATCTGGATCTTTACTGCCCGCTAGCGATTTACCATTTAATTCTGGCTTAAACGGGTGCATGACCATAACGGGTTCATAATCGTTGATCCAAAAGTAATTGTTATTGTCATAACGTAGTGCAGAAATTGTTTCGAGGGCTGCTTGCTTGGCTTGTTGCTCACTCAGCTTACCTTGCTCAAACAACGCATAGTTATGCTCAATAATAGAGTAGGCTGACTCAACAAGGTTTTGGGTTTTTATGTATTGCTCTTGCTTTAGCGAGCTGTATTGCTGCGTTAAACTCGAGACGCTCAAAAATATCAGCCCTATCACGACCACACTCACTAACATGGCGAGGCGCTGAAAAATTGTAAAACGGCGTAAGTAATTCATGTGTGTTCCTTCGTCATGCTCATAAGAGCAATGTATTAAGCGTAGCCAAAATAGGTCGAAAATCTAGTTAAATAGTAGAATACATTGAGACAAAAAAAAGGCTGATTTAACAATCAGCCTTTAGTCTAAGTTACCGAAATTGAACGTGATTATTCAACGTTAAAGTGTCGGTTGAAGAAACTTGTGATAGTTTGATGTAAGTGCGTTTGTACGCTCTTGCCACGTAAACTGTGTTTTGAACCCGGGTAAGTCATCATTTCGAACTGTTTTTCTTGATCTTGCAGTTGTTTGAATAACTTAGTGGCGTGAGTGAATAACACGTTATCATCAGCCATACCGTGATAAATCATCAGTGGGCCTTTTAAGCCTTCAGCATACGGGAAGACAGCACTTGCTTCGTAACCTTTCGCGTTTGTTGCAGGGTGACCTACATAACGCTCAGTGTAGTGAGTGTCGTAAAGTGCCCAATCAGTAACTGGCGCACCAGAAACACCGGCTTTGAAGTAGTCGCCCGCTTTAAACATGGTCATAAGCGCCATGTAACCACCGTAGCTGTGGCCATAAATACCAATACGCTCAGGATCAACGTAATCAAGGGTGCGTAAGAACTCGACACCTTTAATTTGGTCTGCCACTTCAGCCACACCTAAGTGCTTATAAATCACGTCTTCAAACTTTTTACCACGGTTGTATGAACCACGGTTATCAAGTTGGAAAATAACATAGCCTTGTTGTGCCATGTATTGGAAGTATAAGTTTTTACTACGCCAGCTGTTTGTTACACGCTGAGCATGAGGACCGCCATACACGTTAACAATAACTGGGTGCTTTTTACCGTCTTGGTAATTAGTTGGCTTGAATAAACGGTAATGCATGATTTGCCCGTCTTCAGCCGTTAGTGTGCCGTATTCTGGGGTGATCAAATCAGCTAGGTAAGGCGTTAATGGGTGTGACTTATCTAACTTGTTTTCTTCAAGCCAAGTGATAAATTCGCCATTAATTTTACGTAATGCCGCAGAGCCAGGCTTATTCACTGATGAGCTGTTATCGATAAAGGTTTTGTTATCTTTAGCAATCACCACATTATGGTAAGCGCCTAGCTCAGTTACGCGCTTAATTTCGCCTTTTTTGAATAGCGGTACGCTGTAAAGGTGGCTCTCAAGTGCTGTGTCTTTACGACCTGCAAAATACACGATGCCTTTTTTCTCGTCGATACCTTTTAAGCTATCAACAACCCATTCACCTTGGGTGATTTGACGGATCATTTCACCGTTTGTGCGGTATAAATAAAGGTGTTTAAAACCGTCGCGCTCAGATGCCCAAACGAAATGCTTTTTATCGTTTAAGAATTGCAAATCAAAGTGTAGGTTAATCCAAGTATCACTGGTTTCTGTTAGGGCAACCGTTTGCTTTTTCGTTTCGCTATTATAAAAACGTAACTCTAAGTTATGTTGCGAGCGGTCTTGCCACTGATAAGAAAGCGTTTTGTTATCTTTTAACCATTTTGCGCGAGCGATATAGATATCTTGAACGTCGCCTAAATCAACCCAGTCAGTTTTTTGATTGTTGATGCTTACAACACCTAACTGAATTTTAACGTTGTCGGTACCTGTAAACGGGTAGCGTTGGTTAAAAAGCTTTACTTCATCGGCGTAAATTTCATTACGGATCGCTTCTTTTACTGGGCTTTCATCAACACGGGTATAAGCGATTTTAGACTCATCACCAGACCACCAGTAGCCAGTCATACGGCCCATTTCTTCTTGCGCAACAAACTCGGCCATACCGTTTTTAATAACACCGCCACCATCTTTACTTAATTGGATTTCTTGACCCGTTTTTAAGTTAAGTGCGTATAGGTTTTGCTCACGAATAAACGATACGAAGTGCCCTTTAGGTGAGAAGCGTGCATCGGTTTCAAATGCGTCTGTGTCGGTTAATTTGCGGCTTTTAGCTGAGGCAAGCTCGTAATAGTAAAGGTCGCCATTAAGTGGAAATAAAAGCGCTTTACCATCTTTAGACCATTTATATTCTAAGATCCCTTTACCAAAAATACGTTGGCGCTCACGGCGTGCTTTTTCTTCATCAGATAAGTTTTCTGGACCAGAAAATAGCGCAGCAGAGTCAACTAATAAGCGGTTTTTGTTATCTTTTAAGTTGTATTCCCATAGATCGTAGCGGTTGTAATCATCGGTTTTACCTTGCAGGTAAGTGACACGACTGCCGTCTGGAGAGAATTTAAGTTGTACAGGCGCTTTGCCTGCTAAGCTTGGATCGTCAAAAATACGCTCAAGTGTGAGTGGTTCAGCAGTCACACTAAATGCAGTGGCCACCACTGGCAGAGCAAGTGAGAGAGATTTAATTTTTTTTAGCACAGGAGTACCTTCGCTCGAATAAAAACTGCCATGATGTTAATGGTAAGCTTAGGCAACTGCAACAAAATGCTATAAAGTAGGATTTGATTACCCAATATCAAAGGATTTATTGATGAAAAATACTGATACGTCGTTTTCTCTGGCCCCAGAACTACAACGCGACTGCATTGAACTTGCGGATTGGCCACTGTGTAAAGTATTGCTGATGAATGATAGCCAATACCCTTGGTTTATCTTAGTGCCAAGAGTTGCAGACGTTAAAGAGATTATCGATCTGTCTGAAGAGCTACAAATTACCTTATTACAAGAGTCGGGCAAACTGAGTAAGTTGTTACAACAGGTATTCAGCCCAGACAAACTCAATGTAGCAGCATTGGGTAATATGGTGCCGCAATTACATGTTCATCATATTGCACGCTTCACTACCGATCCGGCTTGGCCAGCGCCTATTTGGGGTAAATTACCGACAGTTCCATATAGCGATGAACAAATAGAGCAACTAAGAGCACATTTTTAATCAATCATATTAAATTGCGCTAAGCTAAGTAGATGCGAAAAATAAGAGACTAATAAAAGTGAAAAGCACAGTAATAGCCGTATTGGCTTTTCTATGTTCATTTTCCGTAACAGCAAAAAGTTATTACTTTGTTGGGAGCCATTTCCCCGCAATCTTAGAACAAGATCAACAAGGTACAGTGATTGGTTTAGGTGCTGATATTGCTCATGAAATTTGTCGGCGCCTTGGGCATGAACTCGTCATCGATATCATGCCACTAAAGCGTGCTTTAAAAATGGTTGAGCAAGGCCATGCAGATGCCATTATCGGTCCTTATAAGTCTCTTCAACGTCAACAATATATGCAATTTAGTGCCTTGCCATTTTATGAAGATCCTATTGTCTTTTTTACCAAAAAAAATAGCGATGTAACTTGGGCTGGTAATTTCGCAAGCTTACGTAAAGACGTGATTGGTATTACTCGGGGTTGGAATTATGGTTCAGAATTTAAACGCAATAAATCAAGTTTAACTTTGTCAGAAGTGGCGAGTGTTAAAGCTAGTTTTTTACAGTTAATGCACAATCGAGTTGATTTAGTGATGACTCACCCGCGAGCTGCTCTTCCGATTATTGATGATTTATCAATTTCTAGTAAGGTTATCATGCTGTCGCCAATCATTACGGTGAATCAAGGCTATTATGGTTTCACTAAGCAACGGGAGCTTAATGAGTTTATAGATGACTTTAATTCAGAGTTTAATAAGATGTTGATTAGTGGTGATATAGTCCAGCTGAATAGCAAATATGGATTAAGTTTTGTCGCACGAGAATAATAAAAAACGCTGCAATTGCAGCGTTTTTTTAATCAGACAAGGCTGGTATTAAAGGCCTAATACTTCTTTGCCTTGTTTGAAAGTAACATCAACAGGGATATTAGCTTGGCTTAATTTTTCTAAATCTTTCGCTAGCTCTGCTTTGATCTCACCATGAGTTGCGATTAGCTGATCAACTTTTTGGTAATCACCGTCACCTTGAATCGTTAAGATTAAGCGCGATAGTTTTTCCATTGCTTGGCTCATTTTCTCCATGTTAACGCTGTATAAGCCGTCAGCATTTTTAGAAAATGCGCCTTCTTCAGCGAAGAAGTTAAAGCGGATCATATTCGCTTTACCATGTGCGCTTGAAGCACCAAAACGCACTGAACGGAAGATACCAGCCATAAAGGTGATGTAGTAATCTTCTAATGTACCGTCAGTGATCTCGCCTTTCTTAAGTAATTGCTCAACCATGTAAAGACCTAAGATATCCGCTTTACCTTCTTCAAGGGCACTTGCATGCTCTTGCAATGATTGGCGAACAGTACCCTTACCCGTAATGGTGTTTTTAATGCCTAAACCGTGCGCTACTTCGTGGAACATAGTGTTTGCGAAGAAAGCGTCAAAGGTAATGTGTTTACGTTGCTCAGGAACAATTAGCTGCTCTGAAATAGGCACTAAGATTTTATCGAACTTAGCACGCATTGCGTTTTTAAGCTGTAAACGACGTGTGCCTTTTTCTAGCTGTACTTGCTCATCATTTGGCAAGTTGATAGCAATTGTTTTACTACCCGCATTTGAGTGGCCTGCGTAATAAACGACATCATAAGCATTTAAGTCAGCGTCTGAACCTGGGACTTCTTGCTTATATTTTTCGTCTACAGGTAAACCTTTTTGTAGCTCTGGTAAGAAAGCAGCGAATTTAGCTAAACGCTCGCTCCATGCCAAGTCTTTGATTAGTACATAAGATTCATACGCCGCACGGTAACCAAATAGTTGATCTTCATAGGTTTCAATAGGACCAATAACCACATCAATAGGGTTATTTTTCATATCCATCCATGCAAAATCAGATGGTTGAAAGTCATCATTTACTAGTGCATCTGCACGCATGCTTAAGTAGTTAGCGAATTCTCTATCATCAGCGAGCTTGCTTGCTTCACGTAACAAGTTGGCTGCTTTTTCTAGCTCTTGTGCGTACTCAACAGAGTAAGCCACACTGTAAAGAAGGCCTTTCTCGTCACGTTTGATCACTGAGTAAAGACCTGTTTTGTCATCAACGATTGCGTTGTTTAATTCTTCTTTAGTGATATCGCTTGGGTAAAATTCAGCGCCTAGAGGCTTTTCTTCATAACCTGATAAGAAAACTTGGTCGCCGTTTAAGCGATCCCAAGGGCCGTAGTTGATATCTGCAAACTTCTGAACTTTTTCATCATTGATTTTTGCTAAGAAAGCGTCTTTGTTCTCACCAAATGCTTGGCGCCAGAATAGCTCATCCATAATTTTTGAGGCATCGATCAACTTACCAACCATTTGCTTTTGGTTATCACTCAGGTGGCTAAGATCAGAAGTAAGTGTGAAGTCTGTGTAAATGTCTAAACGGTTTTCATCTGCATTGATAAGTTGTGGGTTGTTCTGTTCAATACTTTGCTTTGTTTGCTCTGCAGCAGGCTGAGTTTGAGAAGTGGTTGCTTGCTGATCAGAACATGCACCAAGAAAAACAGCACCTGATAAGATAAGTGCTTGGCTAATTTTATTTAATGTCATTTTGCCCGTTCCCGATTTTAGTGAGAGTCATTGTTATTAAAACAAAAAGTGTATGCATTAAAGCAAACCTGCCATATACATGGCAAGTATACAGCGCTAGAAGCGATATTTATTTATCAGTTACATGATTAAAAAGCATAAAAAGAGATAATTTCTGTGATTTTCTTAACTTTAGCGTTAAGTTAGACAATACTAAAACAAGAACTAATCTAATAATGTCAGTCATTAGTTTGTCTTTATTTTGGCAAACTAACCCAAGAGGATGGCACGCATATGTCAACAGAGAATGCATTACTGACCATATTGGTCGACAGAATAAATAATGACACTTTAGTGTTACCGACATTACCTGAAGTTGCAGTAAAAGTGAGGCAAGCAGCAGATAACCCAGAAGTAAACTTGATGGATATGGCAGATGTTATCTCCCATGATCCAGCGTTATCGGCACGAATGATTAAAGTGGCCAACAGTGCATTTATGGGGCGCTCAGTTAAAGTCACCAATCTTCATCAAGCCGTCACACGAATTGGTCTACGTCAAATCAAAAATATTGCCACCGCAATGGCGATGGAACAATTGTTTGTATCGCATAATGAGCTGATAAAAGGGTATATGGATAAAGCATGGCAAAAAACCCTTAAAGTTGCATGTCACTCAATTACTCTAATGGACTTTTTCTTACGTCGAAATAAGCAAACATCACTGAACCGAGATACCATTACGCTAGCTTCATTAGTCTATAACATAGGCGTGTTGCCAATTTTGACTGAGGCTGAAAAGCACCCTGAAGTTTTTGCAAATCCAAGTTTTTTGGCACACGCTATCCAAAAGTTAGGAGGCAAAGTAGGTGGCGCAATTATGCGTGCTTGGGGCTTTACTGATGAGTTCGTCGAAGTTGCTGAAAGCTGGGCAAATCCAAACTATCGTCCAGAGCATATATGCTATGTTGACTTTATTCGTATTGGCGCGATTTTAGAAGGCATCTTGCAGGTTTCTGACAAATCGGCAGCATTGCAAACATATGTAGATAAAGGCGTAATAGAATCGCTTGAGTTATTTAATGAAGACGAATATCACGATATGCTTGATGAGGTCAAAGCCATTTTTACTGAATAGCTAAAAACACAAAGCGCGACCAAGTCGCGCTTTTTGTTAATTAACATTTAGGTTAATTTTATAAATCTTCAGCGTCGCCTAAGCCTTGGGTCAGCTCTTCTAGCAACTGTTTAATTTCTTCTGACGCTAAGATGAAGTCTGCATCAAGTTTTACCGCCATATCTTCTTTTGGAATGTCGGCGTTTTCTTCTTTTAATGTTTCTGAATAGCTTAGACGCTTAATCGAACCATCGTTTTGTAGCATGAACTTAACGCGTTCTTGCCAATCAAGAGCCAGTTTAGTTACGCGCTTACCATTTTCTAGGTGTGACTTTACTTCGTCACATGATAAGTCATGGCCTTTCAATTTAACCTGAGCACCACTGTCATCGGCTTCTTCAAGCTCTGCATCGTTACCGATAGAGAAGCCTTCAGGAGTGCTGAAGTTAGTTAACCAATCTGTTAAAAATACATCTAAATCATAATTAGCAAATGCAGGTACGACAGGTAGCGTGCCAAGTGATTTACGAAGTAGGGCTAAAAGCTCTTCTGCTTTATTAAAGCTTGCGCTGTTAACGACAACCCAGCCATTCTTTTGGTCAATAAACGCAAACTGTAGGCTCGACTTTTTAAATGCTTGAGGCAGTAAAGTGTGCAGAATATTTTCTTTTAGTTCGTCTTTTTCTTTTTTCTTTACCGGACGGTTTTCTTCCGCTTCGATTTGCTCAACTTTCTCTGCAACCAATTCGTTGATAACGGCCGCAGGCAGTACTTTTTCTTCACGCTTAGCGCATACTAAAATGCTGTCTTGAGAGAAGTGAGATAGAGTTTGACCATGCTTACCAAAGGCTTTTGTCCAACCAAATGTTGAAAGCTCTTGGCCTGTACATGAGCGGAACAGATCTTGTTCTAGGGCTTTGTCGAAGTCTTCTTGAGAGTATGAAACGTCTTGTTTAAAACGGTAGCAGATAAGGTTACTAAACCACATAATTAGGCTAATCCTTTCAATAAATTTGCCCAATCATAACAATAAAAAACTGATGCCGAAATGAATCATTTCGCCATCAGTACGAATTGCTTATGAGTTAAACATTGAAAG
This sequence comes from Pseudoalteromonas lipolytica, assembly GCF_001306915.1. GTDB lineage: Bacteria > Pseudomonadota > Gammaproteobacteria > Enterobacterales > Alteromonadaceae > Pseudoalteromonas > Pseudoalteromonas simplex. The sequence continues at coordinate 31,475 of NZ_LJTC01000005.1, read as the reverse complement.
CGGTTTAGGCATGTTTTTTGGGAAACTAATATGGTAATGCAAGCCTTTTCCAACTTCGCTTGTTACTTCTATATCACCGCCAAGGGTTTGCTTCACTAAGTTTAAAGTGATATGAGTACCTAACCCACTGCCACCCTGATCACGCTTGGTTGTGAAGAACGGGTCAAACAGTTTTTCTAGCTGATGTTCGGATACACCATTACCATTATCTTTAAAGTCGATAACGACTTCATCTTCTTCGTCTTTAATTATGATATCTATGATGCCACTTTCAATACCTTCAAAGCCATGAATAAGTGCGTTCATGATCAAGTTTGTAAAAATTTGGCTAATAGCGCCTGCAGGCAGGTTGAGTGTTAAATCTTCAGGGCAATCTAAATTGATATGATGAGATGTTTTCTTTAGTTTTGGATGTAAAGAGCGGATCACTTCACCTAAATACTCTTTGAAATTAATAGTACGTACTGCTTCACTGGCTTGATCGACTGCAATTTGTTTGAAACTTGCAACCAACTCTGATGCACGGTCTAAATTACTAGTAAGTAAGCTAGTGCTTTGCTTGGCGTCATTAATAAACTCTTCAAGCGCTTTTGGTGATAGGGTTTTTTCTTTGTATGCCGCTTCAATCTGATCTAAACGTTCTTGTAAAAATGAAGTCGCAGTCACACCAATCCCGATTGGTGTATTTACATCATGGGTAATACCTGCAACTAAGCCGCCTAAAGCAGCCATTTTCTCGGAGCCGACTAGGCGCTCCTGTGCTAAGTTCAACTCATCAACATAGCGCTGTAACTCAGTTTGCTTGGTTATGAGTTCTTGTTCAGTTTGTTTACGAAGGTCTATCTCTTCAGTCAGTGTTAGCTTTTGTTTTTCTAATTCATATTTCTGTTGCTGCAAATCCATCATCGCTTGGCTAAGGTTAGATGTTTTGCGCGCGACTTCTTGCTCTAACTGTAAATTATGTTGGTCGAGTTTTTCATTACTAAGTACAAGCTCTTTCTGAGTATGTTCCAGCTCTTCTCGGTAGAGAACAACTTTATCTATTAAACGGTTAAAAGATTCTTCCATTACTTTTAATTCGTTGTGTTCAGTTGTGTGGATCTCGATATGGCGGCCTTCTAAATCGTTTAGTTCAAGATCTTCAATTTGTTCTGTAAATTGCGCAAGTGGTTCAGTTAAGCGTTTTCTAAATGCTAGTAAGAAAAGTATGATCAAAAAGGTGGTTTTGATCATTGCGTTACCGATTAGAAAATAAATAGAGATCATGATGCGGCTAAATACCACTTCTCGGCTTGAGAATAAGGTTACATCGCCTACTTGAGTTGTTTTACCCGAAAACTCAAAAATAAGCGGAAATGTATAGCCGAATAAACCGGATGGTGTATCTTCAATTATCGCTTCTTCTTGCACTAACTGCTGGCTATATAGCTCGTGAATATCTAATGAGCGACCTAATTGTGAGAGTACCTCGCCACTATCATCGCGCACAATAATGCCTTCGATCATAGGAATTGCGAGTAAGCCTTCAGCTGTTGTGATGGTTTGTTTATCGTTAAGTTCCCAAATTGCACGGGTTAAACTACGGCTAAATGTTTTTTGTAAAGTGGTTAATTCGTCACGAATGTAATCTTTAGTGTTTACATATTCAGCAATAACCTGCCCACAGGTCACTACAAAAGTGAGTAAGAAGTAGACCGAGAGCACATTTGTTAACAATTCTTTTGATAGGCTTTTCTGTAACATAGAATACCCATAGCTCCTTGGTTACATTTGTAATACATTCAATTAGTTCTAAAGTTAGCTAATAAACGGTTAAAAATAAATAAATAAATCCTTTTTTACTGGAGTATTTATAAATTGTTACTATTTTTTAAAAAAACTTAACCTTACTGCACCAATAAAAGTGTGTTATAAATTTCGCTCGTCTTTTACTTTAGCCTTTTTAGATGTTGTATTTGCTACAGCGAAGATTTTTATATTCATGAATAACCCTAATTTTTCAATACTGGTTTGTGATGATTCAAGTATAGCTCGCAAACAAGTAGTTCGGTGCTTAGGTAACTGTTTAAGTGCTGATATTCAACAAGCAACCAATGGTCGAGAAGCACTTGCTTTACTACGCGAGCAAAACTTTGATCTATTGTGTTTGGATTTAACTATGCCAGAGCTAGATGGTGTTGCTGTACTTGAAACGATCAAAGCAGAGAAAATAGAGTGCTTTGTTATAGTGATTTCAGCTGATATTCAAGCGCAAATGAAGCAAAAAGTAGCTAGTTTGGGTGCCATTGATTTCATCGATAAGCCGATAGATATTGTTCGACTGAAAGCAACTTTGCATAAATTTGGTATTCATTAATCTTTTGTATAACAAAAGTGCATAATTTATCTTTTCTTTAAGGGTTGACAGCTTGGCTACATTTAAGGCAGTCTAAAGGCTATGAAAACATTTAATCACGCAACGACCATTATTATTACAACCATCATCCTTACAGGATAGTGGCATAGGTCGGTGCAACAAATTTATAGGCCTGTGTTCACTAGAACACAGGCCTTTTTCGTTTATGGAATGAGGAAACATAAATAATGCGAGTATTAAAATTTGGTGGGTCGTCCTTGGCCGACTACGCATGTTTGCAACAGGTAGCTCAGTTAGTCAAAGAAGAATTACGCGATGAAATGCTGTTAGTGCTGTCAGCACCAGGTGGCATGACAGATTCATTAGTTGCATTAGCAAGCGCTGCAGAGCAGGGGCAAGATTTTAGAGAGTTATGGCAAGCATTGGTTGCGCGCTGTGAACAATTAAAAGCTGCTGTTGAAGCTGACTTTGGTCAGGTAGTGAATTGGCCTGATTTAAACGAACTTAAGAATAAACTGGATGGTGTTGCACTTTTGAAGTGTTGCCCAGACCAAGTACGTGCTTATGCAATTAGTTTTGGTGAGCGCGTTAGTGTTGCCTTGATGGAGTGTATGCTTAAAGAAAGTAATGCTCGTTATTTAGAAGCAACAGACTGTATTGCATCTGTAGGTGGCTACATTGATGCTGAAGCTGACTTGGCCGCAAGTAAGTTACGTTTTCAAGCTGCATTAAAAGCAGCACCGAGCACTATTTATATCATGCCGGGTTTCACTGCTGCCAATGAGCAGGGGGAACTAACAACACTTGGTCGCAATGGTTCAGATTACTCAGCAGCAATAGCTGCAGCATGTTTAGAAGCTGATGTATGCCAGATCTGGACTGATGTTGACGGTGTTTACAATGCTGACCCGCGTTATATCAAAAAAGCATCTAAGGTTGATTCGTTATCTTATAAAGAAGCAATGGAGCTGTCTTACTTTGGTGCGAAAGTATTGCACCCGAAAACGATTTTACCTTGTGCTAAAGCAGGTGTGCCGTGCGAGATCAAAAATACTCATAACCCACGTGCTGAAGGTTCAGTGATCAGTAACGACAGTGTGTCGAACGAGCCTGTTAAAGCGCTATCAAGTTTACAAAACCTCGCTATGTTAACCGTGTCTGGCCCAGGTATGAAAGGCAAAGTGGGTATGGCATCAAAAGTATTTAATGCATTGGCGCATGACAATGTGTCAATTGTACTAATCACACAATCTTCGTGTGAATTTAGTATCAGTTTCTGTGTGCATGAGAGCGACCTATCACTTGCTCTAGAAGCATTACAAACTGCTTTCGAATTAGAATCACAAGCCGGTTTAATCGAACCAGTTCAAGTACAGCGTAACCTTGCGATTGTAACCCTAGTTGGTGATAACATGCGTGCGCACAAAGGCTTAGCAGCTAAGTTCTTTGCTTCATTAGCTCAAGCGCAGGTTAACATTGTTGCTATTGCACAAGACTCGACTGAGAGTGCTATTTCAGCGGTTATCGATGGTGAACTATGCAACGACGCAGTGAAAGTGTGCCATGAGAACTTCTTTACTCACATTCCTTCAATCGATGTGTTTTTACTTGGCTGTGGCTTAGTAGGTCAAGAACTTATCCAGCAGTTAAAGCGTCAACAAGCATGGCTTGAAAAACGTAATATTAAACTGAACTTGTACGGTGTTGCTAATTCAAGGCAGCTTTATCTAGATAGCGAAGGCATTGCTTTTGATGGTTGGCAAGACAAATTAGCCGTGTCAGAGCAGGCATTTGATTTAAATTTGGTCGAGCAATTTGTTAAACAAAACCATTTAATTAACCCTGTGATCGTAGATTGTAGCTCAGCCGATAAGCTTGCTGGGCAATATGTTGATTTCTTGAATGCCGGTTTCCACGTTGTTGCGGCAAACAAAAAGGCCAATACTAGCTCGTATGCTTACTACCAAGATTTAGTTGCAGTGACACAGAAGAATAATCGTAAGTTTTTATACGAAACAAACGTAGGTGCAGGCTTACCAGTACTTGATAACCTGAAATCACTCTTTGGTGCCGGTGATGAACTTATTAAGTTCAGCGGTATCTTGTCGGGTTCATTATCGTATATGTTTGGTGCGCTACAAGATGGTTTATCACTTAGCGAAGCAACGTTAAAAGCGAAAGAAAGTGGATTTACAGAACCAGATCCGCGTGATGATTTATCAGGCACTGATGTTGCTCGAAAACTACTGATCATTGCCCGTGAATCGGGTCTTGAGTTAGAACTAAGCGATATCGAAGTTGAATCTGTTTTACCAAAAGGGTTTGCAGAAGGTGATTCTGTAGCAGATTTCATGGCAAAACTACCATCACTTGATGCACAGTTTAACGACCGTATACAAAGTGCTGCAAGCGAAGGTAAAGTACTTCGTTATGTGGGTACTATTGAAAACGGTCAATGTAAAGTAGGCATCGAAGCCGTAGATAGTAGCCATGCTCTTTATGATATCCGTGACGGTGAAAATGCACTGGCCATCTTAAGTCAATATTATCAACCTCGTCCGTTTGTTATTCGTGGTTATGGCGCAGGTGCTGAAGTAACGGCTGCAGGCGTATTTGCCGACATTTTAAAAACGTTAACACGTTAGGAGCTGGTCATGATCCGTGTATATGCACCCGCTTCAATCGGGAATTTTGCTGTAGGCTTTGATGCGTTAGGTGCTGCGCTAGCACCAATCGATGGCACCTTATTAGGCGATGTTGTAGAGGTGAGTGGCGCTGAGCAAGATACTTTTGTCTGCTCTGGCGACTATGCCCACAAACTGCCTGCTAATGCTGAAGAAAACTTGGCTTATCAATGTTTAATTCATTTTAAAGAACACGTTGCACCGACTATGCCAGCGGTAAAACTTGAGCTTAAAAAGAACCTACCAATTGGTTCAGGTTTAGGTTCGAGTGCCTGTTCTGTGGTGGCTGCGTTTGCAGCCCTTGATAAGTTCGCTGAAACCAACTTATCTCAAGAGCAACTTATCGAGTTGATGGCTGATTTTGAAGCCATTGTTAGTGGCGGTCGTCATTACGATAACATCACACCCTGTTATTTAGGTGGCTTGCAATTAACTGGTGAACTCATTCCGAACAAGTCAATTTCGTTACCTGTTGATAATCAATGGTATTACGTAGCGGCTTTTCCGGGATTTTCACTGAATACCGCAAAAGCGCGTTCGGTCTTGCCAACGCAATTATCAATGCACGACAGTGTTGAGTTCGCTCAGCGACTTTCTGCATTTAGCAGCTTATTGCTTACAGGTCGCTTTGACGCAGCGCTTTCCATTATGAGTGATGAAATCGCTGAGCCACATCGCGCACCGCTCATTCAAGGCTTTGCCGAAGCAAAGAGTGCCTTGCCAGAGCTTGGTGCAGAGATTGTCAGCATTTCTGGTGCGGGCCCAACATTATTTACCGTGTGTAAGAGCCTGGAAGCTGCTAAGCAGTGTGCAGCTTGGCTGAATGATAATTACATCAATGAGCAGGGCTTCTGCCACATCTGCCAACTTGATCAGCTTGGCACACGACAGCTTTAAAGAATTTAAGGAATAAACATGCAATTACATAATTTAAAAGATGAAACACAACAGGTGTCGTTTGTTGAAGCGGTAAAAACGGGTTTAGGGCGTAATCAAGGTGTATTCTTCCCTAATAGCCTTACACCAATTCAAGACATTGATAAGTTACTTGATTTAGACTTTGTGAGCCGTAGCAGTAAGATTTTATCGCACCTGATTGGTGACGAGCTTCCTGCCGATACCGTTGCACAGATGGTGCAAAATGCCTTTAACTTTGATGTGAAATTAGTTGAAGTAGAAAAAGATATTTATTGCCTTGAATTATTTCATGGCCCAACGCTTGCGTTTAAAGACTTTGGTGGCCGTTTTATGGCTGAGTGTCTTGCGCAATTTAATCAGGGTGAAAAAGTCACGATTTTAACGGCTACATCAGGCGATACAGGGGCTGCAGTTGCCCATGCATTTTATAATAAGCCAAATATCGATGTCGTGATCTTATACCCGAAAGGTAAAATTTCATTAGCGCAGCAAAAGTTATTCACAACGTTAGGCAACAACATTCACTGCTATGCGGTTGATGGTAGCTTTGATGATTGTCAAAGCATGGTAAAACAGGCGTTTTTAGATGATGAAGTGAAACAAAAGCTTGGTCTGAATTCAGCAAATTCAATTAATATCAGCCGTTTAGTTGCACAGGTTTGCTATTACTTTGAAGCGATTGCTCAATTACCAAAAGAGCAGCGTAGTAAAGCGCATATCTCAGTTCCAAGTGGTAACTTTGGTAATGTGTGTGCCGCGATGATCGGTGCTGTGCTTGGTATGCCAGTAGCGAAATTAAGCGCTACAACTAACCAAAACGACACGGTGCCACGTTTTTTACAAAATAAAGAGTGGGCACCGAATGATACGCTTGAGTCACTATCGAACGCGATGGATGTAAGTAAGCCGAATAACTGGCCGCGTGTTCAGTTTATGTTGGATAACGAATGGTTTAGCTATGATGACTTTTATTCAAGCTGTGTTGGTGAGGAAGAAACAAAAGAGGTGATGAAAAAAATTCATCAAACCGGTTACATCGCAGAGCCTCATACTGCAATTGCTTATCAGGGCTTGAAAGAAAATCTAGCTGATGGCAGTGCAGGTATCTTTTTAGCGACTGCACACCCAGCTAAATTCAAAGACAGCGTAGAGCAAATTTTAGACATCGAATTGCCTATGCCGAAACCACTCGCTGATGCATTAGCAAAACAGTGTTTAGCTGAAGATATTAAGTTTGATTATCAATTGCTTCGAACTGAGCTGTTAAATAAATTAGCTTAGTGCTTAATAAAGGTATAAAGAGCGGCTAAGCCGCTCTTTTTAATGCAGTCTTTTAATGAAGCCTTTAATGAAGTAACGAGTGACTATGTCGGTTTAAAACCCGCATGATAAGAATGACCACGGCCGAAATACACAGCAAAATACTGATCATCGAGACGAGTTCACTGTGCGTCCATTGCATCAAGGTGAAAGCCGAAATAAAAATGATAAAGGGTTTAAATTCATAGTAATAGCGACGTTTTTTTTGTTTAACACGCTGGCTTGAATGATCGGTTCTTCTGGCTTCTGAACGCATCCGCCAAATATTAGCACCTAATAAAAATAAGATTACACCGATGAGAGTTGGCACATAATTATTTGCCAATGCGATACAGCTTATGCCAAGAAAAAAATATCCGTAGGGGACTAATTCGTATATTGGTTTAGCTAACATGTACTTATACCATCCTTGATATTGACTAGTCCTATAAGCTTAGTTTGTCCCTATAAAAACGCAATTTAATCGGGCGGTTTTTCGTTGAAATAACATTTTAAATATCTATGAAATATTTTAAATCTATAAATATTTATTATGTATCAATAAAAAAATATCATTATTAAAACACTGTGAAATAAATTCAATCCCTGTTTAAATATGTTCATCTTTACAAGATAGGCAAAAGTGCGTTTTAAGCGTACAATACAGCCTTTAAAAAACACCATACACGTTGCCTTAGGAGACCCCATGTTAGAACGTAGCATGAATATTTCGGATTTCGATCCAGAGTTATTTGCAGCCATCACTAAAGAGACGGCTCGTCAAGAAGAGCATATCGAACTGATCGCGTCTGAAAACTATTGTAGCCCACGCGTACTTGAAGCGCAGGGTTCTCAGCTTACCAACAAATACGCTGAAGGTTACCCAGGCAAACGTTACTATGGCGGTTGTGAGCATGTTGATGTTGTTGAGCAATTAGCAATTGACCGTGCAAACGAATTATTCGGCACAGATTACGCTAACGTTCAACCGCATGCGGGCTCACAAGCAAACGCAGCTGTTTTCCAAGCACTTCTTCAGCCGCACGATACAGTACTAGGTATGAGCTTAGCTCATGGTGGTCACTTAACTCACGGTTCACACGTTAACTTTTCTGGTAAAACGTACAATGCAATTCAATACGGCCTAAACGACGAAACAGGTGAAATTGATTATGCTCAAGTTGAAGCGCTTGCATTAGAGCACAAGCCAAAAATGATCATCGCTGGTTTCTCTGCATACTCAGGCGTTGTTGACTGGGCTAAATTCCGTGAAATCGCTGATAAAGTTGGCGCATACTTATTCGTAGATATGGCTCACGTTGCTGGTCTTATCGCAGCGGGTGTATACCCAAGTCCAATCCCTCACGCACACGTTGTTACAACAACAACTCACAAAACATTAGCGGGTCCTCGTGGCGGTCTAATCGTTTCTGCATGTGGTGATGAAGAGATCTACAAAAAGCTAAACAGCGCCGTTTTCCCTGGCGGTCAAGGTGGTCCTTTATGCCACATCATCGCTGCTAAAGCGGTTGCTTTCAAAGAAGCTTTACAACCAGAATTCAAAGCGTACCAAGCACAAGTTGTTAAGAACGCTCAAGCTATGGTTGAAGTACTGCAAGAGCGTGGCTACAAAGTTGTTTCTGGTAAAACAGACAACCACTTATTCCTTCTAGACCTAATCGATAAAGATATCACAGGTAAAGATGCTGACGCTGCTCTAGGTAACGCTAACATCACTGTAAATAAAAACTCAGTACCAAACGACCCACGTTCACCGTTCGTAACGTCTGGTCTTCGTATTGGTTCTCCGGCTATTACTCGCCGTGGTTTCAAAGAAGCTGAGTCAAAAGAGCTTGCTGGCTGGATCTGTGACGTACTAGACAACATCAACGATGAGTCAGTACAAGCAGAAGTAAAAGAGAAAGTTAAAGCTATCTGTAAAAAATTACCAGTTTACGCTTAATTACTGGTTAAACCGTAATTAAGATAACAATAGCGTTGTTTTTTGCTATCATAAAGGCCGCTTACTAAGCGGCCTTTTTGTTTTTTATAAACGGAACTAGAACCCTATGCATTGCCCTTTTTGCACCGCAAAAGATACTAAAGTAATTGATTCTCGACTTGTTGGCGGTGGTCACCAAGTGAGACGTCGACGTGAATGTAACGAATGCCATGAGCGCTTTACCACCTTTGAAGGCGCTGAACTTGTGATGCCAAGAGTCATCAAGCAAGACGGTAGCCGCGAACCATTTAACGAAGACAAGTTACTGAATGGCTTGCATCGCGCTTTAGAGAAACGCCCAGTGAGCACTGAGCAGGTCGACGAAGTCGTTAACATCATTAAATCTCAACTTCGTGCTACCGGTGAGCGTGAAATCTCTAGCCATTTAATTGGCGAATGCATCATGGAGTCGCTGAAAAAACTCGACAAAGTAGCCTATGTGCGCTTTGCATCGGTTTATCGTTCATTTGAAGACATTCGCGAGTTTGGAGAAGAAATCGCTCGTTTAGGTGATTAATCATGTCGTTTACAGAACTTGATACTGTTTACATGGCGCGTGCCATTGAGCTTGCTAAACACGGCCGTTTTACTACCACGCCAAACCCGAATGTTGGCTGTGTACTGGTTAAAGATGACGAAATAGTCGGCGAAGGGTTTCATCAAATCGCAGGGCAGGGCCATGCTGAAGTGAATGCGTTGGCTGTAGCTGGCGATAAAGCAAAGGGCGCCACTGCCTATGTCACTTTAGAGCCTTGTAGTCATTATGGACGCACTCCACCTTGTGCCGAAGGTTTAAAAGCTGCGGGTGTAAGCAAGGTGATTGCTGCTATGGTTGACCCAAACCCTGCGGTAAGTGGTCGCGGCCTGCAGATATTAGCTGACGCTGGTATTAGTGTGGCATCTGGCTTACTTGAGCAACAAGCGCGCGATTTAAACAAAGGCTTTTTAAAGCGTATGGAAACAGGGTTGCCATATGTAACCTGTAAAATGGCGTGTAGTTTAGATGGTAAAACTGCGCTAAATAACGGTCAAAGTAAATGGATAACAGGCCCTAAAGCGCGCCAAGATGTGCAAGCATTTCGTGCGCAAAGCTGCGCTATCTTAACCGGTGCGGACACCGTTATTACTGATAATGCAAAACTTAATGTCCGTGTTGATGAGTTGCCATTTACCATGCCAACCTCGTTGCCTTTGCGCCAACCAACCCGAATCATTATTGACTCACAAAACAGGTTAACGCCTGAGCTTGCGTTATTCAGCATCGAGAGCCCGGTAATAATTTTTACCACTTCGCTTGATAATCACACCAAGTGGCCTCACTTTGTTAAACACGAAGTGGTGCCAGCAGTTAACAATAAAGTTGATTTATCGGCGGTTTTAAAGCGTCTTGCTGAACTACAATTTAATCATATTTGGCTCGAAGCGGGGGCAACCCTTGCTGGGGTGTTTGCCGAGCAAGATTTAATTGACGAATATATTGTTTATATTGCCCCTAAGTTAGTAGGTGATATGGGCAAAAGCTTACTAAACTTTGCAGAAGTCACCATGATGAGTGATATCACTGAACTGACCTTTACTGACACAGTGATGATTGGCGACGATATTCGCTTAACAGCGACAAAAGCAAAGCAAGCCTCAAAAATTGAAAATAAAGAGTAGCACTATGTTTACTGGAATTATTGAAGCAACAGGTAAAATTGTTGAACTAACACAAAAGCAAGGCGATCTAGCTATTCGTATTCAAAGCGCTAATTTGGATATGGAAGACGTCAAGCTCGGTGACAGTATTGCCACCAATGGTGTGTGTTTAACGGTTGTCGCTAAACATAGCGATGGTTTTAGTGCTGACTTATCAAACGAAACAATTAGCTTAACTGGGTTTGCACATTATAAAAAAGGGCAAACAGTTAACCTCGAAAAAGCTATGCAACCGGTTTCTCGCCTAGGTGGGCACTTAGTGTCAGGCCATGTTGATGGTATTGCGACTGTCGAAAGTATTAGTCCTAATGCTCGTGCAACTGAGTATTGGTTAAGTACTGACAATGATTTAATGAAGTACATTCCGTACAAAGGCTCGGTGTGTATTGATGGCATTAGCCTAACCGTCAACGAGGTTGAGCAAAATCGCTTTAAGCTAACGATTGTTCCACATACTGCTGAGCAAACAACGATTGCAGAATTTCAGGTGGGTACTCAGGTGAACTTAGAAGTTGACCAGATTGCTCGCTATTTAGAGCGCCTAATTAAAGGGGCTGAACAACCTTCCCGTTCAGACATATCAATGAGCTTGCTCGCACAAGCTGGCTTTATTAAGTAAGCAAAGATACGTCACTATTAATCATACTCTCATGGGCACATTATGAATTTACACAGCGCGCAAGAAATTATCGATGACATTAAAGCCGGTAAAATGGTTATTTTAATGGACGATGAAGACCGAGAAAATGAAGGCGATTTAATTATCGCGGCAGAACATATCAATGCTGATGCCATCAACTTTATGGCAACACACGGCCGTGGTTTAATTTGTTTAACAATGACACAAGAGCGTTGTCAGCAGTTAGAATTACCACTGATGGTTAAAAATAACGGTGCAGCTTTTTCAACTAACTTCACTATGTCGATTGAAGCGGCGAAAGGCGTAACTACAGGTATTTCAGCAGCCGACCGCGCACGTACCGTACAAGCCGCAATCGCTAAAGGTGCCGTACCGAGCGATATCGTACAGCCAGGGCATATTTTCCCAATTATGGCGCAGCCTGGTGGCGTGTTAACACGTGCTGGTCATACTGAAGCGGGTTGTGATTTAGCACGTTTAGCAGGTCTTGAGCCTTCATCTGTGATTGTTGAAATTCTAAATGCAGATGGCACTATGGCCCGTCGCCCAGATCTTGAAGTATTTGCTAAAGAGCATGACTTAAAGATTGGCACTATTGCAGATTTAATCGAATACCGAAACCTAAACGAAACCACCATTGAGCGTGTTGCTAAATGTAAACTACCAACGGATCATGGTGAGTTTGATTTAGTGACCTACAAAGACACCATTGATGGTCAGCTTCACTATGTTTTACAAAACGGTGAAGTATCGAAAGATGAGCCAACGTTAGTACGAGTTCACTTACAAAGCACCTTTAACGATATTCTATTATCAGATAGAAGTGCTGATCGTAGCTGGGGCTTATCAGATGCTATGGCTTATATCGCTGAGCATAACGGCGTGCTGGTTATTTTAGGTAAACAAGAATCAACTGAAGATTTAGAAGCAACCGTTAAAGCCTTTGCCGCTGAAGATGCGGGCGAAAATGTCAGTCATCGTAAATTCCAAGGTACCTCGCGTACTGTGGGTGTTGGTTCGCAAATTTTGGCTGATTTAGGTATTGAAAAGATGCGCTTAATGAGCCGTCCTAAGAAGTACCACGCGCTATCTGGTTTCCACTTAGAAGTGGTTGACTATGTTGAGCCTCGCTCTTAATTTGGGAAAATAGATTTACTAGGCTACTTTTATATTTTTGTGGTATTATGCGCCGTAATTTTTGCGCAATCGCAACCGCTTAAACTTATTTTTTAGGGTTATTAAATGAAAATTATTGAAGGTAACAAATACGCACCGGGCAAAAAATTTGCCATTGTCATTTCTCGCTTTAATGACTTTATTGGTAGCAGCCTATTAGCAGGTGCTGTTGATGAGCTTAAGCGCACAGGTGGTGTTTCTGAAGACGACATTACTGTTGTTTACGTACCAGGTGCCGTTGAATTACCTTTAGCAGCGAAACGCGTTGCAGCAAAGAAAAAACACGATGCAATCATCGCTCTAGGTGTCGTGATCAGAGGTGGTACGCCACACTTTGATTTAGTCGCTGGCGAATCAAACAAAGGTCTTGCACAAGTATCTCTTGAGTACGATATCCCGGTTGCATTTGGCGTATTAACCACTGAAAGCATTGAGCAAGCAATTGAGCGCGCAGGTACCAAAATGGGTAATAAAGGCGGCGAAGCTGCTTTAGGTGCGCTTGAAATGGTTAATGTGTTAGACAAAATTTAAGTTTAAGGAATCTCTGTGAAACCAGCAGCAAGACGTAAAGCACGTATCTTAGCACTTCAAGCCGTATACTCTTGGCAGTTAAGCGGCAACCCAATTGCTGATATTGAACAGCAAATGTTAATTGAAAATGATGTGACTAAGATCGACGTCGAATATTTCAAAGACCTAGCACGCGGTGTTGTTGTTAACTGTAAGCAATTAGATGAAATCGTTGCACCACATTTAGCACGCCCAGCTGATGAGTTAGACATGGTCGAAAAAGCAATTTTACGTCTGTCTGGCTATGAGCTGAAATTCCGTGAAGACGTACCTTACAAAGTGGCAATCAATGAAGGCATTGAGTTGGCTAAGATGTTTGGTGCTGAAGACAGCCATAAATTTGTCAACGGTGTACTTGATAAAGCAGTGAAAGAACTGCGTAAGTAAGTAACCCCGTAAAGGAGAGCCGGCTTGGGCCGGCTTTTTTGTGTATGAAGGAATTTGAATTAATCAATCGTTACTTTAAGGGCCGTGGCATTATTCGCCGTGATGTGAACCTAGGTATTGGTGACGATTGTGCCTTAGTAACTGTGCCTGAAAACTGTCAATTGGCGGTAACAACAGATACTTTAGTTGCGGGCGTACACTTTTTTGATGACATCTCTGCGCGTGCTCTTGGGCATCGAGCTTTAGCTGTTAACTTAAGTGATCTTGCGGCAATGGGCGCTGAACCTACGTGGATTTCGGTAGGCCTAACTTTGCCTGAAGCAAATATAGAGTGGCTTGAAGAGTTCACTGAAGGCATGCATGAAATTGCAGAGTACTTCAATGTGCAAATCATTGGTGGTGATACCACTCAAGGTCCTTTAACTATTACGATTTGTGCTAAAGGCATCGTGCCTGAAGGCAAAGCACTGCGCCGTAGCGGTGCTAAAGTGGGCGATTGGATTTATGTAACAGGTCCATTAGGAGATGCTGGTGTAGCCATTGAAGCCCGTAAACAAGGCCTCGATATCGCCCCTGAACACTTAAGCTATTTAAATAATCGTTTTGATTATCCGACGCCACGTGTAGCAGCGGGGCAAGTTTTGCGAGGCGCAGCCTCTTCAGCAATTGATATCTCCGATGGCTTATTAGCTGATTTAGGCCATATTTTAGCGCTATCGCAAGTTAGTGCGGTGATCAATGTTGATAAAGTGCCTGTTTCTGATGCATTAAATTCGTCGATTCCACGTGCTGAGCAATTTGACTATATCTTAAATTACGGTGACGACTATGAGTTGCTGTTTACTGTGCCAGAAAGCAATAAAAGCATGGTTGATATGAAACTGCGCCAATATGGTGTAGAAGCAAGCTGTGTAGGTCAAATTAAAAGTGGCGAAGGTGAGATTGAGCTATTGCTTGACGGCGAAAAGTTTAACTACCAAGGAAAAGGCTTTCAGCACTTTACAAAGGAGCCGGTTTGAGCAGTAACCGTTTATTCAATTTAAAACGCCCACACCAATTTTTTGGTCTGGGTTTTGGCTTAGGCCTTGCCCCTAAAGCGCCAGGCACCTTTGGTACCTTTGCTGCCTTGCCATTTATTTTCACCACAATGTATTTTCCGCTTTGGTTACAGATTGTGTTTGCTGTCGTGATCAGCGTGTTTGGTATTTGGGCATGTGGTAAAACAGCAGATGACTTAGGTGTGCATGATCATCCAGCCATTGTTTGGGATGAAGTTGCTGGTTATTATATCACCATGATTGGTGCTGCACTGAGTTGGCAGTCACTGTTGGTTGGTTTTTTATTGTTCCGCTTTTTTGATATCGCTAAACCAGGTCCTATCAGAATTTTAGATAGACGTTTACACGGGGGCTTGGGCATCATGGCTGATGATATTTTAGCAGGTGTTTTTTCATTAATTTGTGTTCAAGCCTTGTTTAAAGCAGGCTATTTGCCTTTTTAAACGATGAGTTAAGTGTTACTTGGTGGCAAGTATATGATGCGATTTCTAGTTGTCTGTTTGTTGATGCTTTGCAGCATGCCTGCGTTTGCATCTATTACTGACTATGTCGTCAAACAGTGGAACATCCAAAATGGCTTGCCATCGCAATCATTAAAAAGTATTGCTCAAGATGAGCAAGGCTATATGTGGCTGGGTACTCAGTTTGGCTTAAGCCGCTTTGATGGTAATACGTTCACTAACTTTAATACGCAAAACAGCGACTTCCTGCCAAGTAATGGTATCAATAAATTACTAGTCGATAGCACAGGGTTACTTTGGGTTGGTACCAAGAATGGTTTAGTAACACTTGATCCTAAAACCATGATGTCGCAAACCTTTAACGTTAAAGGTCCGGTGCGCGATATTCTCGAAGATTCCAAAGGCAGTATTTGGATTGCAGCGAATGGCCTTTATTATGTTGCTCGAAATCAAGTCACACTCAATCAAAACTCCGCGTTAATTGTACCGGTCTCGAATGCCACTGCTATTACGCAAATTGTGGGTTCGGTGAGTCAAATGGCATTGTCGCCAGAAGGCATTTGGCTGGTTAATGAGCGTCACTTATTGCGTTTAACTAATACCTCTTCTGATTTTGCGAAATTACGATTAGAGCTGACTGCCAAGGTTTCACTACCTGAACGATTAGCGCAAACCATTATTCATGACATGGCGTGGCTTGAAGGTAACTTGTATCTTGCCTCAGAGCTTGGTGCCTACTTTCTTGATTTAGATGACGAGCTGCGTCCATTCCCACTGCCAAATGCCAGTAACTCTGCCGTTTATAAGTTTATGAGCGACTCCGATGGCGCGCTATGGATTTCGACTTACGGCCGACTGTTATTTCGTGATAACTCAGGAGATTGGCAATGGGTTGAACCTAGCCAGCTCGATCAAAGCATTTGGTTTGCCGATATTTTCCGTGACAATCAAAATAACATTTGGCTGGCAAGCTTCAGTGAAGGCTTATGGCTTGCTCACGAAGGGCGTATTGAACGTCACTCAGCTATCTCAAATATGACCGAAGCGGTGATGGCGATTAGCCAAGCACCTGATGGCAAATTATGGGTGGCTAACCGTAGCGGTGTTGGCTACTTCGACTACAACAAGAATTTTGTAAATCAAATTCCGAGTAATCAGTTTGGTCGAGCAGCAGTGCACGACTTACAATTTGATGGTGATCGTTTGTACATCGCAACAGGCCGCGGTGTGTTTTATTACGAAAACCAAAACCTGTATACGGTGCCTGGGCGAGCGCTGCGCGATAACCCAGTATTTGCAATTAGCCGTTCTAGCAAAGGTGGATTTTGGCTCGGTACTGGCCGCGGTATGTACCGCTTAAGTTATGGTGGTTTAACACCTTTTGCATACAATGCCTTCTTAAGCAGCAAATTTATTACTTATGTTCATGATGAGCAAAATTTTGGCTTAATAGGTACCAGTAAAGGAGCTTATTACTTTACCGACCGCGGGATTGAAAAAATTGGCGACCAAACTAGTTTAGAAAGTGCTTACGTCACCAGTATTTTGAATATCGAAGGAGTGGGAATATTAATTGGTTCACTTAACGATGGCTTATTTTATCGCAGTACCAAAGGGCAGTGGCGTCAGTTAGATGCCACCGATGGTCTACCGTATGGCTCTATTTTCAGTCTAGTTTACGACAAGCAATTAAAACGTATTTGGGTCAGTACTATGAAAGGCGTATACCGTATGCCTGTAGAGCAGTTTGGTACTGATATCGAAAGTTTAAAAGTAGAACAAGTGATCTCATCGTTTGACCGTCAACTTGATGGTAAAGCCAGTCAATGTTGTGCTGGCCTTGGCCATGATGCTGTAGCAGACACAGGCAACTCTATTTGGTACCCAAGTCTGCAAGGTGTGGTAGAAATACCAAAGAGCGTTGAGCTGTTTGGTGTACAAGCACTTAAGCCTCGCATTGAAAGCTTGATCACGCCGCTTCGTCATTTAAGTACCGCAACTTTAGGTAATAAGCCTGAGCTACAAATTGATGAACGCGATGTAACGTTAAAATATACCGCGATTGATTATTATGCCCCTTCAAGTATCGAGTTCCGTTACCGTTTAAGTGGCTTAGACAGTGACTGGCGGTATGCCAATACTCGTCGTGAGGCAATCTATACCAACTTACCGCCGGGGTCGTTTTTGTTCCAACTTGAAGCAAAGCGTCGTGGTGAAGATTGGCAAAAAGCACGTCGTACCGAGTACAGCTTTGTAGTGCCGCGTCGTTTTGATGAGACTATTTATTTTAGACTCTTGATCACCAGCAGCTTTATTTTACTGTTCTACCTCGTGTTTTGGGTATTTAGAGCTCAAGAGAAACGTAAGCAATTAGCCCTTGAAAGCTTAGTAACAGAACGTACCGTAGAGCTTCGAGAAGCTAACGATAAGCTTAACCAAGTGAACTCACAGCTTAAGCTAGTTAGTCACTCAGATGAGCTTACAGGCTTACGTAGCCGTCGCTTCTTGTTTGATCAGCTCCCTAAAGATATCGAACACTTCCAGCGTAACTCACAGTCATTGCAAGCGCAGGGTAAGTCGCTAGTGCTATTAATAATAAACTTTGATAACTTCAGCCGCATTAATGATGCGTATGGCCCACTTGCAGGCGATAGCTGTTTACAGCAAATGGCGACTTTGTTGAATAGCCGTACTCAAGGTTCTGACTATGTTGCGCGTTGGAGTGGTGACGAGTTTTTACTCTTACTACGTGATTTCAAACGCACAGCAATAGACAATTATGTGGCCGATTTATGTGAAGCAATTGCAGCAAACCCATTTAGATTACCGAATGGGCAGTCGACCACTATCACTGCGTCGATTGGTTGGTCTTTTTATCCGTTACCTTTACTGGGTGGCCAAGTTATTGGTTGGGAAACCTCAGTTAACCTTGCCGATATCGCACTGCATCAAGTTAAAAAGCGCGGTGGCGATGGTGTAGCAAACATTACCTTTGATGAGCAATTAGATGCCTTTGAGTTCGAGCAAAGCAACAATGTTGATCAGCAACTCAGCGCACTGCAAGCCAATGGTTTAGCCGATATTAAAATTTGGATGCGTTAATACTCTCTAAACTAAGTGAGCAGGTATAAAAAATGCCTTACCTAGGGCTAGATAAGGCATTGGAGGCCAACAGAGGCGTTCGTTACCTAAACACCTTTTGATGGTTAGTGTTTAAGCCAAGCTGGTAAAACAGCCACAGACTCTGGGGCGGTAAAGGAGTAGCTCACCGTTGCTGCAATGTCACCGCTAGGGCTATTTAAAATATTATCAAAGCGCATAACTAGGCCATTTGATTTTTCGGCAACATATAAATCATTACCCGTATACATAATATCGACAGGGTTACCTAATTGGCTTGCAGGACCTGCGATATTTACACTTACATTGGTTAAACCACTGGCCATAGCGGCACTATTAATCACATAAATTTTCCCGTCGGTGGCATCGGCTGCAGAGCCAACATCAGAAACTATTAGTGAGTCACTTAATGGGTCGTAATCAATACCATGAATATTGGTTGGTGCAGCAAATGCAGTGCCGCCCGATGCAGGGGTAATTAAACGATCTTCACCTGTAATGGTTGTCATACCTGACATCCACTTGCTTTTCACTTCATCAAAAACAGCAATTGTGCCATTGGTAAGTGCAACAAATGCCCTGTCAGTTGATGGATCATAGTCTACATCCCAAGGGCGTGCACTAGCACTGGGTGTTAGGGTCATTAATGGGCTTACATCACCTGTTGCGCAGCTAGAGAAAATGAGAACACCAGGCGTTGTTGCATTAAATTCAGCAACAAAAATCATGCCTGTATCTGAAGCTATATCAATACCTTTTGGTGAGATAATACCAGTACTTGCTCCCATGATTGTTCTATCTTGGTTGGTTGCGTAACTTTCGCCGTTACGCTGTGTTGCAACCTTGTTTGAAATAACGATACCACCCATCGATGTAACTGCATCATCAAATGTTGCGTAGCTAGTGCCAGACTTATCAAAAGCCACACTTTCAATTGTTTGATTTGCATTATACGTTGCCAGTTCGGCTGTTAAAGGTGCGTTTAAACGACTAATTTGACCTGTTGTTGGACCTACTGTTCCTGGGTTACTACTTACAGCTACACCGAGCAGGGGCATGTTAACCATAATACTATCAGAGCTATCTTGCATATTATTATGCATAACGGTTTCTGTTATTGATTCAGGTTTTGTTGTTGGCGTGATGAGATCTGGTGATACATCACCACTTTCGCCTGCAAATATATTACTAAATACTAAAACTGCATCATTTGATTTTTCAGCCACACGCAAGTCGCTGCCAGTAAGACTTATATCCACAGGGTTACCGAGCATAGACATTGGACCTGCTATATGACGGTCAACCGCTACCATACCATCTGCTTGAGCAGCATTTGAAATGACAAAGAGTGCACCATCTGTTGAATCAGATGCACTACCTACATCAGACAGCACAAGCTTGTTACTAGTCATATCTAAAGCAATACCATGAATATTGACTGAAATTTTTGTACCAGTTTCATCACTTGGTGTAATGGTTCGAGTTGGTGTTGCAGTAAAACCACCCATTACATAATTGTCGTAAACAGCAACATCACCATTAGTTAGTGCGACGTAAAGACGATCATTATTTTCATCGTACGTAAGATCCCATGGTGTTGCATCAGTTACCGTTGTTGCTAATGGTGCTACATCGCCTGCAGCTTCTTTACCAAATACAGTTACTTGCATTGCATTAAAATCAGCAATAAAAACAAGACCATATTTATTAGAGATATGTATGCCTTTCGGATTTACAAGTGTGGTGTTTGTGCCAGTTAATGTACGATCAATATTATTGGTGTACATGCCATCTGCACGGTTTAACACTTGGCATACGGTACTTAGTGCTCCATTTCCAGAATCAGCAGCTTGCACTAAATTACCTAAGCTATCGAAAACAACACCTTCATTAGCACCAGTATTAAATGTTGTGAGTTTAGCGGCATTTTGATCAATGAGGTTGATAGTGCCCGCATTATCAGAGCCATTGTTCGCTAATATAAATGTTGCTGATGCAAAGCCAGGAGCGCCATCGTTGCCATTCATACCATCAGCGCCATTTTGGCCATCGACACCATTAGTACCGTCTTGCCCTGCTGCACCTTGAGCTCCCATAGCACCATCTTTACCATCATCTCCATCACACCCTGTAATACCCAGCATCACAGCAAGAGCAATGGCAGAAAACATGACCTTAGATAGTTTTGAATTAGCGAGTTGTTGATCTTTAATAGCTTTACTTTTAATCGTATTCATTTATCTATACCTTTTAAATATTCCATCAAATGTGAACAAACAACCTGTATTGTTTAACGACAAAATACGTGCTCACGAGTTAACCTCAATGAATAAACGGCTAGCTAAAGATATTGGATGCAAGAAAATAGAAAATAGGTAAGTTATTTTTTATGTGTATGGTTTTAAATAATAAAAAAGGAGCCATGAGGCTCCTTTTTAATGAATTGCGTATAGTTTTTAAGCCATGAACTCTTTAATGCGAGTTAAGATGCCATTGGCATCTAGGCCCATCTCAGCGTGCATTTCATCTTGTGTGCCATGCTTAATGAACTCATCTGGAATACCTAAATTTAAGATAGTCACATCGGCTTTGATTGCAGCCAAATATTCATTCACAGCAGAACCCGCACCGCCTGCAATAGCATTGTCTTCTAAAGTAACAATGACATCATGGCTGCTAAGTAACTCATTAATAGTTTCAGTATCAAGAGGTTTGATAAAGCGCATATCAATCACTGTTGCATTTAGCTCATCTGCGGCTACTTTGGCGCTCTCTAACAGCGTACCAAACGACAAGATGGCCACTTTACTACCTTGTTTGATACTACGCGCTTTACCGATTTCAATCGCACTCATTGTTGATCCAACATCACAATTGCCGGCACTACCACGTGGGTAACGAACAGCGACAGGTTGATTGCATTGGTAGCCAGTGTAAAGCATTTGGCGGCACTCGTTAGTGTCGCTTGGCGCCATAATAATCATATTAGGAATACAGCGCATAAAACTTAAGTCATAGGCGCCTTGGTGAGTTTCACCATCAGCACCAACAATACCTGCACGGTCAATAGCGAATAAAACAGGTAAGTTTTGTAATGCTACATCGTGGATAAGTTGATCGTAAGCGCGTTGTAAAAAGCTTGAATAAATAGCAACAACAGGCTTCAACCCTTCACAAGCAAGGCCTGCTGCAAGCGTTACAGCATGTTGTTCAGCAATCGCCACATCAAAGTATTGCGCAGGATACTCTTTTGAAAAACGCACCATGCCTGAACCTTCACGCATCGCAGGGGTAATTGCCATTAGCTTGTCGTCTTGGGCTGCCATATCGCATAACCAGTCACCAAACACATTTGAGAATGTGGCAGCACCCGGTTTTGATTTTGGTAATTTCGACATGCTCGGATCAAATTTTGGTACGCCGTGGTAGCCAATTGGATCCGCTTCAGCAGGCTTATAACCTTTACCTTTTTGCGTTTTAATATGTAGTAACTGTGGGCCTTTAAGGTTACGCATATTACGTAAGGTATCAACCAACATATTTACATCATGACCATCAATTGGGCCGATGTAATTTAGGCCTAACTCTTCAAAGAACGTACCCGGAATGACCATACCTTTTAGGTGCTCTTCCATGCGGCTAGCAAGTTCTTTCACAGGCGGTAAACCAGAAAGGAGCTTTTTACTGCCTTCACGAATATTGGTGTAGAAGCTGCCAGATAAAATTCGGGCAAAGTGGTTATTGAGTGCACCTACGTTTTCTGAAATCGACATTTCATTATCGTTTAAGATAATTAACACGTTAGGATTAACATCACCCATGTGATTCATTGCTTCAAATGCCATACCAGCCGTGATCGCACCATCGCCAATAACAGCAACGGTTTTACGATCTTTACCTTCTTTTTCTGCAGCAATGGCCATACCTAAGGCTGCTGAAATTGAGGTGCTCGAATGACCAACACTGAAAGTATCGTATGGGCTTTCTTCACGGAATGGGAATGGGTGCAAACCGTCTTTTTGACGAATTGTATGCATTTGGTCACGACGACCCGTTAAGATTTTATGCGGGTATGCTTGATGACCCACATCCCAAACTAAACGATCTTCAGGAGTGTTATAAACATAATGCAGTGCAACTGTTAACTCAACAGTGCCTAAACCTGATGCTAGATGACCACTACTTTGCGAAACTGAGTTAAGTAGGTATTCGCGTAACTCTTTACTAAACGCAGGTAACTTGTCTTGCGCTAAATCACGCAGTTGTGCTGGTTCGTCAACCAAACTTAATAATGGATACTTGCTACTATCAAGTGTCATGATTTTTTATACATCCTTCGCTAACCAGAGTGCATTATAGCCGATTGCCGCTCCGATTTTTTAGTTATTTTGTCTTTCTTTTTAGGTATTAATAATTGCGTTCAACAATATAGCTTGCAAGACTCGCCAATTCGCTGGTGTCGTAATCAATAGCCTCAAGAGCTTGATGGGCTTGAGCCAGCAAATCTTGTGCTTTTTGCTTTGCGCCTGCCATCCCTAATAAAGCAGGGTAGGTTGCTTTGTTTGCAGCAACATCGGAACCCTGTGGCTTACCTAATGTTTCAGTATCAGCTTCTACATCAAGGATATCGTCTTGTACCTGAAAAGCCAGTCCAATTGCTTGGCCAAACATGTTTAATTGCGCGAGTGTATGTTCATCACAGCTTTTTGCACTCAATGCACCGAGTGTAATTGCACAATTAAGCAAGGCACCCGTTTTTAGCTGATGAATGCGCTCTAGCTGAGCAACTGTAATTTCTTTATCGGTCGCTTCAATATCCAGTGCTTGCCCACCTACCATACCTTCAATACCTGAGGCTTTGCTTAATGAGGCAATCATTTTTACTTGCTGGCTCGCAGAAACAGCAAATTGATGATTGGCAATTAAATCAAATGCCAGTGTTTGTAAGGCATCACCTGCGAGTATGGCTTGTGCTTCGCCATAGACAATATGACAGGTAGGGCGGCCACGTCTTAAGTCATCATCATCCATTGCTGGTAAGTCATCATGAACTAAAGAATAGCTATGAATACACTCAATAGCGGCGGCAAGAATATCAAGATCGGCCTTGTCCGCGCCCATCATCCGGCCCGTTGCATATACAAGGTAAGGACGTAAGCGTTTACCACCATTTAGAACACCGTAGTGGGTGGCTTCTTTGATGTTTTTTTCGGTATTAAGTGGCTGTTCAAAATAGCGATTTAAATGTGCTTCAACGTCTTCACGAGCGCGTTGTAATTGTTCTTTTAATTGCACTTAATTAGTCCAAGTTTGAATCAAAATTGCTAAGAGGCGCTTGGCTATCGTTACCCATTAAAATGGCAACTTTTTGTTCGGCTTGTTGTAACTTACCAGACGAAGCGTTTGCTAGCGCAATGCCGCGTTCAAATTGTTTTAGTGATTGTTCCAGTGACAATTCACCTTGCTCCATTTGTGCAACAATTTGAGATAATTCATCCAGTGCTTCTTCAAAGCTTAAGTTTTCTGGTTTCTTTGTTGCCATTGTGGCCTCGATAGCTGTTAGAAAGTGAGGCCAATTTTAGGGGGAATGCTAAACTAGGTCAAAGAATGATGTGTTTTTTTACGCATAATTCATTTTTAGTATGCTATTTTTACGATTTTAAATACAGCTTAAACTTGTAGCTTAAAAATCTTACATTAAAATAAAATTAATTCATTTAATGATTTAAGTATTTCAACTGCTTGCCGATAAGCAGTTAATAATAAAAATTTGATACTTGAGTGTATCGTGTAATTGTTCCTCTGGAGGGGTATGTGGATTTAGCAACCATAATAGGTATTCTTGGTGCCATAGGCTTAATTGCTATGTCGATGGTGTTAAGTAGTGATGGCCAAGTTGCAATGTTTTACAACACGCCTTCGGTGGTCATTGTATTTGGTGGTTCGATTTTTATTGTATTATCAAATTTCACCATGGGGCAATTTTTGGGCATAGGTAAAGTGGCAGCAAAAGCTTTTATGTTCAAAATCGAATCTCCGGAAGAATTAATTGAAAAAGCAGTAGAATTAGCTGATTCTGCACGTAAAGGTGGCTTCTTAGCATTAGAAGAAGCTGAAATCCCCAACGGTTTTATGCGTAAAGGGGTCGATATGTTAGTGGATGGTCATGATGCTGATGTCGTTCGCGCCACGCTGCAAAAAGATATTTCTCTTACTGCTAACCGTCATGAACTCGGTGCTGGTTTATTCAAATCACTTGCCGATATTGCTCCTGCAATGGGTATGATCGGTACGCTAATCGGTCTGGTTGCTATGTTATCAAACATGGATGACCCAAAGGCAATCGGCCCAGCAATGGCAGTTGCCCTTTTAACAACTCTCTATGGTGCTTTCTTAGCAAACGTTGTCGCTATTCCAATTCAGGTAAAATTAGAACTGCGTAAAGACGAAGAAGCCCTCAATCAACGCTTAATTCTTGACGCGGTGCTAGGTATTCAAGACGGTCAGAACCCGAAAGTAATTGAAGGTATTTTGAAAAACTACTTAGCCGAATCAAAACGTAAAGTTGATACCGAGGAGTAGAGCATGTCAGATGAAGAGTGCAAATGTCCTCCACCAGGCTTGCCTGCATGGATGGGTACCTTCGCGGATTTAATGTCATTATTAATGTGCTTCTTTGTACTCTTGCTTGCTTTCTCTGAAATGGACGTGCTGAAGTTTAAGCAAATTGCCGGCTCCATGAAGTTTGCTTTTGGTGTACAAAATAAAATTGAAGTAAAAGATATTCCAAAAGGAACCTCTGTTATTGCCATGGAGTTTACTCCAGGCAAACCTGAGCCAACACCTATTGAAACGATTCAGCAACAAACCGTTGAGATGACACAACAAATGCTTGAGTTTCAGGCTGGCGACGAAAGCTCCGCCGGTGGTCGACAAGAACAGCGCGGTAATAAACGTGGTGGTGAATCGCAAAGTACGGCTCAGCAACAAGCTTTAGAACAGTCAATTTCTGCGGCTGATCAAGAACAAACAAATGAACTTGTGAAGAAAATTGCTCAGCAACTAGAACAGCAAATTATGGATGGTGCGATTGAGCTCGAGTCATTAGGCCAGCAAATTATTATTCGCATTCGTGAGAATGGTTCATTCCCATCGGGTAGTGCTTTTTTACAGCCAAAATTTAAACCTATTATTCGTGATATTGCTACGCTGTTAAAAGATGTGCCGGGTGAAATAACCGTGTCAGGTCACACTGATGACTTCCAAGTATCGAATGAGCTTTATACTAATAATTGGGATTTATCATCAAAACGTGCGGTGGCAGTTGCCAGTGAAATGGAAAAAGCGCCAGGGTTTGATAAGTCCCGTATGATGGTAGTCGGCCACGCAGAAACGAGGCCTCTAGTACCGAATGTAACCGACGAAGATCGCAAGCGAAATCGCCGTGTTGAAATCTCTATTATGCAAGGTAAAGCACACGAATCTGAACCTATTGATGTAAGGCAGTAAATCAATTAAAGTTAAGCCTCATTAACAAATGTAATAGAGAATAAAAATGAAAAAAGTTGATAAATATAGCTACATGCCTGGTAATGGTAGTGGCGACGATGATGGTAAAACAGATTAAGGTTAGTTAATTTTGCCTGATTGGTTTGTATATACCATCTCAATTTTGAATAATAGCTGGGTGTTCATTCTGAGCCCTGCTATTTGCGTTTTCTACCTCCGCAAAGATTGGCAGGCATTCCACTTTACCGTAATAACTGCATGTTTCTTTTTATACGGTACCTTAATTCATAGCGGCTTACGTGAATTTGATGACATTTATATTTGGCGCTATGTCGTTTGGGCTTTTAATGATATTGCTTGGATGGCAATCATTGCTTACTTAGGTATTAAAGATAAAGTCTACTTATGGCAAAGTGTTTTAGGGCAGTTGGTTGTGATAATGGCGCCTATTTTGCAACTGTTCCGTTTAGTTGACCGCCACCTTTGGGATTTGTCTTACAGCACTTACATGTATAAGACCCTGCTACCGCTAATCAATATTGGTACTGTGGTCGTATGTTACCTACCACTTATCTATCTTTTTACTCGACGAAGCCAGCAAGCTTAAGGCGTTTCTTCGTTAAAAATCCTGTGCTAGACTACTGTTTATAAAAACAGTATTTAGTGTTGCGTTATGAAACTTTACATTGCCGAAAAACCATCCTTGGCACGAGCCATTGCAGATGCTCTACCAAAACCACAAAAAAAACATGATGGTTATATAGAGCTTGGTAATGGAGATTGTGTCTCTTGGTGTATTGGTCATTTACTTGAGCAAGCAGAGCCCGATGATTACGATGCAAGTTTTAAAAAATGGCGATTTGAGCATTTACCTATCGTGCCAGAACAATGGCAATTAAAACCTAAAGCAAAAACACGCAAACAACTTACTGTACTAAAAAAGCTCATTAAGCAGGCAAGTACAATAATTCATGCCGGCGACCCTGATAGGGAAGGCCAGCTATTGGTTGATGAAGTGATCGAACAGGTTAAACTTAGCCAAGCCAAAAAACAGCAAATTCAACGACTCTTGATCAGCGACTTAAACTTAAGTGCAGTTAAAAAAGCGCTGAATAATTTGAAATCGAACCGCGATTTTATTCCTTTGAGTGTGTCTGCCTTAGCTCGATCACGTGCCGATTGGTTATTTGGCATGAATTTAACTCGAGCCTATACGCTTGCTGGGCAAAAAGCTGGATTTGGCAATGTGCTATCTGTTGGGCGTGTTCAAACGCCTATTTTAGGTTTAGTCGTTAATCGTGATAATGAAATCGCTAATTTTGTAGCAAAACCTTTTTACGAAGTTTTAGCTCACCTTGAAACTCAGCAGCAGCAAACATTTGCTGCAAAGTGGCAACCAAGTAAAGCATGTGAACCTTATCAAGATGAAGAAGGGCGAGTATTGCATAGGGGGCTTGCTGAAAATGTTGTGTCACGTATAACTAATCAACCAGCTAAAGTGGTTGAGCTTGAGCAAAAGCAAAAAAAACAACAGGCACCGCTACCTTATAATTTATCCGCTTTACAGATTGATGCGGCAAAGGCGTTTTCAATGCCTGCACAAAAAGTGCTAGATACCTGCCAAAACTTGTATGAGCGTCATAAGTTAATTACGTACCCTCGTTCAGATAATCGCTATTTACCAAAAGATCATCATAAAGATGCCGCGAGTATTATTGCCGCCATCGCTAATAATGAAGGTCAAGCAATTGAAGCTTGTAAGCAAGCTGATAGCAGTAAGCGGAGTAAATGTTTTAATGACAGCAAAGTGGCAGCTCACCACGCTATTGTTCCTACCGAAAAACAACTTCGCTCAGCGTCCTTAAATAGTGATGAACAAAAAATCTATCGCTTGATCTGTCGTCATTATTTAATCCAATTTTATCCAGACTATGTATTTAACGAAACCAAAATAACGGTTGAAATTGCGGGTGGGCTTTTTAAAGCAGCAGCTAAGCAAGATGTTAGCTTAGGCTTTAAAATATTAATGGGCAAAACAGAGTTAAAAGATGAGCAAACCTTACCACCACTTGAAAAAGGTCAACAGCTGCATTGCAATCAAGGTGAAGTAGTAGACAAAATGACGACACCGCCAGCGCATTTTACTGATGCGACCTTATTAAGTGCCATGACAGGCATCAGTCGGTATGTGAAAGACCCAGAAATTAAAAAGATCCTTAAGGAAACAGATGGTCTTGGTACTGAAGCTACGCGAGCCGGTATTCTTGAGCTTTTATTTAAACGCCATTTTTTAGAACGTCAGGGTAAAAACATTCTGGCTACCGCAACAGGTAAAGCACTCATAAGTACATTACCAGAACAGCTTGCTAGCCCTGACTTAACAGCTAAGTGGGAAGCATCGTTAGGTAATATCGCTGAACAGCATATGAGTTATCAGCAATTTTTAACACCATTGTTGGAAGAGTTACATGCTTTAGTTGAGCAAGCCAAGCAATGCGATAGCCAAGTCTTTGCCCAGTTACCAAAAACGCCGCAAAAGCGACGTTTTAAAAGGAAGGCTAAGCCCAGAGCTAAGTCAGCCTAAACTACTTTTTGTTGAATAGGGCAACCGCGGCGTTACTCATTGCTGTAATTCCAGTAGGAAGTGCTTTTTTGTAATCAGGTGCAAACTTACTTGAGTGTAAAGAAGGTAATGTTGCGCCAGATTGCATTGCTGAGTCATATTGACTCGGTTCAACACCGCCTAACCAAAACAAAGTAATCGGCACATTTTGTTCTGTACGGCCATAAAGGCCAAAGTCTTCACCGGCCATTACAGCTTCAGTTTCAAGTACATTGTCTTCACCAATAGCGTTAGCAATTGCTGAACGCACTACATTGGTTTGTGCAGGATTGTTATAAGTTGAAGGAATTGACTCATCTTCATGCACATAGACTTCTGGTGCTAAGCTTTCGTCAAGCCCAGCACTTAATGCGATGCCTTTAGTAATTCGTTTAATTGCCGCGATTTGTTGTAAACGAACTTCAGGGTTATAGCTACGCAATGTAAGTTGTAGTTTTACTTCATCTGAAATGACATTGTGTTTAGAGCCTCCATGAATTGAGCCAACGGTGATCACTGACGGCTCGAGTGGTGACAATTCGCGACTAGTAATAGTTTGCAGTGCCAATACAATACGTGAAGCAATCACAACTGGGTCTATTGTTGTGTGTGGGTAGGCACCATGACCGCCTTTGCCCTTTACTATAATATCAACAGAGTCAACACTTGCCATTGTATATTCAGTTTTCATGCTAACTTTACCAGCAGGAACACTTGCACTTACATGCAAACCAATAACATGATCTGGAGTAGGGTACTTAGTGAAAAGCCCTTCTTTAAGCATTGCTTTTGCACCACCGCCAACTTCCTCTGCAGGTTGTGCGACCATCATTAACGTACCTTGCCACTGATCTTTATGTGTCATTAACTGTTGTGCTGTGCCAATAAATGAACTCATGTGAATATCATGACCACAACCATGCATTACGCCAACGGTTGCACCAGCATCATTTGTTACAGTCACTTTAGAAGCGTAAGGTTTTCCAGTTTGCTCAACAATTGGTAGTCCATCAGTATCAGTGCGGATCATTACTGTAGGGCCATCACCGTTTTCATAAATACCAACAACGCCATAACCACCTACATTATCTGTAACAGTAAAGCCCAGTTGTTTTAATTGCTTTGCAAGCTTTTGGCCCGTTTCTTTTTCATGGTAAGACAGCTCAGGAGATTGATGTAAGTCTAAATAGAGCTTTTCAATTTCAGGCATAGTCTTCTGAAGGTTTAAATCGAGCGTTGTTGCTTGTGCGAATGGACTAAGAAGTAATAAAGCTGCAGAAATAGCAGATAATTTCATAATGACCTCGACCCGTGGGGCTTGTAATTGTTATGTTTGCCACTATATAAAAACCTAAATACTTATATAGTGCAATCAATCAAATGAATAATATGATAAACCTTACCCCACAAAATTTGCAGCAAGCATTGGGTGAAACGTCAGCTGAAAAGCTAGTGCTACTTACTTTTTACTCTGCGCAAAACCCAGAATGCCATCAGCAAGCTGTAATTTTAGAGAAAATAGCAAATGAGTATGGTGAGCATTTATTAGTAGCGACATTAGATTGCGATGTTGAGCAAGCTCTTGCAGGGCAACTTGCGCAGCAAATTGGTTTACAAGCATTACCAACGCTTGTGATGTTAAAAGATTCAGCACCTGTCGATATGTTACCGGGTGCTCAAACAGAACAGCAAATTCGTGATGCGCTAGCTAAACATTTACCAGCTCAACATGAGTTATTATTAGAGCAAGCTAAGCAAGCGTTAATTAATCAAGATCTAAATAATGCCTTTAACTATGCAAAGCAGGCTTATGAGCTTGATCCAAATCACACACGTGTAAAGTTAGTTTTAGCTGATATCTGTATTCAAATTCATAAATTAGAAGATGCACAAGCATTATTAGATTCGGTTGCAGAAAACGAACGTGATGCGTATTTCACAAATATTCAAGCAAAATGTGAGCAAGCATTAGCTGCAACAGATTCGCCAGAGATAAAAGTACTGCAGGATAAAGTTGAAAAATACCCAAATGATTTAGAGATAAAAGTAGAACTAAGTAATGCTCTTAATAGCGCGGGTCGTAAAGAAGAAGCACTAGAGATGTTATTTAATGTACTAAAAAAAGATCTTAACTACGCAGATGCAAAACCAACCTATCTAGAAATTATCGCTTCTTTACCTGATGGCGATGCCTTGGCATCTAAGTATCGTCGTAAGTTATATAGTATCTTGTACTAATTAAGAGTTGATTGATAAAAGCGCCACTAAGATTGTGGCTCTTTTTTTTATTTAAAAACTTGCGTATTACCTAATTTCGATAATACTTAAGATCCTCTCGAGAAAAGTTGGCTGTATTTTGTACAGTAAACTGTGTTTTTTACTGCCTTTAGCTTGTTTTTTGCGCGAAAGGTAAGTTTTTAGTAGTTTTCTACAAAAAGTGCTTGCGTTAATTCTTTGCATCCCTATAATGCGCATCCACTGACACGGCGGGCAGCAATGAAAAGCGCTGAACAAAGTGACAGAGAGTTAAGTAAAACTTCGGTTTAAAACGGTCTAAAAAGAAAGTTTAAAATTAAGTGTTGACTCGAAAAATTAAGGATGTATTATACGCATCCCTAGCGACAACGTCGCAACGTTCTTTAACAATATAAAGCAATCATCTGTGTGGGCACTCGTACAGATTGAGTTCTAACAGCGAAGCTTGGTTTACTAAGTGGAGCAAACAAATTTAGAGTCTCAAATGTAACTGAGTGACTATATAGTCAATTTATACAGAATTCATTGAGCACGAAACTTCGGTTTCAAAAAACTTTTAATTGAAGAGTTTGATCATGGCTCAGATTGAACGCTGGCGGCAGGCCTAACACATGCAAGTCGAGCGGTAACAGAGAGTAGCTTGCTACTCTGCTGACGAGCGGCGGACGGGTGAGTAATGCTTGGGAATATGCCTTATGGTGGGGGACAACAGTTGGAAACGACTGCTAATACCGCATGA
>NZ_LJTC01000040.1 GCF_001306915.1 Pseudoalteromonas lipolytica | reverse complement strand
GGAGGATGGAGACTTCAAGGGCATCGAGCCGGTCTTCTTCACCACCTCCCAGGTCGGTCAGGCCGGCCCGGATGTGGGAGTGGACGTGCCAGCACTCAAGGACGCCTTCGACCTTGACGCGCTAAAGGCGCTCGACGTGATCGTCACCTGCCAGGGCGGCGACTATACCAAGAAGGTCTACGCCGACCTGCGCCAGGCAGGCTGGAAGGGCTACTGGATCGATGCCGCCAGCACCCTGCGCATGGAAGACGACGCCACCATCGTGCTCGACCCGGTCAACCGCCATGTGATCGATGCCCAGCTGGCCCGTGGCGCCAGGACCTTTGTCGGCGGCAACTGCACCGTCAGCCTGATGCTGATGGGCCTGGGCGGACTGTTCGAGGCGGACCTGATCGAGTGGATGACCTCCATGACCTATCAGGCGGCCTCCGGCTCCGGCGCCAAGCACATGCGCGAGCTTCTCAACCAGATGGGTGGCCTGCGTGACAGCGTGGCCGACGAACTGGCCGATCCGGCCAGCGCCATCCTCGATATCGACCGCAAGGTCACCGCGGCGATGCGTTCGGGCGACTTCCCCACCGACAACTTCGGTGCGCCGCTGGCAGGCAGCCTGCTGCCGTGGATCGACACCAAGCTCGACAACGGCCAGAGCCGCGAGGAGTGGAAGGGCTCCGTGGAGACCAACAAGA
>NZ_LJTC01000039.1 GCF_001306915.1 Pseudoalteromonas lipolytica | reverse complement strand
GGCCAGCACCTCCAGCCCGTCGAGGCGATCCCCCGGGGAGAGCTCAGGCGGGATCGGCAGTTCGCCGTACACCTTGGCCGGATTTTCGGACTGGGCATCGGGCAGCTCATCGATGCGCACCAACTGGAAGCAGAACTGGTCCGCCCCGTAGCCACGCGATTGCGCACGCTGTACCGCCGCCTCGGCCAGGCGATCACAGGCGGCATCGAGGTCGCTGGCATCCTGACGAATCAGCTGCACATACTCCGACGGCATCAGGGTGCCCAGCACCGCCTGGGTGGTAAACAGGAACAGATCCCCCTGCTTGGCGGGAAAGCGGGCGTAATCGATGTCGATGCTGTTGTCCATGCCCAGGGCCCGGGAGGGGTAGCGATAGCCCCCGAGGTCGGTGACGTGGTCGCGTGTCAGCTGCTCGAATTCCGCCCCACGCAGTCGAAACACCAGGGTGTCGCCCATATGGAAGAGGTGGCCCTCGGTACCGCGCAGCACCAGCGCCGACAGCGAAGTGACGTAACTGCCCTCTGCCACCTGACGGCTCTGGCTGTAGGTCCAGGCATTGAGGGCGCGCAGTACCCGGGTCGCCGATGTCTTGACGTCCCAATGGTCGGGGGTGGAGTAGTAGTCGGCGAGGAAGCTGCGCACGCTGAGGTCCCCGGCCTGCTTGGCCATGCTGTTGCGCAAGGTGGAATCGCTGATCAGCGCACAGGCCCCTTTGGCGTTGAGCTGGGGCGCCT
>NZ_LJTC01000038.1 GCF_001306915.1 Pseudoalteromonas lipolytica | reverse complement strand
TTATTTGGCGCGGTATGTCCAGCCACAGGCCAAACAGAAGCGTTAGTTAGCCCATTCGTAAATAAAGAAGCAATGACGCAGCATATGCGCCAGATATCACACGCGACACCTGTTGGAAGACACGCTGTCGTGATAATAGATGGCGCAGGCTGGCACACATACGATACAGCTGCAGAATTTAAAAACCTAACCCTGATAAAGCTCCCACCTTATTCACCAGAGCTAAATCCAATAGAGCAAGTATGGAGCTGGATACGACAGCATTGTTTATCCAATAGAGTGTTTTCAGGCTATGACGAAATTGTCGATGAAGTTTCAAAGGCGTGGAATCACTTTATTTCAATCCCGGATCGAGTGAAGAAAATGTGCAATCGGGAATGGATTAAATTGATTTAATCTTTATGCGGAATGGTATAACTCGTGTTGGGTTTCGCTTCGCTCTACCCAACCTACCTGTCTGACAGCTACAAACGCAAAAAAGCCCGACTCTTTCGAATCGGGCTTTCTCTTATTTGGAGCCTGGCGATGACCTACTTTCACATAGCAGCTGCTACACTATCATCGGCGCTGTTTCGTTTCACTACTGAGTTCGGCATGGGGTCAGGTGGGTCCAAAACGCTATTGTCACCAAGCAAATTTGGTTTGTTAATCGCCTTGGCAATTAACTAAAATCTGGAATTCTGATATCAAGTAATTGTCTACTTTAGTAACTTAACTTCTGTCTGTTACGCTGTCATAAAA
>NZ_LJTC01000037.1 GCF_001306915.1 Pseudoalteromonas lipolytica | reverse complement strand
TCGTCCAGGGCCGCCTTCAGGGAGTCGCCGTAGACGGTGGGCACCCGGGTGTCGAGCACGCCGGCGCGATCCAGCTCGCCGAGAATGGCCATGATCCCGCCGGCGCGGTGCACATCCTCGATATGGTACTTCTGGGTGTTGGGGGCCACCTTGCACAGCTGCGGCACCTCACGCGAGAGGCGGTCGATATCGGTCATGGTGAAATCGACCTCGGCCTCCTGGGCGGCGGCCAGCAGGTGCAGGATGGTGTTGGTGGAGCCGCCCATGGCGATATCCAGGGTCATGGCGTTCTTGAACGCCGCCTTGGAGCCGATGGCACGCGGCAGCAGGTGCGCCTCGTTGCCCTCGTAGACCCGCTTGGCCAGTTCGACGATGCGATGACCCGCGGTCTCGAACAGGCGGCGGCGGTCGGCGTGGGTGGCAACCACGGTGCCATTGCCAGGCAGTGCCAGGCCCAGCGCTTCCATCAGGCAGTTCATGGAGTTGGCGGTGAACATGCCGGAACAGGAGCCGCAGGTGGGACAAGCGCTGCGCTCCACCTCGGAGAGGGTCTCGTCATCGACGCTGTCGTCGGCTGCCATGACCATGGCATCCACCAGGTCGAGGCCGTGGTCGAGCAGCTTGGTCTTGCCCGCCTCCATGGGGCCGCCGGAGACGAAGATCACCGGGATGTTCAGGCGCATGGCGGCGTTGAGCATCCCGGGGGTGAGCTTGTCGCAGTTGGAGATGCACACCAGGGCGTCGGCGCAGTGGGCGTTGACCATGTACTC
>NZ_LJTC01000036.1 GCF_001306915.1 Pseudoalteromonas lipolytica | reverse complement strand
GATCTGGGGCGTGACGCGCTCGGAGAGGGCGCCCTCGAGGCGCCGCTCCATCAGCTCGTTGGCGATGTCGGCGTTGTCAGCCATGGGCGGTGTCCTCCTGGTTGGCGGCGTGGCGGCGCTCGTTGGCCTGGCGGATGCGCTGCAGGCGCGCGCTCTTCTGCTCGGGCGTTTCCTCGGGCAGCAGCTCGTACAAGCTGCGGTGGCGGGGCTCGGCCTGCTCGGTGATCAGGAGCTCGCCGGCTTCCTCGTCGAACTGCAGGTGCAGCCAGACATCCCCGGCCTTGATCGGCATGGCGGCCAGTTCGCGGATCTCCTCGGTGGAGAGCTGCTTGATGACCTCCTGGGCGGCCTGCTTGGCCTGCTCGAGCTGCTCCAGGGAGCGCTCGAGGGATTGGCGGTCGAGCTCCACGCTGTTGACCCTGCCGGCGATGGCGTGAAGGGCGTCATACAGGGGTTCGTTACGAAGGCTCATGAGTGGCTCCTTGCGGGTTGCGCTGCTTGCTGGGGACGGCGGCTGCCGGGGTGCGGCAGCTTGGCCAGGGGGATGCCGAGCTTGCGGGCGATGTGGTCGAGCCCGGCATCGGTGAATTCGGTGCGGCCGTAGTGGGTCCAGCCGCAGATGGGGTGCCAGTAGGTACCGGTGGCCACCAGCACCAGGTTCACCCGGCCGCGGTAGGGGCCGGCGGGCAGGTTGTCGGCGCCCAGCACACCCGCCTCGCGCAGCTGGCGGGCCAAGGTGTTGCGGCCGAGGTTGAGCAATGGCGCGGCCTGGTCG
>NZ_LJTC01000035.1 GCF_001306915.1 Pseudoalteromonas lipolytica | reverse complement strand
CCACCTATATTCAGTCAAAGTTTCACGTGCTCCGACCTACTCGATTTCACTTAARATGCATTTTCGTGTACGGGACTATCACCCTGTATCGTCAAACTTTCCAGAATGTTCCACTAACACATAATAAGCTTAAGGGCTGGTCCGGTTTCGCTCGCCGCTACTTCCGGAATCTCGGTTGATTTCTGTTCCTACGGGTACTTAGATGTTTCAGTTCTCCGCGTTCGCCTCTTACACCTATGTATTCAGTGCAAGATACCTGCAAGCAGGTGGGTTTCCCCATTCGGAAATCCTAGYCTCAAGCGCTTTTTACTAGCTTGACTAGGCTTATCGCAAGTTAATACGTCCTTCATCGCCTCCAACTGCCAAGGCATCCACCGTGTACGCTTAGTCACTTAACCATACAACCCAAACGRGTCTTTGTTAGTGACAGCTGTTAACTTCGCCAGAAGTTAATTCATCAAATAATGATGAGAATACTAAAGTAGATACCGATTAATCATTGCTGATTAACTGGCATATTTTTACTTTTGAAAACTCTTTATAGATACGAATATCTATAAGAATTTTAATATCAGCTTTCCAAATTTTTAAAGAGCAAGAGAATAAACTTCTCAAAATTAAACACACTCTATTCTCAAGCAGTTTATTACCTGATTAAGAATGTTTATTTTTAAGGAGTAA
Source organism: Pseudoalteromonas lipolytica (assembly GCF_001306915.1). Classification (GTDB taxonomy): domain Bacteria; phylum Pseudomonadota; class Gammaproteobacteria; order Enterobacterales; family Alteromonadaceae; genus Pseudoalteromonas; species Pseudoalteromonas simplex. Next base: position 96 of record NZ_LJTC01000035.1, on the reverse strand, counting down.
AAGTGGTGGAGCTAAGCAGGATCGAACTGCTGACCTCCTGCGTGCAAGGCAGGCGCTCTCCCAGCTGAGCTATAGCCCCACATATGCTGGTACTTA
>NZ_LJTC01000034.1 GCF_001306915.1 Pseudoalteromonas lipolytica | reverse complement strand
CGGAGCACGTGAAACTTTGACTGAATATAGGTGGACCATCATCTAAGGCTAAATACTCCCAACTGACCGATAGTGAACCAGTACCGTGAGGGAAAGGCGAAAAGAACCCCTGTGAGGGGAGTGAAATAGAACCTGAAACCGTGTACGTACAAGCAGTAGGAGCCCTTCGAGGGTGACTGCGTACCTTTTGTATAATGGGTCAGCGACTTATATTTTGTAGCGAGGTTAACCGATTAGGGTAGCCGTAGTGAAAGCGAGCGTTAACTGCGCGTTTAGTTGCAAGGTATAGACCCGAAACCCGGTGATCTAGCCATGGGCAGGTTGAAGGTTGAGTAACATCAACTGGAGGACCGAACCCACTAACGTTGAAAAGTTAGGGGATGACCTGTGGCTAGGAGTGAAAGGCTAATCAAACCGGGAGATAGCTGGTTCTCCCCGAAATCTATTTAGGTAGAGCCTCGGACGAATACTTACGGGGGTAGAGCACTGTTAAGGCTAGGGGGTCATCCCGACTTACCAACCCTTTGCAAACTCCGAATACCGTAAAGTACTATCCGGGAGACACACGGCGGGTGCTAACGTCCGTCGTGAAGAGGGAAACAACCCAGACCGCCAGCTAAGGTCCCAAAGTCATAGTTAAGTGGGAAACGATGTGGAAAGGCCCAGACAGCCAGGAGGTTGGCTTAGAAGCAGCCATCCTTTAAAGAAAGCGTAATAGCTCACTGGTCGAGTCGGTCTGCGCGGAAGATGTAACGGGGCTAAACTATGCACCGAAGCTGCGGATTCAAA
>NZ_LJTC01000033.1 GCF_001306915.1 Pseudoalteromonas lipolytica | reverse complement strand
CAATGGCACTGCCCGGTAGCTACGTTCGGAACTGATAAGCGCTGAAAGCATCTAAGCGCGAAGCAGGCCTCGAGATGAGTTCTCACTAGACTTTTAAAGTCTCTGAAGGGCCGTTGAAGACTACAACGTTGATAGGCAGGATGTGGAAGTGGTGTGAGCCATTAAGCTAACCTGTACTAATTACCCGTGAGGCTTAACCATACAACGCCAAACGCGTTTTATGACAGCGTAACAGACAGAAGTTAAGAGACTAAAGTAGATATTTACTTGATATCAGAATTCCAGATTTTAGTTAATTGCAACAGCGATTAACGAACCAAATTTGCTTGGTGACAATAGCGTTTTGGACCCACCTGACCCCATGCCGAACTCAGTAGTGAAACGAAACAGCGCCGATGATAGTGTAGCAGCTGCTATGTGAAAGTAGGTCATCGCCAGGCTCCAAATAAGAGAAAGCCCGATTCGAAAGAGTCGGGCTTTTTTGCGTTTGGAGCTTTCAGCCAGGTAGATTGGGTAGAGCGGAGCGAAACGAAACCCAACGTGAGTTAGCGAGTTATACCATTCCGCTTAAATATCTGATCTAATATAGGCTATATAAAATCACCGGCTAATAACATTGAATTCAAACATATCTGAACAGCTTTTAGCGCTTTCTCGAAAAGAACCAAACGCACGAAAACGCATGCGATTGCTCGCAGTGTCTTTATTTTATGAGGGTAATAGCCGAACCGATATTGCAAAACGTCTAAACACTGCAAGAAGTAGTGTGAATAAATGGGTTTCTAGTTACCTAGAGTAT
>NZ_LJTC01000032.1 GCF_001306915.1 Pseudoalteromonas lipolytica | reverse complement strand
GTCCACCTTCATCAAGGAGGAGCTGGCCCAGTCCGACCGTCCCGAGCTGGGTGCCGCCAAGGTGGTCATCTCCGGTGGCCGCGGCATGGGCAACGGCGAGAACTTCAAGCTCCTCGACGGCATCGCCGACAAGCTGGGCGCGGCCATCGGCGCCTCGCGTGCCGCGGTGGACGCCGGCTTCGTTCCCAACGACATGCAGGTGGGCCAGACCGGCAAGATCGTCGCCCCGGACCTCTACATCGCCGTGGGCATCTCGGGTGCCATCCCGCCGGCGACTATACCCACGTGCTGGCGGTGGCCTCCACCACCGGCAAGAACGTGCTGCCCCGGGTCGCCGCGCTCAAGGCCGTGGCGCAGATTTCCGCGATCATCGCCGTCGAGTCCGCGGATACCTTCAAACGCCCGATCTACGCCGGCAACGCCATCGCCACAGTGCAGAGCGAGGACGCGCTGAAGGTGATCACCGTGCGCACCACCGGCTTCGATGCGGTGGGTGAGGGCGGCAGCGCCGCCATCGAGGCCGTGGACTTCGTGGCCGACAACGCCCAGTCCACCTTCATCAAGGAGGAGCTGGCCCAGTCCGACCGTCCCGAGCTGGGTGCCGCCAAGGTGGTCATCTCCGGTGGCCGCGGCATGGGCAACGGCGAGAACTTCAAGCTCCTCGACGGCATCGCCGACAAGCTGGGCGCGGCCATCGGCGCCTCGCGTGCCGCGGTGGACGCCGGCTTCGTTCCCAACGACATGCAGGTGGGCCAGACCGGCAAGATCGTCGCCCCGGACCTCTACATCGCCGTGGGCATCTCGGGTGCCATCC
>NZ_LJTC01000031.1 GCF_001306915.1 Pseudoalteromonas lipolytica | reverse complement strand
CTGCAGAATTTAAAAACCTAACCCTGATAAAGCTCCCACCTTATTCACCAGAGCTAAATCCAATAGAGCAAGTATGGAGTTGGATACGACAACATTGTTTATCAAATAGAGTGTTTTCAGGCTATGACGAAATTGTCGATGAAGTTTCAAAGGCGTGGAATCACTTTATTTCAATCCCGGATCGAGTGAAGAAAATGTGCAATCGGGAATGGATTAAATTGATTTAATCTTTATGCGGAATGGTATTAGACCAGTAGAGATTTTAAGAATTTTTAACCATGGGTTATGAAGAGGGTCACATGGATTGTGTTGGGTTTCGCTCCGCTCTACCCAACCTACCTGGCTGAAAGCTCCAGACGCAAAAAAGCCCGACTCTTTTGAATCGGGCTTTCTCTTATTTGGAGCCTGGCGATGACCTACTTTCACATAGCAGCTGCTACACTATCATCGGCGCTGTTTCGTTTCACTACTGAGTTCGGCATGGGGTCAGGTGGGTCCAAAACGCTATTGTCACCAAGCAAATTTAGTTCGTTAATCGCCTTGGCAATTAACTAAAATCTGGAATTCTGATATCAAGTAAATGTCTACTTTAGTGTCTTAACTTCTGTCTGTTACGCTGTCATAAAACGCGTTTGGCGTTGTATGGTTAAGCCTCACGGGTAATTAGTACAGGTTAGCTTAATGGCTCACACCACTTCCACATCCTGCCTATCAACGTTGTAGTCTTCAACGGCCCTTCAGAGACTTTAAAAGTCTAGTGAGAACTCATCTCGAGGCCTGCTTCGCGCTTAGATGCTTTCAGCGCTTATCAGTTCCGAACGTAGCTACCGGGCAGTGCCATTG
>NZ_LJTC01000004.1 GCF_001306915.1 Pseudoalteromonas lipolytica | reverse complement strand
TCACACTCCAGACCATTAGCTCAAGAGGTAGCCTGCGCTTCCTGAGTGTTGCGACCCCAGACTCTGCAAGTGCTTGTTGTATTAAAGACTCATCCAGTATTTCCGACAAGCTGTGAATATTAGAATCGATAAATGATGAAATATTGGCGAAGCTATGATTAAGGGGCATAAAAAAATCCGATGACCTGTGATCATCGGATTTTGATCCTATTATGCCAAATGTCAATTGCTTAACTGATCGGCATTGATCCCGTGGTTCCCTCATTTTTTCTCATTCGCTTCTCTTTGTGAATTAAACCTTCAACGAAATAAACTTCACGCCTTCAAATATGCCCCCATTGCCCTAAGAGTTATTTACCTCTATGCTGAAATTAGCTTCAAAAAGGAGAATATTATGCATATAAAACACCACGGAGCGGTGAAAGGCGTAACTGGGTCTTGCCACCAGCTATTTATTGATGACACAAATTCTGTACTTGTTGATTGTGGGCTATTTCAAGGGGAAGACAGTAAACAAGATCTAGCAATTGAGTTTGATATCTCAACAGTTAAAGCGCTGATTGTTACACATTGTCATATAGACCATGTTGGCCGCATACCCTACTTTCTTGCCGCAGGTTTTAAAGGCCCAATTTATACCTCGATTGCCACCGCAAAACTCTTACCTATGGTGATTGAAGATGCCTTAAAAGTAGGTGTAACTCGCGATGAAGCGGTGATCCGCACCTGCTTAAAGTTACTAGAACAGCAAATTATCTCTCTTGATTATAATACATGGTACTGCATTCCCGTAGGAGTGGGCTTAAACTCCGAAAAAGCAGCCTCAAGCAATCAAAACTCATTATATAAAATTCGCCTGCAACGTGCTGGGCACATTTTAGGCTCTGCCTATGTTGAAATTGAACTGGGTAAACGACCAAACACGCATAGAGTGGTATTTTCAGGTGATTTAGGTGCGCCTTACACACCATTGTTACCGACGCCAAAACCACCCTACCGTGCCGATACATTAGTTATTGAGTCTACCTATGGTGATAAAAACCATCAAGGCCGCAAAGAGCGCGTAGCCGTGCTTAAAAAAGTTATAGAACGTGCCGTAAGTGATAATGGCGTGGTACTCATACCGGCTTTTAGTATTGGCCGCACACAAGAATTGCTGTATGAATTTGAACAGCTTATTCACTCTGCACGTAAGCGCTCTATGTGGCATGAGCTGCAAATTATTGTTGATTCACCAATGGCAGCCAATTTCACAAATGAGTATTTACACTTTAAAGCGCTGTGGGATAACGAAGCAAAAAAACGAGTAAAACAAGGCCGCCACCCGCTCGACTTTAAACAACTACACACTATTGATAGCCACCAAGAACACCTTGCATTAATAAACTTTTTAGCCTCGAAACCGCAGCCCGCAATAATCATAGCTGCCAGCGGAATGTGCAATGGCGGCAGAATAGTTAATTATCTAGAACGGTTTTTACCAGACAAAACAACCGATGTCATTTTTGTTGGCTACCAAGGACGAGGAACCTTAGGCCGAGATATTCAAAAATATGGCCCACGCGGCGGATACGTCTTTATCGATAATAAAAAGGTGATGATTAAAGCACAAGTTCATACCATTAGCGGTTATAGCGCCCACTCAGATCAAAAAGGGTTAATAAATTTCGTTACTGGCATACGCAAAAAGCCAAGTTTAATTAAAATAGTTCACGGAGACGAGCAAGCCAAACAAGCATTGGCTAATGAGCTTTGTACAAGATTAGCAACAGCAACAATTAAAATTCCGTAACGCATATAAAAAAAGCCGCATAAATGCGGCTTTCAGATTTAATCCCTATTTAGGAACTAACAAAAATGGTTACTAACCACCAGTGCCGCCTGAGCCGCCTGAGCCGCCTGAACCTGTTACTTCGTTACAAGTGAATTCAAACTCTTGTGTCATATCTGAATCATCAACACTGTCTAGTGTGAATGTATTTGAACCAACAACAGGTAAACCACGGAAGTTAACTTTAACCTGGTAGTTCTCGCCCGCGCGTAAGCCAGATAAATCAAAATTACCATCAGCGTTTTTCAGTACAGATTTTTCGCGTTTATTTTCACGGTTATATGTCACAACTGAGTTACTTACATCTACTGATTGTGAATTATCTTGTGCACATACGCCAGACAGAGTAAGTGTTTTACTTACTACTTCATATGGGCGAGTAAGCTCAACTGGTACAGTACCACATACTTCTACTTCACCGTCAGATTCAAACCAAAGTCCGCCTTCATTATCGAAAACATAAACATCGGCCATTGCATCTTCTGAGAAACCATATCGAGTAAGCGCAAAACCTGAGAATACATCCTCAGAAGTAGCACCCTCTGGCAGTACAGATAACCCTAAGCCATCGCTAGATGCCGCTATAAACAGTAAGCCACCAGCCGGAACAGCATCGCCTGTTACAGTAGCAGATAAGCCAGTACTACATGCAGCAGCTGATTTATTTACTGAGAACCATGTTAAGTGGTCTGTTTCAAAACTAACAGTACCTGTGCCTTTAGTTACAACAAACGACTCATCTTTCCATACACCTGTGTCTTCATCTAAAGATTTAACAGTTAGAGTTTCACCTGCATCTAAATCTGAAGGAGCAGCAAGAGTAACTTTTAATGTATCACCAAGGAATTTTTTAACCTTAGTTTCACCAACAGTCATTGTGATATCAGCCAAAGATACTGGTACAGCAACATTACCGCTTGTATTGTTAGCATTTAAGCCTTCAGGAATAACAGAACCCTTAGTATCAGAAGTAGGATCTAAACCTAAAACACTTAATGACAACTCACCTGGATCAACAGTTTCGCCCGAACCTTTTTGTAGTGTAGTACCATTAGGTAAAGTTACAGTCGCAAGAGATGTAGTATCAATTTTTGCATCGGCCACGATTTCTTCAGAAGTAGTAGCGCTTGCAAGGGTTTTCTTTACAACTTCCTGTTTAACTTCATCGCTGTCGCCAGTAAATAAAATAAATTGTGCAGTTAATACGTCGAAGTCATCTTCGTTTGTTAAATCAACATTAAATACTTTGCTGATATAACCTTCTGCAGAAACGATCGCGGTAACATTATCAAGGTCAGCGCCCTCTTTAAGTGTAACAACAAAGTTACCAGCGCCAGTTAAAGACTGAGCATTACTACCATCAACAGCTACAATGTTTGAAGATGGCATGCCATTTTCCATAAACTTAACGGTCGCATTGCTTAAAACATTAAACTCTTCGTTTTCAACAACAGAACCACTGATAACAAAGTCTAAAGCCGCTGGTGCTTCTGGTGCTACAATTACAACACCACCATCGCCACCATCACCACCGTCATCTGGTACTGGTTTATTGTTATCATCATCGCTAAAACAACCTGTTAAAGCGAAAGCCGATGCTACTGATAACGCTAGTAGCGATTTTTTGTTAGTAAACATAGGGAGTCCTTCTATTCCTTTATCAACATTTGTAAATGAATTTACTCATTTTATAAAATAGTAGCGCGAACTTCCAAAAAGTATAGTCAGCACCATAATTTTTTTACAAATTAAAAACGAGGCATTAAAGCTCTTAAATTATCTAAAACACCCCATCAATAATATAGCTAAATTACCTAATTGTACAATACTTAACCCAACATAAATTGTTACCGATAAGTTAAATATGCCTCTTTTAATCTTGCAAGATTTTGGTATACATAATCACTAGACAGACGCCCCTGATTAAGGAACGTACGGTAGGTGCTTATTGCACTTCCTGGAATAAAGCCTTGACTGAACACTAAACGGTTAGTGCTTTCACCAATCTCAGTACTCGCAGTATGCCTGTAAGATTCAGTGCCTTTAATTTGCCCAAATTTATAAGCTTTCATATCTTTTCGTGGTGAAAGTGGAATACTAAATGCCAAACCTGCTTTAGTCGTATTTGTATCTTCGTAATATACTGCCAAGTAGCTATCGCCAAACCAAAAACGGCTTTCTAACTTATAGCCAGAATCTTCATACCAATAATTACCTGCTTGAGCATGTAAGGTAATGTCTTGTTCAACCCAGTTATATTGGTAGTTTAGTGCTTGGAATGTTTTGCTGCCGCGATAATCTTCGTATTTATACGAACCCAACTGAGCACTAATTCTGTGACGCCCTTCATCACTCAGCCAAGTTGTTTCGTTAGTGATACCTGTTAAATCGTAGCGTTCTTTTATAAAGCCAACTTGCGTTTGGTTATAAAAACCGAATGGCAGCTTAAATGTTTGGTAGAACATAGCTCTATCAAATTCAGTTTCTTGACGATAACGCCTAAATGGACCTCGCTCATCATAGTCGTCACTATTTTCAACATTAACTTGTCCACCTAAAATAACACCCGCACCTTTCCAAAGAGGCACATCGACATCTGCTCTAATTGCAATAGAGTAGTCAAATACACCTAACTCGGTAGCGTACGTATTACTAATAGCAGGGCTTAAAGTTACACGCGGTTTAAAGTAAGGGCTCGCCTGCGCTTTACCAGCCCATGTAACACCTTCGGGAATAACGGCTTTGTCTTGTTGAACATTTAAGTCAGGGCTAATGCCCTTTTCAATAAACAAACGATAATTGTCGATGTTGCCGCTAATTGCTAGTAACGGGATATCTGTTTTCGAAAGCTGAACGCTATAATGAGTATTTTCATTAACTATATTTTCGGCGATGCGACCAAGTACTACACCAATAGCGTCAATGTCGTTGCGGTTAAACACTGAGTTTTCAAAGTTAACAAATACGGTAGTTGAGTTGTAACCAACAACCACGTTTTCAAAACCATCATTAATGAGCGCATCTTTCAATGTAATTGCTTGTTTGCTTAAGCTAGAACTAACAACTTTTTGTGAATTTTGTGTTTGACTTTGCTCAGCACTAGTAACGGTTAACGCATCAGGCTGTTCAGCTAGCTTGGGCGCTACTGACGTTTGAATAAAGCCTAAACCATAATCGTTTACTTTAGCCGCAGGTGTATTGCTTGTTGGGGCTACATAAGGTGCAGGCTTTACAGGCTCATAATTAGTTTTAGCTTCATCAGATAATGGTAGGGTAAAATTTACCCCCCAGTAGGTGTCTTTATCTTCAGAAAAGTCAGTACTGCTGTAAAAACGGCTAGTAAAGGTTATTTCACCAATATCATATAGCCACTTTTTAGGAATCGTTATACGTGCTGCTGCATTTACAGCTTCGGCATCATATTCGGTGAGTAAGCTAAACCACTCAAGCGGTTGCCACTCAATACCAGCAAATGCGCCATTCATTTCACCAGTAAGTCTATCACTTGAACCTAGGCCGGCACTAAAACGAAAATCCCATAATTCTTTTGAAGCCACTGCATAAAACGTTTTATAGTTGTTAGCGGCACCACCTATATCTTTAGCACCTATAGCTACACTAAACCAATCTTTAGGTATATAAGGTAAGCGGTATTTTGCATTAAATGATAAATCACGCATTTGTCCACGGCCTTCGCTGTAAAATATATTATCATGCATGGATTCAGCAGAGACTTGTCCGCTCACTTCAAAGCCCTCAAATAATCCTGCAGAGAATATAAAATTATGGCCATCTAAATAACTTTGTCCTCTGAGATCCAATAAATTGTTATAACCGATATCAACACTACCAGATCTGATCGCTTCAGCATTCGGAGTGTTTATCAACCCCGTATAACCAGAAAAAGACTGGTAGCTTTTTATTTCGTCGGCGGCTATTGGCAAGCTAAGTGCGGCGGCACAGCTTAAAAACAATAAATTCAATTTTGGCATTAGGAAATCCGAGTTAAAGTTATAAGTTCCTTCATTGTTTTAAATATAACATCAGAAAACAAAAACAAGAAGCTATCAGCCAAACTAAACCTTTAGGGTCAAAAATAAATGACTATGTTAAAACTCAAAAGGGTAAGAATTTGCCTCTTACCCTTTTTAAATATTTAGTTTTAAAAGTTATACCGCTTTTAAATGCCTTGTGTTTGGCGTAACCATTTCTGTTACAAATTCTGTAAACTCTGCGCCAAGTTTTTCATCGCGCATACTGTACTCTACAATTGCTTTTAAATAACCTAGCTTGTCGCCACAGTCATGAGCACGACCACTCATGTGAAATGCTTCAACAATTTCATGCTTCATTAACTCATCGATTGCGTCAGTTAATTGAATTTCGCCACCTGCACCAGCAGGGGTATTAGCAAGCAGCGGCCAAATAGCTTTAGATAACACATAACGACCAACTACCGCTAAGTTAGAAGGAGCCTCATCTGCTTTAGGCTTTTCGACCATGGTTTTAATAGGCGCACTTTCGCCCGCAATAATTTTAACGCCACCAATATCAGCAATACCATATTTATGAACACTTTCTTGTGGTACTGGCTCAAGCATAATTTGGCTTGCTTTAACCTCATTAAAGCGTTTGATCATTGCGGCAACGTTTTCGTTTTTTTGATCAGCAGTATAGCTATCTAAAATAACATCGGGCAGTACTACAACAAAGTCGTCATCACCTACAATTGGTTTAGCACACATTACCGCATGGCCCAATCCTTTGGCCTCGCCCTGGCGAACATGCATAATGGTTACATCGTCTGGGCAGATAGAATGAACTTCTTCAAGTAGGGTACGTTTTACGCGTTTCTCAAGCGTTGCTTCAAGCTCAAAGCTGGTATCAAAGTGGTTTTCTATGGCATTTTTAGAGCTATGGGTAACCAATACAATTTCTTTAATACCGGCCGCTACACACTCATTAACAATGTATTGAATAAGCGGTTTATCAACTAAAGGCAACATTTCTTTAGGAATTGCTTTAGTCATAGGTAACATACGAGTACCAAGGCCCGCAACAGGAATAACAGCTTTCATAATTAGTCCCTTATTTAATAATTTAATCTACAATAACACCAAACTAACAGTACCAAAGTAGATACAAGCTGAATGGTTTTTAATTCAGTTTTTCGTTAAAAACGAATATTCAGAAGAAGCAAAGAGACGCTGAGCTTTAGAGTGAAGCAAAATATTTTTGGTTTACTCTTTTACTTCTCATTCATTTCTCTTTGTGCAAATATCTTTGCACGTAATAAATTTCACGCCGACATCAAAGAGATTTTATTGCACAAAGAGGATAAGAGACGCTGCGTTAAAGAGAAAACCAGTAAGTTTTTCCTCATTTATTCTCACTTTCTTCTCTTTGCGAATACGCTTTCGCGCGTAATAAATTTCACGCCTACATCAAAGACATTTTATTGCACAAAGAGGATAAGAGACGCTGCGTTAAAGAGAAAACCAGTAAGTTTTTCCTCATTTATTCTCACTTTCTTCTCTTTGTGCAATTATTTTCGCACGAAATAAATTTCACGCCTACATCAAAGACATTTTATTGTACAAAGAGGATAAGAGGCGCTGCGTTAAAGAGAAAACCAGTAAGTTTTTCCTCATTTATTCTCACTTTCTTCTCTTTGCGAATACGCTTTCGCACGTAATAAATTTCACGCCCACATCAAAGACATTTTATTGCACAAAGAGGGTATGAGACGCTACGCTAAAGAGAAAACCAGTAAGTTTCCCCTCATTTATTCTCACTTTCTTCTCTTTGTGAATACGCTTTCGCGCGTAATAAATTTCACGCCTACATCAAAGACATTTTATTGCACAAAGAGGATAAGAGACGCTGCGTTAAAGAGAAAACCAGTAAGTTTTTCCTCATTTATTCTCACTTTCTTCTCTTTGCGATCTTCTCTTTGCGAATACGCTTTCGCACGTAATAAATTTCACGCCTACATCAAGACATTTTATTGCACAAAAAGTATAAGAGGCGCTGCGTTAAAGAGAAAACCAGTAAGTTTTTCCTCATTTACTCTCACTTTCTTCTCTTTGTGAATAGGCTTTCGCGCGAAATAAATTTCACGCCTACATCAAAGACATTTTATTGCACAAAGAGGATAAGAGGCGCTGCGTTAAAGAGAAACCAGTAAGTTTTTCCTGATTTACTCTCACTTTTTTCTCTTTGTGAATATGCTTACGCACGTAATAAATTTCACGGCTACATCAAAGACACTTTATTGAACAAAGAGGCTATAAGACGCTACGCTAAAGAGAAAACCAGTAAGTTTTTCCTCATTTACTCTCACTTTCTTCTCTTTGTGAATAGGCTTTCGCGCGAAATAAATTTCACGCCTACATCAAAGACATTTTATTGCACAAAGAGGCTATGAGACGCTACGCTAAAGAGAAAACCAGTAAGTTTTTCCTCATTTACTTTCACTTTCTTCTCTTTGTGAATACGCTTTCGCGCAAAATAAATTTCACGCCTACATTACCTTAGGCATTGCGATTGCTAGATGCGCTCCCAATGCCACACAATGCGAAGCAATTATTTATTATAAAAACCTTTATACCAGCTGATTAACTCAGCCACGCCTTGCTCTACCCCAACCGCTGGTTTATACCCAGTTGCTGCAAATAAGTCTTGTGTATCGGCATAGGTTTTATAAACATCGCCAGCCTGCATTTCGCGAAAGTTCTTTTTCGCTTCAATACCTAGTTCAGACTCAATGGACTCAATAAATTTCATTAAATTAATAGGGCTGCCATGACCAATATTATAAACCTTAAATGGCGCAGAACTTGATGCAGGCGAGCCTGTTTCTACTTTCCAAGTGTCATCCCGTTCAGGCACTACATCTGCTGCACGTACAACACCCTCGACAATATCGTCAATGTAGGTAAAGTCACGCCACATATCGCCATTGTTATTTATATCGATGGTGTCGCCATCAAGCATTTTTTTAGTAAAAATAAACGGCGCCATATCTGGGCGACCCCACGGGCCATAAACTGTAAAAAAGCGTAAGCCTGTAGTTGGTAAGTTATACAAGTGTGAGTAACTGTGCGCCATAAGTTCATTGGCTTTTTTTGTCGCAGCATAAAACGAAACAGGGTGATCAACGCTATCTGTAGTTTCAAATGGTGTTTTTTCGTTTAGCCCATAAACAGAGCTAGACGAAGCATAAACTAAATGCGCAACTTTATTATGACGACACCCTTCTAGAACATTTAAGTGCCCCACTAAGTTTGAGTCAGCGTAGGCATCTGGGTTTTCAATTGAATAACGCACACCAGCTTGAGCCGCCAAATGAATTACACGGTCAAATTGCTCGCGCGCAAACAACTCTGCCATTGCGGCTCTATCTGCAATATCTAACTTGATAAAAGTAAAACTCTCGTGCTGTTCAAACTGAGCCAGACGCGCATGCTTTAAATTTACATCGTAATAATCATTTAAATTATCAACACCAACAACAACATGACCTTGCGCTAGTAATTTTTGACTTGTAGCTGCACCAATAAAACCTGCAGCGCCAGTAACTAAATATTTCATTATATTCCTATCTTATTGAGCCCGGTGGCTGCCAATTCATTTGACTTAATGAGAGTGAAGAGCGGCTTCATAGAGAAACCATATGTTCACAAAGAGATAATGAGACACTTTGCTTTAGAGAATACAAAAAGCACTATTATCACTTCCTCATTCTCTTCTCATTCACTTCTCTTTGTGCAAAAAGATCTTCGGTAAAATTCACAATGAGGCCAAGAGGCGCTTCGCTTTAGAGAAACCAAATACTCACAAAGAGATAACGAGACACTTTGCTTTCGAGAATACAAAAAGCATTAATGTCGCATCCTCATTCTCTTCTAATTCACTTATCTTTGTACAAAAAGATCTTTGGTAAAACTCACAGTGAGACCAAGAGGCGCTTCGCTTTAGAGAAAACAAAAGCATAATTTTCACTTCCTCATTTTCTTCTCATTCACTTCTCTTTGTGCAAAAAGATCTTCTGTAAAATTCACGGTGAGGCCAAGAGGCGCTTCGCTTTAGAGAAAACAAAAAGCATTATTATCACTTCCTCATTCTTTACTCATTCACTTCTCTTTGTGCAAAAAGATCTTCGGTAAAATTCACAGTGAAGCCAAGAGACGCTTCGCTTTAGAGAAAGCAAAAGTATTATCATCACTTCCTCATTCTTTTCTCATTCACTTCTCTTTGTGCAAAAAGATCTTTGGTAAAATTCACAGTGAGGCCAAGAGGTGCTTCGCTTTAGAGAAAGCAAAAGTATTATCATCACTTCCTCATTCTTTTCTCATTCACTTCTCTTTGTGCAAAAAGATCTTCGGTAAAATTCACAGTGAGGCCAAGAGGCGCTTCGCTTTAGAGAAAACAAAAAGCATTATTATCACTTCCTCATTCTTTACTCATTCACTTCTCTTTGTGCAAAAAGATCTTCTGTAAAATTCACAGTGAGGCCAAGAGGTGCTTCGCTTTAGAGAAAACAAAAAGCATTATTTTCACTTCCTCATTCTCTTCTCATTCTTTCCTCTTTGTGAAAACATTTTCGCGCGAAATATATTTCATGCCTACGCTGCCATCAACCACCTCTGCAGCGAATATACAAATTCGGCTCAAACTGAAAGCTGACAGCTATTTCAGCTTAATCACTACCAAATAAATCACGTGTATAAACTTTTTCTGCAACATCTTCTAACTCTTCAGCCATGCGGTTAGAAATAATTACATCAGCAGTTTGTTTAAGCTCATCTAGCGATTTAATAACACGAGAATTAAAGAATGAATCTTCCTTTAAGCTTGGTTCATAAATAACAACTTCAATGCCTTTTGCTTTTATGCGCTTCATTACACCTTGAATAGCAGAAGCTCTAAAGTTATCTGAACCTGACTTCATAACTAAGCGATAAATACCAACCACTTTAGGGCTTCGGGCAATAATAGAATTAGCAATAAAGTCTTTACGGGTAGTATTAGCATCAACAATCGCGCGGATCATATTGTTAGGTACATCTTGGTAGTTTGCTAATAACTGTTTAGTATCTTTAGGTAAACAGTAACCACCATAACCGAATGAAGGGTTATTATAATGCTTGCCAATGCGCGGGTCTAAGCCAACACCTTGAATGATCTGCTTTGCATCTAAACCATGGTTTTCAGCGTAGCTGTCTAGCTCGTTAAAATAAGCAACGCGCATTGCGAGGTAGGTGTTAGAAAAAAGCTTAATTGCTTCTGCTTCAGTAGAGTCTGTAAATAGCACATCAATATTTTGCTTTACTGCACCTTGTGCTAATAAATTAGCAAAAACTTGTGCGCGCTCACTTTGCTCACCCACAATAATACGTGACGGGTGCAAATTATCGTACAGCGCTTTACCTTCACGCAAGAACTCTGGCGAAAAAATAATATTACTGGTATTAAAGCCTTCTTTAATCGATTTAGTATAACCAACGGGTACCGTAGACTTAATAACCATAGTTGCATTTGGGTTAATTGCTAAAACGTCAGCAACTACTGATTCAACAGAACGCGTATTAAAATAATTGGTTTCTGGGTCGTAATCTGTAGGGGTAGCAATTACAACAAATGCAGCATCTTTAAGTGCCAATGTTTTATCTGTTGTAGCAGTAAAATTAAGTGATTTATTTTGTAAAAAATCGCTAATTTCAGTATCTACAATAGGAGACTGCTTATCTTTTAAAAGTGCAACTTTGTTTTCGTCTATATCAACAGCGAAAACTTGATTGTGCTGCGCGAGTAATAGCGCGTTTGATAAACCAACATAACCTGTACCAAATACGGCAATTTTCATTAAGTTACCTTCAAAACTAAGGGGGTTAAGTAATTTTAGCACTTTGTGTTTTATACAGTTAATAGATTTGATACTTAAAAACACTAAAATACAAAAAGCAGCTTAGCCTTTAAGGTAAGCTGCTTGATCAATGTTCAACAATTAATATTGCTTAACCTTGTAGGTTTACAACTTTATTGGTAGGGGCTGAGCTGGAGTTTTTGTAGATTTTTTTAGCATTCCAAACAAGATCGCAAATACCGTCAGTTGGGTTAAAGCCAGTAGGCGCATCAAGTAAAAGCTGCCTAATGATTTCGTGATCAAAGTTATGGCAGGCTACATCAAGCGCTTCTAAAAATACATTCAGCTCGGCCAAAGGTAACATTACTTCGTTGGCCGTCATGATACGCTCATGCGATGTTTCACCAACGTTATCGCCTATCAGTAACTCTTCGTACAGCTTTTCACCCGGCCTCAAACCTGTACATACAATTTCAATATCGCCATGGGGGTTGTTTTTGTCTTTTACTTCAAAACCAGATAAGCGAATCATCTTGCTTGCAAGATCTTTTATTTTAACCGACTCACCCATATCGAGCACAAATACATCACCGCCTTTGCCCATTGCACCCGCTTGTATAACAAGTTGGGCGGCCTCAGGTATGGTCATAAAAAAGCGGGTAATGTCTTGATGGGTTAAAGTAATTGGGCCACCTTCGCGTATTTGCCTACGAAACAGCGGTACAACAGAACCACTCGAGCCCAATACATTACCAAACCGAACCATACAAAAGCGAGTATTATGGCCTTTACCTTTATTTTGCGCTAAACCTTGTAAACATAGCTCTGCCATACGTTTGGTCGCGCCCATCACATTTGTTGGGCGTACGGCTTTATCGGTAGATATAAGTACAAAGGTTTCAACTTTAGCGTTTACAGCAGCCTTAGCTGTGTAATACGTACCAAAAACGTTATTACGTACCCCTTCAACAACGTTATGCTCAACAAGGGGAACATGTTTATAGGCTGCTGCGTGGTAAACTGTTTGTACACCAAATGCCATCATTACTGTTTCAATACGGTTTATACGCTGTACAGAGCCCATTATAGGAATAAGCTCTACATCAAGTTGGTTATTTGTAACATACTCAGCAAGCTCTTTTTCTATTGAATATAAACCAAACTCACTTAACTCAAACAATACAAGCTTAGTTGGCTTTTGCTTAACTATTTGGCGGCACAACTCAGAGCCAATAGAGCCACCAGCACCAGTAACCATAACCACTTTGTTTTTAATGTTTGCAGACAACAGGTGTGGCTTAGGGGCAACACAATCGCGGCCTAATAAGTCTTCGATTTCAACATCTCTAAATTCAGAAAGTTTTGCTTTACCTTCAATTACATCCGCCATACCTGGTATAGAGAGCACTTTGATAGAAAGCGGCTCAAGCTGAGCAAGTATCTCTTTTCGGCGAGCTCTGCTCTCGCTTGGCATTGCTAATAAAACTTTGCTTGCTTTACCCTTGTTTATTAGGTCATAAATATCTTTAAACGCAATTACAGGAATACCCTGAATAATAGAGCCTTGCTTTGTTTCGTCATCATCAATAAAGGCACGGACAAAATACTCAGGCCCAGCCCCTAACGCAGTAGCAAGTTGCCTACCAGATGAACCCGCACCGTAAATAATAACCGACTCTTTATTTGCCGTAGTTAACTTGCCTATCATCGCACGTACAACAATTCGCGCACCGCCAACGGTTAATAAACATAACCAAGCAAAAATAAACGGCATAGTACGGGGTATTTCAACACCAATAAAAAAAGCAAGAAGAACCAAAACGACCGTACTAATAATTGTACCTAATACAATTGCCCACAATGCCTGAGAGTTCATATAGCGCAACACAGCACGATATAAACCTAAGTTAATAAACGTGAATAATGCGGTAGGTACAAGAAAAGCAAGTAACATCCAATTATCAAGCTTACTAAGAGGGGCCATACTATCTAATCTAACTATAAGTGCTAGCCAAAACGCCGACATAATAAACAGCGAGTCAATTAACAATGTAATGATACGCTTTGTGGCACGTGAAGAATTTAAGATAGAGCGAATAATATTATCCACAACAAGTTCCCTGTCTTGTTTTTGTCAATAAGATACCAACCTAAGCTTACAGTCAGCTTAACGATTGTTAAATTTTTATGAATTATAGCTTATAACATAAAGCTTAGCCACAACTCTAATACATTATCATTAGCATTTGATTTTTAAGTAAAAAATTCAAGAAGCTTTCTTTCATGCTATTAGCTATTTATTTAACCCTGTCGCCACTGCCACTACCTGTTACCGTCATTAAAATATATTTAAAGTAACTCCCTAAATTAAAAGTATCGATCATTTCACGATCTGTTTTTGCAAGTAGTTCAGGGTTAGACATATCAATTTCGTTAACTTGTGCAAGCCCTGTGATACCTGGGCGTACAGAGTAAATATTTTTAGCATCACGGGCAGCTGTTAGCTCTTGTTGGTTAAATAAGCCTGGGCGCGGACCTACCAAGCTCATTTCGCCTTTTAGCACGTTCCATAATTGTGGAAGTTCGTCTAATTTTGTTTTACGTAAAAAGCCACCAAAAGGTGTAATTGAAGCCGTACTTGCTAAATGACTAGCAACTGATGCCGTATCAACCTTCATTGTTCTAAATTTAACAAGAGTAAACGGTTTCTTGTTACGCCCTACCCGCTCTTGCGTAAATATAGGCGAGCCAGTATCAAATAAGCCAATAACATATAAAATGATTAAAAATGGCAAGGCAAATAGCAAACCGAATAAGGCGAATAAAAAGTCTAATAAGCGGATCATTAAATATTCCTAAGTTATTTTTTGGCAGCGAGGTTAAAACCATGCTCAACAGAGTAAGGTGGTGACCAATTAAGTGTATTTTTTGTATGTGTAATATCTAATTGAAGCGAGCCTGTTAGCCTATCTATTACGGCTTGTTTGCCTAACAGTTTACCAGCTAGCTTAAAACACCATACAGGCACGGGTATAGCTAAATTAGGTTTACCTTGTACTTTTGCCATCAGCGCAACCATTTCAGCTGTAGATAAGTCGTGATCATCACTTGCTAAAAACACTTGGTTAGCTGCATTCGGGTGGTCAATACACTCTTTAATTAAATCAACTAAATTATAGACTGATACCAAGCTACGCTTATTTTTGTTAAATAATCTAAATGGTAGCGGTAAACCTTTACCAACCAACCTCATTAAAGATGCGAAATTAGCTTTTACGTTTTCACCGTAAACAAGAGGGCTTCTAATAATAACAACCTCAATATCATTATTTTTAGCGACATGTTGAATATACTGTTCAGCCAAAAGCTTACTTTTCATAGTATTAGGCAAGCTATTAGCTTCAACTTCACTATCAACCTGTATAAAGTTTTTACTTTCTTTATATATGTTCGCAGAACTTAAAAAGATAAATCTCTTTATATTAAGTGAAACAGCACGTTTAATGACCTTTTTAGTTAGCTCAAAATTTATAAAATGGGCCTCACTGTCAGAGTAGTGACTGTGTGCGGCTCCAACGAGGTGAATAACAGTATCGGCGTTTTCATGTGTGTTAGTATCAAAAAAATCTGATTCTGATATTGATTTATTGGTACCTGATAGCTCTTCTTTGGATAGAGAGTAAACACCGGATGAATTTTTAAGCAAACTTTCATGCAAGTGCTGACCTATAAAACCACTACTACCAGTCAAGATTACTTTATTCATCTTACTAAGCTTTCCATCAGTGATACATAATTTTTAGCAAGTTGAGCATAAGAGTGCTGTAAACGAACAAATTCGGATGAATTTACAGAGTAGTTTTCTTTATTTTTATGAAAATCAATAACTTTATTTGCTAACGAAAAAGAATCATTTGCTAGGAAGTTGATCTCACATCCAGCTTTTTCTAAAGGGTTATTTGGTGAGTTTATTCCATTAAAAACTGTTTTATCGTGCATCATATAATCAAATATTTTATTTGGTGAGATACCAAATTTATAAATAGCTTTAGGCATAGCGTTAATAAACATTGCATCACATGATTCTATTACATATGGGACAAATGTTTTTGGAACCTTACCAAAAAAAACTACATTATCTAGCTGCAACTCAGCTACTCTCTCTTCCAAAGCCTTTTTTTGAACTCCATCGCCAACTAACAAAACACCAATATTATGTTTCTTAAGTTTTTCAGCTGCATTTATTAAAGGCATTAAGTTATTCGGTATACCTAATGCACCAGTGTAGCCTATAACAGTATCAAAATTTGAAACTGCAGCAGTAAGTTCTGACTTTAATGATAAATGCTCTGAGTTATTTTCTGGTTCGTTTGATAATTCAATACCATTTGGAATACAGCTAAACTTTCCTTTTTTAAGTCCTTCATTTAAGAAGAATGATTCAGAGTTTTCTAATAATGATACACAGTGATCACATTTTTTGTAGCCAAACTTCTGAAACGCATTAATCAAAACACTAAGAGGATGATATTTAGATATTCCAACTAGCTCTTGGAGGCTTAAAGGCCAAATATCTCTTACTTCAAGAATTAGTTTTGCATTGTATTTTTTACTGTAATACTTTGCTGCCAGCAGATGAAAAGGGTGTGCTGTAGAAGCAATAATAACATCAGGGGGCGTCATTTTGCTAAAAGTTCTAAAAGGCTTCCTAAATAAACCCAAGCCAAACATTAGCATATTAAGTAAGCGCTTAACTCCATTTCCTTTATAGTCGATAGAGTTTTGTAGAAAGTATTGTACTCCCTCTACATCAGCAAGACCCGGCTTTTTAAAAGGTAATGAACAAAGGTGGTGCTTCAATGAAGAAATAACGGTTGTGTTATGACCTAACTTATTAAAGTGTTTTGCCAGATAATAAGGCCTGAAAGACATCCCATACTTAGGGCTGCCCGCATATGGGTGTATATACCAAATATTCATAAAATTAACACATATACTGGCCGCCATTAACAGAGATTGTTTCTCCTGTTAATGACATACCACTTTCAGCGATCATCAAAGCAGCTTTAGCTAAGTCGTCTAATAAAACTAATTGCTTCGTCGGTATATTACCTTTGATTTTTTCAAGAATATCCTCTCTCATACTCTCAACCATAGGCGTCATTGTATAGCCAGGAGCTATAACATTTACCGTCACGCCCTTCAGAGCTAACTCTTGAGCCAGAGACTTAGAAAAACCAATAATCCCCGCCTTAGCTGCGGCATAATTACACTGACCAAACTGCCCTTTTAAACCATTAATAGAACTAATATTAATGATTCGACCAAAACCATTCTCAACCATTGAGCGCGCAATTGGTTGAGTAACAGAAAACAAAGAAGTTAAATTAGTATTAATTACGTTATCCCACTGTTCTGGCTTCATCTTTAAAAAAGTTGAGTCGGAGGTAATCCCTGCATTATTAATTAAAACATCAACATTGGATTTTTCCA
Source organism: Pseudoalteromonas lipolytica (assembly GCF_001306915.1). Lineage (GTDB taxonomy): Bacteria > Pseudomonadota > Gammaproteobacteria > Enterobacterales > Alteromonadaceae > Pseudoalteromonas > Pseudoalteromonas simplex. The sequence goes on along the minus strand of NZ_LJTC01000004.1, from coordinate 362,435 downwards.
ATAAAGCCGATAACTGAAGCTCAACTTCATTTCTATTTTTAAGGTTCAAAGGTAAAAAAGTGATATCGTTTGAGCTAAGTTCATTTTCAGATAACCAACTGTCTAATGTTTCTTTTGTTTTATGGGTATGAGTCACAAAAGCGTGATAACTCTCATTAACAAAAGCTTTAACTAAAGCTGTACCAATCCCACCTGTGCCACCTGTAATTAATACTGTTTTCATCAACTTCTCCTTATTACTTTAGCAGGCACACCAGCAACTGTATGTCCCGTTTCTACATTCTTTGTCACGACACTACCTAAGCCCACAACAGCAAAATCACCAATGGTTATTTTTTGCATTGTAGAGGAGTTAGGACCCATCCATACTCCCTCACCTAAAGTTACTCCACCACTTAACTCTGTGCAGGCAGTTAAAATTGAGTTTTCCCCTATTTGACAATTATGAGCAATGTGAACCAGGTTATCAGTTTTAACTCCGTTACTGATAACTGTATTCTCAAGAGCCCCCACACACACGCTATTTAAAGCACCTATTTCAACATTACTACCGATAATAACCCTACCAAGGTGAGGAAACCGAATCCACGAACCATCCGCATTTTTTTCAAAGCCAAAGCCTTGAGCGCCAATCACAGTATTAGACCGAATAATTGTATTTTCACCAATAACAGAGCCTTTGTGTATGGTTACGTTATGTTCAACTACAGAATTTTTTCCTATATTAACGCCCGACTCAATAACAGCTGAGTCAGCTATAATAGCTGTTTGATGTATACTTGATTCAATAGAGTCATTTACAAGTATTGAAACATCAACTAAGTATTGTAATGCCCTGCAAAAGTCTAAACGAGGATTATCTGAAATAATTAATGACTCTGCATTGTTATCTTTATCACCAATAACTATTCCATTTAGGTACTTCTCTTGTTGCTTATTTGTAAACTTTAAAACCGATGAGTTTTCATTTGATAAACTGCCGACAGTTAAAAGCAACTGTGTTTTACTACCTTTAAGTTGCAAACCTAAAGCCTCAGCCAACCCTAATGCTGTAATTTCACCTTCAACTCTGTATTGCATATTCCCCCCTATAAAAATATTCTTATCACTTCAAAGCATTCGGCATAGTCTGTACCAACTTGCACACCTCGGGTTTTAGCTAAAGAAAATGTGAAGTCTCTGGCTAAATAGTTACGCTTCCCTTGAGACTCATATTGTTCTAAAGCTTTTTGCTTAGCTTCAATGTGCTTTTCTTCAAGTTTTACAAAACATTGCGTATTAAAAGTAAGATTATTCCAAATTAACTCATAACCTAAAATAGTTGTATTTTTAAAAGCTCTTGTACTTTCTTGAGATATTGTTGCATGATCTTGATGTATATCATGTACAGAAGGAGTTAAAATAAGATCGAAAGATGACTCTTTACGAAGCGATATCAAATCCTCAAGAATTTGCTGCCTATCATAATTAAACCTGCGAACTTGGTAATTTAATATAATTAAGTTTTCAGGCTTTATGCCTAACTTAGCAGTTGCTTTCACTACTTCTTTTTTTAAAATATCTTTAGGCAACCCATCAGGGACTGAATCTTCAGCTGTAGAAAAAGCCACATAAGTAACTTTTGCACCACTTTCGATTAGTTTTGAAATAGTTCCGCCGGCCCCTAGTTCTCCATCATCAGTATGCGGAGCAAGAACTAAAACATCCCTAAAGTTTGATAACATCCTATTTTCCTTATATTTTTTTCAAATAAAAATGACATAAAATTCTATGCGAAATTAGCATGAACAATAATGATATAGCTAGATATAATGTTCCATAATATACACTCCCTCTTGAAATCAATGGAATCGAGTAAGCTATAGAAACATAAAATATCATGATTCCAACAACCCCTTTGGAAGAACAGTATTTATACAAATGATGAATTAAGAGCAACCAAAAAGGCCCGGTTAAAATACCAAAAGGACCGAAATTAGCAAATGCGTCAACATATACTGTTGGGTGTGCACTACCTCGCATTTCAAAAGACTGTCCGTAAATAAGGTTGCTATATAAATACATAGGATTTTCAACCTCGTGACCGAAAACCCTAAAAACAGGATTGAATATTGAAAAATATGTTTGCCCTAAAAGCTTATCACTTTCTACATAATAATTAAAAATACTTGTAGACTGCTGAATTAAATTCCTCTCAACACCTTTATCTATAACATTTTGAAAAACATCAACAAAGTGCTGACTATCCCATTTATCTGAACTTCCTATCCACCTAAAAAACGTAGTCAATAAATATAGGAATATAGTAGAGAGACTAAACAAAAAGCCAAACACAACAATCTTAAAAGGCTTGTTCTTATTTTCATTTATATACAATGCCATTATCGGGAAAATTAGTGGTAATAGGTATGCTTTAACTCTAGTTAAAGCAAGAAATGCAACAGTAATTATCAACATAAAAACAACTGATTTTACACTCCGCGATACGTAAAAAACAGAAAGTAACAATGCTAAACTAAGAAGGAATAGTAACTGAGATAAGTTAGTAACAAACAATTGAAAATTTGATCTTGTGGTAGCTATATCAACCCAACTCCTTGTTACCGAGTCCACCCCGCCGGCACCTAAAATATATAGAAATAAGCTTATTACACCCAACAATACTCCCAGAGCGGTAACTCTCTCATTGCTGAAATAAATGTCATTTTCTAAATCTGGAAGTGAAATAGTAGGCGTATAAAGTGTAAATACCAGACATAAAATAATATACAAGAATACATAAACCCCAAATAGGTTAGTATATAAACCGAAGTCAGCTGCAAACAATAAGACAAATAAAATTGAAGAGTGAGAAATCCAAAATATTGTATGTTGTTCCTTTGACCTTAAAATTCCGAATAGTGAGATAAAAAAAGAGAAAACTATCAACATTTACCTCCCATTAACCTAGTCAATGATGAAAAAATAAAATTCACAAGAGGAATTAAAAGCATAACATCAAGCCAACCAGTAAAATATGAAACAATAAGAATGAATAAATACATAAACTTTAGTAGCCAAACACTTGATTCACTATCGAAAGTGAAATAATTATAATTAACAGCTAAACTTACAAAGACTAAAGTACTAATGCTACCCATATAGTAGTCTGAAGAAAAGTCTAGAAACAAGACAACTAAACATATAAAAAGCATAATAATAATATTAACATGATTAGTTGCTTTGTTTACATGCTGAAAATTTGCGCATGACATGGCTATAACTCTTCTGAGATAAAGACCTATAATTGCAGCAAGAATATCGTACCCCAAAAAGAAGACTTTAATGCCAAAACCATCCATCTCACCTTTCTGTACATTGCTATTAAAGTAAAATAGTTTTATGAGAAAAAGTAAAACAATTACATCTAATGTTTTAGTGAAAGCTCTCCCGCCTGCTTGACCGGCAAAATTTAAGTTATCGATTTTTAGAAAATAGTAAATGTTAACAAAACAGTAGAACAGACCTAAGCGTAGCAAGATAACGGCATCAAAATTCACATTAAAAATACAACCCAATAATAAAGTAGCACATATAGTAAAGATAGATACAAGAGAGAGCTTATTTTCTAGAGAAACCCATTTTGTAACATCCTGTTTCTCGTTTATTGGAGCATGCCAAGCATAGAATGAATATGTAATTAAGTTAAAAAAAACAGCAGCATACACATATATTCCAACATTATCTGAAACCACAATAAAAGCTAAAAAAACACACATACTAGAAAGGAAAAAATAAAAAAGAGGAAAAGGACTTCCTCTTGCTATTACTTGATTTTTTTTTGCGGTATAAAAGTAAGAAAAATAAAACTCTTGCAGTATCATTATTCCAATAAATGAAGCAACAGATTTATCCTCGACTAGAAAGAATACTGACAGTGAAAATAAAAAACCATTAAAGAATTTGTATATAAGAAAGTTTATATAAACTTTAAAACTACTCATGAGATAAACTAACTATCAAAGTTACTTTCAAAACTAACATTTTTTATTTTTTCTATAAACTCACAATCGTATAATGGATTCATTTCGATTTCACCATCATCTTCTAGATAGAATTTAATGGCACCAGCATACTCAACAAGACCATAACAACGATTTGAAATTATCTCTAAACCAGCATTTATATATTCAAATATTTTCACTGGGGCGCAGTAATCAGTATTTTTAAGATTTTTTGAATAATACAAAACACCAACATTAGCTAGAAAAAGAAGCTTTAATGCTAGCTGATGTTCAAGTTTCCCTACATACATATAGTAACTCCCTATTTCACCAGACTCAAAAATCTTCTCCTTTTGTGGTCCAGCGAGTATTAGAAAGGCATTTTTCCTTTTTTTTATGCCCGCTAAGATACTTTCAATGCCTCTATTACCGCTATTTACTGTACCTATGTAAACAAACACCTCTTTATTTTCTATATTTTGTGGTACATGTTCAAAACCTAAAGATTCCAAAAAACTCCCCAGCTTCAGTCCTGAGTTATTAACATCACAATGTATCTGTTTTAATATTTTAAGGGTTTTTTCACTAGGATAGTTAGGATAAATATTCACTTCATTTTTTAAGTTATATTTATCTACATAATACTCTTTCCTTATCTCATTTGGAAAAACTACTTTCTGTGCTCTTTTCAGAGCTATAAAGTGAGAAACTTTAAAAGTAAAGTTCCTGACTTTATTCCTAATTCCAACATTAGCGACTTGAAACTCAAACATTTCTAGTGAATAAAATGTAAACGTCCTCCAAAAGCAAAGTAACGCAACAATTGGATCACTTACTAAAAAATCACCTTTCCAAGTTAAAACTTTTAAAATATTTAAAGGCCGCTCTTTAACGTTTAAGCTTCGTAAAGTTGAATTTTGCTGCTCTAAAACTCTTAGTATTGGGTGATTCTCAATACTCTCTCTTGTAACCAATAAGTTCTTTGACATATTAAATATATCCATGCATAGGCAAGCTAAATACCGATTTAGCTAACTTTTCTGCAGTAGGAAAGTCACCAGCTTGATAACCTAAATGACTAAATGCACTCTGTTCATGCATACAGGTACCGTAGTAAACCATCGTCGGTATGCCTTGTTCTTTATACTTTGCCATTTCAGCATCACGACTATCAGACACTAGCGTGTATTGCGCCCAAGAACTAACATACCCAGTAGGGACTTGAGGCGTTTTGTACTTTGATGCTAATTGAGCTTCATAATCTAATGCTGCTTTATTACGATTAATAAGCTCAGTTGGGAATTCAGCTAGTTTTTCCAATAAAATTGCTGCTTGAATAGTATCAAGGCGTGAGTTCATACCAATGCGTACATTGTCGTACTTGTCTTTACCTTTACCGTGTACACGGTACGATTTAAGTAACTCGGCATATTCATCATTATTCGTAAATACAGCGCCACCATCACCATAACAACCTAAAGGTTTTGCAGGAAAGAAGCTCGTTGTCGCAATATCACCAAAACTACCAGCACGCTTACCATCAATACTACCACCGAAGCCTTGAGCAGCGTCTTCAACTAGCTTTAAATTGTACTTATCAGCTATTTTTTGAATCTCAGGATAATTCGCTGGTAAACCAAATAGATCAACTGCAATTATTGCCTTAGGAGTTAGTTTACCTTCAGCAATTACTGCTTCGATACGTTTTTCTAGATCTATTGGGCAAATATTAAATGTTGCTTCTTCTGAATCGACGAATACTGGGGTAGCCCCTTCAAACGCGATTACTTCTGCTGTTGCAAAAAAAGTGAAAGTTGGGCAAAAAACAGCATCCCCTGCTTTTATACCTAATACCATCATAGCTAATGTTAAGGCATCAGTACCGTTTGCACAGGTAATGGCATGCTTAACGCCCACATAGCTAGAAAGCTCATTTTCAAGCTCTTGCACTTCTGGGCCCATTATATAATGGCCATGGTTTAACACAGTTTGTATGCGTTTATCTATTTTAGTTTTTAAGTGCTGGTATTGCGCAGCTAAATCTATGAATTGCATTTATGAGTACTTCTAAAAATTACTGAATCGAAACAAAGCCATTTTTTAATTTGTATTGTTCACCTGTGTGCTCACATGTTGTAATAGCATTCCCTTCAAGAGGTAAGTCTAACTGTTCACCATACTTGCTGATCCAACCAATTTGTTTAGCAGGTACGCCTACCATTAACGCGAATGGCTTTACATCCTTATTAATAACAGCGCCAGCCCCAACGAGAGAATATTCACCTATTGTAACACCACATACAATTGTGCAGTTAGCACCTAGTGTTGCACCTCGCTTAACAAGCGTATCGCGATACTCTGTTTTACGTTCTATAAATGAGCGCGGGTTATAAACATTAGTAAATACCATGCTTGGCCCACAAAACACATCATCTTCTAGGTGAACATTATCGTAAACCGACACGTTATTTTGTATTTTAACGTTATTGCCAATGGTTACTTTATTACCGACAAACACATTTTGCCCGAGTGAGCAGCCCTCACCAATTTCAGCACCACCGCATACGTGAACAAAGTGCCAAACACGTGTGTTTTCACCAATTTTGGCACCATCATCTACAATAGCACTATCGTGTACATGATAATTCATGGTTAAAGTACCTTTGATAGTAAGGGGTGTGCTTTATCACCCGCAACTGCGATCGGCATTTCTCGAATTTTTTCGACAGTTTCAATTGCCACACGATTCTCATCAACACCAAAGCCGTTACCTGCTAAAATATTTTGGTAACTTTGTGTATGTAGATCAGTGAAACCACCCGAAAACTCTAGCTCTTCTGTGTTACTGCCGTCATTTATGGTAATACTGCGGTAAGTTAGTTTTTCACCCTTCACAGCATTTTCAGGTAAGTTATTTGCGTCAATTGACAAGAACCATTTTACGCGAGCACGTTCATATTCAAGGTAACCACTTGAAGTTTTTTCGTCTCTATAATGAACTTCGTTATGCTTAAGGTCGCCAAAAATGAAGTGCAGCATATCGTAAAAGTGAACACCAATATTGGTCGCTACACCACCCGATTTATGATCAAACCCTTTCCAAGATTTCATGTACCATTTACCACGAGATGTCATATATGTTAAATCAACATCGAAAACTGTACCTGCTGGCGCAGCAGCGACTTTTTCTCTTAAGGCGATAATTGATGGGTGCAATCGTAATTGCAAAATTGAATTCACTTTAGCACCGTATTTTTGCTCGTATTCTTTTAAAATATCCATATCTTCAGAATGTAGAACCAATGGTTTTTCACATATGACATCAATACCATTTTTTAGTGCGTATTTCATATGAGGAGCGTGAAGGTAATTAGGGCTACAAATAGCAATGTAATCAATCTTAATTCCTTGCATTGCTTGGTCTTCTACGTATGCGGTAAAGTCTTCAAACTCAGTAAAAAATTCCGCTTCTGGAAAGTGGCTATCCATAATACCTACAGAATCATTAATATCCATTGCTACTAATAAGTTATGGCCTGTTTCTTTAATTGCTTTTAAATGACGTGGTGCGATATAACCAGAGGCACCAATAAGAGCAAAGTTTTTCATATTATTTAATTCCTTTATAGTCTGATATCGGCTTCATTTGGTTTAAGAACGTGCTTCACATCATATAAAACATGATTTTCTTTGCCTAACGCGCGTAAATTTGCTTCGCCCATTTCTTTTAATTCAGAGTGATCAACAGCTAACACAACACCATCATATTTGCCTTTTTCTAGTGTGCTAATTAACTGTACGCCATACTCATGTTTAACTTCATCAGGGTTTGCCCAACCGTCATATACATCTACCGACATATTAAAATCTTGAAGCTCTTTAACGATATCGATAATTTTCGTATTACGCACATCAGGGCAATCACCTTTAAAGGTAAAACCTAAAATAAGTACCTTAGCTTCATCAATATGAATTTTTCTGCTTGCTAACTTTTTAACTAATTGGGTAGCAACATATTCACCCATACCATCGTTAATACGACGGCCCGCTAAAATAACCTCAGGGCGATAACCTACTTCTTGTGCTTTATGAGTAAGGTAATAAGGGTCAACGCTGATACAATGCCCACCAACTAATCCTGGCTTGAATTTTAAAAAGTTCCACTTAGTTCCAGCTGCATTTAACACTTCTTCTGTATCAATACCTAAGCGATTAAAGATTTTTGCGAATTCATTAATAATTGCAATATTCAAATCTCGTTGTGTATTTTCGATAACCTTTGCAGCTTCAGCAACTTTAAGTGAACTCGCTAAATGTGTTCCGGCAGTTATGATAGAACTATAAAGACTATCAACAAATTCACCAATCTCAGGGGTTGATCCTGATGTGATTTTCATTATTTTAGTCAGCGTGTTTACTTTATCGCCAGGATTGATGCGCTCAGGAGAGTAGCCTGCAAAAAAGTCTTTATTAAATTTTAAACCTGATACTTTTTCTATTATTGGTAAACAAACCTCTTCTGTTGCACCGGGGTAAACTGTTGATTCATAAATAACAACATCACCCTTTTTCACATACTCCCCCAATAACTCTGACGCCTTACGAAGTGGTGTTAAGTCTGGTGCATTGCTTTCATCTATAGGCGTTGGCACTGTTACAATGTAAACGTTACATTCAGCTAAATCTTGCTTATTACACGAAAACGTTAAGTGCTTAAGATCTGAAAGCTCTGTATCGCTCACTTCAAGCGTTGAGTCATGCCCTTTTTCTAGTTCTGCGACCCTGCCAGAGTTAATATCGAAACCTACTACACTATATTTTTTCGAAAACTCCACTGCTAGAGGCAACCCTACATATCCTAACCCGATTACAGCGATATGTATCTCTGAATTTGATATCATCCAATTTATCCCAATAACATAATTAATTACATTTAATTTAAAAGTGCCAAAATTTTACAAGTCCTAAAAACCCTTGTTCAGCATACCTTTCAATCATCTAAAGCCCTTTTCAAGTCCCTTTTTGAAGGCCTTTTTTTGTCGCGAGGAAGTCACATATCGACTTGCAAGCTTTACCATCTCCATATGGGTTATGAGCTCTACTCATAACAGAATAGCTTACATCACTCGTCATCAAATCATTTATAGCTGAAACTATGGAGTTAATATTCGTACCAACTAACTTAACAGTACCTGCTTCAACAGCCTCTGGGCGCTCAGTGGTATCTCGCATTACTAATACCGGTTTACCTAGGCTTGGGGCTTCTTCTTGTATACCACCAGAATCTGTTAAAATAATATGTGCTCGATTCATTAAATACACAAAAGGCAAATACTGTTGCGGCTCGATAAGGTGTACATTATCAACACCACTTAATATGCGGTTAACTGGCTCTTGTACATTAGGGTTTAAATGTACTGGGTATAGTATTTGACAGTCTGGATGTTCGTTTGCTGTTTGTGCTAACGCCTCACAAATACGCTCAAAGCCACCACCAAAACTTTCGCGGCGATGCCCTGTTACTAAAATAAGTTTCTTGTTAGAGTCAAGCATTGGGAATTGAGCAGCAAGCGTATTATTTAGGTCGCTATCGTTCTCTATTTGTTCTTTAACCATAAGCAGGGCGTCTATCACCGTGTTACCAGTAACACTGATATTTTCACCTGCATAATTTTCGTTTAATAGGTTTTGTTTAGATGTTTCTGTAGGTGCAAAGTGATACTTAGTAAGCGCCCCAGTAAGTTTACGGTTTGCTTCTTCAGGCCAAGGTGAGTAAATATTACCTGTACGTAACCCTGCTTCTACATGGCCTACAGCAATTTGCTCGTAATATGCAGCAAGACTTGCTGCGAATGTTGTTGCAGTATCACCATGCACGAGCACTACATCAGGTTTAAACTCTTTAAGTACAGGTGTTAATTCAAGTAAAATACGGCTTGTTACCTCAGGTAATGTTTGCCCTACTTTCATTAAGTTTAAATCATACTCAGGGGTTATTTTAAATAGCTCGAGTACTTGGTCTAGCATTTCGCGATGCTGTGCTGTTACACACACTTTAGCCTCAAAACGGCTATCGTTTGCTAAAGCGTGAACAAGAGGGGCCATTTTAATTGCTTCGGGGCGAGTGCCAAATACTGTTAAAACTTTCACGTAAAAATCCTTGGTGAATATAAAATTGATATTAGTTTAACTTTCTTGCATTACATTGTTGTATCAACTTGTATACATTTTTAAATTAAATTATTTACCTACTTCAATGATGTATTAGCTAAAGCTCTCCAATAACTGAAGATAGCATTTATGGTATCTATTTATACTTAAGCCGCACAAAATTGTACTCCTTAAGGTTAGTTAAACCATATACTTCATCAGTAAGGGGCCATTACTTAGTTCCCACCCGACTTATACTCGTAATTGTAGTACCCGTAATAACCATAGGCATTACTAGCCTTTTTAACTACACCGTTAAATACCACGCCTTTTACATCAATGCCATTTTGTTCAAAACGATTGCGTGTAAGCTCAATTTCGCGCGCATGATTTTGCCCAAAGCGCGTTACAAGTAGGGTAGTACCTGTATGAGCACTAACAATTGCAGGGTCTGTTACAGCTAAAATTGGTGGAGTATCAATTATTACAATGTCGTATTTATCTTTAACTTGATCGACCATCTTAGTAAAGTTGCTGTGCATTAATAGCTCTGATGGATTTGGTGGTATTTGACCACGGGTAATTACGTCGAGGTCTTGCACTTGAGATGTTTTAGTTACTTGCTCAAGCGTTAATCGGCCCGATAATAGATCACTTAAGCCATCGTCCCACTTCATACCGAACTGGGTTTGGAGGTAACCTTTGCGCATATCAGCATCAATGATAAGTACTCTTTTACCACTTTGTGCCAGTACTGTTGCCAAGTTAACTGATATAAACGATTTACCTACACCTGGGCTTGGGCCAGATATTGCAATTATGTTGTTTTTAGCTTCCATCATCGCAAAGTGCAAGCTAGTACGTAAGCTACGCAATGCCTCTATCGATAAATCAGCCGGGTTATCAACGGCTAAAATTGATTTAGGTTTATCTTTCCCCTTACGCGCTCGGCTAAAACCGGTTAGTTTATCTTGATAATCTGAGTAAGGCACACTTGCGTAAACAGGTAGGCCTAAAGCTTCAATTTCGTTAGGGTCTTCTACCCCTTTATGGATTGCTTTTTGAATAAGCACTATAGCTACTGCTAACATACCACCAAGCATGGTTGCCATTACAACAATTAGTGATTTTTTAGGCTTAACTGGTTTAGAGGTATTTACCTCTGCTTGGTCAATTATGCGTACATTACCTACAGTACCAGCGCGTACAATGTCTAGCTCTTGTGTTTTACTTAAAAGAAGTGTGTAAATTTGGTTGCTTACTTCTACATCACGCTTTAAACGTAATAGCTCTTGTTGTGTTTCTGGCAGGTTGCCCACTTCACCTACTAAGTTTTGCTTTTGTTTTTGTACGGCTTCAATTTGTTCAAGTACGCCTTGGTAGGTTGGGTGACTTTCTTTAAATTTACGACTCAATTCTAAGCGCTTTAATTCAAGCTCTTGTAGTTTAGTTTCAAGCTCTACTACCTGCTCAAGTACGCCTTGCGTCTCTAAGGTGATATTGATTGATTGGCGCTTAATTTGGTAATCGTTAAAGCGTTGCTCAGCATATTCAAGCTGCTTTTTAACTTCAGGGAGTTGTACTTCTAAAAACTCGAGTGATTTTTGCGCCTCTGCACTATTACGCTCTACATTACGGCGCACATAAATAGCCGCTACTTTATCAAGTACTTTTTCGGCAAAATGTGTACTTTCGCTTTGTAAGCTTAAATTAATAATACCTGAGTCTTTCCCTTTTTCACTTGCACCTATAGCCGCTTGTAAGTCTAAAATCGTATTTAAGCGATCTTTACGGATAAGTGTAAACTCAGTACCAGCTCGGGCTGTTAAACTGCGAATAGTTAAGTTAAACTTGCCATTAGTGAGCTCTTCACCCACTTTACCTTGCAAGATTACTTCGTCTTCATCATTTAAAAGGGTAAAGCTTTTATTCTTGCCAGTACCTTCACCTGCAACCAATACAAACTCATCATCTACAGCTGAGCGTGGTACATCAAACCTAAATACATCAACACTCTCGCCACCCCAAGCATAACTCGATGCGCCAAGACTTGGCTCCGCTACATCACCTACTTCCATTGGGGTAAATTTTCGAAACGCTCTATTGCCAATTATTGGGAATAGTTTAGGCTCTGCAACTATATCGAGCTTTAAGGTATCAACGGCTTCGCCTATCACAGAGCGTGACTTAAGTAGCTCTATTTCGGTTACAGCAGCTGAGGTACTTTCGAACATACCGGCCATATCATCAAAGCCTGGTACTGATGCGCCGCCGTCTTCAACTTGGATCATGGCTGTTGCTTGGTAAACAGGTGTTGCAAACACCGCATAAAACACACCCACAGCCATAAATACTGAGGTGACGGCTGCAATAAAATACTTACGGTCGATTAATGCACCTAATAACGCCATTAAATCGATTTCTTGACTGGTTTGGTCTTGCGTTGTTCTATTTTGTTTATTGTTTGCTGCTAATGCAGTGGGCTGAGCATTCATGTACTAGCCTTTCCTTATAAATACTTTTGCCAAGCGCTACATGCGCTATCGATTAATGCGTAAACATGCTCAAAGGCTTCTTGACTTTGGCGGTAAGGATCGGGGATTTCTTTATCGCCAATCCATTTACCTAGTAAAAATGTTTTGCCGCGTGCTTGAGGGTAACGTGCGCACAAATCGTTAACGTGGCGCTGCTCCATCACTAAAATAACGCTATTATTTGCCACCAAATTTGAGGTTATTTGCCTACCCTGGTGCTCGCTCATATCAATATTATGTGCGTTGGCAATTTGCTTTGCTTGTGCATCAGCAGGTTTACCCTCAAGGGCAGTCAATCCTGCTGATGAAACGGCTACATTTTTACCTTCTAGCTTACTTTTTAATACATATTCGGCAGTAGGGCTTCGGCATATATTACCTGCACAAACTACTAATACAGAATCAAACATACAGCCTACCTTTAGTTAGTGTTTGCAACGTCGTTGATTGAATCAACCGTACTTACTGATGGTAGTAATAAGCTAATTACACGATTCCAACGTGCAAGCGGCGCTGACGTTACATATACAATGTCGTGCGGTTCAAGCTCAAACTGTTCAGCAAGCACTAATGCAGCAACATTCTTAGCATGAAGTTGGTATACATCAGCAATTACGCCATCAGTGTTTAAATTGCGTTTGCGAAGAACAAATACACCATTAGCGTCGGCTGTATTTTCGTTAAGGCCACCAGCATCGCTTAATGCTTCTGCTAAATTTAAACCATAGCGATTAACACCCACTGTACCAGCGCGCTTTACATCGCCAAGTACAAACACTTTTTGCATATCGTTTCGGCTTACGTGCACAATATCACCATGCTGCAATAAGCGGTTTTGCGAAATATCGCCATGGGCATAAAAGTCATCTAGCTTAATAATTTCTGTTTTATCACCGCGAGTAAATGTCACGGTACGCCAGTCAGCACTTTCTGTTAGGCCGCCTGCTTGGTTTAGAGCATCGATTAAAGTTAAAGGGATCTCTGTAACTGGTAATACACCTGGCTTGTTTACTTCGCCTGTTACATACGCTTTTTGGCTTCTAAACCCAACCACTTTAACATCAACCTGTGGCTCTTCAATTACTCGGCTTAGGCGCTTTACAAGCTCTTTATGAACTTGTTGTACTGTTTTACCAGCGGCTTGAATATTAGGTGCATATGCATAGGTAATTGTGCCATCGGCTTGTACACGAAAGCCATCAAACTCAGCTGTACGTTGCACTGCTGCTGGAATGGTTAACTCTGGGTGATCCCAAACACCAATTGTAAGTACATCACCTACACCTAATTTGTACTGATAATTAGATGTATCTATGCCATCTAAACTGGAAGGCGTGAAGTTTTTAACTTGAGATTGCTTTTGTTGATTTATTAAAGAAGAGTCAATGATTTGAATATTAACCTTTTCGAGTTCCTTCTCTACATTATCTACTTGTTCGCCCGACTCGATTCCTTCGAAATGGCTGCCGGGGATGATTGTACAGCCTGTCATTGCTAGTAACGCAAATGACGTCACAATTGTTTTACAGCTAAGCGCCATTGTTATTTCCCAAATAATTTTTCTTAAAACGTCCAGTTTAAATAAAACCATATCTGTTTATTTTTTTGCTGCCTAATTAAAGCATGGCAACTAGATGTTCGCAAGACTGAGTGTTTAGTAAACGCTCACTTGTGACAGTTTTTTGCAAAATAGTTAATAAGTACTTCCTGGCTCATTCACTTAGTACTAGTCTAGAAGTCCTATTTGTATAAACGAGAAACTAAGAAGCTTTAACTTAACAATTTGTATGTTAACTTCTAAGCTGCCTACTAATTAAGGCTTTATCACTAGTTTTCATTAGTACAAAGAGAAGTAAACGAGAGTAAATGAGTAAGACAAAACTTCTTTGTTTACTCTTCAGCACAGCAGCTCATAGTCTCTTTGTGAATATTCTTTACTAGTTCTTTTTAGCACAAAGAGAAGTAAACGAGAGTAAATGAGAAAGACAAAACTTCTTTGCTTATTAGCTTACTCTTCCGCGCAGCGTCTCAAAGCCTCTTTGTGAATATCCGTTACTAATTCCTATTGGCATAAAGAGAAGTAAACGATAGTAAATGAGTAGGCAAAACGTCTTTGTTTACTCTTTAGCGCAGCGTCTCATAGCCGCTTTGTGAATATCCTTTACTAGTTCTTTTTAGCACAAAGAGAAGTAAACGAGAGTAAATGAGTAAGACAAAACCTCTTTGTTTACTCTTCAGCGCAGTGTCTCATAGCCTCTTTGTGAATACCCGTTACTAATTCCTATTGGCGCAAGGAGAAGGAAACGAGAGTAAATGAGAGAATCAAAATACTTGCTTTACCTCTTTAGCGCAGCGTCTCATAGCCTCTTTGTGAATATCCTTTACTAGTTCCTATTGGCATAAAGAGAAGTAAACGAGATTAAATCAGTAAAGCAAAACTTCTTTGTTTACTCTTCAGCGCAGCGTCTCATAGCCTCTTTGTGAATATCCTTTACTAATTCCTATTGGCACATAGAGAAGTGAATAAGGCTTATTAATTCATTATTGTTTTTTTATAAACTTAAATTAAACCTTTTTATTCCATCAACAAGCTTAAGCGCGTTAAAGTTTATAAGTAGCCCCGCGTTGACTTTAGAGAGCTTCATATATGTTAGAATCTGTGCAGAGTGAATTGGCAATAATTTATCAACAGATTTCAGTTCAATAACTAATTTATTAGGTATAAACAAGTCCAATCTATAGCCAGCTTCTATCTCTAAATTCTTATAACGAATTGGTAAAGTTAATTGACGTTCAACTTTTATACCTGCTTGCTGAAGTTCGTACATCAAGCAAGCCTCGTAACTTGACTCTAACAAGCCAGAGCCTAATTGTTTATGCACTTCAATTGCATACCCGATAACTGTTTGCGTTAGATGATCAATATCCATATTTATCATAAAACATCCCGCTTCATTTTAATGAATGACTTTTAAGCCTTCTGTTAGTAAATCATTAAAACCTAATTTGCACAAAGAGAAGTGAATAAGAGTAAATGAGAAAACCAAATATTTCTTTGTTTACTCTTCAGCGCAGCGCCTCATAGTCTCTTTGTGAATATTCATCACTAGCTTCTAGTTGCACAAAGAGAAGTGAATAAGAGTAAATGAGTAAGGCAAAACTTCTTTATTTACTCTTTAGCGCAGTGTCTCATAGCCTCTTTGTGAATATCCTTTACTAGTTCTTTTTAGCACAAAGAGAAGTGAATAAGAGTAATGAGAAAACCAAATATTTCTTTGTTTACTCTTCAGCGCAGCGCCTCTTAACCTCTTTGTGAATACTCATCACTAGTTTCTAGTTGCACTAAGAGAAATGAATGAGGGTAAATGAGAAAACCAAATATTTCTTTGTTTACTCTTCAGCGCAGCGTCTTATAGTCTCTTTGTGAATATCCTTTACTAGTTTCTAGTTGCACTAAGAGAAATGAATGAGGGTAAATGAGAAAACCTAAATAACTCCTCTTTAGCGCAGTGTCTCATAGCCTCTTTGTGCGATTAGATGTCTTTGATGTAGGCGTGAAATTTGTTTCGCGCGACATGTTCGCAGCAGTGCCGTGTTTGAGACGCGCCAAGCAAGCGTGACGCCTACGCCTTGTCTAGCCCTTCGGGCACGTTTCCGTTCCAGTTCGTCGCAGAGCTCCTCTCGCTTCAGCTTGAAAGCAAAACTATTTGCTTATCTAGCCCTTCGGGCACGCTTCCGTTCCAGTTCGTCGCAGAGCTCCTCTCGCTTCAGCTTGAAAGCAAAACTATTTGCTTATCTAGCCCTTCGGGCACGCTTCCGTTCCAGTTCGTCGCAGAGCTCCTCTCGCTCCAGCTTGAAAACAAAACTATTTGCTTGTCTAGCCCTTCGGGCACGCTTCCGCCCCTAGGTTGCAGTTCCTACGTACTGATTTTATTGTTATTTTTTCATGTTAAAGCACAAAGCCTACACTGTAGGAGATGTTTTAACGCCGAACATTTTGAGTATGTTCACGGCTAAAGCCGTTCCTACGTATTACCCGTTCTGTAGGAGGTGGTTTAACACCGAACATTTAAAGCATGTTCACGGCTAAAGCCGTTCCTACATAAGCGTCGCGCTGGAGTACGATTTATAAACTGATTTCTTTATTTTCTACACTTACGCTTATTTGTTTATTCAGCAAATTAATGAGAAGTATGCTGCGCATATCGCCATCTGGCTCTTGGTAAATAGCCTGTACGTTTTTAAATGACTCTGTATTCAAATAAACAACATCCCCCGTTTTTGGTAACGCAGAAGTTATCTCACACATATCATTCATAGATTTGAGTTGCGCAATCAACTGTTCTGAGACAAGCTGAAATTGCTGGCCGTATGTTACAAAGCCACTTATGCCTCGAGTATTTTTTACCGCAGAAAAGTTACAGTTTTTCGTGCATAACTTTATGAATATATAATTAGGGAAGAGAGGTGATATTCGAATAGTACGGCGCCCTTTAGCAATGCGCTCTATTTGGTGTTCAGGAATGAAGACTTCAAAACCTTGGTTTTGAAGGTTAATTTTAGCTCTTTGTTCTTGTTTTGATTTACAAAAAAGTAAGTACCAACTTTCCATAGCCACACCTAAAATACTCATGTTCCTTAAAACCAATCCAAAAGGACTGGTTTTTATGAGCCAGCGATTATACGCAGAGAAGTTAGGTGTGTCTATTATAAAGTACGACAATTTATATTATTTAATAAAACCTAGCTCTTAAAGCTATTGCAGGAGCTAACAGACCTTTGGTTACGAATTAATAATTAAGTTTGCAAGCTTTTCATTTAACTCTTTGTTGTTAAAGTCACGCTCAACTTTTTGCCGTGCATTTTCAATAAGCTTTTCCATACTTCTGGAGTTATTAACTACATAATTAATGTTATGTACTAACTGCTCAACAGAACGCTCATCAGCCAATAAGCCTGACTTTTTATGCTCTATTAGTTCTGGTATACCAGAATGGTTAGTAGACAAAACGAGCATTCCTGATGCCATTGCTTCCATTAGCGCAACCGGTATGCCTTCCATATCACCATCTTTTGCTGTTACAGATGGTAAAATAAACACGTGTGATTCAGCGAGCAATTTAAGTACATTTTCGTGTGGTAAAGGGCCTAGCAGCGTAACCTTATCTGTTGCATTAAGCTTATAAGCCAGTTGCTCTAATTCAGTTAATAATTCTCCCCCGCCTACAATAGACAAGTGTGTGTTTTCAGTTCGCGAGACGGCCTTTATCGCATACTCTAAGCCTTTTTTTTCTGTTGCTCTACCAACAGCAATAAGCTTAATAGGGCCGCTTTCGGGGCTAATATTACGAGGAGAAAAGTTAAAATGATTAATATTCACTCCCATATGTTGAACTTTTACTTTGGCAGGTTCTGCGTTGAACTTATTAATGAGTAGATCTGCCCAGCGGTCACTAATTGGTAAAAGTAACTCAGTACCTGCCACTAGTTTCGAATATTCGTAGTGCCATTTACTGAGAACTTTATACAAACTAATATCATAACCATGAGCAATGGTTGCTATAGTATCGCAGTGTAGTGCGCTGAACTTTCGCAACGCATAAGCTAAGTGGCCATTTGGTAAAAAGTGGCAAATAACAAAATCAGAATCAAAGCGTGTTTCAGCATACTGCGCACATATTGCTAGCTGCCTAAGCGACGACAGGTTTTTATTTTTAACGCTGTAAAACAACGCTTTCACATAGTCGTTTTTGCTCTTGATTAAATGAAAGTTTTTAATCAAAGAGATTAACATTTGCAACTTGCCTTTTGCTCCACGCGCAAATGTATCTAAGTAAGTTAACTTTTGATCTAACTTATACTTTTTAAACTTAGGAGTCAGATTCGCATCACTCGTTTTTTTACAGGCAAGAATGTTTACATCAAAACCTCTATCTATTAAGGCACACACCTGCTCAATCACAAATGTTTCTGATAGTACCGGAAACTCATTTACAACAAAGGTGACTTTTTTAGTCATGACGACTCCAGATCCTTATTTTTTTCACGCAATAAACAGCATAAGCGCCGGTACATAACAGAACATATATCGCACTTGCAGTTAGAGAATTACTTATAGCTAGCTGCGCTGTATTTAGGGTAAACATAAACCCTACGCATATGAGTAGAGAAATCAGCAAGCTTGTTATTATGGGAGTTATGTAACGCGAGAAAGCTAAACCTACCGTGTTCTTATAAAACAAAACATACACAGCATTGAGCAACAGCAACTGAATAATTGCATAACTATATGCAGTATATAGCTCGCTAAATTGGGCGCTGATGAAGGCAATTATTGCGTAAATAAAAAAAACACTCACATTCCAATAAAAGTCAATATTGGTCTTCCCTAAACCTTGGCAGATGCTCCCAGCTAATGCTCCACCAACAGAACGTAACATGTAAAAAATAGTTAGGGGTATTAAATACACAGCCACACCTAGCTTTTGCTCGCCGTAAAACAAGACTGTCACTTGCTGAGCAACAAACAATAGCAATATGTGCGGAAAAACGAGCATCACGGTTGATATGCAATGTGACTTATATACAACCGACGTTAAAGTTTTTTGGTTAGATCTGCTTTTTGCAATTAGAGGTAAGGCTAGCTTTCTTACTATAGGTACTATAAGCGACGCTATTTTTTGTGCTAACTGCTTTGCTAAGCTATACAAACCTAGCTTAGCTGCATCAATAAACATACCCAATATAATAATATCGAGCTCTTCTCTAAGCTTATTTAACACCTGGGAGCCAACCTGAAACTTGCCATACCCCCAAGCTTGTTGAGCATCATATTTACTAAACTTGAACTTTGGAAGCCACCCTTTTTCTGAAAAAGAGCACAATAGCAATAACTTAACTGATGCAGAAAGAACAACCCCTAGTACAACTGCATCTAACTCAAAACCAAGTGTTGTTACGGTAATAACGACAAAGCTTGTTGAAATTAATTTTGCGATGATATCAAACTTAGCTAGAGCACTTAATTTAAACTCAAGCATGTAACGAGCTTGTAATTGCGCCCCCAATGAAACTGGTATTAATGCTAGAGCAGCAATATTAAGCAACTGCCCTAAGCCTTGCATATCATAATAGTTTTCAATCAAGCCTGAAGTTAGCTGCATACACAGGCAAAGTACAAGCCCAGCAAAAGCACAAATCCAAAATACTGTTGAATTTAAGGCGTCACTTACTTTTTGTACAAAAACCAAATAATTGGCCATGCCTAAGTCTGAAAGTGTTTGATAAATATTCACACTAACCATGACTATTGCAAGGTAACCAAATGCTTTTGCATCAAACACTCTTGCTAATACAGTTAACTGCAGCAAACTCAGTGCAAATGTGATAAAAGTGGCTCCTGTTTGCCACTTTGCAGCAGATATGATCATACTATTTTTAAGCTTTGCACATTTACTCGCGCAGGTGTCGGCGGCATATAAGCGGGCGCGCCAATCGCTAAAATAGCCACCGGTTCTATATAGTCTGGAATGGCCATGTGCTCACAAAAGTTAAGATAAATCTTTTTATTTACTTCTCTTGAGTCGATCATGTCGCGACCAAAGTGATTCCAGCACGTCCCCATTCCGGTACTTTGTGCTGTTCCAACCATATTCATGATGGCTGCACCCGCATCAATATATAAAGCTGTTTCAAATTGCTTTAGAGATAATGAGCCGTAAAGGCGGCGATCCATGCCAATAAAAATAAGTAATGGCGCTGATGTACAATGCTCTTCTTTTATCTTTTTGAGTAGATCTTTATCTTGTTGCTCTGTAAGCACTTTAAATTGCCAAGGCTGCCTGTTACCAGAGCTTGGTGCCCACCTTGCTGCGTCTATACATTGATCAGCAAGGGCCTCTAGCTCATCTTTAGAAGGCTGTTTATCGTGCCACACTCGAACACTTCGTCGCTGCTGCACAAAATCTACATATTCTTGCGCTTTTGACAAATCATAACTTTGTGGCGCTTTGCTATACGGCTCAATAAAATTAGATTTCAAATCATTAAAGGCAGCTAAAATTTGTTTTGCCCAAACGAGAGTTGGCTCACCTTTATCAGTATCGCGGCGTTCAAGTTCTTTGCAAATCTCTTTTATGCGTTTCGCTTTTTCATTATAAATATTAAATTTACTGTCGAATATGTCGTTATAAATCGACTTTTCGATTCTATGCGCTTCATGGCGCATTAAAGATAATAGTTCTTCTTCGGTTAAGTTTGTGATCAACTTATAAGGTGGTACCGAAGAATATAAATACTGCTTAGCAGGATCTATTTTTAATCCTGCTTTAATCAATATTTTTTTAAGTGGTTTCTTTAACAACTTTTTCATTTTATGTATTTAACTAATTTATCAAAGTGCAGTTCATTCCAACTTGGCGTGGTTCTCTCTTGTATTGCAAGAACTTCTTCAGTAGCTGCTGGCACATCTTGAATCTTATGCGCAAACTTTACGAATTTAACTTCATCAAACCAGTCAAATGCTGAGGTTAACTTGTGATCTACCGTCGGTAGAACAACTGTTGGCTTTTTGCATAAAACAGAGAATATTAAGCCATGAAACCTATCAGTTACTATGTAGTCATATTGACTGAACATATTAAGAGTATCATCAAGAACTGCTTTTCTTTGCTCTTTAGTAATTGCCTCAGGAATTGTTGTGTCAAATACATCATAAGGTCTATCAGCAGATGCGAATAATTGCTCTAAATCAGCTTGCGTGTAGGCCGATTCTGAATCTTTACGCATACAGTAAAGTATTTTGCCGTTTGTTTGCTCAGGCTCTTTTTGTTCGTTATAAGAAAGTACAAAGTCTGGCGCTTTATCCAGCTTGCATTTTGGGAACATTTCATTAGCGATATCAAACGATTTATTGTCTCTAGCAACCACTGTTAAGTTTTTGTGGTTATTGTATATAGCTTCTGTTTTTGCTTTTTGTAACTTACCGAAGTCTGTATCATGAAAATAGATTGTTTGCGGTAAGCTAAGCACTGTATTTTCAGGGAAGCTTTCTATCATAATTCGACGTGATGTCTCACTCCACATAGCACGGTCGCCCATATTACCACCAGAATGAAGAACTATAGGCGTACTACTATCTACAAGTGATTTATAGCTACTTGTAAGCCAAGTTGCTTCATCTTTATCTACTTCGACAATCGCATGATCTGGAAAATGTCTTTTTAGCCACGCCTCTATAGCCACAAACTGTGCTTGATCACCAATATTTTTTAAACGGCTTGGCGGTGTGATCGCATAGATAATTTTTTTACCTGGCGATTTTAACTCTTGGGTTATTCTTTCTAAGTTCTGTGCAAACTCGCGTTTTTTCTTACGTGATAGGTAAATTCGATAAATTGGGCGTAAGAGATTTTTTATCAATGCTTTCATTATGTTCCAGGATACAGTTAAAAATAATCAATTAGAGAAGTAAGTAATTGTAATTAATTACTACCGAATAGGTTTCGTCTATAAATTTTTCAGTAGTGTATTTTTTGCCTAGGTTAATTTGCTATAAACTAACACCAGTAATCTCCATACCTCAAATCAGTTTGTGCAGATGAAAACGCCTCAAAACCACTACCAGGAGTAAAGGTCATTTCACCAAATAAAACTGTGTTATTAGCAAGGTATAAGTCCACTCTTACATAGTCAAAACCTTTGGCAAGCTGATTAGCAACCTGCTTTAATTCAACTAAACACTCATGTGCTGGAAGCACATAATCTCCCGAAGGAAATAGTAACTCATCGTCTAATTTATTAAATGATAAGTCATATAAGTTTCGCTTGTGGCTTGAGAAACGATCAAAGTCAATTTGCAAAAAGCCTTCTCCATTTTTAAACAAATGGAATTTGAAATCAGGCAAATCGTCATCATTTGTTTCAATATACTCTTCAACTATTATTTTTTTAGGTATCGCGTCATATTGAGTTTCACCCAAAATTGCACCTATGTATGATGATGCCATAGCTTCATTGAACTTTTGCTCAATTTTAGGCCAATTAATGCTTTTTTTGTTGGTAACGATCTCTAAATGTTTTGAGCCACTCCCGAAGTTAGTTTTAATTACAAACTTATTGGGTAATGAATTAAAATCTATTTCACTAAACTGATTAAATGAACCATACAGTTTAACCAAATATTGAGCTCCAACTCTCTTTTTAACAAAGTCTCTTACTTGGTATTTATCAGACAACAAGCTAAATTCATCTTTCATATTAAACTTTCTACGTTGTATTTTTTCTGTATAAAGCGTAGGTTCAGTCAGTTTAGGGAATCTTTTAAACTTTATGAAATAGAAAAGCTTAATTCTCACGGCAAGCGGAATTAATTTAAACAAAGGTAATAAAACGTTTAAAAAAAATTTTTTCACTTAGCTTTCATCCATTTAACCAATAATACATTACTAGGTAGCTTAATTTATTTTTTTTCTTTAATTATTGTTAATAATCTATCTAGCCAATATTGCTGGTTCGAATATTTTGCCATATTTTGAGCCCCAACCTCTAAATGTGAGTATAAGTTTTCGTTTTCAACTAGGCTCAAAAGAGAATCATGTAATTCGCTTTGACTCCCCGGTTTAAAGATTAAGCCATTTTCACCATGCTTAACGAATGCCTTTATCCCACCCACATGTGAAACGATAACCGGTTTTTGATGAGCCCACGCTTCCATAATCACCCTCGGAAAACCCTCATAATGATTATTTGAAGGAACAACCACTAATGAAGTATTTTTAAAATATTGGCCTAAATGACTGTGTGATAATTGCCCCGTAAAATGAACGGATTCTTGTAGAGAAAGCTTCTCTACTTCTTGCTGAGCTTCAATTAGATCAGGGCCATCTCCGATAATGGTTATTTCTACTAAACCCTTTAATTTATTTGCAACAGATATGAGATCTAAAACACCTTTGTCTTTAACTATTCTTCCTAAAAAGAGTACCTTTAGCGGTTTACTTTGTGATTCGACTACATCACCACACTTAGGAGCTTTAGCCATAAGATCAACAAACTGAAATGTATTAGCAGGTGAATACTGTGCACTAAAATCTTCTAACACGTCACCTGTGCATAAATTGATCGTATTTTTGTGTTTGCAGATTTGCCCTAATTTAAAACGTAAATAGCGTGAGAACAAAAATCCAAAAAGTTTTTCTGGTAACGAGTATTTGTTATCTCGCCAGGTACTAGAAGCATTCGCACACATATGATGAATAACTTTTTCACCAGCCTTTAAAGCTTGAATCCCAAAAATGATACTACCAATTGATGGAGTGCGGATCCAAAAATAGGCACCTTTATGCTCATTAATTACCTTATCAGCTTTAGCTTTATAACTATTAATGAAATCACGATTGAAGATGCTTTTAAGTGCAAAATCTTTAGTTGATGAATAACTAGGAAACGAGTAAAAATGTTCTTCTTGAACAACTGTACTAAATCCTTTAGGTGGCATATCTACAGGCTGGCTTGGCGAGCAAACATAAACAGACTCTTTGCCTATAGCATCTTGAATAAAAGCTGCAGAGGTCTGTTTGGTATAATAACTACCATTATTCGAATAAAAAGTTTCGCCAACGAATGCAACAATTTTCATCACAAAAATGCCTTAGGGTTGAATGTTATTAATTTTAAGTAGCAGAATGAGCAATACAAAACGAATATAGGAAAAAAGTATTTTTTCTTACCTATATGATGATAGAAATAATACAATACAAATGGCTCAACGATTGAATAAACAAGCGTAAAGCGTCCTGATATAATAGAAGATTTAGAAAAAATAAGACTAAAAACAACTAAAACAAAACCTAAATAAACATACTCGGAGTATTCTTGATTTACTTTTCTGCACAACAAAAAAAGTAGAAGACAAAAAGACATACACAAATACAAAATTGAACTTAGTGATTTACCTTCCTGATATTTTGTTCCTACATAATAATCGTAACCAAACGACGTCAACATATAGTCCATAAGTAAGCTCAGAAAAACTGTACATATGACAAACCCACAAAGCCAAAATAAATTCTTTTTTAAAAATATGTTTCGTTCAGAGTTAAGTAAATAACGTACAGAGTTTGCTAAAAAGTACACAACTACGGCTGCATTGTGGAATAAAATACTAAAAGCCGAAATAAACCAAAATTGCTTTTTTTTGTAAAAAAAAGAAAAAATTACTAAAAACAAACTTATTGCAATACCGAATCGTATTTGCGTCCCTAAAAAACCTTGTGAAATAAAAAGTAAATTTGGAAACGCAAATAGAAATATCATGTTATTTCTAAATAATATGGCTATCAGTACTGATTCTAAAACTAGTGAAAAAATCCAAAATGTTAAAAAGTCAGCTCCAACTAGTTTAAAGGGGTAAGAGATAAATTCGAATCCCAGTTCGAATTGCCACCAATCGTGCTCATAGTTCGCTAAGTAATTACCGTAATCAGCATTTAATGACTTATCAAAATTCATTACCATGAACAAAATACATAGTAATGTAACTTTTAAAAAAAACAGGTAATAGTCTGTTTTTTTAACGTGCCAATCCATACTACTTAACAACCTTTAACTGCTTAAGGGTTAACCTAGCAGCTCTCTTTATTAGAGCCTTAAAAAATAATAATAACAGCTTATTTCTATAAGAAAACATCATGGCTTTTCTATAGTCTTTTGCCGATATCATTGCCCTTATTACAACCAAGTATTTAAAACCCTTTACTGCATCAGCAGATAATAATTGCTTATAACTTTCTAACCAAGAAAGAGCAAAGTTGTAATCAATTTGTTTAGGAATTTGTATAAAATCGTAGACTATTTCATCTAATAAAACGAACTTAGCGCCAGCAGCTTCAAGTGCTAGACAAAACTGATAGTCTTGGTGACGCTTAAGGTTGTCAAATGGAGTTAGTAATGCAAGTTCTCGAGTAAGAAATAAGCCGCTTGTTTGAATAATTTCTTGGGCACAAAATAAATAATCACCAATACGTTCGCCATGTTCAATTTTTCGCCTAGGTCGAGTAAATTCCCTTTTACCATCGATAATTTTACATTTTGAGTAAACTACCGCTTTAGAGTTGTGCTCATTGTCTTCAGATATAAATAATTCATATTGCTTTTGAAGCTTGTTTGCGTACCAAACGTCGTCATAATCTAAGAACGCAATAAATTTACCTTCAGCCTCTTTAACACCGGTATTACGAGCAATACCACCATGTTGATTTTTTGAGTGCTTCACAACTTTCAAACGCTCATCTTTAATATCAGCAAGTTCATCAACAGCGCTCACAGGTGAGCAATCATCAACAACTATAACTTCGATATCATGCACTGATTGGCTAAGCGCACTTGATACAGAGTTTTTTAATAACCCCTGAATCTTTGAATAGAAAGGAATGATGACTGATATTAAAGGCATTTAAAAAATATGTTCCATATATGAAAGAGGAAAAACTACATGTATTAGCTGTTAAAACTTAAGAATAAACTTAAGTTTTGTATTTTACATAGCCGTTAAGTGCATAGAGTAAAAAGTGTTTGATAGAAGCAAATATAGGTAATTTCTCTACTTCCCTATAAAGTCGCCATTGCCATTTTAGTATCTCTAACTTATTGCTACTCATGCCTACACTAACACGGTACTTTGCAAGGTTTTGCGGTAAAGAATATGCCTTCGGTACCTTCTTAAGAATATTTAACCACATGCCCATATCTTGTCGTTTACGAATACTTGGCATGTACTGCTTACCAATAAGGTGGCTATCATAGACTGCTGTTAAGCAACCAATTACGTTACCATTTAATAATTTTTTGTAAGTTGTGTAAGTTGGCGGGGTTACGACACCTAACAATTTGTCATCATCGAATTTTTGATAACCCGTGAAAGATAACGCCACATTGCTAGCAATCATAAATGATATTTGCTTTTCAAGCTTATCTACTGCCCATAGGTCATCCGAATCTAAAAATGCAATATAACGCCCTTTAGCACGCTCTATGCTATTATTTCTAGCTACTCCCGCACCTGAGTTCTTAGGCAAAATAGCTAAGTCAATTCTGGCATCTTGATCCATATACCGATTAATAATTTCAATAGTTTGATCAGTGGATCTATCGTCAGTTATTAACAACTCAAAATTTGTATAGGTCTGTGCCAAAACAGATTCAATACTTTGTGCAATGTACTTTTGCCCATTGTAAGCAGGCATAATGATAGAGACTAAAGGTTGCATTAGCGGCCCATACCCAAAATAACGACTTTTATGGTCTTAAATATAATTTTTAAGTCATGCAAGGTGCTATGGTGCTTAATATAATGAATGTCGTACTTATGCTTCCAAATGGCATCATCTAAAGAAGCACCATACGGGTAACGAATTTGCGCAAGCCCTGTCACTCCTGGCTTGACTGCATGTCTAAAGCGATAATAAGGTATTGATTCTTCAAGCTGCTCTATAAACACCTCTCGCTCGGGTCTCGGGCCAACCATAGACATTTCGCCTCTGATAACATTTATCAGTTGCGGTATTTCATCTATCCGTGTCTTACGAATAAAATGTCCAATTTTGGTCACTCTATCATCATTCTCTTTTGCCCATTTAGCCCCATCGTGCTCAGCATCAATACGCATAGATCTAAATTTTATGATTTTAAACTCTTCATTATATTGACCAACTCGCTTTTGTTTATAAATAGCAGGACCAGGACTATCAAGCCTTATTAATATGTAAACTACTAATGCTATTGGTGAAAACAATAAAATTAAAAATGTAGCTAAAAGCAGATCTATTATACGTTTAGATACCTGAGTTCTTTTATTATTTAATATAGAGAATGCTTTTTGGTGTAAAAAGTAGCTACTCTGTAACAAAGTAACTTCAGTGTAACCCATTCTTTTATCTAAATAACTTACAAGAGGCTCTACCCAAGCCCCTAACTCAGTAGCAGTAACTAAAAAACTTCTTTTTTCCTCAGATAACATTGAGTTATCAAAGTGAGTAATAATTTTTTTATCTAAATTAACTAAAGAGTAGTCATTAAAAATAAAGTTAACATTATACTCTTTCAGCGAATTTTTTAATAAGTTAAGCTTACTCTCAGGACAATATACATAAACAGTATCTGAACAATATGCATACTTTGGTGCTTTTACAGAGCGTCCTTTCTTTAACTGCTCAAAAAGCAATGAGCCATCTTCAGCTTCATTGAATTTATACTGAAACATTTTTCTTTTTCATCCTAAATACGCTTTAATTCACTAATAATAAAAATAAGAAATATGATCGAATTAATTTCTAAATAAGTAACCAAGTGAAACAAAGAAAATCGAAACAAACATTCCTAAGGCGGTACCTACGATACAAATTAATCCGCGTCTTGGTTTTGCCTTTTTCTCTGGAACAACTGCAGGATCAACAGTTTTGAAAATGTATTCTTCTCTGACGTTGGCAAACATAATTGTTTTTGCTTGCTCTTCTAATAACTTATAAAGCACTGACTTAATATCAAATACATCAGTTTTAGAAATTTGTTGAGTTAAAAACTCAGCACTTTTGTTTGCCTCAGCGACATCTCTGGCTTTCATAACTAAGTTAATATCATCAATTAGCCAATCAACCCACTGCTTTGCCACATAAGGCGAGTGGTGAAGAACTGCAAGCTTTATCATCCCTGTTTCTTGATCCTCTTCAATTACCACTTTTTCTAAGTATTTCTCATGAGCCTCTTGCATTGAAGGCTTAGGCTTAAACGGTAAAGTAACTTCCCTAACCCACTCTCCTGTTGTTTGGTTGTAGATAGTTGGATCAAATAAAAGAGTATTTGTAGTTAGATCCCAACTCTCTGTAGCCATTAACTCCTTAAGAACATCATGCTTTTGGATGAACTGGCTACTAAACTGCCTTGACTTTAAAACTTCTAATGCCAGTTTTACTTCTTTATTACCTGAACCACCAACACTGATACCAGCCAAATTGGCCAAGCCACCAAATTGACCTGCAAGCGAAGCTAGACCACCATTTTGCTCGTCTTCAGCAGGTGCTAATAAAGCCTCAGCTTGATAAATATTTGGTAAATTAAGCGCAACCACAACCGATGTGACAGCAAAAAGCATAGTAATAAATGCAATAATGAACTTTTTATTCCATAGATAAATAAACAATGCTTTTAGATCAACTTCATCACTAGGAGCTTGTTTAGTACCTAATCCTGTTTCTATATGTTCCATAATTTCAGCTTCAGTTTTAAAGATTCCTAAATACTACTAATTGCAGCAACAGCAACACCCATTTGATAAACAATCTGAGTAGCTGTGCTCCAAAGAGTTAAATCGTTCATATAGCCAGAATCGAGAGGTACAA
This sequence comes from Pseudoalteromonas lipolytica, assembly GCF_001306915.1. Taxonomy (GTDB): domain Bacteria; phylum Pseudomonadota; class Gammaproteobacteria; order Enterobacterales; family Alteromonadaceae; genus Pseudoalteromonas; species Pseudoalteromonas simplex. The sequence goes on along the minus strand of NZ_LJTC01000004.1, from coordinate 333,374 downwards.
CAATAGTGTCACCAGCACTCAGTAGATCTGAATTATTCACAGCAAACCAGCTACCATTACCCGGTATTTTGACCGAGCCGTTTGCTTTTATTATATATACGCGCTCTTCCGCGGCTCTTTGTTTTAAGCCGCCGCTAAGGTCAATATAATCGTCTACAGAAATACCATCTTTGTATAAGTGTGATGTTGCATAATTCACTTCACCAATGACACTTATAGAGTCTCGTTTACTAGGCACATATAGCTTATCGCCATCCTGTAAAATTAGTCTTTGCTTATTCTTAACTATTAACGGCAGATCAATAACTAATCGACCAACGGCTTCTACATTCGCAATGTCATCTAGTAACTTTGTCATCTCACTGTATGCTGGAGTTTTATTATTAGCTGAGTTTTCGAAACTTTTAGATGCAATTTCTCGACGAAGCTCTTCAGAAAGCTTTGTCAGTTGTTGCTGCTCTTGTTTACGTATAGCTTCTCGTGTAAAAACAGCGGCATTTAATTCAGCAAATTCAGAGAACCCCCCGGCACGCTCAATTAGATTTGTTAACGTTTCACCTCTTCTAATTGTATAAACGCCAGGAAACTTTACTTCTCCTTTGAGTTCTACTTTCACATTTTCTTGCCAGTTAGGTATTGCGAAAATATTAATGCTATCTTTACTTTTCAGTACTTTATTGGCAGCGACTTTCCCTTGCATTGCATCATTTAAGTTAAATTTAATATGTTCAATTTCAGAATTAGCAGTTGATACCACTCGAGTTATCTCTGCTTGCTCTAAATATGCTGATTCAAGTAACCCACCTGAAGCAGCTATTAATTCATTTACTTCACTTCCAACTGTTAACGGGTAAACTCCTGGATATGTTACGTGACCATTTATTTCAACAAGCTGAATAGCTGATTTTACAGATGCTTGTTGTTTTAGCTTTGCTATAACTGGTTTTAATAAGTTATTTCGACTAAATAATGCATAATCTTCAGGTTGAAGGCCTTCTTTTTTCTCTATTGCTTTCTTTTTAGAGATTTCAGCAACTGATTTTTCTTCTGTTTCATCAACTTGTTTAACTTCTGTCGATTTTAAACCAACAAACTTTTCAAATTTTGATTGCTGAAATGAGTGCCACTGCTTTACTTTTGTTTGCTGAATTTGTTGCTCTTCGCTCAGCGCCATGTTCTTTAATGCAATGTCTTCATCAAATCTACTTTCGTAGCGGCTAAATACCATGAGTTTATCATTAGCTTTTAAGGCTAAGTTATGCTCTGGCACTTTAACTATTGCTTGTGCAATATCAAACTGATGCACCTCAATATCACCCGAAATATTAACTTCTCGTATCAATAAACCATAAGCTAGATCAGCTTGAGGAAGTAAATCACCACGTACCGAAGTTAATACATCAGCAATTCGTTTACCCTGATGCCATTGATAATGCCCAGGGCGTGCAACAGCACCAATCAAGCTGATGCTATTTTGATATTGTAAGCTTATGGGATTAAATCGAACTCGATCACCGTCACGAGGGGTATAGTCTATTTCATTTCCACTAAAATCAACCGACAACACTTCCTTCATATTATTGTTATTGAAGCGTTCAACAGTTGCTTTTTTCGCATAAGCTTGCGGTTTTAAACCACCCGCCATTTTTAATAACTGTGCTGCTGTTTCGCCTTTTTTCAGCTCAAAAATAGCAGGTCGTTTAACTAACCCTTCAACAGCTACTTGCGCACCAACTGGTGGAATAAAAACAACATCGCCTGGCTTAAGAATGATATCGTTACTACTATCACCATTGATCAATAAATCATATAAATCAAAATTAGCAACAACTTTGCCAGCACGCTTAACTTGAATATTACGTAATGAAGCAATATCAGACACTCCACCACTAACAAATAGTGCATGCGATACAGTTGTAAGTGATGAAACACTGTAACTACCAGGCATATAAGCTTCACCTAATACCATTACTCGAATACTACGTAGTTGACCTATTGCAACAAATGCTTTAACACCAATAATTTCTTGTTCAACTTTAGCTTTGATAAGCTCTTTTACTTCAGCAAAAGTAAGCCCAGCAACCTGTACAGGTGATAAATTAGGGATACTTATACGCCCTTCTCTATCAACAACTACGTTATAGTTTTGAGTTTCTTTTCCATAGAAGTTAACATCAAGAGTGTCTCCCCGGCCTACAAGATAAGTATCTGGTACAGCGGCATTCTCACTTGGCATAAATGAAGTTGGTTCGCCTGCAAATAAGTCATAACCAAAAGGCATAACTTTATTCAATTCAGGATTGAATTTTTGCTCATCTGTAAGAGGTTCCGCTTCAATACTTTTTCGAGGTTTGACTGTAGCAACAGGCTCTTCAGCAATGTCATTACCTAAAGCCCCTTGATTTCCAATACTAGATAAATCGACTCCATATTGTCTTGCTAACGCTTCCTGTTGCGCTTTTGGTAATTTTTTGAATTGCTCTATTTGAGCTGCAGTAGGAGTAAATGCCAATACCGATGAAGTGGTAAGAAATAAAAAAGTAAGGAATAGTCTTTTAAAAAACATCACAAGTAGGGATATCCATAGTTCTACAGTCAAAAAAGATTGTGTATTCTACCTGAAATGAAAAGAAATAAAAAAGGGACTTTCGTCCCTTTTTGTCATTAAAATGTCAACAAAACGGTTTATATAGTTAAAAACTGTAAACCAGTGTTAATGAAGTTTCTGTATCTGTGTTTTCTTTATCATCCGCAACGTCTGAGTTGTGAGTGATGTTGTAAGCTACTTTCATTTGTAGTGAGCCGTTGATTTTGGCAAGAATTGCAGACTCTGAACGTGTTTTAGTATTGGTATCACCATATTCAACTGATACTAACTGAGTAAAACGTGCGCTGTCTGAAATCTGCCAGTTATAATCAACTTTACCTAACGCGATAACTTCACCTTCGCGCTCGCCGGCAAGTGAGTTACCGTTTTCATCAACTTCAGTGCTGTCATCAGGGTATTGGAAATACTTATAACCTGGACCGATTTCAGCGTTTAACCACATATCAGAACGGTCGATTACGCGTAAACCATAACCTGCTGAGATTACTGATTCGTTGCGATATGCACCAAAGTAATCAGATACGTGCGAGCCGTAGATGAATAAGTGTGAGTGCTTTTCGTTTAACTTGTAGTTACCTTGTGCAGAGATTGAGTACTTTTCGTTAGTACGTTGTGTTTCTTTAACACCGTCGTCGTTTTCGATCTCATCTTCTTTATAAAGACCGTCTAACTTGTACTCGTTATTCCAGTTTTCTAGGTTATGTAAAACCTTAACACCACCTTTTAGTGTTGTTGTTTCAGTGTTACCACTTGTAATAATGGCACCTAGTTCACTGGTTACATCCCAAGTTTTAGTTTCATCTGCTGCGAATGCGCTAGTTGCAGCACTTGCTGCAACTAGAATTGATAAAGCTTTTAATTTCATTAAAAAATAACCTTTACTACTTATGATTAATCTTCTTTATGCAAATGAACATCCATTTGCGGGAATGGGATCGTGATATTTGCGTCATCTAATGCGATCTTAATGTTTTCCATTAGATCGAAATACGTTGGCCAATAATCTGATGAATTAACCCACGGGCGAACTACAAAGTTCACACTTGAATCTGCAAGCTCAGATACAGCGACTGTGTATGCTGGATCTTTTAATAAACGAGTTTCTTTATCTAATACTGATTTAAGAACTGCTTTTGCTTCTTTAAGGTCTGCATCGTAACCCACACCAATTACTAAATCGATACGACGAGTTGATTCACGAGAGAAGTTTGTAATTGGGCTGCCCATGATTGATGAGTTAGGCATGATAATTACTTTATTATCTGGTGTACGTAATTCTGTAGAGAAAATTTCGATTTTCTTAACAGTACCCGCTTTACCACCGGCTTCTACATAGTCACCTGATTTGAAAGGGCGAAGTAGGATGATTAAAACACCTGAAGCAAAGTTAGACAGTGAACCTTGAAGTGCTAGACCTACAGCTAAACCAGCCGCACCTAAAATAGCAATGAATGATGTTGTCTCAATGCCAAGTTGAGATAGTGCCATTAAGATAGTTGCTGCAAAAACAATAGCATAAACAATGCTTGCTACAAATGAACCTACGGCTTTGTCTACTTTCTTTTTATCAAATGCTTTTTCAGTCATCCCTTCGCAAAATTTTGCGATACGACCACCGATGAAGAAAATGATTAGCGCAAGAACAGCCTGAACGGCGTAATGTATGATTAAACCTGAATTCTCATTGATCCAGTTCATTATAGTATCCATATTCTCTCCTGAAGTTCATTTTTAGCATAACGCTGTTCAAATTATATATGATCTTTGGTTAAAAAATCATTAAATTACAGCCAAACTAAAAAATGAGTAATTGCTCAATTGCAAAAGTCGCAAGTCTAAATACCGAAACTGAACACTAACTGACTAAACCTGCTTTTCTGAATTTTCTGAAGCAAGTAAGTTTTTTTTACTTTTTTTAATTTAGGGGGTTCACAAGCCTAAGTTAATTATGTAATATGCGCGCCACACCAAACGAGGTGTATCTCAGTGGCGGCTGTAGCTCAGTTGGTAGAGCCCCGGATTGTGATTCCGGTTGTCGTGGGTTCAAGCCCCATCAGTCGCCCCACTTCTCCCCCTTAGTAAATCCCTATATTTTCCTAAATATTTTTTATTTTGAATTTCAAGATTTATCTTTAAAACCTGTTTTCAGATCTAAAAGCCGTCAGCTTTGGCTGTTCGGGTTTGTTTGTGGTTCAATATTTCTTTTGCACAAAGAGAAGTGAATGAGGAAACCACAATATTACTTTCTCTTAAGCGAAGCGCTCTCTTATCCTCTTTGTGAATAAAAGTGGTTTACTCTGTGTAACGAGAACCTTAAATTTCAAACAAAAAAATGCCACCTTTCGGTGGCATTACACACGGGATTATTTCTATTTACTAGAAATGCTTTTCAAAGTTTAAGGCGGTGCATTTTACGCCCAACCTCAAACTCATAATTACTTCCAACTTTTCATCTTGTGGCCTTTAACAGCATAGAAAAGTATGAATAAATAACAAGGCAACATCACAATATAAGCCATTTGTTGTGCTTCTGCGCTTTTTACGCCGCCACTTGCTAGGCCCCAAAATAATGGGCCGAATGCGCCACCAGCTATACCCATAACGAGCAGACCAGAGCCTACACTAGTTAGCTTACCTAAACCAGATAATGCTAACGGCCAAACTGCAGGCCAAACAATCGCATTAGCAAAGCCTAGCACAGCAATGAGCAATAAGGTATCAGGCAGTACCGATTTTAGGCCAAACAATGTTGATATAAATACAGTTTCATTGCTACCTGTAACTATCGCTAGCGTTAACACACAGCCCAATACCGCTGAAATAGTTAGTGCTGTTTGTTGTGATAACACACGAGGGATAAGTAAAATCCCTAAAAAGTAACCTAGTACCATACACCCCATGGTGTACGATGTCATAACACTGTATTTTTCAATACCTAACGACAACGCAAAGCTACCAATGGTATCGCCGGCAATTACTTCAACAGCTACATAAACAAAAAGTGCCACTATCCCTAAGGCAAGACTCGGATGGCTTAATGCTTCTTTTACCTGCCCCGGTTTCTGTTCATCAACGTCGTCATCAATTAACTCTGGCAATGGCATTTTAGTTACCGCAAAGCCGAGTATACCAATAAAAATAGCCATCCCTAAATACGGTAAAATTAAGCCATTAGCCATGGCATCAATATCAGTTTGGCTAAGCTCTTTACCTACAAAGCCTTCAAAATCGCTGAGTATCAGTGCGGTAAATACAATCGGTGCAACAACACCTGCCCCTTTATTTAATATACCCATAATACTAACGCGAGCCGCGGCTGATTCTTCTGGGCCAATTCTTACTACGTATGGATTAACCGCTGTTTGAAGCAATGTTTGCCCTGCCCCCATAACAAGCTGCGCAAATAAAAACAGTGCAAACACTTGTGTTTTTGCGGCAGGAATAAATAGCAAACCTGCCACCATCATGGTCGCCATACCCAGCGCCATACCGTTTTTATAACCTACCTTTCTGATGATCATCGCCGAAGGTAAAGCCGTAAAAGTTACCGCGATATAAAACGAGAAAATAATCAGCGATGCCTGAAAAGGTGATAGCTGCAAAATTTGCTGTAAAAATGGCATCAGTGAGCCATTTAACCATGTAGCAAAACCCAGTATAAAAAACAGCGTGGCAACAATCGCCATAGGCACAACACTGCTTTGTTTATTTATTTCAGACATAACATTTCCTATAACAGCACAGTTCGACTCTACAGCGCTGCTCATTCAGATGATTATATAAAAGAGATATTAAATATTTATAACACTATCGCAACAAAAATGACAGCGCTGACATATTTCTTTTAAATACCGTAGGTGTGAAATTTATTTCGCATGATGAGTTTGGATTAGCCGTCAGCTTTCAGCTATCAGTTTTGAGCGAACGGTGTTGAATGTAAGACGCGCCAAGCAAGCGTGACGCCTACGAGGTGCAGGGTATTGTAGGCGTGAAATTTATTTCGCGCGAAAATATATTCACAAAGAGAAGTGAATGAGAAGAAAATGAGGAAGTAATAATAATGCTTTTTTGTTTTCTTCTAAGCGAAGTGCCCTCTTACCCTCATTGTGATAATTTGGTTTCTCTGTGTAGCGCGCAGCGCCTCTGTGTTCTCTGTGGTTCAATATGTCTTTGCACAAAGAGGAGTAAATGAGAAGAGAATGAGGGAACCTCAATATTACTTCTCTTAAGCGAAGCGCCCTCTTATCCTCTTTGTGAATAGAAGTAGTTTTAATGCAAAACATGACGCCTACATTCTTCTATAGGCGTCACATTTATTTATCGCAAAAACATTACTCACCCACAACGGTCACGCGGCTGGTTTGCTGTGCGTTTAAGCGGGTGCGTAGCGCAACTTTTGTATTGTTATCAACCTTCACAGGCTCGGCATAAGTTTGCCAGCTTTGGCCGTTGTCTAGACTGTATTCAATGCTCAAATAAGCAAATGCGCTGTTGGCATACAACTTACCATTTTCAATCACACCGCCAGGTACTGGTAAATGCAGATTGATGCCATCTTTAGCTAGTTTCTCAAGCTCTTTTAAACCGACTGCACTTGAGAACTCAGCCCAGTCTTTTGCTTGTTTTTTAATATCGACACTTTCGCCTTCCCAATCGGCTTTATGCCAAGCACGCTCTGCCACTGACAAAATACGCGGGAAGATCATTGCTAATACTTGCTCTTCAGTACGGATTGTTTCTGACCATACCTGTCCTTGCATACCCAGAATGTTCTCTGGCTTTTCAAGTTTAGGTAACGGGCGGCCCACCAACGCTTCTAAATTAACAATTGGCTCACGAGTGCGGGTGTAATCAGCATTGGCATACACGTCATCAGGCATATAGTTAAAGGCCTTTTTAGTATCTGTGTAACGAGTTGCCCAGTAATAACCGCGCTCTTCAGGGCTTGCTTCGTATGGGTGGTCAAAGTACAAATGCGTACCGTGTGATAACACCACTTGGTAACCGGCATTTGCTAGGCGGTATGCTCTATCGGCAACGCCCCATTCCCAAATGTTATCCCAAGTATTAACGGTAAAGGTTTTATTAGGGAACTCATCACGTTTAAACGAATTTTCGCGGTCATACATGATGCCATCTTCCCAAATACCCGGAGAAATACCGCGTTTTTCAAGTAAGGTAGCAACACGTTGTGTGAAATAAGGTTTTAAATCAGCCGGGCCAGCTACACCGTTATTAGGATCAGCAAATAACGCCTGACAGATTGGCGAGCCTATCCACGAACCAGCACCAACTTCATCACCACCAATATGCAAGTTCTTTAACTGCACACCTGCTTCGCGGTACATCTGCTGAAGTTCATAAGTTACTTTATCTAAAAATGCGTAGGTAGAGTCCATACACACATTCATTGAGTTATCTTTGTAGTTTTGTACCGTCATGTACACAGAGGTATCTTTAGGATCGGTAAGCAAGTATTGCGTTGCTGGTCCCATATCTATGTGTTGAATTTCTTTGTTTGCAGAGCGCGTTTTAATGTTGTTTTTAGCGGCTTTCTCAGCTTCTTCTAACATGTTGTGATAACGCGCTTCCATCGCTTTGATTGAGGCACGCGCATGGCCTGGCCCTTCAACTTCAGGGATGATTTGAATGTGGCGGTCTTTCGCAAACTTTAATAGCTCAACAAACTCATCACGTTTCAAATAACCGTTGCCAGAGCCTGATTTAAATGGCCCTGTGCCAAGCTGAGTTAATAAGCACTCGCGCTCTTCTAAATCAAAGCAGCGATAGCCGCCAACGTCGGTAAGCTCTGGTAGACCTGGGATCTCAAGTCGCCAACCTTCATCTTCTGAAAAGTGCCAGTGTAGCTTATTCATTTTATAGCGAGCCATTTGCTCAACCAGCTTGAACATTGCTTCTTTGCCATGATAGTTACGACCATTATCGTAATGCATACCACGCCAACCATAGCGCGGTGAGTCTTCAAGTTCTAACTGCGGTAAGCTGGCACTGCCTTGGCTATTTGCAGGAATGAGGTTTAATAAGCTTTGCATCGCATAAAACACACCGGCGTTATCGCTACCTACAATGGTGATCACTTCATCATCAATCTCTAGAGTGTAGCTTTCAGCTTTTGCATTATTGAGTTTAGGGTCAACTTTTAAGCGTATTACTTTGTCTTTGCCGACATTGATATGATCAGGCTGTGCTTTAAGGCTAATGCCATAGTCATCTTGTAAGTCTTGCATAAACACCATAACTTCGTGCTTAAGCTGGCCTTGATAACTGATTTGCCAATTATTGTTTAGCGTCGCACTGCCACGGTTAAAATCGACTTTACGAGGCTTCGGAATAATACGCTTTAAGGCATCGTCTTTACTGATCGACACCTTATCAGTGCTATTACGCTCGAAGCGTACTTTTGCCGTTGCTAAAACCGATAAATCTTTTGGCTCATTGTAACGGCGTAACTGATTCTCACGGGTAAATGGCGTCACAAACTGTTTAAAGTCTTCTGTGTCGGTATTAGCAAATACGGCTGGTTTATTCTTACCTGAAACAAAAAATGCCCGTGGCATAAAGTCACTGTAAGCAACAATCCACACTTGCGCATCAAACGGTAGCTCTAAGCTTTCACCTGCAGCTAAACCTTTAAATGAGCTCGTTGGTACGATGCGGTGCAAGTCACCATTAACGTGTTCAATATTCAGGCCTGCGACATGCTCGGTTGAGATTTTACGAACAGAGTGAATATATAGCTGCCAGTCGCTCTCGCCTGCAGGTAACGCGACATCAGAGCCATTATTGAGGGTAATTTTTCCTAAAAAGCCCGCATCTTTATTACGAAAGTTATCTTCTACCGAAAACAACAGTTCGGTACCTTTCGCAAACTGATCAACTTGTGATTGAGTTAATGCTGCACTAGCCATTAAAGGCGCAGTCGCTAGCATTACCGCGAATAGTGACTTCTTAAAATCCATTACTTTCTCCTCGTTTAAGCCCTGAGTGTACGGTATTTCTGCGTACTATTTTTCATTTTTGTTAATAATTCGTTCCTATCATATAAAAACTAAAATGACAGCGCTATCATTTTGTGAAAAATAAAGGCGAGGAGTTTGAAGCTTTAAGCCATAAGCTGTAAGTTTGAAGCCGAATTGTGTTGTTTGTTAGTAAGGCGTAAATCCATCGAAAGGGTGTTGAATGTAAGACGCGCCAAGCAAGCGTGACGCCTACGTGGTAGGAGGCGTTTTAACGCCGAATAGATCTGACCTATTCACGGCTAAAGCCGTTCCTACGAGGTGCGAGGTATTGTAGGCGTGAAATTTTTTTCACGCGCACTTATAGCTTATCGCTCAAACCTTAACACAAAGATACTTCTCTTCTAGGTACTCATCTAACCCTTGGTGGCCGCCTTCTCGGCCTAAACCAGACTGTTTAACACCGCCAAATGGCGCTACGGGGTTTGAGATAAGGCCTTCGTTAATACCTATCATGCCGTATTCAAGTGCTTCGCTTACGCGATAAACTTGCTTTATGTTTTCACTATAAAAATACGCAGCTAAACCATAAGGTACGTCGTTAGCTAGCTGAAGTACTTCTTGTTCATCATCAAAAGCGATAATGCTGACTACAGGACCAAACACTTCATCATGATAGATATCCATCTCTGGGGTCACATCGGTTAAAATTAATGGCGCTTGAAAACTGCCTTCAAGCTCACTGTTGTCACCGATTAACGACGCCCCTTTATCAACTGCATCTTGCACAAGCGTTTGAACTTTCTCTTTTGCTTTAGGGTAAATTAATGGGCCGATATCTACCCCGTCATCAAGTCCATTGCCTACCTTTAACTCAGCCACTTTGTCTGTGAGTTTTTCGAGCACCGTTTCGAGCACTGAGCGCTGAACAAAAATTCGGTTAGCGGCAACACAGGTTTGTCCTGCGTTTCTAAATTTAGCCCCCATAAGGCCAGCAACGGCTTCATCTAAATCGGCATTATCGAAAATAATGAACGGGGCATTACCGCCAAGTTCCATAGACGTTTGTTTAATTGTTGAAGCGCACTGCGATAGTAACTGCTTACCTACACCGGTTGAGCCTGTGAATGTGAACTTACGCACACGCTGAGACTCGGTCATGATCTCACCCACCATTTTGGCGTTTTCAGAGACCACTACGTTCAGCGCACCTTTTACAAACCCTGCTTTATCAGCAAGGTAGGCTAAGGCAATAGCGCATAATGGCGTATGTTCCGAAGGTTTAATTACAAAACTACAACCCGCGGCATAAGCTGGTGCCACTTTACGGGTGATCATGGCAATCGGGAAATTCCAAGGGGTAATACCAGCCACCACACCAATGGGCTGCTTGATCGTTGTTAAACGATGTTTGCTATCAGTAGCAGGAATTGTGTCGCCGTAACTACGCTTTGCCTCTTCACTAAACCATTTAATAAAGCCTGCACCGTATTCCACTTCGCCCAAGGCTTCTTTTAAAGGCTTACCCTGCTCTTTAGTCATTAACTCAGCAAGCTGTTGCTTGTGCTCAATAACCAACTCATACCAACGGCGCAGCGTTTCACTACGTTCGGTTGCAGTTGTTTGCTTTAGCTTACTAAATGCCTCGTCAGCACTTTTTAAAGCCTGCTCAACCCCAGCTTCATCAATATCAGAGACCTGAGTAATCACCTCTGCGGTTGCGGGGTTATCTACACTAAAACGCTGGCTCGTAGAGTAAAAGTCACCGTCGATAAACGAATCAGAAAAAACCAAATCAGACATAGAACCTCCAAAATCAGCTATCAGCTCTAAAAACAAAAAACCGCTGTAGAGACCAAGCAACTACAGCGGTTTTTACGAAATCAAAGCCGTTAAAAATTAATGCTCTTCATTAACGATATTGAGATTATACTTTGGAATTTCAACCACTAAATCTTCATCTTTGATCACCGCTTGGCAACCAAGGCGTGACTCAGGCTCAAGACCCCATGCTTTATCTAGCATATCGTCTTCAAGCTCATCGCTCTCATCTAAAGAGTCAAAGCCTTCACGAATGATTAAGTGGCATGTTGTACATGCACATGATTTTTCACAAGCATGTGGAATGCTAATACCATTTTTTAGTGCAACATCTAATACAGTTTCACCTGTAGGAGCTTCAATAGCAGCGCCTTCTGGGCATAACTCTTCGTGTGGAAGAAAAATAATTTGTGGCATACCTTACCTCGTTAAACTTCGTCTACTGACTGCCCTTGCAGCGCTTTTTTGATTGATGCATCCATTCTGCGAGCAGCAAATTCGCTACTTGCATTGTCTACAGCTTCAATCGCTGCTTTAATTTCTGCAGGTGTTGTTGCACTTTCGCGTACGGCAACAAGTTTAGCAATTTCTGCTTTTAACGCACCTAATTCTTGTTCGTCAAGTAATGCACTGTCGGTTGCCAGTGATGCTTCAAGTGCTTCAACAACACGTAACGCTTCAACTTGCTGCTCTTTAAGCATACGCGCTTGCATGTCGTCTTTAGCGTTAGTCATTGACTCTTTAAGCATGTTTGCAACTTGGTCGTCCGATAAACCAAACGATGGTTTGACCTGAATTTCAGCTTGCACACCCGTTGATTTTTCCATTGCCGATACACTTAATAGGCCATCAGCATCTACTTTAAAGGTTACGCGAATATGCGCAGCACCGGCTGCCATGGCCGGAATACCTTTTAAGCTGAACTTAGCCAATGAACGACAATCGTCAACTAGCTCACGCTCACCTTGTAATACATGCAGTGACATAGCAGTTTGACCATCTTTGAAAGTAGTAAACTCTTGTGCACGTGCAACAGGGATCGTGGTGTTACGTGGAATAATTTTTTCAACCAAGCCACCCATGGTTTCAAGACCTAGCGACAGTGGCAATACGTCTAATAGCAACATGTCTGAATCTGGCTTATTGCCAACCAATACATCTGCTTGCAGTGCTGCACCGAGTGCAACTACGCGATCTGGGTCGATAGAAGTCAGTGGCTCTTTATCAAAAAATGCAGCAACTTGAGAGCGTACAATTGGCATACGAGTCGAGCCGCCAACCATTACAACTTGTAGTACTTCTTCGTTCTCGATACCCGCATCTTTAACCGCACGACGGCAAGAACGTAGCGTTTTCTTCACAAGGCTAAGAGCAAGCTCATCAAACGTTTCGCGGGTTACTTCAACTTTGTGGCTTTGCCCGTCAAACTCTAAACCTACATTCACAGTTTGGTATTGGCTTAGTGCTTCTTTGCACGCTTTTGCTTTATTGATGAATAAACGCAATACCGATGCAGAAAGCTCGCTCACACCCGTTTGTTTTTTAAAGTATTCAACTAATAGCGAGTCAAAATCGTCACCACCAAGGCTTGAGTCACCGCCAGTCGCAAGCACTTCGAATACACCTTGGTGTAAACGTAAAATAGAAATATCGAAGGTACCGCCACCTAAATCGTATACGGCGATAATGCCTTCTTGGCCTGAATCAAGGCCATAAGCAACAGCCGCAGCCGTTGGCTCGTTTAATAAACGTAATACCTTAATACCAGCAAGCTCGGCGGCATCTTTAGTGCTTTGACGCTGAGCATCATCAAAATAAGCTGGCACTGTAATAACCGCGCCTAAGATGTCTTGACCTGCAAAGCTGTCTTCTGCGCGCAGTTTTAATGCTTTTAAAATTTCACTCGATGCAGTAACAGGGCTAATTGCACCTGCAACTGTGCTGATTGCTAATGAGCCATCATGCTCACAAAATTCGTACGGTAGTTGACCATAGCTTTTTTCGATTTCAGCCTGAGTTTTACCTAAAAAACGCTTAACCGAGATTAATGTGTTTGCAGGGTCTTGAGTAGCGGCTGCAGCCGCTCGCTCACCAACCACAATGCTATCTGCTTGGTATTGAACAACCGATGGTAGCATCGCATTGCCTGCTAAATCAGTCAGTGTGCGCGCTTCGCCGCTTTGCACTGTTGCAACTAACGAGTTAGTTGTACCAAGGTCAATACCGACTGCTAATTTGTGCTCATGTGGTGCCGCGCTCTGCCCCGGCTCAGCAATTTGCAATAATGCCATAATGCTCTTTTTAAACTCTTAAATAGCTGTTGTGTAACAACTAACGATTAATCATCAAATAAACTGTCTTCAATACGCTCTAGTTCATCGCGTAACTTATAAACAAACTTCAATTTACGAATATTGTCAGCGGCAGCTTGCCATTGTTGCTCATCATTACTTGCTAGCTGAGCGGCTAATTCGCTGCTGTATTGCTTATCGAGTTGTTTAATTTGCGCTTCAAACTGGGCAATTGCTGCATCAGGATCTGCGGCATTTTCAAGTTCTTCTAATTCTTCACGCAGCTCCATTTGCTGCATTAAGAATAGCGGGTCTTGTAATGTTTGTTGCTCGGCGCGAATATCAACACCAAGCTCGCTTAGCATGTACTCAGCACGTTTTACCGGGTGTTTTAAAGTTTGTAATGCATCATTGATTTCTGCTGCATTTTGCACAGCAAGTAATTTGTCACGGCTGCTAGAGCTTGCGTGGCGATCAGGGTGAACTGCGCGTTGCAGCTCAAGGTAGTGTTTATTAATAGTCGCTAAATCAATGTTGTAATCTACTGGAATTGCAAATAACTCAAAGTAACGCATTACATAATCCAACTCGGTAAACAGGAAAGAACAAAGCCCTACATAGGCAGGGCTTCAAGCAAAGAAAGTTTTATAAGCTTAAACGGTGAAGCTTTCGCCGCAACCACACTCATCGGCTTGGTTCGGGTTGTTAAACTTAAACCCTTCGTTCAAACCTTCTTTGGTGTAATCAAGCTCAGTACCATCAATATAGACTAAGCTTTTGGCATCAACGATCACTTTCACACCACGGCTTTCAAAAATTTCGTCGCCGTCTGCTAACTCATCAACAAATTCAAGAACATAAGCAAGACCTGAACAGCCCGTCGTTTTAATGCCAACGCGTAGGCCAATGCCTTTGCCGCGATTTGCTAAAAATGATTCTACGCGGTTTGCTGCCGCATCTGTCAATGTCACTGCCATGAATTTATCTCTTACTTCGCTTGTTTGCTTTTGTAGTCAGCAATTGCTGCTTGAATCGCGTCTTCTGCTAAAATTGAACAGTGAATTTTCACTGGCGGTAATTCAAGCTCAGCACTGATATCAGTGTTTTTGATTGTTGCAGCTTCATCTAATGTTTTGCCTTTTACCCACTCAGTTACAAGTGAAGAAGAAGCAATTGCGCTACCACAACCATATGTTTTGAATTTTGCATCTTCAATTACACCTTCTGGTGATACTTTGATTTGCAATTTCATTACGTCACCACATGCTGGTGCACCCACCATACCTGTTGCAACTGACGGATCATTTTTGTCTAAAGCACCCACGTTGCGTGGATTTTCAACATGATCGATTACTTTATCACTATAAGCCATAATACTATCCTCACTACCTGCTAGCGGCGGCGATCACTGATTAGTGATGCGCCCACTCAACTGAATCTAAATCAATACCTTCTTGATGCATTTCCCATAGAGGAGACATCTCACGTAAACGGCCGATCGAGTTTTTGATTAGTTCAACGGTGTAATCAATCTCTTCTTCAGTCGTAAAGCGGCCAATGCTGAAACGAATTGAGCTGTGTGCCAACTCGTCATTACGGCCTAATGCACGTAGTACATAAGAAGGCTCTAAGCTTGCTGAGGTACAGGCAGAACCTGATGAAACAGCAATGTCTTTAACAGCCATTAATAACGACTCACCTTCAACAAAGTTGAAGCTGATATTTACAATACCTGGAACTGAGTGACTTGGTTCACCATTGAAGTAAACTTCGTCCATATCAGCCATGATGCCATCGATCAGGCGCTTACGAAGTGCGCTGATGTGTGCATGGTCTTTTTCGAAATCTTCTTTAGCGATTCTAAATGCCGCACCCATACCAACTAATTGGTGAGTAGCTAGTGTGCCTGAACGCATACCACGCTCATGACCACCACCGTGCATTTGCGCTTCTAAACGTGCACGTGGCTTACGACGAACATAAAGTGCGCCGACACCTTTCGGGCCATATACTTTGTGGCCAGAAAACGACATGAAATCTACTTTTAACTGTTGCACGTCGATAAGTACTTTACCTGCGCTTTGTGCAGCATCTACGTGGAACATAATTTTGCGCTCACGGCACATTTCGCCGATTGTCGCGATATCTTGGATAACACCTAGCTCGTTATTTACGTGCATTACGCTCACAAGTACTGTGTCGTCACGCATTGCAGCTTCAAGCTTTTTAAGGTCAAGTAAACCGTTTTCTTCAACGTCCATATAGGTTACTTCGAAACCTTGACGCTCTAGTTCACGACACGTATCAAGCACTGCTTTGTGCTCTGTTTTAACCGTGATAACGTGCTTGCCTTTCTTTTTATAGAACTGCGCAGCGCCTTTAATTGCTAGGTTGTTTGATTCTGTAGCACCTGAAGTGAAAACAATTTCACGTGGGTCAGCGTTGATCAGATCAGCAATGTCTGTACGTGCTTGATCAACGGCTTCTTCTGCTTGCCAACCAAAACGGTGTGAGCGTGATGCAGGGTTACCAAAATTACCGTCCATAGTCAGGCATTGCATCATTTCTTTTGCCACACGTTCATCAACAGGCGTGGTTGCTGCGTAATCTAAATAAATCGGTAACTTCATTTCTCTCTCCGCTTTCGTCAAGCTACAGTTGACAGCTTACTTGAATGTTTTCCAGTTGCTTAATTGCATTGTTGATGCTGTTATCTTGGCGCGATGCGACTTCTTTCACATCTGACTTTTCCACCAATTCAGCAAGGGTAATACTATTTAAAAACTCTTCGATACGTGCGCTTAAGTCCGACCATAAGGTATGAGTCAAACAACGCATGCCGCTTTGGCAGCCACCCGTTGCATTGTGGCAACGTGTTGCATCAACAGACTCATCAACGGCGTTAATCACATCGCCGACAGAAATTTCGTTCGCTTCTCGACCTAGTAAATATCCGCCACCTGGGCCACGCACAGAGGTCACAAGGCCGTTTTTACGTAAACGGGCGAATAGTTGTTCAAGGTAAGATAACGAAATCTCTTGGCGTTCAGAAATATCGGCAAGAGGCACTGCACCCACATTTGTATGTAGTGCAACATCCAACATGGCGGTTACTGCGTATCTGCCTTTTGATGTTAACTTCATGGAGCCCCCGATGTTACTGCACGCTAAGGTGTGCAAATTTTAATTACCAGACCAAAATAGTCAAGTATTATCACTTGATAAAAATTGATACTTGCCATTGATAAAACCGAATACTTGACAAAAACAGTCAAGTACTGGGTACATTGTAATTACCTGAGTAATTTAGTCAAGTATTATACTTATAACCTGTGATTATTTAATAGACTTATTAATAGAGGTAAGAATACCGCGTAAAATGTTCATCTCAGCTTCTTCTGGACGTGCGCGGTTAAATAAGCGACGTAGTTTAGTCATCACCATGCCAGGGTGTTGCTTGATGATAAAACCTGTGTCGTTTAGCGTTTGCTCTAAGTGCTCGTAGAACAGCTCAGTTTGCTTTGCATTTGGATAGGTTGCTTCGTCTTCTTCTTGTGCTTTTGGCTGTTTGTTTAAATACGCCATACGTGTTTCATAACACAGCGTTTGCACGGCCATTGCTAGATTTAGTGAGCTGTATTCAGGGTTTGCAGGAATACATACGTGGTAGTTACATTGTTGTAGTTCTTCGTTCGTTAAACCACTATTTTCACGACCAAACACGAGTGCAACAGGACCCTGTTCAGCCTCAGCCACTAATTTTTCACCACATTCACGCGGCTCAACCATAGGCCAAGATAAAGTACGTGAGCGTGCGCTGGTACCAATTGTTAAGCCACAATCAGCAATCGCATCTGCCAGTGTATCAACAACCACTGTTTTACCTAAAACATCTGTTGCACCGGCTGCAAGCGCACTCGCATGACTGTCAATTTCACAAGCAGGATCAACAAGATATAAATTTGATAAGCCCATCGTTTTCATAGCACGTGCCGCTGAGCCAATATTACCAGAATGTGATGTGTTAACTAATACGATACGAATATCATCAAGTGTCATTGCGTTGTTACTTACTGAAAGTCAAAAATTGCGGGGATTATAACATAGCTATCAGCTATCAGCTATCAGCTATCAGCTATCAGCTATCAGCTATCAGCTATCAGCTATCAGCTATCAGCTATCAGCTATCAGCTATCAGCTTCGATCTTATGCATAAGAGATGTCAACATTTTTGATAGCTCTTCCGTTTCACTCACCCAAGCTCTACCTATGGCAGCATCAATATATTTAATCTCAATTCCGATATAAATTTGCGTTCGTGTTTCTGCTATGGACGATCTTGATATATCTAAAAAACGCACCCGTTCTTTTTTGCTGATTCTCACCATACCTTCTGCGATGTTACTCGGTATTGATAAACCAGAACGTGTGAGTTGATTGCGAAAACCAAAATCATTTAGATCTGTCGTTTCTTTGTAGATTTCAGCACTTAATCTTGCTGATCGCTTCCATACCTCTAATTTCTCAAAATTCATACTTGCATCCTTTTAAGTATAAAAACTTTATATAGGCACGAATTTTTCAGAATGCAAATTTCAAACTGACGGCTGACGGCTGACGGCTGACGGCTGACGGCTGACGGCTGACGGCTGACGGCTGACGGCTGACGGCTGACGGCTGACGGCTGACGGCTGACCACTAACCCCTTCTTCTGAAATTAAATCAATAACAAAATCAGAACTGTATAAAAAACAAACTAATTTATTCGAGTTTATTGTTTACTTTACGCTAGAAATCGCTAGAATACGCCGGCTTAAATATATTCGTTCTTTTACAACCCAAAGGTAATGCTATGCATCCAATGTTAAACATTGCGGTTCGCGCTGCGCGTAACGCAGGCAAAATTTTACTTCGCGCAAGTGAAGACTTATCAAAAGTTGATGTACAACAAAAAGGCACTAACGACTTAGTGACTAACATCGACAAAGAAGCTGAAGCCGCAATTCGTGATACCATTTTAAAATCTTACCCTGATCACACTATCGTAGGTGAAGAGCTTGGTGAACATAAAGGTAAAGATGCAGATTACCAATGGATTGTAGACCCACTTGATGGCACTACTAACTTCATCAAGGGTATCCCTCATTTCGCAGTATCTATTGCACTTAAAGTTAAAGGTCGTTTAGACCAAGCTGTTATCTATGACCCTATCCGTGGTGAATTATTCACTGCTTCTCGTGGTCAAGGCGCACAGCTTAACAGCAAGCGTTTACGCGTAACTAAAACTAACGAATTAGCTGGTTCTGTACTCGCAACTGGTTTCCCATTCAAACAAAAGCACCACTTAGACGCATACTCTGAAGCGTTTAAAGCACTTTTCGTGCACACTGCTGATATCCGCCGTGCAGGTTCTGCTGCATTAGATATGGCTTATGTTGCAGCGGGTCGTGTTGATGGTTTCTTTGAAATTGGCCTTAAGCCATGGGACACAGCAGCAGGCGAGCTTTTAGTTAAAGAAGCTGGCGGTATGGTTGTTGATTTCGCAGGTGGTATTAACTATAACCAAAGCGGCAACATCATTTGTGGTGCACCTAAGTTAACTCAAGCGATCATTCGTGAAATTCGCCCAGTGTTAACTGAGTCACTACTTCGCTAATAGCGGTTGTAATGTAAAAATGCAAAAAAGGAGCTAAGGCTCCTTTTTTTGTGGCTGAAAATAATCGTTGTCGAGTTTTATCTCTATGACTTCACCTTCTTTAAATGGCAACTTAGCTAAGTCTTCAGCAAAGTAACTGGCAAATAATTGCTCAAATTCGCCCGAGCTTTTCATCGTGTTGAGCCCTTTTAATAATACCTCAGCTAGTTCAGGCTTGTGGTTACTGACAAAAAAGTAAAATGCTGTTGGATAACTAATATAAAGGTTAGGCACTATAACCAGCTCGTCACTTTTGATTTGTTCAATTTCAGACATGACTTCAATAAACGAACGTGGAAAATAATCTACTCGCCCTCTAATCACTAAGTTAAACATCGCTTGATAATTTGCCAGTGGCCTGACTGTTAAGCCGTTTTGCGCAAGGATTTTTGTATCAGGCCAATCATGGCCTTGAATGGCACTAAACTGCGCTAAATCTTGTTTCGTTTTTACATCTTTAAAACGCGGTAGAAACGCTCGTTTAGTGAGTAATGCGCGTTTACCAATGTAGCCTTTAAACAGAGATACTTTGACTGCTATTGCAAGGTGTTCTCGCTCGGGGCTTGTCATACTCCAAAACACATCGGCCTGCTTTTCATCGAGCATCAGCAAAGTGCGCTGTTGATGAGGGTGAACCAGAACTTCGTTGATTTCTGCTTGATAATTACTGGCGCGTAAAGCCGCTGCCAGCAATTCATGAAGGTAATAATCGCGTTTATAAAGTGGGCGTTGTTCAATCGCTAAATTGACCACATTTTTAGCTTCTGTGGTAAGGCTGTATCCTAGGCTTAGCAATACTAGGATTGCACTACATAGTCGCTTCATTGTTATTTTGTTTATTGTGTTTTTTTTAAGCTACACCCAGTTAAACAGGGACACAAGTAAAATTAAGCAAACTTAAAATTTCTTCATGAGCGGGCAGATATCGCTTCATCTTTATGGCTGCTTAAACGTACCACTGCGGGGGCTGGCCGGCTACGTTTACATACAAACAAGTGGCTACTCTGATAACGTTTGGCCTCTTTTTTCGCATCAGTTGCCAGCGCTGCGACTTGGTGGCTGTTAATACATAGCTCTAAATCAGGCTTAACTAAACCGATTGATAATGTAAGCAGTGGCACAAACTGCTTTTTACCTTCTCGATTGCTTGCCCAATAACCCCCTTGCTCAATATGTTCTGGTGTGAAAAAGGCCCGAGACTGCAGCTCAAACTTACTAATAATGTTATGGCAAACTTGCTCTGCATCATTTTTATCAAACACCACCATAAAGTCATCACCGCCAATGTGCCCGACAAACCCTTTGCTAGTACTACAGGCCTCGACGATGACTTCAGCAAGTAATTTTATAACGCTGTCACCACTGGCATAACCGTACAGGTCATTGAATTGTTTGAAGTGGTTTAAATCAACGTATGCGAGTGAGAACGGATAGTTATTACGAAGTCTCAGCTCAATTGCTTCGTTAATCGCGACATTACCCGGCAGCATAGTCAGCGGGTTGGCATGTTGTGCATGGCGGATTTTTTCTTCGGTAATGTGTTTTAAGATATTACGCAATGGCGCCAAACCTAAGTATTCACCATTTCGAGTGATCACAATATGGCGTCGAATATCAAACTCAAACTCGGTAATTTGCTGACTCACCGTATCGAGTAACTCGTTTTCGTCAACGATTAACGGCTGTTTATCCATTAAAGAAGTAACTGGCTGCTTATCATAAAGTGCATGGCCATAGGGAGCAGCAAACACTTCAGTGAGTTGATCTCGGTGTAATAAACCAACAGGAATATTGTGCTCTAATACGGCAAGACTAGTTAGCGTTTTATCTTGCTCAAAGATACTGTGGGCATCTTTACAGCGGGTTGTTGCTTCTATGCTGGCGTGCTCGACCGCCAACCAACCAATCGCCATAGACTGCTCAAAAGTATTGCTATTATCTGATGACTCTAAGTGCTTTAAGCAGTGAATATTTATTTCGTAACTTGGCTGTAAGCTCGGCCTTTCAAGTAAAAAGCCTTGTGCATGTTGCACACCTAAGCTTTCGAGTAAACGAAGCTCCTCTGCCCGTTCTATGCCTTCTGCGATAACTTGCGTATTGGTGGCTTTTGCAAGCTCTATAATTGACTTTAAAAACTCTTTTTTAACCACACTCTGATCGCAGTGGTCGATAAAGTAGCGGTCTATTTTTACAAACTCAGGGCATAGCTCAGACCACTGCTTTAAGCCCGAATAGCCAGCCCCTAAGTCATCAATGGCAATCGAAAAACCTAACTCACGATAATGAGCAATGGTTTTTAACAATAAAAAGCCATCATCGACTTTTTCTTGCTCTGTAACTTCAATTACTACCCGGTTAGTTGCAAGGCCAAAGTGTTCAACTAGGTGTAATGTTTCACCTTTAGGATGGCAAGGGTCGAGTAAGGTTTTAGGGCTTACATTTAAGAATAACTTGCCTTGTAAATTGAGTTTCACAAAGTTCTCAATTGCTCTACTGCGGCAAAGTAGCTCCAATTCAGAGATCTTATGGCAAGCAATTGCTGCGCTGAATAATGCACTCGGCATTTCTAATTCAGACCCTTTTGGGCCGCGGCTTAATGCCTCATAGCCCAAAATATGTTGATTAGAAATATCAAAGATAGGTTGAAACAAGGTCTCAATTGCACTGTTATCTAAGATCTGCTGTAGTTGTGCGTTCACCTTACACCTAGCGTTAGTAATACAAATAGGTGGGTAAATTATCAACCTTGTATGACAATTTTATGGCAAGGCTATGACGAGTGCAGACTACTCAATAGCGGTGATGAGCTCAAGTTGCTTAATGCGGGCAAAACTATCAGTCATTTTTAATTTAGCATTTTGGTAATCACTCGTAGCTAAATCAGCTTGTTGCGCTAATTTATAAACTGCAAGTGGATTAAGTAATAACTTTTGTGCATGATAACAGCTTGGTGCAGCAAACTCAGGTAGTTCTGGCTCTACATTAATTGTCATTTCATTCTGCAATGCATCTGCGTCATCACTTTGTTGTTGAAACTCTGTTGCGTCTGCCAGCGCATGCAAACTTGCCTCACACTCTGGCAATTGTGCTTTTAGGTTTAAAAACAAACCTGTTGATGAAGTAATTAACTTGAACGTCAGGTCTTGTAATTGCTGAGCAGCTGATTGGTTTTGTAGTGCCTCTACAACTTGCCAAGCTAAACCTTGGTAGCTGTCGAACTGCTGCTGAAGTGTTACCTCAGGTGTTTGCTGTACTTCTGTCTGTTTTGGCTCTGGCTTATCTTCACAAGCACTGAGCATTAAAAGTATAAACACGCTAAACATCAGGTGTTTCATAATGTCTCCGAGAGTATAGTTAGACTCGTTTTTAAAAATCATAAACAGCTGTAAAACTGTCACTTGTTACCAATTTAGTCAGTTTAGTCATACCAAGACTTACCTCAGCAACAGTGCTTCTGCTGTTAGTTCATTTGTAATGAGACTATTGATCATTCCTGATTCGATCGCTCCTGCAATGGCTGGCACTTTACTGTCACCCGCAGCAATCCCAATAACACGTTTATCATTTGATGGAGAAAGTACCGCACTCGTCACGCGATTATTTATTTCTGATTCGACGAGATGACCTTCACTATCGAAAATCCAGCTAATTACTTCACCTGTTGCACCAATAGCGTCAAGCGCAGCTAGTTCATGCCGAGTAACAAAGCCGTCTAAATGAAGGGGAGAATTTATTCCTAAATCTCCAACACCAACAAATGAAACATCCGCTTGTGATGCCAGTTGATGTACATTTTTAACATGCGTTAATTGCTGCCAATCTGCTTTATCAGCTTCAGATTCTGCTATAACTGGAACTGGCATAGGGAAATGTTGCGCACCAACCCTTTCTGCAACATGAATAGCTACTTCATAGCGACTTGCTGAGCCATCCTGAGCAATATTTCCAACTAAAGATACAATACGATGGTGTGGGCATTGCATCGTAGGTAGCTCTTCTGCGCATGCGCGCAACACTCTTCCAGTACCAAACGCAATGATTTTTGCATGGCGCTGCTTTAGTTGTCTTTCAATTTCTGCGGCACCCGCTTGAGCCAAACCAATGGTAGAATTAATATCGTTACTCTCGCTAGGCACCACTTCACAACTAAGCAAACCGTATCGATTTTGTAGCGCATCAGCAAGCTCCATACAGCGTCGAATTGGATGTTCTAATCGTACTTTTATTAACCCTTGAGATACTGCTAAAGCAACAAGCCTTTGCGCAGATTGGCGAGACGTATTAAGTTGCTTAGCTATTTCATCTTGTGTTTTACCAGCAACATAGTAGAGCCAGCCAGCCCTCGCTGCTTCCTCTAATTTTTGATTATCATTGCTAGGAATTGAAGCCATTTTATACGCCTGTTTGAACAATAAATGAGGTAAATGATTAGAAAAATCAGCTATTCAGCGGCTATTTTATACATAATCTGTCATGAATAACAATTTTAGGGTTCACACTCTAAACTAACAAGACACCTTACTAAATTTTGTTAAATATTAGTGAGGTGCCTATGTATTTCACAAAGAGACAATAACCGCAAGCCCTTCTCAGCGGCACAACAAAAGTCGTGCACTCGCTGCCAAATAACGTCGGTTTAAGCTTTAACTAAAAATTTAAACTTAGCTGCAAACCTGCAATCATTGCATTCTCAGCATCATTATCACCATTAGGGTCGATGATATACTGAATACTAGGCATTAACTGTATTGCTGGGGTAACAACATAGTTATAATTTAACTCAATCGGGTACTCATGATCCCTTACGAGTACTTCATCATCTGAAAAATTCGTATTATAAAAGCGCTGAGCGTCACTAAGCTCATTACTGACACTGTTTCGGCCCACAGCAAAACCAATACGGTCGTGTGGTCTACTAACTAAAGGTGCATCAATATATCCGCCAAAAGCCAAAACTTCGCCTATAGCGCTGACACTTTGATCTGCGTGAATCATACTCGCAAAGATACGTAAGCCACCTCCAGAACTATTTCGAGTTAGCTGTTGTTCAATATTAAAATAAAATGCATTATCAGTATCTTCTATAGCGGCCATATCACTTGTCGTGCCAGCAGGGTAACCCGCATTATTGACTAGTTTAGTTTTATCTAAACTGCTGCGGACAACGCCAAATCGATAATCTCCATCTAACCCATTCTTGTATTGGCGTTTATATTCCAACTCACCTACCAAGGTCGTGCCGTTAACCTCTCCTGATGTTGTTAATTTTAACCCTTGATTTAATGACATGGTTGCAGGGTTTGCATCATAACTGCCTAGTTTAAAAAGCAAATTATCAGTGACTTTGTATGTTAGTTGCACGCCTAGTGCACTAAGGGGGTCACCATACCAACTACTACTCAAATAATTGGATGAGCCACCACTGCAAAATGTTAGGTGCTGAAAGGCACAACTCATGGCAAAAAAATCAGCACTTGGGTAAATTCGACCCACTTTAATGCTAAGTTGATCTTCAAATAAATGCTGAGTTAGAGAGAATTGAGTTAAACGCGTTACATTGCCACGACCATAAATTTGTTGCGACTGCAGCAAAACTGGCAGGTTTGCTTTTTCATTAATAAGCTCGCCATTACGGTTGGTAAGCTCCACCTTAAATTCGGCACCCGACCAATTAAGCAATTTTTCTAAATTAAAGTAGCCACCGGCAAAAAACTGATCGGCATAAGCCGTTTCTGTACTTTCTCCCCCTTTTAAGTTGTGAGCTGTTTGACTGAAGTAGCCTAAGCGAACATCCACACCTTGCTCTGCTAGCTTATCTCTTGCCCCTAACCAACCGCCACTTAGATGGCTGTGAACATCAAAACTTTCATCTGCATAACCTGACTGAGAATACAGCAACATAATGGCTGCGATAGATTTAAGCCGAGCGACGTTTAAATAGCGTTCACTTTCCCCTTTCCATGTACGACAAAACTTTGGTTGTTGATTTGTGTTCATATGCGTGTTCTCCATTTTAATTTGCCCTAGCTGATCAACATCTTAGTATTCAACGCCCAAGAAAGAGCAAATGACATAAACATGAGCATATTCCTAACACAGAATATATTTGTCAACATCAAAAAATAGAGCTCAAATTCTAATTAAAAGAAATTAGAATCTGTGAAAGAGAAATTAAAATGGATAAAACTAATCCTCTTTCATATGAACACCATTTCATGAAAAATCAAAAACCAGCATAACCAACTAAAAAATAACAACTTTATCAAGATTGATTTAATGAAGCTTTAATTCCAGAACAAGAGCAATTACTTCGACTTATTAATGACAATCAGCCGGTTAAATAGACTGATTCATTAACATTGACAAACAGCAATCAAAATAGGATTATGCCCACGTGCAACCCATTTGCCCAAACAGGAAGATTTACTTTATGTAAATACTCAATGACAACAATCATGGGCGTGTTGATTTTTGAAATTTTCTATTTATCTAATAAAAAGTTTTAGTGTTAAACAATGAACACACAAATAAAGATGCAGTTAAGCTATTTGCTTACAAATCAGCATGCCTAAAAAGTACTGGGATCGTTACTTATGAATACTAATCATAAAGACCTAAACCATATAGAAGAAGAGCAATTACCTATTGCAAAACATAAGCTCAAAGGATGGAGACATTTTTTAGGTTTATACGCAGGAGAGCATGTTGCTGCTACTGAATTTGTATTTGGCGCAACCTTTGTCGCACTTGGCGCAACCATGACGGATATTCTGCTTGGCTTGCTAATTGGTAATATTCTCGCCGTGCTAAGCTGGACACTAATCACCACCCCAATTGCTGTTGAAACACGCCTGAGTCTATATACTTACCTTCAAAAAATAGCAGGAAACTCAATGACCCGGTTATATAACTGGGCGAACGTCATAATCTTTACGGTTATTTCTGCTGCTATGATCACCGTTTCTGCAACGGCTGTTCGCTTTGCACTTGATATTCCCGCGCAATTAAATTGGTATCCAACAAACGCATGGTTTGTCATGGTCGTTCTTGCCGTAGGCATTATCGTTGTATTGGTTGCTATGTATGGTTTTAACGCTGTATCGCAATTCTCAGGTATTTGTGCTCCGTGGTTATTTGTTATGTTCATCAGCGGTCCATTAGTACTCATGCCTGAACTTGCCAATTCGGTCATTGGTGAAACCTCTGTCTCGAGTTGGGGAGACTTCATGCACATTGGCAGTGTCTCTGTATGGACTGGGTTAGATGCCAATGGTGAGCCAGGCATAGGGCTATTAGAAGTCATTGGTTTCTCTTGGGCAGCAAACACCATCACTCACTTTGGTTTAATAGACATGGCTCTGCTGCGTTACGCGAAGAAAAAAAGCTATGGCTTATGCACATCAGCCGGTATGTTATTTGGTCACTATATCGCTTGGATCTCTGCAGGCATTATGGGTGCGGGTACAGCAGTTTTGGTGAAAAAGTCGATTACTGAGCTAGATCCTGGCGATGTTGCGTTCCATGCACTTGGGTTATCTGGGTTAGTTATTGTTATTGTTGCAGGTTGGACTACAGCAAATGCAAACTTATACCGAGCTGGTCTTGCTGCACAAGCTATATTTAGTAACCTTTCGCGTACCAGAACGACATTTTTAGTGGGCATTGTTACTGTTTTAATTGCTTGCTTTCCATTTGTATTTACTAAGCTACTGCCACTTCTTACATACGCAGGACTTTTAGTCGTACCTGTTGGCGCTATCGTTTTTGCTGAACATTTTTTATTTCCAAAGATAGGTCTAACTCGTTATTGGGTCACCTACAAAAAGCTTGAGCATAGCTCTGCGGCTGTTATTGCGTGGGCACTTGGCCTAGTGTTCGGATTTACACTAAACGCGATCAATATAATCCCATTCTACTACCTTTTCTTACCAACTTGGGTATTCAGTATTGTCGTATATATTTTATTAGCAAAACGCAATGGCGCTGCGCAGAAGTATCCTGAAGAAGAAGCAGAGCTAGCTAATTTTGATAAAAAAGTAGAAAGATTTCACGCCGAACAAGCAGCCAATGAGCCAGTATTTATTCTTGATCAGCGCCTGTTAACCAAAGTACTCACTGCGGTTGCTTGGTTAAGTCTAGGTGTTACTGTGGTGCTAGCAGCAAATGCCATGTTCAACTCACCAGATGTTGCTTCCTATGAACATAATAGAACGTTATTTTTCAATAGTGGATTCGCTTGTACCATCATTTACTTCGCGAGTGCGTATTGGGCTATGCAGCGTAAAAAACAATTTTCAGCCGTTTAACTGCTCGGGGGCAAAACATGAGCGCACTTTCTTTAAATAACTCAACACTGGGCTCTTTTCCTACATCTATATCAGTGCCGCGTTATAACCGACAATCACTAAAAGCTGGGATTGTCCATGTTGGTGTGGGCGGGTTTCACCGCTCTCATCAAGCTTTCTATACTGATAACTACATCAACCATACTGGCGATCTAAGTTGGGGCATTTGCGGTATAGGCTTACGCGAGGCTGATCGGGCTATAAAGCAATCTTTAGAAGCACAAGATTATCTGTACTCCCTATTGGTAAAGCACCCAAATGGCAAAACTGATACGCAAATAATTGGCTGTTTAACCGATTTTCTCTTAGCGCCAGATGATCCAGAAGCTGTTATAAATAAAATGGCCGCTGAGGAAACCCAGATTGTTTCATTAACAATAACCGAAGGGGGTTATAACTATGATCCATCAACCGGCGAGTTCGATTTTTCAAACCCCGATATACAACATGACTTAGCAAACCCAAACAAGCCAAAGCTGATTTTTGGCTACCTTGCTGCTGCTTTAGATCGCCGCAGAAAGAGTGGTCAAAAACCGTTTACAGTTCAGTCTTGTGATAATGTTCAACACAACGGTGATGTCATACGAAAAATGTTAGTTACTTACATTAGTTCATATGACTCAGAGCTTGCTGATTGGGTCGCAAATCAAGTTAGCTTTCCTAATGCAATGGTCGACCGTATTACGCCTGCAACCACAGATAAAGATATGGCTCTAGCAGAACAGCTGGGAGTGATTGATTCATGGCCTGTCACGTGTGAGCCTTTTCACCAATGGGTCATCGAGGATAAATTTTGTCAACAACGCCCAGCTTGGGAGAAAGTAGGTGCGCAAATAGTCAATGATGTAACGCCTTATGAAACCATGAAAATTCGCTTATTAAATGCAAGCCATACTGTTATGGGAATACTCGGATCTTTGCGTGGCTATCAAACCATAGAGCAAACAATTTCAGATCCCTTATTTGCTACAGTGGTAAGCAACTTCATGGATAACGAAGTAACACCGATTTTAGATGACGTACCTGGTATTGATCTAAGTGATTATAAGCGAACACTGATAGCTCGATTTGCAAACCCTAACATCAAGGATAGCCTTGCACGAATTTGCTCTCAAAGCGCAAGTAAAGTCTCCACCTTTTTAGTACCTACGATAGTAGAGAACCTTAAAATTGGTGAGAATGGTGCGATTGCTAATTTAGTAATTGCAGCTTGGTGCTTATACAGCGACACGCATTCATCTCAACAAGGTCAGCCTTTAGAGGTTATCGATGATATGGCTGAAACATTACAGCAGGCTGCTCATGCATCACGCATTTCACCACTTGCTTTTCTTGAGCAACCGAGCATTTTCGGCTCAATTATTGAGAACGAGTCATTTTGTAATGAATATAAATATTACATCAGCCAACTCTATGCGGGAGTGGCAATTGAGCAGATTATGGAGGCGGTGTTAAGTAGTTATAAGGCCAAGTAGTATCAGGCAGAGTAAGTTTAAAAATAAAAAAACCGCCCTAGGGCGGTTTCTTTTTGTATCACTGATTAAGGCATAGGATCGAGATCCGCGCCTTCTTTTTCAATTACTTCAGGAATTAAGTCTTCTTTACTTACACCCATTGCAATTGCTACAGCTGAAGCAACATAAACAGATGAATAAGTACCGATGAACACACCAAATAGTAATGCGGTTGCGAAACCGTGGATCGTTTGACCACCCCAGCCAAATAACGCAATCAATACTAGGATAGTGGTGATTGATGTTACTAGGGTACGGTTTAACGTTTGCGTTAATGAAATATCGATAATTTCAATCGTGTCATCAATGCGCACTTTACGGAAGTTTTCACGGATACGGTCAGATACAACGATGGTATCGTTGAGTGAGTAACCTATTACCGCCAAAATCGCCGCAAGAATCGTTAAGTCAAACTCTAGGCCAAGTACAGAGAATAAGCCTAGTGTGATGATAACGTCGTGTAATAGTGCTGATACAGCACCTACCGCAAAACGCCATTCAAAACGAAACGCCACGTAAATCAAGATACAGATAAGCGCAGTTAACATGGCAAGGCCACCCTGCTCTTTTAGATCTTCACCAACACTTGGGCCAACAAATTCGATACGACGCATTTCTACTGTCGACTCAACTTTTTGTAATGCCGTAATGATTTGGTTGCCAATTACTTCTGCTTTTACGCCAGCACCTTGCGGAGCAAGACGCACTAGAATTTCTTTACTTGAGCCAAACAGTTGCACTGAGAAATCTTCAAAGCCACTTTCAGTGATTGCATCACGTACTTCTTTAAGATCAGGTGCTTGTGTAAAGCCTACCTCAACAGCGGTACCGCCAGTGAAGTCGAGACCAAAATTTAAGCCTTTAGTAAAAAACGACACGAAAGAAGCCAAAATCAACAAAGTTGATAATGTCATGGCAAACTTTCTTAACTTCATAAACGGGAGTGTTTTACCACCGAGTTTTAAAATTTGCATGCTGACTCCTAAATCGACAACTTATCAATACGCTTACCGCCAATGAACAAGTTGATTACCGCACGGGTACCAACAATGGCTGTAAACATAGAGGTGATAATACCAATCGCTAGCGTTACTGCGAAACCAGCAATAGGACCTGTACCCACTGCAAATAGAATCACTGCTGCGATAAGCGTTGTGATGTTAGCATCTAAAATGGTGCTAAACGCGCTGTCGTAACCAAAATGAACGGCTTGTTGTGGACTACGGCCATCAGCAAGTTCTTCACGAATACGTTCGAAGATAAGTACATTGGCATCAACCGCCATACCTACGGTTAATACGATACCAGCAATACCCGGTAACGTTAACGCAGCACCCGGAATAAGCGACATCACACCAACAATTAATACTAGGTTGGCACCCAGAGCGATATTCGCCACCATGCCGAAACCTTTGTAGTAAACAAGCATAAATACCAGTACAAACACGAAACCAAGCACAACGGCAGTCATACCCGCTTCGATGTTCTCTTGACCTAGGCTTGGACCTACCGTACGTTCTTCAACGATTTGAATTGGCGCAACCAGTGCACCAGCACGAAGTAATAGGCTAAGGTTGTGTGCTTCAGCTGGGTTATCGATACCTGTAATACGGAATGAACGGTCAAGACGCGCTTGAATGGTCGCCACGTTAATCACTTCTTCAACTTTAATTGGCGGAAGTGCTTTACCGTTTTCATCTGTTTTACCTGATGGCTTGTATTCGATAAATACTGTAGCCATGCGTTTACCGATAGCACGCTTAGTGAACGCATTCATTTTTGCGCCACCTTTGCTATCTAGCGTAATACTAACTTGTGGACGTTGATACTCATCCATACCTGATTGCGCGCCAGTGATGTGGCTACCTTCAAGAATGATGCGCTGCTTAAGAACCACTGGGTAACCTTCACGCGCCATGATCATTTCTGTACCAGGCGGTAAACGGCCTTGCAGGGCTGCACTTGCATCTGCGTTTTCGTCAACTTCACGGAACTCTAGAGTTGCTGTTGCACCAAGAATCTCTTTAGCACGCGCTGTATCTTGTACACCCGGAAGTTGCACGATGATACGCTCAGCACCTTGGCGCTGTACGTTAGGCTCTGCAACACCGATTTGGTTAATACGGTTACGGATAATTGTTTCGTTTTGCTTGATAGCGTAGTCACGAATTTCTTTTAGCTTTTGCTCGCTCATGCTCACGTAAAAAGCATTGTCGCTGCTGCTATCATCAACGTAAACGTTTAATGGGTAACGAGTTGATAAGAAACGCTCTGCTGCGCTTTTATCTTCTTCGTTACGCATTTCAACACGTAATCGCTCGCTGTTCGCTACACGGCGAATGGTGCGATAACGCAGTTTTTCTTCACGTAAGTCACTTTTGAAATCTTGTTCCATTTGCTCAAGCTGAGTATCAACCGCCGTCGCCATGTCGATTTCCATAGTAAAGTGAACACCACCGCTTAAATCTAGGCCTAGTTTCATTGGGTTACCACCCAATGACTTTAACCACTCTGGTTGAGCAGGCGCCATATTGATTGCAGAGATATAATCTTCACTAAGGGAATCACGCAGTAGATCTTGCGCTTTTAGTTGATCTTCAACATTCTTAAAACGAACGAGGATTTGTCCGTCTTCAAGTTTGCTTGATTTAACAGTAACGTTATGTTCTTTGAGAGTCGCATTTACTTTATCGAGTACGCTGAGGTCAGCATCAGTACCTTTAGTGCCCGATACTTGTATGGCCGGATCTCGGCCATACAAATTTGGAGAGGCATATAAAATACCAACGACTAACACTACAAGAACAAGTAAATACTTCCATAATGGAAACTTGTTTAACACGTGTGAGTCCTTATTTTTATTGTTATAGCGACTTCATAGTGCCTTTTGGCAATACTGCAGAAACAGCTGATTTTTGTACTGTTACTTCTGCTTGGTCGTTTAATGAAATCACGATGAAGTCTTTGTCATCAGCGATTTTAGCAATCTTACCTACTAAACCACCTTGCGTTAGTACTTCGTCGCCTTTCGCCATTGCGCTCATTAGGGCTTTATGCTCTTTTACACGCTTAGCTTGTGGACGGTAGATTAAGAAATAAAATACCAGACCGAAAATACCCAACATGATTAGCATTTCCATGCCACCACCTGCTGGTGCTGCACCTGCCGCACTTGCGTGGGCGTTTGAGATGAATAAACTCATTTCACTTCCTCTTTAATTTTTCTAAAAATTTAATCTGATGTATCTGCAAGCTCTGGCACTTCTTGGCCGCGGCGTGCATAAAAATCTGCAACAAATTCTTCTAGTTTGCCATTACTGATGGCATTACGTAAGCCTTCCATCACGCGTTGATAATAACGTAAGTTGTGAATCGTGTTTAGACGTGCGCCTAAGATTTCATTACATTTATCAAGATGATGCAAGTATGCACGTGAATAGTTTTTACACGTATGACAATCACACTCAGGATCCAATGGACCGGTGTCTGTTTTATGTACTGCATTACGAATTTTAACAATGCCGCCAATTACGAATAAATGACCATTACGGGCGTTACGCGTAGGCATCACACAGTCAAACATATCGATACCACGGCGAACCGCTTCAACTAAGTCTTCTGGTTTACCAACGCCCATTAAGTAACGAGGCTTGTCTTCAGGCATTTTGTAAGCACAGTGGTCAAGAATGTTGATCATCTCGTTTTTCGGCTCACCAACCGATAAACCACCTAATGCATAACCATCAAAGCCGATTTCTTCTAGGCCTTTTTGCGATTGTGCACGAAGCTCAGGGTACATACCACCTTGGATAATACCAAACAGCGCAGCTGGATTATCACCATGACCTTCTTTTGAGCGTTTAGCCCAACGAAGTGACAACTCCATAGAATCTTTCGCTTCTTTTTCAGTCGCAGGGTATGGCGTACATTCGTCAAAGATCATCACGATGTCAGAGCCTAGATCACGCTGAACTTGCATCGCTTTTTCTGGCGAAAGCATGATTTTTTCACCATTAACTGGTGAGCTGAACATCACGCCTTCTTCTGTGATTTTACGCATTGCGCCTAAGCTGAATACTTGGAAACCGCCTGAATCAGTTAGGATTGGACGATCCCAATTCATAAAGTCGTGTAAGTCACCGTGCTGCTTAATGATTTCTGTACCAGGACGCAGCATTAAGTGGAAAGTGTTACCTAGGCAAATTTGTGCACCAGTATCTTTCACTTCGTCAGGCGTCATACCTTTTACAGTACCGTAAGTACCTACCGGCATAAATGCTGGCGTTTCTACAACACCACGTTCAAAAATCAAGCGGCCGCGGCGCGCTTTACCGTCAGTGCGGTCTAATTCAAATTTCATATTATCCTCAGTGTCGGAAAAACAGTCCAACAAGCTATAATTTAACCGCTCGATTCTACCCTGTTTGCAGGTTTATTACTATTAATTGAGCTAAATTCGAAAATAAAAAGCCCAGTTCAAAAACTGGGCTTTTTAACGTTATTTGCGCGTTAAGAACATCGCATCACCATAACTAAAGAAGCGATACTTCTGCTCAATAGCCGTATGGTAAGCACCCATTATGTTCTCTTGACCTGCAAAGGCACTTACTAACATGATTAAGGTTGATTCAGGTAAATGGAAGTTTGTCACCATGGCATCAACCACATTGAACTGATAACCCGGATAAATAAAGATATCGGTATCGCCAAAGTAAGTATCTAGTTTGCCGCCGTGCACTTTAGCTGCTGACTCTAATGAGCGGACTGATGTAGTCCCTACAGCGATTACACGACCACCTTTTGCTTTCGTTTCGGCTACCGCTTTAACCACTTCATCTGGTACTTCGATGTACTCTGAGTGCATAACATGCTCATCAACTGAGTCAACGCGCACAGGCTGGAATGTACCAGCGCCCACGTGCAAGGTCACAAAGGCCATGTTAATGCCCTTGTCTTTTAAGGCTGCCATTAATTTATCATCAAAATGCAGGCCAGCTGTTGGCGCGGCTACGGCACCTGGCTTTTCACCATAAACAGTTTGATAACGCTCACGATCTGACTCATTATCAGGGCGGTCAATATAAGGTGGTAATGGCATATGACCGATGTCGTTTAGGATATCGAGTACATTTTCGTCTTTGGCAAATTCAAGCTCAAAAAGCTCGCCATGACGCGCAACCATGGTTGCTTCTGCTTTACCTTCTAGAATGATTTTTGAGCCTGGTTTTGGCGATTTACTAGCTCGTACATGCGCAAGCACACGGTGTTCGTCAAGTACACGCTCTACTAACACCTCAAGCTTACCGCCTGATTCTTTTTGCCCAAACATGCGAGCAGGGATCACTTTGGTGTTATTAAAAACTAATAAGTCATTTTCATTAACGAGCGATAAAATATCACTAAATACTTTATGCTCAACTTGCCCTGATGGGCCATCAAGCGTCAGTAAACGACTGCTAGTTCGATCTGCTTTCGGAAAACGAGCAATTAATTCATCAGGAAGGTCAAAGCTAAAATCAGCTACGCGCATAGAGCATATCTCTCATTAATAAAAACGCGCCAAGTTTACTCTGATACGCCTACTACCTCAAGCAAAGCCCTAGGCCAAGTGAATGGCCGTTTACAGGTTTACACACTTAAGTGCTTATTAACCGCTTTTAGGTAAAGTTTGCTTGTAGATTAGGCAAAATGTCATTATTCTAGCCTATTCAATAAACATGGGTTAGGTAAGAGGTAGTAGCGCCATGGCAAAGCAGTTGAAACTGCTAATTTTAAACGCAAGCGTTGCTGAGCGTGAAACAATTAAGACCACATTAAACAAACTTAATGTCTTCACGTTTATCGAAGCCAGTGACTCTCAAGATGCGCTAAAAATTCTTAAAAGCCACCCAGTGGATATTATCATTACCGGTCTTGAGGTTGGTAAGATTGATGGTTGGCGTTTTTCGCGCATGATCCGTTCAGGGTTATTAAAAACACCAAAAAACACACCTATTTTACTTACTCCACCAATTTATTGTGAACGTATAGCCGAAACCACGGCTCGCAGCTATGGCATTGATGCCGTATTGCCATTTGAACGCCAAGATATGCTGCCGCAAATGTTAGCCAACGTGTTATCAACCCATCTTGAGAAAAGTAGTCGCCTTAATTTATTGCTACTTGAAACCGATAGTCGCAAAGCAAAAGATATTAGCGAGCAGCTTAAACTCAGTTTTGCTATTACTCACACCACGTCTACAAAAGCGACGCTAGCTACTTTTTTACAACAAAAATTTGCCATTGTATTGATTGACGCCACCGAGTCTCATTCTGATACCGCAGCTGGGTTAATTAGCGAAATATTACAACACAACCCAAAACAAGCGATTGTAACCATCATTGATAACAATGATGCAGATTACGCGGAGCAGTTGTTACTTTCTGGCGTTACTGATTTTATTCGCGCCCCTTACGATCACTCGTTATTAAGCAAAGTGTGTGACCACGCTGCTCGTCGTGAAGATTTCATGGTGAGCTACGCAGAGTTTGCACAAAAAGTAGAACAACTAAGCCAAAGTCAAAGCCGTTATAAAGAGCTGTTTTCTGCCCACCAACGTATTTTATTACACCTAAATACGGTGGTACTTGAGTTTAACCAAGAGGGTAATATTCGCTTTATTAACCCTGCTTGGGAGCATTTAACGGGCTATGGCATTAAATCTAGTTTAGCAAAGTCACTAACAGACTTTTGCTTACCTGAGTGCAAAACAAAGCTACAAGATACCATTCAGCGTATTTTGCTTGGTGGTGAGCAACAGCAACAGGTAGAGATCCAGCTAAAACATAAAAATGGTAATGCCATTTGGGTTGAATGTCGCTTACAACTAATAAAAAATAGCCAAAACTCAGCGACTATTACCGCCACTATCGATAACATTCATGAGCGTAAACAGGCAGAGCTACAACTTCGTCATTTAGCCTTGCACGATACGCTCACAGAGCTGCATAACCGTTATTACTTTGACCAACAATTACAACGTATTTGTAAAGCCAAGTACACCAGTAACGATACAGAGCATGCCCTGATTTATATCGACTTAGATCACTTTAAAATCATCAACGACAGTAAAGGTCACCAACAAGGCGACATCGTTCTAAAAGAAGTTGCTCAGTTATTTACAGCGAATATCAGTGATGAGCACTTGGTGTGCCGCATCGGTGGTGATGAATTCGCCGTGATCTTAAAAAATACGAACCTACTCGATGCACACTTGGTTGCAGAAAGCATTTGCATGGCGATTGAAAAACACCGTTTTCATTCAGAAGGCCAAGAGTACTCAATTAGCTGTTCAATTGGTTTAACACAAATCACTGAGCAAAATAACGATCCAAGTGAATGCTTAAAACAAGCTGATATCGCTCTTTATGTAGCAAAAAGCTTAGGACGTAACCTCGTTCATTGCTACTCTAAAGAAGACTCCAGCCACAATAGCTTACAAGCGGGTTTAGAGTGGGGGCACAGTATTCGTCAGGCATTACAGCACGATGCTATCGAGCTTCACTATCAGCCTATTTGGGACTTTAAGCGCGGCCATGTTGCCTATTTTGAAGCGCTATTACGCTTAAAATTAAACGATGAAATTGTTTACCCAAATCAATTTATCCCAGCTCTTGAACTTCTAAACGATACATTTTTAATGGATCAATGTGTTATTCGTAATGCAATTAAGAGTGTTGCCGAGTACCCGGAGCTCAATCAAATAGCAATTAACTTATCAGCACAGTCGTTTTTAGATGAACGCTTACTGCCTCATATTGAGTCGAGCTTAAAAGAATATGCTGTTGAACCAACACGTATCATTTTTGAGATCACAGAGTCTGCGAGTATTAATAACCTGGTTGCAACCCGTGCCATGATCGAGCGTTTGAACGGCTTAGGGTGTCACTTCTCAATTGATGACTTTGGTACAGGCTTTAGTACCTTCAACTACCTTAAACAATTACCGGCTCAACATGTAAAAATTGATGGTTCATTTGTTCGCGACATGCTGAACGACCCAATCGATTTAGCGCTGGTAAAAGCAATTAATGATATTAGCCGTTCCCTTGATAAACGCTCTGTTGCTGAATATGTTGAAAATCAAGAGATATTTTTAGCGCTAAAAGATATCGGCGTAGATTATGGGCAAGGTTACTTCATTGCTCGCCCGATGCCTGTTGAAAAAATAACGGCTGAACTTAAAAAAATATCTGAAAATAATCTGTTTAACTAACAATTATCTAGCCTATTTAGAGCAAAGCTTGATACATTTTTAAACATTTTTTCTAAGAAATTTTGCTTCCATACTGACAATACTCATCTATACTTAAATCCACAGCAAGGTTAAATGTCGTGTTTTTATGGTGATTATCTATAATAAACATGACATTACTTATTATATTAAACATACTAAGCATAACTTAACATCGTTAAGTCCATGTATTGGCGGTATAATGGAGAAAAGTGATGACACAACTAATCGTTTTGTTGCTGATTGTAAATCTAGGGATAGCGTATCAATGTTACCGTAATGCGAGCTTAAAAGGGTATCCGGTAAAAACCTTTACAGGGTTAGGTTTAGTACCTTACTTTAACTTAGTCGTGTGGGTTTACTTGTTGTTTTTACCCGACTTAAAACCATTTTCAATGAATGAAAAGCAGCCACTTTAGGCTGCTTTTTTAGTTGGGAGACTTTAAAAACTATAAGTTGATGCTTTTTCGAGTAATTGCGCGGCTTTTATATCGCCAACCACACACTTTTTAATGTCAGACTTTTTAAACACTTTTACTTTTTCAGTTTTACCTTCGCTAACACCACGGATGATAAAGCTCACATGTTCATCGTTAGGCAGGCTTCTTAAACCGCTACCATAATCACATAGAGTCAGAGATAAGCTTTTATCTACTTGCTGTGCTAGGGCTGCTAGCTGTTGCTTTTGCTCTTTTACGCGGGCTTGTTTTTTCTCAGCTAACTCTTTGCGCATTTGCTGCTGCTTTTGTGATAACTTTAGCTGTTGCTTTTCAAGCTCTTTAATCGATGCTTGTAATGCTTGTTTACGTTTTTCGAGCTCTTGCTCTTTGGCATCCTTATCGTGACGACGATCAAATTCAAGGTCGCGCTTTTCACGTTCAAGATCACGAATTTCACGGCTTACATCGCGCTCTTGCTCAGCCACTTCACGTACTCGCTCTGCACTTTCGCGCATCACTTCCATAGCTTGTTGGTAGGCTTCTTGCGTTTTCACTACCACCGCATCGCTGATCACTTGCACATGCTCGCCTAGTACTTCTATTTCAGTGAGTTCTTCAAAATCAATATCAGGCATGGGTGGCAACGGCGCATCGGGCACAGAGGCAAATACTGTAGACCAGCGTGAACTGCCTCGTACATCAAAGCTAAACACCACGCCTTGATGCTGCAAATAACTCGAAGAGACATTCCTTACCTTGTTATCAGTATCTTGTTTTAACGCCGCTGAGAGAATCTTTTCCATAATCCCGACTTCACGCTGAATTTTATCCAATTCATCATTTGCTTGTGCTTGCACACTTACTGCTGCGCAAAGCAATAATGCAGCCGTAGTTGATTTGTATTTTGACATCTTAATACTCCAAATTGTTGGCAACGGTTGGCAATGGTCCGCCTTCCACTTGCTCTGCTAAATCATTTAACTGCATACGTAAGTATGCTTGGTCTTGGGCACGCTGTGTTTTGATATAAGCCAGCACGCTGGCAATATCTTCTTGGCGCTCTACTCGCCCGGTTTTAATCGCTTCTTTGGCCAGTTGGTACATCTGCTGTTGCTGCACTTCGTTTTGCGCAGTAATGATATTTTGTAACTGATCAATTTGCTTTTGTTGTGACTCTAATAAATTAGTTTGCTTAGCCACTTGCTCTAGTAACTGCTGGTTTCCTTGCTGCGGATTACTAACAAAAACCCACGCGCAAAATACTATTGACGCAGCCACTGCCCACACCCCAGCACCAAAAAACAGACTTTGTTTTTGTACTTTGGGCATCGTAGACTCTCGATCCCAATTTGGTACGGGTACCGTTTCATAATGTTGACTTTGTTGTTGCCACTGCATTGCATTGTTCATCATTGATGCATACTCAGCATTGGCTTGTAGCAACGCAATTTGCTCATCAGTTAGGCTTTCACCCTCTAACCATGCGGTAAATAATGAATCTAAATTAGCCATCTACGGCCTCCAAATGCACTTTTAACTTACCAAGCGCACTGTATAGTCTTGATTTAGCTGTATTGGTTGAAATACCCAATTGCTCAGCTATTTCTTCAAATGTACAGTGCTGAAAAAACTTTAACTCCACCACCAAGCGTTGCTCCCAGGGTAAATTGTTCATCATTGCTTTGAGTTCATGATGCTGCTCAGATTGCAGTTGATTGGTTTCTAACTCACTATGCTCGCAGCTTTCTTCTGGTATATCGTCTAAACCTTGATGCAGCTTACGGCGGCGGTAATATTCAACACTACGCCTATGCACAATTTGATAGAGCCAAGTATTGAAACTCGATTCACCACGAAAGCTCGGTAAGCTTTTATAAACAGAAATAAACACTTCTTGCATTAAATCCATTGCATCATCAGGGTGACTTAACATCCTTAGGCAATAGTTATATACCTGTGTTTCGTGCTGCTTGACTAATTTCAACCACGCCCGTTTATTACCCTGTTGCGCTTTAGCAATTAGTGTCTCAAGTGATTGAAAAAACACGCTAGCCTCGTCATCTGATCTGCCTTTAATGGTTTTGTTATTATGTTAGTCGAGGGAAGGAAAAAAATAGTTTGCTTAAATTATAAAAAACCCCAAATATTTTTTATTTGGGGTTTTTTGTTCATTGACCGTCTAAGCTACATTGCTTATTGAGAAACAGCTCTAGCTGCTGGCTAAATAGCCTAAAGTCTCTGATCCGGCCCGTGGTTTTACGCCACACGATACCAATATCTCGGTATGCATCATTTTGCGATGGTGTTGCGACCATCTCTTTTTTATCTAAAATGCCCGCATTGATAGCCATTTGTGGTAAAAAAGTAACACCAAGCTGGTGTTCAACCATACTTAATAGCGTATGTAAGCTTGCCGCTTCAAATGGGTTAATACAACTTGAGCGATTCAAATGGCAAGCACTTAGTGCATGGCCAGTCATGCAGTGCTCACGTTCTAGTAAGAACACACTCGCATCCGGTAAAAGATTAAAATCTTCCACACCATCTGCTGGAGTATAATCTTTATGATGCACTAGACTGAAGTGGTCTTTAGCAAGTACTTGTGTATGAAACTTTTCAGTGTCATACGGTAAAGCCAGCAATGCCATATCAATTTGCCCATGTTCAAGTTTGTCGAGCAGTTTGTCACTGGTGTCTTCAACTAGCACTAGCTCTAACTCGGTAAAGGTCTGTTTGCAGAAATGATATAAAGGTGCAGCAATAAAGCTGGCAATCGTCGGGATCACACCAAGCGTGAGAGTGCCACTCAAAGGCGTTAAAAAACTCTTTGTCAGCTCTTTAAGGCTAAGGGTGTCGTCAATAATCTTACGTGCTTTTTCGACAACCTCTTCACCAATTGCGGTAAACATTAAGCTGCGGTTTTCACGCTCTATAAGTTGGCAACCTAAGGTTTCTTCTAAGTTTTGAATTGCACTACTTAAGGTTGATTGACCGATAAAACAAGCGCTTGCTGCGCGGCCAAAGTGTTGATGTTGGTGGACTGCTAATAAATACTGTAGTTGTTTAATACTTGGTAAGTTATTCATTCTCTACCTGCAAATAAAAAGACCCCAATACCTAAGGCATTGAGATCTTTTCAAGCTAAAAGTCTTTTAGTACTTTTTATACCCCGAAGGCAGTTCTCAGTACATAGAAAATAACAATAGCAAGGGCTGCGCCAACTGGCAATGTAATTACCCAAGAAACTACAATGTTTCTTACAACACCCATGTTAAGAGCCGCAATACCGCGTGCCATACCAACACCTAGTACCGCACCTACAAGTGTTTGCGTAGTAGAAATAGGTAAACCAGTACCTGATGCGATAACAACTGTTGAAGCAGCAGCAAGTTCAGCAGCAAAACCACGGCTTGGTGTTAAGTGTGTGATACCTTCACCGATTGTTTTAATTACTTTCTTACCTAAGATAGCAAGACCAGCAACAATACCTAAACCACCTAGTGGTAAAATCCACCATGCGATAGCCGCTTTCTTAGCGATTTCACCGTTGTGCTCAACAATGTTTACAACAGCAGCTAATGGACCAATCGCGTTAGCAA
Organism: Pseudoalteromonas lipolytica; assembly: GCF_001306915.1. Lineage (GTDB taxonomy): Bacteria > Pseudomonadota > Gammaproteobacteria > Enterobacterales > Alteromonadaceae > Pseudoalteromonas > Pseudoalteromonas simplex. The sequence continues at coordinate 291,811 of NZ_LJTC01000004.1, read as the reverse complement.
CGTCGTTTGAACCGTGTGCGAATGCCATACAACATGCTGTTAGTACCATAAGTACTGCGAACACTTTCTCAACGTTGTTGAACTGCATTTTCTTATCAGCTTTAGGATCGATTTTAAGGCGAGCAATCGCAATCTTACCGATGATAGCAACTACAACAGCAATCGCGATAGAAAGCGCATAACCTTCAACAGCACCTAAGTTAATACCGATATGCTTCAAGCCTTTCTTGATTGTTACAAGTGACATGATGAAGCCCGCTAGACCCATATAGATAGGCACGTAACGCTTAGCATTTTTAAGTGGTGCATCAGTGTCAAAAATTAGCTTTTGCGCACTCATGAAAATCAAATAAGCAATAAAACCAGAGATAGCAGGGGTAACAATCCAGCTACCTACGATACCCATTACCTTGTTCCATTGGATTGCTTCACTACCTACTGCAACCAATGCGAAACCAATGATGGCACCAATGATTGAGTGAGTCGTAGATACTGGCCAGCCTAAGAAAGAGGCAATTAATAACCAGCTACCTGCAGCGAATAACGCGGCAATCATACCGAGTATCATTAACTCAGGTATGTCCATAAATGGCGTGGCATCGATAATCCCTTTACGGATTGTAGATGTAACCTCACCACCGGCAAGGTATGCGCCAGCGAATTCAAACACCATCGCGATGATGATTGCTTGTTTAATTGTAAGTGCTTTTGAGCCTACTGATGTACCCATTGCATTGGCAACGTCATTTGCACCAATACCATAAGCCATAAAGAAACCGACTGCGGCGGCAGTTAAAACCAATAACGTGCCGTAATTTGCAATGATATCCATTGTGTGAACCTTTAATTTTTTTCGTGTTTGAACTGATTTTTAATTAACGAGCTAACATCAGCTCAAGACGAGAACCTACGCGCTCTGCAATATCTGCAAGCTCGCCCACCCACTCAATGATCTTGTATAAGAACATCACGTCGACTGGGTTAAGTTCATTTTCGATGGCGCGCAATTGACGGCGAATTTTGATCTGCATGTCATCCGTGTCTTGTTCAATAGCGTCCAATTCAACGAGCATTTTTTCAACTAAAGTCACTTCGCGACCTTTGAAGCCCGTTTCAAGCAGCTCATCTAGCTCATTGATTGCTTTTGACGCTTGTTTAGTCGCATCAACACAACGAGTTACATAAGCAAGGAAATCTGTTTGGATTTCGGTAGGTATGATCATCTCACGACCAACTACACGACCTGCGATATCTTTTGCTTTGTTAGCAATTTTGTCTTGTTGAGTAACAAGCTCTAGCAAATCGGTACGCTCAACTGGCATAAATAAGCCACGAGGTAGTTGAAGGCGGATGTTACGTTTCATTTCATCAGCTTCACGCTCTAAATTACGAATGTTTAAACGGATTTCTTCCGCTTCTTGCCATTCTTCTTTAAACACGTGATTAAAGAAAGGGATCAATGCTTTACTTGCTTGATGTACTTTCTTAATGTGATCTTCCATAGGCTTAATAGGTGATTTAGCAAAAACCCCTAAAAATGCATTTGTAGGCATAACTGACCCTTTATAAATTAGTATGCTTTGGCAGCTGCGAATTTTACAGCATTGTGTTCGATTGTGAACGCTTTTTCTGCCTTACATCAGCAATAAAACACAAAGCGGCCCTAGGGCCGCTCGATTTAATAATGAAAAGTAGCGGCTTAATTACAGCGACTTTTCTATATCTGCTTGAGATGTATGACGAATATCTTTACCGTTAACAAAATAGATGATGTATTCAGCAATATTTTGGCAGCGATCGCCAATACGCTCTAATGAACGTACTGACCACACTAAATCCATAATTTTCGGGATTGAGCGTGGATCTTCCATCATATATGTCATAATTTGACGGGTAATTGCTTCGTATTCACGATCAACTTTAGCGTCTTCTTTATGTACTTCAAACGCACATTGCACATCCATACGTGCAAATGCATCAAGTACATCATGAAGCATTTTCGATACTTGGCGACCCATGTTTTCAATGTTTACCAGTAAGTCTTGCTGATCTTTAGTGAATGAGTCTAGCGCAACTTTAGCAATACGCTCAGCTTCATCACCAATACGCTCTAAATCGGCAATTGTTTTTGCAATGGCAATGACAAGACGTAAGTCACTCGCTGCCGGCTGACGACGAGCAATAATGCGTGTACATTCTTCGTCAATATTCACTTCCATTGCATTTACTTTATAGTCGTTTTCACGAACTTTCTGTGCAAGATCTGCATCACCATTGCTAACAGCATCCAGTGCACTGTTTAATTGTTGTTCAACTAAACCACCCATGTTTAATACATGGTTACGCACATTTTCAAGCTCTTCATTAAAGCGGCCCGAAATGTGTTTATTGATATTATGTTCCATTGTCTACCTCTATAAATTTCGTTTACGGTACCAAGTAACTTTATTAACTAACCGTAACGGCCTGTAATGTAGTCTTCTGTTTTCTTCTTGCTTGGTGTTGTAAATAACGTATTGGTATCTGAATACTCAATCAACTCACCCATGTACATAAACGCAGTTTGGTCTGATACACGAGCAGCCTGTTGCATGTTGTGAGTAACGATTACCACGGTAAACTTATTCTTTAAGTCGTTAATTAGCTCTTCGATAACTAAAGTAGAAATTGGATCTAGTGCCGATGTAGGCTCATCCAGAAGTAGTACTTCAGGCTCGATAGCAATTGAGCGAGCAATTACAAGACGCTGTTGCTGACCACCCGATAGGCCAAATGCACTATCGTGTAAACGGTCTTTAACTTCATCCCATAACGCCGCGCCACGTAAAGATTGTTCAACCACTTCGTCTAGTTTACGCTTTTCTTTAATACCTTGTAAGCGTAGGCCATAAACGACATTTTCGTAGATTGATTTTGGAAATGGATTAGGACGTTGGAATACCATCCCGACATTTCTTCGTAGTGCAGCAACATCTACATTCTTATCATAGATATTGTGACCATGTAGTAAGATCTCACCATCAATACGACAGCTATCAACAAGGTCGTTCATACGGTTGATACAACGTAAAAGTGTTGATTTACCACAACCCGATGGACCGATAAATGCTGTTACCTGACCTTTCGGGATGTTCATATTTACGCCGCTAAGCGCTTGTTTATCACCGTAGTATAGATCTAAGTTTTTAATCTCTAACGCTGTTTGCTCTGCAGTTAGGTTATCTAAATCTAGCTTTGCCGCGCTTTTCGCTTGGTTTACTTGTGGTGCAACTGTAATCATCTCTGTCTACCTATAAAAATTCTGTATTAATGCTCAAGAGCTCTAAACTTTTCGCGTAAGTGGTTACGAATACCAATCGCGGTGATATTCAGGGCGATAATTACTGATACCAGTAAGAATGCCGTGGCATATACCAGCGGACGAGCCGCTTCTACGTTAGGGCTTTGGAAACCAACATCGTAAATATGGAAACCTAAGTGCATAAATTTTCTATCTAAATGTATGTATGGGAAGTTACCGTCAAGAGGCAGTGTTGGTGCCATCTTAACAACACCAACAAGCATTAGTGGTGCTACTTCACCGGCTGCACGTGCAACCGCTAGGATTAAACCTGTCATAATCGCAGGGCTTGCCATCGGAATGATGATGCGCCATAGCGTTTCTGCTTTTGTTGCGCCAAGTGCTAATGAACCATGACGAACCGTACTTGGTATACGTGATAAACCTTCTTCTGTCGAAACAATAACAACAGGCAGCGTTAAAATTGCGAGCGTTAATGCAGACCAAATCACACCTGGCGTACCAAATACTGGGCTTGGCGACGACTCAGGGTAGAATAATTGGTCAATGCTGCCACCGAGCATGTATACAAAGAAACCTAGACCAAATACACCGTATACAATCGAAGGTACACCCGCAAGGTTGATTACCGCGATACGGATCATCTTAGTCACGGCATTTTTTGCTGCGTATTCATGCAAGTAAATCGCTGCAACCACACCAAATGGCGTCACAATCACTGCCATTAGTAATACCATGAATACAGTACCGAAAATTGCCGGGAATACACCACCTTCAGTGTTTGCTTCACGTGGGTCATCCGCTACAAACTTACCAAGTTGTACAAAATAGTGACCAAGCTTAGCAAAGAAGCCCATGTCATTAGGGAACCACACATCAAGAACTTGATACAGAGGTAAAGTAACCACTTCACCGCGCATGTCTCTCACAGTTACTTGGTCACGCTTTGCTTCTTTACGAAGTGCAAATAACTGCTTTTCTAACACTGTGTATTCAGCACGTAACTCAGCACGAGTTTGTGCAAGCTCAGCAACACGCTCATCGGTTAGTTCGTTATCAAGCTGGTATGCTTTTTCTTTTAAGCGTAAACGCTCAAGTTCATAGTTAATATGACCAATATCACCATTTTGTAAGTCTAACGCTTGGTCATTTAGGTCAACAGCACGCTCTACAAGATCATAAAGCACATCGATTTTGTTATCTGTGATAACTTCACCGTCTTTAATAACCTGCTCAACATAACCGTAAAAGTTACCGTTTTTGCTACGTTCGAATACTGCAAGCTCTGCTGGCGCAGTACGCGATGTAATGTCTGTCTCTAGTACCCAACGGAAATCGAGATCAACATACTCACGGTTACCGGTTTTAATCAGTAAGCGCTCTAGCTGCTCTTTGTCGTAATGAGATAAATCAACGCCCGTCGCCTCAATACGTGATTTTGCAACTAGTTCACGGTCATAAATTTCACCGATCACTGTTTGTTTTGCAACAGAGCCTTGCAGCTCAAATTGCACTACTTCTGATGGCCAGAAAAAGCTTAAACCTTTCCAAGCAATCATGGCTAGTAAGCCAAGAACCGAGATTAAACTGATGCTTACCGCACCGCCGGTCATCCAAATCCAAGGAGAACCAGACTTAAACCACTGCTTTACCATGTCGTGTCTCTCCACCTACATTGAACTGTATTTTTCACGCAGTTGCTGACGAACAAACTCAGCCACTGTGTTGAAAACGAATGTGAATATGAATAATACAAATGCTGCTAAGAATAGGATGCGATAATGCGAGCTACCTACCTCAGACTCTGGCATTTCTACCGCGATATTCGCTGCAAGTGTTCTCATACCCTGGAAGATACTCCAGTCCATAATAGGTGTATTACCTGTTGCCATTAGTACAATCATTGTTTCACCTACCGCACGACCTAGGCCCATCATTACTGCTGAGAAGATACCCGGGCTTGCTGTTAGTAGTACTACGCGAACCAATGTTTGCCATTGCGTTGCACCAAGTGCTAATGAACCGTTTGATAAGTGCTTAGGAACACTGAATACCGCATCTTCCGCAATTGAGAAGATAGTTGGGATAACAGCAAAGCCCATCGCAATACCAACAACTAGTGAGTTACGTTGGTCGAATGTCATACCTAATTCATTGGTTAGGTACTGACGCACATTACCGTCAAACATCCAAAGCTCAATTGAGTTACTCATCGCAAACGATAACCAGCCAATAAAGATAACCACTGGGACAAGTAAAATTGAATGCGAACCTTCAGGAATACGGTGACGAATTGACGCCGGTAGTTTGTTCCAGCCGAATGCAGTTAATAAGATACCAATTGGCAGCAACACCAATAATCCGACAATCGCTGGTAAATGTTCTTCAATTAATGGTGCTAACCAAAGACCTGCTAAGAAACCTAAGATTACCGTTGGTAATGCTTCCATAATTTCTACAGTCGGCTTAACCACTTTACGTAATTCACTCGACATAAAGTACGCCGTGTAAATTGCCGCTGAAAGCGCAATGGGTACCGCAAATAACATTGCGTACATTGCAGCTTTAATCGTACCGAATGAAATTGGCACTAACGAGAACTTAGATTCAAAGTCATCACTCGCAGACGTTGACTGCCAGATATAACCCGGCTCTGGATAGCCTTCGTACCACACTTCTTGCCACAACGCAGACCAGGTTACTTCTGGGTGCTCGTTATGGATTTCAATCACTTTTAACGCGTCATCAGCAAGAATCAGTGCCGCATTTGAACGTGGTGAAATAGCAAAGTTTTGAATTGGACCTTCGTTTACTTTACCTTGCCATAGTTTTGCATCACTGGTTGTGTAATAAATACCAAGCTCACCGTTAGCACCCGCTGTGAAGAAGGTACGACGATAGAACTCAGTAAAAATATTTAGTTTCGATTGCTTGCTGGTTTCAAATGCACGAATCTTTTGGAACTCACGGCCATTTTCAGTGTTTACTTCAAACCACTGTGATACTTCGCCATTATCGTTAGCAAGCATCAGTGAGTTGGCACCCGCTAATAGCTGAGTTGAAACTAGGTTCGCGTTTTCTTCATTCGCTGCAAGCAGTTGGATTTGCTCAACTTCAGAAGGGTAACGGGTATCATATACGTAAATTTGATTTGCTGAACGCACGAATGTACGTGTTGTATCAGGTGAAATTAATAGCTCATCAACACGACCTTCGATATCAAGCTCAGTACGCTCAACAACCCACTCTACTTCGCCGGTGAACATGTTTTCTTCACCCACAAAGCTGCTAAATAAAACGCGCTTGTCAGCGGTTAAAGCAACAACAGCTGTTTTATCTTCGTAGTGGCTAAATGCAAATTTAGTGATTGCCGCACCTTGATCGTCAACCTCAAGCGCCATATCACCCAACGGGTAATCTAAACGCGGTGTTAATTGGCGTTGGTTGTTCGGGAATGTCACTAAGAATTTTGGCGCAACCACAACAACAGAGCCATTCTCTAGGCCGTATGCGTATTGCCCCTGAAACGGTGCAGAGCTTGCAAAGCTGCTTACATCGCTTGGTAATTCTGTATTAAGAGTGGTGATCTTTTTACCAAATTGCTCTTTTTCAACATTGTAAAAGTCCACATTACCTTTTTCACCGAGTAAAAAGGCAACTTCTGTTTGCTCTTCAATGCCAAGGCCAACAACTTCTGACGCATTTTGTAGTTTTACACTATTACGTGTTTCTACTTTTGCTGATTCAAAAATAGGTTGAACAACATAAAGAAGGTAAAAGAATATGAGTAGCAGTGCTACAAGCACCATTACGCCACCCGCGGAAATACCCCACTTGGCAAACCTGTCTTTAAATAGACGGCTTCTATCCGTATGAAAGGTAGGTTTATTCGGATTGGAAGTCATCAAAACACCCTTAAAACTTAACGTTGCGCGAATTATATTTCACCAAGATGACAGTAATGTTACAAACGTCATAATTCAGTGTAATAAAGCGAGTATTTCAGGGACGTATTTTAAAGTTAAAGAATGACCAAAATAAGTCATTGTGGAGCACTTTTATTACAGTACCACAATCAAGCTAACAAATTGTTATAACTAATTTTTTATAACTACAGTGAAAAAATTGGACAAACATTAAAACAGCATCAATACTCAATGAGACTTATTTTTTCAACAATAAGAATCATTTTTAACCAACGCCTCCTCCCTTTTATTGCATTTTTCTGAGGCTTTTTTATAGAGATTTAAGTATGAAGCAGTTAGTAATTACTATTTTAGGGCCAGACAAACCCGGCCTAGTTGAAGATATTTCTGCCACAATTTTAAACCATCATGGTAACTGGCTGACAAGTAATTTGAGCCACCTTGCAGGTCATTTTGCCGGAATTATCGAAGCCGCAGTACCCGAAGAACATTTGCAAGAATTACAAGATGCTCTTCACAGCTTACCTTATCTTGAAGTTCGAATTGAACGTGGAACTGATACCTTGCCTGATGTTCCGTCTGAGGAAATTAACTTCGTGATTACTGGTAACGACAGACCAGGCATTGTACAAGAGCTAGCCAGCGTTATTCGTCACAAAGGGGCGAATATCACTCACCTAAATTCAAAACAACAAAGTGCACCTAACTGGGGCGTGCCAATTTTTAGTGCTGTTGCCACCGTTGCTTTGCCAATAGGCATGAACAAAGACGAAGTGATCAACGCACTTGAGTCTATTACCACAGACCTAATTGTTGATATTGAGGATGCTTAAACCAAGTACCACTTCTACAACTAAAGTTAGATTAAGCGTGTCACAAAACTGACACGCTTGTCATACTTGTGTCATCTGCATCCTCTACATTCTAACTAGCTATAAACGTTGGAAAACCAGATGAACGCATCACATTCTTCTTCTCAAGCCGTTAATTACTTTGCCAAAGAGCTAAGTTGGCTGTCTTTTAATGAACGCGTGCTGCAAGAAGCCAAAGATAAATCGAACCCAATTATTGAGCGCATGCGCTTTTTAGGTATTTACTCAAACAACATGGATGAGTTTTTCCGTGTCCGTGTTGCCGATGTAAAGCGCCGCATATTACTTAATAAAATTCCTGATGCGAACTTTGAAGAAGACGAAATATTACTTCATCAGATCCAAAGTAAAGTGCTCCAGCTTGGTAAAAAGTTTAACCAAATTCATAAAGATATTTTAAATGACTTAAACGAGCATAATATTCATGTTGAACAACCAGAAGAGTTGTCTGAATTTCATTTGAGTTGGCTGAAAAAATTCTTCCACGACAATGTGCTACAACACATATTGCCGATTTTACTCTCTGAAAAGAAAGACTACTCAGATCAAATCAACGACACCATGACCTATTTGTTCGTCGAGATGACCAATCAAAAAAGTCATTATGCCATGATGGAAGTGCCCACTGACCGCGTATCTCGCTTTGTTATTTTGCCACCAGAGAAAACACGCCGTCACAAAACCATAGTGATGCTAGATGACATCATCGCCTACTTTATTCGCGATGTGTTTAGCAGCTTTTTTAGCTTTGATGATATTCAATGCTACGCCATCAAACTCACCCGTGATGCCGAGTACAATTTGGATGATGAGCTAGAAGAAGGCTTGCTTGATAAAATGTCAAAAGGCCTAAAACAACGTATTTCTGCTGAGCCTGTACGCCTTGTTTATGACGAGAGCATGCCAGCTGAAATGCTTAAAGTGATGAAAAAGCGCCTTAATATTAGTCAACATGATGCATTGATCCCCGGCGGTCGTTACCGTAATTTCCGCGATTTTATTGCGTTTCCGAATGTTGGTCGTCAGTATTTAGAAAACAAACCACTGCCTGCATTACAAAGCACGGCTTTTAACAATCACTCAAGTGTGTTTGATGCCATCTCTGAGCAAGATGTTTTACTGTATTACCCTTATCACACCTTTAATCATTTACTTGAGTTTGTGCGCCAAGCTGCTTTTGACCCAGATGTAACTCAGATTAAGGTCAATATTTATCGCGTTGCGAGTCAATCTCGCCTTGTTTCTACGCTAATTAATGCGGCAAAAAATGGCAAACACGTCACCGTTATGGTTGAGCTGAAAGCCCGCTTTGATGAACAAAACAATATTGAATGGGCAAAAACTCTGAGTAATGCTGGTGTTAAAGTAATTTTTGGTATTCCTGCATTGAAAGTGCACAGTAAGTTATGCGTTATTCACCGTAAAGAAAAGAACAACATAGTGAAATATGCCCATATAGGCACGGGTAACTTCCATGAGAAAACTGCCAAAATTTATACTGACTTTAGTTTATTTACCAGACATGAAGGTATTAGCGAAGAGTGCGATAGCGTTTTTAGATTCATCGAAAGTAGCTATAAACCATTTCAGTTTGATCACTTGATGCTATCACCAGTCAACGCACGACAAACTATTATGTCGCTAATTGATGCTGAAATAACCAATATAGAGCATGGTAAGGCTGGCAAAATTACGCTAAAAATAAACAATCTTGTTGATAAAGAGCTGGTTGATCACCTCTATTTTGCCGCAAGACGCGGCGTGAAAATTCGCATTATTGTGCGTGGCATGTGTTCATTAGTGCCCTCTGCCGTGAACGATAACATTCGTATTATTAGTATTGTTGACCGCTTTTTAGAGCACCCTCGGGTGATGGTGTTTCATAATAATGGCGAAGAAAAAGTGTATATTTCATCAGCGGATTGGATGACCCGAAATCTTGATCACCGCGTTGAAGTAGCCGCACCGATTTATGATGAAAAATTAAAACAGCTTATTATTGATATTCTTGAGCTACAGTTTAAAGATAGATCAAAAGCGCGCATAATCGATAGCGAACAAAAAAACAGCTATGTGCGCCGTGGCAATCGTAAAAAAATTCGCTCGCAAATTGCCATTTATGACCACCTTAAGAAATGGGAAAGTAACTATAATAATGAATGATTATCCCTCAATTGCTGCCGTTGATTTAGGCTCAAACAGTTTTCATTTAGTGGTGGCAAGAGAGGTCGATGGCTCTTTGCAAATCTTACACAAAGAAAAGCAGCGCGTTTATTTAGCTGATGGTTTAGATGATAAAAATCACTTAAGCCAAGAAGCTATAGAGCGCGCGCTGGCGATTCTTAAGCAGTTTGCTACTACCTTGCAGGACTTCCCCTTAGAGAATGTCAAAGTGGCGGCAACTTACACATTACGCCGCGCGAAAAATATTCATTCGTTCTTAACGCAAGCAAGTAAGGTGTTTCCTTACCCGATTGAAGTTATATCAGGGCAAGAAGAAGCACGTTTAATTTACCAAGGTGTTGCCCATTATATTCATCACGATGAAAACCGCTTAGTTATTGATATCGGTGGCGGCAGTACTGAACTCATCATTGGTAAACACTTTAAGCACAAGTTACTTGCTAGTCGCAACATGGGCTGTGTTAGCTATACCAAGCAGTATTTTGCAGATGGACAAATCACTGCTAAGCGCTTCGCTAAAGCAGAAGTTCGCGCAGAACAAGAACTCGAAGTAATTTTTGCCAATTACTTATCGGCTGGCTGGCAATCTGTGGTGGGAACATCAGGCACAATTAAATCTATCCTTGCCATGATCAATGCCAATGATGCAGAGCAAGAGCTAATTACTTTAGAGCGGCTATTAGAACTAAAAACCCAGTTTATTGCAGCTAAACAAATACAAGCGCTGCAAATTGAAGGTCTTACGCCTGAGCGGCAAGTGAGTATTTGTGGCGGTTTAGCTATTTTAATTGCGGTATTTAGGCTGTTTAAAATCGAAGCGATGCAGTACAGCGATTTTTCACTGCGTGAAGGCCTGCTTCATGAAATGCAGCAAAAGCTCGCCCATAAGGATATTCGCACAAATACCATAGAGAATTTATCTGAACGTAACGCCATAGATAAAGAGCATGCTAATCGTGTCTCGACAACTGCAAAGTGGCTGTTTGAACAAGTAAGAGAGACATGGCATTTGACCGACTCAGATCACATAAATTTATTGGATTGGGCTGCGCAGCTGCATGAAATTGGCTTAGGGGTTAATTCATCAGGGATACATAAGCACAGCGCGTATATCGTGGCGAATAGCCAATTACCTGGCTTTACGCAGCAACAACAAACCTTGCTTAGTTGCATGATCCGTTTTTATCGGAAAAAGATCCGCTTAGAAGAGTTTCCTACACTGCATACCATGCAGCATTATGAAATATTGCAACTTATTGTGATTTTGCGCTTAGCAGTACTGCTAAATCAAAAGCGTATTACCGATCAAGGTTTTAAACTTGAGGTAACAGCCAAGCAAAATAGTATGTTCTTAAAGTTTCACAATAAGTGGCTTAAAGAACATACCTTGCTTTTAGCTGACTTACAGCAAGAGCAAAAATACCTTAAAAAAGTCGGCTTCTTACTCGATTTTCATTAAGCTGATTAATAGATTAATCGATTACATATCCATATGACGGTTAGAGCTTTGCATCATTTGCTTAAGGCCTTGATGTTCAAGCTCAAGTAAACGTTCGAGCTTTTCTTTGCTTTGCTTTGTATCTGCTCGCGACACCAAGTACTCGTATAAGTCGATGACTTTTTGGTGTTGCGTGGTTAAGTAAACCTGAATCGCCTTTTCATCAATTTGCTGATTTGTGCTGATATCGTTAAAAGTAATTAGCTCTGGGTTTTCAGAAAAATACTCATAGCAATAGGTATCAAGCGTGTTTATTTCTGTAATGGCTTTAAAGCCAACGAGATCTTCTGCCAGTTTCTTCTCATATTGCAGGTAATAATCCACCAGCATTTGATTATGCTCGTCCAGTAAGTCTTTAACACTGTGGAAATTGGCTGCCATTTGAGTATGAAATAACACGGTCCAATCATAAACTTGTTGTATTGTTTTAACTTGCATGTGCATTCCTTATTAAAATCAATTTAATATGACTTTGCATAAATCACACCAGCAATAAACAAACCAATTATCAATAAGTTAAAAATAAAATGTGTAACTTGCAGCCAGTAAAAGCGTACAAGTTACACACTGGCTGTAAAATTTATAGGTGGCGTTTACGCCATATAAAGTAAAGCGCAGGTAGCACAAGTAGTGTTAAAACTATGGCACTGAGCATCCCACCGACCATAGGGGCGGCTATTCTGCTCATCACCTCACTGCCCGTTCCAGTGCCATAAAGCACCGGCAGTAACCCTATGATAATAGTGGCAACTGTCATCATCACTGGCCTAACCCGAAGGCCCGCACCATTGATGATTGCTTGGCGCAGCTCTGTAACCGTGAACTGTGCTGATTGCGCTTTGGTATCTTGATACGCTTGGTTGAGATAAACCAGCATGATCACGCCAATTTCCACAGCAACCCCAGCTAGGGCAATAAAACCAACCCCAACAGCAACCGAGAAGTTAAAGCCTTCAAGGTACATCAGCCAAATACCGCCTATCATCGCAAGCGGTAAGGTCAGCATGATCATTGCCACCTCAATAAAGCTTCTAAAATTGAGGTATAACAGCACCACAATAATTGCCAAGGTAAGTGGCAATACATAACTGAGTTTAGCTTTTGCGCGCTCCATGTATTCATATTGCCCCGCCCACGTAATTGAGTAACCAGCAGGTAGCTCGAGTTGCTCATGCAGCGCTTGTTGCGCACGCTCAACATAACTGCCGATATCACTGCCTTCAATGTCGATTAAGCTCCAGCCATTAATACGTGCATTTTCACTTTTAATACCCGGCGGGCCATCTTCGATAAAGACATGGGCAACATCAGCCAATGCGATACGCTGTCCGTTTGGTGTCACTATCGGTAACAACTTAAGCTCTTCTGGCGAGTCGCGATAATCTTGCGGGTAGCGCAAGTTAACTGGGTAACGCTCTTGCCCTTCAACCGTTTCGGTCACATTCATACCACCGATAGCGGTGGCAACTACCTGTTGCACATCAGCAATGTTCAAACCGTACCGTGCTGCTTTTTCACGGTTGATATCAACTTTGATGTAGCGACCACCGGCAACACGCTCTGAGTAAACCGACGCTGTGCCCGGTAAATCTTTTAGGATGACTTCAATTTGCTCACCGATTTTTTGAATTTCACTCAGCTTTGGCCCTGCTACTTTGATCCCCACAGGCGTTTTAATACCAGTGGCAAGCATGTCGATTCGCGTTTTAATTGGCATAACCCACGCATTAGTAAGCCCCGGGAACTTAACCAGATTATCGAGCTCTTTTTTCAGTTTCTCGGTTGTCATACCCTCGCGCCACTGTGACTTTGGCTTTAACTGAATAAAGGTTTCGATCATGGTAAGCGGCGCAGGATCTGTGGCAGTGTCTGCACGACCTACCTTACCAAATACCGACGCAACCTCTGGCACACTGGCAATTAGCTTATCGGTCCGCTGTAAGATTTCACGGGCCTTACCTATTGAAATACCCGGGTAAGTCGTTGGCATGTACATTAAGTCGCCCTCATCAAGGGGAGGAATAAACTCACTACCAATTTTATTAACCGGGTAAAAGCCGATAGCAGCCAACACTAATGCCAGTACCAGTGTTGTTTTCGGCGCTTTTAATACAGCATTTAACAAGGGTTTATAGGCTGCCACCAATAAGCGGTTTACAGGGTTTTTCTGCTCCGAAATAACCTTACCGCGAATAAAGTAGCCCATTAATACTGGCACCAGTGTAATCGCTAAACCAGCCGAAGCTGCCATCGCATAAGTCTTTGTGTAAGCCAGTGGCGAGAACATGCGTCCTTCTTGTGCTTCAAGAATAAACACCGGCATAAAGCTGACAGTGATAATCAATAAACTAAAGAATAACGCGGGCCCGACTTCTGCGGCTGAGTCCATCACCACTTGCCAGCGATTCTCGTCGGTCAGTGGGGTTTTCTCCATATGCTTATGCATATTTTCTATCATCACGATAGCACCATCGGTCATTGCACCAATAGCAATCGCTATCCCGCCAAGCGACATGATATTGGCGTTTATACCTTGCCAATACATCACCACAAAAGCCGTTAAAATGCCCATTGGCAACGTGATAATGGCTACGATCGATGAACGTATATGGAATAAAAACACCACACATACTAAGGCCACCACGATTAATTCTTCAATTAACTTTGAGCTTAAGTTATCAAGCGCTTGGGTAATAAGGTTTGAGCGGTCGTACACAGGGATGATTTCAACTCCCTCAGGCAGGCCTTTTTTGAGCGACTCTAGTTTTTCTTTTACTAGTTTGATGGTTGCTTCGGCATTTTCTCCAAAGCGCATCACTACCACCCCACCGGTTACTTCACCCTCGCCGTTTAGTTCGGCAATACCACGGCGCATTTGCGGCCCAAGTTTTATATCAGCCACATCACGTAATTGCAGTGGCGTGCCATTGGCATTCGTACCCAACGGAATGGCTTCTAAATCTGCGACACTTTTGATGTAACCTGTGCTTGATACCATGTATTCAGCTTCAGCCATTTCTACCACTGAGGCACCACGCTCTTGGTTACCTTGCTTAATTGCTGTTTGAATTAAACTTAGCGGAATACCATAAGCACGCAATTTATCTGGGTCGACATTCACCTGATACTGCTTAACCATACCGCCAACAGACGCTACTTCTGATACGCCCGGCACCGTTTGCAGCTCAAACTTTAAAAACCAATCTTGCAAGCTTCGTAGCTGGCTAATATCGTGCTTACCAGTTTTATCCACCAGCGCATACAAGTAAATCCAGCCTACCCCTGTTGCATCAGGGCCAAGTTCAGGCCTCGCTGAATCCGGTAAGCGAGCACTTACTTGACTCAAATACTCTTGTACTCGACTACGGGCCCAGTAAAGGTCGGTGTCTTCATTAAAAATAACGTATACATAAGAGTCACCAAAAAACGAAAAGCCCCTTACCGTTTCAGCACCCGGCACCGACAACATGGCTGTAGTGATAGGAAACGTTACTTGGTCTTGCACCACTTGTGGCGCTTGTCCTGGGTAAGATGTTTTTACAATAACCTGTATATCAGATAAGTCAGGCAAGGCATCAACTGGGGTATTCTTTAAAGAAAACATCCCAAAACCTGCCAACATTAAAGACAGCAGTAATACAAAGAAGCGATTACCGACTGACCAACGGATCACGGCAGCTATCATTGCATTTCTCCTTGCATAGGGTGGCTCATGGTCATGATGTCAAAAATCACAAACTCACCTTCCACCAATTTAAAGGTAAAATGCACTTCATCATCGCTTTGTAAACTAGACATATCGATGCGCGGCGAAAAGTGAAACTCCATAGTTGCAGCCCCGCGCCCCCACTTAGGGATGGCCTCACGACTGATCACGGCAGTACGGGCTTCGCGATCAATGCTGTTGATCACGCCATTCACCATTGCGCTGTCACTATCCGGTTCTTGCATACGCATAAAGTCAGAACTCTTACTTGATTCTGAATCTATTAAGAACTGCGCTGAAACCACAACGTTATCGTCTTTCAGTAAGCCTGATAAAATTTCGACATCATGATTATCACTACGGCCTAGCGTCACAGCCACTGACTTAAAGCGCCCTTCACCTAAATCAATCACGACACGGTCTTGGCTACCTGTGCGGATCACCGCTTCTTTGGCTATCACTAATTGCGGCTCAGTTGGCTTAGTAGTAATGCTCACTTCAGCAAACATATTCGGTTTTAATAAGCCATCTTGGTTAGCAAAGCGTAAACGCACGCGAAGGGTGCGGTTTTTCTCATCAAGGGTTGGATAAATATAATCGACCTTGCCTTGCCAGCGTTTACCCGGTAAGTAATCTAAGTTCATGGTAACAGGCAAGCCTTTATGAATAAGCCCTGCTTGACGCTCAAAAACTTCAGCCTCAACCCACACTTCTTCTAGGTGAGCAATACTCATCATGGTTGTGCCCGGTTTCACAAAGAAGCCTTCGCGGATATTTAGCTCATCCAATACGCCACTTTGCTTGGCATAAAAGGTAATGTTTTGTCTGACCTTTTGGCTTTGCTCTAATCGCGCAATAAAATCGTCAGAAACATTCAGTGAGGCCAAGCGTGCTTTTGCCGCACGTATAAGCACTGCATTGTTACGTTTTAGGGCAAGCAGTAGCTCTTCTTGCGCATTCACTAGCTGTGGAGAATACAAGGTATAAAGTGGCTCGCCTTGCTTCACTTGGTCACCAGCGGCTTTTACATATAAGGTTTCTATCCAACCTTCGACACGAGGGTGAATATGCACGAGTTGGTCTTGGTCGTATTGCACATAACCAACCGTATCAACGGTCGTTTGTAATGATTTAAACCTTACAGGCGCTGTTCTTACCCCTAAGTTATTAACGACTGCAGGTGAGATCCTCACAGTACCCGGGCTGTCTTCAGCGCTACTTTGCTCTTCATAAACGGGCACTAATTCCATACCCATTGGTGATAACCCCGGTTCATCACGGCGGTAATTGCTGTCCATAGGCGCCACCCAATATAGCGGCTTTTTCTCAGCGCTTGGCATAGCTCCATGATCTGGCTCAGCCAATTTATTTACAGCCGTTGCCAATGCTGCACCTACCGCCAAAGCGATAACTAATTTCACTGTGTTATTCATTGCTAGCTCCTTGGCTTTGTGCTGCATTTATTTGGTTATCTTTTGCTGCTGCGTAATAATTAAGGCGAGCGAGGGTTATTTGTTTATCAATTTCGATGTTTAATGCATCAATTTTCGCGTTAAGTTCGCTAATGCGAGCACGCATCACTTCTGAAAAGTCACCATCATCATTGGTGTAAGCATTTAACGTCGCCTCCGCTTGCTCTGCCATTTGCGGTAATAGCTGCTGTTGATACAGCGCTTTGCGTTGAGCAAGTCGGCTTAATTGGCTAAGCTCTTTAAAATACTGACCTTGCAGTTTTTGCAGGGTAATAAGCTTGTTGGTTTTTACCGCCTCGGCATTAGCTATTGCCGCATTGACTTGTTGATCTTGACGGTTATCAGTAAACAGCGGTAAATCAACACTCACCCCAATAGAGAATAAGTCAGCGCGAGAGTCACCCATCGGGGTATCATCACGATAGCCATAACCAAGGTTCATACCAAATTGCGGCTTATACGCTTCTTTCGCCACTTGCACTTGAGTATTTTTAGCACGCATAGCATGATCAATAGCGATAATAGCCGGGTGGCTCATCAGCACTTCAGTCACCCCAGATGGTGCAAGCTCTTGATAAGCCATAACTGCGGTCACCTTGGTGTTTTCATCGCTCACTGCACCGTTTAGCATTTCAATAGGTAGCCATTGTGCTAGTCGCTTTTTGGCACTATCAAACTGTTGCTCTAACATCACCAGCTTATCTTCAAGCCGAGTCAGCTCTAGCTGAGCGCGAATAATATCCTGCTGGCGAGTCGCGCCAAGTGTATTGGCATAGCTAGCTTCTGTAATATCAATAAGTTGATTAAATAAGGCTTTATCTTGGTTGATCAGTTGAATGCTTTTTTGCGCGCGATAGGCATTTAGCCATGCTTCACTAACAATGGCTTTAACCTGTGCTTGGCGGTCTGCTCTAAGCCAAGGATATTGCTCAGCCGATTGTTTTAATGCTTGCTGCTGTAGGGCAAGGCTATCACCTCGGCTAAATTGTTGTGACAAGCCCACTTTGAATTGCGTCATACCTTCTTGATCAAAGGCAAAGCCATCGGTTGGTAAGTTCATGAGTCCAACGGTTAACACTGGATCCGGCAAGGTACCGGCCGCAATGCTTTGCGCTTCTATCGCCTGTTGCTGGTATTTATTTGCCTGTAACCAAGGCTCGTGAGTCAATGCATAATCAATCACCTGATTGAGCGCCAATGGCTCTGCTTTCACTAAACTTGAGGTTATCAATACTGCGCCTAGAGAAAGCGCCTTAATCAATTTGCTGTGAATCATCACATGCTCCAAAAATCTTAAAAATGGTTAAAAAACAATAGATTTTGGGTGCAGAATGAGGTGTATTTCAGCGTTTTACTGAATTTTAGACAGACCTATCCTGCTTAAGCAGTAATAGGTGGACGATATAAAGAACTGACGTGAAAACTAAGCTGGCTGGCGCCTAACATGGTGACTTTTTCTGATTGCTTAATTGATTTAACAACTAAATCATTTAACGGCAGGAGTGAGTGAGCTGTACAGGCATTGAACGGACACGCACAATCGCTGTTATCCATTACGTCTTCATGGCAACAATCCATATCACTCATGTCGCTGTCAGCATTCATATTAGCATGATGATCCATTTGCATGCTGGCATGTGGCATATCACATACCATAGCAACAGACGCAACTGACTGACCCACAAAAGTGAGCAGCATCATAGCTATCAATAAGTAGCTTGAAAGTCGCGTCATCATCATACCTTAAAAATTAAGTGCCCAAATTGTAGCCCGAAATTTACGAACTCGACAAGGGTTTATCTATTTTTATGCTACAGCTGGCAGCAATAGCAAACAAGCAATAACCTGTAAAATACCAAAATCCATCACCCAATTCAGCATGCATTTTTATCAACTCGCCCATTTGCCCATCGGCATTACCTGCTAAATAAGACACGATCAATGCAATCACAAACACATCGACCATGCTCCATTTACTTAGGCCTTGTATGAGTTGACCGAGCAAATACTTAAACCTATTCACTGGTAAGAAACAATAAAGCAATTGCATCAGGAGTTTTAAGGTGGGAATGACAATTGAGAACA
Organism: Pseudoalteromonas lipolytica; assembly: GCF_001306915.1. GTDB lineage: Bacteria > Pseudomonadota > Gammaproteobacteria > Enterobacterales > Alteromonadaceae > Pseudoalteromonas > Pseudoalteromonas simplex. The sequence continues at coordinate 272,767 of NZ_LJTC01000004.1, read as the reverse complement.
CTGCTACAAGCGCGGCAACAAGGTAGTTTTTGTTATTAGCAAGCTCATTCACGGTGCCCCAAATGCTGCGTGTTTTTTTGTAGGCATCGATTTCTCCTTCAAGCTTATCAAGCCCCAGCATGCTTGATGCCATCATTAACACGCTACGGGTATTGCGATCGCCTTCATCGGCAATCATTTCAATACCTGTTTTGGCAAGCTTAGATTTATCAATTTTTCCTTCAAGGGTGAGCACTGGCTGGGTTACACCGGGAATAAGTAACACTAAGGCAATTAAAATAGCCAGTATAGGAAAAACAACACGCATTAGTTACAAACCTTTTTAATACTCAGAGTCTGCATCATAACGAACTCTGCGCTCTTAGTCTGTAACCGATGATAAGCTTGCGAATACTTCATCTGCGTATGCGCGGGCATCATACATAGCTTGAAAAACCACATCCATCTTTGACGCAGGGCGGATCATCATTAGTAGCTCATGAGCAGTTTGCCACTCTTCTTCTTCCATCGCCTTAACAAGTTGTAAGCTCGCACCTTGCATTCCATTAAAGTTTAACAGTGCACTCGAAAGCTCACTACCCAATGAAAACTCTTTGGCAATGATATTAAGCTCCATATCTAAAATAGCGTCTAAAACAGAGAGTAAGCCGACTAAATAACCTTGTTCAGCTAGGTCTTTACCTCCGGGTTCAAGCATCAAAGCAATAAATTTAGCTCTTGTTAAACCAAGTTTGGTCAGCTCTTGCGGTTTGTCATTGCCTAATTCGCTTAGCGCTAATACCCGCACAAATTGTCTAATCGCATCTTCACCAAGGTAAATAACCGCTTGTGAAATCGAACGAATTGTTTGCCGGCTATTACTTATACGCGCATTAACTAATTTTAAAATGCGTGCAGTAAGGCCAATATCTTTAGCAACACGCTGTTGAATTGCATCAAAATTTAAATCTGTTTGCGCAGTACAGTTAAGTAATTCAAGCACAGCAATTTTTGATGGTTCAACATTACCAAAACTCAAAAGCTCCGGCTTGGCAAAAAAGTAGCCCTGAAACAGGTCGCAACCTGCTGATTTTAGTTGTTGAAAGTCCTCATAATTTTCAATGCGCTCCACTATGATATTGGTTTTTGGAAAGCTACGTTTAAGCTTTTTGATCATCATGTTGGTTTTGATAATCGGCTGCGTAACTTCAAGCTTAATAAAATCCATCAAAGGCAAAATATCTTGCCATTTCTCTGTGCCATCATAATCATCAAGCGCGAACAAATAGCCTTCTTGTTTTAATTGTTTAACGCGGTTCACTACTTTTGGAATGCTAGTAGCCCGCTCCACTATTTCGATAACCGCACTGCGTGGCTGCAACAGCTTAGGAAAGTCATCCAAAATAGCGTCAGTCGATAGATTGATAAACGCAGGTTGAAAACCTGTTAGCTTCTCGAGTCCCATCAACATTAACGCGTTAAAAAACAGCCGCCCCGTTGCTTGGCCATCACTCGTTCCTACCGGAAATACATTATCGCTCGATTCTCTATACAATAATTCGTAAGCATATAAACTTCTATCAGCATTAAATATTGGCTGCCGGGCTATATACTGAGTCATGCTCTGACTTTTATTACCTTCCATACTTAATTCTGACATTCAACTTCTCACTTAAATGTGGCTAACTCCACATTACTATTGTTATAAGTATAGTGAAAGATGTTTGCCTTGCTAAAAAACAAAAACCCAACCAAACTAGGTACATGAAAACGAATTCAATCAGACCATTGCGCTTCTCTAACTCGATTTTCTTACTGTTACTTTTTCTTACTCAAGCAGTTTTGGCTGAGCAGCAGCCTGTACTGAAATATAATGTAACCGGCTCTGGGAACTACTATCCTTATTATATTGATGACAAAAGCAATCCAGGGATCCTCCCCGAACTGATCAAGCAAGTTATGCAGCTTGCTGATGTTCAAGTAAAGCATGTCGAGCTTCCTGCAAAACGAACCGTTAAATACCTTCACCAAGGGAATATTGATTTTGATGTCATAAGCCCCGAGTGGCTGAGCCAGACAGAAAAACAAAACCGACAATTTAGTTACTCAGACACCCTGTTTGCAGTTGAGGAGTATCTCGTGAGTTTAAAAAGCTCGGTGGCTCAATGGCAGCAACTCAACAGTATTCGTAATCAACCCGTAGGGACTGTTTTAGGCTATTACTATTATGACGATAACCGCTTTAAACGGGTTGATTTTCACTCTGAACAACAACTCATTCAGGCACTAAAAATACACCGAATTGAGGTCGTCATAATAGATAAACTGCCAGCATTATATTGGGCTGAGCAATTTGATGCTGATATCAGTTTTGGCGCATTACACTCGCTAGGCAACCTAAAAATTCGCCTGCGCAGTGAACATCAATCATTGTTACCAAAAATAAATGCAGCAATCAAAGAACTTAAAAATTCTGGCAGCTTAGATGCCATAATCAATAAATACACAAAAACTATACCCCTATAATAACTAGGGATATTCCGCTTCAGTCCCTCTTTTGCTATAATGCGCGCTGTTTTTCTTACCTTGTAAACTTAAAAGAGCCTCCTATGAGCATTGAACAAGCCCTAATCGAACGCAGTAATAACCAATGTGAACTTTGTGCCGCTACAGATAACCTATCTGTATACGAAGTGCCGCCTGTTACAGAGGCTCATTCTGATAAATGCATTTATGTCTGCCAAACTTGTAAAGATCAAATCGAAAACAATGCTGATTTAACTGCAAACCATTGGCACTGTTTGAATGACAGTATGTGGAGTCAAACTCCAGCGGTACAAGTTGTCGCTTACCGCATGCTGAAACGCTTAGCTACTGATAACGGCTGGGCACAAGATGCACTCGATATGATTTATCTTGAAGAAGACACATTAAAATGGGCGCAAACAGCGCTAGCTGAAGATGACGACATTAAACACATCGACAGTAATGGTGTTGTGCTGCAGGCGGGTGATACAGTGACACTTATTAAAGATCTTGATGTGAAAGGCAGCAGCCTTGTTGCTAAGCGTGGCACAGCAGTAAGAAACATTGGCTTAACGAGCAACCCAGAACACATTGAAGGCCGTGTTGATGGTCAACGTATTGTTATTCTTACCAAATACGTGAAAAAATAACGTTTATTCTTATGCGCTTTATGTTCTTAAAGCGATTCGTTATTACGAAAATGGGCTTAGTGCCCATTTTTTGTTAATTAAGCTATGATTAAGACAGCGAACTTTATGCTAGGCAATTAAATATGATGCATAACCCTAAACGCAAGGAAAATAATCATGGCTTCGGATACCTTTTCATCTTTCAAACGCGCTTCTCTATGCAGTTTAATGATTTTAGGGAGCAGCTTGGTTTTAACAGCCTGTGGTGAAGACTCTAGTGCACCACAAGCTGAGCAATCATCAATGAAAACCCTGAATACTCAAATCACCTATTTAGATCGTAGTATGCTACCTCCGGGTTCAGTATTAAAAGTACAGCTCGCTGATGTTTCTAAAATGGATGTCAAGGCTGAAGTAATTAGCGAACAAGAAATTCAATTAGATGGTGCACCACCATATGATGTAGCACTTGAATATGACGAAAGCAAAATTGCTGACCGTCACCGCTACAGTGTAAGTGCACGCATTGAGAATCAAGGTAAATTACTTTACATCAGCACCACTCACAATAATCCATTTGCCGAAGATGCCGCTGGCGATCTGTACAAGGTAACGGTGACTAAAGTATCAGCGAAAAAGCCAGACGTGACTTTGACCAATACCTATTGGAAAGCAGTTACCATCAGCGGTGAGGCTATCACCGTTGAAAATAAAGAACCTTTCGTACAGTTTAAAGACGATGGTTCAACCAATGGTCACTTAGGTTGTAATAACTTCTCAGGCAGTTACGAGGTTAATGAGCAGGCGCTCACATTCAAGCCATTAGCAAGCACCAAAAAAATGTGTGTATCACAAATGGATATTGAAGCGGCCATGTCGGCAGCACTTGCAGCCACGGCTAAGTACTCAATCAATGGTGAGCAGTTAACCTTGTTAGATGATAGTGATGAGCCACTTGCGACCTTCGCAGCGACTTATATGAATTAACAACAGTTAAATTAACAACGCCCAGCAATTGCTGGGCGTTTTTGTATTGAAGATATTACTCTTCAACTAATTGTTCACTGCGATAAAAACCACTGCTATCGCTTAGTATGGAAACAAGTTCTGGTAATACAGCATCCATCGTTTGCTTTAATTTCCATGGCGGGTTGATCACTATCATACCCGATGCAGTCATACCATGAACGTCGGTATCGGCCTCTGTTGCAAGCTCGAAAAGCTGAATGTTACGCATACCCGATGCGATTAAACCCGCCTCCATTCTGTCAATTCGTTCACGGTCTACAACCGGATACCAAATCATGTACGTCCCCGTAGCAAAGCGTTTATGCGCCTTAACAAGAGTATTAACGACCGTATCGTAATCGTTTTTTATTTCGTAAGGAGGGTCAATAAGCACGCAAGCTCGACGTGATGCTGGTGGTAATAAACCAATTAAGCCTTGAAAGCCGTTTTCACCACGTACGCGAATAGAACGCTTACCTTTCATGTTGTCTTGCAGTAACTGTAAGTCACGTGGATGCAACTCAAAGAACCAACCGTTATCTTGGCGACGTAAAAAGTGCTCTGCAATTTTTGGCGAACCTGGGTAAAAATCTAAATTACCATTTGAATTAAATGATTTAATCAGCTCAATATACTCATTAAGTGCATCATGCTCACTGTTGTGCTGCCAAAGCTTAGCAATCCCATCTAAATACTCTTGTGTTTTTTGTGCATCACTGCCTGCAAGTTCAAAAAAGCCAGCACCTGAGTGGGTGTCCACATAATCAAGTGGTTTGTCTTTAATTGTTTGGTACTTAAGAACTTCAGCTAGAACAAGATGTTTTAGCACATCAGCAGGGTTACCTGCATGAAAGGAGTGTCGATAACTAAGCATATTTATAAATCGCCAAATGCAAAACTGCATTAAAAATGAATAGCCATATTGTACATGATAAACAGAAAATGATCCTAGCATCTGGCGCTTTGGTGAATCATAAATGAATAAAAAAGCCGCTACGCTGAATTACACCTTAATAATAAATAAAAATCCCCTAAAACGGCCGTAAATGCTGGCATATCTAGACACTTTCCTTTACATTTGCATGACAATAATCACAGTTTTATGAGCGCATTTATGAATAACGAAACTCTTTCCCAACTCGAACAACTGATCGACAAATTAATCCTTCGCAACAGCGAACTTGAAAGTGAAGTTAAAAGCTTACAAGAACAAACCGCTAAGCTTTTAGATGAGAACGAAACTCTGCAACTAGAAGTACTCGAAAACGAAGAGAAACAAAAAGATACAAGCAGCACATTGACTGGACTGCTTGAGAAATTACAAAGCGTTCAACAGGCTAGCTAATGAGCAGCCCACAAAGTCAGCGGGTCACCGTAGAGCTACTAGGTAAAGAACATGAGTTTTCTTGCCCTCCTGGGCAAGAGCATGCCCTAGTTGCTGCTGCACAAAATTTGAATGACTTAGTGGAGCAAATGAAACAACGCTCATCGGTTCGCAATGACCAAAAAGCGTTGCTGATGGCAGCATTGCATCTAAGTCATGAATTGCTTGAAGTAAAATCGCAACAAGCTGAACAAGAGCAACAACATGACAGCTTAATAGATAAGCTCAGCCAACACCTTAGTATTTAGAAAAAAGCGCATCTGGCGCTTTTTTTGTTTACAATCAACAGCACTGACACCTATTCGAGCGAAACACCATGCGATTTTGTGCTTTTTTAATCTGTCTTTTCGTAAGCTATAGCGCCAAAGCAAGCGTTAGCTGGCATAGCATCACTCCCGAAATCCAATTTCTACAACAACAAAATAAGCTGCGTTTTTACGATTCGAATCAAGTGCTGATAGAGGGTAAAGAATGTGCCTTAATGTTTGATGCCAGTGGTAACTTTGCTGAAGTAGAAAAGCTCGCAGAGCAGCTAAAAAAACGCTTAAAAACACCATTATGTTATTTGGTGGCGAGTCATTATCATGATGATCATCTACTAGGCTTGGCCGTTTTACAGGCTGAGTTCCCTGAAGCTAAGCTCATCGTACATCAGCAAGTAGCGACTGAGTTTGTTGCAATGCAGCAAGCATTGACTGATAAATTAGATGGTTATGAAAAAAGCATAGAACTGAGCTATCAACGCCTTGCCAATCAACCTGAAGATCAGCAAGCAGTTTGGCGCGACAAACTAGAACTTGCTAAAAAACGCTTATTTCGCTGGCGAGAGCTCACCCTGAACCCACCAGCTATTAACATAACTGAATCAACACAGCTAGACCTTGGTAACTACCCCATCGTTATTACACCCTACCAAGCGCATACTAAGGGTGATCTGACCCTTAGTGCCGATCAAGGTCGCGTGCTATTGGGTGGCGATATAGTCGACAGCTTACCCTACCCAGGACATGGCTCGTTTTCTAGCTGGATAAGTGCGCTGCAAGATATTCAAAAAAATACCACACTGACAACTATTTTACCGGGTCACGGTAAGCCACTGACACCTGCTGGACTTGCACTCCCTTTAAGGTTTTTAAAAACCATTCAAGAGATGACAAACTCCTCACCAGATAAGCCCGTTAGTGAATTAATTCCGCTTTTTCCTACTGAGATAAAACAGCAATACCAGCTAGATGAAGTGGGTGAAAGAGCGTTTTCTATGTTTTTAGAAGCTGGACTTAAACAGGGCAAGTTGTCAAAATAGGGCTAAAATAGTAAAAGGATTTTATTATATGGCTCAAGTAAGTTTGAAATATTTACTTTTGCTGAGCTTGTTTATTGGCTTACAAGGATGCCAACTAACTCAGCAAGAAACAGAACAGCAACGGGCAAGGCCGGAGATTTTTAGCCATTACGAGCCCGATTTAACAACCCGACAAGCACCTAGTGAGTTTGTCGATTCAACGGCTGTCGAACCTCGCCCTATTGCTGCGCCCATAGCAGTCAATAATATTCCACTAGCAAAGCCTCGCGCGAAAGATCTGTGGCAGCATATCGCCAACAATTTAACGCTGGTATTTCAAACCAATAAACATACATCTGCACGAGTAAAATGGTATTTAAAACAACCCAATTACCTAATTAAAGTAAATAAACGTGCGGCACCTTATTTGTATCATATCGTCACACGTATCGAACAACAAAAGCTACCGATGGAATTGGCCTTATTACCCTTTGTTGAAAGTGATTTTAGACCAACAATACGATCATCAGAGCAAGCGGTAGGTGTTTGGCAGCTAGTCGGCGCGACAGCCTATCATTTTGGTGTGCAAAGCGACCAATGGTATGACGGCCGCCAAGACATACTTGCTTCAACCGATGCCGCATTAGCTTATTTAAGTTACTTACATAAACGCTTTGATGGTGATTGGCTGCATGCCCTTGCCGCCTATAACAGTGGTGAAGGACGCGTTAAAAAAGCGATCGAAAAAAATAAAAAGCTTGGCAAGAAAACTGATTATTGGTCGTTATCGTTACCAAAAGAAACCGCTGAATATATTCCTAAACTTTTGGCGCTTAGCTATTTACTAAAGCACCCAGAAAAAGGTTTAAAACGCCCGAAATTAGCGAATAAAGCACTCACCACAGAGTTTGATGTAGGCCAACAATTTGATTTTTCAGTGATCGCTAATTTATCTGGCATCGGCCATAATCAGCTCCATAAATTAAATCCAGGGTATTTAAAAAACCAAAGTTCCCCGAATGGCCCACATACTTTACTTCTGCCAATAGAGCGCCGTACGCTGTTACAAAGCAAACTGTTTCGCAACAATTTTGCTGGAGAATACACAGTACAAAAAGACGATACCCTTTACAGTATTTCAAGGCGTTTTAAAATGTCTGTAAAAGATCTAAAAACTCTCAACGATAAAACAACAAATTTGATTAAGGTAGGTGAACAATTGCGCTTATCACAACCACAAACCATGCCGGAATCATTATTGGTTGATTACAATATCAGTCCCTACCTTGAGCAACATGAAGAAGTCATTTCTACAATCGCTATCGACTATCAGGTTAAACCTGGAGACTCAATTTGGAGTATTAGTCAGCTATACGACGTGCCTCATAAAGACGTCGCAACGTGGAATAAGCTCAGCGCTACCAGCATTTTAAAACCCGGTACTATTTTAACATTGCACTTACCTCAAGCTAAGCCAACTGAACCACAAGTGCCAGCAAGTGAAACCATGCTGTCAGGGATTGAAAGCTCATTGAAAAAGCCTTGATTGCTCAGCACTTGTGGTTAGCGTAAAATCAGTGCCTATATTTAAATTCTAAAGAGAAATAACATGCAGATCAGTAAAGACGCAGCAGTTGAGTTTCACTACACACTTAGTGAAGCAGGCGAGCAAATCGAATCAAGTAAAGATGGCGAGCCACTTTCATATATCCATGGTACTGAAGGCATGCTTCCTGGTCTTGAGAAAGCCCTTGAAGGTAAAGCGGCTGGCGATAATTTTAGCGTAACACTTGAGCCTAGCGAATCTTACGGCGAACGCGTTGATAACCTAATTCAACGTATTCCACTTAAGCACTTACAAGGCAACACAAAAGTGTGGAAGCCAGGTATGACTGCTATCGTTCATTCAAATCAAGGTCGTCACCAAGTAACTATCGTTAAAGTAGGTCGTTTCAATGCAGATTGTGACTTAAACCATCCATTTGCAGGTAAAACGCTGACATTTGACGTTGAAGTAATTAATGTTCGCCAAGCGACAGCTGAAGAATTATCTCACGGCCACGTGCACGGTGAAGGCGGTTGTGGCCACAGCCACTAAGGGTAAATAATGACAAACGTTGCAATTGTCACCGGTGGCAGTAAAGGTATTGGCAAAGCGATAGTCGAGCGTTTAGAACGTGAAGCCTACACAGTTTATAACTTAGATATTACCCCATCAGAGGGCAATTATCGCCACTGTGATGTCAGTAATACTCAGCAAGTGAAGTCGACTATCGCCGATATTGTTGCAGAAGAGGGTCGTGTCGATGCTTTAATTTCTAATGCGGGTCGTCATTTAAGTGCCAACATTGAAAATACCGACGAAGCAACGTTTGATGCCCTATTTGCGCTCAATGTGAAAGGTGCCTATGCCGCAATTCAAGCTGTATTACCTAGCATGAAAAGTCAGCAAGGAGGCAGTATTGTAGTGGTTGCCTCTGATCAGGCAATTATCGGCAAACCAAACTCGTTTGCTTATAACCTGACCAAGCATGCACTGGCTTCAATGGCAAAAACGACTGCACTGGATTATGCCGCGTTTAACATTCGTGCTAATGCGGTTTGTCCGGGTACGATAGAAACACCACTGTTTCATAATGCGATTGATGCCTACTGTCAGCGCAGTGGTGCAGATAAAGCAGAGATTGTTGCTGAAGAAGCCGCGCTGCAGCCGTTAGGCCGTTTAGGGCAACCCGAAGAAATTGCTGCTTTGGTTAATTTTTTAATAAGCCCAGAAGCGAGCTTTATCACTGGCAGCTTACAAAGTATTGATGGTGGATACACCACGCAATGAGCGACAAAATTATTGACCCTCATGTGCACTTTTTTAACCTCACTGAGGGTCAATACACTTGGCTACAAGGTAGTAATCCCCCCGCTTGGCCAAATCTAGATAAAATTAAAAAGCAAATTGTCGCTTCTGAACTTAAAGCTGCTTGTCCATTTCAACTAGAAGCCTTGGTGCATATTGAAGCTGGCTTTGATAATCAAGCACCAATTAATGAGCTCAATTGGCTTGCAACGCATTTAGACGACATTCCGTATCGCGCAATCAGCTACAGCCCGATTGACGTATCTCCCAAGCAATTTGAAGCGTCACTCAATAAGTTAGAACATCCATCTTTAGTTGGTATTCGCGATATAACAGAAGGTGATGAAGCTAGGCGCTTATTAACTCCCCACTGCCTAGATAATCTAGCCTTTCTCGCAGCCGAAAACTTACACTTTGAAGCACAGTTTGAAATTGAAAACATACAGATAACTGAGCAGCTTATTAAGTATTGCACAGCACTACCATCACTACGAGTGGTGATTAATCATTTAGGCTTTATTAGTGATGAGCAAAGATGGCTTGAAGCAATCATTAAACTCAGCCGCTGCGATAATATCGCGATAAAGTTCTCAGGGTTGGAGTTCACACAAATTGCCACAAACAAACACCTATGGCTGGTTAATAATTTAGTTAAGTACTTTGGTGAGCATCGCGTTATGTTTGCCAGTAACTTTCCTGTATGCCAAATAAATACCAGTTACGAAAACTGCTGGCAACACTATCACTCACTGTGCTCGCTGCCGAGTTTATGGCATCAACTTAGCTATAAAAACGCCTGCGAAATCTATCTAATTGCTTAAAAACTAGCTATATTCAAATAAGTTAATTTATCTGGAACTCTGTTTTATGTTTAATGCTTTAAAAAAACCTATGGCAAGTAGTACCTTTATTTGCTCGCTGATTTTAGTTGGTTGCGGTGGTTCCGGCAGTTCAGATTCAGACGTAATTGCTAGTGAAGACATCACTTGGACTCAAGGTGTATTTGAGCCATCAAGCAAATTTGATCAACAATGCCAAGCACTCAATGAGAAGCATTGGTTACGAGCTTGGAGTCATGAAACTTATCTGTGGTATGACGAAATAGTTGATCGAGACCCTGCGCTAACTGAAGGGGTATTAAATTATTTCGCTTTATTAAAAACTGAAAACACTACAGATTCAGGTGCTAAAAAAGATAATTTCCACAGTAGTTTACCCACAGCTGAATGGCAAGCTCAAAGCCAATCAGGGCAATCTTTTGGTTATGGTTTCAAACTTAGATTGATAAGTGCGGGCGCCCCCCGCCAAGGCATTATTTCCTATACTGAGCCAAACTCTCCTGCATCAAACTTGAATCTTGGCAGAGGATTAGAAGTAATCGAAGTGGATGGTGTCGACTTTGTAAATGCAACGACCCAAGCAGAGGTTGATATATTGAATGCAGGCCTATTTCCATCTGAGTCCGGCAAAGTTACTTCATTTGTATTTCGAGATATAAATACCAGTGAAATTCGTGAAGTGAGCATGACTGCACAAACTATTACTGGCCAAGCGGTTAGTAACGTTAAAACATTTGCGGATGGTGAAGTGGGTTATTTCCAGTTTAATCGCCATAATGCAGTTGCAGAAAAACCTCTGTACGACGCATTTAACAGCTTAGCAGCAAGTAATGTTAAAGATTTAATTATTGATATGCGTTACAACCCAGGCGGATTCCTTCAAATGGCAAGTCAGGTTGCTTATATGGTGGCAGGCGAGAGTAATACCAGTGGCAAAATATTTGAACAGACTATTTTTAATGATCAACACCCAACTTTTAACCCTATTACTGGGGAGCGCTTAGAGCCTGTTCAGTTTACTAATGAGTTTTTAGGTTTTGCAGACAATCCTGCGATTACGCCTGGTACTTCGTTACCTTCTCTAAATTTAGAGCGAGTCTTTGTGCTGACAACAGACAGTACCTGCTCAGCAAGTGAAGCTGTGATCAATGGCCTTAGGGGCGCTAATATAGAAGTAATTCAAATAGGCGAAACAACTTGCGGTAAACCCTATGGTTTTTATCCAACTGATAATTGCGATACCACATACTTCAGTATTCAATTTACTGGCGTCAATAATAAAGGGTTTGGTGAGTATGCTGATGGTTTCTCACCACAAAACAGCAACGATAGTGAATTTCAACCTGTAAAAATCCCAGGCTGTGCAATTGCTGATGATTTCACTCACCAACTAGGCGATGAAAATGAAGCAATGCTCAGTGCTGCACTTAGCTATCGAGAGAATGGACGCTGTCCAGTAGCTACTTCAACAGTCAGTGAGCAAGGCTTTGCACCTGCTACTTATAACGATACGCCGCAAGTACGTGATATACGAACTTCAACCTTGCTTCAACAAAGTAAAATATTGAAGCAATAGGAGCGAATCATGAGAGTTCAATTAGCTAGCTTATTAATGCTTTTGACCTTACTAGGCTGTAGTGCTCAAAGCCAAGAGCCTACACCTAAATTGCAACATGCACGGCTTACTGAGCCGCAAAGTGAACTAATAGCGCAAGGCATCGCAAGGTTGATGCACAGCAAGCCAATTGCTGTTGCTGATGATGCTTTTATGAATACCAGTGTGCTTGTCACTGACAGTATGAATGTAATGGATGGGCAAGGTAACCTTATAATGGGCAAGCAACTGTCAATGCCAGAACGCTTTGAGCTACTTATTAAAAACCAAATATGCTTTGTGCGCCATTTAGATAGTAAAGCGACCGAGCCTCTTCCTTTGGTGAAATGCAAACCAGTTGATTAATTCAAAGCTAAAAAGTAGATATAAAAAAAGCCCTTGCGGGCTTTTTTTTATAATATGTTGGTGAATATTACTTAATCTCAACACGTTGTGAGCGCATAACGACTTCATCATTTAATTCAATACCGATACCTGGCTCTTCTGATACTTGGAAGAAACCATTTTTAGGTTGTGGATCTTGAATACACAATTCACGGTTCCATTTCTTAATCGCGTAGGTGTGATGTTCGTGAATTAAGAAGTTAGGAATCGCAGTTTCTAAGTGTAACGAAGCTGCAGTTGCTACAGGGCCGCCACACACGTGAGCTTGAATACGCACATCAAAGATATCAGCATAATCACACACTTTCTTAGTTTCAGTGAAACCACCACACAAGCCTAAGTCTGGCTGTAGCACATCAATACTTTGATCTTCTAAGTATGGACGCACCCCCCAGCGGTTATACAAACGTTCACCACCTGCAATTGGCACCGCTACTTTGTCAGCAACTTTTGCGTGTAATGAATGATTTAAGTAATTCACAGGCTCTTCGTAATACATACAATCGAACTCTTCAGCAATTTCACCAATTTGAATTGCTGATGTTGCGCCTGGTAAACTGTGACACTCAAAAATAATGTCAACTTCGTCACCGACTGCTTCACGAATAGCCTGCATACGCGCACGATATAATTTCATTTCTGCACGAGAAATAATGTTAGTGCGATCGTAATAAGTATTGCCGTTTTTATCGTACTGGATTGGGTCAACTTTTACCGCATCATACCCTTCAGCCATCGCCTTAAGCGCTGCTTCTGCGTATTCTTCTGGGTGAACAAGCGCTTTAAATTCGCTGTCCCAGTCAAACTGTAATTGTGATGCATAAGTACGTAGCTTATCGTTAACTTTACCACCTAATAGTTGGTAAACAGGCAAGCCTAATGCTTTACCTTTAATATCCCAAAGTGCAGTATCAATGGCGCTCATTGCTGCATACACAACAGGACCGCCACCTAAACCCCAAAAGCTTTCGCGCAGCATTCGTGACCACAGTTTTTCTGTTTGAAATGGGTCATGACCAATTAAAAAGGCATCAGCCATTTCTTTGATCATTGCCGCAGCTGCACTATGACCTAAATCATAAGCCAGACCCGCTTCACCCACACCGCTAATACCTTCATCGGTGTGAATACGCACAAAAACAGGTGTCCAAGCAGGTCTGTCTGGACAATGAATATCGAACACTTCGACGCGATTAACTTTCATGGTTACTCCTTACTGAGCAAAACTAGGATCAAGACGATAAGCTTTACGCAACATGGCTGGCCAAGCTAACTGACCACCGGTGCTGCCGCTATGCACGACATTCGCTTGATTATAAATATTATCGATAATAGGTTGTGGTACCGGGATTGCCGTTTGACCACTGGCTTGAATAGCCAATTGAATTTCACAGGCGCGCTGCAAATCATAAAAGCGCATAAAGGCATCCCCCACCGTTGGGCCAACAGTTAAGCCACCGTGATTAACCAATAACATGTGATTAGTGGTGCCTAAATCATCTTGTAGACGCTTTTTCTCATCACTGTTTACCGCTAACCCTTCGTAGCCATGATAAGACAATGATGGCAATGAGAACATTGAGTATTGGCTAAGTGGCAATAGGCCTTTTTCTTGCGTTGCAACGGCAATGGTTTCTTTTGTGTGTAAATGAATAACACAGTGAGCGTCATCACGAACTTCATGAATAGCGCTGTGAATAGTGAAACCAGCCGGATTAATTTTAAATGGCGTGTCATCAAGAATATTGCCAGCTAAATCCACCTTTACAAGGTTTGATGCCGTCACTTCATCAAAACTAAGACCAAATGCATTAACTAAATAGTGATCTGTGCCCGGTAAACGTGCCGATAGGTGGGTATAAATTAAATCCCCCCATCTAAAGTGCTCAACTAAACGGTAACATGCTGCTAAATCAACACGAAGCTGCCATTCTTGTTCAGATACTTTATTTTTTAAATCGAGTTTTGGTAAGTCAAACATGGAAAACCTTGTATATGTGACACTGCACAAATAGATGTATAGAAGTCTAAATTACTATTAGTAGATGATCAATAGGTGATACAAAAAGGCCACATCAATTGATGTGGCCTTTTCACGCTAAAATGGTGTTTATTTTACTTGTGATAAGTAATCAGCAATTGCAGCCATTTCTTCTTCAGATACGTTTGCAACCATTGCTTTCATCGCAGCAGCCATACCGTTGCTACGCGCACCTGACTTAATGTCTTTCATTTGTGCTAGTAAGTACTCTTTATTTTGACCATTTAATTTAGGGTACTGAGGCATGATAGGCGCTTTACCTTCTGCACCGTGGCAAGTTTGGCAAAGCTTAGCTGTGTATAGTGTTGCACCATCCGCAGCCATAGTGTTGAAAGATAGGCTTGCAGCCATTGCAATGCCAGCCCCACATAAAATTTTCGTGATCTTGCTCATATCTATTTTCTCTTTTTTGACGGGTTATTAAACATTTTCTTTAGTGTAGACCATGATTTAACAATATTGCACCCGAAAATTGTAACGGCAATAGAAACAGTCACTACCAAATTAAATCATCAGGTACTTCAAAATCAGCATACGGATCATCTTCATCCTTTTGCTTATCTTCAGGCTCAACATGGAACACTATGTAGTCTTCGCTGACTTCAGCGACTTTTCGTGCTGGTTCGTCTTCCAGTACAAAAAATTGGCCTTCTAAAACACAAATTGCTAATCGGCCACCAGCTAGGGCCTTTTGTGTTTTTTCATTTACTTCGAGCTCTTTCACTTTATTTTGATAAGTGAAGTTAAATGTGCGATCACCACGGATTTCATCTTGGTTGTGATGCTCTAAAATCTGTTTAATGCGCGCTACTTGCTCACGTTGCTTTTGCTCTTCTAAACGCGCTTTATTAAGCTCGTCGGCTTTTTTCTGCTGCTCAAGCTTAGTTTGTTCAATATGTTTTTGCAGATCGCTAGGATTACTCGTGGCGCCTTTCTTTTTCTTCTTTTGCTGTTTGCGCTTTTCTGTTTTGGCTACTTTAGCTTTATGTGCCGTAGTAAGACCAGCCTTAAGTAATTGATCTTGTAATGAACCCATGACGAAATTCCAATTTATTAATGCGTATTAGGGTTATTTTAATCAGCTCTGCCAACAAATAACAGTACTGAGCCCACTTGATTCACAGCAATCGAGTATATTGATGTGAGATTAACACGCGATGAAATCATGACATATTGATTTAACGCAAGATTTATCATTTTAGTCGCCTTTGAACTTGTAAAAAAACCTGTACCCGATAAGCTAGGGCTTTTCCTCTTGGGAGCTAAAAATGCAGCTGCGACATTTGTTACTTTGCTCTGTGTTTATTTTCTTTGTTTTATACGCCCCACAACCCTTACTTGGATTATTTGCCAGTCATTTTTCTGTATCGCCAGCCACTGCTGGTAGCTTAATGACCGCAACTATGTTGCCACTAGCCATTGCTCCTTTAGTGTATGGCTTATTTTTAGCTAAACGAAACCCACTCACAATTTTAAAGATTGCCATGTTTGTGTTAGCAATCAGCTGTATCGCTTTTACTTTAGCACCAAGCTTTGAGCTGCTATTGCTGGTTCGTTTTATACAAGGGATCACCCTACCCGCGGCGCTCACCGCTATGACCAGTTATATTGGTGTGACTTTTCAGGCCGACCAATTACAACGTAATATGACACTTTACATTGGCAGTACCATTGTTGGTGGCTACTTCGGACGTATGCTCGCCGCCTTGTTTACTGACTTTTTAAGCTGGCAAAGTTTTTATTATGTGATTGCGCTTGGGTTAGTACTATTTGCACTCGCCATTCCTAAATCAGGTAAAGGCGCGAGTATTCATGCTGCAAAGTCGCCGCTGTTGTATCTAAAGCAATTAAAAGATCCGTTGGTATTAAAGCTCTACGGAGCAGTGTTTTGTATGTTCTTTTGTTTTGCGGCACTGTTAAATTATTTACCTTTCATTCTGCAAGACAGTTTTGCTATCACTAACACCCGAGACATCGGACTGGTTTACAGCGGCTACTTGCTGGGCGCGCTGGCTTCCATAGCCACACCTTGGCTGTTACGAAAGTCATCAACACCTTGGCGTTTACTAACCTGGGTTTTTGTATTCTATAGCCTGACGATGGTGTTATTGATGAGCCAACAGATACTATTATTTGTGGTTGCTTTTACTGGCTTTTGCGGTGCAATGTTTGTGATCCACTCAAGTGCCGCTCCATTGGTAAATAAAATCAGCAGTGCACCTGCAAGTGTCACCAATGGCGGTTATGTATCGTTTTATTATAGCGGTGGCGCATTAGGTTCATTATTGCCAGGGCTGGTATATCAGCAACACGGCCAAGTTGCCTTTATGACCGTGCTACTTTTAGTCTGCTTAGTAGGTTTAAGCTTAGTTTATTTGGCAGGTAGAAATACAATACGTGGTTGATGCCCAGTACTTTCAAAAAACAGCTCTAAGTCCTCTTTTTTCATTAGCCAAGTGGCAGTATTTTCAAAAGGGTGACAATGAAAAAGCTCGTTAAACCAAATTTCTTGGTCTAGCCAAAAAGTGACATTATTTTGCTTATCGTTTAACAGTGCCAACATAGAAACACAGCCCGGTGGCACTTTAAGATAACGCGCTAACCGCTCATCAGATGCAAACCCTAAGCGAGATAACCCCTGCTGCTGAGCAATGGCTTTTAAGTCGAGCTGCTTATCGTGAGCAGTGATCACTAAAAAGTGGCGCTTACCTTCGTTATCTCGTAAAAACAGGTTTTTTAATCGAGTGCCCGGTCTATCGAGCATAAACTTATCGGCATCTAAGCTGCCGTGTAATGGTGGATGCTCAATCACATCATAATTAATATCTAATTGAGCTAGCGTAGCAGCTAACTTGCTTTTATCTGCATACATTTACAAACAACGTCCTCGTAATTGCACACTTAAATCACGCCATAATACTTCGTCAATAACGTGTTTATCGTCGCAGTATTGTCGCTCTTTAAGCTCTTCATTTAATAATTCAACCGCTTGGTCTTCGAGCATAAGTTTTAAGTTGCTCGACTCTTCAAATACTTCTTGCTCGGCAAAATCTTTAAACTGCCGGCGTGTCATTGGCTTATCGAGATTAATCGGGCGTCTGCCCTGTGCTTTAACTGACACCACATAGGCAAAGATTTTATTGCCTTGCTCGTCATTCTTTTCGTAAAACTGTTTATTATTGATTTCAAAAGGAGGCGCTTCTTCTTGGCTTGCGCAACCGGCAAGTAAAACAACCAAAAGCCATGCTATTTTTTTCATTATTGGATAAGCCTTAAACAGTGAATGCGCTTTAGTCTACCAAAAATAAAACTACAGAGTAAAAATTCGAACATTTTAAAAAAAATACTTGACCACAAATGCAAAAATATTTAAAGTTCACCCCGCTTGAGACGCAAGACTTAAGCATCCTGTATTTAGGAATGTGGGGCTATAGCTCAGCTGGGAGAGCGCCTGCCTTGCACGCAGGAGGTCAGCAGTTCGATCCTGCTTAGCTCCACCACTTTCCTACCTCTCTTTAGGCAATCTGCCAAATTAAATATCTAAACAAACTCATATTCATATTTCGATTCATTTTATTTGTTTTAGACACAAAAAAACCGAGCAAAGCCCGGCTTTTTAAAGCAATTGCTTTTTAGTGATTACTCACGAATTTGGCCTTCGCCATTCACTAAGTATTTTTCAGTTGTAAGTGACTCAAGACCCATTGGACCGTAAGCATGTAGCTTAGTTGTCGCAATGCCAATCTCGGCACCTAAACCTAACTGTGAACCATCAGAAAAACGCGATGATGCATTAACCATTACCACAGATGCATCCACACTGCGTTGGAATAACTGCGCCGCAGCTTGGTCTTTAGTACAAATCACTTCAGTGTGGTTTGAACCAAACTTAGCAATATGATCAATGGCACCGGCAAAGTCAGGTACAACTTTAATTGCGATTTCTAAATCTAAGTACTCTTCACCAAACTCGTCGTCAGCAAGTACTGTTGCATTATCAAAGTACTCGGCAGCTTTCGCATCTGCATTTACTTTAACGCCTTCTTGACGAAGAACAACTGCACATAGGTTTAAAAACTCATCAGCGATATCTTGATGAACCACTAAACCTTCTAGGGCATTACACACACCTGTACGCTGGGTTTTACCATTTAATAGTAAATTGATTGCTACGTTCAGATCAGCGTCTTTATCTACATAAAGGTGACATACACCTTTAAAGTGTTGGATCACTGGAATAGTACTGTTTTCTGTTACAAAATTAATTAAACCTTCACCACCACGCGGAATGATTAAATCAATAGTGTCACGCTGTTGCATCAGCTCCATGAGCAGACCACGGTCTGGATCTGGGATCACTGAAATCAACGCAGCAGGTAAACCATGCTTTTCAAGTACTTTGTGCATTACACTTGCGATTGCTTGCGAGCTGCGAAGTGCTTCTTTACCACCACGTAAAATAACACCATTACCCGATTTAAAGCATAACGCACCGGCATCAGCCGTCACATTTGGACGTGCTTCATAAATCATACACACAACACCCAGTGGTACGCGCATCTTGCTAATCTTAATACCGTTTGGACGCTCTGAAATTTCACGTAATTGACCAACAGGATCATCAAGGCTAACAATTACTTCAATGCCTTCAGCCATTGCTTCAATGCGTTCATCGTTAAGCGTTAAACGGTCAATCATAGACGCAGCAAGGTTATTATCACGTGCTGCCGCTAAATCGCTTTCGTTCTCTTTGATGATAAACGCTTTGCTTTCGCGTAACGCCTCTGCCATCTCAGTTAACACTTGATTCTTAGTAGCAGCATCAAGTAAAGCTAACTGGGTTGCAGCTTTTGCAGCTTGACTCGAAATATCCGTAATTAAACTCATGACTTCTCCAATAATGCGATATCTTTCTCTGAAACAACTGGGCCGATTGAATCTTGCATTTTTTCGCTAAATTCACTTTGCTCGTTGTCAGCAATAAAATTCAATAAACAGCTACTGTAGTTCGCTGTTGCTTTTGCTAGACGCGTACCATCATCACTACGAACTAAAATGGTATCGCCTACGCCAAATTCTCCGTGTACTGCAACGATTTCATCGCTACGAATACAACCGTCTTCATCTTTTAATGATTCATCGAATGAACCTTCAACGACAACCTCACCCTGCTCGTTAGCTGTGTGAGTCATCCAATGCACTGCTTCTTGCATTGGTTTTTCATATGGTGTGAAGATAGTACCTGGGTTGTCACCCGCAAGCAGTCGGTTAAATGTCTCTTCTTTAAAACCATTTAAAATAAAGGTTGTAATACCATGTGAAGTGGCTTTTTCAGCCGCTTCGATTTTCGTTTTCATACCACCTGTACCAACGGCACTGGTTGCACAACCGGCCATTGCGTAAATTGATTCATCGATGCTATCAATTTCTGGTAATAGCACTGCATCTTCATGTAAATTCGGATTTTTGTCATATAGACCATCAACATCCGAAAAAATCATCAATGCGTCTGCGTCCGCCGCTGCGGCTACCATTGCCGACAAGTTATCATTGTCGCCAACTTTTAAATCATCAGTTGTTACCGTGTCATTCTCATTAATGATAGGTAATACACCATGTTCCAGTAAGGTGAAAACTGTTTCACGAATACTGGTATAACGCTCACGGTC
Organism: Pseudoalteromonas lipolytica; assembly: GCF_001306915.1. Classification (GTDB taxonomy): domain Bacteria; phylum Pseudomonadota; class Gammaproteobacteria; order Enterobacterales; family Alteromonadaceae; genus Pseudoalteromonas; species Pseudoalteromonas simplex. The sequence continues at coordinate 252,560 of NZ_LJTC01000004.1, read as the reverse complement.
ACGTAAGTCACCATGAGTTAATAAAATCTGTGCCGATGGGAAATCAAAGAAACGATCCCACATCGCCATCATTTCTGTCTGACCGGCAGCAGCCATTGCTTTTTTCATCGTCACTGAACGCTTTTCTTGTTCAGGGAATAAATGCGAACCAGCAGCTACCGAACCCGATGATACTAAAATAACTTCGATACCTTGCGCTCGACAGCGAACGATGAACTGTGCAATGGTCAGTAAATAACGTGAGCGACACCCGTCTTGTTCGGGTGCGATTAATGCGCTACCTACTTTTAGTACTATACGTCGCCAATTTAACTTTTGCATAACTGTTCAACTTTCCATTTTACTATCTATTCAGTGCCAATTTGCCACTGATTAAAAGACTCGCGTTTAGCTTTACTAAACGCACTGACTATTATCACTTTGCCAAACAACTTATCTATGCACACGACTACGCCACGCAAGTACTGCGATTAGATATAGCACAACTTTTATTCAGTCAGTAGACCAAACGGTTATAAACCATAAGTTGATAAAAAGAGATAAGTGTTGTTTATGTATCGCTGTAAAAAGCTGTGTGAGGCTTTTATTAATAACAACATACATAGAGCCTATACAATCTGGTACACCGACAGATAGGGTGTAGATTGTATGACCGAGATTTAGCTGCCACGATGGGAACTAAACATTGACCAGATAATGAACTTATATTCTATTCAACACGTAATAAATACACACTGAACACGGGTAAGCTCATTTCTATTTAATTAGAAAACAAAGTGTATAAAACACTAAAATTGTTACAAACAATTGATTATTTAGAGGTAAAGCTCTAGAAAACTGTAGCAACACCGATAAACATTTAGATATCAAATTGTTTGAACACGAAATATAATACGGGAAATTAGGGGTAAAGATCAAGGGCGAAAAGTAATCACAGCTTTTATACTTGCCATAAATAGGAAAAATAAATACTTTTTAACAATAAGTTAGATCACCATATGTTAGCCCTAATGATTTTTTCTCTGCAAACCTGACTTTTGTTTTAGATATAACCCCAAAAAGTAGTAATAACGACTAAAATCGTATTTGAAGCATCAAGTTTGCTTGTGTCTATAGTGATGAGTAAGCTTTAATAAGCAGGCAATTTTATTTCAAAGGTCTAATTGAGGATTGCATTACATCATAAATAATGTGATTCGACCTTTTTTGAACAGTAGTAACAAAAGGATAATTTATTCTATGTCAGCAATTTATATAGCAGGGATCGCATTGTGCTCAGTATTAGCACAGTGGGTCGCATGGGCGTTTCGCGTACCCGCTATTTTATTTTTACTACTAACAGGTTTAGTTTTAGGGCCATTTAGTGGCGTACTAGAACCTGACGCTCTACTGGGTGATTTACTCTTCCCTGTAGTTTCTTTAAGTGTGGCGGTGATCTTATTTGAGGGTTCACTAACCTTACACTTCAGAGAGTTAAAAGGGATTGGTAAGGTAGTTCGTAACCTCTGCTCTATTGGAATGCTCACGACTTGCTTAGTAATCAGCTTCAGCGCTTATTGGATTTTAGAGCTGAACTGGCGAGTTGCTGCAGTACTTGGGGCGGTGCTTGTTGTAACTGGACCTACAGTTATTGCGCCGCTGTTAAACTCTATGAGACCTACTCAAGATATTGACCGCATCTTGCGTTGGGAAGGTATTGTTATAGACCCTATAGGTGCATTATTCGCAGTACTAGTATTTGAAGCTGTCATGCTTGTAGGTCAAGGCGAAGTACTGAGTCATACCATTATCGCGCTCTTTAAAACCCTGGGAGTTGGTTTAACCATTGGTGTCGTTGCCGGTTGGCTTACCACATTGCTGATACGCCGAGAATGGCTACCATTTGAGTTACACAAGTTTGGCATTTTAGCCTTAGTACTGATTAGCTTTACGGTTTCGAACCACCTAAGCCATGAATCTGGCCTCCTCGCTGTTACCGTGTTTGGTATTTGGCTTGCTAACCAAGATGATCTCGAAATTGACTCTGTGCTTGAATTTAAAGAAGACCTTTCGATGATCTTAATTTCATCACTGTTCATCTTACTTGCAGCCCGACTACAGCTATCAGATTTAATGATGTTACATAGCGATGTGTTTATTTTCTTAGCCATCGTGCTTTTTGTGGCTCGCCCAGCCTGTATTGCAATATCGACCTTTAAAACTGATTTACCACTTAAGTCTCGTTTAGTTCTGTCGTGGATTGCACCACGGGGTATCGTTGCCGCTGCGGTGGGCTCTGTATTTGCTCTAAGTATGGTCGAAGCTGGCATTGCCGATGCTGAAAAAATAGTGCCACTTATATTTACTGTAATTATTATTACTGTAGTACTGCAAAGCCTTACAGCAACACCGTTGGCAAAGTTATTAAAAGTACGCCAGCCTGCGCCAAATACTATTTTAATTATTGGCGCAAACCATGTAGCCCGTGCTATTGCTTGCGGCTTAAAAGATCAAAATATTCCGGTGCACTTATCTGATCCTGCATGGGAAAACTGTAAAATGGCACGCATGGATGGCTTACCTTGTTACTATGGTAATCCGCAGTCAGAGCATGCGGAGCGTTATTTACCATTAACAACAATTCGTAGCGTACTCGCGCTTTCACCTAACCGCCATCACAATGCATTAGGCGTACAATACTTCTCGCATTTGTTCGACGAAAAGAATGTATTTTCTTTGCGCTCTTCGACTAACCATGCAAAAGCGAATAAAGACAGTGCGACCTTCTTGTCACGACAAATTCTGTTTGGCGACAATGGCGCTTATGCCCGTTTAAGCAGCTTAATTGCCAAAGGCGGTAAAGTTAGTGCGACGCGTATTTCTGAAGAGTTTAGTTGGGATCAATATAAAGAAGTTAATAGCGAAGCAATCCCATTATTTATTTTAAATGGTGAAAAAAGCGATGATGACGATACGCCTATTAAAATTCGCCCGTTCACTACAAATATGGAAAAACCTCCACAAGTAGGTGAACGTATTGTGGCACTTCAACCGCCTAAACTATCGGTGCTAAAAGACCCGAATAACGGCAAACTAAAAGAAAGTAAAGAAGAGAAATAACAGTAAGGCCAGCATTAGCTGGCCTTTTTTATATGTATTTGCCTACATAGGTAAACGGGCGCGTGCAACGACGCTGTCTGGCATTTTTTCGGCAAGCTTAGCGAGTAAATTTTCGACTTTCTTGTGAGTTGCTTTATCGGCAACCATTGAATGAAATAACCAACGGTAGGCGTCTTCATAATCTCGTGGGCTGCCATAACCTTGATTAAATAGATTAACCAAACGCATTTGTGCCTTTAGGTTACCTTGAGCTGATGCTTCTCGTAAATAGGTCACCGCCATTGCTTTATCTTGCTGCACTAACTGACCTACATCATAGTAGCGACCTAGTTGCTCTAATGCCGCACCAAGCCCTTGCTGGGCAGCTTGACGCATGTAATAAACCCCTAACTCTACATTACGGTCTACACACACCGCATAAGCTAGCATATCGCCATACAGGAACTGATATGATGGCAGTGCCATTTTATTGGCTCGCGCTTCGATATCTTGCACTAACTGGCAATCATCTGCCTTTACGCGTGCTAGGTGTGTATTTTTATTGATCAAGCCTATTAACTCGCTCTCTGTGTAAAGAGGCACAGCTGTGATAGGCTCTTCAGCCATACTCAGGCTTGAGAAGAGTAATGTTAAAGGCAAAAAAACACGCATCAAAATCACTTAAATAAAGTCAGTCTTAGCAAATAATATACAAATATTATACCAAGTGAATTTTAGGCACAAAAAAAGCTGCCGAAGCAGCTTTTTCAGTCACTATGACGATTATGCAAATGGACTGCGTAATACCATAGTTTCTACACGGTCTGGGCCAGTAGAGATGATATCAACTGGAACACCAGTGATTTCTTCAATACGTTTGATGTAATCAAGTGCCGCTTGCGGTAATTGATCAACTGACGTAGCACCTACTGTGTTTTCTGACCAGCCTGGCATCTCTTCGTATACTGGTGTTACTTTCTCGTAACCTTCAGCTGCTAATGGTGTAACGTTCGTTACTGTGCCATCTTCTAACTGGTAACCAGTACAGATTTTTAATGTTTCTAAACCGTCTAAAACGTCTAGTTTAGTTAAACAGAAACCTGAGATGCTGTTGATTTGCACTGCACGGCGCATTGCCACTGCATCTAACCAACCTGTACGGCGTAAACGACCTGTCGTCGCACCGAACTCATGACCTTTATCACCTAGGTGCTTACCAACTGGATCTTGCTTATCAAGACCGTCGTAAAGCTCTGTAGGGAATGGACCAGAACCTACACGTGTAGTGTAAGCTTTGATAATACCTAATACGTAATCAAGGTGTAATGGACCAAAACCAGCACCAGTCGCTACACCACCAGCTGTTGTGTTTGATGATGTTACGTACGGGTAAGTACCGTGGTCGATATCAAGTAATGTACCTTGCGCACCTTCAAATAAGATGTTGTCGCCCGCTAAACGCGTTTGGTCAAGAAGCTCAGTAACATCAACAACCATTGCTTTTAAGATATCTGCGATAGCCATTGCATCGTCAAATGTCTTTTGGAAGTCAACTGGTTCAGCTTTGTAGTAATGCTCTAAAGTGAAGTTATGGTATTCCAATACTTCTTTAAGCTTGCTAGCAAACTGTTCAGGATTGAATAAGTCACCTACACGTAAACCACGACGTGCTACTTTATCTTCATAAGCTGGACCGATACCACGACCTGTAGTGCCAATTGGCTTATCGCCACGTGCTTTTTCACGGGCTAAATCTAATGCAATGTGGAAAGGTAAAATTAATGGACATGCTTCGCTGATTAATAAGCGCTCACGTACTGGTACGCCACGCTCTTCTAGCATGCCAATTTCTTTCATTAATGCTTCTGGTGATAAAACAACACCATTACCGATCACACACTTAACATTGTCACGTAATACACCCGATGGAATAAGGTGTAAAACCGTCTTTTCACCGTTGATTACCAGAGTATGGCCTGCGTTATGACCACCTTGATAACGAACTACTAAAGATGCTTTGTCTGTAAGGAGGTCAACTACCTTACCCTTACCTTCGTCACCCCATTGGGTGCCTAGTACAACAACGTTTTTACCCATTGCAAATTCACTTAGAAAAAATTAGGACGAGATTTTATCAGAAAACGAGGTGAAAGATCACCCCGTTTAGCTTATTTTTTCTGCGCCTGAATTTTTATCTTCTCAATTACTTAAACAACTACATGCAGAACAGAGGTTTATAAAATTGTTAAGAATAAAAATTAATCACTTACAGAGACAAAAAAGCCCCACAAATTGCGGGGCTTTTGATCATACGAGTATTACTTACTGTACTTTTGTACCTTTCATATAATTAAAGAAGTCGCTATCAGGTGAAATTACCATCACGTCTTGTTTATCTTTAAAGGTATTTTTGTATGCTTCTAGGCTGCGCATAAAACCAAAGAATTCAGCGTCTTTGTTATATGCATTAGCATAGATAGCAGCAGCATCAGCATCACCTTGACCACGTACTGTACGAGCATTACGTTCAGCATCTGCAAGCATTACGGTTACACGGCGGTCTACTTCTGCGCGAATTGTCTCAGCTTTTTCTTGACCTTCTGAACGGTGCTCTTTAGCTACTGCAGTACGCTCAGCACGCATACGCTGGAAGATTGAGCTACTCACTTCTTGTGGTAAGTTAATTTGCTTAACACGTACGTCAAGTACTTCAATACCTAGCTCTTGCGCACTTTCAGACGCTTGAACTAACGCTTCTTCCATCAATTCACTACGCTCGCCAGAGACAATCTCTTTGATTGTACGAGAACCGAAATTAGTACGAAGTCCATTGTTCACCTTTTGCTTAAGCAGTGTTTCAGCATATTGCTTATCACCACGGGCACGTAGGTAAAATGCACTAAAGTCATTAATGCGCCACTTCACATAAGAATCAACGATTAAGTCTTTTTTCTCACTAGTAACAAAGCGGTCAGCTTCACCATCTAGCGTTTGAATTCGTGCATCTAAGCGACGTACTTGGCTAAAGAAAGGCACTTTTAAGTGTAAACCTGGACCATATACTACAGCGTTATCGTCACTGTCTTTTTCAACTTTGCTGAATAATAAGACAATTGCTTTTTCGCCTTCTTGTACAACAAAAATCGCAGAAAAAGACAGCACAACTGCAAGGGCAAGTATTACTAAACTAAAATTTTTCATCTTACTTATCTCCCCTCATTAAAACGGTCAGTTGCGAAACGATCATTACTTGAATTAACCGTGCTGTTACGTGATGGATTTAACTTATTGCGAAGATCTTGAATATCACTTGAGCTTGGTAGCGCAACACGCGTTGCTGTACCTTGCTTTTCCATGATTTTATCAAGCGGTAGATACATCATATTATTACCGCCCTCTACATCAACTAACACTTTAGAGCTGTTACCTAGCACTTCTTCCATCGCATCGATATATAAGCGCTTACGGGTTACTTCTTTCGCAGCTTGGTACTCAGGTAACAGTTTTTCAAAACGTGCTACTTCACCTTGCGCTTCTAAAGTAATACGCTCACGGTACGCTTCTGCTTCTTGTGTCATACGCGTAACTTGACCACGGGCACGAGGCTCAATTTCACGAGCGTAAGCTTCAGCTTCACGGATAAAGCGTTCTTCATCTTCTTGTGCAGCAATAGCATCATCAAACGCGTCTTTTACTTCACCCGGCGGACGTGAATCTTTAAAGTTCACATCGCTTACGATAATACCCAAGTTGTAAGGCTCAATGATTTTGTTTAGTTCATCCCACGTTTGTTGGCGCACTAACTCACGACCAGTTGTTAGCACTTGGTCCATTTTTACATGACCAATCACATAACGAAGAGCACTATCAAGCGCTTGTTTCAAGCTGCCATCTGCGTCGGTTACGCTAAACTTGTATAGGTGTGGATCGATAACACGGTATTGTACTTCAAACTCTACATTTACCACGTTCTCGTCTTCTGTCAGCATGAAACCTTTTGCAGATAACGAGCGAACCGCTTCAATATCTACAGGGATCACGCGTTCAATGAAGGTCATTTTCCAACGTAAGCCAGGTTCTGCAATGCGATTGTATTGTCCAAATTGTAAAACAATACCGCGCTCGGCTTCTTTTACCGTGTAAATACCACTTAATGCCCATACAATGACGGCAATAATAAGGATGAAAGAAATGCCTGCGCCACCAAGTCCGCCGCCGTTTTTACCTGGCTTATTACCACCAAATAAACCGCCAAACTTGTTGCCGAATTTACGCATTACCTCGTCTAAATCAGGTGGGCCTTGATCTTTTCCGCCTTTATTATTCCACGGATCTTTATCATTGCCATTATTACCCGGTTCATTCCAGGCCATAGCTATACTCCATTGTTATCTAAATGAATTAGGTTAAATCTATCAAATCTACAGCATTTCTCATACTAAAAAAGACAAATGCTGGCGATTTTTAATCAGTCACTACAAAAGAGTCGAGGTCTTGTCCCATCTCTTTTTTTAAGCGATTCCATTCTGCCATTGGCAAGCGTACCGATAATAACCAGTTTCCTTGCTCATCAAAACGTTCTTGATGAACTGCGTTTAAGTTGAATAATGCTGCACGAATACGACCATGTTGTGGTGGTAATTTTAGCTCATCAGCAAACATCTTCTTGGCAAGTAACTCATTAATTGCCTCACTTAGCAGTTCACAGCCAACACCAGTGCGCGCCGACAACCAGACTCGTACCGGTTGACCTTCGTCGTTTCTATCTATACGTGGCGCAACGTCATCTAGCGCATCAATTTTGTTATAAACCAATAATTGCGGCACTTCATCTGCTTCGATTTCTTTTAAAACAGACTGTACTTGCTCAATATTTTCTTTTCGACGAGGGTCTGCCACATCGATAACATGCAACTGTAAATCAGCTTCACGGGTTTCTGTTAAGGTCGCTTTAAATGCTGCAACAAGGTCATGAGGTAAGTGACGAATGAAACCTACCGTATCCGCTAAAATAATTGGACCTATATCGCCGATATCTAACTTACGTAAGGTTGGATCTAGGGTTGCGAATAGCTGATCAGCAGCATACACATCTGAGTCAGTAATACGGTTAAATAACGTTGATTTACCCGCATTGGTATAACCTACTAGTGACACAGTTGGAATTTCATTTCGCGTACGCGCACGTCGCCCCTGCTCACGTTGAACAGCAACTTTATCTAAACGGGCACGAATATTTTTAATTCTTGCGCGCAGTAATCGTCTATCGGTTTCGAGCTGGGTTTCACCCGGACCACGTAACCCTATCCCGCCTTTTTGTCTTTCAAGGTGGGTCCAACCACGGATCAAGCGAGTAGAAATATGGCGTAACTGAGCTAACTCAACCTGAAGTTTACCTTCGTGAGTTCGCGCTCGCTGCGCAAAAATATCTAAGATCAAACTCGTACGATCAAGAACGCGGCACTGGCAAACGCGCTCTAAATTGCGTTCCTGTGACGGGCTAAGTTGATGGTTGAAAATAATGACATCTGCATTGTGGATTTTGACAGTTTCAGCGATTTCTTCTGCTTTTCCGGTCCCGACGAAAAGTTTCGGATGCGGTGCTTGACGACTGCCTTGCACAATCGCCAAACTACTAACACCAGCAGAAGATACCAACAACTCTAATTCGTGAAGATCTTCGCGATCTCCCTCTTTAGGTAAGTCGATATGAACTAAAACTGCCTGTTCGCCGGCTTCATAACGGTCAAACAAGCATTACGCTCCTAAGTTTAAAAATTTCCAGATTCTTGCTCTTCTGAATCATCACTTCCTTGAACGCCTTGGAAGTTAACAGAACGCGCTGGAACAACAGTTGAAATAGCGTGTTTATACACCATTTGATTTACGGTGTTTTCAAGTAAAATAACAAATTGGTCAAATGACTGGATTTTACCCTGCAATTTAATGCCATTAACCAAAAAGATTGATACTGGAATGCGCTCACGACGTAACGCATTTAAAAATGGGTCTTGTAACGACTGGCCTTTTGCCATGTTATTTTCCTTCGTTCTAGGTGTTATTATAATTAAGTAGCTGAACTAATTTAACAAAGCTAAAAAACTTTCAGCTACTACTAGCTTAGCGAACTTACTACACGTTGCAAGTTTTCTTCATCACCCGTAGTCAACCAAATTACTTCAGGCCAACCTCTTAACCAAGTCAGTTGTCGCTTGGCTAACTGCCGTGTGGCTGCAATACCACGAAAGACCATTTCATCATAGTCAATTTCGCCAGCAATGTAATCCCACATTTGTCTATAACCCACACAACGAATCGAAGGTAGGTCTGGGTGTAAATCCTTACGTTTATATAGGGATGAAACTTCATTTTCAAACCCCTGATCGAGCATTATTTTAAACCTTTTCTCAATTCGCTGATGTAATTCACTGCGATCATCAGGTGCAATGGCAAATTGATAGAAAGTATAAGGAAGCTCAGGCTGCTTTTGTTTTTGCAGCTCAGTCATTGTTTTACCTGTTATACGATACACTTCTAATGCACGATTAATTCTTTGCGAATCATTTTCGCTCATTTTTTTCGCTGCATCAGGATCGATTTTCACAAGTTCTTTATGCAAATGTGGCCAACCAAACTGCGCTGCTTCTTTTTCGAGTTCAGCACGTACTTCAGGTGATGCCTCTGGTAGCGGTGATAAGCCATCAATAAGCGACTTAAAATACATCATTGTACCGCCAACCAATACAGGTACTTTACCTTGCTGATGAAATAGATCAATCTTTTCAATTGCATCACGGCGAAAATCTGCCACTGAATAACTATCTGCTGGGTCAATAATATCAATTAAGTGATGCGGCGCACGAGCAAGCTCTTCGGCATTTGGCTTTGCCGTGCCGATGTCCATATCTTTATAGACTAATGCTGAATCAACACTGATTATTTCTGTGTTTAAATGCTCACACAGCGAAATTGCTAAATCTGTTTTCCCTGCAGCGGTTGGTCCCATTAAAAAAATGACGGGTAAGTTATTCAAGCCTAAATACCTTGCTTAGTTTAAAAACTGAGATAGTTCTATTTTAACTGCTTTTTGACGTAAAAGTTGCATAGTTTGTGGATTATTTTCTAACCGAGCCACTTGCTCCATAAAGGCTTGGCTTGCGTAATAACGTGTTGGTATTTGTTGAGTTAACCAAGCTAACCATTCATCGAGTGAACTTGGTGAGGCTTTACAGCCAGCAATAAGCCGCTCAATAGCATCACTTACATCAAGTAAATACACGCAAGGCGGAAGCTTTTTAACCATCACAAACTGTTTTTCTATTACTAAATCAAAACCAAGTAAGGTAAACCACGACTGCTGAGCATTTAACGCACTAATATCATCAGCACTTACATTTACTCGCACAGGTAACAACAAGGCTTTGCCATCAAGGCTACCTGCTTGCTCTACGTGCGCTTGCCAGTCGAGTGCTAAAGCATGCTTAAAGTGCGCAGCAAAGAGTTGGTTGTCTTCACTAAATACGCATTCGCCCTCGCGTACGTGGATGAGTTTGGCAAGCTTAGCTTGCTCAACAACCGGTGCTGTAAAGCTTGGCTCTGGGCGTACTTGGTCAAAATGCGCAGCATGTTGCTCACTGATCCCTTGATAAAATGCATTGACATCTTGATGCGATGTTTTACTGCGGCCTTGGCTGTCGCTACTAAAGCCACCACCAGAGCGCCCTGCTCCTGTTGCCCCTGAATAACTCGCTGAACGTGTCGGCTGTAATTCAGATTTAGGGTAATCATATTGCTCTGTTGGCGCTGATTGAGTAAAACTTGGCTGCATGCTGCTTGAGTGCGCCTCATCAAACGAAGCATGCTGAAAAGCAGTGTCATTATGCTCTGTAAAACCAGCTTCATGCTGAAGCGGTACCACCACTTGTTTTATTGCCTGTAGAATAAAGTCATGCACTAAACGGCCTTGATGAAAACGCACTTCATGTTTAGCTGGGTGCACATTTACATCGACCTGACGTGGGTCAATATCAATATAAATGACAAAACCTGGCAGCTCTTCAGAGCCTGCGACTTCTTCAAAGGCTTGGCGGATTGCATGCAAAATGAGTTTATCGCGCATCATGCGATTATTCACATAGGTATATTGCGTGCTATTCGTTGAGCCCACGGGCAATACCCAACCTCGTAACATCAAACCTGCTTCACCTGACTGAATATGCAGCCCCTGTTCACTAAATGCCTTACCCGCCACTTGTGCAACACGGCTTATCGCTTGCTCAGGGTTTGGTTTAGCACGGTATTGACGCACGACCTTGCCATTATGAGTCAGGGTGATAGAGACATCAAAACGACTCAGCGCAATACGCTTTATGAGCTCATCAATATGTGAAAACTCGGTTTTCTCGGTGCGAAGAAATTTACGGCGCGCAGGGGTATTAAAGAATAAGTCTTTCACCTCAATGGTGGTACCATCAGGGTGTGCGGTTGGCTTAATCTGCACCGCCATATCGCGACCTTCAGCAAACGCTTGCCATGCAGCCTCTTGCTGCTTTGGCTTTGAGCTTAAGGTTAAGCGAGAAACAGAACTAATTGATGCTAACGCTTCACCACGAAAACCCAGTGAGCAAATGTTCTCAAGATCATCGAGTGACTTAAGCTTACTCGTAGCATGGCGCGACAAGGCTAATGTTAGCTCATCTTTATTAATGCCAGAGCCATTATCGCGGATACGAATTAGCTTATGCCCACCACGCTCAATATCTATTTGAATGCGCGTTGCGCCAGCATCTAAACTGTTTTCTACCAGCTCTTTAACAACGGATGCTGGGCGTTCAACCACTTCACCCGCAGCAATTTGGTTAGCCAATCGCGCGGGTAGTATTTCTATACTCATAGTGTTCCTAACACGAAAATTGACTAGCTTTGAGGAATATCAAGCTCTTGACCAATAAATAAGGTATTCGATTTTAAGTTGTTGGCCGTTTTTAGCTTACTCACAGAGGTGTTGTATCTGCTTGCTAAAATACTTAACGATTCACCAGGGCGAACTTTGTGTTTAGTCGGAAACTGCGACTTTAACTTAGCAAATAGTGAGTCATCTGGTGGATTCTTCATGTAGTAATTTTTAATCGAGGTGAAAATTGCTTTAGCTAAGCGCTCCTGATGCTGCGCCGTTTTTAGCATTCGCTCTTCACGCGGATTCGAAATAAACCCTGTTTCGACCAAAATAGACGGAATATCGGGTGATTTCAATACCGCAAGGCTCGCCGCTTGCGGGCGTTTTTTATGCATTTTAGCCACTTTTCGTAATTCGCTAACCACTTCTTCTGCGACACTAAAACCTGTTTTCATCGAGTGATCCATCGACATATCTAGCAGTGCTTGTGCTAAATATTTTTCGCTTGCAGTATCTTTTAATACCCCAGCTGCACCACCTAAAAGCTCTGAGTGCTTTTCTTTATCCTCAATCCATTTACCAATTTCTGAATTAGCGCGGCGTAGTGATAGCACCCACACTGAGGCACCGTTTGGTTGTGGACTAGTAAAGGCATCCGCATGAATCGACACAAAGAAGTCAGCTTTTTTCTTACGAGCTATGCTGGTACGGGTGTTTAGATTTACAAAGTAATCACTGCGGCGCACCATACGCGAAATCATGCCTTTTTCAGCATCTATCATTCGCTCTAAGCGCTTCGCTATTTGTAGCGTAATATCTTTTTCATAAGTGCCTGATGGACCAATTGAACCGGGGTCTTCACCACCATGACCTGCATCAATGGCAATAACAATATCGCGCTCTTGATTAAGTTCGCGTTTTTTCACACTGGTATTGGTCGAAGCAACAGGTTCTGCCTTCGGTGTTTTATCAACAAGGTCAACCACTAAACGATGCTTGTAGGGATCGGTTGGTAGTAAAGCAAATACAACAGGTTTACTGGCACGGGCTAGCTCAAAGACAAAACGCACACTTTTGCTGTCTTTTGGTTTTGAGTAACGCAGTTTGGAAACAATCTGATGCTTTTTAGGAATAGCAGGCAAGCTATCTAGTTTGTCGGTATTTTTTAAATCAATGACTAAACGAGCTGGGTTTTTCAGCATGAAATAGCTGAAATCAGGCTTATCGTTTAAATCAAAGACCACTCGAGTGCTGTCAGGTGAGGGCCACACTCGTACGCTATTAATGGTATTTTGTGCAAGCGCAATCTGGCTAACAACCAATAACATCAAAGTAGTTAATAGTTTAAACGTACAACGACCCATTTTTACTAATACACCTTTATTTTTATATGTTTATTCTTGCGCGCTCGTAAGTTGCTGAACAATAGCCTTACCACGCTCGGTTAAGCTATTAATTGTAATAGCACGCGCCTCGCCTTCATAGCGTAGGGTGATATCAAGATCTGGTGTTGGAATAAATTCGCCGCCTTTTTCAGGCCATTCCACAACACAAATGGCCTGTGGTGAAAAATAGTCACGAATTCCCATATATTCAAGTTCTTCAGGATCACCTAAGCGATATAAATCAAAGTGATAGACATCAGCTTTAGCTAATTGGTAAGGCTCAACCAGTGTATAAGTTGGACTCTTAACCTTACCTTGATGACCGAAACCTTGCACGATACCACGGGTTAATGTCGTTTTACCGGCACCTAAATCACCATGTAAGTAGATGACTGCTCCTTGCTCCATTAAGGTTGCAAGTTGCTTACCCATATTAACCGTTGCTGCTTCATCAGCGAGTGGAAAACCAACACTGTCGGTCATTATTACCTCATGAAAAACTAAAAACACATTACTTTGTTAATCATACCAGAATAATTTTGTAAGGCGAGAGCCGCTCTTATGCCTAGTTTGACAAAAAAAAGCCGGCAAAGTTGCCGGCTTTTTAGCTTAAACAGAATTTTGTTTACAGACCTAGTTTCTTCTCAAGGTAGTGGATGTTTGTACCACCGTTTTGGAAGTTCTCATCTGCCAAGATTTTCTTGTGCAGTGGTGTGTTGGTCTTGATGCCATCGATCACTAATTCGTTTAACGCATTGCGTGAACGAGCAATAGCTACATCACGGTTTTCTCCGTAACAGATCAGCTTACCAATCATTGAATCGTAATGAGGTGGTACTGTGTAATCTGCGTAGATGTGGCTGTCCCAACGAATACCTAGACCGCCAGCAGGGTGGAATCGCGTGATTTTACCTGGTGATGGAATAAAGGTGTCTGGGTCTTCCGCATTAATACGGCACTCAATTGCATGACCACGAATAACCACATCTTCTTGTGTGAATGATAATGGCTGACCCGCTGCAATTTTTAGCTGTTCTTTGATTAAGTCAACGCCAGTGACCATTTCTGTTACTGGGTGCTCAACCTGAATACGGGTATTCATTTCGATGAAATAGAACTCGCCGTTTTCGTATAAGAATTCGAACGTACCTGCACCGCGATAACCGATTTCGATACATGCACGAGTACAACGGTCACCGATGAACTTACGCATTTCAGCTGTGATACCTGGCGCTGGCGCTTCTTCAACAACTTTTTGGTGACGACGTTGCATTGAACAATCACGCTCACCTAAGTGAACTGCATTGCCTTGACCGTCTGCAAGTACTTGAACTTCGATGTGACGTGGGTTTTCAAGGAATTTTTCCATGTAAACCATGCCATTACCAAAGAACTGCTTAGCTTCTTGCTGAGTAAGAGCGATTGAATCAATCAGTTCTTTTTCGCTGCGAACAACACGCATACCACGACCACCGCCGCCGCCTGCTGCTTTAATGATTACAGGGTAACCAATACGCTTAGCAATTTGAATGTTGCGCTCACTGTCTGCCGTTAATGGGCCATCAGAACCTGGTACACAAGGTACACCGGCTTTACGCATCGCTTCGATTGCAGAAACTTTGTCACCCATTAAACGAATTGTGTCGCCTTTAGGACCGATAAATACAAAGCCGCTTTGCTCAACTTGATCAGCAAAGTCTGCATTTTCAGAAAGGAAACCATAACCTGGGTGGATAGCAACTGCATCTGTTACTTCTGCCGCTGCAATAATGCGCGGAATATCTAAGTAACTTTCAGTGGCTGCTGGTTTACCAATACAAATTGTTTCGTCTGCCAGTAACACGTGCTTAAGATCACGGTCTGCCGTTGAATGCACAGCAACAGTTTTGATCCCAAGCTCTTTGCAGGCGCGCAGTACGCGAAGTGCAATTTCACCTCGGTTTGCAATGACTACTTTATCTAACATAGAGTTGGCCTTTTGTTGCGCTATTATTCAATGATGAATAAAGGTTGATCGAATTCTACTGGCTCGCCATTTTCAACTAAGATAGCTTTTACTGTGCCTGCTTTATCAGATTCGATTTGGTTCATCATCTTCATTGCTTCAACGATACATAACGTATCGCCAACATTTACTTTAGAACCTACTTCTACGTATGGTGCTGCTTCTGGAGAAGCCGCTGAGTAGAATGAACCAACCATAGGAGATTTAACTTGATGGCCAGTCGGTGCAGCTGGAGCAGCCGCTTCTGCTGCTGGAGCCTCTGCTACTGGAGCTGGTGCCGCTGCTGGCGCAGGTGCTGCAAACTGTTGTGGTGCATACTGCATTGCAGGTGCTGCAGACATATTGTTACGATTGATGCGTACTGACTCTTCACCTTCAGTGATTTCTAATTCAGCAATACCAGATTCTTCTACTAGTTCGATAAGTTTTTTGATCTTGCGAATATCCATTGAACGACCCGCCTGTTAGTTATTTAAAAATTAATGTGTGTTTTGCAACCGGCTAACAGCAGCTTCAAGTGCCACCTTATAACCCATTGCTCCTAATCCAATAATGACGCCTTGTGCAACATCCGAAAAATACGAATGATGACGGAATGCTTCTCGAGCATGCACATTACTTAAATGCACCTCGTAAAAGGGAATGTTTACACTGAGTAATGCATCCCGTAAGGCTACGCTTGTGTGCGTAAATGCAGCAGGATTGATAATTATTGCATCAACCGCTTGCCATGCATCGTGAATGCGTTCTATTAATGCAGCTTCACTGTTACTTTGGAAATGCGTTAAATCAACATTGAGACCGGCAGCAACCAGGCTAAGTTCAGCTATAATCTCATCAAGAGATTGAGTACCGTACTTTTCTGGTTCACGCTTGCCAAGCATGTTTAAATTTGGCCCATTTAGAACTAAAAGTTTGAATTTTGCAGCCATAATACGCGATATATCCTATAAGTAAGCAGTTTAACCATATTCATCATAAACCCACGCTTAACCTAAGCGTGCTGATGTAAAATAGCAACTATTTCTCACGTTAACCACCTATTATAGATATTTCGACGTAAATAGCAGCAAAATACTGGTCTAATCACTCCCCATTCGTGGTAAAGTCAAGCATAGCAAGGCACACAACAGTGTCATTCCAGCTGTTTTCCTGCTGATTAATTGAACTTCAATCAGTGAATTTGCTATTTTTCACTTAAAATAAGTATTTTTTACGATGCAGATACAAAAACGCCACTCAGATGAGTGGCGTTTTGCTATTTTCTTGCACGTTTGCGTTTATTTAGCGCTATTTCGTACTGTTGCTAAATGTTCTGCAAAGTCTTTGGCATTTAAAAAGCCTGTTACACGTTGCTCTAAAAGCTCATTACCTTGGCTATCAAAGAACAAAATGCTCGGCAACCCAAATACCGTGTATTCTTCCATTAGCTCAATTGTTTTTGCATCACTTTCGGTTAAATCGATTTGAATTAATTCAAAGTGAGCAAATTGCTCTTGTACTTTAGCGTCAGGAAACGTGTAGTGCTCAAACTCTTTACAGGCAACGCACCAGTCGGCATATAAGTCGACCATTACTAAGCGCCCTTCGCTACTTGCCTGTGCAATTTCTTCTTTTAATTCACTTAGATTAGCAACTTGTCTAAAACCATGTGTTTGTACAGCAGCTTCTCCAACCACCGCTTTACTTGGCCAGAAATAACTTTTCGTTAAACTCGCCCCAGTTACAACCAATAAGGTAGCAGTAAACCACAATGCTGTTTTTAGCTTGCCCTGTGATTGGCCACTTTGCCAATGGTGTAAATAAAGCGCTGTAGCAAGTGCTAATAAACCCGCCATTAACCAAATGATTTCAATATCAACAATACGCTCAAGCAGAATGAGTGGTACAACTAGCATAATGAAACCAAATAGGGTTTTCACTTGCTCCATCCAACCACCGGCTTTTGGTAGTAATTTACCACCAGAAGTCCCCAGCAATAATAATGGTAAGCCCATGCCTAAACTGAGCACATAAAGTGTTAAACCACCAACTAGATAGTCACCACTTTGCGCCACATAAAGTAAAGCAGCAGATAAAGGTGCTGTTGTACACGGTGAAGCAATCAAACCAGACAGTACACCCATCATAAATACGCCAACATAGTTGCCGCCTTTTTGCTGGTTACTAACCTGAGTGAGTTTATTCATCATGCCGCTAGGTAACTTGATTTCGTACCAGCCAAACATCGACATTGCCAGCAATACAAATAAGATACTAAAGCTAATTAGTACAGTAGGATGCTGTAAATACCCTTGTACTTGCCCACCTAATGATGCAACCACTAAGCCCAGTGCTGCGTAAGTAACGGCCATACCTTGTACATACACAAAAGACAGCGAGAACGCTTTTTTAGTCGACAAATTCTGCTGACCCGCAATAAGGCTCGACAAAATCGGAAACATTGGGAATACGCATGGTGTAAAGGCAAGACCAACACCCACTAAAAAGAAGATTACTAGGTTCGTTAGTAAACCTTGCGATGCCAGCTTATCGGTATATGACTGCTCACCAGCTGGTTTTGAAACTTCTTGAGAAGGGGCTGATGACGCTTCATTAGTATCGGCTGCTTGTGTTAATGCCGCTAATGCGTTCCCCGCATCTGCAGCCTGTGATACTTGCTCACCTGCAATCACAGATAAAGGAATGGTTCTAACTTCTGGCGGATAACATAACCCCGCCTCGGCACAGCCTTGAAAACGCACTTTAACAACCGCATCTTCTGTGACGTTACTGAGCTTAGAAACCACACTTAACGAATCAAAGAATACCTCAGTCTTACCAAAAAACTCATCTTCAATAATCACGCCCTTGCCAAGATCAGGAACTTCAATATCAGCGCCTTTGGCAATAATTTCGACTTTCTTTTTGTAAAGGTAATAATCAGGCGCAATATCCCAGCCAATAAATAAGGTTTTGCCTTGCTGGTCAAAATCGAAAACAAACGCCTGATCAACCGGGAGAAATGTTTGCTCCGCAGGTTGTAGTAGATTTCCAAGTAAATTGTTATTACTTGCACTTGCTGGCATAAGCCACAATGCACAAAGTAATAAAAGGAACGATCGCATTAATTAAGTACCTCATCCATCCAATTAAAATAGGCTAAATTGCCCGTAGCCACATCAACGACCTGAATTTCAGGCACCTCATAACTATGCAATTTCTTGATAGTTTGGATCACCTCATTCATTTTTTCTGACTTAGTTTTGATCAGTAACTTACTCTCAATAGCTTGAGTTACCTCGCCTTCCCACATGTAAATAGATTCAATAGTAGGCAAAATGTTCACACAAGCAGCCAGCTTTTCTTTAACTAGATGTTGTGCCAACTGACGGGCTTCAGCCTCATTTGCACAAGTCGTAAAAATAAGTCGAAAATGCGTAGTCATAAGGAACCTTTATTTGATTACGTGAGTCGCACCATAGTAGCCGATAGTAACTATAATGTGTAGCGAGCAAGGTGATCCTAGGTTCCGTCTTGAAAAATGACCTGCTCACCCCAATTTATATTTCACTGACTCGAAAGAGAATGACATTTTTTAGAGAGCGTTATGTTTAGATTTTTGTTTTTGTTATTTATTTTAGTGCCGATTGTGGAGATCGCGTTACTCATCCAAGTGAGTGAAGTGATCGGCGGCTTTGCCACCATAGCGCTTGTAATTGTGACCGCGATTGTCGGTGCGAAATTAGTGAAGCAGCAAGGTATGGGCGCGATTCAAAACGTGCAATTACAAATGGCACAAGGGCAAATGCCTGCAAAAGAATTATTTACTGGATTATGTGTGATTATCGCCGGTGTTTTATTAATGACACCAGGCATCATGACTGACTTTTTTGGCTTTTTACTACTTACGCCAGCAATCCGCAACAAACTAGCTGCAGGCCTTGCTAGTCAAGCGACCGTGCGCATGAGTTCGCAGGCAAATCAAGGCTCTGCACACTTCCAATATCATAGTAAAACAACCACTCATGAAGAACCAAACCATCAACCTACAACTATTGATGGTGAATTTGAGCGAAAAGATTAAAATTTTTTAATTTTTTTACTTGGATTTTTTTAAGCCACCCCCATTAATGAATGCAATGAAACGCAACGGGTGGCTTAGCACTCCCCTGCAATAACACAAGATTTTTTCTGTACTGTTCAGAAACTGTTAGGAGAACTAAATAAATGAACATTCGTCCTTTACATGATCGCGTCATCGTTAAGCGTCTAGAAGAAGAAACTAAGTCTGCTGGCGGTATTGTATTAACTGGCTCTGCAGCTGAAAAATCAACTCGCGGAGAAGTTATCGCTGTTGGTAATGGCCGTGTTTTAGACAACGGTGAAGTAAGAGCATTAGAAGTTAAAGCCGGTGACACTGTGCTGTTCGGCTCTTATGTTGAAAAAGCTGAAAAGATCGAAGGTCAAGAGTACCTGATCATGCGTGAAGATAACATTCTAGGCATTGTAGGCTAATCCTACTTTTCGTTTAGCAACCCGTTTACAGAATTTAAGAGGAATTTAATCATGGCAGCAAAAGAAGTACTTTTTGCAGGTGACGCACGTGGCAAAATGCTAACTGGCGTAAACATTTTAGCAAACGCAGTAAAAGTAACTTTAGGTCCTAAAGGCCGTAACGTTGTATTAGACAAATCATTCGGCGCTCCAGTGATCACTAAAGATGGTGTATCTGTTGCAAAAGAAATCGAGCTTGAAGACAAGTTCGAAAACATGGGCGCTCAAATGGTTAAAGAAGTAGCGTCTAAAGCGAATGACGCTGCAGGTGACGGTACAACAACTGCAACAGTATTAGCGCAAGCTATCGTAAACGAAGGCTTAAAAGCAGTTGCAGCGGGTATGAACCCAATGGACCTTAAGCGTGGTATCGACAAAGCAGTTACTGCAGCAGTTGAAGAGCTTAAAGCACTGTCTGTTCCATGTGCAGACACTAAAGCAATTGCACAAGTAGGTACTATTTCTGCTAACTCTGATAAAGAAATCGGTGACATTATTGCAGAAGCAATGGAAAAAGTAGGCCGTGATTCAGGCGTTATCACTGTTGAAGAAGGTCAGTCGTTAGAAAACGAACTAGACGTAGTTGAAGGTATGCAGTTTGACCGCGGTTACCTTTCTCCATATTTCATCAACAACGCTGAAAAAGGCGCTGTAGAGCTAGACAACCCATTCATTCTACTTGTAGACAAAAAAGTATCTAACATCCGTGAGCTACTACCTACATTAGAAGCTGTTGCTAAAGCTAGCAAGCCACTACTTATCATTGCTGAAGACCTTGAAGGTGAAGCACTTGCAACACTTGTTGTAAACAACATGCGCGGTATCGTTAAAGTATCTGCTGTTAAAGCACCTGGTTTTGGCGACCGTCGTAAAGCAATGCTACAAGACATCGCAGTATTAACAGGTGGTACTGTTATTTCTGAAGAAATCGGTTTAGAGCTAGAGAAAGCGACAATCGAAGACCTAGGTACAGCGAAGCGCGTTGTGATCACTAAAGATGATACAACAATCATCGACGGTGCAGGCGAAGAAGACGGCATCAATGGTCGTGTTGCACAAATCAAAGCACAAATCGAAGAAGCGACGTCTGACTACGATAAAGAGAAACTACAAGAGCGTATGGCTAAACTAGCTGGCGGTGTTGCAGTAATCAAAGTTGGCGCAGCAACTGAAATCGAAATGAAAGAGAAAAAAGACCGCGTTGAAGATGCTCTACACGCAACTCGCGCAGCGGTTGAAGAAGGTGTTGTACCAGGTGGTGGTGTTGCACTAGTTCGCGTAGCAAGCAAACTTGTTGAACTTGCTGGCGACAACGAAGACCAAAGCCACGGTATCAAAGTTGCACTACGTGCGATGGAAGCACCACTTCGTCAAATCGTAACTAACGCAGGTGACGAAGCATCTGTTGTTGTTAACTCAGTAAAAGGCGGTGAAGGTAACTACGGTTACAACGCAGCATCAGGCGAGTACAACGACATGATCGAAATGGGTATCTTAGACCCAACTAAAGTAACGCGTTCTGCACTACAGTACGCAGCTTCAATCGCGGGTCTTATGATCACAACTGAAGCAATGGTTGCTGAAATCCCGAAAGATGAGCCAGCTGCTCCAGATATGGGCGGCATGGGCGGCATGGGTGGTATGGGCGGCATGATGTAATCATCCCCAAGCACCTCGCTTAAAAAACCCAGCTTCGGCTGGGTTTTCTTTTAGCTATCAGTTTTAAGCTGTCAGCTATCACAGAAACTGACGGCTGACGGCTGACGGCTGACGGCTGACGGCTGACGGCTCAGTTAACCAACTCCCTCACTATCGCAAACAAGTCACTCGGTAACATGCCTCTTTCGCCTTCACGTTCTGCGGCAATGTCACCGGCTTTTGCATGTAAGGTTACGCCTAAGCAAGCGGCTTGCTGAGGAGTAAGCCCCTGTGCGATCAATGCCGCTATGATACCTGTTAATACATCGCCACTGCCGCCAACCGCAAGTGCAGGGTTACCGTCGGTACAAACCCATGTTTGGTTATTATCAGCAATTAAACTACCAGCACCTTTGAGTACACAAGTAGTGGTATAGCTACGTGCGAGCTGCTTTACCGCATGAAAGCGATTTTCTTCAATATCGCGAGCGCGACAATTAAGTAACCTTGCAGCCTCACCAGGGTGTGGTGTGATAACTGTATTAGCTAATGGGAATGACGAAGCATGCTGAGCCATTAGATTAAGTGCATCTGCATCAATAACCAGTGGCTTGTTATTAGTAAAGCAATACTGCATTACTGCTTCAAAGGTTGTTTCCGACCAAGTGTCTTGACCAAGCCCTGGGCCAATAGCAACACAGGTTGCCCACTCTAGGGCGCTAATCAGGTTTGTATCTGTCACCATTAGTTCTGGCCGGCCAATACTCACTGGTAGAATAGAGCTACTATGGGTATACACTTTGACCATACCCGCACCGGTGCGAAGCGCTGCCTCTGCAGTTAAACGAATAGCGCCTGCAGTGCCGGCATTACCACCAACACACAGCAATTTACCATGGCTGGTTTTATGGCTGTTGTTATCGCGCTCAGAAAGCCTCGGCTGTGTCTGATAATTGATAAGCTCTGCCGTGGGTGATGTCAGTTTTAAAAAGGCATCTTCAATACCTAAATCATTAAACTCTAATGTCCCTGCATGCGCTCTACCTTGCCCTGTCACTAAACCTTGTTTAATCCCCACAAAAGTCACAGTAAGCGCGGCTTTTATTGCGACTCCTTGTACGACACCTGTGTCGGCATGAATGCCTGAAGGTAGATCAATAGCAACTATCGGCACTTGGCTCTCGTTAGCTGCTTTAATCAAGGTTGAAAAAGGCTCGCGTACCTTGCTTTGAATTCCCGTGCCAAGCAGGCCATCAATAATGATATCTGCTTGCTCAATAGCACTGGCATCAGCGGTAATTGTCCCTCCTGCGTTGAGCCAAGCTTGCTGAGCACTGAGCGCATCACCTTTGAGCGGTTTATCAGGTATTGCTGCAATAACCGTAACCTGTTTGCCCGCTTGTTTAGCTAAACGAGCAACAACATAACCATCGCCGGCATTATTACCAACGCCCGCTAACACAACGAATGTACTTGCCTTAGGAAAATAGCTGATAGCTTGCTGATAAGTCGCCAGCCCTGCTCGCTCCATAAGCTCATATAAGGTGATACCAGAACGCTTAGCTGCGGGTCCTTCATGGTCACGCACTTGCTCTGCTAAAAATACTGACTGCGAGAGAACAACTGACATATCTATCCTTAAATTGGCCTTTTAATCAGCATATAAGCACAGATAAGTGCAGTCAATGAGGCATAAAAAAACGGCGCGTAACTTACATTACGCGCCGTTTCTTTAAAGCTTTAGTGACTTACTCAGTGTCTGGTAAGTTGCGACCGTAGAAGATTTCTTGCATCTCGCGGGTCAGCTTAGAGTAGATAACTTCTTCTTCTTCTTCAGAAAGATCTGCTGTAGAAACACCGAATAGGTAAGTATTCAAGTCAGTTTCTTTTAACATCATCTTCGTGTGGAACAAGTTCTCTTGATACACGTTCACGTCCATCATTTGGTACGCTTCTTTGGTATCTTCAGTCATGTAGTTCTGAATTGAGTTAATTGCGTGATCGATATAGTGTTTAACACCATCTACGTCACGAGTAAAACCACGTACGCGGTAGTCAATTGTTACAACATCAGACTCAAGGCTGTGAATTAAGAAGTTTAACGCTTTTAATGGCGAAATAATGCCACACGTTGATACTTCGATATCAGCACGGAACGTACAAATACCATCATCAGGGTGTGCTTCTGGGTATGTGTGAACACAGATGTGGCTCTTGTCTAAGTGCGCTACTACTGTTTCAGGAAGAGGGCCCGGCGCCTCATCAACGTCATACGTTGTTTGTTGCTCAATTGGCTCTTCAGAGATCAAGATTGTCACGCTGGCACCTTGCGGATCATAATCTTGGCGAGAAACATTTAGAATGTTTGCGCCAATAATATCCACAACTTCACCTAAAATATCGGTAAGGCGATCAGCACTGTACTGTTCGTCGATATATTCAATATATTCTTTACGCTGTTGTTCCGTCTTTGCGTAACAAATATCGTAAATACTAAAGCTTAAGCTCTTAGTTAAGTTATTAAAGCCATGAAGCTTAATTTTATCGAAGGGTTTATTCATGCTAAACCAACCTTAAAACGAGTGAAACCTGCACCAGCAGAAATAAAAGTTCGCGGATTTTATACGAATTTTCTGCTCGGAAAAAGCGTTATTTTACCTGTTCTTGCACAACTTCATGACTATGCGTAATTTCTACTGTTTTATCAAGCATTAAGGCTACAGAACAATACTTTTCAGCAGACAGTTGTACCGCTCTTGCAAGGTGCTTTTCAGAGACATTATCACCGGTAACCACAAAGTGTAGGTTAATCTTAGTAAACACGCGAGGCGCTGATTCAGCACGCTCAGCTGTTAGCTTAACTTGCACATCAGAAAATGACTGCTTGGCTTTTTTTAAAATACTAACAACATCAACAGATGAACAACAACCTGCTGACATTAAAACCATTTCCATTGGGCTTGGCGCAGCACTATCGCTACCTGCATCAAAAACTACATTATGACCTGAATTTGAAAGGCCAATAAACGTATCGCCTTCTACCCATTTTACATTCGCTTGCATGTGCTTTATCTCTTAAAGTTATTTTGCTTGATTGTAAGCAAGTCACACACAGATGCAAGGGATAAGAGGTGAGCTTTAAAGGAAAGCGAGTTGCCTAACGTTGAGCTGCTCGCTTAAAGACTAGAAATTGTGTTGTGCTTTATACATTAAGCACTTTCTACAACAGCACTATCAAATAAGTTTTTCACTAATCCAGCAAACTCATCTATAAACGCGTGCTGTTCAACGGTTACTGTATGATTGGTGACGCTGCTTAGCACTTCTTGTAAGTCATATACGATACCGTCGACTTCGCGAACAATTTGGCTGCGTTGTTCAGTACTAAGCTCAGTGTGTTGCTCGCAAAGTAACATGACATTTTCAGCTATCACATCTTCAATCAGCTCTAACACTGTTGGAGCTCCTGGTTTAATTTGACCCGGCTTCTCAAAAAGCGCTAAATTTTGAGTGAGATACATGACAAGATCATCGTACCCTTGCCTATCTAAAACCATACGACTACACACCTAATAAAAAACTATCTCTTTAGATTTAAGCAGAAAGCGCTTTTAATTGCTACCTTTGCCAAGCATCTCATACAAAAAAAGCAGCCGAAGCTGCTTTTTGTAATGATTTACGATTATTAATCAATTTTTAAGCCTGGGCTTAATGTCGCTGGCATTGCTACTTTTTCAAGTTCTACCGAAGCAACCGGATATGCACAATAGTCAGCAGCATAATATGCGCTTGCTCTGTGGTTACCTGATGCACCAATACCACCAAATGGTGCAGCACTTGATGCACCCGTGATAGGACGGTTCCAGTTTACGATACCCGCACGAATACGACGTAGGAAATGGTCGTAATCTGCTGCACTGTCGCTTAATAAGCCAGCTGATAAACCAAAGCTTGTGTCATTCGCTTTATCAATAGCAGCATCAAAATCAGTGAAACGGAATACTTTAAGCAGTGGTCCAAAGTGCTCTTCGTCTGGGAAGTTAGCGACATTTGTACACTCTAAAATACCCGGAGTTACAAAACCGGTATTTTCTTTATGTGTAAGCTCAACAAGCACTTCTGCGCCAAGCTCAACAAGCTGCTGTTGCGCTTTGACCATACCAGCTGCTGCCGCTGAAGAAATCATTGACCCGATGAAAGGTTGATCTTCTGCGTCGTAGTCACCGACTTTAATTGCTTTCGTTGCTTTAATAAGACCCGCTAGGATGGCGTCACCCTGCTCGTCTGCTGGTAAGAATAACTTACGCGCACACGTACAACGCTGACCTGTAGAGATAAACGCAGATTGAATAATATCGTGGATAGCCGCTTTAGTATCAGCAACATCAGTAACGATAAGCGGGTTATTACCACCCATTTCTAAGGCTAAGATTTTACCCGGTTGACCAGCAAACTGTTCATGTAAAATATGACCAGTGCGCGAAGAGCCCGTAAAGAATAAACCGTCAATCCCTTTATGAGATGCCAGCGCTTTACCCGTTTCTACTTCACCTTGCACAAGGTTGATAACACCTGCAGGCAGGCCAGCCTTTTGCCATAACTTTAACGTTAACTCAGCAACTGCTGGCGTTAGCTCAGACGGCTTAAATACCACGGTATTGCCTGCTAATAGTGCAGGTACAATGTGACCATTTGGTAAGTGACCAGGGAAGTTATAAGGGCCAAACACCGCTACAACACCATGAGGCTTGTGGCGGATCATCGCGCGACCTTGTGGCATTGGGTTTTCAACATCGCCTGTACGCTCTAAAAATGCTTTTTCAGAGATAGCAATTTTACCCACCATCGCACCTGCTTCAGTGCGTGTTTCCCAAAGTGGTTTACCTGTTTCTTGTGCGATAGCAATCGCTAATTCTTCGCTGTGCTCTTTCAGTGTTTCTGCGAATGTTTTTACAATCGCTAAACGCTCTGCAAATGTTTTATCAGCCCAGCTGTAAAATGCTTCACGTGCAGCAGCGACTGCGCCGTCTACTTGTTCAGCAGTGGCAGTGTTTGCTTGCCAAATTACATCATTATTTGCTGGGTTTACAGATTGAAAAGTATGACCAAGGCCTGCTTGCCATTGACCATTAATAAATTGCGCTGCATGAGTCATTAATATGTCTCCTGAATTCTATAGTTTTGCAAGTGATACTGAATCACCCGCTTCTAAGTGAAGTGCTTTTGCTAATTCACTTGAGATTGTAATGCTATCGGCATCACATGATAGGCTAACTTGAGTCACGGTTGCTCTAAAATCAGCAATTTTATCATTTGCTAACAAGACCGTAGTGTCGCCTTGGCTTTCACCTATTTCTACTTTAACCGTTTGGGCATTTCTCACTGTAGCAATGTTATCAACTTTTGCTTCAACAGTTGGGCCTGCATCAAAAATGTCTACATAACCATTGAAGGTAAAACCTTCGCTCTTTAAAAGTTCAATCGCAGGGCGTGTATTATCATGCACTTGACCAATCACAGCTTGCGCATCTTTGCTCAGTAAGTTGACGTAAATTGGATATTTAGGCATTAACTCGGCAATAAATACTTTTTGGCCAATACCCGTTAAGTAATCTGCCGTTGGAAAGTCCATCGAGAAAAAGTGCTCTTCTAGCCATTGCCAGAATGGGCTTTCGCCATTGTCATCAGAAACACCACGCATCTCAGCAATTACGGTGTCAGCAAAACGCTCTTTATGTTGATTAATAAACATAAAACGCGCTTTTGAAAGCAATTTACCGTTATTATTTTTACGGTAGCCATCTTTTAAGAATAATGTGCACAGCTCAGTTGCGCCGGTGTAATCGTTACACAGGGTTAATATATCAACGGCTTTATACACGTCTAGCGTACGAGAAGAATGAATCACTTTGCTTAGATGATAATGATAAAAAGCATCATCTAAACCAACTGCAGCTTCAATCCCCGAAGTCCCTACAACTTCACCCGTTTCGCTATCTTCAAGAACAAACAAGTAACCTTCATCACCTGGCTGTTGCGCAGCTTTTGCAAATGAGCTGACAGAATGATCAATTTTCTTTTGTAATAACTCTTCATTATTAGGCAAAGACGTAAAGCCATGGCCTGACTCATCAGCAATCTTTACTAACGCTTGGTAATCGCTTTGCTGGATTGGGCGAAGGATCATCATAAGTCCGCTTGCTCCCTTATAAATAACGGTAAATTAAGAAATGTGGGCAAGCTTAACTTGCCCTGAAATGACAGTTTCGTTTAGCCGTTAACGACTTTTGCAACTGCTTTTTCGAAACGAGCCATACCTTCGCGGATATCAGCTTCTGGAATTACAAGTGACGGAGTGAAACGAACAACATCAGCGCCAGCTACTAAAGACATAACGCCTTCTGCAGTACCAGCCACTAAAAACTCTTTTGCACGACCTTTGAATTGCTCTGTTACTACAGCACCAATTAATAGACCTTCGCCACGGATTTCAGTGAATACATTGTACTTTTCGTTAATCGCAGTTAGTAACTCACGGAATAACGCTGACTTTTCTTTAACGCCGTTAAGTACTTCTGGTGTATTTACTGTGTCGAATGCAGCTTCAGCTACTGCACACGCAAGTGGGTTACCACCGTAAGTAGAACCATGAGTACCCACTTTTAAGTGCTTAGCAATATCAGTTGTGGTGATCATCGCACCGATAGGGAAACCACCACCTAATGCTTTTGCAGTCGTTAAGATATCTGGAGTTACATTTAGACCTTGATAAGCATAAAGCTCACCCGTACGGCCAACACCGGTTTGTACTTCATCAAAGATTAGTAGTGCATTGTGTTTAGTACACAGTTCACGAACACCCTCAACAAACTCAGCAGTTGGCGAAATAATGCCACCTTCACCTTGTAGAGGTTCCATCATTACCGCACAAGTATTGTCTGAGATAAGCGCTTCAAATGCCGCTAAATCGTTGTAGTCACAGTGAACGATATCACCAGGTTTTGGACCAAAACCATCAGAGTATGCAGCTTGACCGCCTACTGTTACAGTGAAGAAAGTACGGCCGTGGAAACCTTTGTTGAATGAGATAATTTGTGACTTTTGCTCACCAAAGTTATCAAGTGCAAAACGGCGTGCAAGTTTAAGTGCCGCTTCATTTGCCTCTGCACCTGAATTAGCAAAATATACTTTTTCAGCGAACGTTGCATCAGTTAGCTTTTTAGCTAAGCGAAGCGCTGGCTCATTAGTCATTACATTTGATAAGTGCCAAATCTTTTCGCCTTGCTCTTTTAATGCACTTACAAGAGCTGGGTGACAATGGCCAAGACAGTTAACAGCAATACCACCCGCAAAATCGATAAATTCACGACCTTCTTGGTCCCATACGCGAGAACCTTCGCCTCGAACTGGAATAACACTTGATGGTGCATAGTTTGGAACCATTACTTGATCAAATAATTCGCGATTGACTGTCATTTTATATCCTCATAATTGTAAGCACACACAGAGTTTGGTGGCGCTTTAAAGCAAAACTAAGCCATTTTACTTAGCCGATTGAGCTTAGCGCAAAATCACCAAAATTACTCTTTGGTTCAATTTTCATTCATCCATTATTTCAGAAAATTTTCGTTATGTCTCTTAGAAAACTTTCATGCAGGCCTTGAAAACAAAGGGCTTGAGATATTTTTTCATGGATAGTGAATAACTATTTGAAGGCCTTTTTTTGCTCGAAATACTACAAAAAGGCGTAAGGCTAGTGAGCCAAGCACTGGCTAATGACAAAAACTTTGTCGCTGTGGATTGATAAACAATGAATGAATAGTCGCAAAAAAATTAACAATTTTTTTAATTAATTTGGATATGAAAGTGATCAAAATTGCATTTAGCTAACTGTTCAAGCTCTTCCTTAGTGAAATCGAAGTGTGCAAACCAACGCTCAGTTTCGTCACTTTCGACCAATTGATGCTCATTTAAACTTAAAAACTGAGCGTAACAACGTGCTTTTAAAATCACCTTGGTAAGTGGCAAATATTCATCGTTTTTAGCTAATGGAGTCGTTAACTGGTGCATCACCGCATTAAATGGTAAATACCTAAAGGCCATTTGTTCAATTACTGTTGCGGTTACTTTTAATGACAACTTGCTAAGCAAACTACTTAAAAACAAAGGATCAGGCTTGAGCTCTAATAATGCGGTATGCAAGTCTTTCTTTTGTTCATCACGCGCCATAGTTACTTTACGCTGCCAAACTCGCTCAAAAGTGCGTAAATACAAACGTACTAAGGCAATCTTCCCAACATCAAGCAGCATTCCAAGCGTAAATGCATGTTCTTCATTTACGCCATTTAGCTTTGCTATTTCTTGCGCTGCAATGGCACACGCCATTGAATTATCTCTTAGTCGACGCTTTAAAAGCGGGAATGGCTCAGTACTATGAGGCATCCAGTGGCGTACAGCAAATGTCGGCACGACAAACTTCAAGTTATCTAAACCAATGTAACGAAGTGCTAAAAGCGGGTTATCAACTTTAACGGAAGTATGTTTGTTACGTTGTTGACGGTAAAAAGGCAAGTTCACAAACGCGACTAGCTCGCGCCCCAGCCAGCTTAAATCTTTAACCAAAGGCTCAAGTCGACCCACTGAAGCTGAACGTACAGCTAAAATATCTAAAATAGCAGGTACACTGTCTTGAATCCCAATCGTTTCGTGAATTACAGTATCAATATCTTCAAGCTGCTTATTCATCGCTGTTTCAATTACTTGATGTAACTGCTTACTCGCTTGAGCACGATATTTATGATGCGCCGTACTTACCTTCTGACGTTTTTTTTCAGCAGCAACTTCTACTTCTAATAAAGTACGTTGCTCCATTGACTCGCCATAATCGATTTCTAAGGTATGAATAAAGCCAATTTGGCGCTGCGCAAAACTATGACCAAGCAAAAGATCGTGCGCGCGCTCATTAAGCACCATCGCAGTCCTTTGTTGTCGGGTTTCTTCAGTCATTTGCACAGGCGTATTGTCGGTCATATTTGTTAATTCACTAGCCTAAGATTAGAAGCGAGTTAAAAAGTTAGCAAGTAATTCAAGCCCTTGTTGGGTCAAAATTGCTTCGGGGTGAAATTGCACGCCTTCAAGTGCTAAATCATTATGCATGATCCCCATAATTTCATCAAAATCAGAATTTTGTTCTGTCCATGCAGTAATAGTGAAGTCACTAGGCAGGCTTTGTTTATCCACCACTAAAGAATGGTAGCGGCATACCGTCAGCGGATTTGCCAAACCATTAAACACACCTTGATTGGTATGCTTAACTAACGAGGTTTTACCATGCATCACTTGCTTTGCACGAATAACATCAGCACCTAGAGCCTGAGCAATAGTTTGGTGACCTAAGCAAATACCAAGAATTGGCAACTGGCCTTTTAGTTGTTCAACCACTTGCAAAGAAATACCCGCTTCGTTTGGTGAACATGGCCCAGGCGATAGTACGATGTGCTCTGGGTTAAGTTGTTTAATCTCAGCTATGCTGATCTCATCGTTTCGTTTAACTAATACATCTTGGTCTAAGCGCTGAAAATATTGCACTAGGTTGTATGTAAACGAATCATAATTGTCGATCATTAACAGCATTGCGTGTAACCCAAAATTACTCAGTCAAAATAATGAAGGCGCATTTTACCCCAAGCGTTCATAAATGTCGGCAAAAAATGGGTTATTCCTCAGCGATTAAATGCGCTGTAAGGTCAGCCCTTTCTTGCTCATTAAGTTTTTGCGAACATTTATTTGCGAAGTCATAACGTACTAGTACGGTTTTACCAACGGCACAGCAGTTATCTTGCTGCCAAGCCTCTTGGCGCAGTACAAATGAACTAGAGCCGATGTGCTCAACACTGGTTTTCACTGTGACATCGTGACCATAAAACAACTCACCGACAAAGCTTACTTCAACTTTAGCAATGATCAGTTTCCACTCATAAGGGTTTAAATCGGGCGTAAAAAACCTGAAAATAGGCGCTCGGGCGGCTTCAAACCATACAGGGAGTACGGTATTGTTGATGTGCCCTAGCACATCTGTTTCGCTAAAGCGTGGTGTGATAGTTTCAGTAAACATAGTAACCCTATAAAAAATATAAACTAAAGGTAGCTCATGACGGACTTTATTCGCGTATACGAAAACGCCCTCAGCAAAGAATTTTGCGACAACTTTATCACGGTATTTGAACAAAGCCCGCATTTAAAACAAGGCATTACCTCAGGCGGAGTGGATCTAGCGAAAAAAGACAGCCACGATTTATACCTTAATAATCACCCTGAATACGCTGAGCAACTTAAACACGTTCAACAAACGACCGCGGGTTACATCTTCAAGTACCTTGAAGAGCATATTTTTATGATGATTGGTGCCTTTGGTTTAAAAGTTTACCATCCGCAAACAGGCAAACCTGTTGACCTAACACAAGATAACTTTGAAGAAGTCGGCAAACCACAATTGCCGTTGCTCGTGCAGCAAATTTTCCGCATGGGTCCTATTCAAGCACAGAAATACGATATCAATAAAGGTGGCTACCCTTATTGGCATAGCGAGGTATACCCGCAAGCTGGCCACAACGAAGCTCTACATCGCGTGCTGTTATTTATGTTCTATTTAAATGATGTAGAAGAAGGTGGTGAAACTGAGTTTTACTATCAACAACGAAAAATATCACCTAAACAAGGCACTATGGTCGTAGCGCCAGGCTACTTTACTCACACGCACCGTGGTAATAAGCCAATTTCAAATGATAAGTATATTTTAACCTCGTGGGTCTTATTCAACCGCGCGGAACAAATATATGGCCAACCACAATCCTAGCGGTAATAAGCAGCCCACTCGGGCTGCTTATAACTTAGTTAAAGCTCAGCTTTAATCTGCCAGTAATTGATCAAATAAATCGAAAACCTTATCAAGCTCATCAATAGTGTTGTAATGCATACAACCAATGCGTACTACACCGCCGGTTTCTAATACACCTAGCTGCTTACATAGACCTTGTGCATAAAAGTTACCGTCCCACACGCAAATATGTTGCTTACCTAAAAATTCAGACACAACGCGTGGTTCGATGCCTTCAAACGTTAAAGCAAAAGTCGGTGTGCGTGAAGCTACGCGCTCTAGATCATCAATACCAAATAACTTAATGCGCGGGTAATCTGCTAAACGCGTTAAGAAATGCTTACTTAATGTCATTTCGTGCTGTTTAGTCATAGCAAATGCAGCAGCTAATTTATCTCGGCGTGAATGAGTATCATCAAGCTCACTAATTGCAGCAATGTAATCAACAGCAGCAATTAAGCCAGCTAGCGCTTCAAAGCTTTGTGTACCCGTTTCCCAGCGACCTGGCGCAACATCTTTTGCAGGTTCAACTTTATATGGTGTGAAACCTTCAAGGTGCTCTCGTTTGCCATAGACAATACCAAGGTGAGGACCAAAGAACTTATATGCAGAGCAGGCTAAGAAGTCACAATCAAGTGCTTGTACGTCTACTAGCTCATGAGGTGCATAATGTACGGCATCAACATAAACTAGCGCACCAACAGCATGTGCAAGCTCAACGATGCGTTTAATGTCATTAATTGAACCAGTGGTGTTTGATGCATATGTCACAGCAACAAGCTTTGTTTTGCTAGATAAAAGGCTTTCAAAATGTGCCATATCTAGGCTGCAATCAGCTTCGTTGATAAGGGTAGTTTTTACTGTCGCGCCTTTATCTTCAGCAGCTTGCTGCCAAGATGATACGTTTGAGAAGTGATCAGCATTGGTGACAATAATTTCATCATCAGCAGTCCAATCACGTGAGATGGCACGACTAAAGCTAAACGTTAAGCTTGTCATGTTTGCACCAAACACGATTTGCTCTTTAGATGGCGCATTTAATAAATCGGCTGCAGCTTGGCGAGCATTTGCCATTAACTCTACCGTTTTATCACTTGAGAAAAATGCACCGCCTAAGTTTGAGTTGAAGTAACCCAAATATGCACTCATAGCGCTTAGCACTGACTGTGGTACTTGCGAGCCACCTGGACCATCAAGGAAAATCGGTGACTGACCTGCAACTTGTTGCATAAGTGCAGGGAACTGGCGACGTAATTGCGTTAAGTTCATGGTTTACCCTTACGCAGTTAGTACGAAGCAATCAAGGTAACCTTCTTTGCTTGCGTCTAATTTATTCATTGGTGTAGCGTTGTGCCATACTTCACGGTCATTAATCAGTGCGAACATACCGTCTTTAATTTCCATTTTGAAACATGGTTCAGCTTGTTGGTGTTCATAAACAAGTAGCTCACCACCCTCTAGGTTTTCGTGTGATACACCACATACGCATACGTGATCAAAACCATCTTGATGAACACCTTCAGGTGCAGCTGGTGTGTCGCTGTCGATCGCAAGCATTCTGAACTGGTGAATTTCAATAACGCGATCATCGCTTATGCCTGTCATATCGCGAAATTGATTAACGATTTGCTTCATGCCATCAGTCGCTAATAAGCTATCTTCTAGATTTTCATAAGTACGCTCAACATTACCTTGGAAGGTATTGATTGAGTCATCTTGCACAAATGCTTTTGTTGGTTGTAGTTTTAATTCACCATCAACAACTTTGATTACTGAATAACGACGCTTACGAAATTCACCATCTGCGTATGGGTTTGCAGGTAGGTTAGCAAAAGAAGGCTTAACTGCGTCAATATGTGCTTGGCTTACAAAACGAAGCTGTAAAAGGTTCTGGTTGTTTAATGTAGTCATTTCGATCTCGCCTTAATACGTTGAGAATATTGGCGAGGATTTTAATGCAATTGGTAGGAAATTTTTGCGTTATTATGTAAACGCTGATGATGATTTATGTAGCTTTAAGATCGTATTTATAAATATTTTAGAAATTTTATCTAAAATAAAAAGCCCGCTAGAAGCGGGCTTTCTTGTCATTTAATTTAGCTAAAATTAAACAGCTTGCTGAACGATTACTTTGTCTGCCTTTTTAGTGTATTGAGGCATACGGTGGAAGTTCAGGTAACGATAAGTATCAGCTGCAGTTGCATTGATCTTATCTGCATACTCTTGGTACTCAGCAGGTGTAGGTAGTTTACCTAAGATTGCCGCTACTGCTGCAAGCTCAGCTGATGCTAAGAATACGTTAGCGCCAGTACCAAGACGGTTAGGGAAGTTACGCGTAGAGGTAGAAACAACTGTTGCTTTATCAGCAACACGTGCTTGGTTACCCATACATAGTGAACACCCTGGCGTTTCGATACGTGCACCTACGCGACCAAAGATACCGTAGTAACCTTCGTCAGTAAGCTGGTCTTTATCCATCTTCGTTGGTGGTGCAACCCAAAGTTGAGTTGGGATACGGCCACT
Source organism: Pseudoalteromonas lipolytica (assembly GCF_001306915.1). Classification (GTDB taxonomy): domain Bacteria; phylum Pseudomonadota; class Gammaproteobacteria; order Enterobacterales; family Alteromonadaceae; genus Pseudoalteromonas; species Pseudoalteromonas simplex. Next base: position 217,623 of record NZ_LJTC01000004.1, on the reverse strand, counting down.
GAAACCATCTAGTAGTTTACCTGCAGCACGGAAGTGACCGATGTTAGTCATACAAGAACCGATGAATACTTCGTCGATTTTCTCGCCTGTTACGTCTGAAAGAAGACGCGCATCATCTGGGTCATTTGGAGCACAAAGGATTGGCTCTTTGATGTCTGCAAGATCGATTTCAAGTACGTGCTTGTACTCTGCATCTGCATCAGCTTCCATAAGTTCTGGGTTAGCTAACCACTCTTGCATTGCTGTGATACGACGCTCAATAGTACGAACATCGCCGTAACCTTCAGAGATCATCCACTTAAGCATTACGATGTTTGACTCAAGGTATTCAGCGATAGACTCTTTAGAAAGTTTAACAGTACAACCTGCCGCTGAACGCTCAGCTGATGCATCAGAAAGTTCGAAAGCTTGCTCAACTGTTAGGTGCTCAACACCTTCGATTTCTAGTACGCGACCAGAGAATTCGTTGATCTTACCTTTCTTCTCAACTGTAAGAAGACCTTCTTTGATACCGTAGTAAGGGATAGCATGAACTAGGTCACGTAGTGTGATACCTGGCTGCATTTCACCTTTGAAACGTACTAAGATTGACTCAGGCATATCAAGAGGCATTACACCTGTTGCTGCTGCGAATGCTACCGCACCTGAACCCGCTGGGAATGAAATACCTAGAGGGAAACGAGTATGTGAGTCACCACCAGTACCTACTGTATCTGGTAATAACATACGGTTTAACCATGAGTGGATTACACCGTCACCAGGACGTAGTGATACACCGCCACGGTTCATGATGAAATCAGGAAGTGTGTGGTGAGTGTTTACGTCGATTGGCTTAGGATAAGCTGATGTATGACAGAAAGACTGCATTGTTAAGTCTGCAGAGAAACCTAAACACGCAAGGTCTTTAAGTTCGTCACGTGTCATAGGACCTGTTGTATCTTGCGAACCAACAGTTGTCATTTTCGGCTCACAGTATTGACCAGGACGTACGCCAGGCATGTTACATGCTTTACCAACCATCTTCTGAGCTAATGTGAAGCCTTTACCAGAGTCAGTTACAAGCGCAGGCTTACGGAAGATATCTTCTGCTTCCATACCTAGTGATGCACGTGCTTTATCAGTTAAACCACGACCAATGATCAGTGGAATACGACCACCAGCACGCACTTCATCAAGAATTACGTCTGATTTAAGAGAGAAAGTCGAGATTACTTCATCAGTACCGTGACGCTTAACAACACCTTCGTATGGGAAGATATCGATTTGGTCACCCATGTTTAGCTCATCAACAGGTAGTTCGATTGGTAATGCACCAGAGTCTTCCATTGTGTTGAAGAAGATAGGAGCGATTTTACCGCCTAAACATACACCACCAACGCGTTTGTTCGGTACGTGAGGAATATCATCACCCATGAACCAAAGTACAGAGTTAGTTGCAGATTTACGAGATGAACCCGTACCAACTACATCACCAACGTATGCAAGAGGTAAACCTTTCGTTTTAAGCTCTTCTAGTTGTGAGATTGGACCAACTTCACCTGGCTTTTCAGGATTGATACCATCACGTTCGTTCTTCAGCATTGCTAAAGCGTGTAGTGGAATATCAGGGCGAGACCATGCATCTGGAGCAGGTGAAAGATCATCAGTATTTGTTTCGCCAGTTACTTTGAATACGGTAACTGAGATTTTTTCAGCAACTGCAGGCTTGTTCACAAACCACTCAGCATTTGCCCAAGATTCGATTACTTGCTTAGCAAATTCGTTACCCGCTTTCGCTTTTTCTTCTACATCATAAAAAGCATCAAACATTAATAGTGTGTTTGATAAACCTTTAACAACGATTGGCGCTAACGCTTCGTCATCTAAAAGGTCAATCATAGGCGCGATGTTGTAACCACCTAGCATAGTACCAAGTAGCTCAGCTGCTTTTTCTTTTGATACAAGTGGAGAGCTCGCTTCACCTTTTGCAACTGCAGCCAAGAAACCTGCTTTGATATAAGCAGCATCATCAACACCTGGTGGTACACGGTTAACTAGAAGATCAACGATAAACTCTTCTTCACCTGCCGGTGGATTTTTGATTAATTCAATAAGATCAGCCGTTTGCTGAGCATCTAATGGCGCTGGTACGATACCTAACGCGGCACGTTCTTCTACGTGTTTACGATATTCTTGTAGCACAATATTGCCCTCTTGGTGACGTGAAAGTACTCGGTAGTATTAAGCTAAATACCAATTAAGACCCAGTACTTATAGTATTCTGACAGTTAATTATAAAGCTTTTAAGTATAGATGAAAATCCATGCGGTAAGTAAGGAGTTTAATAGTCACTATAAATATCATGAATAGTACTAGAAAAAAACGCTATTCAAATGAATATTTATTAAGAATCATTCCTATCTAACCAATTCCTAGTACTTAGAAAAGAAAAAACCCAGCACTAGGCTGGGTTTTTAAAATTTGCGTAAAGAGTTAGATTAACGCTCTACTTTAACACGTTCAATGACAGTTACTTTCGCTTCAACACGACGGTTTTCGGCGTGAGCTTCTGGTGTGTTAGCTGGGTTTTTAAGACGCTCTTCACCCATACCAACAGTAGTTAGACGCATTGGATCAATGCCATCTTCGATTAGTTTCTTAGCAACCGCATCAGCACGTTTCTTAGATAACCACTTATTGTAGTCAGCTTTACCTACTGATGAAGAATGACCTTCAAGCACTACGTCAGTACCTGGGTGCTCTTTTAAGAATGCTGCTGCAGCATCAATATCATCTAGGTATTGTTGAGATACTTTAGATGTGTTGTTAGGGAACGTGATTAGTAAGCTCTTAGTTACTTCACGATCTTCATATAGCGTACAACCAGTGCCATCAACAGCGTCAGTCATTGGTGTATTTGCACATTGATCGTCTGCATCAGGGATATTATCGCCATCGCTATCTACTGGTTCTACAGCAACAGGAACAACCGTAGGAGCAGGCTCTACAGGCTCAGCTGGCGCGCTTTGAGCACCGAAGATGTAGCTAAGACCTAATTTAGCACCCACATCTGTATAACCACGGTCTAGACCTTGGTATAAAGACGTTTCTGCATTAAATGCGAAATGCTCTGTAAAGTAGTGTTGATAACCTGCACCCACATTAGCAAACATTAAATCTTCATCAACCGCATCAAGATTTTTTAAACCAAAAATACCGTAGAAAGGACCACCACCAAAGTGGTAAAGACCATCAATACCGTAACGCTTACCACTTTCTGAACCACTCATCGACGTACCGTCGTTTAATTCAGCTTTCCAGTCAAAATCCATATCAGCGTATTCTAGACGCGCACTCCAGTAATCACTGAAGCGGTAACCTAACTCTAGACCCCAGCCTGTTGAATCATCAACATCAAGACCGCCTGGTGCGTAGTCACGAACATTTTCCCATGAATTATCATAGTAATCGCCAAACGCACCAATATAAAAACCTTGCTTTTCAGCAGCGAAGCTAGAAGCACTTGTTGCAGCAAGAGCTAAAGCTATAGTTAGTGATTTTAGTTTCATGTTTCCTTCCCTTCCATTTAAGTAACTAAAGGCTGTGTAGCCTAAACTCTGTCAAGATAGATGATGAGTAATTAATCCAAACTTAATAAACTAAAACTACAATAAATTTGTTAATTTCAAAACACCACCTAAAAAAGTGACGTTTAGCACCGTCGAAATGCCATAGAATGGCATACCAAATTAACAGTGCTCAAAAAACTCTAATTTACCTAGTGATAATTACACGAGATAACAATAAGAACATAGTACAATAATCACCCATTTGCTGCGATGATTCAAATCAATATAAGTGTACCTTATTTTTATACCATGCCGTATACCTTTAAGAGTATCGCGTTTATTAAAAAAGTAAATGCGTTTTTAAGGTATAAAAAAAGCTGAACCATAAAAATAGTTCAGCTTTAATCTCAAGATTATTAATAAATTACAATAAGCTAATAGTAATCTATTACTTACGCATAACCTTTACACGTTCAACCGTACTAATTTGTGCTTCAACACGACGATTTTCTGCATGCGCTTCAAGCGTATATGCTTTGTTCTTCAGGCGTTCTTCACCATAACCAACCGTAGAGATTCTATCTGATGAGATACCGTCTTTAACTAACTCTTCAGCTACATCTTTAGCACGTTTTTCAGAAAGCTTCATGTTGTAATCCGCATCACCAACTGCTGATGCATGACCTTCAAGAACAACTGATGTGCCTTCGTTTTCTTTCATAAATGCTGCAACATCAGCAATATCGCTGAAGTATTTATTTGGTACCTCTGCAACATCATGCGGGAAAGTAACTAGTAAAGTGATTGTTGCCTCTTTTTCTTCATAAAGAGTACAGCCCTTGCTATCTACCGCATCAGTCATTGGTGTATTTGCGCATTGGTCATCAGCGTCCATTACGCCATCGTTATCGCTATCTGTAGGTCCACTTACTACAGGAGCTGGCTCAACAGGAGCCGCAGAGCTGCTTTGATCACCAAAGATATAGCTTAAACCTAACTTAGCACCCACATCGGTATAACCACGATCAAGGCCTTGGTACAAAGAAGTTTCGGCATTGAAAGCAAAGTTATCTGTGAAGTAGTGTTGGTAGCCAGCACCAACGTTTGCAAACATTAAATCCTCATCAACAGCATCAAGGTTTTTCAAACCAAAAATACCGTAAAATGGGCCACCACCGAAGTGATATAAACCATCAATACCGTAACGCTTACCACTTTCAGAACCGCTCATCGATGTGCCATCGTTTAGTTCAGCGGTCCAGTCAAAATCCATATCAGCATATTCTAAGCGAGCACTCCAGTAATCGCTAAAGCGATAACCCAGCTCTAAACCCCAGCCTGTTGAATCATCAACATCAAGGCCGCCTGGTGCGTAATCGCGAACATTTTCCCATGAATTATCATAGTAATCGCCAAATGCGCCGATATAAAAACCTTGTTTCTCAGCAGCAAATGTTGAAGCACTAGTTGCAGCAAGTGCCAAAGCTATAGTCAGTGATTTCAGTTTCATTGTTTCCTTCCCATTTTCATAATAAAGCTCGTAAGAGCTCGTATTTTTTGAGTAATCAAAACTTTAACAATACAAAAAACGATTAGTTACTTTGCATTGACATTCAACTTATTAATTAATCCATAACTATTAAGGTACTAATAATAGCCTAGCCTAATTTCGTAGATAAGCGATTAAATGTATGACCAAACCAGCTTCGAATACCGTATGAGATCATCTTTTAAAGCAATAGATTAGCCTAAAATCTATAATACCACCGCCTATTAGAGCGCTCAATCAGCATACAGTTAAATTCAATAAATAGGAATTTTCCTAGTTAATTTAAATGACTAGGTCCCACAAAAAGTTTGATAATTTTTATCATAATCTTTTGGGGCCTGAAGCCATTCAAATTGACGCTCATCGTAAACATATGGATCGTTAAATGCTTCTAAAAAGGCGTCTTTTAATGAACTTTCTCCCGATGCTTCGTATTCCGCTAGGATCATTTCAATAGTATGATTACGTGGAATGACTGCAGGATTAACAGCGCGCATAGTTTCATAACTTTTAGACGAAGTCCTCACGATCCACTTTTTATGCCACTCTTTTAAACTAGTTGGAATTGCAAAATCCGCAAGTAAAGATTCAGTCAGAGCATTGAAAGTATTAGTATAATCGAGCTGATGTTGCTTCATTAAACCTAGCAACTCTGAAACTAAAGCATGATCGCCTTCGTGCTGACCAGCTAATCCTAATTTCTGCTGCCACATAGTATTAAATGCATCATTAAATTTAGCTGCAAAGCCATTTACAACCGGTGAGAGTTGTTCGACGGCACTCTCTTGATCAGCAAATAACGGAATTAAGCTTTCAGCCAAGCGTGCAATATTCCAATTAGCAATATTCGGTTGATTTCCAAATGCATAACGCCCTTGATGGTCAATCGAACTAAATACCGTGTCTAGGTCAAACTGATTCATCATCGCACAAGGGCCATAGTCAATGGTTTCACCACTAATCAAGGTATTATCTGTGTTCATCACACCGTGTATAAAGCCAATTCGCATCCAACTGATAACCAGCTCTATTTGTTTATCTAGCGCGGCGGTTAAAAACTCAATATATCGTTGCTCGCCAGCACTGCTAATGCCTGGGTAGTGGCAGTTAATTGCGTAATCGACCAGCTTTTCTAGTCCTTCTATATCACCTTGTGTAGCTAAGTATTGAAATGAACCAACACGGATGTGACTTTTAGCTAGGCGAGTAACAACTGCCCCCGGGCGTGGTGGCTGACGATATACCGTTTCGCCAGTTGTAACCACAGCTAAACAGCGCGTAGTTGCGATGCCAAGCGCATGAAGTGCCTCACTCATAATGTACTCTCGAACAGCTGGACCAATGGCACAGCGACCATCACCACCACGTGAGAATACTGTTGCTCCAGCGCCTTTTAGCTGCAAGTCCCACAATGTGCCATCTTTATCTGCAATAGCACCAAGTAAATGCGCTCTACCATCACCAAGACGCGGTGAAAAATGACCAAATTGATGACCTGAGTAACCAAGAGCAACCGGCGCAACGTCGTTATCTATCGTTGAACCAGATAGCAATTTAGCTAAAAATTCGCTGTCGTGTTTAATTGCGAAATTATCAGCTAGCTTGTCATTAAATAGCAGTAATTGCGGCTCGGCAACGGCGCTCGGCATATCCTTGATAGCAAGTAGTTCACTAATATCTGTGTATCGAGTTTGCAGTTTCATAACTGTCCTTAACGTGTTGCGACACCCACACGATTATCGCCTACACCATAGGCCACTAGTTGGCTTAGTGCCTGCAGGCTGTAACCGCTTTGCTGTTGTAATTCGTTGAAAAAATCTTGCGCTGCTTGCAGTGACTTTTTAGTTTGTAAGCCGCCATCTATCAACTCATGGGCACGCAAATAGGCTTCTACATCCCGAGAAAGTAAAAAAGTATCTTTACCAAGCGCTCGTAAAGCGTATGGGCCAGTATTTCCCCCTAAACGCGCACCATGCTTTTTAAGATAAGCCCACAAACCAATAATATTGTCAGTAGGCCAATCTGCAATAAATTGGCTAAAGCTGCCATGCTTCTCAGCAACTTCGTGGATCATGTACGCATTTTCTGGGATCGTTTGTACTTTTTTAAAATTACGAACAATTCGCTCATCACTGGCTTTTTGCTCGAGCATATCTGGCGGCATCATCAACAATTTTTCTACACTGAAATCCCAAAACACATCACGAAAACCAGCCCATTTATTATTGATAACAGACCAATAAAAACCGCTTTGAAAGACTTTACGCGTGAACTCTTCTAACCATAAATCGTCATGCATTTTAGCAATATCAGCATCGTCGAGCGGGTTTGATAACAGTGCTTGCAGCATTTCTTCACTGCCCTTTCGAGATACGGCTCGTTGATAAATATCGTTAAATTTTTCCATCATTTTTCCAATTGATTTGGTTAGCGCTAAGTGTACGTAAAAACACGGTTATACGTAACCATGTTGCAAATTCGGTCACTAAAAAACAAATTCCTCGCCTTGACACCTAGACGGCTAAAATGCTTTAATCGCTGCAAATACCCTATTTAAGTATGTTGGCTTTAACCTTTAAAGCGAGCATAAAGGGCTGGAAGAGGTGCGTTATTCAGGTAGCGTATGGGAAGAGCACAGACTCTGTTGATCATACGTGAGGGGAATTAACGCCGAGAAGTAACACCGTTTGTGAGGTGCTTATTTCGGGCGACTGGGCTGAATCCCAGCGACTGTCACCAACAATAGCAAAGTGCTATTGATTAGTTTGGTGGAGAGCTTCTGGTCTTAGTATAATAAGGCCGTCGCGTCTTTATTATTTTAAGCCCATTCGCTCTTCGAATTATACCTTGTTCGAACGACGACATGCGGCTCCATTCAAATGTTCCCGCATAAACTCTTCGAATACCTTATAAGTTCGTGAGAGATGATCAACAATTTTGATTTAAACGACTATCCATTATGGACAGCGCTTGTCACGCCATTTTCTGAATCTGGCGAGGTCGATTACACGGCCCTTGAACAACTGGTCGCAGAGCAACAAGATGCAAATAACGGCATTTTATTGCTTGGCAGTACCGGTGAAGGACTGGCGCTTTCACTCAAAGAGCAACAAGCCATCGTTGAGCATGTTTGCCAATTAGCACCGAGTGTACCACTCATGGTTGCTGTGGGCGGCATGAACCTCAAACAACAAGTTGCTTGGGTTGAATACTGCAACCAACTACCTATTCATGGCTATCTATTGGGTTCACCTCTGTATGCAAAACCTGGGGTTGTTGGCCAAACGCATTGGTTTGAAAGCCTACTAAACGCAAGTAACCACCCTTGTATGCTGTATAACGTACCTGGACGCAGTGCAGTTGAGATTTCACCGCAGGTGATCAAAAACCTTGCTGACCACAAAAATCTTTGGGCTTTAAAAGAAGCCAGTGGCGACATTAGCAAATTTGAAGGCTTTAGAACGGCATCGCCAACACTGGCCATATTTAGTGGCGATGATGCTCTTATGCCGTATTTTGCTCAAGCTGGAGCAAAAGGTTTAGTTTCGGTTGCCGCGAATGCTTGGCCGAGTCAAACCCATGAGTTTGTTAAACGCAGTTTAAGTGGTCAATACCCAAATCTATTCACCGATTGGTCGCAAGCGATTCAAAGTTTATTCGCTGTGGCAAATCCAATCCCCGTAAAAGTACTGATGCACCTGCAAGGTAAAATAAATACCCCGCATTTACGTCCGCCGCTTACGCATTTAGAGCTTGAGCAAACAGACAGCATCACCCACGCAAACAACACAATTTTATCTTGGAACTAAAAACAGGTTTTATCATGAGCTGGTTAGAATTATTAAACAACTTAGAATCAGGCGCAGTTCGCGCGGCAACACAAGACGAGAACGGCAACTGGCACGCCAATGTTGAAGTTAAACAAGGCATTTTAGAAGCCTTTAAAAATGGCACAAACACTGAGTTCCCGGGTGGTTTTGTTGATAAGCACAACTTAGCTCCACAAGGCTTTGCAGCCGATGCTGGCGTGCGTATGGTACCAGGTGGTAGCAGTGTTCGTCGTGGCGCACACGTTGCTAAAGGCACCATTATCATGCCACCAGCATATGTAAATATTGGCGCGTTCATCGACGAAGGCACGATGGTCGACAGCCACGCATTAGTGGGTTCATGCGCACAAGTGGGTAAAAATGTTCATCTAAGTGCAGCAGTACAATTAGGTGGTGTGCTTGAGCCAATTGGTGCCAGCCCTGTGGTTATTGAAGATGACGCATTCATCGGTGCAGGCTGCGTTATTGTTGAAGGTGTGGTTGTGAAAAAAGGTGCTGTACTTGCGCCGGGTGTACGTTTATCGGCAACCATTCCTGTTTACGATTGCGTTAATGAGCGCCAGCTAGACAAAGGTGAAGCCATCCCAGAAAACGCGATTGTGATCCCAGGCTCTCGCCCAGCTTCAAATGCATGGGCTCGTGAACAAGGTCTTAGCATGTCGTGTGCATTGATCGTGAAATACCGTGATGAACAAAGCGATGCATCATTACTGTTAGAAGAGGTTTTACGTTAATGAGCTTTTTGAGCACGCATATCAAGCAAGCGGTTGAGCAAGTTTCAGCGCATCTTGATACGCCATTTTTTATCTATGATTTAGATAAATTAACTGCACATTTAAATCAACTGACTGCGCAAACCGATGTGAAACTTTGGTATGCCGTTAAGGCCAACCCGTTGTCTCGCATTATTCAATGTTTAGACAGCGCAGGATTTAACTTTGATGTTGCAAGTAAAGGTGAACTTGAGCAAGTACTTGCCCAAGGCATCGATAGCGAGCGCGTGCTCAACACTGGGCCTGCAAAGAGCCCTAAACAAATTTCACATTTTATTGCTCGCGGCGTACGTACTTTTGTCGCCGAGAGCATTAACCAAGTGCGCTGGTTAAACGAACAAGCAACAAAAGCAAATTGTCAGCTGCAAGTTCTATTGCGTGTTCAACTTCGTTGGCCAGACAGCGAAAAGAATCCACTTGGCGGCGATAGTCTTACTCCTTTTGGTTTGGGCTGCGATGAGTGGCAAGCACTCACTGCAAGTGATTACCCTGCTCTTAGCTTTGATGGTCTGCATATTTTCCAATGGGGCAATATGCTGAGCACTGACAAGCTCGCCGAGCTATGGCGCGCGATGATTGCGCCACTGCAACAGCTAGCACGCTCATTAAACATTAACCTTAATATTCTCGACTTAGGGGGTGGCTTAGGCATTCCTTATACTCAAGATGCTAACCGACTCGATTGGTCTGCACTTATTGAGACTTTGGCTAGCATTAAAGCAGATGCCGGTGTCAAAGAGCTTTGGATGGAACTTGGCCGCTATGCGGTGGGCGAATGCGGCCATTACGCAACGCCAGTGGTTGAGCGTAAAGTAAATTACAATCAACAGCAGGTGATTTTATCAGGCGGTATTAACCATTTACTTCGCCCAGCTGTGACAAGCCAAGATTTCCCTGCGGCCTTACTTCGCGAATCGACGGCTGAGCCTGCGGCAATGACTTTATACGGCCCGCTTTGCACCGCCCTTGATTGCTTAGGTGAGCACCAATTAGCGAGCGATTTAAATGAGCAAGACTGGTTGGTATTCAGCCAATGTGGCGCGTATGGCTTTACCGAAAGTATGCCGTACTTTTTATGCCACGAATTAGCCGCTGAATACATCCTTGAACAAGGCAATATTGAGTGCATTCGTAGCGCTGAAGATGCCAGCTATTATTTAAGGTAATCGCCATGAGTAAAGAATTAATCAGCCAAGAGAATATTGTGGTTGGCGAGATTGCCAACGGCCTACCTCTGACAATCCCAGTGTATCGCTTAAAAGGGGATGGCACAGGCCCAAACGTGTATATACAAGCCAATATGCACGGCGCTGAAGTACAAGGTAATGCAGTAATTTATCAATTGCTTGAGCAGCTAAAATCACTCAAGCTGCGTGGCGATATTACCCTAGTGCCTTATGCCAACCCTATTGGTTGCAATCAAAAATCAGGTGAGTTTACTTTAGGTCGCTTCGATCCAATTACGGGCACCAACTGGAACCGCATGTACCGCTTTAATAAAGCATTACCGTCACAGGTTGCTGAACAGCATAAAGACTGTGATGATGCGACCCTTAAAGCGGCGTTTAAACAGGCACTCGTTGCTGACATCGATAGTCAATTAACGGGCCCTGATTACAGCCTAACAACGGGTAAGCGTATTGCCCTTAACTTGCAAAAGCTTGCCCATCAGGCAGATATTGTTTTAGACCTTCACACTGGGCCTATCTCAAGTCAGCACTTATATTGCCCTGAATACGCCAAAGACAGCGCGAGCTACTTCAACATCGAACATGTGTTATTGATCCCAAGTGATTTTGATGGCGCGATGGATGAAGCGAGTTTCTGTCCATGGTGGTCACTGTCTGAAGAGCTTGGCAAACAAGGCCGTGAATTTGCTGTTCAAGTAGAAGCATTCACCGTTGAGCTAGGTAGCCAAGAAAAAATCGATTTAAGTGCGGCACTTGAAGATGCAAATAGCATTTTAAGTTACCTCAATCAAAAAGAGGTATTAGTTGATGCTGCGTATCATCCAAAAGCGATGACACGCTATGCCTGCATGCTTGAAGATTATGTAGCTTACTATGCCCCTATGGGTGGCATGGTTGAATACCTTGCCCCACTGGGCGGCCATATTAAAGCTGGTGAGCCTATCGCCCATATTTTAAGAATGGAGCGCTACCTTTCTGAGCAGCCGCTACAAACATTAAGTTTTGATAAAGACGCCATTGCTATTTTGCATTTTGCTTCAGCAAGCGTGAATCAAGGTACCGAACTTTATAAGTTTTTTACCAACGTATTTGAGCTATAAGCTCATCCCTTCTCATTGCGTGAGAGTCAACGGCTTATGCTCTTAGGCCGTTACAGCAGGGCTCCAAGCTTAGCTTGGGGCTCTCTATTTACCTAAAATTTCAACAATTCAGTACAAGTTCACGGTTACTTATGTAAAAATCGTTATAATTATACCTACTTACAAGTCTACTGAAAGGGAACTGCAATGGGATGGCGCATTTGGCTGGCAGCCGCTGGCTTATTTTCTGTACCTGTATTTGCTCAAACTGAACAACCACAAACTAACGAACAAGATGATGCACTAGAACTCGTAAAGCAGTGTATTTTGAACGAAGCTATTGGCGGTGACGGCAAGCAAACACTCGAAGAACTTCGTAAAAAGTGCTCTGATTTAGATGAAAGCAAAAAGCTCACCGCTTTAGACAAACGTAAAGCGCGTGAAGAAGTGAGCAAGAAAAACCGTAATGTGATCACCCCACATAAGCGTAACTATATTTTACCGCTTTCTTACGTATCTAATCCGAATGAGCGCCCTTTTGATGGCCTAAAAGACCTTGCTGAGCAAACTGATGGCGAGCCACTTGATAACCTGGAAGTAAAATATCAACTATCAATTAAAGTGCCAATCTTCGAAGACTTCTCTGATAAAGATCAGGGCGTATTTTTTGCATTTACCATGCAATCGTTTTGGCAATTTTACAATAAAGATATTTCATCGCCGTTTCGTGAAACAAACTACGAACCAGAGATCTTCTGGGTGAACTATCTTGATCCTGAGCATGTGCTTTGGGGCGATGAGATGGCGATTGCAATTGGTGCTTCACATCAATCTAATGGCCGCAGCCAGCCTAATTCACGTTCGTGGAACCGCATTTATGCTGACTTCTTATGGGAAAAAGATGGCTTTGTATTTAGCTTTAAGCCTTGGTACCGCATTCCTGAAGATAAAAAAGATGATGAACTAGAAGCTAAAGGTGATGACAACCCTGATATCTACAAATACATGGGTTACTTTGAATTCTCGGGTGCATACCGTTACAACGAGCATGAGTTTAGCTTTATGACCCGTAATAACTTAAATTCAGATAACCGTGGTGCAATTCAATTAGATTGGTCTTTCCCTCTTTGGGGCAGATTACGTGGTTATGCACAATACTTTAATGGTTATGGTGAGAGCTTGATTGATTACAACGCCGATATTGAACGTTTTGGTGTGGGTATTCTGTTAACTGACTTGCTTTAACTTAAAGAGCGAGCTTTAGTTAGCTCGCTCTGAATATTCGTTATTTTTTAACGATGAAGTGACCTTCAAATTCTGCTACTAGCACATCACCATCGTATACATTCACTGGCACATGGTAGCTTGCTTTGCCATTGTCCTCTAGCTCCGCCAACTTGCCTTTACAGCCAGCCAACTCAACACTCCCGCGAGGATCGTTATTCAGTGGTTTAAGGTATTTAATGTTGGCATCTGCTAACACGATATTCCCTTCAAGGCCAGCTTCTTTAAGCGCTAGGTAAGTTGCGCCCCAGCCTGTTAAGGTCGCTAAACTATAAATCGAGCCGGCAAACATAGTGTTATGAAGATTTAAGTTCGCATCTAGATCAGCGCGCGTAGTAAACTGCCAATCGGTATAGCTTTCTACTTTAATTCCCATTGCATCGCTGATAGGGATCGACTCACGCCACGTGTTTTGTAGTACTTGTGTCCAGTTTGGATGACGGAACCAACCCGGCTCAGAGGGTTTTTGTTTTACCATTTTCCAATGCTGTACATCGTCATAGGCAAGGTGTGCTTTTTCTTTTAATTCGTAGCCATGACGCTTATAGAAATCAAGGGCTCGCTCACGAGCAAACAATACCAGTTCATCTGCATCTTGAGTCCATGCGATTTTTTCTAATTCATGTAATAAACGGCTACCAATATGCTGGTTACGATTACCTTCAGCAACCGCCATATAACGAACTTGCGCTTGCTGATGATTGTTGAAATGCAGGCGAGCTACGCCTAATACTTCGCCATCATTATTTTTGATAAAGCGGTGCTCTGCGTCTTGCTCTAAGTCATCTTGTTCAGAACCGCGCGGCTCGCCCCAGGGTGCTCTTAAAACCTGCCAACGTAATGAATAGTACGCTTGCCAATCTTCGCTGCTTTGCGGGGTGGTCACTTTAAACATAAAAACTCCTGTGATAATTCAGCCACGGGTCTGTTGTTTTTCTGTCGTGGCCTTTGCAATGCGAATTACGATACGCGATCTTCTATCAAGTTGGAATAATACTTTGGTGACCCAGCCTAAATTATTATTCACAGCTGTAAAAACTAATGCACAATTGCACTTTATGCTTACTGGTCTATGCTGAAATAATTGTCTAATTATTATAATAACACGCTAAAGGCCCGAAATATGGAACATTTTCTTGAACCCAGTGGCGCAGTAAAACATAGTTTTATTGAGGACTGTCACCGATTAGGGCAGCTCATTTATTGGCATAAACAAGGCAATTACAGTATTCAAGTTAGGCAACTTAACCAATTACGCTGGTTACTGATCAACGAAACTCTGCAATCGGTCATTGAAAAACGCCGACCTGCCAGATTACTTTTCCCTCATTTACAATACCTTGCAAAGCTTTGGCAAGACTTAGAGGAACCGAAAAAGATTTTAGAATTAGGCCTAGGCGGTGGTGCTATTCGTAACTACTTACAGCACACCTACCCTGATAGCCAACTGACATCGGTTGATAAAAACCCCGACATAATTCACTGCTATAAACGTTACTTTGGTGGCGACCATGCCAATAACCTGCACTGTTTTGATGCGCAGCAAGTATTAGAGCAAAATAACGAATACAATTGGATTATCTTAGATTTATTCAGTGAGGTAGATGCACCATTATTTTTATACAAGCACCTGTTTTACACCAAACTAAGAGCAGCGATGACAAAAGATGGCTTGTTGTTCATTAATTTTTTATCCAATCACCCATCGCAACTAAAGCAACTTGAGCACCTGCTAATCACCGAGTTTGGCAAGCGCCCAAGCATTGTAAAAATCCCCGACTACGTGAATCATATCGTGATGATCAAAAAGTAGTTGTCTGTTAAATAGATAAATTAAAAGTAACTGGACCATCGTTACATAGGCTTACTTGCATATCAGCACCAAATTGCCCTGTAGCCACTGTTAAGCCTGCTTTTTTAGCCTCTGCAATAAAATACTCATAGAGCGTATTGGCTTGTTCTGGCGTGCCAGCACTTGAAAAGCTTGGACGCATACCCTTTTTAGTGTCGGCTGCTAAGGTAAACTGCGAAACCACTAAAAGCTCACCTTTGATATCATTCAAACTTAAATTCATCTTTCCTTGTTCATCGGTAAAAATGCGGTAATTGCTGACCTTATGTAAAAGCTTCTGGGCACTTTGCTCTGTATCCTGTTTTTCAACACCTAATAGCAGCAAAATACCGTTTGAAATTTCACCCACTACTTCGCCTGCCACTTCTACTTTTGCCTGTTTTACTCTTTGAATTAAGCCTTGCATTGATCCCTCGATAACTTGATATACATTAAATCTGCGGCACGTCGCATTGCCGCCAAATATACCTGATTATCGCTGCTGTGCCCAATGCCATCTAAAATCAATAATTGTGCATTTAACTGCTCAGCAAGCTGCTGTACGGCACTATATCGACAAATCAAATCGGCGCGGCCATGAATAAACCAAATCGGTAAATGAGTCAGTAAATGTGCATTTTCTGCGATAAAGCCTTCTTCAATGAAACAGTGATGACGAAAGTAATGCACCATTAACCTTGCTTGATTTAACCCGACATGGGGCTCCTGTAACCCCCAGTTTGTTAACGGCTCACCATGACACAATACCTGCTCCCAATGACACCATAACTTGGCAAATTTACTAGCTTTAATTTGATCGTCACTGTTTAGTTGCTGCTGATAAAAGTCGAGTAAGGCGTGCCAATCAGTGTAATTATGTGCAAATTCATTAAAGCACTCAGGGTAAAAATGCGCGCCGGCTCCTTTTGTTGTGTAAAGCCACTCGAAGTCACTGTTACAAGCTAAAAAGCTAGCCCGTAAAATAAGCCCTGCAACATGCTCTTGGTGATGAATAGCATAGACAAGTGCCAAAGTGGCCCCCCATGACTCACCACACACCAGCCATTTTTCAATACCCAGTTGCTGGCGTAAATACTCGAGATCGGCGACTAATTCTGAAGTGGTATTGGTTGAACTATCATGGGGTGTTGAGTGACCGCAACCGCGCTGACTGAACATGATCACTCGAAAACGCTCTAAGTCGAAAAAGCGGCAATTTTCAGGACATAGGCCCGCACCGGGCCCGCCATGGCATAACACCACAGCAATCCCTGTAGAAGCACCATATTCTTGCACATGGATTTGATGACCATCGCCAACACTCAAATGGTAATCGCGATTGGCAACATATTGTGGATGTAACTGCACCTCGCTCTCCTTAGGTGCAGTGAATTTAAACCTCTATATCAGGCGTGTCCTCGATATTCTCAGGGCTGATACATACAGTAAATTCTGCACCGAGTAATACGACAATCCACGACAAATAAACCCATACAAATAAAATAGGGATTGTCGCCAACGCCCCATAAATAACTTCGTATGATGGGAAGTGGCTGATGTACAAAGCAAAGCCTTTTTTTGTCAGCTCAAACAACATAGCTGCAAACAAAGCGCCCGGAATTGCCGCTCTAAATGGAACTCGTGTGTTAGGAACTAAAGTATAGAGCATAATGAAGCCAATCATTGAAATTATGTAAGGTAATAGTTTCAATAAAAAGCCGCTAAAGCCGGGAATGCCTTGATCGGCAAACGACACTAACGACACAATATATGAAGTAACACCAATACTAGCCCCTAATAACACCGGGCCTAGGCTGAGCACCATCCAATAAACGGCAAACGAAATCATCATTGGGCGCTTTTTCTTAATACGCCAAATTCGATTTAATGTAGCATCGACATTGCGAATAAGTAACAAGGATACCGCCGCTAAAAAGCCCACACCAACGGCAGTCATTTTATTCGCATTACCGGCAAAAGCGCTGATATGCTCTTTAATTACATCTGTAGAGGTCGGCACAAGATTAGTAAACAAGAAGTTTTCTATAGTCACTAACGTGCTTTCAAATCCTGGGAAAGCAGAAAAAATAGCCACACCAACCGCCACTAAAGGCACGATTGATAATAAGGTTACATAAGCCAAATAACCCGCATTGACTGTGATTTGATCGTCAATACAACGATTGAGATACTGCATCCACCAAGCAGGTTGTTGTTTTAAGAAAATGCTTATTTGCAGCTTATACCGACTGAGCTTCTCGTCCATAGAATCTAATTTCTGCTAAAATGTTTTGATAATCATAGCAATCCACCACATAATTTGAAATGACAGGTACCTAAAAAGGATTCTCAATGAAAAAACTGACACTTTTAAGTGCACCACTATTTGCAGTTACAATGGCATTATCGGGCTGCCAGTCAGCTTATTACTCAGCCATGGAGTCTGTCGGTGTGCATAAACGCGACATTTTAGTGGACCGCGTAGAAGAAACAAAAGAAGCACAGCAAGAGTCACAAGAAGAGTTTCAATCAGCACTAGACAGATTAACCACGCTGATCAACTTTGATGGTGGTGAGCTACAAGATGCCTACAATCAACTGAATGATGATTACGAGTCGAGCTTAGCTGCAGCGAACGACGTTACAAACAATATCAATAAAGTAGAAGATGTAGCTGAGGCACTGTTTGATGAATGGGCCGACGAGCTAGAGCAATACAAAAGCGCCTCACTAAAACGTGAAAGCAGCAAAAAGCTCAACGCAACTAAGCGCCAGTTTGATCAACTACTTCGCTCAATGCGCAGTGCAGAAAGCAAAATGGAGCCGGTATTATCATCACTTCATGATAATGTTTTGTACTTAAAACATAACCTAAACGCACAGGCTGTTACAGCTATCAAAGGTGAGTTCACAAATCTTAAACGGGATATTAAAGTGTTAATGGACGATATGAACAAATCAATTGAAGACTCGAATAAGTTCATTGAGCAAATGAATAAAGCGGGCTAATCAGCTCAAGCTATTAATATCTAAGCCTACTTAAACGTAGGCTTTTTTGTGTAACCTCTTGTTACTTTTTAATGATTTATCTTAATTTTTATTTTGCTAAACTCACGGCAAAGAATAAAAAGTAAGCATAGTATGTATTTAAAAACACTCTCAACACTTATTGCAGCAGCACTTATAAGCGCATGTAGCAACTCAAATACAGTGAATGTTATTGCCGGTGAAGGCACTATAACCCCATTAAAAACTGAAGGTGACTTCGAAGGTCGCTACCACAACCTTTATCCGGGTGATAAAGAATACCCAACAACCTGTACAGACAATTGCTATGAACCATCAGAGCTACTTATATGTGATGACAGCAATTCTCAGTGCCAATATCAAGCAGAACAAATAGTTCCAGCAACAAATACAGGGTTTATAGTCCGTTGGTTAGGTCATGCAGGCTTTTATATTCAATCACCAAATGGTGAACAACTGTTGTTTGACCCTGTTAAAGATCAGTTTGACTCACCCGTAGACTTGGCCTTTAAACTTGCTGGTGGCAGTTATCGTAAGCCCGGATTTTGGCCTACTAAGTCAGAGCTCGAAGGTTTAAACGCGGTAATGTACTCACACATTCACTATGACCATTTTAATAAAGCAGATATCGAAGAAATTGGTAATGCTCCCCGCTATTTAGTGCCACTAGGCTTTGCAGATAATTTTCCGACTGGTGGCTTTAATATTTCAGAGATGGCGTGGTATGCAAGTACACAAATTAATGACCTAACGATTCATTCGGTGCCGGCCCATCACTTTAGTAGTCGCATTATGGTTCCCTTTATTTACGACGATCACAATAAAGACTTATGGAATGGTTGGTTACTTGAGCAAAATGGTAAGACCTTGTTTTTTGCTGGTGATACCGGTTACTCAAAACACTTTCAAGATATTAAGCAAAAATACGGCGAGATTGATGTGTGCTTAATGCCAATTGCTTCCTACTACCATGAAGAAGATGGTAAGTGGTATCGTTATGTTCATACTACACCTGAAGATGCATTAAACGCGGCAGAAGAGTTAAGCTGTAAAGTGATGATCCCATGGGGTTACGGCAACTCAAGCTGGCAAATGGGTGACCATTCAAGTCATTCGGCATTACTTAGGTTGTTAAATATGCAAAAGCAGATGAACAGCCAAGTTCCGGTTTATATAATGAACGAAGGAGAGCAAATCCCGCTTTAAAGGTACGGGCTAATATTAAATAACTTTATCCAGCATGGAGTCTCGCAAAGCAAGCATCAATTTGTGAGCACTTCCTGCTGACATTGCTAATGGATTAAAATCGCTAGTACCTGAGTATTTAATATTTAATGGCGTTGTTAGTTTTGAATATGGTATGTACCCCATCGACCACTTTTCGAATTCCCGCTCTGCAATTTCGCAATAGTTCAGCATGATAATGTTGCGATGCCTTTTATCATTCAAAATACGATGATACGTTGCATTCACTGCTTTTCGCGATCCTTCAAGACACTGCATAAAATGAGTACTATTAAAACAAAGTAGCCCTGTTACATTACATTCAGCATTTTTCTTTTTCGCCTTTTCGAGAATATCCTCAATATCATTAGGCCCAAACCCATCGCTAATTTCACTTGTATAAATCAGTCTAACTAAATACATCTTACTCTCCTGCAAGTTGGATTTAGAAAAGATAGTACAGATGGGGGAGTTAGTAAAAAGTTGCGAGTTGCGTTTAGAAATCTATATAAATTAAGTTGGGTTTCGCTTCGCTCTGCCCAACCTACCTGGCTTACACTAAAACAAAAAAACCGCCGTATTTTTCAATACGGCGGCTTCTATTTTGCAAAACTAAAAGACGTTTTTAGTCTTTAGCTGCACGGCTCGCACGCTTACGCTCACTTTCAGTTAAGTGACGCTTACGAATACGGATGTTCTCAGGTGTTACTTCCACTAACTCGTCATCATCGATGAACTCAATCGCTTGTTCAAGCGTGTAGTTTAGTGGTGGAACAAGCGTTTGTGCTTCATCTGTACCCGATGCACGAACGTTTGTAAGTTGCTTACCTTTAAGCGCGTTTACAGTTAGGTCGTTGTCACGGCTGTGGATACCGATAACCATACCTTCGTAAACTTCAACACCGTGACCGATGAATAACTTACCACGGTCTTGTAAGTTGAATAATGCGTTAGTAAGTGCTTTACCAGTTGCGTTTGCAATCATTACACCATTCTTACGAGCACCGATAGTACCGCCTTTATGTGGACCGTAGTGATCGAATGTGTGGTAAAGAAGACCAGAACCAGACGTTAATGTCATGAATTCAGTTTGGAAACCAATTAAGCCACGGCTTGGGATCATAAAGTCCATACGTACACGGCCTTTACCATCTGGAGACATGTCTGTTAGTTCACCCTTACGAAGACCAATTTGTTCCATGATAGAACCTTGGTGCTCTTCTTGACAGTCGATTGTAAGTGTTTCGTATGGCTCTTCTTTTTGACCATCAACTTCACGAAGGATTACTTGTGGACGAGATACCGCAAGCTCGTAACCTTCACGACGCATGTTCTCGATTAAGATACCTAAGTGTAACTCACCACGACCAGAAACACGGAAGCTATCTGGGTTGTCAGTTTCTTCAACACGTAATGCAACGTTGTGAACAAGCTCAGCTTGTAAACGCTCAAGAATGTTACGTGACGTTACGAATTTACCTTCTTTACCAGCAAATGGTGATGTGTTTACAGAGAACGTCATTGTTACTGTAGGCTCATCAACGCTTAGTGGTGGTAATGCTTCAACGGTATTTACATCACAGATAGTGTCTGAGATTTTCAGCTCACCAAGACCAGTGATTGCAATGATGTCACCTGCGCCTGCAGATTCTGCTTCATGACGCTCAAGACCTAAGTAGCTCATTACTTGGCCAACTTTACCGTTACGCTTAGTACCGTCTGCGCTTACAACAGTCACCTGTTGGTTAGGACGAACAGTACCACGCTTGATACGACCTACACCGATAACACCGATGTATGAGTTGTAGTCAAGCTGAGAAATTTGCATTTGGAAAGCACCTTCAGGATCTGCATCCGGTGGAGATACTTCGTCAACGATCATCTGGAACATTGGTTCCATGTTATCTGATGGCTCGTCTAAATCCATTGTTGCCCAGCCGTTGATAGCTGATGCATAGATTACTTTAAAGTCTAACTGTTCGTCAGTTGCACCTAGGTTATCGAATAAATCGAAAACTTGGTCCATAACCCAGTCAGGACGTGCACCAGGTTTGTCGATTTTGTTGATAACAACAATCGGCGTTAAACCTTGTGCGAATGCTTTTTGCGTTACGAAACGCGTTTGCGGCATTGGACCTTCTTGAGCATCAACAAGTAGCAATACTGAGTCAGCCATCGAAAGTACGCGTTCTACTTCACCACCGAAGTCGGCGTGTCCTGGGGTGTCTACGATATTGATATGGTAGTCGTTCCAAGAGATAGCTGTGTTCTTAGCTAAAATGGTAATACCACGTTCTTTCTCAATGTCGTTTGAGTCCATTACGCGCTCTTCGTTACCGCCGCGCGTTTCTAATGTGCCTGATTGCTCAAGCAGTTTATCAACCAAAGTTGTTTTACCGTGGTCAACGTGGGCGATAATCGCTATATTTCTTAACTTTTCGATGCTCATATTTTTTCTCAGAGAAATTGAATCTCATTGATCCTGCAAGATCTACGCAGTCACCTGCGTTTTCACCAGATGTCCCAGCATAGGATTTAAAAGGGCGCATATTATCCCTTAATAATGGCATGGATGAAAGTTTATCCAATATAAATTTATAAACTTTCTTCAGGCTTTTTATAAGTATCTGTTTTATAAATGACAAATTTATGAAAATTAAAGTGAATCTGAGCTCAAAACTGGCGAAATTTTAGTTTTTGAACCATATTTTGGCACTAAATCGTGTTCATAACCGAAAAATTGGCACGCTCAATAATTGTGCAAAACAAGGTCGCACTTTTTACGCACCAGAATGATCTTTTTACGCACCAACTTAGTGCAACGAAAGTTAACAAAACGAAGCCCTGTTCACTTTTTACAAGCCTAAACAAGGTGTTAAAAACATGGCACGAAACCAGCTTATATAAGCGAAAAGCAATAATGCAGCAAAAATAAAACCCAACAATTGGAGGACACATGTCACAATCGGTTTTAGATTTTATCAAAGAAAATGACGTTAAGTTCATTGATTTACGCTTTACTGATACCAAAGGTAAAGAACAGCATGTTTCTATTCCTCATCATCAAATTGATGAAGACTTCTTCGAAGACGGCAAAATGTTTGACGGTTCTTCAATTGCTGGCTGGAAAGGTATCAACGAATCAGACATGGTACTTATGCCTGTTCCTGAGTCTGCGAAAATGGACCCGTTTTCTGAAGAAGCTACACTAATCGTACGTTGTGACGTAGTTGAGCCTTCAACACTTCAAGGTTACGAGCGTGATCCACGTTCTGTTGCAAAACGCGCTGAAGAGTACATGCGCTCTACTGGTATTGCTGACACTGTATTATTCGGTCCAGAGCCAGAATTCTTCCTTTTTGATGACGTTAAATACAAATCAGACATGTCTGGTTCTATGTACAAAATCGATTCTGTAGAAGCAGCTTGGAACTCAGATAAAGATTACGAAGGTGGCAACATGGGTCATCGTCCAGGTGTTAAAGGCGGTTACTTCCCGTGTTCACCTGTTGACTCATCACATGACTGGCGTTCAGCAACTTGTTTAGTTCTTGAAGAACTAGGTCAAGTAGTAGAAGCTCACCACCACGAAGTAGCAACTGCAGGTCAAAATGAGATCGCAACTCGCTTCAATACAATGGTATTAAAAGCTGACGAAATCCAAGAGATGAAATATGTTATCCATAACATGGCTCACTTATACGGAAAAACAGCGACATTCATGCCTAAACCAATCGTAGGTGATAACGGTTCTGGTATGCACTGTCACCAATCTCTAGGTAAAGATGGCGTAAACATCTTCGCGGGTGACAAATACGCAGGTCTTTCTGAAGAAGCACTTTACTACATCGGTGGTATCATCAAGCACGCTAAAGCAATCAACGCATTCGCTAACGCGTCAACGAACTCATACAAGCGTTTAGTACCAGGCTTCGAAGCTCCTGTAATGCTTGCATACTCTGCACGTAACCGTTCTGCTTCAATCCGTATCCCAGTGGTACCGTCTGCAAAAGCACGTCGTATCGAAGTACGTTTCCCTGATCCAACAGCTAACCCATACTTAGCATTCTCTGCAATGCTTATGGCTGGCCTAGACGGTATCAAGAACAAGATCCACCCTGGCGATGCAATGGACAAAGACTTATACGATCTACCTGCTGAAGAAGCAGCTGAGATCCCACAAGTTGCATCTTCTTTACAAGAAGCACTTGCATCATTAGACGCAGACCGTGAGTTCTTAACTCAAGGTGGCGTATTCACTGATGACCTAATCGATGCATACATCGCGCTTAAGAGCCAAGAAGTTGAAAAACTTAACATGACAACTCACCCAGTTGAGTTCGAAATGTACTACAGCGTGTAATACACGCTGTATCAGAATTATCTAAAAGATAATAAATGTGTGTTCTCAAGCCCGCTCTGCGGGCTTTTTTAATGGTAATTGAGCGGGTTCTACTCTACAGTTTTAGTTAAGTGAAAAAATGCAGGGTCGCAGGGTGAAAAGCACAACCTTATTGGTATTATCGTTATTATTTGCAAGCTTTTTTGGTTATACAGCAGCACAAAAAGTCTATTCTTGGAAAGATGAGAATGGTGTATTAGTATTTTCTGATACTCCTCGCCCCGGTGCTACTGAGGTCAAGTTAAATACCCAAAACCTTACAATGCCTGCAGCTGATACCAGTATTCTTGATACTGCTCCAAGTGCAGTCCCTGTTAACTTTAAAGTGTCAATTGCAGCCCCCGCAAATGAAGAAACTGTGAGAGAAAATACAGGTTCTGTTTATGTTACTACACGAATCAGCCCCCGTTTTGAAACTGGTTTCAAAGTTCAATTACTCGTTGATGGTTCACCTCATGGCGCACCAAGTAATAGCACAACCTTTGCTCTAAGAGAGGTCTTTCGAGGCGAACACACATTACAAGCGAAACTTTTTGATGCAAATAATAAACTCGTTTCAGTTAGCCCAGTCAGCACTTTTTTCATGCACAGAACTTCAATTAATAACGGAAATTAGAATTTTCGACATGATGTCTCGCAAAGCAAAAAGACTATGCTAAGCTGCACTAAATTGTAACGCACTAAAATGGTGCAACCATGCTCAGAGATTTACATTTTAATTCTCAATTACTCGACAGTATTTGGAAAAATTTAAGTACTGCTGTTATTTTACTCGATCATGATTTTAAACTGGTTTACGCAAACGATAGCGCCAGTGAGCTTTTAGGTTTAGGCCCAAAACGTATCATCAACCAACCGTTCGACAACCTATTTAACTACCACTCGATAGATTTAAAACGTATTGCTCAGTATTCGTTGTTTGACGGTGTCGATTGCCACCAACATAGAGCTGACGTGGTGTTCGTCGATTCTCGCCATGCCAAGTTAACTATTAGCACACGCCGAATAAGTAGCAACGATGAAAATTATATCCTGTTCGAATGCCGCCAAATGGATGATGAAATTCGCCATGACCAAGCTTCGAATCAAATGCATCAATATCAAGCTGCCCGTAACCTTATTCGTGGTTTAGCACATGAAATTAAAAATCCTTTAGGTGGAATTCGCGGAGCGGCGCAATTATTGCAGTACGAGGTTGATCAGCAAGAACGTGATCAATGTGCCGAATTAATCATTGAACAAGCAGACCGTTTACGCGAGCTTGTCGACCGTTTACTTGGTCCGAATCAACTGCCACACAAATCCCATGGCAATATTCACCAAGCGTTAGAGTCGGTGATTAAACTGAGCATGTTAGACAACAATGCCAATATCACTTTAGTGAAAGACTATGATCCAAGTATACCGAGTGTATACATAGATCAGAGTAAAATTCAGCAAGTGGTACTGAACATTATTCGTAATGCACAACAGGCACTTGTTGATGGTGGCGAGATAAGAATAAAAACTCGCATCAATCATCAACACAGGCGCCCGGGTAAGGCACCGAAAAAAACCTTGCTGATCCAAATTTCGGATAACGGCCCAGGTATAGACAAGAGCTTACGTGAAACCTTGTTCTACCCAATGATCACCAACAAAGAAAATGGATCAGGGCTTGGTTTATCGATAGCGCAAACCTTGGTTGACCAACATGACGGCCACATTGATTGTGACAGTTGGCCAGGCCATACAGAATTTAATATCTATTTGCCTTTTACGGATTAATGGTTTTTTGGAGTAGTCATGAAAACAGTCTGGTTAGTTGATGATGATGCCTCAATTCGCTTTGTATTGGAAAAAGCGTTGGCACGTGCAGGATTTGACACTGAAAGCTATGCAAACGCACAAGATGTGCTTAACGCATTAAAGTTTAGCCAGCCCACGGTATTGGTATCTGATGTGCGTATGCCTGGCATGGACGGCATGGCGTTACTCGAAACAATTGCCGAGCAAAATCCTGGCTTACCTGTTATTATCATGACAGCTCACTCGGATTTAGATTCGGCGGTAAATGCCTTCCAAAAAGGGGCGTTTGAGTACCTCGCCAAACCGTTTGACTTAGACGAAGCCGTGGCACTGGTAGAAAGCGCCTGTCGTGCTAACTCAACGAAGAAAACTAAACGCAAACAAGCACCACAAACCAATGCGCATATCATCGGTGAAGCACCTGCAATGCAAGAGGTGTTTCGCGCGATCGGTAAATTATCAGCATCAAGTATGAGCGTGCTGATTAATGGTGAGTCAGGGACAGGTAAAGAGCTAGTTGCAAGCGCCCTGCATAACCACAGCCCACGCAAAGAAAACCAATTTATAGCTCTGAATATGGCTGCCATTCCTAAAGAATTAGTTGAGTCAGAGTTATTTGGCCACGAAAAAGGCGCATTTACTGGAGCCGACAGCATTCGTAAAGGCCGTTTTGAACAAGCGAATGGCGGCACCTTATTTTTAGATGAAATTGGTGATATGCCACTCGACGTTCAAACACGTTTATTACGCGTGTTAGCCGATGGTGAGTTTTACCGCGTGGGCGGCCATCAAAGTATTAAAGTTGATGTACGTATTATTGCTGCAACGCACCAAAACCTCGAAGACTTGGTAAAACAAGGTAAGTTTCGTGACGACTTATTCCACCGCTTAAACGTAGTGCGTTTACGCTTACCCGCGCTGCGTGAGCGTACGGAAGATATTGAACGACTAGCACAACACTTTTTACATAAAAGTGCCAAAGAGCTGCAAGTTGACAGCAAAATTTTAAGCCCAAAAGCCACTGAGCAACTACGCCTATTTAACTGGCCAGGTAACGTGCGCCAATTAGAAAACACCTGCCGTTGGTTAACCGTTATGGCGCCGGGTGAACTTATTAGTGAACAAGATTTACCACCTGAAATCGTCGCAGTTACACCAATCGAGCAAGAAGGCGACTGGCTAGATGCATTTCAACAATGGCTTAACCTTGAACTTAAACAAGGTAAAGAAAATATTTGGCCTGCCATTCAAGCACAACTCGAGACTCGCTTAATTAAAACTGCTCTTGCCAACTGTGCTGGGCACAAGCAAGAAGCCGCAGTGAAAATCGGCTGGGGTCGTAATACATTGACCCGCAAGCTAAAAGAGCGCAATATTAGCTAATTTCGCGCAAACCAATGTGAGTCAATGAATTTAATCGAGCACATTCCACTAATTAAACAAATGGAAATTATTAACAGATTACCATTTTTTAGAGAGTTCACATTAAGCGAACGACAAGTGTTATTAGAGTCATTCAGTCATTTGTATTTGGTCAAACAAGGCCGCGCTGTTTTCAAACAATACGATACTGATAAACGGCTTTATATTGTGCTAAGCGGCTCACTGATGGTATTCAAACAAAGCCATCTCCTTGAACTTGGCACGATTGAGCCTGGCGAATTTATCGGTGAAGGTGCTTTTATCAATAACCGCGAGCACAGTACGAGTGCGCGCGCAAAAGTTGATACCATTTTGTTAGCTATCACCCCTGAAGCACTTACCCGCTTGCCGAATGTGATCCGCGAGAAAATTAAAGATCGCATAATCGAAGGTATGAGTGAACGTATTACTAAGTTAAGCACTTACCTTGAGTCACGTAACTAGTCCATATACACAATTTGAAATGAGCAATTTAACCAACTTGGGCTATTAACGCGAGCCGTGTAACGGTAGGTGTCTGATGGTTTCATACCAAAAGGGGTACTCACTTCTGGCGTTAAATGGCTGTAACTTTGCGAATAGTTTTTATAATAAATGACTAGGTGGCCGTATAAGTATTCCCAATCAAGAGTAACTTTACTACCGCCAGCAAGAGTAAAGTGAGCTTGCTTATCACTGAATGTAACAACAAGATCATTATACTTGTCTTCAACACATCCTGTGGTGAGTACACGAGCCGGCATAGTAAAATTAGTGGTAGTATTTTTAGCTTTTAAATAAAAGCCAATATTGCCATGATTGTAAAAGTGGTTGGCATCTGTGGTGTATTTGATTTCAACTTCATAACCCAATCCTTGCATAATTTCAGCAAGTTGCTCAGTTTCATGAGTGAGGATTTTATCACTCGATAACATTAAGGTTGCATCCGCAAACTCTCTTGGCACTGGGAGCTGAGTGTATTCATAGGGTAAGCTTTGCTTATTTAATGCTTGCTCTAATGATTGCAACTGCGACTGATCAAGATTTTCTGTGTATACGTAGACTGTAGCTTGCTGACAACCAGCCAAAATTAAAAATATGGCTGCCGAAATTATCCTTTTCATATTCTTTCTCACTTTAGATTACAAGTGTAGTCTAAAGTGAGAAAAACAATAAATCAATTAATTAAGATGTTTTTTTAGCCAACTATTAACACTTTGACGGGTATATAAAATATCTTTAAATAAACGGTGAGTTTGATGCTGAAGCAGTTTTTCTTTATTTGTTTCCCCTGAACTCAGCTGGCTATGGTTATCATTAAAACGCGAAATTAACGCAAAACCTTGTTCTGACTTTTCAGGCTGAGATTTAATTGTTTGCGTTAACAAAGCTCGCACATCATCTGCAGCAAGCAATGACGAATCTTGCAAACCCATTAACTCTTTTCTTAGCGCTGTTCTTACGCCCATTACAACTTCTCCTGAACGAATAAAAAATGAAACGGACATGCATTTAGCAATTTGTACACCAATTCCAAACGCGCGCAGTGTACCCAGTAAATACTGCAGTTTTTTTACTGTTTAGAAAAATGTCAGATTATTTATTGCTGCAAATTTTAACCGCTTGAAGAGCTTAAAAATTTAATCTTGGTTCAATTGAGTGCTAGGCTTTATAATGGCTGCGATTGAATTAAGAGAGACCAACATGAACGAAGATTTCATCGAAATTGAACTAGAAGAAGAGCCAATAGAGCTATGTAACTTGCTAAAAGTGCTCGACCTAGTCGAAACAGGCGGCCAAGCAAAAGCCTTAATTGGTGAAGGTTATGTTGGGGTTAACTATGAAATTTGTACAATAAAACGGAAAAAATTATACAGTGGTGACGTGCTGGCTTTCGATGGTGAGTTGTTCCAATTGACACTAAGCGAAGATGCAACACCAAATCCTCGCCCACCAGAACCAGTACAAAAAGCACAACCACAAAGCTCTGAAGAAGCGCCAAAAAAATCGAAGCGTAAACGTACTAAAAAACCAAAAGTAGACGAAAAAACCGGTCGCCGCCCTATCTCTTTTGGTTAACAAGAGCTTGCTTAGTTAGCATAAATCACCTTTAATTGAATGCGATTATAACAACAATAAAAGGTGATTTATGAATCCTCCAGCTTGGCTCAAGCCACTCGCTTGGGCAGCCCTTGTATGGAATCTTTTAGGTGTCATTGCATTTATAATGCAACTGTTGATCACACCCGAAATGATTAACCAACTCCCCGAAGCACAACAAGCCGCATACCGCGACATACCGCTCTGGTCAACGGCTGCCTTTGCGATAGCCGTGTTTGCAGCAAGCTTCGCGAGCATCTTATTACTGGTAAAAAAAGCCCTTGCGCGCGAGTTATTTTTAATCTCGTTTATCGCCGTATTAGTCCAGCAATATTATAATTTTGTGGTGATAGATAGCCTTGCTATGTTTGGTACTAGCGCATTAGCAATGCCATTGTGTGTTATCGTTATTGGTTTACTATTACTGTTTATTAGCCATAAAGGTAAACAACAAAACTGGCTTAACTAAAAACACTTATTTCTGAGGGTAGTTTAAAGTGACTACCCTTTTTATCTGCCTCCTTCCCTTGAAATAAATCACATCAGCAGCAACTATATTAGGTAGCATATTTTTTCATCAGCTAGATGAATTTCTCAGCTGGTATTAAGTTTGCAATAACACTGTGTCTATTTCGAAAAGGAAACAACAAAGCAAGCCAAATTGCTTGCTCAAACCACAGGGGCAAATAATGAATAACAGTTTTGATACCCAAAAACAGCTTACGATTAATGGTGAGCAATATCATATTCACTCTTTACAAGGTTTAGGCGACAAAGCAAAACGTCTGCCATTCTCTCTAAAAATCTTACTTGAAAACCTGTTGCGCAATGAAGATGGCGTTAATATTAAAAAGCAAGATATCGATGCTTTACTAAACTGGGATCCACAAGCGAAACCATCAGCAGAAGTCGCGTTTACGCCCGCTCGCGTTGTAATGCAAGATTTTACCGGCGTACCCGCCATTGTCGATTTAGCCGCGATGCGTGATGCCATGGAAAAACTTGGCGGCGACCCTGCGAAAATTAATCCACTGTCGCCTGCCGAGCTTGTTATTGACCACTCTGTGCAAGTTGACGGCTACGGTGAAGATGGTTCATTCGACTTAAATGCAAAACTTGAATATGAGCGTAACAAAGAGCGTTACGAATTTTTACGCTGGGGGCAAACTGCCTTCGATAACTTGAAAGTCGTGCCACCAGCAACCGGCATCGTACACCAAGTAAATTTAGAATATTTAGCCCGCGTGGTATTTAACGATAGTAAAAATGGTAAATCACTCGCCTACCCAGATACCCTAGTCGGAACCGATTCGCACACCACCATGATCAATGGTCTTGGGGTACTAGGCTGGGGTGTCGGTGGTATTGAAGCCGAAGCCGCAATGCTTGGTCAACCGATTAGCTTACTCATTCCACAAGTGGTTGGCTTTAAGCTCAATGGTCGCCTGCCAGAAGGCACAACTGCAACCGACCTTGTACTAACCGTGACAGAAATGCTGCGTAACCATGGCGTAGTAGGTAAATTTGTTGAGTTTTATGGTGATGGTCTTGCTGATTTACCGCTTGCAGACCGTGCAACTATTGCAAACATGGCGCCTGAGTATGGTGCAACCTGCGGTATTTTCCCAATTGATGATGAAACCATCAACTACCTACGTTTAACTAACCGCGATGACAAACAACTCAAACTCATCGAGGACTATGCTAAGCACCAAGGTTTATGGCGTAACCCTGGCGATGAGGCTCATTATACCGACACACTAGAGCTATCACTTGATGATGTTGTGCCAAGCCTTGCCGGACCTAAGCGCCCGCAAGATAGAATTGCCCTTGATAAAGCAGGTAGCATTATTGGTGAGCACTTAAAAGGCTTTCAAGAAGAACGTATGCAACATCGCGATAAAAGCGATGTTCAAGAGGCGCGCATTGAAGATGAAGGCCCAACCACTAACCCTGATGAGCCAGTAAACGAAGCACAGTTTATGGGCGCAGCTAAGGTTAACTTTAAAGGCGAAGAGTTTGAGCTTAATGATGGTGCTTGTGTCATTGCTGCAATTACAAGTTGTACAAACACGTCAAACCCAAGTGTTATTTTAGCTGCTGGCCTAGTGGCTAAAAAAGCCAAACAATTAGGCTTAAAGGTTAAGCCATGGGTTAAAACCTCACTTGCTCCTGGCTCACAAGTGGTGACTGATTACTTGAAAAAAGCCGACTTAATGGATGATTTAGATGCGTTAGGCTTTAACCTTGTCGGTTATGGTTGTACAACCTGTATCGGTAACTCAGGCCCACTAGCTGATGAAATCAGTGAAGCTATTCAAAAGCATAAACTAGTTGTAAGCTCTATTTTATCGGGTAACCGTAACTTTGAAGGCCGTATTCACCAAGATGTGAAAATGAACTTTTTAGCGTCACCACCGCTTGTGGTTGCATACGCAATTGCTGGCCGTACAGATATCGACGTTTACAATGAGCCGCTTGCGCAAGACCCTAATGGTAATGACATTTATCTAAAAAATATCTGGCCAAGTGTTAGTGAGGTAAACGAACTCGTCCGCGAAACTGTCACCAAAGAAATGTTCGCATCAAGCTATGGCAATGTGTATCAAGGTGATGATCGTTGGCAGAAAATTCAAATTCCTGATGGCAACCTTTATGATTGGGATGATGCGTCAACCTACATCAAAAAAGCACCTTTCTTTGATGGCATGGAGATTGAGCCTCCTGGTATTCCGAGCATTAGTGGTGCGCGCTGTTTAGCAAAATTAGGTGACTCAGTAACCACTGACCACATCTCGCCAGCAGGTGCAATTAAAGCAGATGCCCCAGCAGGTCTTTACTTACAAGAGCACGGCGTGCAAAAAGCACAATTTAACTCGTATGGTTCGCGCCGTGGTAACCACGAAGTGATGATGCGTGGTACTTTTGCTAATGTGCGTTTACGTAATCTATTAGCACCGGGTACCGAAGGCGGTGTGACCCGTATGCAACCAAGTGATGAGCTCGCCAGTATTTATGATGCAGCGATGCAATATCAGCAAGATGGTACGCCACTGATTATTTTAGCGGGCGCGGAATATGGCACAGGCTCATCACGCGACTGGGCTGCTAAAGGTTCACTTTTACTTGGTGTTAAAGCCGTTATTGCACAAAGTTATGAGCGTATTCACCGTTCAAATCTGATTGGTATGGGTGTTTTACCCCTACAATTTAAAGAAGGTGAAAGCTATGAGTCACTCGGTTTAACCGGCCAAGAGTCGTTCGATTTTGAAGGCTTATACGACAAAACCAATGAAGTCAGTGTGATTGCCACTAACAGCGAAGGCAAACAAATTAGCTTTAGTGTTGATGTACGTATAGATACCCCGAAAGAATGGGACTACTACAAACATGGCGGTATTTTACAGTATGTTCTGCGTAATATGCTGGCTGAGCAGTAATTGCATTTAAGTTAACTAAGGGGCTGAATTTTCAGCCCTTTTTTACAATAAATTGCAGTTTAGGCCAACACACTTATTTACAAAAAATGAAAAGCGCATAAAAACCAGCGCGTTAAAATTAGACAAATAACCGACACTTGCTTGATTTAGAACAATCCTCTTAATGACAACAGTACCTACACTTTAATTAAGGCTAAAGTGAGGTGCTTGTATGACTGAACAAACCATCATTCGAATCTTAAAAACCTTTATTATTTTAGGTATTTGTCTAATCATTTTGGGGCATTCTTTATTAGCCGGCAATTACTTAAGTGATAGCATGGGTATACATGGCATTATGATAAGCGCAGCGTGTATTGCTGTTGGTGTGCTGTTCTCGTTACCCACCAAAATTTATCTCACTATTTTACTGATGAAAATGGAAAGCGATCTCACAGCTCAAAACAAACAAAGCTAATTCCCACCTTGCTCTTTGAGCTGCTGCTCAAGTTGCTTATTACGTTGCTCCATAAGCTGTTTTACTTGCTCAGCATCTTGCATCATCTTTTGTACATTTTTAGGGTCGTATACCCCAAGCACTGAAGGTACTTCGTCAGTTTTAACTGTTGCTGCTTGCTTTTCATCAGCTTGAAAAGTCTCTGCAGGTAACACAGTTATATCGTTCGGATCCAAAGTTACTGTAGTACTAACGTAATTAGGGTGAGGGGTATCAGCATAGTGCCACTGACCATGTTCATCTTGCCATTTATACACGACGACAGGTGCATCCGCGTTTTTGCTAAAGCTCAACTTCTCAGTGAACTTTTTTGCTTGGCTGGTCAGTGTATCGGCACCTTGCGAAGCAAAATCACTCACATCACCACTTACTTTTTCTGCGTAACGCTCGAACATGCTCAGCTCTAGGTAAGGTTTACCGTCTGGCTTTTTAATGTAAAACAGCAGGGCAACACTGGTCAGTAGCAACATAACCGCAAGATAACAAAAACGCTTAATCATTCCATTTACCGATTATTGGTAGTTACTCTCAATCTTAGCAAATTCACCGGATGATTTAAGATTTTTCATAAATTCGTTAAATTGCTCGCTCATATGCTTACCTTTTTCATTGTATGTAAACTGTAATTGCATCGGCGCTCTACCCACACTGTAATCACTTACCGTGAATTTCTTAAAGACATGATTTCTTGAGGCATACCACTGCAATGTGTTTTTTGAGATGACGGCAACACGTTGATTTTGCTGCATATCGACTAAAGCATTCAACATATCTATTTCAGAGTAAAAATCTTCACGATGCAACTTGCCAGCTGCAAACAATGCTTCAAATTGCGGGTAAGTGTAACCAAAGCGAGCCATCAACACATAGCCGCCGAGCTCATCAATCGCTGGAATATGACAACCTCTGGGCATAACTAAAATATCTTCAACAATCGCAATACTATCACTCCAATAATATTGATTATCTCCACGATACCATTGCTCAGACTCTAAACGAACATCAACCTGACCCTCATCAAGTAAATGCTGCGAACGCACTTCTGGTACCAGCATGTACTGAAGATCATAATTATATTTTTCGGCAAAGCGGCTTAATAGGTCAGCGACTAGGCCTTTTTGACCGCTATCTACAAAATGATAAGGTGGGTAATCCGTGTCATACAACGCAACACGTAAAGTTTCTGCTCGCACTAAAGGCGTAATTAATAGCAATAATAAAAAAACAACGGCACGACTCATAATTTTCTCTCATAAAATTGAGCCAGGGATTGTATATAAATAGCACAAAAAAAGCGCAGGCTAAGCTGCGCTTTGAGAAAATTCTGATAGGAATTTAGGATTAGATACCGTCACCATCAATATGTAAGCCACATTCACGGTTTAAACCGAAGAAACGCGTTTCTTCTTCTGTCATGCCTGGCTCAAGTTTACGGGTGGTGTGAACATCACCCATAGACACATAACCTTGCTCCCAAAGCGGGTGATACGGCAAATCATGCTTAGTTAGATACTGATAAATATCGCGGTTATTCCACTCGATAAGTGGGTACACTTTCACTGTGCCACGGCTAATTTCAACAATTTGCTTATCAGCACGGCTTGATGACTGGTCACGGCGCAAACCACTAAACCAGGTGCCTGCTTCCAGCTCGTTTAAAGCGCGAGTCATTGGCTCAACTTTATTCAGTTGATTGTATTGCTTAATACCGGCTTCACCTTGCTCCCAAAGTTTACCAAACTTCGCTTCTTGCCACGCTGGGCTAAGCTTAGCTTTATAAACTTTAAGATTAAGCGAAAGTCGCTCCGTCATTTGCTCGATGAACTGATAGGTTTCAGGGAACAAATAACCCGTATCAGTCAGTACCACAGGAATATCTGGCTGCTGTGATATCACTAAATGCAACATCACCGCCGCTTGAATACCAAAGCTCGACGACAAAAAGTGCGTGCTTGGTAAGTTTTCAAGTGCCCACGCAACACGCTCTTCTGCGTTTTTATCAGCCAGAAGACCATTAATATCAGCCAACATAGCTGTTTGGTCTTCTTTGCTCATCGTTAAGATGTTTTTAAATTCACTCATGGTTAATTCCAAACCTTAAAGCGGTGTCGCTTATAAAATTATGCGTGAAAATCGGTTACTGAAACTTTAACTTCAGCAACAATGCCTTTGCGAATTACAAAATCACCAAAGCACTCGCCTTCATTACGCTCACTTGCCCATTGGCCAATTAGCTTATCGAATGCCTCTAGGTATACGTCTTCGCCAACATTTTCTAAATACAATTTTGGAATACGCGTGCCTTCGCGGTTACCGCCTAAGTACACGTTGTATTTACCCGGACCTTTACCAACCAGACCCGCTTCTGCCAACATGGCGCGGCCACAGCCATTCGGACAACCCACGACACGCATAATGATGTTGTCATCGCTAATGCCGTGCTTAGCTAATAGCGCTTCTGTTTTCTCAATTAAGCTTGGTAAATAACGCTCTGCCTCAGCCATCGCTAGCGGACAGGTTGGTAATGCCACACACGCCATTGAGTTTTTACGCTGCTCTGTATGGCTGTCATCAATTAAGCCATGGTTGCGAGCAATCTCTTCGATTACCGCTTTTTGATCAGCCGGAACACCTGCGATGATCAAGTTTTGGTTTGCAGTCATGCGGAAATCACCTTGGTGAATTTCAGCAATTTTACGGCAACCTGTTTTAAGAGGTTGATTTGGGTAATCTAAAATACGGCCACTTTGGATAAACAGCGTTAAGTGGTGCTTACCATCAATACCTTCAACCCAACCGATACGGTCACCACGGTGAGTGAACTCATACGGGCGGCTTTGCTGAAATTGAATACCAGCACGTTTTTCAACTTCTGCTTTAAATACATCAGAACCTACACGGTCTAGTGTGTATTTAGTTTTCGCATTTTTACGATTTGAGCGGTTACCCCAATCACGTTGTACAGACACCACGTGCTCAGCAATTTTTAACGTGTGCTCAAGTGGAATGAAACCAAAGTCATCTGCTTTACGAGGATACGTTGCTGTATCACCGTGAGTCATCGCAAGACCACCACCCACTAACACGTTAAAGCCAACCAACTTGCCGTTTTCTGCAATTGCCACGAAGTTTAAGTCGTTCGCATGCACATCCACTTCATTGTTCGGTGGAATTGTTACTGTGGTTTTAAACTTACGCGGTAAGTAAGTTGAACCTAAAATTGGCTCTTCAGTGGTTTCACTCTTTTCACCATTTAGCCAAATTTCAGCGTATGCTTTGGTTTTTGGTAATAGGTGCTCAGAGATCTTCGCTGCCCACTCGTACGCTTCTTGATGAAGCTCAGATTCAACTGGGTTCGTTGTACATAATACGTTTCGGTTTACATCGCCCGCCGTTGCAATTGAGTCAATGCCCACGCTATTGAGCATTTGATGCATGCCTTTAATATTTGGCTTAAGTACACCATGGAACTGGAACGTTTGACGCGTGGTTAAACGAATACTGCCATAGCTGGTTTTCTCTTCAGCAAACTTATCAATCGCTAACCATTGCTCTGGCTTGATGATACCGCCAGGCATACGAGCACGTAACATTACGTTATGTAACGGCTCTAATTTTTGTTTAGCGCGCTCAGGGCGAATATCACGGTCATCTTGCTGATACATGCCGTGGAAACGGATCAGTTGGAAGTTATCAGCAGTGAAGCCACCGGTGATCTCGTCTTTTAAATCTTGCTCAATTGTGCCACGTAAAAAGTTACTTTCTCTTTTCAAACGCTCGTTATCAGAAAGCTTTACGTTTTTCTCTTGTTCGCTCATGGTATTTCCTAAATTTGTTACAGTGACGGCTGTTAGCTTTAAACGTGATTAGTACACGTCTTTCTGATAGCGATTTGCGCTACGTAAATCTTTTAAATATTGCTCAGCTTGTTCATCATCTTTGCCGCTATTTTCTTTGATAATGTCTACAAGCGCCTGATGAACATCTTTCGCCATACGGTTTGCATCACCACAGATATAGAAATGAGCACCCGCTTCTAACCAAGCAAATACTTCTTGGCTGTTTTTGCGAAGTTTGTCTTGAACATATACTTTTTCCGCTTGGTCACGGCTAAACGCCACATCCACTTTTGTCAGTAAACCTGACTTCAAGTAACCTTGAATTTCTACTTGATATAAAAAGTCTTGGGTAAAGTGTGGGTTACCAAAGAATAACCAGTTTTTACCGCTTGCTTCACGGGCATCACGCTCTTGTAAAAACGCACGGAATGGGGCAATACCTGTACCCGGACCTACCATGATAATTGGCGTTTCATCATTAGCCGGTAAACGGAAGTTATCGTTATGCTCGCTGAATACTTTTACTTTGCAGCCTTCTTCAGCACGACGTGCTAAATAGCCAGAACAACCACCTAAGTGCTCGCTACCGAATGCATCAAACTCAACCAGGCCCACCGTTAAATGAACTTCTTCTTCAACTTCTGCTTGGCTAGATGCAATCGAATATAAACGTGCTTGTAGTTTACGTAAGCAGTCTACTAAGGTTTGTGCTTCAAGCTGAGCTGGGTTTTGACGAATAATATCGAAGATTTGGCGAGGCTCAATGTACTCACGCATTGCCGCTTTATCTTCAACTAGCTTTAATAAATCAGGGTTGCCCGTTGCTGTTGCATATTTTTCAACAAAGCCAGGGTATGACTGAGTTAATTCTAATTTTTCGATTAATGCATCACGAATACTTAGTTCTTCGTCGCCGAGTTTAACCGTACTAGATGCATCGATTTGTGTAAGCGCAAGGACTTCATCAACAAGCGCTTCGTCATTTAAGAAGTAAACGCCTAGCGAATCACCCGGTGTATAGGTGATGTCTGAACCTTCTAATGAAATTTCAACATGACGCACATCTTTGGTTGAATCACGACCGGTAATTTTTTGCACAACGCTTAGCTCTGCAGCAAATGGGTTTTGCTTGGTGTATTGGCTTGCTGCTGGTGCCGCGGCACCAAATGGCATCGCCACAACTTGACCACCACTTGCTTGCTGCTGCGCTTTAAGATCAGGTTCAAACGCATCAAGTGCACCGTCAATCCACTTAGCAGCTTCATCATCGTAATCAACGTCTAAGTCAGCACGCTGGAAAATAGTTTCTGCACCAAGCTTGTTAAAACGCTCTTCAAAATCTTTTGCTGTTTGGCAGAAGAACTCGTAGCTTGAATCACCTAAGCCGATCACAGCCACTTTAACACCATCTAGTTTTGGTGCTTTTTTAGTCGTTAAGAATTCATGCAGACTTTCAGCGTCTTCTGGTGGTTCACCCTCACCGTAAGTTGAAACAACAACCGTGATGAACTTTTCTTTTTTCAGGGCAGTTGGTTTGTAGTCAGCCATGTTTACTAACTTAACCGTTAGACCGCGCGACTCTGCTTGCTCTTTTAACTTACTTGCCACGCCTTTTGCGTTACCCGTTTGCGAGCCGTATAAAATAGTTAGCGGCGGTGCATCACCTGCAGCTGGAGCGGCTGCAACACCACCGGTTAATGCACCTGCGTTGGCATTTGCAGCTAAGTAACCACTTACCCACGCTTGCTGAATTGGATTAAGTTCAGCCACTAAGCCTTGCAGCTTTTGTACTTGCTCTTGCGATAGCGGGCTCGCCGCTGCATTTAGTTGACTTAACAACATGAATTTATTCCTCGTAACCCTGAAAAGTTAACTGCGAAACGAACTTGCTACCGTCATTTCGCGAACAATTTTTTCGACTTTAAAGACCTAATAAAAACGCTTTAAAGGTTTATCTGAGCGTGAAGAATAACGAGGTCTGAGGCGATTAAAAAAGAATAGAATCTGC
The DNA here is from genome assembly GCF_001306915.1 of Pseudoalteromonas lipolytica. Classification (GTDB taxonomy): domain Bacteria; phylum Pseudomonadota; class Gammaproteobacteria; order Enterobacterales; family Alteromonadaceae; genus Pseudoalteromonas; species Pseudoalteromonas simplex. The sequence continues at coordinate 178,814 of NZ_LJTC01000004.1, read as the reverse complement.
TTTGATATTCCATTTAGTTATTAATTTAGTATTTATCCAAAAAAAACATGTTAAAAGCAAAAATTCCCAAATAAGAAACTTTTATTAATTAACATTATTGCAACATGAGACAATTAGCCTATACTCGCTGTGTTCATTTTAAGAACAGCAATAACTATTAAAAAATATGAAAAGGAAAATACAATGTCACACGGGACATGTAAAAAATATATGCTAGCCAGTGGCTTGCTGTGCCTAGCGAGTTCAGCATTGGCAAATGTTAATAACGCCAGCTTCGAAAGCTGGTCAGCAAACATCCCTGCAAGCTGGAGCACCATAGATAGCGGTATTAGCCTTAGCGCTAATAGTAATGTGGTTTACTCAGGTAATTACTCAGCGCAAGTCGTGGTTAATACTGGCACGCAAAGTAATACCGATTTACAGCAGCTAGTTGATGTAGTGGCGGGTGAAACTTATGAGTTTTCAGCTTGGGTTTACCATACAGAAGGCGGCGTAAAAGCTCGCTTAGTGGTTGATGGCTATCAAGGCTATTCTAATTCAGCATTAACTAATCAATGGCAACAAATCAGTTATCAGTACACAGCCTCTGCTACCACATCAATTAATGTTGGCCTGCGCTTTTACGACGTAACTGGTTTTGATGGTAGCGAAGTAGTTTATGTAGATAACTTTGCACCAAGCACTGGCGCAACCCCACCACCTTCGGGCAGCTGCGCCTATAACCAAGTGTCTTTAACCCTCACTACCGATAACTATGGAGAAGAAACCAGCTGGCAAATCACCAATAGCCAAGGTAGTGCAGTAGCATCAGGCGGCAGCTATGCAGCAAATACTCAGTACAGTGAGCAAGCATGTTTAACGGATGGTGACTATAGCTTTACTATTTTTGATAGTTATGGTGATGGCATATGCTGCTCATTCGGCAATGGCAGTTACAGCCTTTCATTAGGTCAAACAGTACTTGCCAGTGGTGCAAGCTTCCAAAGCTCAGAAGCAACGCCGTTTAGCCTAGGCGATAGCTCAGGCGGCGGTGACGGTGGTGGTACAACCCCAACAGAGCCATCGGGATACTATGTTACAACGCAAGGCCTTAGTGGTTATGCACTAAAAACAGAGTTATACAACATCATTAAAGATCACAACTCACAAGGCTATTCTGCGATTTGGAGCTTTTACGATGTTGCTTCACGCGATAAGTATTTTGAAAACGACAACTCTATTTTAGATCGTTATTCAGAAAACCCTGCAGGCCAAGACAGCTACAACTATGTTGCTGTGAGCGACCAATGTGGGACATACAACAGCGAAGCAGACTGCTACAACCGTGAGCATTCTTTCCCGAAAAGTTGGTTTGGTGGAACAATTGAGCCAATGAATTCAGACGTACATCATATTTTTGCCACTGACGGTTATGTCAATTCAAAACGCAGTAACTACCCATTTGGTGAAGTAGCTAGTGCAAACTATACCTCTAGTAACGGCAGCAAAGTAGGTAGTGCAGCCAGCTCATTAAATTACTCAGGAACGGTTTTTGAACCAATTGATGAATTTAAAGGTGACTTTGCAAGAGCGTACTTCTATATGGCAACACGCTATGAAAACGTGATTGGCTCATGGCAAAACAACACAACCTACAGTAACGCTGTACTGAATGGTTCATCTAATCAGGTCTTTGAGAGCTGGGTCGTTACTATGTTATTAAAGTGGCATAACGAGGATCCCGTTAGCCAATTAGAGCTTGACCGTAACCAAGCCGCTTATGAACATCAAGGTAACCGCAACCCATTTGTGGATCACCCAGAATTTGTAGAAATGATTTGGTAACTTCGTTAAGCCAAGGCGCTTAGTTTCGGCTAAGTGCCTTTTTTCAGTCAAGCATAATGACTTTGTTTTCGTGAATTAACTCTGATACATAGCGTTTTTCTAAATGCCACGGATGACGCTTCCAGCCCTGAAAACCAAAACCTGCTATATGCACTTTTGAAAACAATTTAAGGTAGTGAACAATCGCTAAAGTTCCTGAACTTGGGCAATATGGCTTATGTATTGTTGGCCCTAACGTTAATAGATACTCAAGGACTGATTGGCGAAATTGCTGGGTTAACCTTTCTTGCTGCAAACCTGTGCCATAGTGCTTAAACAAAGCGTCACCATGGTCAAGCCGGCTTTGACGGCGGATCAGTTTGAATATGTGCTGCATAAGTAAATTTGGCGCAGGATCAGTGACGACAACTTTACTTATCCCTTCAAGCGGCATCACAAGCGGATCAGTAAGTAAGCTTTGCGCCTGCCTTCCTCGGCCCAGTAGCCAAAGATCAGTGCACCGCCTACCTAGGTGCGTAGGCATTGCTGCACAGCGGTTAAAACGAACGACACGAGGGCAACAATCAATCAGCTCAGCAAGCTCGGTATTTATTGGGCCATTACCTATAATAATTATCTCTGGCTGCTCATTCATGATGCAGAAACTCCGTTTCAATCCTTAAAACAGTATTATTTCACCCAACCTTTGTGACCTAATAATGACAGCTCATAATAATTCTAACGAATGTGAAAAGCGCTTATGCGCAACAAGTAAATTATTACCGACTTGAGATTGGGCACTATAGCCAAGAAGCTGTAACACCTGCTTTAACAGTGCTTGATGCTGCTGTTGTTTTGAATGGTTTACTACTTCTAATACCTCCAGCATGGCCAGTGCATAGCTAGAGCCTGATTGGAGTGATTGCCAAATACGCGTTTGTATTTCAATAACTTGATAAATTGAAGTTTTATAAGTATTAATCTGCAAACTTAATAGATAGTTTTCTAATGGATTCATTGTAGCGCCCTTTTAAAAACGCCACTTTAAAAGCTCAAGTTAGGTTGAGGTAAAGTGTTTTTTTATTAGTTTTTACTCCACTTATTCATTATTTCTTTAAATAATCTAGCATCCTTGTCTTCACAAGGTCTGGGCGAACCGCTTGGCACTCCAGATTTACCAAACACCGAATTAAAATCGATGCCATAACACATACCATTTAGCACCTCGATGCGCTTGCTGCCATCACCACTCTGCCAAACGACTTTTGCCTTATCTGATACTGTTAATTGCACAGGTACAGATATCCTGCCTACAGACGAATTATTATTTGCGGCGTTCACCAGACCAAATAGCGATGCATTAGAAGAGTCATTTTCAAACTTAAGTTCTGGAATTGGCGCATACGGGTTGAGCTTTTTAAAGGGTACTTCGGTTATTTTTGAGTGTTCAGGTGCCTGATCAGGCTTTGCGACCTCAGTTGTCACTTCTTGGGATTCACTAACTGAGTATTCAACAACCTTAGCATCTCTTTTCTGCTTAGGACTGCTATGAGGGGTTTCCTCTCTTAGCGGCAAAGCCTTCGCTTCATCAACTATTTCTGGCGGCTGATCCGATAAACGTTTGTCTTGAGTCTTCTGCAAACTTGGTAGCTTTGTTAAATCGACACTCACATACGCGTTGATTACCTTGGGCGGTTCAGCGACTGCGGGAAGTTTCACAGACTTTCCATATCGAGCAAATAACAATAAAAGCATAGCATGTAGCGTAATCGAGATGATCCATGCTTTGTAATTCCCTTTTAACACCCAAGCGCCTCGCTTTTTATTTTTAAGAGTGTCAGATGAGTGAAATAGTTCATCAGAAAATGGCGGTAAGCGGTATTTTAAAAACAAAAAGCCCCAGCAGATGCCGGGGCTTTTTAGTAAGGAAACTTAATTAAAAATTAAGCTTTCTTTGGACGCTCAACAACGTCTACTAAAGTCCAAGACTTAGTCTTAGAAATAGGAGCGCACTCAGAAATAGTAACTACGTCACCAGTTTGAGCTGTGTTGTTTTCGTCATGTACGTGTAGTTTAGTCGTACGTTTGATGAATTTTCCATATACTGGATGCTTCACGTAACGTGCGATAGCAACAGTGAAAGATTTATCCATCTTGTCGCTGATTACACGGCCTTGAAGAGTACGGATTTTATCGCTCATTATTGACCTGCCTTCTGGTTAATAACTGTTTTTACACGCGCGATATCGCGACGTACTGTTCTTAGCGTGTGTGTCTGAGCTAACTGACCAGTGCTTGCTTGCATGCGCAGGTTGAACTGCTCACGAAGAAGTCCTAGAAGTTCAGCATTTAGCTCTTCTACGCTTTTGTCTTTTAGTTCGCTAGCTTTCATTACATCACCGTCCGAGTTACGAAAGTTGTTGTGAATGGTAATTTACGCGCTGCAAGGTTAAATGCTTCACGAGCAAGCTCTTCAGAAACACCTTCCATTTCGTAAAGTACTTTACCAGGTTGAATTTCAGCAACCCAATATTCAACAGAACCTTTACCTTTACCCATACGAACTTCTAATGGTTTGTTCGTAATTGGCTTATCTGGGAATACACGAATCCAGATTTTACCTTGACGCTTTACGTGACGTGTCATAGCACGACGAGCTGCTTCGATTTGACGAGCAGTCATACGGCCACGGCCAGTAGCTTTCAAACCGAAAGTACCGAAGCTTACTTTGTTACCGTTTTGCGCTAAACCGCGGTTGCGGCCTTTGTGCATTTTACGGAATTTTGTACGTTTTGGCTGTAACATTACTCGCTACCTCTACTTAGCACTTTTTTTGGCTTTCTTTGGCGCGCGTTTAGCTGGCTTCTCTTGCTCTTGTACTAGTGGTAAACCACCAATAACTTCGCCTTTGAAGATCCAAACTTTAACACCAATGATACCATAAGTGGTTAAGGCTTCAGAAGTTGCGTAGTCGATATCAGCACGAAGAGTATGTAGAGGTACACGACCTTCACGATACCATTCTGAACGTGCGATCTCAGCACCGCCAAGACGACCGCTAACTTCAACTTTGATACCCTTTGCACCAATGCGCATTGCATTTTGTACCGAACGCTTCATAGCGCGACGGAACATAACACGACGCTCTAGCTGTGACGCAATACCGTCAGCTACTAGTTGTGCATCAAGTTCAGGCTTACGAACTTCAGCGATATTAATCTGAGCCGGAACACCTGCAATCTTAGTTACTGCTTGACGTAGTTTTTCAACGTCTTCGCCTTTTTTACCGATAACAACACCAGGACGAGCTGTGTGAATTGTTACACGGATAGATTTAGCTGGACGCTCGATAACGATTTTAGACACAGAAGCCGCTTTTAATTCCTTAGTAAGGAAAGTACGTACTTTGTGATCGCCAAAAAGCTGATCAGAGAAATCTTTTGAATTCGCGTACCAGGTAGAAACCCAAGGTTTAGAGATACCTAGGCGAATACCAGTAGGATGAACTTTTTGTCCCATTACTTATACTCCTAGCTATCTGAAACCACAACAGTGATGTGGCTTGTACGCTTAAGGATGCGGTCTGCGCGTCCTTTAGCACGTGGCATAATACGCTTCATTGTTGGACCATCGTCCACAAAGATCGTAGTTACACGAAGCTCATCAATGTCAGCACCTTCGTTATGCTCTGCGTTAGCAATAGCAGACTCAAGTACTTTTTTAACTAATACAGCCGCTTTTTTAGGGCTGTACGCCAGGATTTCTAGAGCGCGATCAACCGGAAGTCCGCGGATCTGATCTGCAACTAGACGTGCTTTTTGCGCCGAACCAGAGGCGAATTTATGTTTAGCTAATGCTTGCATTTATCATTCCCCTCTTAACGTTTCTTCGCTTTCTTATCCGCAGCGTGACCGCGGTAAGTACGAGTTGGTGCAAATTCACCTAGTTTGTGACCGATCATTTCGTCTGTGATGAACACAGGAACGTGCTGACGACCATTATGGACAGCGATGGTCAATCCGATCATGTTAGGTATGATCATTGAACGACGGCTCCAAGTTTTAATTGGCTTCTTGTCACCGCTTTCCAACGCTTTCTCTACCTTCTTCAGCAAGTGTAGGTCAATAAAAGGACCTTTCTTGAGAGAACGTGGCATGGCTATTCCTCAACTATTATTTAGTACGACGACGTACGATAAATTTATCAGTACGCTTGTTCTTACGTGTCTTAGCACCTTTAGTCGGTTTACCCCATGGAGACACAGGATGACGACCACCAGATGTACGACCTTCACCACCACCGTGCGGGTGATCTACCGGGTTCATGGCAACACCACGAACTGTCGGACGGATACCACGCCAGCGATTTGCACCAGCTTTACCTAGTGAACGAAGCATATGCTCAGCATTACCTACTTCACCAAGTGTTGCGCGACAGTCAGCTGGAACTTTACGAACTTCGCCAGAACGAAGACGTAGAGTTACGTATTGACCTTCACGAGCAAGGATTTGAACGTATGCACCAGCAGAACGTGCGATTTGCGCGCCTTTACCTGGTTTTAATTCTACGTTGTGAACAGTCGAACCTACAGGCATGTTACGCATTGGTAACGTGTTACCAGCTTTGATTGGTGCATCAATACCAGATTGGATTGAATCACCAGCTTTTAAGCCTTTAGGTGCAATAATGTAACGACGCTCACCGTCTGCATATAATACAAGAGCGATGTTTGCGCTACGGTTTGGATCATACTCTAGACGCTCAACAACAGCTGGAATGCCATCTTTAGTGCGTTTAAAGTCGATTACACGGTAATGATGCTTATGACCACCACCGATGTGACGAACCGTGATACGACCTTTGTTATTACGACCACCAGACTTAGAGTTTTTCTCTAGTAGTGGTGCGTAAGGTTTACCCTTATGTAGATCTGGGTTAACCACTTTAACCAGGTGACGACGACCCGCAGAAGTTGGTTTACACTTTTGAAGTGCCATAATTCTAACTCCCCTTATTACTCGGCGCCGCCGACAAAGTCTAGCTCGCTACCTTCTTTAAGAGTAACGTAAGCTTTCTTCCAGTCTGAACGACGACCGAAACGCATGCCAGTACGTTTTGTTTTACCCTTAACGTTTAGTGTGCGAACACCAGTTACTTCTACTTCAAAAAGCTTTTCTGCTGCAGCTTTGATTTCAGCTTTAGTTGCATCAGAAGCTACTTTGAAAACAATCGTGTTGTTCTCTTCAGCAGCGATAGTGCTTTTCTCAGAGATGTGTGGAGCAAGGATCACTTTTAAAAGACGTTCTTCACGGATCATGCTAGCGCCTCCTCAAGTTGCTTAACAGCAGCAGCTGTAATAAGTACCTTATCGAAAGCGATTAGGCTTACAGGATCGATACCAGCTACATCACGCGTGTCAACCTTGTATAGGTTACGTGCCGATAAGAAAAGATTCTCATCTACTTCTTCAGTCACGATTAGAACATCTTTAAGCTCAAGTTCTTTAAGCTTAGAAACTAGTTCTTTAGTTTTTGGTGCTTCAAGACCAAACTGCTCAACAACGATTAAACGCTCTTGACGAACTAATTCAGATAAGATGCTTTTGATCGCACCGCGGTACATTTTACGGTTTACTTTTTGGCTGTGATCTTGTGGTTTAGCTGCGAAGCTAACGCCACCTGAACGCCAAATTGGGCTACGAATTGTACCAGCACGTGCACGGCCAGTACCTTTTTGAGACCATGGTTTTTTACCACCACCGCTTACTTCAGAACGTGTCTTCTGAGCACGAGTACCTTGACGAGCACCTGCTGCGTAAGCAACAACTACTTGGTGTACTAATGCTTCGTTAAACTCACGTCCAAAAGTAGCTTCAGAAACTTCAAGAGCGCCAGAAGCGTCTTTAATTGCTAATTCCATCACTAAATCTCCAGGACTTATGCTTTAACAGCTGGTTTAACGATAACGTCACCGCCGATAGCGCCAGGTACTGCACCTTTAACTAAAAGCAAGTTACGCTCAGCGTCAACGCGAACTAGTTCTAAGTTTTGAGTCGTTACACGCTCAGCACCCATGTGACCGGCCATTTTCTTACCTTTAAACACCTTACCAGGTGATTGGTTTTGACCGATTGAACCAGGAGCACGGTGAGATAGAGAGTTACCGTGAGTAGCGTCTTGCATGCTGAAGTTCCAGCGCTTAACACCACCTTGGAAACCTTTACCTTTAGAAGTACCGGTTACGTCAACTTTGTTGATTTCGTTGAATAATTCAACAGTAAGCTCAGCGCCTACTTCAAAATCGCCTTCACCACCATTTAGGCGGAATTCCCACAGACCGCGACCCGCTTCAACACCAGCTTTAGCGAAGTGACCCGCTGCTGCTTTGTTTACACGGCTTGCTTTTTTAGTGCCTGCGGTTACTTGAAGCGCGTTATAACCGTCAGTTGCTTCAGATTTGATCTGAGCAATGCGGTTAGGTGTCGCTTCGATAACTGTCACAGGGATAGATACACCATCTTCAGTGAAGATACGTGTCATACCCACTTTACGACCGACTAGACCTAATGCCATTTTCCTAAAACCTCTCTAATCTTCCGATTAACCCAGGCTGATTTGAACATCAACACCAGCAGCAAGATCTAAACGCATTAGAGCGTCAACAGTCTTGTCAGTTGGTTCTACGATGTCGATCAGACGTTTATGGGTGCGGATTTCGTACTGATCACGCGCGTCTTTGTTAACGTGCGGTGAAGTTAGTACAGTAAAACGTTCAAAGCGTGTAGGTAGTGGGATTGGACCACGTACTTGTGCGCCAGTGCGTTTCGCAGTTTCCACGATTTCCGCCGTTGATTGGTCAATCAAACGGTGGTCAAAAGCTTTTAGGCGAATACGAATGCGTTGATTTGACATTCTTAAACCTCAATATAAAGAGCATTTAAAAAGAGCATAAAAAAACGACCGAAACAATCTTAATAACTAAGATGTCGGCTGCTTTCTTATATCTACGATGAATTCCAAATCGGAATTCCTGTTTATTAGCTTGAAATCCAAGCTTAATCTTTCCTTCCAAGTTCCCGAGGGAATTTTGAAAGCCTGCGTATTATAGATAGATTGGTGATAAATGCAACAACTATTTTGAAAATCTCAAAGGTCTAAATTAAATTTTGTTTAATTTTCGAACTTTATCAATAACATTAGCGTCTTTAAATTATACTTGTGCGAGTAAAGAGGCTAGAAAATCGCTTTTAAATGGTCAGTCCAGTTAATAATTGTTATTCTATGCCGCTTATTTTTGACCAGACTCGGTCTATTTAATATCTACTAATAACTTTGGTGAGTTGATGCGTATCATTAATCGTTGTTTAAATTTCATTTCTGCCGGTATGAACCGCTTGTTTGTAAAAAGTAAGGTGCTGCCAGAAAATCCGATTGAACAATACAATCTAAACCCAGCCAACCCTACTTTTTATATTGTTAGGCTAAATGCACGCTCTGATTTAGCGGCACTGGCAAGGGTATGTAAAAAATACGGCTTACCTAACCCGACCGAAGAGCAGTTATTAGGTAATGCAGAACTTGATCGCTTTATCGGTATTCAAAACCCACCACCGCTATTTGGTAACAAAAGCAAACCAAGCAATGCCCTGCAGCAAGGCAAACAAATTATTGACCACCTGATGCAATCAGGTGAGAAAAACGTCCAAGTGATCCCAGTGACAATTTTATGGGGCCGCAACCCAGGCAAAGAAAAGCCAGGTTTAGGTACTTTGGTGTCTCATTCATTAACACCCAGCTGGTTTCGTAAATTCTTTGTGTTGCTATTCTCAGGGCGCGATAACTTTATCCGTTTTAGCCAACCGCTCGACTTATCGTTATTGGTCAATGAAAAAGCCGATGTTGATGAACTACCTCATAAGCTTTTACGTGTAGCCCGCGTGCACTTTCGTCGCCAAAAATTGGCAGCGACAGGCCCGAAAATGCCATCACGTGAGCAGCTATTTAATTCGCTACTTGCCTCACCAACAATAAAAAAAGCAATTCAAATAGAAGCGAAAGAAAAAAACATCAGCCAAGAGCAAGCTCGCCAAAATGCGCTGAAGCTACTTGATGAGATTGCCGCCAATTATAGCGATGCCACCATTCGTGTTGCAGACCGTATTTTAACTTGGCTGTGGAATAAGCTTTATAACGGGATTGATATTAAGTTTTCTGAGCAGGTGCATGAGCTTACAGATAAAGGCCACGAGATTATCTATATGCCATGTCACCGATCGCATATGGATTACTTATTGCTGACCTATTCTATTTACCACTTAGGCTTAGTTCCGCCGCATATCGCTGCCGGTATCAACTTAAATTTCTTCCCGGCAGGGGGAATCTTCCGTCGCAGTGGTGCTTTCTTTATTCGCCGCTCATTCGCGGGCAATAAATTGTATTCGTCAGTATTTAAAGAGTACCTGAGCCAGTTATTTATCAAAGGCTATTCAGTTAAGTTCTACACGGAAGGTGGTCGTAGCCGAACTGGTCGCTTGTTACCGCCAAAAACTGGTATGCTCGCTATGACATTACAAGCTATGTTACGTGGCATAGACCGCCCTATTTCGATTGTGCCTGTATACATTGGTTATGAGCACGTAATGGAAATTAATACTTACTTAAAAGAGCTTGCCGGTAACGATAAAAAAGGTGAGTCGGTATTAGGTATCTTTAAGGCAATTAAAAACCTTAAAAACTACGGTCGTGGTTATTTAAACTTTGGCGACCCTATATCGATAAACCAATATCTCAATGATCAACAACCTGATTGGCGAGAGTCGATTCACCCAACTGATGTTCAGAAACCACAATGGCTTGGACCACAAGTCGCTAACCTCGCTGATAAGGTAATGGTTAATATTAATAGCGCCGCTGCACTCAATGCAGTGAATCTACTTGCGATGATATTACTGGTAAATGATAAACACGCGCTAAGTAAACCTAAGCTGATTGCTCAGCTTGAGTTTTATTTACATTTACAACGTAGCGCAAGCTACAGTGAAAAGGTGACCACACCAGACGAAAGCGCCGAGCAGCTATTAGAGCATGCACTTAAACTTAATAAGTTTGATGTGATCAGTGACGAGTTTGGCGAAATTATCGCGATTAACGATAAAGAAAAAACACTGTTCAACTACTACCGTAATAACGTGTTGCACTTATTTGCAGTACCGAGCTTATTGGCGCTGCATTTATTCAAAGCACATCAAACGACCATGGCTGATTGCCAAGCCTTGATTGCACGTTTTTACCCACTGTTTGCCAAAGAGTGGTTCTTGCATGAGTTAGATGAAAACTACATTACGCGCGTACTTGCAAGCTTCGTTGATCAGGACCTGATTGAAATTGATGGCGATAATATCAAGATCACTAACAGCAACGACTGCTTAGCGAAACTCGAAATGCTCGGTCGTGCCCTAAGTTTAACACTACAACGCTACGCTATCGTGGTTGGCTTTATTCAAACTAGCAGTGGTATTGAGCGTGAAGAGCTTGAACATGAAAGTCAAGTGTTAGCAGAGCGCTTAGGCACCTTGCACGGCATTAAAACCCCAGAGTTCTTCGACAAAAAAGTACTTATTGGTTTTATTTCAAGCTTGCGAGAGCAAAAGCTAATTACCGAAACAGAGCAAGGCTTAACGGGTAGCAATGAGCTGTGTGAAGTGTATTTATATCTTAAAGCATTGCTGCCAGCACGGGTCTGGCAGTCAATTGACGATATAGTGCAAAGCCAAGCTCAGCACGTAAAAGATTAACGCTGACGCATAACCCCTTCTTGGATCGTTGAGGCAACCAAATTGCCTTGACGGTCAAAGAACTGACCTCGCACCAAACCACGACCAGAGCTCGCACTTGGGCTATCAATCGAATATAAAATCCAATCGTCTAGTCTAAACGGGCGGTGAAACCACATTGCATGGTCAATCGTTGCAACCTGCATATTCGGCTGCATAAACGATACGCCGTGCGGCTGTAATGCAGTTGGTAAAAACTCAAAGTCAGATGCGTACGCAAGTAAGTAATTATGAATACGCTGATCGTCAGGCATCTCACCATTAGCTTTAAACCAAATATGCTTAACTGGCTCCATCACTTGTGGTTTGAATGGGTTATGAAAGGTCACAGGACGCATTTCAATTGGTACTTCTCGGATGAACTTATTTCGAATTGGTTCAGGAATAAGCTCTGCATTTGCTTGGTAAAATTCAAGCGATGACTTTAATTCTTCAGGCTGTGGTACATCAGGCATCTGCGCTTGATGTGATAAGCCCTCTTCTTCACCTTGGAAAGAAGCAGTCATGTAAAAAATCGGCTTACCATATTGAATTGCTTTTACACGGCGAGTACTAAAACTTTTACCATCACGTATATTCTCTACATCATAGACAATCGGCTTTGCAGCATCACCTGGGCGCAAAAAGTAAGAGTGTAAAGAGTGAACAATACGCCCTTGTGGTAATGTTTCTTTTGCGGCAGATAGAGCTTGGCCCATTACTTGGCCACCGAATACAGCTCTAAATCCTAAATCTTGGCTTTGCCCGCGATACAAGCCTTGCTCAATCTCTTCTAACGACATTAATGACAGTAGGTCATCTAATACTTGGCTCATTTATTTATCCTCAATCCCGACAAGCGTTTAATGATACTATAGACTAATTGGAAGTAAATCTTTGTAAGAGCACCTCATTATGGCTTATTGGCTTTTTAAAACCGAACCCGATGCATTTTCAATTGATGATCTAAAAAACGCACCTGAGCAAACCTCTATGTGGGATGGCGTGCGTAATTATCAAGCCCGCAACTTTCTTCGCGATGGTATCAAGCATGGTGACTTGGTAATGATTTATCATTCGAGTTGTAAGCAAGTGGGTGTTGCAGGTATCGCTACGGTGACTCGCGAAGCTTATGCCGACCCAACACAGTTTGATTTAAATAGCGATTACTACGATGCTAAAGCAACTGCTGATAACCCGCGCTGGTTTGTAGTCGATGTGCAATACCAATCACACCTTAATAAGCTAGTTAGCCTGCAAGCGATTAAAGCCAATGAGTCAATTACCGAAATCGCTCTTAAAAAAGGCGGCCGATTGTCAGTAATGCCAGTCACCGAACATGACTGGCAACAGATCATCGCAATGAGCGAGCGATAAGCATATAAAGTAGTAGCCATTTTTAATGAGCTGCTATTTTTGCTATAATTTCGCCCCTTTATTTTAGAGGTACTAAGGGGGATGTATGAAATTACTTTATTGGTTAGAGGAATGGACCAATCTCCCACGCGATGAGCAACAAAGCCTTGTACCTATGACTGGCGGTGATTTGCTTGGCGATGTTTATGTAAAATACCATATCATTGATGCCAATAAGCCCCTGCTAATTACCTTCTCTCCTGCTGGAACCAATTATCAACAACATGATATCACTGATGATTTTTCGCCTTGGGCTTATAAGCTCGCGAAAAAGCAAGATGTGAATATTATCGCTTTTCAACATTTAGGCATTAGCAACTGGTTTAGGCACCGTAATCTGTTGTTTTTCATTGAGCAGCTAGCACCACTGATTGGCGGGTTCAAAGAGCGGTTAGGTTATGGCTTGAGTCGAGGAGGCTTTGCCGTTGGCGCCTTTGCCAACCTATTAAAGCTTGATAAAGTTTTACTCTTTCACCCTGTTAGCACAAAAAACAAAGAAAAAGCACCATGGGATGACCGTTCAAGCACCGACATCGCGCAAAAATTCGATTGGAACGGTGACTACCACGATTTAGATTTAGGCCATGCAAAGGGTTATATTATTTACGACCCAACGAATCGCATCGACCGAGCTCATGCTAAACGTTACCCACAACTAACCCACTTACGCGTGTTTGGTATGGGCCATAGTGTTCATGCAACATATTTAAATAAGTTTGGCTTTTATAAAGATGTTGCTATTGATTTTATTAGCCACCAGCAAGTTGATATAGCCCAATTCCGCCAGCAAACCAAAACGCTGCGCTTTAAAGAAGATTATTATCGTCGTCTAAATAAGGCAAATAAGAGTTCGCCACATCGTTTAGCCTTACTAAGCACCGCGCATACAATTTTAGCTGAAGAAAAAGCCGAACACATGCAAGAGCAAAAAGATGCGATTGATGTGCAACCGCTGATTGATGTTGCAATCAAACACCAAGATGAGCACCCAAACGATGCAATTAAGGTCTTAGAAGTGGCGCAGCAACTTTCACCTGATGATCCTGTGATAGACCATAAACTAAAACAGTTAAAGTGATACAGCAGCTGTAAGTTTAGAAGCATTAGCAGTAAGCGGCAAAAATCCAACTTATGATTCAAATAAGCTCTGTTAAAAAGCCTCCTTTTCGATAAGCTTAAAGCTTCCAGCTATCCCCTCCCATACCTATCATCAAATCGCTCGATGTCAGTTTCATCAAGTATCGCTCCGGTTTGTACTTCGATAACGATTAGTGGCGTGTATTGTTGATTAGCAAGGCTGTGTAGCTGCTTAGCCGCGATGTAACAAGATTGGTCGGCGGATAATTCAAATTCATCATCACCTACTCGCACGCTTGCCACTCCAGATACGACAACCCAATGTTCTGCACGGTGCTGATGGCGTTGAGTTGAAAGCTTTGCGCCGCTGTTTACGATTATTTTCTTTACTTTAAAGCCAGTGCTTTCAATTAAAGTTCGATAGTTGCCCCAAGGTCTGAATACGGCTTGATGGTGGGTTAGTTTATCGCTATCGACAACAGCGAGCTGTTTAAGTAAATCTGGGAGCTTATCAAGTGCACTTTTGTCTGCCACTAAGGTGGCATCATGAGTATGTATAATTGCTTGATTACTTACGCCGAGCGCCGCAATAGTGTGGTCAGCTTCGCTGATCAGTAGATTATTTTCGCTATCTAAACTCACCCCTTGTGAGGCTAAATAGTTGCCATGATGGTCTTTTTCTGCGATTTTCGATAATGCAGAAAAGCTGCCAACATCGCTCCAATTTAAGTCAACAGGTATAACAGCAACGTTAGCGCTACGCTCCAAAATAGCATAATCAATAGAATCACTTGGGCATGCTGTGAGCGCACCCGCAACAGGTCGTTGAAACCCTAAATCTGCGGTGAAGCTAGCCGCTTTTGCGACACTGTCAGCAATCTTTGGCGCAAAACGATTAAGCTCACTCAAGTACACATCTGGCAAAAATAAAAACATGCCGCTATTCCAGCCATACTCACCACTGGCAAGGTATTTTTCGGCTAATTGCAGAGCTGGTTTTTCTTTGAACTCAGCCACCTTAAAACAACCTTCAGGGGCTAACGGCTCACCTTGGCGAATATAACCATAGCCGGTATGTGGTTCAGTGGGAGTAATAGCAAAGGTTACTAATTGTTGTTGCTGACAAAGCGCTATCGCATTATCTAAGCAGGCAATAAGCTTATCAAAATTACTGATATGATGATCAGCAGGCATCACCAACAAGGGATCGGTTAGACCATTTTGCAATGCAAATTCAGCGGCTAGGGCAATCGCGGGGGCGGTATTTTTACCTTCAGGTTCAAGCAATAAAGTATAGCTATCTGTGATTTCTGCAATTTGCGTTTTAGCAATAAAACGATGCTCTTCATTGCACACTAGAATTGGCGCATTAAATCGTGAGTCAGCCACTCGTAAAAGCGTGCTCTGTAACAGTGATTTTTCGCTAAGCAAAGATAAAAACTGCTTAGGCATCGCTTTACGCGACAAAGGCCATAAACGAGAACCTATGCCTCCAGCAAGAATAACGGGGGTGATTTTGTGACTCATGATTGCTTAAAGTAAATAATCCAACCATGAGTTTAACAAATTTTTGAGTATGCGGCTTCGAGCAATTACAGTAACTGAAATTGATCAGCATCTAAGTGAGCAGGAAACGCTCTTCGAAAGTCATCAAGCGGTGATTTTTCTAAGCGCTGAATAATGATACCCGATTGGCCATCTTCGAGCTTAGCCAAGGTGTCACCTTTAAAATCATAAACGGCAGTACCACCACTGTGGGCAACATTATTACCATCAGCACCAATGCGATTGACACCCACGACATAACACAGGTTTTCCATTGCACGTGCTTTTAGCAGGGTATCCCAGACATGGCGACGAGCTGCTGGCCAATTAGCTACGTTGATCATCACATCGTAGTCGTTGCAATTACGCTGAAATACAGGAAAGCGTAAGTCGTAACACACTTGCGGCAAAATGCGAAAATCATTGATAGCGAATACCTCGCGATGCTCGCCTGCTGCGACGAAATTGCCTTCGTTACCTAAACAGAATAAATGGCGTTTGTCGTAATACTTCACTTCGCCATTTGGCCAAACCCAATAAAAGCGATTAGCCTTTTTGTCGCCTTTTGCAACTAAAACAGAGCCTGCAACCACAGCATTTTTTTGCTTAGCTGTGGCTTTTAACCAGCTAAGTACCTCGCCTTGTTCTGGTTCGCTGCAATCTAGATTAATCGCAAAACCCGTGGCAAATGTTTCTGGCAAGACAATTAAATCAACTTGCTCGTTTAAACTGTTAAGCTGCTCTGTAAAGTGCGCAAGGTTAGCGCTTTTATCAAGCCAATGCAGTGATGACTGCACTAAAGCTAAGGTTAAAGTTGGCATAAAATCTCCGCGGCACATTTTAATGTGTCATCATTTTTAGCAAAACATAAACGAATCACTTTGTCGCTGCTTGCACTGTTATAAAACACACTGAGTGGTACAGCTGCAACCCCCGCTTGCTCGACCAACCATTGGCAAAACTCAACATCATCAAGATCAGACACATCACTGTAATCGAGTAGTAAAAAGTAGGTACCTTCACTTGGTAATATTTTAAAACGGCTTTGCGCTAGTGCTTCGCTGAGCAAGTCGCGTTTTTGTTGATAAAAATGACTTAGCTCATCAACATGCTCAGGCTCTAACTCAAGCATATCGGCTAATGCGTGCTGAGCAGGCGTAAAACTTGAAAAGGTCACATATTGGTGAATTTTACGAAACTCCACCATGAGCTGAGCGGGTGCAACACAATAACCCATCTTCCAGCCGGTGCTGTGAAAGGTTTTACCAAAGCTTGAGATCACAAAACTGCGTGCAAATAACTCAGGGTCAGTCAGCGCACTTAAATGCAAAGCACCATCAAAGGTAATGTGCTCATACACTTCATCACTAATTACATATAAATCATGCTTAGTAACAAGCGCTTTAAGGGCATTTATATCTTCTGCTTTAAAAATTTTACCGCTTGGGTTATGTGGCGTGTTGATGATGATGACACGTGTTTTGTCTGTGATGACATCGGCTACGGCTTGCCAATCGATTTTATAATCTGGCGCATGTAAGGCAACGTGAACTGAGCGACCGCCAGCAAGTTCAATGGCCGGTTGGTACGAGTCATACGCGGGGTCAAATACCACAACTTCATCACCCTCTTTAACAAGCGCTTGAATTGCTACGAATAATGCCTCTGTTGCCCCAGAGGTGACGGTAACTTGTTGCTCGTAATTTATGTTGTTATGGTATTTTCTAGCAATCAAAGCCGCTATTTGCTGTTGTAGCTTTGCAACCCCACTTGAAGGCGCATATTGGTTTACTCCCTCAAGTACATAATGATTGAGCTGTTTTTTTAGTAATTCTGGTACATCAAACTCAGGAAAACCCTGAGATAAGTTAATAGCTTGATACTGATTTGCCAGAGCGGTCATTTGACTAAAAATGCTGGTGCCTAAATTCGGCAATTTACTTTCAAACACAGAGGTTCCTTAAAGATGGTTTTGCGCCCGAAGCGATGCTATCATTGCTTAAAACAGATGTATAGCCGTCTAAATAACTTTTAGAATGTCGAGGAATATATGCATAACAATACCGCTATTTCAGAACTAATTGAAGCTGGTAAATGGGTAAGCCAACGTGGCTGGGTCCCTGCTACTGGTGGTAACTTTTCAGCCCGCACTGCAAGCGGTTATGTCGTCACAGCAAGTGGTTTCGATAAAGGTCAACTCGGCACTCATGCATTTATTGAATTTGATCATGAAGGCAATCGTACTAAAGGCTCTGGCAATCCATCAGCTGAAACTGAGCTACATTTGAATATGTATAAGCTTATCCCGTCAGCTAAATTTGTTTTGCACACTCATTCTGTTGCGGCAACCGTGTTATCTCGTGTGATCAAAGGCCACGCTATCAATTTGCATGGCTACGAAATGCAAAAATCTTTAAGCGGTATCAAATCGCACTTAGATACCTTAACTATTCCCATTTTTGATAATGACCAAGACATTGACCGTTTAAGCTTACTAGTCAGTGATCATCACCTTCACACCCCTATTGAGCATGCCGTAATAATTCGTGGCCATGGTTTATATGTCGTTGGCCGAGATATCAAAGAAGTACTTCGTCATTTAGAAGGATTAGAGTTTCTATTTAGCTGTGAGCTTGAGCGCTTAAAATTAGAAGGTATTCAAGCTGGAGTTCAGCCATGATCAAAGCGATTTTAACCGATATTGAAGGCACAATTACCCGCATTTCTTTTGTTAAAGACGTATTATTTCCTTACGCGACAGGGCAATTACCTGAGTTTGTAAAGTCACATCAAAGCGACCCAGAAGTAGCAGCCCAAATTGAGGCTGTTAAGGCACATATTGAACAACCCGAAGCCGATATCGACACGGTCATTAAACATTTAATTCATTGGATTGAAACAGATCAAAAAATTACCCCACTTAAGCAGTTACAAGGGTTAATTTGGCAAATAGGCTACGAAAATGGTGACTTTACTGGCCACCTTTACCCAGATGCTTATGACTTTTTACAAGCCCAAAAACAAGCTGGTAAAAGTTTATATGTCTACTCTTCGGGCTCTGTGAAAGCGCAGCACCTGATTTTTGAGTTTTCTGATTATGGTGATGTTAGACCTTTATTTAGTGATTACTTCGACACTAAAGTCGGTGCAAAACAACAGCAAAGCTCTTATGAGAATATTATTGCAGAGCTACCATTTGACGCTGCCGAAGTGTTGTTCTTAAGCGATGTGGTGGCAGAGCTTGATGCTGCCAAAGCTGCTGGTCTTGGCACTTTGCACCTTGTTCGCGATGGCCAAGCGGTAAGTGACGCTCACCCATATATCAACGACTTTTCGGATTTTAGCGCGGAGCTGTTAGCATGAGTCAATTAACTATTTATAACGATAACAACGCAAGCAACATACTGTTTCATAGTGAAGACTTAAGCGCTATTGCCAGTGAGCTGAATGCGGTTGGCGTTCGCTTTGAGCAATGGCAAGCAACAGCACAGATTGACCAAGATACCAGCCATGACGCTATTTTAACTGCCTATGCTAACGATATAGAGCGCCTTAAGGCTGAAGGGGGTTATCAAACAGTGGACGTTATTTCGCTTGCTAAGGGAAGTCCAAATGCCAGCGAACTACGCAGTAAGTTCTTATTTGAACATACACATAGCGAAGATGAAGTTCGTTTTTTTGTGAAAGGCCAAGGCTTATTCTGCTTACACCTAGGCGATAAAGTGTATCAAGTGCTGTGTCAACAAGGCGACCTAATTTCAGTACCAGAACTCACACCACATTGGTTTGATATGGGCAGCGACCCTGAGTTCACAGCAATTCGCTTATTCAATAATACCGAAGGTTGGGTCGCTAAAAGCACTGGGTCAACCATTGCTACCAACTTCCCGCTGCTGGACTAATATGGAAAAGCTATTTTCTTACGGTACATTACAGTACCCGCAGGTTCAGCTTGATACCTTTGGGCGTTTGCTCGAAGGTCAACCTGCTACGCTAACTGGGTATGTCATTGGTGAAGTCGAGATCACCGACGAAGCCGTGCTTAAAAGTAGTGGTCAACGTTTTCACCCGGCGTTAATCAAAACAGGCAAACAAAGTGATATTGTTAATGGCACTATTTATTTAATCACTAAACGTGAGCTCAATCAGGCTGATGCTTACGAAGTAGATGATTATCAACGAATCGCAGAAACATTCCAATGTAACAACCAAGCTTGGCTATATGTTGCAAAAAACAGCCTTTAATTTACAAATATAAAACAAAAAGACCCAAATCAAGAACAAAAGCTGTTATTATCTTCCCTATCAAAATTAATATTTTTTAGTTAAAGGACTAAACATGGGGTCGGCATTTTCACCCTTACGCGATACCGTTATTTATGTGGGTGAGTGGCAATTTAACACTCAGCAGCAAACCATCAGCGATGGCACTCATAAGCGTGAACTAGAACCTTTATTGTTTAAATTGCTGTGTTTCTTTATTGAGCATAATGATCGCATTATCACTCGCCAAGAGCTGGTTGAGAATATTTGGCAACAAAGTTTTGTTGATGACAATGCTATTAACCGTGCCATCTCTGAACTAAGAAAAACTCTCAAATCAGAAAAGCAGCCCGGGCAAACTATTAAAACCCATTACCGCAAAGGTTATAGCCTATTTATTAAAGTTAAGCCTCTTGAGCCCACCCCCATTTCAGACCCACAAATAACAGAAGATAAAAACACAGAACATAAAGAAGCTGAAACTCCAGTTAATACAACTCCCCTTAACGTGCAAAAAGAGCATTCTTCACGCTGGCCATGGTCTTTTGCGGCCTTAGCGCTTGGTTTATTGATTGCGGCTATTTGGTTGTTCTTACAGCAACCTAAAGTAAATGATGAAGCACAAAACGAAGCGCCATTTTTAGACCTGCAAGCCGAAACGATTTCATGGCATAAGGGCACTCACTATCAATTATTGCTAAATCACGACAAAACGCAGCTTGCCTATGTGCTGCAAAATGACAATCAACATATTTATGTTGTCGACTTAACGACAAAAAAAGAGTACTCAATTACATCTGGCGCTGTCTTTTTACAGGGCTGGTCTGAAGATGGCGAGCGGCTATTTTATAGTTCATGTGAAAACAGTGACTTCAATGATTGTAGTGCTTGGCAAGCAAGCAATTTGCTATCAAATGAAGTATTACTAAAGCCAGTTACAAATCAATCTATATTAAATATCACACCAGATCAGTACATTGAAATTGGTAATACGGCAATTACAAGACGTAATAATTACCGTGGCTTAACTCACCTATCTGCTCTGTATGCGCAAGACTTAAAGACCGGTGAAGAAATTCGCATTACATCACCTAATATTACTGGCACTGGCGATTATATTTTAACAACACTTAAAAACCCCAACCGTGTTATTTTTGAACGCCACAATGTTGGCCAAGCAGAAATTTATATAGCGAATTTAGACGGTAGCTCACTCAAACTTTTAACCACCAACGAATACCGAGCTTGGGCTGCAACTTATGATAAACAAACTAACTCGCTTGTTTGGTATAACCGCGGTAAATTAACTATTGAATCATTTTCATTTGATACCATGAGTCGGGGACAAGCCATTAAAGCCCCAGTAAAACGAGCAAATTACGCTTACCCTCTTAATAAACAAAGTGTACTGATCAGCACTGATTTACACGACAGTGATGCGGCTATATTTGACATAAAATCAAAACAAATGAGCTATATTGCCACAGCTAATAAGCATGAGGATGATGTTGTCGCACTACCGAATAATGATGTCTACTTCGCTGATCTTGAATACTATAAACGACAGCACTGGCTCAGAAAAAACAACCAATATATAGATATAACCGACAAAATTGGTGAAGATGCCACCATTATTTCTGCAAATAACGACAGCAGTCAGCTGGTGAGTTTTAATAAAAGCAATCAAAAGCTAAGCTTATTAAATGCCAATGACTTTTCAGAAGTTAAACACTGGACACTACCAGGAAACAGCAAACTAGCAGCAGTCAGAGGTAATAAAATTGCAGTAATCTTTACCGAGCTTAGTAACCAGCAAAACCAACTAATGATTTTGCACACCAACAGCGATCAGGTTGTCAAAAGCACCATCGACACCCCATTGGCAATTGCTTGGTATGATGATAATCAGCTAATCGTCCATTCTAAATACGGAAAATATTTGCTTTTAGATAGTGACAGCAATACTTATAGTGAGCTGATAACTCCTGACAAACTAATCGAGCTAAAGCCTTCAATTATCACTATGACAAGCAACCATCACAGCTTATATATTGCCACAAATAATGAAATTTATAGTATTGACTTGGCAAACATACAAGATGTTGATCTAGCAATGAAAATGCGGCCCTTACACTATATAACGCATATCAATGCGAGTAATGACAAGCTGGCGATTTCGTTACTAACCGCAAATAGTCAAAATAGCATTGAGCTCTACACTAAAAAAAGCGCAGAGTAATTTACGATATTAACTGTTTTAGAATACCTTGCTCGATATCGGATTGGTTATAAACGCCGCTATCGAGCACCCAGCCTGTGACTAGGCTAGCCGGTGTAACATCAAATGCCGGGTTATAAACCTTCGCGTTAGTTGGTGCCCATATTGCTTCACCAAAACTGCCACTAACCCCTCGCACTTCATTAGGGCTGCGTTGCTCAATTTCGATATTCGCACCACACACCGTTTGTGTATCAAGCGTCGTAAGTGGCGCAACGACATAAAATGGAATGTTATGAAAATGCGCTAACACAGCAAGGTTATATGTACCTACCTTATTAGCAAAGTCACCGTTTGCAGCAATACGGTCTGCCCCTACAAAGATTTTATCGACTTTGCCCGCAGCCATTAAACTCGCCGCCATGTTATCGCAAATCAAGGTATAAGGAATTTGCCAGCGCTCAAGCTCAAAAGCCGTTAAGCGGCCGCCTTGCAGTAGCGGTCTCGTTTCATCAACCCAAACATGAATATCACCGTGGCGTTGCTGCGCTTTATGAATAACCCCTAATGCAGTACCGACACCCGCAGTCGCTAACGCACCGGTATTACAGTGCGTTAAAATGTTATCACCTTTATCAACCAAGGCAGCACCACGTTCTGCCATGCTATCGCAAAGGGCAATATCTTCTTTAAATAACTGCTCAGCAGTAGAGACAACAGCTGCAACATAATCAGTCTCTACAAGCGCTACGCGTAACTTGGCCATGCAGTGCATAAGGTTAACGGCGGTTGGGCGTGTTGCTTCTAGTTCATCTATAGCAACCGCAAGTGCTGATTGACTCATGCCCTGCTCGGCTAGGTGTGCAAGCAATAAGCTAGCACCTAAGCCGATTAAAGGCGCTCCCCGGATTTTCAAAGTCAGAATCAAATCTTTCATCGTTTCAACATCGTTACATACATGCCAATGCTGTTGATGTGGCAACAAATACTGATCAAGCACGGTTAGCGTACCTTGCTGATATTTAATACTGCTGGCGATGAGATCTTGCATACTGAATCCGAATAACTAATGAATAACTAATTTATGTGAATAGTTATTTTACATCAGTTTTGATAACTAACAAGCTAGATGTATGGACATCTAAACGGTTGCAGGTATAGAATGCTCAAAGTTAATTGTATTACGAGATAGAGCCATGGCTAAATACACTGCCTTTAATGCAGAGCATGCTGTTGATTACATTAAAGAACTTGTTAAAAGCGAACTAATTTCAGTCTTCCCTGCTGATGCAACACTGACTGCATACGAGTTTGGAGATGGAAACTTAAACTTAGTTTTTCGGGTTGCTGATCAGCACAACAACAGTGTAATTCTAAAGCAAGCACTCCCTTATGCCCGCTGCGTAGGTGAGTCATGGCCATTATCGTTAGACCGCGCCAGAATCGAAGCCGAAGTATTGATTAATCATGGTAAGTTATGTCCAGAGCATACCGTGGCGATATTACATCACAATGTCGAGCTGGCATTAACCGTGTTAGAAGATTTAGGTGAGTTACAAATTTTACGTGGCGCACAAATCAACGCAGAGCAATTTCCCTTATTGGCCAGCCATGTTGCGCTCTACTTAAGCCGAACAGGCTTTTATAACTCAGACTTTTACTTATCTGCTGAAGATAAAAAAGCCAAAGTCAGTCAATTTATTAACCCTGATTTATGTAAGATCACAGAAGACTTATTTTTCACTGATCCGTACATTGAGCATGAGCGCAATAATTTCCCTGCAGAGCTTACTGAGCACGTCGAAAGTATTCGTAATAATGATGCTTTAAAATTGGCCGCTGCTAAATTAAAAGCGAAATTTTTATCGTGCCCGCAAACTTTATTGCATGGCGATATGCACAGTGGCAGCATTTTTGTTGATAGCAAAACCACTAAAATGATCGACCCAGAGTTCGGCTTTTTTGGCCCTGTTGGCTTTGATATCGGCTCATTTATGGGTAACTTGCTACTAAATTACTGTGCCCAAAACGCCCGTATTACAGAGCAAGCAAAGCGCCGTCAGTATCAAACCCATTTATTAACTTGCTTACAAGACTGTTATAGCCAATTTGAGCAACATTGGTTAAACCTCGCAAGCAGGGAAGCAACTGATATTAGCTTTGCAAACCGCGCCTTTAGCGAAGATTACTTACAACACGTATTGCGTGATGCGATTGGCTACTGTGGCGCTGAACTTATTCGCCGTACTATTGGTTTAGCCCATGTTGCAGATATAGACGGTATTGAAGATGCACAAGCTCGTTTAGCAGTACAACAGCAAACGCTCGTACTCGGCGAGCAACTGATGCTCAATGCCACAAGCTGTAACAATAAAGACGAGTTCTTTTCGTTGTTAATCAGTTTATTAAACTGATAGTCAAAAAGTAAAAAGGCGCTTAATGCGCCTTTTAATTATTCAACTCAACTAGATTATTTATTGTAGTGCTCATACATTTTATCGAGCGGCTCTGATAAACCATTTTCTTGTACCACTCGCACATGCTGGCGAGCTAACTCGCGGGCACTTGATACACCACATGAATGAGCAATCAGCCCTGCACCATAATGAATAAACTTATTATAATTGGCGACACGTTGTGCCTTATCGGTCACATCTAGGCCCCGCTGTAAGCGTTCATTATGAGTCGTAATACCGGTCGGGCAGGTATCTTTATTACATTGTAGAGCCTGAATACAACCTAACGAAAACATATGACCACGCGCCGACACAATAAAATCAGCACCCAGCGCGAGTGCCCAAGCCACTTTTGACGGTACGATTAGCTTACCCGATGCAATCACTTTCACTCGTTCTCTGAGACCATGTTTTTTTAGCAGATCAACAACCAAAGGCAGGCTCTCGCGCAGCGGTAAACCAACTGAATCCATTAAGGGTTGAGGGGCAGCGCCCGTTCCACCGTCGGCACTATCAATAGTGATAAAATCAGGGGCAGATTCAATACCACGGTTATTTATTTCACTAAACAAGGTTTCGAGCCAAGTGTATTCACCAATAACCGCTTTAAAACCGGTTGGTTTACCTGTGGTACAGCGTACCGTTTCAATCATATCGAGTAAATCTGCTGGGCATTTAATCTCTGGATGACCATTTGGACTAATCGAGTCATGCCCTTCAGGAATACCCCGAATTTTTGCAATTTCAGCAGTCACTTTGCGCCCTGGTAACATACCCCCTTTACCGGGTTTAGCACCTTGACTCATTTTAATTTCGAACATTTTAACTTGTTCGTGCTCAGCAATCGCTTTGAGTTTTTCGGTGCTTAATTTACCGTGCTCATCTCGTACACCATATTTTGCCGTGCCAATCTGAAACACAATATCGGCGCCACCTTCAAGGTGGTAAGGGCTGAGCCCTCCTTCGCCGGTATTCATCCAACAGCCGGCTAATTTTGCCCCTCGCGATAATGCGCGAACAGCGGGCTTAGATAATGCGCCAAAGCTCATACCTGAAATATTAAATAACGAGTTTGTTGTATAAGGAGCTTGGCAATAAGGCCCTAACGTGACTTCGCTCGGGTCGAGTGCATCTTCATCTAAGGTTGGGAACGCACAGTTCATAAACATCACAGTGCCCGTTGCTTCAAGGCTTTGGGTTGAACCAAAGGCCGTAGTACGGTCAACATTTTTCGCAGCACGATACACCCAGCTTCGCTCAGCACGATTAAATGGTAGCTCTTCCCTATCCATGGCAAAAAAGTATTGTCGGAAGAATTCACCTTGGCGTTCAAAAAAATAACGAAAGCGACCGATCACCGGGTAATTACGGCGAATCGCCTGTTTAGATTGCGTCACATCACTAATGTAAAAGCACACAATCACCAGCAAACCTATACCGAGTGCAAAAATAAACAAGCTGGCAAATACATCGATACTAAAAATTATAAAATCACTCATCCAAGGCCCCTTTGTGAAATGACATCCTTCAAAGCATATAAGGTGTTTATATTACGTGCAATAAGCACTTCATATATTTAAGGTTTCGTTGGTTCAAAGGATAAATATTTACAAAATAGAAGTGATAAGAGCATTGAATTCAAAAAAATAGGTATGCCGAGGTTGACGGCACACCTAATCAATTAGCGTGTTGTATAGCCGCCGTTAGCAAAAATAGTTTGCCCAGTGATCCACCAACCATCAGTCGCTAAAAATTTAACGATCGGTACGATATCTTCAATTTGTGTTAATTGGTTTCCCATTGCTTGTGATTTGTGAAATACCACACGCTCTGGCGTTTCTTCACCATAAAAGAAAGGCGTATCCATTGGACCAGGACCAATACCTGTAACCGAAATCCCACGACCAGAGAACTCTTTTGCAGCAGCTCGGGTAAAGTGCTCAACAGGTGCCTTACCGCCAGCATATGTTGAATACCCATCTGTAAATGCGGCGAGTAAAGAGGTGACTATTGTGATGATTTTGCCGTTGTTATTTAACTGCTTACCCGCTTCTTTTATAAAGAAATACGCTGTTTTTGAGTTAACATCAAACATCGAATCATAATCCGCTTCAGATGTTTCAACTATTGGCTTTCTTAGGACCTTGCCAACTGTATTTACAGCTATATCGATACCACCATAAGTAGACTTAGCAAAATCAAAAAGCGCCGTTACATTATCAGCCTTAGACAAATCACCTTGAAACGTCACCGCCTCACCTCCTGCCGCTAGAATCGCATCAACAGTCGCCTCAGCTTCCGCTTTCGAAGAGTCACTATGATAGTGTGCAACAATTTTTGCACCCTCTTTAGCAAACTCTTGGCTGATCAAGCCACCTAAATTTTTGCCACCGCCAGCAACAACCACCACTTTACCTTTAACATCAGGTTTTGACATTCCTATCTCCTTTAAGTAATTCATATCAAAGTCAGTAAGTAACCTAAAACGGATTAGGCGTACCTATTCTCAATTCATTACTTTATCCAATTGAATAAAGTGCGGGAATTAGGTGAATATGCAATTACTGATTGTCAAAAATGCAATTAACTAAATGCACGATGCTAAGTCACTGTTTATTCGAGTTGTAGAAGCTGGCAGCCTCAAAAATGCTGCGGCACAATTAGGGATCGAACCTTCCTCTATCAGCCGTAAAGTTGCTGCACTAGAGAAGCGCTTAGGGGTAAAATTACTTAATCGTTCAACTGTTCGTACTACTCCTACAGAACAAGGACAAACTTATTTTGAACGACTAAAAGATATCCTTGATGCTCAACAAGCATTAGACGAAGAAATCTCGAACAGTATTCATAAAGTAAGCGGCACTTTAAGAATAGGAGCCCCAGTCGACTTTGGCTCGCAATTTGTCGTCCCAGTATGTAGGGCAATGCAAAAGCAATACCCTGACTTAAATTTTGAATTATTCCTTGGTAGTGATTTTGAGAACTTATTTAGCAATAAAATTGACGTTGCGGTGAGAATTGGTGAGTTAGCCAACTCGCAGCTTATTGCCAGAAAACTTGGAGAAATCCCCAGAGTTCTGGTTACGAGTCAGCAGTATTTAGAGAAATTTGGTATACCATTGAATCCTATGGATCTTGAACAACACAATTTTATTTTTTATTCACAAAAACAAGCAAAAAGCGATATTGAATACCTTAATTTTACTCGTTTTCCACATGTTAAAATGCACAGTAACTTCACAGTTAATAGTGTGTCTGCGGTGAGAGACCTAGTCATTAATGGCGTAGGTATTCACCTTGGGCCTCTTTGGTTTTTCTCAGAGGCTATCCACAAAAAACAGCTCATTCCTCTTCTAACAGATTATCAGTTAAAAAGTTACTCATCACACGCAGTGTATAAAAAGCAACCTTACACACCACAAAAAATTAAGGTGTTTATTGATAAAATGAAAGAAGCCGTTAGCACATTACACAACTCAAGTTTCAACTAATATTACTAGTTAATCGTACCGCATTGTCCAGCTAACAATCTTACCCTGCTCTACCACTAATAAAAAATTTGCTGGGCTGGAGTAACCATCATTGTTTTTATAAGTACCAGTGACAACGACTTGATTACCCATCATTTTTAATGCAGGTTCAATTACTTGGCCATGAACATTAATAATGTCTGATTCAAGCCAGCTTTTAAATCTATCACCACTATTCTTACGCTTATACCAACGTTCATATTCTTGGCTTGCATTGTCGGCAAAAACAGCCCGAATTTGTTCCGCATTATTATTTTTCATTGCATTTAGCAATGCTGTAACAACCGCTTTGGGTGTAGGTTCCTCTTTTGCAAAAACTGAATTTTGAAAGCTGAATATACCCAAACCACCTCAAGATGCGAGTTTCAGTTGGAATTAAAAGCGATTTAGGCAAGGCATTGATTGCAAGTAATAGTGGTTCTATTGTTAAAATCAATAACGCAGTATAAATCGCTTTTAAACCAACCCTTCGGGCGCTTCACAGGCACTTACTCTCATCGTTGTTACTTCTTAAAAGGGACTGCCATTCTTGCAAAGTAACGCCTTGATATTAAGCACCTGTGAAACGCTGAATTCTGCATCTTGAGGAGGCTTGGGTATATAAGCAATACACTTAAAAGTAAAAGGCGAGCTTTTGGAATAATGTCCATTTAATCTACTCCTAACAAATTTGATTAAAATAATATTACCCAAAGATAAATAACAAACGCGCTAGGAGAATTCGCATTTTATTAATTAAAAAAGGCGTGATGTAAATCACGCCTCTTCTTTTATACTGCTATACAGCTATGCTGCTCGTTTGGCTAATTCAGCTTTAATATAAAGTTGAATTTGCTCTTCAAGCACTGACATTGGCACTGAGCCATGACGCAATATTTGATGGTGGAATTCGCGAATATCGAAATCTTCACCAAGTGCTTGCTCAGCTTCGTGGCGTAGACGTTTAATCGTTAACTCACCAATTTTGTATGACAACGCTTGTGCAGGCCATGAGATATAACGGTCAGTTTCTGTCTTCACATTATGCAATGAAAGCGCGGTGTTTTCGCTCATAAACTTCATTGCACGATCACGGCTCCAGCCATACATATGCATACCGGTATCAACCACTAAACGTGCAGCACGCCACATTTCATAAGTCAAACGACCAAAATCACTGTATGGGTCTTGATAAAAGCCCGCTTCGATACCTAAAAACTCCGAATATAAGCCCCAACCTTCACCAAATGCAGACAAATATGCATTACGGCGATAACTTGGTAATGACTCAAGTTCAGCATTTAGCGAGATTTGTAAATGATGCCCAGGTACAGCTTCGTGTAAAGTTAATGCTTCAAGTACATACAACGGGCGCTTATCTAACGCATAGGTATTAACCCAGTAATAACCTGCTTGGTCATCACGGCGAGAGCCTGAGTAACGACCCGTTGTATATTTAGGTGCAATGCTCTCTGGCACTGGCGCAACACCGTACGGCATTCTTGGCAAAGTGTGGAATAACTTAGGTAACTGCGCATCCATTTTCTTGGCAATGTAAGACGCTTCTTTTAGCAAATCTTTTGGTGTTTTTGCGTAAAATTGCGGATCAGTACGTAAAAAGTGCACAAAATCAGCAAACGAGCCTTCAAAGCCTACTTTCTCGATAATTTTTTCCATTTCTGCGCGAATACGCGCGACTTCTTGTAAACCCAGCTCATGGATTTCTTTTGGCGTCATATCTGTGGTGGTGTAGTACTTAGCGCGATTTTCGTAAAACGCTTTGCCATTCGGCGTACTTGAAATACCAATATCTGTACGTGCACCCGGTTGATATTCATTGTTAAAGAAGGTTAAGTAACCTTGATATGCCGGAATAACTTGTTCTGTGATAATGGTTTGCGCTTGCTTTTGTAGCGCTGCAAACTCGCTATCACTTAGGCCTGCCGTATTATTTAAAAATGGTTTGTAGAATTCAGACTTAGTAGCATCATCAACAATATAAGCCGTGATTGAGTCTTGATAACCTTCTAAAACAGCCTTTGGCTGGGTTAGGCCCACTTCAAGCCCCTTTCGCATCCAGCCGATATTTTGCGAAAAATAGCGAGGAATTTGCTGTAATTTAGCAAGATATAGCTGGTAATCTTGTGGTTTTGTGTAATCTGAGCTGGAGATCATAAATGACAAGCTAGAATGGAACCCATATTCAGATGTCAGCGGCATGTAGTGCGCATTAAACACATATTCATCGACACTATTTTGCACTTGGCCGCGTAAAATAGTCAGGTTAATGCGATTTTCTTCCGATAACTTATCACGGTCGATAACGTCTAGCTCGGCAAGTAACTCTGTATTCTTTTGGTATTTTTGTTCTAAAAATTCAGCCGATAGATTTTCTAATAAATAACCATCAACGCCATTATCTTTACCATACGGGCTGATGCTTTGGCGGTAATTAACAATATTTTCGGCTACTTGAGTAAATTGCTGATCAGCATCAATATTTGTTACTTGGCAAGCGCTTAAAGTACACGCTAAAGCAACCGTAATAACAGAACGATTTAAAGTTCGCGACAGTGTTTGTTTCATAGCATTCTTTTTAGTTTTAATCAGTATCGCTAAAGTAGCGCAGCACTGGCTAAAACCCAAACAAATGCGACCAAGCTCAGGTTAAATACGCTCAAATTAACAACGGTGTATAAATAAGAATGAGCAAGGTTTAAGCAATTTTTAATTACACTTGTTAAAGTTGTTGAGAAAATCAGCTAATAGACACAAACGAAACAAATTTAAGTTCCAAAGTAAGCGATTTTGCTTTTAAATAGGCTGATTACAGATTACTGTAGACTCAGTATTTATGCTTGGAAGCAGCTATACCTTACGGAAGAGATGATTAATTGGTTGATATGCGTATTTAGTGGTATTGAAAAATGATGTTCCATGATCCCATGGCTATTGCTCAAGAAAAAATGACAAAGGTATGTATCTTTTTAGAACATCATGCATTACCGCCGTCACCACTTAACTACCAAGTTGTTTACACCTACGTCAGCCAGTCTAACCCTAAACTTAACGCCGCTATTGACCGTGCCATCGCACAAAGAAAAACCATCGATTGTGTCTATGTAGAACAGCTTTATTTCGATTTTATAGAGCAAGGGCATAAAATGAAAACCGCCATTGTTCGCAACGTTGACTCAGTAATTAACACCCTTTCGCGAAATGCTAACAATAACGAGCAAAATATTGTGCGCTTTGCTGATCAAGTCACAGAATGTGTTCATTCAATTGATGAAAACAATATTGAGCAAACGCGTCATGCATTAAAAATGCTCAGTAAGCAATCTGAAGTCCTGCTCAATCAGCATCGTCAATTTAAGCAAGAAATAGCAAAAGCCAAATCACTACAAGAAAAAACCCAAAAACAGCTCACTCAATTACGCAAACAACACATCACCGACCAACAAACCGGCTTATACAAGCGCCATTACTTAAATCAACAAACTCAACTTTGGGTCGGCCAAAATAAAGCGGTTTGTGCTATCTCTATTCACATTGAGAACTTAAACCATTTTATTGAAAACTATGGTGATGTGATTGGTGAAGTAATTTTAAATAAAGTCGCCAAGCAGGTGCAAAAATACGTACAAGAAAGCGGCTTACCTGGGCGCACAAGTAAAGATGAATTTACCATCTTACTTGCTGATATTGAGCCTGAAACTGCCAACTTAATAGCCGAAAAAGTACGAAATGGTGTCGAAAAGCTGCGCTTTGTCAGCTCAAAAAATGGCACCAAACTCCCCGCTATTACCTTAGCCCTAGGTATCGCTAAACATGAAGGCGATGGCGACTTTAACAGCTTAGCCCGTAAAGCCTCTTTAGCAGCTGCGAAAGCCAAGTCGCTTGGGCAAAGTAGTTTTATTGCCGGCCAGTAAAGTTTAAACCTGTGCTAAATAATGAAAAGCAATGCTAATCTGATGATTTAGTTATAATCAAATTGCACCCCACAGCTACAATCAAGTACACTAGTCTTTATTGCCACGATAGAGATTAATCATGAACGAGAATCAAGAAAAGACCACGCATTTTGGCTATAAAACCGTTGCTGAAAACGACAAAGCATCAATGGTTGCAGATGTATTCCACTCAGTCGCTGCAAAGTATGACGTAATGAATGATCTGATGTCGTTCGGTATTCATCGTTTATGGAAACGCCAAACTATTGCAAGTTCAGGTGTTCGTAAAGGTCACTATGTATTAGACCTTGCAGGCGGTACAGGTGATTTAACCGCTAAATTTAGTCAGCTAGTGGGTGAAACGGGTCAGGTAATCTTAGGCGATATTAACTCTTCAATGCTGAAAGTTGGCCGTGAGAAACTTCGAAACCTTGGTCGTGTTGGCAATATCGAATATGTTCAAATGAATGCAGAAGCATTGCCATTTCCTGATAACAGCTTCGACTTAATTACGATTGCCTTTGGTCTTCGTAACGTGACCGATAAAGATAAAGCTCTACGCTCAATGTATCGTATTCTTAAGCCTGGCGGTCGTTTACTTGTGCTTGAGTTCTCAAAACCAGAGCAAGAAATACTGAGCAAAGCCTACGATTTCTACTCATTTAATATCTTACCTAAGATGGGTGAGCTGGTTGCGAATGACAGCGAATCTTATCAATACCTTGCTGAGTCTATCCGTATGCATCCTGATCAAGAAACATTAAAAGGCATGATGGAAGATGCGGGTTTTGAACAAACCAGTTATCAAAACCTTACTGGCGGTATTGTTGCCCTTCACCGTGGTTTTAAATACTAAAAACTCTGTAAATTAAGCAGGTAACGCGATGTTAGCAAACGCTCTGTTATCACTCGTCGAACGAATCATTAATCAACTGCTGCAGTTAGACCCTCAGTTAAAGGGTAAGCTTGCAGCAATTGCTGATAAACAGCTGTTGATTGAGATACGTGATTGGCAACAGTCAATTTTGTGCGTTTACAGCGACGAGCAAATTCACTTATACAGTACGCAAGAACGCAGTTTTGACTGCATGATCAGCGCCGATATCAACACCTTGTTAGCGCTTAAAGATCCATCAATGCTCACGCAACTCATTCGCCAAGACAAGCTCGACTTACAAGGCGATTTAAATCTTGCGCAAGGCTTTAGCAATGCGTTTGCTGAGCTTGATATTGATTGGCCAGAACATTTTTCTCGATACATTGGCGATGCCCCAGCACAACAGTTGTGGCTCTCTATTCAAGCTTTAAAACGTCGTGGTTCACAAACGAAAAGCAAGTTAGAAAATACCTTAACAACGCTTTGCCAAGATGAGTTAGCAGTGACCATACACCCTCTTGAACTTGCTGAATTTAAACAGCAAAATCGCCAATTAAAAAGCCAAGTATCTCAATTAGAGATGCGAATTAACGCGCTGTTACAGTCACGCTAATGCGCTAAGGAACTTGTGTGTCGTCTGCTCGTCTTTATTACATTACTAAAACTCTACTGAGCTATGGCTTAGACGAATTAATTCCGCGTAAACGAGTGCCTTGGTTTGCCAAACTCGCCCGTGGCAGCTTATTTTGGTTACGTAACCAACATAAAGATAAACCTGCAGGTATGCGCTTAAGACTTGCATTGCAAGAGCTCGGCCCGGTGTGGATCAAGTTTGGTCAAATGCTTTCTACACGCCGTGATTTACTCCCTCATGATGTCGCATTAGAGCTTGCACTACTACAAGATCAGGTTGAGCCTTTTGAAGGTGAACTTGCCCAGCAGCTTATCGAAAAAGCGCTCGGTATTAATGATATTAGTGAATTATTTAGTGATTTTTCGCAAACACCTTTGGCATCAGCCTCGATTGCACAAGTTCACACGGCAACCTTAATTGATGAGCATGGCGCGCCACAAGATGTGGTGATTAAAGTCATTCGCCCTAACATTAAAGAGCAAATTGATGCTGACTTAATGCTAATGCAAAAAGTCGCTCGCTTGGTTGCTAAGTTATTAAAAGAAGCAAAACGTTTACGCCCTATTGAAGTAGTAAACGAGTACAAAAAAACTTTACTCGATGAGCTCGACTTAATGCGTGAAGGGGCGAATGCGATTCAGCTACGCCGTAACTTCGAAGACTCAGATTCGCTCTACATTCCCTTTGTTTACAGTGACTACAGCCGCAGTAACGTATTAGTAATGGAGCGCATTTACGGTATTCCAGTATCTGATACCGACGCATTACTGGCACAAAATACCAATATGCAGCTACTAGCTGAGCGTGGAGTCGAAGTATTTTTCACACAAGTATTCCGCGACAGTTTCTTCCACGCTGATATGCATCCGGGTAATATTTTCGTTTCACGTGAAAACCCTCATAACCCAAAATATATCGGCATTGATTGCGGCATTGTGGGCACCCTTAATCGTGAAGATAAACGCTATTTAGCAGAGAACTTTATTGCCTTTTTCAACCGTGATTACCGCCAAGTAGCGCAACTGCATGTTGATTCTGGCTGGGTACCCGCCGATACCAGCATTGAAGAGTTTGAATTTGCCATTCGTACTGTGTGTGAACCAATTTTCAACAAACCACTGGCCGAAATCTCTTTTGGCCACGTGCTAGTTAACCTGTTTAATACGGCTCGTCGCTTTAATATGCAAGTTCAACCGCAATTAGTGTTACTACAAAAGACGCTGTTGTATGTTGAAGGCCTTGGCAGACAACTGTATCCGCAGCTTGATTTATGGAAAACCGCTAAACCTTTTCTAGAAGATTGGGTCAAAGAACAAGTTGGTCCGCTTGCAGTAATGAAAAAAATGTATGCAAACTTGCCATTTTGGGCAGAAAAAATGCCTGAATTACCTGATTTAATTTATCAAAACTTAAAACGTCAACAACAACCTGTACAATTGCCAGCGCCGCAATCTGCTAAGCCTTTGTTACTTAGTATCTTTGCTGGTAGCTGTTTAATAGTTTCAGGCTTATGTTATTTACAGCATGACTTAGTCGCCAGTGTAATTACCGCAGGCTTTGCTATAGCAGGCTTTATTGCAGCATGGCGAAGCGCATAAACTAAGTGCTATTTATGTTTTGGTGGGTATAATCAAGGCAAGTCTATTCAATAAATTTGATAAAAACGGAGTAACCCATGGGTTTTGGTGGTATCAGTATTTGGCAATTAATCATTATTTTAGCAATCATCGTGTTGTTATTTGGCACAAAGAAACTTCGTGGCATTGGCGGTGATTTAGGTAGCGCAGTAAAAGGCTTTAAAAAAGCCGTGTCTGATGATGACCAAACTAATTCCAAAAGCGAGCAAATAGAGCAAGCTTCTAACACGCAAAGCAAAGAAACCGTAGAGAAAAGCAAAGACGACCATAAGGCTTAATCAACATGGGGATGTGGGAACTTGTTGTCGTACTTATCGTAGGTCTGATTGTGTTAGGCCCTGAGCGCTTGCCTGTGGCAATTCGTACAGTTAGCCGCTGGGTAAAAACATTAAAGTCAGTCGCCAATTCAGTGAAAGCTGAAGTGAACGAAGAACTCCGTATCCATGAGCTTCACGAGAACTTAAAAAAAGCAGAACAGCAAAACTTGCAAGAGCTCACACCAGATCTGCAAGATTCTGTAAACGAACTTCAAAAGGCTGCTCAGTCAGTTACCCACAGTTATAAAAAAGACACACCAGAAAAAGCAGAAACTAACAATAATGACGAAAAAAAGTGAATTTAATCTCTGCTTTTGTGGTCAATAACAATGATGATGAATAGTAAATTATGACCGAGCAAGCTCACACAGGCTTTGTTGGCCACTTGATTGAGTTACGAAACCGACTCATGAAAGCTTTGTTAAGCATTTTGCTAATATTTATCGCCTTGGTGTACTTTGCCAACGATATTTATAGCTTTGTTGCAGCTCCACTGATTGCAAACTTGCCAAGCACTGCCACCATGATCGCAACGGATGTAACAGCACCTTTTTTTGCACCGTTTAAACTCACCTTATTTGTAGCGTTATTTGCTGCTATTCCCATGATACTGCATCAAGTTTGGAGCTTTATAGCACCAGGTTTGTATCAACATGAAAAGCGTATGCTAATGCCTATTTTGGCCTCAAGTATCTTGCTATTTTATAGTGGTATCGCATTTTGCTACTTTGTGGTGCTACCTATTATTTTAGGGTTTTTTACTAATACTGGCCCTGATATGATGACATTAGCACCTGATATTAGTAGTTATTTAAGTTTTGCTTTAAAACTGTTTTTTGCTTTTGGTATTGCGTTTGAAATACCTGTTGCCATCATGCTGTTATGCTGGAGTGGCGCAACAACAACGAAAAGTTTAAAAGAAAAACGACCTTATATCGTGGTAGGTGTATTCGTGGTTGCCATGTTCTTAACACCTCCTGATGTACTGTCACAAACATTGCTAGCATTACCCATGCTGTTATTATTTGAATTAGGTTTAATTTTGGCTGCATTCTATACCGCCAAACCTCAACAGGAATCCGAGGAATAAAATGAAAAAACAACTCATTCCCTTCGTTGCTCTTTTAACTATTGCTGGTACTGCACAGGCAGACGAAGTTAACTTACAAGCATTGCAAGCCTGTACTTTTGTTGAAAATGATTTTAACCGCTTACTTTGTTACGACAACGTAATGGCAGGTAAATCACTTTCAAAACCGGCTACAAAAAAACAAATTGAGCAACCTGTAACTAGCTCAGCAGCTCCTGTTGCCGCGGCAGCCGCAACAAGTGAACAAGCTCTAAAAACAAAAAATGAAGACTTTGGTTTAGAGCACAAAGAAGTTGCAAAAAAAAATGATGACGAAATAACCGCAGTGGTTAAGAGCGTTAGAAAAGCGCCTTACGGGGAGCTGATTATAGAGCTAGAAAACGGTCAACAGTGGCGCCAAGTAGGCTCAGATAGAATGAAACTAGAGGTGAGCGACAAAGTCATAATTGAACGAGGCGTTTTCAATTCATTCTTGTTAAGAATCGAAGGGCAAAACCGTTCAATTCGTGTTAAGCGTACTGACTAATGAACTATTCGCTAGTTGATGCTGGCGTCAATTTAAGCAATCATCAATTTGATGATATTCATCAAGCTGTGTTACAACGTGCCGCAGAGGCAAATGTAACACAGATGCTTCTTATTGGCTGCGATCTGCAAAGTAGCCAAGCCTCTCTTAAACTCGCCAAACAGTTTAAGCAATTTTGCACAGCTGGGGTCCACCCTCATGATGCAAAAACTGCAGATGATCACCTTGAAGCACACTTAACAACTCTCAGCCAACACCCTGAAGTGGTTGCAATTGGCGAGTGTGGCCTCGATTACAATCGTGACTTTTCTCCTCGCGATGTTCAGCGCAGCGTTTTTAGACGCCAGTTACAGCTTGCTGAGCAACTAAATATGCCTGTGTATTTGCATGAGCGAGATGCCAGCGAAGATATGCTCGCAATCTTGAGTGATTACAAGGTACGAGGCGTACTACACTGCTTCACGGGTGACGAAAACGCACTCCAAAGTTACCTAGCAATGGGGCTTTATATCGGTGTTACGGGCTGGGTCTGCGATGAACGCCGTGGTGAACAACTACAAGCCTTAGTACCAACTATCCCTTTAAATCGCTTGTTAATTGAGACTGATGCGCCCTTTTTAATGCCGAGAAATATTAGGCCTAGACCTAAAACTCGCCGTAATGAGCCTCAGAACCTTCCTTATGTATGTCAGCAAATTGCTGATTTAAAAGGCTCAGAATTTACTGAAGTGGCAAAACAAACTACACTAAACTTTCAGCAATTATTTTCCATAAAGGGTTAAGATGAAGCGCCTATGGTCACTTTGTGGCGTAATCTTCGTTGTTTTATTTACTCCTTACTTGCAGGCTAACTCCATTGTTGTTAGTTCACAATTCAAATCTCAACATACGCTTAATGTTGAGTACACCCTTGATCCTATCACTCAACAGCAAGCCTTTAGCAGTAACAATGTAACTTGGCATTCAAGCCAAGGCGAAACCCTAAATCTAGGTATGACTCTAAAACCAATGTGGCTCAAGCTATCGATAAGAAACACCTCATTAGATGTTATTCCACTGATATTATCGATAGATAACCCTTTACTCGATGAAGTGAGCGTGTTTCATCTTCAAGGTAGCCAATTATTATTTAACACAAAGATTGGGGATGCAGTCCCATTATCTAATCGGCAAATCAAAAATGAGTCTCTGTTAGTCTCATTAACCATTCCAAAAGCCAGCCACTCCGTTGTTTATCTTAAAGTTAAAAACAATGGGGGTTTAAGAGTACCTCTAAGCCTTTGGAAACCCTCAGAATACCTAAAGCATAAAAGTAAATTTAATTTATTGTACGGTTTATTAGTCGGTTTTATATTATCACTCGCACTCACTAATTTAGTGCTTTATGGCTTTTCTAGACGCCGCTATTTCGCCTATACAGGATTATTACTTACCTTGCTGTGGCTTTCTTTGGCTTACCTTTATGGCTTTGGTTATCGTTATTTACAACCTAGTGGCTCATCGTTTCAACAACTGACAATCCCAACTCTATTTTTTATCTGTGGTGCGTTATTTGTACCATTGCAAGGCTATATATTCGGCTTTACCAAATCTCGCTTAAACCGTTTTCAGTATTGGCTAGCATGGGCAGTTGTGCTTGCCACTATAACAATGTGGTTTTTGCCTATTCATATTGCTATCACACTCTGCTTATTGAGTTTACCTGCGGTGCTTATCATTTTTGCAGGTATTGCTCTAAAACAGTTTAATCATGAATATAAGCAGCCGTGCATTGGCTTTTTTGTTGCTTTGTTCGCTTTCTTCTGTGCCATTGTTTACAGTGCACTTGGTGTATTTAATCCATTTGATTTAAATATCGGAATGCTTTCGCTCACCTTCGTTTGCTTTTTAGTTTGTAGCTTGAGCTTGAGTTATGCGGTAATAAAATTGTTTTTGATGCAACGCGACGCTGAAGTCGCAGCGCAACAAAATGCACTAGCAGAGAGTAAAGCACAAGATACCTTAATGCGTGAGCGCCTTGAACTGCAAGAGCAAGCACGCCAAGATCTTGAAGCTAATATTGAAGAGCGTACCTTTGAGTTACAAGTGACATTACGCGAACTTGAAGAGAAAAACCGAGAGCTTGAACAGCTCAATATGGAAGATGCCCTCACTAAAACCAAAAACCGCCGCTACTTTGATAAAAAACTATTGATGGATATTCGTCGCTCGCGACGTGAACAAACACCTTTAGCTATCATCATGTTAGATATTGACCACTTCAAAGCAATCAATGATACCTATGGTCATTTAACCGGTGATCAAACCATTCAAGCAGCTGCAGATGTCATCAAACAGCATCTTAAACGACCTCTCGATGAAGTGGCGCGCTATGGCGGCGAAGAATTTGTAGTGTTATTACCGAATACACCACTAGAAGGTGCATTAGAAATTGCCGAACAAATACGCAAAGCAGCCCAAAATACTGATATAATAGTTGCCGGAACAACGATTAAATTTACTTTGAGTGCAGGTGTTTACAGCGCAATTGCTGAAGACATTAATAACCCAAGTTTTTTCACTGACTATGCCGACAAAGCCTTATATCATGCCAAGCAAACAGGTCGAAATCGCGTAGTGAGTTATCCTCTACCAGACTAGGAGTATACAAAGCATGGCCCAATCAGGACTCGACCTTTTCCCTTATACACGTATGCGCCGCATGCGTCGTGATGACTTCTCTCGTCGCCTAATGGCTGAAAACCAACTAACTGTAAATGACCTTATTTTTCCCGTATTTGTGCTAGAAGGTAAGAACCGCCGCGAAGCCATTGAGTCAATGCCAGGTATAGATCGTCTTTCTATTGATTTGTTGCTTGAGGAAGCAAAAGAGCTTGTAGAGCTAGGTGTACCTGCCGTCGCTATTTTCCCGGTAACACCGAGCGATAAAAAATCCCTTCTTGCTGAAGAAGCCTATAACCCAGATGCATTAGCACAACGCACTGTACGCGCACTGAAAGAAGCTTTTCCTACATTAGGTGTGATCACAGATGTTGCACTTGACCCATTCACTGTTCATGGTCAAGACGGCATCATCGATGAAGACGGTTATGTGATTAACGATGTAACAACTGAAATCTTAGTTAAACAAGCGCTATCGCATGCCGAAGCGGGTGCTGATGTAGTTGCGCCATCAGACATGATGGATGGACGTATTGGTGCAATTCGTGAAGCTCTCGAAGCCGAAGGCCATATCCACACTCGTATCATGGCTTACTCAGCTAAATACGCTTCAAGCTACTATGGCCCATTCCGTGATGCGGTAGGTTCTGCAGGCAACTTAAAAGGTGCCGATAAAAAGACCTATCAAATGGACCCTGCCAACTCTGATGAAGCGATTCGTGAAGTAGCCCTTGATCTGCAAGAAGGTGCAGACATGGTAATGGTGAAACCAGGTATGCCATATTTAGATGTAGTACGCCGCGTAAAAGATGAGTTTGGTGTACCAACATTTGCATACCAAGTAAGCGGTGAATATGCTATGCATAAAGCAGCCATTGATAACGGTTGGCTTGCAGAAGATGCAATAATCATGGAGTCATTATTAGCATTTAAGCGCGCTGGCGCCGATGGCATCCTGACTTATTTTGCAAAACAAGCTGCAAAATGGTTAAAAAACAACTAACTTAAAAAAATGTTCTTAAAATAGGTCATTATTTCTATTTTATTAACATTTTGTATTTAATTTGTCATAGATTTTTCTTAAAGTACTGTGTCCCATATTGGGACTTTAATAATACATACACGGGAAAAATAATGATAAATACAAAATTAACGCCGCTCGCGCTTGTTATTGCAAGCCTGAGCGCGCCTGCTTCTGCCAACCTAATCATCTCTGAATATGTTGAAGGAAGCTCTAACAATAAAGCGGTAGAGCTATACAACACATCGAGTGCTGAACTATCGCTTGACGGTTACACCATCTCTTTATACTCAAATGGTAATGGCGATCTAGCAGACCCTAATAACAGCTTAGCTTTAACAGGTACTCTTGCAGCAAATGCAACCTACGTTATTGTAAATGCGGGCTCTGCTGATGAGTTAAAAGCCAATGCAGATACTGAATCAACAATCACTTACTTCAACGGTGATGACGCATTAGTGCTAACTAAAGATGGTGCAATTGTTGATAGCTTTGGTCAACTGGGCGTTGATCCAGGTTCAGCATGGGATGAAGGCGGCGTTTCAACACAAAATAAAACACTGCGCCGTAAAGCAACTGTTACTACAGGCCGTACTGATGCAACCTCTGCGTTCAACCCAAGCGATGAGTGGGAGCAATTCGACCAAGACGATTTCAGCAATATTGGTCAATATGGTGAGAGCACAGAGCCAACGCCTGAGCCAGAACCTGTCACTCCCCTTGAGTGTGGTGCAGCAAAAACCTTAATCAGCGCAATTCAAGGTGAAGGCGGCGACAGCCCGCTTATTAACACTGAAGTAGAAGTTGAAGGTGTTGTTACAGCTGACTTCCAAGGTGATGATCAACTAAAAGGTTTCTTCATTAGCTCACTTGCTGCTGATGTTGATACAAACCCACTAACTTCTGAAGGTGTATTTGTTTATTTCGCAGATACCGACGTTGCAGTTGGTGACCATGTGCGTGTTAAAGGTAGCGTTGCTGAATACTACAGCGCAACACAACTAGGCGATGTTAGCCAAGTTGAGATCTGTGCGACAGGTTTATCTACTGATGCAACCGCTATCACTTTACCAGTTACTGACGTGGCAGACCTTGAAGCTTACGAAGGTATGTTAGTAACCATCGCGCAACCTTTAGTCGTTAATAACAACTACGGCCTTGGTCGCTATGGTGAAGTTGACTTAGGTACTGAGCGTTTATACCAAGGAACTCAAGTAGCGCTTCCAGGCGATGCAGCAAATGCTGTTGAAGCTGAAAACCTGAAAAAACAAATCTTAATCGACGATGGTTCAACAAAGCAAAACCTTGATCCTATTGCTTACCCAGGTACGGGCCTTGATGCCTATAACACATTACGTTTAGGCGATACTGTTAATACGATTACCGGTGTAATGGGTTACAGCTTCGACCGTTATCGTATTCACCCAACAGTACAACCTGAGTTCACTGCAACTAACCCTCGTACAGATGCACCAGAGCTTAACGAAGATGCAGATCTACGTGTAGCAAGCTTTAACGTATTAAACTACTTTAATGGCGACGGCCAAGGTGCAGGCTTCCCAACTAGCCGTGGTGCAGATAGCGAAGAAGAGTTTACTCGCCAAGAAGCTAAATTAGTTAGCGCAATCACGGCTATAAATGCTGATGTGATTGGCTTAATGGAAATCGAAAATGACGGTTTCGGTGAAAATAGCGCCATTGCTAGCCTAGTATCTGCACTTAATGATGAAGATGCAGAAAATACCTACGCATTCGTTGATTTCGGCGTTGACCAAATTGGTACTGATGCAATCACGACAGCACTTATTTATCGCTCAAATAAAGTATCTGAAGTTGGTAAGGCTGCTCATACCACAGTAGAACCTTTCGATTACAGCAATCGCCCGCCAATTGCACAAAGCTTCCAGTCTCTTGAAAGCAAAGAAATCTTCACTGTTGCCGTTGCCCACCTAAAATCTAAAGGCGGCTGTGGTAGCGCTGAAGGTAATAATGCTGACTTAGGCGATGGTCAATCATGTTGGAATGAAATCCGTGTTGCGGGTGCAAATGCATATGCTGATTGGTTAGCCACTTACCCAACAGAAGTTGAAGATGAAGATATCATCCTAGTGGGTGATATGAACGCATACGCGATGGAAGATCCTATCCGTGCATTTGCAGATAAAGGTCTGAAGAGTGCGGTTGCTGAACTAGACGGCGACACATTAGGTTATTCTTATAGCTTCTCTGGCCGCATTGGTAGCCTTGACCACGCACTAGTCTCTGAATCTATGCTTGCTAAAGTTGTTGCTGCTACGGATTGGCATATCAATGCCGATGAGCCAATCAGCCTAGACTACAACCTTGAGTATAAATCATCGACACAACAAGCTAGCCTTTACGCTGACGATGCATACCGTGCATCTGATCACGACCCAGTGATTGTTGATATCCAATCTGCAGAGCCTGTTCCAGAACAACAAGCGCCAGTAATCGAAGTTCAGCAATCATTCGAAATCGTTGAAAACAGTGAGGTAGGCGCTGTGATTGGTCAACTTGTTTTCTCTGATGGTGACGCTGATTATACACCTGTCGTTAGCTTTAGCATTGAAGGTGAGCATGCTGACGCGATTGCAATCAGTGCTACAGGTGAAATCACAGTAGCCAAAGAGCTCGATTTTGAAGAAGAAGACAAGCTTACATTAATGATCCGTGCAGAAGATAGCGCAGGCAACTTATCAGAAGCACAATTACTCTACATCAACATTACCAATGATGTGGCAGATGATGTAACCGAAGAAGTTGAAGAAGATGAAACTGAAGAAGAGTCAAAAGATGATGATTCTGGTTCATTTGCTTGGTTAAGTCTACTTGCTTTACCATTTGCACTTCGTCGTCGCATGAAAAAATAAGCGACACCGCATTAAGTAAAAAGGCCGCTTATCGCGGCCTTTTTTATACTTCACACTCTAAAACTGATTCAACTCTAGAGTTGGTTTTTGCCTTATAGAGTCTTTCAATCTCAATTTTTTGCTCATCGCTAACTTGCCAATTAAAGAATTGGCAGCTTTTTCCATTTACTAAATCTACTTTAAAAATAGTTAGAAATGCGAGCTGAGAGAACTCAACTGCAGCAATATCTTCAGTGTTAATATAACGCTTTTTAATTCCACGCGAATAACAAATTCCCGCTTTATAACAGTGTAAAAAGCGCAGTTGTAAGAAATTTAAAATAGTTATAAAGAGCAAAATAGGTAAAAGAAACAAAAGTAGCGATGTTCCAAGAAAAGTAACGCTTAATAAAACAAGAATAGCAAACGCTATCTTGGTTCCCTGTAGAGTCCAATTAGGACTTAACTTTATCGTTTTCATGAGGCTGAATCTTAAAATTTTAATGATAATAAGCTGACGTTTWATACAAAATGATTAAAGAATCATTCGATTGCTATTTTACAGAGTCTAAAAAAGGGACACAAGGTACAAAAAAATACTTTTGTACTAGAAAAAAGAAACCAGACCGCAACTCATTATAAAACCGCTACTTTTTACCTATCATAGATTTAAATTAAAATATTATAATTTATACCACTCATACCAATCCGCTTAATTAAGTTGTCTATTTTGAGGCAATAAAACCTCAAAATGATTAAGTATTATTGCGGGTTGGTATCACACAAATTCGTTTAATAAGCGGTCTATTTTAGGCAATAAAAAACCCGCAACAAGTGCGGGTTTTTTTAAAAGAAGTTAAAAGGCTAATTACTTAGCAGCTTTTTTCTCTTTTTCTGCAGCGATTACTGTTTCAGCAACGTTTGCAGGACATGGTGCGTAGTGTGAGAACTCCATAGAGAACTGACCACGACCAGAAGTGATAGTACGTAAGTGGCCGATGTAACCGAACATTTCAGAAAGTGGTACATCACCCTTGATGCGAACGCCCATTGCGCCAGCTTCTTGGTCTTTAATCATACCACGACGACGGTTAAGGTCACCGATTA
This sequence comes from Pseudoalteromonas lipolytica, assembly GCF_001306915.1. GTDB lineage: Bacteria > Pseudomonadota > Gammaproteobacteria > Enterobacterales > Alteromonadaceae > Pseudoalteromonas > Pseudoalteromonas simplex. The sequence goes on along the minus strand of NZ_LJTC01000004.1, from coordinate 134,023 downwards.
CGTCACCTACGTTGTCTTCCGGAGTGAATACGTCAACTTTCATAATTGGCTCAAGAAGTTGTGCACCCGCTTTAGGGATAGACTGACGGAAAGCGCCTTTAGCAGCGATTTCGAACGCGATTGCTGATGAGTCAACTGCGTGGAAAGCACCGTCGAAAAGTTCAACTTCAACGTCTAATACTGGGAAGCCAGCTAGAACACCTTCTTGCATCATTGATGCGAAGCCTTTCTCAACTGCAGGCCAGAATTCTTTAGGTACGTTACCACCAACAACTGATGAAGAGAACGTGAAGCCTGAGTTTTGCTCGCCTGGCTTGATGCGGTAATCGATCTTACCGAATTGACCAGAACCACCAGATTGTTTCTTATGCGTGTAGCTATCTTCGATTTCTTTCGTGATAGTTTCACGGTAAGCAACCTGAGGTTGACCAACAACTAGGTCTACGCCGTAAGTACGCTTAAGGATATCTACTTTGATATCTAAGTGAAGCTCACCCATACCTTTAAGGATGGTTTCGCCTGAATCTTCGTCAGTTTCAACTTGGAATGAAGGATCTTCTGCAACCATCTTACCGATCGCGATACCCATCTTCTCGTTACCGCCTTTGTCTTTAGGAGCAACAGCGATTGAGATAACTGGATCAGGGAAGATCATCGCTTCAAGTGTACATTCGTGCTTAGGATCACAAAGAGTGTGACCAGTTTGAACGTTCTTCATACCAACAACAGCGATGATGTCACCCGCTTGTGCTTCAGTAAGTTCGTTACGCTCGTCAGCTTGCATCTCAACCATACGGCCGATACGCTCTGTTTTACCAGTTGCTGAGTTAAGGATTGTGTCACCTTTCTTCATGCGACCAGCGTAGATACGGATGAACGTAAGTGCACCGAAACGGTCGTCCATGATTTTGAACGCTAACGCTTTAAGTGGCTCATCTGCAGAAACAGTTGCTACTTCACCAGTAGGCTCACCTGTTTCAGGATCAGTTAGAGGTTGTGGGTCAACTTCTGTAGGCGAAGGTAGGTAATCTACAACCGCGTCTAATACTAACTGCATACCTTTGTTTTTGAATGCAGAACCACAGTATGTTGGGAAGAACGCAAGATCACGAGTACCTTTACGGATACAACGTTTGATGTCTTCTAGAGAAGGCTCTTCACCTTCCATGTAAGCCATCATTAGGTCTTCGTCTTGCTCAACAGCAGACTCAACAAGCATCTCATGGTATTCATCAACTTTGTCTACCATGTCAGCTGGAACGTCTTGTACTTCGTAGTTTTCAGGAAGACCAGTGTCATCCCAAACGTATGCTTTTTTCTCAAGTACGTCTACAACACCAATGAATTGGTCTTCGATACCGATTGGTAAAGTCATAACTAGTGGGTTAGCACCTAGTACTTTCTCAACTTGACCTACAACGCGGTAGAAATCAGCACCCATACGGTCTAATTTGTTTACGAAGATTACACGTGCAACTTCTGATTCGTTCGCATAACGCCAGTTAGTTTCTGACTGCGGCTCAACACCACCAGAACCACAGAATACACCGATACCACCGTCTAGTACTTTAAGTGAACGGTATACTTCTACTGTGAAGTCAACGTGTCCCGGAGTATCGATAACGTTTAAGCGGTGGCCTTTCCACTCACAAGTTACAGCTGCTGATTGGATTGTAATACCGCGCTCAGCTTCTTGTTCCATGAAGTCAGTAGTAGACTCACCGTCGTGTACCTCACCAGTCTTATGAATTTTACCCGTAAGCTTAAGGATACGCTCAGTGGTGGTAGTTTTACCCGCGTCAACGTGGGCGAAAATACCAATATTTCTGTACTTCGATAAATCTGCCATTATTTTACTCTTAATAAAGTCGAAAAATTATTCGGCGGGAGTATAGCATTACTTAAAGCGAACATCACCATCGAAGTCGCTTAAAATGCAATCAATTTTATAAAATTTTTCTATGCTCAGGATAAGCGGCACTTTTTAACGTGCCGAACAGTGAGTTTATGCTACTAAAATCGCTAATTTAGCGCTGATTTGGCTATTAAATGATGTGATTAGCTACTTGTCATTTTATAGCAACGCTCGGGTCGCCCGATACTTCCGTAGCTCTGATCAGCACTGACTTGCTCAGCTTCAAGCAAGTATTCGAGGTAACGACGGGCTGTTGAGCGGCTTACGCCCACTAAATCACCCATTTGTTGAGCAGTAAAAGCCGTGCCAATATTCGCTTTAAACGCTTTTAAGATCTTTTGCAAAGTAAGCTGATCCACCCCTTTTGGCAGCCTGACCGGGGCTTTTAACTGTTCTTGCGATCCAAATAAAGTATCGACCATAGATTGGGTTACTTCATCGGCATCTGACAAACATTGTTGCCTTGCTTCGAATCGCGCCAGCGCTTGATCTAAACGATTTAGCATTAATGGTTTTACTAAGAAATCACAGGCGCCAAGTTGCATGGCTTTTTCCAGTGTTTCTACTTCTTTTGCTGCGGTTAATAGCATTACTTCGCTTTTCATTTCTTCGCGGCGTAATTCATTAAGTAAATCAAGACCGTTGCCATCGGGTAAATGAATATCGAGCAAAATTAAATCGGCATTAATCGCCGATAATAACGCTTTCGCGGTGGCAAGATTGCCTGCAATACCAACAACCTGATATTGCCCCTGACGTAGAGTTTGCCGTGCCCCTTGTTGGCCAGCAACGCCATGAGGAAGTAATAAGTATTGCGCCAATAATTGGGCTACTTCAACTTCGTCTTCAACAATGACAACTGAGTAAGTCATGTTCTTTACCTTTTATTTATAGGCTGATCATTTTTTATTATTTTGGAATGTAGACACTTAAACGTGCCCCCATCAGATCAGACTCACCTATTTCTAAACTACCACGACACGAATCTAAGTTGGTTTTAACTAAATAAAGGCCGATACCATGCTCAGCCCCTGACTTAGAACTGTATTGTGGTGTAAATATCACATCCTTGTCATCGCCTAAACCAAAACCGCTGTCTTCAACATCAAACAATAGTGTTTTACTGGTTTCATCAACCGTAACACGAACCTTAGGGGTACGTGTATCGCTAGCTCGAATAGCAGCTTCAATTGCGTTATCAATCAAATTGCCAAGTATCGAGACAACCCGTTCAAGCATATCTTTACGGGTGATCGATCCTAATAAGCTATCTGGATTAAGCTCAAGTATCACGTTTAATTCACGGGCTTTGTGGTATTTACCAACCAATAAACCTGCTAGTACCGGATCTTGGATCCTTTCGAGTAAATGATGGATCTGCGCTTGCGAGCCTTTACTTTCTTGACCAATTAGCTCGATCGCCTGATCCGTTTGCCCCATCTGAATTAACGCACCAATTAAGTTTAGCTTGTTCGAGTAATCATGCGTTTGCACTCGTAATAACTCAGCAAAGGCTTGCACTTTAGTTAATTGCTGCGATAAATATTCGAGTTCATCCGCAGGGCGCATACTCAGCAAAATACCATCAGCCTGACCTTGCACTTGCAATGCATATCGCGACAACACAATGCGTTTATCGGCGGCAAATAATTCAAAACCTACAATCGGACGCTGTTGGTTATGCATCAAAAACTCGCTATGTTCAGGAAGCAAATCTGCAAGCTTAAGTGGCTGATGAATACAGCTAGTCGGTTTACCGAGGATTTCGCAAGCACGCTGGTTTAAGTTACGCACGTTACCCTCAGGATCGAGAGCGATAATGCCGCTACGAACAGTGTTCAAAATAGCATCTTGCTCAGAGAACAATCGTGCTATTTCATCAGGCTGTAAACCAAAAATAGCATTACGAACCCGTTGACCAATATACACCGCAGCCAAAATACTTAAACCGACTAATAATAAGCCCCAAAGCATAATTTCAGCACTGCGAGCACGAATAAGCGGTTCAATTGACTGCACTAAAAAGCCAACCGAAACCAAGCCGATAACTTCGCCCTGCTCTGAAAGCACGGGGACTTTGCCACGAATAGACTCGCCCAAACTCCCTTTTGCAATCGACACATACCGCTCACCACGTAGCGCCGCTTTACTATCACCACCCACCATCGGCTTACCGAGCTTATCAGAGTCGGGGTGAACAATGCGGCGAGTATTTCTATCACCAATCACGATAAAGCTGGCAGCGGTGAGTTCACGAATATGCTCTATTTGCGTATTTAACTCATCAAGCCCTTGCTTGGTTTGCAATGCGCTTTGCACATCATCCCGTGAGGCAATACTGGTTGCGAGCGCAAGCGCTTTATCACCCATGTGGTTATGTAAGCTTTCTGCAGTGATCTGATACACCAAAGCGCCAAACAACACAGCTTGCAAAACACATAGACCGGTAACCCAAATAATGAGTCGCGTTTCTAAGCGCTTAGGTTTTTTAACCATATGCTGAAATGGGTTTAGCTTATTGGTGTATCTCATATCAGTGCCTTGTTCTACGCATGTTGCTCTGCTTGCGTAGCTGCTTTTTCTTTACGACGTTGGACAATATAGTCTTTCAGTGGGAACAACAACACTAAGATCGAAATCACAAAAATACTCAGTGTTAATGGGCGGTCCCATAAAAAGCTCAGCGAGCCATCTGAAATCATCATGGCACGGCGGAAGTTTCGCTCAATCATATCACCGAGGATAAAGCCAAGTAATAAAGGTGCCATCGGGAAAGCTAACAATCGAAGCACCAAGGCCACCAGCGCAAAGCCCACCATCATAAATAAATCAAAGGTGTTAAATGACACTAAATACACACCAATTAAGCTGAAGAATAAAATCATCACGGTCAGCACAGATTTAGGCATTGCCAACACTTTAGCGAAATATGGGATCAACGGCAGATTCAAAATCAGCAGTACAATGTTGCCAAAGTACATACTGACAATGACAGCCCAAAACACGCTTGGGTTTTCTTGCATTAACATAGGGCCCGGCTGAATACCGTAAGCAATTAATGCCCCTAACATGATCGCTGTTGTACCAGAGCCTGGAATACCTAAAGTCAGTAATGGTACAAATGAGCCAGTACAAGCTGCATTATTAGCCGACTCGGGTGCCGCTAAGCCACGCATCGAACCCTTACCAAATTTATCTTTCAGCGCTTTTGGAGCAAGGTTACGCTCAGTAGCGTAGGCCATAAAGCTGGCAATGGTTGCCCCTGCGCCCGGTAAAACACCGACAATAAAACCAAGTAAAGATGAGCGGCCAACCACAGGAGCCATGTCTTTTACTTCTTCTTTAGTCAGTTTTGTTGAACCAATTTTTGGCGTATCAGGATCATCAATTTTTTTATCTGGCTCAGCTTCTGGGCGCGCCACATTAATCAGTGCCTCAGCCAACGCAAACGTTGCCATTGCTACTAATAAAAAGCTAATACCATCTAATAAATCAGCTTGGCCAAAAGTAAAGCGCTCGGTACCTGAAGAGGGATCAATACCTACAGTTGCCAGCATTAAGCCAAATACCGTCATCATCATAGCTTTTAAAAATTGCCCTTTATTAGAGAACGCGGCGATAGCCGTTAAGCCTAAAAACATCAGTACAACATAATCAGGCGACTGAAAACTTAATGACACTTTCGCTAATAATGGCGCAGCCACCATCAATAAAATGGCGCCAATCGTCCCACCTATAAAGGATGAATAAGCTGCAATCGCAAGGGCTTTACCAGCCTTACCTTGTTTTGCTAGTGGGTAACCATCAAACGATGACGCTACTGTCCCCGCTACACCCGGCGCATTAATCAAAATAGAAGAAGTAGAGCCACCGAATATAGCCCCGTAGTAAACACCGGCCATTAAAATCATGCCCGAATCAGCACCGATGCTGTAAGTGATCGGGATCATCAACGCAATTGCAGTAATTGGACCAAGACCAGGTAGCATACCAATGAACGTGCCAACAAAGCAGCCTACAATCACATATAACAAGTTGTTCCAGTCGAGTACGGTCGACAAACCTAACATAATTCCATCAAGCATAACTTAACTCCACAGGTTGCCAGGTACTAAGTAAATGCCCAGTACTTGTGTCATTAAAAACCAAAAAACCACGGCCACAGGCACAGAAGCAAACAACAACACTGCCTTACGGCGTTCGCCCATGATAAAAAAGCCCGTAATTAAAAAGGCACTGGTGGCAATTAAAAAGCCGAACGGTTCAAGCATGGCGCTATAAGCAACCATTAAAACCAACAGTGCAAAGGTACGTAGTAAGTTGCCCTTACTGAGTAGATCTGCTTTTTCTGCAGGCGCTTGCTTTAATAAGTTGGCACCAATCGATAGTACACACACCACGATACCGAATACTGCATACACTTTTGGTAAGGTAGCAGAAGTAACGCTTTCGTACTCTTCAAATGGCATAAGTGGAATTTGCCAAGCCACAAGGGCGTAGAGAGTAAAGAGGACCAAGAATAAACTTGGTCCAATTAGTTCACGGTTTAACATCGTCTAACCTTAGCCTCGGATAAAACCAAGTTCTTTCATTACAACGCGTAATTGCGCTTCTTGCTGTTCAAGCGATTTAATAAACGCTTCTTTTTCTTGAAATAGATTTAGCCAACCATTACGAGCACGAACCGCTTCCCACTCAGGAGTTTGTTGCAACTTACGTAGCTTTTCTGTGTACTCGGCTAGTTTGTCTGCTGGTAAATCTGGGGTTGCAAAAAAGCCGCGCCAGTTTACGAACTCCATGTCGTAACCTAGCGACTTTAAGGTTGGAATTGCTGGGTAATCTGGCAATTTATCTGCAGAAGTCACCGCTAAAATACGTGCCTGACCGCCATTCGCGACTTCGAGTGCTTCACTTAAGCCTGTTGAAAGTAAGTTGACCTCACCCGACAGTAAACCTGCTTTCGCTTTACCACCGGCATCGTAAGGAATGTAACGTAAACGACGACCATCAAGACCCGCCGCTTTCACCGCTTGTGCAGCCACTAAGTGATCCATGCTGCCGCGCGCAGAGCCACCTGCTACTTTTACAGAGCCTGGGTCTTTTTTCATGGCATCAATAACGTCTTGCCATGTTTTAAATGGTGAGTCATTACGCACCACAAATGCACCATAATCAGCAATCATGCTGGCAACTGGTGTTAAATCGCGATAGCTGTAAGGAATTTTGCCTGATAATGCGCGCAGTACGATAGGCGTTGAGTTAACCATCAACATATCGCCTTTTTTAGTGCCCGACTCAATCAAGTAAGCAATTGCACGGCCACCGCCGCCGCCCGACATATTCTGAAACGATGCATTATCTTCAATGCCCGCTTTTACCATTGCTTCACCAACACCACGTGCTGTGGTATCCCAACCGCCGCCAGGGCCACCCGGTACCAAAAAGTGTAAGTTTGCTAATGCCAGTGGGCTGGCTACTAATAATGAAGCTGCTAAAACAGATCTTTTTAATGATTTAAACATAGTCATAATGCACGACTCCTAAAATAAGTACTGCATACGAGCACTGATGCCCATACCTGAATCTTCATCACCTACCAGCGTAGAAGCACCGGCACCATCAACATCGCTGTAAATCAGGTTGCCCATAAATTTGATATCGCTGCTTAGATAATAAGATGTGCCTAATGTGTAAGTGGTTACGTCGGTACCTTGCTGTTTGCTGCTAGCGTTCATTTGTGACACACGGGCAACAAGTTCCCATGCATCTTTAATTCCTTTTGGTTGTACAAATAATGCTGAGCCTGCTTTGTAACGGCGCTGCTCACCACCTAAGAAGTAACTTGCCGAAACATGGAAGCCATCAAAACGTTCACCATCAAGTTCGTTGCTACTATCGACCGTATCAAGGTAACGGCTGGCATATTCAGCCTCTAGAGTGAATGCATTCGCTTGGTAGGCAAATTCAAGACCGCTTTGCGACATGCTATTTAGCGCTGCGGTTTCACCACCGACTGCGTAATCCACTAAGCGAACATTGGTTTCACGCACTTCACCACGGGCAAAACGAGCGCTTAAATCATTGTCGCCCATGTCACGATAAGAGTGCCAAGCACCTAAATGAATCACATCACCCGGCGCTGCACTAGACCACGTTAAGCGACCTGTTACAGCCAATGTCAGTTTGTCATCTTCGTCATGGCCTGAGGCACCAAACGCATCGTTTTTGTAAACACCCACGGCGTAACGCAAGCCTGAATCTTTAAAGTATTGATAAGCCGAGATACCCCAGCGGAAGAAAGGCGAGAAGGTGTTAGCAAGGGTGCTACGCTCAATGGTATTAATGTGTTTAGAACTGGTTAGCGCATTGAGCGACATGTCTTCACGGATTTTACCGGCTTTTACTTTTAAGCCGTTGTCGAATGCATAACGTACCCGCGCTAACACGATTTCAGCCGTGCCTTCAGAAAATTCGAGTAGTAATTTGTGATCCCAGTTACCATGTTCACTTTCAACATAAGTACGGATACGACGTGGGAAGAAGTCGCTGCCTCCAGCGCCATCATTGTCGGCATTGTAAGCACCGTCGAAATAGTTGTAATCAAGTTGCACGCGACCACCAAATTCTAGGTTGAAGCCGCTAGATGTTTTTAATGAATCCACTTCTTTTTGAAGTGCATCGAGTTGTTGCTGTAGTTGTTCAGTGTCGCTTTGTGCGAATGCTGATGTACTTGCTAACGCCGCTGCAACGGCTAAAGCGAGCTGTGTGTTACTTGCTTTCATGAATTACTCCACACCAGATTATAATTATTTGTTGTCGTTGATCGGCCTACTGCAATCGGCGATCTGGTTTGGAGCATAGTGTTAACGATAGATTAACGAAATGTTTAGGGGGTAAGTTGCATTGATGGTGATAAATGGCTTTTTGCTCATAAAATTCATGAACAAAAAGCACATTATTGGGTTTAGTATAAAATCTAGGCAAATTAGCTGCTTAAAAGTCGCAAAACTAGCTAAAAGTCATCTCAGGAATGTCACCAGAGACAATCAGTTTGCCCTGTGTCTTAGCAATAATCTCATCAACCGAGACACCCGGCGCACGCTCTAATAAATGAAATGCACCGTCTTTAATTTCTAACAGTGCCAAATCGGTGATCACTTTATTGATACAACCAACACCTGTTAACGGCAAACTACATTCGGTCAGCAGTTTTGATTCACCATGCTTGTTGGCATGGGTCATGGTACAAATAATGTTTTTAGCACCAGCCACTAAGTCCATCGCACCGCCCATTCCTTTAACCAGCTTTTTCGGGATCATCCAACTGGCAATGTTGCCGTTTTGATCTACTTCAAACGCACCCAGCACGGTTAAATCAACGTGGCCGCCGCGGATCATGGCAAAGCTTTCTGCGGAGCTAAATATAGCCGCCCCCGTTGCAGCGGTGACCGTTTCTTTACCTGCGTTGATCATATCGGCATCAACTTGGTCTGCACTTGGGTATGGCCCCATACCGAGTAAACCATTTTCAGATTGCAGCATCACTTCGATGCCATCAGGGACGTAATTAGCAACCGAGGTTGGAATACCTATACCTAAGTTAACGTAGTAACCATCCTGTAGTTCCATCGCCACGCGTTTAGCGATTTGTTCTCGTGATAATGCCATCAGCGTGCTCCTTATTGATTCTCTTGCTTAGTGGTAACTTTCTCGATGCGTTTTTCAAATTCACCTTTAATCACTCGGTCAATATAGATACCCGGCGTGTGAATTTGGCTTGGCTCTAGCTCCCCTGGCTCAACAATTTCTTCAACTTCAAGAACCGTAATTTTGCCTGCGGTTGCTGCCATCGGGTTAAAGTTCATCGCCGTATGACGATAAATGCAGTTACCGTAGCGATCTGCTTTCCACGCTTTAACTATCGCAAAGTCGCCTGTAATACTTGGCTCTAATAAATAGTCACGGCCATTAATATTGCGAGTTTCTTTACCGTCAGCCACCGGTGTACCGACACCCGTTGCGGTATAAAATGCAGGAATACCCGCACCACCAGCACGCATTTTTTCAGCTAAAGTGCCTTGCGGTGTGAGCTCAACTTCAAGTTCACCATTTAATAGTTGCTGCTCAAATAGCGCGTTTTCACCAACGTAAGAGGCAACCATCTTGCTGATTTGCTTGTCTTCAAGTAGCACTCCTAAACCAAAACCATCAACGCCACAGTTATTCGATACCACGGTTAAACCACGGGTGCCTTGACGTTTAATTTGCGCAATTAGCCCTTCAGGAATACCGCATAAACCAAAACCACCGGCTATCACTGTCATGCCATCTTCAAGGCCAGCCATCGCTTCGCTGTAACTTGTAACTACTTTATCAAAACCTGCCATTGGCTCCTCCTACTGTGCAGTCCAACCGCCATCAATGGCGATTGCTTGGGCGGTAATATTGCGTGCTGCATCGGCCATTAAAAAGCTAACGGTATGCAGGATCTCATCTAAGCCGATAAATGCTTTTTTCGGCATCGGTGCTAGCATAATTGTGTCGATCACTTGTTGCTCTGAAATGCCATGCTCTTTGGCTTGCGAGGCAATTTGTTGCTCCACAAGCGGTGTTTTTACATACGCTGGGCACACAGTATTAATCGTGATGTTGGCATCGCCCGTTTCAAGTGCCATGGTTTTAGCAAAGCCGATTAAGCCATGTTTTGCGGCGATATAAGCCGACTTATATTTAGACGCCACCATGGCATGAATTGAGCCAATATTAATGATGCGACCAAAATCTTGCTCACGCATGCGAGGGAGTACCGCCTTGGTCATCATCGCCGGGCCAACGAGCATAACTTGCTGTAAGAACTGCCATTTATCAGCCGGGAAATCTTCAAGCTTTGCCACGTGCTGAATACCCGCATTATTAATAAGTACATCAATTGGCTGATTAAGCTCAGTGAAAAACTGCTCTATTGCATCACTGTCTGCCACATTAAGTGCATACCCTTCGGCGCTACCACCTTGCTCAACAATGCCTGCTGCCGCTTGTTGTGCTGCTTGCTGATTTAAATCAGTCACAATAATAGTGTGACCTTGCATCGCCAGTTGCTGGGCAACATATAGACCAATACCACTGGCTGCACCGGTAATTAAAACTGTTTTGCTCATCGGGCTACTCCTCTAAAAACTCACTGATAAGCTGCGCTTTCGGGGCGATTGAGAAAATGCCATCAAGGTGTCCCCAGCCCCCTTCTATTTCTGAAATCTCAACGTCTTTACCTGCCGCTTTCATGGTGTCAAACACAGTACGCATGTTTTCAGGGCGAAGCAGTAAGTCGTTCGTTGCGGGTAGTAATAATGTTTTGGCAGAGACATTTTTAAGTGCCGTTGTTAAATCACTTTGCATGCCAGCGGTAAATAGTTGTGATGCCCGGACCAAATAAAGTACATGGTTGGCATCTTGTGTTTTCGCTCGTGCCATTGCGCGCTGAGCGAGTACTTGGTTTAACTTAGGCAAGGTACGAATATCTTTTAATGCACCTTCATCCAATACATTAAAGTCAGGGAAGCTCGCGTTATAAATAATTGGATGCATCGCATCTTGCGTAATATTAAGCATGGTTGCCGCTAAGCCATCTAACGGGCGCTCTTTACCGTAGTAATTACCTTGCTGCCAGTTTTTATCTAAACGAATTGGTAACGCCCATTTTTCAAGTGCCGCGACTGTCCATGCATCCATAGTTGCAGCGCCAATCACATGAATTAAACGCTCTACTTTATCTGGGTAACGTGTTGCCCACTCAAGTGCTTGAAACGAGCCCATTGATGCGCCCATCACAGCATGTAATTTAGTGATACCTAGGCTGTCGAGTAAGCGCTTTTGCACATTCACAAAGTCAGTAATCGTAACCACAGGAAAATCTAAGCCATAAGGTTTGCCTGTTTTTGGATTAGTTGATGCAGGGCCTGTGGTGATTACATTTTCATCATGCCAGTTGGCATTCACTAAGGTATCTGAGCTAATCACATAATATTTATTCGTATCGATAGCTTTACCTGGGCCGATAATCGCATCCCAATAACCCGGTAGGGCGTCATCCGCTTTATATTTACCTGCAGCATGAGAAGTACCAGAGAAATAGTGAGTGATTAAAATCACGTTATCTTTATTGGCGTTTAGCTTTCCATAGCTTTCCCAGCCAATATCAACTTGATCTAAAGTCACACCAGACACAGTGGTAAAATCTTTTGTCGTAAAATGCTGTTTTTCCACCAGCATGGTGTCGGCTTTGTTTGCAGCGCCAAACGCGGTGCTGCTAAATACAACCAGCCATAGCAAAATTATTAATTTGGTTTTCATTGCTGTTCCTTAAAAGAAAATAAAGAGTCCGAGTGCCAATGCGACACCGATAAGCGGAATGACCGCCGTCAGCGCTGCCATTGACCAATACGCTCGTTGATGCGTTTCTTTACAGATAGCGCGTATTGTTGTGACCACATAACCATTATGCGGCAAGGTATCGAGGGCTCCAGAGCTAATTGCCACTACACGGTGCAGTTGTTCAGGGTTTACACCCATGTCTAAATAACCCGGTGCGACAAGCGGTAATGCAATGGCTTGTCCGCCAGAAGCAGATCCTGTTAAGCCGGCAATTACACTCACCGCAACCGCAGCACCAACCAACTCATTCCCCGGCATATGGGTCATCACATCGACAGCGGCGGTAAATGCCGGTGATACTTTCGCCACAGCGCCAAAACCAACCACAGCAGCGGTATTACCGATTGCCACTAAAGCGCCGGTTGTACCAACATTAATAGCGTTACCCATATCGTGAAAATGCTTAAAATTGATAATCACAATACTCAGTACACCACCAAGCAAAGCGACAATAAGCGCGGTTTGCTGCAGTACATCATGTAGCGTAAATGATAAAAGTAGCACCACAATAAGCGGGATCACACCCGTGATTGGATGCGGACGACGACGCTCAATAATGACAGGATCATCATCACGCGCTTCAAAGGTTTCGCCATTAGCAACGGCTTTTTTGATCATCTTGTTCAACCAAAAGTAACCTGCTGTCGCCATGAAAATAGCGACCACTAAGCTCACTTCCCACGCTGCATAGGGTGACGTACCAAGGTGCTTAACCGGGATCCAGTTTTGAATTTCTGGCGAGCCTGCCGAAGTCATGGTAAAGGTCACCGAACCAAATGCCAGCGTTGCTGGAATAAAGCGGCGCGGTAAGTTTGCATCTTTAAACAGACTTAATGCCATTGGATAAACGGAAAACGCAACAATAAAGACGCTCACGCCACCGTAGGTTAAAACAGCACAGGCAATCACAACCGCAAGAACGGCGTGCTTCATACCTAGTTTACCCACAATGTAGCTTGCAACACTGTCTGCAGCACCGGTGTCTTCCATGAATTTACCGAACAACGACCCCAGTAAGAACATAAAAAACCACGCACTTAAGAAGCCTGCAAAGCCATCCATATAGGCGTTAATAAAGTTTGTATCTGCCGATACAGGGAAAATGGCCATGCCACTACTAAGTGCAACTAACAGTGCACAGATTGGCGCAGCGATAAATAAATTTACCCCACGCAGCGTTAAAATGATCAGCAGTATTAAACCGCCTAACAGTCCTATCATGCTCAGCATAGACATTCCTATAATTATTGTTATTACACAGATGAGGTGACATCGGAATAATGCTTTCAGTCTTACCCTAAGCGTTCAAAAAATACATAACACTAAGGTACTATCTGCTTTAAAAATAGCTTAATTGCTTGATAAATAAAGGGCTGTGACGGGTATAGCACTATGGTACTAATTCAATTTTTGCAACTATCTTCTACATTAATTGACAGGTGACACGGGCAAATCTTATTCAGTCTTCGGCAACATCGATGTGAGTGGCCATAAGACTAATGACAACAATAACAAGGAATACAACATGATAAAGCTTAACCCAAAAGTCGCGCCACTTACTCTGGCTGTATCACTTGCTTTGGCAGGTGTCAGTGCTCAAGCGGCAGAACAAGCCGAACCTGCAGCAAAAAAAGGTGAACTTGAACGTATTCAGGTAACAGCACGTAAAACTGTTGAAAACCTGCAAGAAGTGCCAGTCGCAGTCACTTCAATTGGTGCTGAAGAGCTAGCTGAAAATGGCATCGTCGTCATGACCGAAGTTCAGCAGTTCTCGCCAAATACCACCTTACAAGCAAGCCGTGGTACTAACTCTACAATTACTGCGTTTATTCGTGGTGTAGGTCAGCAAGATCCACTTTGGGGGTATGAGCCAGGCGTAGGTATTTATATCGATGATGTTTATCTTGCTCGCCCACAAGGTGCCGTGCTTGATCTGCTTGATGTGCAACAAATCGAAGTATTACGCGGCCCACAAGGGACGCTTTACGGTAAAAATACCATTGGTGGTGCAATTAAATACGTCACCAAAGAAATGAGCGGTGATGCTACCTTAAATATACAAGGCACTGTAGGTAGCTATAACCAAAAAGATTTAAAAATCACTGGCCAATTACCGATTGTTGACGAAAAACTTTACGTGGGTTTTGGTTTTGCAACGCTTAACCGTGATGGCTTTGGTGAGTTTTTAACATCGGCTCTTGATAACCAAGACCGCGAAAACTACAACAAAGACGTAACCGCAGCTCGTGTTACACTCGAATACACACCGACTGATGACTTATTCTTCCGCCTCGCGTGGGATAAAACAGAAGACAAATCAAACGCAAAAGGTGGTTACCGTTTACTACCTAGTATTCTTACCGATGCACCAGTTCCAGACAGCGTGTATGACTCATACACCAGCTTACCAACATGGAATAAAGTTGAACTCGAAGGCTACAGCCTAACTGCTCGTTGGGATATGACTGACAGCACTAGTATTAAATATATTGGTTCAAGCCGTGAGAACTACTCACCAACGAATATCGACTTTGATAACACGTCACTACAAATTTTCGACGTACCTGCTATTTACGATGATGAGCAAACGACTCATGAGTTACAGCTAAATCATCAAGGCGATAACTATAAACTGGTTTCGGGTCTTTACTACTATGATGGTGAATCTTGCGGTCAATTTGAGGCTATTTTAGAAGATTTAGGCATTAAATTAGGACTTCCGGGCTTAACTCGTGAAGTAAGCGGTTGCAGTAATTCAAACAGTAAAGCCGCCTATATTCAAGGTAGCTACGACTTTAACGACCAATGGTCAATGACACTCGGCGCGCGCTACACCAAAGACAAAAAAGAAGCACAGGTTAACAACGGTTTAGTGTATGCAACAGTTTACCCAGAGTCAGGTTGGGTACCAGGTTACATTCGCCCAGATGGCCAGCTTGTCCCAACGGTACTCGATGATGAAGAAGAATGGTCACGCTTCACACCGCGTGCGGGTGTTGAATACCAATACAATCGTGACATCATGTTCTTTGCAAGTTACGCGCAAGGCTTTAAGTCAGGTACTTTCAACCCACGTGCAACCACTGCAGAGCCAGCAGCAAAACCAGAAATCGTTGATTCATTCGAAATCGGTATGAAGAGTGAGTGGAACAATAACTTACGCGTAAACGTTACCTTATTCACCCTTGACCATAAAGACCGTCAATATATTTCGGTATTACCGGGCGACAGCGCTGCAGATCTAAACCAACGCTTAGGTAATATTGGTGAATCTAAATCAGATGGTATTGAGCTTGAACTTAACTATGTTGCAACAGAGTCACTCAGCTTTGATGCGTCAGTGGGTTATATCGACAGTAGCTTTGATAAGGTAATTGATTTTGACCCAGTTACCGGTGAACAATTTGATAAATCAGACCGCTTTACGGTATCAAACACACCAGATTTAACCTTTAATCTGGGTGCAACGTACCGCATGTACACAGAAATGGGTGACTTTGTTGTCAACGGTAACTACTACCACAGAGGCGACTACGCGCTATTCGAAGAAGATAGCCTATTAACGCAAGATGCTTACGGTATCTTTAATATGGGTATTACTTGGTACAGCACAGATGGTCACTGGACGGCTGGTCTTTACGGTAAAAACTTAACGGATGAAGAGTACATGATTGGTGGTTACCAGTTCGTAGCACCTGATCCAACAGACCCAACAGATACCAGCAAATACACCCCAGGTTTAGGTGGTGATAATACCCTGATTGGTTACTACGGCGACCCTCGCACTGTAGCCTTCACTGTTGGTTACCGTTTCTAAAATAGAATCTAAATCCTTGTGTGAGAAAGGTTTGTCTGAAACTTCCCCTCAGGCAAACCTTGTTTCAAAAGGCAAAATCACTTATAACATAACGCATTGGAGAATCGAGGGAATGTCTTTAGCTGTGAACACCATAATCGCCGATGATCACCCGTTATTTAGAAGTGCGCTGCGTCAAGCTGCCGCGACATCAGTGCCTGAAGAACATATTAAAGAAACCAGTGACATTGATGGTTTGTTTGCACTGTTAAGCGCTCATCCTGAGATTGAACTGATATTTTTAGACCTTACGATCCCAGGTGCAAATGGCCTGCAAGCCCTTTCGCAACTGCGTAACCACTACCCTGATATCTTGGTAATCATGGTCTCTGCCAATGAGACACCCGCCATAATCAAACAAGCGATGAGCCTTGGCGCTGCTGGCTATATTCCTAAGTCATCTTCTTTAGATGTTATTAGTGAAGCAATTAGTCATGTACTCAATGGCGACACTTGGTTACCACCTGAAGTAGATTTAACCGATGTGGTGATCAACGACGAACAAAGCGAATTTGCTCGTAACCTCGAAAAACTAACTCCGCAGCAATACCGCGTACTTGCAATGATTGCCGACGGTTTATTGAATAAACAAATCGCCTTTGAAATGTCGATTCAAGAAACTACAATCAAACAACATGTGTCAGCGATTTTACGCAAACTCAATGTCTATAACCGCACCCAAGCAGGCATTTTGTTTAACCAGCTTTCGCAGGTTGGCAAAATCGAAGAAAGCTAATTTAAGCATTCACTCCCAGTTTTAAAACTCGCTTTCCCAGTAGTGGGAAAAGCTCACGTTGCAAAAGATAAAAAGCTATTACTTTTCAACACCTTAACTTTTGGCACAAAACTCGCCTTAGCTATTCCATGATTATTTATATTTCTCAGTATCATGGATTTAGACAGCACACTAAAACGCAAACCTCAGCAATCAAAAGCTAAAAAATGGCTGGCTGTTGCAGCCATTGGCGTATCGGCTCTTGGCGCTTTAATGGTGTATCAATGGACAACCCCCACTGTGGTTGCTGCAAGCCAGCTGCAAATAGCAACCGTAGAACAAGCCGATTTTGTGGTAAAAATACGTGGCTTTGGTCGTTTAAAGCCAAAGTATCAACGTTATTTAACCAATACCGACACCGCAATGGTCGAAGCTATCCATGTATACCCCGGCACTATCGTTAAAAAAGACACGGTAATTTTAAGCCTCGTCAACCCACAGCAAGCGCAGCGTTTATCGGTCGCTCGGCTAGAACTTGCTCGCCAAAAAGCCAGTGTTAATGAGCAAAGAATTAACCAGCAAAGTGAACTACTTGAGCGCCAAGCAAATCTCGCCATATTAAAAAGTGAGCTGCAAAGTGCAGAGCTTAGAGTCGATGCTGAAAGCAAACTGATCGAGCAAGGGATTGTTTCAAGCCTCGATTACAAACGAAGCATGCTAAACGTTGCACAGCTTACAGAGCGCGTAAGTATCGAGCAGCAACGCCTTGCACAGCTTAAAGAAATGCACTTACAACGTAGCAAAATACAGCAAGAACTATTAAGCCAATTTGAGCTTAATTATCAGGTTGAACAACACGCCTTTGATCAGCTGCAAATAACAGCAGGCATCGATGGCATGCTGCAAGAATTGAATGTTGAACTTGGCCAAAACCTCGTGCCCGGTACCCGCCTTGCGGTGGTTGGCTCCAATAAAGCACTCAAAGCAGAGCTAAGCGTTAAGCAAGCTGATGCCGAAAAAGTAGCACTCAATATGGCAGCGAAAGTTAACACTTTTAGCCAAGCAGGCCATGGTGACGTTGATGCCAAAGTCACCCGAATTGACCCTATTGTTACCGATGGCCGAGTTATTATCGAACTTGATTTACAGGGCACACTGCCCGCCAATGCCCGCCCAGATTTAAGCATTGAAGGCTATGTGGTTAGCAACATTATTCCAGATGCGTTAACCATTAATGTACCGCAAAAAGCACAAGCTCACAGCGAAGCCACGCTGTTTAAACTTAATCCAAATACCCAGTTAGCAACGCCAACCAATATCGAATTTGGTACACTCAGTGACAATCAAATTCAACTTTTGAGCGGTGCCACCGTGGGCGAACAGCTGATCATTTCAGACCTTTCTAAATGGCAGCATTTGGCAACAATAAAAATCGAACAGGACAGTTTATGAAAACCAACACGCTTATCTCATTAAACAAAATCGCCAAAGTTTATCGCGGCCAAAATGTTGAAACCTATGCATTAAAAGACATCAGCCTGAATATTAACCAAGGTGACTATATCTGCATTAGCGGCCCATCTGGCTGTGGTAAATCGACGCTGCTGTCATTATTAGGCTTACTCGATAGCCCAACTGCTGGCGACTATTTAATTAAAGAAGTCGACACAAAAACCCTTGATATGGATCAGCAAGCTGAACTTAGAAACCTTCACATTGGTTTTATATTTCAGTCGTTTAACCTAATTGATGAATTATCGGTGTTTGACAACGTAGCACTGCCGCTCACTTATCGAGAGCCAGCCATGAGCCCAAACGAAATTGAGCTTGCTGTAAAGCAAGCCCTTGATGAAGTTGAGATGGGCCACCGCTCTCAACACAAACCAAATCAATTATCTGGTGGTCAGCAACAGCGTATTGCTATTGCCCGCGCACTGGCTGGCAAGCCAAGCATTTTATTGGTGGATGAGCCAACTGGTAACTTAGATTCAAAAAATGGTGATGCCGTCATGGACTTGCTTGATGAGCTGAATAAAAAAGGCACCACGATTTGTATGGTAACCCATGATTTACGTTATGCCGGACGTGCAAAGACGCAACTTAAATTGCTAGATGGTGAAATTGTTTCTTACTCTGAAGCACGCCAAGCATCTAGCAGCGACAATACTGAGCATGCACTTGAAAGCGCTGAGGTGATGTAATGAAATTAACCAAAACACGCGCCCAATTTAGCTTAGCGTGGGCATCATTAATGAATGCTCCGGGCTTTGTAACAGCAGTTATCGCAACGCTTGCTTTAACTCTTGCCACCTTGTTTGTGGTGCTTAGCCTTGTTAACAGCTACTTTTTAAAGCCCCTTGATGTGTACGATGAAAGCCGTATGGTGGTGGTTGAGCAATCACTTACTTATGATGACTACGATGCTACCGGCTTTCAAAGCTATCAGTCGATGGTGCATTGGCTTAAGCATAATCAAAGCTTTGAACAAAGTATGATGATCAATGCGGGTGAGCAAATCTTTGCAAACCTAGATGGCGAACCGAAAGAGCCTGTGCTGTATGTTGGCGGCAACTATTTTGACTTATTAAACACACCATTTTTAATGGGACAAGGTTTTGACCTTGGAGAAACACTCGAAACTCCTGATGACCGCGTTGTTATCTCTGCTAACTTCTGGCGCAAGCATTACAACAGCGACCCGAACATTATTGGTAAAACACTTTCAGTCATGGCGGGTGAAACCGATTACGTTCACCGTATCGTCGGTGTTGTTGATGATTCATTCAGCCCACCTTACATGTTTAAAGCAAGTGACGTTGAAGTGTGGTTTCCATCCAGTGCGGACCGCCGTTTCTTTCACAATGACGATTGGCAAAGCCCGTGGACAAACACTTTTAAAAACCTAAAACTGATTGCAGTTTTAAAGCCTGGGGTCACCATAGATCAAGTTAAAGTCGATTTAAAACAGCAAATTGATACGGTTAAATCAGAGTGGCTAAACAATGGTGGTATCACCGATGTAAAACCTGAAGTAACCCCGTATCGTGACGTTGAGCTGGGTAATAACGATGACTTAAGCTTAATGATGTTAGCCGGTGCAGTAGGGCTACTGATTATTGCGGTACTTAATGTAAGCACGTTGTTTTTCTCACGCGCTCTTGCTCAACATAAAACCCTCGCCTTACAGGCGGTATTAGGTGCAAAACGCAGCACGTTATTTAAAAGTATCTTTTTACAATCACTGATTTTAATGACCTTATCGGTAAGCATTGCGCTGTTTTTATCGGTATGGGGCATACGTTTATTTAAAGTACTGGCAGAAGGCCGATTACCACTGGTTAATAGCTTGGCCGTGGATAGCACGTTAGTTATTGTTGCCATCATACTTTGTATTGCTCTTGCTTATATTTTCTCTGTAATTACAGCGCGTTTGGTAAATTACAAAACCCTAAATACGCAAATGCAGAACAGTGGTAAAGGCGGAGTTTCGCAGGTATCTGGCCGCACAGTGCGTATTTTAATTGGCTCACAAATGTTTGTTGCCGCGCTGCTTGTGAGTTTTTCGGTGATGGTAGTGAGTAAAGCCATGGGCACGATTAACCGCCCACTCGGCAGTGATACCGAGAACCTATATTTTGCCAACCTTTTCCAGCCAAATAATCAGATGTCATTGGCTGAGCGCTACGAACATATGCTGCAATACAAGCAGGTTTTGCTTGATAGCCAAGGCATTGATGATGTTGCCCTGGGTCACAGCCCTGTTTCGCAAAGACAAAACGCCAACACCTTGACTGATGTAAACGGTAAAAGCTCAATTTTCTTCCCTAGTCAGTGGGTAGGGCCTGATTACTTTGCGTTAGTTAACACCAAAATTCTCGCTGGCCGCACCTTTAGCGAACAAGCTATACGTGGTGAAACTAACGAGATACTGGTATCGGTCAGCGTGGCTGAAAACTTATTACCAGGCCAAGACTATCGAAATATCATCGGCAAGAGCTACCAAGGCTTAGAAGAAAAGATGTATGAAGTGGTGGGTGTAACCGAAGATTTTAATCACCCTAAATACTACGATGAATCGTTTGGTCGTCACATTTGGTGGCCAGCAACACCGTATAGCTACATGTTTACTATCAAAGCTTCTGATGGCGTTAAGCTGACTAACAAACAAATACTTAATACGCTAAAAGAAAAGAACAGCGACTTAACCATGTGGCAGTTTAATGACCTGCAACAAGAGTACGACAATTTACTGTATATGAGCCGACTGACTGTGGTTCTGTGTAGTACCTTAGCGCTATTTACTCTATTATTAGCAGCAATCGGTATTTTTGGGGTACTAAGCTACAACCTGGGTCTGCGCCGTTATGAGTTTGGTATTCGTATGGCATTAGGTGCGAAAAAAGCGCGCTTATTTAAGCTGATGAGTGTTGAAGCTATTATCCCTGTGCTCATTGGCTTTGCGGTTGCTCTCGCCGCGGTAATGGTGGGTTTTTACATGTTACAAGGACAGCTCATGTCTTGGCTGATACTTGATGTAAGACTGCAATTACTTGCTTGGAGTATTACCTTATGTATTGCGCTATTCGCTTGCTTTAGACCTTTGGTTTTACTGCTTAAAGCAAAACCTATGGCCGCACTACGTAACGATTAACAGCACAAAATGGTGGCTTAAGTTTTAACTTAAGCTACCTCAACAGGATAATAAGAAAACATCATGGACAAAATCTTAGTCATAGACGATCAAGCTGATGTGCGTCTGGCTGCTACTGTTGCATTACAACAACTGGGCTTACATTGCCTTGAGGCCGAAGGCCCTGAACATGCCCTTGAATTATTAAAATCGGAGCACATTAGCCTGATTTTGCTTGATATGAACTACAAGCTCGACACCACCTCAGGTGAAGAAGGGTTACGCTTTTTAAAGCAACTAAATCAATTAGGTTCGACCATACCTGTCATTGTCATGACCGCATGGGCCAGCATTGATGTCGCTGTTAAAGCCATGCAATTAGGGGCTGTCGACTTTGTTGAAAAGCCATGGAATAACTTACGCTTAACCGCCGTTGTGCAACAACAACTCAAGCTCAAGCAAAGTAATCACGACAACGCGTGCTTAAAGGCGCTTACCAGTGACACACAAGCACATTACATAGCTCAATCAGAAATCATGCAGCTGTTGCTTGCCAAAGCTGAGCGCGCAGCTAAAACCGATGCCAGCATTTTAATTACCGGCGAAAATGGCACTGGCAAAAGCTTATTGGCACATTATATTCACCAGCACTCACTCAGAGCTGATAAACGCTATGTAAGCGTGAATGTTGGCGCCATTGCCCCGACGCTATTCGAAAGCGAATTATTTGGCCATAAGAAAGGTTCTTTTACTGATGCCAAAGAAGACCGACTAGGGCGTTTTGAAATTGCCGAAGGCGGCACCTTATTTTTAGATGAAATTGCGACTTTAAGCCTTGAGCTACAAAGTAAAATGCTTCGTGTGCTAGAAAGCAAAGAATTCGAAGTGCTAGGCTCAAGCCAAACCAAAACCGCCAATGTTCGCATTATTTCTGCCACCAATAGTGAATTAGCTACGGCCATTGAGCAGGGTGAGTTCCGCCGTGATTTATTATTTAGACTCAATACCATTGAACTACACATTCCACCGCTTCGCGACAGAAAAGACGATATAGCTCCTTTAGCTGAACACTTGTTGTTAGTGCATGGTAAAAAATACCAACGAGCGAATATGGCGCTCAGTGATGACGCCCTAAAGACGCTAAAAAATTACAGCTGGCCTGGTAATATTCGTGAGCTAAGTCACTGCATTGAACGCGCGGTGATTATGAGCGATAACAACAATATTCAAGCCAATGACCTCATTTTAGATCAACCAAGTTGCGAGCAAACAAATAGCAATGCCGAACAGGCTTTGCCACTATTGCCCCTTGAAGAGCTTGAAAAACAGATGATTCAAAAAGCACTGCTGCAATTTAATGGCAATGTTATCGCCGCAGGAGAGTTTTTAGGATTAAGTAAATCGGCTATTTATCGTCGCATTGATAAACATCAGCTCGATTTAAAAGAAGTAGAACGCTAAATGAGTAGCAAGTTGTCGTTAGAGCTGCGTGTTCGACGCTATTTTTATATGGTTATAGCGGTGCTATTAACGCTTGGTATTGCCCTTTCGCTCAGCTTAAAACTAGATTGGTTTGCCAGTATCAGCCTATTATTGCCGTTTATCGGGATAAGCGCTTTTGCTTTAATTAAAAGCTACCGTGCGATCACCGATGTGGTTGAACGCTTTGGCCTGCAACTAGATGCACTGGCAAATGACGAAAGTAATAGTTGGCATTTAGCGTCTTACCAAAGTGGACGAGTTGCAGCGCTTAAGCAAGATTTTGCCAAGCTCAGCAATAAAATAGCCAAGAACAAACGCCATTATATGCAAACAGAAGAGTTTGTTTTTGAGTTTGCCAGCATGCTGGACTTACCCATCGTTATACTAGACCCCCATGGCTTGATTTACTTTAGTAATAAGGCGTTTATCAACAGTATTAGTCATCGCCAGATTGAAGGTAAATCGGCCAGCGACTTAGGCATTGCACTGCATGATGGCGAATGGCGACAAAACAGTGACTCACTGTTTAAACAACGCTTTCAAATCTCATCGCAGACTTTTTGGCGGACCGGCAGAAACTTTGAATTACTAACCTTCTTTTCAATTGAGCAACAGCTTCGCGATAACGAACAACTTGTTTGGCAACGTTTAATTCGCGTGTTGAATCATGAAGTACGTAACTCACTCACGCCGATTTATTCAATGAGTCAATCATTGCAAACCCTCAAGCGCCAAGGACAAATTAGCAGTCACGATGATCTCGCTCAAGATATGCTGCAAGTAATAGAAAAACGCGCTCAGCACTTGCTTGATTTTGTAGCCAGTTACAGTGCGTTTGCCAAGCTACCACCCGCACAAAAGCAGGCAATCAGTAGCGAGCAATTAAACACGCGTTTAAGTGCTATCTTTCCTGAACTAGTGATAAATAGCAGTGAAGAGTTACTTATTAATGCCGACTTCGGCCAACTAGAACAAGCATTAATAAACCTGATAAAAAATGCTTTTGAAGCAGACAGCAATTCAGCCCCTACCCTCACTTGGTCAAGACAAGGTGATAACTTAAATATTGCAATTAGCGACCAAGGTTGTGGTATTCAAAACCCCGATAACTTGTTCGTGCCATTTTACTCAACCAAAGCAAATGGCACAGGTATAGGACTTGTGATCACCCGAGAACTTGTGCGCAACCAAGGTTTTGAGTTATCGATAAACTCAAAACCCCAGCAAGGCACACAAGCTATAATTACTGTGCCCTGCTAACTTATTTTACAAATGTGGCTTTCACACGCTTAGATAAACCTAAATAAAAAGCAAAACTTCAGTGCCATTTTCTAGGCATTTATATGAGCCAAATTAAAAAAGCCCTAAATAGTGAATTTTATTTGGCTCAAGCCGCGAAATTCAGTAATTTGTCATATAAAGCTAAACGTAATTAGAAAATAACAATGAAATGGATGCACTTACAACTTAAGCTACTGGCTGTTTTTTTATTCTTTGTGAGCTGCTTTGCAGCCGCAGAAGAGTATCAAGTTGCGCCCGCAGCTAACTGGGTAAAACACCATAAGTTACTTACCCCTGAGATACCTCGAGACCAAATACGAGACGGGACTTTCTACCTAATGCTCGACACTCAGCTTCAGGTATCTGAGCAAGCCCCACAGCAACGCTTTAATCGTACTGTAATGCAAGCGGTCAATCAGTCTGGGGTTGATTATATTAGCCAGCTGAATATTGATTTTGACCCAAATTATCAATCTCTTACGCTCAATAGTTTAGGCATTATTCGTGACGGCCAATATATAGATAAACTAAATAGTGCCGAGCTACAGGTGTTACAACGCGAGACTGACTTAGCAAGTCGTATATACAATGGCACCTTAAGCCTAAATGTCATTATTGATGATATGCGGGTCATGGATATTTTAGATTACAGCTATACGGTTTCGGGCAGTAACCCGGTTTATCAGCACTTCAGCACCAAGCGCACACTGAACTGGTCGGTGCCGATAGTGCAGCAATTTATGCGGGTAAAGTGGCAAAAGCCTACGCCCTTATATATCAACTTTATGAATGGCGAGTCGCCAGTTACTAAAACCAAGTTAGATACGGGCTTTGACTACCAGATTAGCCAACACAATGAGCCGACCCTTAGCTCTGCAAGCGAAGTACCGCATTGGTATTCGCCTTACAAGGAAGTGTACTTTTCTGAAGTAAATAATTGGCAAGAGGTAGTCAATTGGTCGTTACCTTTGTACCAATCTGCCATCGAAGTGAGCCCTGCTATTGAAACAATTGCTCGTCAAATTAAGTTTCAACATGCCGATTTAGAGTCTCAAATTGTGGCTGCCCTGCGCTTTAGCCAAGACGAAGTACGTTATTTGGGCCTAGAAATGGGCACCAACTCGCATCAGCCTACTCCAGCATCAGAAACTCTGGCACTGCGCTATGGCGACTGTAAAGACAAAACCGTCTTGCTCATTTCTTTACTTAAAGCGCTCGGGGTAGAGGCTCATCCTGCTTTAGTTAACACTGAAGACCGAAAACGTACTGCTAGCTTACCGGTCTCTCCTAGCTTATTTGACCATGTCATTGTCACCTTAGAGCATCAAGGTAAACGTTATTGGCTTGATCCGACCATTTCGTATCAGCGCGGCGATTTAGAAAATTTAGCTCAACCGAACTACGATGTAGCGTTAATAATAAAGCAAGGTGAAACAGGCTTTACAGATATGTTCACAGAGCCTGCCCTAAAACGCATACAGGTTTCTGATAATTATCAGATCCCAGAAGGTATTGATGAGCCAGTTAGTTTCTCAACTCAATATAAATACGGTGACTTTGAAGCAATTAGCCGCCGCAGTTCAATCGCTAAAAACAGCTTAAAAAGCATAGAAGATGATTACCGCGAATATTATCAAGATACCTACAAGGGCTTAAAAACTGCCAAACCTATGCTGGTTGAATCCCCAGAGGACACCGGTCAGCTAATTACCAATGAGCACTATACTATTGATGACTTTTGGCGACCTGAGGGTAATGATTTTCAAAATGACTTTTACGCCAGTGAAATTCAAAACTCAGTTTATAAGCCGGAACAGCGAGAGCGTAACAATGCACCAATGTGGTTTCGTTACCCAAATAATATCGAAACAACCATAAAGGTTACGTTTACGGACTCTAATTGGCAGTTTGATGATGAGCAGGCCACAATCGATAACCCATTTTTTCATCTCGAGAAACGCGTGACATTTAAAGACTCGGTGTTGACCTTATACTTTGATTACAGTGCTAAGCAGGATCATATTCCAGCCGATCAAATAGACCTTTACCTAAGCGAGCGTAAAAAACTCAATAACGCGACCCATTACGGCATCATTAAATACGGCACAAATAGCGCCACAACCACACCAGCGGATGACGAAACCAACTGGTATAGCGTTTTTATTTTAAGTTACTTAGCGGCAATCATCTTTTTCATCGCGGCTTGGCGTTTTGAAGTTCGAAAACGTCCAGAATTTGAAGGTGCGCAGTTTTACCCTGTAAGCAACAGTAAATTTTACCTTTATAGTTTATTCAGCTTGGGCATATTTATTAATTACTGGAGTTATCGCAATTGGAAGTTTATTAAGCAGCAACAAAACAGCCATATGATGCCCATTGCCCGAGGTATTTTTGCGCCTTTATTCTTTTTTGCACTGTTTCTTCAACTTATAAAACATAGCGAACAAACCTTTAACAAAAATAAAATATTACCAACTGCGGTTGCTTTTGTAATTTGGCTAATGATTATTGTATGTGAAATAGCAAGTTCACTAGGTGACTATGGTATGTGGCTATTCTTAATCATTCCTTTATTGTGGCTACCAATTGTTAACTACATTCAAAACCTGAACCAACCTAAAGATGCGTTAGAGTACAACTCAAAATGGCGTGCAAGACAGCTGCTAATTTCTGTATTCGCGACGCCTTTACTACTTTATGGGCTAATTGCTGAATTATACTTATTGCCTAATTCAACCATAATTACAGGTGACAAACTTTGGTCTTATCAGGTTAACTTTTTAAAGCGTCAAGAGATTATGCCTAGTGATGAAAATGTGGAGTATTTTTATAGCGATGCATTTTTTGATTTCAGAGATGATGGCAATGGCATGACGAAAAATACGCTTTTTAGTTACTGGAAAAATGAACAAGGTGTAATTGAAAAAGATCTGCTCTACTTTAATGAAATAAAAGAAGTGAAAGCAGACTATGCAAAAAGTCCTCTAACAACATCTTCACTTACCGTTATTGATCATGACGGTAATGAGATGCTTTTATTCTTAAGCAATGAAGACGACCTAGATAGACGCTTTGTTGCCAAGGTTAAGCAACGCCTCAAAGAGTCAACCTTAGCAACTGAGCAAAACGCAGATTAAGTCAGTCGCTTAATCATGCGTTTTAAGGCGGGCGCTTTCAGAGGCTTATAAAGCAATGGATAGCCCGCATCGAGCACTAACTCGCGTATGCCTTCATCATGATTCGCGGTATTAACGATGGCTGGTAAGCGTGTTAGTGCCGCTTGCTCAATCACTTCAAGTCCCGTTACTCCATCATCAAGCTGATAATCAATAATCAACAATTGCGGCAGGGCTTGACTTGCCTTTAACTGCTCAAGCTCCGCTAAGTTAGTGGCTATTGAAATTTCACAGCCCCAATTTTCGAGTAGCTGCTTTAATGCCTCTAACACGTTGCGGTCGTTATCAAGCAACCAAATACGCAATTGCCCCAGCTCTGTTTCTTGTGATGCCTCAGCGCCTTTCGCTTGCGCAGGCGCAGTACTCACTCTGCAAGGCAGAGTTAGAGTAAATTGCGTGCCTTTACCAAGTTCAGACCCCATCACTAGGGGTATTTTAAGTAAGTCACATATACGTTTAGTGATTGCCAACCCTAAGCCTAAACCCTCGGCGCTTGGTTTTGCACCAAGCTGTTTAAACTCTTGGAAAATAGTTTGTTGATCGCTCGATGCAATACCAATCCCTGTGTCTTCAACAATAAAGGATACATGGTCATCGTCGTACTGCATTTTTAAGCGCACTTCACCTTGCTCGGTATAACGAATCGCATTACTCAAAAGGTTACGCAGCACTCGTCGCAGCAGTGCTTTGTCGGTATGCAAGCGCACATCACAGGTTTCAATAATGAACTTTAAGCCCTTTTCACGGGCAAGGGCTTCGTAGTCATTACGAAGAGGCTCAACCAACGAACTGGCTGCAAACTCGCTCATTTGTACTTTAAATGAGCCTGAATCAAGCTTAGTTAACTCTAAAATACTCGATAATAACTCTTCGGCGCTGCCCAATGAATTCTTAATATTCATCGCCAGCTCTTTAAGTTCGGTGTCTTGGGCTTTTTCATTCATTAAAGAACAAAACAAGCTCGCAGCATTGAAAGGTTGCAGTAAATCATGGCTAGCAGCGGCAAAAAAGCGCGTTTTACTGACCGTTGCTTGCTCCGCCACTTGCTTTGCCATCGACAACTCTTGGTTTGCTTGAGTCAATGCCAAGGTGCGTGCTGCGACTTTTTCTTCAAGGCTAACATTGGCTTCGGTTAACGCTTTTTGTTGTTTTACGAACTCGGTGATGTCGGTATAGGTTGTTACAAAGCCGCCACCTGGCAGTGGGTTACCTTGCATTTCAAACACGCGACCATCATTGTGCGAGCGCTGGTATTTATAAGCACTGCCTTGGCGTAAATAGGCTAAGCGTTTTTCAACTTCGCTGGTCATGCTCTCGCCGCTAAATAAACCGCGCTCGGCATTAAAACGAATAATGTCGGCAACCGGGCGGCCTATGTAAAGCGCATCATCTGGGTAGGCGAACATGTTTTTGTAGCCTTGGTTCCAAGCTACCAAGCGCAGCTCACTATCAACTACACTGATCCCTTGTTGAATATTTTCGATTGTTGATTGTAGTAAATCACGATTAAATTTAAGCACTTGGCTTGCTTCGTCAACAAACTCGGCAACCTGCTCTAAAGGCTGGCGCTGCTCATTTTTCGCCACATCTAAAATAAGTCGTGCCGATGCGCCGCCGATCACCGCTGACATCTCGCGCTCAACTAATAGTTCTAACTCAACATTGGCAGGACGTTTCCACTTACTTTTATCATCTGGAAAGTAATGATTTACCAACGACTGCGCCGCTTCTTTTTCAGCAAACCGCTGCATCAGTGCACCTAGATCATGGTAACTCAAAGGCTGTAGATGATTACTCACTCGAGAATCACTAAGCTGCGACACAAACTTATTGCTCTGCAAGCGTTCAGCTAAGGTTGCTCGACTAAATAACGGTACTAAGAAATACACTAAACAGTTCGCACCTAGCGATAGCAATAAAGCTTGGCTAATGCTTTCCATGCCTAATGAGAATAAGTCGGTTGGCGCTAACCAGCTTATTCCCCACGGTCCATTCACAAGCCATAAGCTATCGCTTCCTAAGCCTCCGGCGATATTCGGTAGTAAAAGTGTGTATCCCCAAATAATAAAGCCGCTTAAAATCCCCAATTGCGCACCGCGACACGATGCTTGTCGCCACCATAAGCCTATGATCATGGCCGGCGAAAATTGCGCGACTAAAGTGAACGACATCAACCCCACATTGGCAAGGGTTGTACTTTCGCCTAGCACTCGGTGAGTGAAGTAACTAAGCAATAGAATCAATACGATAACGATTTTACGCGCATGTAATAGGTTGTTTTTATCAAGCCCGCGACTACTCGATGTAAGTTGCGAGCGGCGTAAAATAAATTGGTTAATAAAGTCATTAGTGATCATCACTGAAAGCACAATTGATGACACTATTACCATACTTGTTGCCGCTGAAAAGCCACCTAAAAAGGCTAATAACGCCACAAAGGCATCATCAGCTGCCATAGGTAAAGCCAATACAAAGGTGTCGTAGCCGACTTCTTGACCTTGAAAGTAAATTAATCCGGCATATGCAATCGGTAGAATAAACAGGTTAATAAGTAAGAGGTAAATCGGAAATAGCCAACGCGCCGAGGCCAGCTCTTTATCGTTATTTTTTTCGATAAAGCTCATGTGGAATTGTCTTGGCAAACATAAGGTCGCCAAAATACCAAGCAAAGTATGAGCAACATACACATAGGTTGGACTTTGTGTGGCAGCCACTTGCTGATCAATATTTAGGTCATGCGCTTTTTCAAACAGCGCCACTGGGCTGTCGAATAGAGCAAAGCACACATACAAACCCACCGCTAAAAACGCCAACAACTTAACCACAGACTCGAAGGCTATACTGGCAATCAAACCTGGATTATGTTCGCTGGGCTTTAACCGCCTCGCGCCGAATAAAATAGCAAACAGTGCCAATACGATCGTGATGTAAAAAGTACTGTCGGCCCATACTTCATGGCTTTGTGTGGCAGCGCGGTCGGTAAGTAAGTTGATACTTTGTGCAGTTGCACTTAGCTGTAAAGAGATATAGGGCACAATGGCAATCACTGAAATCAATGAAATGAGTCCAGACAAACTCGACGACTGACCATATCGAGTCGCAATAAAATCTGCCATTGAGGTTATTTTTTGCTGCCGACAAATATGCGCTATGCGGCAATAGACTTGCCAGCCAAAAATGAATAACAAGATAGTGCCTGCATAGGTCGGAGCCAACCACCAACCGTTGTATGCAGCTTGTGCTGTGGTGCCAAAGAACGCCCAAGAGGTGCAATACACTCCAAGCGATAAACCATAGGTTAAGCCTTTAAAAGGCAATACTTTTCTTTTATCAGCCCAGCCTGCAACCGCAAATAAAATTGCCAGATACACAATTGCAAGAAGGCTTATTGACCAAATTGAGAACATCGCATGTGATTATTTTAATTGTTATAGCCCCAGCATAGTTTTTATTGCACGTAATTTACAGCCTAACTTTAGTGCTAATGCATTGTATTACGGAAGTTTAAAAAACAAACACAAAGAAATGAGAATTATTTTCAATTGAGTGTTGACAGATATGTAAATCTAATTGATAATCACTATCAACAAGACGATAAAGTACTTGTTCGGAATAAACTGATTTGTTTCTCGACCCTGAAACACGTGTGGCCCACGATAAAGCTAAGATCGCCTGTTGCTAATCGCAACGCCCCTTGATATTGGCAACAGGTGATCGCCCTACTATTTTACTTGCTACATTGCTCATATCGGTGACGGTAGATATGAAACTCAAAAAGCCCTTACAGGGCTTTTTTTATGTCTGAAATTCGTACAAAACCTGCAATAAAACTAAATGAGAATTATTTTCAAAAAAGTATTGACAGCATCACAAACCTAATTGATAATTAATCTCAACAAGCCAAGCGAAGTATGATGACTTGTTGAGATTGAATTTGTTTCTCCCCAGAAACGCGTGTCGCCACGTTAAAGCTTTAGCTTATATGTTGCTAATCACAACGCCCCTTGATATTGGCGACATATAAGCGACCCTACTTATTTTACTTGCTACATTGCTCATATCGGTGACGGTAGATATGAAACTAAAAAAGCCCTTGCAGGGCTTTTTTTATGTCTAAAAGTTAATGCGTTAACTTTATCGACGGTTCTTACGTGCACGTGCACGGCGTTGTTTTTTCTCTTCTTCTTTAGCGGCTTTTTTCGCCTCTGCAGCAGCGCGAAGCTGTGCAACCATTTGCTCTTCTTCTTCACGCATGGCCGGTGTTTCCATGGTAATACGACCAATAATGCCATCGCGTAATTCGTTGATAAGAATTTCAGACATTTTGTAAGTGTCGATTTGATTGCCACCGCGGATACAACCACGCTTTTTACCTGCCATTTCAACAAACTCCCAGTCAGACTCTGGTAGCTCATCAATTTTATAGCGGCTTTTTAAAAGCTCTGGGTATGCATGCAGTAAATATTCAGCGGTGTAACTTGCCACTTCTTCGTAGTCGATAGCGGTATCACGAATAGCACCGGTTGCCCCTAAACGATAACCAGAGTTTTCGTTCTCTACTTTAGGCCATAACATTCCCGGCGTGTCGTAAAGCATAATGCCATCGTCAAGCTTAATACGTTGCTGCGCTTTGGTTACCGCAGGTTCATTACCTGTTTTTGCCACGATACGGCCGGCCAAGGTATTAATAAGAGTTGATTTACCAACGTTTGGAATACCCATGATCATGGCTTTAATTTGTTTATCAGCGCCTACTTTATGCGGTACTAATTTTTTACAAAGCTCATTAATACGGTGCACTTCACCTGCTTTATCATTACCAAAATCAATCGCTTTCACACCACTTTGCTGCTCAAAGTAATCTTTCCAAGCTTGCGTTAATTTAGGATCTGCCAAGTCCGCCTTATTCATGATTTTGATCACCGGCTTATCGCCACGCAGCGCAGTAACCATTGGGTTTTCACTACTGTAAGGAATACGGGCATCAAGTACCTCAATGATCACATCCATCTGTGGCATGATTTCTTTAATTTCGTTTCGGGCTTTGTTCATGTGACCCGGGAACCACTGGATGGCCATTTTTAACTCCTACAAGATAATTTCACGGTATTTTAACTGGCTCGGCAACGAATTGCGCTATAATGACGCAAATTTTTTCAAGTAAGCAGTTATGGCTCTTAAATCAACCATTATTAAAGCGCAATTATCGTTAAGCGATATGGATCGCCACATTTATCAAGATTTCAATTTAACTCTGGCACAACACCCATCAGAAACCGAACAACGCTTGATGATCCGCTTGTTGGCTTTTGCACTAAATGCCCGTGAAGGCTTAGAGTTTACTAAAGGCTTATGCGCCGATGATGAGCCTGAGCTTTGGCACATTAACTATAGCGAAGAAATTGAATTATGGGTTGAGCTTGGTTTACCTGATGAAAAACGCCTGAAAAAAGCCTGCAATAAGTCGAAGCAAGTTGTTTTATATACCTATGGTGAAAATAACCAAGCGATTTGGTGGCAAAAACATCAACCTAAGTTGTATGATTTTAAAAACTTAAGTATTTTTAGTCTCGATTATGCTGCGACTCAGGCATTAGCCGACTTAGCTGATCGTAATATTAAGCTCACTATTACCATTCAAGATGGTGAAGTATGGGTTAGCTCAGACACAGCAAATATCGAAATTAAACCGCAACAGTTAATGTAAGGAATGCGATGGCAATTAGGCAGGTTGTAGTATTACACGGACTATATATGTCAGGCTTTGTGATGCGCCCTTTGTGTGCGCGTCTTGAAAAGTCAGGACTAAAAATACTCAATTTGACCTATAACACGCTCTCTCCCGATAGAGCGGCGATTTTCGATAAGATTGATCGCTTTATTGGTGGTAAACCTACCGCCTTAGTTTGCCACTCAATGGGCGGCTTGGTTGCTCGCGCTTACTTAGAGGCCAATTCTCTTCAAAGCCGCCATGTCGAAAAGGTGATCACCTTAGGCACCCCGCATAAAGGCAGCCATATTGCCAAACAAATGCAGCAGAAGGGCTTTGAAATGCTGTTAAAAAATAGCGTGGAGTTTCTATTATCTGAGAATGGCAATTGGCCGTTTAATGCCAAGCTTTATAGTATTGCTGGTGACTTACCCATAGGGCTAATGCCACTGATTGCTAAAGGCAGTGTCTCTGATGGTACAGTTTTGATAGATGAAACCAAGCTCAATGGCATGGCAGAACATAAGGTGTTTCATTTGAGTCACACCAGTATGATCTACTCACGCCAAGTGATGGATTACATTATTAAGCTTATAAATCAAAGTGAGTGATACTTTAATCTTCAGCACTTGCAGCCACTTTATATGAGATTAAAACAATGATCCCTAGGATCAATGGTACAGGTGCAGCAATATAGCCAAAGGTATCAAAGTTTGCGAAGCTAGCACCAGCTAGATGGCCTACCAAACCGATAACAAATGCAAGTAATGCGATCACGACAACGACTATTTCAGCTTTGTTTTCTTTAACTGTTTTACCGTCCATTTTTCTTCTCCTGGTTAAATGCGGTAAAGTCATTATGCGCTTCTGGTTCGTTGTTTTTTTGACCTAAATCAAGTTCTAAATCAGCGTGTTTCTCAGCAGGTGCAAACCTTGTTTTAGATCATACTTTCTGCCTAATTTTAAAATATTCGTAAAATAAGGTAGATTTTTTGCTCAGTTGCCCCAAGTCTATTAAAAGTAATTCAAAGTTATATTGATAGTGCATAAATGGACAACACCAACCTTTGATAGATAAAACCTATCACTGTGTTCGAATTAAACCATTTTACAGATTAACCAAGATGGCTAATACTTAACACCAAGCACTAGCAAGTAAACACTTAACGGTTTTTTTAAGGAGCAATCTATGTCACAGGTAAATGCAATTGGTTTAAACAGCGCAAAAAGTGAAGATATCGTAAATTCACTAAACTCTTTACTAAGCTGCTACCAAATTCAATATATGAACGCACGCGGCTTTCATTGGAATATCAAAGGTCGTAACTTTTTTGAATTACACCTTAAATTTGAAGAAATTTATAACTTACTACTTGAGAAAGTAGACGAGATTGCAGAGCGTATTTTAACGTTAGGTGGTACACCGGTACATGCATTCTCTGAATACATTGAAGCAAGTAAGATCAGTGAAGCTAAAAATATCACTGAAGGCACTGCTGCAGTAGAAAACCTTTTAGCAGGTTACAGCACGCTTATTCAAATGCAGCGTGAAATCTTAGCACAAGCTGGTGATGCAGATGACGAAGGTACAGCATCATTAATGGGCGACTACATTAAAGAACAAGAGAAACTTGTTTGGATGTTAAAAGCTTACCTAGGTTAATATTCAGAATTGACACGAAAAAGCCCTCTCTTGAGGGCTTTTTTATATTCAGAAGGTATTATTTTAACCACTTTCTTAAATTATCGTACTCGGGTCTTATTTGAAAAAAGCTTTCAGCGTCTTGGTGAAAGTTAATATCCATTTCGACACCAGACCAAACTGTTTCTAATAAATTGCGGGCAATGATATTCGCTTTGATATAATCAACGCGTTTGTAGCCTCGTGCTTTGACAGCCTGAAAGTAAACCTTAGCAGTTTCAATACTATCGGCAGTTGCTAATTCAAATTGTTCCAAATTAACCACAGCATACTGAATTGAAAACTCTGGGTACTTCATGATTTCTTGAGCAACTTCAATACTAAATGAAGCAACGGCTTCTTTATTAAAACTGCCACTCATTTCCACATAAATCACCGGCGGCTCAACAAAATAACGCCAATCACCATGGGCTTTAAACATGCTTACCCCTTTGAAATACAACTTAAGTTTACGCTTATAAAATTTATTTACCTATTTATCTAAGCCTTTATTCGATAATAAAGCAATAAAAAAGGCCATTTCTAATGCCTTTTCTTCAAGGCTTTTAAAGCGACCCGATGCACCACCATGGCCTGCATCCATATCGGTTTTAAATACCAAAATGTTGTCATCGGTTTTAAGCTCACGTAGCTTAGCAACCCACTTCATTGGCTCCCAGTATTGCACTTGAGAGTCATGAAACCCTGTTGTAACAAGAATATTAGGGTAAGCCTGTGGCTTAATATTATCGTACGGTGAGTAAGCCTGAATCACATCATAAAACGCTGGATCATTTGGGTTACCCCATTCGTCGTATTCATTGGTCGTCAGTGGAATACTCTCATCAAGCATGGTGGTTAGCACATCTAAAAATGGCACATGACACCCAATACCTAAATAAAGCTCAGGTGCTTGGTTAACCACAGCGCCCATTAATAAGCCACCAGCACTGCCACCAGACGCGAATACTTTCTCTGGGTGTGCATAACCTTGCTCAGTAAGCGCATGCGTAACATCAATAAAATCGCTAAAGCTATTTTGCTTATATTGCTTTTTACCTTGCTCATACCAGTGACGCCCTAACATTTCACCACCACGAATATGTGCAATCGCATAAACAAAACCGCGGTCAAGCAAGCTTAGTGAGCTACTTGAAAAACTAGGATCGATGGTAATACCATACGCGCCATAGCCATATTGCAACAGCGGATTACTTCCATCTTTATTAAATTGGTCGATACGATAAACCAAAGATACCGGCACTTGCTCGCCATCTCTTGCAGTAACCATTAAACGTTCTGAGCGATAATGCTCTGGGTTAAAATCACCCAATACTTGCTGTTGTTTTAATAAGGTTTTGTTACCTGTTTTTAAATCAACATCATACAAAGAACCTGGCGTAGTTAAGCTTGAATAGTAAATACGCGCAGAGCTCACATTCGGCTCTGGATTCATGGCAATTGCAGCATAATAACAAGGGTCATCAAACTCTAAAGTAAGACGCTCGGCTTGCTGATCCACCACTACAAAACGTGTTTGGCCAAGCTCTCGCTCGGTGAGTATAAGGTAGTCATCGAAAATCTCGACCCCTTCTAACAATACGTTCTCGCGATGTGCTGTATGCTCTTGCCAACGATGTTTATCGGCAATGGTGCTTTGCGTCGCGGTCATTAAACGAAAGTTTTTCGCTTGCCAGTTGGTCACAATGTAAAAGGTATCACCTAGCTTATCGACATCGAACTCATGGCCTTCTTCGCGTGGCATTAAGGCGCTAAATCCACCTTCTGGATTATTGGCATCAAGCACCCTTCATAAACCAGTACGTCATCAGCTTGCGGGGTGCCTAAAACATGGCGGTAAACCTGAAAACCCAATAAGGTTTGCAGGTCTTTTTTCACATAAAACACCGTTTTATTATCATTAGCCCACACCACTTGGCCTTCGGTGTTTTCCAGCACATCACTAAACATCTCACCGCTGGCAATATTTTTAAAACGCACGGTATAAATACGACGACCTTCAGTGTCTTCAGAGTATGCAAGTAGCTGCTCGTCAGGGCTAATTGCAACTTCGCCTAATTCATAAAATTCGTAATCGCCAGCTAATTGATTTACATCTAACAGCAAGTGCTTGTCGCGTGCCTCTATTGAGCTACTGCGATAATGACGTGCATATTCATCGTCGCCACGTACTTCTGAGTGATACCAATATTGGCCATCTTTCACGGGTACCGTGTTGTCGTCTTTTACAATGCGGTCTTTTAGTTCATTAAATAATTGTTCGCGCAGTGGTTTTATATCGGCGAGTTGCTCATCGCAATAATCGTTTTCGGCGTTTAAGTGCGCTAATACATCTTTATTTTCACGCTCATCATCACGCATCCAATAATAGTTATCGGTGCGAGTTAGTTGATGAGTAGTTAATGGATGAGGCTGTTTTTTGGCAACAGGAGGATGCGCTAATAAAGACAAAGAATACGAATTTGACGACACAAGAAAAAACCAAAATAAAAAACGAATTGCTGGCAGTTTATCACAGAATTATACCAATCAGCTTAATTAAGTAGTCTATTTTGAGGCAATAAAACCTCGTTGATAACAAGGCAAAAATTTCGTTATTTAGTTGTTCTAAATGAGAAATTTTTAACGCAGTTATCGACAGGTTTAATCCCTCAAAATGATTAAGTATTATTGCGGGTTGGTATTAAAAAAGCCCACTCAAATTGAGTGGGCTAAGCAATGCTAAAATAGCATTTAGGGGGAAACTCTTAATGTGAAACTTGCTGCCAAGCCATAGCCCAGCTTTTTCCTACACCTGGTTCAAATAGCGGGTTGTGTGAATCTTTAACACGACAAAACTCGCTAAATGGCCATGGTTTACACATATAAATATGGCCTGTTTTAGGTTGTAAAACCTTAATTCCTGCACTGTAATCGTTGCATGCTTGAGGATAAACATAGTCATAATCTTGCAGACTATCTTTTACTCGCTCTTCACACTTGGCGATACAATTAAACGCCACTTTTACATGCGTAATACCCGAGCCTTCTAGGGCATAAATTTGGTTTGAGCGATAGGCTACCACTAAACCTTGATCAGTCATTTTTCCAGCTTTTACTAGCGGAATATGCACATTAATATGCTCAGCAACGGAGCGCGGCCAATTATGAGGCTCACCTTGATCCGTACTGACTATTGGATATTCGAATGATAAATCGACTAGCTCTCCTTGCATGTCATAAAAGGTCACAATCACCCTATCACCAACAAATAGTTGGGTATGATGATTCAAGCAACCAATCGGCAACCACTTCCCGGAGGCCATTGACGTATGCATAAACAAAGTATCACCCTAAGAACAACTAATAGGCATTATCTAACAACCGTACAAAATAAATACTTTTTAGTTTGAGGCAAAAGATCCAAAGCACTAGATTATGTGCTTATCAGCGGTCCCGCTATCATAGTTTAAAACCTTAGACCGGAAACTTTGCGTCCTAACTTTTCAGTTAGTTTGCCAAAAACAAGACTGAGTATAATCGCGACCGAATCACAAATCAAACAAAAGAATGTAACCAAAGGTCTTATATAGCAAATAGTTACTAGCAAAAGATGCAGAAACAAAAAAGCCAACCGCTCGGTTGGCTTTAAAACAGAAAGAGCTTTAGTCTTTCACCAGCTTTCTTCTGGTCGTTACTCGGTGACCAGAACGGAATATATTCAAAAAGCCATTACCTACATCACTCATGATAATGTACAAACAAGGTACTAGTACTAAAGTGATTAGAGTTGCAAACATAACCGCAAAACCAAGTGCAACCGCCATTGGAATTACAAACTTAGCTTGCAAGCTGGTTTCGAACATAATCGGTAGTACACCGGCAAAGGTTGTAATTGATGTCAGGGTGATTGCTCTAAAGCGCGCACAACCTGCTTCAATAACCGCTTGGCGAGTTGAAATACCTTCGCGGCGTGCTTGGTTTACAAAGTCGGTCATAACTAACGAGTCATTAATTACAACACCGGCCGCAGCAATCAAGCCAAAGCCCGACATCAAGCTAATATCTAAACCAAACCAGAAGTGACCCCAAATAGCACCGGTTAAGCTAAATGGAATAACCGACATAACAATTAGAGGCTGCGAATAGCTCTTAAGCGGTACAGCAAGCAAGATATACACTAAAATCATACCGCCAATAAAGAACATGATTTGCTCGTTAGCTTGCGCTTGTTGTTCTTCAATAGAACCACCTAGCTCAGTTTTAACTGATGGGTATTCCTCTTTTAACTGCGGTAATAAGTTCTCATCAACTTGCTTAACCACTTCACCCGGTTCAATCGCTTCTTCATCGATACTGCCGTAGATATACACAGTACGATAGCCACCTTCACGGCGAATATAGCTAATACCTGGTTTTTCGTTCAGTTCAACAACATCGCCCAGCATCACCTCTTGGCCCGCAGGCGTTGTGATCACAGCATGCTTTAATGATGCAAACGCTTCACGTGTTAGTTTCGGGTAACGAACCATAACACGTACTTCTTCACCGCGACGAATAACACGCTGTGCTTCACCACCGTAGAAGCTTGCGCCTACTTGATTAGCAATATTGGCAAGGTCTAAACCTAAATCATATGCCACAGGTTTTAAGCTTAATTGTACTTCTTTGCTCGCCGGATCGATGGTCGAACTAATATCAAACAAGCCTTTTTGCTGTTGTAATAGTTGGATGAAACGACGACCTGCATCATTTAAGGTATCGATATCTGGGCCGTAAAGTAAGTAACCAAACTCACCATCCATACCACCGCCATTTACATCATCGTAAATTTGCAGTGATTTCACACCTGGGATGCTTGGCATTTGTTCACGCCAACGACGCGATAATTCGAATGCGTTATACGGGCGAAGCTCTTCATCTACCAGCGGAGCAAGTAATTGTGCTTCAGTACGACCTTGGTTAAACACTAAGATATCGCGAATTAGCTTTTGGCCAAACTCTCGTTCTGTCTCTTGATCTACCTTGTTAACCATGGCTTCGATTTCACGAATAGCATTAATTGTTTGCATATCCGAGGCATTTTCATTCATTTCTAAACGAATTTGCGGAAAGTCCTGAGGTACTTTTGGTGTTGGCACCACACGCACTTGGTTTGAAGAAATTAAGCCAAACGTCAAAATTAATAAACCGATAAACGCAAATAGCACAAACCAACGCCATTCAACACATAGCTCAATAAAACGCTTATATGGGCCATTTACAAACTCAAAGAAACGTTTGTTAAAACGCGCTCGCCAGCTATTAGGATTAATTGGCGGAAACTTAGTATGGGCAATGTGTGCGGGTAAAATAAGTTTCGATTCAATCAAACTAAATATCAAACACAGAATTACCACCACTGCGATACCAAAGAAGAATGCGCTCTCTGGGCCACTTGATAGTGTAAACGGTGCAAATACAGCAATTGTTGTTAGAACACCAAATGTTGCTGGAGTAGCAACGCGTTTTGCGCCATTTACCACGTTTACAACACCACCGCCTTTTTTCTCGATTTCGGTGTAGGCGCTCTCCCCTATGACTATGGCATCGTCGACCACGATCCCGAGTACCATAATAAAGGCAAATAACGACACGATATTAATACTGATACCAAATAATGGCATCATCATCATTGCACCTAAGAAACACACAGGTAAACCAATCATTACCCAAAGTGCTAGCTTAAAGCGTAAGAAGATAGACAGCATAATGGCCACCAAGATAGCCCCTTGGAAGAGGTTGGTTTTCATCATGTCTAAACGGGCATTGAGGTAATAAGTCATGTCCATCAGTGGCACAAGACGAAGACCGGCTGGTAGCTCTTTATTCTTTTGTTCAATAAAGGCTTTAACTGAATCAGCAACCGGGATCATATTTTGCTCTTTGGTTGCTTTTACTGATAAATAAACGGCATTTTCACCATTAAATTTAAAGTAGCGTTCACCTTCAGTGAATTGGTCTTTGATCACAGCAATGTCGTTTAAAAGCACTTTCGCGCCATTAGCACCAATTTTTACTGGGATCTGGCGGAACTCATCACCGCTGTAATATTGATTTTCAACACGTACCGAGATAATACCTGCGTCAGTACGTAATTGACCTGCTGAAATATTTGCAGAGTAACGACGTACAGCACTGGCCACCTCACTTAAAGTAAGGTTGTATTGACGAAGTGAATCTGGGTCAATTTCAATCGCAATCTCATCAAGTGGTACATCGTTTTGTACCAGCGACACATTAGATAATTGCAGTAACTCATCTTCAATTTTATTTGCAACAGGCTTTAACTCAGTAAGTGGAATATCACCTACTAGGGTCATACCAATCACGTCTTGGCGAAACTCAACCTGACTAATCGTCACCGGCTCCATGCCGGCAGGGAAAGTCGCAATACTGTCTACTCGTAGCTTCACTTTATCGAGTACATCAGTGAGCTCTGCATCTGTGTTGATCTCTAAACTTGCAGTGCCACTATTTCGGAACGAACGATATACACCACGTTTAATTTCGGTGACATCTTTTAGTGACTCTTCAATTTTGATTAGAATACTTTCTTCAATTTCCTGTGGTGAGGCACCCGGATAATTGGCCTGTACCTCGATATAGTTAATTTCAATATTCGGGAACATCTGACGCTGAATAGTGAAATAACTAATGATCCCCATGATGATGATAAACACCATCATTAAGTTAGCAGCGACCGAGTTATTGGCAAAATAGGCAATAAGGCCAGACTGTTTTTCTGTGTTTGTATCAGTCATAGTGCTACCTTAAAGCTTTTCAACCGCTGCAGTTTCTGCATCGCTTGTCATTTCTTTCATTCCAGCAATCTTCACTTCCATACCCTCTTGCGGATACTCAGGTAGCGTCAGAACCAACTGGTCATTCACTTCAAGGCCATCACTGATATAGAAGTACTCACCTTCTTCACGCACTACGGTTACTTTACGTGGTTCAAGTTTATTCTCG
Organism: Pseudoalteromonas lipolytica; assembly: GCF_001306915.1. GTDB lineage: Bacteria > Pseudomonadota > Gammaproteobacteria > Enterobacterales > Alteromonadaceae > Pseudoalteromonas > Pseudoalteromonas simplex. The sequence goes on along the minus strand of NZ_LJTC01000004.1, from coordinate 92,135 downwards.
CCGTTCACAATCCACACCGTTTGGTTATTCACTAAAGACTGCGGTAAACGGTAGATGTTTTGTAATGTTGCACCGGCAAAGTTCACTTGAACGTAAGCACCAAATTTAATAGGTTGTACGTCGTGCTTTAAGCCGTATGGGTCATCAACACGAACAACTAAGTTGCTCATACGCGTCGCGTTATCAACAACGCCTAGGTCACGGTCAATTTCGGCTTCACGAGTAAAGCTGTTTAAGCCTTTATTGATAATGGTCGCTTTAACGCCTTTTAAGCGTTTTGGTAAAAATACACTATCGAAACCAGCAATTGGTACAATGATTTCTGCACTTTCAATATTATTAATTTCAGCAACTTGGCTGCCTACATTAATGTATTGACCAACACCAATTTCACGGCTGATCACCAGTGCATCGTAAGGTGCTTTCACCTCACAGCGAGCAAGGTCACGCTCGGCACGTTTTAATGCCGCTTGCGCTGATTTAACAGCTGCTTGTGCACTTAAAACTTGAGGTTTACGTAGGAATAAGTCGGTGCGCTCACGCTCTGGGTAACGTCTTGCTTCATCCTCTGCCACTTTAGCCTGTGCTTGCTCTTCGATCAGTGCCGCTTGAGCACTGGCAAGTGACGCTTCAGCTTGTAGTACAGCTGCTTCGTAGTTATCTTTTTCGATGGTAAATAACACTTCACCACGCGCTACGATGCCACCAGCAACAAAATTTGGATGCCAGCTTGTAACTTCACCTGCCACTTGCGAGGCAAGTAAGGTACTTTCAAGCGGTTTCACTTCGCCGTAACTATTAATAATCACTTGATGATCATCACTTGCTACTGGCTCAACCTGTACTAAAGGACGCACATCAACTACATCCTTGTCTTTAGGCTCTTGAGCAATCGCGTTGATTGCCTTAAAACCAGCAACACCAACGATTAATGCAACAAACGGTAAGATCCATTTTAATAAACTTGTGCGCATAACTTACACCTATAATATTTTCACTGGCCCTATCATACCAAAGCTGACAGAAACATTAATGTGACATTTGTAAGGAACTGTTACAAAAACAGATAAATTGGCAACACAAAAACCAAAACTTATCTAAGAACAATTTGTTACAAACAAAAACCACTTAATATCAGAGGCTTACAACACTACTTTCACACTTGTTAACAAACAGCCTTTTATCAAAGGGTTAATTCATTAAACTTGATTGAGAAATAATTAAAGGAACGAGTTAACAATGAAAATAACAACCATTGCGCTGGCACTAAGCTTAGCGTTTGCCATGAATGGCCACGCCGCCGAAGCGAAAAAAGAAGAAAAGAAGCCAAAAACACTGGCTGAAATGATCAAAGATAAAAGCGAGTTTGCCGGTGTTTTCAGCATTTACCAAGATGCGAAAACCGGCGATAACTTAATGGTGATCGACCAATCTCAACTTGATACACCATTTGTGTACTTTGCTCACACCGTTGATGGTGTTACTGACGCAGGTCACTTCAGAGGGGCATATCGCGAGACAAAGCTAATTGAGTTTCGTAAATACTTTGACCGCATTGATATTATTAGCAAAACACCGCGCTATAAATTTGATGAAAACTCAGCCCTAGCACGCTCTGCCGATGCCAACATCAGCGAAGCTGTCCTTGCGAGTATTAAAATCGAAAAAGAAGAAGACGGTAAAATTGCTTTTAAAGTTGATAAGCTCTTTTTAAGTGAAGCACTGCATAAAGTGTCACCTTGGGCAAACCCAAAAGATAAAAATGCCAGCAAACGCTTTAAACTTGGTAAGTTAAACGACAAAAAATCGCGAATCGTTAAACAGCGCCCTTACCCAAATAACCTAGATGTTGTGGTGGATTATGTATTTTCTAATGCTAACCCAACAGTACGAGGTTCAAAAGCCGTAAGCGATCCTCGTAATGTTTCAATTAAAGTACAGCATTCATTTGTCGCGCTACCGAAAAATGATTATCAAGCTCGCCAAGATGACGCACGTATTGGTTATTTTACTAACGAATTCGACAATATGACATCAGCGGATTGGGCACCATATGAAGATGTCATCAAGCGCTGGGACTTACAAAAGAAAGACCCAACAGCGGCACTGTCTGAGCCAGTTAAACCAATTACTTGGTGGATTGAAAATACCACGCCAGTTGAGTGGCGAGACACTATTCGTGATGCAGTACTAGCATGGAATAGCTCATTTGAAAAAGCAGGCTTTAAAAATGCCATCGAAGTAAAAGTACAACCTGATGACGCCAATTGGGATGCAGGCGATATTAACTACAACGTGTTACGTTGGACTGCATCACCACGCCCTCCATTTGGTGGTTATGGTCCTGCCCTTGCGAACCCATTAACCGGTGAGATCTTAGGCTCTGACATCATGTTAGAGTATGTTTTCATGAAAAACCGTTGGATGTACGACACTTTATACACCCAAGGTGCAACCGCGCTTGAAACTAACCAAAGCAGCACCGATTTACATTGCTCATTGGGTCACAGCATTCAAGAAAACATGCTACTTGCTAAAGGCTTAGGCACAGGTGCGAGCATTGAAGACAAAGAGATTTTACGCCAAGGTTTAACTCAGCTAGTTTTACACGAAGTAGGCCATACCCTTGGTCTTAACCACAATATGAAGTCATCTATCTTATGGGATGAAAAAGAAGTTCACGATAAGAGTAAAACGCAAGGTATCGTAACGGGTTCTGTTATGGACTATGCACCAGCAAACATTGCCCCTATTGGTATGCAGCAAGGTGATATCTTCCAAACCAAACCTGGCCCTTACGATGATTGGGCAATTGAATACGGCTACAGCCAAGCATTGGCTGATAAAGCGGCTGAGCAACAACGCCTTGAGAAAATTCTCGCTCGCTCATCTGAGCATGCTTTAGCGTTTGGTAATGATGCTGATGATATGCGTGCTCCAGGCCGCCATATTGACCCGCGTGTAATGATTGGCGATATGTCATCTAACCCTGCCGCATATGCTGATGATCGTATGGAGCTTATCAATAAGCTGTTTACTGAACTTAAAGACAAAGCCACGGTTAATGGTGAGTCATACCAACAGCTGGTTACCTCAGCGAACATTTTATTTAGAAGCTACAGAACACAAGCAGGCGTGGTATCTCGTCAAATTGGTGGTGTTTATGTAGAACGTAATGTGGTGGGCGATGACAAAAATGGTGCACCATTTACGCCTGTGCCACTTGAGCGCCAGCAACATGCAATGCAAGTGTTAGCCGACAAAGTATTCTCGCCAAATGTGCTTTCGAGCATGCAGCCACTGTATAACTACCTGCTACAGCAGCGTCGTGGTTTTAATCATTACGGTAAGAACGAAGACCCTAAACCACACGGCATGATTTTAGGTATGCAGAAGCTGGTACTTGCTCAGTTGTTGCACCCAGCAGTCATGCTGCGTATTTCAGACAGTGCGATGTATGGCAACGAGTATTCACTTAACCAATTTATGAATGACTTAACAGCAAGCATTTTTGTAGACAGCAAAAAAGCAAATACCCTAAGTCACAATCTACAAGTTGAATATGTGAATCAGCTAATCGCGATCGCTGGTTTAGGCAAAGCGAGCAAGCACGATAACCTAGCCAAAGCTGCCGCGCTTTATCAGTTAAATCAAATTGCTGATATGAGCGTACCATGGGGTGCAGACACCGCAGCTAAAGCGCATAAGCAATATATCGATCGCTTAATTAGTAAAGCCCTCGAAGCATAATCTTAGCAACACAAAAAAGGCTGCCACTTGGCAGCCTTTTGTTTTTAGTTTAAGCCATTGCAGGGCGTGATTTATAATACTGAATACATCCTAATTGCGCTGCATTAGTCAGTAATATCATCACAAAGGTTAGTATGTGAGACACACTTGGTGTCGCCATAGCAAGTTCGGCAGCGAGGCCACAGCTTCCAGCAACAAACTGTAGGCTAAAGTAGCGCGCACTTAAATTACTAATATCACCACTTTTAATGGTTTTATAAGTCTGCGGCATAACACGAATAGAGCTCATGACTAAACCTACATAAGTTAGCCAGTTAAGCACCGTTGCTGTTTCATAATGAGGGTTAAGCAACAAACCAAAAGGCACGACTGAGATGGCTAATAACCCAGCTAGCTGCATGCGTTGCTTTCGTTCAGCATTGTAACGAACAAAGTAGTAAAGAATCACACCACTTAGCATGCCGGTAACAACAAACGGCAAAACCATGTAAAAACGCTGAAAAAACAGATTAAAGGTGATGAAATACACACTTTGCGCAACACCAAAGCTCATCATTAACAGCGAAACGCCCGACACACTGCGATTTTTACGGATCTTATTTAAAAGCGGATAAAAGCTAAACGCTAAAATAAAGCATGAAATAATCGGCAAAAAGTGCGCCAAAACAGACCTCTCTCGTTACAATTTAGTTAATAAGTTAGCAATTTATAAATCGCCCATGAAAGTGCAGTAAACAACTGTTTTTAAAGCGATTTAAAAGAGCGCGGCATTGTAATGAGAGAGTATTAGAATGCAATAAAGAATAAAAAATATACAACTGACTATTGGCAAGATATCCGTACAAGCTGTTTACAGCTGATGACACTAACGACTGACTTGAATAGTCACTGCAATATGGGTACATTGAGCGGATAGTATTCAGGAGAGAAAAGCTATGAAGCCAATTTTATATGTAATTGTTTTATTTTCCTTTTTGGCTGGATGCGAGAGTACAAGCCAACAGTCAGCCCCCCCTCCTAGCGTTGCCAGCTTACTAAACAATGAACATTTTCAACAAGTTGAACTAAAAGACCCTGAACTTTTTACCTTACCAGCCGAGGAACAAAAACGCTTCCTTAACTATTTCACAAGACACCAAGGTGACTATTTAAGAGATGATCAAGTTCTTTATCAATACTTAGAAAATAAGCTCAGTAATTTTAATTATTTTAGCGCCACCTTAAATGCCCAACAGGCATTACAAAATGAGCAAGGCAATTGCATCAGTTTAGCAATTTTAACTCACGCATACGCGCAACTAGTCGGGCTCAAAACTGGTTTCCAAGCGGTCTCAAGTGAGCCTGTTTACAGTAAGCAAAATAATATAGTGTATGTGTCAGGCCATTTTCGCACCAAAGTCTATGCCCCTTTAAGTGAAGAAGATAATTATTTGGTACCGCCAGGTACTGTCATTGACTACTTTCCTGCTCGTGGTAGTTTTTATTCCGGCCGCGCTGAACTAAAAGACTTAATTAGCCGTTATTACAGCAATTTAGCAAGCGACGCACTTATTGCTAACCAATTTGATTTGAGCTACAGCTATATTTTAAAAGCCAATGAATATACACCAAATTCTGCTGCGCTTTACAATTTAGCTGCCGTATTACATCGTCAATCGGGTGATTTAGCTGGAGCAAAACATATTTATCAAACAGCGATGCAGCATGGCTTTAAAGATACGAATTTACTACATAATTACGCAGTGCTGGCCGAGCAACTGAATGATCAGGTTTTGGCAGAGCAGCTCAATTCACAACTTGCTATGCTTAGACAAGACCCGTTCGAGTTACTCGCTACAGCGATTAACGCTCGTAACAATGGCCAATTTTACAAAGCAAAACAACAACTCGAGGAGGCTATCGCATTAGCTCCGTATTTATCTGAACCATATATAGAGTTAGCGATTGTAAGTTATCAGCAAGGTAATGAACAAAGCAGCAAAGAATGGCTAGAAAAAGCCATTGAGATAGAAAATAAAGACGAAAAACTAGCACTTTATCACGCCAAGCTTTTCGCCTTAAAAGGTCAACACTAGTTTATAACGAGTAATAAAAGCTTAGCCAAGCGCGTAAATCATTTTCAAAGTCGTCGCCTTCTACTCGGGCGACGCCAAAATCAAGGTTTACATCATTTAAACCTGCAGGCCCCATGCCAAAGCTAAAGTCTCCTTGCCACTTGAGACCGTAACTTTGTGCATAAACTCGGTTATCGACCTGATGCTGTCGGTAATAAAGCCAAGGTAATGAATCTTTGTAACTAATACCCCCGCCATAGCCTTTATAGCGGTTACCTAATTGACTAATAAACGGCAGCTCAGGGGCAACAACAAAGCCACTTTGCGTGTCATTATTAATTAAGTTTGACTCATAACCGCCAAGCGCAAGGCTACTGTCATCGCGATATTTCTGAGCAAAATTAACATAAACTGGAATATCATAGGCATAACCGCTCAATACGGTAGCAAAGTTATAGCCCTGCCAATTATTCGAGTCAGCATCACCGGATAGCCACTGGGCACTTACGGACTGAGAAAAACCATATTGCTGTCTATCATATTGCCATTTTTGTTCAAGTCCAAGGGTTAACCATTGATCATCCCCGTTACTAAAGTCACTGTAGTTATAGCTCAAACTCGGTGTAATACTAAGCTGCTGAAACTGCAACGGGTAGCTCATGGCTAAATGCGCCCCTGTGTTACTTAGGTTTACCGGCATTTGTGAATGGTACTGTTTTTCTGATTCAAGGTCGTAATCAAATAGCAGTGCTTTAAATTTTAAATCAAACGCTGAGTACTTAGCGGCCGCGAATACCCCTTCTAATGCTTTGTCATGTAAATCAGCACTATAGCCTGCCTGTAAATCAAGCTGCTTTAAAAAGTCATTGCTTTTTACTCCAAGGGTAAGCAGTGAAGATGAAGCCGAATAGTACTGAGATGCCAACGAAAAGGTTGGTTTTTGCTGCCAAATATCATAATCGGCTGGCTCAGTTGGGCTTTGCGGGTAGATTTTCGCCTCAGGTAATACTTCGCTCGTTACTTGCCCTCGTGGTGGCGCCGCACTTTTAGCAAATTCAACAACCTCTAATCCTTGTGGTTGCTCAGCAAAATGCTTGATATTCGGCCCTTCAGCAGTGATCGATAAATACAAAAGTTCACCATTATTCATTGCCATTGGGTGTGCAACAGCTTCTTGGCCTTGCGTTAATTGGCGTAGTGAATTGCTTTGTAGATCATAATGATATAAATCGAGAGCTTTCTTTTTACCGGCAACAAAATATAGCCCTTTGCCATCTGCTTGCCAATTAGGTTGTGACACATACTGATAGCCCTCAGGCATTGGCACAGTAAGTGATTTTTGAGAGCTTAAGTCTTGTATATACAACTTCCAATTAGCATTCAATGTCGCTTTTAAATAAGCAAGTTGAGCTTTATTAGGGCTTAGTAATGGATAGTCATAAACCGTTTCTAGGCTTTTCTCAAATAAAGGGGTAGAAACACCCGTATTGAGGTCAAGGCGCACTAGCTCAGAGAAACCATGCTGAGTTTGCTCAGCATAAACAGTTTGTCCGTTATCACTAATACTAAAACGGCGCAGCCCTGCATGATGCGTCAAAGGGCTCACTTTACCAGTGTCGATATCATAGCGGTATAAATCAGAAATACCTTGAATGGAGCCTTTAGCAACCGTTGTTGTGGCAGTGAAAAACAGAGTATTTTCGTCTAACCACTGCGGGTTTTTTATACCTTGCCTATTAATTTGCTGAAGCACATGTTTTTGCTTACGCTTAAAGACATTGGGGGCTTTATCTGCGATATCGACAGGATCATCATCAAGTAACGCTTGTTGCTGCTTTGCAAAATCATCGGCAGCCTGTTGATTGTCATCAGTGCTATAAATGACTAAACGTGTTTCGTCATCTTTGTTGCGCTCAACAATCGCAAGTTTACTGTTATCTAAACTTAAAACAGGGTTCGAAGCGTATAAATCAAGCTCTAACCAAAGCTTGCTTGTAAGTGTTTGCTCACTTACCTCTTTAGCCATTGCTTTATAAGTATATTCGGCAATAAAACGACGATATAGGCGCTCAGGTGAATCGCCAAATACCCCGCTAAAGGCCTCATCAAAATCACGTGCTTTAACCGCTTGCATACGTGTCCAAACTGCATCAAGAGTTTGCGCTGAATAGTTCTCTTCGAGCCAAGCAAGAAAGCGAGAACCCATTAAATACGCCATTGAGCCAGCTAAATAGCCTCCTTCGGTACTACTCAATTGGTTATATTGTGGCAGCGCACCTTGCTGGGCAAATTCAACCAGTATTGCTTCTGAAAGGTTATCGTATAAACGGCCTCGGCCTGTCATTTTCGACTCAAGCAGCGTTGCATAGCCTTCGGCAGCCCAGCGCGGCATTTCGCCATCAACTAAATCGTAAATATCCCAACTATTACGAATAACCTGACGTACGTCGCTTCGAGTAGGCTGAGCAAGATGCACTAAATGAATATATTCATGCAAAATCAATAACTGCTGCCAGCCATCAGTGTTAGAAATCACCGTGTCGGATTGCGGGGGCGTAGTAAACAAGGCCATTAAAGGCTTATTAGTTACAGGCAAAGCAAAGCCATTGGAGGCGTTAAACGGGTCGAAAACCAGTACATCGACCACTTCATCAAGGGCACGGTTTTGCTGTTTTAAAACCTTATCACGAACAATTTCAAGCTCTGTTGCTGCTGAACGGGCCCATTGCTGATTCTCAGTACTAAAATGCACGTTAAAGTGTTCGGTATGAATGGTTTGCCAAGTTTCTTGGCTTGAAGCGTGGCTAGCAGCAAGTAGTGCCGCAGTTAACAGGGCTTTTTTCATCACAATCCTTGATTAGCAAGTTACTTAATATAAGGATTAGTATGCGATGCTTTTTAAAAAGGCTGAAGTTAAAAAGTGTAAGAAATTACTCGATTTTAAGTGGGCGAACCAAGCCTAGTAATTGATAAACAATAAATATTGTCGCTGCAAACATAATACTGCTTCTCAATGCACCAAGACCCGCAAGAGCCATCGCGCCAGTCACAAGCAAAGCAATACAAGTCACTGCACAACTTACGCAAAGACCTTTACACTCCTTCTTATTGCGAGCATAGCAAAGCAATCCGACAACACCTGAAATAGCTAAAATAGGTAGTAAATAAATCATTGCGAACCTCCATCTGTAGCTTTTGAGAAAGTATACTCAAAAACCCAAATAGGTCAATGATATTGAGAATTATTTTCATTTAAAGCCAATTCCGCTCGACGCCTTCTATTTCATATAGGGCGAAATCAGCAAACTGCTCAGCCAGCTCTGCTTTTAAATAAGGCATTGATACTGAACCAGAAGCAAGTTGTATATACAAGCTTTTAAGCTGTGATCGGCGCATTAAATAAGTGCTTATTGTGGTGACACTTTGTGCTTTATAGATTTCAAAAACACGATACTGCACACCCAGCATGCCGGTTTTAAATACGGCAAAAAAGCGGCCGTCATGTTGATACATAGCCACACCCGTTTTTTGATAATTCAAAAACACACCGATCATCAAAACTAAGCCCACGACAATGCTCCACAGCATCGTAGCAGCATCAAATAAGGCATTGAAAATTAAAGCAGAAAATATAGTAGGTAGGAGCACATATAAAAACGTATTCTTATAAAGTAAAGCGCGCTCAGGCTTAACAAAGTTAAGCTCTGTTAAATCAACAAACCATGGAAATAACCAGCCACACACGGCTTGCACTTGCTCTTTGGTGATTACTGGCATCACTAACGTTTGTTTATTTTTATGTGCCGCAACCCCAGCAGCCATACCACCACTACTCACTTGTGGGCAAATTAAGGTATAGCGATTAAGCAGCCGAGCAATAATATTTTGCTTGATTTGCACACTTTGAATTTTCGACACGCTGATCGAGAGTTGCTGGCGCTCAATTAAACCTGCCACACGCTTAAACTTATCGTCCTGAAAATACAGCTGAAAGTTAAAAAAGCGCACCAAGGCCATGACAACAGAAAGTAAAATAGCACATAAAACAATGGCAACAACCATGATTAACACAGCGATTGCAGCGGCACTACCAACGAACGCAGCTTGCTCATTCAGTATGGCCTCTAGGCGGTTTATGATGGTTTTTTCGAGGTACTCAAAAATCACATTCATAAATGGAGCAAGTGCAGCCAATGCCAATATTGCCATGTTCGACATCAAACCAAACTTAGCAATTTCAGCATTGCTGATCGTTAAGGTTTTCGGTTTATCTGTTGCTTCGCTCTGCTCAATAGACGGCTGTTCTTGCTGTTGTAACTGAGCCTTAAATTCCATAACTTGTTCACGAACTTGCTCGGCATAGCTAAGCTTAACTCCCGGGATCACAGCTTCTTGAGCACTACTACCGGCGGCATCGAAAATACAATTAACTAAATTAACTGGCTGAAAATAAAAAGGTTCGGCAATGTTTACGTTCTGTACTCGAGCAAATTTTAGGGTTAGCCGCTCTTTTTTAAATACCCCTTTATTGAGCAGTATTTCGTGACCATCCGTTATGCGGTATTTAAAATTACGATAATAAGCAAAGGCATACAGCACTAAAACTAAAGAGGCCACGGCAACAGCTATTTGCCCCCAAAACAGCTTTTGCTCAACTTGCGTAACAAATAACACCAAAATAGGCAGTAAATTAAGCAGCCCATCTTTTATGAAGCGCAGTGCAAAGTGAACAATAAAATACAGTAGCGCCCATGGCGACACGCGTTGCCATTGTTGATCACTCATCGGCAAGCTCATTTTCTTGAGTTGCTGCATTATCACCATAACTTTGCACGAACTGGCGGACATCATTGCATTGTTCGTCCGTTAACCCACTGATATGTAAATCAGCACTCATGCCACCGGCACTGTAAAGCCTGAGTGTTGCGAGTCCTAACTTTCGCTCAATTGGGCCGCGATGAATTTCGGTGTGTTGCACACGAGAAATAGGCAATAAGGTGATTTGTTGCCAAATTAAACCTCGCTTAAAGGCAATATCATGCTCTCTTACTGCCACCCCTTTGGCGCGAACGCTGTAAAGGTTGTAAACCATTGACAGTATTACCAACAATGGCAAAACCAAAAGCCAAGGTGTAGCAATAGCTTGGCTAATGGCTGGATTAAAGTGCCGTACTGTAATGATCACGGCCATTAAAGGCACATAAAACAACAACCAATTTAGTTGTACATGCCATATCGCATTATCTGCAAGTGGTTGGAATTGAATCGTTTGATGCTTTGGTAGGGTTTCTATTTGTTGATTACTAAACACGGTAATTCCTTGTAAAGGCCAGCGGTGCCGGCCTTACGTGCTAACACTGAGTTATTATATGTTATAAATTATACCCAGCGTAGTTTTGTTGCAAGTGTGTGGCTTGCTCCTGGTGCAAGTTCAACACTATCATCAAGGACATTAGCCGCTTCTAAACACAGCATGACGTGATATTCGTCATCAGCAAAATTAGAAAGACGTTTTGATTTATCAATCCATGGGTTCCAAAGTACACACGATGTTGAATTTTCGCGGCCTACTTCAATAATGCCATCAGGTGTAATGATACGCTGAGTGTCTTTTGCTTCGGTGTAAACCATGTCTGTTTCACGCGCGAACGACACTAACTCATTTTGCTCAAATGGACCTTCAGCAAATTCGATGTATTTCGCGCCTTGCAGGCCATCTACTTTTGTTTCTTCAATTGCTGGTGTTGGGAAATACGTGTGCAGTGCTTGAGTGAACTGTACAGTTTGGTTATCTAAGTTTGTGGTTGTTAAACGTAGCTCTAAGCTAGAGGTTAAAATAAACTCGGCCAATAACTTAGTTTTATAAGGCCAATACTTTTCATCAACTTGCGTCATCGGTAATGACAAGCTGATATAAATAGAATCGTCTTGCTCTTTCACTTCTTCTGCACGCCATAAACTTGTGCGAGCAACACCATGAGCTGGCCAGCCTTCATGTTGGCTTACTCCGAACCATGGCCAACAAATCGGAATACCGCCTCGCACACCTTTGCCTTCTTGGAAATCTTCTAATTCTGAGACCCATAATAGTGGCTTTTTATCGGTTGGCGTGAACTCAGTGATCTGCGCACCTTGCAGAAAAATAGTTGCGCTACAAAACTCACTAGCAACTTTAATAAATTCAAGCCCGGTTTCACTTTGCTCAATCGTAACTGATGGCGATAACTTCATAATTCGTCCCATTTAATGAAAGAAAAATCCACCTTACCCAATGCAGTGGCTTTTAGTAAATAATATTTAGTTATTTGTATAAATTGTTTTACTACAAAGTGATGGTGTCACCTCGTAGTTGCATTTTAAGTGTTAACAACAATTACTCCATCTAAATTTCAACTTTTATGTTTTAATTTCTACTCTAATTAATAAATAAACACGATAACAACCTTTATGGCCGCAAATTATAAGACACATAGTTATTATTTATTTGAACTCAATTTATTAGATGTGTAATATTTTGCGATTGCGGTTGTTCCACGCCGCCTTATTTAAGAGACAGAAACATGCAAAAGTATGACGAGCTACTAGTGTCGCTGCGCAAAGTGATCAGAGCCATCGACCTTCATTCAAAACAGCTCAATAAAACCTCAGGCTTAACAGGCCCACAATTACTGATTATGAACGAGGTTGCACAAACCGATGGCATAACCGCTAGTCGCATTGCACAAAATGTAAATTTAAGCCCGGCTACGGTTACCAATATCTTAGACCGTATAGAAAACCGTAACCTTATCACCCGTGTACGTAGCCAATTAGATAAACGCCGAGTTAGTTTGCATCTCACAGAAGCAGGTAAACAGCTATTAGAACAAGCACCTCAACCTCTGCAAGAGCACTTCATCGAAAAGTTCTCAGCACTCGAAGAGTGGGAACAAAGCTTATTACTTTCATCAATGCAACGTATTGCCGCAATGATGGATGCAGATCAACTTGATGCTTCACCACTACTTGAAGTTGGCGCAATCACCAAGACATTAGAACCACAGTAAAAATTAAAACTGATTGATTAATATTAATTTTCTGTGGCTAGTCTTGGGTTCAGCATGAATATCAACTATGCTTGGTAGTACCCATTCCAACACTAGCGAAAATTCATGCTTAAACTATCAAAGTTAGCCCTCGCAATAGCCTTGGGCACAACTTCAAGTCTTAGTCAGGCATCTGAAATTGATGACCTTCAAAAACAGCTGCAGTTACTGAAACAGCAAATGCAGCAACTGCAAAGCAAACTTGATGCTGCAGAAGAAAAATCACAGCAACAAGCCGAGAAACAAGCGCAAATTGATGCACAAGTAGCAAAGCAACAAAAGCAACTTGAGCAGCAAACAGCGGCTGTTGAAGCTCCTAAAAAAGAATCTGGCATTAAGGTTGGGGGTGCAGTACGTACCAACTTCAGCCATACATCCTATGACGATGGTAATAAAAACCGCGGTGGCGACTTCGACTTTGACATCTTCAGACTAAATTTTGCAGGCGATGTCGGTGATGTACAGCTTAACGCTGAGATCCGTTTTTTCGATTACATGACTGCAGTTAAATATGCCTATGCAGCCTATGACTTTGCTGAAGACTGGCAGGTGCAGGCAGGTATTACCAAAGTGCCTTTTGGTAACTGGCCTTACAACTCGCACAACTATTTCTTTGGCACTACTTATTATATAGGTCTTGAAGATGATCATGATTTAGGTGTTCTATTCAAGCGCAAAATTGCTGATAACTGGCAAATTGATCTCGGCTTTTTCAAAAATGATGAGCTAGGTGGTGTTGACGGCTATGTAGACGATAGAAGCGACCGCTACTCATATGATGTTGTCGGTTTCCGCTCTGCTGATGAAGGTGTTTATGCCGAACCAACCAATCCGATTGGTGAGTACAATACCTTCTCTGGCCGTTATGGCTATCATTTTGAGCATGACGGCGGCACCACCGAGCTAGGTGTTTCTGCGTTATCAGGTGGTTTGCATGACGGCGAAGACAAAGCCGGCGATTACTACGCTTGGGCACTGCACTTAAACAGTACTATTGGCCCATGGAATTTCCAGCTTCAGCATGGTGAGTATAACTACGATATCGACAACGTCGACCGTATGGCTGTGGGTGCTTATGCGTTTTACGATAGCATTGCCGCAGAAGCAACCATGACTAATGCCAATATCGCTTACAGCCTACCTGTAGAGTGGGGTCCGGTAACAAACCTGCAGTTTTATAATGACTACGGCATTATTTATGACAAGTCAGATAACAGCGAAGATACATGGATGAATGTAACAGGGGTATCTGTTGCCGCAGGTGGCTTATTCACTTATTTTGATTTTGTACAAGCGAAAAACCAACCATTTGTTGGCGGTTCAATTGCTGGCGACAGCGACGACACCGAAACTCGCTTCAATATCAATATTGGTTATTATTTCTAGAAATAGCCAAAAATAAGACCTACAAGCCCAGTTTAAACTGGGCTTTTCATTTGTTTAAAGTAAGTTTACCTATAGTGTTAGCTAATAATATTAAGCTGAGCTAAAGTTAAATAAACAACATGGTGTAGACTATGTTGCTAAAACCAATAAATACAAACCACCTTGATCATAGGTATCGAGCAAGCACTACAACGATTTAAGTTTTATCAGGCCCAACTTTATTGATGAATGTGAGAGCGGCGTTTAACGCCTATAAAAATGGCTGCTATCAATTACTCGGGTTATTGATGGTGGGTTTAGGTATCATAGGTATTGCATTACCTGTGATGCCTACGACTATCTTTTTTATACTAGCATTGGCGTGCTTTACCCGCTCATCACCCAAACTCTCGGCCTGGCTGCTAAACCACCCTAGATACGGCCAACCGTTAAGGTTTTGGCAAGAGCATAAGGTTGTTCCTACCCGTGCTAAGTTTTTAGCAGGTTTTGGTATGGCTATCGGATATGCTTTTTTACTACAAAGTGCCGCACCCATTTGGGTGATGTATCTTGTGGCAGTGATTGAATTGAGCGTATTAGCCTATTTAATTAACCGCCCATCTGCGCCCAATAAACCAACCCTAATTCAAGTTAATATAACCACACAGATGCGCTTGATGTTGCTTGCCTGTTTTCTCAGCTCGCAGCTAGCAGTTATGGCTTATCTCGCTATTCATTTCTAGCACAAAGAAATGTAAAGAACGTAAACCTGCTTGTTATCAGTAATACAAATCATTATCATATTTGTATCTTTAACGAATAAACCGCATTATGTTCTCATTTAACAAACGCAACTTTTATAGCGTTAGCCGTGCCTTGCATATATACCTTTCAACGGCCTTATTCTTTTTACTTATTTTATTTTGTGTCAGCGGCATCATCCTTAACCACGTTAGTTGGCTCGAAAATGATAAACATAATGGCCAGAACCAACTACTTGTTTCTGCTGAGTTATTTGAAAAAGCGCAAACAAACCTCGACACATTGCCAAGCCTTTACCCTGAAATAGAACAATACATGCAACAGCAGTTTTCACTCAGCAATGTAAAAAGTATTGAGTGGGAAAAAGAAGATGCCTTGGTGATGCTCGACTACCCGCTTCCGGCTGGCTTTGCCTACGCCGAAATCGATTTTCAAACCGGTGAACTTAATATTGATTATCAAACCGGTGGCTTTATGAGTCTGATCGGCGACTTACACAAAGGCCGCCATACAGGTGAAGCATGGAGCTGGGTGATTGATATTTCAGCTGTTTTGATGATTCTGTTTGCTGTCACCGGATTATTTATTCTCTTTCAAAACCGTAAAAAACGTGCCGCAGGTCTTTGGTTAACGCTTCTTGGTGTTGCCACGCCTTTGGTTATTTATCTAGTTTGGGTGCCTCAACTTAAAGGAGTATCTTAATGAAACAAGCCCACTTACTCGTTGCTCTACTAATTGGCTGTTTATTCAGCCCACTGAGCTTTGCAAAAGATCCCAACCTCACCGTTGAATTTACCTTACCTGAGCTAGATGTTTCTCCATATCATCGCCCTTACGTGGCGTTATGGCTAGAAACACCTGAACGTAAACACGTTACCACGATTGCACTTTGGGTCGAAAAAGCTGAATGGTTTAAAGACTTACGTCAGTGGTGGCGAAAAGCCGGTCGTAGCAACGACAACTTTGATGGTGTGACAGGTGCAACAAAACGCCCAGGTACTTATACGATTGAATGGCAAGGTAAAGATTTAAAAGGTAATCCAGTTAAACCTGGCAGCTACCTACTTAATGTTGAAGTTGTACGTGAAGAAGGTGGCCGAGATTACACCCGCGTTGAAATCGACTTAACAAAAGACGGCAAAGTCACAATTAAAGGCGAAAAAGAGTTCGCGACTAGCTTTGTTACCATTACCAGTAATTAAGGACAAACAATGAAATTAAAATTATTAAAAACAGCGCTGATCGGCGCTGTGACCTTCACAGCACTTGCATCTGGCTACGCACAAGCACATGCCCGTTGGTTAATGCCATCTCACACTTCTTTATCTGGTGAGAAAACTCACTACGTGATGATCGATGCCAGTATTTCTAATGAGTTATTTAGCCCAGATAAAGCATACCGCCCAAAACAAAAAGGCGCAGAGTATGACGACAGCTTATTAGTTGCCCTTGCACCAAATGGTAAGCCGGTCGAAGAAACGATTCGCGCATACTATTTAAAACGCAAAAACTCAGCGGCAGTGAGCTTAACGCAAGACGGTACTTACCACATTGCTATGCAGCAAAAGCCAATGCTAATGACTTTCTATAAAGACAAAGATGGCAACCGTGGCCGTGTGTTCGCAGGTAAAAAAGAAGCAGACCTACCAGCAGGCGCAACCGACGTGCGCACTGTAAAATCAATCGCAACTGTTGATACTTTTGTAAGCCGTAATGGTACTTCTAAGCCAACATTGCTTGGTCAAGGCTTAGAAATTTCAGGACCTACTCACCCGAACGATCTATTTGCTGGTGAAGAAGCTAAGTTCCAATTATTAATGGATGGCAAACCAGCTGCCGACGTTGAGCTTGCGATTGTTCGTGGTAGTGCACGCTACCGCAACGAGCGTGACGAAGTGAAAGTAACAACCGATAAAAAAGGCTTCTTTACGGTGACATTCGCTCACGCCGATATGTATCTAATTGAAGCATCAGTTGATCAAAAACCAACAGAGGCCGATATCGATAACGTACGCTACTCATTATTCACAACACTTGAAGTAGCGCCTGAATAATAAGCTGATTAGGCCTCAATAAAGGCCTAATTCAACTTTCGAGGAAGACTGTAGTCAACCGTGTGATCGCAGCTACCGTCTTTCTCGCAATCATTTACCCCATCACCATCGACATCCCAGCTTGGGTGCATGCCTTTTAATGTACTTTTTACGACGCTAATATCTGCTGTAAATTCACTTTGCTCATCACGGCGCGCAGCATTGCGCATCAAAAACACTCGAATCACATAATCGCCATTATCAGGAATTTTAATCTCGGCATGATCACCTTTTGCCGGGCCAACAAACAAAGCTGTTGGGTTGCCTTTTGGTAAAATATTAAAGTAGCTGCTTGAATTTGATGGAGCAAAATCAACCTTTAAAGTAGTGCCTTTATTAAGGTTAATTTGATATTCCAGCAACTCATAACCTTTGATTGCGTCTTTAACTTGCCAGCTTTGCTGCAAAGCAATATCTGAAGCTAGCAACTCATAATGACGACTATTTGGTAAATTTTGTTCAGCAAACACCAAACTACTTTTAGCCACCGAAAAACAAAACCCTATTAATAACAACAACTTCATATTTTACCTCCTTTTAAATTCTCTTTTAAAGAATGATAAACGCTATTTTTACAATTTTTAATTCTTTTAAAGTGAATCTATAGTTACTCCATCGCAGACACACTGCTCAACTAAACAGGATACCTACTATGAAACTTTTTACTTTAATCTCAGCTCAACCACACTTACAAAATATTAGCACTTTATTGGCGCGTATTGGTTTATCGGCCATCTTTTTACTAACTGGCTTTAGCAAAATAGAATTCTTTGATGCAACTGCACAGTACATGGCATCAGTAGGTTTACCAGAGTTCTTACTGCCGTTTGTGATTGCTTTTGAAATTGTTGGCGGGTTATTTATTTTACTAGGGTTTTTAACACAACTAACCGCTATCGCTTTTGCTGGTTTCAGCTTAGTCAGCGCTTTGCTATTCCACTTTCAACTTGATGATCAAATGCAATTTTTAATGTTCTACAAAAACATTGCGATGGCAGGCGGCTTTTTAGCATTAGCCAGTGTTGGTGCAGGCAAAATCAGCCTAGATCAACTAGTGTTAAAACGTAGTCAGGCGTAATATTTCTACCAGCCAATGACCTAAGTTGTTGGCTGAATTTGTTTTTAAGGGAGCGCGAAAATGGCAACGTTATTAACAGCAACCAGCCACGATATTGGTGGGCTCGATGTAAAACGCATCTTGCCGCATTTTGACAAAAAAATGGTTGGCCCATTTATCTTTTTTGACCACATGGGGCCAAACCACTTTCCTCGCGGTGAAGGCATAAATGTGAGGCCTCACCCTCATATTGGCCTATCAACGCTCACTTATTTATTTACTGGCAGTATTTACCATCGCGATTCGCTAGGTAATAGCCTGCAAATAGAACCCGGCGATGTTAACTGGATGACCGCAGGTCGCGGTATAGTGCACTCAGAAAGAGAAAGCCTTGAAGTGCGGGCGAGCGAGCACGACATTAATGGTCTGCAATGCTGGGTTGCTTTACCTGAGAGTATGACCGAAATAGCACCGCGTTTTGAACATATCAAAAAACAGCAATTGCCTGAGAAAATCGAAAAAGGCGTGCTGATGCGACTCATTGTCGGTGATGCCTATGGCTTAAGCTCCCCAGTGAAAAACTACTCACCGATGTTTTATGTCGATACAGTCGCCGAGCAAGGTAGTCATATTACTAAACCGCACCCTCATCATGAAACCGCCGTGTATGTTATTTACGGTGAAATTAGTGTGGGTGATACTCGCTATACCCAAGGCGACTTTGTGCTACTTGATGACAGCGAACACGAAATAACGACTCTAATGCACAGCCGCTTTATTTTACTCGGTGGCAGTAAATTCAATAAAGTCCCGTATTTACACTGGAATTTTGTTGCTTACAGCAAAGAGCGCATCGAGCAAGCAAAACAAGATTGGCAAGCACAGCGCTTTGCAAGCATTCCTGGTGATGAGCTTGAGTATATTGAGTTGCCCTAACCTAAAAAGTAAACTTTATCAGCATTTACAGGTACTATTAGGTAGTTAAGTAAGCAAAGGAACATCATGCTAAGAATTACGCTAGAACAGTGGCGCATGTTTCGTGCTGTTGTTGAATTTGGAGGCTTTAACCAAGCCTCACAAGGTATTCATAAAAGCCAATCGAGTATTCATAACGCAGTTGGCAAAATTGAATCTGCGCTCGATGTAAAATTATTCAGCATTCAAGGCCGTAAAACCGTGCTGACTGAAGCCGGCGAGATGATGCTACGGCGCGCCAATTACTTACTCGATGAAGCCGCTAAAGTTGAGGCCATTGGGCAAACTTTGGGTGAAGGTATCGAAAGTAAGTTACGCATTGCCGTTGATGCTATTTTCCCACAACAATTGCTTTATAAGGTACTTAACGACACGTCATCGCAATACCCGCAACTGCGTATTGAGCTGCATGAGTCTGTACTAATGGGGGGCAATGAACTGCTCGAAAACGATCAGGTTGACATTGCTATTACCGGCTTTCCAATTGCGGCAAGCTTTCACGAAGAGTTATGTGATATCGAGTTTATTGCCGTCGCCCACCCAGATCATCCCTTGCATGCGATAGAGCGTGAAATTACCCTCGAAGATTTAAAATCACACCGCCAGATTGTAGTTCGCGATTCAGCGAATAAGCACAAACAAGATGGTGGCTGGTTAGGTGCCGATCAGCGCTGGACCGTCACTCATATGCGCACTTCGATTGATATGATCAGTAATGGATTGGGCTTTGCGTGGTTACCAAAAGTCGCGATAGAAAAACAACTTGCGACAGGGCAAATGAAAGCACTTAATTTAACCCATAACAGCAGTCGCAGCGCTAAGTTACATTTACTCTTTAAAGACGGTGACAAGCTTGGCCCGGCAGCACGCTCGTTTATTGGCGAGTTGCGTTATCAAGTAATGGAAAACCTATAGCTTCAAGGGCGTTTCAGCAATACCTTTAACGCCCGGCTCAAGAATAAACACGCCACCACTGTGCGGGTAATCAGCGAGCACTGAGTCTTCGAGCCCTACTGCCGCTGTTGTCACCGCCAGATGCGTGAGCTCTTCACCTACAAATGCGACACTCGTAACACGCGGTGCGGGTAAGCGAATAAACTGTACTTGCTCACCGCTTGGAGCAAAACGATACACGCCATAACCATTCCATGCAGCAACCCACAAATGATCTTCGCTATCAACGGTCATGCCATCAGGAAAACCCATATTGTCAGTAAAGCGAATAAACTCGTGTTTATCAGCAAGCTCGCCATGCTCATTCAGAGTAAAGCGGTAGATTGTTTGTTTATCTGAGTCTGTAGAATATAAAAACTGACCATTTTTACTTACCGCAGGGCCATTACTAATTGTGTAGTCATGATCTACTGCTGTCGGAGCCTGACCATGACCAAAACGGTATAACTTGCCACTATCAGTTTGCTCTTGAGAGTCCATTGAGCCGAAAAAGCCAAAGCCTTGGCGAGACGTTTTACCATCGTTTAAGCGGTTTTGTGAGGGTTCGTGATCGATTGAGTAAAGAAGTTCGCGGCTAAAGTCTTCACTATTTAGTTTATAAATGCCTTTGGCAAAGCCTGCGATTAATTCAGCTTGCTCGGTTTCCATCACCCAGCAAATCGGTTCTGGCATAGTAAACTGGCTAACGCGCATCGATTGACACTGTAAACGAAACAAACGCTGCCCTAAAATATCGACCCAAAATAAACAGTTATGTGCCTTAGCAAAATAGGCACCTTCGCCCAATTGGCATTGGCTAGAAATGATTATTTTAATGGTGTCATCGAGCATTTTCTTCACTACACAAAAAGCTGAACTATTCTCATTCTATCTGTGTATGAAAATAAGTGCTAGACCAGATAAACCCGCAACCAGCAAGATGATACCGCGAATGGCCTTTTCATTGAGGTTATTGTTGATCACAAACGATAAGCCCCAGCCAATTAAAATGGCGGGTAAGCAAAAAAAGAACAGCTTTACATCGCCCATATCGGCAGAGCCTGTTAGCATCAATACAATTATGCCAAACAAGTTTATAAATACAAAAAAGGCACTCAGGTTTGCTTTAATTTTGTCTTTATCTTCAGCTTGATAGAGAAGCCCCATCGGTGCCCCACCGGCAGACGTTGTGGTGCCTAAGAAGCCCGACGACATTGACGCAAGTAAGCTTGTAATGGTAGAAATTTTTGGTTTCATACCTATGATAGACAATGCCACCACTATCAAAATACTCACTCCTAGCAAGAGTTGATACTGCTTCGCATTGACATACCACATCACCACAGCAGCAAGGATAACTCCCACTGCACCACCAATAATGGAAATGCCCGTCTGTTTCATGTCTATCGCACCGCGGTGTTTAATCATTAACACCGACGTTAAAAACAGCGCATTCAAAATCATTGGCCCAGGCACCAGCTCTGGCATAAGCCAGTAAAGCACAGGCACACATAGCATGCCTAAACCAAAGCCAATAACACTTTGCAGGCAAGCGCCAATAATCAGAATTAAATAAACAAGTACAAAGTCGGTCAAACTTTCTTACCACCTTCCTAACTATTAGATTCAAATGTTTAAAATAATTATTTATTATTATAGTACTATTTGGATCGTGTAAAATTTTTTCTTTGGTTTAATTTAACTTAAAGCAACTAACAATTTAATTAAGTCCAACCTGCATCCACTATCAGTGATTGTGCTGTCATCATGCGGCTGTCATCAGCAGCTAAAAATAACGCGGCATTCACTATATGGTCTGGTTGTATTGTTTCGTTAATACACTGACTTAAACGAACATCTTCAATCATTTCTGGGGTTAGCCAATGAGTCATTTGGCGCTCTGTCATCACCCAACCCGGAACCAGTGAATTCACACGAATATTGTCTTTACCGTATGAAGCAGCTAATGAACGGGTTAAACCTTCAATTCCCGCTTTTGCGGTTGTGTAGGCTGGCATGCCTGTTTGCTTAATACGCCAACTTACCGACCCCATATTGATAATGCTACCGCCGCCCAAGCGCTGCATGTGTTCAACTACAGCTTGCGATGAAAAGAAACACGGGCGCAAGTTAACAGCAAACTTATCTTCCCAATATTTCACATCCATATTCTCAGCGGCATGGCGGGTGTCATCGGCTGCGTTATTAATTAACACACCTATGTCACCCTGTTGCTGACGCGTTTGCTCAATGGCCGCTTTTAAGGCTTCTACATCACGAATATCGCAATGGATAAACTGCGGGTCAAACTCATATTTACCCGCTAATTTAGCGCATAACGCATCGCTTTGATCAGTTGCAATATCAACAAAGGTGACTTTCGCGCCCTGCTCGCAGAACCGCGTTACCATTACTTCACCAATTCCCGATGCACCACCAGTAATAAACACACTCTTACCAGCAAGGCTTGGGTAAACTGTTTTTAGCTCGTTTGAATTTGGCATGATAACCTTTTGTTTTAAAGTAATTACAACGTCAAGAAGCGATACTTATTGAGCCGCTTCTTTATCAGCGATTTCTTTTTCAATAAACGCCATTGCTTCATCAATCATGTACGTCATCATGTTTTTAGCACGTTCAGGATCGCCGCTTGCAATCGCGTTATACACTTTAAAGTGCTCTTCAGCGATCGCCTTTTTATTACCCTTAGCAGGTGTAGTATGTTGAATACTTACGTGTAATGCGGTGCGAATAAAGTCACGTAATTGATAGAAAAAACGGTTACCACTGGCATGTAAAATTGCTGTGTGGAAGGCAAGATCTGGCTCATGCATTACGCCTTCTGGCTCTTCTGCTGCCGCTTGCATTTTATCGAGTGCCATTTTAATTTCTGCTATGGCTGCTTGGTCGCCTTTTCTTGCTGCAAGTGCTGCTGCTTGTGGCTCAATCGCCAAGCGCACTTGTAGAAATTCTTTAAGTACGTAAAGTGATGGGCTGCTTTCTAACAACCATTTTAATACGCTTGTGTCGTATAAGTTCCAGTTCTCCGCCGACTCAACACGAATACCTTGTCGTGGACGAGAAGAAATCAGTCCTTTTGCAGCAAGCATTTTCACTGCTTCACGAACAGCTGTGCGGCTAATACCATACACTTCACAAAGTTGTGCTTCGGTTGGTAGCCCCGTTTCAGTGTTATAATCACCAACAATTATTGCTTTACCAAGCTCATTGGTAACTTGTTGTGATAGGTTTAAATTTTCTAAACGCGCCATGTGTGTTCCTCAAAAGATCTGAGTAATATGATACATCTATAAAGCTATTCCGTCATCCTGGAAATAATTGATTAAAATCAATAACAAGCAAAAAACAGCCTAATACAAGTGTCTATATTTCAAACAATACAGTCACCATTTTACCTACAGACTGTCACCTTATTTTAACAAATCTCTTTCACTTGTCTTATTTATAATATAATATTTTTATTCAACAACTAAAAAAGCAAAATTCTCTTTCAAAATTAGGTGGAACACACGATGGTCGAACTAAGTACCTTAGACTGGGCAGTGCTAGCAGGATTTTTTGTCCTGTTACTAGGCGTTGTCGTGATGTCTATGCGACAAAAAGAAGAAGACACCGCTGATTACTTTTTAGCGGGTCGTAATGCAAGTTGGTTAGTGATTGGTGCCTCTATTTTCGCATCGAACATTGGCTCGGAACATTTAGTGGGCCTTTCAGGTTCAGGTGCACAATCGGGTATGGCACTGGCTCACTGGGAAATGCAATCGTGGATCATTCTACTACTCGGTTGGATTTTCGTGCCTTTCTATTGGAGTAGTAAAGTCTACACCATGCCTGAATTCTTAGAGCGCCGCTTTAACTCTAAATCACGTACCTTCTTGTCTGTTATCTCATTGATTAGTTATGTATTAACCAAGGTTGCGGTAACGGTTTATGCCGGCGGTATCGCATTTAAAACAATCTTGGGTATTGAGAGCATTTGGGGTATCGACTTCTTCTGGATTTCAGCGATTGGCCTTGTGGTGATCACCGGTATTTATACGGTACTTGGTGGTATGAAAGCCATTATGTGGACCTCCGTGTTGCAAACTCCGGTGCTCATTATTGGCTCCTTAGTCATATTAGTTGTTGGTTTAGATAAAGTAGGTGGCTGGGAAGAAGTTGAGCGTATTAATGCGGCCAATATGCACCTTATTCGTAGTGCTTCAGATGCTGAATTCCCATGGCCAGGCATTATTTTTGGCTCATTCATTATTGGTTTTTGGTATTGGTGTACAGACCAATACATCGTACAA
Source organism: Pseudoalteromonas lipolytica (assembly GCF_001306915.1). Classification (GTDB taxonomy): domain Bacteria; phylum Pseudomonadota; class Gammaproteobacteria; order Enterobacterales; family Alteromonadaceae; genus Pseudoalteromonas; species Pseudoalteromonas simplex. Next base: position 67,748 of record NZ_LJTC01000004.1, on the reverse strand, counting down.
CGTGTTCTATCTGCAAAGGGTATTAAAGAAGCCCGTCGCGGTACCATGTTCGCCGGTTACTTAAAATTACTTCCTGTATTTATCTTCTTAGTGCCGGGTATGATTGCCTATGCATTAAATGCTAAAGGTATTATTAGCTATGAAAGTGCTGACCAAGCCTTCCCAACGTTAGTTGCTGAACTATTGCCAGCAGGTGTTAAGGGGATTGTAATCGGTGGTTTAGTAGCGGCTCTTATGAGCTCTTTAGCATCATTATTTAACTCATCAGCAACCTTATTTACCATTGATTTTTATAAGAAATTCAAACCAGAATCATCTGAGAAGCACCTTCTGAAAGTAGGCCGTATTGCCACTATCGTGATTGTTGTATTAGGTCTTTTATGGATACCCGTCATGAGCTTAATTGCCGATGTGCTTTATGAATATCTGCAAAGTGTGCAGTCTCTTATTGCACCAGGTATTGCTGCGGTATTTTTACTAGGTTTATGTAGTAAACGCATCACTCCAACAGCGGGTTTTGTGGGCTTAGTATCAGGTTTTGTGCTTGGTATGATCCGCTTAGTATTACTGCCATTTAAAGATGATTTAACAGGTTCATCATTTGCGTGGATCACCACAATGAACTGGTTATATTACTGTATTCTGCTATTTGTCGTGGTCGTTGCGATTATGATTGTGGTAAGTATTTTCACCAAACAAGCAGACGAAGAACAATTGAAAGGTCTTACTTTCTCAAGCCTAGATAAAGCAACTATGAAAGAAGTAGCTGCCGGCTTAGATAAGTGGGACTACATTCATACTGCGGGTATTATTGGTATTACTGCCTTTATTTACTACCGCTTCTGGTAATCGTTCGTTCCCAAAGTTGTAGGGCGCCAATTGGCGCCCTTTTTTAATCAGCGAGTTCTGGTGAGAACACTGGAAAACCGTTTTTATCCCACGTAATAATGCGTGCTCGCGCATGGCGATTTGGGTCTGTAAGCGGTGTGCCTTTCAACTCTTTATAGTCACGACTGTGATAAATCATTAAATCGGTTACACCATCTTCAGCTTTTACAAAACTGTTATGCCCAGGGCCAAAACGACCTAGCTCAGCATTGGTGGTGAACACCGGCTCAGCCTTTTTATGCCAACTAGCAGGATCAAGTAAATCAGCATTCACATCTGCCCATAGCAAGCCCATCGCATATCGATGATCGGTGGCACTGGCTGAATAAGTGACAAATATTTTATCGCCATGGGTAATGACTGCAGCACCTTCGTTCACCTTGTAGCCTTGCACTTCCCAATCAAGGGTTGGCTCAGTAATCGCGATAATGGGTTCTTTAATTGATGTTGGTGAGTCCATTTCAGCTAACCATAAAGCTGAGTTATAAGTTGCAGGCTGGTTCTGCTGCGCCCAAATCATGTAACGCTTCCCCTTGTGCGTAAAACTTGTGGCATCAAGCGAAAAACTATCAAGGTGGCTAGTTACTTGCCCCATTTCTTGCCACTCACCTTGCATCGGATCATCACTGTCGTTTTTAAGTGCATACATACGAATACTAAACGGTTTTTCGATATCACCTGCGGCGAAATAGATATACCAACTGCCATCAATCTGATGTAGCTCAGGGGCCCAAATGTTGACACTCATTGGGCCTTTATCGCGCTTTTGCCAAATAACCTTCGGCTCAGCTAATTTTAAATCGTTTAAACGACAAGCTTGGCGTAGTTCAATTTCATCAAATTCCGGCGAACTACCTATAAACGTGTAACAGCCACTTTTATCATCGCGAACTAACCAAGGATCAGCACGTTTGAGTACAATGGGGTTATCAATTGGCGCTAAAGTCTTGCTACTATTAGCATCAGCAAAGGCTGACAATGGCGAGGCGCTTAACGCACTAAGAAGCGTTAGCCGAGATAATTTTTTGAGCATAATGTGTCCTGTATTTCGTCTCGATTTTATTGTTAATATTGTATTACATATTATATAGTAGCTGAATGAACACAAGAGTTAAAACAACAAAAGGTATTCAAGCATGAGACCCGTAAGTAAGGTGACACACGCAATGAAGTGGCTTTCAACAGGGCTACTTTTTTCTGCCGCAGCCGTATCTGCAAAGCAAGTTGAAGTTCACGACCCGGTAATGACCAAAGAAGGCGACACGTACTATGTATTTAGCACAGGCCCGGGCATTACCTATTATGAGTCGAAAGATTTAACCAACTGGAAACTTACCGGCCGCGTTTTTAAAGATGAGCCGAGTTGGGCAAAGCGTATTTCACCAAGCTTTGATGGCCACTTATGGGCACCTGATGTGTATGAGAAAAATGGTAAGTTTTACCTTTATTACTCAGTCTCTGCATTTGGCAAAAACACTTCGGCAATTGGTGTAACGGTTAATGAAACCCTTGACCCATCATCACCTGATTACAAGTGGATTGACTACGGCATAGTGGTTGAATCTGTGCCTGAGCGTGACGATTGGAACGCTATCGACCCTGCCATTATCGAAGATGACAATGGTACACCGTGGATGAGCTTTGGTTCGTTCTGGGGCGGCCTTAAACTAGTACAACTTGATGATGACATGGTGCGCTTAGCAAAACCTGAAAAATGGCATCACATTGCGAGTCGCCCAAACACGGAACATGGCCCAATTGAAGCACCTTATATCTTTAAAAAGAACGACTATTACTACCTATTTGTTTCGTTTGATAAATGCTGCCGTGGCGTAGAGAGTACTTACAACGTACGCGTAGGTCGCAGCAAAAACATCGAAGGCCCATATTTAGATCAACAAGGTCGCTCTATGGTTGATGGCGGTGGCAGTTTAGTTATTGAAGGTAATAAAGATTGGGCAGCCCTTGGTCATAATGCTGCGTACACCTTTGATGGCAAAGACTATTTAGTATTACACGCCTACGAAACAGCCGATAACGGCGTGCAAAAGCTACGTATTTTACCTATGAGTTGGAAAAACAATTGGCCGGTTGTTAACCCAGCCGACCTAAATAAGCTCAAAACTAAGCTTAAGAAGTAATTATTCAACACACAAAAAACCTGCAAAATTGCAGGTTTTTTATTTGCTTTAATGACCTCGTTTGAGGTTGAAAGTAGGTGTTATCAACTAAAATCAACCAAGGTAATATCAACAAGCATGGGGCTATGGCAGCCTTGTTGATGTTTTTCTTCAATAAATACGCTGTACACATCACGCGCCAGATGCGCAGGTATTAGCACTTCAAAGCGACTGCCTTTATTCATTAATTGCAATGCTTCTTGCAAGCCCACTATCGCCTCTGCAATTTCGTACTCTACAGCAGCGCCTTGCTTGCGAGTATCAAATAACACCCGACCATTTGTAAGGGTAACGCGTTGATGCACAGTCACAGTAGCATCCCAACTAGGTTTATCCCCCTGACCTTGCTCAATCACTCGATAACCAAGCCCTGTGGGTGTTTGGTAAAAACTGTGTTGCTCAGCGCTGTTATCTAAAAGCGACGGTAAAACATGCTCTTTAGCCGTCGCAAACACATTGTTGCTTAACATAGCCAACTCTTTATTGTGCGTTGATTAAACGAATACCATAGATACCACCGGCAACAGAGTCTTTGTCGGCAGCAAAACGTAAAGTAAGCGTTTTCGACTTTTTCATTGCTTCTGTTAATGGGTAATCAATGGTGTAGAACTCATCCGTTGGTTTACCTACAGGCAAACTAACTCCAGCTAATTGCTCACCATTTAAATTAATTGAGAAATGACGGTTCACATCGCCAATAAAATAGCGAATACGCAAAGCAACCGCTTTTTGTTCTGGGTTACTAAGCTGATACTCAAACCAACCTGTCGCATCGCGCCAATGATGACCATTATTAACACCTGCGCGGGTTCCCTCACCTTTAAAGTCGTGTTCGACTTCAGGTTGTTGCTCACCCGGTGTAATTTGATCAACGGTTAATAAACGAAGCTGTTCTTTCGCTTGCTCAGCCGCTTTTGCATCGGCAACAAATTGCGTGAACTCAGCTTCACTTTGCTGCGGCCAATACACTTGATAGCGACTATCGTGTAAGCGGAAGAACGGAATTAGCTCTGTGCTCTTTGTGTTATCGATACCTTGCTTGGCAATCGCCACATTTTTATCGGCGATAAATGCGAGCTCTTGGCCCGGTTTACGAGTGAGATCGGCAATAAACTTTTCTGGCTCACTCAGCATGATTGGCAGAGCTTCTGGCGGACAAGTCGGCCCTGCGGCAATGTGGCCCATGCGGCTATTGTCAGCAACAAAGTTAAGCTGCTCATTTGCAAATGCTTGTACTTTAGTGGCCATTACAACAGGCCCATACATCACAGAGTAATAATGCTGACCATCAGGTAGCTGCTCAGTATAAAGCTTAGGACTAAGTTCAAAAGCAAGCTTGTCACCGCTTTGCCAAGCATGGCTGATACTGTAGTAACCATCTTTTTCGGTTGCGCTTACAGCTTGTCCATTTAAAGTAAAGCTCAGCTCACCTTGCTGCCAAGACGGTTTACGAATATGAATTACCGACTCAGTGCTTTGCCCCTCAGACAAACGATTCACGGTCAGTGAGACCTTGTTATCATCTGGGAATTGGCTGTCTTGCGTGATCTGCAAACCCTGCTGTTGCCAATTTAACGTGCTTGGAATAAACAAGTTCACCCATAGCTCTTTACCGGTATTGCTATAAATCAGCTCACCATATTTGCTGTGATTCTCAATACCTGAGCCTACACAACACCACATTGAATCTTGCACTGACGAATACATGCGGTAATGCCCAGGGCGCATTGAGGTAAAGTAAACAAGACCACCATGCTCTGGGTGTTGTGACGATAAAATATGGTTATATGTGGCGCGCTCATAATAGTCTAAATAACGCGTATCACCGGTTTTTAAGAATAATAACTTACTCAGTTTCATCATGTTGTAAGTGTTGCAGGTTTCTGGGCCTTCAACATCTTCAACCATTGGCGTGAAGTCACTTTTATCATGAAAATGCTCACGTACCGAGTTACCGCCAATTGATACTGAGCGCTCTTGACTGACTATTTTCCAGAAAAAGTCAGCACCTTGCTGCCATGCTTTATCATCGCTGGCATTTGCGACCTTCAACATACCAATAATTTTTGGAATTTGCGTATTGGCATGCAGGCCCGTTAACTTATCTTCTTTGTGTAATAAGGGTTCAATAATGATGTTATGAGAGAACTGACGCGCTAGTTTTAAGTAACGCTCATCGTCACTAATAAAGTACATATCAGCAAACACATCATTTAAGCCACCATGCTCTGAATACAACATTTGTTGAACTTGTTCATCAGTTAGCTTAGCAGTGGTCGCTAAGAACCATTCACCTAACTTAAATAGCATTTGTTTGGCTTTATCACTACCGGCTACATCGTATGCATCACGCAAGCCATGGAAGATTTTATCTATGTTATAAAGCGGTACCCAGCGGTCATTTAAGCTGAATAAATCGGCTTTGATTTCACCCTTTTCAATCTGCTGCCACATTTCATCGCCATTTGGGATTCCGCCTAAGTAACCACCAGTGACTTGCTGGGCGCGATCCAACTCGCTTAGCATATAATCTAAACGCTGCTTTAATTCTTCGTCACCTGTGGCTGCCCATGCAAGGCTCAAGGCTGAAAGATAATGACCGCCAATATGCCCATCAAGGCCTGTGCTTTCCCAGTTGCCATAGTTAGGCGCTTTTGGCTTAAGGCCAGCTTCACGCAGATAAGGAGCAAGCAGCTGATCTGGATGAAGTGCTAATAAATAACGCACATTCGTTTGCTGCGCATGTAAAAACGGGCTGGCGTTTAAACTTACTTGGTTTAGGGCAAATAAATGTTGTTCGCTGGTATGTTCAGCATGCTCCACAGCAGCAGTTTGTTTACTGTCTGTAGGCTGCTCACTGCAACCGGTCACAGTTAAAATTGCAGCGCAAACGCTTGCTAAATAGCTAACCTTGAATGTGTTCATACTGTTGTCTCCCAGCGAATTGTTATTTTAAAGAGCAAAGCGCACACACTTATTTAGTGTGTGCGTTTAAAGGATGGTTATTTTGGTAGGCGTTTATGAATAACCATATCCGTATAGTACTCATCGGTAATTTTGTATTTTTTCAAAATCAAACCAAGTAAGGCGTGGAATACACCCGGAATGATAGTTAGCATCAGTGCTAAGCCCATAAGGGTAAATTCAGTTTGCTCAACGTTAGGCTTGTACTCAAAGAATGCCAGTAATAAACCACCTGCTAAGCCAGCTAAGCCACCCCCTGCTTTTTGGCAGAATGAAATACCACCAAATGATAGGCCCGATGCACGAACGCCGTCTTTAATTTCACCGTAATCTACAGCTTCAGCAATGGCAGACCAGAACACTGGTGCATGTAAATCAACAACAAATGACAAGATGATATAAAGCACAAACGCCATCATTACATCACCCGGTTGCACCACAAAATACATTAGCAATGAGATGAATAGCACGGCGATTTGTGATTGACGGAATAGCTTCATTTTACAGTAACGCTGGGTGATCCACGTACTTGCCACCATAGAGACAATAGATGCTGCAATACCCGCACTGGTAAAGGCACCCGCTAAATCTGGTACACCTAAGTAATAGGTTGCGTAATACATAGCAACACTGCCACGAATCGCATAGCCAAGCGTACCAAGCACACATGCTGCACACAGGAGTAACCATTGGTCGTTTTTAATAAGTACTTTTAATTGTGTAAGTACACCTTCGGTTTGTGGCTCATGGGTAATACGTTCGCGAGTAGTAAAAAAGCAAAACAAAAATAGTGCTACGGCACAAGCCGATACTAATGCCATTGCCAGTTTATAACCATACGACAAGCTGCCATCTCCCCAATATGAGGCAAGCAGCGGTACTGAAAATACGATCACCACATTGGCAATCTTAGCGAAGAACATACGGTAGCCATTAGCTGACAAACGCTCTTTAGGATCGGCAGTTAATACACCAATGTAAGAGATATAAGGGATAGCAACACCGGTAAACATCAAGGTCGCAAACAAGTATGTGGCATAAGCCCAAGCTAACTTCATGTTGTAGTCGAAATCAGGCGTGGTAAATAACAGTACGACCGACAAACCATATGGCACAGATAAAAATAAGAACCAGTGACGGAACTGACCCCAACGGGTTTTCACTTTATCGGTGATCACCCCCATTAAAGGGTCGGTAAAGGCATCAACAAAACGCGCCACTAAAAACAACACACCCATATCAACCGGATCAAGCCCGTAGATATCGGTGTAAAAGAAAGACATAAAATAGAATAACGCTGCAACCATGACATTTACTGCCATGTCGCCGGCACCAAAGCCGACCTTTTCTACAACGGATAACTTTTGAGATTCCATACAACAACACCCTAATTGGTCAATAATGAGCCGCCGCTCACTATTTCAAGCAATGCTAAAAAGTTTTCAACACTGCGTATCAAATAAATTTACAGCCTTAGATATTACACAGCTTGGCCATTGCGTTCGTTATTTTTGTAAATTTAATGCTAATCTAATTAATAGTATTATCATACTTATTAAATCGCAACTCTTTTCGACCGATGGTTTGGTTTATAAAAACCAATAAAAAACCCCAGCAAAGCCGGGGTTTTTAGGTCTATAAAAGAAATTTAGAAAGAGTAACGTGCGCCTAGTGCGAATGTACGTGAGTAGATACCGTTACCAAAGTTAAATAGGTTGTCGTTACCTTCACCGTAGTAGCTTTGATATACGTCATCTAGGATGTTCGTTGCATCAAAGGTTACGACAAAGTCATCATTCACATTGTAGCTAAATTGGAAATCTAAGCTTTGCTCAGGGCGATTCCAGAATTGAATCGGGTTAGCAAAGATTGCCGCTTCGTTACCTGTGTAGAACTCAGAACGCCATACATAAGATAAACGCATGTCGAATGAATCACGCTCGTAGATACCTACGATGCTGTACGATTCATCAGAAACACCGGCCATTTGCGAATCAACATACCCAGAGATTTCACCTAGCTCATTGAATTCAGGTGTATCTTGCTCTGAGTCAAGCATCGTGTAGCTTGCTTGCACACCAAAACCATTTAAGTACTCTGGTAAGTTTTCTGGGAAGTAAACTAAACCAACTTCTAAACCAGACAGTTCACCGTTTGAAGCATTCACTGGTGCACTTAATACATATGGGCGTGTTACGCCATCATCGCCTTCGCGCACAACTTGCTTACGACCCGCAACAACTAAGCCTTCAATTTCACGGTAAAAGTAAGCTGCGTAAAGTGAGCTTGTATCTGCGAAGTACCATTCAAGTGATACATCATAGTTCTTTGATTCTGTTGGTTTAAGATCTGGGTTACCACCATTACCTGTACCGTAGGTAGCACCTTCTGTTAAAGGATCATACCAGTATTGCAGCGCGTTTAAGTCAGCAAAGTTAGGCATACGTAGTGTTTCTGTGTACGCGACACGGCCCACTACATCATCAGTGATGTTCCAGTTTAGTACTAAGCTTGGTAGTAATGCGCTGCTATCAGCACTTGCTGAGCTTTCTTCAAATACATTTGAGTTCATACCGCCAGACTCAGCAACAAAGTCCATGTCTTGCTCATAGCTTACATAACGTAAACCAAACTCACCGCTGATATCTTCCGTTAAGAAAAAGTTAGTTGTTGCATATAGCGCGTACGAGTTTTCTTCGATATCAAATGTTTTGTATACGTCTTCAGCTTCAAGGCCATATACGCTACGGACAGCATCGCCGTTATCTAGCATGTAGCCACCGTCAGCAGTTACAAAGCTATTGAATACATCAGCACGGCCATCGAAATAGTCATCAACTTGGAACACAATGCCTGTACCATCGCCAGATGCACCCGCCGCTGCTAGCTGTTCAATTAAGCTAGCCACAGAGGTGTTAGCAATACCAGCCTCTTGACCACGCGTGTACTCTTGCGCAGTTCGTTTTTCGTAACGACCGCCGAACTTCACTTTATCAAAATAAGTACCACCAATTAGGTATTCAGCATCAAATGTGAAAGTTAATGCGTCACCCGCGTTACCGCCGCCACTGTCATAAACAGTACCTGCATTCCAGTTTTCGATAGCAGCCATATCTGCTTCGTTTACCGCTGTGTTTGGATCATCCCAAAACGCAATACCTGGTACGCCGTCTTTATCGTTAAAGTCTACATCTAAGCCATATGCAGTGCGGTCAAAACGCATTGCGAAGAAATCTGTTTCGTACTCACTGTCTTGGTAAACAACTTCTGTGTTGATGGTTAGGTAATCGCTTGCTTGCCACTCGGCACCTAATGCATATAAGTAGCTATCTGTTTTACCATATGAAAAGTCACCACTTTGGAAACCGCCAGCACCAATCGCTTGCTTTTCTTTAACTACGTTAGTGCCATCAAACACCGTTGGTGTTTCGATGAAGCCGTTACCGTTTTCGAATGTATTTGAGAACCACATCGCGTTTTGCGATTCGTTTTCGTAACCTGTGTAGAAACCTTCAGCTGTGATTTCGAGTGTTTCATTAGGTGCCCACTGTAAAGAGACAGACGCAGCTGGACGCTTACGAAGACCAGTGAATGAAGTACCAAAAATAGCATCACGTGCAAGTAAGTATTCAGTTGGCTCACCATTTACGTCTAAAGTAGAACCTGCCGCAGTCGGTAGACCTAACTCAGTACCTTGAGTCCAAAATTCATTTGGTACACGTGAGTACGGTGAGTAGTTGTACTGTGGTTTATCAGTAAAGAATGGGAACGCTGCACCCGCTGTGATGGTGTCATCGCGGTAATGTGTTTCAGCATAAGAAATATTGAAAAGTGCGCCAAACTCACCAGCGCCGTCAATTTCCCAACGGTTAGAAAGTAACGCACTGATATTTGGATCAACTTCATCTGGTTGATCTGAGTAAATCGCACGTGCCGCTAAAACAACTTTTTCACCTTCGAAGTTGAAAGGACGGTGGGTTTTGATATCGATCGCACCTGCGATACCACGTTCAATTTGATCCGCCGAACGGGTTTTATAAACTGTTACACCCGAAAGTAAACTTGCAGGTATGTCTTGCAGCGCCACATCACGACCCGCACCTGTAAAGATAGCACGGCCATTCACTGTGGTATTAACATCAGTAAGACCACGGATTGAAACCGCACTTACTTCACCAGCACCACGGCCTGTTGTTTGTACACCTGTCACACGTTGTAGTGCTTCAACTACGTTGTTATCAGGGAATTTACCAATATCTTCAGCAACAATTGCATCCACGATTTGAACGCTTGCACGTTTTTCATCTAGCGCTTTGTTTAAACTGCCGCGAATACCTGATACTTGAATAACTTCCATCTCATCGACGTTATTCTCAGGAGTGTTTGGTGCTTCCTCCTGTGCAAAAGCAAATTGACAGGTAAATGCCATAACTACAGCACTGGCTATGTGTGTTCTTTTAAACATAAGCGGTGTTCTCCAAATTATAGTTATATCGGTCCGCTGAACTTTCCCCATTCAGTTACCGAAGAGTGACCACTGCATTGTGCATCGTGTGTTGTCAAAACGGTGCGCGAGTGTGTCTACATTTTATTATGTTAATACATTGCTGCCTGAACTTTAATCATATTGTATGATTATTTAACAGTCAACTCAAAAAGCCAAATTAAAATTAGTGCCATAGTGTTTACAAAAAACGTTGAAATTATAACACGTTACAAATTAAAAAAGGGCTGCGTTTTTATTTTCTGAATTTATGTAGGCCTATTATTATCAGTAAGTTAGCAATTATTTGTTTGCTTTTTTAATTTGCCTTTAATTCATCCAGAGCAACAAAAAAGGGCTAACAAGTTATTTACCTGGCGTCTTTTGATGCTACTATGATAAAAATACAATAATACAATATAGAGTTATTTTTTGCTGCACTTTTACTGGTTTGTTTCGATGTAAACAATCAGTTACTCAGTATAATCAGGCATACACTGTGTATTATCTGGTCATTTAGAGCGAGCTCTAAGTACAAAAGCTGCAGTTCGAACAACAATTATTAATCACAGAGGACACTCATGAAGAAATTGAAAGCGTTAGCGCTGCCATTGCTTTTTTCGAGCAGCTTAGCCGTTGCACAAAACCCATTATTCACCGATGTATTTACTGCAGATCCAGCAGCACTTGTTCACAATGACACCGTATACCTTTATACAGGCCATGATGAAGCACCAAATAATGATGTGTTTTTTGAAATGCACGACTGGTTAGTCTTTTCATCAACAGACATGGTGAACTGGAAAAAACACGGCCCAATCATGAAAGCAACCGACTTTAAATGGGCTAAAGGCGAAGCATGGGCTTCACACATGATTGAGCGTGATGGCACTTTCTATTTCTTTACAACCGTTCGTCACAACGACACAAAACCAGGTTTTGCAATTGGTGTTGCGACGTCTAAATCACCAACAGGCCCATTTAAAGACGCGATTGGCCATGCATTAGTTACCGATGACATGACCAAGCATACGCCAAATGATTGGGACGACATCGACCCTGCAATTTTTACTGAAGAAAACGGCGATACTTACATGTTCTTTGGTAACCTAATGCCAAAATACGTAAAGCTAAGCGACGACTTACTGTCTCTTGATGGTGAAATTAAAACGCTAGACTTACCAAACTTTACCGAAGCGTTATGGGTTCATAAGAAAAACGACAACTACTATGTATCGTACGCATGTGAGTTCCCTGAGAAGATCTGTTATGCCATGAGTAAAAGCATTCATGGGCCGTGGGAATATAAAGGTATTTTGAATGAAATCGCAGGTAACAGCGAAACCAACCACCAATCAATCATCGAGTACAAAGGTAAAGACTACTTTATTTACCATACTGGTGCTGTACCACCGATTGATGGCAAACCAAGTGGCGGGCGTTTTCGTCGTTCAGTGGCGATTGAGCCACTATACTACAACGAAGATGGCACACTTAAACGTATTATCATGACCACTGAAGGTCTAAGTAAACAAGACAAGTAATATCAAAAAGGGCTCTTTAAGAGCCTTTTTAATGCTTAAATGTAATACAAATAAACAAATTTAACGGAAAATCCTCTCTTTCAGATAAGTAAAAAACTTCCCTAATAGCGCAAAAACACCGAAAAAAACGCCAAAAATGACAACTTGAGAAAATTAAAATCACACTGTACATATTGTAAACACTGATACTTCATGTTTACATACCAATTACCTTTGCAAAAGTATTTGCACATTTTAAATCATACTATAAAATTACAATACTACGTTCTTATTAGTTTGATATAGGCACGCGGCAATTTTATTGACAACAATCGAATAAAAAAATGAATCCCAGTTTCAAGAGGACACATAAAATGAAATTAAATAAATTAGCCATGGTCATAGCCTGCTCTTTGGCTGTTACAGGTTGTGGCAAAGAAGATGGTACTAAGCTTGACACAGCAGCAGCGGTTGCCGACCCGCAAAGTGCAAAACCGACAGTAAGCAGCAGTGTTGAATACACTGAATCTGGTAGCGTAATGGTTACCAATGTAACCGTGCACGATCCTTCTGTCGTTAAAGTTGACGACACTTACTATATTTTTGGTTCACACCTTGCTGCCGCTAAATCAACTGATCTCTTGAACTGGGAAATGGTTTCCTCGCCTTCAGTAGTAAAAGTAGACGGGCAAGATGTATTACAGGTCAATGAAAGCCCGTTGTTTGATTACAATTACTTAGCAGAAATAGCCGAAGGCGTTGAGTGGACCGATGGTTACCCTAGTAACTGGGCAGCCGATGTAATTCAATCACCAAATGGTAAATTTTGGTTCTACTATAATAGCTGCGGACAAGACAATACCAAAACGACTGACACAACTAATGATCAAATTTGTTGGGATAGAGGTTATTTAGGATTAGCTGAAGCCGACAATATTGAAGGCCCTTATACAAACAAAGGCATTTTCTTACGTAGCGGCTATCGCAATGAAGCTGAGTTTGCTGCATACCCTCTAGATAACGGGCAAACGACCTATGATGGTGGCATAGATCCGAATGTGATCGACCCAGCGGCATTCTATGATACAGACGGCAAACTGTGGATGGTGTACGGTTCTCATCATGGTGGTATTTTTATACTGGCTATGGACGAAGAAGCGGGTATGCCAGAAGCTGGTCAAGGCTATGGAAAACACCTTCTTGGTGGTGCAGGGCGCTTCATCGAAGGTGCTTTCGTAATGTACAGTCCAGAAAGTGAATATTACTACTTATTTTATTCTACTGGTGGCCTTGACTTAAACGGTGGTTACAATATCCGTGTAGCTCGTTCAAAAACACCGGATGGCCCTTACCTAGACAACGCAGGTAACGATATTTCAACATTAGGCGGCTTAGAAGTTGGTGAAAAACTAATGGGCGGCTTTGAGTATACACAAGAGCTTGGCGAAACAGCACCTGCATGGGGCTACCAATCACCGGGCCATAACTCTGCTTACTACGATGAAGCGACAGGACGTCATTTATTAATCACGCATACGCGTTTTCCACAAACGTCTACTGAGTTCCCTGAAAATACAGAAGCGCACCAAGTTCGCGTACATGAAATGTTCATTAACTCATTAGGTTGGCCTATGGCTTCACCGCAGCGCTACGTACCGCTTGAAGGCGACAACATGGTTGTGGCAGATGAACTTTACGGTTATTACAAATTTATCAATCATGGTAACGATGTAAATACAGATGCTATTCGTTCAATGCATATTGCACTAAATGAAGATCACTCAGTAACCGGTGATGATCCAGGTATCTGGTACATGATTGATGACTCAAATATTAAGCTTGAGTTAGATTCTGGTACGTACTTTGGTGTCGCTAAATGGCAATGGGATGATGCAACTAAAGCGATGGTTGTCACTGTATCAGCAACATCAAGCGAAGGTGCAACCATTTGGGCAAGTAAACGTGATGAAATTACCGCAACTACAAACGTGCTGAGCACTGTTCATGAAGCACTTGATATCAAAACTGAATTATCAATTGCTGACGAAGGTTACTCATTACCAACTAAAGGTAAAGACGGTGCTGTAATTAACTGGGAAAGTAGTGATGAATACTACATCACCAGTGAAGGCTCAGTATTCATTCCAACCCCAGATCGCGGTGATAAAGCGGTTACGTTAACGGCTAATATCTCATTAAACGGCGAGAGCACAACCAAAACATTTAATGTAAACCTTGAAGCACGCCCTGAGTTTAAAAATGCGATTGCACACTATGCATTTGAAGATTCACTCAGTGATGGTTTAGGTAACCTGGATGATGCGGGTGTAACAGATAACAACCTATTAAATGTGGGTGCTGGTACAGCAGCCTACGCTGAAGGTCAAACAGGTAAAGCGTTTAATTTTGATGGTGCAACGGGTGTTCGTTTACCTAATGATATCATTAACTCTGACAGTTTTACGGTTTCTTTTTGGTCAAAACCAGACACACTCAATCCTTACACACCATTATTCTTTGCAGCAGAAAATGCCAATCGTTGGATTAGCTACATACCTGGCGGAGCTGCTCATTTCACCGAAAACCCATTAATTTGGAGTTTTTATCTTGGCGATAATGGTGAAGAACTATGGGGTCAAACAGTCCATACGCAAAAAGCGACTCAAAGCGAATGGACTCATGTAGCCATTAGCTATGATGAAGGGATTATGAACTATTACTCGAATGGGGTATTAGTTGGCTCTATGCCTCGCCCCGATATGTTCAGCCATGAATCTAGTAACTTTGCGCTGGGTGTGAACTACGGTTGGGATTTACCTTTCCAAGGTCAAATTGATGAATTCATTGTATATGACTATGCCTTAAATAGTTTTAATATTAATGCTGCAGCAATGACAAACCAAACCAACCCAGATAACTTCCCAGCATTCATTAAGAGTGCGCTTGATTTAGGTGATGTTTCTGCAGTACGTGATAGCTTTGAATTACCACGAGTAGGTCCATTTGTATCTGGTATTAGCTGGACGTCAAACAACGAAGAGTACTTAAAACCGGTTAATGGTACAGCTGTTGTAACTCAACCTAGCGCCTCTGCTGGCGACCAAGTTGTAACATTAACTGCAACCATTAAGTACAAAGACTTTACTGATACTAAGTCATTCGATGTAACCTTAAAATCACTTGCTCCTGCTGAATACAGCTTCGAAGGTGACTTAAGTGCATTAAACGGTGCGTATGCGGCGGGTAAATCAACGGGTGGTTTCATCAATAATACAGGCGGTAGCGTAAGTTATGTTGACGGTGTTATTGGTCAAGCTGTATTCCTGGAAGGTTCAGGTGTTCGTTTACCGGATAACCTAATCACAACTAATGACTACTCAGTATCTATGTGGCTTAAACCAGAAAGCTTCACAGATTACACAACAGCGTTCTTTGCCGGCGCAAGTGCAAACGCATGGTTAAGTTATGTACCATCGATGGCTGACACAGCGCTAACGCGTTTATGGGCAAATAACGGTGCCTTCTTCGATAATGCAGAACTAGATAGCCGTATTCCAGCAAAAGAATGGACACATGTTGCATTCACTGTTGATGGTACGAACGGTGATGTACTGAAGATGTATGTTAATGGTGAACTACAGCTAGAAACCGATGGCTTCCCACGTGTATTCACGGTTCCTGGTGAAACAAATGAGTTTGCTCTAGGTGTTAACTACTGGGATACGCCATACCACGGTGCTATCGATGAACTGAAAATTTTCAACGGTGCGATTAGCGCTGAAGAAATAAAAGCACTCTTTGATGCTGCACCTGCACAAGAGTAACAAAGTGAGGTGAGCTGCCTCACCTCAACTATTTGTTGTCTGGAAAGGCCGGGTGAAAACCCGGCTTTTTTCTAAAGCTTTAGTACCTTTTGCCGATACATACATATCATTCACTTTTATCGCTCTCATTATGGCTATTAACTCATTAGCAAGTGCGCTAACTATCTCAAACGCAGATACAGCAGTTAGTAATACCAACTCAAAAGTAGGCTACAAACTCAGCAACCAAGAGATGAATAAACTCTCTGGTCGTGAAGTAGAGCCCGCTCAAAAAGAAGAAGTATCTAGCGAACTCCCCGCACATATTCGCAAAATGGTTGAACAACTTGAAAAGCTCAAAGAACAACTCGAACTTGCCAAAGAGCAATTAGCCAAACTGCAAGCACTCAAAAACCAAGAAGATGAAACTGTAAAAGTGCAAGTTGAAACACAGACCAAGATGGTTATGGAAATCCAAACGCAAATAATGTCTCTTAGCCAATCAATTAGCGATGCGCTAAAAGAAGCTGGTATTAGCGATCCCGGAGTGCTAATGAGTGTGTTAGTTTGATGAAGGCTTTGAGCTTTAAGTCTCAAGATTTGCTCTTGCAACTTTCCCCTTGCTCACTCCTCATATAACACCCAAAAGCGAGTCAAAACCCAGTGAATATGCGGGCTCTGAAATATCGAGTGCGGAAATACGAAACTTCCTTTGCGGCTAAAATCAGTTATCTCATCTGTCATCTAGGCACACTACCACAATAGAGAAAAGTTAAACATTTAACTTTAAAATCAAAGCCATAACATTAAGAAAACAAAAGATTTAACCTTCTAATAAGTTCGAAATTAAAGCTCTCCTAGAATTAAATCAAAGCTTAACCTTATCAAAACCCCGCTGAGCAATACTTTATTAGTATAGAAATTAGCCAACTCAATCGTACTATGGACTCCCCCTGTCAACGAAGTGAGGGCGTGTTATGCGTCAAATTTTATTACTTTCTGTAAATGGATTTACGCTACAAAGGTTTTTATTAATGACATGTCTTTGGATGTGCTTTTTTGCCACAGCCGATGAAACAAACCCAATTCTTACCGCAAGATCATGGTTAACTTTAGTGGACAATGCTGAATATATAAAAAGCTGGGAACAAACTGATCCACAATTTAAAGCAAAGACTCCACAAACAAAATGGCTTAAAGCATTAGATTACGCGCGAGTTCCTCTTGGTAGAGTGATGTCTAGAACTTACTTTTCCACTTCAGAGTATTCATCACTTTCGGGATTACCTGATGGCGAGTATTTAGTTATTAAATTTAAAACCGAATTCATTAATCAAGACAGTGCCATGGAAACAATCAGTTTGAGTAAAAATAATGGCCAGTGGCAACCTTTAGGTTATTTTATTAATTAGGAGTTTGTAAAGGTTGAGATGGATTATGTTGGGTTTCGCTTCGCTCAAACCAACCTACCCGAAGAATGAGTAGGGCAAGTAATATGGTAGGCGTCACGCTTGCTTGGCACGTCATGAAAGCAATACCCTACGAGCAGACAAACATATCACCAACATACCCCACCGCTCAGCTAAAAACTGACAGCTGAAGGCTGACAGCCACAAAAAAGCCACTCATAAATGAAGTGGCTTTGGTTGAGTCGATTTTTTACTTATAACTTAATTTGGTTCACGCAAATGGAACACTTGGCACTTATTACCTAAATCAGGTTGTTGTGCGAAGTTAGTGTTTTCAGCTAAACCACAGTTACTTAAGCCAAGCGCTTGTTTTGTGTAGCGGTTGATAAGCATCACACCACCACCTTCTACTGGAGCAATGCGCCACTGTGCCGTTTTCGCTGAACAAGACGCCATCTCTACGTTGGCACCTGGTACTAAGGCGTTATCAGCCACCGCAGCACAGAAATCGCTGTCAGCGCTTTGTTTAAGGCTTACATAGCCTGTATCTGTTGGTGTGAAGAACCATTGTTGTGCATCTTTATGCGTGTAAGCTTGTTGCTCAACATTGGTACCTGCTTTAACCGTACCAGCCACGCTAAGTGCTTTACCACTTTGTTGGCTTAATACGACAACACTGCCCATAGGGCGTAATTGCCAATCACCACACGCTGTTGCGTCACTTTGCTGTAAAACCGCTTGGTTTTGTGCAGCAGAACAACCAGCAACCGCTAATGGTTTGCCTGTGTAACGGTTAGTAATAGATACATTACCATCTGTGCTTGGTGCTACTTTCCATTGCTGACAGAAGTTATTGCGCCATGCTGCAGATTGTACTTTAGCGTTATCTGCATCATTACAGCTTTCAAGCTCTAAGAACTTGCTGTCTTCACGGTTCGCTAAACGAACAAAACCATCTGTTGTTGCATCAATAACCCATTGACCATTGGTGCTTGCACACTGACGTTGTACTGCACGTGCATCTTGTGGATCAGCTGCGATATCTAAACATAAGCCGCTTGTTGCATTCACTATTTGATAGCGCTGACCTTGTACTCGCGTTACCAGTGGACCGTATTCACCTGATGGCGGAGCTACTTCAACGCCTGGTGTTAATGGTTTACCAAAGCTTGGCGTGCCATCGTCGTTCCAAGTAAATTTTTGCGCACGTAATGAACGAGTCGCACTACAACCGTGCTCTACCGAATCATTACCGTGATAAACTAACCAGTCTTCTGTGCCGTCTGGCGATGTGAAAAAGCCGTTGTGACCTGGGCCAAACACTTCTTCTGTACGCTCAAATACTGGCTTGTCGTATTTTTTCCAGCTGCTCGCTTTAAGCGGATCGTCACCAACAAGCTCAAGCATACCTAGTTTGTAATCAGGAGTATTACAGAAGCTCGCTGAGTACGTCATAAACGTACGGCCATTGTGCTGTAAAATTTCAGCACCTTCAGTTACTTTACGACCACTGATTTCCCAATCTAGCTCAGGACGCGTGATCACCGTATGCGGTGAGTTCTTCTTCGGAGTCCATGGGTTTTCCATTTCAGCAATAATGTTTAATTGCTGATCACCCTGCCATTGTGAGTAGATCACATACAACTTATCTTTGTACGTTAGGTAGTTTCCGTCGATGTTCCATACGTTAGGCATTAATGCGCCCTTGTATTCATATGGACCCATAGGATCGTCACCAGCACTTTCTAATACGTTTAAGTGTTGGTTATCTAAAGTGCCATCAGTACCCGCCGTGTACATCATGTACCAACGGTAGCCGTTTGGCCCTTTTAGACGATGGAATTCAAACGCCCAGAAGTTACAGCAACGCTCAGGGTTCGAATCAGACCAAACATTGATAGGTGTTGCATCAGCAAGGCCCGCTAATGTTGGTGATTTACGCATCACTAACTCAGAAGTCCACGTTGTTGTAGTTAGGTAATAGTTACCATCCCAATACTCAAGCCATGGATCGGCGCCATTTGGGAAAAGAGGATTAGTAAAAATACCATTATCTTGGATTGGCGCTTTTGCTGTGGCTGCGACATCTGCTTTGGCTGTGTTGTCTTCAGCCGTAGTCTGACAGCCCGTCAGAGCGCCAAACGACAAGGCAAATAGGCTAGCTAAACCAGCCTTTTGCATTGCGTTTTTAAGCTTTGTTGTTTTCACGTTTGTGTTCCTTTATTTTGTACCAAATTCGTACACGATGCGTGTTGAATACACGTCACCTGGCAGTAATGTTGTGCTTGGGAACGTTGGCTGATTAGGTGCATCAGGGAAATGCTGTGGCTCTAAACAAAAACCACTTCTAAAATTATGCACTAAGCCAGACACTTGCTGAGTACTACCGTCTAAGAAGTTACCTGAATAAAGCTGTACTGCAGGCTCTTCTGTGTAAACTGTTAACGTACGGCCAGAGTTTGCTTCGTAAACCGTCGCTGCTTCAATAAGTTCATTGCTTGGCGTGTCTTTAAGCACAAAGTTATGGTCATAACCTTTACCAAGTTTCAGTTGTTCGTTACTTGCTTTGATATCTTGACCAATTGCTTTAGCTTTACGGAAGTCAAACGGTGTGCCAGCCACATCCATCAACTCACCAGTTGGGATCAAGCCGCCATCCACAGGCGTAATTGCTTTTGCGTTAATTTGCATTTGGTGATCAAGAATGTCGCCTTTACCCGCTAGGTTAAAGTAGCTGTGTTGCGTCATATTGATGATGGTAGGCTTGCTTGTCGTAGCAATAAACTGCATATCTAACGTGTTGTTATTCGTTAGCGTGTAAGTCACTTCTGTCGTCACTTCACCCGGGTAACCTTGGTCACCATCAGGGCTCACTAAACTTAAGGTAACACCTGCGCTGTTTTGCGTCGTGAACGGTGTCATGTTCCATACTTTCTTATCAAAGCCTTGCACACCACCATGTAAGTGGTTGTCACCGTCGTTGGTTGCTAATTGGTATTCAGTGCCATTTAAGGTGAATTTACCGTTTGCGATACGGTTACCAAAACGACCGATGATTGCACCGTAGTAAGTTGTCGCCTTTGTGTATGCTTCTAGGTTATCTAAACCCAGTACAATATTACCCATTTCGCCTTTTGCATCTGGCGTTTCAATACGCGTGATAATGCCGCCGTAGTTAATTACATCAACGCTAATACCATTGCTGTTAGTCAACGTTACTTGATTAACTGGGGTCTGATCAGCAAGTACGCCATAGGCCGTCATTGATGCTGAAGGGGAAGTCGTCATATTGTCTCCTTGATGAGCACACGCTGGTGTAAGGGCAATCCCACATGTCACCAACAATGCATAAAGCCCGCGCGACTTTTTCGTGTTCGAACTGGCTGTTTGATGAGTTGTTTTTAAACCTTGGAAAACACATTGCAATGACATATGAATAACCTTTTTGTAATTGTATTTATAGTTTTATAATACAAATACAGGTGTCATTGCAAATTTAATCGCTAAAGTTGGATTTTGCCGTCTTTCACCATGATGCAATCCATCCCCGCACTTTTGGCGGCTTGGTAGCCAATTTGCGTGTCTTCAAACACCACACATTTACTTGGTTCAACACCTAAAAGCGCTGCCACTTTTAAGAATGTTTCTGGGTTCGGCTTGCCTTTACTAACATCACTGGCAGTCACTAAGGCACCAATTTTATTAATTAAATTCGTATCTGTTAGATGATCAATTGCATGTTCGCGATCAGCCCCCGTGCCCACGCCCATTGGCAATACACCATGGTACTTTTCAAGTACTGCGACGGTTTCGTCAATCACCAGTGGATGATGTTGCAAATCAACCCAAAACTTGTGTTTATCTTTTGCCACAACCAGAGGGTCATGATCTAAACCAAATTTTTCGTTAAGCATTTCAATTGTTTTAACGGTCGGAATGCCGCCTAAGCTATACATGTAGTCGTAATCAAATGGATACCCATAGGCTTCGCAAGCTTTCTGCCATGCCTGTAAGTGACTGCCCATTGAGTCAATTAAGGTGCCATCCATATCAAAAATAATGCCTTGGTAGGCGCTTAAATCGATCATATCTACTCCTAAAAAGTTTCGCTTCACAATAGCATAAGCCAGCGAAGAGCGTGGCTCATCACTGGCTTAATCGACAACAAAATTTGGGGTGAACGTGCTCACACACAGCACGTTCTAGTACATAAAGTACTAATTCTTACAGGCCACGTTTTAGCATGTAGTAAGCTGCGTTATGACGAAGCTCTGTTTTGAAACCACGGATCGTCGTATCGTTATCGATGATCATCGTTTCAACGCCAGCCATTTCAGCAAAATCGATAATCATATCGGTTGTTACTGCTTGGCTGTATGCAGTGTGGTGTGCACCACCGGCGTGGATCCATGCAGCTGATGCTACAGATAGATTTGGTTTTGGTTCCCAAAGCGCTGAAGCAACAGGTAAGTGAGGTAAATCAGCTGGCGGAGCCACTGTGTCTACTTCGTTAATTAGAATACGGAAACGGTTACCCATATCAATTGGTGATACGTTGATTGCAGCACCTGGTTTTGCAGTAAACAATAAACGACCTACATCACATTTCACACCAATAGTGTGCTGGTGAACTTCAAGACGTGGTTTTTGCGCTGCAATTGAAGGACACACTTCTAACATGTGTGCGCCAAGTACTTGGTCAGTCTCACCCATGTTGTAAGTGTAGTCTTCCATGAATGAACAACCACCTTCACGGCCTTCACCCATTACTTTCATGATGCGAACCATAGCAGCTGTTTTCCAGTCACCCTCACCACCGTAACCATAGCCTTTCGACATTAGGCGCTGTGTAGCAAGACCCGGAAGACCAGAAAGACCTGATAAGTCTTCAAAACAGTTTGTGAATGCTTTAAAGCCGCCTTTCTCTAAGAAACGCTCCATACCAAGCTCTAAGCGAGCTTCGTTGCGTAGCATTTTCACTGCGTAATCGTCTTGTAGAGTTTCGTCAGCGATCACGTAGTCTTGCTTATAAAGCTCTAATTGTGCATCGATTTCGTCTTCTGTGATTGTATCAACCACTTTTACAAGCTCAGCGACACCAAACGCATGTACTTCATAACCAAAGGTAATTTGCGCTGAAACTTTGTTACCTTCAGTCACCGCAACTTGACGCATGTTGTCGCCAAAACGCGCAACTTTAAGTGTTTGGCTTTCTGCCCAACCTTTTGCCGCACGACACCAGTCATCTAGTTGCTGTTGTACGTCAGCACGTTGCCAGTGACCTGCAACAACTTTACGCTCTTTACGCATTACAGTACCGATGAAACCGAACTCACGGTCACCGTGTGCACTTTGGTGCGTATTCATGTAGTTCATGTTGATGTCAGACCAAGGAAGGGCTGCATTGAACTGAGTATGAAGGTGTAACCAAGGCTTACGTAATTCGCTTAGACCGGCAATCCACATTTTCGCAGGAGAGAAAGTGTGCATCCATAATACTAAACCAACACAGTTAGGATCCGTATTTGCCGCTTGGCAAACAGCGTGAATTTCTTCAGGTGACTTAACGGTAGGCTTACATACCAAGTTTACTGGTAGGTTCGCTTCGCTGTTTAAGCCCGCTACAATTGCTTCGCTGTCTTTGGCAACCGTTTCTAACACCTTAGGACCATAAAGATGTTGTGAGCCGGTAACAAACCAGACTTCTTTCGTCATCGTCGTCATGTTAATAATCCTCTAAATTCTTGCTATTTGCTCTGACCGTAATACGCGTTTTTACCGTGCTTACGTAGATAATGTTTATCCATCACTGCTTTTTTAAGTTCAGCTGCGTGTGGATCTAAAGTGCGTGTTAAATACGCCATGCGTGCAATCTCTTCGAGTAGCGCGGCATGGTATACAGACTGAGCGGCATCTTTACCCCACGTGAAAGGCGCATGACCCGCAACAATCACCATAGGTGCAGCTTTCGGATCGCGGTCTTGATACGCATCAGTAATTTGAATACCGGTTTCTAATTCATAATCGCCATTCACTTGCTCATCGGTTAGCTCACGAGTACAGGTGATGTCACCGTGTACATAGTCAGCGTGAGTTGTGCCAAGGCAAGGAATGCTTTGTTTTGCTTGCGCCCATGCAGTTGCATAGGTCGAATGCGTGTGTGTTACACCGCCAATTGCATCGAAGTGGCGATATAAATGAACATGCGTTTTAGTGTCAGAAGACGGACGCATAGACCCTTCAACAATGTTGTTTTCAAGGTCGACGATCACCATGTCGTCGGCTTTCATTTGGTCGTACGATACACCACTTGGTTTAATCGCAATTACGCCTTTGTCGCGGTCGATTTGCGATACGTTACCAAAGGTATAAATCACTAAGCCACGACGTTGCAGCTCCATGTTCGCTTCATAGACTTCACGTTTTAGTTCAGTAAAACTCATGCTTTGTCTCCGTTTACATAGCTTGCAAGTGCTTGGTAGTTAGCATAAAGCTCGTCATACACAGCAACGCGCTCAGGGTTTGGTAAGTACTGATGACATACTGACGACGCCATTACTTTTTGAGCATCTGCCACTGTTGCGTGCTCACCTGCAGCAACCGCAGCCATAATTGCCGCACCCAATGCACAGCTTTGCTCACTTTCTAAAACGTCGATTGGACAGTTCCAAACATCAGCACAGGTTTGCATTACGTAGTCTGATTTTTTAGAAATACCGCCGATAACGACCACAGACTCGATTGGCACGCCTTCACTACGGAAACGCTCAGTGATAGCACGTGCGCCAAAGGCTGTTGCTTCAACAAGCGCTTTGAAGAACTTAGGTGCATCAGTGCCCATTTTTAAGCCTGTTAATGCCATGGCAACGCTTTGGTCAGCATCTGGCGTACGACGACCATTTACCCAATCAAGCGCAGTTACATCGTTGCTTGTTACAGGCAGTGCTGCCGCCGCTTTTGATAGATCAACTAAGATTGAATCTTCTAGCTTGTTAACTAACGCTTGTTCAGCGTCAGATAGATTTGTCAGTTGGCGAGTTGGCCAAAGTACTAGGTTTTTGAACCATGCGTATAAATCACCAAACGCAGATTGACCAGCTTCTAAGCCAACCATTCCAGGGATCACTGAGCCATCAACTTGACCACAAATACCTTTAACGCAAGTATCACCTAGTTGCTCTTTAGACGTTACTGTGATGTCACAGGTTGAGGTACCCATTACTTTAGTTAGAACGCCAGGACGAACATTGGCTGCTACTGCGCCCATGTGACAGTCAAATGCACCGTAACCAATTACGATACCTTGTGGTAAACCTAGCTTCTCGGCCCACTCAGCAGTTAAGTTGCCAGCAACTTGGTCGCTTGGCTCTGTCGTTGCATTTAACGTATCAACAACACCATCTAATAGTGGATCGATATTGCTGAAGAAACTGTTTGGTGGGAAACCGCCCCACTGCTCGTTCCACATTTGTTTGTGGCCCGTTGCACAACGCCCTAGCTTTAATACTTCAGGGTGTGTTGTGCCACACATTAGCGCGGTCATCCAATCGCAGTGTTCAACCCATGAATAAGTGGCTGCTTTTACACTGCTATCAACGCGGAAAATATGTAATGCTTTGGCCCAGTACCACTCAGAAGAGTAGATACCGCCCATATGTGAAAGGTAGTTCACATCGTTGTTAGTGGCAGCTGCAGTGATTTCATTTGCTTCTTTAATAGACGTATGGTCTTTCCACAAAATGAACATTGCATTTGGGTTTTCTGCAAATTCTTCAGTTAATGCCAGTGGTGTACCTTGGCTATTAATTGCCACAGGCGTTGAGCCAGTTGTATCAAAGCTCATACCCACTACTTTGTCTGCAGTACCCGCTGGAACTTGTGACCATAGACCATTAACTACTTCTACAAGGCTATCAATATAGTCTTGTGGATGCTGACGAAACTGATCCTTACTTGGGTCACAATATAAGCCTTGTGCCCAGCGCGGGTAGTTTACTAAATGGCTGGCAAGTTCTTCACCAGTCGCAACATCAACGAGTAATGCTCTTACCGAGTCTGACCCGTAGTCTAATCCCAACGTATAACGAGACATAATTACCTTTCACTAATTGCTTACTAACATTGTTAGTCATTATCTTTATTTGTATGATAATATCAACAATACCAGATTGTAAAGGTATTATAAAAATATTATTAACAGGATTATTTGCTGCTGGCGGGCGATTTATTGCGCAGTTTCTCTGGAAGATTAGATTGTTTTTTCAGCACAAATAATAGGTTAAAGCCACTACATTAACTTTTGTATGATAAGAATGGGAAAACTATGTCTAGTCAATTAGAACAACTTAAAGCAGTGACAACCGTTGTTGCTGATACGGGTGATTTTGAAGCAATCAACGAATATAAACCGCAAGATGCAACAACGAACCCATCACTAATCTTAAACGCGATTCAAATTGAGAAATATCGCCCACTTGCTGCCGAAGCCGTATCATGGGCAAAAGCACAAAGCAGTGACGCAGCTGAAGTTGTAACAAAAGCAGCTGACAAGCTAGCGGTATTAATTGGCTCTAAATTAATGGAGCAAGTGCCGGGTTTAGTTTCAACAGAAGTGGATGCGCGTTTATCATTTGATACTCAAGCAACCATTGATAAAGCACTTGAGCTTGTTGCTCTATATAAAGAGCAAGGTATCGACACATCGCGCGTGTTAATCAAAATTGCTTCAACATGGGAAGGTATTCAAGCGGCTAAAGTACTTGAAGCGCAAGGTATCCGTTGTAACCTAACGCTGGTATTTGCATTTGCTCAAGCACGTGCTTGTGCCGAAGTAGGCGCTTACCTAATTTCACCATTCGTTGGTCGTATTCTTGACTGGTACAAAGCACAAGATGCAAGCGCTGATTTCGACGGTGCTAACGATCCGGGCGTTAAGTCAGTAACGCATATCTATAACTACTTCAAAAAGCACGGCTACGAAACGATTGTAATGGGCGCAAGCTTCCGTAACATCGGTGAAATCCAAGAATTAGCAGGTTGTGACCGTTTAACTATCAGCCCTAAATTACTTGCTGAACTAGCTGCAACTGACGCACCTTTAACTCAAAAACTATTACCAGCAACAGAAAAAGCTGAAGCGCCAGCAGCCATGACTGAGCAAGCTTTCCGCTGGGAAATGAATGAAGATGCTATGGCAACTGAAAAGCTAAGCCAAGGTATTCGTCAGTTCGCAATTGACCAAGAGAAACTAGAGTCAATCTTAAGCGAATTAGTTTAAACCGATTGTTTAAGCAGCAAAAAGCCCGCAAACCAAAGTTTGCGGGCTTTTTTATTACCTACACATCATCACAAAGGCAGGCTTATCGTGTTGCGATTACGATAATTTTTCGCCAGTCAGATTATTCAGCAAGTAATGCGTTTGCTTTTGCAACTAGGTTTGCCACTGTGAATCCAAAGTGCTCAAGCAATACGGCACCAGGCGCTGACTCACCAAATGTGTCCATGCCTAGTACATCACCATCTTGGCCAACATACTTGAACCAGAAGTCACGGTGTGCCGCTTCAACAGCAATCTTTGGTGTACCCGCTGGTAGCACGCTTTGACGGTATGCTTTATCTTGGCTATCAAACTGATTCGTTGATGGCATAGATACCACGCGAACTTGCTTGCCTTGTGCTGTTAATTCAGCAGCAGCATTCACAGCTAGTTCTACCTCTGAACCCGTTGCAATAAGGATAAGCTCTGCAGCTTGTTCGCTATCAACAAGTACATAACCCCCTTTAGCAATGTCAGCAACTTGCTGTGCATCACGTGCCATCGCTTTTGTACCCTGACGGCTGAAGATCAGTGAACTTGGGCCTGTTTCTTTTAATAACGCTTGGCGCCAAGCTACCGCAGTTTCAGTTTCATCACACGGACGCCATGCAGTCATATTTGGTGTCATGCGAAGGTTAGCTATTTGCTCGATTGGCTGGTGAGTTGGACCATCTTCACCTTGACCGATTGAGTCATGGGTATACACAAAAATGCTCTGTGCTTTCATCAATGCTGCCATACGTACAGCATTACGTGCGTATTCCATAAACATTAAGAAGGTTGCGCCAAATGGAATGAAACCACCATGTAATGCAATACCATTCATGATTGCGCTCATACCAAACTCACGTACGCCATAGAACACGTAGTTACCATCAGCTGCATCTTGTAAACCTTTTGCTTCTGGCCATAAGGTTAAGTTAGAACCAGCAAGGTCAGCAGAGCCACCCATTAGTTCAGGAAGCTGGTTAGCAAAGAAGGTGATCGCATTTTGTGATGCTTTACGTGTCGCAATGTTTTGCATGTCGGCTTGGCATTTAGCAATGTACTCATCAGCTAATTCAGCGAAGTTAGCTGGTAATGCTTTTTCAAGAACACGACGTGTATATTCTTTTGCAAGTTCAGGGTGTGCTTTGCTATATGCTGCAAATTTTTGCTGCCATGCACCTTCAAGCTCTTGGCCTTTTGCTTGGGTATTCCACTCGTTATAAACCTCTTGTGGAACTTCAAATGCAGGGTGCGGCCAGTTTAGCTGCTCACGTACAGCGGCGATTTCGTCGTGACCCAGTGGTGCACCGTGACAGTCGTGGCTACCTGATTTATTTGGCGAGCCAAAACCAATCACTGTTTTACAACAGATTAGTGTTGGTTGCGTCGTGTTGCTTTGTGCCGCTTCGATTGCACCCGCAATTGCATTCATATCGTGACCATCAACATCACGGATAACTTGCCAACCGTAAGCTTCAAAACGTGCAGGCGTATCGTCGGTGAACCAACCTTCTACTTCACCATCGATAGAGATGCCATTGTCATCCCAAAATGCGATTAGCTTGCCTAGACCTAACGTACCTGCCAGCGAACATGCTTCGTGCGAGATACCTTCCATTAGACAGCCATCACCCATAAAGCAGTAAGTGAAGTGATCAACAATATCAAATTGTGGCTTATTGAATTGCGCTGCTAAGGTTTTTTCAGCGATTGCCATACCAACTGCGTTAGCAATACCAGAACCTAATGGGCCTGTCGTTGTTTCAACACCCGGTGTGTATCCATATTCTGGGTGACCCGGTGTTTTAGAGTGAAGCTGACGGAATTGCTTAATATCTTCAATGCTTACGTCGTAACCGCTAAGGTGTAACAATGCATATTGAAGCATTGAACCATGGCCATTTGATAACACAAAGCGGTCACGGTTAGACCAGTCTGGGTTTAATGGGTTATGGCGGTGAAAGTTTTGCCACAATACCGCTGCAATATCAGCCATACCCATCGGCGCACCAGGGTGGCCAGAGTTAGCTTGTTGAACGGCATCGACAGCAAGTATGCGAATAGCATTTGCAGATTGAGAACTAGGCAGAGTCATCTTATTAGCTTCCTGTTAATATTATAATATAAATAATATCGCAAAAAGAAGCTAAAATGGCAACTCAATAAATGTCATGCAAACTGTAAAAACGAGAAAGGTTGGCCAATAACCAACCTTTTTATATCAATTCGCTTAATTAAGTGATCTATTTCTAGGCAATTACTCTGCATCCATGCAGTTGTAAATAACACATTTTTAACGCAGATAGCGACTACTTTAACCTATCGAAATGATTAATTATTATTGCGTGATTGATATTGCCGAATATTAAAAGCTATCGACCATCTTCGAATGAAGCAGTTGCAGCGACCTTACTCCAGCGACCATCCGTATATAAAATAGTCGCTTCAGCTTTATAAGATCTAAATGCTCGAATTTGGAATGAGCATGATGTTCCTGATGTACCACATGATGATGCCGCATTAGACCAAATAACACTATCAATTGCTGAACCATCGCCAACTACACGAAATACAGCTGTTGCATTTGTTTGCCCATAAACCAATGCAAAACAACGGTTTGGTGTATATTTGTCATACGCTTGCGTATCGACATAACACTCCATTGAATCCGCACTTGCATGAACAGAGAATGCGCCTGAAAGCAATAAACCTAATGCTGTTAATACCTTTTTCATATATTTATCCTTATTTATTAACCAAAAGTGGTACAAACAACTTACAGGAATAAAGTCGCATTAAAAATACGAAATTAATATCAATTTAACTATTTTAGAACATTTAATTTACACTTGTTCGAGTTTCACCTTGCTACAATTTGGTACATTATTTCATTGTTCAAGCCTGCATTAACACCTTAATGTTAAATACTCTTTTCATTAAGGTTGTTTATTTGTGACTGTTCTAGGTAGTTGCTCACTTGGGCTACGAGTTTTATTTCTAATTAGTGCATTTTGCCTTTCACCAATGGCAAGTAGCACTGATTCTGCGTATTTAGCAGATGAAGGAGTAAGCCTTGGAGTAAGCTTAGGCTATGGTCAGCTCGCCAACCCAGTTTATAAAAAAGACGATATTCCTCTTTATGCCCTACCGCGTATTGAGGTATTTGCCGGTGACTTTTCATTTGCAAATACTCAGTTTGCTTGGACCCCCGTGTGGGGCGATAACTATCAAGTGTCGTTATTCACCCAACTTAATGAGGATGGCCTATATTTTACTAAGCATTCAGCTATATTAGCCGCGGTTAGAACAGCTAGCGGTCGCCCCTCAATGACGCCACCACCACCCGGTTCAGGTGTCGAAACACCAGTGGTGATAAAACGCCGCGGTGATATTACTAAAATATCAAAACGTAAACTGTCGGCCATGAGCGGTATTGAAGCAATCGTTGACTGGCAAAACTGGCGTTTTAGCGCGTATTGGTCAATGGAACTCACCAACTATCACAAAGGGTTACAAGGCGCATTGTCTGCACAGCGCTTGTTTTTATTTGATCAACATCTGGTTTTGCTCGGCGTAGAGTTACAGCATTTAAGTGCTGGTTTAGTGGATTACTACTATGGTAGTGCTTTGCAAGAAATGGGCGCTGGATTTAGCCCTTTTTTAGGTCACTCTAGTCAAAAATACAATCTAAAAGCCAGTTACCAATATCAGTTTAATCAACAATGGCAATTTATAAGCGATATAAAATACCAACGCTTATCATCAGGTATCGCCGATAGCCCCCTTATCAATGACAGCAACTTACTGTCTTTTTATGCTGGCTTTGCATGGAATTTCTAATGATGTTACTTAGCAAGCTTCTCTCATTTTTACTTATCTGTAGCCTCGTATATATCGACAGCACATTCGCAAAAGCAGGCTACATTGAAGTATCACCAGAAAACTGTGTGACGGTAGAGCAAGACTGTGTGATGGATGTCTCGATTAATTGGTACACCGAAGTCAGCAAAACAGTGTGCATTCGCGTTACTGATCAACAAATTAGACTATTCTGCCATAAACCAAGCCAAGGACAGAACTTTGCAATCACAGTGCAAAACAATCGCAACATTGTGTTAGAGCTACTCAGCGAACAGCTCGAACCCTTAGAAAGCACTGAAATTAGTTTATTCCACCAGCACGTAAAAAAACGTCGTCGTGATATCGCATGGAGTATTTTTTGATGAGCCAGCATACTATTTTATACATTGAAGATGATTTAAAACTTGCCCAGCTAGTTTCTAATTATTTAAGTAATCATGGTTATATCATTGAACATTTTGACAGTGGTTGCCATGCTTGTTACCAAGCAAGTAGTAAGAAATACGATTTAATTTTGCTAGATATCGGATTAGGTTCAGAAGATGGTTTTGAGGTATTTAAAGAGCTAAAACAAGCCCAAGATACACCCATTATTTTTATGACTGCAAGGCAGAGCCAAGTCGATCATATCACTGGCCTTGAACTAGGCGCCGATGATTACCTAACCAAACCCGTTTCCCCGTCAATTTTATTAGCGCGAATTAACAATACCATTCGCCGCAGCCTAGCTGTAAAGCCAACAAGTACCACTCACAACGCCCATAACATTCGCTTTGGTTCTTTAAGCATTAATACCATTCAGCGCGAAGCTTACTTGTATAGCCAACCACTTGAACTAACCAGTGCAGAGTTCGAAATACTGATCCAACTAGCTCAATCAGCGGGTCAGTTGGTCAGTCGAGACCAATTATTTGATGGCACCATTGGCCGTAAATACGATGGTCAAAGCCGCACTATCGATGGCCGCATTAGCCGCTTACGCAAAAAGCTCGGTGACGAAGCGGTGCCAGCACAAAAAATTGTAACCGTTTGGGGCAAAGGATATATTTTTTCTCCACAAGCATGGGGGTAATGCAGTTTGCTACGCCTATTTTGCTATTTGTATTTAACGCTAGCAATTTGTCTAGGGAGTGCCGCTTGGTTACTAGAAACCTATTTTCCAACCCCACCGAGTTACAGTACAGAGCAGCAATTAGCAGAGAGTATATTGAGTCTTGCGCCCAATAACCCTGATATTAAACACACACCTCTTGCAAACTTTTACCTTGGTGAACAATTACAGGCATCACTTTTAGCAGGTCAGGTAATTAGTGTTAACGATGCCAATAGCAACCTTTACTTTCATAAGTTAGCTGATGACAGGCACACCTTATTAAGTATTGGCCCCTACAGCCAGCCTGCTGATCAGGGTTATCAGTCTTTAGTGAGCCTACTGTTTTACTCTAGCCTTGCCTTAGCTGTGGTGATTTTTACAGGTCCACTGCTGTTTGACTTAAATAAGCTACGCAAAGCCAGTAGTAAAATATCTAACGCCGACTTTACAGCACAAGTGCACTTCACACGTTTTAGCCTGCTAAAGAGCATTGGCGATACTTTCGATAACATGGCATTAGCGCTTCATAACCGTAATCAAAGCCAGCGTGAATTAATCAATGCTGTTTCCCATGACTTTTTAACGCCTATATCGCGAGCTAAATTCGCCCTCGAAGCAGTCGTTGATAACAATGCTTACCGACACAGTGTGTTGCAAGACATTATTGAACTTGAGCTTTTAGTCGAAGAGTTTTTAACCTATGCCGAGCTCGAACAATGCGAGCCCACCTTGTTAGTGAAAGACTACTGCCCAGAGGAGCTATTACAGCCCTGCATTACAAAGTTTCAAAGCTATAGCCCTTTGGCTATTCGTCTTGACTGCGAATTAACAACAATTTGCGTTGATAAACAAAGCTTTCAACGCTTATTGCAAAACTTACTCGGGAATGCGGTTCGCTTTGCTAAAACGCAAATTCTTATCAAGCTTTCACAATGCAAAAACGGCACTTTGTTAGTGATTGAAGATGATGGTCCGGGGATCCCAGAACACAAGCGCGTTAGCCTTATGCAGCCATTTTCAAAAACCGCTTCGGTGCACCAAACAGGCTACCAAGGTGTTGGCCTAGGCTTATTAATCGTTAAGCAACTGTGCCTATGGAATAACGCAAAATTTAGCTTAGATAACGCACAAACCTTAAGCGGAGCAAGAGCAAGTATCCTATTTAGGCCCATCTTTCCTTTATAGAAATGTATCAATCTGTATCAAAGTGAACCATTTATTCACGCTTTATTGATGAAAACACATACATATTTAACTATTCAGCAAGGTTTTTAAGCGAAAAACCCAATATTTATAGCTTTTCGCCAAAACCGCTCGTTTGTTGGCTAAAAAAGATTTGTTATACCATAACATTTAGTTTGTATTTCAATTCACATAACTACAAGCCAACTTGCTATTCCGCTAGGAATTGCCCCAAAAAAATAAAATCCATGGGAAGTTAGATCACATGTTCAATATGAAAAAAGTATCAGTGATGGTCGCATCTGCACTTTACTTAGGTGTAGGTACGTCTGCTGCTGCGCTAAATGACCAAGTATGGCCAGAACAGCCGGCAGGCTATGCGCCAAAACAAACCGTTAGCAATGAATTTGTGTGGGAAGAAAAGGTTAACAACACAGTTAAAAAACAAAGCCGCGTTTTCACACCAGAGAAAGATGTTAGTGGTATTCAAACTTATATCGTGCAACTAGACGATGCACCAATTTCGACTTACCAAGGTGGTGTTAAAGGGCTTGCGAGCACTAAAGATGTGGTAATGCAGACGCAACAAGCATCAACGCGCTCAACGCTTAATATGACGCAGCCTGTTATTGCAAGCTACGCTAATCACCTAGCAAGTAAGCGCCAATCAGTTGTTAATACAGCAATGAGTCAACAAGGCTTACAACTAAATGTTGAGCGCACATTTAATGTGACATTAAACGGTTTCACCACCAAAATGACACAAGATGAAGCGAAGCGCCTAGCTAAAGTGGCTGGCGTGAAGAAAATCACTCGCTCAAAAATCTACAGCCTAAATACCTTTAATACCATTGAGCAAACAGGTGCTTCTGCACTTTGGAGCGCAAGTGCTAGCCATCCTAGCAGCAACAAAGGTGAAGGCACGGTTGTAGGTATCATAGATACAGGTATCAATACCGATCACCCATCATTCGCAGCAGTAGGCGGCGATGGCTACACTCACACCAACCCACTAGGCGACAAGTACCTAGGTGACTGTGCAACCGCTGAATTTGCTGATCTGTGTAACGACAAGCTAATTGGTGTTTATTCTTATCCTGAGATCACCGCAGCTTATGTGGATTCGGTATTTGAAGAGACTCGCCCAGAAAATGGTGAAGACTATCATAGCCATGGCTCACACGTTGCTGGTACAGCAGCGGGTAATATCCTATACGATATTCCTTACAAACTGACTGAGTATGAAAGCCAATCATCAGGTTTAGAAACCAATGTAACTTTCCCGCAAGTATCTGGTATGGCACCCCATGCCAATATCATTTCATATCAAGTATGTTGGCCGGGTAATTCTGGCGACCCATACGCAGGCTGTCCAACAAGCGCTATTTTAGCTGCCGTTGAACAAGCTGCCATTGATAATGTTGATGTACTTAATGCTTCATTAGGCGGTCTTGAAGAAGATCCATGGAGCGATCCAATTGAGCAAGCGTTCATGAATGCAGCCGAAAGTGGTGTATTTGTCGCTGTAGCGGCAGGTAACAGCGGCCCTGAGTATTCAACGGCCGATCACTCTTCTCCTTGGGTTACCACTGTTGCAGCATATAGTCCTGCAAGCAAAGTTAACTTTGGCAATAAACAACTTAAAAACTTAACTGGTGGTGATAATTCAGCGCCAGGTCCTTTTGAAGGTGCTGGTGTCAACTTTAACGAGTTAACAGGTTTAATTGTTGCTGCGACTGATTTTGAAAATCCGAATGAAAGTTCTAGCTATGCACTTGCTAACTGTGACAAACCATTCCCTGAAGGTACATTTGATTTAGTTGATGATCCTGCAACCGCTATTGACGAAAGCGCACAAGATGTCATTGTGGTATGTAAGCGCAGCTCTTATCCGTTATATTCTAAATCATTAAATGTACAAGCGGGCGGTGCTGAAGGCCTCATCGTGTATAACCAAAGTGCCTTTTATGATCGCTATACTATTCCTTTTATTTCCTACCCAATCCCTACAATACATATTAAAAATGTTGATGGTACAAGCTTACTAGAATGGTTGAGCGTAGGCGACAGCCACGTAGGCACCATTGAAGCAACCGAGGGCACCGTAGACGCAGTGGATAAAGACCGCATTGCTTATTTCTCTGGTCGTGGTCCATCATACTTTGGCTTTGATACTTTACTCGTTGATGTAGCAGCCCCTGGGGTCGATATTTACGCACCATCATCAGACGATCAACCGTTTACAAATAACCCTGCAACTTCAGATTGGCAATCTATGTCTGGTACATCAATGGCGAGCCCACACGTTGCTGGCGCGGCAGCATTGTTAAAACAATCTCATCCTGACTGGTCGCCAATGCAAATTCAATCTGCATTGATGTTAACTGCAAATAATCAGCTAGGAGTTGCTCAATACTTAAACAATTATGCAGACGATGGCTTTGATGCAGCACTTGCTGAAATGGGTGCGGGTAAAATGCAAGTTGAGCGAGCAGATAAAACAGGCTTATTGCTTGATGAAAGTATTGCTAACATGGCTGCTGCAAACCCAAGTCTTGGTGGCCGCGAAAAAGCGTTAAACACGGCTTACATGGTTGATAATGACTGCGGCTTTAAATGTACATTTATCAGAACCTTTACAGCAACTGAAGACGCAAGCTGGACTCTACATACCGAAAATTGGATTGGTAACAGCAAAATAACGGTGGAGCCAAGCAGCTTTGATATCAGGGCTGGCGAAACACAAAGTATCATTGTTACTGTGGAAGCAAGCCAACAAGCAACGCCGCAAGAGTTAATTGATTACACGGGCAATCAAGGTCAAGTCATCATGACTTCTAATAACCCTGAGTCACCGATTCTAGAGATGCCAGTGTGGACATTTGCCGGTGACACCGGTTTACCTGAATTTATTCAAATTGACGCACACCGACGCTCTGCAACAATGAAAATGGGACCTTTCAATACGGGTGAAATAAGCAACTTAACAACACAGTCATACGGCTTAGTAAAAGGCCAAGTTGAAACCGTACACCTATTCAACGACACCACACCAGGCGACCCATTCGATAGCGTTGATGTCGACGGTGAAGCTGTAAACAACAACCACATTCAGTGGACCACTGTACCAGAAGACGCAAAAATGCTGAGCGCCAGTGTTATGAATGAACAATCTCGCGTATTGGTGTTTATGGGTAAAGATAGTAATGGTGATGGCATTGCTTCATTTGAAGAAACACTATGTATGTCAACCAGCTATACACTTACAAACTTCTGTAACATTGTAGACCCTGAAGCAGGTGAATATTTTACTCTGTATATGAACTTGCAAAACTACGATTACAATGAAGTAGATGAAGGAATAGAAGTTTCATTTGCAACCGCAATTACAACCTCTGACAATGGCTCACTTACTGTTACAGGACCAAGTAGCGTAGCAGGTTACGATAGCTTTGAGCTTGACCTTGCATACAATTTACCTGATATGGAAGTAGGAGATATCTACTTCGGTGGCTTTGATATCGGTAGTAATCCAGAAGATATTGGCAATCTTGGTTTTGTACCTGTGATTATCGAACAAGTTGATAAGGACGTTACTTTTACGGCGAGCAAAGAAAAAACATTTGTCGGTGATTTAGTCGACTTTGAAATTAGTGTCATTGCCAATAATGAGGATGAAGCACGTCAATTTGCGCTCAATACAGAATTCCCTAATGGGATCAATATTATACCTGATAGCCTTGTTGCAACACACTCAACGCCTGTTGAACCAGTGTTAGATAACAATATGCTTTCGTTAGTAGGCATACAAGAAACCACAAAAGATGTAGGCCGAAATTATAATATTACTACCAATATCACCGATGAAATGTGCTCATTAACCGCGGCTCATTCGCCTGATCCTCACTATTTAGAGCTAAGAGAACTTGGCTGGCGAACACTTGAGGGAGTTGAAGGTCAATATTACAATGAGTTTGAGTACTCGTTTAAAGAACTAATGAACACAGATCTAGATGTGTCATTTCCATTTTTTAATAAGTATCATTTTGATGCTATAAAGCTCAACCCCGTAGGCTTAGTCACATTTGGTTCGCAAGGTCGCACATCACCATTTCATGTTGACCTACCAGAAGGTTACACTCAGCCGCCTCCGCCGCCATACCTTATCGCTCCTTTCTGGGTTGGTGACAACATGATCCCAGAGCGTGTGGACGGTGGTTATGGTAATTATGATGCCAATGCGGGTATCACCCCTACTTACACAGTTTCACGTGAGTGGTTAGTACTTGAATGGGATAACATTCAACGCAGCAACACCGAAGGTCAACTTATTGATGTAGAGATGTTTATGCGAATGGGGATTGATTATGAACCAGGTGAGTATGAGCTACTATTTGCGTATGACAATATTAATCTAGCCGATGCTCAGGGCTCTATTGGCCTAAAAGCCGCTGATGGCAGAGCCTTCATAAGTGGTGACATACCCATCGATTTAAATATCGGTAACAAGCTAGGCTTTAATAATATGGATGAAGTTTTACACGACGACCTAGTTGTGTGTCTTGACTACACAGGCCCTGAAATCTCTAAGTTTGACGTAAAATTCCAGGCTTATATTGGTGAACAAGCAGCAAACCAAACTCACCAACTAACCTTAGTGAACGGCTTAGAAGGTGCAGATGATGAAACCATCACCCTTGAGCTTGAAGTTATCGGTAACCTAGAAATGGCAGGCTTAACTGATATGTCGGTCGCAGAGAACGAAACGATTAGTTTTGACGTGCTTTATGCTGACGAAAACCAAGTGAGCAACCAAATCGAGGTGTTAGGTGAAAACTTCACTTATGAAGTATCTGGTCACACTTCAGGTAGCACTGTGACTATTACACCTGCGGCGCACTTCCATGGTGATATTGATGTAACAGTAAAGGTTAGCGACAACGTTAACCCAACTGATGCAGCAATGAGCTCATTTGTATTATCAGTGATGTCTGATGGTGAAGAGCTTGGCTGTACTGACAGCTCAGCAACTAACTATGATGAAAACGCTAATACTGACAATGGTAGCTGTACTTTCCCTGAGGCAGTAATCCCAGAGACAGAAATTGAAAAAGACAAGAAATCATCAAGCGGTTCATTCGGCTGGTTACTACTAGCAGTTGCACCACTGATGGCACTTCGTCGTAAAAGATCTCAGATTAACTAAGGACGAGTTAATTAGGATAGTTAAGTAATGCCGATATGTTTAACATATCGGCATTTTTCGTTATAAATACTTTAACCAAGGCTTGTTAGCCTTACGCTTGTATTCACTAAACTTCTTGGTTGGCCAATATAGCCCTATTGCCAACAATAAAGTAATAAACCAAATACCGGATATATCACTGACTCCTAAATATTGTCCTTGATTTGCCCCCCAGATCAGCATGCCTATTTGATACATAAATAGCAGTACATAGAGGTGGAAAATATAAAAGAACATAGGCACAGAGCCATATACACGTAGCGCATTAGTAAAGCGGTTGAGTGGTCTTTCAAATAACCACAAGCCTACAAACATACCTGCTAACGTGATCAACAAAAAGCTCAGTGACGGTGGGTACTTAGTCACATTAAACACCGACATCACGGTTTCGGTTGTGGTGCTAAACGTTTGCCATGGCAAGGTTTCACCATAGATATTAAACCCACGCAGCAGCGCAAATAACCCCACACATAACAGCGCTAACAGCAGCAATGCTCGTTTACGTGAATCCGCCGATTGAGTATGCGCATATAAAGGACCTGCACAGTAACCCAACAAAATTACGCCAATCCAAGGCAGCACTGGGTAGCTAATTTTGACGTCGATTAAACCACCTTGTGATAGATAGCCTCGATCATGCAAAATCGTCCACAGCGAGTAACCAAACTCATCGGGCGTAAAGCTGATTGGCGTCAGTAAGTTATGGCCAAATACAATAACTAAACCAAGCACCAGCAATAGGTTGCGTGGCAGCTTAATCAATGCTGCTAACACCAGCATACAAAGGCCTATCGCCCACATCACTTGCAGCCAAATAGTGTGGTAGTAACCCATCCACGAAAAACAAATTAGGGTCACTTCAAGGGCGATTAAAAAAAGCCCTCGCTTGATTAAAAAGCTGCGTGCTGAGCGCGCTACGCCACTTGCGGGATGACTATAAAGCCACGCCGACAAACCAGTTAAGAAGATAAAGGTTGGCGCACAAAAGTGTGCAGCAAAGCGGCTCCAAAAAAGCCCTGGCGAAGTGGTATCAACCACCATGGGATCGGCCACCTGCATGTGCAAAAAAAACCGCTCTCGCACATGATCAAGTAGCATCAGCAGAATAACGACACCACGCATGATGTCGATACTGTGAATACGGCTTTTAACTTGCTCAGAAGTCATAACTTACGCCAAGTTTAAATTGTGTGGGCGCACCTGGGTAGGCCCACAATGCATTGTAAGAACTGGCGATATACTGCTCATCAAACACGTTATCAACATTCAGTGATACCGTTGTACGTTCAGTCGCTCGCCATTTAGCAAATAAACCAACAGTTTGGTAACTCGGTAATCGGAAGGTAAGATCAGCCGGATCGCCCAAACGGTCAGACACATATTGATAATGACCACCAATCTTTATGTCTTGTGCGAATACACTTAGATCATGGTTTAAGCCAATCGAAAGGTTATTCTTTGGTACGTTCACAAGTGGACTGCCCTTAGGAATTGGCACTAACCAATCAACATTTAGACTGTCTGTTGCAGTCTCGGCATCAACATAAGCATAAGATAGGGTGTACTCGGTATTGTCACCCAATGAACCTGTTAAATCTAACTCAAAACCTGTGCTATTTGCTTTACCTACAGGTATTGAATAACCCACATTTACTGGATCTGCCACCAGCATGTTGCTCTTGCTTGCATCAAAATAAGCAAGCGTACCGCTGATATTGGCGTAGCTAAATTTAACACCCACTTCAAACGAGTCACTTTCTTCAAAACCGAATGGATTACCTTCTGCATCGGTGCCACTCAGTGGTAAAAAGCCTTCTGAATAGCTTGAGTAAAGGTTAATGTCGTCATTAAGTGCGTAAACCACACCAAAACGTGGACTAATGCGGTTTTCTTTGCTGTTTGATGCCACACCAGACTTAGTCTCAAAAATATCTTGTTCAATTTCATCAAAACGCAGACCTAACATCACTTTTAAGTTATCGGTTAGATCTAGTTGGTCTTGCAGGTAAATACCGTAAGCATTTTGCTGTTCGTTATTTTCGTACTGCATGCCCACTTCAGGGCCTTCAGTAGTGCTGTACTCTGGCTCATAAATATCAATGGTGTAAGTGCCATTACCACCACGGTAGCGATAAAGCCCAGTGCGCAGCTCATAGTCGTAACCATCAACACCAATCATTACATGGTTGGTGATACCAGCAACATCAAAGTGGCCGCTTAATTCAAAGCGCAGCGATAAATCATCAGACTCATAGTCACGGTATCTGTGTTGGCGAGTTAAGGTTCTGCCATCATCAAATAATGACTGGCGCGATGGTGACAGCTCAGCATCTGACGAATAACCCGTTAGCGTTGCAGTACGGTAACTGGCACCTAATAACAAGCTCCAAGCTTGGTTTAGATCGTTGCTGTAATTTAATTGATGACCGCGTGAGTGTACCTTGGTTGGTGCATCATTTGGGTTACCTAAAAAGCGTGATTCAGGCACGGTATCAAAATCACCATTTAACACCACAATACCGCGGTCATACATTTGCTGTTGGTCAACATACTCAAACTCATAGGTCAGCGATGAGTTATCGTTGATTTGATAATAAAGCGAAGGCGTAATCACGAATTTGTCGTGGTGCACATAATCTCTAAAGCTATCGCTATCTTGCCATGCGCCATTGATACGAAATGCTAAATCATCGCTTAGACCGTTAGTGTAATCACCTTGAATACGCTTGTGATCATCGCTACCGAACTCAGCTTGAAGTTGCCCTTGCTGATAAAACTGAGGCTTTTTAGTAATAATGTTTACGGTACCACCCGGCTCTGAACGGCCATACAATGCTGAGCCCGGCCCTTTTAATACTTCGATATATTCAATGTTTGATACATCACGCGGGCCTGCAAAGCCGCGTCCACCACTAAAGCCGTTAACTAAGTACCCAGACGGCATATTTTCGTTACCCGACAAACCACGAATTGAATAGCTATCCCACAGCGCGCCACCATTATTCTTGCGAGTAATGCTGGCAGAAAAATCCAGTGCATCACGAAACTTAGTGATACCGTTATCAGTCATCATGTCTTTACTTAATGTGGTGATCGATTGCGGTAAATCTTTTGTTGGAATATCACCACGAAACGCCTGTTTGTGTTCAATGGTGATTGTTTCGATATCGCTGTTATCAGCTGCATGGGTATTCGCTGCAAACGTCGCAGCTAAAGCTAAACTTAGTGTTGAGTACTTCATAAGGTCTGATTGTAGAAATTAAGCAAAATGATTTGTTATAAAATAACATAAATAAAAAATGGGTTATAGTATAACAATGCATTTTATTGCTAATTTTTAACCCGTCATTTTGACTACTGCTTAACACACGACTTCGACAAAAGAGTGAAGCCGTTGCCATGTGCGTTGAGCATTCAGAACAAGCATGCGAGTAAACAATAAAATTGCCATGTAGATACTTGAGCCAATGTCAGCTATTGCCTACAATGGCGCACAATTTATTCAATGCAGATCGCGACTATGACTGATACACAAAAACCAGAATTACCAAACCAACTTTCTATCAACCCACGTAGTAAATTTTATGTGGAAGAAGTTTTCGAGCATGAAATTGGTGTAAAACTTAACGGCAAAGAGCGTTTTGACGTTGAAGAATACAATATCAGCGAAGGCTGGATCAAAATCGCTTCACCAAAAGCGCTTGATCGCCGCGGCCAACCTTTACTATTAAAAGTAAAAGGGACTGTAGAAGTATTCTACAAGTAAATCAGTTTTACTGAACAAGCGTGTTGGTCAATCACTTATTGGCCGACAAGCTTGTATGTAGGGCCTGCTTATAAGCTTCTATTGCGGGAATAAAGGCGGTGATCACCGCTGCAATCGTTATCATCAGCACTAATTCAAGTATCTGCCGATTAAAAAGCTCTCTAATTAAAGTCATCAGTTAAACACTCATTACTCAATTTTATTCTGCAACCTATCGCTGTTCGCTAGGACAAGGGCAGTGTTCATCTACTTTTGTATTACATAAGCGAAAGTTAAGCCAATGCCCTGCAATTACAAATAACGACCCTAATAAGGTCAGCACTTTCTCACCAGCTTCACCAATGATATTTTCGCCTAATACTACAGCCGACAATAATAGAGCAAGACCCACAACCCCCAGTATAAATAATTGATATCGTTTATGTTTTTTACACCCTAAAAATAGCGCTAATAAGCTACTTGGCAACACTGCTGCCAACATCCAAAAATGAAATTGCTCGTTACCTAAACCCAGTGCAGCGGCACTTGGTAATAAAACTAATAATACTGGCACAGCTAAGCAGTGAATCGCACACATAGCTGATAACCCGATGGCAAACTTATCCATCATTAATTGTAATTTCACTGAAAAATTCCTAAAAAATAGAACACATGAATTATAAAAAGTGCATCAAGCAAGTTTAGCTTGGCACTCACTACATACCCCCATCATTTCAAATTGCTTTGTTTGTGAGGTAAAGCCCACATCAGCAAAGTGAGGGAAAAGCTTTGCAACATCACTTTGTGAAACCGCTAAAGTCTCAACTTTTTGGCAATGACGGCAAATCAAAAACAAAGAAATCTCACGCTTAAAAACCTCACTGTCGGTACCGTAAGCGATATATTTGTTAGCACTATTAAGCCTGCGAACAAGGTTTACCGACTCCAAAAAGCTCAAGATTCGATAAACAGACATAACAGATACACTAGAGCTTGTGCGCAGCTTGTAGCAACTGGCCAACTCGTATGCTGATAGCGGCACGTCTGTGGTTAGTAATATTTGCAGTATCTGCTTGCGCTGAACGGTGAATTTTCTGCCATGCTCAAGGCAAACCTGCTTTGCTTTATTAAGTGTGCTGGTTAATCGCTGTTTATTCATGCGGCCACTCAATATAAGGCTTTGTTGCAGTCAGCTCTGCTATACCTTGCGCTTGCTCTGTGATCCACTGCGCCTCGATAACAGATATGGCTTCAGTCCATGCAAATAGAGTCACAGTGACTTTAGAAACGGGCTTATCACAGCTAAACGAGTATTCAACTTCAAGGTCTTGATGTGCATGATGAGTGTGATGCTCAAATGGGTTTTCAAATTTAGCATGAATAAGCTTACATTCGGCGTTAAATGTTACTAACTGCTTTGAATTTGCTAATTGGGCTAATGTTTTTTTAATGACTTGCTTTTGTTCAGCTGTTTCGGGTTGATGTTCAAAGCCAAAAATATCTCCAGCCGGTAAAATGAACTTAACCTGCCACTTATCTTGATCATGAACCACAAAAAGCACTCCCTCACCATGTGAATGGTGATGGTGTTGATGCCCTTGAGCTGAAAAAATAC
Organism: Pseudoalteromonas lipolytica; assembly: GCF_001306915.1. Taxonomy (GTDB): domain Bacteria; phylum Pseudomonadota; class Gammaproteobacteria; order Enterobacterales; family Alteromonadaceae; genus Pseudoalteromonas; species Pseudoalteromonas simplex. Next base: position 24,453 of record NZ_LJTC01000004.1, on the reverse strand, counting down.
ATCCAACCATAAAGCACAGCACTGCTAATTTTGCTGCTTTCATAACCCGAACCACTCCATTTACCTCACTATAAATATGCTGTTACAAAAAAGAATAAAACTCATTCATCGATTCACACTTGATACATTATAACAATTAAAGCACAATTGATACATTATAACGTACTAAAAGAGTGGTAACTAATGAATAACATATCAAAAATAGCTGTCGTCATAGCGACGTTATTACCAGCCAGTGTCTTGGCGCAGTCAATCAAAGGCGTTGTGTTAAATAACCAAGGTAAAGCGGTTGCAAATGCCACTGTTGACCTTGAAGGCTCTGATCAAAAAGTAACAACCAACGACAAAGGTGAGTTTGAAATCAGCGGCTTAAATAACGGCTTAAAAGAGCTGCATATTTCAGCGCCAGGTTATGCTCACTTACACCGTGATATCACGCTTGCCAATGACCAAGACCATAGCGCAACCTTTAATCTGAAGCGCTCACCGATTGAAGTGATTGATGTTGAAGCAACGCCGATTCATATGTCAGCGATGGAATCTGCCTCACCAGTTAGTGTGTTATCAGGCGAACAATTAAGACGCCAACAAGCATCAACGCTTGGCGATAGCCTCGAAAAACTACCGGGCGTTAACACAAACTTTCATGCCAAGGTTGCCAGTACCCCTGTGATCCGTGGTTTAAGCGGCCCACGTGTTTTAATTACGCAAAATGGCTTAGATGTCAGTGATGTGTCACGTGTTGGTCCTGACCACTCAGTGGCATCTGAAGCATCAACGGCGCAGCAAATAGAAGTATTACGTGGCCCAGCAACTCTATTTTATGGCAGCGGTGCAATTGGTGGTGTCGTCAACGTAGTTGATAGTCGAGTACCAACAGATAGCACAACACGCGGTGAGTGGAACCTAGAACATAACTCTGTAGATGAGCAAAAAGTTGCTTCGTTTAATGCTACCACAGGGACAGAGTCATTTGCTTTTTATGCTGATGCATTCTGGCGTGAATCAGACGATTACGAAGTACCTGTTGCCGCCGATATTGACGACACAGAGCACAGCTCAAAATACGTAGTAGAAAACAGTAATGAAGACTCAGATGGCTTTACTTTAGGCACTAGCTATTTATTTGAGCAAGGTTACCTTGGTGTTGCGGTTGAGCAGTTTAACCGCCAATACGGTATTCCTGGCCATACTCATGGTGAAGAAGAAGAGCATGAAGGACATGACCATGAAGAGGAGCACAGCGAAGAAGAAGCCGTTTTTGCTGATCTTGAACAAACCAAAGTTCAGCTGCTTGGTGAATACAATATCGACAGTGAATGGCTAAGCAAAATTAACTTACGTGCGGGCCACACTGACTACGAACACGCTGAAATCGAACACGGCGTAGTAGGCACAACCTTCAAAAACGAAACCAATGAGCTGCGCGTTGACATTCTGCATAGCCAATTTGATGAGTGGAATGGTGGCGTTAGCTTTCATTACAAAAAAAGTGATGTAGAAGCACAAGGCTCTGAAGCCTTCACCCCTCCGTCTGTTACTGAAAGTATTGCTTTTGCAATTATGGAAGAAAAGCATTTTGGCGATTTTTTAGTGCAATTAGGTGGCCGTGTTGAGCGAGTTACTATTGATGCTAACAATGTACTTTTACCAGACATTGGCGCCCATGCACATGATGAAGACGGTGATGAGCACGACCATGATCATGGACACGAAGAATCAAACTACACACGTGTATTTGATGTCGCCCAAGAGTTTACACCGGTCAGTTTATCAACAGGTGTGGTATGGGATTTTACACCGGGTTATAACCTAGGTTTATCGGTATCGCGTTCTGAGCGTGCTCCGTCTGCTTCTGAGCTGTTATCTTTTGGCCCACACATTGGTACTGCAACTTATGAAGTTGGTGCGCTATTCGACACTCATGATGGTCATTTTGAGCTATCAGAAGAGGCTATCGATTTAGAAACAGCAAATAATATCGACCTGACATTCCGTAAAACCGAAGGTGATATTGGCTTTATCTTCAATGCGTTTTACAACCAAGTAGATAACTATTATTACCAGGTCAACACAGGCCTATACGCAGAAAGTGGCCATGATCACGACCATGGCGATGAACATGCTCACGAAGATGAGCACGATCATTCATCTGAGCTACCTGTTTATTTATTTAAAACAGATGACGTGGTTTTACATGGTTTTGAAGCGCAAGTTGCTTGGCAGTTAACCGACGAATTTAAAGTCGACTTATTCTCTGATTATGTCCGCGCGCGCCTAAAAGACGGCGGAGATTTACCGCGTACTCCACCACTGCGTTTTGGTACTGAGTTTAGCTATCAAACCGAAAACCTAACGGCAAATATTCACGTTACGCGCTACCAAGAACAAGACCGCATAGCACAAGAAGAAACCACAACAGACGGCTATACCCTTGTTGATGCCAGTATTTCTTATGACTTATCGGTATTGAACCAAGACGTCTCACTTTACCTAAAAGGCACTAACTTAACGGACACAGAAGCCCGCGTTCATAGCTCATTTTTAAAAGATATAGCACCACGTCCAGGGCGTAGTTTTGCGCTTGGTGTTCGCGGCTACTTCTAAAACAAAATTACAAATAAAGGAAACTTACATGACACACTTATTTAGATTAAAACTATTGGCACTGGCAATTAGTAGCACCCTGATCACCGCATGTGGTGATGCAGAAACAAATATTGTTGAGAAAGATCCTATTGAGGTTCCAGACGACGGTGGTGATGACCATGATCACGATCATGACGATGGCTATACCATTGACTCAATGGGTCGTTTAGCGGTTTTAGCAGCAGATAGCAACGAAGCGAATATTTTTGATTTAGATGACGACTCGTTACTAGAAACGTTTTCGCTTACTCATGAATCAAGCTCACTAAATGTTTCACCAAGCTACCGTTATGCGGTTATTGCTAACCGTAACCAAGATTACTTAGGTTTTATCGATGGCGGTTTATGGCGTGAAGATCATGGCGAGCATTTACATGACTATAAACAAGGTCCAGCATTTAGTGACTACGAGCTAACAACTGGCAGCCGCCCTACTCACATCGTTAAACATGATGGCCAAATGGCCGTGTTTTACGATGGTAATGCCGACGCAGGTACAGTTGCCTCAGTAGAAGTGTTAACTGATAACGATATTACAAACGAAACAGAGACGCTTGCAGGTATTCAGTACGACATCAATATGCACGGTGTTGCAGAGCCTCGTGGCGAGCACCTAGTTGCAACATTGCGTCGTGCGGATAGCGAAAGCACTTCAAACGCTAAAATCCTGCCGGATCAAGTGGGTGTTTTCCACCTTCATGACGGTGAATATGAGCTTGAACAAACATTTGAAGTTACTTGCCCAGATTTACACGGTGCAGCGCAAAACCATGATTATGTAGCATTTGGTTGTGGTGACGGTGTACTGGTAGCCCACCAGCATGATGATGAATATCATGCAGAAAAAATCGCAAATATAGATGCGCTAGGTGATACACGTATTGGCACATTATATGGCCATGAAGGTAGCGAAAGCTTCATTGCAATTGCATCAGGTGTATTTGTAAGTATCAATCCAAGCGAAGCTGAAATGGAAGTACTTGAGTGGCAGCTTGATGAAGGCGCAAGTGCAGTATCTTACTCATTCTCAGCAAGCGGAGAGCACTTTTTAGTGCTTGATAGCTTAGGCTTTTTAAACGTGCTTGAAGCTCATGAGCACGACGGCCACATGCACTGGGAGCTTGCCGGTAAAGTAGATATCACTGAAGAAGACGTAACAACGATGCCAGAGGGCATGAACTTCAGCATGACTGTGTCACAAAATAGTGAGTTTGCTTACGTTGCTGACCCTATCGCTCAGCACGTACTAAAAGTACATATCGAAGATCTTGAAATTGAAGGTGATCTTGAACTGACTTTTGCACCAAGCGCTATCACTTGGTTAGGTATTGCAGAAGAAAGTGACGATCACGACCACTAAGAAGTTATGTTTTATGGTATGACATAGCTCGCAAAGGTTGGCATTTAGTGCCAACCTTTTTTTATTCATATTTTGTAACAGACTTTCATCGCAACTGCATCGCTATTTAAAACTGAATAGTTATGATGTAACAGTTCCCAAAATAGGATGTAATCCCATGAAAAAACTAACAACGTTGGCACTGGCCATGGCTGCGACACTGGCGCCTTGGGCATCAGCTTACGAAACTAAAGACACGCGCTTACTGCGCTTTCCAGATATTCATAACCAAAACGTTACCTTTGTGTACGGTGGCGATATTTACATTGCTAATACGCAAACTGGCGAGAGCAAACGCTTAACCGACCATATTGGCTTTGAAACCTTCCCTAAGTTTTCACCTGACGGTAAACGCATTGCCTTTGCAGCCGAGTACAATGGCAGCCGCCAAATTTATGTCATTAACAGCGATGGTTCTGGCTTAAAACAACTGACTTACTACAACGATGTTGGCCCAATGCCACCACGCGGCGGTTTTGATTATCGTGTTCTCGATTGGACACCAGATGGCAAAAATGTGGTATTTCGTGCTAACCGCACACCGTGGGGTAAACGTATGGGTCGTCCATACATGGTGCCTGCTGACGGTGGCCTTGAGCAGCCTCTGGCTATTCCAGAAACCGGTGGCGGCATGCTTTCGCCAGATGGTAGTAAATATGTTTACACGCCAATTGACCGTGAATTTCGTACTTGGAAGCGTACCCGTGGCGGTCGTGCACAAGATGTCTGGGTTTACGATCTAAAAAACAATACCTCAGAGCAGCTAACCAGTAACCGCGCTACCGATCAGCAACCAACTTGGGTTGGCGACAACATTTACTTTGTATCTGACCGTGATTACACCCTTAACCTGTATCAATACCAAAAAGGCGCTGAGCCGAAAAAACTAACCAACCATAAAGACTTTGACGTACTGTGGCCATCAGCTGGCCCAAATGCCGTTGTTTATGAAAACGGTGGTTACCTTTACCGCTTTGATCCAAAAACTCAAAAAAGCAGCAAGCTGAGCATTAACATTGCTGGTGTGCGTCAATACGCAATGCCGTACACAAAAAATGTGAGTGACTTTATCGACTCAATGTCGATTTCTCATGATGGTAAGCGTGCACTCTTTACTGCCCGCGGTGAGCTATTTAGCGTACCGGTTAAACAAGGCCCAACACGTAACTTATCTTACACAGCAAAAGGCCGCGAAATTGACGCAAGTTGGTCGCCAAATGGCCGTTATATTGCTTATATGAGCGATGAAAGTGGCGAATACGAAATTTACTTAAAAGATCGCAGTAAAAATAATGCCACCAAGCAGCTAACCAGCAACGGCACTATTTGGCGTTTTACGCCAATTTGGTCACCAGATAGCTCAAAACTGTTATTTGCAGATAAAAACCACACACTCTGGTGGATAGATGCAAAGTCAGGAAAACAACACAAAATTGATACCAGCATCTACGATGAAGAAGGCATTCGCCAATATACTTGGTCGCCAAATAGCGAAGACATTGTGTATGTGAAAAACAATGAAAACCGCTATGCCTCACTGTGGCACTACAATGTTGATAAAAAGAAAGTGACTCGCTTAACGGATGAAATGACCAATGAGCAAAACCCAACTTTCTCTCCTGATGGTCAATACCTGTATTTTAGTTCTGAGCGCGACTTTAACTTAGCCTTTAGCAGCTACGAGTTTGACTACATGTTTAATCGTGCAACGCGTATTTATGCCGCAGCCGTAAATGACAGCATCAAACCACTTATCGCACTACAAAGTGATGAAACAGCGATCGTCAGCGATAAACAAAAAGATGACGACAAGAAAGCGAAAAATAGCCTGCAAAGCAGTGACTTTATGCAGCGTGTAACCGCTTTAAATGCGCCAGCTGGAGATTATCGTGGTTTAACGGCAGTAAAAGGTGGCGTGCTAACACTGGCTAATGGTGGCCTACAATTGATAGGCACAGCTCACGACAGCGAGCTTGAAACCGTGGCTAAAGGGGTTCGTAGTTATACTATTTCGAGCAACGGTGAACACCTGTTAGTACATGCGGGTAACGATTACAGCTTAATTGAGCCTAAAGCAAAACAAGACCTAGCAGCGAATAAGCTAGATCTTAGTAACATGACCTTAAAAATTGAGCCACAAATTGAATGGCAGCAAATGTATGTTGAAGGCTGGCGTACATTACGTGATTGGTTCTACGATGAAAACCATCACGGCCAAGATTGGGACGCAATTTTAGCCAAGTATCAACCTATGGCTGATGCAATCTCACACCGTAGTGACCTAGATTACATTCTCAGTGAAATCGCAGGTGAAATTAACTCAGGCCACATTTATGTGCAGTCGGGCGATATGCCAAAAGCAGAGCGTAAAAAGCACGGCTTATTGGGTGCAAAACTTGCCAGCGATCCATCTGGATACGTAAAAATTGAGCAAATCTTCCAAGGTGAAAACTGGCATGAAGACTTCCGCTCACCACTTGGCACAACAGGGGTAAAAGCACATAACGGCGACTACATCATTGCCGTAAATGGCCGCTCAGTAAAAGACGTAGCTAACTTCTACGAACTACTAGAGAACACTCAAGGTGAGCAAGTTGAGTTAGTTCTTAACAGTAAGCCGCGCAGCAAAGGTGCATGGCAAGTTACCGTTAAGCCTGTCTCCAGCGAGCAAGGTTTGCGTTATTTAGACTGGGTTAACTCTCGTGCAGCCTACGTTGATAAGCTATCAAATGGCCGTATTGGTTATGTTCACTTACCAAATACAGCCTACGAAGGTAACCGCGCCATGTTCAAAAACTACATGCCGCAAACCATCAAAGACGCCATGATTATTGATGACCGATACAATGGCGGTGGCTTTATTCCTGAGCACATGATCACTTGGCTTGCTCGTAAACCGCTTAACTACTGGAAGCGCCGCGGTGTTGAGCCTACGAAAACACCACAATTTGCTCATGATGGTCCAAAAGCCATGCTGATCAATGGTTACTCAAGTTCTGGCGGTGATGCTATTCCTTACTACTTCCGCCAAGCGGGGTTAGGTAAGCTTATTGGTACCCGTACTTGGGGTGGATTAATTGGTATTTCGGGTAACCCAAGCCTTGTCGATGGCGGCCAAGTTATCGCGGCAACATTCCGCATTTTAGATAACGATGGCAACTGGATCATCGAAAACGAAGGTGTCACTCCAGATATCAAGGTTGTTGACCGCCCAGAGTTAATCTACCAAGGTAAAGATCCATCGATTGAACGTGCCGTAGAAGAGCTATTAAAAGAGCTAAAAGACAACCCGAAAAAGCCACTCACCGTGCCACCAGCACCGACTGACTTTTAATTCTTAACTGGTTGTTAAAAAGCAAAAAACCCCGCAGCAATGCGGGGTTTATTTTTACTAAATATCTAATATTCAAACTTGTATATACAAACTAATACACATTACTTGTTCTAAATTTTTGGTGCAGTTTAATATTTATCCAAACTAACACAACGTGAAAAATGTGCAATTAAGCGCCTATGGGTTGTCATCTAGAGAAAATTTGAGCAATCTAAAAATGCCTTAAAAATAATAACAAGAGTGACTGCAAGGTTACTCAAAAAGGATACAGCTCATGTTAGCAGCGCAGCTGAACTACCAAAAGCGATTGATGCCGCCTTCTGCGGTGAGTGCGAAAACGGTGCCGGGCATTACTGTCGCGGTGACTGTGGTTAAAAACGTTAATGGTGATAACAGTGCAGATGTATTTGCGCTTACCCTACAAACCCTAAGCTATTATCACCAAGACCATTGATTTGTTTAAGGCAGCTTAATTATAGCTGCCCTTGTAACCTCGTTTTTGTCTCTTTTAAGTAATCTGGGTAGGGATAAGAGTCATCGGCAACAGCGATTGCAGCCTCAATTTGAACTAATGCTTGGCGAACATTACCTTGCATTTCATAGCCATATGACAAAGCTGACAGTGCATACGCTGATTTAGGGTAGTTTTTGATATTGTACTTAAACACCTCAATAGCCCGCTCAAATTGCTGGTTATCCGTTAAGCTGTAACCCAGCATCCTAACAGCGCGGTCTGGTGGCGCTATTTGCTCGCCCCATTGCTGAGATAAACGTTGATAATAGGCATCAATTGATGAAACATCATCGCCCAATGCACTCAAAGGCATATGTTTAGATAAAAATAAGCCATGGTACGCATTAAATGCCCCTGCGGCTGAGGTTAGGTTATGCGAAACACCTGCAAAGGCATCGCTCTTAAAGCGCAGATTTTGCACCTTACTATTTTGCATCGTTTGCTGCATATCATCGTATCTTTCGCGCATAATGCCGGCTTCTTCGCCGATATTCATATAAACATAGTTGTTAATGCTTTTGGCTTTAGTAACAAAGGTATTTAGACTTTTAGCCGGGGCGCCATAGTTCCACCATACCGCAGGGCTATAAGCAATGTGCGCTTGAAATAACTCAGGGTCAGCCTGCATAGCATAAAGAGCAAATACACCCGCAGCTGAGGCTCCTGCAATAACTCTATAATCATGAGTACGATACTGTTTATTAACCAAAGGCATCAGTTCTTGCTCTACAAAAGCTAAAAACTTTGCTGCACCACCGCCTTCGCCAACAGGCCCTTGTGGCTCTTTGTTCACTGTAGGATAAAAATCCCGAAGTCGATTAGTGCTTTCAATCGCAACTACAATCACCTCTGGCGCTTGATCATTTTGTTGTAAGCGTTCAAGCACAGCATTAATCAATGGTAAATTACCGGCCCCATCTAAACGATAAATAACGGGATATCTTTTGTTTGGATGTGTTTGATAGCTTTTTGGCAATTGCACAACGACAGTGCGTTGCTCACTAAGATTACTTGATTCGATAGTATGCGTATGTTGGCTGTAATGTGTAACCGCATCATCTGCAGCTGGTTCAGCCATTACAAGACTAGTACAGAGTAAAAAACCACTAATACAGAGTAACTTAAATAGTCGCACGACTTATCCTTAAGAAATATTGGTAATTTTTTAAGCTAACAGAATTACTGGTACAAAAAAAGGCGCATATTGCGCCTTAATAAAAATAAAACTCTTAACTTACTCAACCGTTACCGATTTTGCTAGGTTTCGAGGTTGGTCTACGTCGGTGCCTTTAATAACCGCAACATAGTATGAAAGCAGCTGTAACGGAATTGTATATACAACTGGAGCAATCACGTCATCTACATGGTTTACGTTGATTACACGCATTGTTTCGTCAGATTCAAACGCTGAGTCTTTGTCTGCGAATACATAGATAATACCGCCACGGGCACGTACTTCTTCTACGTTTGATTTAAGCTTTTCTAGTAGTTCATTGTTTGGTGCCACAACAATGATTGGCATGTCGGCATCAATCAACGCAAGAGGACCATGCTTAAGCTCACCCGCTGCGTATGCTTCGGCGTGAATATATGAAATTTCTTTCAGCTTAAGCGCACCTTCCATCGCGATTGGGTACTGTGAACCACGACCTAAAAACAATGAGTGGTGCTTGTCAGCGAATTCTTCAGCTAAATCTTCAATACCCTCAGCAAGCAATAATGCTTCTTCTAACTTGTTAGGAAGTGTTTTAATTGCATTTACAATCGCACCTTGCTCTAAGCCTTTTTCTTGCGCAATCGAAGCCGTTAGCATTAGTAAGCCAACAAGTTGTGTGGTGAAGGCTTTAGTTGATGCAACACCAATTTCAGCACCGGCTTTAGTCATAAAGGCTAAATCTGATTCACGTACTAACGATGAACCCGGTACGTTACAAATGGTCATTGACGCCATGTAACCTTGCTGTTTTGCAAGACGAAGTGCAGCTAGCGTATCGGCTGTTTCACCAGACTGTGAAATGGTCACAAGTAAACTGTTTTCATGTACAAATGATTCGCGGTAACGGAACTCAGAGGCAATCTCAACGTTACAGCTCACGCCTGCAAACTGTTCAAGCCAGTAACGCGCAACCATACCTGAGTGGTATGAAGTACCACAGGCAATAATTTGCACGTGTTTTACGTCTTTAAAGATTTGCTGAGCACTTTCGCCAAAGGCATCAATCGCTACAGTGTCATTAACTAAACGGCCATCAAGGGTGTTACGTACAGCAAGCGGCTGCTCGTAAATTTCTTTCAGCATGTAGTGACGATATTCGCCTTTACCTGATGCATCTTGCGTAATGTTTGATTCAATCACTTCGCGTTCAACTGCATCACCATTTGCATCAAAGATTTCTACACTGTCACGGGTAATACGAGCAACATCACCTTCTTCAAGGTAAATAAACGTACGTGTAACAGGTAATAGAGCAAGTTGGTCAGAGGCAATAAAGTTTTCGCCAAGACCTAAACCAATCACCAGTGGGCTACCTGAGCGCGCTACGATGATTTCGTTGTCGTTCGCTTTATCAAAAACAACCGTACCAAATGCACCTTCAAACTGCTTCACAGCAGCCTGTACTGCAGCTAAAAGCGTATCGTGTTGTTGGCGAAGTTGGTGAATAAGGTGCACCATTACTTCAGTGTCTGTTTCTGATAAAAACTCATAACCGTCGCCTTTAAGCGCATCACGTAGGCTGGCATGATTTTCGATAATACCGTTATGAACAAGGGCAATTTCGCTATTCGAAACATGTGGGTGAGCATTCGCTTCAGTTACGCCACCATGAGTTGCCCAGCGCGTATGCGCGATACCAGTAGTACCATTAACTGCTGCATCGTTAAGTGCCGCTTCAAGGTTAGCAACCTTACCCACTGCTTTTACAGTGTTAAGCTCAGTACCTTTAAGTAAAGCCACACCAGCTGAGTCATAGCCACGGTATTCAAGGCGTTTAAGGCCTTCAACAAGAATTTTATTTACTGGGCGTTCTGCAATAGCCCCAACGATTCCACACATAATTTCTCCTTTTGCACATGCCAAAGCGTTCTACTTTGGGCGGTATGTGTTGTCATAAATGATGCGTAATAAGGTGTTGTCGGTCTTATTACGGGTTATTCAATTTCTGCACAGATCAGCTGTACACCACATGCTGTTATCGCCTCGCGCTTATCTGCACTTAGGTTGTTGTCTGTGATAACTGTGGTAACACGCTGCCAAGGCAGTTCTAAATTCGGTATTCTTCGGCCAATTTTTTCTGACTCAACCAGCACCACTACCTCTCGGGCAGCTTCAGCCATCACTTGGCTAAGCCCCACTAATTCATTGAAGGTTGTAGTACCTCTATCAATATCAATGCCATCGGCACCAATAAACAGTTGGTCAAAGTCGTAAGAGCGTAGAACATTCTCCGCAACTTGGCCCTGAAACGATTCTGAATGTGGATCCCAAGTTCCGCCGGTCATCAAAAGTGTTGGTTCATTTTCTAATGAAAGCAGCCGGTTAGCGACATTAATAGCATTTGTCATCACCACTAAACCGCGCTTACTAGCAAGCTCAGGGATCATCGCCGCTGTAGTGCGACCGCTATCAATGATGATGCGGTTATGGTCTTTAATAAGCTTTGCAGCCGCCTGTGCGATTGCCATTTTGCGAAGCGAGTCGCTTTTCTCGTTGCTATTTGCAACGATTTCTTGCGGCAATGCAATAGCGCCACCGTAACGGCGTAGCAACAAGCCACTTTTTTCAAGGGCTGTCAGATCTTTACGTATCGTCACTTCAGAAGTTTGAAACTGCTCTGCTAACGCTTCAACAGCAACTTCACCAAGTTCATTCACTTGGCTTAAGATAGTATGGCGACGTTGTTGAGTGTTTCGTTTTGTCATAAAGTGAATTACATAAGTTTCGTTTCGAAAGTTGTGAGATTTTAAACGAAACAATATAAATGGCAAGTGAATACTCGTTAACCTACACAGCTTTAATTTTGATCTTCATGACCAACACGCTAAGCTATTGGCAAATATAACCATGAGCATGCCCCATGAAAGAGTTTAATAGCCTCGATAAGTCCTTACTCGAACAACGAAAAAATGCCCATGAAATTTGCCGTTTATTTGCAAAAAGCCCGAGTAAAGGCAATTTAAAACGACTAAAAGGCATGTTTGCTCACTGTGGAGAGCAGGTTGTTATAGAAGCGGGTTTTCATTGTGATTATGGCAGTGGTATTAAAATAGGTGATCGAACCTTCATAAATATTAACTGTACTATGCTCGATGCACCGCTATCTGATGCGCAAATTACGATAGGCGATGACTGCTTAATAGGTCCTAATGTGCAAATACTCGCGGTATCGCATGCTGTAAACCCAACCGAGCGTTTAGCAAAAGCTAATTTTGCAGCGCCGATTAGCATTGGCAACAATGTATGGATTGGTGCAGGCGCTATTATACTTGCGGGTATTAAAGTTGCTGATAATGCCGTGATTGGCGCCGGGGCAATAGTTACCAAAAATGTCACGGCAAATACTCTAGTAGCAGGTAACCCCGCAGTGAAGGTTAAAGACCTTTAACTCTCATACCGACGCGCTAAAGCACGTCCTACGTAGGTCGCCATTTATGGCGACAAAGAATACATATTAACGCGCTAAAGCACATCCTACGTAGGTCGCCATTTATGGCGACAAAGAATACATATTAACGCGCTAAAGCACGTCCTACGTAGGTCGTCATTTATGGCGACAAAGAATACATGCTTACGCGCTAAAGCACGTCCTACGTAGGTCGCCATTTATGGCGACAAAAATACATATTTACGCGCTAAAGCACGTCCTACGTAGGTCGTCATTTATGGCGACAACCAATCACAAGAAAACAGAATTCCAATATGGATAACTACCTAAATTATCTACAAGCTTTTTTCGCAAAGGGTTTGCTGCGATATATCTGGCTACAGCTATTCTACTTTCTTCTTCACGTAGTGCATGGTCATAGTAAGCAGGTTGCCACACCGTTTGCGAAAAACAACGTATCTTGTTTATCTCTCTAGCAGAAAGACCTTTTAGATGACCAACTGTTTTACCCAAGCTACTATCGCTAAGCCTTAATAAACCATGAAAATGATCGGGCATAAGCACCCAAGTTAACCAGCAGCATTGATGCAATAGTTCATTTCTTTCAATACACCTACAAAATACTTTTGCTAAGTTATGATCAGTGAACAATGCTTTTCGGTTATGGCAGTTGAATGTTATGAAATATTCACCTGATTGAATTGAAACTCGTCCTTTCTTTAAATGACTCCAGCTTATGAAAAATCCTTTTTCATAAAATTGTAGAATATTAAATATAGTAGATTAACGCGCTAAAGCACGTCCTACCGTAGGTCGTCATTTATGGCAACAAAAAATAGCCCTACGTAGGTGACAGCCATCCTCAATAAGCATTTAAAACTAAAAAAGCCCAGCTGTATTGCAGGGCTTATAATTAGGAGTTAGTTAACTGTTATTCATATCGCAAGATAAGTGATGGTCTGGTGCTTGCGGCCTTAAAGGCTAAACTTGCAACGGTAACCCAGGTAATCGCTGCCACCGCGGCGGCGGCAACTAAATACACCCATACAGCTTGTTCAATACGGTCATTAAAGTTTGCTAACCAATCACCAACTAACAAGTAAGTCACTGGATACGCAATAGCAATACTTACCGCCACCAGCACTAAGAACTCTTTAGCAATGATATTTACGATACTGATGCGTGATGCACCTAGCACTTTTCGAACGGCCACTTCTTTTTGACGACGCACTGTTGCAAACGAAGCCAAACCAAAGGTACCTAAACAAGTTAAGAACACAGCAAGACCGGTAAAAATTAAAACGACATTCGAAATTCGCTCATCACCTTTTAACAGAGTTTTGTAGTTGTCTGCGAGTAAGTTGATTTTTGGCTCATAGATATTGGCTGAGCTTGCTAATACTTCAGCGATCTGAGCTTTAATATAAGGCAAGTTTTGCTGATCAATCGTTAAAATTAGTTCTGATACTGGTGATAAAAAGTTAAAGCCACATAAGAACATAATATTTGAGTTGGCATCTTTAGCATTACCTACTTTTACATCTTCAACCACACCTACAACACGCATATCTATGCCGCGACCTGAGTCTTTAATAACCTTACCAATAATGTCACTCATGTTAGTGTAACCCGCTTGCCTTGCGACAGATTCAGTCACGATGGTGCCCGTACTTGTTACTCCATTTGCACGGCTTGCCCAATCACCGGCAAATTCACGGCTAAAGTCACGACCAGCAACCAGTTTTAACCCTAGCGTTTTTACAACATCGTAGCTTGCACCTACAACAGGCGTTAAGCTGCCAGATGCTTCACCATTTGGCCACGTTGGCATAAGTGTATTATTGATTGAAACAGTTAAACGGGTATCAATAACTGTTGTTTGCTGTACGCCTTGAATTGCACTAATACGGTTAACTAAGGCATTTTTTTCTTTCGTGAATACTTCGCCTACTGGTAGCTCTGAAATAACCAATCTTTGTGTCGTTTCATAGCCTAAAGGTAAGCTTTGTAAGTAAGTTAATTGCTTTAACAAAGTAATAGAGGCAATGATTAAACCTATTGCTAGCGAAGCCTGTAAGGTTAGTAAGCTCTTACGAACCCATATTGCAGTATTACCTCGTTGTAAGTCTCCACTTAAAACGCGTTTTGCACTGAATGACGAAATAAAGAATGCAGGATAAAGCCCAGCTAATATGCCCACAGCAATTGCGACCACAATAATTGCAATGCCAAATTCAGAGGCATAATTCACGACCAATTCACGGTCTACTAGTTGATTAAAGCTTGGTAAAAGTAGCTCCACTAAAGCACAAGCAATCACCATTGAAAGCATTGATACCAACACAGATTCAGATAAAAACTGCGTTACTAACTGGCCTTTACTTGCGCCAAGCGCTTTACGCACACCCACTTCTTTTGCACGTTTCGTCGATTGAGCGACGGTCATATTAATAAAGTTAAAACCTGCAATAAGAATAAGTAACACGCTTAAACCAACACAGATCATCACCACTTGTTTAGCACCACCTGCTTTCATCTCAAACGGTGATTTTGCAGTTAGGTGCAAATCAAGTAATGGATGCAGCTCTAAACTAACTTGCTCCAGCATCGAGTTGCTAAAAAAGCGCTCTGTTAAGGTTTTAGCTAATGCATCGGTATCGGTGCCCTCTGCTACACGCATATAAACATAACTACTGTTGATGTCTATTTTGCTTGGATCATGCTTAACATAAACAAGGTTTTTAAAGGCAAAGTGAGTGTTATCTTTTAAGTCCGCAAACACGGCACGCACCGTGTACTGTCCTTGTTCATGCGTTAGTGTTTCACCAATCACATCGGTGCGACCAAAAATGCGCAGAGCTTCTGACTCACTTAAAGCGAGGCTGTCTGGTGTACTCATTGCTGTTGTTAAGTCACCCGCCAGCGTTTTCAGAGCAATAAAGTTTTCAATATTTGCTGTAGCACCATATAAGGCATTTAACTTATAGCCTTGGTTGCGGTAACTCACATCAACCATGGCTTCACGAGTCAACTCGACCATAGTTAATCCGAACACTTCTTCAACTTGGCTGTAATCTTCAGCCTGCTTTGACTGCACATAATTAAAAATAGGCACCACAGCTAAACCAAGTTTTGAGAAGTCCTGGCCAACGCGATAAACACGCTCCGCATGAGGCTGTTGGCTATCGTACGAAAGCTCATTTTTTGCAAATAAAGCAACTAGAATTGCCGCAGCTAAGCCCACACTTAAACCCAGAACATTTAAAATAAAGTGCTGCTTTTGGTTTTTAAACGCACGCAGCGCGGTGATCAAATAACTTAAAATCATGTTATGCCACCTCTGCTGTTTGTTGAACACGGTTAGCTTTATCAACCATCACTTGGCCATCAAGTAAGCGCACTAAACGGTCAGCATAATTGCCTTCTTTTTCTGAGTGAGTAACCACAATTACCGTGGTACCTTCGCGATTTAGCTCACGCAGCATCGCCATGACTTCATCACCATTTTTTGAATCAAGGTTACCCGTAGGCTCATCCGCTAAGATAAGTTTTGGATTAATCACCAGAGCTCGGGCTACCGCTACACGTTGCTGCTGACCGCCCGATAGCTGTTGCGGTAAGTGATCTGCTCTATGGTCGATTGCAACACGTTTTAAAATTTCTTCTACTCGCTGTTTACGTTCACTTTTTGAGATATTTTGATACTGTAATGGCAGCTCAACGTTTTCAAATACTGTTAATTCATCAATTAAATTAAAGCTTTGGAAAACAAAACCAATCGACGCTTTTCTAAGTGCCGCTAATTGTTTTTCACCAAACCCTGCGATGTCTTCGCCTAAAAACTCAAAACTGCCTGCTGATGGCGAATCCAACATACCTAAAATAGAGAGTAATGTTGATTTACCACAGCCAGATGGCCCCATAATGGCAAGAAACTCGCCTTCGTTTACATGTAAGTTAATGTTGTTAAGCGCTGTTGTTTCAACATCTTGAGTACGGAACACGCGTGATAAGTTAGTTAATTTAATCATTGTTTTTATCCTTAAAATTGTAGTTGTTGTGCTTTATCAAAGTTGCTGTAGCTAGAGGTGATCACGCGATCTCCGGCGCTTAGGCCACTTAACACTTCATAATAGTTTTGATTCTTTTTGCCAAGACGAATGTCTTTTCGTACTGCACGATTGCCATCTTTTTCCATGACATAAACCCAGTTACCTCCTGAGCTGGTAAAAAATGCGCCGCGTTCAAGTAATAAGGCAGTGCCTTTGCTATCACCTAGCATCAGCTGCACATCAAGGCTTTGTCCGCGTTTTATGTTGCTCGTACCATTGGGTAAATCGACTTCAACCTGAAACTGTGATTGCTGAACACGACTATCAATTTTGCTAACTGTTGCCGCAATTTCGCCTTGTTCATGCTCAATAAGCACTTGCATACCTGTTTGAACTTGGCTCAGGTAAAACTCATCTAGTCTCACAACTAGCTTGTATTCATTAGGAATATCAATCTGCCCTAGGCGAGCACCACGGCCTTTTGATTCACCAATTTCAACATCAAGTTCACTTAAATAACCATCAGCAGGTGCTGTTACGAGTAGGTTTTCAAGGTTCTTACGTGCAAACTGTAGGTTTTTCTCTAACATGTCGGCACTGTCTTTTAGCTGGGCTACCTGAACTTCACGAATGCTGTTTTCTTGCTTTTGGCGCTCAAGGGTTAGTTCTTTACGCGCTTTGTAATACGCTAAGTCTTCTTGAATTTCAGATAATTGCTCTTGAGCTAACACACCTGTTTTCACTAGCGGCTGAGTCTGTTTTAAGCGACGCGATAAATGTGTGATTTTAAGATCGATTTCAAGCAAATCACGGCGTAAGTTTAAACGGCTGGTTTCCATATTCATTTGCGTGTTACGTAAAAAGTTAAGCTGCTCAGTCACCTGTGCTTCACGGCTCATTACATCAAGCTGCAAATTGGTATTGCTTAAACGCACAAGTGGTTGGCCTTTTTTAACAAATTCACCCTGCTCAACAAGTCGCTCTTCAACTTGGCCTCCGGCAATGGTGTCGAGGTAAATAGTCGTGCGAGGCATAACCTGACCACGAAGACTTAAAGCATCAACAAATTCACCTTGTTGTACTGTGCTAATCGTTAAGCTTGTCGCGGTTACTTGCTGACTACGACCTGTTTGCTCAGTTTGCGTGAAACCATAAGCTGCTGCCGCAACAGCTAAACATGCTGCTGCAATTACTGATTTCTTAAAAAATGCTTTGTTATTTGAGCGTGTAATTTTCTTATCCATGTTGACGCCTTTAAGTTATCTAGGTGCTAATTACCTATAGATAAAACAACTCTTGTGCCAACTTTTATTTTTATTAAATTACAATAACTTATATAAAAACCAATAAACATGCATATAATCAAGTGTCCGTTTATAGAACACTTCAAAACCCATATATCGTCCATAAATGGACACTGTTACTATTTTCAATTAGTCTTAGTGTTCCCATAAAGGAATAATAATAAATAGCTATGAAACAAGCAGGATCAATTCTTATCGTCGATGATAACCCCGACGTACTTATCGCCGCACGATTACTTTTAAAGCAGCATTATCAGGTTGTAAAAACCACAGATAACCCCTTTGATATCGAAGCTATCATTAACGCACAGCATGAGGCGGATCAGGCCATAGATGTAGTGTTACTCGATATGAACTTCACGCAAGACTCAATTAGTGGCAAAGAAGGATTCTACTGGCTAAAAAAAATCATGAGCCAAGACGCTAACATTGCGGTACTGCTTATGACGGCCTACAGCGATATTCAGCTAGCGGTCGAAGCAATTAAGGCCGGTGCCTCTGACTTTATTGCCAAGCCTTGGCAAAATGAGCAATTACTCGGTGCTGTTGCAGCGGCATTTTCACACGCTAAAGACAAACAGCAAGTTGGTAAACTCACAAAGCAAAAACAAGCCTTGCAGCAGTCAATCGGCAATCAACCATTTGAGTTTTTAGGCCAAAGTGATGCCATGCAGCAGGTTTTTTCGGTTATCGACAAAGCAGCCAACACAGATGCCAACATATTGATTAGTGGCGAAAGTGGCACAGGTAAAGAACTCACTGCCCATGCAATCCACAATGCAAGCCAGCGCCAAAGCCAACCCTTCATAAGCCTAGACATGGGCTCACTAGCCGAAAGCCTGTTTGAAAGCGAACTATTTGGCCATAAAAAAGGGGCGTTTACTGGCGCGAAAGAAGATCGCATTGGCCGATTTGAGCTGGCCCATGGTGGTAGTTTATTTTTAGACGAGCTAGGTAATTTACCGCTTAACCAACAAGTTAAACTACTTGCGGCACTACAAAACAGGCAAATAACACCGGTTGGTGGCTCTAAAGTCATCGATATTGATATTCGTTTGATCTGTGCAACCAATGAAAACCTCGAACAAGCAGTTACTGAAGGCAAGTTTAGGCAAGACTTACTGTACCGTGTTAATACCGTAGAGATCCGTTTGCCAGCTCTGCGTGAGCGCAGTGAAGACATTCCATTACTGTGTAACTACTACTTGCAGCACTTTGCACATAAATACAAACGTGAGCTCTCGATTGCTGCATCTGATATGACACGTTTAAGCCAGTATCATTGGCCTGGCAATGTCCGTGAACTTGCCCATGCAATTGAGCGAGCTGTCATCCTATCAGAAGGCTCAGAGCTCGATATAAGCTCGGTGATAAGCTCACCAAATGCTGCTGTTAGCACAACTGAGCTCTCTTCAAACGCCACTGACTACGACACTTTTGATCTCGAAATCATCGAGCAAAGAACCGTTCGTGCAGCTTTAAAGCATTTTCAAGGGAACGTGAGTCATGCAGCAAAAGCGCTCGGCCTAACACGCGGAGCCATGTATCGTCGTTTAGAAAAATACGGACTTTAATCGATGCGAAACTTTATTATCTTAGCCAGCCTATTAGCTGCACTAATAGGTTTATCAATTACTTTGTTTTGGCAAGTAGAGCAAAGCGGGTTTTCTGCAATTTCGGCACTTTTAGTTATTTTAAATTTAGTATGTGCCGCGCAAATTTTTAATTTATTTAAACGCCAAACAAGGCGTGCAGATATGGTTTTTCGCGCTTTAGCGAATGGAGACAGCACATTAGGCTTTGGCGACCAACACCCTATGCAGCAGCAATTTGAGCAGGTTAAACAACAAATTCAGGCTGCGCGTTTTAATGCAGAGCAACAAGCCCAGTTCTTACAAGCACTATTAATTCATATCGATTTAGCAGTATTAGTATGTGATGAACAAGGCAATATTATTGAAAGTAACCCTGCGGTCAGTCGCTTGCTTGGGCAGGCTGTAAAGCACATCGATGATTTAGGTGTAATCGCAAACCTCGTTCAAGACGCAAAACAAAATAGCCGTAATACCGTGCCATGGCAAAATGGTGAGCAGCACGATACGTTATCTGTGCAGATCAGTATTGCCGAAATCCAAGGTAAAGTTCGTAAAGTGATCAGTTTGCAATCGATTCATGATCAGCTGCAATTAAAAGAGCAACAAGCTTATAAGCGCCTTACCAAAGTACTAACCCATGAAATTGCTAATTCGATTACGCCACTCTCTTCTTTAGCACAAACTTGTACGGCGCTGCTGCCAACTGAGCTTAGTTTTGATGATCAGGAAGATAAACAAGACTTGCAACTCGCCCTAACAACACTCGCATCACGAACCGAGCATTTAGGGGAATTTATAGCGCAATTTAAAAAGGTTAGTAGCTTACCCGCCCCACACTTACAGCCACATATTCTGGCAGATCTTGCCAAGCAAGTTGTCGCTCTGCACTCACAACAAGCTAAGCAACTTAATATTACGTTGAATTTATCGGTGCAAAGCCAACAGTTAGTAATGATAGATAGAGGCCAAGTTGAACAAGTAATAATAAACCTGCTTACCAATGCCCTTGATGTCCTTAAGCAGTTAAATACTTCAAAGTCAGCAAAGTGCATTGAGGTAAGCATTGCACAAAATGCTAATCAGCAACTGTATTTAGAGGTCAGTGACAATGGTACAGGTATCAGCGATCATGTGATTGAGATGATTTTTGTGCCATTTTTTACCACCAAGCAACAAGGCTCAGGAATAGGCTTAAGTTTATCACGCCAGATCATGCTCAATCATGGCGGCGATCTGGTATATATCAAACGCCAGCAAGGAGCCTGCTTCCGCTGCGTGTTCGGCTAACTTACATAGTTAGAACACTTACTTACAATTTGCTAAGGCGCTGTTTGGTATCATCAACCCATTAACGTTTAATGGACTAACCAATATGCGATACCTTGCCTTAGCACTGTTTTCTTCACTTGCCTTCATTCCTGCTACAAGCTTTGCTGGTATTTATGACAGCCCTAATATGAACCTGTTTGTTAAGTCAGAGCATAATAGTACTGATTCAATCACCTCAGCCGGCATCGAAGTTATGGCTAAAAATAACTACAGTAATTTCGGCGCAGCATTTACAACGGCACTGGGCTCAGCAGAAGTATTTACTAAAAAAGGTGATCGGGAGACATTTCTCACCTTAGATAGCGGCATCAAATTTGGCTATTTCAGTGACTTTTTTGTCTATGGCGAAGTGGGGTTAGATTTAATTGAGCTTGCTGTATACGACGACCGAGATGACCACGACTACAGAGACCGCTATGATGACGACCACAATAATATTGATGGCTATGTTGGTGTGGGCATGGGCGTGGACTCAAAGCCATTCAGAATAGAGATTTATGCCAGAGCCCGAGAAATAGACAGCCGCTATTGGGAAGCGCAAAACCATGGTTATGCTGGGTTACAAGTTAGTATTTCGTTTTAATTTCAATTGGGTGAGTAAGTTAGCGAGCTGTTAATCTAATGGTCATTTTTAGCTCACCCTATGTTAAGCTTAGGCGCTTTAGTTTACCCGCACCTAAGTTAACGGAGTATTTTAATACGTGTTTTTAAATCGATTTTTAGGCCTTGTTGTTGTTTCTTTTATTGTAACAGGCTGTCAGACTGCCCCTGAGTCACTTCCCGAAAAGAAGCCCATCATCAAAGCCAATCCAGGCACTGTGGTTGCAGAAGCTAAAACAGCACAAGTAGACGCGGTGACACCGCTCAAACCAAGTGAACTTGATGACGTATGGCAGCGTATTCGCATTCAACTACAGTTTAGCGATTCAAGTCACCCAGATGTGCAAAAGCGCATTGCTTGGTACCTTACTCATCCTAATTACATGGAAGAAATAAGCCGCCGTGCAGCGCCGTATTTGTATCATATCGTCACAGAAGTAGAAAACCGTGACTTACCAATAGAACTCGCTCTAATGCCGCTTATAGAGAGCGATTTTGATGCCAGTGCCTATTCGCACAAACATGCATCGGGTTTATGGCAACTCACCCCCTCAATCGCCAAATACTTTAAAGTAAAAATTACCCCTTGGTATGATGGTCGCCAAGATGTGATCGACAGCACCCGCGCTGCTTTGGATTTTATGGAATACCTTTATAAACGCTTTGATGGCGATTGGTATCATGCTATTGCTGCCTACAATATTGGTGAAGGGCGTGTATTACAGGCAATTGCTCGTAATAAAAAACAAGGTAAGTCGACGGACTTCTTTAACTTAAAACTACCATCGCAAACCAAACAATACGTGCCTAAGTTACTGGCCGCAGCACAATTATTAAAGCACCAAAAAATGATATTCCCTGCCATTAAGAATGAGCAGGCTATTGCGACCTTACCAGTAACTGGTGCAGTGATCTTGGCAGACAAAGCGAAATGGCAAGAGCTTGAAGAGCTAAACCATGGTGTTATCCGATACCCAGCAGTGATTGATGCGCCACATATTGTGGTTCCCAAAGATCAGCAAGCAAGTTATCAAACTCTATTAGCTAATCAAAAGAGCAATGATTATAGCCAGTGGCAACATTACACTGTTAAACGCGGTGATAGCTTAAGTGTGATTGCAAAAAACTATAAAGTAACAGTTAGCCAACTGAAAACCTTCAATAACCTAAAAACAAACACTATCCGTATTGGTCAAAAACTGATATTGCCACAATTGGCTGATCAGCAAATCGAATATAAGGTGAAATCTGGCGATAGCCTTTGGAAGATAGCAAAGCAATACAAAGTCAGTATCACTAAACTCAAACAATGGAATAACCTTTCAAGAGATAGCTTAAGAGTGGGTGAAAAGCTCACCGTATTTATCTCAAATAGTTAATACCAAATCAGGGAGTTTTACTCCCTGTCTCTTTTATCTATCCAATTAAAGTTGTATCTTTATTAGTCTATAAAAACAACAATTAAAAATTATGGATAATCAGCAACAGGACGCAAGCTGTTCAACCGTTAAATCAGAGCAAGACTCCAACGTTGAAGAGCAAACAAAGACCACCCAGCAAAACACTCAGCGCAATGGATGGTTTACCAACGAGCGGCTAAACCTATTTCTCGCACTCTGCGCCATTATTATCTCCGCAGCCTCCTTTTATGCCACTTACTTGCAAGCCAGCGCCGCAGAACGACAAGTAAAAGCCGCAACCTGGCCATGGCTCGAAGTGATGACGGGGAATTTTAATGAAGAAAAAAATCAATCTGAAATCACCTTTGTACTCACTAATTCAGGCTCAGGACCTGCGATAGTAAAGTATGTGAAGTATCATTATAACGACCAATCATATTTAGATATCTATAAAGTAATTTCTGCATGCTGTTTTGATACACAAGCATATGAAACACAGCTACAAACTCTGCAAGATAATTCTCCCGATATAAATATTTTCGAAGCATTTGGCTGGATTATGACGAGTGCTAGTGATAACCGGTTGCTGGCATCTGGCAGCAAACTTAAACTTTTTGGTTTCAAGCAAACGGGATTTAATGAAACTCAATGGGACAAAGTAAACAAGCAACGTAATAGCATCAAAACCGAGATCTGCTATTGCTCTTTACTAGAACAATGCTATCTAAGCGATGGCCGCGGTGATGTAAAAGAGATACAGCAGTGTGAGTGAGTTAGAAAGAGTAAAGTTAGCGAGGGGAAAGTTGCAAGAGTAAAGTTTGGAAATCTGCCGTAGGTTGGGTAGAGCGAAGCGAAACCCAACAGCGTGGTAATTCGTCATGCACAATGAAGAGGTAAAGCTCATTGATAAAAGACGAATTAGCGCGAGGTGAAATAATACCATTCCGTATAAAGATTAAATCAATTTAATCCATTCCCGATTGCACATTTTCCTTACTCGATCCGGGATTGAAATAAAGTGATTCCATGCCTTTGAAACTTCATCGACAATTTCGTCATAGCCCGAAAACACTCTATTGGATAAACAATGCTGTCGTATCCAGCTCCATACTTGCTCTATTGGATTTAGCTCTGGTGAATAAGATGGGAGCTTTATCAGGGTTAGGTTTTTAAATTCTGCAGCTGTATCGTATGTGTGCCAGCCTGCGCCATCTATTATCACGACAGCATGCCTTCCAACAGGTGTCGCGTGTGATATCTGGCGCATATGCTGCGTCATTGCTTCTTTATTTACGAATGGGCTAACTAACGCTTCTGTTTGGCCTGTCACTGGACATACCGCGCCAAATAAATATCCATAGTCAAATTGCTGTTGTTTTACAATCCGTGGCCGAGTACCTGTTTCAGCCCAAATGCGCGTAGTCTGATTTTGCTGGCCAAATCGTGCTTCGTCCTGAAACCATACGTCGATCCGATCAAGAGGAAGGTGTCCTGGTGTGTGAAGGATCGTTTCCAGCTGGAAGTTTTTTAAAAGCCTCTTGGCTCTGTAATGATTGTTTTGGGTGTTTAGAGCGGCTTGTGATCCAACTAAAGCCAAGTTGCTTTAGAATTTTATAGACATGATTTAAGTGGTAATGAACACCAAATTCAGTGTGAATGTAATGCACAATGTC
>NZ_LJTC01000030.1 GCF_001306915.1 Pseudoalteromonas lipolytica | reverse complement strand
CCACAAGGCAGTACAGTCACTGTGGTCTTTACCGATGCAAACAACAACAGCCACACAGTCACTACCGTGATGCAAAGCAATGGCACTTGGTCAGTGGCGGCGAGCACGTTGTTAGCAGAAGGAGAATACACGGTTACGGCGACGGTCAGTGATCAAGCAGGTAACCCAGCAACAGCCAGTGCCACTGGTGAAATCGACATTACCGCACCGACGATTAGCCTTGATACCTTGGCCGATAGCAATGATGTGACACCGCTCATCAGTGGGCAAACCACTGGGGCGGCAGTGGGCAGCTTAGTGCTGCTTACTATCACTGACAGTGCCGGTAATGTACAAAGTGCGACAGCGACGGTGCAAGCGGATGGCAGTTGGTCTGTTGAGCCAAGTACGGCATTAGCTGAAGGTGATTATACCGTGGTGGCCACCGTGAGCGACGCGGCGGGTAACGAAGGCAGCGATACTGAAACAGGCACCATCGATGTGACGGCACCAACGATTAGCATTGATGCGCCAGCGCTGACCAACGACAATACGCCGACGGTCACAGGCACCTCAGACTTAGCCAATACCTCACTCGCCGTGACCTTTACCGATGCTGATGGTATCAGCCATAGCGTGACAGTCACCACAGATGCTTCAGGTAATTGGAGCGCCGAAGCAGGGCAAGCCTTAGCCGATGGCAACTACACAGTCAGTGCCAGTATCAGTGATGCAGCAGGTAATAACAGCAGTGCCAGTGACAGTGGTGAAGTCGACACCATTCCACCGGAGCTTGCTTTTGTGCCGACCTTCTTACTGGGTCAACTGGTGACCTTAAGTGGTACATCAGATTTACCCGCCGGTA
>NZ_LJTC01000029.1 GCF_001306915.1 Pseudoalteromonas lipolytica | reverse complement strand
GGTTCGGCTATTACCCTCATAAAATAAAGACACTGCGAGCAATCGCATGCGTTTTCGTGCGTTTGGTTCTTTTCGAGAAAGCGCTAAAAGCTGTTCAGATATGTTTGAATTCAATGTTATTAGCCGGTGATTTTATATAGCCTATATTAGATCAGATATTTAAGCGGAATGGTATTAGCGCAAGGTGAAGTAAGCCATTTTAGAGATCGCCAAGCTGTTAGACCAGTAGAGATTTTAAGAATTTTTAACCATGGAATTATGAAGAGGTTCACATGGATTATGTTGGGTTTCGCTCCGCTCTACCCAACCTACCTGGCTGATAGCTCCAGACGCAAAAAAGCCCGACTCTTTCGAATCGGGCTTTCTTTAATTTGGAGCCTGGCGATGACCTACTTTCACATAGCAGCTGCTACACTATCATCGGCGCTGTTTCGTTTCACTACTGAGTTCGGCATGGGGTCAGGTGGGTCCAAAACGCTATTGTCACCAAGCAAATTTGGTTYGTTAATCGCCTTRGCAATTAACTAAAATCTGGAAWTCTGATATCAAGTAAWTGTCTACTTTAGTAACTTAACTTCTGTCTGTTACGCTGTCATAAAACGCGTTTGGCGTTGTATGGTTAAGCCTCACGGGTAATTAGTACAGGTTAGCTTAATGGCTCRCACCACTTCCACATCCTGCCTATCAACGTTGTAGTCTTCAACGGCCCTTCAGAGACTTTAAAAGTCTAGTGAGAACTCATCTCGAGGCCTGCTTCGCGCTTAGATGCTTTCAGCGCTTATCAGTTCCGAACGTAGCTACCGGGCAGTGCCATTGGCATGACAACCCGAACACCAGCGGTTCGTTCACTCCGGTCCTCTCGTACTAGGAGCAACCCCTCTCAATTCTCAAACGCCCACGGCAGATAGGG
>NZ_LJTC01000028.1 GCF_001306915.1 Pseudoalteromonas lipolytica | reverse complement strand
ATGGCAAAAGAAAAGTTTGAACGCGTAAAACCGCACGTAAACGTTGGTACAATCGGCCACGTTGACCACGGTAAAACAACTCTAACAGCAGCAATCACTAACGTACTTGCAAAAGTATACGGTGGTGTAGCTAAAGACTTCGCATCAATCGATAACGCTCCAGAAGAGCGTGAGCGTGGTATCACAATCTCAACTTCACACGTTGAGTACGATACTCCAACTCGTCACTACGCACACGTAGACTGTCCAGGACACGCCGATTATGTTAAAAACATGATCACTGGTGCTGCTCAAATGGACGGCGCAATCCTAGTAGTTGCTGCGACTGACGGTCCTATGCCACAAACTCGTGAGCACATCCTACTTTCTCGTCAGGTTGGTGTACCTTACATCATCGTATTCATGAACAAATGTGACATGGTTGACGACGAAGAGCTACTTGAGCTAGTTGAGATGGAAGTTCGTGAACTTCTTTCTGAGTACGACTTCCCAGGTGATGACTTACCACTAATCCAAGGTTCAGCGCTTAAAGCGTTAGAAGGCGAGAAAGAGTGGGAAGACAAAATCGTTGAGCTTGCAGAAGCACTAGATTCTTACATCCCAGAGCCAGAGCGTGACATCGATAAGCCATTCATCATGCCTATCGAAGACGTATTCTCAATCCAAGGTCGTGGTACTGTTGTAACWGGCCGTGTTGAAGCTGGTATCATCAACGTGAATGACGAAGTTGAAATCGTAGGTATCAAAGAAACTACGAAGACAACTTGTACAGGTGTTGAGATGTTCCGTAAGCTTCTAGACGAAGGTCGTGCGGGTGAGAACATCGGTGCACTTCTACGTGGTACTAAGCGTGAAGACGTTGAACGTGGTCAAGTACTAGCTAAGCCTGGTTCAATCACTCCACACACGAAGTTCACTTCAGAAGTATACGTACTTTCTAAAGATGAAGGTGGTCGTCACACTCCATTCTTCAAAGGTTACCGTCCACAGTTCTACTTCCGTACAACTGACGTAACAGGTGACGTACAGTTACCAGACGGCGTTGAAATGGTAATGCCTGGTGA
>NZ_LJTC01000026.1 GCF_001306915.1 Pseudoalteromonas lipolytica | reverse complement strand
TAATGCCTGTCAGTTAAGAGCTGACAGGCATTTTTTGGGGCTTTCGTTCAGGGTATCGACTGGGTCTCTTTTTCACACATCTTGGATAATGTCTTTCTCTTCGCTCTGGCAGTACAAAGGTTTCAGCCATTGCAATAAGTTTATTTATTACGCTCGGTACTTTTCCTGCTGAGGTGTGAGGCAACATCATTAACTCCTTGATGATATAGCCAGAAGCATTGCTGTAACTGAGTTGATAAGGCCATATCCCTTTCAGGCTGTAAGCCATCTTAGTCATCATATATCGTACTAAATTGTATGCGAGCAATACGCCCCATAACTCTTGTTTTACTAGCTCTGGGGTTTTGCTACGTAACGTTAATTCATTTTTGAGCAAGTACTGTTTCATTTCCCTGAACCCAAGCTCTATTTCCCAACGGTGACTGTATAGATCGACGATATCAGCACTTGGATATTTCATTGGGTCGGTCATAGACGTCAGTATCTGATGCTGTTTTCCATTGATGGTTTTCGTCAACAATCTAGCTTCGATAGTAATAGGTAAGTCTGGGTACCTCTTTCGTGATTGAGGTGTTGTTTTTAGTCTARTCAGTTGGTTATGTTTTCCAAATTCCCTGATAACTTCATATTGCGTGCCTTTTTTTAAGGGAATTAGCCAGTGCCTTGATGTACCAGTGGTAGACCATTTATGAAGTAGCCCTAATGAGTAAAAACCTTTATCAAACAGCGTTAGGCTATTGTCGGGTGTTTGCTCTATCAGCTGCTCAGCGAGCGTCATTTCATTAGCCGCAACGGCGTCAAAGGCGGATGCGGTCAATAAGTGACTTGTGAGTTCCATTTGACAGACCATACGAATTTGAGGAAAAGCCGATTCGCGTTTGTCATTGTGCAACTTACCAAATGCATCATTGTTAGCTGGCGTGTCTTCTGCACGCCACACCACGCCATCAACGCCAAGTAAGGTTAATCCACACCAGTTTGGATGTGGTGTGTCTTGATGCCAACGGGATTGAGTCATATTAAAGATATGACGAATAGATTCCGAGCCTAAACGCTGTCTTGCTTGAACAATCGCACTAGGAGCTACAAAAGGTTTCTTACTTGGTAATACAATATCAAGACGATTAATGACCTGAGTCATAGGCATATCTCGAAACAATGCGCTGCCAATCACACTCCAGACCATTAGCTCAAGAGGTAGCCTGCGCTTCCTGAGTGTTGCGACCCCAGACTCTGCAAGTGCTTGTTGTATTAAAGACTCATCCAGTATTTCCGACAAGCTGTGAATATTAGAATCGATAAATGATGAAATATTGGCGAAGCTATGATTAAGGGGCATAAAAAAATCCGATGACCTGTGATCATCGGATTTTGATCCTATTATGCCAAATGTCAATTGCTTAACTGATCGGCATTG
>NZ_LJTC01000025.1 GCF_001306915.1 Pseudoalteromonas lipolytica | reverse complement strand
GGTTAACCCTGTCAGTGACCAATCACCATTGGCATCGGTGGTTGCCGTATATGTCACACTGCCACCGCCTAATAAGGTTTGGGTGATGGTCACTGTGCTACCGGCGGGTAAATCTGATGTACCACTTAAGGTCACCAGTTGACCCAGTAAGAAGGTCGGCACAAAAGCAAGCTCCGGTGGAATGGTGTCGACTTCACCACTGTCACTGGCACTGCTGTTATTACCTGCTGCATCGCTGATACTAGCACTGACTGTGTAGTTGCCATCAGCTAAGGCTTGCCCTGCTTCGGCGCTCCAATTACCTGAAGCATCAGTGGTGACTGTTACGCTATGGCTGATACCATCAGCATCGGTAAAGGTCACAGCGAGTGAGGTATTGGCTAAGTCTGAGGTGCCAGTGACCGTCGGTGTATTGTCGTTGGTCAGCGCTGGCGCATCAATGCTAATCGTTGGTGCCGTCACATCAATGGTGCCTGTTTCAGTATCGCTGCCTTCGTTACCCGCCGCGTCGCTCACGGTGGCCACCACGGTATAATCCCCTTCGGCTAATGCCGTACTTGGCTCAACAGACCAACTGCCGTCCGCTTGCACCGTCGCTGTCGCACTTTGTACATTACCGGCACTGTCAGTGATAGTAAGCAGCACTAAGCTGCCCACAGCCGCTCCGGTGGTTTGCCCACTGATGAGCGGTGTCACATCATTACTATCGGCCAAGGTATCAAGGCTAATCGTCGGTGCGGTAATGTCGATTTCACCAGTGGCACTATCGGTGCCAGTATTACCGGCTGCATCGGTGACTGAAGCATTAACAGTAAAACTACCTTCTGCCAGTATTGTGGTTGCAGACACTGACCAACTTCCGTTCGCTAATACCGTAGCGACTAAAGTTTGTGGGTTGCCTTGTGAATCAGTAATGATCACTGTAACTGTGCTTCCTACCGGTGCATCCGTTGTACCACTTATTGTTGGGGTTGTATCATTGGTTTGTGCAATATCATTAATTGCAATGGTAGGAGGGGTTAAATCAATTGTTCCTACAGCAGAGTCTGTACCTTCAACGCCACCTACTGTAACGCTAGCAGTAACCGTAAAATCCCCTTCAGTTAATGCATTATTAGCAGTAACAGTCCAAATACCACCTGAGACACTTACTGTCAGTGTTTCAACTGGATTGGTGCCATCATTTATAGTCACTGTTACCGTACTGCCGTCAGGAGCACTGGTTGTTCCTGAAATAGTAGGCGTTGTATCGTTCGTTTGGCCTAGGGCATCAATTGAAATACTAGGCGCACTGGTATTCAAGGTGAAATTCTCTGTTGCTGAGGCGCTATTTCCTGCTGCATCTTCTACTGTAGCAACCACGCTGTAGTCATCATTCGCTAACGATGAAGAGGTGACAGACCAATTACCAGCACCATCAACGGTTGCAGTCAAACTGATCTCACCACCACTGGTATCTGTTAATACAAGTGAAATAACAGTGCCTGCTGGCTCCGAAGATGTACCACTAATAGTTGGTGTTGCGGTGTTAATTGTGCCTAGATTGTTGATTGTAATGAGAGGCGCTGTAGTGTCTATCGTTCCAGAGCCTGTATCACTCCCTGTATTACCCGCAGCATCTGTGATTGTTGCAGTAATTGTATAGTTACCATCAGGTATTTCAGATGCGTCTGTTTGCCATGTGCCTGCAGCACTTACAACAGCTGTAAAACTATAATTATCGCCATTACTGTCTGTAACTATAATATTTACAATTGTGCCCGCAGGCTCGGTAGATGTACCGCTGATTGTTGGGGTATTATCATTACTTAAGCCATTATCATTCACAACGACTGTAGGATTTACCGTATCAATACTACCTGAGGCACTGATTGTTGTACTATTGCCCGCCACGTCACTCACTGTTGCTGACACAGTGTAATCACCTTCGGCTAAACCGTTTGGCACTTCGCTAGTCCAGGTTCCATTACTGCCCACTGTGGCTGAGAAAGTTTGTACCACACCGTTACTATCAGTCACTGTGATAGTTACTAACGCGCCGATTTCATTACTTGTGCCGCTTAAAGTTGGCGTCACATCACTGCCCGCCCCAACGCCCGTTAAGGTTAAGCTTGGTGCAACGGTATCAATGACCCCAGTCACCGTTTCTTCTGTAAGGTTCCCCACCCCATCACGCACACTGGCGTCAACAGTAAATTGACCATCAGCTAAGACCGTTGTTGGACTCACTGACCAATTACCGCTGGCATCCACTGTCGCTGTTAGGGTGCTGCTATCACCATTGGCATCGGTGACGACCACAGTCACTTGTGCACCTTCACCTGCATCACTGGTACCACTGATGAGCGGTGTATTGTCATTTCCTATTGCATCCACATTAACGGTGAGTGTCGGTGGTGTACCATCAAAGTCACTTGAACTGATAGTACGTACATTGCCTGCAGCATCCGATGCACTGGCTGTTATCGACGCTAGGTTCGCTAACGGCACGGTTAACCCTGTCAGTGACCAATCACCATTGGCATCGGTGGTTGCCGTATATGTCACACTGCCACCGCCTAATAAGGTTTGGGTGATGGTCACTGTGCTACCGGCGGG
>NZ_LJTC01000024.1 GCF_001306915.1 Pseudoalteromonas lipolytica | reverse complement strand
ATTTAAAATACGCCCATTATATTGCTCTCCCTCTAATAAATTAGTAATTTCTAAATTAATTTTCACTTTTGGGAATATTTTTTCTACAAATAGCTTAGCTTCATACAAAGGAAAATCTATAGAAAAATCGTCTCCTGTTTTATTAGAAAAAGCTAGCCACTCTGAGACCTCCTGCAAAGTGTTTCTTAAGTCATTCTTTGTTAATGAAATCCGTTCTAAAAAATCATCATTTCCCCTACCAATTTTAGCCAGAGATTGATGTAATTTAGTTAGTTTTTTAGTAAATTCCTTATCAAGACCCTCGAGTAGCAGCTCCCTTCCTACCTCCATAGATCGTTCTGTCAATTTTTCTAAATGTTGAAAGCAGTAATCTATAGTTTCAACATAAGTACTACCTGCATTTATTAAAGTTAAAAGCTTGTTAACATCAACTTCAGAAATAATAAATTTAAATATTCGCTCTTGGTCATCTTTTTCATTTGTGATTATTTTAATAACTCTTGTTTTTAAATTATTAATTCTTGTGTCAATTTCTGAAGAAAAATCCTTTAACTCTTCTTGCATTGCTTTGTAAAAATGGACTTTAAGAATTCTTTTATATCTCCTCTCAAATTCTACATTATCTTTATAAACCCCATTAACTTTATTAGATAGTAAGCCATGCGCTTCAAAAACAGATCTTATAACAGGTACAATTCCATTATGTCTTATATCTGTATTCAAAGAATAATCCAACCCAAAATACTCATCTAACGTATATAGATCTCTGATATCAAGAAGCAGCTGATATGCGTAAGTAAAAGATTCTCTGAGGGAAATAACTTCTTCACCTAGAAAATTACCAAATTCATCTAATTCGGGGAGCTGAAATTCATTTTTTAATGCATGAGTTATTTTTAGATATGAATCTTTATTTCTCTCAACCGCCTTTGCTGCCAGAGCTGCTCGATCTACTTCAATTTTACCTGGACTTAAATCTTTTAAACTAAAGTTTTTTGCGTATTTATGCCCTAAAAAACTAATCTCATTTTTAAAAAGTTCCTTTTTATTCTCACAGGTTTCAATATCTAGCAAACTAGATAGAATTAAAACTCTATCAAACATTAAATGACTAGAGCCTTCATATATTTTCCTGCATATGTGTACGCCTTCAAGAACATCAACACTTAATACGAACTCAAGAAGAAATCGCTCTTCCTGAGAGTTAGGTAAAATATCACTTGGAAAATCAATCTCGAGTTCATCCATAAAGTCATCAAAATACATTGAAATTATATGTTTATCGCTATTTGTAACTTCAACTAGGATGTAAATAACAATAATAAGTTGTATATTTATTGGTAGCTCATGTGGATAATTTTCTATTTCATACAAGAATTCGGTACATGGAAACCTCTCCATGTTAATATTTTTCTTGAAATAATTTTCGCATAGTTTCTTAACTGATAATTCAATATCACCAGACTTGAGTAGACAAAAAATCTCTTTTATCATTAACTCATCTTCAAAATGCTTAGGGAAGTCTTGGATTGATTTATAAGCATCAGCTGCTTCTCGATATGAAGCAATCTCAAATTTTTCGTCAGCTTTTCTTTTCAAAATCCTATAGTTAGGTATCTGATCATTAACTTTTGACAGATCCGATATTGAGTTTAGATGGTAAAAAAGACTGCCATCATCATAATTACTTTTCTGAAAAGGATTAACAGTAGTACAACCTATATCCAAAAACCTATAGATCACTTTTGCTGAATTATTTTGCGTTAATATGTTATTTTTAGATTTAATTAGATTTATAATTTGTAAAGAATCTAAACTCTGATTTTGATATATTTTTTTATTTATAACATTAACATCAAGACACCCTCTAGAAGACACGTATTGAATAACCGATTCAAAAATTTGGCCTAATAGAGTTGAAGAGCTAAAACCACTTTTTATATTAGTATTATAAAGTGAATTTATATAAAACTCATATACACTTGAAAAATCAGGCCACTTATATAAAACCTCTTCACAAAGGTTAACAACTTTTTCATACTCTCCTTTAATGTACTCATCACATATCCTCAGAAAAGCCGTTTCTTTAGAAGAAACATTAACTTCACCGTTGACAATTAAATTAAAGTTAAACCACTTCCTATCCTTTATCCCCACTATCATTTTTATGATATCAAGTGCTTGACCATTTAGCTTTTCATTTGCATATTTACAGTAAACGATCCGAGTTGTACTTAAAAATATATCAACAATATTACAAGGTCCAAAGTATCTCAATACTGACTCATAATCCGTCTCTTTTAATGGGTTAAATCTAAACAAAAAATCGATTGTCGAGTAGTCAGCACAATCCAATGAAACCCCATCAATCAATGAGTCTAATGAAAAATCCACTCTATCTGCAGGTATTGATTCTATTGCTTTATCGAATAATAAATCAAAATCTCTTATCTCAACTGGTTCAAGCTCTAAAGAATGAATTGATTTATAAAATGCAGAAAGTTTAGTATTATCAGCCTCCCAAGCCAAAACTGATAGTTTACTTTCCAAATACCAATAAGATAATCCTGTTAACGCTCTCGCTTCCTCAAGACAAAGATGAGCTTCATCTATTTCCCCTAAAAGAAAACAGCGCTCAAATTCACTTTTTATTTTGCAAAATTCATTTATTAAAGTAATATTTTTATTTATTTTAACTACAGCAATATAAAGCTCTTTTAAAAACTCTGACTTCGGAAAAACAGAGTTACTTTTACGGAATTTATCACGGTATAGTTCTTGGTTATTATGCAAATTAAGTTTAAAATTTGGATTTGTTAACTTTTTATCAAGCGCCTCTCTGAATGAAACAACATTTTTTATTTTTTTTAAATTATTCATTTCATCAATAAAGTTATAGCCCGTTTTACTTACACTAGATCTTACTTTTTTTCTAAATGAACTTTTTCTATTTTTAGCCAATGGGAACTGCCTCCGTTGCAGTGGTGTTAACCTTAACTTATTGCCCTAAAATAACATAACTCCTCAATTTTCTGCTTATAATTATTAGATTTAATTTAAATTGTTTAGTATTTATGCGCTGCAAGATAAAGCAACAATCTCTTACGTTTCCATATACCCCGGCATCGCGCTCTGAAAAGAAACAATTGATGAGTAATATTGCGCATGGATGCGCAATTAGCTAAAACGAAGCCATGATCGGCCTATCTTCGAAGAAATCTATGGAGCAGGTCTTGCTTTATTGGCTTTGCTCTAACTTATTCGCGCGAAATAAATTTCACGCCTACGGTATCGGGGTTAACCATAACAATGTAAGGCAAAATCTTACTTAAAACTTATAGCTTAAAGCTCCTTTACTCTTGCTAACTTTACTCTTGCTAACTTTACTCTTGCTAACTTTACTCTTGCTAACTTTACTCTTGCTAACTTTACTCTTGCTAACTTTACTCTTGCTAACTTTACTCTTGCTAACTTTACTCTTGCTAACTTTACTCTTGCTAACTTTACTCTTGCTAACTTTACTCTTGCTAACTTTACTCTTGCTAACTTTACTCTTGCTAAC
>NZ_LJTC01000023.1 GCF_001306915.1 Pseudoalteromonas lipolytica | reverse complement strand
CGTAATTTATGGGCTATCCGCTATTACGCAAAAGCGTCCTCAGTTGGAGCGTTTGCTAGTCCTGCAACAAGTGTTAGCGCTACACATGCCGCACTAATCTTTTTTACAATATCCGACCAGATCTTACCTTCTTCCTTGGATTTTGATTTTTCGATAGCAAGTTTTAGTAAAGCTTCTTTTTGATCCATACCAACAGCATTAGCCATTGCGATGCACTGGTTCGCAGTTAAATGACGATTACCTTTTTTAATTTGGGACATATTACCTGAGTTAAATTCAGTGAAATCTGAAATAACTTGTTTGTCCTGAGTGTAACCTTTAACTTCTTTATATTTTTCAATTAGTTCGTAACTAAAATTCATAGCGTTCTCCTCACTTACTTAATTATAACTGTCATTCTTGATAAATAAAAAGTTGACGACTGTCAAAACTGAATGCTAGATTTACCAGCATTCAAGATTGACAGTTCGTCATTTTAACAAGGAATACGGATATGAGTTTCACTAAATTACATGAGCTAAACCAAAGTTTATCTCAATATTTACTCGATACATTCTCAATCGATATTCCTGACCCAGTTACTCTAACTATTTTCTTCAGCCTGTACTTGTTTGTAATTATTGCTGCACTTTTGGCTGTTAACGAAACACTTAAAGATTCATATATGGATAGTAAGGACTAGATAATGACCGCACTATCATCTACCCAATACGCCCAAGTATTCCCGTTAAATACTGCAATGAATTTAACGGCAAATTTGCACCCTGCAAACACGGCAAAAGACGTTTTCGAGAACTTATCTAAGCCAATGAAAGAACGTTTTTTCGACTATCAAACTTGGCGAAATCGTATCTTTGAACGTCATTCTAACCTTGCTCACATGCTTAGTACGGGCTACTTTTTAGCTGAAAAATTCGGCAATTTAGCCGATGCAAACGCCCGTTTAAAGCGTGCAGATGAAGCGTTAAAACTAGGGAATGTGAAGTTCGGTCACATCAATTTATCTGTTTCTGATGATGAACTTTGTGATATTGCAGAGCAAAAAGCTCGCTATTGCGAGCTTAAAATCGCTAAAAATGGTCATAACTTGCATGTATTTGTACAATTAAAAGAATTGGCAAATTCATTTAATATCGATGCACCGGTTCTCGTTTCACCTTACTGTTCAACCCTATCAGCAACATCATTAGTTGGCGCACTTAACCGTTTTGCAGACCCTATTTGGTGGCGTAGAAAATTACGCAAAATCCAAGCTGTAACCATTGAACAATTAGCGCGTGATTTAAGACTCGTTCATAAAAAAGCAAGCGCTTATGTCTCACAACCAACTATCCAAAACCGCCGTGATAGAAAACGTAAATCAGAACAAATCATGTCTGATTTATTTGTTGTTCCGAATGAATCAAATCCATTTGAAGAATTTGAAACATTACAATCCATCATTGAACGTTCGCATACATCGGGCAAACAACAAGCAGCCGAACTCATGGTTCGTATTCGTGGTTTTGAAGAACTGGCCGACATGCATGGCCATCGTGGTGAGTTTTATACTTTATCAGCGCCGAGTCGTTTTCATTCAGTACACCATACAGGTATACCGAACAAAAAATATAACGGCTCAACACCCCAAGAAGCACAAGAATATTTTAACGATATTTGGAAACGTGCCCGCGCCCTATTCGCTAAGCAAGATTTAAGACCTTACGGCTTTAGAGTTGTTGAACCACATCATGACGGTTGCCCACACTGGCACATGCTTTTATTCATGGAAAAAGGTGATGCAACTCAAGTACGTAACATACTTAGAAAGCTTTGCACCCAAGATACACCAGACGAATTCAAATCAAAAACAACTCGCTTTAAAGCCATTGCTATTAATAAAAATAAAGGCTCTGCGGCTGGTTACATTGCTAAATACATTACTAAAGCTGTTACTGGTGATTGCATCGACAAAGTCACTTGTTCTCAAGCTGGTGAAATTAACGTACTACCCGCTGATGCTGCTGAACGCGCATCAACATGGGCAAGCACTTTTAACATTAGACGCTTTCAGCAAATCGGTGGTCCATCTGTCAGTTTATGGCGTGAACTTAGACGACTAGGCCAAGGCGAACAAGGCAAATGCGAGGTTGCTAACGCAATGAAAACCACACTAGATACAGTTTCAAAATATGCCTTAGAAAAGGTTCGTCAAGCCGCTGATTCATCTGACTGGAAAGCGTTTTGTTTAGCAATGGGCGGCGTACAAGTTAAACGTAAAGATCAAACGCTAAGACTGCATTACCAGATACCTGACATTGTTGACCAAATCACAGGTGAGATTAGCCGAAGCGAAACCCAATCGCCCTACTTTGCCACCAAATACGGCGACCAACCAGCCAACCGTATTTTAGGCGTTGCATGGGATGCCGTAGTTGTTATCACTCGTCGCGGAACATCACAGATTTTGACTGAAACAGACATCAAGGCTCAGCGCAAAATCATGATAGGCGTATCAGAGCAGATTCAAGGCTGGCATGACCACGGTCGCTTATTCGAGCCAACCAAAGAAGAAATGCAATTCCTAGAAGCATGTGTTTTAGAGGACTATCAAAACATGTGTTTGTTCATGGATTACGAAGCACTAGCAGGCAACATTATGAGCGATGAAATCGCGAACTTGGACTTGTGTCATTAACTGTAACTTTTAATTTTAAGACCACTGATTAAGGAAATTTATTATGAATATTGAAGGCGCTATCACAGATTTAATCCCTGTTAACCGTACTGACGATAAAGGCGCTCCACTGCCTACAACCGCAGAGTTTAAGCTGCACACTAAAAACCCTGCGCAAATTCTATCTGTGAAAGTTTCAGCAGATCAATTCACAGACGGTACATACAAGCAATTAGAGCAAATGCAATCAGACCCTAATGGCTGGGGCTTAAAGCCTGTACTACTCAATATCGAGTATTACGAAGGTGCGAACGTTGCTCGTCAGATGGACTGGAAAGGCTTCCGCTTACATAGCCTGCCATCTGAAACAAAACAGGTTAAAAACTAACTATGGGCGAGTACAAATACATTGCTATTTGTCCCGTTGCGCCTGTAGAGAAACAGTGTCCGGTGGAATTGGAGGTTGTGGAAACACCTCTTCCAGTTCCGCTCGATTGGGAGACATTTCAAAATGAAGTAGCTCCTCAAATTATCATCGTTCTTCTTACTTGTTATGGGTGGAAGAAATTATCAAAAATGGTTTGGAATAGATAAGGAACTTAACCATGAAAACTAACATTCTAAAAAGCAAACTAGCTAAGGCTGGTATTTTAACTACTTTAGTAGCTTCTGGCTCTGCACTTGCTGAACCTGCCGCTGAGGTAACTGCTGCAACAACTCAATTTACAACTTTCTTTACCGAAAATGCCAACCTGATTGGTGGTGCATTCTTAGGTGCTGCTTTCGTAGCTATTGTTTGGAAGTGGCTTAAAGGTATGTCGTTTAGCTAATGTTCATCACATTAGACACAGTGCTAATTGTCTCAGGACTTTTAGCACTTTATATCTTATTTGATGATTGAAAACTAAGGCGCAATGATGCGAATACTAATATTTATATTGGCGCTAATGAGCGCCTTTTTTGTTTCTACAGCTTCATCTTCTATACCTGATGATTCTGACTTGAAATCCCCAAAATCCACTATGAAAAGATGTTATGTATTGAATAGTGAGCATGTTACTGGCGGTGAGTATTGTGGAGATGGTGACGACCCAGTTTATCGGGCTTGCCTTAACGCTTCTTTCGTCCCTTTTTCTACGTCTTCGAGAAGCTATTACGATATGACATGTCAACCTCATAATGATTTTGCTCGTTTTTGGTATACAAGTGATAAGTATGATAAAGGTGAAGCTGCTGCTGATTTCTCATTGTTTCCAGATACAGTAGAGAAACCTTCTTTAAGTTGTCCTCCTGATGAATTCCCAGACCACACCATTGAGTATAAAGTGGGTCCAAATGCTAATGATATTATGTGTGCAAAAACTCTAGTTGACCCTGAAGATTGTCCTGCAGGCTATCATACTAAAGGCGCTTCAAAAGCTCTTGGCTCGGATTCTTGTCTTCCTAATGAATGTCCTCCTGCTGGTAGTAGTGAAAGTTTATTTTCTTCACCTACTATCGGTGGCTCACCATTCGATGGTGGTGGCTTATACTGTAATGGTGGTTGTACTTATAATGTTAATGAATCTCAGATATCACTAAGTAAGTTTGCGATTGGTGTAAGTCAAGGTGTTGCTTGCGGTGATAAACCTTATGAAAATAGCAAACTTGCAAATGATGCAAATGCTGACCAATGCACCACTACAAGTGATGGAACTGTCACCCTTTTACAATGCCCAGACCATCACCAACCGATTCCTGAAGATGACCCTTTAGATAATTCAGATTCTAAAGTTGATGATTCAAAAACACCTGATAAAACTAAAGAAACCTGTGCTGAGGGTGATACAGGTTGTAGTTTAAAAAATGTTGAAACTGAAATTGAAAACAGCATTAATCGATTAATTGATAACGACAATGAATTACATAATAAAAAAATAGACGCTGATACCAAAAATGCTAAAGCCTTTCTTAATATTATGGAAAGTATTGACACTGCAATTCTTTTACAAACTAGCCAAGATGAACGTTTACATGCCGTAACCGTTGGTAAATTTAATGAGTTAGTCGATGCAGTTAACGGGATTGAAGCTGGCGGTGGCGGCGGTGGTGGCGGCAATGGTACTGGCAACGGTAATATCGGCGGTCAAGATTGTGAAGGCACCATTGAAGAATGTTCAGGTATTGGTACTGGTGATGGTGTCGAACTCCCTACAGAAACTTTAAATCTTAACCAGTACGCTGACAAATATGATGACTGGCTTCCGAATGCTGAGCTGCCAGAAGAAAAGTGTGTAACTCTAACCAATGGCAAAACCCTTTGTTTCACTTACAAATATATAATTTTAATATTTCAAGCAATATCAGGTTTGCTCGTTATAAGTGCTTTAATCCATTCAGGTAAAATTATTGCGGGGTCTTTCTAATGCCTTTTTTAATACAGAGTTTTTTTGCTGCACTAGCTGCTTTACTTCCAAGCCTTGTTTCTAAAGTTCTCGTTAGTCTTGGTTTTGGTTACGTCACTTACCAATTGGGTCAATTTGGTGTTGATTATATATATCAGCAAATAGCTTCTTATGCTTCAACTATGCCGATCGAAATGATTGCAGTTCTTAAACTTGCAAAAACTGATGTTGCTGTGGGTATTGTCCTAGGTTCTTATGCTGCCGCATTAAGTATTAAAGGTTTAACCTCAGCTGGTTCTGTAACAAAAATGAAAGTTGGAGCACCTAACCAATGATTTATTTAAGAACAGGTGTTCCAGGTGCAGGTAAAACGTTAAATACTTTAAAGGAGATTTGCGAAGATGAACAAGTTACACAAAAGCAGAAGTTCTACAACAATATTAAGTGTTTCCTTCTGGATTTGGATTTCTGTAATAGTTTTGCTGGTTGGTTTTATGGCTCCTTTTTTCCTTCAGTAGCTAAAACAAAAAAGGGTAAAAGATATTCTAAAATAATTAAAAAAGCGCATGAAGAGGGTCGTTTAGTTGAAATTTCTGACGCACCTTGGTTGTCGCCTTTGTACAAATTTTATGATGAACGGGCAGCAATAGAATTGTTTGCTACTTGGTGCCGCCGTTGTTATCCGAAGAAGAATTTAACCGGATTAGATACATATCTAGAAGAAGCTGAAGAGCCTACGATTGAATCTATAAAGTTACTTAACTATCACTGGACAAAAGTAGATGACCCAACTCAATGGCCTGATTTACCAAATGGTTCTATAAGTGTGTTTGATGAGTGTCAGGACTTCTTTTCACCAATGGCTAATAGTGCAAAGCGGCCATTACACTATACAAAGTTCCAGACTCATAGACATACTGGCGTTGATATACATTTAGTAACTCAACATTACACTTTCTTAGACAACGTTATCCAAAAATGCACCAATTCCCATATACATTATTTTAGACCTATGGGCGGAGCTGCGATAACTCGATTTCAACGAGATAAACAATTTAACACTGATTACAAAGGGGATTTGGAGAAGTGCGCTACTAAGATGATGCGCAGGGATTCCAATTTTTATGGTGTTTATTGGTCAGCTGATGAACATACAGCTAGATTTAAAATACCACCTAAACTTTATCTAGGTTTTTTGGCTATTCCGATTTTAATTTATGTTATCTATTCATTAGCTCAAAATCTTGGCATGTTAGACACGGAAGAACCTACCACTGGAGAACCTCCAGTGACCGTTATTCCTGAAACTAAGTTATCGATAAAACCTCAAAAAAAGTTACTTTCTGATTTGGACTACAAACCACAAAAGTTTGAACATCCATTGAATGAAATGTGTGATGACTATGAATACGGTGGTTATGTTGTTAAAAAAAATCATGGCTTAGTTACTGTCGAGCATTATATAAATTGCGTAACAGGCAATCAGGTTGAGCGACAAAAAACCTCGATAATGGGTGAAGGCGAAAACGAGGTACAGCAAGCTGAGCAAATCAAAGAACCTGAAGTAATAACTCTAAGCTCTAACTATTTAGAAAAAATCGGTTATTCGATTTATCTAACAGAAGATTTACCAATCTTAAAATTTTCTGACAAAAACATTTTCCTAAGACAGTTTTAACTAAGCAACACAAAGGCAGAAAGGCGAGCTTCGAGCCTCTGCCTTGTGTGCTTAAAACTCAGATCTAATATATGTCACTGGTGACACTATGACTAGAAATCAAAAATACGAGCAGAAACAGAAAGTTAAAGGGTTAAAGAAAGTAACCCTTTGGATACCTGACGAATCAGAAGTTGAAATTAAACAGATGATAGAATTTCTGATCGATAACCCAGACCATATACCTTTTATGGCAAGAAATGTCAGAACAGGCCGTATGAAAAAGGCTATTTAGTGGTACGTAATTTTTTACGTAATATTCGTATCGGTACATAATAATGAACAAAATTATTACGTACCACTCACCTTTGTATCTCCTGTTCTTGGAGGATGGCGTAGCCATGTCATACATTCCAGAAAATCATCATTTCATCGAGAATCTGTTTCCATTTTATATGCTGTTTATTAG
This sequence comes from Pseudoalteromonas lipolytica, assembly GCF_001306915.1. Taxonomy (GTDB): domain Bacteria; phylum Pseudomonadota; class Gammaproteobacteria; order Enterobacterales; family Alteromonadaceae; genus Pseudoalteromonas; species Pseudoalteromonas simplex. Next base: position 968 of record NZ_LJTC01000023.1, on the reverse strand, counting down.
GGTCAGGTATCAATCCAGTGAGAAAGCCAATCGCATTCACTGCCCTAGTCTGTCTTCGAAAAAAGTTGATTGCCTTCTGATAAACCAAAAAGAGTTAAATGGAGTGTGCATTGTGATTTTTAATAAAGGAGTAAATCACAATGGGCAACTTTAAATTGCAGTTCGTTACGCTATTCGGATATGACTACGCAAAAGGAGCTAAAGAACTCGGAGTAAGTGAAAGACAAGTAAGGAGATATGTAAAAGCTAATAAAGCTAGTAAACCAGTTGAAAAACTGATTTTGATAATGTATCGCGGTTACTTGCCAGATACTGGCCCATGGGCAGAATGTAGTATTTCATATCATAACAATGTTATGACTACACCTTGGGGTAAAGTAAAACCATCAGATGTGCAGTTTGTTCACCGTTACAAATGGTCAGCTAAAGAACATGAAAGCATGTATAAAAAGCTTAAATCAGAAACAAAAGTTCAAGATAAATATTTATTTGATCTTCAAGAACAATTACTAGATATTGTAGGTGAATTAGCACTTAAAACAGGGAGTTGAAATGCAAATTAATTTTTTAAAATTGTACGCCTGCTTAACATTAGCTGGTCTCACTATTTGGCTTGTTGATCAAACATGGACAATGTATCAACTTAAACTTGTTTCAGATGCGACTACAAAAGCTTTGACCCAAGCTTCGCAGCCTAAAAAGATTCAAGTTCCTGCATACCAACCAAATTATCAAAAAAGATTGACTAGACAAGAACGTGAAAAAGCAATTGAAGAAAAGAAAGTTTGTGATTTTTTCTTAAAGGAATATCGTCAAAATCCGAATGAAGATAATCGGGTAAAGATGAGAAAATTTTGTCCTGTTAAATCTTCAAACTGACATACTGTCAAGACTGACAGTCATCATAACTAATTAATAAAAAAGGGCTTTCGCCCTTTTCTTATATGTTACGTACCGTAATTTATGGG
>NZ_LJTC01000022.1 GCF_001306915.1 Pseudoalteromonas lipolytica | reverse complement strand
TCTGGCATTAATCGCAGAAAGCTCTGCTTTTGTTAGCAATTCGCCATTTAAGAATTGTTGGCAAAGGAATGTACTTTTAAATAACTTGTGCCATCTAATCAGAATCGCTTTATTATTCAAACGATTTGCTTTTGCTATATCAATATGAAGTACTAGATGAGTATGGTTACTCATAACTGCGTAAGCACAAACATCAATACAAAATATACGACCAAGTTGAAGTAGTTTCTTTTCAACCCAATCGCGCCTGTGTTCATATGAACGACCAGTTAGTGGGTCTTGCCCGCACAAAAAAGCGCGACGAACGCAGCGTGAAATGCAGTGATAATAAGGCGTGTTTGAAACGCTAATTAAGTTTCTACGTGGGGTTGCCATGCTCTTCTCCTCCATGAGTTGAACACTATAAGCTTAGCTGTAATTCCAAAAATTGAGAAATATTAAGTTGGATGTCTACATAAATTTAGTCTTTATATATGAAGCTCGGTTAACTCTTCAAATTTAAAATGGGTGTCTAAATATATATCTAAATAAAAAAGCTCAGCGGTGCTGAGCTTGCTTTAAATTAGGGTGTACTTTGCAAGTGAATGATTACGAAAATGCCTTTTCGCTTAGGAGTTCTTGCATTTGTTCGCGCATTTTAAATTTTTGAAGCTTGCCTGTTACTGTCATTGGGTATTCTTCAACAAAGCGGATGTGCTTTGGTACTTTGAAATAGGCAAGTTTATCTTTTAAAAAATCACGAATGGCATTTTCATCAAGTACCGCATCATCTTTTGGTTTGATCCAGGCGCACACTTCTTCGCCGTATTTTTCATCGCTAATACCAAATATGGCTGCATCTTGAATACCTGGATAGGTGTAAAGTACTTCTTCTATTTCTCTTGGATAAATGTTTTCTCCACCGCGAATGATCATGTCTTTTATCCGGCCAACGATAGCAACAAAGCCATCTTCGTCCATCACACCTAAGTCACCAGAATGTAACCAGCCGTCTTGATCAATTGTTGCTTTCGTTTTTTCTTCATCATTCCAATAGCAGCGCATAATTCCAGCACCACGGCTACATACTTCTCCAGGTAAGCCAACTTGTTGAACATCACCCAGCTCGTCGATAATTTTCACTTCAGTATGGGCTAATGCACGGCCTACTGTGGTAACTTGTTTTTCGAGAGGCGAGTCGGTTTCGGTTACGTTATTTATCGGGCTACATTCAGTTTGGCCATAACCAATTACAACTTCTTTCATATGCATTAATGAGTGAACTTTACGCATAACTTGCTCAGGGCAGGTTGAGCCGGCCATTACGCCTGTTCGGAGGCTAGATAAGTCATAGTTTGCAAAATCTTTAAGCTCTAACTCGGCGATAAACATAGTTGGAACACCATGTAAGCCTGTACAGCGTTCTTTTTCAACAACTTCAAGGGTTGTTTTAGGGTCGAAAGAATCACCCGGAAAAACAGCGGTAGCGCCTTTACTTATACATACTAAATTGCCAAGCACCATCCCAAAACAGTGGTATAAAGGTACCGGAATACAGAGTTTATCTTCATGTGTCAGCTTCATCGCTTGTGCCATCAAAAACCCGTTATTGAGGATGTTTTTATGGGATAAGGTCGCTCCTTTTGGGTTACCCGTAGTACCAGAAGTAAATTGAATATTGATATCTTGGTCACAATGTAAAGTGGCCGCAATGGCATCAAGCTCCAGCTTATGGGCATCTGTAGCGCGCTGCATGATATCGCTAAAGCTAAACATGCCAGCAGCAGGTTCATCACCAATACGAATAATGTTTTTTAGGTGTGGCAGGGCGTTTAAATTTAATTTACCTGCTTGTGAATCTGCAAGCTCCGGTGCGAGCTCATTCAGCATGCTTATATAATTACTGGCTTTAAATTCACTTGCTGTGATAAGTGTTGAACACTCAACACTATTGAGTGCGTATTTTAATTCGCTTGGTCGATATGCAGGGTTAATGCACACCATAATTGCACCAATCTTGGCTGTAGCAAATTGGGTTAAGCACCATTCAATATTGTTAGGAGACCAAATACCAACCCGGTCGCCAGGTTTTACGCCAAGTGATAATAATCCCATTGCTAACTTGTTAATCTGTTGCTGGTATTGCCTATAGGTTAAACGGATCTGTTGATGATGAACCACAATCGCGGGGTGATCAGGGTAATTGTCGACAATGTTATCAAGGTACTGTCCAATAGTTTTTTCAATTAAAGGAATATCTGTACGGCCTTGATAATAGCTTTGAGTAAGTGGAAGCGCATTACAGTGTGTGTTCTTTGTCTGCATTGTATTCTCCGTGTCCGGTTAATTTGTTGTCATGGACTTGATGCAAAAGAATTGAAACAATCATTTAGGATGATTTCAAAACATGCGTACTTGATTAACTAAACATAGATTGTCGACAAAGAAAAGCTTTATAAGACTAATGTACAGAGTTTAATTTTAATAAAGCAGAATAAAGGATGGTTTTTGAGGTATAAAAAAACGTGCCGTAGCACGTTTTATTAAGAATAAGCAGCAATTAAGCTTTTGGCTCATCTTGCTTATAAGTTTTACGCATGATGTACACGTAAGCACTAATGAATGCGTTTTCTTGGAATTTTTTCAGGCCTGTGTCTTCAAAATCAATAGGCACCGGGTTGCGCTTAAGCTGCTCTTTGATTTCAGTTGCAGATAAAATTTGCACATCTAAGCGTTCAATTAACTGAATAGCCGTTTCCATTTTGAAACCTTTTGCGCTGCCAGCAAACTTACCTTTTGCTTGGCGCTCTTTGATTGCTACAGAGTCAATTTGGTAATCTTCCATTAATTTTTTGAAATCAAATTGGAATTTACGCATTACTTCTGTGTCATTACCATTGCCTAAGGTAAAACGTGTTTGTCTGACATCACGTATATCAAATACATCATTGTCTTTGGTTAAAATGCACAGCAGTACGTCACTACCTGTAATTTCTACACCACATGTTCTCATGGTCTTTCTCTAAATAACTTAATTTGCGCAATTATAGCAATTAACGTTATGAAAAACAGGTGCTTTAAAAATGAATTTTAATTGCGATAACACCGTGGTCACTTACACTAATATCTTCGGTTAATTTACCTGGCGAAATATGCTTATCATAACTTTCGTAGTCGAGCACTTTAACTTTCGAAGCTTGGCAATCGGGATTAAAATGCGCTGAAGCAAGAATATAATCTAATACATTCCCTTTTCCTTGGTAATAATGGCTAAAGGGTTTGTTTTTATTATCATAATATGAGCGGCTAAACTCATAGCTGTCGGTCAGACCAACAACAAGTTCGTTCTGTTCTATACAAGGTTCACAGCGAGTGGGGTGAAAGCCTTGAGTCATAAACGATAAAGTTGGGCTGGTAAGTACATCATTAAAGTCCCCCATAACAAGTGTTGCACATTGCATTTCTCGCTGCGTTTTCAGTGCATCATAATAGACAATAGACGCTTCTAATGAGCGGGAGATTTGCGACTGCATGGTACCTACCGTTTGATGTAGTAACTGCAGGAGCGGATCTTCAAGGTTATGAATATTAAGAATGTGCGCCATTGATTGCACACGCTGTGACTTAAAATGAACAACATAAAAACAGACTTCACCAAAATCAGGTAAATCAATGATGCATTTAATCGGTGTGCGATTAAATTTGAACTCATTTTGATTGTTTAAGTACTCAAGTAATTCAGGGCATGGCGTCAGTGCATCGGCTGATTTAAACGGGTATTTACTCGCAATTGCAACTACAGGGTTGAATAACACTTGCGGATAGAGCGCATCATGGGACGGGCTATCGACCGTTTTAAAATAATCATAACCCGCTTCTTTACACTGCACTTCTAATGCGTGTTGACTAAACACTTCTTGAAATGCAACTACATCAGGGGTTGACTCACTTAAGAAATTAGCAACAAACAATTGTTTTTGCAGCCATTGTGTATTGTTATAGCGCTCATGTAATTGATAAAACGAGTAGGGTGGCGCGGTATAATTTAATAAGTTAAATGTAGCAAACTTGAAAGATCGCGTGTTTGGCATTTTCATCACCCTAAAAGTACTGACTCATTAAGTATGAAATGAGTTAACTAATTGTCAATTTACTCTTCTAACTACTTGTATTTGAGCACGTGAGCAGCGACAATAGTCGCTTGTATTTGCGAAGACTCAGTAAATACAAGCATAAATAGCAATGCTTATTCGTAAAAGCGTTGCAGAGTTACTAAAAATTAATTTAAAAATATTACATGTGATGCATTGTAGGCATCACCACTGTATTAAGGATTTATAATGCCAGTTATTACCCTCCCTGACGGCAGTCAGCGTAGTTTTGAAAACCCAGTAAGCACATTTGACGTAGCGAGCGATATCGGTCCAGGTCTTGCCAAGGCAACGATTGCAGGCCGTGTTAATGGTACTCGTGTTGATGCATGTGACTTAATCACCGAAGATGCGCGTTTAGAAATTATCACAGCAAAAGATGATGATGGTTTAGAGATTATCCGTCACTCATGTGCGCACCTTATTGGTCATGCAGTTAAGCAGCTTTTCCCTGAAGCAAAAATGGCAATCGGTCCGACCATCGATAACGGTTTTTATTACGATATCGACATGGAACACTCTTTAAGCCAAGATGATTTAGATGCTATCGAAAAGCGCATGCTTGAGCTTGCTAAAACAAACTACGACGTTGTTAAAAAGACCGTAAGCTGGCAAGAAGCACGCGATACTTTTGAAGCGCGTGGTGAAACATACAAAATGGAAATTCTAGACGAGAACATCGCGAAAGATGATCGTCCAGGCTTATACCATCACGAAGAATACATCGACATGTGTCGTGGTCCACACGTTCCAAACATGAAGTTCTGTCAACATTTCAAAATCATGAAAGTGGCAGGTGCTTATTGGCGCGGTGATTCTGAAAACAAGATGCTGCAACGTATCTACGGCACTGCATGGGCAGATAAAAAGCAACTTAAAGCGTATTTAAAACGCTTAGAAGAAGCTGAAAAACGTGATCACCGTCGTATTGGTAAAGCGCTTGATTTATGGCACTGGCAAGAAGAAGCGCCAGGCATGGTGTTTTGGCACAATGATGGCTGGAGCATTTACCGTGAACTAGAAGACTTCGTTCGTGAAAAATTACGTGAGTACGATTACGAAGAAGTTAAAGGCCCATTAATGATGGACCGTGGTTTATGGGAAAAATCAGGTCACTGGGACAAATACGCAGATGCGATGTTCACAACTGAATCTGAAAAGCGTGAATACGCAATCAAACCAATGAACTGTCCGGGTCACGTACAAATCTTTAACCAAGGTTTAAAATCATACCGTGATCTTCCATTACGTATGGCTGAGTTTGGTTGTTGTCACCGTAACGAACCATCAGGTGCATTACACGGCTTAATGCGTGTACGTGGCTTTACTCAAGATGATGCGCATATCTTCTGTACTGAAGAGCAAATCATGGATGAAGTTTCTGCATGTATCAAAATGGTTTACGACACATACGAAACGTTTGGTTTTGAGAAGATCGTTGTAAAACTATCTACTCGTCCAGAAAAGCGTATCGGTGAAGACGAAATGTGGGATAAAGCTGAGCTTGCGCTAGCTGATGCATTAAAAGCAAACGACATTGAGTTTGATTACCTACCAGGTGAAGGTGCATTCTACGGTCCTAAGATTGAGTTTACACTTTATGACTGTTTAGACCGTGCATGGCAATGTGGTACTGTACAGCTAGACTTCGCATTACCAGGTCGTTTAGGTGCAACTTATGTTGCTGAAAATAACGAACGTCGTACACCTGTTATGATCCACCGCGCGATTTTAGGTTCAATTGAGCGTTTCATCGGTATTTTAACTGAAGAATACGCTGGCTTGTTCCCAACGTGGCTTGCTCCTAAGCAAGTTGTGATCATGAACATCACGGACAAACAAGCAGATTATGTGCAAGAAATTGTACAAAAATTAAATAAACTTGGAATTAGAGCCGCTGCTGACTTGAGAAATGAGAAGATTGGCTTTAAAATCCGTGAACATACGTTAAAACGTATTCCATATTTACTTGTTGTTGGCGATAAAGAAGTTGAACAACAAGAAGTGGCAGTACGCACTCGCACAGGTGAAGACCTAGGCAAATTTAGTGTTGATGATTTCATTGCAAAAGTAAGTGAAGAAATTAAAAATCGACAATAAATCATGAGCGTGTAGGGCAAAACAAACAGCCAACTACACGCTTTTTATTTTATATTCTTGGAGGATCGTACCATTAGAGGCGGCAAGAAAGGGCAACAAACAGCTCAAAAAAATCGTATCAACGAAGATATTACAGCTAAAGAAGTTCGTTTAATTGGCATCGACGGCGAGCAAGCTGGCATCGTGTCATTAAAAGAGGCGCAAGCTATCGCTGATGATGCGGGTGTAGATCTTGTAGAAATCAGTCCTAATGCTGAGCCACCTGTTTGTAAGGTTATGGACTACGGTAAGTTCATCTTTGAAAAAAGCAAAGAACTAAAAGAACAAAAGAAAAAGCAAAAGCAAATCCAGGTTAAAGAAATCAAATTCCGTCCAGGTACGGATGAAGGTGACTACCAGGTTAAGCTACGCAACTTACGCAAGTTCTTAGAAGCGGGTGATAAAGCTAAAATCACTATCCGTTTCCGTGGTCGTGAAATGGCTCACCAAGAAATTGGTATCGAATTATTAAACCGTGTTAAAGCCGATTTAGAAGATGTTTCACAAGTTGAATCATTCCCAAATCGTGTTGAAGGTCGCCAGATGGTTATGATGATGGCACCTATTGCTAAAAAGCAATAAACAGGGTATATTACGCACCGATTTTATTTCAGGTCTGCAAGTAACAGTTTACTGTTCACCTGAAATAACCGGTTATAAGTAAGGTTGCACTGCTTTTGTAGTGAGCCTTCACCGGATTATGGCAGTAAGTTAGGCCTTAAAAGTAGAGCTATTTTTATATCTCTCGCCTGCTTGCTAATTTTTAAGCAATACATTTGGAGTTATTGCAATGGCTTACAAGCTAAAAACTCACAGAGGCGCGGCTAAGCGTTTCAAGAAAACTGCTTCTGGCGGTTTCAAGCGTAAACAAGCGCATCTTCGTCACATTCTGACTAAGAAAACTTCTAAGCGTAAATTACACTTACGTCCTAAGATGATGGTTCATAAGAATGACCATGGTCTAGTTTCACGTATGTTACCATTCGCTTAATAGGAGTCTTCAGAAATGGCAAGAGTTAAACGCGGTGTTATCGCACGTGCACGTCACAAAAAAGTTTTAAAGCAAGCTAAAGGTTACTACGGAGCACGTTCACGTGTTTACCGCGTAGCTTTCCAGGCAGTTACTAAAGCAGGTCAATACGCTTACCGTGACCGTCGTGCTAAGAAACGTACTTTCCGTCAACTTTGGATTGCACGTATCAATGCAGCAGCTCGTCAAAACGGTCTTTCATACAGCCGTTTTATCAATGGTCTTAAAAAGACTTCTGTAGAAATCGATCGTAAGATCCTTGCAGATATCGCTGTTTATGACCAAGTTGCATTCGCAGCGCTTGTTGCAAAAGCAAAAGAAGGCCTAGCGGCTTAATTTCGCTTTTCATAAAGTTTAAAAAGGAGCCTAGTGCTCCTTTTTTTGATCTTAATTAATATTCATAACTAACAACGATTTTGCATAGCGTATGTCGTTTGCTCCATTTTTTTGTTGAATCACCGCAGTTTACGCAATCCATTCAGATTAGTTGTTATAATTTCCCCAATATAGAATAAGTACCGCACTTGAGAGTGATATGTTTGCGAGTTTAGTGTTTTTATCTGCTGCAGTAACTTTAGACAGCCACTTACCCCCATTATTGCCATGGCAAGGCGATAGTGTGTCTTTAATGCAAGAAAAAGGACCTTTAACCACAGATTTTGAATTAAGCGAAGGCACTTTATCGCCTAATTATGCCGACACTATGGCGTTCGTAGATCGCCTAGTTGCAGCAAACCCAACACAATTCAAAGTAACGACTATTGCGACAAGCAGTGCGGGTCGTGCGGTTAAGATGTTAGTGGCAAATGAGCAAGGTATGTTTGATGCCAAACAACTTGTTGCTGATACAAAGCCAACCATCTTTATTCAAGCAGGCATTCACAGTGGTGAAATTGATGGCAAAGACGCCATGTTTATGTTGCTACGCGATATTGCAACAGGTAAACGCCGCGATATTCTGAGCAAAGTCAATATTCTATTTATTCCTATTTTAAACGTTGATGGTCACGAGCGCAGTAGCCAATACAACCGAATTAATCAGCGTGGCCCAGTAGAAATGGGCTTTAGAACGAATGGTCTAAATTTAAATTTAAATCGTGATTACACTAAGCTTGATACACCCGAAGTACGCGGTGTAATGCAGGTTATTAATCAATTTAAGCCAGATTTATACGTGGATGTCCATGTAACCGATGGCGCTGATTACCAATATGATGTTACCTACGGTTATAACCCGGTTTTTTCGAGTGAATCACCGAGTGTGTCTCAAGCGCTGGATAATCTATTTAAACCTGTTATTGATGCCAAACTTGAAAAAGCAGGGCATATTCCTGGTCCACTTGTGTTTGTAATGGACAAGCGGGAATTTAAAAAAGGGTTAGCAGGTTGGGTGGCAACACCACGTTTTTCAAATGGCTGGGGTGATTTACGTTCATTACCGACCATCTTAGTTGAGAACCACTCTTTAAAACCTTATAAGCAGCGCGTATTAGGTACTTATGTATTTATTGATGGTGCCATTGATGCTTTAGCTGCAAACGATAAAGCCCTTAATGAAGCGGTTCAAAAAGAGCTCGATTTCAAACCGACACAATTAGTTGTTGAACGCGGTTATGCTAAAGAGCCAGATACCATCGAATTTAAAGGGATCGCCTATTCAAGAACTGAAAGCGCATTGTCTGGGCAAGCTGAAGTTAAATATTTAGGTGAAGCTAAAAACTATGACGCATTACCGGTTTTTTGGCAAAAAGAGGTTAAAAAGACCGTTAATGTTCCTACCGCGTTTTATATTCCGCCGGCGTACAGCCAATTGGTAAGTAAGCTTAAATTACACGGCGTAGAGGTAACGACAGTGAATGGTTCTGTTTCTGAGCCATTAACGCAAGCAAGCGTTGCTGATTATTCATTTGCAAAAGCACCTTTTGAAGGACGTTTTCGTGTAGAGGCGACATTTGATTACAACACCGTAGAAAATGTCGATATGACCGGCTGGTACAAAGTCTCAACTGAGCAGCCATACTCAGAACTGGCTACACACTTACTACACCCAGAAGCGCCAGATTCATTCTTTGCTTGGGGCGAGTTTAATACTATTTTTCAGCGCACTGAATACGTTGAGAATTACGCTTTAATGCCGTACGCACGTCAAATGCTAAAAGAAAAACCTGCATTGGCTTTAGAGTTCGATAAAAAAATTCGTGAAGATAAAAACTTTGCTAAAGATGCTGATGCGCGCTTGCATTGGCTTTATGAGCGTACACCGTTTTATGATCAAGGCTATTTAAAATACCCAATTTTAATGGCGTTTGAGCAGTTACAAAAAGGACAATAACATGAAAGTGAAAGCTGTTCCTGTTACTGGCTTTGCGCAAAATTGCCGCATTATCATTTGTGAGCAAACGAATAAAGCGGCCTTGGTTGACCCAGGTGGCGATGCAGACAAACTTCAAGCAGAACTTGCTGCTTTAAATTGCCAATTAGAGGCAATTTATTTAACACATGGTCACTTAGACCATGTCGGCGCTGCAAAGCAACTCGCAGAGCATTTTAGCGTTGATATCATTGGCCCACATTTAGATGATAAATTTTGGTTTGATGCCTTGCCAATGCAAGCGCAAATGTTTGGTTTTGCACCAATTACACCATTTTATCCAACCAAGTGGCTAAATCATGGCGATACAATCACAGTGGGTGAACTTGAATTATCTGTACGCCATTGCCCAGGGCATACGCCTGGTCATGTTGTTTTTTACCACCAAGGTTCAGAACAGGTGATAGTGGGTGACGTGATTTTCCAAGGCTCTGTTGGTCGTACTGACTTTCCAAAAGGGGATAGTGCGCAATTAATCGAATCAATTAAGTCTGAGATATTATCATTCTCTGATGAAGTTGCTATTTTGCCAGGCCACGGTCCGAATACCACCGTAGGGCATGAGCGAAAAACAAATCCATTTATTAGTGGGCGTTTTGGTTGATATTTACTCGCAATAATGGCTAATTTTTTAATTAAGTGGATTGGTATAAAGTTGCAATTTTTTTGCACAAACAGTAGAAAATAGGCAGACTGATATTTAAATCAGTTATATAATTTAACCAGTATTTTTACAGAAAAAGAAATAAAATGTCTCTGAACCAAGTAGATCGCCAAATTTTGGCATTATTACAGCAGGATGCTAGCTTATCTACGGCAGAAATTGCCGATAAAGTTGGTTTATCTCAATCTCCATGTTGGCGTCGTATTGCTAAGCTTGAGCAAGATGGTTATATCAAAGGTAAAGTTGCTTTGCTTGACGAGAAAAAGCTTGGCTTTGATATGTTGGTTTATGCCCATGTTCGCCTATCTAACCACGGTAGAACGAACCTAGCTGAGTTTGAGCGTTTAATTATGAGCTATGATGAAGTAACCGAGTGTTACAGTATGGCGGGTACCATGGACTTCATGCTTCGTATTATTTCAAAAGGTATTGAAGGTTATGAGCAGTTTGTTCGTGATAACCTACTAAACCTCGAGTTTGTTCAAGAAGTTCACTCAAACGTGACCATGACATGCGTTAAGCGTAGTACGTCTTTACCTCTTTAATCTTTTTCTACTACGTTTTATTTTTCGAAAACGGTTAGTGCTTTTAGGTACTAGCCGTTTTGTTGTTAATAATTGTTAACTTTTGCGGATTTTGCTAGAATTCTGCGCCTTGCCGAAATGCATTCACTATAAAGAGGATCTTAATGTTTAACTTACTCAGCAAAGCGCCAAGCTCTGCTAAAAACGATATTCTATCAGGCCTGACCGTTGCGTTGGCATTGGTACCAGAAGCGGTTGCGTTTGCTTTTGTTGCTAATGTTGAGCCTTTGGTTGGTTTATATGCCGCATTTATTGTTGGCTTAATTACGGCTATTTTTGGTGGTCGTCCAGGTATGATTTCTGGTGCAACCGGCGCACTAGCCGTTGTAATGGTAAGTTTAGTTTTAGATCATGGTGTAGAGTATCTATTTGCAACCGTCTTATTGATGGGGATACTGCAAGTACTCGCAGGTATCTTCAAGCTTGGCAAGTTTATTCGCATGGTTCCGCACCCTGTAATGCTTGGCTTTGTAAATGGTCTTGCGATTGTTATTTTCTTGGCGCAACTGGGTCAATTTAAAGTACCAGACGGTATGGGTGGCCAACAGTGGATGGAAGGGCAAGCACTTTATATTATGCTTGGCTTAGTAGCGTTAACTATGGCTATTATTCATTTCTTACCTAAGTTAACTACAGCTGTACCTTCATCGTTAGCTGCCATTGTAACGGTAACAGCGATTGTGATAGGCTTTGATTTAGAAGCGCGCACTGTACTAGATTTCTTAAAAGGAATGACAGGTAATGAGCAGGCAACGATCGCCGGTGGCTTGCCGGAGTTTCATATTCCTATGGTGCCATTTAATCTTGAAACATTAAAAATTATCTTCCCTTACGCTTTAGTTTTAGCGGCGATTGGTTTAATTGAATCGTTATTAACACTGACCTTAATTGACGAAATTACTGAAACCCGTGGTCACAGTAACAAAGAGTGTATTGGTCAAGGCGCTGCAAACATTACCTGTGGTTTCTTCGGTGCAATGGGTGGTTGTGCGATGATTGGTCAATCTATGATCAATATTAACTCGGGCGGTCGTTCACGTTTATCTGGTATTAGTGCCGCAATCATACTGCTAGCATTCATCATTTTTGCAGCCAGCCTCATTGAAATGATCCCACTAGCTGCCTTAGTTGGTGTTATGTTCATGGTTGTTCTTGGTACCTTCGAGTGGGCAAGCTTCAAAATGATGAAACGTGTACCTAAGTCTGATGCTTTTGTTATCGTGCTTGTTTCTGGCGTAACCGTAGTAACAGATCTTGCGATCGCGGTATGTGTGGGTGTGATTGTTTCTGCTTTAGTTTTTGCTTGGCAGCATGCGAAACACATTTACACAAGCAATTACATCGATGAGCAAGGCTCTAAAGTGTACGAGCTTCATGGTCCTTTATTCTTTGGTTCGGTTAAGAACTTTGCCGAGTTATTTGATGTTAAAAATGACCCAGAAGACGTGATCATTGAATTCAAACATAGCCGTGTTGCTGATCACAGTGCGATTGAAGCGATTGACAGTCTTGCAGAAAAATACGCAAAAGTCGGTAAGAAACTGCATTTGCGTCATTTAAGCCCTGATTGTATTCAACTATTACACAATGCGCGTGATTTAGTTGAAGTGAATGTGATTGAAGATCCAAATTATAAAGTGGCTTCAGATAAACTAGCTTAAAAATAAAGCAGATAAAAAGCGAAGGCTGTTGTGGCCTTCGCTTTTTTAATGTCTGAAGAATGCGGTAAGGCTATAAAAAATTAAGATAGGCGGCAGTGCTTTGTTCTCTTGACTATCGGTATAATAAAAATAATTATGAAAGGTAATCTGATATTTTGAATTGGCAATCATTAGTTGATAATCGACAACGCTTTTTCTGGGTTTTGCAAATTGCAGGCTGGATAGGGTATGCGTTAGTTAATTATATCGGCTCAAAAGTCTTTGAAATGCGTGATATTTACGTATTTGTTATTGTATTAAACGCTTATGCAGGCTGTTTAATGACAGTACCTTTACGTTATATGTATCGTAAAGTGTGGAATGCCTCACCTTGGGTATTAATGCTTGTCGTTTTTGGTGCTTCCTATGTAACTGGCACATTATGGGCCGTTGTACAAAAATTCAATTTATGGGAAATCTACCGTCACGGTTACCGTCCAAATGAATGGTTTTATTACTTTCAACAAGGTTTAGATTCGGTTTATATCATTCTTTGTTGGAGTGGTTTGTATTTTGGTATTAAGTATTACCAGCTATTGCAAAGTGAGCGTCAAAAGGCTCTAAAAGCAACCACTATGGCGCACGAAGCTCAGCTGAAAATGCTGCGCTATCAACTTAATCCGCACTTTTTATTTAATACCCTAAATGCAATCTCAACCTTAATTTTGGTAAAAGAGAACAAAGATGCAAATTTAATGGTGTCAAAATTGAGTGACTTCTTACGATACACACTCAATACCGACCCAATAAAAAAGGTGCCGTTAGAGCAAGAAATTCATGCCCTCATGCTGTACTTAGAAATTGAAAAAGTACGCTTTGATGAACGTTTACAAGTCAATGTAGACGTAAGCGAGCAGGCAAAAGAAGCCTTGGTACCAAGCTTGATCCTCCAACCTATTATCGAAAACTCGATAAAGTATGCGATAGCGCAATTAAATGAAGGTGGTGTGATTGATATTAAAGCACAAGTTTTTGCAAATGAACTATTATTGGAAGTAGGCGATAATGGTCCTGGCACTGAGCTTAAAAATGGCCAACTGGTTAATTCTCAAGGCGTTGGCATAGCTAATACACAGGACCGCTTAAAAACACTTTATGAGAACAACTACTCGTTTGTTCTCTCTGACAATACGCCAAGTGGATTAAAAGTTAATCTGCGCGTTCCGTTTGAAAAGGCTGTTAAGAAATGAGCAAAATTAGAACTTTGATCGTTGACGATGAACCGCTAGCAAGAAAGGGCTTAGCTGTTCGACTTTCTGAATTTGACGATTTAGAAGTCATTCGTTTATGTAGCAATGGTCAAGAAGCAATTGATGAATGCTTATCGGGCAATATTCAATTGGTTTTCTTAGATATTCAAATGCCAAATATGAACGGTTTTGAAGTTGCAAGAGCACTTAGCGAGAGCGTTAATCCATTACCCGCTATTGTGTTTGTAACGGCTTTTGACCAGTTTGCAGTTAAAGCATTCGAGATTCATGCGTTGGATTATATTCTTAAACCAGTCGATGACAACAGACTAAAACAGGCGGTAGAAAAAGTGCATACCTATTTAAAAACGCAACAAGATAACGCCCATAAGAAAAAACTAGCGAGCTTTGTTGCAGGTATTACAGGCAATAATTGCGAAGAAATTTTAAAGAAGTTAGCAACGGGCGATAGCCTTGCTGACCGTCGTTATCCAGAATCATTAGCTGTAAAAGAGCAGGGCGAAATTGTTCGTGTGCCAGTCATTACGATTCAATGGGTTGATGCGGCTGGTGATTATATGTGCCTTCATTGCCAAGATGGGCAAACACATATCCTTCGTAAAACAATGAAAGAGCTTGAACAAGAGCTTGATCCACAACTATTTGTGCGAGTTCATCGCAGTGCCATTGTTAATACAAAGCAAATTAGCAAACTTGTAACTCAAGTAAGCGGTGAATATCTTTTAGTGTTAGATAATGGCCAAGAACTAAAAGTAAGCCGTAGCTATCGCGATAAAGTGAAGGCTGCTCTGGCGAGCTAATACCAACCCGCAATAATACTTAATCATTTTGAGGGATTAAACCTGTCGCTAACTGCGTTAAAAATTTCTCATTTAGAACAACTAAATAACGAAATTTTTGCCTTGTAATCAACGAGGTTTTATTGCCTCAAAATAGACTACTTAATTAAGCGGATTGGTATAATAGCTATTCAAAATTTAGTAAGTTAAAAACAAAAAAGGCGCAATTATTAATTGCAATGCCGATCAGTTAAGCAATTGACATTTGGCATAATAGGATCAAAATCCGATGATCACAGGTCATCGGATTTTTTTATGCCCCTTAATCATAGCTTCGCCAATATTTCATCATTTATCGATTCTAATATTCACAGCTTGTCGGAAATACTGGATGAGTCTTTAATACAACAAGCACTTGCAGAGTCTGGGGTCGCAACACTCAGGAAGCGCAGGCTACCTCTTGAGCTAATGGTCTGGAGTGTGAT
>NZ_LJTC01000021.1 GCF_001306915.1 Pseudoalteromonas lipolytica | reverse complement strand
TGCAGAATTTAAAAACCTAACCCTGATAAAGCTCCCACCTTATTCACCAGAGCTAAATCCAATAGAGCAAGTATGGAGTTGGATACGACAACATTGTTTATCAAATAGAGTGTTTTCAGGCTATGACGAAATTGTCGATGAAGTTTCAAAGGCGTGGAATCACTTTATTTCAATCCCGGATCGAGTGAAGAAAATGTGCAATCGGGAATGGATTAAATTGATTTAATCTTTATGCGGAATGGTATTATGTTGGGTTTCACTCCGCTCTACCCAACCTACACCAGGCCTTTCAACTTTCCCCTCGCTAACTTTACTCTTTCTAACTCGCTAACTAGCGACTAAAAAAGCCCATACTCTTCGGTTTCTTCTGCTTCGTGGCGCATTAGGTGTTCTGTCCGGAAGATGGCGCTTGGGTCTAATAGTAAGCTGTGTTTATGCTTCATTTTAATTAGCCCGCGCATCATGTTTTTAGTTTGTGGGTCAACATCAAAACCAACAGAGGTAAGCTGCTCTAAAGGTTTGATATCTTCTTTCTTAACATTAATATTGTCTTCGACTTTATCGACCAGAAGCCCTATATGAGGTGTTACACCGTCTTTAGTTGTAAAAATGATGATTGGCTTGTAATCAAGGCTTATCTGCTCTCGGGCCGATTCAAACAACCGGTTTAGCTGATTAAGAGTTTGTCGTTTTTTTTCTTCAAATAAAATAATTACAGAATCTTTTGACTGTGTTTTCCGTACTTCTAGAAGTTCGCTAGCCATAACATGTAGTGCATGGTAGGGCTTTTCAAGTTTGGCAACAATGCTCTTAAGATCTTCATTATCAGTCTCGAAATCTTTGTACCAGCGACTAAATGAGGACTTACTTGGATCTAGCGAATTTGTGAAGGATGTTCCAGTAGATAGGTTGTTTTCTAATACATTAAGCCATTCTAAGTGCTCTTTTTCTCTTTCAACTAATAATTCTGAAAGCGCGGCATTTACTTCGTATGTTGACCTGTTATTTAAAACTACCCCCAAATCAAATATGGGGGTCGGCGTGTCCATATAATCTTTGACCCCGATAAAGCTCTTATTTTCATTGGGCAATGACGTTAAATTACCCTCATAACGTTCAGTTAGAAGAATATCAAGAATTTTTAATGAAATGGTCTTGTGCCCAACTCGGAAATTAATCAGATCCATATTTCCCTCAAAGCCTTGTTAAGTCTTTATAGCATAGAACATTATTATGTTTTTAGTGATGGATTTACAAAATTACTTTTTGAAATAGGAGCGGTAGATTTTTTTATTATTTCCAGCACTATGACTATTAAATAAATCAGCGAATTCAGATGTGTCAGTGAAGAGGTGAGTTAGCTCGGTCAGCAGACATTGATTGTTTAGAGGCGTTGGGCATTTTTGGGCAGCGCTAACCAATGCTACGGCATTCAAATAACCTTCAAATATAATTCTATTCGCACTCGTGTGATAAGGCTCGATATCTTCAATAAACTGCTTACACCAAGGGTTTTTACAGTTATTAGGGTCGGGTACCACTTCAGTGACCATAATGTTGGCGGGCTGTTTCACTCGCTGATATAAATCATGGCTCGAAACGAAAGACACCGAAGTATAGTCTGGGTTGAAGTTTTGTTTGTTTGCTGCATTAATGAATTCAGCGAGAGGCTCGTAAGTGCCGACTAAACAAATTGCGGTTGCTTTACTTTCTTTTAGAAGCGCTAAAGCTTTTGAAATATCATCACTATTGCGCTTAAACCGAGCGACTTCTACAGGTTTAATACCATGTATTTTTAATGCATTAACAAGGTTGTTTTCTACCATATAGCCAAACTCATCGGCTTGGATCATCAAGCCAATTTTTTCATGCTTACGCTCTTTCACGAAATAATTAATTTGCTCTATGGCTTCATCTTGGTAGCTCGCACGAAGATTAAATACATTTGGCATTGAGCTATTATGTAAAAAATCAGCGCCTGTAAATGGCATTAGAAATGGAATGCGGTGCCTATCCAGAATAGGTTTAATTGCATGGGCTGTTGGTGTGCCCATAGAGCCAAAAATTGCATGGATCTTTTGATCAAATAAAAACTCGCGAGTATTCACTACGGTATTTTTTGGCTCATAACCATCATCAGCTAAAATCAGATCGATACTTTGCCCATTAATACCGTTTTCTTTGTTGATTTTATTAAAGTAAATATTACTGCCAAGCGCCAGTTGTTCGCCTATTTGCTTTGCGGGTCCAGTGAGCGCAGTGGACATGCCGAGTTTAATGGTAGGCTGTGCGTGTTCAGCTAAAGCTATCTGAGGTAGTAGCAAGGTACAAATACATAAACACTTAATGGCTGTGATTTTGAAGTGATTTATAGTGAGCATACCAACCTTGCACTGCGGTTTTGAACTGTGACTCTAAGTCTTTTTTACCTGTAAAACCGGCTTCTTCGATTAAGCTATTTACAGAGGCTTGCTGTAATACTAGTCGAATAAGGATGAACTTTGTATGTTCATCTAATAAATTTAGACTAATTGGTGTGCTCCAAAGTATTTGCCATAGCAATGGCTGTACTTGGAAGAGGTTAATATCACCAGTTAACAGCCGCTCAGCTCTTGCATCTAAGGCAGAAGATAGCTCACTTTTTGGTAAGCCTTTGAATAGCTCTGCAATAATCTGCCAAGGAAGTGAGCTAAAGTGATCAAGGAGTTGCAAAGAGAGATCTTGCTTAAACTCTTCTATTAACAGTGTTGCGCTATCTGTCGTTTGCTTATCTAATGCTTTAACCACTAAGGCAGCATGTTCTGCCGTTGCTTTGTCATGACTAAATCCAAGCTTAACAACGTTGAAGCCATTACTTTGCCAAAACTTAACTAACGCTGCATTGGCTCCAAAGCTGGCACCAAAATAACTACAATTGCTTAATTGGCTTTCGCAGTGGTTTAACAGGGCTGAGCCTATACCTTGCTGATGACATTCAGGTGCAACAGCTATTCTCACGACTCTCGCTGAGTGTTTACACAAATCTTCTATTTTTCGGCTTAATTGAGTCAGAGTTTGCGCCATTAAATGACCATGTGGCCGACGCTTTCCTTTTATAACTTGCTCTGCAATCTCAGGCGTTAAGCCACCCTCAATAGCAATTAAGCAAACGGCTTTTAATGCATTTTCTTGTTTGCAGATAAAAAGCTGTAGCTCTGGGGCATCAAGCAATTGGCGTAAGTCGTTTACCGTGGTTTGATAATGAGCCAACGCCAATAGCGCCATAATTTGGCTAAGCAACTGCTCATCATCAATGAGTTGCTCTTTGCTTATGCTTTCGAATTGATATGACTCTTTACTCTGCGTTTCTAGGTATTTTGCATCAAGTAATAGTAGTTCACGTAGGCTATGTTCGAGGGGGTCATACTTGGCGAAACGAACAGGTTCATCCAAAGTAATTGCCTTTAGCGATTTAAATTGGCTACGTAAGTAATGTAAAAAACGTAACGTGTAACCACGCCCATTCCCTTCATAACCAACCATAGTGCTGGCAAATACGATCCGTGGATAACTTTTTAGGATCTGCAATAGCATAGGAACCGGAATCGCTGCTGCTTCGTCGACAAATAACAGATCGCAATCAGGTTTTTCATGTAGCAGTGTATCTGGCGCAATATAGCTAAGGTTAGCTAGTTGCTTACAGTTTTGCTCTTTGCTAACACCAAGCTCAGCGGCTAAATGCTTAAAGCTTGTTTGTACGGCTTTGGCTTGGGTGGCGCAAATTAGGATTCTTTTATCTTGAAGATTTGCTGCTGCAAGCCCTAAAGCGGCTGACTTACCACGACCTCGGTCTGCACTGATCACAAAAGGACGATTAGCGCGCCCTGTTGCGGTTTTAATAATTTGCTCAACACATGCTTGTTGTTGCTGATAATTTATCTTAGCAGTTGCTGGCGAAATAGATTGGTAAGCAGGAGGCGAGTGCTTAGTAAAATAATGTGGCTGCAATTTTAGCTTGGCGAAAAAGCGCTGATTAAAAAAGCTGTGTTTAATTTCTTCGCCATAAGAGGTAATACTTGTGAGTGCTGGGTCTTGCCAGTTATTATCATCGGGCAGCAATAATATCAGTACACCGCCTGCTTTTACGGTACCGGCAAGCGCGGCGAGTTTATCGGCATATAAACCGCTAAAACCATCAAAAATTGCGTGATGAAACTCTTGACCAAGAATCTGGTGAGCATGTTTTGGGAACTCACTATTTGCTAATAGTGAGCTGCTACTGAAAACATAGGTATTTTTAAGCGCTAATTGGTTTGCAAACTGATAGCACCAAGTTTCGCTGCCTTGCACAATGACAAGCTGGCGATGCTTTGCAATCACCAGCTCATTACATAGCGCTGTTATATACTCATTATAAGGCTTGAAGTCTTGCATACTGTGTTACAAGCCATTTGCTGCCTAGGTCATCAAAGTTCACTTGAATACGTGACTGAGCGCCGCTACCTTCGTAATTGAGTACGGTTCCTGCACCGAACTTAGCGTGTAATACGCGTTGCCCTAAGTTAAAGCCGCTATCTTCAAATGCGGCATGTGTTACTGATGGACTAAAACGACCTGCCGCAGGTGGCCTTGAAACCTGTGTTTTAATGCGAATTTCTTCGATACAGTCTTCAGGCATTTCGCGTAAAAAGCGTGATGGGCTGTGGTATTTTTCTTGTCCGTATAAACGGCGACTTTCTGCGTGGCTAATATATAGTTTTTCCATCGCGCGAGTCATGCCAACATAACATAAGCGACGTTCTTCTTCTAAACGACCAGACTCTTCATTACTTTGTTGTGATGGGAACATGCCCTCTTCAACACCCACCATGAATACCAGCGGGAATTCTAGGCCTTTTGCTGAGTGCAATGTCATCATTTGCACCGCGTCTTCGTGCTCGTCAGCTTGACCTTCGCCAGATTCTAGAGAGGTATATGCCAAAAAGCCTTGCAGTGGTGAGCTGAACTCTTCATCTTCAGGGAGTTCGTATTGACCACAAGCACTAATAAGCTCTTCTAAGTTTTCTACGCGGGCACGGCCTTTTTCACCTTTTTCAGCTTGATACATTGCCATTAACCCCGAGCTTTGAATGGCGTATTTCGCTTGCTCTTCTAAGGTGAGATCGCTGATTTTATCTTCGATATGCTCAACAAGTTCTAAGAATTTTGTCACGGCACTTGCTGCACGGCCAGATAAGTGCTGCTGCTCGATAATAGCTTTAGCGGCATACCAAAGTGGCAATGACTCATTGCGCGCGCAATCACGAATGTGGCTTAGTGTTTTATCACCAATGCCGCGAGCAGGGGTGTTAATAACGCGCTCGAAAGCGGCATCATCTTGACGGTTACCAACTAAACGTAAATACGAAAGTGCATCTTTGATCTCTTGGCGCTCGAAGAAGCGCATACCGCCGTAAATACGGTATTTTAAACCTTCTTGTAGCATCGCTTCCTCGAGCACACGAGATTGCGCATTGTTACGGTATAAAATCGCGGCATCTTGTAATGCATTACCTGCATTTAGCCAACTACGTAGTTTGCTGCTAACAAAGCGCGCTTCGTCTAATTCATTAAACGCAGCGTAAACTGAAATCGGCTCACCATCATTGCCGTCTGTCCACAGGCTTTTGCCCATGCGTTCAGCATTGTTTTTGATCAGCGCGTTTGAAGCTTTCAAAATTGTTGCCGTTGAACGGTAATTTTGTTCAAGGCGAATGGTTTCGGCCTCGAAGTCAGTTAAAAAGCGTTTGATATTCTCAATTTTTGCGCCACGCCAGCCATAGATACTTTGGTCATCATCACCTACGATCATAATACTGTTGGTGTTACCTGCGAGTAATTTTAACCAAGCGTACTGAATCGTATTGGTATCCTGGAACTCGTCTACCAGCATATGGGCAAAACGCTGTTGATAGTGACGTAAAAGTGTTGGGTGGTTCTTAAGTACTTCGTAGCAGCGCAGCAGTATTTCTGCAAAGTCGACTAAACCTGCGCGGTCACAAGCCTCTTGATATGCAGCATAGACTTTCAGCATCATTTGCTCATTAATATCGTAGGCTTGAATGTCTTTAGGGCGCAGACCTTCATCTTTTTTCGCGCTGATATACCAACCAAATTGTTTTGCAGGCCACTTTTTATCATCGATGTTCATCGCTTTAAGTAAGCGTTTGATCATACGTTGTTGATCGTCAGAATCTAAAATTTGAAAGCTTTCAGGCAAGTTCGCTTCACGGTGATGGGCGCGCAGAATACGATGAGATAAGCCGTGGAAAGTACCAATCCACATACCGCCAACAGGTGCTTTTAAGGTTTCTTCTACACGAGTGCGCATTTCTTTTGCGGCTTTATTTGTGAAGGTTACCGCAAAGATGCTGTATGCAGAAGCTTGCTCAACTTGCATGAGCCATGCGATGCGATGAACAAGTACTCGAGTTTTACCAGAACCTGCACCTGCAAGTACTAGCATATTTTGCAATGGGGCTGCGACTGCATCCCGTTGTTTGTCATTTAAGCCATCGAGTAATTCAGAAACGTCCATCGTTACGCCTTTTCAATCTATAATGGGTGGAGTATAACAGGTGTTTATGCAAGGCTAAATAAAATACTGTTTTTATAAACAGCTATTTTGGCAAGTCATTAAAATTGAAGTATAAAAATTGTGAATTTGACCGATTTTTAGCAAAAAAAACTAAAATCAAAATAACGCTACTTTTTAACACTTTGATTTGTAAGCCATAATAAGTTGGCATAAAGTGTGTTTACTAAAAGTATAATCATTAAAAACTACAGAGGTTAGTATGGCAGAGCAAGGTTCTGGCGGTAATGTAATCGCAGCAATATGTAATATCTTTTTTCCTGGTTTAGGGCAATTGGTACAAGGCCGTTTAATGGCGGCTATTGCATTCTTTTTAGCATGGGTTATTAGTGGGGCACTAATTTACGTTGCAGTTGGCTTTATTTTACTGCCAATCGTATACCTATGGGCGATTATTGATGCTGCGCGCTTCAAATCGCGACTCTAGCTATTTTAAATAGCATAAACACGAGCGCCCCGTTGGCGCTCGTGCTGATTTAAGACTACAAAACTCGCCACGTTTAGCTGCAAACGGTATAATTAGCAGATAACGTATTAAGAGTACCCTCCATGGAATATCAATTTATCCGCGATCCTATTAGCGGTTTACGCATTAAAATTTCCTCTGAGCATACAGTTATTGGCCGTTGGCTAAACGAAGAAATTGGTAAAGAAAAAATCGCGATGGTACAAGCATTGATCTCCGCGGTTAAGAGCAGTCATGAGCCTTTAACCTTACAAGGTCAAGAAATTGATTTGATCTTAAGTAAAGACGAAGCGCTGTTCGAAGCACATGCGTTACATCAAGACAACGAAGACTTAGTTGCCTACCAAGATGATGATTTAATGCTTGAAGAAGAAGGCCTGTGCAGTGGCTGTGGTTTTGAAGACTTTGTTGATTTAATTGAATCTTGGCAAGAATTTACACAAGGCCGATAAGCAGAAGCATATTCTGCTTATCGATTACTAAATTATTGCTCGCTCACTGATTTAACAGCGGCTAGTAATAAATCTTCTGTTAAGCGTACTTTGTAATTTGGGTTGGCGTATTGAAAATTAACTAACCCATTAGTGTCTATCACAAACACTGCAGGTACGGGTAACGCTACTTTCACTTCGCCCTCTAACGAGACAAAGTTAACCCCAAGTTTGTTGCGGTAAATCTTTGCTGTTTTGTCATCTAAGTAAAACGCTAAACCTAACTTTTGTGCCAACAAAAGGCTGTCGTCAGACAATAATTGATAGTTTGGTGAAGTAATTTTTGATTCAGCGAGCTTTTCAGGACTATCTGGCGAAACGGCAATTATCTGTGCTCCTAAATCCGCTAGCTCTTTCTCAATTTTTTGGACATTGGCCAATTGCTTTGAACAATATGGGCACCAGCCACCACGATAAACAATGAGCACAGTCGTTTTTTCTTTAAAACGCTCAGCGAGTGAGACGGTTTTACCGTATTGATCTTTTAACTCAATATTTGGCACTGCTAAGCCGGGTAATAATGGGCTAACTTGCTCTGCTGATTCGGCAATATTGGTTGCAGTCGCAGCAATAACTTGGCTTGATAGTACAAATAGTGCACTAATGAGTAGAGATTTAAACATAGGCTTCCTCGGTTATTTTTATCAACTGCAAAGCAGACCTGATCATATGTGTTTTTATTTCATCAATGACAAAATTATCTGTAGTATATACATAATTGAAAATGCAAGTTGGGATAAAGAATGTCTGCTAATTTACAAAAACTCGTTGTTATGCTCGAGATGCAAAATGCGATGAATACTAAAGTTCATGAGCAATGGTTTAGCCAAGGTTTTGAATGGTATCGTGCAATTTGGGTTGAGTGTGCTGAAATGCTGGATCACTACGGTTGGAAGTGGTGGAAGAAACAAACCCCAGATACAGAACAAGTTATTTTAGAGTTAGTTGATATTTTCCATTTTGGTTTATCTTTACGTATTGATGGTGAAACCAGCTATGAGCAGTTAGCTGCACAACTTGAAGCTGAGTTAAATGCACCAATTCAAGCCGATGATTTTAAACAAACACTCGAAGTGTTAGCTGGGTCAGCAGTCGCTGAAAAGAGTTTTAATGCAGCCGCATTTGCAGGTTGTATGGCGCAAATTGGTATGGATATCGATGATTTATACCGTGGCTACGTTGGTAAAAATACCTTGAACTTCTTCCGCCAAGATCATGGCTACAAAGATGGTAGTTATATCAAAGTGTGGAACGGCCAAGAAGATAACGAGCACTTAGTTGAAGTGGTAAAAAGCCTAGATACAGAGCATGCAGATTTTGCAAAACTAGTATATCAAGGCTTAGAGCAGCGTTACCCGAAGTAATTATTTAACGGGTATAAACTCGCGAAAATCGATGGTCGATAAAAAGCCATCGAACTGTTTATGCGGTTGCTGACTATCAGGGTTGGCAACCGCAAGTATATGACCAATACCAAACTCTTTTGCCGCATCTAGCACGGCGGGGCTGTCATCCACAAATAAAGTCCGTTCCTTATCAAACTGCCATTCTTGGTGGACTTGTTGCCATAATGGTTGATGCTCTTTACTCACGCCATATTGGTGAGTTGAGATCACCCCATCTAAGTAATTATCGATAGCAGTATGTTCAAACTTTAACATGGCACAATCTGGGTGCGCGTTAGTAAGCATGATCAATTGCTTGCCTGCTTTTCTAAGCTCAGTTAAGAACGGCGGAACATCTTCACGAATTCTGATTAAATGTTGAATGTCACGTTTCAGTGCCATAATTGGTAAATCAAGTTGCTGCTGCCAATAATCTAAACAGTACCAATTAATTTGTCCGTGAACTTGTTGATAACGATGTAAAATGTCAGCTTTTGCTGCGTCTAAACTGATTTTATGTTTACGCGCATATTGCTCGGGAATAACGGTTAGCCAAAAGTAATTATCAAAATGCAAATCGAGTAGGGTGCCATCCATATCTAACAACACAGTATCGATTTTTGACCAATTTAACATAGGCAATTCACTTTAAAAGATTTATGATGAGCATAACTGCCATGATAGCAAATTAATGCCAATGACACAGAAAAAGCATCCTACACCACCGCAAATTTTGTCTAATGAAGTTGTCGCTAAAAGTCGACTATTTACTGTTGAGTCTCTCGAATTGAAGTTTTCAAATGATGAACAAAGGCAATACGAAAGAATTCGTGGCGGTGGCAGAGGTGCAGTGATGATAGTGCCAGTAACGGCCGATAACGAACTGTTATTAGTGCGAGAGTATTGTGCAGGCACCAATGATTATCAGTTGGGTTTTCCAAAGGGCTTAATTGATCCAGGTGAAACACCACAGCAAGCTGCAGACCGGGAGCTTAAAGAAGAAGTTGGTTTTGGTGCTAAGCATTTCGCTGAACTAAAAAAAGTCAGCATGGCGCCAAGTTACTTTAATGCCACGATGCATATTTTGTATGCTGAAGATCTCTATCCTGAAACCTTACCTGGTGATGAGCCAGAACCGCTTGTCGTTGTAAAATGGCCAATAACTGATTGGCAATCATTATTGCAACAAGAAGACTTTACTGAAGCACGAAGTGTCGCAGCTTTGCTATTATTAACAAAGTACTTAGAGTCGGGAGCGGGCAATGAATGATTTTTTAGAACCGTGTATTCGGTTAGCTGAGCAAGCAGGCGATGCCATTATGGCCATTTATCAGCAGGATGATATTGGTGCTGAGCAAAAGTCAGATCATACTCCGGTCACCAAGGCTGACTTAGCATCAAATGATGTATTAATGGCGGGTTTGAAGAGCATAGCCCCCGATATTCCAATTATGTCAGAAGAAACCCCGATCCCAGCGCTGGCAGATAGAAAAGATTGGCACCGTTATTGGTTGCTTGATCCTATGGATGGTACCGGGGAGTTTATACTTGAAAGCGGTGATTTTGCAGTCAATATCGCTTTAGTTGAAAATAATCGCCCAGTGCTGGGTGTTATTCATTGGCCAGCGAAACAAGTGACTTATTTTGCAAGTTATCAAAATGGCGCATTTAAACGTGAAAATGGCCAAGATCAACAAATTTCAGTAGCAACACCCGATAATTTAACCTTAGCAGTAAGCCGCAGACAAAAAATTGAAGCGGTCAGTCAGTATTTAAACACTCAGTTTGCGACAGTAGCATTAGGCTCATGCTCATTAAAAGCCTGTATTATTGCAGAGGGTAAAGCTGATTGCTTTTTACGTATCGGACCAACTGGTGAGTGGGATACTGGTGCGTCACAAGTGATTGTCGAAGAGGCCGGTGGCTGCATTACCGATGCTGAATTCAATCCGTTAACTTACAATCAACGAGAAAGCACAGAAAACCCTGATTTTATCGTGATGGGTCACCCCGATTGGGAGTGGCAAAAAATGATTAGTCCTCATCAGCGTGCATTTTAACTTTGTTTTGTGTGCTTTTTGTTCGCTTGAGTTAAATTTGTCACTATAACCCTTGATTTCTAATCTTATTGCTATATGATAGCGCTCTCTCTGAAACAGGGCGTCGTTAACATGCTCATGTTACTTAGAGATTACAGGCGCGGGATGGAGCAGCCTGGTAGCTCGTCGGGCTCATAACCCGAAGGTCGTCGGTTCAAATCCGGCTCCCGCAACCAACTTCTTAAATTAAGTGAGAAGTAAAATAAACTTAATATTCAGGCGCGGGATGGAGCAGCCTGGTAGCTCGTCGGGCTCATAACCCGAAGGTCGTCGGTTCAAATCCGGCTCCCGCAACCAATTTTTTGAATTGGAAGCCAAGTTGTTATGTAAAGCAACTTTAAATAAATCTACAATTTCAGGCGCGGGATGGAGCAGCCTGGTAGCTCGTCGGGCTCATAACCCGAAGGTCGTCGGTTCAAATCCGGCTCCCGCAACCAACTGAAATTACATAATAGGCACGCGAAAGCGTGTTTTTTTATGTCTGGAATTCAGGCTCATAACCCGAAGGTCGTCGGTTCGCTCTCAAAATTCACAGCTCCCGCAACCAACTGAAATTGAAGATTAAAATTAAATGTGTTTGATAAGTAGGCACGCGAAAGCGTGTTTTTTTATGCCTGAAAAAGTAAGTCTTAAGTAATCATATCACAATCAGTTTGAAGCCGAATCGTGTTATTTGTAGGCTTTAGCCAAGGCGCTACTTTAGCGCCGAAAAACATTTCACGGCTAAAGTCGTTCCATGTTTTGATGTAGGCGTGAAATTTATTTCGCGCGTTATCTTTTGAATATTGCGCGATATAAAATCGCGCCTACAATGCTCGCTTACCGCTATGATAACTCACGCCTAGCATGCTTAAGGTAAGCTTGTAGACTTTCTTGCCAAAGTATTAGGGCTTCGGTTAATAGTTCTTTTAAGGGCTTGTTATCAAGTAACTTACGTTCGATGCGCTTCAGCTCTGTACCGTATCGATTAAATCCTAGCTGCAATGCTGTGCTTGCTTGACGGTGAATCAGTTTGATGCACTGCTCTTTATCATCATCTACAAGTTGTTGACAACGAATGAGTTTATTTCTAGCAGATAAAACAAACTCATTGTAAATCGATGATACCTCATCCTCGCTGAATGAGCTTATCAATGTAGCAGCTGCCGTTTCATCGTAAAGTGTATCTCGTAATTCCACCGCGATACTCGCAGATTGGTTTGTTTGTGAATCGCTCAGAGCTTGACGTAATTTCTGCTGCTTTATTGGTTTGCCTACAATATCTTTTATACCTAGTGATAAATACTCTTTTATTTCATCTGGACTGAGGCTAGCGGTAAATGCTAATACTGGCGTGCGTTGATTTAAATGGTCGATATTTTTTAGCTTTTTTAAGACTTCTTGCCCTGTTAAATCAGGCAAATTCATATCGAGTAATACCACATCAAAGTGATGTTTCTGCATCAGTTCAATCGCGCTATTGCCATCTTTTGCAAGTTTTATCTTATGCTCATCATCAGCCATAAATTCGATGGCAATTTTCTGATTTAAATCGAGATCTTCAACTAATAACACGTCTAGGCCAGTAACATAATCCTTTGATTGGTGACGCTGTTCAACTAGGCTAAGCTCACCAATAGCAAGTGAAATATCAAAGCTGAAAGTACTGCCTTTTTTAAGCTCACTTTCTATGTTGAGTTTACTGCCTAACTTTTCGAGTAGCCGGCTGGTAATTGCTAAGCCAAGGCCTGTGCCTCCTTTCTCTTTACCTGCACTACTTTGCACGTATGGTTCAGTGAGGTAGGCTATTTCTTCATCTTCAATACCAGGGCCAGAGTCAATCACACTTACTCTAACTAGGTGGTCTAGTTGGCCTTCATTAAGAAGCTTCACATGAATCTTTACGGCTCCTTGGTCAGTAAACTTAATTGCGTTACCTACTAAGTTTATAATAACTTGCCTGAGTTTTTGTTGGTCGCAGTAATAACATGCCTGTTCTGGCAAATCATATATCAACTCAAACTTTAAGTGTTTTTGTTCTGCTAGGGGGCTGAGAAGTAGGCAAAGATTATTTAGCCAAGTTTTAAACTCAACATCCTCTTCATAAAGTGCTTCATCTCGTTGATCTAAGCTGGCGTAGTCGAGAACTTTATCTACTAATAAATTTAATGATTCAGCGGAGTTAATAATTGCTTCGCAATAAGGTTTATCACGGGGGTCACTCGATTGGTTCATGATCAACTGTGCACTACCTAAAATACCGTTTAACGGTGTGCGAATTTCATGACTAATAGTTGATAAGAACAAACCTCTTATTTCTAAATCTTTATGGGCTTTTTCGGTGAGTTGATTAAGGTTTTGCTCACGCCTTTCATTACATAGTAGTGCCATGCCTGTAGCATAGAACATTGGAGCTATTACGCCATTAATAAATAAAGTGAAACTAAACCAGTCTGCAGATAATAGGTTGGCGGTTGTAATATCTCCCATCATTAAAGTACGGCCAGTAAACACCGCTAGGATAATGCTGAGAATTAAAATATAAACAATACTGCCATTAGGGTAACTTTTACGGCCATTACGAATAAACAAAGCCAGTAAAAACAATGATTCAACAATATGTTGAAGGTCAGAAACCAATATTCGGCTGCGTAACTCTGCGCTGTCAGTAGCAAGGTAAATCATAGTGATAGCTAAAGCGACTGTGATCGAAACAAAGGTTTTAAAGCCAACGCATTTGGCATTCAAAAACTGACAAATTGCGAGTACATGGATGATTGAGGCACTAAACAGTAGAGTATTTGCAATGGCAACACTGGCAAGGTTATTAATATGGCCATGTAGTGCAAAACTCATTACTGATGCAAACATCACAAGTGGATAAAAAATATAGAGTAAGGTGCCCGGAGTCTTATTGTTGGTTCGCCAAGTAAGGTAATTAAGAAGGGTCATTACTGCCATCATGGCAGCGCTGGCGTAATATAAAGTAGCTGAGTCGAGCATTGTATTTCCAGTGTTTGGCAATCAGTTTGAGCATAAAGTCAATTACAGTGATTAGCAACCAGAAACAAAAACAGACGCAGTAGCGTCTGTTTTTAACAAGTAGGGTATTTCGTTTAACGAATTTCGTCAGGAATGTTTTGCTGAGCCCAAGATAGTAACTCAATACGATTACGACACTTAGTTTTTCTAAATGCACTGTATAAGTGAGTTTTCACTGTATGCGGACTAATACTTAAATCTTCAGCTATTTCTTTGTTTTTCGAACCTTTACTCATTAATGAAATAATAGCTTTTTCACGTTTGGTAAGCTTAACTGGTTCGATATCACCGTCTGTTAATTTATGTAGTGCGTCTTTGTTAAACTGCAACATACGGTTAAGTGCATTACACATAATATCACGACGGTACCAGAGTTGGTCTTCAAGTAACAAACGAATGCCTTTCATTAGCACATCGGCGTTATCCGTGGTGTAAAATACACCTCTTATGCCACTTAGAAGAGCGCGATTAGCTAGTTCTGGGTTTTCATCTAGATTAAATAAAACAATATCGCATTTAATTCGTAGATTAACTAATTGCTCCTTTAGTTTTCCCCACGGATCTGTACTTGACGTTTCAATGAATAGCAATCGTGTGCCTTCAGGTACTTCAGAAATATCAGTACCAGTTGTCACAGTAAGTCCTTGTGTTTTTAACAATGGTTCTAATACATTTACACCAATCGTGTTAATCGGTTCTGGATCTAATAATAAAAAGGCTGAACTACTCATATTTATTCACTCTTGAAAAAAGTTGACAATTGCATCCTATCACGCAATCCACCCCTTTCGTATTAGAAATTTCTGAGACTTGTGCAGGAAAAGTACAGTTTGTGTCTATTTTGTGTCAAAAAATACAGCTAGTTAACTAATTGCAATACATTAACTAGCTGATCTGTCACTATTATAGACAAAAACAGTATCTTTGTTCTACCTTTTACATATTTTTACATACTAAAATATTAGAGATTGGTTTTTTTCTTGTCTTGATACGGAGGCCAGCCCATTGTTTTACCTGCCAGCATATGTAGGTGTATATGGTACACAGTTTGTCCGCCATGGTCATTACAGTTCATTACGACGCGAAAACCGTCTTCACTAAAGCCAAACTGTTTGGCAAGTTTGGCAGCAACCACATATAAATGACCGACTAAAGATGCATTTTCTTCTGTAACATCATTAATCGTCGCTATTGGTGTTTTTGGGATGATCAGCACATGAAAAGGGGCTTGTGGGTTAATATCTTTAAAAGCTAAAGATAACTCGTCTTCATATACAATATCAGCAGGGATCTCTCGGTTAATAATCTTTGTAAAAATAGTCTCTTGGCTCATACTTAGCTCTCTTATAAATGTGGTTAAATGACCGCCCACTAATGACAAACTTTATTTGCAGTGTCAAACTGAAACTGCCGTAAATTGAACAACCAAGGAGTGAACATGCGTAAGTTAGTATTACTGAGTAGTGCGTTAATGCTATTAAATAGTTTAAGTAGTGTCGCTGAGACTATTCACTTTCCAGAAGAGTTTGTACCCTTACAAGTCGGAGAGCGACTTATTGAGCAGTCGTTTTTCAGTCGTGTTGACGATGTTGAACTTGCTCCTGGTACTTACCAAGTGAAGATGAAATATACCGATCTTTACGAGCAAGGTTATGATGACCACCAAGTTGTTGAGTCAGAGCCATTTTGGGTTGAGCTCACAGTAGAGAGCGGCAAAGACTATGACCTAGTGTTTAATCGTGCCAGTAATGCTGTTGCGGCAGAAGTGTTTGCTGAATCACCGCAAGTAAGCTTAAAAGCCAAGGGCAGTGAACTTGCTGTGCCACTATCGATAGTTAGCTATCGTGCAGCTAGCGCGCCTGTACAAGCAGTGGCCAGTGCCCCAGTTGCTGCTACAAGTACAAGCAATAAGCCTACGACAGCAGTCCCTGTCACATTGCCTGCAAAAGTACCCGGCGGACAAGCGGGTTTGAAAAATATGCCAAGTGCAGCTGCGATGCTTGAGTTTTGGTGGCAACAAGCAAGCCCTGAAGAGCGCCGTGCGTTCTTACAAAAAGTAAGTAACTAATAAAATAATTAAAAAAGGCGCTGATTGCAGCGCCTTTTTTGTGTTTGATGACTTACTTTGCAAATAAGTCGTCAACAGTACCTTGTGCAAGTGGGTGGTAACCCGGACGTGCTTTTAAGTACACATCATGCGCCCAGTCTTTTTTGCCGTTTTTAATAAGTGCTTTATAGAGTGGCACAATTAATTTACGACGACCGATGCCTGATAGGTGTTCATCAAGCGCTGGGTAAATTGGTTGATAACCATTACCTACCGCTAGCATAAACCATGCGAAAGCACGCTCTGCATTCGTTGACTGTGTTAGGTTGAATTGGTTATCAAGCTCAGTCATTTTTTCGATGCTTAAATCGCGAGGTAGGTTATTCAAAAAGTGTAGCCACTCGTGAACTGACCAATCCGCTGTTGGTAACTGGGCTGCACTAATTTCGCCGTTTAACCATGTTTTGGTTACAGCATCAACTTTATCGAAAGCATCAGACGTTGGGTTAGGGGCATCGCTTGGTAAACCAGGCTCAAAGATCCACTCATTAACTTTATCCATGCTCACAACGCCTGGATATTTTTCGATCAAGTTAGCTTTTAAGTAAGTAACAAATTGCGCTGTTGTAAGAGACTTAAACGCAAATTGGTCAAAGTAACCCTTTACGAATGGGTCAAACTTATCACGGCCAAATTTGTTTTCTAGATAGATTAAGAAAAGCTGACCTTTAGTGTAAGGCACTGAGCTAAATGCATCATCAGGATCGCGGCCATTAAGCTTTAAGTTAAGGCGTGTATCTGGTGCTGGCAGAGTTTTAAGTAATGCGCGTAAGCCCGCTGCATCAAGCGCTTGTTCCATAACTGCACGGTCACGACCAAACACTTCTTCCATAATGCGGTTTTCAACGTAAGACGTGAAACCTTCGTTTAGCCATAAATCTTCCCATGTCGCATTGGTTACTAAGTTACCAGACCAAGAGTGAGCAAGTTCGTGAGCAATTAGGTTTACTAAGCTTTTATCGCCAGCAACAACCGTTGGTGTAATGAATGATAAACGTGGGTTTTCCATGCCACCAAATGGGAAGCTTGGCGGTAGCATTAATAAGTCATAACGACCCCATGCGTATTCGCCATACATCGCGTTAGTTTTATCGATCATCGCTTGAGTGTCGTTAAACTCAGCAACTGATGCATCTAAAATTGTTGGCTCAGCAAAGATACCTGTTTGCTTAGACATAGCTTTAAATTCTAAATTACCTGCACCAATTGCGATTAAGTATGGCGAAATTGGTTGTGGCATATTAAATAGGTAATCGCCGTCTTTATAAAGTGCATCTTTGTTATCAGCACTCATTACCGCACGAATGTCTTTAGGAGTGTGAATACGTGCCGAGTAGGTTACACGCATTGCTGGCGTATCTTGTACTGGGATCCAACTACGAGCATGAATTGCTTGTGATTGGCTGTACATAAATGGGTGTGATTTACTGGCTGTTTGCTCTGGCGTTAACCACTGTAAACCTGAAGCTTCTGGGCGGCTGTTGTAATAAATACGTGCTTTAACCGCTTGGCTTTTAAATTTAATTGTTAATTTTGAGCCCTTTACGTCATCACGTGCAGCAAGGGTGAAGTCAGCTTTGTGCCAGCTGCCTTTTTGATCTTGATACATTACTTTGTCAATATCTAAATCGCGTGTATCAAGTACCAGTGTTTTGCTTGTTGCGTTGTGCCAATCTAGCGTGTGCTCAACAAAACCTTCTAGTTGTTTGTCATCAAAATCAACATCTAAATCTAGTAGTAGGTGAGTGGTTGTTACGTCATCTAAGTTTGCGTAAGTGTGCTGGCTGATTGCATCTGCAGTTGCTTGAGAGCAAGCACCGGCCATAGCAAGACTTAAAAGTAATGGTTTAAACTTCATAATAACCCTGGAACGGAAATGAAAAAGAGCCCGTTTTATAACATGATTAGTGCAGTGGGTTGAGTGATTTTTACAATCTAATGCGTATTTTGCGACGATAGGTTACACTAATGCGATTAGTTACCGGTAACCTTTGAGGCGTTTTGTGGCTCAGTCCCTGCAATCTTTTCATACCTTTTCTTTGCCAAGCCAATGCCAGCATTTTTATCAAATTGATGAAGTGAATCAGCTTTTAAGCACAGACTTTTCTGCGCCGTTTTGTATTTTAGGTGAAGGCAGTAATACGGTGTTTTTATCTGACTACCAAGGTTCTGTGATCCACATGAATACGAAGGGCATCGACATAGAGCAGCAAAACGATGGCTTTTTATTACACATTGCAGCCGGAGAAAACTGGCACCAATTAGTTGCTATGACTATTGCTAATGACATGCCTGGGCTTGAAAACCTTGCTTTAATACCTGGGACTGTTGGTGCTGCACCAGTGCAAAATATAGGTGCTTACGGTGTAGAACTTGAAAAGTTTGTGAGTTATGTCGAATACTTTGATATTGCCACCAAAACCATAAAGCGCTTAACTAAAGGCGAATGCCAATTTGGCTATCGTGACTCTATCTTCAAGCATGCACTGAAAAATCAAGCGGTGATCACCCAAGTAGGGTTGCTGTTACCTAAGAAATGGCAGCCAGTGCTTAGTTATGGACCATTGCAACTGCTTTCAGAACCCTCTCCACAGCAGGTATTTGAGCAAATCATCACAACCAGAAACAGCAAACTACCAAACCCCAGTGAACTTGCAAATGCAGGCAGTTTTTTCAAAAACCCAGTGATCAGGAATGAGCAACTTGCGTTACTTTTAAAAAGCTACCCAGAGCTACCTCATTACTTTGTGGATGCTGAGCATTATAAAGTTGCGGCGGGGTGGTTGATTGAGCAAGCTGGGTTAAAAGGCTTTAAGGTCGCAGGTATTGAAGTGCATCAGCAGCAAGCGTTAGTGCTAGTAAACCACGGTAATAGTACAGGTGATGACTTAATTGCCATGGTAAAGCATGTACAACAACAGATTTGGCATAAATATCAGATTGCTTTACAGCATGAAGTACGCCTGATCAATGCTGAACATGAATGCCACATTGAATTGGGAGCTTCATCATGAAAGCGCCAGATGGAAATAAGCTCGCTATTTTACAAGCTTTAAATACCGGTGGTTTTATTTCTGGTCAGCAATTGGGCGAGCAGCTCGGTATTAGCCGTGCAGCAGTGGGTAAACATATTCATTCTTTGCAGGAGATGGGGCTCGATATATTTAAGGTTACGGGTAAAGGGTATTGCCTAAATAATAGTGCAGGCTTACTGAACAAAGATAAGATCGGTCTGCATTATAATGAGTTAGGTGGCAGCACCGCTAATGTTGAAGTGCAGCCTATTATTGACTCAACCAACAGTGAGTTAATGCGCCGTTTGCAAACAGAAGTATCACTGCCATCTGGAAGCGTATTAGTTGCAGAAATGCAGCAAGCGGGAAGAGGGCGCCGTGGGCGCGTTTGGCAATCTCCGTTTGGTGCAAACTTATACTTTAGTTACTTTTGGCGTTTGGATGATGGTTTGCAAGCTGCTATGGGGGTATCTATTGCTGTTGGGCTTGCTGTTTACGATACGCTTAAAGCCTTATATCAATTGGATGTAGAGCTTAAGTGGCCAAACGATATCTACTTAAACCGTGAAAAATTAGCGGGTGTATTAGTTGAGCTTGATGGTCAGCCGCAGGGGCCTTGCCAGCTTGTAATAGGTATAGGTATCAATTTACATATGCCAGAAAGTGTTAGCCAACACATAGATCAAGCATGGACTGATTTAAGCCAGCATGTACAGGGATTAGATAAAAACAAGCTGGTGGCCTATTTGTGCTTTTATTTAGAAAAACGCTTAGCCCAGTATCAGCAATCGGGTTTAAACGATATGTATCTACAATGGAATCAATTAAATGCATTTGCTGGTGAGTGTGTTGAGCTCAATACGGGTCATCGTAGCTGGCGTGGTATTTGCGAAGGAATTGATAACCAAGGTGGCGTGCGTATTCGCCAAGACGGCGAAGTGAAAAGTTATTATGGTGGTGAAATTTCACTACGTAAGGCTGAGCTATGAAATTATTAGTGGATGTTGGCAATACCGCAATTAAAGCCGTTTTGTTTGATGGTAAGGATTACCAAACCTGTGAACTCAGCAATTTACCTTGGTCACAAATAACAGAGCTGGTCTATGCCTGCGTGGGTAGCACTGAGCTACTTAAACCGTTATTAGCACAGGCGCAGCAACACGCCGTTCCTTATTTTGAAGCACAGGTGAGTGCAAAGCTAAACACGTTAAGCTGTGCCTATCAGCAGTATCAAAATCTAGGAATTGATCGTTGGCTGGCTGTCATTGCCGCGTATGTCGAGTTCCCCGAGCAAAATTGCATTATTATCGATGCCGGCACTGCAACAACAATTGATGTACTCAATAGTGAAGGTGCACATCTAGGTGGTTGGATTTTACCAGGCCTTGATTTGATGACATCTTCACTTACCCAGAATACCCAACGCGTGTTTGATGATGGACAAACCCCATTTGCGACTGATTTAGGCCGTAATACGCCAAATGGCCTCAAGAATGGTGCGATGGTTGCTACCCTAGGTGCAATCGAGCAAGCAAAACAACATCTTAACCAACAGGGTTGTCAGTTATTATTTGCTGGTGGTTATGGCAAATTGTTAGCAGATACATATTTAGATGCTAAGTTTGACAGCTTGCTCGTATTTAAAGGACTGAATTATTGGCGTGAATTAGCTATAAAGCAGTAAAAATACGGCAATTTGCCTGAATAGTGAGCGTTTAACACATAAATTCACATTTTTTTTAATTTTATGGTTGCATCACAATAAACCTTACCTTAGAATCTCGCCCCGTACTAAAGCAGTGCCGACTTAGCTCAGTTGGTAGAGCAACTGACTTGTAATCAGTAGGTCATCCGTTCAACTCGGATAGTCGGCACCACTTTCCTTTTACCGGAAGTGACTTAGTAAAGAATTTTCGTGGAGGGGTTCCCGAGCGGCCAAAGGGATCAGACTGTAAATCTGACGGCTCAGCCTTCGCTGGTTCGAATCCAGCTCCCTCCACCACTTTATTCTTGACGGTTAGAGGTAGTTTAAGAACAGGTTCCTATGCGGGCATCGTATAATGGCTATTACCTCAGCCTTCCAAGCTGATGATGCGGGTTCGATTCCCGCTGCCCGCTCCAGACTTCTGGTGTTGCTGATATAGCTCAGTTGGTAGAGCGCACCCTTGGTAAGGGTGAGGTCGGCAGTTCAAATCTGCCTATCAGCACCAGTATCGAGAACTCATCTTAATTTCTTCCTTTATCTGTCAGAAAAAACTATTTGAAATTTGAAAAAATTAAATTAATCTACCCTCGGTGGATTATTTTCATATGTAATCTAGATACACAAAACTGATAGGTTCCGTCATGGCAAAAGAAAAGTTTGAACGCGTAAAACCGCACGTAAACGTTGGTACAATCGGCCACGTTGACCACGGTAAAACAACTCTAACAGCAGCAATCACTAACGTACTTGCAAAAGTATACGGTGGTGTAGCTAAAGACTTCGCATCAATCGATAACGCTCCAGAAGAGCGTGAGCGTGGTATCACAATCTCAACTTCACACGTTGAGTACGATACTCCAACTCGTCACTACGCACACGTAGACTGTCC
>NZ_LJTC01000003.1 GCF_001306915.1 Pseudoalteromonas lipolytica | reverse complement strand
CAACCAAATTATCAAAAAAGATTGACTAGACAAGAACGTGAAAAAGCAATTGAAGAAAAGAAAGTTTGTGATTTTTTCTTAAAGGAATATCGTCAAAATCCGAATGAAGATAATCGGGTAAAGATGAGAAAATTTTGTCCTGTTAAATCTTCAAACTGACATACTGTCAAGACTGACAGTCATCATAACTAATTAATAAAAAAGGGCTTTCGCCCTTTTCTTATATGTTACGTACCGTAATTTATGGGTAATTAAGTATAATTTGTTTCTAGTAGTTAATTTACTTGTTTATATCTATTTTACTATCTTTTATGAGTTCTCATTTATCGCTCTTTCAATTAATAAGTTCTTTGAACAAATAGCTAGTTGTTTTTTATAGTTCTCAAGAGATTAGTTTGTTATGCGTAATTATTTTTAATGTATTACTCTAACAGTTTAGATGTTAAAGCTTTTTATATTTTTAGCATTTAAACCTATCTCGTATATCTGCTCTGGCTTTGCTTGCACAATGCCCATTCAAAATAAACGACCTAATTTTGATAACTTTATATCTTTTCATTTGATGTTCCACATCAGAAGTAGTTCGAGTTTTTTAGGTTACCTCCTCTTACACCTCCTAGGAAAATTCAGATTTCATGGATAAATGATTAATTAAACTTAACTTTTCATTTTCATCTTAGTAGCATATCCATACTTTAATACTAGAAGAGTCACTCTTTTAACATTTCATGCATTTTCTTCAAACTTTATAACTATAAATATTAGCAGGTCCTATGAGAAAGTTTATTTTGCTGACAATTTTTTTGTATTTGGGATGGGAATATTACGTTACAAATAATGGTGGTACATCTATTACTGAGGTAGTCAATAGCCGTGTTATAGCACCTTTAAAAGCACGCTTTAATAAGAGACAACAAAAACGCTTCTCTACTAATGAAAGTTATTTCGAATGTGATGGCAGACAATACTGTAAGCAAATGACATCCATTGAAGAAGCCTATTTTTTCAATAGGCATTGTCCAAATACTGATTTAGATAGTGATTATGATGGTGAGTTATGTGAAGGTGATCCTAGGTTTTAATTTCTATAGTTTAACTTTAATTCTAAATTCTATTTAGAATTAAAGTTTTCCTCCGCATTTACGAAAAAATATGAATTTTCTTAATTCCATATCAATTACTTAGGTGTAACTTGATATAGGACAAAACTTATTTAAATAAGACTTTCCTTGTTTATTTCACAATAATAATATCGGTAATAAACAATACTTTACTATTATAATTATTCTAAAAAAGTGACCAGCACTGTGAATAGCCAACTAATAAATAGCAATGAAGTTAAATTTCCTGAATCATCTATCCTCTTATCAACTACAGATTTAAATAGCAATATTACTTATGCCAATGATGAATTTTGTAAAATAGCCGGATATTCCCTCGACGAAATGGTGCATAAACCTCACAATCTCGTTCGTCATTCTGATATGCCAAAGCTTGCTTTTGCTGATTTATGGCACCATCTTAAAAATGGTCAATCTTGGATGGGACCTGTTAAAAATCGATGTAAAAATGGTGATTACTACTGGGTGAATGCCTTTGTAACACCTATTAAAGATAAAACTGGTAATATCATTGAATTCCAATCAGTCAGAACCAAACAGAGTGATGAAGTTGTACAAAGAGCAACTGCTGAATATGCAAAAATAAACAACAACCAAAAGTCTCATGCTACAGCAGTAAAGTATGATGCCACTCTTTACATAAGTGCCCTGTTGCTAATTAGCTTTTTAGGCTCGCTGGCTGCCCTATTCAGTGCTGGATTTAATATTTTTAATTGTGTACTTGTACTATTTTTAGCATCAGCTAATGGGCTTATGTATTTTTGGCGCCAAAAATATTTAGCACTTATTAGTAAAGCAAAACAAGTATACGATAACCCCTTAATGGCTTACCTGTATTCTGGTACCAATGATCAATCTGGCTTTGCATATCTTGCACTTGAGATGCAAAAAGCAAAACTAAAAGCCGTTGTTGGCCGTGTGAATGATGTTAGTGTGGGTGTTAATTACAATGCCCAACATTGTGCTGAGTCTGGCCATAATGTTACGGAGCTTTTAAATAAACAAACAGACGAAGTCTCACAAATTGTTGTTGCAACAGAACAAATGACCGCTTCTATTGATGAACTTTCGTCTAGCACGATGAAATCAAGCCAAACTGCTGAGTTAACGAATCAAGCAACAGAAGACGGTTCACTTGCTGTTAGACAAACTATAAATTCAATTAGTGAACTTGACGAAAAACTCAATGCCGCAAGCAATTATGTAGAAAACTTAATCCAAGGAAATCAAGATATTGTGGCAATTCTTTCTGAGATTAATGCCATCGCAGATCAAACTAATTTACTTGCTTTAAATGCGGCAATTGAAGCAGCCCGCGCAGGTGAGCATGGCAGAGGGTTTGCGGTAGTTGCAGGAGAAGTACGAGCTCTAGCGTCTAGAACTCAGCAATCAACAGAAGAAATTAGCAATGTATTAAATCAACTTACCCACGCTTCGAAACAAGCACAAATTGCCATGAATGACGGACTAGATTTGTCGGCCAAAAGTGTTAAGCTTGCCCATCAAAGTGGCGATAGTTTAGACCATATTAAAGCGCAATCAATCAAGCTAAGTGAGCTTAATAGTGTTGTAGCCCAAGCGATAAAAGAACAGCTAACGGCAAGTCAATCGATCGCAAGAAATATAACAGCAGCTCAAGATTTTGCTCATGACTGTAAAGAGCTTGGCCAAACTTCGCAGCAACTTTGTGAAGCATTACTCAGTAAAGTGACAGAACAAACATCCTTGATTAGCCAGTTTAAGTAGTTAAAGCAAAACCACGATTATTTGATAAGGTTTATTTTCGGTGTGTGCTTATTAGTACATACCGTATCAAATGCCTCTGCTAGCCGTTCGGTTTCTTTGAATACTTGTTGCCAATATTTGATTCGTATATCAGCATCAAGTTCTGTAAAATCTTTACGATCGGGAATTTTTCCATAAGGTAATGAAGCGACAAATTCCGCTGATGGGGTGATCATCACTACGTTATCATAGTTACTCGGGGTAATACCGCGCTTTAGGCTCTTATCAAACCAACCTGCCTTTGGGCTATTATTAAAATGCGGATATAATATGAGCCCGTCATTATGAATACTTAAGTCAAAGTGATAATCGATAATACCGCCATCACGATACATACCTGGTGGTGTTCCTGTTATATTTTTAATGCCTTGCATCACTAATGGAATAGAGCCTGAAGCAAGCAAAGCATCCGCTAAATTATCTTCGCTTAGCTCAATAGTATGGGTATTGAAAGTATTATTATCGGAAAAAGATAACTGACTATCCGCAGGCTGAAATACATAACGTTCATATTGCTTACTTAACAAACGTCTATTCATTCGATTGACTAAGTAGCTTTTAGATAACCCCATTAACTGCATCACTTTGTTTTCTGATGCTGTAAAGCCATTCGATTTTGCAACTATAAAGTGGGCTTTAAAAATCGGGTTGTTAATGATTTCTTGAATACCATTTTCAGCAAATACAGTGGTTAATAACTCTCGTGCTTTTGTTGTTATTTCTTCTGGTTTTGCTTTATTCGATGAATAGCGTGTTTCAGAGTAAGACTTTGCTAATCGAGATATTGCAGCAACAGGGTCATTTTGTGCAAAACAAGCAGATCTAAATGCACCGGCACTTGACCCTAATAAGTTTAAAGGTGTGGTACGGTCTTTAAAAAATTCACCAAATAGATATTTATCCAAACCAAATAATGTAAACCACTTGGGCCCGCCGCTTGCTCCTAAAAAGGTATTAAACAAATCGGCAGACAGACCTTGCTCTTGAATTACTTTTGCAGCACTAGGCCCTGCATAAATATCTATCATGGTTACTTTTCTCGTTATTGTTTTAGCTTATTTGCGCCATATACCTTGCTCTGTTTGACCTTGAACCTGTACTTTTTCAGAATCAAAACTCGGTTCTTGGCCTGCTTCACGTTGACTATGGTAGTCTTTTGTCACAGATAAGATGGTTGGCGTTAAGCGTATGATAGCGATAACGTTCACCACTGTCATTAAACCTAAAGCAATGTCTGCAAGATCCCACACTTGTTTAATGGTGGCAGATGCGCCCCAAATCATCATTGATAAATATAAACAGGTGTAAATTCCACGGCCGAGTTTATTATCTAGTTTAAATAAATGCAGGTTACTTTCTGCGTAGGCATAGTTTGCAACCACAGAAGTAAACGCAAATAAACAAATTGCAGCCGCTACAAAGTAAATGCCACCAGCAGCCATATGCGCAGTCATCGCAGATTGAGTTAAGCGGATCCCTTCCATTTCGCCGCTAATATCAATATCAGCTAATAAAATAATCACCGCTGTACAACTACACAGCACAATAGTGTCAAAAAACACCCCTAGCATTTGAATATAGCCTTGAGTGACTGGATGGTTTGGTACTGGCGATGCACAGCCAGATGCATGTGGCACACTCCCCGCTCCGGCTTCATTCGAATAAAGCCCTCGCTGAATACCATTTTTAATTGCGGCGCCCATAGCCCCTGCGCCTGCCTCTTGTAAGCCAAAGGCTGAAAGTAAAATATCTTCAATCATCGCAGGCACTTTACCGATATTCAGTAAAGTAATTATGATAGCGGCCAGTACAAATAAAATGCCCATGACTGGCACAATGCGTTCAGCAAAGCGGGCAATAGCTTTAAAGCCACCTAAAATAATAGAGCCTGCCAATATTGTGATCACAATACCTGAATACAGTGTTGGAATTTCAAATGCGTAATTGAGAGCATCGGTAATGGTATTCGTTTGCATGGCACTAAACGTAAAGCCATAACCAAGAAACAAGCAAAAAGCAAAACACACTGCAAGCGCTCTACTGCCTAAGCCTTGTTGAATATAATAAGCAGGCCCGCCCCTAAACTCGCCATTGGCATCCCTGACTTTATAAACTTGCCCAAGTACGCTCTCAGCAAAGCCTGTGGCCATGC
This sequence comes from Pseudoalteromonas lipolytica, assembly GCF_001306915.1. GTDB lineage: Bacteria > Pseudomonadota > Gammaproteobacteria > Enterobacterales > Alteromonadaceae > Pseudoalteromonas > Pseudoalteromonas simplex. The sequence continues at coordinate 304,774 of NZ_LJTC01000003.1, read as the reverse complement.
CCAAAATGGCAATCACCCACATCCAAAATATTGCACCACTGCCCCCTAACGAAATAGCAACGGCAACCCCTGCAAGGTTACCGGTACCTACACGGGCTGAAAGACCAGTACATAAAGCTTGAAACGAACTAATTGAGTTTTTATCTGTGCTGCTACTCGACTTTAACAGGCTAAACATATGGCGAAACTTAACCAATTGAATCGCTTTTAACCTTACCGAAAACCAGATCCCAGCAAACAGAAGAATATAGATAAGAATTTGGCCTTCCCCCCAAAGAAGACCATTGATTGTCGATACAGCACTGTTAAACATGGCAAGCCTTTATTGTTTTTATAGATAAAAAATCACAGAAAGTGAATAGCTAACCACTTTAACTCTATTTACAAATATCTCAAGTAGGCAATGGGATTAATTACCCGAGCCTGCTCCCAACTAATTTAGCAGTTGTTGCTGTAAAAAGGCACGACCTGCCGCTAAGCCTAATTTGTGATCATAGCGGAGATCTGAATCTGTACTACCCAGCAGTTTACTGCGTAATTTATCACCTGCAAAAATTTGTGTGATACGGGCATCACTTGGCGGGTTTGCAATGAAATCTAATTCATCTTGATAAGCTTGTTCGTGTTGAACCAAGTAATCAATGGTTTTAGGGCAATAACCCGATACGCAAACGAGTGATTTTAACTTATTTACCCATTCAGATTGCACTTGAAAGTTTTCATCAACAGTACGAATAACCACAATATCACGAGCACCACGATTATAGGCCTCTTTCACAGGTAAAGGTGCAGCTAAGCCCCCATCTAAATACATATCATGGACTAAATCAGTATTAGAGCTTTGAATAATGGCATCATTTGCGGCCTTGGTTGTTAGCCAAGGCGTTAAGTTAACGCCATCTTTATATAAAAACGGTAATGCGCTTGATGCTTTTAACAAGGCCAACCATTGTGTATCTTCACCATTTGGGCTCAAGTAATACGGTTTACGATCAGCCGCGTTAGTGGTTGTGATCAACAATTCACGATTACCTAAATTTTGCGTTGCTGTTTTAAAATCTAAGGCACGGTTTACTTCTTTGGTTTTATCAAAATACCAATCAAGGTCAACAATGCTTTTACCAAACAGCCCGCGGCCAAGTTGGAAAAAACGTTTATGCCGAGAAAGGCCTCTGATCAAACGTTTTGCATAGCCTTTTTGACGCGCTAAATAACTTGTTAAATTTTGTGAGCCTGCTGATGTACCAATGAATAAATCGAATGGATCGTAATTATTTTCTAACCACGCATCGAGTACACCTGCGGTAAAAATCCCTCGTTGCCCACCACCCTCAGCGATTAATGCTGTTTTTGTTTGTGGTTCTACTGCGGCAATTGTTTGAGATTTCACGGTGCACCTTCCTAGGGTTATGGTTAATAAATGTATTGTATTAAGTTAATTTCAATCCTTAAAACGGATTATATAAATTGATTTAATCTATAAAACCGTTTAATAAATGAGTGTCAGGGCTTAAGCAATGCGCATAAAAAACTCATTACACGCATTCACTATTTGCCAAACCGTATTAGTGCATGATGCTTGCTAATATTTCCAGCGCATGTTGTCTGTCACTCAATTCATACAGGTCATTTGTAAAAATAAACTCATCAACCTGTAGCGTTTGTTTAATCATACTCAGCTTATGCTTAACGCTCGCTTGACCGCCCACAACAGAAAGTCCTAAAAAGTTTTCTACTTGCATTTTTTCTTGCGCTGTCCACAAGCCTTCCATTGTTGATACAGGCTCTTTAAGCCAAAGTGGCTTGCCGCGCATAAGTGCTAAGATACGTTGTTTCGCTGTGGTTGCTAAAAACTGTGCTTGTTCGTCGGTGTCAGCGGCAACAACGGGTAAACCAAGCATGACGTATGGCTTATCTAATACCTCAGATGGCTGAAATTCTCTGCGATACAATGCAATGGCATCTTCAACAAAGCGTGGGGCAAAATGACCCGCAAATGCATATGGCAAACCTTTTTTTGCCGCAAGCCCCGCACTATAAAGGCTTGAGCCCAGTAACCAGATTGGTACATTTGTATCTTCACCTGGGATTGCGCGTACTGGAGAGTCACCTTTATATGGACCAAGTAAAGCTTGCAGCTCCGTTACTTCATCATTGAAGCGCTCAGCGCGTTGTTCGTCACGGCGCAAAGCTCGGCTGGTAATTGGGTCACTGCCTGGTGCTCGGCCTAAACCTAAATCAATGCGACCGGGGTATAAACTCTCTAGGGTGCCAAATTGCTCAGCAACCACCAGCGGTGGATGGTTAGGTAACATCACCCCACCTGCACCTACGCGGATATTCTGAGTTTTACCTGCGATATGACCTATCAGTACTGAAGTTGCGGCGCACACGATACCGCGCATATTATGATGCTCTGCCATCCAAAACCGATTAAAACCCAGTTTGTCGGCTGTTTGTGCATAGGTAACACTGTTAGCTAGTGTTTGCGAAACGGTTTCGTGCTCTTTCATTGGGCTCAATTCAAGCAATGAAAAAGGTGTATTGCTAAGGTCTGACATTCGCTCTCCAAAATTTAACTCTTTATAATTAGTTAATGAGAGCGAATGGCTATTTTTCAAATGCTAATTAGGCACGGCTTTGTTGCTGTTTTTCCACCTTTAGGCCATCGGCGTCAATACCACGCTTCCAATAGGCTGATGCAACAATGTGTTCACGATCAATTTCAAAACTGCTTGTTACTAAACGGCGAATTGCTTTTACCAAGTTTGCTTCTAGTGCCATAAACACCATAGGTTGCGTGTTATAGCCAGCACATAAGCGTGTTACTTGGTCGAGAAGATCTGTTTCTGGCTCATCTGTAACTAACCATTTAACACTATGTTGGCTGTGTGCCTTAATTTGCTCAAGCTCAATGATGTCGGCTTTATCAGCAACATGAATAATGACATCAACAGTGGCATCTTGTGGCAGGGCTTGTAAGTAGCCATTGATTGCATTTACTGAAGTTAAATCTGCCAGCATTAAATAATGTGTTTGTGTAAAATCAGTGAGTTTTTTAGGGCCAGGGCCTGCTATACCTACCTCGTCGCCTACACACGCATTTTGTGCCCAGTTGGTTGCCACGCCTTGATGTTGGTTAACCACAAAATCGAGGGTAATTGCACCGTTAATTGGGTTGATATCGCGAATAGTGTAAGAGCGCATTAATGCGGGATGCTCAGCGTGTAAATCAAGTTCAACCTTAGATTCACCGGCATGCGGGAGCAATACCTTTACGTACGCACCTTTTGCATCTTGCGGGAAGTCAGCAAACTCGTCTGAGCCAACAACAATTCTTTGTAGATGCGGGGAAATACGTGTAGTACTTAATACGTTTGCACGACGAACTTTTCTAGCCATCTTTCTCTCCTAGCTGGTTAAATTGCACAACACCCCGATAGTTGATATAGTCAACTATACGCTTTTAATTGACTTTGTCAACTAAATCCACCAACTGAACTTAGGTGAACCATGCCACAAACCTCGCTTTCTTCTGCTTTATTTACACTGGCACAAAGTTACCGTGTCACTGTACGCGAAGCCATTAACGCCAACGAGCTTGGCCTTAATGCGCTGCATGTACGCTGTTTACATATCATTGCCGAAACACAGCACTGTACCGCCAATGATATTGTTACCAAAACAGGGCGTGATAAAGCACAAATAGCACGCTTAGTAAAAGAGCTTATAAAGCTTGAACTGGTTTCTAAATGTGCCGACGAAAATGACAAACGCTGTTTAATTTTATCCTTTACTGATCAAGGTAACGCCCTGTTCTCGCGCTTAGAAGTTGCAGAGCAAGAGGTTGATGCCAAACTTTGCCACGGTTTAACTGATCAGCAAGTACGTGATTTCATTGCTATTGCCACAACTATGATCGAAAATATCAATCACAACACGCCGTGATCTTATTGGCAAGATAACCACAAACCACTATACTGTATAAATGTACAGTATAGTGGTTTTGTTATGCGTGTTATTCCTATTTATATCGAAGCTGGCGTATGTGGTTTTGAATCACCGGCAGCACAATACAAAGAGCTAGGCTTATCATTAGATCAGCTATTGATTAAACACCCTGATGCAACATTTATTGGTATTGCCTCTGGCGAATCAATGCAAGGTGTGGGGATTTTTGATGGTGACTTATTACTGGTTGATCGCGCCGAAGATGTTAAAAATGGCGATGTCATTGTCGCGAATCTAAATGGTTTATTTGTTTGTAAGCTATTAGATAAACACAATGCTCAGTTATTATCAGCCTCGCCTAAATACCCCGCGGTGCAACTACGCCAATCGGATGAGTTTCAGTTAGAAGGCGTGGTTACTCGCTCAATTCGCTTACATCGCAGTAGTAAAGAACTATTAGCATGTACGCCTTAGTCGATGCTGTGGCCTTTTATGCCAGCGCCGAAAAAGTATTTGATCCGGCTATTCGTAGTAAACCGGTTGTAGTTCTTACTAACAACGATGGCTGTATTTGTGCCGTGTGCCCTATTGCACGAAAGCTGGCTATTCCAAAATTTCAGCCTTATTTTCAAGTAAAGAAAATACTCGAAGATAACCAAGTGGTGATCCGCTCATCTAACTATGAGCTGTATGCGGATTTAAGCGAGCGAATGATGAACGTGATTGGCCGCTTTTGCGATAATCAGTACATATATTCTATTGATGAATCATTTTTAAACTTTACTGGTTTCAATAAGCTTATTCACGATTGGCATCGTTATGGCCATGATATTCGCCGTACCGTATGGCGCGAAACAAAGCTACCTGTTGGGGTTGGATTTGGCCCAACAGCCACCCTTGCCAAAGCCGCCAATCATGCAGCTAAAAAACTCCCCGGCTTTGATGGCGTTGCAGTGATTGACTCAGAAGCTTCACGGATAACCATTTTAAAAGCCATGGACGTACAAGATGTTTGGGGCGTTGGTCGACGCTTAGCTAAAAAACTCAAAGCAATGAATATCAATACGGCTTTTGATTTAGCCGAGCAAGATCCACGAAAAATGAAACGCCTGTTTAGTATTGTATTAGAGCGCACAGTGAACGAGTTACGCGGAAAAAGCTGCTTAGCCTGGGATGAAGTACGCCAAGACAAAAAAGAAATTTTTTCGACCCGCAGTTTTGGAGAGCGTATCACTGACGCCACCGCGCTGAAAACGGCACTGATCAATCATTGTGTCATTGTAGCAAGAAAACTACGTGCGCAAGGTTCACACACTCAACGCTTATTAATGTTTGTGGCCAGCTCTCCTCATCAAGATGGCTATTATAAAAAGTCCTATATTTATGAGTTTAGTGTCGCCACCGCCGATAGTTGTGTGTTTGCCAATGCTATCAGCGAGGTATTTGATCATCTTTATAAACCCGGGATACGATTTTATAAATGTGGTGTAGGTGCCCTAGAGTTATCGAGCCACATGTTTCAGCAACCTGATTTGTTTCAAGCACCTATCGATAACCCTAAACTGATGCAGTGTCTTGATAGCATTAACACCCGTTATGGCGTGGGTATCCTTGCCATAGCCAGCGAAACTCCTACGACCCGTTGGCATATGAAACGCGCGTACTTATCGCCTCATTACACAACCCGCTGGCATAACCTACCGAAAATACATTGTTAAAAGTAATGGAGTAACTGTAGTTTTAACTGCTGCTCAGTACTTTGTTGATTTTGATAAACATATGAACTTCTTAATCCCCAGTTTTGAGCAAGTGCAATTTGCCAATGAGCAGCAAGCTCTATTTGATGATTTGTGCTCGCATTATTAGCAAGCCAAAACCCCTGTGCTGTTAGAGCAAGTTTTTGCGCATCACTTGCTTGCCAAATTAAACCAAATTCTGTGCCAAGGCCAAGCGAGACTGAATCAGTAAGCTCTCCAGCTTGTAATAACGAAGACGCAAGAAAGTAACTTTGAAAGCCTGATGCATCACCGAATGATTTTCCATAACCGCCTTGTATGAAGGCTCTTCCCTTACGTTTATCGTCAGTAGGTTTACGGTCAAAACCAACACGCATATTCCAAGACCAAGAGTCAAACAAACGATTATCTGGAGCTAACGACATTGCATCAATAAAATACACATGCTCTAAATAGGCATTCCCCTCAGAGTCTAGATCTCCCTCTATATCAAAAAAGCTAATTTGCGCGCCAGGTATAAATCCACCAGCGTTATCTAACAAGTCATGGTACGCCATTCGATAACTAAAACCGTAGCGATTTTCTGAATACTTAAAATGATTAAATACCATTCCAAAACGACTAGAATCATGACCTTTTTCAGGGCTAATGCTGGGTGTTACAGGTCTTGCAAAGGGCGAAGGCAAAAGTAATTTACTACGCTGGTGCAGTAAGGCCGTTAATCTAGGCGCAATTGCTTCACGTTCTAAACCTTGGTCGTAGTATTGATAATTTAACCACTCGTATGCCATTTCAAGTACAGGCACAGCTTGTTCCGCGGTTAAAGAAAACCCACTGAGTGGTTCGCCATTTTTTAATTTACGTGCAATATCAATTTGTTCATCAGTCAACTGGCTTTCGTAGTTAATTAGCATGGTGCCCGATGCAGGACGATATCGAGGCATAGATAAAAGTTTGTGTTCAGCAAGTGCTTTGACAGTATCAGAAGGAATAGCATGACTAGAAAAATTATTACTTAAGTTAAGATCATCACGTGCCACTTGCAATAGCGCTAATAATTGATAAGAACAATTTTCATCAATAAAAAAATAGTCAAATGTAGCCCATTGCAGTTCCCATAAATGTAGTAAAACACGTTGAATTTCAGATTCAGACAAAGCTAATTTATATTCCCACATATCACGGGATTCCAAATCATTATATTCACGAACCTTGCGATAATATGGCATTAATGTGAACTTACCAGGATACTGACCTATAAGCCCCTTAAGAGCATATAAAGCTGCATTATCAGTTGCATCAGGTTCAGCAGCAAAATTGACTGCAAATGCAATCAGTTCTCTACTGCGAGTTTGATCTTTAGCATCAATTCGTAACAAGGTATGACCAAACATAGAAGCTGGATCATTCATAAAAGCGGTAGGAAAAACTAAAGTCATCCCCTTTGGGTTTATAAGCTTTTGCCATGTCTTAATTTCAGGGCAAGCTAACTCAGGCCACTCCGAATAAAAGTTTTGCTTTAACCATTGATAACGAGCAGGGAACTGACAAGTAACATCATTATTCTCACTCTGAAACGCTTCGATAGTAGCTAAAAGTTCAGCATGAGGATCAAACTTTCCATTAACCGAAAGAAAAAAGCTATGGCTATCAACCTCACTTTCATGTGAACCCGAGATTGATTGCTGATAATGGCCTAATTTAAGCCAGTATGGATGGGATGCGATATTGTGTATTGTTGTAGCAGAATAAGCCGAGCTACTCAAAACAAACGCAGCAACAATAAGAAATTTAAACATAAAATAAAAAAGCCCTAAACGGGCTTTAGATAAGAATATTAACACTTAAGATAAAGTGTAAGAAGATAGCTGTGAGTCACTCGCTACAAGGTTATTAAGGTTTTCTAGTACAGTTTGAGAAGTAACATTTTCAGAAGTGAAAACGTGAGTAAACTGAGCCTGTACTAATTTATTAAACGCCGCTTTATCTTGAGCTTGAACACCCCAAACTTCCGCAAGTGTATCTAGTGATTCGCCTTCACCACGAGACATATCGCGCGCAAGTTGTTCCATGTTGCCATCAATAAATGTTGCTACTTTAGTTGACGCCGTAACAGTACCTGTACCGTCACAACCTAACGTACCAAATGTGATACCAAAAGTTTGGTTACCAGATGTACCGTTTGTCGTCGCACCTAATACTTTAACAACTTTACCTTCTTGGCCTGCGAAAAGTTGCGAACCTAGACCACAGCCGATATCTTGATCAGCCATCGCATTAGAAAGTGGAAGAAGAGTAAGTGCAGAAATAGCAATAATTTTTTTCATATCCTGAATCCTTTAAGATAATTCGTTATTAGAATTAATAACGCATGAACAGCTTATCTATAAATAGCCTCAGTACAATAAGTAATTTCCGAAATTAGGAAAAAACACCGTTATATGATTAAAAATCAGCCAACCTAGCACCTAACAAAGCACATAAATCGTTAGGATCTATAGAAATCTCTAATCCACGTTTACCCGCGGAAACATATACTTTTTCATAATTAGATACTGATTGATGAACAAACGTCATTAATCGCTTTTTCTGACCTAGCGGACTCACCCCACCTAAAATATAACCTGTCGTGTTTTCGACTTTTTGTTGTGGAGCCATCTGCACTTTTTTAACCTTTGCCGCCTTTGCTAGCATTTTCAAGTTAACTTGCTGGCTCACTGGCACAATAGCAACCAAAAGCTGATGCTCAGTATCTTCAAGTACTAAAGTTTTAAATACTTGCTCAGCAGGGAGCTTTAGCTTCTCAACCGCTTCAAGACCAAACTGTTGCTTTGAAGGATCATGTTGATAGCTGAGCACATCAAAATTAATACCTTTCTTTTGTAATAAATTAATAGCCGGTGTCATTACTTCTTCCAAATACTGAATGCTGAACGATAAAAAACATAACGTGAACGGTAGTCTAAAAGCAATTAATCAAAGCCTACAATCGTACTAACTTAAGTAAAATGAACTACACTTAAGTGATAGACACTACGCAAGGTAATGAACATGTCTAGAGCTAATAGCCTATATCTGGTTAAGCAGTTACTTATCATACTCACCCTGTTGTATACGATTAATTTTATCTGCAACGAATACTTAGCGTGGAACTCCTTTATTGATTGCCAAAATAAATGTCAAACACTTGGTCTAAATAAAGGGAAGATTCAAAAAACGGTATTCTCTGATGATGTAACATTGTGCAGATGTCTTGATGATTCTGCCTATTATGTTGTATTAGATTAAATCTGAAAATGCCGATTAGGAATAGGGTCAATTTAACGTATTATAAATTAGGTATTAATTTAACAAAGGAAGATAGATGTTTTTAGACTACTTTGCACTGGTCATGCTAGTGTTTGTAACGGTAGTAATATTTTATGGTGTTATTGCCATTCACGATATTCCCTACGAAATTGCCAAAAAACGTAATCACCCTCACCAAGATGCCATCCATTATGCAGGCTGGGTTAGCCTGTTTACCCTACATGTGCTGTGGCCATTTTTATGGGTTTGGGCGACATTATGGCGTGATGACCGCGGCTGGGGGTTTAACCAAATTCAAAAGGAACAAGAAGACTTAGCAGAAAAAGTAGCTAGCCTGACAGCCACGGTTGCAGCACTACAAGCACAAATAAATGCTCAATCGAATAATAAAGAGAAATAGACTATGGATTTGTTATTAATACTCACTTATACCGCATTGTGCATTGGTATCTTTAAAGTGTTTAAAATCCCACTTAATAAATGGACAGTACCCACCGCGGTACTCGGTGGTGTGGTACTGATAGGCGCTTTAATCCTATTAATGAACTATAATCATCCACATTCAAATATGGCCAGCAGTGCCTATGTCACAACACCCATTGTGCCAAATGTACGTGGTACCGTTGAAGAGGTTGCAGTAACGCCAAATCAGCCGGTTAAAAAAGGTGACTTATTGTTTCGCATAGACGATACCTTATATCGAGCCAAACTAAATCAAGCGATTGCCGCTTTGCAGGATGCAAAACAGTCAGTGCTCGGTTTAGAAGCGAGCTATAAATCAGCACAAGCCAGTGCCCTAATGGCTAAAGCTGAATATGATCGTAGCAAGAAAGAATACGAACGTTATGAAAAAGGCGCAAAAAGCGGTGCTTACTCAAAAGGCCAAGTTGATAATAAATTAGGTGTATATTTAGCAGCAAAGGCAAGCTACGAAGCAGCACAAGCCGAAGAGTTACGCCAGAAACTAGCATTTGAGTCTGAAATAAACGGTGAGCAAACTAAAATTGCCGCAGCTCGCGCTAATTTAGAGCAAGCTCAATTTAACTTAGACAGCACAAGCGTTTATGCACCTACTGATGGCTATGTAACACAACTAACATTACGCCCTGGGATGATTGCAGTCCCTATGCCATTACGCCCAGTAATGACCTTTGTGCACAAAGAAGATGCCGTTTACGTCGCTGCATTTAGACAAAATTCACTATTAAGACTCGAGTCTGGCTACAAAGCAGATTTTATTTTTAAAGCTATTCCGGGCAAAACCTTTGCAGGCGAAGTAATCGATGTATTACCTGCGATTGGTGAAGGGCAAGTGCAAGCACAAGGCACACTGATGGGCACGGAGTTTTTTGCTCGTCAAGGGCGCGCAATTGTCACCTTAAAAATCACCGATGACATGAGTGAATATCACCTGCCACAAGGAACAAGCACAGAAGTTGCAGTTTATTCAGAACACTTCGAACACGTATCAGTGATGCGTAAAGTATTGATCAGAATGAAAAGTTGGCAAAACTACCTATTCTTAGATCATTAAGGCATAAAAAAGGCGCTTATCAGCGCCTTTTTATTCTCGAACTCAAGTTACTTAACTAGAAGTTACTTAGTTAGGTCATCGAAAAACTTCTTCACACCATCAAAGAAACCTTTTTCTTTTGGACGGTTTTTAGAGCCATCTTTACCCATGCTTTGCTCAAGCTCTTCAAGCAATTCACGTTGACGGTCATTTAGATTCACTGGCGTTTCAATAACCACTTTACAGATCAAGTCACCTTGAGCGCCACTACGTACAGACTTAACACCTTTACCACGCATACGGAACATCTTGCCCGTTTGGCTTTCTGCTGGGATCTTCAGTTTTGCACGGCCATCCAGTGTCGGCACTTCAATTTCGCCACCCAGTGCTGCTGTCGTAAAGCTAATCGGAACTTCACAATACAGATTATTACCATCACGTTGGAAAATCGGGTGTTCACGAACAGAAACCTGAACGTATAAATCACCTGCTGGTGCACCATGCATGCCCGCTTCACCTTCGCCTGATAGACGAATACGGTCACCTGTATCAACACCCGCTGGGATCTTCACTGATAAAGTCTTAGTTTTTTCTACACGACCTTGACCATGACAGCTGTCACATGGATCAGAAATAATTTGACCTGTGCCCTGACACGTAGGGCATGTTTGCTGAACCGCGAAGAAACCTTGGCGCATTTGTACTTGACCAGCACCATGACAGGTAGTACATGTTTTTGGTTTAGAACCCGCTTTTGCACCGCTACCATCACATGGCTTACAGCTAACCCAAGTTGGTACTTTAATTTCGACATCTTTACCACGAACGGCCTCTTCAAGGCTTAAGTCCATGTTGTAACGTAAGTCCGAACCACGTTGTTGACGCGATTGACGACGACCGCCGCCGCCACCAAAGATATCTCCAAACACATCACCGAAAATATCACCAAAATCACCATGACCGCCGCCGAAGCCACCGCCATGACCGCCACCACCTTGTTCAAAGGCTGCGTGACCATATTGATCATACATCTGACGTTTTTGGTCATCAGTTAGTACTTCGTAGGCTTCTTTTACTTCCTTGAATTTAGACTCAAGTTCTTTATCGCCTGCGGTACGGTCTGGATGATATTTCATCGCTAAGCGCTTATACGCTTTTTTTATGTCTCGTTCGCTGGCATCTTTGCTCACGCCGAGAACTTCATAATAATCGCTTTTTGACATATCTATCACACTACTCTTTTTACTGCAGTTACACTGCGTAAGGTAAGTCGAACGACTTTACCGTTTATATACATGCAAAAGGCGCGTCAAGCGAAATCGCTGGCGCGCCTCAATCATTTCATCCTAACTTAATTGGCTAAACAAAGCAGCCATTAATGCGTTAGGCAGAAGCGAAACAAGCAATTACTTGTCGTCTTTCACTTCTTCGAACTCTGCATCAACAACATCGTCGTCTTGTTTTGCAGAAGATTGTTGTGCACCTGCATCCGCACCACCTTGTTGTTGCTGTGCTTTAGCTTGTGCAATTTCCATTAGCTTTTGTGACTTCTCAGCAAGAGCTTGAGTTTTCGCTTCAATCTCTTCTTTGTTATCACCTTTAATCGCCGCTTCTAGCTCAGTAAGCGCAGCTTCGATTGCTTCTTTATCTTCTGCAGGTAATGCATCACCCGCTTCTTCGATTTGCTTGCGTGTACCGTGAACCATTGCATCAGCTTGGTTACGAGTTACTACTAGCTCTTCGAATTTCTTATCTTCTTCAGCATGCGCTTCAGCATCACGAACCATTTTTTCTACTTCATCGTCGCTTAGACCTGAAGAAGCTTGGATTGTGATCTTCTGCTCTTTACCTGTATCTTTATCTTTAGCAGATACATGTAAGATACCGTCCGCATCTACGTCGAATGTTACTTCGATTTGTGGCGTACCACGTTGTGCTGGGCGAATACCTTCTAGGTTAAATTGACCTAGTGATTTGTTATCGCTTGCACGCTTACGCTCACCTTGTAATACGTGAATCGTTACCGCTGATTGGTTGTCTTCAGCTGTTGAGAAAACTTGTGATTTCTTAGTAGGAATCGTCGTATTTTTCTCGATTAGCGCAGTCATTACTTGACCCATAGTCTCGATACCTAGTGATAACGGAGATACATCAAGTAGAAGTACGTCTTTAACGTCACCAGCTAATACACCACCTTGAATCGCTGCACCTACTGCAACTGCTTCATCAGGGTTAACGTCTTTACGTGGCTCTTTACCAAAGAACTCTGCAACTGTTTTTTGAACTAGAGGCATACGTGTTTGACCACCAACAAGGATGATGTCATTTACGTCGCTTACTGATAAATCAGCATCAGCTAGTGCACGCTTAAGTGGCTCAATTGACTTAGTTACTAAGTCTTCAACAAGTGACTCAAGTTTTGCACGAGTAACTTTCACGTTCATGTGCTTAGGACCTGTTGCGTCAGCAGTCACGTACGGTAAGTTAACTTCTGTTTGTTGTGCAGAAGAAAGTTCAATTTTCGCTTTTTCAGCAGCTTCTTTAACACGTTGCATTGCAAGCGGGTCGTTTTTAAGGTCGATACCTTGATCTTTCTTAAACTCTTCAACTAAGTAGTTGATAACACGGTTATCGAAATCTTCACCACCTAAGTGAGTGTCACCGTTAGTTGCTAACACTTCAAACGTGTGCTCGCCTTCAACTTCGTCGATTTCGATGATAGAGATATCGAAAGTACCACCACCTAAGTCGTATACTGCAACAACGTTTTCACCTTTATTTTTGTCCATGCCGTATGCAAGTGCAGCGGCAGTTGGCTCATTGATGATACGTTTAACTTCAAGACCAGCAATACGACCAGCATCTTTAGTCGCTTGACGTTGTGAGTCATTGAAGTATGCAGGTACTGTGATTACTGCTTCAGTAACCGCTTCACCTAGGAAGTCTTCTGCTGTTTTCTTCATTTTTTTCAGCACTTCTGCTGAAATTTGTGGTGCAGCACGTTTCTCGCCACGCGCTTCAACCCATGCATCACCGTTATCAGCTTTTACAATTTTAAAAGGCATGATACCGATATCACGTTGTACTTCTTCATCTTCAAAACGACGACCAATTAAACGCTTGATTGCAAATAATGTGTTAGTTGGGTTAGTTACTGCTTGGCGTTTTGCAGGTTGACCAACTAATGTTTCACCGTCTTGCGTGTATGCAATGATCGATGGTGTTGTGCGATCGCCTTCCGCGTTTTCGATAACGCGTGCTTTATCACCGTCTAGTACTGCTACACAAGAGTTAGTAGTACCTAAATCGATTCCAATAATTCTACCCATGAATCTTCTCCAACTTCAAAATTCGTTAATACGTTCGATGACTAGTAAATAGGGATGCAGGAAACTGAATTCAACTATAAAAATGAAAAATTTTACTTTTTTTTGAAATTTTTTTTGAAATGCATGTTTTTTCCTCAAAAAGCACTGTATTTGTACGCCTATTGCGGAATAAACAAACTGGTCTGATGACTTTGGCTGTGCTATAACCTAAACCATAACAATAAACGTTAAGGAAAATTATGCATTTTGATCAATTACTCGCCATGGCAGCTGAACTTGGTAAAGACAAAACAAAAGTAATGCAGTTTCCAAAAAACTGGTGCCAAGGCCGCACTGCATTTGGTGGTTTATCTGCAGCTTTATTATATCAAGCTATACGGCAGCATATCGATAACTCTCGCCGTTTATTATCTTTAAGTACTAACTTTGTTGGCCCGTTAATCGCTGACAATGATTTTTCAATCGACGTTGAAGTCTTACGTGAAGGAAAAAACAGTGCGCAGGTACTGGCAAAAGTGATTCAAAATGGCGATGTTTGTGTTATTACACAAGCCTGTTTTGGGGCTGAGCGTCAATCAAGTGTACAAGTAGATGTCACTAAAACCATGCAGCTAAAACCCGTTGATGAACGTTTTACCCTACCTTATAAAGAAGGCGTGATGCCGGCATTTTTCCAGCACGTTGCACTGTGTTTGCAAGACGGCAATATGCCTTTCTCTGGAGCAGACACCTCACATTTAGGTGGTTGGATGAAATTCAAACATGTACCAGAGCAAATGAGTGAAGCGCATATCATTGCTTTAACAGATGCATGGCCACCGACTCTATTACAAATGTACAAGCAACCTGCACCAGCAAGTAGTATGTCATGGTACATAGAATTTGTAGAAGAACCTGCAATTGCCCATGATGCTTGGATTGGCTACGAGGCTGTTACCAATCATAGTAAAGATGGCTATGGTCTTGAAGATGGCTGTATTTGGAGTGAAGACGGTAAGCTAATTGCATTGAGCCGCCAAACTGTTGCGTTATTCGCGTAACTCTGGCTCTGAAAGCTGCGCGTACTCAGTACCATCAAGGCGAATAATTGCTTGGTATTCGCCTGATTCTATGATCTCACCAAGACCCAAATTAAACGTGTTTTTTAACGTTTTACTGTAAAAAAACGCAGGTCTTGGTGCTTCTTTAAAGATTGCATGCACAATAAAAGGTTTTACCTCAGCGCTTTGTTTATATTTTTCTAAATAATATAAAAACACCCGGCGCTCTAGAATAATAACATCAACCCAGCCCTTCATAAGGTGATCAACTTGCGCTTCTTGGTTAACCACTTCTTCGTAAGAGCGTAAAATATTGGTAACCGATTTAAAAGGTGCTTCAATAAAATTAGTTGCGTTCTGAAAGGCAAGTACACTTTTACCTGCTAAATCATAGATAGTGCTAATTTTTAAATCTCTATTAGCAAGGCTGACCGCGACATTTTGATAGCGCAGTAGTTCATCACTTTTATAAACATGTGGAGTGAGAACTGGAGGAAAGTTTAATGCAATATCAACCTCTCCCTGCATAAGCTGTTGCTCTGCACGTTTATTAGACATGTAATGAATATGAATATTAGAGATGCCTTGTGACTTAAAAGCTGCTTTTAAAATTTCAAGTTGAATACCGCTATTGGTATCTTCGATAACATAAGGAGGTAAAGAGGCGCTTGCAGCAACAACAATAGGTTGTTGTATATTTGGCTCAGATAAACACTCACCTTTAACACTAATAAACAACATTAAAAGGGTAAATAATTGCTTCACTAATCACCATAATGAATTAAATGTATTAAAAAGCGTAATCGCTTTGTACAAATATTAGCTTATATTAAACAATGCTGCATTTGTATTTATGCAGTATTTGGTGCAAACTTAACTAAGTTCTTGTTTATGAGACCCTAAGTTTGCAAACAGCCTGCCCTAGTTGTGATGTGGTCGTTGAGATCCCACATTTAAATGCAAAACAAGTAGCGCTTTGCCCACATTGCAATACTAAGTTATCAACATCACAAGCCTGCCAAGACAGTACAGTGGTCGCATTGAGCTTAAGCGCAATAGTCATGCTTTTAAGCAGTATGTTTTATCCTTTTTTATCTTTCACGAGTAGCGGTATTACACAAACCATTACGCTTCCTGATGCTGCGCGTATTTTATTCAATTACGATAACGATTTTTTGGGTCTATTTATTGACATAAGCATCATAGGCTTACCTATGTTGTTATTACTATTGATTATTCCGCTACATTTAGGTGTATTAAAAGTACTACCTTATTTGTGGGGCAAAAGATTGTTAAAAACCACCTTTGCTTTAGAGCCTTGGATCATGTCCGAGATTTTCTTAATCGGGGTGATGGTCAGCATGGTGAAAATAATGTCAATGGCAGACATTGAATTTGGTGTAAGCTTTTGGTCCTATGTGGCATTTGTGGTTCTATATGTAGCAACCATGGCGAAGTTAAATAAACACTATCTTTGGAAGCAATTAAGAGAGCCCGCATATATAGATCAAACAATTGCAAACACACGAGCTATCGATCAAGGACTGCGTGCTTGTCATGTTTGTGGCCAATTATGTAATACTGAAATTTGCTCGCGATGTGACACAAAAACCTTTACCCGCAATCCTTATAGTGTACAAAAAGCGTTTGCTTGGTTGATCACATCTGTCGCTTGCTACATCCCAGCCAACATCTACCCAATTATGTATACCACCAGCCTAGGTGATGAAATGCCTTCTACGATTATTGGTGGTGTGATGATTTTGTGGAATAGTGGTTCTTATCCAATAGCCATGATCATATTTTTGGCCAGTGTAGTTGTTCCCCTTGCCAAAGCGCTAATCTTAAGTTTTTTATGCTATATGGTGATGAAGCCTGCAAATAGACAAACAAAAGGCTATACACGTATCTACCAATTAACTGAATTTATAGGTAAATGGTCAATGATTGATGTATTTGTTGTCGCGATTCTAGTAGCCTTAGTACAACTAGGAAATTTAATGTCTGTGACACCAGGCATCGGCACAATATTTTTTACCACTATGGTAATTTGCCAAATGTTGGCAGCCCATGCATTTGATCCACGCTTACTGTGGGACAGCCCTGCTAATTTAAAGAAAGTAAAACAAGAGACTCTGGCATGAGCGAAAACGCTAAAATAAAATCAGCGCCAAATATTTCGGCTATTTGGATAATTCCGTTAATAGCCCTACTAATAGGCGCATGGATGTTATACCAGTATCAGGCAAATAAAGGCACCACTATCTTTATAAAAATGCCTCATGCGGAAGGTATCGTTGCTGGCAAAACTGAAATAAAAGTACGTAGTGTAAAAATCGGCCAAATTAATCATGTACGTCTGTCAGATCAGCAAAATAGTGTAATTGCAAGAGCTCAAATCGATAAACACTATGATGACCTATTAACTGACGATGCAAAAATTTGGGTCGTTAAACCACGAATTGATGATACAGGTATTACTGGAATGAGCACTCTGCTCTCAGGCGTATACTTAGAATTTGCACCGGGTGAAAGCAAGAAGCTAGCGGATAAGTTTGAACTTCAGGATGAACCCGCATTAATTGGCAATGATGTTAAAGGTGGTCGTTTCACACTGCTTAGCTATAACGCTGAAGTACTTGATGTAAGTACGGGTATTTATTTCAAAGATTACAAAATTGGCCAAATAGAAACTGCAACCTTTGACTGGAAAAATCAGGCCATGAAATATGGCATTTTCATTAATGAGCCTTATCAAAATTTAATTACCTTAAATTCTATATTTTGGGTGAACTCAGGTATCGAAATAGACCTATCAGCTGATGGAATTAATGTAAATACAGGTTCATTAAGTAAGTTACTTAAAGGTGGAATTTCTGTAGGTATACCTGAGCAGCAATCTCCTGGTGAAGTCGCCACTAATGGACACAGTTTTTCATTAAGTAATAGTTATAAAGCCGCGTTAGAAGAGCGCTTTTATGACTTTGATTATTACTTAATCGATTTTGAGCAATCAATTCGTGGGTTAAGAGCTGGGGCACCTGTTGAATACCGTGGTATGCGTATTGGTAGTGTGGTTGAAGCACCAGCAAGTGTCATGATCGACGGCAAGCCTGCACACTTTAGAACTGACAATACCGCAGTACCTGCCCTTATTAAAATTGAATATGGTCGTCTTTACCACGACAGTACAGCTGCACGCGAGTTTTGGCATTCAAGCTTAGATAGCTGGATTAAAAATGGCCTTAGAGCCTCTTTAAAGCCAGGAAACTTACTTACCGGCGCCGTATACGTTGACTTAGACATTTATGATAACGCGGAACCTGCCGAATTAAAGACTATAGCCGATTATACCGTATTCCCAAGTGTATCGAGTGGTATTACGGTCATAGCTGACCAAGTATCCGATGTGTTAAATAAAGTGAACAACCTTAAGATAGAAGACAGCTTGGCACAAATGCAAACTACGTTTTCTGAGTACCAAGAACTTGCTCATGACATGCGAGAATTGATCAATAAACAAGATACCCAAGATTTACCCGGTGATATAAATCGCAACTTTGCTGAAATGACTAAAAGCATGCAACAGTTCGATAAAACCATGAAACAATTTGAAAAAACCATGGCAAGTTACGAACAGGGTTCGGCTTTCCATCAGCAGTTACAAACCACCTTGTCCGAATTTAAACGTTTAAGTGAAGAGCTACAACCACTTACACGAGGCTTGAACCAGCAACCTAATATGTTGATATTTGATAAAGAACTACCCGCAGATCCAACGCCGAGGAAACAATAATGAACTATAAACGCTGTGTTTCAATCGCAGCAGTGCTGTTACTTTCGGCCTGCAGTCAGACGTCATTCTCAACTATTGAGTATTATCAATTTTCGCAGCCAATCGTGAATATGCAGCGGTTAGCTGAAAATACGCAAGCTCAGCTAAGGATCAACACAGTACAATTACGTGGTGCGCTTAATAATCGCGGTATTGCTATGGTACTCGAAAACAACCGAGTCAATGCTGCTAACTACCATTTATGGAGTGAATCACCCGATTTAATGTTAACAGCGAGTGCCCATCAACAGTTATACACCGAACTAGATAATTGGATGGTAATAAAAGGCTTGCCAGTGATCACCGATTTAGATCAACAAAGCTATTATGAATTAGAATATGAACTACATCACTTTAATGGCGATGAGCAAGGTAATGCTAACATTGCAGGGCTTTGGCGTTTGTACTATGCAAGCCCTAAATCGGGCCGAAAGTTAAAAGCGGTTAATTACTTCAATGAGCTTACACCATTACAAGCAAGTGATTACGAAGGGCTTGTCGCGACACTTGAGTCAACGTGGCTAAAGGTCAACAAACAGGTTGCAAACGAAGTATCACAGCTTGCTCTTTAATAAGAGTTTTAGAGGCTGATTGTCATCGTTAATGATGACATCGCCTATAAACTCAAAACCAAGTTTCTGTAACACCTTCTGTGAACCAATATTTGTTTGTGAGGTTATTGCAGCAAGCACACCAAGCTCTAAAACGTGTTTTTTTGCCATCAATAACCGAGCAGCAGCTGTAATAATACCCTTGCCTTCATATTTAGCTAACAAGGCAAATCCTAAATCAGGGATAGCTAACGCATCGCGCTGAAAGAGCCCCACCATTCCAACCGGTGTATCATCAGCTAAACAAACAATATAACTGCCAAAGCCAAATTGCTGGTGGCTATTTATAAACGTTTGTTGAATATAATGCTCAGCTTGTGCGGGCGTATTAATATTTTTATTACCGATATGCTCTAAAAATGTTGTTTGGTTTAAAAGCTCAACTATAAAGCTCGAATCATCTGGCTGCCCAGCGCGCAAATATATATCTAACATTTATTAAAACACCCTACTCACGACATCATTGGTAAAATTAAGGCAGTCAAGAACCCGCTCTTTTTGTACTTTAGATAACTCATCAATATCGAAGTAGCCATACTCTGTGTGCTCATTACTCAACATTATCTCAGCGTCCTCAGCCATATGAGCACGAAAAATAAACGCATGAGAGTTAAACGCGGTGTGATAATAAACGCCACTTAAATAAGCGATATCTACATCACAATTAAGTTCTTCTTGGCATTCGCGAAGTAACGCTTGATGAATGGTTTCACCTTTATCTAAAGCGCCGCCAGGTAGCCCCCAACTTTTTTGACCGTAATCAGCTTTTAGTAATAACACCTGACCTTGGTTGTTGGTGATAACCGCATGGCTACTGAGTCTGTAAGTATCTGAAAATGCCATAATCCCTTTGCTCAATTAATAAAAAGTGACGTTATAGATGAGTGTAAAATAATTATCATCGCAATTAAAATTGTTATTGACTAAATTAATATTCAGGATTATTTTTCTTTCGATGTTTTGGGCAAAACAAAAGCAGTATACCCTCTATACTGTCTGGCGCCAGCCAACGCAGGCACTTTCCCTATAGGGTCCATAAAAGTGTGTTCGCGTAAAGCAGTTAATTGAGTCAATAGACTTTTGATTTCTCTAAGCAATCTCGTATTGCTTAACTGTGTGAAAATTATAATGCAAGAACCTTCTGCGTTAAGTTTACTACCGCCAGTATTGGTGGTGGTTTTGGCCGTATTTTTACGCCGCCCTATTTTATCTTTACTAATTGGTGCTTTATTTGGTTTAGCCATGCTAGGTACGACCGCTGTGTTAGCCAATTTTGCTGATATTTCATTAAAAGTAATGCAAGACGAAACCATTGCCTGGCTAATTCTAGTCTGTGGTGGATTTGGTGCATTAATCGCTTTATTAGTGAGAACCGGGGGTGCAAGTGCATTCGCCGAATTAGCGTTAAAATTTGCCAAAGGCCAGCGTTCATCGTTAGTAATGACCTTTGTGCTAGGTGTAATTATTTTTATCGATGATTACCTAAATGCATTAACCGTCGGTGAAACTATGAAGCGTATCACCGATAAGTTTAAAATTAGCCGCGAAATGCTCGCTTATGTTGTTGACTCAACGGCTGCGCCTATTTGTGTGCTTGTACCACTCTCTACATGGGCCGTTTTTTTTGGTGGCTTGTTAGTTGATAATAATGTTGCACCAGAAGGTCAAGGTATTGCTGTATATATCCAAGCAATACCTTACATGTTATATGCTTGGTTTGCAGTCATTGTGGTATTACTAGTTAGCTTAAATGTCATTCCTGCTTTTGGTCCGATGAAAAAAGCACAACTACGTGCCATGAATAATCAAATCGAAATATCAAATAGCCAGTACACAGATGTTCAAACAGCGGATGAATACGCAGTAAAAGCAGCAGAAGAAAACTTTGAAACAGCCGCTTCAAACGGCAAACTCTATAACTTTTTAGTACCGATAGTTTTACTTGTTGCGTTTACTGTTTACTTTGACATTGACGTCTATAAAGGGCTGCTGACAACCTTTACCGTTGTTTTGCCTTTTTATATGTTACAAAAGTTGATGACATTGTCAGAACTCGTTGAGCGTATGCTCGATGGTTTTAAAAGCATGATCCCCGCTATTGGGACTGTGGTTGCAGCATTTATATTTAAAGATGTGTGTGACCAATTAATGCTACCGCAATATGTCATAAATACCTTGAGCCCTTATATGACAGCACAGTACCTACCTGCCGTGGTGTTTTTAGCAATGGCAGTACTTGCTTTTGCAACGGGTTCAAGCTGGGGAATTTTCGCAGTAACTATTCCTATTGTAATGCCACTGGCTTACGCAATTGATGCCAATATTCCTTTAGTGATTGGTGCTTTGTTATCGGCGTCGTCATTTGGTAGTCAAGCGTGCTTCTATTCAGATTCCACCGTACTTGCTGCACAAGGCTCAGGGTGTGATTTAGTCAGCCATGCTATCACGCAACTGCCTTATACCTTACTTGCTGCAACTGCTGCATTTATAGGATTTTTGCTGATCGCATAAATCAAAAAGCCCAAGCAATAGCTTGGGCTTTTGTTTATCAACTATTAAATTAGTTTTGGAATTTAATGCCTTTGTAAAAACTTTCTAAGTTTTCAACTTTTGTTTGGCTTTTCAGATCTGCAAATGGCTTGTCTGCAAACTTACTACCACGCATTTGAATGTTTAAACGCGCAGCTTCACTATTGAGCATCGTTTTCTTGTAATAATCTTTCAGATCAGCCAATGTCACTTTTTCAACTTCAGCGATAAGCTTTTCTTTAGAGTCAAACTTAAAGTTCTCACGATACCAGTCTGTAATAAGTGGCGACATTTCATCACTTAAATTCTTAGGTTGCTCTTTTAAAGACACAAGCGTTGCATTTTTAAGTTGTGCAAATGTTTCTTCTGTCATGTTATCAAGCTCAACTGCGTATTGCTTTTTAAACTCATCAAAGCGCGCCTGCATCTCTTTAGGGCCTTTAACCGGTGTTTGAATGTAAAGACCTAATGCAGAATAATCTTCGATTGGACGCGCTAACGCACCAACCGCATAAGCTAATTGCTCTTCAGTACGTAACTTATCAAACGCTACGGTTCTAAAGTGGCTTTGTAAAATTTGTGCCTGTGCTTTTTGTTTATAGCCAGGGGTTGGGTGAACAACCATGTCAATGATTGCTACATCAGCTACATCTATATCTTTTTGTAAAACGATACGCTCACCAGGCTGAGGCAACCAGGCTTTACTTCTAGCAAACTCGGTCGCTTTATGACCCTTTGGTAAAATAGCGGTTAGTTTACTCGCAATAGCGTCAACATCATTTTGGTTATAGTTACCAAACGTGAATACGCGTAAGTCATTGGCAGCAAGTGTTGATTGCTTAATATCTGCAAAATCAGCAAGAGTTAGCGCATCTGCCGCAGCAATCAAGGTTTCGGTATCAAATTTACCACTACGAGTAAGCTTAGAGTACTCACCGAATGCTTGATAGAACGGGAACTGTTTTTGCTGATTTAGTAAATCACGCTTAAAACGATCGATTGCTTGGGCAAAACCTTCTTCAGACACCTCTAAGGTTAGATTTTCAAGCGCCTGAGCTAAAAGGACATCTTGTTTATCAGTGAAACCACTAAGCGATAATACAAGGCCATTACTTGGCTGTAACCCTAAACTCATACCTGCAACAGCGGCTTCTGTGCTTAATTTACTTTGTTGTAAGTTATAAAGATCAGCCCAAATTGAGTAAAGAACCTGTGATTTTACATTCACAAGGGCAACTGGCGTATTAATATAAACTTCAACAAGACCTTTAGGCTGCTCAGCAAACTGCTGACTTGCTTGACGCCAAACTTTAACGCCTTGCTCATCAAATACGAGTTCAGGATGCGCTTGTTGTTTAAACTCAGCTGTTTTAATTGCAAAGCTTTCAGGTAATAAGCGGTTTACTGTTGGTAATGCTAACGCGTATTCACTTGGTTTATTCCAGCTTGCAACTTCTGACTCGCTGATATCTTCAATACGATATTTACCATCGTAAAAATGCAGCTGTGAATCTGTCTCTTCTTGTTTTGAAATATACCAAATACGTAAAGTATCTTCGTTTAATTGCGAAAGGACATTTTGCACCGCATCTGCATCAAACTTGGCATAATAATAAGGTGCGTTAATTGCGTTGTTCACAGGGAACTTTTGCATGCTATCAGTTAAGTTACTTACATAACCAAACTCATCCCCTTTTTCTAGGAATTGAAACGAATTGTTTAACGATGTACGAATTTCATTAAAGTATTTGCTATCAACACCCTGCTCTTTGATAAGTGCAATATATTGCATAACCATAGCAACAATTTCTTCGCGGTTTTGCATGCCGGCATCAGTCAATTCAATATCAACTGTTAAGCTTCCGTAGTTCCCATATTGCGATGGTGAAGCAGAAGACGATAAACCTGATACCCAACCTTTATCACGTAGTATTTGTGCTGGGCTGCCTTGCATTTCGTTACTTAAAAGGTAAGAAACAAAACGGTTTGGTTTTACTGCAAACTGTGAACTGTTATCAGCAATAGTGAATTCTAATTGCAGTTGCTTTACGTCTTCATTCGGTGCGTAATAAACACGTTTACCGCCAGCTTCAGAGAAGTCTAACTTATCAGTCACCGTTGGCTTTTCGATATTTTTATTTTCAATATCAGCAAAGTACTGTTTTGCTTTTGCTTCCATCTCAGCAAGTGGACGATTAGAAATCATCGCCACTTTCATAATGTTCGATGAATAGTATTTGTTATAAAAAGCAACGGTTTCTTTATGAAGATTGCTGCCTTCTTTATCACCTAGTGTTTCTAGGTTACCAATCAAGAAGCGGTTAGCAGGATGTGAGCCCATCATTTGACGTGCCAGTTTAAATTGGCCAAAAAAGTCCATTTCACGACGCATTGACCACTCTGCGTTTACCGCATTTTTTTCTTTGTCTGTGTACTCAGGGTAAAGCTTTGGTGATTTAAAGAAATCTGCAAAACGGTCAAGTGCTTCATCGTAGGCATCATTGTTCACTTTGAACATGTAGTTTGTGATATCTAACCAAGTGTAAGCGTTATGAGCACCGCCATTTTTAGTCATAAAATCACTGTAACCTTTGGTGTCTGGGTAACGATCGGTACCAAGGAACAGCATATGCTCTAAATAGTGCGCCATACCTTGTTGCGACATAGGGTCGTGCAATAAACCAACACCAACACTCAATGCAGCAGCTGATTTTTCAGCACTTGGATCTGAAATTAAAATTACATCAATTTCATTATCAAGTTTTAATGTTTTGTACTCACGGGTATCGTTTGGGCTGATAACTAACGAGTCTGGAATAAGGTTAGTATTAGCAGCAGGAGGCGTTGTGGTAGAAGTAGAAGAGCAACCTGCTAACACTGCAAAAGCGATTGCACTGAGTCCCATTATTTTTTTCATTATTTTGTATCCATTAGGAATTGAATAAATTTTTATTTATCATGTGTTTTCGAGCGCCGCAATTCAATGCTTTTGAGCTAAGTTACAGCAAAACTTTGTAACACATTGTGAAAATGCAGTACTTACGGTTAAAATTAATAGCAATAACTATAACAAAGGATGAGCTATGGAAAAGTGGCTAATTGTAGCAATGTTCACTCAAGTCTTTCTGACATTCATTGTGATGTACATTATGGGTAAACGCCGCTTTCGTGCGGCAAAACAAAAAACCATTGAGATGAAAGACTTCTTAACAATGGAACTTGAAAAGGCTGGGGATAATGTTCGCGTAGCAGACCGTAACTTTATCAATCAATTCGAAATGCCTGTGCTGTTTTTTATTGCCTGTTTAACAGCTCTGCAAGTAAATGCTGTAGGTACTGTTTTTGTTGCCCTTGCTTGGGTTTATGTTGCATTGAGAATTATTCATAGCGTAATACACTTAACTTCAAACACCTTGAAGGCGCGCTATTATAGTTTCGTTGTCAGTAGCTTTATAATGCTTATAATGTGGGTGCTGATTTTAGTTAGAATCTTTTAATAATCATCAATACAAAGAAATAAGGCGCTTTTTAGCGCCTTATTAACTTTTTGGGTTGGAACTATTTACGACGAGCAAAGCCTGCTAGGGCTAATAAAGATAGCATCCATGCAAGACTACCACCTGAACTACTACCGCCGTTGTCTGAAGCGTCATCTTCATCAATCAGCGTGTTTTCTTTTGGTGATAAAGAAGCAGATGAATAAGGGTCATCGTCAATCACAGTTACACTGTTAATGTAAAATAAGTTTTCACCACTAAAACCTGATGTTGTATCTGGGCACTGCTCTTCATTTAAGTTTACTACTGGGATCTCTCCACAATGTACTAATTCTGTGATTTGCTCTATCACAGCCATACTCTGGACAGTTACCTCGCCAAAAACGGTAAAGCCACCATTTTGTAAGTCAAGATTTGCGCTGTTATCTTTTAAATTAAAAAACCACTGACTGGTTGCACTGTTAGCATTGCCACCAAGCTTAGCCATTGCAATGGTACCTTTCACATTAGACAACTCTGGTTCATTAGTAATAGCGTCTGCGGTGTCTATCGCATCAAAGTCAGTACCAAATTTAAAACCCCCACCTTGTAAAATAAAGTTATCAACAGAACGATGGATAACGGTGCCATCGTAGCTACCATCTGCAACATAATTTAAAAAGTTCTCAACTGTAACAGGTGTCTGTTGATCATAAAGATGAACCGTAATGCTACCCAGGTCCGTTTGCATTTCGACAATAGTTGCATTCGCTGTAAAACTGCTAGCCAATAAAGCTGTTGCAAGTAGATGTTTTTTCATTGTTTATCTTTCCTGATAATTTTTATTATAAAACTGCAAGAAGCTTAAACAAAATAGACAGGTGCTTAAATAGCAAACAAAACAGTTACACAAAACGCGTCAAATCAATTACATCTCAGTTACATTAATTTACACTGTGTATTCATTATGGTTATAAAAAGTTTAAAGATTAAATCAAAATCGTCTTATCAAATAGGCTCAGTTTGTTAGTATCTGCACGACAACAATGAACACACAGGAATGAACCATGGCGAATGAAGAGAACGCAATATGCGATTTTGGCCTACACCAAGGTGAGCCTTATAGTAAGTTACCCGCTAGTTTTTTAAATTGGATGGTCGGCAATAATCATCTTAAGTCTCATTATGCAGAACAAGAACTACAACGAAGACAACTTGCCGCAACAGGACAACTAAATACAGAAAATAGCGACAAAAGTTTATAAAAGACATTTAATTTAAACTTAAGTCGTTTAAACTAAGCGCATAATTAACCTACTGCTCTATTCAGGCAAACAATTATGCGTTTTTTTTTACTAACATCGCTACTGGTTACCCTAACCGCGTGTAGCTCCTCTTCTAACAATACAGATTCAGCCCAATATTTCACTCTGCTCCATACTAATGATAATCACGGTCGTTTTTGGCATAACGAACATGGTGAATATGGTATGGCTGCTCGCAAGACTTTAATTGATCAATTAAGAGCCGATGCTAAAGCACAAGGACATGCAGTTTTACTGCTGTCTGGTGGCGATATCAATACAGGTATTCCTGAATCAGATCTACAACACGCAGAACCGGATTTTAAAGGTATGTCTGTAATTGGTTACGATGCCATGGCAATTGGTAACCATGAGTTTGATAACCCGCTGGCTGTACTCGATAAACAGCAAAAATGGTCTAACTTCCCTTTTTTATCAGCCAATATCATAGATAAAACGACCGGTGAAACTCGTTATCAAGCATACAAAATCTTTGAAAAAAACGGACTCAAAATAGCTGTCATTGGTTTAACCACAACAGATACAGCAAAAATAGGTAACCCGCAGTATATCGGTGGCCTAGAATTTAAAGACCCTACAGAAGTGACTGCAAAGTTAGCCCCAAAAATTGAAAAGCAGTACAAGCCTGATATCACTATTGCTGTAACGCACATGGGTCACTATGTTGATGCTAACTTTGGTATTAATGCACCCGGTGATGTGACTATGGCGCGTAACTTACCAAAAGGAATGCTAGATATTATTGTCGGCGGTCATTCACAAGAGCCGGTGTGTATGAAAGAAGCCAATGTTGCTGACGAAAGCTTTATGCCAGGTAAAGCGTGTAAGCCTGATCAACAAAACGGTACTTGGATCATGCAAGCCCATGAGTGGGGTAAATATGTGGGAAAAGCTGAATTCAAGTTAGAAAACGATGAATTAACTCTGCTTAATTACTCACTTATTCCGGTAAACCTTTATATCGATGATGAAAATGGCAATAAACAGCTAGCGGCTGAGTACATCGAGCCAAACAAAAACTTACAAGACATGCTCGCGGTTTATCAGAAAAAAGGTGCAGCACAAATTGCTGGTAAAATAGGTAACGTGGATGCAAAACTTGAAGGTGACCGCAATAAAGTACGCTATGAGCAAGTAAACTTAGCACGCGTTATTATTGCTGCACAAATGCAGTCAGTGGGTGCTGATTTTGGTTTGATAAGCGGTGGCGGTATTCGTGATAGCATTCAAGCTGGCGATGTCAGTTATAAAGATATTTTAAAAGTTCATCCTTTTAAAAACCGTATCACCTATATTGATATGACAGGCCAAGAGCTATATGACTACTTGCAGGTTGTTACTTCTTTCCCACCTGATTCAGGTGCCTACTTACAATACTATAAGCTAAGCTTCAAACGCGATAACGACACTTTATCTGATGTTAAAATTGCTGGTAAACCACTTGATATGACTAAAACATATCGAATGAGTATTAATAGCTACAACGCCTCTGGTGGTGATGGCTACCCTACGCTTACCAATAAAAAAGGCTTTGTAAGTACAGATGATACCGATGCACAGGCATTAAAACGTTTCTTTGAGCAAAATAGCCCTGTTAAAGCGGCTGATTACACTCCTAAGCAGTTTTAGATACCTAATCATCAATATCTAAATAGATAAAGGGAAGTCAGTGACTTCCCTTTTTACTTTAAAACTAGATTATTTCCCTATGACTTCAATATCGGTGATCTCAATCGACTTCAATCCGTAATGATGTAATCGAGAGCGTGAACCTTCACCATGGGCTTTAGGCGGATAATAGGTTTCTTTTATCTCAAGCTGGTCTTGCCAAACTTCATCAAGGGCTGCCCGAATTTCGCTTAAAGTTTTTTCTAAGCTATTGGTAAAGTTTGGTCGTTTACGTATTGTGTGACCAAGCTCAACTAACCGGTAAAAATACTTGTTCGCTAAAGTCAGTAATTCTTCTGGTACATCTTTATTTTGATTAAGCACTACGTCTGGTTGCTCAATACAAAACTCAACTAAAGCGAGATAAAAACACAATGGTTTATTCGCAAGGGCCACTGTTTTATCGACATCGCAACTAGCAGCCAAGGTTTTATTTTGAAGATCGACTATCAATTTAGGTTTTTCTTCTATCTGAACTGCGACTTCAGGTTCGTTTTTAGCTATTTGAATCTTGGTTCGTTCACTGATAAATAATAAGTAGGTAAATGTAGATGCAAATAAGCAGACCAGAATGAACACAGCTATATCGTTTTTATCTAATAAAGAAGATGCGATAACAAAGCTAACCGTTAATGATTTTTGAGGTGCATGTAATTGCTTAGTAATTAAATCAGCACGAGCAGGATATTCCGAAATACCTTCAATAGAGTAAACCATCACGCCTGAGTCTGCTAATTGAGCATTAAGACGCGTGATATAATTGAGTACCATGTCTCTACTACCGGAGTGCTTCAAAAAACCATCTGGTAAATTTAAATGGTTTAAATCAAGAGCAATACGGTTTTCAACTTTTGCTAAAGTCAGTGCATCATTAGTTGTTGTCTTATAAGCTTTTGCAATAATGAAGGTAGCAAATAATACCAAGCAGCAGCTTAAAAATATTGCGCCATAAACAAGCTTAATTCTAATTGGCAGCATTGCTATCCCCTACTTTCATTGTTTGCTGAGTCGAGTCACATTCCCAAAAAGACTCAACATGATTAAAGTAATGAGAATTTTGATTGTGTGCCAATAGGGTTAACTGCGCTTGAACTGCACATAAAAGGTCGGTGTTCTCGTCCTGCATTTTTAAATACCAACGACTGCCACTTATATTGTCGCGTATAGGCGTAATATAATTTTTAGAAAAACGTTGTTGATCACTGTCTTGCCAATAAGAAGAAATTAAATCAACCTTTCCGCTGGCAAGCAGCTCTCTTAACTCAGTATGGGAACTAGCGTAAGTTATATCTAGGTTTTCTAGGTTGATATCTAATTTTTTAAATAGCTGCTTTGGTAAAATATGTCCTGAGCGACTGGTTGGGTAATCAAGTAAACCAATGCGTTTATCTAAAAAGTAGCTCTTATCAATTCTAGGTTTTTCTTTACTCGAAATTAAATAGGCAGTGTAATCAGGAAATCCAACAACAGCTTGATAGTTGTAAGTTGACTCCGCCATAAAAGCGTTAATTAAATTTTCTTTAGCAAGGATTAAATCAGCAATCCCTTTGCCTAAAAACTCAATCGTGTCTGAGGTTTTATAACCCCAATAAGAGGTTACCTTGCCATATTGTTTACTTATGATGTCATCATTGCATAAGGTTTTAGCAACATCCTCAGCCAACACTTTGCCCGATGAATACACCACTAACTCGTTAAGGTTAACCTCTGATTTGGTATCACATTGAAAAGACGTTTCAATAAATGCATCGATATCAGAAACAGCCGGTTTACCCTGCAAAATTCCGATATAAAAAAACAAAATAACTGATAGAAACAAAAATGTAACAATCGACGATTTTTTTATTAGTATTGTTCTTAAATTCAATTTTAATAGCCAACAACGCTCCGTTGTCTCTATTTGAACAATTATTCTTACTTATTACAACAAGTAATTTTACTTGAATAATTTAAACCATTGATAAATAACATATATGAACAAGAAATTATGAATCTTATTGAGTCCTTTCTATTTGATTTTAAATTCAGGAAAATATGCCACAAGAAATCGTGCTTCATTGCACATTCATTTTGGACACTGAGTCAATGTTACAAAAAACAATAAAAATGTTGCTGTTATCAACACCAGTTATTTCAGCAGTGTTAAGCACCCCTGCAAATGCTTGGGGTCAAAATGGTCATCGTATTGTTGGTGAAATTGCATCTAAGCATATTACAGACACCACTAAACTAGCATTAGTTCCTCTACTCGATGGTGACTCACTAGCACAAGTTGCAACGTGGGCTGATGAAATGCGTTCTGCTCCAGAAAATTTCTGGCAAAAGAAATCTTTGCGCTGGCATTACATTAACTTTAAAGAAGGCGATGCTAAACCCCATTACGATTCAGATGCCCATCATAATAAAGAAACCGTGTCAGATATCCTTGAAGGCATGGAATACTCAATCTCAGTTTTACAAAACCAGAAAGCCTCACTAGCTGAAAAACAGTTCGCACTGCGTTTTTTAGTTCATCTAGTTGGTGACAGCCACCAACCTTTTCATGCCGGACGCGGTGAAGATCGTGGTGGCAACAATATTTCTGTCACATTCTTCGGTCAAGATACCAATTTACATAGCCTATGGGACACAAAACTCATTGAAAATGAAAATTTGTCCTATACTGAGTTTGCGCAATTTATAAATACAACAAATCAAGCGTTAATCACGGACTATCTTGCCAGTTCACCTAGCGATTGGTTAATAGAATCAAATAATATTGCAAATTCACTGTATAACGAAAATGAAACAAACGTAAGTTATAGTTATATCTACAAAAACTTACCCATTGTTAAAACTCGCCTACAACAAGGCGGTATAAGATTGGCTGGTTTATTAAATACGTTATTTGATAAATCAGCAAAACCGTTAGTAAAGGCACTTAAGATGCCAACTGACAGCAAACTATAAATGAAACATAACCTCTAACACGGGAAATAACATAATGAAAATCCAACTCCGCAAAACAGCTCTATCACTTGCTATTGCAGCATGTGTTGGTGTGAGTGGTGCAGCGTTAGCAAATGAAACAACATCTGCTATCAAGGGTCAAATCAAAGGTCCTAGCGGCAACCCTGCTGCTGGCACTAAGATCACTATCGTTCACTTACCTTCAGGTTCAACTAAAGAAACTGAAACGAACGATGCGGGTTACTTCACAGCAAAAGGCCTACGTGTAGGTGGTCCTTACCGCGTTGTTGTAGATTCTGACGTATTCGCAGATCAAACATTCAACAACATTAACCTACAAGTGGGTGCTGACTACCCAGTTAATGTTACGTTAGAGAGACAATCTGATGTAGAACAAATCGTAGTTACTGGTCGCCCTATCAGCCGTATGTCTGGTGGTACAGGTCCTGCTGCAACGTTCACTCTTGAAGATTTAGAAAACCAACCAGCTATCAACCGTGATTTAAAAGATATCATCCGTATCGACCCACGTGTAACTATCGATGATAGCCGCGGTTCAATCAACTGTGGTGGTGGTAACCCACGTTTTAACAGCTTAACCCTTGACGGCGTTCGTATGAACGATAACTTCGGTTTAAGCTCAAATGGTTACCCAACTATCGGTGCTCCTTTCTCTTTCGATTCAATCGAGCAAGTTGCAGTTGAGCTAGCACCATTTGATGTTCAATATGGCGGTTTCACATCATGTAACATCAACGCAGTTACTAAATCTGGTGGTAACGAAGTACACGGTGGTGTTTTCTTCGATTACACAAATGATTCAATGAAAGGCGATAAAATCGAAGGTGAAGACTACGACAACGGTGATTACACTGAAAAACGTTACGGCTTCAACGTTGGTTTACCACTAATCAAAGATAACCTTTTCTTATTCACCTCATACGAAAAAGTTGAAGGTGTAAAACAATACGAGTATGGCGGTTTAAACACAGGTAGTGTTTCAGCTGCAGACGTTGCTCGTGTACAGCAAATCGCACAAGACGTATACGGTTATGACGCAGGTGGCATGCCATCTAGTGCTCCAGTAGAAGATGAAAAAATCTTAATTAAGTTAGACTGGAACATCAACGATGACCATCGTGCAAACTTAATCTATAACTACAATGATGCTTTCACGCTATCTCAATCAGATGCATACAGCGATACAGTAGCTTTAGATAATCACTTCTTCAAGCAAGGTGCTGAGTTTACATCAATCATCGGTTCACTATAC
This sequence comes from Pseudoalteromonas lipolytica, assembly GCF_001306915.1. Classification (GTDB taxonomy): domain Bacteria; phylum Pseudomonadota; class Gammaproteobacteria; order Enterobacterales; family Alteromonadaceae; genus Pseudoalteromonas; species Pseudoalteromonas simplex. Next base: position 272,230 of record NZ_LJTC01000003.1, on the reverse strand, counting down.
TCAGATTGGTCAGACAACTTCTCAACTGAAGTTCGTATTGGTAAGTCAGAGCTAGATGCAACGGTACAATCTTTAGATGCTGCAAGCAGCTTTGGTGAAATGCAAATTGATACCGCTGACGGTGGTACTATCTACATTGGTCCAGATGACTCACGTCAATCAAATGACCTAGACTATGAGACAACGACTGTAAAACTTGCAGGTACTTACTACCTTGATCAACACACGATTACCGGTGGCTATGAGTACGAAAAGCTAGACGTATTTAACCAATTCGTACAGCATACGCAAGGTGAGTGGCGTTTTAACTCTGTAGATGATTTTGAAGATGGAATTGCTGATGGCTTGTACTACAACAATGCTGCGGGTACAAACAACCCGACCGATGCAGCTGCAAGCTTCTCTTATGCACAACATACTTTCTATGTGCAAGATGAGTACAGCTTCACAGATTTAGATGCTACGTTAACATTTGGTCTTCGCTATGATAAATACACAAGTGATGACTCACCTAATTACAACGAGAACTTTACAAACCGCTACGGTTTCAGCAACCAAGCAACATTTGATGGCATCGATTTAATTCAACCACGTGTAGGCTTTGAATGGTATGCAACAGACTCGTTAGAAGTACGTGCAGGTGTAGGCCTATTCTCTGGTGGTAACCCGAACGTTTGGTTATCTAACTCGTACTCAAACGACGGTATCACTAATATTAGTACCGATATTAAAGATGTAGACGGTGTTTATTATCTAGATGAAGAACAAAGACAAGCACGCCTAAACCTATTTGACACTCCAAATGTTAATGGTGGTACTCCAGGTTACGAAGTACCTCAAGATTTATATGATAAAGTTGCTAACACTGAAATAGGTGCAGGTGACTCATCAGTAAATGCTGTTGACCCAGACTTTGAAATGCCATCAGAGTGGAAATACTCAGTAGGTGCAACATACACAACTGAAGATGAATACGTTTTCTCTCTAGATTACTTATTCACTAAGCGTAAAGATGCTGCAATTTTACAAGACATCGCATTACAAGATTCAGGCAGAACTACATTTGACGGTCGTCCAATTCTTGAGTCTATCGAAGGTCGTAGCGGTGACTTACTGCTGACTAACGTAAGTGGTGATAGCGGTGAGTCTCACATCATTTCTGCTGCAATGAGTAAGCGTTTTGATAACGGTATTAGCGTACAACTTGCTTATGCTTACACTGACTCAACAGATGTAAACCCAATGACTAGCTCTGTAGCGAGTTCAAACTACGGTAACATGGCGACATACGATCCGACTAACCCAGGTGCACACACATCTGATTACGAGATCCCTCATCGCTTCACAATGACATTAGGTTATACAACTGAGTTGTTTGATGGCTACAGCACACGTTTCAACTTATTCAGCGAAACGTTCAAAGGTCTACCTTACAGCTATACATATAACGGTAGTGACGGTGTTTGGGGTGATAGCAACTCTAACCGCAGCCGTCAGCTAATGTATATCCCTGAAGTAAATGACCCTAACGTTGTTTACGACATGACACCTGAAGAAGTAACTGAGTTTAACCAGTGGATTTCAGCTCAAGGCCTTGAACGCGGTGAAATCGTTAGCCGTAACAGCCAAAATGCTGATTGGTTCACTAAAGTTAACTTCAAGATGACTCAAGAGTTACCTGGTTTCATGCCTGGTCACAAAGGTGAAGTATTCTTCGTTATCGATAACTTAACTAACATGTTAAACGATGACTGGGGCGTACTTAAGAAAGGTAACTTCGTTGGTAACCGTATGATCAAAACATCAATCGATGACCAAGGTCGTTACGTATACTCTGACTTCAGCCCTAACAATGGTAAAACTGCAACTCAAAGCGGTGCATCAGTTTGGGAAATGCGTGTAGGTGTACGTTACACATTCTAATAACGAGTTAAACTTGTTATGAAGCAAAAGCCCGCCCCTACTGGCGGGCTTTTTACGTTTTGGAGAAAGTTAGGGAGTTGCTAGTTACGAGAGTAAAGCTACTAGGGGAAAGTTAGCAAGCGTAAAGCTCCAAGAGTAAAGTTAGCGAGTTGCTAGGTAGCAGCGATTTTACATCGCGCCCTTCTACATAAAACCTAGAATCTAACACCTGATAAATCTTTTCGTAGGACTGGCTTTAGCCGGGAATGGTTGTAGAAATGAGATACGAGATACGAGAGGAAAATAAGCCAGTACCAAGATTAAAGCTTGAAGTAACAAATTAATGCATTTATATGAAGCAGATTTTACATCGCGTCTGAGGGCTGATGTTTAACTCGATCTAAGATTGTTATGTAGGTCGTCATTTATGGCGACAAATGTTTAAACACCAAATGATGACGGGCTAAAGCCCGACCTACACTGATATGTAAATGCAGGCCAATGAGACCTGCACAGTTATGTCTATTTAAGCTGCGTAAACCGCAAGTGGATGTGTTGTATTGATAGAAACATGCACTGCATCACCTGGACGTACCATCACTTCATGGCTAACACGGCTTGTCACCACAGTATCACATGCCAGTTTAACAGCGCATAAGCGGCTGCCACCTTCGTAACGGACCCATGTCACTTTACCATTGCTAGTAGCTGCATTTTGAATAAGATTAATATCATCAGGGCGAAGTAATACATCAACCTTCGCGGTTTCATGATCAACCTTAATAGCTGGGGCATTACCTAAATCAGTGGTGGCGATATCACCTTCACAGTTACCGGCAATGAAACTTGCTTCACCTAAGAAACGTGCAACAAAGCGATTGCTTGGTAAGCTAAAGCAGCGTTCAGGGGTATCTATTTGCTGAATAATCCCTTCTTTCAGTACGCCAACTCGGTCACCGACAGATAAGGCTTCTTCTTGGTCATGGGTTACCCAAATAGCAGGTACACCCGCATCTTTTAATGCATTACGAATATCCCAACGAAGGGTGTCTTTTAAAGCTGCATCTAAGTTTGATAACGGCTCGTCAAGTAATACGAAGTCAGGTTCGTGAGCTAGAGTACGCGCAAGGGCTACACGCTGCTTTTGACCACCCGATAAAGTAGCAGGCTTTTTATCACGAAAAGCTTCAAGACCCAGTAATTTAATCCAATGATCTGCTTTCGAGGTATCGGTTAATCTAAAGCAAATATTTTGCTGCACTGTTAAATGCGGAAATAACGCAAAGTCTTGAAAGACCATACCTACTTTACGTTTTTCTGGTGGTACTTTTAATTTGGGTGTTGCACGCCATGAGCCTAAATTAATTTCGCCTTCGCTGATAGGAATAAGCCCGGCTAACGCTTGTAAAATTGTACTTTTACCACAGCCAGTTGGACCAACTAGCATGAGGATCTCACTTTCCCCAAGTGATAAGTTAAGTTCACTTACCACACGATTGCTACCATAATCGATAGACAGCTTACTAACTGATAGCATTAAACTGATCCTTAATGTTCTAATTGACTGCGCTTTTCGCCTGAGAGCATTATAGCTAAGCCACATGCTGATATCACTACTAACAAGAGCCCAGGTATTGCAGCGCGACCGAAATAACCGGCTTCATAAACACGCCATAAATAAGTTGATAGGGTTTCAAACCCTGTTGGGCCGAGTAACAATGTTGCTTCAAGCTCTCGCATTGATTCTAAAAATACCAAGGCTGCACCAGCAATAATACCGCGCAGTGTTAAAGGCAAGGTAATACGCATAAATGCTTCACGAGGGCTGGCACCTAATACACGTGCCGATTTGATTAAGCTAGAATCTAAGTGTTCTGTGCTGGTTCGTACAGAGCCAACTGCCAGCGGTAAAAAGCGCAGCACATAGGCAATCACTAATAATGCCAGAGTTTGGTATAAAAGCGGTAATTGCAGGCCACCATAAACAAGCGCCGTCCCCATCACTATACCCGGAATACCAAATCCGAAATAAGTTACCCGTTCCATAATGCGCCCTACTTTACCGCTTAAGGCAGCATGCGCTACAGGCACAGCAACCACAACAGCGACAATAGCCGCAATGCCAGATGCATAAGCTGAGTTCCACGCAATGCTGAAATCAAAATCAGCAACACCATCACGGGCAAGCCAAAGGGTAAAAATGGCTAACGGCAAACAAATAGCCAATAATAAAACAGGTAGAAAAGTCACCAGCATGGCTAACTTTTGCCCGTTTGATGGAAATAACATTAGCGGTCTACCGTGGCGCTCTGAAGCTGTTTTAATTTGTGATTCGATGAACAGTAAAAAGCCTACTATTACCATTAATTGAAGCGACAACATCGCTGCACGACTTAAGCCAAAGGCGTTATATTCAACATAGATTACCCGAGTAAAGGTATCTAGGCGCATCATCGCCGGTGTACCAAAATCTGATAGGGTATAAAGTGCAACCAGTAATGAGCCCGCCGCAATACCGTTTATTACACGCGGTAATATGACTTTAAACACACTCATCGGCATCGACATGCCTAAAGTGCGAGCCGCGTTTACCATGCTGGCATCGAGACTAAGTAAAGACGAACGCGTTGTTAGCATCACAAACGGAAATGTGTATAGCGTCATTACAATGGCAGCCCCCGTTAAGCCATACATAGGCGGGGTTTCAAAGCCTAGCAGCTGATTTATCTCACCACCGGGGCCAAATGCTGCATATAAAGTAAACGCGCCAATATAACTTGGAATAGCAAGTGGCGCTGCAAACAAAACAAGCCAAAGCTTTTTAAAAGGAAGTTGAACATAGGCACTAATAAACGCCAGAGGCACGCCAATTAAAATAGAGCCTAAAACAGTTAACACCATAAGTGATAAAGTGTTACCAAGAATTTTTAAATTATGACTATCAAAAACAGCCGTCGCATCACTGGCTAAGGTGATCAGAATATAAACTGGCACTAACGCCAAAAGCGCTGCAAGCAGCGCCATGGGATAAGAAGCAGGTATGCGCATTATAAAATACCGCTACTGCGCATAAGGTCAAGTGTTGGCCTTAAATCTGCCAATTGAGTTAAATCGATTTTCGGCGGTGACACATCCGTTAATGCTGGTAACCCAGCAGGCTGTTCAATGCCCTGGATCAATGGAATTTCGTACGCTTCACGTGCTAAGTAACTTTGTACTTCAGAACTTAGTAAGTAGCGCATAAAGTTCATTGCATTTGGGTTGTCTGTCAGTGATAACACACCTGATGCATTAACTAAACAACCGGCATCTTGATTGGTGAATGCTAGATCAAGATTAGCATCAGGTTTACCTGACTTAAGACGTAACGTGTAATAATGGTTTGCAAAACCGATATCCACTTCACCACGCTCAACAGCCATCACTACGCCAAGCTCGCCTGCATAAGTTTTCGAACGTTTTTGAACTTTCTTAAGCCATTTAGCGGTTTTATCTTCACCTTCAAGAATACGCATTGCCGTGACAAATGATTGGAAAGAAGCATAAGCCGGTGCCCAACCAATAGATAAATCGCTATCAGCAATGGCCATTATGCTCTCTGGGATCTGATCTTTACTTAGGCGCTTAGTGTTATAAGGCAATGTACGAATACGACCTGTCACTGGTGCCCAGCCCGGATAACGAAACTGCGGTTGTAACTGCGCCTCTAAGTCAGATGGTAGCGGTTTAGCTAAACCTGCATCTGTGACTAAGCCAATCGCACCAGAGTCAACCGCCCAAAATAGATCAGCACGTTTAACACCCGCTTTCGCTTCTGCCACAATCATGTTGGCAAGTGCAGCAGTTGGGCCACGGCGAATAGATAAATTAAGTTTTGGGTTTTTCTTTTGGATTGATTGCAGTACGTTTTCGTACAAACCACCTTCACCACGGCCTAAATATAAAGTTAGGTCACCCTCTAGGGCTGGTAAGTCTTTCACTGAAATTGGGCTTGCAGCAGAGGCTGCAAAGGCACGAGAAAGAGGTAGCGGCATTGCGCCTACTACCCCAAACGCAGCCAGGCCTTGAATAAAGGTCCTACGCTTCACTAAAATACATCCTTACGTGCTTTTTCGGCTTCTTCTAGTAACACCTTAGCGCGATCTAGTTTTTCTTGCATATCAACAACCACTGCACGGACTTGGTCAACAGACCCTTTATCAGAAATAGCTTTAGGCAGGGTTACGTTAAAATCTTTTTCGAGTACTTCTACTAACTTCGCATCTTTTTCGATAAGTGTACCTTCAACACCTTCAAATAAGTGAAGGTAAGTATCGTGTACAATTTGCGTTGCTTCATCGCTTAAACGTTCTGCGTATTTTGCAACAACACGGTCTAATTTATGTTTGATCTCATCGATAGTAGCGCTTTGCGTCATTGTTTCAGAAGCAGTTGCTTTTACAGCTTTTAATAAGCCTTTTTGCTGGAAGTCAGCAGCAAGTTTAACAGCTCCAAGACCCTGCCACAAGGCAGCATTTAAGGCCTTTTGGTGTTTACGTACTTCGCTTGCTGGTTTTTTGTCATCAATAGCCATTTTGATACCATAAATGCCTTGCCAGATTGATGCATAAACCGGCACATAATTCGTTTCAATCGCACTGTGAAACTTTACTGATTCCCAGTATTCAATTAAATCATCGCTTTTAACTGCTTTTGCGCCTTTTGTTTCATAATCGGTAACCATGGTGTCAACTTTACCGACCATCCACTCAACGTCTTCTGAGTAATCTTTTAAATTTTCTTTTAGATGATTAACGTGCTCACCAATTGGGCCATTTGCCAATACAGGTTGGGCAATAAAAGTAGATGCTAATACTAGGCTAAGACCTAGTGTTTTAACGGTGTTTAACGCTAATTTCATAGGGGGGACATCCAAGTTTCTAATTGTAAATGATAGCCATTATCATATATGTATCGATTGTCTAAATCAATTGCTATAAAGCCTTGATTACAGATTTAAACATTTTTATTTAAGTGATTGGAAAGCTTACTAAGAGTGCTTATAAATTGTTTAAGTTCTTGCCTATCTAAGTCACTCACTAAACCTGCTTGCCACTCATTTGCTAATGGCACAATTTGTTCATGCAGACGGTTCCCCTCAACGGAAAGTGATAACAAACTTGCGCGTTTGTCCTTAGGGTTTTCCTTTGCTGTTATGAGGTTTCTGGTCAATAGCGACTTTACTGCTCGAGACACCGTTGATTTATCCATTCGTGCCATATCACATAATTCTTTGGCAGTGCGCTCACCATATTGCGCTAAATTCGCAATTATCCGCCATTGTGGCACGGTTAAATCGAACTGCTGTTGATATAGCTCACTAAACTGCTCACTCATTTGCATTGCAATATTAGTTAGTGAATAAGGTAAGAACTGTTTTAAATCGAGCGTTGTTTGATTATCTGTCGTCATAGCTGCACTACTGTCAAAAAATATTTACACAAGTAAATTCAGTGTAGTTTGAATTTAGTCTCACATGAGAGTATCTTACCTAAAACCTTTCAGGAGTCTAGTGATGAATAACGAATTACAATATATGACAGGCTTTGGTAATGAATTCGAAACCGAAGCATTACCCGGTGCATTACCTATCGGTCAATTCAGCCCGCAAAAAGTTAAATACGATTTATATGCTGAGCAGTTCAGTACTACGGCTTTTACAGCGCCCCGTGCTGATAACCGTCGCACTTGGTTTTACCGCATTCGCCCATCAGTAGTACAAGGTGATTACACGCCAATTGATAATGGCCTTATTCGCACCGCTCCTATTACAGAAGTGCCAACACCACCGACGATGCTGCGTTGGGATCCAATCGACATTCCTACGAAGCCAACCGATTTTATAGATGGTTTAGTCACTATGGCTGCAAACGGCAGTGCCAATGCACAAATAGGTATTGGTATTCATATTTATGTCGCTAATAAATCAATGCAACACCGTTACTTTTATAATGCTGACGGTGAAATGTTATTCGTGCCGCAACAAGGTGAGCTATTACTTAGAACCGAGTGCGGGATACTCACCGTTCGTGCAGGCGAAATTGCCGTAATTCCTCGTGGCATTAAGTTCGCAGTTGATTTGCTTACAGATACAGCCCGTGGCTATATCTGTGAAAACTATGGCCATGCCTATATTTTACCAGAGCGCGGCCCAGTGGGTGCCAATGGTTATGCTAATGACCGTGACTTCCACTACCCTGTAGCCGCTTTCGAAGATATTGAAGGTGATTTTGAACTCGTTGCTAAATTCAATGGCAATATGTTCCGTTGTGATATTGGCCACTCGCCATTAGATGTGGTTGCTTGGACGGGTAACAGTGCACCTTACAAGTATGACCTTGCTAGATTCAATGTTATGAATACAGTAAGTTACGATCACCCAGACCCATCAATCTTTACTGTATTAACATCACCATCGGGTACAGAAGGTGTCGCTAATATCGATTTTGCTATCTTCCCTCCACGCTGGATGGTGGCTGAAAACACATTCCGTCCACCTTATTACCACCGTAATATCATGAGTGAGTTTATGGGCTTAATCGAAGGTGTGTACGATGCCAAAGAGCATGGCTTTGTACCAGGTGGTTCTAGCTTACATAATTGTATGTCGCCACATGGTCCAGAAGCCGATGTATTCGAAAAAGCATCAAATGCTGAACTTGAACCACAACGCTACGAAAACACCTTGGCATTTATGTTCGAATCGCGTTACGTTATTTCACCAACTAAATATGCCCTTGAAGGTAAAGAGCGTCAGCCTAATTATACTGACTGTTGGCGCACTATTAAAAAACATTTCACAGGTAAACAGGACGTATAATGAAACTTTATAGCTATTTTCGTTCATCAGCTGCATATCGAGTACGCATTGCGCTTAATTTAAAGAACATTGATCACGAGTTGGTGACAGTTAATTTATTAAAATCCGAACAGCAAAGCGACGAGTACCTAGCTAAGAACCCTCAAGGGTTATTGCCTGCATTAGAAACTGAGCAAGGTGTACTTGCGCAATCGCTGGCTATTTTAGAGTGGCTAGAAGAAACTCATCCAGAAACGCCTCTTTTAACAGGTGATGCATGGCAAAAAGCTCAGATCCGTAATTTATGTTATGCCGTAGCGTGCGATATCCACCCTATCGATAATTTGCGCGTATTAAAATACTTGGCTAACGATCTTGGTGTTGATGAAGAAGCAAAAACAACCTGGTATAAGCATTGGGTAGAAGTTGGCTTTCAGAGTATCGAAAAGTTACTTGATGAAGCGAACACGTTTTGTGTGGGCAACAAACCAACGCTTGCAGATGTGTGCTTAGTGCCGCAAGTATTTAATGCCTTGCGCTTTAAGGTTGATATGACCAAGTACCCTAAAATTGCTGCGGTATATGAGCAATGTAATAAGCTTGATGCCTTTATAGATGCTGCACCACAAAACCAGCCAGATGCAATTTAAGCTTTAAGGTTTGTATTTAAAAAGGCCCGAACATTTCGGGCCTTTTATATTTGTTATCTTAGCGCTGAGTTAATCACACTCACATGGTTAATTAAATCGAGCCCTAAGTCGGTTAAGTAGCCCCCATCAGGACTGTCAGTAATACCTTTATCATAAAGCCGTTTTGCTGCATCTTTAATTGAGTTTTCGGCATCGGAGTGTATTTTAATTCCCTGCATTTGAGAGTTACGAGGAAATTTTGCAAGCAGGGTTAGTTCATCGATCATATTTTTATCAAATTGCATGTGTTCACCTTTTTATTATTTATTCCTTGTCATAAGCTTAGTGTAGTTATACAAATCTGCCCAACGGGAGGCGTATTTTGTTAAAGAAAATTTTACTGTTAAGTACTTTGTTTACTTTAGGGTTTCTAAATCAAGCGCACGCTAAGGAAAAACCATTAATCGTGCTTGATGGTCAAGAGGCGTTAAACAATGAAAAAGTGTGTTGGTATGAAAATAAACGCTATACCGAAGGTGCCTATATTGTCGTTGGCGAGATGACCTTAATTTGCAGCGCCAAACAGCCTAATTTTTCAAACAGTGATTTGGCGTGGCTCAGACTAAATGCTAATGGCGAGATTATTTACCCTAAACAAACGAAAACGATTCACGTCAATTAGATTAAAACGCACAGATAGGGTACTATTGCGCGGTTGCAAATAACCTAAGATTTATCATGGACAATCAACCAAATAATCCGTTACATGGCGTTAAATTAGCCGACATCGTTACTAAACTTGAAGAAAAACTTGGTTGGGAAGGTATGGCAGCGCACGTCGATGTACGCTGCTTTCAAAATGACCCAAGTGTAAAGTCGAGTCTTAAATTTTTACGAAAGACCCCTTGGGCACGTGAAAAAGTAGAGCAGTTATATATTGATACCTTTATCAATAATGACCTAGCTGATGATGGCACTTTCCAATGGAAAAGCATCAAAAAGTAACCACTTAATCTTCAGCAGCTACAATCACCGAAAGCGATTTCGGTGATATCTCCACCTCTAGTTTATCTGCGGTTTTCACCTCACCATCAATAACATAGCTCAACCCTTTTGCTGCTTGTACTGTCACTCGTTTAGCATTTGTGTGGTGACTGTTAATAGCAAAACTAGTTTGTGTAATACTCGAGAACACTAACTCCGCAATACTTAAAGTACTCGCTTTAGAATCGGCACTAGGTGTTAGCCAGTTAACATCCAATAAACCATCTTGGTGATCTGGCTGCCCTGCAGATTGAGCAAGTAAAGTAGTAAATGGCGCGGCGTTGGCGATGATTAAACTGGTAGTATTGATTGTTTGCTCATCGTTATTATCAATAGTAACAATATAGTCTTGCGCTTCATGCTCACCTAATGCTTGCCAAAACCCTTGTAAATAAGCTAATTGCCCAGACTCATTTTTAGCATCACGATGGGCTTTTTCAATCATCTTTTGTTCAAAACCAATTCCTGCAAGTAATAACATACGCTCGCCATTACACACAGCGGTATCTATCCGACTCGCCTGCCCTTCAATAATAAGCTCACACGCCTGCTCTACCGGAATAAGCTTCGATTTTATACCCATCAACACATGAGCGAGCGCATTGGCAGTACCTAAAGGAATAATACCCAATTTACAGTCTGTATTAACAAGTACACTTGCCACCTCTGTTACTGTACCATCGCCACCACAGGCGATGACAACATCAGGGTTCAATTCAAGTGCTTCTTTAGCTAACTCAGTACCATTTACCTGTTCCGATGTTGTATAAACAGTTAAATCGTAATACTCAGACAAACGAGATGTAATTTGCTTACGTTTAGCTTCCCACAGTTTTGTGCCAGAAACAGGGTTAGCAATGAGCACAGCTTTATTTTTGATTAATAAGTCACCTCTACGATGGCGGCGCACTAGATGACGCAGCTGGCGCTTGTTTAAATTCGCAGTTTCTCTAGTTTCTTTAATTTGTGCGAGTACTTGGTGTACATCGGCATCTTTATTTTGGCTAAGTAAGTAAGCAGCCATCACAAATACAGAACGGCCACGCCCTAAAGCGCAATGCACTACCACACGTCTATCTGCTTTTACTTGATGGTCAATCCAATTAATCGCTTGGTGTAGTTGCGCGCGTGTTGGCACGCTATGATCAAGAACAGGGATATTTAAATAACGAATATTCTCTTGGGTAGAAGACCATTCAAGGCCATCAAACTCGCAAGTTACATCTAAAATAGCCGTAATACCCATTTCTTTCATAGTGTCTATATCGGAAGGAAATAAACGACAGGCTAAAAATAAATGCTCATTAATTTGCTGTAATGGCGGTACTTTATCGTGTTTACGCGACCAAGCATTGTAAAGCTGTGCACCCAACAAAAAGGGGATAAAAGCCCAACGAATATAAATAGGAATAACGCCATTTTCACGTTTTCTAAAAATACGCGCGATATTAAAAAAATATGCGCCACTGACTAATAGTAACGACAGTGCAGTCCAATAAAAAAACAGTGCAAAATACACAATTTCTACGCGAATAGCCGCAATTATAAATACAATCGCTAATGCTAAGTAACTAAATGCTGCCCACATAATCACTCCTTGTTATTCTAATTGCACAATACCTTGCAAATTTCACTCCATATAAAGCCATTTAAATAGCTTTATAGACTATGAAAAATCAGCAACTTAGCAATTGTTAAAAAGCTTACCAATTTAGTTTAGGACATTTTTTCACTACTTTATGAATAACTTACACAAATTTACATAATATTCACATGTAAGTTTGCCTTGTCTTGCAACCCTGCTACGCTAACTAATGGAAAAGAATTACTTTTACAAAATTAAACCATTCTTTTTGTAAAAACATAAATGAATTGCATCTAAAACTGTCAGCTAATCGTTATTAATAATAACAAAGGAAATCTATGGAAAACGATGAATTATTAACCCTATTAAGTGCTACAGCTAAAGGCGATAAAATTGCTTTTGGTCACTTATATCAGAAGACCAGCGCAACACTTTTCGCAATAAGTCTTAAGATGCTTGGCAATCGAGCGCACGCCGAGGAAGCTTTACAAGATGCTTTTGTTAAAGTTTGGCATAACGCAAGTGAATATCAATCATCTAAAGGCGCTGTTATGTCTTGGATGATCAGCATAGTTAGATATCGAAGCCTAGATATGATTCGCCATCACAAAGTGCGTAAGGAACAAACTCTTGTTGATGAAATTGATCATTTAGATGATTTACCTATTGATATTAATTATCAAGACAACAGCAAATTGGTAGATTGTATCGAACAGCTTGATCCTCAGCAAAGACAGGCTATTCATTTAGCATACTATAGAGGTTTGACTCATCACGAATTAGTTGACCACATCGCGACACCGCTTGGAACAGTCAAAAGCTGGATCCGACGTGGTTTACAGCAACTACAAAGGTGCTTAACGCTATGAATTATGAAAATCAAACACTCATTGATATGTTAGCGGCTGAATATGTACTGGGGACATTACGTGGTTCAGCAAGAGATAGATTCACTCGGTTAATGCTAACTTCAACGCGGGCACGTGAAGCAACTTGGATGTGGGAACAACACTTGAACAACCTTGCAAGTTCAATAGAATCTGTGCCTCCAGATGAACATGTTTGGCAGAAAATTGTTAGCAGGATCGATCCTCAGGTAATACCTATAACAAGCAAGCCAAATAAATCTAAATCATCAATATTACAAGCTTGGTCACTCATCGCTACGGCTGCATGTATAGTGTTAGCTTTAATTATTTGGCAACCTCAGGAAATAACGAAAGTTAAATCAGAACAAATAGCCCTTTTTAAAAATGAGGCTGAACAACCCCTTTGGTTTATTGATGTAAAAGATGAAAACTTATCGATTCGAGCTGCAACAGCACTTGTTCCGCGCACTGATAAAGATTATGAGCTATGGATGATCTTAAAAGGTAAAGATGCGCCGGTTTCTTTAGGTTTACTTCCAAAATCGGGAACACTTGAATTACCAAAACACATAGAGTTTGATGCGACAGAAATTTCACTACTCGCTATCAGTTTAGAGCCTCTAGGAGGCTCGCCAAATGGCTCTCCAACCGAGGTACTTTTCACTACAGAACTCATTATTTTGTAAATTAAAAGCCGTGTTTAAACACGGCTTTTTACTTTTTTCTAAAAAACTTTAACTTTTTTGCATCCAATAAGATTGCCAGTACGTTACTTGCAATGACTTATTTTACAACTAAGGAAAAAGTCATGAACAAAGTAATACCATCTCTAATCACTATTGCAGTATGTAGTACCTTATTCACTTCTATTTCTGAAGCATCTAGCCACCGAGAAGCCCCTAATATTACGCGCTTTCCAACGTTAGATTCGACTGACTTTTATGCTTTTAATAGTTACGAAGAAGGTCGAGGTGACTACGTAACCTTTATTGCCAATTATATTCCTTTGCAAGATGCCTATGGCGGACCAAACTACTTTGCGATGGATCCAGACGCGACTTATAGCATCCATATTGATAACGATGGTGATGCTGTTGAAGATATGACATTCGCATTTAATTTTAAAAGTATGTTACCGAACAACAATATGGGAGTTGCTCTTACCGTCGGCCCCGAAGGTAATCAAAGAACAGTCGCAGTTCCTCTAAAAAATGTTGGTGGCGTTTCAGCAGGCAATAATGCTGCCGTTAATTTCAGTGAGTCATATACTGTGAGTGTAATTTCTGGCTCACAACGTTCCGGCACAAAAAGCATGCTGACAAACACCACCAATAGCAGCAACGATTTTTATAAACCTCTCGATTACATTGGTAATAAGACATTCTCTTCAATGGCTTCATACCAAGAGTACGCAAATCAATTTGTTTATAGTGTCGCACTGCCTGGATGTGATGGCATGGGCAAAGTGTTTGTAGGTCAAAGAAAAGACCCATTTGTTGTGAATCTAGGCAAAACATTTGATTTAGTTAATTACGTCCCTGTTGAAGGTGATAGTGCGCCAGGTGCAGGCGATGGTGGTGGATTCCCAGGCGGGATTACACAAACAGCTGATAATGATGACTTAGCTATGAAGAATGTCACTGCAATTGCTGTAGAAGTACCAAAAGCCTGTGTAATAGGTGAAGGGAATGGCACAATTGGTAGCTGGACAACTGCAAGTTTGCCCCAAGCACGCATTTTAAATCCTAATGCCGCATTTGCAAAAACTTCGGTAAATGGCGGTGCTTTAACGCAGGTTTCGCGTCTTGGTAACCCATTAGTGAACGAATTAGTAATTGGCCTTAAAGATAAAGATACATTTTCTACTTCAGCACCTGCCGATGATGGTCAATTTGCCGACTATGTTACCCACCCTTCTTTACCTGAATTATTAAATATTCTCTTTAAAGACGCTGTTAATACGACGTTGGGCACGGATATTGAAACATTGGCACCGACTAACTTCCCACGAAATGATTTAGTCACCGCATTTTTAACGGGTTTCCCTGGTGTAAATCAACTTGCTACAGTAACGCCATCTGAAATGCTTCGCTTAAACACAGCAATTGCCGCAACACCTCAAAATGAGCAATCAGCATTTGGTGTCGCAGGTGATGATTTAGCTGGCTTTCCGAATGGCCGTCGCCCTGGTGATGATGTAGTTGATATCGCATTACGTGTTGTAATGGGCCGTTTATGTTATCCGATCCCTGTTAATGGCACAGACACAGATCTTGGTTTGTGTACATCAGATGATGCAAGTGTTGGTAATGTACCTTTCACAGATGGTGCGCCTCTTGATGCAAGCATGATGGATAGCAGTTTCCCATACCTTGCTACTCCAATTGCTGGTTCTAAATAAACAGGAGAGTCATTATGTGTAAATTACAACTCTCAAGTATCACACTCATTGTATTGTCTGGTTTACTAGTCGCTTGTAACGATAGTGATAGTAAGAAAAATATGGATACTGAAGTCGTTAATTCAGCACCTAGCGCAGAAGATGCAATGGTAACCACTCAGACTGAAACCGTTATTAACGACATGCTCGAAGGCTCAGACCCTGATGGCGATACGTTAACGTTTAGTTTAGTGAGTGAGCCAAGTTTAGGTACTGTAAATGTAAATACGGATGGTAGCTATATTTATACGCCAAACCTAGAGACTGTCGGTTCTGATAGTTTTCAATTTGCAGTCAGTGATGGTGTGAATAGTCAGGTAACAGCAACAGTAAGTATCACCATAGAGACCTTACAAGTTGACTTTGCAACGCTTGGTCGGGCCGCATTTATTCAAGATGTAAATGATGAACCTCTTCGATTGAATGGTCGAGAATTTATTAATACAGGTTCTGAGGCAAATTTTGATGATCTATTAAACGGGAATTAGTTTTTAGCTTGGCCACGGATGGCTATTTCTGGAGCAATCATGAAATATCTTTTATACATAGCTTTCGTTTTTAGCACTTACACTCATGCGGATCCTTATATACCAAATGATAAAGATGTTATAGCCTTATCAAGCAAACCGAAAGAAACTGAATTCACTAAAGAACAACTAACCGCCTTATTTAATAAAAGCCAATTTGTTGGTCAAACAGAAACAAATCAAGGTATGTTAAAAAGCTATTTAGAAAAACAAATTACTCTAACCGAAGATCCCGATATACATTATTTTTATGCTCGCTTACTACAAAGAGAACATGAGTTTGAAACAGCAATTAATATTCTGACAGAAGTTATCTCACGCAAACCTGATCATACGAATGCTATTTTATTAAAAGCAAATTTACTGATGGTTAAAGGTCGATTTGAACAAGCACTTGCACAGTGTTTATCATTATTTGGTTTAGTTGGACTGGAAACTATTTCTACCTGCTCTCTCGATGTTAAGAGTCAAACAGGTGAACTTGAGCAAAGTTATCAAGCTTTACAAACCATTGTAAAAGAATCGTCAATGACTAGAAACACGCGTCATGTGCTCGCCGAGATGGCCTATAGGTTAGGCTATCCAGAACAAACGATAACTTACCTCAGTAACCTTGACCTAAAAACAGCCCCTGTCAGTTTAGTTGTTCTATGGGCTGACGCTCAAATGGCAAAGAAAAACCACCAGATAGTATTATCAACGTTAGCAAGTTTAACTGCTGAAAATACTAACTTGGAAGACGCTATATTATTACGCCTAGCGCAAGCTGAAAAAATTGAGAAGCAATCAGATAAATGGCAAGAAAAAATGAGAAAGCGAGTGATACTAAGAGAACGGCGTCAAGACACCTATCATGCCAGTGATTTAGCTTTGTATTACTTAACATTAGATAAAAATAATGTAAAAGCTAAATACTGGGCAGAAATGAACTGGCAACAAGCTAAATTAGACAGTGATAAAAAACTTTTAGCACTCACTAACACTAGCAATTAAGGAATTATCATGAAAATCTTAGCAGCGGCTCTTTTATTTTTAATAGCATGTAGCTTTAAAATAAACGCCCATCAATTAAGTACAGCGTATCTTAACTTAACAAAAACCGAAAACGAGCAGTTAGTGTTAAAAGGGCAATGGCAAGTTGCTGTTATTGACTTAGAACATGTTATACCTTTTGACATTAACACAAATGATGTAATTACATGGCAAGAGATCAAGAGCCAAAAAGAGAGTATTTTAAAATACTTAGCTAAACATTTGGTTGTGAATCAGAATGACATAGGCTGTAAGCTGCATAATGAGGGGGATTTAAAAATCGACTCACATTTTAATGAATCATATATTGTCGTGCCTGTTCAAATAACCTGTCCTACTACACAAGCATTCACCATAAACTACAGTGCGTTGTTTGAAGTTGATGCTAATCACAAGGCAATTGCTGACATTGCAAACTTTAGTAGAGTGTTCACGTTAAGTGAAAATAATCAATCATTTGACACCAATTCACCTAATTAGTACGTCGATTTATAGGTATGAAAACCCTATGCTACTAAGGCAAAATTTCGTTTTGTAAATCGATTTATTGCCATTAAATTTAGTTCGTAACTATCTAAAGCTTTAGTAAGCGCTAGTAGATGCGCTTTATTCAAAAGGTAGTAACAAGGTTTTCATTGTTGGGCGAAGTGCTTTAAGTAATTCATTAATATCTAGATCTGGGTTCAGCATTTTGCGTAGTAAAAGCCCCCCCATCACAGAAAACATCACTTCGATACGAGCATTCACTTCTTCAAGTGCCGTTCCTTGTAACGGCCCTCTTTCACCCACTAATAATTCGCGCATTGAATCACGGGCGTGGCTATCTGACTCACGCAGTAAGTTAGCGACTTTTTCATTACGTGCTGCCTCGGCAAGCATTTCTAAATCAAGCGCACCTTGACTCAAATCGGTATGGCGCTCAACGCCTCGGTCAAGACCATCTAGCAGAACAGTGACACGATCGCCGGGTTTATCAGCAAACTCTTTAAAGATTGAGAACATTTCTTCCATATCACGTTCAACAATCGATTCTATAATTGCTTCTTTACTGGCGAAGTAATTATAGATATGGCCAGCACTCATACCCGCAGTCTTCGAGATTTCCGCCATTCCCGCGCCATGATAGCCTTTACGTCGAAAACAATCTGCCGCGGCACAAAGCACTTGATTACGTCTTGCCTCGGCAAGCGCAGGGTCATTGTGTCTTTTTGTTTTTTGCGTCATGGTTTCTCCAAGCTTTACTGACTATGGTTAACTTTAATTTAAATAAGGTTTACAGGATCTTAATCTTAGAGGAGAGTCAAAACAACTAAGATCCTGCAAAACCTTAAATAAATTATGCTTTTGCTGATTTATTGCACAGTATTTTGTGCATTCCAGCCGCCGCCCAGTGCTTTATACAAATTAATTTGGCTCGCCAAATACGCTTGCTTACCCAAAATTAACTGTTGTCCTGCACTGTACCAATTTCGTTGTGCATCCAATACTTGCAAGTAGCTGTCTGCGCCTTTTTGAAAACGCGCATCCGATAAAGTAAAAGATAGCTCATTACTTTGGTACAAATCATTCAGGGCATCTAGCTGGTGCATATAACCTTCACGGTCAGCAAGGGCATCAGAGACTTCTTTAAATGCCTGTTGAATGGTTTGCTCGTAACTGGTTATTGCCATTTCTTGCTGTGCTTTTGCAACATCGAGATTAGCTTGATTGCGACCCATATTAAAAATAGGCAAGTTTACTGAAGGTACAAAACTCCAAGTACCTGAACCTGAATCAAAAAGATTACTCAAGTCAGCAGAAGCTGTACCCGCATTCGCGGTTAAACTGATGCTTGGATAGAATGCCGCTTTTGCCACACCAATATTTGCATTGGCTGCCAATAAATCATGCTCTGCAGCTTTGATATCAGGTCGCTGAGTAAGAAGCTCTGACGGTAACCCTACTGGCACATCCGGTAAACTCAGTACATCATCAATATTTTGTGATGGTAATAAATCCGCAGTCACGGTTTTACCCACTAAAAAGTCGAGGGCATTTTTATCGCGCTTTAATAAACGCTGATAGTTTGCGATATCAACTTTCGCGGTTGCTACTGTGCTTTCAAGTTGCGATAGCGTTAACTGAGAGGCAGCACCTAGAGCAAATGTTTTACGGGTTAGCTCTAAAGACTCCTGCTGAGATTTTAAAGTCTCGTTTGCTAAAGCCAATAGCTCTTTGTCAGTCGCATAGTTAAGCCATGCATTCACTAATTCAGAAATCAAACTAATGCGAACACTGGTTAAACTGTACTCAGCAGCATATAGGTTTTGCAAAGCCTGCTCGGATTGGTTGCGTACTTTGCCCCAAAGATCAATCTCATAAGCGGTTAAGCCAACAGTTGCTGAATAGTTTTCAGAGATAGTTGCTTGACCAGTACCAGATAAATCTGCCGGAAGACGCTGACGGGTTCCCGATGCATTGAGATCAATGCTTGGGTAAAGTGCAGAATCTTCAATCTGATACATTGCTCTAACCTGCTGCACATTCAGTGCAGCAGTTTTAATATCTTTGTTGTTTTCAAGCGTTAGCGCAATTAGTTGTTGAAGTTGCGCATTACTGAAAAATGACTGCCAATTGAGCGCATTGATATCGCCCGCTGTACCTTGAATATCATAGTTTTGAGCAACGGGTAATTCACGTTGCTCCATATCTGGCGCCATATTACAGGCAGATAACATAAGTGCAGCAACAGACACTGAGATAAGTTTAGCTTTCATTATGCCTGCTCCTCATTAGTTGATTTTGTTTTGCCTGGGAATACTCGGCGCACCAGTACAAAGAACAGCGGCACAAAGATTACCACAATGGTCGATGACGCAAGCGTACCGCCAATAACAGCAATACCGAGTGCGTTTTGTGCACCTGAGCCTGCACTTGATGCAATTGCCAGTGGTAGTACACCACACACAAATGCCATTGATGTCATAAAGATTGGACGTAAACGTAGACGAATAGCTGCTACCGCGGCATCGACAAGTTTCATACCTTCATCCATTTTATGAATAGCAAACTCTACAATTAAGATGGCATTTTTTGATGCCAAACCTATGGTGGTTAATAGACCCACTTGTAGATAAATATCGTTTGATAAATTAAATACAAATGACGCAATCGACGCACCAAATACACCAAGCGGTACAATGAGCATAACCGCTGCAGGAACTGACCAGCTCTCATATAACGCCGCTAAACATAGGAATACAACCAATAATGAAAGTGCATAAAGTAATGGCGCTTGACCACCACTTAAACGTTCTTCATATGAAATACCTGTCCATTCGAACGATACACCCGGTGGTAACTTCTTAACTATTTTCTCAACTTCAGCCATCGCTTGACCCGTACTGTAGCCTGGAGCAGCAGCACCTTGGATTTCCATCGCTGAGAAGCCGTTATAACGCTCAAGACGCGGTGAGCCATAAGTCCAATAAGAATGAGCAAAGGCAGTAAATGGCACCATGTCACCATTATTGTTACGTACATACCACTCATCTAGGTCTTCTGGCACCATGCGTGATTCTGGCGTACCTTGTAAGTACACTTTTTTCACACGACCACGGTCAATAAAGTCATTTACATAGCTACTACCCCAAGCCGTTGATAACGTATTATTGATATCTGCTTGCGTTAGGCCTAATGCTTCGGCTTTTGCTAAATCAATATCAAGCTCAAGCTCTGGCTTATCTTCTTGACCATTCGGGCGCACACCTGATAACACCGGGTTTTGTGCAGCCATACCTAAAAACATGTTGCGTGCTTCAAGTAGTTTTTCGTGACCTAGACCAACCCTATCTTGTAAGAACAAGGTGAAACCGTTTGCAGTACCAAGCTCAACAACCGCAGGAGGTGGGAAAGCAAACACGAATGCTTCTTTAATGGTTGAGAAGTACCCCATGGCTTTACCTGCAACCGCACCGACGGTTAGATCAGGGCGTTGACGCTCATCCCAGTGTTTTAAACCCACAAAGCCGATTGCCGCGTTTTGACCAGAACCTGCAAAGCTAAAGCCTGTTACCGTAAAGATAGATTTTACCGCTTCTGATTGTTCTTCTAAGAAGTGATGTTCCATCTTTTCAACAACTTTTAACGTTTGCTCTGTTGTCGCACCGGCAGGTAAGCTGACTTGGTTAAACAAAATACCTTGGTCTTCATCTGGTAAGAATGCCGATGGTAATTGTGAGAAAATAAACACCATGCCACCCACGATTAAACCATAAATAAGTAAGTAGCGTTTACTGTGCTTGATCATACGAGACACAAAACCTTGTGTACCCGAGTTCGTTCTGTCAAAACCACGGTTAAAGCCAAGGAAGAAACGACCAAATAAAGATTTATCGTTATGTACATGACTTGGTTTTAGCATTGTCGCACACAAAGCGGGCGTTAAAATCAATGCAACCAACACTGATAAACTCATCGCAGTTACCAAGGTAATTGAGAACTGGCGATAAATAACCCCTGTTGAGCCTGGGAAGAACGCCATAGGCACGAATACTGCCGAAAGCACCATCGCAATACCAACAAGGGCACCTTTGATTTCATCCATTGATTTACGTGTTGCCTCAAGAGGAGATAAATTCTCTTCAGTCATTACACGTTCAACGTTTTCAACGACGACGATTGCATCATCTACCAGTAGACCGATGGCAAGTACCATCGCAAACATGGTTAAGGTATTAATTGAGAAGCCAAACACTTGCAAGATAGCAAACGTCCCAAGCAATACAACAGGTACTGCAATAGTCGGAATAAGTGTTGCTCTGAAGTTCTGTAAGAATAAGTACATTACCAAGAACACCAGCACAACAGCTTCAATAAGAGTGCTGACAACTTTTTCAATTGAAAGTGATACGAATGGCGTCGTATCGTAAGGTACAACCGTTGTTAAACCTTCAGGGAAGAAAGGCTCAAGTTCAGCAAGCGCCGCTTTAACGCCATCTGCTGTATCAAGTGCATTAGCACCACTAGCAAGCTTAACACCTAAACCTGATGCCGGTTTGCCGTTAAAACGCGCAACAACACCGTAGTTTTCACCACCTAATTCAACATCAGCAACGTCACTTAAACGAACAACTGAACCATCAGCATTGGTTTTTACAAAAATATTTCTAAATTGCTCAGGCGTTTGTAAGCGGCTTTGTGCAGTCACCGTTGCATTTAATTGCTGGCCACTCACCGCTGGCAATGCACCTAGTTGACCTGCTGACACCTGCGCATTTTGAGCACTGATTGCAGCACTAATATCAGCAGGAGTTAATGAGTATTTAAGTAACTTAGCTGGGTCTAACCAAATACGCATTGCGTATTGAGAACCAAACAGCTGTACTTCACCGACACCGTTTACGCGCGAAATAATATCAAGCACGTTTGATGAAACATAATCACCAATATCGATGTTGTTCATGCTGCCGTCTTCAGATACAAAGCCAACAACCATTAAGAAGTTACGAGCCGATTTTGCAACCGAGACACCTTGACGTTGTACTTCTTCTGGTAATAACGGTGTTGCAAGCGACAATTTGTTTTGTACTTGAACCTGTGCGATATCAGGGTCTGTATCTGCACTAAAGGTTAAGGTTAATGTCGCAGAGCCGTTAGACTCAGAGGTTGAAGACATGTAGAGCAAGCCATCTAGCCCTTTCATTTTTTGTTCAATAACCTGTGTAACCGTATCTTCTAGAGTACGGGCCGACGCACCAGGGTATGTGGCTTGAATACTAATTGCAGGTGGTGCAATGGATGGATACTGCGCAACCGGCAAACTTCTAATTGCTAAGATACCTGCCAGCATCACAACGATAGCAAGTACCCATGCAAATATGGGCCGATCAATAAAAAATCGTGACATTAAGTTTCTCCGTTACTGGCTGTTTGCTGCTGATTCTGCAGGCATTGCATTGACTGGTGCACCTGGGCGGATTTTCTGTAAACCTTCAACAATTAACTTATCGCCACTGTTTAGGCCGTCTGTCACTAACCAATTTGAGCCGACAGTACGATCAGTTTTAAGTACGCGTGCTTCTACGGTATTGTTTTTGCTTACAACCATGGCTGTAGGCTCACCTTTGGTGTTTCTGCTTACGCCACGCTGTGGTGCTAAAATCGCATCACTTTTCACACCTTCAACAATCACTGCACGAACATACATACCAGGCAACAGTAATTTTTCAGGGTTAGGAAATTCAGCACGCAAGGTTACTGAGCCTGTGCTTGGATCAACAGTCACTTCAGAAAATTGCAATGTACCTTTATGTTGATAAGTACTGCCGTCTTCCATCTTTAATTCAACTTTTGAATGTAAAGCGGCATCTTTATCAAGCTCACCCGCAGCAATGGCTTTTTTCAAACGTGTTAGTTCACTGCTTGACTGAGTTAAATCAACATAGATTGGGTCTAATTGAGTAATGGTTGCTAATGCTGTTGCTTGATTAGCACTCACAAGGGCACCGGCAGTGACATCTGATTTACCAATTTGGCCACTAATTGGCGCTAATACTTTGCTGTAGTTTAAATTGATTTCAGCGGTTTTAAGCTGCGCTTGAGCCGTTAGTAAATCAGCTTTTGCACCTTTGTATGCTGCATCAGCTTCGTCGTAATCTTGTTGGCTTACAGCTTTGATACTTAATAGCTCTTTATAGCGCTCTGCTTTTGCCTTGGCATTAGCAATACTGGCTTGAGCTTTAGTAATAGCAGCTTTACTAGTCGCTACTTCAGCTTCAAATGTAGATGGGTCAATCTGATATAAAGCTTGGCCTTTTTCAACCTCAGCACCTTCAACAAACATACGAGACTGAATAATACCGTTAACCTGCGGACGAATTTGCGCAATACGTGAAGCAGCCACACGACCTGGTAATTCTTTAGTTAGTGTAAGTGGTTTACTTTGCATCTCAATAACGCCAACAGGAACAGCTTGAGCTGCCTGCGTTTGCCCTTGAGCCGATTCTGATTGGCCGCAGCCTGATAATAAAACAGCACCAGCCAAAGCTGACAGTGCAAAAAATGGAATGCGAGAGCGCTGCATGTGTAGTTCCTTAGTTTAGAGTGAACGATCATTCTAAACCAAAAAAGGCACAGATCAACCATCTTTAAAGAACTTTACATTAAATAAAATGCTTGCTTTAACGCATGAATTTTGTGCAATAAATAAATTGCTAATTGAATTATTACGAACGTAACTGAGAAAGTTGTTTTAAAACTATTAGTTATGCGAATTGAAGTTATATCAATTCGCAGATTATTCGCCTAAACACATGCCCATAGCGCGGGCACTTGTTATTAAAGGATGTTCTAGAGGGATGACACGATATTCAGAAGTAGCTTCTTTTAAACTGATTGGTTTAATTTCACCGTCTTTACTGACAGGGATAAAACCAAATTGGCCTTGCTTTACTAGCTCAAATGCTTGCACCCCAAACTCTGCTGCAAGCACCCTATCAAACGCATTAGGTGTGCCACCACGTTGAATATGCCCTAATACGGTTACTCTTACATCAAGGTCAAGCGCTACACGTATTTGTGAAGCAAGCTGCTCAGCAATACCACCTAGTACAGGGTTTTCGTAACCGAGTTCATTTGATTGTTTACTAACAACACCACCAGCAACAGGTTTAGCTCCTTCTGAAATGACAATATTGGCAAATCCGTGGCCTTTATCAAAACGTGATGTTAGTTTGGCTTTAATCGCTTCAATATCGTAAGGAATTTCTGGAATAAGCGCGACTTCTGCGCCAGCTGCAATAGCAGAGTGCAAACAAATCCAACCGGCATCGCGTCCCATTACCTCAGTCACAATCACTCGGTTATGACTTTGCGCTGTTGGTATTAATCGATCAATGGCTTCGGTGGCGGTGTCGACAGCAGTCTGAAAACCAATTGTGTAATCAGTGCCATATAAATCATTATCAATGGTTTTTGGTACGCCTACGATATTTAAGCCATGCTCAAATAAATGCTGAGACACTCTGTGCGAACCATCACCACCTATATTTATTACCGCATCAAAACCAAGTTGCTTAATAATACCGATTAACTCATCAGAGCGGTCAATAAACACTTGTTCGCCTGCTATTTCAGCAGGAAAAGCGGTAGGATTCCCTTTATTAACAGTTTCCAGAATTGTTCCACCACGAACATGAATACCAGCCACCACTTCACTGGTTAAGTGTATAATATCGTTTGGCTTTTCAAGCACACCACAGTACGCTCTTCGGCTACCATACACCTGCCAATTGCCATCATGTTCGGCTGCTTTAACCACCGCTCTGATCACCCCATTAAGCCCAGGGCAATCACCCCCACTTGTTAATAGCAGTAATTTTTTCATTGTGTTACCAACTTCGTTCACTGATTAATTAGAGATTAGCTTATATGTTGAACTTTCGCGTATGACTTACATCAACTAAAGTTCGGTTTCTTATGAGTAGAAAAAAGCGCCACAAATAGCACTAGTAGTACATACTTAGGGAAACTAGTCAGTAAAGCGGTGTTATCAATATTTGCAGAAAATGTATTAAAAGCAAAATATAAATGCAATGCTAAAAATGGTGTCAGCAATATAAAATATGAATACGCTTTGTCTTTGAGATACAGCGACTTACTTATTAATAAAAACACCAAAAGTAACGCTAATAATGGAAGACCTAAAGTAACGATATCAACCATTGATAAAGCAAAGTTAGGTGACAAGTCATAAAGGGCTGAAAGTACTTCGGTTGGAATCGCAATAGCCGAGCCATAACCTATGACTGGTATAGATAAATAGGCAAATAAACAGCCAAAAATAAATAAAAGTAGTACGTTATATTTCATAACTCCATTCCATGGTTTGTTCATTATTAGCTTTACGCTAACTAATAATGAACAAATAATCCACTACTTTTTCAGTACCTTAACTGCTAAAAGGTCTTAACTTTAAATGCTAGGTTTTCTACTGCACAGCCTGTACTACTCGTATTTACACGGTAATAACGAGTATTGTCAGTGGCAATTAAGTCCAATAAAAACTCATCGTGCTGGGCTACTGCCTGTTGCTCTTGGGTTAAACACATAGCTTGTACAAGCGAACGTAATTTAGCATCTGAAAAAATAGTGCCAAAACGCTGCATCGGTAGTGGCGGAATTTTAATACTAGGGAGTGCATTATCAACAGTTCGTTTAGCTAGAGTAAAACCATCCTTTGTTACATCAATAACTGCACCAGCAGGCCAATAACTGATTGCTCCGTTATTTTTAGCGTTAGATTTAACATGCACGACACCGCTTTTACCAATCACCGTCATTAGTGCAGTTTCACCAGCTCGAATTGATACAAGGGCGGTGGTCTCATCAATGCCAAAACCATGCTGTTGCCCGGTATCTGCCAGTAATCTTGCCAAACGCATTGTTCTGTTGCGCTCGCTAAAGTGTGTATCAAGAACACCATAAGTAAAGCTGCCAAGCCCACCTTGTTTTTCATAGGTAAGACTATCAGCCGAAAGCTTATCACCGCATTCATTTTCACAGCGCTCACTTGGCGGTGATACCGCAAACGAGCCTTCTCTCATTGCCGCTAAACTTGTACCATTTGAAATCATCGGCACTGTGCCATAGGCATTTTTACCACCACTTTGCACCGCTGTACCTGCGCTTGTGCCAACAAGTAATGGTCTTTGTAAAATTGCCTGAGTCCAAGGATATTGCTTACCGTTATTATCAAACAGTACTTTTCTGGTTAAACTCTGATCGCCACCGTTAAACATAATACCCGTCGCATTTTCAATCAGCTTAACTAAATGATCGACCCCTTTATCACAAAGCGCTTTTTCGGCCTTAGTTCTATCAGGGTAAATTGCCTCACGATTAAAAACGCCCAAAGAGTCAGTACGTAAGGAATCCAAACTGTCACATTGCTTACTGGTAATCGCTTTTGCTAAAGCAGGTGTTAGAGGTAACCAGCTTGATTCTACACCAGTAAAGTTTAATAACCCTTCATAAAAGTCAGCTGATTCATATGGATCTCTGCTTGATGCAGTAACCGCTAAAATTGTTGGTGATTCGGTGCTTGTTTTTAATGAAGCAGCAACAAAATCTAAAATATCATTGGCTGCACGTTCGTTATTATCGCTTGTACTGACCAACTCTTTTTGGCGGGTCGAATCTGTATTTAATACAGCCACTTCAAGTGAGTCTATGACAAAGTTGTATTCTGAATCAGTAAGCTCGTTTAGTAACTTGTTATCTAAATCGCGCCAAGCCCATAAAATATCACTTTTAGTGATCACACCTGACTTTTGACGTGCAATCTGTGCTAATACCTTAAGCGTTTGCTGACGATTTTTTTTGTTCTTGGTTGGCCAATTTGTCTTTATTGCAGATAAAGCATCATTATTTAATCGATATTGATTAGTCTGTTTACCACTAATCTGTTTATTCGAAAGACAATTTTTAGGGCTCATACTTGAGCAGGTGGTCAAAGATCCGCCAATTAAAACCAACGTTTGCTGTTGATCATTTGCATAGACTTTGCTGCCAAATGATGCGAAAAAAAAACTAAATACCAAAGAAAAAGCTGAAGTTTGATATTTAGTCTTTTGCTCCTTAAGGATGTTCATATTGTTACACTCTTGTAAAAAAATATTAGAAAATTGCTTGCGCAGCTTTTTGTTGCTTGCTATAAAAAAAAGGAACATTTAAAAACGCGAGTAAGCTAGCACTGTATCGCTAGCTTTGTCAAAAGACCTTACGGATTGGAATTATGTTGAAAAACGCATTATCGCTTTGCACATATTTCTACTCTCCACACTACCTTTCGGAGTGGTTTGACGAGTAGCCACACCTCACTTCCTGTGAGGGGCTAGTTGTGTCTATAACCCACTGCCCTGTCTAAAAAATTATAACAATTATTCAAAATGTCACGGTTTTGCCGTGTGTTTTTTAAGGCAAAGGTAAATCAATATGTTTCGTCAGTTATCAATTGCTGTAGCAATCAGTGCTGTGCTGTGCCCAGTACAAACTGTGTATGCTCAAAACGACCAACAATCAGAAAAAATTGAACGAGTAGAAGTAACAGGGTCACGAATTAAAGGGGTTGATTTAGAAGGAACCATCCCGCTTACCGTGCTTGACCAAGATGCAATCAAGCGCTCAGGAGCGAACACTATTCATGAATTATTAAAAGATTTATCCGTATTTAAAGGCGGATCCGGTACCTTTTCAACATCTGAAAGTGGTGGTACATCAACCTCAACGCCAGCGGGTCAATCCGCTGCGAGCCTTCGAGGTATGGGGCCATCTGCCACATTAACACTCATTAATGGTAGGCGTGTAGCACCAAGCTCGTTTGCAGCAGGCACTGAGAACTTTGTCGATGTAAACTCAATTCCGCTTGCTGCAATCGAGCGCATTGATATTTTAGCCACTGGCGCATCAGCAATTTATGGTGCTGATGCGGTAGCCGGTGTTATTAACTATATTCTTAAAGATGACTATCAAGGAGCTGAAGTAAACACTTCTTACACCAATAGTTTTGACAGTCATGATGAAGCTAAGAAGCAACTTAACTTAGTCTACGGAACCAATATCGGTGAAAGTAACTTAACGGTATTTGCTGATATTTACGACCGCAATGCCTTTAAAGCGACCGACAGAAGTTATACCGCAACACCTAATCTAGTGAATGGTTACTCATATTTACCGAAACTTGAGAACTCACCAAACATTTATTATTACAGCAGCCGAGATGGCAATGAACTACCAGCCCCAAACTGTAAAACAGAGCTTGTCACGACTGAGTATGGTGAGCAAATTTGTGCTTACTATGCAAACCAAGATGATTACCTAGAAACCCCATTTGAAAGCCTTTCAACTGGCTTTATGTTTAACAGCACCTTAGGTGATTTAGATTGGCATACCGATTTCTTCTATAGCCAAACTAAATCAAAAGCCTATTCATCACCTGCACCAATCAATCAAATAAACGACGATGATGGTCCGTTTATCATAGAAGATGCGCTATTCATTTATGATAACGCTGATGGCAGTAACGACTTAATGGACCAGCTTTATATTGATCCATTTACCACTCAAGCGGGTCGAGAAGTGTATGGCTTTGCATTTGATGCACGTTTTAATTCACCGCGTACAGTTGAAGTTGAAACTAAAAACTTGCGCTTAGTCAGTAGCCTAGCTGGTTACATTGGGGACTGGAGTTGGGAGTCTGGTGTAACATTTTCTCGTTCTAAGTCAGAGCAAGAAGCGATTGATGGTATTTACAACCGCTACCAATTTCATGCTGCAATCACCGGTGAATTATGCTCCGACGGTTCATTAGCTACATTTGATGGAACTCAGCTCAATTGTTCGCAAGGTCAGTTAATGCCATTCTACAACCCTTTTTTACAGGGTGATGCTAATAATGATGCGGTGCTTGAGCTTGCAAAAGCAAACCCTAGTAGAAGTGGTGAAAGTACAGTTTACGGATGGGATTTAAACTTTAATGGCGACTTATTTACATTTAATGAGTTACCCATTTATGCTGCATTTGGTATTGAGGCTCGCCGAGAAGAGTTAAAAGATATTCCGTCTTTAGACTCACAAGCGCGTGCTGAAAATGGTTATTTAGTTGATGTTTTTGGTTTTGGCTCGAGCTTATCAGAAGCAGACCGTACGCAGTACGCTGCATTTGTAGAGTTGAATATGCCAGTTACTGAGCAGCTAGAACTGCAAGTTGCTGGTCGTTACGATCATTACGATAACTTTGGTGGAACGTTTAACCCTAAAGTGGGTTTAAGCTACCGCCCTTCAGATTCTCTGATCATTAGAAGCTCTTGGTCAACGTCGTTTAGAGCACCATCATTAACTCAAGCTGGCGTAAAATTACGGACCACACAATCAAGCTTTGATTGCGGAGCAAATCAGGCTGTTGCAGATTTATACTGTATGGGTGATGGTACAGAAGTCAGTGTTAACAGCCTAGAGCTTGGTAATCAAGCACTCAAAGCCGAGGAATCTGAAGCGCTCAGCATTGGCTTTGCATGGAGTCCATCTGTAAATACCAACCTAACTGTCGATTATTGGCATTTTGATCATGAACAAGTCATCGATACCAATATGACTGCCGTGCTTGATAGAGCAATTACGGACGCGTCTCTTCGTCACTGTGGCTTAGTACCACAAGGACAACAAGGTATTTCCTACGAGCAGCAGCTGTGTGAAGTAACCGATAATGCAGGCCTTAATATCGAAAGTGATGGCGCTAATCTTTCAGAGATCCTAGCAAACTATATAAGTGAGTTTAACCCGCGAGAAGATGAGCTATTCCTGCCACTATTTAGAGATCATGTTATTCCTCTTGAAAATACCGGCACGCAAACCTTAGCGGGTATCGACTTTAAATTTGATCATCGTTTTCGCTTAGCTGAAGGTGATTTAACGTTTGCCCTTGATGGTACACACTATTTAGAGTTTGAGAGAAATAAACCCGGTTCAGATGCTGTAGAAAAACTCATCGGCACTTATCGATATCCAGAAAATATTGGCCGACTGTCTATCGATTGGGAAGCCGAAAATTATTATCTTAACTTAGGTGCCAATTATACCAGTAGCTATGAGGATGATATTGAAGGGCTTCGTGGCCGTGAAATAGACGAGCTAGAAGAACTTGGCGAGCTTAATGATGAGTTAAAGCGTGATGTTGATGACTGGCTAGTATGGGATTTATCAGCCGGATATTTTATCAATGATGCATTATCAATCCGTGCTCGTATCGATAATATCTTTAATAAAGAACCGCCTAAACTATATGGTTCAAGTCGAGGTTTTGATTCTATAAACCATAATGCTTATGGCAGTCGCTATACGTTAAGTTTGAGCTATCGCTTTTAGCAAGGTATGGGCGGCTTAATCGTCGCCCACACTTTTGAGCTTACGTTATCTTAAACTAACGACTCTCAGTATTAATCTTTCTTAGCAAGGGCTACAATACCTTGCTTATCTTATAAACGTCGAATGACATTTAAGTGACTTTATGAAAAACAAACAGTTTGCGATGCCAGATGCGAGCATCATTTTGTTGTGCGTCGCAGTTATCGCCTATTTTGCCAGCCTATTTATAACCCCCGGTGTATTTAATGCCGAAAAAGATAGCCATAGTGTTGAATTATCACAATATCAAACAGCCTCAGATCATACCCCGCCAGCATTATTTGCAGAAGGTGGTGAAATTGGCCTCGCTAATGTCTTATTTGAAGGATTAGTGTCAGGTGATAAGTATGGCGCAGCGATTGGTGTGATGGCGTTTATTTTAATTACTGGCGGTGCGTTTGGGATTATCTTAAAAACCGGTGCGGTAAATAACGGCATCATGGCACTGATCAATAAAACACAACATATTGAGTGGGTATTCATTCCTCTCTTGTTCGTGCTTTTCTCTTTAGGTGGTGCTGTTTTCGGCATGGGTGAGGAAGCCATTGCCTTTTGTATTGTGTTATTCCCGATTATGAAACAACTTGGCTATGACGCAAAAGTAACGGTATTAACAACCTATGTTGCTACACAAATTGGCTTTGCCACCTCATGGATGAACCCGTTCAGCATTGCAATAGCTCAGTCTATAGCTGAAATTCCCGTTTTTTCTGGCGCAGGGTTCAGAATGGTTGCTTGGCTTGTTTTTACTTCATTTGGCCTTGTATTCACTATTCGCTATGCCAACTCTATCAGAGCCACTAAACAACAATCTAACCAACACCAAGACAGTGCAATAAATTTAGATAACGCAGATAAACTAATCTTACTTACTTTTATTGCTGGCATTGTTTGGGTTATTTGGGGCGTGATGGCTAGGCAGTATTATATTCCTGAATTAGCAGCGCAATTCTTTTGCCTAGGGATTGCTTGTGCTGTAATCGCCAGCCTATTTAAAAAACAAACTGCCAATGAAAGCGCAAACGCATTTAAAGAAGGTGCTCAAGAACTGCTACCTGCAGCGCTTTTAGTTGCTCTGGCAAAAGGCGTTATTTTAATACTTGGCGGTAGTGACTTAACCTCGCCTTCAACTCTAAATACCTTGCTGTACTACAGTGCCACCAGCATTTCAGTTGTACCCGACTATATTGCGGCTTGGGGCATGCTATTATTTCAAAGTGTATTTAACTTCTTTGTTTCGTCAGGCTCTGGACAAGCAGCCATAACAATGCCGCTAATGTCACCGCTCGGTGATTTATTAAATATATCACGTCAAATTGTGGTGTTAGCATTTCAGTTGGGTGATGGTTTAACCAATATTTTTATTCCGACTTCTGCTAGTCTCATTGGCTGTTTAGGTATTGTTAAATTAGATTGGAGTGAATGGGCACGTTTTATTTGGCGCTTCACTTTAGCTTTGTTTGGCCTTGCTAGCTGCTTTATTTTTCTCGCACACTTTATTAACTATCAGTAAAAGATTTAATTATGTTAACACTTATAAAAGGCGCAGACGTTTTCGCCCCCTCACCTTTAGGCACTCAAGATGTTCTTATTGCTGGCGGAAAAATAGTTGATATACAGCCTGAAATCACCATCGATACTTATCAGAGGATTACCACAGTCGATGGCACTCATTGTATTTTAGCCCCAGGGTTTGTAGATTCACTCGTTCATATAACTGGCGGAGGCGGCGAAGCTGGCTTTGCAAGCAGAACACCTGAAATGAACCTGACTGATGCAACATTACATGGCACAACAACCGTTATTGCAGCCCTTGGCACTGACTCAAGTAGCCGAACTCATAGTAACCTGATTGCTAAAGCAAAAGAGCTGAAAGAGCTTGGGCTCAACGTGTTTTGTCATTCGGGCTCATATCATTTACCTGCGAAAACACTGACAGGCTCAGTCACCAGCGATTTAATGTACATTGATGAGTTTATTGGTGTGGGTGAAGTTGCTATATCTGATCATCGTAGTAGCCAACCCACGGTGCAACAGCTGGCACAGCTTGCCGCTGAGGCAAAAGTGGCAGGCATGTTAAGTGGTAAAAAAGGCACTGTCAGCATTCATGTTGGCCCTGTTGATACACATTTATCGTTATTACATGAGGTTGATAAGCTAACCGATATTTCGCTGGCACAATTTTACCCAACTCACATGAATCGTAATATCGACTTACTTAATGCTGGGGTAGAGTTTTGTAAAGCCGGTGGCACTATCGATTTTACAACAAGTACAACCGAGTATGACCTTGCTCATGGCGAATACTCTGCCGCACACGCACTCGCTTATTGCCTAGAGAATAAGGTCGACCCAACAAAGCTCACTATGAGCTCTGATGGCCATGCAAGCCTCCCTATTTTTGACAAAAGCTATAATCTGCTTGGCCTTGAAGTCGGTAAAGAGTCCACATTGCATGGCTCGTTTGTAGAAGCAGTGCAAAAGTTTAATGTTTCGATTGAACACGCTTTAATGGCGATTACATCAAACCCTGCACAGATACTGGGTATCAATAAAGGTGTCATTAAGCAAAATGCAGATGCCGATCTTGTGCTACTTAATAAAACAACGCTTGCGCCAACAGAATGCTGGTCAAAGGGTGTTCATATGGTAAGCAAAGGCAAAGCCCTTGTGAAAGGCGCCTTTGAGTAAGGCCGCATCGGCGGCCTAAACAGTATCCGAAATGCGAGTAACGAGTAGTTGCTCGACTTTCACTCCTTCAACATCGACAACTTCAAACTTATAGCCACCAAAATTAATAAACTCAGCGCGTTTAGGCAGGCGTTTCATGGTGTAGATCAAAAACCCTGCGACTGTTTCGTAATGAGATTGCTCAGGGAACTCTTCAATTTCAAGTACCTTAGCAAGCTCAACCACAGGTGTTAAACCATCGACCAGCCAAGATGAATTATCACGTTGAATAATTAACTCTTCGCCTTGATGGCTAATTAAATCCCCCATAAAGCCTTTCATTAAATCTTTGACAGTGACAATACCTACCATGAGTGCATACTCGTTAACCACAACGGCAAATGGTTCAGCCGCTTTTTTGAATGTGTTTAAAGCTTCAGACAAACTCAATGTTTCTGGAAGATAAAAAATATCTTGGCTTATCAATTCATTATCAATTTCGGCGCTTTGCCCTTTAAGCACTTTGCGCAAAATATCTTTTGATTCAACTGAACCTATTAATTTATCTAAATTACCATCACAGACTAAAAAGTGGTTATGTGGATGTTCGATAATTTTGGTCGCCACTTCTTGAGCATCAGCTTTAACATCAAAATAGACAATTTGATCACGAGGAGTCATTACACTCGATAAAAAACGCGCTTCTAAATCGAATACATTGCCAATTAACTCATATTCTTGTTGCTGTAAGCTACCGTACTCTGCCCCTGCATCCATCATCGCCACAATGTCTTCTGTCGTAACAATGTCTTCTCGTTCAGCGGGTACTTTAAACGCGCGCAAAATCAGGTTGGTAATTCCATTAAAGAAAACGACAAAGGGTGTTAACGCAAAAGTTACCCAGCGCATTATAGAAACCACATTAACTGCAACGGCTTCCGGCATAATCATTGCTAACCGTTTAGGTAATAAGTCAGCAAATAGAATAAACAAAGAGGTAATACTCAAAAACGAAATCAAAAAGCTGATTTGGCTTAGTAAAGGTCCTTGATAAATCATACCTAAGATTTGTTCGATATAAGGCGATAATGCTTGCTCACCAACAATACCACCCAAAATGGCAATTGCATTTAGGGCAATTTGTATCATGGCAAAGAAAGCACCAGGTTGCTCTTGCAACGCCAGCACCGCTTGGGCTTTAGAACTCCCCTCGTCCACCATTACTCGTAATTTAATCTTGCGTGATGCTGCTATTGCAATTTCGCTCATAGCAAACAACGCACTGATCAGAATTAAAATAATAATAATGAGTAAGTCACTCATTGTAACTCCTAACAATTAAACGCATTCAGGGTGTTGAATGCAAACAACTTTTTGCTCGTTTTGCTAGCTAGAGTTTGGCGAGAATGGACAAAAAGCAGCTGATTATAGCCGCTTTATTACAATCAACAAGTGCTATTTTTAATCGTAATCAGCAAAGGCTTTACTTAACTTCTCAAGCCATGCAGTGTTCATATTTTTATTACAAGCAAAATATAAGTCAGGATTAACAACTGGAATACTAAACACTGGTTTTAGTGAGTTGAGTGTAGAGTCTTTTTGTAATTCAAAATCAAATTGTTGATCACTTAAAACGACTAAATCTATGCTCGTTCGACGACTTTTTAACACATCATAAATATTGTCAAAACTATCAAGTAATATCAGCTGATTTGTTTCATCAAAGCCATGTTCTTTTAAGAAAATATGAGAGTAATTATCTTTTAGCACCGCAATACGGTATTGCTTAGCTTGTTGTAAATTACTAATTGAAATTTGCTGAAAATTAAACGAATAAAATGAAGCAGAGAAACGTCCAAGTTTTGACAACCAGATAAAATCACGCTCCCTAGCAGGTAATCTAGCTATTGAGAATATACATGTATTTTCATCTCTAAGAGCCGCATTGTAAGAAACAGACCAAGGGTTCACAGAAATTTCATAGTTGATGTTACTTTGCTTGAGCGATGTTAGTACTTTATCAACTACAGTCCCCACTAACTCACCATTCTCATCTTGATACTGTAACTGCGGTAAATTTTCAGTGACCACTGTAATTGCAGAGAATACAGGTAAAGACACTAGTAAACAAAGTAAGATAAAGAGCTTATGCATAATCGCTATACCGGAAATTATAATTATTTTTTATACAAATATAGCGCGAGGTGATGAAATTTGAAATGTAAAACAGAAATAAACAATTAGCGGAAACTAAGTTTCCGCTAATCTTGCAAAATGAATTACTTATTCATTGCACCAATCAAAAATGCAGAGATTTTAGCACCTTCTCTGAGTGTCGTTTCAGAACTTGTTTGGCCGATTAGTGAGCTGTCGGTGAATGGCGCGATTTCCATCATATCAGCACCTGTAATTGGGAACTCGTCAGCCAATGCAACAAGAATGTCTAATGCATGCTGAGGTGTTAAGCCACCTGCTTCTGGTGTTCCTGTCGCTGAAGCAAAGCTTTCATCAAGCGCATCAATATCAAAGCTCACATAAAGCTCATCAACATTATCTGCTTTAAGCTGTGCAATCACTTCTTCAGCAACTGCTTTAGAGCCACGTTCGATGATTTCGTGGGCCCAATGTTGTTTAACACCAAACGTGTCTTCCCAATGTTGCTTAGGCTTACCACTAGAGCGGATACCAAATTGAATTAGGTTACGTGGCGCTGGTAAGTACTCAAGAATATGTGTACACCAAGAACCAAAGCATAAATCAATACCAAGACGCTCTACTAATAAATCTGTATGAGCATCAAAGTGAATGATTGCAGTGCGTTTGCCAGCATCACGTTTTGCTTTTAAGTAAGCTTTAGTTAGCGGGTAGCTAATTGAGTGGTCGCCACCGATACCAAAAATACCCTTATCAGGGTAGTTCGCATAAAAGCCGTCACAGACATCTTCAGTGATAGACAAAGGTGATACATGGTATTCACTGTTTTCATCAGCATATAACGCTTTTTGGCAGTTTGTGATGGTCGCATCGTTAAGGTATTTATCATGCAGTAAATGTGGGATCACACGCACATCACCTAAATCAAAAGCGCGTGCTTGCGGTTGTTGATCAATCAAGGTAGAGCGTAAAAAAAGAGGTCCCCAGTTAGCACCACGTAATATACCACCGCCGCAGTCAGAGCTAATACCTAAAATAACGGCTTTGTGCTCAGACTCTGCCAATGTTTCAAGTGACTCTTTCCAAAGCACATCAACATTGTCTGTTTGACCGTATAATTTAGTACGCAACGCATCTTTACGCTCTTTTGCTGTATTTACTGTAAATACACCATCGCCAGGAGGACAAAGACACTGACTTAGTTTTTCGTGGAATGCTTTTTGTGTGTTACTCATCTCTACTCCGCTGATTATTATCTGCATATTCATGCGTAATTAAAAAACTTGCGCAATCAGGTTTGTGTATAGTTAAGATTTTTAAGAGTCAACAATCACTTGCTCAACCAAACCTATAACTCACTGATATTAAATGATTATATTTTCAATGCAGATGAATTTAAACTGCTCTAGTCAAATAAGAGCGCTGTATTTTGGCAGGTATAACATGCGCGAAAAGAAAGTCAAATTTTGCGGCAACCGAGTCGATTGCCGCTATAGATTTATATTCAAACGAAGTGAATACTCATTATTCGTAGCCTCTTGGCTTCTTGGTTTTGATAACAGCAATGTATGCATGCCAACTGGCGTAGCTTAATAAAGGCATAATCACAATAAACCCAGCAGTGCCTGTAATAAAACCAACAAACACTAAACAGAGTATTATCCCAGCCCAAACAACCATGGCAGCAAAATTGGTTTTAACCGCATTCATTGAAGAAATTACCGCAGTCATGATATCAACTCGGCGTTCCATCATAATTTGCGGGGTAAACGCTGAGATAGCAAATACAGTGACCAGTAAGATACCACCGACAATACTACCGAGCGTTAAAAACGCAGATAACTGCTCAAAACTCGGGTTAACAACATTCGGATATAGGGCGTGGATGAGCGCAGCTAAACGCATCCAAACAATCATAATCACCATTAATAACACAGCAAAGCCCCATTCACCTGCTGGGTTTCTAAACATAGATTTAAGGCTATGCATTAGAGTAGGTTTATGGCCTTTTTCAAGCTCCCACGCTACATCATAAAGGCCAGCAGCAAAGGCAGGGCCTATTAATGCAAAGCCAACCACAGCAGGCAAAATAACTAAGTGCGTATCAAACTGATATACAAAATACATAATTGTCGCTGGTATCAAGGTAAATACTAATCCGTAGACAAGGCTCAGTATTGGCGCATTAGCGATGTCCTTAAATGCAAGTGCTAACCAATGAAACGGTGCAGATGCAGATATTTGAGAGCTCTCTAAACAACGAGCAAATTCGTGATTTTTGTTCATAGAAGATGATGCTGGCATAATGTATCCTCATTAAAGGTGACATCTTTAGGTTTAGGTTAACTGTGCAATTCTTGCAACATTGTTAAGTTAATCGGACATCTGTCCTGTACTTTAAACACATATGATTAAAGTATTACGCTTTAGACAAAAATAAGGTTTAATAATGGAAAAGGTATTTCACTTAGGGATCACACGTGACGACTTAAAAGGGGCAACTCTTGCTATCGTACCTGGCGATCCTGACCGCTCAGCACGCATTTCTACGCTTCTTGATAACCCTGAATGCTTAGCGAAGACTCGTGAATTTCATGTTTACCGTGGTGAGCTAAACGGCCACAGTGTTGTCGTTTGTTCAACCGGTATTGGCGGCCCATCTACTTCAATTGCTGTTGAAGAGCTTGCCCAACT
Organism: Pseudoalteromonas lipolytica; assembly: GCF_001306915.1. Classification (GTDB taxonomy): domain Bacteria; phylum Pseudomonadota; class Gammaproteobacteria; order Enterobacterales; family Alteromonadaceae; genus Pseudoalteromonas; species Pseudoalteromonas simplex. The sequence goes on along the minus strand of NZ_LJTC01000003.1, from coordinate 233,905 downwards.
TGGTATTGATACCTTTTTGCGAATTGGCACGACCGGTGCTATTCAGCCGCACATCAATGAAGGCGACATTTTAATTAGCCAAGCATCTGTTCGATTAGATGGCGCAAGCCAGCATTTTGCACCACTAAGCTACCCTGCTGTGTCTGACTTTTTTGCTACACAAGCAATGGTCAATGCATGTGATAAATTAGGAATTAATTTCCACATTGGTATTACTGCATCAAGTGACACATTCTACCCAGGTCAAGAGCGTTACGATACTTATTCAGGTTATGTTCCGCGCTCATTCCAAGGCAGCTGTGAAGAGTGGCAAAAACTAGGTGTGATGAACTACGAGATGGAATCAGCAACACTATTTACTATGTGTGCTGCCCTTGGCTTACGCGCAGCATGTGTTGCAGGTGTTTTAGTAAATCGTACTAAACAAGAGATTCCGAATGTTGACCACGGCGAGATTGAGAAAAAATCAGTCGCCGTCGTCATTGAAGCTGCAAAACTATTGCTTAATTAAGCGTTACTTAATTTCGCAATATAGTGCTCAAATGCTGGTGGGTTTGCAAAGCTTGCCAGCACAGATTTAGCCACCTCATATTGATTTTCTGCCCCTTGTGTTTCTAACAAGGTTATCGACTTAACTGTTTTATCATCAAAGCTTAAACCCGCAAGATAAAACTGACTCAATGCACTTTGTAATGGCGAAAGGCTTGGACTATAGGCTGCATTTTCGGCATAGCTTCCGTAAAAATCCCCTTCGGTAAATGTACTTAATTTAACAGCACTAAAATTACCTGTGTATGGCACATATGCATTGAGTGCTAATTGAATAAGTTTTGCGTCATCAATGGTAAGGTCGGCAAATTGTTTATCACTTTGCTTATGCGAAAATAAACACGCATCATTACCTAAATCTTTCGGGCCAAATGAATAAGGTAATAACTCATGAAGGTTAAAGTTACGCTCTGGCAATAAAATCTCAAGTGAGTCTGCAGTACTCAATTCATTCATAAATTGACGGCAATAGCCACAAGGAGCGTCACTGATTGCAATTCTTTGTACTGCTTGCGCGCCATTAAGCCATGCATTATTAATCGCTGATTGCTCAGCATGAACGACTAAACTCAAGGCTTGATGAGAAAACTCAACATTAGCGCCAAAATAGAAATTTGTTTCGTCTTGCTCATTTAACCCAACTGCAATAGCGCCCACGTAGAATTTAGAAATAGGCGCCACAGAAAATAAACTTGCGACGGGTACACAGGCTTTTAGTAACTCAAGTTGGCTAACCTGAAACTGCTGACAAAGAGAAGAAATATCTGTTTGAGATAAGATGCCACGTTGCTGTTTAAGCTGGGCAAAAAGAGAATTTTTTTGTTGATCATTGAAGCTAAACGGCTCTGAATTTTGAGCTAGTTTGCTTGCATCTATCCTAGTTGCTGTCATAACAAATTATAATTATTAATTGGCTAAACAGTTTAAAAGGTTACGTAATGAATTGCTAGGTTTTGGCGGTAAACATCAAGGTAAATCGCACAATAAAAGCTAAAAATTAGCGGTATTTGTAAGCCCAGATATACACAACAAAATAGCGATGACTAGCTCGACCAATTATTGACGAACCAGCCAATTTTTTGCTTTGTTAAAACATTCAAAGTTTTCAGCTTGTAAGTTATAGCGCTTTGCTTTTTGCATAAATAAGTCGTGCATAAAACCATCAAAACTTACGACAATTGCTACAACAGCTTCTTTCAAAGAGTTTGCCACTGCCGGCATAATTGTGAATAAATCAGCAGGTGCGAAATTGTGCGTCAACTCAGACACGTCAACGAGTATTTTATCTGACCCATATAATACTGAGTATTGTTGGGCGATTTGGTAAAAGTTAATCACATCCTGTGCGCTTGCCGTCCCTCTTAACGTCATCATAACTAACGACGTAGATGCATCATAGGTAATGCAAGTAGACACGTTTGACATAAAAATACTCTTAAACTGCGTGAGTGGTTAGGGGTTAACTCTAGCTCTCAGAGTTGAAAGCCAGCATATTTTATTTATAACCCTAACCTAGTCAATAGCTAGCAATTAAATAGGTATGACCAGCATTAAATATAAGAATTTATAACTAGAAAAATACATTTTTGGCGTTACCTTAAATTAACCTTTAATGCTTTTTTTAAACATGCACGAGAATTCTGCCTTTAATTTAAGCCTTTTCAGATGCCCTTAAAATGAGTGAAAACTTACAATGAACATCATCTTAAAGCAGTAGAGTAAACACGTATTGTCAGATGATACATGTTTGCTTGGATAGGAATAAATCATGAGATTCATGGTTCCAATTATCGCAGGCATGTTTTTGTCAGTTCCTTTGCAAGCAACCGCAATTACAGCAACAGAATTTGAAAAACTACGCAACCAAGTCAGAAACACTTACGCAAACTCAAGACAGCTAGGTTTAGAAGAAGTAAATAAAATACTAGCCAATTCTGAGTTGAATCTTGAACAGAAGATCATTATGACTAACTATAAAGCGTGGGTTTTATCTGGTAATAATAAACTAGATGAAGCGATGATTACGCTCGTAGAGTTCGAGAGTATGGTTGCCAAATCGAAAGATAAGAGCCTGATGTATGGCTACTATAATATTTCGGGAAATATCTATTCCCATTTAGGGTTATATCAAGAAGCACTTAATCATTACAAACAAGCGCTCCCTTTTGCAAAGATGAGGAATAATAACCTTGTAATGCAAACTGAAAACAACATCGCTGTTATCTACTTAAAATTACACCTATATAACAATGCAGCAGAAATATTTAAAAAATTTAGAGAGTACAGCAAAACAAATAACCATACCTTTAATGAGTCGTTTACGAGTAATCTTCTTGCTAAGGCTTTGCTTGGTTTAAAAAAATATGACCAAGCATTAGAACTACTTAGTAACATATATAACTTTCAGAAAAGCAACGACTTTCTTTCACACCAAATAGTTAATCTAACCACTCAGGGAAAAATTTATAACTCTCAAGCACAATATAAAAAAGCAGAAATAATATTGAAAAAAGCACTCAATTTACTAAATGAGAATAATCTTCAAAGCGATAAGCTTGCTGTAATATTAGAACTTGCTAAAACATACAAAGCCCAAAATAAACCTGCATTGGCTCTAGCACAAATTCAGTCAATTGATTTAAAAAATAAAAAAATCTCTGACTATCAATTATTGCTAGCTACACAAGAGCTATCAGCCTCTTTGCATTTACAACAAAAAAACTACCATGCAGCAATTGATGCATACAAACAGCTCTATGAAACTCAAGAAAAAATTCTAAGAAGACAAACCAGTACTAATCTTGCCAAAGCGTTAGCAGAATTAGATATAACGACTAAAGAAGCAGAAATAGAACTTTTAACTAAATCAAATCAAGTTCAGGCTTCAAAAAATAAAGCAAATAAAGTGATCTTTATGGCGATTGCTTTTGCCTTATGCTCAATTTTAATCGTATTAACGTTGATGACAGTGAGGACGAAGCAACAAAAGAATGCCCTGTCTAAAACATTAACAAAACTTCATAACACACAAGCACAACTTATTGAAATCGAAAAAATAGCATCGTTAACCGCATTAGTTTCTGGTATGGCGCATCAATTAAATACGCCCATTGGCACCATTGTAACCGCTAGCTCTTTAATTGATGATCAACTTACACTTATTTGCCAAAAGTTTAAATCTCAAGAGCTATCTAGCAAGCACCTTCATAGCTTTTTAAACGATACAAACGATGCAAAAGATTTAATACAGGCTAGCATCGCTCGACTTGCCAGTATTGTCGAAGAATTTAAGGCACTCAATGTGTCTATTGATTTAGATAAACCACTAGTCCAGTTTAACCTAAAAGAAGAAATATCACGCAGAGTTCTGCCTTTCTCAAGTTTTTTAGGAAAGTGTATTAAATTCGATATTCAGGGCGATAATGTTGTAATAACTTCTTACCCTGCAATTATTGGTGACATATTAAAAACCTTAATCATTAATTCCTGCGAACATGGTTTTGCAATAAAGCTACACGGCTTAATTGAGATCGAGATTAAAGCTTTTCCTAAGCATGTCGAAATTATTTATCAAGACAACGGGGTCGGTATTAAGGAAACTATCTTGCATGATATCTTTACTCCTTTCTATACCACTAATATGGGCGATAAACACCTAGGACTTGGGTTAAATGTTGTTTTTAATGCAGTTAAATTTAATTTGAAGGGAGAAATATGCGCCGAGCCTTATGAACACGGCGCACGATTTGTTATTAGCCTACCAATCGATGCTCGATTGGTTGATGATACTTGCTATTAACCGGTATTACGCATACCAGCAGCGATACCTGTCATAGTGATCATCAAGGCATTATCAATATCGCCTTCAGAGCCCACGTCAGCTACGCGTGAACGACGCAGTAACTCAACTTGTAATAAGTTAAGTGGATCTGTGTACGGGTTGCGAAGTGCGATTGACTCTTTGATCCAAGGTTGGTCTGCAAGCAGGCTCTTTTGTGGGCTAAGCGATTGAACAAGCTCAATCGCCTCGCTCAATTCTTGACGTAGCTTCACGCCTAATGGCTTATATTGCTCAGTCACTAGTGCATCATCGTAATGCGCACTTAACCATGAATCGGCTTTACTAAATACCATCTCTAGCATCTCTAAACGAGCACGGAAGAATGGCCATTTTAAGCTCATTTCATGAAGTGTCTCGATGCCATACTTATCTAACGCAGCTTTAAGACCTGTTAACGCACCTAACCAAGCAGGCAACATTAAACGATTTTGGCTCCATGCAAAAATCCATGGAATAGCACGTAGGCTCTCTACGCCACCGTTCGGATTACGCTTCGCAGGGCGAGAGCCTAGTGGCAATTTAGAAAGCTCTTGCTCTGGCGTTGCCATTCTAAAGTAAGGCACAAAGTTTTCATCATGGCGCACAACTTGGCGGTAATGCTCACACGAATCAGCACTAATAAGTTCCATAACATCACGCCATTCGCTCTTTGGCTCTGGCGGTGGTAGCAAGTTACTTTCTAGAACTGCACCGGCGTAAATATTTAAACTTTGTAGCGCAACAGCAGGCAAACCAAACTTAAAGCGGATCATTTCACCTTGCTCTGTTACACGCAGGCCACCTTTTAATGAACCTGGAGGCTGTGAGCGCAGTGCTTGCGCAGCTGGCGCACCACCGCGACCAACCGTACCACCACGACCGTGGAATAAGATAAGCTCAATACCGCGATTTTCGGCTAATTGAACCAGCTTATCCATAGCTTCATATTGTGCCCAACCAGCAGCCATCATACCTGCATCTTTTGCTGAGTCTGAGTAGCCGATCATGACATTTTGTTGGTTTTGAATATGACCACGGTACCAAGTGTTATCAAGTAAACATTCGATAACCTCTTTACCATTATTTAAATCGTCTAACGTTTCAAATAATGGCGCAACCGGTAAGTTAAACTTACAACCACTTTCTTTAAGCAATAACTGTACTGCCAGCACATCAGATGCGGTACGTGCCATCGAGATAATATACAAACCAAATGTTTGAGCATCTTGCGCTGCGATTACATCGAATGTATCTAGCACCTCTTGTACTTCTGGACTTGGTTGCCAATGTTTTGGAATTAGCGGACGTCGAGAGTTTAGCTCAGCAAGTAAAAACGCTTGTTTGTCTTCTTCTTGCCATTGATGGTAATCACCTAAACCTAAATAACGTGTTAGTTCAGAGAAAACATCACCATGACGCGATGAATCCTGACGTACATCAAGTTTTGCAAGGCGCAGACCAAAGCTGTTAATACGGCGCAGAACATCAAGCAGCAAGCCATCGGCAACTACTTTCATGTTGGTTTTAATAAGCGAGCGATAACACACTTCGATTGGGTGTTTAATTTGCGCGATATCGGTAATTAAATCTTCAGAATCAGTGCGCTTTTTCTTAATTTTAGCGCCCAAATGCGTCACAGTTTCAGCAATTTGATTCTTTAATTTTTTAAGTACCGCACGGTAAGGTTCAAAGTCTTGGCCTGCAAGCTCAATAAGCTCATCGCTTGCATCCGACATTGATAGCTCATTGCTTAGCGTTTCGATATCACGGGAATACAAATCGAGTGCCATCCAGCGGCCATGATCAAGTACTTGCTGTGTGACTTCAGCGGTGACGAACGGGTTACCATCACGGTCACCGCCCATCCAAGAAGTAAATTCTATTGGGCTGAAATCAATAGGCAGCTCAAGATCAAGCTCTGATTTTACGTCCTCGCCAAACTCCCGTAAGAAACGCGGAACAGCGTGCCATAAGCTATTTTCAATAACCGCAAAACCCCATTTAGCTTCGTCAATTGGCGTTGGGCGTGAGCGACGAATGTCGTCGGTATGCCACGCTTGGCTAATAAGTTGGGCAATGCGGTTTAATAAATCTGCACGTTCACTTGGTAAGTTGTCTTTACGCTCTAAAGAGGCAAGGCAATCACTTAATTCAACGTGTTTATTGATCATTGTACGGCGTGTCACCTCAGTTGGGTGAGCCGTCAGGACTAAATTGATGTGGAGTTTTGAGAGTGTTTGTGCCAAGTGATTCGGATCAACTTGACCTTGCTTTGAAGCTGTTGCTAACGCTTTTAATGTTTGAGTGAGAGGGTTTAGTTGGCAAAAGCCAACATCATTAAAGCGCGATACGGTATGAAATTGTTCAGCAACATTAGCAAGATTCAAAAAATGATTAAATGAGCGTGCAACCGGTAATAGTTCTTCATCTGTGAGAGCGTGTAGTACTTCGATAAGCGCCTGTCTGTCGGCTTCGTTACCACTACGTGACGATTTAGATAAAGCGCGAATCTCTTCTACCTTATCTAAAATGGCTTGTCCTTGTGCATCTTTAATGGTTTGACCCAGCATTTGTCCAAGCATACTAACATTACCGCGAAGTGCAGCGTATTGTTCACTCATTCTCATACTCCTTTCTTTAACTAAGTTGAAAGTACTTACTGCACAGTATTTAGCCAAGCACGAGCGCAGCTAAATACTGATCCCTTTTATTAATATCATTGTCAGCGTTAATTTAATAGATCGAATTTTCTAACATACTCGTAAAAAAGAATAACCAATCTATAAACATAAAAGTGTAATAAATACGCAGCTTAGTCAGCTACAAAGCGTTAAAGCTAGCTCAATTGGTAAAATGGACTTACCAATTTAAAAGGTAAAATCCCCGTAAATTAAGGCATCCTTTATGTTTGCATGGTCAAATCTTTACCCGCCTTTTTTTATATGTTTGTAGGGTTAGCTCAAGACAAACAGAGCTACTATCATTTTATTAGTTGGTGATAGTTTGAGCGAAATTTTTTTCAAATATTTTTATAACAGGTCAAAAATGCAACTCTATATTTTGTGTGGTGCACGCAGTGAAATTGCAAATGCCTATTTCACTACTCTTCATAAACAAATCAACACGGGTCATATCGTCACCATCAGTCGAGATGAATTTAAGGCAAGTTTCAATGAGTCATCAAGCAATGAGATAAGTCACCAGCATTTTATTACTGATTATTCAGAGCAAAGCTTAAGTGGCATTGCTAAAGAACTTGCCGATGGCCACTATGATTTAGCCCAGTTGATGATATTTAACGGCCTATTACATGATCCAGATAATGCGCCTGAACGTAAACTTGAACAAATATCTGAGCAGCACTTTATAAATAGCATGATGACGAATGCTCTACTACCAATTCGCTGTGTGACTTTATTCTCATCGCTTTTAAAGCCACAAGTTTCAACTGTGGTGTGTGCCCTTAGTGCACGTGTTGGTAGCATCAGTGATAACAAGTTAGGCGGTTGGTATAGCTATCGGGCATCGAAGGCGGCATTAAATATGTTATTTAAATCTGCAGCGATTGAACTTAGCAGACGCAATAAAAAGTGCTACTGCGTGTTATTTCACCCAGGTACCACTGATACGCCGTTATCAAAACCCTTTCAGGCAAATGTACCCAAAGGAAAGTTATTTACCCCTAAGTTTGTAGCCGAGCAGCTGTATTCATTGATAAGTGATGCTGACTATTTACAACAATCACAAAACCCTGCCTACTTTGACTGGCAAGGAAAACCCATAGACTGGTAACAGGAAATTTATGCATTTTACAAAACAAGTCATTGCTGATTTAGAAAACCGCTACCGCGCTCATTTAATTAATAGTTTGTCGGGGTTTAAAAGTGCCAACTTAATCGGCACTCAAGATAGCAACGGCCAAACCAATTTGGCGATTGTCAGTTCAGTATTTCATCTTGGGGCACATCCCCCTTTAGTGGGTATGATCATAAGGCCTCATTCAGTGCCTCGCCATACCTTAGAGAACTTATTAGCCACTAAGCAGTACACGATTAACCACGTGAACAAAGACATTTATAACAAAGCACATCAAACATCAGCACGCTACGACAAAGACGAGTCTGAATTTGATGCAACAGGGCTCAGTACTGAATACCTAAATGACTTTACAGCGCCTTTTGTTAAAGAAAGTAAGCTTAAATATGCGCTTGAGCTGAAAGAACACCATCACCTTGCCATCAATGGCACTGAGCTGATCATAGGTGAAATAACCGATATTTACTTAGATGAGGCTTGCTTGCAAGAAGATGGCTTTGTCGATATTGAAGCCATTGACACAGTCACAGTGAGCGGGCTTGATAGTTACCATGTAACTGAACGTTTAGCCCGCTTAGCGTATGCTAAAAAATAACCTTAATTTAGCAATAGATTATAAATGGCTTAGGCGCATGGGTTAACACCTCAAAACCAGATTCGGTGACAACTATGTCATCTTCAAGGCGTACACCACCATAGCCTGGTATATAAATGCCAGGCTCAATAGTGATCACATTACCAACTTCAAGGTTGTAGTCTGTCAATGTGTTAATAAATGGCACTTCATGTAAAAATAGCCCTAAACCATGGCCAAGCCCTTTACCGGCGTACTCACCAAAGCCCGCTTCAGCAATCACCTTGTTTGATATAGCATTTAAATCTAAACAATTAACACCCGATTTAACCATTTCTAGTGCCGCATTTTGTGCATCAAGAACAGTATTATAAATACGGGTTTGTTTTTCTGACGCTTCGCCAATGATGTAACTGCGGGTCATATCAGAGCGATAGCCATTTACAACCGCACCAAAATCAAGGGTTACAAAGTCACCTTGCTTTAAAACCTGATCTGACGGGTTACCGTGCGGCAAGGCTGAGCGCTCTGCAAATAGCATAATGGTGGCAAACGACATACCTTCTGAACCTAGCTTTTGCATTCTAAATTCAAGCTCTAAGGCAAGGTCACGCTCAGTTACACCCGGTTTAAAATAAGGTAGCGTTTGTGCTAATGCTTCATCAGCGATGGCCGCAGCAGCTTTGATTTGCGCAACTTCCCAGTTGTCTTTAACGCGTCTAAGTTTTTCAATTAAGCCGTTTACCGCTGTTAGAGTGTGACCGGTTAGTTCATCTGCCACACCTTGCCAAATTGCTACCGTGACATAGCTTGCATCAAATGCGACATGGCTGTTCGGGTTAAGGTGCCTATTTATACAATGGCCAAGGGTTTCGTTGTCTCTGTCTCGACAAACAACTTCAAACCCAGTTGTTTCTGCAATTGCACGTTGGTGGTATCGGTAATCAGTGATCAACACACACGCATCTTGAGTAATTAATGCATAAGCAGCATTACCGCTAAAACCACTTAAGTAACGAATATTTTCATGACCAAGTACTAACATGGCGCTGTAACCTTGTTGCTCTAGCAAGGCTTTAAATTCAGCTTGTCTTTTTAAGTAATTAACTTGCATTGTCGCTCCTTATTTTTTGCGCATGCTAACAGTTATGTCCATAAATACGAATATTATGCGATTAGTCGCAGTGAGTTTGCATCAACTGTTTACTCAAGCCACAATGCAGAAAAAACCAAGGAGTACACAATGACAACATATGGTATTGGCACACAAACGCCAGAGCAGGCGCTTGACTCTTTGTCAGATATGACAACAGATTTAACCCCTATTCAAAATGACGAATTTGATGCGCGTATCGCAAAAGCACAAGCGTATCTGCAAGCAAACAACATTGATGCAATTTATTTAAATGCAGGCACTAACCTAGCCTATTTTACAGGGATGCGTTGGTACGCAAGTGAGCGTTTAGTTGGCGCTATTTTACCTGCAAAAGGTGATGTGCAATACATAGCGCCGTTTTTTGAAATCGGCAGCTTAAACGATTTTATGGTGATTGATGGCCCAATTCGTGGTTGGCAAGAACACGAAAACCCTTATCAACTATGTGTAGATGTTCTTACAGAAATGGGCATTAGCAAAACAGGCACCCTTGGTATTGATGAAAGCGCACAGTTTTTCATCTACGACGGCATTAATAAAGCTAACGGCAATTACAACATTGTTAACGCACAGTGCGTGACAGCGCACTGCCGTATGCATAAATCAGCCAATGAACTTGCCTTAATGCAACGTGCTATGGACATGACTTTAGAAGTACACAAAGCAACGGCAAGTATGCTTTATGAAGGTATCACCACAACTGAGGTTGAAGCCTTTATTAAAAAAGCGCACCAAAAAGTCGGCGCACCGGGTAACTATTTTTGTATTGTGTTATTTGGTGTTGCGTCGTCTTTTCCGCATGGTGTTAAAAACCCGCAAACCCTTAAAAAAGGTGACGTGGTACTGATTGATACTGGCTGTAAAGTGCATGATTACCTCTCTGACATTACCCGTACTTATGTATTTGGTGAAGCAACCGAACGTCAACGTATGTTTTGGCAACACGAGAAAAATGCCCAACTTGCTGCTTTTGCTGCCGCAAAAAATGGTGTGGCATGTGGCAAAGTAGACGATGCTGCAAGACAGTACCTTGCCGAAAATGGCATGGGACCAGAGTATCAAACACCAGGCTGCCCACACAGAACCGGCCATGGCATTGGTTTAGATATTCATGAATGGCCATACCTCGTGGGTGGTAACCCTACCCCACTCGCAACAGGTATGTGTTTTAGTAATGAACCTATGATTGTCGTACCTGATGAGTTTGGTATTCGCTTAGAAGATCACTTTTATATGACAGACGAAGGTCCGCGTTGGTTTACCGAGCCTGCTCATAGCATCGATGACCCATTTGGGTTAGCTAAATAAAATTCAAATAAACTTTATAAGGCCAGTTTTCTGGCCTTTTTTGTATCTTAATTATTACAATCATTAACAGTGTGGACATTTTAGAGACAACCTATCCGCTTTTATCATGTTATGATTTCAAGAATTTAACCTAACATAATTACGGAGAATAAATGGGTTTACGTTTTAAAGTTCCACATACCCTGATACTGCTGCTGGGCATGATGGTTGTTGCGCTTATTGCTACCTGGTTAGTACCACAAGGTTTTTTCACGACTACATTAAGTGAATCAGGCCGAGAAATGGTTGTTGCGGGCACCTATCAAACGGTTGCTGAGCGCCATTACTTAACTCCATGGGATTTATTACAAGCCATACCTCGCGCTTTTGCTGCTGCTCAAGATGTTATTTTCTTTGTGTTAATTGTGGGCGGCGTATTAGCTGTTGCACGTGCCACAGGCACTGTTGATGCGCTCATTGGTAGGCTTTTAGAGCGACACGGTAAAAAACCGCAACGATTAATCTTTATGGTGGTGTTTTGCTTTGCCTTAGCATCAAGCAGTATTGGTACCGCCGGCGAATATATTCCTTTTGTTATTATTCTCGTCGCGCTTTGTAAAGCAATGCGCCTAGATGCAATGACCGCCGTAGGGATGATAGTCGCAGGTTATGGCATTGGTTATGGGGTATCGGCATTTAACCCATTTACGGTATTAATCGCACAGCAAATTGCAGGCATTCCTGTTTACTCTGGTCTGTGGTTACGTTTAGCTATATTTATTCCATTTGTACTCATTGGTTTTCATCATGTTTGGCAATACACCAAAAAGGTAGCGAACGATCCGTCTAAATCAATGATGATTGGCGTGCCTTGCCCACTGGAAAATCAAACAGCAACAAGTTACCCAGCACTTGCCCTGCGCCATAAACTAGTTTTAGGCAGCTTTATTATTACCCTAGCAATTGCAGTATGGGGCATCGCAACTAAGGGCTGGTACTTATACGAGCTAGGTGGTGTTTTTATTGCTTGGGGTGTGGTTGTATCCATTTTAGGCAAACTATCTGCTGATGAAGCAGCAAACAAATTTATAGAAGGCGTATCTGATCTTGTTACCACCGCAGTGTTAATTGGTGTTGCACGGGGTATCGCCCTTATTTTAGAAGACGGCCAAATCCTGCATAGCCTTGTACATGGCATGTCGTTACCGCTTTCTTATGTATCTGCTGAAATATCTGCAATTGGCATGCTGGTTATTCAAACCCTACTCAATACGTTTATTCCTTCTGGATCAGGCCAAGCTTATGTCACCATGCCATTAATGGCGCCACTAGGTGATTTAGTCGGTGTACCAAGACAAGTTGCTGTGCTTGCTTACCAATTTGGTGATGGCTTTTCAAATATGATCATACCTACCAATGCCGTACTTATGGGCATTTTAGGGATGGCAGGTGTGCCCTACGGACATTGGTTTAGATTCTGTTTACCACTACTAATTAAACTAATGGTCGCAGCATCGGTTGTATTAGTATTAGCTGTAATGTTTGGCTATGGCTTAGATGTGCAGCCCACACTTAATTAATTTAGTTGAGTGAGCTAATTGGCTCCTAAGTTAATGATGCCCGCTAACACCTGTGTGTTAGCGTGGCTCTGTGCATTACATGCCACGAAATATTGTCGGATAAAAAAAGCTAATTATAAAAACTTCTGTACGAAAGCTTTTAACTCGTCTTTCTCAGCTTCACTAGCAAATGAATTTGCCGTAATGATCAAGATTGTGGATTAACAATATACGTTATGAGTTCTTTAAATAGTTTGTGATGTACGTAGTGAAGTTTTTTGAGCAGAAAGTAAGGGTTTTACAGATTTAGCCTCTTCTTGATAACGGTTTCTCGTATCCCATAAATCTACGGAGTGCTGGATATTAAGCCAAAACTCTGGGGTATTCCCTAACGCAGCAGCTAGCTTAATTGCAAGTGGCGCCGTTAAGCTACCGCCATTAATCAAGTTACTAACTGTATTTCTATGCACACCCATTGCTTCAGCTAAAATTTTTGATGTAATGCCCATAGGCTCCAAAAACTCTAGCTTCAGCATTTCACCTACACTCACTGGACGACGCTTTGTAATACGCATAACCCTTACCTCAATACTTATGAGGGTCTAAATAGGTGTTTTCTGCTACACCATCAACCCACTTAAAAATCAATCGATACTGTTTGTTCACTCGTATTGAGCCCCAATCTTTCAAGTTACTTTCAAGTTACTTTCAAGTTACTTTCAAGATATTCAAACCGGTTACCTGGTGGTACTCTTAAGTCAGATTCAGCCTTTGCTGCATCTAATATTTCTAGCTTACGATATAAAGCATTCTTGATAACCTTAGGGATTAATCGATGCCGCTTTTCCTCTTCATAGAATGCTTAGAGCCACTCATCCTTAAAATTTACAGCCATATCCTTGCACTGTCCCCTTGTGCATCAGTACAGAAATTGTAGCGCACAGTCATAATGTGCACAATATATACGTTTAAAAATCACTCTAGGCACTTTTTTCGTGTATAAACTTATTTGTAGAAAACCATTTTTCAATATAAATAAGTTGGTACTGAAGGACGGCTCTGTGCCAAAAGCAAAAAATAAGCCTTACCTTGATTCTGCCCCAAAATAATTTAGGTTAAATGCTCTAACTGCTGCTTTGAGCAATCAAGAAACGGTCCAAGCCCTACACATTGAATGATAAGTTAACGCATCTTTAATAATAGCTAGAAAATTTTGCTTAATGGGCTTACAACACCGTTTGCTCCTTGTTGTAAAACATGGGTGTAAATCTGTGTGGTTTTGACATCAGAGTGGCCCAATTGTGCTTGAACGGTGCGAATATCGGCGCCACTTTGCAATAGGTGCGTTGCAAATGAATGGCGCAAGGTATGAGGCGTAATAACCTTTGTAATCAAAATCAATGTCCTTTACTCGCAATTGCACCGCTTCCATCACACGCAAACCACTTCCATACATTAACCCCGTGATTAAGTAATATCGCTTGGAAAGATGACTCATCAATTGCTTTACTTCATCAGGCGTCATCACTACAGGCAGCTTGGGTTGTCGATTACTTCGTGCAAAATTCAAGTTTAAAGAAAGCTCATTTTTGACAATATGTTTATATAAAAAAGCGAGCGCATTTAAAGCTGCACTTTGTGTTCTAGGTGACATATTACGTTTTAATACAATATGGTCTAAAAACGCTTTGACTTCTGCATCTCCCATTGAGCTTGGGTGACGTTTGTTGTGAAAGTGAATAAATTTTGCGATCCAACCTAAATAAGCATTAATTGTTCTTAATGAATACTGACGAGTGAGCATATAGTCTGCAATGTAGTTTAAATAAGGAGAGCGAGTTTTCATTTTCATTCCTTTGAAATGAGGCTGTATATATATACAGTTTTAGCTCAGTCGCTCGTATAGGCAAGAAAACGACCCAATCGCTCGTTTTTATCCTGAGGTAAAAGCGTGAACTCTTAAATTTTATTAACACTGGTAATTAGTTAACAAGTTTGTTAGAAATAATCTAATAAGAAAAACGAGCTACGCTGTGGTAGAAAAACGCGCGATTAGCTCGCTATAAACATGTTATAAGCCACAATAGCCACCGTCACTTTGGAACCCTGTGAGTATTTTAAAACTAGAGAAACGATATTTTAACTTTTGGCTTTTATTAGCGTATTTCCTCGTTATTGGGTTAATTGATTCCCAATTATTCAGCCCAATACTCATATTATTAGCTATTCCTTTAAGCTACTTATTTCCTGAAAAACGCGAAAGTGGTTATTTCTTGGATGCTATTGATTTAGGGGAGTATTCTGACCAATATTTATATGCATTATATCGAGCGTTTCTTTCATACACGTATATTTATTTGGCATATTCCATTAACTATCAGCTTTCGTTGGATATAGTATTTTTTATTTTCTGGTGCACTGGCGGTTTTTTATATTCATTCGCGGCTACATTTGTACCCAAGGATGGCTTCAAAACAGGCGGTAATTTTAAAGTAGTTCAACTTTATGCAATCATGTATCTTTTAGTTACTTTACTATTAACTTATTGGATAATAGTTAGTTTTAAAGGGCTTGATTGGTTTAGTCCCTTAGTCACAAATATCTATCATTTAGTTATCGGTGGCTTATAACAAGGCAATTATGTGTGGGACGCAAAACACTTGGCTTGCGCTCCTTCGTCGCTAATTTTAGCCAAGCATTAATGCGCCCCATATTGCGGCGTTATATGCCTAAGGGAAATCGAGCACTTGAAATACATAGATGTAACTTGGAACCATGAATCGAGCGTATATCCTATAAGGCTTGTTTCGGAGGTCGGTGCTGATAATTTCGAAATCAGAAAACTTGAGTTTTTCTCAGACGGCACTGTGGGCATTGCTACAAGTAATCAAAGTTCGAAAACAACATTACTTGGAACTGATGTAGTCCCTAGTATCGAAGAAATAAACTCAGATCCTTTATTTTTCGCAAAGGTTATTACTCAGCAAGAGTTTGACAAACTTTGGGAAATACATGTTGTAAACGGCATATAACAAAGCAAATTAAAAAGTGCGGACAAAAAACAGTTGGCTTTGTTCGTTCCTCACAAATTGTAGCCAACTATTTTTAGCCGTTTATTTGCGGCGTTATATTTCTATTGAGTCACTGGCATGAGTATAAATCAAGAATTGCTACCACTAGCGATTAAAAACTTCAGGAGCATATTGAATTCAGGCTTTAGCTCCGTATTGGCTTCATATGAATCATATGCAAAAGAAGCTGATTCAAGAGATAGAGACTTTGCCGTTTGCTTTGATGATTATTTCCATGATTGGGCGCAATCAAATTGGGAATTAATTGTTGAAAGAACTGTTTGCTCCAATGAATCTAGCTTAGTGATATACGGTTGTGGTAGCGACTATGAAGCTGCGGCACATAGCCGAGTTTTCTTTCACTCAATTGCTCCTACCCATGAAATTACTTGCAATAAAGGCCAGTTGGTGACTGATTTGTTCACTAGTGAGGGTATTGACCTTTTAAAGTATGATTTTGAAGGTTTTGTATCTTTTAGAGATGGAATTTATGATTTAAGCCCGCCTTTTGACCATATACTTTTCACTGAAAAAGAGTTTGAGGGTTGCGAAAGGCACGTAGTTATTTCTCTAAACGGAGTGATTTGGAGTGCAGTAGAAATATAACAAGTTAATTAAACAATAGACGTAAAACAGCAGGCTTGCGCTCATTCTTCGCTTAGTTTAGCCTGCTATTTTTCGCCGTTTATTAAGGCGTTAGGTATACTAATGAGTCTGATGCCAATGGCTGATGCCGTTTCCGATGAAAAGTATAAAAAAGAAGCAATGAGAATTATTGCTGAAAGGCAGTTGGTTGGGGCAGCCAACAATACCAAATGGAATGAGCTTATTTCTGAGGTTCGCGATTTTTCAAAAAAACCTTGTTACCGAACAAAGGTAGTTAACGGTTACATTTCTGGTTGCGATAGCGAATGGTACTATCACTTGCCATTCACACTGCTGAGTGTTGAGTGGATTGATATTGATTTGTCTGAAAAGGTTCTAAACCTTATTCAACGCATCGGCTTTGAATTTGAAGCGACAGACTCATTTATAAGAGTTTGGGGTTACTTTCCAAAGTGTTACAAAGAATTTGGTGCAAAGTATACCTAACAAACGCATCAATGAATGGACGTCTTTAGCTTGGCTGTCGCTCATTCTTCGCTATTTTAGCCAAGCTTAATCCGCCCATTATGCGGGCGTTAGGCAACTCGATGAAATGTAGCGTCTGTGGAAATAAATCTAAACGGAAAATCGAATTTAAAATTAGTCTGTTAGATTGTTTTGGATTGTTTGTACTTTGCATTCCTTTTGCCTCAATTTTGTTTGCGATAGTCTACGGAGTAACATCACTGTTTGTCGGTGCCGTTGGATCAATTTTGGCAGGTGTAAACACAAACCCTGTACTTTTAAGGTCTTTAGTATCTGTAGTTATTTTGTATTTAATACTTACACGCTTTTTAGTGAAGTACATGCCAAAATTGCTCAACATTCTTGGGTATTTCATCAACTATAAGTTGGTTATCTCGGCAGATTGTGACAAATGTAATCAAAGGTGTGTAATGCATAGTTACCCAACTGAGCCTCATGCGTAACACATTGCCTAACAAGCAATTAAACAGGGATAAAAAACTTGCGGGCTATTCGCTTCGCTCAATTTTAGCCTACAATTTTTTACCCGTTAATCGAGCGTTATGTATTTCTTAGGTTTAAAGTATGAAAACAATTAGGTGGACAATAATCACCATAATCTTCGCTTTAAGTGTATATTTTGAAGTTGTGTGGATTTATTATCCTGTTTCAGTACTTTTCTTCATTTTTGCGTTAATGGGGACTATTGCTTTATTTACAGTAAATAGTACTGACTTTGCCCAAGGAGCAATAGACCGAAATTTAGGTTGGGCTTTGTATATTAATAGCTTTATTAATACTGGAGTTCTAATTTATCTAGGGTGGAATATTGTTGTATTGCTCTATGCAGTGATGATTTGTATGGGCTTATCAAAAAGGTTAACTGGTTTGTATAAGCTAAGGTTAAAAAATACATAACAAGTGCCTAAACCTAAGGACGCAAAACAGCAGGCTTGCGCTCCTTCGTCGCTAATTTTAGCCTGTTATTTTGCGCCGGATAGGCAAGCGTTAGGTTTATGAAGAAGCCGATTTTATATTTAAGTTTCTCTTTAATAATTTGCTTTGTAATACTGAAAACAGTCCCATACTGGCCTGAAAGCAAATTGCAGCATGTAGTTTATGTGTTTTTGAATTCAAAAAGTTTTGTAAAAGCTATAAGGGCAACCGAGCAAGAAGGTTATGCTTCAATACAGTGGGTACAAACCTCTGCAGAAACCGAAGTTTCACTAGCTTGGGTTGCTGAAGGTGCCAAATATAAAAAAGTCTCCAACCCAGATTTAAGCAGAATTGTAGTTCCATATAAAGAAAATGGCTTTAATTCACTTTGGCTTCAAAAAGAGGGTGAGGCTTGGATATTAAGAAAAGCTTTTTCCTTTAAAAGTGAGTACGGAATTGGTGAAGGTGCTTACGCTTTAGGTAAGAATATTAACCCCAAAGATGTGTGTTTACCAAAAGTACAATGTTTAGAGCACTTGTTTGATAATTGGTATGTTATAAAAAATTAGTATGCAAAAATAAACCTAACAAATTAATTAAACAGTGGACGTAAAACAGCAGGCTTGCGCTCATTCTTCGCTTAGTTTAGCCTGCTATCTTCCGCCGTTTATTAAGGCGTTATATGCCTAAGAGAGTTATATGAATATTGCTATTTTTGTTGTTTCATTTGTAGTCTATATAGGGATCTGCTTGGCTACCGTAAAACTCCATAAACATGTAGCAGATAATCTTAAACGGGTTAATCGACGTAATTTGCTAAACTTATGCAGCCAATATATTTTGTTTCTGTTGTTTATCGTTACCTACATCCCGTTTAGTATATTCTTCCCTGCGTGGTTAAATGCAAAACTTAGTATTGTGCAAGAGTCCCAAAATGCAACCACTGTTTTCATTTTACTGGGATGTTTAACGCTAGCAATTACTATGTGGCTAGGTTATAAAAAAACTAAGCAGGTTAATTGGTAATCGGCATATAACAAGTCAATTAAATGGACGCAAAACGCTTGGCTTGCGCTCCTTTGTCGCTAATTTTAGCCAAGCATTTATGCCGCTTAAAACGGCGTTTTATTTCAAGGAAGACTAAGTGCAATTTCCAGAGCTAGAAACATCTCGTTTAATTCTTAATAAGTTATCAAAAAGTGACGGACAGGCTTTACTTGATATTTTCACTGATGAAAACGTTGTTAGATATTACGATATCGATGTTTTTAATTCAGAAAAACAATCATTGGAGTTAATTGATTTTTTTAATCAACGCTTTGCTGACAAAGTAGGTGTTCGTTGGGCTATTCGAGTTAAGAGTTCGGGAAAACTAATTGGTACGTGTGGATTTAACTCAATAAACTTGAAGATGAAAAATGCAGGTATTGGCTATGAGTTAGCCTCAAAGTATTGGGGGCTTGGCTATGCTTCCGAAGCTATTAACACGATTATCCAATTTGCATTCTCTAATGACCAACCTTTAGGCGAACTCTACCGGATCCAAGGTGATATTATGATTGGAAATGCTGCTTCTGAGTCAGTGTTAAAAAAGCTAGGTTTCAAAGAGGAAGGAATTAGGCGTTCAAGTGGTTTCTGGAAAAACGAATTCCATGATTTAAAGTGTTTTGGTTTAATAAAACCTGAATTTAAAGAAATATAACAAGTTAATTAAACTAAAGACTTAAAATAGCCCTTTGAATTACAAACTATAACGGTCTGATTTTGGGCAAAGTGAGTTAAACTTAGCGCTTTAACTCACTGAGATGAAAAGTATAAGACTAACAACATGTCTTACACTATTTAGGCAGGCTTTAATTTTTAAGTTCTATATAGCACTTTAATAACATGCCAACCAAAGCGAGTTTTCACTAGATGCGGCTCTAAAATTTCGCCGCTGAAAGCTACTTTGTCAAACTGTGGCACCATTTGCCCACGTCTGAATTCGCCCAAGTCGCCGCCTTTTTTACCCGACGGACAGGTTGAATATTTTTTAGCTAACGTCTGAAACTTCGCACCTTTTTTAAGTTGCTTGATGATGTCTTCAGCTTGTTCTTTATGCTTAACAAGGATGTGCAGTGCGTGCGCTGTATTTGCCATGGAAAATCTCGTAAATTAAAACGTGCGTATAATAACATAAAAACGCATAATCACTGATATGTTATCTAGTTAATCAGGCTGGCTTACAGGTAAGTAATGAACTCTTTTCACTCCTTTGAGACTGTTAAGTGTTTGAATGTGGGACTTAAATAAGGTTGGCTCTATGTTTTTATCGAACTCAATGATTACACGCCCGAGCTCTGGGTCTACAGCTCTTAAATAGCCACTATTCACTTTTGAAAAATCAGCTAACTCAGCAGACTCAACATATTCTTTTGCTACAGACAAAACGAGTACACCACATTCATACTTTAAACCTTCGTAAACGCACTGATTTCGATCTTGCTTACAAGCACTTATAAAGCTCGTAAACAAAAGGATGTTGAAAATAAAAATACGCTTAAACATTATTGCCCCTAAAAAGCGGGTATTTATTAAAAATACCCGCTATTACTTTACTCTGCTACAGGAACTGTAATTGGTAGAACAACCCTTCTTAGAACAGCACTTTCATCACCTCTAACCCATAAAATAACTTCATAGTTTAGTGGTTCTATTGATGCACTTTTAACGCCTTGCAATGTTACATCAAAAGTTACTGTGTCACCTGGTTTAGCCGCCTGGATGACTTCTGGTGTGATATTAGCTACCCACTCTTCTCCAGAGATATGTTCAATCGAAATATCAATCTCTTTCAGCGCTTCATCTAATGCTTCAGAGATTCTATCTGCGATTTCATTACTGTCTGTTGATAGCATAAATGATACACCGCCCGTTGCGCTTACAACACGGTTGATATCTTCTGTTGTATCACTGTTACTACCACTTTGAAGTCCAAACACCGTGATGCCTTTATCTTGCAGCTCACTAATAACTTGTGTGAAACCTGCACCTGGATAGTCAGTTTCGAGATCAGAATCATGGAAAGCGGCATCGGTCGCAAGTAGCACAACCTTTAATGCCCCTTCACGCCAACCTATACTAGAAGGCGATATTTCACCCGCGTCTGTGTATTGACCGTCGTCGTTGATATCGCGTCCTGCGCCTGTTGCTACTTGATAAAGGCCTTCAAGTTGTGACTCTTGATAATCACCGCCATAAAAGGTCTCTAAACTAGTAATACCTGACTTCACATCATCAACATTAGTGGTAACTTCTTGAAGTAAATAAAACGCTTCATCACCACTTCCTGCACTACCATACCCATCAATTGGAAAATCAGAAAATGCCGATACACCAAAGGCTACGTTAATACCCCGACCAGTTAAGTTATCAAGGATTGCATCAGCTTGTGTCTTTAAATTACTAATGTCATCGTCATAGCTACCGCTAACATCAATTAAAAACATAATATCTAATGCATTTACTGTTGTTTCTGGTAAAGAAAACTCGATGGTTTTATTAATTTCAGTGCCTTTGCTCAATGAAGTAGCTGCCATAACCTCAAGATCAGAGTCCACTGTTAATTGTGCTGTTTTAACTGCCGAATTAAGGTTTAGTAATTTTGTAGGTGATGTAGTGCCTACATCTTTAGACTCATCAGATAAAACAACTGTATTACTTGCAGTTGAAAGTAAAATATCACGAACTTCAGCGGCTTTTAACGATGAGTTGATACCTTTGATCAAACCAGCAGAACCTGTGACTAAAGGCGCAGCATATGATGTCCCGCTTCCAACTTCGCCATTACCCCAACCTAAATCGACACCGGGCGCAGCTATATTTACCACTTCTCCCATACGTGAAAAAGTAGCATCCATATTGCTACTATCAGTCGCAGCAACAATTAGCGCGTTTGTTTTCCACGCATCAGCGCCAATATCATCTTCAGATAGTAATAGCTGGTGATCAGCTTTTTCGCAGTTGTTACCTGCAGAATACACAAGTAACGCATCTTTTGATTTTGCATATTCAACAAGGTTGGTTTGATTTAATCGCCAGCTACGACGGCTTTGTAACCTTACTTCAGTTGGATCTGAGCACTTACTTGTATCACCCCAAGATAAGTTAACAATACTTGCGCCATTATCTATTGTTGCTTTAGCACCAGCAATTAAGTCAGTTACAAATGTTTTCTCGCCAATGCCAAATGGGCAATCAGCCGCACTTAAAATTCCATCACAACGTCTAAAATACACATCGGCATGAATAACATTTGCATACGGGTTAACCCCCGAATAACTTTTACCTTCTGCCATATTGTACGCTGCAACAAAGCTAGTAACCCACAAGCCATGCTCTGAATCAGTATCGTCAGTATCTGTGGTTACATAACCTCCGTCTGCTAATATCTGTAATCGAGATAGTCGTGACTCATCTAAACTAGTTTGTGAATCTGAGATACCTGTATCTACAATTCCCACTTTTACTGATTCTAAACTGTCTTCTTCAATAGCTTGCCATGCTTTATCTGCAGAAATGATACTGTGCCAATAATCACCTGTGTAAGTCGATTCATCTTCAACACTTGCAACCTTCTTAGCCATTGCCAGCTGCATCGATTTATTCGATTTTGGCTTTTTAAATTTGATCGGATTTTCTCGTAGGCTATCTGGCGCTACAATTTCATTTAATCCAGAGTGACGTACCCCTTCAAGGTTTGCTAGATCATTAATCAACACAGACTCTTCAGCTGTATCTCTAACCCTTACTTGCATTAATTTTAATTTTTTGTCGTAGCTGTTTAGTGAACCACCCAATGAATCAATTTTATCGAGTACTGCCTGCTGCTCTTCAAGGGTAATATCTTCTTTTAAATGCACTAACAGTTCATTTTGAGCTGCTTCAACGCTTCTTCCGTTAACCTCAATGGTTTCTAAGCCTTTAGGTGAACCAAGCGCATCTGTAGGTACATTGACAACAATTACATCAAGCGTCTGAGTAAATGTTTGACCATCGTTATCAGTAACAAGAAGCTCAAATTGAAGCTCTTCATCAAAGTCTACATCTGGGGCTGTGAACTCAAGGTTAGTGTTTGAATTATCAGCTATTTCTACCTCAACGCCACTTACTTGCGACCATGTATAAGAGATAACTTCACCATTTGGATCAGATGCCTCAAGGTTTAAGGTCGCCGATGTATTTTCATTAATTTCTTGGGGATCTTTAGCATCAATTACAGGAGCAATTAATACATTTTTAATAGTCAATGTTGTTGTGTGTTTAGCCAAAGCACCTTGGTTATCTGCTGCTGTTAATTCAATTTCAACAGTCGTATCTTCATCAACCTCGGGGGCGGTAATTGAAAAAGTAGCGTCAGTCGTATTAGATAAATCTATTTCTGGGCCTGAGAGTTGTGCCCATTGATAACTACTGATAGTGCCATCGGAGTCCGTTACTTCAGGTTCAAGAGTTAAAGTTGTAAGTTCATCGAAGCTAACTTGACTCTCTGCGCTTATAACAGGTGCAATATTTTGTTTTTTATCATTACTGTCATTATCGCTACCACATGCTGCTAACAATGAAGTAGCAATTAAGGTAAGCGCAATATTGCGAGGGTGTTTCATTATTTAATCCTTAAATAATTTAATCGTTATTACGAATAAAAGAACACTTTGGAGATATAAGCCTTTCCATGGTTTATTAACTAGAAATGCTAGGAAATATAACAATGGGCTATATATCCAAAACATAAGCACGCTAACATCTTGTCAGTGCGCTCTAGGTGGGAAAGTTTAATACAAAAGAACCACAATGCAACAATCACAAACAACTTTTTTCATTTAAACACAACAATTTAACAAGCGAAGCTTACTAAAAACCTCTAATAGCAATAATACAAAAAGATGGATTTTGCTCATTTTGTCATCAAGCACCTTGCTATATAGCTAGTTAAATCCTGCCGTTATTTATTTGAATGATGATTTATAAAACCATTAATTAAGAAAAATTGCGCAATGTAATACGTTATCATTATTGCGATATCTGCATGCGCTATTTCTAAATAAAAACGGTTAAGGCCAAGAATAGAGTCTGATATAACAAACACTGCTCCACCTAACACTAAAAAGCCGTTCGATTTATCCGTCATCCAAGTAAGGCTTGCCATTATGGTAAGTACCAACATATAGAAAATTACCGGAATGAGCATGTCATTCAAGTTTGGGTAGAATAAGCAAAAAACGATGATGGCCAAAAATAGATAAAGAAGTAAAACGTCTAATCGCCAGTTTTTAATTGGCAACATGGTAATGATATAAAAAGCGTGGCTAACAAAAAATGCCGCTAAACCGCCTATAAACAGTTGCCCCGTATCAAGGGCTAGCAACACATCACCTAGTGCTGAAAAACTAAGAGCGAATAATAAAGTAATAAAAGTGCGATTTTGTAACTGACTACGCCCTTTTAACACCATCACAATCAACAGGCCGATTGGTAGTGTTTTAAATAGCGCCATAATAGGCTGAGTTAATGATGGTATAAAGAGCAGTAAAGCAATGTAAACCGAGCTTAGGGTTAGAAAGAGAATGTTCATATTCTTATTATTGTTACTTGTTCCCAATAACGAGAATAGCAAGCTTTACTCTAAATGTTTATAAAAAATGCTGCTTTTGTCTTTCGGTCAGTAACTTACACTGTGTTTGCTTGCCAAAAAACCGATACCGATTACGACCAAGCCAATCATAGATACGATCGCGAAAGCCTTTTGGCAGCAGCTTGAACACCTTAGCCGAAGAGAAAGGAAAACCTAGTTGAGTTGCGATAAATAACACAGCATCACTTTGTTTATATAACTGGTTATTATCAATCACTAACATTGAAGAGAGTGGATCGTCAACTTGATGCGCCTTTAGTAAACGTTCACCTTTATCGCTTTGCATGGGGCATAACTTAAAGGTGATTTGCTTATCAAAGCGAACAATAAACTGAACACAAAAATGGCACAGATTGCACTGACCATCAAACAAGATGACTGGGCAGTGGGTTTGCAAGATTAACCGCTTACCTGCACAACTTGTTTACCGGTAAAGCCACCAGCAAGTTGTTTATTTAATGCAGCTGAAACAGCCTCGGCGGTAAAATCAACAGCATGAATTTGCGGTAATTTGATCTCGCCACGGGTTGCATTATCGAGTAATAAGTTACCCATAAAGCTCAGCTTTTGCTGCGCACATAAGCTATTTGCAAGCCACGCTCCGCCTAACGATACAATGCCGATATTGGGTGCGCGCCTAAACATAAGTTCTTGTTCAAACTTAGGTAACTCATTTAAACAGGCAATTCGGCCACAAAAGCGCATTAGCTCAACGTTACGAATGGTAGTATCGCCACCAATACAATCAAGCACCGCATCAAAGCCTTGCGGACCTAATTCACGGCGAATTTTATCTTCAAGTTTTGGGTCTTTGTAATCAAACACCACATCAGCACCTAATTGCTTAAGTAACTTATGATTGTGTTTACTGGCAGTGGTAAACACGGTGGCACCACGTTGCTTAGCAAATTGAATAGCGAATTGACCAACGCCGCCCGCACCTGCATCAATAAACAGTGAATCCCCTTCGCTTAGCTGCAATTTATCAAGGGCAATTAATGCCGTCATACCTGAACAAGGTAAGGTTGCAGCATCTGCCGGTGATACGTTATCTGGCACAACCGAAACCGCATAGTTTGGTACCGTTGTGTATTCAGATAACACACCTTGGTCGCCAAGGCTGGCGTGCCATACAACACGTGCGCCAACACCTGGGAATACACCTTTACTTGCCTGAACAACCACGCCAACAGCATCATGACCTAGTACATGAGGGTAATGCCATTTACAAAAACCTTGTTTTGCAAAGTTGGCATCACCATGATTTAAGCCCACATATTCAACTTTAACCAAAAGCTCATTGCCTTCAGGGCTCGGTACTGGCACAGAAAGCTCAGATAACGCGATGGCGTCATTCGGCTCAAGCAGTGCAAGCGCGCGCATTGTTGACGGAAGTTCTGTAGTTTGTTGAATATGTGACATTGAATACTCTGGGTTAAAGGTTGTTTAGTTCAAAGCTCCAACGACCATTAAATGCTTGATAAGCACTTACTTTGGCCTGTAATGAAGCAATTGTTGAATCAACAGCGTTCTCTTGCGCTATTAAAACATCCTGTCTCGCATCTAACAACTCTAAGTAAGGAATTTGTCCTTCTTGATACATTGCTTGAGCTTGACCAAATGCTTTATTGGCATAATTAAAACGCTGATCAGCATAACTTAACTGTTGCTGCTGTTTGACTAGCCTTTGTAAAGTAAGTTCACTATCGCTAATGGCTTTTAATACTTTACTTTGATAGTCACTGTAAGCAGCTTCACTTAAAAATTGCTGTGCATCACGCTGAGCTAATAATGCAGGATAGCTGAGTAATGACCATTCAACTTTTGGTGTGACTTGCCATTGTTGCACAGTATCTTCTAAGCCATTGCTGGTTAAGCTCACCACACCTGCAAACCCGGCCAAACTAATATCTGGCAGAAGTGCTTTTGAGGCGGCAACACTTAGCGAATAAGCCTGACTAAACTGATATAAAGCACTGGTGATATCTGGTCTCAGTGCCATTGCTTCACTGGCTTTATTAAACGACACACTAAATTCGTGACTGAGTAACTCAGGCTCTTCTATCAAAGTTATGTCACTTGCAAGTCGCCCTGTTAGAACCGCAAGGGTTGCGAGGTCGCGATATTGCAAGTAACTAAGCTCAGGAATAAGCGCTTGTTGCTGCTTTAACTGCGCTAGAGTGCGGTTAAGATCAAGTTCATTCGCAACCCCCTCCTCTACTCGCGCTTTTAACACATCAATACTTTGCTCGAGCGCCTCGATTTGCATTTCAATAATCGCTTGCTTTTGTACATTACCTTGATAGCTGACATAGCCTTGCACCACGGCAGAAACCACTTCAACCTGTAATGCTCTTAACTGCTCGGCTTGGTTTAGTGCACCTGCATTAGCAGCATCGACTAACGCTGTAATACGACCAAACAAATCAAGCTGCCAATTTACGTTCACACCTGCGTTTGATTGGCGCGTAATTGCGCCATCTAAGCTGCTGCGCTCTGCGCCCACACTTAGGCTGCCCTGCGGATAATAATCCGCGCGGGCTGCACCTAAACGGGCAATGGCTGCATCAAGCTGAAGTTGACTGGTTTTTAGGTCGTGATTCATTGCTAATGCATCAGTCACTAAATTGTTTAACTGCGCTGAATCTAAACGACGCCACCAGTTATTTTCGCTCGCACCTTCGTTTTGTTCACCAATTTGTGTATCGCTAACAAATTGTGTCAGGCTCACTTGCTGCTCTTGCATATCAACGCTTTGTGCGCAGCCTGCTAGTGCTCCGGCTAACAGCATCGCACTGACTAGTTTGCCGTGTTTAAAGATTCCATGAAGAGGCTTATGCATCGTGTTGCTCCTTCTGCGATTTTTTAGTGACTAACATATAAAACACCGGGGTGAACAATAAGCCAAACACAGTTACACCAATCATGCCTGAGAACACTGCGTTACCCATAGCATGACGCATCTCTGCACCTGCACCTGTGGCTAAAACAAGAGGTACAACGCCTGCCGTAAAGGCAATTGATGTCATTAAAATTGGGCGAAGTCGTAAGCGACACGCTTTAATAATGGCTTCAAGGTGAGACAACCCCGTTTTATGCTGATCTCGTGCAAACTCTACCATCAAGATGGCATTTTTACTTGCCAGTGCAACCAGTACGATTAATGCAATTTGCGTAAAGATGTTGTTGTCATCACCGACAAACCACACACCTAACAGTGCCGAGAAAATCGTCATAGGTACAATCAGAATAATAGCCAGTGGTAATCTTAAGCTCTCGTATTGCGCTGCAAGTACCATAAACACAAGCAATACAACAAGTGGGAAAACATACACCATGGTATTACCCGCTAATATTTGCTGATAAGTTACTTCTGTCCACTCAAACTCAATACCATTTGGTAATGTATCGGCAAGGATTGCTTCAATCGCATGTTGCGCTTGATCTGAGCTATAACCTGGTGCTGGGCTACCATTTAATTCAGCTGTAGGGTAACCATTGTAGTGCATTACACGATCTGGGCCTGTTGTTGGTGTGACAGTTAATACAGAGCCTAATGGCACCATTTCACCCATGCGGTTACGTACTTTAAGATTCAAGATTTGCTCAGGATCTTGGCGGTAATCAGCATCAGCTTGCGCATTAACCTGATAAGTACGACCAAACAAGTTAAAGTCATTCACATACACAGAACCTAAGTACACTTGTAGGGCATTGAATACTTCATCAAGTGGAATACCTTGGATAAGCGCTTGCTCACGGTCAATGTCGATATCCATTTGCGGTACTTGAATTCTAAAGCTTGAATAAAGCCCCATTAACGCTGGGTCTTGCTGCGCTTTCGCAATGGTTGCTTGTAAGCTGTTAAAGAGTGCTTCAAAGCCTTTGTTTGCACGGTCTTCAATTTGCAGTTTAAAGCCGCCCGTTGTACCTAAACCTTGAATTGGCGGTGGCGGGAATACCGCAACAAATGCTTCATCAATACTAGCAAACTTTTGATTTAACTGAGCCGCAATCGCCATTGCCGACATGCTCGGATCTTGACGCTCCTCAAAAGGGGCAAGCGGTGTAAATACAATGCCGCTATTAGGGCTATTTGTAAAACCATTCACCGATAAACCAGGAAACGATACTGTGTTTGCAACACCCGGTACTTGTAATGCAATTTTTTCCATTTCTTGCACGACTTCTTGAGTTCTGTCTAAACTTGCCGCATCGGGTAACTGTGCAACAGCCACTAAATATTGCTTATCTTGCTGTGGGATAAAACCACCTGGTACTGCGTCAAACAATTTTACTGTGCCACCAACAAGTGCAACATAAGCAACTAATACAATCACACTCATACGAATTAGCTTTTGTACCAGCTTTTCGTAGCCATTGGCGCCTTTATCAAATAAGCGGTTAAAAGGTTTAAATAACCAGTTACCAAATACACGGTTTAATAGTTTAGTTAAACGATCTGGTTTTGCATCATGACCTTTTAATAGTAACGCCGATAACGCAGGCGATAGTGTTAACGAGTTAAACGCAGAGATAACCGTCGAAATAGTAATGGTTAAAGCAAATTGCTTATAAAATTGACCAGATAAACCCGTAATAAATGCCGTTGGAATAAATACCGCACACAATACAAGTGCAATGGCGATAATTGGCCCTGTTACTTCTGTCATTGCAACACGGGTTGCTTCAAGTGGTGATAAACCCTGCTCGATATTACGCTCAACGTTCTCAACCACAACAATGGCATCATCAACAACAATACCAATGGCAAGAACCAAACCGAATAGCGATAAGGTATTAATCGAAACCCCCAACCATTGCATAACCGCAAACGTACCAATCAAAGATACCGGTACTGCAATCAGTGGGATTACTGATGCACGCCAAGTTTGTAAGAACACCACAACAACGATTACAACTAATGCAATTGCTTCTAGTAGCGTTTTAATAACAGCATCAATTGAACCGCGTACGAATACAGTTGGGTCATAAACAATGTCGTATTCAACACCTGCCGGAAAGTCTTTTGATAATACTTTCATGGTTTCACGCACTTGATCAGAAAGCTCAATCGCATTTGAACCTGGGCGCTGGAAAATCGGCATTGCAAGTGCAGGTTGACCATCTAACATCGCTCTTAATGCATAGGTGTTTTGGCCTAATTCAAGGCGTGCTACATCACTTAGGCGTGTAAGCTGACCTTGCTCACCTACTTTGATGATCACATTTTCAAATTCTTCTTGTGAGCTTAAGCGCCCTTTTACATTCATCAGAATTTGAAATTGATTACTTTTCGAGGTAGGTTGCGCACCTAAACTACCCGCAGCAACCTGTTGGTTCTGAGCGCGTAATGCATTTACTACGTCCATTGCTGTTAAATCGCGAGCAGAGAGTGCATCAGGGTTAAGCCAAACACGCATTGAATATTGACCACCACCAAACATTTGCACATCACCCACACCGCCTAAGCGCGCAATTTGGTCTTTGATATACAAATCAGCATAGTTCGCTAAGTAAGTCGTATCATGCGTTTTTTCAGGCGAATACAAATGCACCACCATGGTTAAATCAGGTGATGATTTTTCGGCTACAACACCTAAACGCTGAACTTCTTGTGGTAAGCGTGGTAGCGCACTGTTAACACGGTTTTGCACTTGAACTTGTGCACGGTCTAAATCAGTACCTAATGCAAAAGTAACTGTTAAAGTCATGCGGCCATCACTGGTTGCTTGTGAAAACATATACAACATGTTTTCTGTACCATTGATTTCTTGCTCAAGTGGCGTTGCCACTGTTTCGGCAATCACCGTTGGGTTAGCACCCGGGTAATTTGCTGTAACTACAACCGTTGGCGGTACAACTTCAGGGTACTCACTCACTGGCAATTGAAATAACGAAATTGCCCCTGCAATGAGAAATATAAGCGACAGCATCGCTGCGAAGATGGGTCGCTGGATAAAAAAGTGTGAAAATTTCATTTTGACCTACTGTTTAGCAACCAAATCTGAGTGATTATTTGAAAGAGTAAATGCAATTCCGTCGCTATTGATTGTGACTGTGTTTGGTGAAATTGGCATACCAGGGCCAACACGCGCCGGGCCATTCACAGCAATCACATCGTTTTCGTTTAGTCCTGATGTAATCGCACGTAAACTGCCGTAACGCTCACCCACCGTTACTAGTTTGTATTCAAGAACATTGCCTTCACCCACAGTGAGTACAAAGCGATTCTTTAAATCAGTCCCAATTGCACGCTCAGGCACAATGACTTTTTCACTTACTTTATTGGCAGCAAGCTTAATACGTGCAAATGAGCCCGCACGTAATTGTTGTTCATCGTTTTCGAACACCGCACGTACACGAAGAGTGCCGGTAGTTTCATTAATTTGGTTATCAATGAAGTTGATTTTGCCATTGTAGTTAAAGCTGGTTTGACCCACTTTTTGCATCACAACCGCTTGTTCACTTTGCGCTGTCACATCAGTAAAAGACTGATTCCATGTACGCTCATCAATATCAAAATAAGCATACATTTGCTGGTTTGAAACAATGCTTGTTAACACGCTTTGACCAGCAAGCACGTTATTACCTTTGGTAATATTCGCACGCGATACAACGCCATCAATGGGTGAACGCACTTGAGTAAATTCTAAATCAAGCTCTGCGGCCGTAAGTTCAGCCTGTAGCGCTAGCAATTGCGCTTCGCGTTGTCTTAGCGTTGATTTACGAGACTCCGCTTGCTCCGTTGAAATTGCTTTACGCTCAGTTAAGCGCTCTGCACGTTTTGCTTCACTTTTAGCCTGCTCTAATGCGGCCTTGGCGCTCTCTATCTGCGCTTTTAAGCTATCTACTACTGCTGCAAAAGGGCGTGCATCAAGGGTGAAAAGCAAGTCACCTTCTTTAACACTGTCACCTTCTTTAAAGTTAATTTTATCGATCACACCTGAAACACGCGGCATAAGTGCAACCTCTTGCGGTGCCTCTAAACGCGTTGTGTAGGTGTGCCAATTTTGTACTGGCTTTACAAGTACTTGCGCTACATCGATAGGTTGTAATTGTTGCTGTTGCGCTGATTGGCTAGCTTCGCTACCACATCCTGCCAACGTTAAGCTCGCAATGGTCACAGCCACTGCAAGAATAGATTTGTTCATAACGACTCTCCTGTATTTAGATAGGAGACAATGTTACGCAACTAATTAGTGGATAAAAATGATAGATTTTTAAATTCATTAATGCCAGAATTGCACCAATAGAATTTAAGGAACTGCTATGGATACCACCAGCCGCTTATTAATGTTGCTTGAAGTAATTGAACGAGGCTCATTTGCCAAAGCCGCCGAATCTAGAAATATAGATCGCTCAGTTATTTCAAAACAAATTAGCCGCCTCGAAGATGAATTAGGTGTGCGTTTACTAAATCGTACTACACGTTCTTTTTCGTTGACTGCCGCTGGTGCTGAAATGGTAAAAAAAGCAGCTGAACTGAGAGATTTGTTATCAGATACCGTCAGACTTGCTGAAAATTACCACCAAGAACCCCGTGGTACGTTAAAAATTACCTCATCAAGTATTATTGGTAAACGCTATATTCAACCAGTCATTAACGACTTTCAAAAACGCTTTCCGCAAGTTGAGGTGGAACTTCGTTTAGACGACAGGCTGATTGATTTAGTATCAGAAGGCTATGATTTAGCGTTTCGTGTTGGCGAACCAAAAGACTCGTCATTTATTGCCCGTAAAATTGCCCGCAACCGTATGTTGCTGTTGGCATCACCGGAATTTATTGAAACTTACGGTATGCCAAAACAGGTTGAGGATTTAAAAGAACTACCTGCCGCTAGCTATTCAAGCCCAAGTAAACGCATCAGTGGAATTCGTTATCGTAATGCCGATGGCGATATTATTGAGCAAAATATTAAAAGCGTCTTTCGTGCGAACGATGCAGAAGTACTTTTAATGAAAGCTATTTCAGGCAATGCGTATGTTTTGGCGCCGGCATTTATTCTTGACGATGAAGTTAAGCGTGGCGATCTGGTGCCCATTTTAACCGATATGGAATTACTCGATTACAGCGCGGTGTATGCAGTTTACCCACACAGAGACTTACCAGTAAGAACGCGTTTATTCTTTGATGCTATGCGTGAATACATAGGCAAAGATATTCCTATTTGGGAGGCAAACATCCCTGATTTCGACACCATGTACAAAAGCTAAATTTATAAACGCTAACTCGCTTTATTATGCTCAATTGACTCTTGGCTCAACTCATAAGCTGTTACAACTTTATTTCGTCCTTGCTGCTTTGCTTGGTATAGCGCATCGTCAGCACGTTTAATAAAGTTTTTCAGGGTTTGATTTGGCATGTAGCAAGCAACACCAATACTAATGGTCAGATTAATTACTTGCTCATCAATATTGTGGATAGTGGTTGATAAGTGCTCGCGCAGCATATCTGCGAATTCATAAGCACTTCTTGGGTCACTACTGGGTAAGAAGATAGCAAACTCCTCACCGCCAATACGAAATACATAGCCTTTACTAATGCGTTGCCTAAAGAAACTGGTTACTTCAATCAAAATGCGATCGCCAACATCATGGCCATACTGATCATTAATATTCTTAAAATAATCAAGGTCGAGCATTAAGATAAACAAGCCATTTTTGTTTTTTAATTCAACTTCAAAATAATGGGTCATTGCCAAGCGGTTCCCCGCGCCAGTCAAAGGGTCGAGCAAGGCTAAGTTTTCAAGTCGCTGTCCATATTCAGCACGACTATTTTCAAAGGTGTGAGATACTGCCCAAATACAGATATAGGTAAATGAAAAATTGAGTAAAAAATTAACACTATTGAGAGGTTCAAGACTTGATTTACTAAATAAAATCAGTGCTTGTAATAGTGCAACCATCAAAGACAACACTTGCCCATATTGCTTACCAAGTAATAGATAGAACAATACAGGCAATGAACATGTCCAGATAAAAAGTAAACTCTTTATACTGCTTAAGTAAGTACCTAATGTAATGAGTAAACTTAAAAACAAACACAGAGTAAGTGATTGCCAGAGCTGAGCATTACGTTTTCGGGTATAGAAAAAGATATAAAAACAAAACGAAGCAAAAACGACTTCTAACGCACCTAGAACAACAAAGTCATTTATAAATAGATTAAAAACCGCGAACACGCCCGCTAAAACACCTAGACAAAAGCCCATCCATTTAAGAACGTTATTACGTAAAGCTTGAGTGCCTCTTAGCGCACCAATATCCATTCAGTTTCTCGTTATTATTCTAGTGACTAGATTTTAACTCCAAATTAAAAAATTAGGAACAAATTATTAAGCGAACCCTCATTAAATTACGTTTATTAACATAAAATCTTGAAAAACTGATACTTTCTAACTTTTATTTTAAAAACATAAGCTGCTAGCTGCCATCAATTTCATATCACGTGCAAATACACCTAGCCCATTAATCATCAATCAAGTCACTTACCTCTTCGATTAACTCATCAAACTCATCGCGAACGTTACGACGCTGTTTATCGGTTAATGTAGGTTTTAGTTCCACTAATAAATTAACGTAGTTATCGAGATTTTTATCATCGGCTGCAATTAACTCATCGCTCATAAAAGCCAAGCGATTATTAATGATGACTGCCAACTGGCTATCAAAGTCTGTTGGTTTTTGCTTTTGCATAAATAACGTTTTTAATGCATCTAAACGCTTTTGTTTGTACTGCATCCACATTAAAAATGTACCGACTCGAGAATTTGATGAGCTCTCTATGAGTGTTTTTTGCTGCGCAGTGAGTCTGCTACCGAACCACTCTTTATAATTTTCAAGGTTTTCTTCTAAACGTTCTTTTTTATGTTGCTCAGGTGATTTTTCTTCGTGCTCTTTGTACTCGTCGTTAATGTTTTCTTGCAGTGCAGCAACAAACTCTACGCGCTGCTTATAAGAAAGTGAATTCGCTAAAGCGATAAGTTCAGGCTCAATTTTATTAATCAATGTTTGCCAGTGCTGCTTCGCTTGTACAAAGTGTGCTTTAAGCTCGTTATGGTCAACTTGCTTATCTAACATGGTCTTTAAATTTTCAAGGTCGCGTTTATATAAGGGGAGTTGTGTTTCTCGATGCCAATCTCGGCTGGCCTTGACAATATGCTCAAATTTATCAGCCTGGTCACTGTTAAGGTCAACATAATCATCAATCCAAAACCCTGATAACCAACCTAAATTATTGTAAGTGAAGCTCGGAGAACACCCTGTTGCTGTAAACAATAAACTAAATACTATTAGATACTTTGATAGCTTTTTCATTGTAGTTTTTTCAAATCCTATTTCAAAACAAAGTAAACTTACCACTAAGAACAAAAATTCAGCAACCAAATTAAATGAAATTAATTATCATTTGAGTATTGA
The DNA here is from genome assembly GCF_001306915.1 of Pseudoalteromonas lipolytica. Classification (GTDB taxonomy): domain Bacteria; phylum Pseudomonadota; class Gammaproteobacteria; order Enterobacterales; family Alteromonadaceae; genus Pseudoalteromonas; species Pseudoalteromonas simplex. The sequence continues at coordinate 198,932 of NZ_LJTC01000003.1, read as the reverse complement.
CGAACGGTTAAACCTAAGTAATAATCGTTATCAACAACTTGGTTCGCTAGACTATTCTCACAGCAACATCATACTGTTAAAGGTTTTGATGCTGTTTTACCAAGTTAGTTCAAGATGTAACTCTTGATTGTCATCTGTTTCCTCGACCCAAACATAGACATAAAACGTTACACTTTACTTGCTACATTGCTCATATCGGTGACGGTAGATATGACACGAAAAAGCCCGCTAAGGGCTTTTTTTATTTCTTTAATTTTTCTGGAAAATCTGTATCTTAAGCCTACTTGTTAATTGCAAAGCTTGCCGCTGTCTATAAATTGGGCATTTGCAGCTGTTGGGGCTAAACTAAAAGTGATGTTTTGCTCTGAGGCTGTTTGGCAAGGCATTTTATCAATAGCTGAATGCTTTGTTATTGATACCTAACACACATTTGGAGGCAGACTATGATCAAGCCTAATTTTAAATCACTATTGCTCGCTAGCACGTTAATCTTGTCACCTTTAGCAAATGCCAGTCTTGAAGATGCCCAATTAGCGGCAAATGAAGGCCGTTTTGAAGAAGCGCTTCATGAATTTAATTACCTTGCAGACAGAGGTTATGCCCCTGCAATGTATGAGCTTGCTAAAATGTACGAAGGTGGCTTTGGTGTGCAACGAGACTATCGTAAAGCAGCAGAGTTGTACGAAAAAGCAGTAAAAAAAGTGCATGCTGATTCAATGTTCGCATTGGGTGTACTTTATCAAGAAGGTAAAGGTGTCAAACTTGATAAAGAAAAAGCCATTTCATTGTATGAAATGGCGTCACAAAAAAACCATCCAGCGGCACAGTTTAATTTGGGGGTTATGTATGCCAATGGCGAAGGGGTAATTCAAGATTACCGTACCGCGCTTAGTTGGTACCAAAAGGCGGCTGCAAATAACTTTACTCTTGCGCAATTCAACATGGCTTTAATGTATTACGAAGGGTTAGGAGTTCCTAAGAATCTCGAAAAATCATACATTTGGAATACCATTGCTGAATACAACGGCAACATGGATGCAAGTCATAGCCGTAAGCTTGATGAGCGAAGTATGATGCCTGCAGAAATTGAAGCTGCTAAAGAAAAAGCAGATGCCATTTATGCAAAAATACAGGCTGGTTTATACGCACCTGACGGGCGTCTATAAATAAACTTCGTACTTGCGCTTAAGGGCGCAAGTACAGCCATTTTAATAGTTTGATCAGCAACTTATTTTGTTTTAGCAATAAGCTAGTGCGAGGATTAAACTTACCGGATACCAAGGTATTTCGTGCATGGCTAAAGGTTTTAAAACCTTCAATGCCATGATAGTGCCCCATCCCTGACTCACCAATACCACCAAACGGTAGCTGATCTGCTGTTACCTGCATCAATACATCATTAATTGCTAATGTACCGCTTCTGATTGATGTGCTTAATTTACTGATTTTCTCTTTATCGTGCCCCAATATATACAAAGCAAGAGGTAATGAGTCACCATTAATCGTATCAATCACCTGCTGCAATGACTCATAACCGATAATGGGCAGTAAGGGGCCAAAGATCTCGTCTTGCATGACGCGCATATCATCATTCACTTGCGTTAAAATGTGCAAGCCCATACGGTGTTTTAGTTCATCAACTTGATGACCTTCTATCGGCTCAAATACTTGCGCGCCTTTGTCTTTTGCGTCAACTAAATAAGCAGCTAATCGCTGGTATTGACTCTCGGAGATAATTGAAGTTAGGTTTTTACCTTCAACACCTTGTTTAAAATGTTTTCGGTAAATATCACAAAGCTGCATTACCAACTGATGTTCAAGCCGCTTTGGAACAAATACGTAATCAGGAGCAACACAAATTTGCCCTGCATTGTTCAATTTACCAAATAAAATTGTTTTCGCTGCTTCTTTGATATTTGCATCATCAAGAACAATTACTGGTGATTTACCACCTAGCTCTAACGTCACTGGGGTAAGGTTTTTACTAGCACTTTGCATTACTTTACGGCCGACAGCGGTTGAACCAGTAAACAGCATATGAGCAAAAGGAAGTTGGCAAAATTTTGCAGCAAGTTCTGCTTCGCCTTCAATCACGATACAATGCTCTTTCAATTCATCAGCCAAAATCGTTTTTATAACTGCGTTAGTGTGAGGTGTATATTCGCTTAACTTTAGCATTACGCGATTGCCTGCGGCTAATGCGGTTATGGCAGGAACTAACGCAAGTTGAATTGGATAATTCCATGGGGCAATGATGCCTACAACCCCTTTCGGCTGATAACTGATATGTGCAGACGAAGGCCATAAACTAAGTCCAACACCACGAGATTCATTTTTTGCCCACTTTGGCAAACGCTTAATCACATCACTGATTGTTTTAACTGTTGGGAAAATATCGCCTAGTACAGTATCGAAGGCTGTACGGTATCCAAAATCTTTACTTGAAGCATTCACTAAAGCCTGCTCGTTCTCAATAAGCGCAACTTTGACGCGTTTTAGAAGCTTTATTCTAATATCTATTGGTAAGTAAGGTTCAGCTAAAAATGCATCGTTCAGCTGATAATATTGTTCTTGTAATTGTGAATCTAGATCGACCAAAACGAGTACTCATCAAAAAGGTTTAAACAACTATAACGATGAATAAAATCGAGAGCAAATAAAAACAGCGCCCATAAAGAGCGCTGTGAGTGGTTGGTAAGAGTTGAAACTATTGTTCTGTATTCATTAATTTTTACATTTAAAAAGCAAATACACTCGCTGCTACAGTCATTGTTACTAAGGTGATCATGGCAATAGCTATTAAGTTAAGTGCGAACCCAGAACGGATCATATCGCGCATTTGAATTTGCCCTGATCCAAACACAATCGCGTTTGGTGGTGTCGCGACTGGCATCATAAACGCACAGCTACATGCAATTGCAGCAGGAATGACCCATACAAGCGGTGTACCAAATACTGACTCAGCAACTGGGCCTAATAGTGGTAAGAAACCTGCAGCTGTGGCTGTGTTACTGGTTATTTCTGTTAAGAATGTAATAAGAGCCGTTACCGCTAAAACACTTAAAACTAACGGAATAGCACTTGCGCCCTCGATCATATGGGCAATATATTCAGCAAGGCCAGACGACTTGATTTGTGCAGCTAGTGTTAAACCGCCACCGAATAGTAGCAACACGCCCCATGGCACTTTAGCTGCACTTTCCCAATCAAGGATTCGCTCACCATCGCCTTTATTTGCTGGTAACACAAATAACATCAATGCTGCAGCAATCGCTATGCCCGTATCAGAAATTTTAAGGCCAGAGAAATCAGCAATCATAGGCCTAAAAATCCAGCATACTGCAGCTAAAGCAAATACAACAGCTACGCCTTTTTCAGCGCGCTGCATAGCTCCTAACTCTTGTAACTGTGACAAGAATAAAGATTTAGTGTCTTTGCTTGCACTTTTTGCACATTGTGTATCTACTTTATAGGCAAACTTAGTTAACCACACCCAGCATAAAATAAGCATAACTGTCGCAAGCGGTACACCTACTTTCATCCACTCAGCAAAGCCAATATCAATCTTGTAGCTATCTGATAGGTATGCAGCCATTAATGCGTTTGGTGGCGTACCGATTAAGGTTGCGATACCACCGATGCTAGCACCATAGGCAATTGATAATAACAATGCTTTACCAAATTGGTCATTATCTGGGTTAGACTGTTTAACCAACATAGTAATCGACATTGCAATCGGTAACATCATCACAGCAGTCGCTGTATTTGACATCCACATTGATAAAAATGCCGTTACTAACATCATGGCTAAAATTTGTAGGCTTGGCTTAGTACCTGCACGAAGCATGGTATTAAGTGCAATACGCTTGTGTAAACCCCAACGCTCCATCGCGATTGAGATCAAAAAGCCGCCTAAGAATAAAAAGATCAAAGGGTGTGCATAAGGTGACGCGACCCCTTTGATTGCTGCAATGCCAGCAAGAGGTGATATAACCAGTGGCAATAAAGACGTAGCAGGAATTGGCACAACTTCGCTTACCCACCAAGAAGCCATCCAAAATGCAAGGCCTGCAGTACGTAATGCAGATACACTCATACCCGCTGGTGGATCAATTAAGCAAGTTAATAACATCACTAATGGGCCTAGCAGTAACATCACTGTGCTCATTAATGGGCGTGGCTGTGAGCCATCTTTTGTTTGATTTACTAATGACATACCGACTCCTTAGAACTTGTATTTAAGGCCAAGTGCAACGCTGTTATCTGATTCAAGTTCTAAATCTAAATCAGTATAGAATAAGTAAGCAGTGGTTTGTTTATCGAACACATAGTCAACACCTGCTGTCCATTGTTTACCTTCTTCAGCATGGCGAATCTTTGAGTCGTCTTTAACGTATTGCAGTTTAGGTACCCATTTATCGATTGCATAGCTTGCACTAATTGCATAGCCATTGCCTTCTTTCGTACCATCGGTAGATTCGCTACGTTGGAATAAACCCGCTAACTGTAGGTTTTCAAGTTTCCATGCGGCAACCACACGACTTGCTGTTAACTTGTTCAGCGCATCAACATGGCTGATAGCGACATAGTAGTCTTTAGATTTTAATGCACGGTCACCATAAATAACCGTTGCCGCAAAACCATCTTCATCGTTGCTGCTGTCATCTTTTGGAGCATAAGTTAGTGCAAGTGATGCGCCACCGTATGTTTTTGAGCTGTAGGTAATGGTATCGCCGATACGGTCTTGACCAGGGATCAGCTGTGCAATATCAGCTTGGGTTTCGTTAAAGCCGTCAACTTTACCTTCAGAATATTTAAAACGCGTGTCGTTACGACCGACAACCACTTCACCAAAATCGCCTGCAAGGCCTAAGTAAGTATTACGAGCTGAAAATGGCTCACTGGTATCATCATGTTCAAAGCCTTTTACTTGTACTTCGTATTTGAATACTGCTTTAAGTGACTCTGTTAATTTGTGACTACCTTTAATACCAATGCGCGAAAAAGGTGCTTCGATTTGCGTACCTTCATCAACATAGCGCATAACGCCTGTATCTGTGTTTGCTATTTGAACTTCTGCTTTACCGTATACCGCGTAGTCTGCTGCCATTGCTGAGCCAGCTGTGCTCGCTAAAATCACAGCCGCTGCTACGCGTGTTTTTGTATGAGTGAATATTGTTGTCATTATGCGCCCCTTATTAGGTTCAAATTGTTGTTCCTAACTAGTAAGGCAAGTTGGTTGCCAACTTAGTTAATTTTAAAAAAGCTGTTAAATAACAGTCGATTAACTTTTTTGGCGTAAAAGAGGCTGGCTTTTATGGGTGGATATCCACACATTTATAAAAATATGCTGTCACTTGTTCCACCCATTGTGAAGAGTTTAATGTGAGAGGTTTGTTTAGTCTTTAAACATTTCGCGATTAATACCGTACTTGGTCATCTTGTCGTAAAGGGTTTTACGGGCAATTTGTAATGTGACCATGGTGTCTTTTATGCTGCCGTTGTTTCGCTCTAGCGCTTCTTCGATGAGTGACTGCTCATAAAAGCTAATCTTCTCAGCAAGACTTAGATCTTGAGCAAGTTCATTTTGATTATTTGTGTCGCTGTAAGAAGCAAACGCAAGATCAGAACCTAGCAATACCGCACGTTCAGCCTGATTTCTAAGCTCTCGCACATTTCCCGGCCAATCATACGCAAGGAGTCGTTGTTTAGCTTCACTACTCAATGGCGCAGGCGGCTTATGAAAACGTGTCGCCGCTATCGAGCTGAAGTGTTTAAAAAGCAGTGGAATATCAGCTTTTCTATCACGTAATGCCGGAATACTCACTTTTACTAAATTTAGGCGGTAATATAAATCGGCTCTAAACTCCCCTGCTTCGACTAGTGTCATTAAGTCTACTTTGGTAGCAGCAACTATACGTACATCTAAATCAATGGCGTGGTTGTCACCTACAGGGGTTACTTTGCGCTCTTCAAGCACCCTCAACAACTTTACTTGTAAACTCGCAGGCGTAGACTCTATTTCATCTAAAAAGACAGTGCCGCCTTTGGCAAATTCAAACTTACCTTGGCGAGATTGTGTCGCCCCTGTGTATGCACCACTGGCTGCACCAAAAAGCTCACTTTCAATAAGTTGCTCAGGTATTGCGCCGCAGTTTATAGCAACAAAATTAGCCGCTGAACGATTACTTTGATCGTGTAAATAGCGAGCAACTAACTCTTTCCCCGTGCCTGTTTCACCTTCTATTAGCACATCTGCTGGCGTATCGATTACCGCATTAAGTAAATGCATCATTTGTTGCATTTGTTCGGTTTCACCCAAAATACGCACACCGGGCGCAGACGTTTTTTCAACAGCAATTTTTAAGGCGCGGTTTTCCATTACTAACGCACGTTTTTCTGAAGCACGAGCAATACAATCTAATAACTGCTCAGTTAGCGGCTTTTCAAATAGATCATAAGCACCAAGCTGCATGGCTTTAACGGCCACAGATACATCAGCAAAGCCGGTAAGAAAAATAACCGGTAGCTCGCTATCAAAGGCTTTAACTTGCTCTAAAAATGCCAAGCCATCCATTTTTGGCATGTTTATGTCGCTTAGTACAATACCTTCGAAGCGACGACTTAATTTTGAAAGTGCCGCTGTAGGCTCACTAAAACACTGAACTTGATAACCTTCAATCTCAAGGAGCTGCTTCAATGAATCACGGATCACCGCTTCGTCATCGATAACGATTACCTGATCACAGGTCGCTGCAACTTCACTCATGATGTTTCCTTGTTAGTTTGTAAAGTTATAATAAATTGTGCTCCGCCCTTAGGGCGGTTATGGGCCGTTAGGCGGCCATTAAATGAGTCGATTATTTGCCTTGAAATAGACAAGCCCAGGCCTAAACCATTGCTGGTTTTAGTGCTATAAAATGGCTCAAAGATATTACCTAATGCATGTTGATCAATACCCGGGCCAGTATCGAGAATTGATAGCTTTACTCGGTCGTCAAACAGTTCAAGCTCAAAGCTCAGTTCGCGTTTGTCAGATTCACTCATTGCTTGGCTGGCATTAGTGATCACGTTAACCAAGACTTGCTCAAACTTAACGCTGTCGACCCATACTGTTATGTTTGCATCAATATCTGCGGCTTTAACTTCGATATCATCTTGCTTTAACTGTGCGCTTGCAATCATTAAGGCATTTTTTAACATACTCGCTAAGCTTTGCTGTCTCAGTTGAGTTTGTGCCGGTTTACTAAAATGCTTTAGCTGTGCAACAATTTTGTGTACACGCTCTATTAACGACTGCACCAAAACTAAATTTTCGCTGGCTTGCTCAATATTTCCTTTGATAAGTAACCTTTTTGCACTCACTAAGTAGGTATTCATGGCACTTAATGGCTGATTGATTTCATGGTTAATGCCTGCACTTAACTGACCAATAGTTGCAAGTTTAGCTGTTTGGATCAGCGCTTTTTGAGCCTTTTCGAGAGCCTGAGTACGCTCTATAACCTCTTGCTCAAGGCTGTGCCTAGAAAACAATAGCTTTTTATAACCAGCAAAACGTACCATTGCCGTATGAATAAGTACTACCGCAATAGCATAAAACACACTAAACCAAAGAAGCCTAGGGATTTGTGCAAGCTCGACATTCGTCACATCCACCAACACACTCGCTTTGGCGTTAATGATTTCAATGCTTTCAACAGCACTAATAAAGCGCGATTGCTTACCGTTTAATAAAACTTTTTGCAGTATGGTTTGTTCATTTAGAGGTTTATGGGTATAGGGCAGTAAAGTGGGTTTATGTGACAGATATCGGCGCGATTTAACTAATGCAGCCATTTGTTCATTATCAAGGGGCTTAAGTGACTTTAAACGCCAATCAGCTACATCAGACATAACAATAACGTTGTCTTCAAGAGCAATGTAGAAATGTGAAGTGTCTGATGCATTGAGTAGCTGGCGATCTTGTTCAAATTTTTTGGCATTAACTTTTAGTGCCACTACCGCAACCACCTCGCCTTGATAAAATAACGGCTCAGAAAAATAAAAGCCTCGCTCACTAGAGCGCATACCCAAAGCAAAATAAGCAACTTTTTCACCTTGTTTGGCTAAATAAAAATACGGCCGAAAAGCAAAATTACTTCCTAAGAAAGTATAGTCAACTTGCCAGTTACTACTTGCTAAAACAGTGCCTGACAAATCCATTACGTAAACATCTGAAGCCCCACTCGCTCGTTGAATATCTTCAAGATAATCATTGACCGCATCTCCACCAGCACCTTTTTCGACAATAAATGATTTTACCAAATCATTGGCACTTACTAAGCTAGGTATGGTTTTAAATCGTGCTAATTCACTTGCGATATAATGGCTTAGCTGAGTAGCTTGTGTTTGACTTTGATGCTGAGCTTGTTCGTAATCATGGCTTCTACCGAGATAAAAAACTAATATTAACAGCATTATTAGCAATACACCTGCTGCAATAAATTTTTTACTTAATGACGACATTCAAACCTTACGAACAGGACTACTAGAAATTGAATTGGTAGTGTAACGATAATTCCTCAGTTGTACCAGCGACTGCGCCATTGTCAATGCGAGGATCAAATGCGTTGTATTTTTTTCCTAACAAATTTTCTGCTTTTAGCATTAGTTGGCTGTTGTTGTTTAACTGCCATTTTAAACTGCCACCCAATAAGCTGTAAGCAGATTGTTTAAAGTGAGCACCTGTATCTGAGCTTACTTCAACTGTATCGCGCCACAATAAGTTTAAGCTCACCTGCCATGAACCAGATAAGTTATAACTACTGATTATGCTTGCAAAGCGCTTAAAGCTCGCATTGATTGGATCTTCAAAGTATTGCGTATAAGTGCCTGTAATCGAAAAATCTTTACTTGATTGCCAAGTGCTATCAAGCTCGATACCACTGTTTTGGGTGTTGAATGAGTTTGTAAAGGTAAACAATGCATCATCTGATAATGTTGGCTCAATATTTATAAAATCATTAAGTTCATTATAAAAAAGCACTGCATTAGCTTGTAACTCTGAGGTTTTATAATGCCAAACAAGTTCAGTTGTTTTTATCGACTCAGAGCGAAGCGATGGGTTACCTATTGTCACATCATCATTTGAAAACAGCTCATTGGTAACCGGTGTTCTAAACGATTCACCATATTGCAGCTTAACAGTATGCTCTGAATTTATTTTATAGACACCCGCAAGACGTGGAGAAAGTTTACTGTCGATGTCCTTCACATCGTCATAGCGTGCGCCAATAAATAAAGTAAGTGCATCTGAGTATGGTATTTTTAGCTGCCCATAAGCACTCAAGGTTTCGAATGTAAACTTAAGTGACGAAAACTCAGGAAAGTCCATCACAGACACGATCCCTTGCTGTTCAAAGGCAGGGTCGATAATTATTTGCTCTGAATCGAAATCATAATAAGACGTGCGAACTCCTGCTTCAGTTTGCTTAGCCTCTGAGTATTCAATTCCCGCAGCAAGCTGCCATTGGTTATCGAATTGATAACTTAGCTCAGTTTCGAATTTACTGTCAGTTGTTTGCCACGCAGGGCCAATGAGAAAGTCTGGAATATCGTCAAATGTAGCGATTAACCCTGCACTTGAAATATTATGCTTTGTGAATGAGTAACTAGAATCTAGCTTTAACTTATCGTTATTGATCCAGTTGTATTTAATTCCCACAAAGGTGTTATCACTATTATGTTGGTTTTGCTCAGAATATCCAGCGAGGTTTAAAAATTCATCAAGGGATGTTTCATTGTAACGGGCACGTAATTGCAGCTTTTTGTAATCAACACCTGCTTCTAGGTAAAGCGCCTCAAGAGGATCTTTTACTCCTTGCGGGTAGCTTTCGCCGTCTTTTTGTTCATAAGAGAAATTTGCAAAAATACGTGTATTGTCACTAAATATCCTGTTGAACTGACCTGTTGTGCCGTATCGGCCATTGTTACCAACTACAAATTGCAATGCATTTCGCTCTTTAGAGGTAACAATATTCATAACACCTAAAAATGCATTACTACCATAAAGTGCTGACCCAGGGCCGCGAATAAACTCTATTTTTTCGATAACTTCCACAGGTATGTAAGGCAAATAAACAGAAGCCTTACCAAATGATGATTCATTTATTCGCTCACCATTTATCATCACCAAAACATTACCGCTATCTAGATAAACGCCCCGAGCATGATCTTTAGGCACCGCCCCTACCCAATCACCTCGAGTTGATTGCATACCAGGCACAAAATTCATCACTTCGTAGGCGTTATCAACCCCTAATGCTTGAATTTGCTTACGACTAAAAACACTTATTGTAGAAGGGACTGATGACAAAGTTTCGTTGGTTTTACTTGCTATATCGACTTGAACATTAAGTAAGTCTTCAAAACTTAAAGAGAATAAGTCTTGCTCTTCAGCCGCGTTTGCAACCACTGGCGAGGTTGAGGCAACTGCAATAGTAAAAAGTGCTGAACATCTGAAAAGATCCACGGTAAGCGATACCTGTACTTATAGCCCGTGTTGCAAAAGCAACACCATGTTTACACTATTAATACAAAAGATTGGTAAGCTTGCAATGTTTTTATAATTTTAGTTTATAAAGTTTTCTTAAATAGCGACAAAAAAACCCATTTTCAACTGTAAATGGGTTTCTAAAAACGTCTGTTTTAATGAGCCAAGCTTAATTAAGCTGTTTCAACATTTCCAGTACGCTTTGCTTTGATGTACTTATATAATCCAATAAGTGACGCCGCTATCCAGAAAATCTCAATAACAAAACTAGCAAGGTTAAAGTTATAACAAAGACTGATCAGTAACAGAATTGCGCCCGTTAAGTTCATCATGTTATACACAAGGCCGGTTGGCGATGCTTTATTCAGTTGTAGTAAAAAGAAAGCACCAACCACTAAGAATGTGCCTGTCATGCCAATAATATCAAATAAAAGTGCTATCACGTGCGTGAGTCCATTTTGTTCATATGTTTATACCCATACAACTGGCCCAATCCATGGGGAGGGTTGTTTTCATTCATTGAAACAGCAAACCGGTCAATAGTATCAGAGCATGAGTAAGAAACGAGGATAAATGTCCGTATTTTAATTCTATTTATGTGTCACCTTACCACCGATTATTTTTAAAGCTGGAGTACCACGGATCATGGTCTGGCGGGCAAATGGGCGTTGGCAGTCAGGGCAAATACCGGTGTCATTGGTAAAATCTTGGCTAATCCGTTCAACAAAGCATTTAACCAACGCGCCTTTTCCACCTTTACGGTATTTAAATAACTGCGTTTTACATTGTGAACAAAAAATATCGACCGTTTTAGTTGGCCCTTTTTTATTTGGTTTTGCCATTAATCCATTTATTATTTCAAAAAGTGCATGCTATCACGCTATGACCAGAGACCCAAAACCAAGCCAATTAATGAAAATTGTAAAATAGCATAACCTGAATTTACCAAAAACAGTTTTAACGGCCGCTGTTCGAATATGTAGCCTATGCCTATAGCAAGGCTTACCCAACATAAACCAATTATAAAACCTGTACCAACAGCCACCCCAACAGCAACATTGGGCCCAACAAATAATGAAAAGCTAAATGAGATCAAACAGCATAATATTAAACTGCTACCAAAAACTTTAAATGGATTAATTTGTTGCAAATCTAACTCTGTTAGACCACAGCTCTCCATCCAAATACGCTTAAATAACCACGGTGAATACCAGACAATTCCCAATAAGAATGAAGCAAGACCTGCAAAAAAAATTGCGAAAAAGTTAAGTTGATAAAAATGCATACACCAGACTCATACAACGATTAGGTTTAACATGACTTTAGTTAAGGATCAGCGATGCAGCAAATTTAAAACACGTAATTTTGTACCTATTTAGAATTCAATCCTGTACTGATTTACGCCTTCTAATTATTTTACTTACGTTAATAATCACTTTACTGCTTAACTGGTTTTTTCTGTAATTTACGCTGCAATGTTCTTCTGTGCATATTCAGTTGGCGCGCAGTTTCGGAAATATTACCATCGTTACTGTGCAAAACATGTTGGATATGCTCCCACTCAAGGCGCTCTGGCGACATAATTTTGTTTGGCTTTGATTCTTCAAGTGATAGGTTTACCTCGGCGTCTCCCAAGATTGTTTTTAAAAGTGAATTAAAATCGACAGGTTTTGGTAAATAGTCGTCAGCACCTAATCGTATGGCTTCGACTGCACTGGCAATACTGGCAAACCCAGTGAGTAACACAATACGAGCTGAAGGAAATTGTTCTCTTAAGGGTTTAATTAGCGCAAGGCCGTTATCATCCCCGAGTTTTAAATCCACCAGAAAATGGCTCGCCTCAAAAGTGGTTATATGCTGTAAAGCTTGCTCAGCGTTATGAGCAAGTGAACATGTGAAGCCTTGTTTTGTAAAACGCCTTGCCAGTGTGCTGGCAAGATTTTCATCGTCTTCAATAATTAAAAGTTTCATACAATTTTTAAACTAACCATCGCAATTGCACCTTGCTGTGGGTGATTGCTTAGTGTTAATGAGCCATTTAAGCGCTCTAAAGTCACATTCGAAAGCATAACTGCCATCCCCATACCATTGTTACTTGGCATGAGTTGGCCACCTAATGATGCCATTTGTTGTTCGCTAAAACCTTGACCGAAATCACGTAACGACAATGAAACTGTTTGCTGATCTATGTGCCACTTAGCTTCTACGCAGTATTGGTGATTATGGCTATTCGCCGATACGGCGTTTTGCAGCAAGTTTAAAATAGCCGGTAACAGCATGGCATCACTTAAAATCGAACAATCAGGGGCGTTATTTAGCCACTGTAAGTTTTGCTCTGGAAAATGCAGTGTCATCGCATCTTGAATGGTGCTTTGTAGTGTTTCAGCGCTGATCACTTGCCGTGTTTGACCGGTCCTTAAGGCATTTGAAAGCGACCTAAAATGAGCAAGCTGTTCTTTACACTGGGCTAATGGCTTAGCCATTTCTTGTACAATGGGGTCATCAGCTTGTTGTTCTTTCAGTTCTTCAAATAACAGCTGTAAGTTTGCGATAGGCGTTGCAAGTTGGTGCGTTACTTGTGCAGCAGCGCCATCAAGCGTTAATAATTGCTCATGCCTTAATTGTTGCTCACGAGTTCGTGCAATGGTGGCTTCTCTTGCTCTCAATGTACTGTTTAATGTACCAATAACAAAAGCAATAACAATGGCGCTAATAACAAAGTTAATCCACATACCAATAAAATGATGCGTCATCTGCATTTGGTGCATGGTGTGCTCAGGCATATTTATTAGTAAAAAGCTATAAGCGGCGATTGCCAGCACTGCGGTATAAGCAAGCCCTTTCGCATTAACAGAGACCGCAGCGATCATTATCGGTAACAGTAATAACGACACAAATGCATTGGTAGCCCCGCCACTTAATGACAGCAAAATCGTTAAAAACAGTAAATCGGCTGTCAGCTGCATCAGTACAGCGGCTGGTCTGGCTTTGGTTACTTTTCTATAAGCGAATATACTTAACAGCTGAAAGATTGCTTCAACACAAATAACAGCAAGTAAAGGCAGTAAGGGGATTTGGTATTCAAATAGAAAGTACACCGCAATAACAGCGACAAATTGTACGGCGATTGCGGCGCTTCTTAAAATTAGTAGGCGACTAATCGCCGGATCGGTTTGCATAACGGACTCTTTAAAACTTAATCATCGTCCATTGAAATTGTAAAAACAGCACAAGGCGTTCCTTGATGAAACACCATTTGCCATTGTTTACCATTAAAACGCCACAGTGACATACGAATGGAGTAATTAAACTCTGACCGCGCAGAACGTCTAAAGGCTGCTTGATAGCTCAGCTGTGCAATATCATCACTGAGCATTCGACCTTTAAAGTGTTGATTATAAAACTGCGGTACTACCTCAGTTGGCAGACGGGTTAACACTTGGAACTTATTAAAAGACGTACCATCAGCAGCTATTTCAATAAAATCATCATCAAGTAATGCATCAAGCGCTTCAGCAGATTGCCGAACTTCTGGCTCAAGTAGCTGCCGCTCAGCATCAATTAAATGATTAAATAACGTCTCTTTAATTTTACCGCCCATAGTAACCCTTACTGTTTGAGCACTTTACCGCCCTTCATAACAAACTGAACCTGACTAAGTTCATTAATGTTATCAAGCACATTCATATTAACGCTGATAATATCTGCTTGTTTACCAACACTCAAGTCACCGAGGTTATCACTTTGACCTAATAGTTTAGCAGCTTCAACGGTGGCTGATTTAATTGCTTGTTTTGGTGTCATGCCATATTTAACTAATAACTCGAACTCTTTAGCATTATCACCATGCTTAGATACGCCTGAATCTGTACCAAAGGCTATTTTAACCTTGTTTTTTAATGCTAATTTAAACGACTCTTCCATTTTTGGCGCCACAAATTCAACCTTCTCAGCAATAGCTTTTGGCATATTAGGGTTATTTAGCACTTCTTCTTTTACTGTCGCGCCAGCGAGTAAGGTTGGAACTAAATACGCGTCTTGCTTTTTAAATAATTTAACTGTGTCTTTATCTAAAAAAGAGCCATGTTCGATTGAATCAACACCCGCTCTGAGAGCTGCTTTTATACCTTCTGTGCCATGAGCATGAGCGGTGACTTTTCGGCCTAAATGATGAGCAGTGTTAACAATGGCACTGAGCTCTTCATCAGTAAATTGCTGATTAACCCCGGCCGCTGTATTACTTAAAACACCCCCTGTTGCCGTAATTTTGATCACATCGGCACCACTTTTAATTACATCGCGTACCGCACGAGTACAATCGTCAGCACCATCACACACACCTAAGCCCCCACCCTCTGTCGCTTTGGTAATATCACGGCGATAGCCATGCATGTCAGCGTGGCCGCCGGTCGGTGTGATCATATCACCTGCTGCAAAAATGCGCGGGCCAACAATGTCGCCACGCTCAACCGCTCGTTTTAATGGGAAGATAACTTGATAGCTGCTACCTAGGTCGCGCACAGAGGTAAAACCCGCATTAACCGTGCGTTTTAAGTATTTTAAAGAACGTAGTGCATAATCTGCTTCGTATTCAGTGACCCATTGATGTGGGTTACGCGTTGCATCTCGCTCAAAGGTAACATGAACGTGCATATCAATTAGACCCGGCAAGACCATCTGATTTTTTAAATCAAAAACATCTGCATCACTGAGGCCTAACTGCTGTGTTGTTAAGTAGCCTGCTTTTATTGCAGCAATTTTATTACCTTCAATAACCAGCGTTTGCTGCTCTTTAACACTCTGTTCAGTGCCAACAAGTACCTTTCCTGCATGAATAAGGGTGGTTTGTGCATTAACCACAAACGTAGATAACAAAGATAGTACCGATAATGTGCTTATTTTTAGATTTATTTTTTTCATAATCGCCTCTTTTTTATACTAGGTTTAACTTAAATACTGAGTAAATGCCATTATTTACGACATAGCGCGGCAATGAACTAGTGTTAACAAGTGAATTTTGATATAACTTCGGGAAAATTTAACAAGTCTGACCACATAAAGAGAACACATTATGTCTTATGCCCAAATTACTGGCTGGGGTAAATGTATACCACCAGCAAGCATCAGCAATGATGAAATTAGCAATATTGTTGATACCAATGACGAATGGATCACAACACGTACAGGCATCAAATCTCGCCGTGTCAGCCATGTTTCTACTGCCGATTTAGCGACCGTTGCCGCAAAGCAAGCGCTTGCTTGTGCTGGTGTTGATGGTAAAGACATTGATCTTGTACTTCTTGCGACTTGTACACCATCAACCATGGTGGCAAATACGGCCTCTTTAGTGCAAAAAAACATTGGCGCGATTGGCGCTGCAGCAATGGACACAAACGCTGCATGTTCAGGCTTTTTATATGCATTACAAGCAGCAACGGCACAAATTCGTGCAGGTATGATCAAAAAAGCAGTCGTTATTGCCGCTGAACGTATGACGTGGTACATCAACTGGGCTCGTCGCGACAGTGCTGTATTATTCGGTGATGGTGCTGGTGCCGTGGTATTAGAAGCCTCAGACACACCATCAGGTTTACTTGCCACTAAAACAGGTTGCGACAGTGAAGATCGCGACATTCTGCATATCGAAAACTTCGGTAGCGATTTAAATAAGTACGAGCCAATTGGCCCTTCTAACTTATTATTCGAAGGTCGCGAAATCTTCAAACGTGCTGTTAAAGGGATGAGCGAAGCTTGTGACGACGTGCTGAACCAGGCGCAGTTAGAGCTTGATGACATTGACGTATTAGTTCCTCACCAAGCCAATTTACGTATTATCCAAGCTATTCAGCAACGTTTGAAAGTAGCTGACGAAAAAGTAATGGTGAACATTGCCGATTACGGTAATACGTCTGCTGCAACAATTGCGATTGCCATTTGTGAAGCGGTTGAGCAAGGGCTTATCAAACCTAACTCAAACATTATGTCAGCAGCCTTTGGTGCTGGTTTAACTTGGGCGGCGAGTTACATTAAATGGGGCGAGCGTGTAACACCTATCGCGGTTTCTGATGCAACTCTACCTGAGTGTGATAAAACAGGTCTTGAACTGGTTGCACCGGCTGTTGCAGCATGTAAAGCGGCACAGTAATACTCCTATCATTTATAAAGAAGCGCGGCTGAGTCCGCGTTTTTTTATGGGCATAAAAGGATTAATTAATGGAACTATTAGGCATACATCATACTGCAATCATCTGTAGCAACTATGAAAAATCAAAGCATTTTTATAATGAAATATTAAAGCTACCAATCATTCACGAACAATACCGCGCTGAACGTGACTCGTATAAATTAGATTTAGCACTTCCTGATGGCAGCCAAATAGAGCTTTTTTCGTTTCCTGGAGCGCCACCGAGACCAAGCTATCCAGAAGCACAAGGGCTACGCCATTTGGCGTTTAAAGTCGCCGATATTGCAAAATCTAAGCATTATTTAGAACAACAAGGCATTTCGGTTGAAGAAATAAGAGTGGATGAAATCACCGGGAAGCAATTTACGTTTTTTGCCGATCCCGATGATTTACCGTTAGAGCTTTACCAGCTTTAACTTATTGGAAGCGATCTTGTAGGTAGTTGAACACAGCACGAATACCCAGTGCCTCACCGCCTGCAGGACGACCCGGTAATGCACGTAAGTTCCAGGCCATCACATCAAAGTGAACCCATGGCGTACTTGGTTCAATAAACTCTTTTAAGTAAAGTGCCGCGGTGATCGCACCACCAAATGGAGTGGAAGCACAATTAGCAATATCTGCTACGTCACTTTTTAATAATGCTTTGTATTGATCAAATAACGGCAGTTGCCATACAGGATCATGACAGCTTTCACCTGCATCCATCAGTTTATTAGCCACTTCACGGTTATTTGCGAAAAAGCCAGGTAATTCTGTACCTAGGGCTACACGACAAGCACCAGTTAAGGTTGCAAAGTCAACGATAAGATCGGGGTTATCATTTTGCGCTTCAGCAAGTGCATCACACAGCACTAAACGGCCCTCAGCGTCCGTGTTATCAATTTCTACTGTGATCCCTTTGCGAGTTTTTATCACATCACCCGGTCTAAATGCATTTCGAGAAACCGCATTTTCAACCGCAGGTACCAGAACACGTAAGCGAATTGGTAAGTTGGCAGCCATAATTAACTGCGCAAGGCCAATAACATGTGCCGCACCGCCCATGTCTTTTTTCATGTTGCGCATCCCTGAGCTTGGTTTCAAATCTAAACCGCCAGAATCAAAACACACGCCTTTACCGACTAAGGTAATTTGCGATGCATCTTTTGCGCCCCAACGTAGATCAAGTAAGCGAGGTTTATTCTCAGACGCACGACCAACCATATGAATCGTTGGGTAGTTTTGCTCTAATAATTCATCACCCACCCACTCGCTAAACTCACCATCAAAGGTATCAGCTAAATCAGCCATTACTTGTGATAAATGCTGCGGCATCATATCCGCAGCAGGCGTATTCACTAAATCACGCACTAAATTAATAGCACTTGCATGCTGAGATAAACGATTTACTAACGATTCGTCTTTAATGGCAAGGGTAGCGCGTGGCGAAGGTTTTTCTTTATATTCACTAAACTCGTAACCGCCTAACACAAAACCCAGCGCTACTTGTTCTACAAATTTGTCATCACCTTGTATTTGGTAACAACCTGCTGGCAGTTTTGTTGACAAGTCACCTGCTAACCAAAAGTCTTGTAAATCATTTACCAGACAATAAACATGCTCAAGTGAGCCGGTTTCATTATTAGCAACTAAGGCCATGCCTTTGTTTTTAAAATCACAATTTGTTAGCCAATTTTGTAAGGCTTGCGGCTGCTCGGTTAACCACGTTGATAGGTCAGCTTTAGCAATAAATGACAGGGGAATTCCCGAAGAAGAATGGCGAATTAATGAACTCATTAAACGACTCGATATAAAGAAAAGGTATTTAAGCATACCAATATCTTGATACAAAAGGTATAGGCAAAATCAGATAAAAAACCTAATCAGTCTTTGTTTTGTTTCTCTTTTTCTTCTTTTGCTACTTGTTGATCCAGCTCTTTAATTGACTTATTTATATTGAATGAACTAGGTAGCACATCGACACCAACCCATTGCCCCAGCTTTACAACCAAAGGAATGGTAATAGGCGCAAAGGGTAAAACTGCAAACACACCTAAACCAAGCCCTTTTAAGATATCTAAAAACTGCTCATTAGCAGTATGTAACTCTTCTTTAGTAGCTTGGCCTTGGGTGTATCGCCTATAAATATGAAGCATTTCTTTTGTTTCTTGCTTTTCTTGGGCAAGTGCGATTTTGAGTGCTACCATAGCGCGCTTAAAACGTAATGTTTGACGCTTTTTGGTAATTTTAGCCACTCGAAATGGGGCTCGATGAATAACTTTATATAATCGCATTTAGTTATTTTCACACAGCATGCGACGTTCACAAAGCATAATTTACTTATATTAGATTTTACTTTATCCTTAATACTCTATTCGTAACTATTTTTCAGTATTAAAAATGAACCAACCTAAACAACAAGCTGAGCCAAAACCCAAAAAACCAGCTTCAGATGAGTGTTGTGGAGGTGGTAGCTGTTGCCCATGTGTATGGGATGAATACCGAGAAAAACTGCAACAATGGCGGTTAAGCAATAATTTGCAACAAGCTTAATAGACCGTTCCAAATCAAAAACCGTTCAAAAACCATCCAAAAAAGCCTTCCATCTAATTATTTTTGCATAATTTATATATTTTCTTACGCTAAAATCCAATATCGAGAATAAATTATCCTCTTTACTTTCAATAAGATAATCCACAAAAGAACGACAAAAAACAAAGAAACACCCACAAAACAACATAAAATTAACAATTTGCAAAAATTATTTACAGGATGTATAAGAGATTTACACCAAGTTCTAATACTTTATTTGGTGACATAATCATAACTATTCTAACTGGGGAAGTCGGAATGAAATTCAAAAATAATGCGCTACAACAAGCAATTAAATTTGCTTTAGCGACAACAACAGCAGGCCTGTTTGTGTCGGGTTCGGTTGTTGCTGCAGAGCAAGCAGCTGAAGAGACGAAAGTTAACAAAAATGTAGAGAAAATTGCCGTGGTGGGTACTCGTTCAGCACCACGTTCAATCGGTGATTCACCAGTACCCATTGATATCATTGGTGGTGAAGAGCTAGATAAAGGTGGTAACACTGATATGCTTGAGCTTTTAAAAGGCTCCGTTCCTTCTTTTAACGTTCACCAAAACCCAATTAGTGATGCTGCGTCACTTGTTCGCCCAGCTAACTTACGTGGCCTTCCTTCTGACAGTACTTTAGTACTTGTTAATGGTAAACGCCGTCACCGTGCATCTGTTATCGCTTTCTTAGGCGGTGGTATTAATGATGGTGCTCAAGGTGCCGATATCTCTGTTATTCCAAGTATTGCCTTAAAGCAAGTAGAAGTACTTCGTGATGGTGCTGCTGCACAGTATGGTTCTGATGCAATCGCAGGTGTAATGAACTTTGTATTAAAAGATGCCTCTGAAGGCGGCTCATTCGAAATACGTCAAGGTGAATACTACGAAGGCGATGGAGATACAACGCAAATTTCTGGTAACGTGGGTCTACCATTTACCGATAGTGGTTTTGCTAACTTAAGCTTCCAATATAAAACAGCTGATGCGACTAGCCGCTCAGTACAACGCCCTGATGCAGCCGCACTAGATGCCGCAGGTGTGCCTGAAGTATCTTCGTTAGCACAAGTTTGGGGTGCACCAGAAGTTGATGATGATATTACTATCTTTGGTAACATCGGTCTTGAGTTAAGTAATTCATCTGAATTCTACATGTTTGGTAACTACTCTGAGCGTGATGTACGTGGTGGTTTCTACTATCGTAACCCACACACTCGCCCAGGTGTTTACTCAAATGACGGCGGTGAAACACTGCTTGTTGGTGATTTAACTGGCGATATGAGCGGTAACTGTCCTACCGATATCATGATTGATGATAACGTTTTAGATAACCAAAGATACATCGATGAAGTTGCTAACAACCCAGACTGTTTTGCGTTTAACGAAATGCTTCCGGGCGGTTTTACACCTAACTTCGGTGGTAACATCACTGATACTGCATTAACAATTGGTACTAAAGGTGAAATCACATCTGGTTTCCTTGAAGGTGCATACTATGACTTAAGCGGTACAGTTGGTTACAACGAATCACGCTACTTCATCTATGACACAATCAATGCGTCATTAGGCCCAGAAAGCCCGCGCGATTTCAGCCCAGGTAAATACTCACAGTTAGAGAAAAACTTTAATGCTGATTTATCAAAAGGGTTTGACTTTGGTTTAGCTTACGATGTAAACGTTGCCGGTGGTCTAGAATGGCACGAAGAAACATTCACAGTTGTTTCTGGTGACGAAGCGTCTTTCACAGCTGGCCCACTAACAGAACAAGGTTTTGGTATCGGTTCAAATGGTTTCCCTGGTTTCAAACCATCTGATGCGGGCGAGTATACACGTCGTAACTATGCTGCATACGTTGATGTTGAAGCACCATTCACAGAAGACTTCTTAATGGGCTTAGCACTACGTTATGAAGATTATGATTCATTTGGTTCAACAACTAACTACAAGTTAACGGGTCAATACCACGTAACTGAAGACTTGAACATTCGTGGTTCAATCAGTACTGGTTTTCGTGCACCAACAGTTGGTCAAGCAAACGTAAGTAACGTTCAAACTAACCTAAGCAGCGGTGTACTTGTTGACTCGGCACTTTTACCACCAACAAACCCAATTGCAGTGCAATTAGGTGGTACAGAGCTACAACCTGAAGAGTCTCAAAGCTACACGTTTGGTGCAGTATGGACACTTGGCGACTTATTCTTCACTATTGACTACTACAACATCCAAGTAGATGACCGTATCAGTCAATCAGATAAAATTGAATTAAGTCAAGCAGATAAAGACACACTTGAAGCAGCAGGCGTGCCAAACGTACAAAACTTAGCGCAAGTAAGCTTCTTCACCAATGACTTTGATACAACAACGCAAGGTATTGATGCAGTAGCTAACTACTCAACTGATTTGTTAGGCGGTAGCTCAACATTCAGCTTAGCGTACAACTGGAACGACACTGAAGTAACTAAGTCAACAGACATTACTGGTGAATTTAAAGTAAGCCGTTTAGAAAATGACTTACCAAACCACCGTGCAACACTTAGCTGGGCACAACAATGGGAGAGCTTCTCTGCATTTACACGTGTTAACTACTATGGCGAATACCAAGGTGTTCACGTAGATTACGATGCAACAGCGAAAACAGCTGATGCTGCAGTAACGATTGATGCAGAAGTGACTTATTTCCTAACTGAAGAGCTTAGCTTCTCTGTTGGTGCGACAAACTTATTCGACCAAGAAGCAGAGAAACTTGATTTCTTCGATAGTACTGGCATCCCTAACAATAACTGGGGTGGTAAATACTACGAAACGTCGCCATATGGTATCAACGGCGGCTTCTATTACGTGAAAGCTACCTATACTTTCTAAATTTCTAGGTTGAGCAATCAACCTAGAAAGTCGATACCCCGGATTTTTTCTGGATATTTATAGTTAACCAAGGCGAAAGACATTTCGCCTTTTTCGTTTTATAGTAAATAAAAATAACAAATAACCCTCCATTCCTATGCTGTTAGAAAAAGCGAATCAACTACTGAATGAAAACAAGCTTAAAGAGGCCGAATTTCATTTTAAAACCCTTCTCGATTCAGATCCTGAAAATGGCGAAGCGTTATTTGGATTGAGCCGCATTGCACTGCGTTTAGAACGTTATGATGCCGCTGTTTACCTTTTACAAAGAGCCTGTGAACGACTACCGCACATGCTTGAACCACTCCATGCCCTTGCCGATGCTTTTAATGGCGTGCATTCACCGCAAGATGCCTTAACTGTACTCGAATATGCTAAATCAATTGCCAGCCATAACCCTGAGCCACATTACTACCTTGCCCAGCATTATTTAACTTATGGTGAGTTAGACAAAGCGTACAGTATTTTAAAGCATGCACTCGGTATGGGAAATTACCCAGTGACGGCGTACATTTTATTTGAACTAATACAGTTTGGGCGCTTTAACAACGAACAAAATTACATAAATGAGCTACACCAGTTTTTAACTTTAACCAATAATCTGCGTTTAAAAATGGTGTGTTATTATGCCCTTGGTAAAAGCTATGATCAGTTAAATGATACAGAACAAGCTTTTAACTACTTCAGCCTAGCTAATAAGCTACAAACAAAACTCACGCAGTTTAAAACCCGTGACTTAGTGCCTTTTTATCAGCGCATCATAGAGCAAAATACAGCTGAGCTAATTGATGCCAGAGACAAAACATTTACAGGCACAATTACCCCCATTTTTATAATTGGCATGCCAAGAAGTGGCTCAACGCTGGTAGAGCAAATGCTGGCAAGCCACAATGACTTTGCCAGCCTTGGCGAAGATGCCAGTATCAGTAATCAGGTTGTTGCATACCTTGAACAACAAACGCAACTCCTCTACCCAGATTGCCTAGCAGAGCTAAACCAAGGGCTAATTAACAATGCCCGCAATATTTATATTGAACGAATAAAACAAGCGCCAGTTGTGCGCCCTTTTATGATCAACAAGCTACCTGCTAACTATCAGTCACTTGGATTGATTTACTTACTCTTTCCTAACGCCAAGTTTATTAATATGCAGCGCGAATATGATGCAATTGCGTGGTCGGTGTTTAGCAACTATTTTGCTGAAAACGAACCTTATTTTTGTTCACTCCCAGAGTTTAAACAGTACTTTGATTTGTATCAGCAGTTAATGGAGCATTGGCAAAACGTGATGCCAGAAGCGGTTTTTGATTTAAGCTATGAAGCACTTATCAGTGACAGCGAACAAACACTAACAGCCCTGTGTAAGTTCTTAAACATCGAGTACAACACACAGTTTTTAGATTTTTATAAGTCAAAAAAACCGGTGGCAACACTCAGCAAAACGGCTGTAAGACAGCCGTTAACTGATAAAGCATTAGAGAAATACAAACGCTACGAGAGCGCAATGCACACGCTTATGCGTGAGTCTCAAACCAGTTCAACAAGTCAACAAACTGATCAAAACGCGCCTGTGGGTGAGTGAGCATATTAATGTGATCATAATCGACCTTATGGCCAAACTTACGGCCATAAATGGTCATCGTTTGCTTGCCGATGCCTGACTCTTCCATAAATTTTTCAATATCAATCGGCTGGCATAGGGCTTTATCTTTAACACCCGCCACATGCATAATGGGCGGCAGTGCCTTATCAGCTAATGCGTTGGCGTAATCAAAGCCATCGTCAGTATCGACCCAAGGTTTACGCTTAGCCCACTGCATACTTTGATAATGTGACTTACGGGTTTCATCATCACTGCCCCATTTCAGCTTTTTAGCCGGCACAAAGCCATGCTTACGGGCAACTAAGGGCGCCAACCCATACCAAATTAAATTACCTTGAATATACTTGCTTGGGTGATGGTTATACAAAGACCGTTTAGAACCAAAATAGCCGCAGGCTTTCACATCATCAATCAACTCAGGAAAACGGGCAAACACACTGTTCATTAACACCCCACCCCATGAGTGCGCCACCCAATAACGAGCGGGCTCGCCTTCAAGCTGTTTAATTTTATCTAGAAATGCGGGGATATCTTCTAAAATAGCCTCGGTTTGACCATACTTTGCATGCTTTGAAATCGCAGGTTTACTCTCACCACGACCACGCAAATCAGCCACATAGCAAACATAGCCATGCTCAGCTAAAAATGGTGCTAAACCTTTATTGCTGTGGGTGTAAAAGATTTTGCCATTTTCAACGGCACCATGCATAAAAAACACCGCAGGGCCTTTCACATCAGTCTTACTGATACGGCGTAAATGTAAAGTTTGGCTTTCGGCGAGTTTAATAAACACCGATTCTTGTTTAATCGTCACGTTTGACCTTTTTATTCTTATAGACTCATCGTACCAGTATCAAGTTACGCCAGTCTATACAGCAAAGCAAGAGTGATTTTGGCGATTGCCACTCAAAATGAGAATCTCAGGCACGATTAGATTTTGATTAAATAGTAACACCAATGCAGAGCCATTATTCATTGAAGTTAGAAGTTCGACTTGCACGAGCCTTTGGCTAAATGATCACTAACGAAAAGCTATGAAATGGTGCTGAAGTCTTTATAGATAAAGGGACAAAATTTTATGTAGGGAACACCGAAACAAAACCCGAGGGCATGCCTAACCAACAAACATTTTCCGTAGGCTTCAGTTATAAGTTCTAGCAACCATGATGCATAATAAAGTAGGCAATATATGAGTTATTGCTTACTTTATTAGGCATAATTTAGGTTTATTAATATCTTTAAGCTATCAAGGCTTGGTATTTCCTTTACTAACCAGGAACTATTATTTCTTACGGAAAACTTTCTCTAGTAGGCTTTAAGACCTTCATCAATATTATGGAACAATGGAGCATTGAACCGAAAAATCAAAATGTACTTTAGGCCTATATATTCAAAGCATACAGAATGAGAAAGTTTCTGGATTTAAAATACACATACCGAAGCCTTCTTTAATTCGAACTTATTATCTCATCCGAATATACAAATCATTACGAATTATTTTCCGTTAAGAACATCAAGCAAATATCCTTTGGTCTATTACCAAGAATGTAGAGAGGCAACTTGTGCGCACAAAGGTATTGATAAAGGTCGTTCCGTAACAAAACGCTCAAGAAGGAACCTCATTGTTTAGCTACCTCTGAAGAATAGATCTTTAGAGCATTTATGCTAACTAGTTTTTAGGGCTGTTATATTTATAACCCATCGCTGTACATTTATGACTTAGAACCGAAGGTCGGCTCTGTATAAAAGAAAGGCCTTGGTAACACTGTTATCACTGAACAGCGGACTGAAGCTGTAATTTATATTAACGAAGCGGCAGCGTTGCGTATAAATTGCTACGAAGGACAGCAGTTCCGGTGCATATCTTTGTTATGTGTTTGATTATTCGCTCTCATTAAGTGCAAAGAATGAGCTAAGCCAAGCTTTTGGTCCTTTATTAACGGCCTTGTTAGGCTAAATTATATATCGTGGCAAATTTGAACAAAAAGCTCATTAAGATGGAATTTATCTGCATCTTCCAGCTTATTTATACTGCGCAGCTCCTCTAATCCTTGCTCAATACCATCCGTCATATCAGAAAATGCTGCTTGCGCTGATTCCCATAAATGAAACCAGTCTGCTAGCGTGGGTCTAAAAGTAAGCTCGTGTGCATATTTATTTCTAATTTTATTGATTTGTTCAATAACCTCTTTTGATTTTAAATGAATAATCCCATTGATATATGCTGCATTAAGTATGCGATGAAAACTACTTTTCCGTAATTCATAGCCAAGACTTGGGTTTGATACTTCTAGACGCTTTCAAAGCATGTACTCAATCACCACGTGACCTTGAAGAAACCAATCAATATCAGGTCTTTCGTTCAAAGTCTCATAGTAAATATTCATTTCATCTTAAATATTCAAATTATATCCTACTTTGGCGAGAACGATTCAGCCTAACGAACCATTCAGGGACTATTAATAGTTGGCTAAAATAACGAACGCTGTATGGAAAGCAAACTGTTAAAAATCCCGCACTGCAATGGCTTGTTATATTTTTTCTGCTACATAGCTAGGTACATCGATCTTCTCGCCACCATTGCTGAAGTGATGTTCGAAGGCGTATGCCATTTTTTCTAAGGGTGCGCCCTCGTAACCTAATGTTTGGATTTCACTAATGTAACGTTCCATAAAAGGAACAGCTCCTAAATAGTTCCATTGCGCTACATGAACTAGTTCATGAAAATGTATACGTAAATTTGAAGCTATGTGTGGAAGGACATAATAAGTGTCTTTATATGTGATGCCATCGACTTCCATATCTATAAAATCTCCCAACCCCATTTGTCGTAATTTGGGAAAATTTGGTTTTGGAATCTTATCTACGACTACAAAGTACGCTTGCTTTAAAAATGACAAAGAGTAAAAACCTTCAAAATCGTCAAAAAATTGAGAGCAACAAACCCTTTGCTCTTTGAATTCAATATTTTTTTGATCAATCCATTGTTCAATTTGATTTAACATCACCACACTCCAGAAAATACCAACGCCCCCTTAGCGGCGTAAAATTGCAGGGTAAAATTAGCGATGAAGGAGCGCAAGCCTGCTCTTTTGCGTCCCTTGGTTTAGGCACATGTTATGTGCACATTACACCAACACTTCTCTTTTCGCATTTGCTAAAAAAGCAAGTTTTGAATTTTTACTTGCAGGTTGAAAAGTATTTGTGGCCTTAGATTGCACTTTAATTGTTGAAATTAAAGCACCTGCTATAGTCGCAATTGGTAATGTCATACCTGTTGCAAAGAAATCTATTAATGCTCCAGATGCTGCACCAACAGAAATATCTTTACCACTTAAATTCAGTTCTGCTGATAAATCAAACTTTCCAGTTTTATCAAAGTGCTCATTGGTTACATAATCCAAATCAGCTATTGATTTCGCTAAATCTGAAATTGCTCTTTTGGATGCTAAATCTTGATCAGCCGAACTTAAAACTTGCTCATATAAATCATCTAAGTGTGCATGAAGAAAATAAAGCTCATCTTTACGCTTTTCTTTAAACTCTAAAAGTTCATATATATCTACATCACCAGTTGGGACAGGTAATGAGGAAGCAAGATCCACACGAATAATATTTCTTCTTTGATTGAATCCATAAGGGAATTGGCATTCTCCCCCTAGCTGGTGAATAACCCAGTCTGTAGTTTTATCTTTGACTAATTCTTGTGCTACAACACTCTGGCAAGACAAAATGGCGTTTGTAACTTGGTCGCCCTCAAATCGACCTGTAAACCCAACACTAGGTCGCTCAACAGCACCTGATTTAATTAATTGTTCTTCTTCAGGCAAACCAATATAAACAAGATTATTTCCGGGAATGACAACTTTATCCCAATAAAGAATATAATAACGTAGTTCATCAATCGAAAGACTACGCTCCATTTGAAAACCTTTGGGTAACCTATTTATGATGCCTGGAGACGCTATTACACCTCTTTCCATCTTGCACACTCCTTGCTCAGTGCCCATAACAATTTAATAGTGCGCGCGTCACGAATCTTTCTGCCAATGTCACGCTCAGGTATTAATCAATCTATTAGTAACAAATAACGAAAAGCATTGCCAAATCGTATTTTTAATTAATCCTAAAGGTATTCAGAAAAAGAAAATGCGCTCGTCGCTAATTTTCTTGAATATGGGAGCGAAATAACTATGCTGTGTATTTTTACAGCAACCGATATTGGTACCTCACAAAACGTCTCATCTGTATTTTAATTAATCTTGTCATGTAGTGACTTACACAATTCATGATGCCTGAGGCGGTTACCAAACAACGAAGTGAGTCTATCTGTACCACCTGTTTTTTCATAAAACTCTTGTACTGTGATTTCTTTTTGCTCGTAGTTCAATAACTGCCAAAAACCGTAAAAGCCTCTAAACCAAAAATAATAGAACACAGCTCCTACGCCTAATAAAAGATATACCGCTTTACCTGCTTTTTGTTTGTATTTTATGGCGCAATAAAAAAACCAGATACAACTTAGTACAGCAACAATGGAAAACCCTAAAAAAGGTGTCACTACAGAGTTGGCATTATCCCAAAGTGAGCTTAGACAGGTTGAATGCCAATTTAACTGCATAGAAAAAATTAACGTAATTTTAAAAAGGAAGTACAATAAAACGGTTGTAAATACAGCATATAAGATACCACTTTCCTTGCTTTGTTCTTTTTTCAATTCTTTCCCTTTATGTTATTAAAAGCCCTGCATGATTATTTTACTGTTGAGTGGTTAGGTTGCTGTTTAAACCAAGTATGATAATTTCAGGTGAAGTATATGTTTACTAATCTCTATTAGTCTTTACACTCAAAACCTTTAGAGTCGACTTTAGCGATGTTGTCTTTATTGCCACACTCTTTAATTGCCATCTCTGTGTGATTGTGCTCATTGTATTGTTTAGCAATTGCGCCAAGGCTTAGCACAATTACTACAGCTATCACTATTTTTTTAATTTTAGACATAAACATTCCTTTGAAAATAAACTATTTAAATACAAACAGTTGCGCTTGCTATTTTTGATAAAACTTAATCAATAAGCGCCATCGAATTTAAATTGAAGTTATAAATAGAGAATGACTCACCTTCTTCTTTTAACGTGACGGTTATTTGTGCGTCTCCATTCGTGTATGAAACGGGAATTAAATAAGTAACATAAGTACCAGAACCACCTCCGGTAACAGCTTTAGAGCTAACATTTATAAATTCAAATTCACCTAGTTCTTTTAATTCGCCCAACTTTGAGAATGCACGCATGATTTTAGAAATATCTTCATCTGTGGCATTTTCAATTGATGATGGGGTCATATAGTTTTTGAGAATTTGAGGGTCCCATTGAGAGATATCTGTAATTGCTGAATTTAGGTAAGGAATAGCAGTTTCTTTGTAAGCAGAGGATTTATTCGCAGTCCAAATTGCTAAGAGTACAAATAAGCTAATTAACACTAAAAATGTTATACCAATTCCTTTAAGTATCTTTTTAACCATGATTTTTATTATTCTTTCCTTAATTGAATACCTTAGAATTTATCAGCTTTAAATGTCTTATGGTAGTACCCAATGTGACCCAATTTGAGTAGAAATTTTTAAACACTAATTTTAGTTGCTTGTATCATGGCCAATATACCCGTTCTTTCGCTCTTAACCTCAAGTAGCCCATACTTTAAGCAAAGCAACCTATCAGTTAACAAATAATTTTGCTTACCATGTTTAATAGACTAAATAAAAATAGCCAGAACCACTGGCTATTTTTATAAACACCGCCTATTCGCAGTAGTTATCTACGAAAGTTAAATCATTAATGTGCTCTGGTGCATCCATAACGTAACTAGAGTCAGCCGTTTGAGGATTAACACTGTAAATCTTAGCATTTTCGCCTGCTTTTCTTCCTGAAACATACAATGTTCCATCATCAGCAATCGCTAATCCTGAAGCCCAATTAATGCCGTGTTCACCAATTAAGGTTAACTCCATCGAACCATCATCAATGGTATAGAGTGATTGACCTGTTAATACGTAAAGTACATTATTATCAGCAGAATATGCTACATCACCATGTGAGAAAGAATCTCCTGAATAGCGCATCTTGCCTAGTACTGTTTTTTCTCCAGTTTGCAAGTTGTAGTCATACATATAGGTTTTACTTGTCGCACGTAAAGATTGTCCGTCTGCCGTGACTGCTGAACGATAAATTGGCCAAGATGTAGCATCAGCCTCCGCAACTTGAGCGCCCGTTTCTAAATCTAACGACCAAAGTTTTGACGCTTTCGTGCCCGAATCAAGTTGTTCCATGAAATAAAGTTTGCCATCATAACTTGCAATGTTTGAGGCCGTATTTTGCGCTCCTGCGACAACACTGTAAGTATTTGTCTCTAGGTCAAATTTATAAACATAACCCGTTTCAGAAGAACCAAAATTGTTAATACCAAATATACCAGAATGACAAGCCTGCTTTTGAGTGACAACAACGTTATCAATAAAACCGCCTAGACTATCACTCGCACCTGCGCCGCTAAAACGAATTTCTGAAGAGTTTGAATCTGCTTCTACAGATAATGTAAATGATTGCCAGCCTCTTTGCGTCGCATTTACGTTTAGTACTGTTGTTCCATTCCACTTCACATCAACTTTATTTGTATCATTGTTACCGTTAATACGAGGCGAGTAGTAAAATGAAACTTCATAAGTTTTTCCAGCCTCAGTTGCGACTGTTTGAAAGATGCTGTAATTAGAAGTAGAGTCTAGCTCGACATATTGATTACCTTGCTGAGCAGTAATAAGACCTAGACGCGATGTTTGAATTTCAAATCTTGCACCTTCACTTTGCCATCCGTTAACTTCATCTAACAATGTCCATGTTGAATTTACGACATCCAGTTCAAATGAGCCGTTTGCAATTAAATTGTCTGCAATTGCAATTTGCGAAGCAAAAAGCGAAGACATTGCTAAAATAGATAACTTCATATAATAATTCCCCAGATTAGTTGTATTCACTGCATTGTGAAAAAACAAACCACCTCAATCATTAAACTACTTATGAGTAGAAAAAGTTAATTGATAAAAAACTAACTTCTCTCTGCAATTGAGCGCTTTGAAATGGACTGTACATAAGAGAAAGCACAAATGATGCCAAAATTTAAAATTTATTTGGTACAATCAGCCTTTGATATGGCTAACAGATAGGTTTTCCTTAATGCATCCGCGAAATCGCCACTTAAATGGCTACGACTTTACTTTGCTATGCAAAGATACTCCTGCCCTAACACCTTATATAACACAAACGCCAGCGGGCACTGATACCATTGATTTCACCAATGCGTTAGCGGTTAAAACCCTCAACCAAGCGTTATTAAAAAGCCATTATAAAATCGATTTTTGGGATTTACCCGACAACTACCTTTGCCCGCCAGTTCCTGGCAGAGTGGATTACATTCATCATTTGGCCGATTTATTAGCAAGCGATAACCAAGGTCATATTCCTACGGGTAAGCAAGTAAAAGTGCTTGATGTAGGCACGGGTGCAAATGTGATTTACCCGCTTACGGGTAACCACGAATATGGCTGGCACTTCACAGGCTCAGATATTGATGTATTGTCTGTTAAAATTGCTAAGCAAATTGTGCAATTTAACCGCCTGAAAATTAATGTTAAGCAGCAAAGTAACGCCAATAAAATGTTTACGGGCGTAATATCGAATAAAGATGTCTTTCACCTAACTTTATGCAACCCACCGTTTCATGCCAGCGAGCAACAGGCAAATGCAGGTACTGAACGTAAATGGAAAAACTTAAACAAAACACCACAAAAAGCGCTTAATTTTGGTGGCCGCCAAAATGAGCTTTGGTGTGAAGGCGGTGAACGAGAATTTATCAGTAAAATGTGCATTGAGAGCCAAGAGTTTGCAGAGCAATGTATTTGGTTTACATCGCTTGTTTCAAAGTCTGACACTTTACCGCATATAAAAAAGCTACTTAGCACACTTGATGTGAAAGAAGTAAAAGTTATAAAAATGGCACAAGGCCAAAAAAATAGTCGTTTTATTGCTTGGAGCTATTTTGACCAAGCCGACCGCGAAGCCATTCTTAACGAACTAGTATAAGGATAATAAGATGATCGACTTTCGTTCAGACACAGTTACAAAACCAACAGCAGCCATGCGCGCGGTCATGAATGACGCCCCAGTAGGCGACGACGTTTATGGTGACGACCCAAGCGTTAATCAGCTTGAACAATTTGCTGTTGAGCGTCATGGCTTCGAAAGCGCCCTTTATTGTAGCTCAGGCACGCAAGCAAACTTACTAGCATTGATGGCACATTGTGAACGTGGCGACGAATACATTTGTGGTCAACAAGCGCATAACTACAAATTTGAGGGTGGCGGTGCCGCTGTATTAGGTTCTATTCAGCCGCAACCAATTGAAAATAATGCCGATGGCAGCATAGATTTAAACAAAGTTGTGGCTGCAATTAAAGCTGATGACTTTCACTTTGCTAAAACCAAACTACTTAGCTTAGAAAACACCATTGGTGGCAAAGTTCTCCCGCTAAGTTATCTTAAACAAGCCAGAGAGTGTGTTGATAAAGATAACCTTGCTCTGCACTTAGACGGTGCCCGCGTGTATAACGCGGCGGTTAAGTTAGGTGTTGATATTACTGAGATCACCCAGTATTTTGATTCTGTATCTATTTGCTTATCAAAAGGACTCGGTGCGCCGGTTGGCTCCCTATTACTAGGTAGCAAAGTACTGATCGATAAAGCGCGCCGCTGGCGTAAAGTACTTGGTGGTGGTATGCGCCAAGCGGGTATGCTGGCAGCCGCTGGTCAGTATGCACTTGAGCATCACGTAACAAGACTTGCTGAAGATCACGATAACGCGGCGTATTTAGCAGATCAATTAAACACGTTAGCTGGTTTTGATACATCACCTTTTCAAATCGATACCAACATTGTTTACGCAAACGTTGCCGAACATATCGACTTAAAAGCAGTGGCACATGCGCTAAAAGAACAAAATATGTTATTTTCGCCAGGAAAACCACTGCGATTAGTGACCCATTTAGGCGTCACTAAGCAAGATATTGATAGTTTTATTTCGGCTTTAGCGGCCGAGATTTAACGCTTCTTTATAATGTTTGCGGCACACTGATACATATCGGTCGTTGCCGCCAATTTCTACCTGATTACCGTCTGCAATCGCATTGCCATGCTCATCGGTACGCAGTACATGATTAGCTTTACGACCACAATGACATACTGTTTTCAACTCAATTAGTTTGTCAGCCCATGCAAGTAAGTATTGTGAGCCACTAAATAACTCACCTCTAAAATCGTTACGTAAGCCATAACACAGCACTGGAATACCAAGCTCATCAACCACATCCGTTAATTGCATTACTTGGTCTTTTGATAAGAACTGGCATTCATCAACTAAAATACAATGGCGCTTTTGCTCTGCATTTAAAGATTTGATTAGCTCAAATACATCTTTCTCTGCATCAAAAATATGCGCATCAGCCTGTAAGCCAATACGTGAAGACACCTTACCAACACCTGCTCTATCATCAATAGCCGCTGTTAAAATAACCGGTTCCATACCACGTTCGCGGTAGTTAAATGCAGATTGTAAAAGTGTGGTAGATTTGCCTGCATTCATTGCAGAATAATAAAAGTACAGCTGTGCCATGATGTTGCCCAAATTTTAAAGTCGCAATATGCTACCCTAATCGAACGACAACATCATCCTTTACCTTATTCTTTTGTCCCATAATGAGTGTTTTGTTCTGAGCTCATATTTTGCAACATTCTTGCATAAACCCCTGCCAATTTTTTACTAGCGAGCTGCTCCCAAACTAGGTTTGCATCTAGTTTATGCTTATAGAAAAACTCATTTGAAAAAGCCAAATATGCTATTGAGGTATTGATCGGTGGGAACAGTGGAGCAAGTTTAAATTGGTAGTACTGACTAAGGTCGACTTTATTCTTAGAAATCTCACAAATCACAAGTGCTGCATCAGCATTTCCCTGAGCAACTCGTTCAATCGCAGTTTGTAGCGTAAATGTGTGCTCAATAAAAAACGCATCTTCACTTGCGGCATCACCAACAAAATGGCCATTAGCAACAGCTAACGAGAATGCTTTTGATTGAAATACCTCACGTGAATTCCACTTTGAATGAAAACGTCGTTTACCGATTAAACATTGGCTCAAAGATGCGAATGAATATTTATCGAGAGGTTTGCCCTGTTTATTAACAGGGAAAACAGCATAGTCACTTTTAAGCGCGTTAAAACCAGAAATAAATGCATCAACAGTGCCGTGCTTTATTGATGATATACATTCTTGCCAAGGCATTTGTTGGTATTGAAATTGAACTTCATCTATTGCGAGATCTAATTCCTTTAGAGTATTAATTTGTGCTTGGCTATTAATAATGGGGATTTCGTTTTTAGCATCGATAAACAT
This sequence comes from Pseudoalteromonas lipolytica, assembly GCF_001306915.1. GTDB lineage: Bacteria > Pseudomonadota > Gammaproteobacteria > Enterobacterales > Alteromonadaceae > Pseudoalteromonas > Pseudoalteromonas simplex. The sequence continues at coordinate 164,658 of NZ_LJTC01000003.1, read as the reverse complement.
CGGCGCTTTATTATGATCCGCCACACAAATTTTAATTAGTAAGGGAGACGCCTCTTTCGCATAACAAGTAAAAGTAAAAAACAACCCTGTACACAAAAATACTCTAGTAAAAAACAACATCACTGTCATAATAAGTTACTAATTTAGTTAAGCTTTAAATAGTGTAGATGGCAATTTAACTTTTTACAAAATTCCTTCGTGTTTCAGTAACCACTCTTTTCTTTCAAGGCCACCCGCATAGCCTGTGAGTTTACCGTTTGCGCCAATAATCCGATGGCACGGTACAATAATGCTAATCGGGTTTTTACCATTTGCAGCCCCCACTGCACGCACCGCTTTTGGGTTATTAATCGCAAGTGCAATATCTTGGTAGCTTTTGCTTTGACCAAACTCAACATCCATCAGCGCACGCCACACTTGCCTTTGAAAGTGGGTACCTTGGGTATCAAGGGGTACTGTAAAACGTGTACGCTCACCGTTAAAGTATTCATTAAGCTCACTTATACAAATTAAAATGGGTGTAAGGGTGTGCTCATCAACAACCTCTGTTTGCATTGCAACCACCGGATAAAAGCCAACGTAACTGACGCCTTTTGATGTACTTTGAATGGTAATATCGCCAATCGGGCTTGGCATTATAACTTGTTGCATACTCATAATTGTTGCCATAGTTGAAAAGTTAAATAAGAGCGAAATGGCGCGCAGTGCTCGCTATTAAATTCGCTTATTCCAGCGAGGGCTTTTTTAACCCCTAAGTCGCCCGCCAATAGAATATCGGGGTGGCTTTGACCGCGTAGTTTGGCGTAATTAACTGTCCACGGGCCAATACCTTTGAGCTCAAGCCAATTATCAAGCTCTTGATTATCTGGGTTTTGCTGACAATAAGCACTTAAACGCCTTAGCGCATCTTTGCGTGATTGTGGCATTTTAAAAAAATCGAGTTCAGAATTGGCAACCCAATCAGGGCTTGGAAAATAGTGGTTAGTACTTTGCTGATTAAATTCATTCACAAGCTGAGTTACGAGATTGTGAGCCGCAGTAACACTCACTTGCTGACCAAGAACCGCACGTATGCCCGCTTCATAGTCTGACCAAATTCCCGGCAAACGAAGCCCAACACAAAGCGGCATTGCGCCTTTAAGCTCTGCATCTAAATGCTGTTCAATAGTGTGCGTGTCGGCGTCTAAATCAAGCACACGACGAATGTTATGGATCACTTGCTGTAAATAGCGGGTGTTATCGATATCAATAACCACTTTAAAATGATTTTTATGCTCAACAAAATGCGCTGTGAATTGCCCTTGGCAATATTTGTCTTTAAAAGTGCGTCCATAGCTTGTTGCGCTCAACCATTCTAAACCACTGATTAATCTGCGCTGCAAAAAATCATGGAGTGCTTGCCAGTTATAAGGCGGCCTAAATGCCAGTGTTAGAGTTAATGTTGAGGCTGGTTTTTTATCTGTCTTACGTAACTTTGAAGGGGCAATATTTAACTGCTTTAAAAAAGCATCATTAAAACGACGAATACTATTAAAGCCAGAAGCAAATGCGATATCTGCCACCGACAAATCTGTTTCTTGTAATAACTGTTTAGCAAAATTACATTGGTTAAATAATCGATATTGGGTGATCGAGAGTCCAAAGTGTTGGTTAAACAAACGGCGTAAATAGCGGCTCGACACGCCGAGTCTGTCGGCTAAAACCTCACAATCGTAGGCCTCGCCTTTATCAATCAGTTGTTTGGCGCGTAATGCGGTGGTTTTAGTACCTAACCAAGCAGGGCTATTCGGTGCGCTATCTGGGCGACAGCGAATACAGGGTCGAAAACCATCCTGCGCAGCCAAGTGCGCGTATTGGTAGTATTCAACGTTCTTTTCTTGTGCTGTTGGTGCGGGGCAAATGGGTCTGCAATAAATGCCAGTACTTTTTACCGCCACAAAAAACACCCCATCAAAGCGTGGGTCGCGGCTTTGCCTCGCAGTTTGCCATTGTTGGCTAGTCATAATTTTTCTCGTTACACGCTAATACCGTTAGCTTAACTGAATATTATTTTTTGACTAGCCAGTTTCGGACCTTAACTAATTAAACAGCTATTTAATTGCAGCTAAATATCGGCGCTCAACTTCCGGCCAATTGATCACTTCGTAAAATGCCGCAATATATTCAGGGCGACGATTTTGATACTTCAAGTAATATGCATGCTCCCACACATCTAGCCCTAAAATAGGTATGTGATTTTGCATAAGTGGACTATCTTGATTGAGGCTACTTTCAACAATCAATTGGTTATTTTCATCAACACATAACCACGCCCAGCCACTGCCAAAGCGACTTACCGCTGCATTCGTAAATTGCTCTTTAAATGCGTCAAAGCTGCCAAATGTATCAACAATGGCGGTGTTTAACTCTGCACTTGGCTCACCACCGCCGTTTGGTGTCATTATTTGCCAAAATAATGAATGATTATGGTGACCACCCACATGCTCTTGTACTGCTTTTTGTAAAGACTCAGGCATTGATGAAATAGTGCGTAGTAATGTTTCAGCATCTTGTTCAGAGTAATGGCTGCCCTCGAGTGCAGCATTCGCTTTATTGATATAGGTTTGATGATGCAAGGTGTGATGTATTTCCATGGTTTTCGCATCAATGTGCGGTTCAAGTGCATCATAGTCATAAGCTAAATCGGGTAATGTAAAAGGCATACTGATTCCTTATCGTTAATGTAATAACTGCGTTTTATGGGGATGGTCAGCTAATAGCTGGTTGATTCGGTTAATGAGTGTCGGAAATGCCGATGCCATGCTGGCAAACTTAACCAGTTCATAATAGGTTTTGTGATGATGGTGCAGCACCAAGATGCGGACCTGCTGCTCTGGGTGATTTAACAGCGCGCTTAATCGCTGATGAGCATGACAAAGCCAGGTGCAGGCTTTATCTGGTTTTTGCATTACCTTAAAGGTGTCGGCAAGATTCAAAGTGGCAACAACAAATGCTGCAATACAATGCTCTAACGAGCGTGTTACCGACTGGTTGATTGGGATATTAGAAAACTGTGCGAGTAGTGTTTCAGCGCAGCTGCTGGCAACCGTGTAATGATCACGCGCAGTAATGAGCTCACCAGATTCAAATGCTAAGTTGCCTTGATAAATTGCACTTTGCCAAGGGGCCAGCGCATCATCAATGGCGTTCGAAGTTAACGGTGTGTGGCCTGTTGTTTGAGTCATAAAAATCACCTGCACTTATACCAATCATTCTATGTGTATTTAAACTACACACAGAAAAGATCAAATGCAAATGATTTTTATTTATATTGTTATTTGTTAATTTTAAGCTATAACAACATTAGTTATTGATGCGCAAAGTCGATAAGCTCTTGGCCTGTTAGGCGGTAAATAATCCATTCGTTTTGCGGTTTAGCACCAATGCTGTCGTAAAAATCAATGGCTGGTTTATTCCAATCAAGTACCACCCACTCAAAACGACCGCAGTCTTTTTCGAGTGCTTGCTTAGCTAGATATTGCATAATTTGCTTACCAGCACCTTTACCACGGCTATCTGCACTGACGTAAAGATCTTCTAAATACAAACCATTTTTGCCAAGCCATGTAGAGTAATTATAAAAATAAACTGCAAAACCAATTGGTGTGTCGCCCTCTAAACAAATAACACTGTGAGCTGTAGCACCTTCACTGAATAACGTTTTTAAAATAGCTTGCTCGTCTGTTTTAACTGCGTCAGGTTCTTTTTCGTAAATAGCAAGTTCGGTAATAAAATGTAGGATTGTTGCAGCATCACTTGCGACTGCCGGACGAATTGTAATTGCGTTACTCACTCTGTATTCCTTTTTTACATCATTATTGTAACGCCCAGTTTATAAGGGCTTTAGCATGGTGTAAACGCCCTTTACAGAAATACACGGCATTAAAAAGGGGCTACTAAAAGTTAGCCCCATATGCTTTATTTACTCATCGACTTATTTTATTTACTCATCGACTTATTTTATTTACTCATCGACTTATAAAGTACCGGAAGTACAAATAAAGTTAAAAAGGTAGCACTAACCAAGCCGCCAACAATAACCGTGGCAAGGGGCTTTTGTATTTCAGCCCCTATGCCAGTGCTAAGTAGCATTGGAATTAGCCCAAGCATTGAAGTAAGCGCAGTCATGAGTACGGGTCTAAGCCTTGAAACAGCGCCTTCAAATACTGCTTTGTCTTTGCTATCTCCCGCACTAATCCTTTGATTAATGCTTTCGACCATCACCACACCATTCAATACCGCAACACCAAATAGTGTAATAAACCCTACTGAGCTGGGTACAGACAAGTATTGCCCAGAGACATACAATGCAATCACTCCCCCAATCACAGCCAAAGGAACATTGACAAGAATAAGTACCACTTGCGATAGGTTACTAAAGGCAAAATACAGCAATAACGCAATGAGTAATAAGGCTACTGGCACTACTATCATCAGCCGCTGCTGTGCCCTTTGCTGGTTTTCGAACTGCCCACCAATGGCTACACTGTAACCACTTGGTAGCTGTATTTTATCGGCTATGGCAGCGCGTATATCGGCAACTACAGAGCCCATATCTCGCCCCTGCACATTCGCTTGAATAACCACCCGCCTTTGAACATCATCGCGACGAACTTGTGGAGCGCCAGACTCTATTTGTACATCGGCTACATCCCCCACCCTAACAATGGCACCCGCAGGGGTTCGCAGTCGAAGATCAGCGATCACATTTGGGTTTTGCCGAAAGCTTTTTGCTATACGCACATAAATATCATAGCGCTCATTGGCATTAATGATTTGCCCTGCAGATTGCCCGCCAATACCGTGCTGAACTACATCCATCAAATCAGACACCGATAAACCAAAGCGCGACAATGCCAAACGGTTAGGTTTAACTATCAGCTGCGCTTCACCGCCTATTTGCTCCATAGCAACATCTTTTGCACCAGATATTTGCTGAACTAGCTGCTCAATTTGTTGGCCTTTTTCAGTTAAAACGCCTAGGTCACTGCCGAATAATTTAATGGCCAATTGCGCTTTAACACCGGATAAAAGCTCATCGACTCGGGTTGCTATGGGCTGCGAAAAGTTAAACAAAAGCCCTGGGAACTGCTCAAGCTTGGCTTCCATTAGTTGCTGTAATTCGACCCGCGTTTTCGCGTTTACCCATTGCTCATGAGGTTTTAAGCCTAAATAGATTTCAATGTTATTAACCGGTTCAGGATCTCCCCCCACTTCAGCCCGACCGATTCGGCTCAGCGCATATTCCACCTCACTAAATTCAAGCAACATGGCTTCAAGCTTAGGCGCCACTGAGATTGCCGTATCGAGACTTGCTGATGGAGCAAGTGTCACACGTAGGTTAATAGTGCCTTCTTCAAGCTCTGGCACAAATTCAGTACCCAGCCTTGGTAGCATAACGGCCGCTACAATTAGTAATAACCCTGCTATCGCTAAAACGCTGCGTTTAGCCTGCAATGCTTTTTGTAAAGCCCGTTGATAAAGCATATCGATAGGTTTTAACAGAATACTTTTCTTTACTGTCACGCCCTTAGCAAATAAGTACACACACAGAGCTGGCACCACAACCAAGGCAACGAACACAGCACTAATAATCGCAAGCATAATACTTACAGCCATTGGCTGAAATAACTTCGCCTCAACGCCTTCAAAGCTAAACAGCGGTAAAAATACCGTTAGTATGATCAAAGAGGCAAAAAAGATAGGCCGTGCGACTTCTTTTGCAGCAATAGCCACCAGCTGCGAAGAAGGCTTATGTTGATTATGTTTAAGCCCTAAGTGCCTAAATACATTCTCAACCATCACAACAGAGCCATCTACCAGCATACCGATTGCAACAGCAATCCCACCTAACGACATTAAGTTTGCCGACAAGCCAAGCCATGCCATTACACTCAGTGCTAAGCCTATCGAGATAGGGATCGACAACAACACCAAAAATGTTGCCCTTAAATCCAACAAAAATAGCGCTAATACAATGATAATAAATACAAAAGCTAAAAGCAGTGCGTCAATAACCGTTTGTACCGCTTGGCTTATAAGCTCTGCTTGGTCGTAAATGGCTTTAAATTCAACCCCTTTTGGCAGTGCTTGATTTATCATCTCGACACGCGCGTTAATGCCATCAATCGTTTGCTTGGTATTAGCGCCCATTCGCTTGAGCACTATACCAGTCACCACTTCACCACGATTGACTATTTCGCCTTGTTCATTGCGTTTAGATAAGGTGACAGCGCCTTGGCGAATTTCACTACCAAGCTCAACATTCGCAACATCAGCCACTTGAACAACCGTCCCATCAATGGTTTTGATAGGTGTTTGTGCAATCTCAGCAAGCCCTTTTTCGCCTGGGGTAAACCAACCTGTACCACGAATAACAAGCTGCTCTTGACCACGGTTCATATACCAGCCACCCACATTACTGTTGTTAGCATCTAGTGCGTTACTAACATCTTGCTGTGTTAAGTCATAAGCAAGGAGCTTATTGGGGTTTATGTTCACTTGATACTGCTTTACCTCACCGCCAAATGACAGAATATCGGTCACACCATCAATAGGTAATATAAGTAATTTAACCACCCAATCATTTAAACTACGCAATGCCATGCTATCTATGTTGGCATCTGGCTTTGCTTCAAGTAAATACTGATAGACTTGTCCAAGTCCTGATGTATTAGGGCCCATGGTTGGCATACCCACACCAGCTGGGATCAACTCTTTAGCAGACTGCAAACGTTCAAAAACCAGTTGCCTAGCAAAGTAAATATCGACACCTTCTTTAAACACCACAGTGACGCCCGATAACCCTGTTTTAGAAATAGAGCGTACCTGCTCTACATCGGGCAGCGCATACATAACCGCTTCTATCGGGTATGTGATCAGCTGCTCAACTTCTTCAGCCGCAAGCCCTGGCGCTTCGGTATTCACTGCAACTTGCACATTCGTCACATCAGGAAAGGCGTCTAAATTAAGTTTTGGGATCATAAATGCACTCACTGCAATCGCTGCAAGCAAGGCCAATACAACCAGTAAACGGTTCTTTATCACCGCCTCTATTAATAAATTAAACATATATCACCTCTAGTGGTTATGCGGATCAAATCCGCCTTTAGCTAGCTGTGATGCAATAAAAAAAGCACCTTGGGTGACAACTTCAAGCCCGGCTTTGATACCTAACACTTCGCGATAATCACCAAAACGTCTGCCAAGGGTTACTTCATGGGCAGCAAAGCCACCATCGTCATCAACGACAAATAACTGCCAGTCACCATCTGCACTCCGTGTTAATGCGTTTTCAGGTACGGCAAGTACCTCTTGGTCTGTTTCAAAATGAAAATACACATCCGCAAACATGCCTGGGTGCAAACTATGCTGGGTGTTTTTTACCTCGAGCCTAACAGTTCGTGAACGTGTTTGTTCATCAATGGTATGTGCTTCTTGAATAACCCTTGCTTGATAGCGATTGCCGTTAACTTCTAACAGCGCCGTAGAGCCATTACTGATAGTACGGTCTTGATTAGCTGAAAGCTGAGCAGCAACCCAAAGCGCAGATTCATCGGCTATTAGCATTAGCTCAATCCCCGAATCTACTCGCTGACCTTGGGCAAAGTTATCGGTTAAAACAGCCCCAGATGTTTGTGCAAACAAGGTGTATTCACCGAGTTTTTCTGGGCTTATGGTGAGTGTTTGTACAATAGCTTGTTTTGATAAACCAAAGGCAACTAATCGGCTATAAGCCACTTCATACTCGGCTTTGGCAGTTAAGATTTGTTTTTCGCTGACTGTGCCTGCGGTCATTTTAGTAACGCGTTGCCACTCGGCTTCTGCTAATCTAAATTCTGTTTGCTGGCTAGCCACTTCGCCACTAAATAAAGTGACTAAAGAGTCTCCTTTATTTACATGCTGCCCTAATAAGGCATGGCGTTTTACAACGATAGAATCAACACGTGGTGACACCACATAACTGGCGTAGCCATTGGCTTTAATTTCGCCCGGTGCATACAAGGTTTGCTTGTGTTTTTTCAGTACAAGGCGCTCAACCTTAATATTAGCGAGTTGCTGTTGCTGCTCAGTTAAAATGACTTCATTAGCATGCTCAGCTTGCTCATTTTCTTGGTGGTTATGCGCTTGTTCTGTCGCATAAATATTTGTCACAGTCATATAGCATACGCACAGCAATGCATAACGCATAAAATTTCTTAAATACATAGAGTGTCTCTTACTTAAAATGGGCTAAGCCCAAAAAATCTAAAAAAGGGTTTTTGATTAAGTAAGAGCTAAAATAGGTGGGCGATGTAGCGGTGCTAAGTCAGCCGATTTGAAGTTGAAATCAAGTGATTCAATTTTAGCGAAATAAACATCAGTAGGTTCAGACAATTGCAGCGAATCAACAAACGCAGGGCTGTGACAAACATGACAATGGCCTTTCTCGGCTGAGTCAGACAACTGTTTGCTAAGCTCGGCATGCTCTGATTGATGTAACTGGTGATCGCCATTGGCTGCGCAATGGGCTTCAAGGTCAATTTCTTCTGATAACAGTACCGAGGTGTGATTAAACGCAGCATTATGATCGGCCACATCAAAGCTATCCAGCAGTGGCTGGAGCAATAATACGCTAATCAAAATAATAAATGCAGCTTTCACATTGAGCCTAAAAATTAGAACTAAAAATTGGTACAACGGCGCTAAATTAACAAATCCACCGGCATTTGAACAGTAAATTATAATCTGTACACGAACAATGCATTACAAACATTTCAATACCACGGCACGCATGGTATAAAAATAAAGCAAATCAATAACTCGGTATTTTTATGGGACACGGACACCACCACCACCATCATCACGATACAAATAACCAAAGCACCCGCCAACTCATGCTGGCAGTTGCAATCAATGTGTTATTAACTGTCGCTCAGGTGATTGGCGGCCTTGTTTCTGGCAGTTTATCGTTAATTGCTGATGCACTGCATAATTTAAGTGATGCCTCGTCGTTATTCATTGCCCTAATTGCCCGAAAAATTGGTGCCAAACCTGCCAATGATCGTTATCAATACGGTTATAAACGCGCTGAAATTTTAGCAACCTTATTTAATAGTTTAAGTTTAATTGTGATTGGTGGTTACTTAATTGTTGAAGCTATCTCCAACTATTTAAATCCTGAGCCCATTGATGGCTGGATCATCATCTGGGTTGCGGGTTTTGCGCTAGTTGTTGATCTTGTCACCGCTCTTTTAACTTACAAAGCAGGTGCTAAAGACAGCATGAATATTCGTGCTGCGTTTATACATAATGTGTCTGATGCATTAGCTTCAGTGGTGGTGATCATAGCAGGTACCTTAATTATTCTTTATCAATGGTATATTGTTGATTTAATTGCCACTATGCTGATTTCTTTGTATGTCATTTACCATGGTGTTTTGCTGTTAATAGCGAGCAGTAAAATATTGATGCAGGCAGCCCCTGATAATTTTGCTTTAACAGCAGCTATTACTGAGCTCAAAACCCAATTTGCAATTACTGATATTGATTATCTCAAAACGTGGCAAATAGACGATCATCACGTTCATTGCGAGCTAAAGTTTAGTGCCAAGCACAACATCAATAACGATGAAATACGTCACTTTTTGCATGATAACTTTGCAATTGAAAGCTGCACCATTGAACAAGTTTTAGTGTAAATGTTACGCGTTATCATTTACTATTCAGTTTTGTTTTAACAGCAAACTGAAGGAACAAACCTTGTTGAAGTTGTGGTTACGTCGTACGCATTTATTGCTTGCCTTAGTAAGCGGTTTATTTTTGATTTGTTTAAGTTTGACCGGTGCGTTGCTTATTTACGCAAAAGACATTCAATACCTTACTCAAAGCGATAAATGGACTGTAACACCAGCGGCTTCAGCACTTGATTTTGATAGCCTCATAAAACATGTTTCAGCTTCAACTAAACAACCGGTTACCCTGTTAATGCCTGAGCAGCGCAGTGATCTTGCCTGGCAATTACAGTTAGCTAATAACCGCTATGTCAGTGTTAACCCATACAATGGTCAAGTTCTACATGAGTACGATTACTACAGCACGATTTATGGTTTTACCATGGCTTTGCACCGCTGGTTGCTTTATGAAGATGCCGATAAGAACCGCCCGCTAAGAAATTGGGTTTCGGTATGTGCTCTAATACTCATTTTTGAGATTCTGCTCGGTTTTTATATTTGGGTTAAGCCAAAAAATCGTATTAAACGTTTGGCTATTAAGCGTAAAGCAAAATTCAGAGTGTTAATGTATCAGCTACATACCGTTCTGGGTGTGTATTTTTTAATTCCACTCATTTTAATTGCTTACACAGGTATGGCGTTTAACTGGAAGCCACAAACCAAAGCCGTATTAGAATTTGTGATGCAAGGTACAGTTGAAGATAGACCAAAACCACCAGCCGTTATTCCCCCTTTAGATGCTACGCCATTTCAAGTGCAAAAAGCGTTTGATAACGCACAAACTGTATTTCCTGAGGGTAAGTTGTTTAGAATTTATTTACCGAAAAAACCAACTGATAACATAGGTTTTAGAATAGAGAACCCGGGTGAAAGCCATGCTTATAGTTGGGTATGGGCGAACCCATATTCAGCAGATATTGTTGCAAGCTATGATGCCAGCCAAAGCTCATGGACCACGCAAACATGGAACTTTAAATATAAGTTTCATATTGGTGATTTTGCAGGCTCTATCGTGCAATTACTGTGGTTACTATTTGCTTTATCACCGTTGTTTTTCACGATTTCAGGTGTTTACTTTTGGTACAAACGGCATTACAAATAAACAACTATTACTAAACATACCATTCGCCATGAATAATGAGCTCAAAAATGCCTTTAACACCGAAATGATATTGGCTAAAACGAGTTATAAGAAAGCAGATTACACAACCGCTTTTTATCACTTAGAGCGGGTTCATATTCTCGGTCAAAGCTATATTATTCCGCACACTTACTCACATTGGTGGATGTGTAAAATTGGTTTTAAAACCCATAATACCAAGGAAATAATTGGTCAGTTTGTTCGTATGGCTGCTTCAATTGTATTTTCGCGTATTTGGGTACCACTCGGTAACACCGGCGGCACTAATGTTAGCCCTTTCAAACCAATGCCTATACCTGACGACTTAAAACGCTTTTTAAACTAGCGCTAGCTAATACCAACCCGCAATAATACTTAATCATTTTGAGGGATTAAACCTGTCGCTAACTGCGTTAAAAATTTCTCATTTAGAACAACTAAATAACGAAATTTTTGCCTTGTTATCAACGAGGTTTTATTGCCTCAAAATAGACTACTTAATTAAGCGGATTAGTATAAAAACACAGCTACAGTCCTGCTAAACCTAATAGCTATTTGCTTAATAACTAATTTAAAAAGTAGGTACAAAACAACACAGTTAATTATTGCAAACAATTATCATTAGCCTTGCCTTTACACTTCTTTACATTTAGACTGCCGCACAATCACATAATAAATACCGATTTAACAAGGACAAGCATGTTAAAAACCTCACTTACTCTGGTCGCTCTTGCAATTAGCAGCCAATCATTTGCTGATGATGCCATCAATAAAAAACTTACCGCAGAAGAAATGGAACACGTTGTTGTATCGGGCAGCCGTGTATTTGAAAGCATTGATGAAGTACCCGCTTCTGTCACGATTATTAGCCAAAAGCAAATTGAAGAGCATTTAAAAGTTAATCCAGAACTACAAAGCTTACTTGCGCAAATGGTACCTGGTCTTGCACCTGATACAGGTAGTTCGAGTAATACAGGTCAGAGTTTACGTGGCCGTGCACCACTTGTGATGATTGATGGTGTGCCACAATCTACACCACTCAGAAACGGCTCGTTAGGGGTCAAAACACTCGACCCAAGTGCCATTGCACGTATTGAAGTGATCAAAGGGGCTACCTCTGTTTATGGTAATGGTGCATCGGGCGGTATTATTAACTACATCACAAAACAAGCAACAAGTGATGGTCAGCCTGAAGGTGAAATTAGCCTATCTTCACGCTTTAGTGCAGTAAAACTTGAAGAAAGCGCTGGTGCCCGTGTCTCTGCAGCGATTAACGGCCGAGCTGATAAAGTTAGCTACTTATTTACCGCAAGTTACGAAGAAAATGGTGTTCAACGTGATGCAGAAGGCGATATTCTTGGCTTACAGTATGGTTTATCTGATGCAGTAACCGAAAACTACTTCACTAAACTAGGTTATGATTTTGACGATGAGAAGCAACTGCAATTTAGCTATAACTACTTTAGCTCTCAACAAAAAACCGATTTAGGTGACGTAGTTGGTAACCTAAACGATGGCGAAAAAACCTATGCCATTCATGTACCTAAAGAGCTGCAAAAGAAAGGTAAACCACAAGGCCCAGATGGTAACGAAAACATTACCTTAAAATACACAGACTATGCCCTGTTTACTAATACCCAAATGACGCTCGATCTTTACATGCAAGACATCGAGAACGTGTTTTTCTTTTCTACCAACCTAGCTAACCCAGACGAAGGCTACGAAGGCGGCCAATCAATTATTCGCTCTGAAAAGAAAGGGGCGCGCGCTACCTTTAATACCCTTGTTGATTTTGACAATGTTGAAGCTACCTTCATTTATGGCCTAGATGCACTGAATGATGTGACGTCTCAGCCACTTGTAGATGGCCGTGTTTGGGTACCAGAAATGGATATGGAAAGCCTTGCTGGCTTTTTACAAACAAAATGGGTTATCAATAATGATTTAGTTATTAAAGCGGGTGTGCGCCAAGAGAGCATTGATTTAACCGTTGATGACTATGAAACCTTAAAGCTTTGCCGCTCAGAAACACAGTGCTCAGTGCCGCTTAGTGTAAAGGGTGACACCATAGATTATGATGCAACCACTTATAATGTAGGTGTGAAATACAATTTACTTGAGGCCTTCAGCCCGTTTGCCAATTATTCACAAGGCTCTGATATCTCAGATATTGGCCGCCTATTACGTGCAGCAACGGTAAATGATATTGGCTTAATTCAAACAGAAGCATCAATCATCGATAACTATGAAATTGGTTTTACCTCACAGTTTGATGACTTACGTTTTGAATTTGCAGCCTATCGCAGTACATCAGAGTTTGGCACCACAAACAGCTTTAATGAAGTAACCGGTGTTTATGAGCCGGTACGTGCACCGCAAGAGATTTGGGGTTACGAAACATTAATTGATTATAAAATTAATCCAACTCTAAAACTGGTTGCAACTTACAGCTATGTTGAAGGTAAAAACACCGAAGACGACATTTACTTAGGTTCGCGCCAAATAAGCCCACCAAAAGGCACTGCTAACTTAAACTGGCAACCTAATGATGAATTATCACTGACGGTGAGTTATTTATATGTGGGTTCACGCAAACGCTTTGAACCAAATGCAGACGGCGACTATGTTGGCGACCAAGGGCCAATTAGCAGTTACAACCTATTTAACCTAAGCGGTCGCTATAACTTTAGCGATAACTGGCAAGCGTTTATGGGGGTAGAAAACCTATTTAACAATGATTACTACCCTGCCCGTGCCCAGTCATACACCTACGGTGGCTATAACATTAAAGGTTTAGGTACCACTGTGACACTTGGTGCAACCTATAGTTTCTAAATTAAACTTTGTTTAGAACAACAAGCCCTTCTTAGTAAGGGCTTTTTTCATTTAAGAATAGAAACGATAAACTGTTCATTTATCAACCATTAACGCAAACTTAAACGAGAATCACAATCAATAGTAAACAACTGATTTACAAAGGAAAAAGTTTGCAATCTTGTTTTTATATACTACAATTACCGCAACTTGGAATTTGAGGATAGCATTATGAAAGGTAACCAAAAAGTCATAGATAGTTTTAACAAACTACTCGCAAACGAATTAGCTGCTATAGATCAATACTTTATTCATTCTCGTATGTATGACGATTGGGGCCTAAATAAGCTGTATGAGCGCCTTAACCACGAAATGGAAGAAGAAAAAGATCACGCTGATTGGTTGATCAAACGTATTCTGTTTTTAGAAGGCGTACCAAACATGACTAAGCGTCGTGACCTATTAATTGGCTCAGACGTAAAGAGCATGATGCAAAATGACCTTACACTTGAGCTAGAAGTGGTTGACTGTGTTAAAGAAGCCATTGCCATCTGTGAACAAGAAAAAGACTATCAATCACGTGAAGTGCTTGAGAAGCTATTGTTTGATACAGAAGAAGATCATGTTTACTGGTTAGAACAACAGCTTGGTCTAATCGACAAAATTGGTAGCCAAAACTACCATCAATCTCAAATGGGCGAATAGAGGCTAATTGTATGAAAGGTGATAAAAGCGTCATTGCTGCACTTAATAAAGTATTAGCGAATGAATTAGTAGGTATTAACCAATACTTTTTACACGCTCGTATGTTTAAAGATTTTGGTTTTTCAAAATTAGACAAAGCTGATTACAAAGTATCTATTCAAAAAATGAAAAACGCCGACCGTTTAATTGAGCGTATTTTGTTTTTAGAAGGTTTACCAAATTTACAAGATTTAGGCCGCCTACGTATAGGTGAAAACTCTGAAGAAATGATCGAAGCGAATATGAGCTTTGAACTTGATTCATTACCTGATCTCAAAGCGGCAATTAAACTTGCTGAAGAGAAAAAAGATTACATCAGCCGTGAAGCGCTAGATAACATCTTAAATGAGCAAGAAGAACAGATTGATTGGCTTGAAACACAGCAGCAGTTAATCAAAACCGCAGGGCTTGAGAATTACCTGCAATCTCAAATGTAATTTGCTAAAACTTAAAAAAGCAGCCTAGGCTGCTTTTTTTATGGCTAAAATTTGTGATTAATCGTCTTCGCGATCAATGATTGACACTTTATTACTTAAAATTAAAGAATTAGGAATTAAATGCACCGCTCCCTCGCCTTTAATTGTGATATAGCGCAAATTAAGATCAATCACAGTGCCCTTTGAGTTACTCACTTCAATGTAATTACCAAGCTTAATGGGTTTATAAAGCACAATCATGACACCTGCGACTAGGTTTGAAATAGCATCCTTCAACGCAAAACCCAAAGCAAAGCCTGTTAGGCCTAAGCCAGCAACTAACGCGGCTACGTCAAAACCCAGTTTCGATAACGCCAGCACAATACCAATGAATAATAAAATAGCGCGCTGCGAGTTAGAAATCAGCCGAAAAGTTTCAAGAGCGGTTGAATCAAAGCGACGTTGAAACTGTTTAATAGCGCGGTCAATAATAAGGCTTGCTATATAAAAAGCAGCAAGCACTAAAAATGCTTGAATAAATTGGCTAGTCATAGAATTATCAGTTAAAAAATAAAGCCCATCATAGGCTTAAAATTGTGTGAGGGAAACTATTATTGCTTTTCAAACACACAAGAAACGTCAGGTTTACTCAGCGTGTAAGTAATATCGGCATTATCTTTAAAACGCAGATCTTCTGTTGTTGAACCGTTGTCGCCTTCATTATCACAGCGAAAATAGCGCTTAGTTCTAACAATGCCATTTACAAAGTATTTTAACTTCGAACTGACAACACAGTAGTTAGGGATCTTCTTCACCTGGGTTCCGTTATGTAAGTCACTAAAGTCGATTAACGTTCCTAACCTAAAGCCTTGCGTAGGTTCTTTTATCAATGCAAAGGATGCGTTTTGGCAAACCGCATCGCTACCCTCTTTTACTTTATAATTGCCTTGTTTATCTTTTATCAAAGCCAAAAACTGCGTTTTATTGCTTGGCTTTACATCAAGCAAAGCACTTGCATAAGACGATGTTGAAAACAAAAAAAACACTAAACAAAAGTAATATCTCATTGAAAATCCATAAACTTATAGACACTTAACTAGCATAGCATGCTGATTATGGTTGGTGAATTAATTACCTACTACTTAATACGACTAAAACATGAAATTAGTTCTGTGATTTAACTTCTCATAGGAAACAAAGCTGTTTATATGCTATAAATTTTAAAGTGACATCTTTGGAGGGAATCTTATGAAATTAATCAAACTAATTACCTTAACGACATTTCTTGCTTTAACAAGCATGCAAAGCCTAGCGAGTGATGACGAATGGAAAACAATTGCAGAGAAAAAGGTCAGCTACAAAAGCGAAACCGATACTGTTAACCCAATCACTAGCAGTCGTTACAGCCATATTAAAATTAAATGTACTCATGGCACAGTGAATCTTAAGAAAATTAAAGTTATTATGAATACCGGTGAAGAAAAGGTGTTTGATAATCTTGGTGTTTTAACCAAAGGAATGTCATCACGTAGCTTAAGTTTACCTGACAAAAACGACGCCAAACTCGATAAAATCAAACTTGAATATGAATCGGTAGGCAGCACAGCCCTGAGTATGGCAGGTGTAACCGAAAAAGCCGAAGTCGAAATTCTCGCGAAAAAAGCTAAGAAAGATGATTAAAGTTGCGAGTCAATGATGTTTGAGACCATGCACCTTAAGTAGCAGCAGCTTTATACTGCTACTTTTTAAATACAAACGCGCGAAACACGTTTCACGCCTACGAGTGCCCATGTAGGTCGTCATTTATGGCGACAAAAACCGTAGATATTTTCACGTAGGAACGGCTTCAGCCGTGAACCTTAGATGTTCGGCGTAAAAACGCCTCTTAAACGATGCGCTATTTAATAATTTTTGGCAATAAAAAAGGCCATGTTGCGCTTACAACATGGCCTTTTTGCATTGACACAACTTAGAAATCTAAGTTTGATAAAACTTCATCATCAACGTTATTAGACAAGGTCACTCTAAGTTTAGGGGTACGAGCCATTTCACGTTTAATCGCAAAATTAGCTTCTTTGTTACGCGCCCAACTACGACGAGCAATACCGTTGTTTACATCAAATAAGAGCATAGATTTCAAACGACGCTCGGCAGCTTCACTACCATCGAGTAGCATACCAAAACCGCCGTTGATCACTTCGCCCCAGCCAACACCGCCACCGTTGTGGATAGATACCCAAGTAGCACCGCGGAAACCATCACCAATTACATTGTGAATCGCCATATCTGCTGTGAAGCGGCTACCATCATAAATGTTTGATGTTTCACGGAAAGGTGAATCAGTACCACTTACATCATGGTGGTCACGCCCAAGAACAACCGGACCAATTTCGCCACGATTAATAGCATCATTAAACGCTTTAGCAATTTCAGCGCGGCCTTGTGCATCGGCATATAAAATACGAGCTTGCGAACCAACAACCAGTTTGTTTTGCTTCGCATCTTTGATCCATGTGATGTTGTCTTGCATTTGCTGTTGGATCTCTTCAGGCGAGTCTGCCATGATTTTATTTAAAACGTCTGCAGCAATCGCATCTGTTTTATCAAGATCTTCAGGTTTACCTGACGTACATACCCAGCGGAACGGGCCAAAGCCGTAGTCAAAACACATTGGGCCAAGAATATCTTGTACGTAAGATGGGTATTTAAAATCAATACCATTTTCAGCCATTACATCGCCACCAGCGCGTGATGCTTCTAGCAAGAACGCATTACCGTAATCAAAGAAGTAAGTACCTTTTGCCGTGTGTTTGTTAACAGCATCGGCGTGGCGTTTAAGCGTCGCTTGTACTTTTTCTTTAAATACTTCTGGCTCTTCACGGATTAAACGATTTGACTCTTCATAGCTGATATCAACCGGGTAGTAACCGCCTGACCATGGGTTATGAAGTGAAGTTTGGTCTGAACCTAAGTGAATGAAAATATCTTCAGCTAAGAAGCTTTCCCATACATCAACCACGTTACCGATAAAGGCAATTGAAACCACTTCTTCATTTTGTTGAGCCGTACGTACACGCTCAACAAGCTCTGGCATGTTATCAATTAGCTCATCAACCCAACCTTGTTGATGACGCTTAATAGCCGCCTTAGGGTTAACCTCAGCACATACGGTGATACAGTTAGCAATGTTACCCGCTTTAGGCTGAGCACCACTCATACCGCCTAAACCAGCAGTTAAGAAGATCTTACCTTTTGGTGATTCGCCTTTTTCGAGCACTTTACGGAACGCATTCATTACCGTAATGGTTGTACCGTGAACAATACCTTGTGGGCCAATGTACATAAATGAACCCGCAGTCATTTGACCGTATTGAGTTACACCCAGTGCATTGAATTTTTCCCAGTCATCCGGCTTTGAGTAGTTCGGGATCATCATACCGTTCGTTACAACCACGCGCGGTGCTTCAACTGATGATGGAAATAACCCCATAGGGTGACCCGAGTACATGTGTAGCGTTTGGTCTTCTTCCATTTCGCTTAAGTACTTCATAGTTAATGAGTACTGCGCCCAGTTTTGGAATACCGCACCGTTACCACCGTAAGTGATTAGCTCTTCAGGATGCTGTGCTACTGCAGGATCAAGGTTATTGTCGATCATTAACATGATAGCGGCAGCTTGTTCGCATTTAGCCGGGTAATCACTGATTGAGCGCGCTTTAAGCTCATAGTTAGGCTTAAAGCGATACATGTAAATACGGCCAAATTGCTTAAGCTCAGCGGCAAATTCAGCGGCTAATTCGGTGTGCCATTCTTTAGGGAAATAACGCAATGCGTTACGAATCGCTAATTGCTTTTCGTCAGCCGATAAAATGTCTTTACGTTTTGGAGCACGGTTTGCATCACTTGGATACGGTTTTGGCTCTGGTAATACGCTTGGGATACCTTGCTTAATTTGTTCTTGAAAAGTCATTATTTGCTCCCTTAGTTAACTTTAAACGCTTGCGATTTAACAAGTTCTACCATGGCATCAATGTCTGGCTTAAGTAAGCGATCTTCTTCTAGTTTGGCAACTTTGCTGCGAATTAGCGCAAAGTTTTCTTCAATGATGTCTGAACACTTGTTAGGACGTCTAAATTCGATTGCTTGCGCTGCATACATCAGCTCAATAGCAAAGATTTTATCAAGGTTACCTAAAATCTGGTTTAACTTACGACCAGAGATACTACCCATAGATACGTGATCTTCTTGCCCCATTGATGTTGGTACGCTGTCTGCTGATGGTGGGAAACACAATGATTTATTTTCTGTTACCAATGCCGCAGTCACATATTGCGGGATCATCATGCCAGAGTTTAAGCCACCCGATGTCGTTAACAAACGTGGTAAGCCGTGTAAGCCCTCAAGCAGTAAGTAACAACGACGATCAGCAATGTTACCAAGCTCTGCCGCTGCAATTGATGCGTAATCTAATACCATAGCAAGTGGTTGACCGTGGAAACCACCACCCGAAATGGCTTCTTCTTCGCTGATCACAATTGGGTTATCTGTTACAGAGTTCATTTCTGTTTCAGCAAGCTCTTTTAAATGGTAGTACGCGTTACGCGATGCACCATGAACTTGTGGAATACAACGTAATGAGTAAGGGTCTTGAACACGGTCACAATCAGTGTGTGAAGCCATGTTTTCAGAGCCTGCAAAAAAGCTACGCATGCGCGCTGCAACTTCTACGTTACCTTTAAAAGCACGAATTACATGTAACTCTTTACGGAACGGTGATTCGCTACCTTGCATACCTTCAATGCTCATAGCACCTGCGATATCTGCAAGGTCTAATAAGTAACGCATTTTAGTAAGCGCAGTAATGGCATGCGATAAAATAAACTGAGTACCGTTAATTAATGCTAGGCCTTCTTTAGCATGTAAATCTAAAGGCGCTAAACCATGCTCTTTTAATACGTCTGCTGCTGGTTTGATTGTGTCGTTTACCCAAAACTCACCTTCACCTAAAAGAGGTAAGAATAAGTGTGATAACGGTGCTAAGTCGCCTGATGCGCCTACTGAGCCTTGCTCTGGAACAACTGGGATAATATCAAGTTCAATAAACTTAAGCATACGCTCAACAACGGTTAAACGAATACCTGAAAAACCTTGGCTTAATGCATGTACTTTGGTGATTAGCATCAGCTTTGAAATAGGTTTAGCGATTGGCTCACCCACACCAACAGCGTGTGTGATCAATAAGTTCTTTTGTAAAAGGTTAGTTTCTTCTGGAGAAATTTGTGTATCACATAATGGGCCAAAGCCCGTATTGATACCATAAATGGCTTTATCTGAGGCAGCCATTTTGTCTACGTTTTGGCGGCTTTTATTAATTTTATCAATTGCTTCTTGGCAAAGCTCTGCCTGTAACGTACCGGCTGCAATAGCATTAACGCTGTCTAACGTTAATTGGTCAACACCATACTTAAATGTCATTTATAACTCCTAAAGAACAGGATTAAGTTTTATTTAGTTGGAGTCTAGCTTGCTCTAGTTGTTTTACAAATGCATAATTATCGTTATTCATTCCAGATTTATCGAACTTAAAGAAGAGCTATGCAAGTTCATGACGTAGACCTGCGCTTATTGCGCGTTTTTGTAGCAATTGTTGAGTGTGGCGGGCTTTCAGCCGCAGAGTCACGTTTGAATATTGGCCGCTCCACCATCAGTGCGCATTTATCAGATTTAGAAGTAAGGCTTGGTATTAAATTATGTAAACGTGGCCGCAGTGGTTTTGAAATTACAGACGCTGGCGCCATCACTTATCAGGCATCGATAGAACTGCTTCAGCAATGCGAAGCCTTTGCTAATACCGTAGCAAGCTCTAAAAACGAGTTATCGGGACGTTTAAGTATTGCCATGATAGATACCATGGTCAGCGACCCGCGTTGTGCCATTCCCCGCGCGATAGCAAGATTAAAAGGCAAAGGTAAAAACATTCAGTTCGATATTAATGTGTGCGAGGCACGAGAGGTAGAAACCGCAGTAGCCAATGGCCGCTCGTTGGTGGGGATTGGTGTTAGCCGCCATCATATTCGCGGACTTAATTACACAGCCCTACATAACGAAACTAACTTTTTGTATTGCGCAGTCGGTCACCCATTATTTGAGTGTGAAGACAAACAAATAGATAAGCTCATTAAAGAAGCCGAAGTCATTACCAGTAACTACATGCGTGATAAAGAAAGCCGAAACGACGGTTTAAACTATCAAAATAGTGCTGTTGCTTATCATGATGAAGGTATTGCACATTTAATTTTATCGGGTGAGTTTATTGGTTATTTACCCGATCACTACGCACAGTTCTGGGTCGATAAAGGTATTTTTAAAGCTATTCAACCGAGTAAATATCACTACGATATTCCTGTGGTATTGATCACCTCAAAAACAAATGCCAGCTCGCCTTTAGCAAATGCCATGATTGACGAAATTAAGCGTTGTTACTCGGTCTAGTGTTTTTGTTTAAAGCTTTTTGCTCTTTAATGAGTACAAGACTAAAGGCGATCATGGCAAGATTTGTGGTCACAGGATTAAACGCTTCGATTAAAAGTGCGGGTTGTAAAACGGCAACAAACAGCGCTAGCCCAACTAAAGCGGCGATATTGAGAATATTGATAAAGATTGAACGATAAAAAATAAAGAACAGCACGGCAAATATAATTTCACCTATGCCAGCTGCTCGGGTGATGAGCGTTGAGATTTCAGCATTAAAACCAAAACTGGCCGTCATTTTTAATTCAAGAGGAGCAATATGAATTAGTTTTGGCATCAGCCCATGATAAAGCCAACTAAAGCTGATAATAAATCTAGCTATTTGAATCGTTGTTAAATGCTTCATGAGACACGTTTGTTTTGTGTGCTCTGATATTCAGAGCACACAGTAAAGCTTATGAGCTAGTAGGTTTACCGAAACGGTTCTCAGCTTCATCACCTGCTAAAAAGCCATTTTCGATTAACGCCCAAATACCACCAATCAGTGGAACTAAGCCAATCAGTACCCACCAACCTGATTTATTACGGTCGTGCCAGCGTTTAACTTGAACCGCAAGCGAAACCCACATAAGCGGGATATAAAAGATTAGTGTGATTACAGAGATTGCTGTTTCATTACCACCTGTTAATAATGCAACTACGAACATAAAAACAAATGAAGCTACAATAATACCTAAGAAAGAATACCAATAAGTCTTACGAGGAATACGTCCTTTAAAAGAAAATAAGATTTCTTTCATGCTTAAGGTAGTTGTTTCTGTTGACGCTGTAGCAAGGTTTGCTTCTGGTGCTTGATATACGTTTTCTGACACTGTCATTTCCTTTGATATGTGTTAAGCAAACTAATTAAACTTAGCTTGCTGATTTATATTGTTAAATTAGCTGAATATAGCGTGAATAAGATACCACAAAATGATTAAATATAGGTACTAAAAATTTCTGAAAGCTATAGAAAAGTAAGTATTAGCGCATAAAAAAGCACCCTTAGGTGCTTTTAATTAGTTCGGTTGTTGCCAATATTTGGCGTATAAATTTGGGTAAGTTTGCTTTAAAAACTTAGCTTTATCTTTAAAGCGTTTACCTTTTGGTTGCTCAAGGCCTGATGGTACAAAGGGTAATTCGTCATCATTACGCTCTTCGTAAAGCATACCGGCAATTAAATCGTACTCATCTAAATACGGGTAAGGCTGTTCGTTTAAATGATAAACAGGCGTACACTCAGCAATTGAGTCTGGGTTTTCAAGCGCTTTCAAAAAAGCCTGTTCACCACGTGAAATAAGCCAACATAAAAACTCAGAAAAACCATAATCGTCGTTACATCCGGCCATCACATATGCAGCGCCAAATAAATCCCAGGTATAAGCTTTGCGCATACGTAGGTTAAACTGCTTATCGAACTCCATCAGCTGTTGGTCAGATAAATCAGTCAGCTTTGCTTTTAATGCATTACAAACAGACTCAGGCTCGGCAGTTTTATCTTCGGCGGTTACGAGTTGCCAAAATTCACTTTCGCTTAAAACACTCATGATAAAATCTCTTTCACGCGCCCTACTTGACCATCATCAAGCTGTACTTTAATACCATGCGGGTGATTTGGTGATTTAGTTAAAATACGTGATACCACACCTTGAGTTAACTGACCTGTTCGTTGATCTTGTTTTAATACAATGTTGACTTCGCAGCCAATTGAAATTTGTGAACGCGTAGGCACTGCCATTGCTATATCTCTTTCAATAATTTTTGCCGATTATAGCCATTTGCAGCTGGCTTACCAAATTAAACCTGTTTGATTGGGCTGTTTTTAAGCAGCGCCTTTGGCAATATCTCATTTAAACGTTCAGTGATGGCTTCAGCTTTACCTTTTATTTGAAAGTCATAACCTTGGCCGTTGTTATCTAATATGACGGCTAAATAGTTATCAGCAACTTTCAGTTGCGTAATACGGCTTAATTCAAGAGTCTTTTCTTGCTCGCCATAATAAACCTGCTTAACCGTTAAACTCGTGTCTGTTGCCGTGAGTGTTTTACTAAGCGCTGATTTGGCTGCAAATTTTTCTGTTGAGCGATAGGCTTGCACCATAAAAGCAATTGCAAATATAAAACCGGTAAAACTTGAAATAGGTAATGAATCTGATTGCAAGCTGTACACACCTACACAAATAAATAACACAGCAAGAGCCAGGTTTAATCTAACCATCTGTTTAGGGGTTAAATTTAAGTACATTATTATTCCTTTAAAAATGAAATTGCTTTTACATTGATAGTTAAATCTTTTGCACTCAATTCTTTGATAATTAGACTGCTAATTAACTGGGTTTGCTCAGCGGTTATCGGCAGCTCTTTACAATAACAACTGACTTTTAGTGATTGCGGTAGCTTTTTTAGATCAGCAGTATGCGTTAACCATGAAAATTCGTGTACGTGCTCTTTTGCTAGTTCGCACGCTTGCGTTAAAGCAACTCGAATAACTTTATCTAGACGCTTTTCTGTTTTAGTCATGTTCTGCTTGTTGTTTTTTAAATTCTTCGTAACTGTCTTGCTGGCGTTTAACACACTCATGGTATTCTTTATCTGCCAAATAATTGCATTCACTTAAACGTGCTGATTGAATTTCATGATAACGGGCATCAGAGCTACACGCTGATAAAGCCACAGCAAGCGTTGCAATCACGGCTAATTTTAAAGCGTTAAAAAACATTAAATTTCCTTCATGTAGTTATACATTGGTGCTGCAATTTCCTGTATATTGCGTGGGTTTAAATATTACAACCAAAGGGTTCTATATGATGTTGTCGCAGTTACAACAGCTGTTTCAGCGTATCGATAAAAGTAAAATTTTTCAATCATTTGTTATTGCTGTCATTGTTATTTCAGCACTAACTGTGGGGGCACACACCTATTCGTTACATCCAACAGTTGAGCTTGCCTTACATTGGATGGACTTAGGTATCACGGTATTCTTTTTAGTTGAACTGGTGATCCGCTTTATCGCAAGCCGAGGCTTTAAAGACTTTTTCAGCAAAGGTTGGAATATCTTCGATTTTATAATCGTGGTGGGTAGCCTTTACCCTGCAGCAGGCTCAACAATTTTTATCGCTCGATTACTGCGTATTTTCCGCGTATTGCGACTTGTATCCATGATCCCAGAGCTTAGACTGCTGGTTAACTCGCTTCTAAAAGCTATTCCGCAAATGGGCTATATCGCCCTGCTCATGTTCGTGATCTTCTATATTTATGCCGCCATGGGTAGCATGCTGTTTGCTGACATCAACCCAGTACTGTGGGGCGATGTGTCTATTTCGATGCTCACCCTATTCAGGATTGCCACGTTTGAGGATTGGACCGATGTTATGTATGAAACGATGGCTGTATATGAGCTCAGCTGGATTTTTTATCTAACCTTCATCTTTTTAACAGCCTTTGTATTTTTAAACATGATGGTTGGTGCGATTTTAGAAGTTATGTCTGAAGAGCATCGTAACGCCCGTGAAGAGCAAACATCTGATGCCGACATGCCCGCAACCAAAGGGCAAATAGCTCAGCTGCAAGCTGAAATGGCCGAACTAAAACAACTACTGAAAGAAAAGCAGTAAGGTTTTTAAATAATTGTTTTTAGCTATTAGGCGCTAGACCTTAGCGCCTTTTTTTACCCTCTTTTTCTACCCTCTTTTTCTACTTTCCATGGCGGGTTTAAGCGGTTTTCTCCGGCCCAATACAATTTAATTTTATTCCCTGATGGGTCTTTTAGAATTGCTTCCGTCCATAAATAACGCTGTGCAGTAGGCGGCTGCTCAAAGCGAATGCCTTTTTCAACAAGGCTTGCATAGAGCTCATCGAGCTGCTCATGTTCAAAATAAATTACCGCACTATTATTATAATTACCGGTTTCTAATGACAGCGAAAATGTGGCATCACCATCAGGGCATTGAAAGCGTGCGTAATGCGGAGTATCTACTATCTGAATCATTCCCAATGTTAAGTAAAAAGCCACCGCTTCATTCATATCCTTTACAGGTAACGTCACCTGATTGAGATTCATTTGCTACTCCCATGTAATGATTTATTCGCTGCTTCAGCATATCGTGTTCATTAAATTAAGCAAAAGATAAGTGACGACAGTAAAGTTAGTAAGAGTTTGTAGGAGGCGTTTCAACGCCGAACATCTAAATTCACGGCTGAAGCCGTTCCTACGGGATTCATCGTAGCCGTGAAACTTGTTCCGCGCGTTTGTAAGTCGTGCTTTAGCGCGTATTTAGAAAAATGTTTAAAGTTTTGTCGCTATAAATTTCGACTTTCACGGCAGAAGCCGTTCCTACACGAGTTCCATGTGCAATATTGGAAATGGTTTGCCCATATCATCTAAGGGCGAGCGTGAGGCAATTTTAAAGCCCCTATGTTGATAAAATCCAACCGCAAGTGGGTTTTGCTCATTAACATCCACTTTGTTGGCAGCTAATTGCTCAACTGCATAGTTGAGTAGTGCTTTACCTATGCCCTTACCTCTTGCGGCATCTAAAATGAACAACATTTCTATTTTGCATTCATGTACGCCTATAAAGCCTAAAATTGCCTGATGCTCATCCTTAATGCACTTTAAAGTCACATTCGGAAACGCTTGCTCGATAATAATTGGCTTAAAAAAAGCGATGTCGTCTTCTGTTATAAAATCATGGGTTGCTCGAACTGAGTTTTCCCATACAGCAAGTAGCTCTGGGTAATCTTCAGCGTTCACACTATCTATTTTCATTATTTGCCATTTTATAGGAGTTTTGTGCCTTGTGTTCTCTAATCAAATAACAAAATGATTCGTTACACGCTTTAGTTATTTATTCCATTAAAGCATGCAAAGTATATGAAACAAAGAGTATTTTACACTTTAAACTTACCCACTAAATCATTTAGAGTTTTCGATAACAGGTTTAGTTTGTCACCATTGCCTCTGGCACTATGGGCAATTTCGCTTACATCATCAGCCGCATTTTTTATTTCAACAACATTGCGGTTAATGTCTTCTGCTACATGCTGTTGCTCTTCAGCTGCAGTGGCAATCTGTGTATTTAAATCGCTGATATTGACGATAGACGCAGTTATTTCGCTAAATTGTTGCTGTGCTGAATGGGCTAACTCCACTGTTTTGTTTGTGCGATCTAAGCTGGTTGTCATCTCTTTTGACACTTGATCAGACATCCTGCGCAACGTATCTAACTGACTTGCTATTTCTTCTGTCGATTCTGAGGTTCTTTGTGATAACGCACGCACCTCATCTGCGACAACTGCAAAACCTCGACCATGTTCACCCGCCCTCGCCGCTTCAATTGCTGCGTTTAAAGCTAACAAATTGGTTTGCTCTGCGATGCCTCTTATCACGCTTAAAATCGACATGATATTTTCACTTTCAGCATCGAGTTGGTTTATATCTTTAGTTGCTTTGGTGATCACCTTAGATAGAGATACAACGCTATCAACCGTTTTAGATATAACACTTTGTCCAAGCTCAGAGGCCTGTTGTGTTTGCGATGCAAGTTCGGCTGCATTGGCACAACTGGCAGAGACTTCATTGGCAGTCGCTGCCATTTCATTAATCGCTGTGGCCGCCATTTCGAGGGCTTGTTGTTGCTGAGATGTTGAGCCAGATAATTGCGCCGCTTGTGATGACGTTTGCGCCGAGGTATCACTCACATTTTGCGCACACTCATTAATTTGCGTGACTAAATCAGAAATCAAATTCAAAAATAAATTAAAGCTGTTAGCCAGTTTGGCCGTTTCATCGCGTGTTTTAATCACTAACCGCTTTGTTAAGTCACCACCACCTTGCGATATTTCAGTTAGACCATCACTCACTTCAACAATAGGTGCAGAAATTAATTTAGAAATATAGCTAGCAACTAAAATGAACACAGCAATCAAGATTGCACTGATGACTAAAATAGTAATCGTCATTGCATTTGCGCCACTCATCACTTCAGATTTTTCTACTAAGCCTATAAATTTCCAGCCTAGTTTTTGCGAGGTATAAATATTCGCTAAGTAATCTTTGCCATTAATGTCGATTTCAAATTGACCCTGATTATTTTCAGCGAGCTGTTTGTATTTTCCGTTATTGACTTGTGCTAGCTGCTTAAACCTGTAATCAGCATTTTTAACGTCAACGAGTACATTGCCACTATCTTCAATCAACATTAAATAGCCAGTTTCACCAAGTTTAATGTTCGCAATAATATCGGTAAGGCCCTGCAAGGATACATCCATGCCCTGTACACCAATAAGCTCCCCCGCTTCCTTAATCGCTTTAACAGTAGAAACAATTACCATGTCATCTGCTGCCCAATAATAGGCATTGGTTCTTACCGTTTTACCATTTGCTGCTTTGCCAGTTTCGTACCAAGGCCTTACTCTTGGGTCATAATTCGCTGTAACTTCACCCTCTGGCCATTGAATATAACCACCTTGCTCATTCCCCATGTAGATATAAGCAAGTCCCGGATGGGTGGCACCAAAGTGATCAAATAAACGAAAGGCGTTTTTTTCGATGTTACTACCACTTAGATGATCAAGCTTTTCTGCACTAGGTGATTGCATATGGGTTTTAACACCTTGCTTGGCGTCTAAGATAGCGGAATGGGATGCAAGATAATTGACGTTTTTCTCTATTTCAGCAAAAAACATACTGATACCGTTATCAACTTGTTTCGCTTCTCTTTGACTAAGCTCGGCGAAACTATCGAGGGCTTGTTGTCTTGTTTGTGTAATTACAAGCACAGCAATAATGATCAACGGCAGCGCAATTGCTGACGCAAAGGCGAGTTTTAATTTTTTTGAAATGTTCATAGCCAACTTCCAACTAAGCACTTAAGAAAATATAGTGAGACCTCGGAAGTTCAGCAAATAATTAAGTGTTTATTTTTATGGGGCAAAGCAAGCTTGACCACATAAAGTTAACGTGAAATTTATACCCCTTATGCTTGCTTTTACTCAAAACTTACCTGTTAAAAATATGACATTTAGTTGACAGACACGTGGAATGTACTAACTTTAGTTTTAGTAATTAACATGCTTTTAACAAAGTGTTGCTAGATACTTTCCAACCAATTGGCAGCATTTGCTGGATGCAAATTAGCTGCCTATTCCTACTTCATGTTTAAGCATATAGCAAAGTAAAGCTTGGGCATCAGGGTGTTTATCTGCTTTTAACCCTGTTAAAACACCTTGTTGATCCGCCGCCGACTTATGCTGGCCTAACTTCTCTTTTGCCTGAATTGAGTCAAGTTCGATTTTAATACCCACTATGCCACGCAGTAATTTGGCTTGATAATCAGCTGGCAACAAACTGGTGTCGTTTAAAATACTTGGCTCGTATTGGCTAATTAACTCATTTAGGCAGGCTAAGGTGTTGTCATCATCAAGGTATTCTACTATGCCTTGGGCATGCACCGCAGCGTAGTTCCAGGTCGATACAGCTGGCTTCTCACTATACCAAGTGGGTGAAATATAACTATGTGGGCCATTAAAAACCACTAATACACGGGTATCTTGCAAGCTTTTGCCATGACGATTAGCCTGTGACACATGACCATATAAGGTACCAAACTCGCCCTCATCGGGTTTATACACTAATGGTAGATGGGTTGCCTCAAACTCACTATCAACCATTAATGCAAAGCTGTAGGTTTTGATAAACTGCGATACTCGCTCTGGTGTCATTTTCCACTTGTTGGGTGTGTGCATGCTTTTCTCAATTTATTAAAAATTGCTCCGATTGCTTGAATCTAACATTGTAATTGATCAAGAGTTTTCTACTAGCCTTTAGCCACGACTTAAATCACAAATAATGTTATGTCCTTTAACCAATTCGAAAAAACTAACAAATCAAAAGGCCTTTTAACTGCACACTTAATAAATGATAATAATTTACATTACCATTTATTAAGTGATATATTCCCATTAATCGGTACAGGGTGTTGCGGATTTTAATTAATTGGAGACTGAAGAAAAACTCTTCTTGTCTCTTGGTTACTAAATCAATGTTAAAGGATATACACAATGGAAATTTTTAAACTGCCGCAATATCTATGGATTAATGATTCCAACTATCTAAAAAGAAAAATCTCCGTTTTGCTGGGGATATCATAAGCCCACTCCATGATTTTCCACTCGTCATGACTTTCAACATGACACAACAATAGCCTAAGCATAGGCCTCACTACTTATAGACGTAATAGGACTACGGATAAAAAATGACAAAGACTAACTACTTTAAACTCACGCCTGTCGCACTTTCTTGTTTAGCGATATTTAGTCAATCTTTACAGGCTGAGCAAAAAAAGCATCACGATATGGAAGTACTCACAGTCGTGGGTGAACAAAACAATGCTCAAAGCTATAAAGTTGAGCAAATGAGTACCGCAACGGGTTTAGAGTTATCATTTCTTGAAACACCACAATCAACCACAGTCGTGACTGAGCAAGCGATAAAAGATCAACAACTAAACTCTGTTATTGAAGTGATGAACAGCGTAGCGGGGATTAATACCCGCCCTTCTGACAACGACCGATACTCAATCAGTGCCCGCGGTATTGGCGTAAGTAGTATTTTGTATGACGGTGTGGCGACAACCTACGATACACGCTTTAACTATGGTGACAACTTAATGGATAGCGCAATTTATCAGCGCATAGAAGTTGTTCGCGGAGCAACTGGTTTGATGTTAGGTGCGGGCAGTCCATCGGCAGCTATCAATTTAGTGCGTAAGCGTCCGACAGAACAATTTCAAGCAAACGTAAGTCTAAGTATTGGTTCATGGCAACAGTTACGCGGTATTGTTGACTTATCGGGAGGCTTGAATCAAGACGCAAGCGTTCGAGGTCGAGTCGTCATAGCATATCAAGATCGCGAAAGTTATCAGCATCGTTACGAGCAACAAAGACAAACCCTTTACGGTATTATTGAAGCAGATTTAGGGCGTGACACATTACTAACCTTAGGAACTGATTATCAAGATACCAAGCCTGAAGGCTCAATGTCTGGTGGATTACCGCTATTTGACAACCAAGGTAATAGAACTAATTACAGTCACCACACATCAACTGCTCCTCGCTGGGCATCATCTAAAACCAAAGCGTTGAACAGCTTTGCCACGATTGAACATAACTTTAGTGATGACTGGCAAGTTAAAGCGAGCTACATCTATGGCGATAACGATTTAGAATATGATGTGTTATGGCCAACGGGTAACCCAGACCCAATAACCAATGAAGGAATGATACCTGGCTCACTGGCATTTATTGATGGCAATCGCACTCAACATACATACGACTTAAAATTATCGGGCCGTTTTATGTTACTCGATCGTTCTCAACAAGTTCTAATTGGTGTAAATCAGCAGAAACAAGAGTTTGCCAACCCATATTATGGCTCTTTAAATGAAGCACCGCCTTTGGGTGATTTTAGAGATAAAAACTTTACTTATCCCACCCCTCAATGGAGTGATGAAATCTTGTATGGCTCATGGGGAGAAACAAAGCAACAAGCAATATATCTTGCTTCTGATATTGAAGTAACTGACGCGCTTTCAATGGTTATAGGCGGACGGATTGATAATTGGGAAACTGAGCAAGACAATTTCGGAACCGTTCATAATTACGAAGTTGATAATGAATTTACCAGTTATATTGGCGCTACCTATACTGTTGGGCAAAATGTATCTTTGTATGCTAACTACACCGATATTTTCACACCACAAAGTAGAGTTCAATCCGATGGCAGCTACCTAGATCCTGTTAAGGGAAAAAACTACGAAGCAGGTGTTAAAGCAAGCCTATTTGAAGAAGCGCTAGACACCTCATTTTCAGTGTTTAAGATCCGTCAAGATAATGTTGGCGAAGCAACAGGAGAAACATTACCTGGTACTACTGTGCCTATTTACCGTGGTATTGATGGCACCAAAACGCAAGGATTCGAATTTGAAGCAAATGGTTCAATTAATGAGCATTGGAATGTTTATTTTGGATATAGCCAATTTGAAACAAAAGACCCTGATGGAGAAAAGATAACGACCACTAGCCCAAAACACCAAGTAAAGCTTTTCAGTACTTATGAATTAAATAATATACTAAGTGGTCTACAACTGGGAGCTGGTTTTAATTGGCAAAGTGAAATCAATAGAAATGTCACTAAGCCTGATAGAAGTTCAGTTGAGGTTAGTCAGCAAAGTTATGCGCTTTTTCGACTAATGGCAAGATACAACGTAAACGAACAACTTACATTGCGCGCTAATTTAGAGAACGCATTTGATAAACGTTATTACAGCCAAATTGGGTTTTATAACCAGTTTCAATATGGCGCACCGAGAAACTTTAGTATCACTGCTCAATATCGTTTTTAATAACATACACGAGTAATAACTAAATTCGCCTCTATATACGAGGCGAATTTAGAAACAGAGTAAAAATCAGCTGAGTTTTCAACAGAAGCTCTGAGTTAGTTGAATAAGGTTTTTTTACCCAAGTAAAACCAGTTCTAGCCATCGACAATAATACGTAACATGCGACGCAGTGGCTCAGCAGCACCCCATAACAGTTGGTCACCAACCGTAAACGCACTGATATACTCTGGGCCCATCGCTAATTTACGAATACGACCTACCGGAATAGACAGCGTGCCAGTTACTTTTACAGGCGTTAAATCTGTAGCGGTAATGTCGCGATCATTCGGGATCACTTTGACCCACTCATTGTGAGAAGCAAGAATTTCTTCAATTTGCTCAACGCTAATGTCTTTGCGCAGCTTAATTGTCATTGCTTGTGAGTGACAACGCATTGCACCAATGCGAACACATAAGCCATCAACAGGGATAGGTTGTTCACTGCTGCCTAAAATCTTGTTCGCTTCAACTTGCGCTTTCCACTCTTCTTTACTTTGACCGCTTGGCATTGGTACATCAATCCAAGGGATAAGGCTACCAGCTAGAGGAACACCAAACTGGTCTTGTGGTAAATCGCTTGAGGCAATTTTTTCGGTGACTAACTTATCAATTTCAAGAATCGCAGCATTTGGATCTGCCAGTTTGTCTGCCACTGTTTCGTGAATTGCACCCATTTGCGCAATTAGCTCTTTCATGTTGCGTGCGCCTGCGCCAGAAGCCGCTTGATATGTCATTGGGCTTACCCACTCAATCAAGTCTTGCTCAAATAAACCGCCCAGTGCTAATAGCATTAGTGATACGGTACAGTTTCCGCCCACATAGGTTTTAACACCTTGCTCTAAGCCTGCACTGATAACGTCTTTGTTTACTGGGTCTAGCACAATAATACTGTCGTCACTCATACGCAGTGCCGATGCCGCATCAATCCAATAACCTTGCCAACCTGATTCACGTAATTGCGGGTAAACGGCTTTGGTATAGTCACCGCCTTGGCAAGTGACAATAATGTCCATCTTCGCAAGCTCAGCGATATCATTAGCATCTAAAAGCGGTTTAGCTGGGCCAGCAAGATCAGGGCCTAATTGACCGGTTTGTGAGGTGGTGAAAAAAGTCGTGTCGATATTAGAAAAATCATTTTCTTGCTGCATACGTTCTAATAACACAGAGCCAACCATGCCCCGCCAACCGACTAATCCTACTTTTTTCATTGTTTGTTCCACTGTTTGATTCATTCAAATTACCTAAACTGTTAAAAATTAAAGTCCATTGCGTGAGAATTTAATTTTTACAGAAGTAATCTAGCATTGCGGTCTTAGCAAAACCAGCGTAAACCGAGTAACATCAAAATTTTTCATCATCGCTTATTTAAGTAATGGGCAAGCGTCTGGTAGTACCATGTTTAGCGCGCCAGCATGCACTTCAAAACGTTGTTGTTTTGAGGTGATTGGCTCGCCATCTAAGTTTATTGGCATTTCTGTTTGTGTTTGCCATTCAAGCCAAGGCACTTGATAGCGCTTTACCCACTGTTGTGAAGAGTTAGGGTAATTACTTAGCTCTTCGATAACCGCTGGTACATCTGAGATTGCAAATGATGTAAACGCCACTAGATCAACCAAACCATCATTTATGTAGGCATGTGGCGCAAGTGGCTGGCCACCGCCCGCTTGGCGGCCATTACATACGGCAGCGGCAATAATATCGCCCGAAGTACGTTCACCATCAGGCAGCGTTAACTCGCCACTGTAAGGTACAAAACTCAGCGCTTGTACAAGACCAGCCAAGGTATACGCCCCACCACCGAGTAAGTTTTTCAGTGCTGGCGGTGTGGTTGCGGTAATTTTTGCCCCAAAGCCTGCACTGGCTACGTTCACAAAATAACGCTTATCAACCTCTACCGTATCAATTGCATGCGGCTGACCCTGTGCGGCAAGTTTCAGTGCTGGCAAGTACCCGTGAGGAATATTAGCGGCTGTAGCAAAATCATTTGCTGTGCCCATAGGTAAAATTGCAAGCTCTAAACGTTGTGACTTTTCCAGTTTCATTAATGCATTAACGGCTTCATTAACGGTGCCATCGCCACCAGCCACAACAACACGTTTTACACCCTCTGCGACGGCTTCATTAATAAAACGCTCAATGTCACCGCCTTCATAGGTAACACGCACCGCAAGTGGCTGACGAGTTCGAAATTGACCGATGGCGTCACGAAGCTGCTCATCAGCCGCTTTTTTGCCATTTATAATTAACCGTAAGTCCATTTTTAATCCCTGTTTTAACACTTAGAACTACCATAACACGCAATGGTTTAATATACCCAAACTACCTCAAGATGCGAGTTTCAGTTGGAATTAAAAGCGATTTAGGCAAGGCATTGATTGCAAGTAATAGTGGTTCTATTGTTAAAATCAATAACGCAGTATAAATCGCTTTTAAACCAACCCTTTGGGCGCTTCACAGGCACTTACTCTCATCGTTGTTACTTCTTAAAAGGGACTGCCATTCTTGCAAAGTAACGCCTTGATATTAAGCACCTGTGAAACGCTGAATTCTGCATCTTGAGGTGGTTTGGGTATAGAAAAAAGCCCTGCTAGTGCAGGGCTAAATCAACGTTAGGATTTATTATTGTATCCTTCCTTGGTCAGAGTATTAGAACTGGTATTTGTACTCAATTGAGAACTCAGTGCCTTTCTCTTTGGAGCGAGTTAAAGTTCCCGCTGACTCTATTTCAGATTTTGCGCCCAAGATATTAGTCACTTTGAACTTCAAGCTTGAGTTGAAATCAGGGAAATAGGTGTAGTTAAAGTCTAGAGAGTGGAAAGGTTGCTCCATCCAATCTTCTTGACCTTCAATGCCAGGAATAATAATTCGCTCACCAAATACGTTATAGATTAGCGTTGAAGCATGCTGCCCACTAGGTGCGTCATAGCCTAACTGCATATTCACAACATATTTTGAATGGCCCGTCATGCGACGTGTTGTATTTGTAACCGCTGCAGAAACTCCTGTTTGTTCAACAATCGCCTGACGGTCCATGTTGATTTCTGAGTCACTTAACGTCACGTTACCTGTCATGAACACGTCTTGCCAGAATCCACCTAAGAAAGCAAAATCTTTCAGGTATTCAAATTCAACACCCGCAACATAACCATCTTCTGCATTAGCAATACGTACCAATGGTGGACCATCTTGTGCAGGTGATTGAACAGACTCAATTGGGTCAACCATGTCTTTATAGAACACACCAACAGAGAAGTTCTCGCCCGTATCAAAATAGTTTTCCCAGCGGAAATCATAGTTTTTGATTTGCGTTGTACGTAAACCAGGCGTACCACCTACAGGGTATTCAGTAAGCGGATCGATGTAAGTTGCATCAGAAATCTCACGTAAATCTGGACGAACAACTGTTTCACCATAGCTTAAACGCCATTGCGTTTCGTCGTTTTGCACATAAGTTAAAGCAAGTGCACTATAAACGTCGTCTTCACGGAATGCGAGCTGATCTAACTCATCATAATCAATTGAAGATGCAAGGCCACCAGTAAATGGGTCAAGAGGAACAGATACTTGACGGAAATCTTCCCAACGTAAACCACCGGTAATACGCCATGTATTATTGAAGAAGAAATCTGCTTCGAAGTAATAGGCATCCACTTTCTGCGCTGACTTATAGTCATCGCCTGAAACCGTTGTGTCGTTCAAGATTGGTTGCGTTAGTGTCGCGTTCGAGAGTACATCATCAGACAAAATAGTGTTTAACTCATTTCCGTTTAAGTCAACATCTGAGAATGCACGTGTATTGATATCAAAACGACGGTTAGTTGCTGAACGCTCTTTAGAGATAAAGTCAGCACCTGATTTAAGCTCAACATCCACGCCATCTAGCATAATAGGCAACGTAAAGTTAAAACCGTAGTTCTCTACTTCATCATCCAAATCTTGGAAAGTGTAACGTGCAGCTGTTGTTGCATTGGTTAATGCGCTTTCGTTTACTGTATCGTAAAACCCATCTTCATTGGCATCAGTAACAATGAAACGAGTTTCCATGTTACCTGGTGCGTAACGGTTTGAGCGACCAATTGAATACTTCCAGTCAAAACCCGCGTAATTCAACCAATCAAAAGTATGCATACCTTTTAATTGATTAACGATCAGCTCACGCTCTTCATAACGAACATCGTACGAGCGTACACGCTTGTTATCTGAGGTGTTGTTGTTTTGGTCAATACCTAAACGGTCTGAAATTTTATCTTCAGTATCGCGTAATATTAAAGCCGTGTAGTCAATTTTATGCGCTTTGTCATACTCAACACCAACCGTAACCATTCCTGATGTCTTAACCGTGTGTTCTGTACTTAGTACTTGGTCATAACCACGGATCATGGTTGTTGAGTTTTCACCAATCAAGAAACCTTGACCTTGATACTCATCTGCAACAACATGCTTATTATCGTAGCTAAGCGACGATAAGAAACCGTAGCGCCATTTATCTGATTCGAAGCTGTTACCTAATGTGGCAGTAAACTTCGTATTCGGGTCAACCTTTGCTGATTTTGGATCATAATCACGATTTAACGATAGGGCTAAAGCACGGCTTTGCTCTGGCGTTAAATCATCAAGCGATTGACCACTTTGGTACACATCAAGAATAGCACGCGGAATTTCGCGTGTGCCATCATCAACACCGTACCAATCGTCCGAACCACCGTTGTATTCAAGGCCATCATCAAAGTTATTAGTGTTGTAACCAAGCTGACCCGTCACATCAAATACAAACTGATCAGGAATTGATTTCAAGCGAATATCAACGTTACCACCACCAAAAGATGCTGGCATTGACGGTGAATATGATTTTTGTACTGATAAGCTTTCGATAATACCTGATGGAAATAAATCCAGTGGTAATACAGAACGCGTTGGATCTGGGCTTGGTACAGCAGAATTATTTAACTGTGTACTTGAATATCGTTCACCTAGACCACGTACATAAATAAATTTACCATCAACAAGTGTTAAGCCTGTTACACGGCGTAGCGCTGCAGCAGCGTCACTATCACCACTTCGTGAAATTTGCTCTGCACCCATAATATCAGCAACGAATGCTTGCTGTTTACGCTCTTCTAGAACAGCTGTTGCAGTGCCTTTTAAACGACTTGCACTAACAACAACTTCTTCAAGAACAGCTTCTTCGTCTGCTTCAGCTGCGTGTGCTGAGACACTCAAGCCGCATAAGATAGCTACGCTTAGTGCTGTTAAGCTGAACTGTTTTGAATATTGTTTCATGTTTACCTCTATCTGAAATAAGTTACAGAAAGTTGTTTAAAGGTGCTAAACACGTTGTTTAGCACCTCGCTTACTGTGTTATTCCAGACCTACCGTCCAACCTTCAGTCCAGTTGTTATCAGCAGATACTGCACCAATGTGCGTTGTTGTATCGAAGAAACCGTCGATTGCTTTAACGTCTGTCGCTGTTGTTGTATCGATAGTAAAGATACCATTTACAACTTGCGTTTGACCTGTAGCAACTAAGTTACCTAATGTGTTTGTCCACCAGTTCTCAACGCTGAAATCTACACCACTTGGGTCTTTGAAGTTTTCAGAACATGCAATCACTGATGATTTAATCATTAAGGTGCCATCTTGAGCATTGTTCACTGTTTCACTTTCACCAGAAGCTGCACCTTCAATCTCAAGACATTCGCCCATGCCTTCAGGGCCCGTTACTATTGTGTTATAGATTTGCGCACCCGTACCTTCACGGAAGTACATACCTTCTGAATCATCTTCACCGTCAAAGGTATTACCAATGATTGTTAAGTTAGCAATTGTTGGGTTTGACTTAGGCGTTTTAGACGGTGTAGTACCATCGTTGTCTGCTTCAATACCACGGTTCGCGTCTGAGTTATCAGCTGCTTGCTTAACAAGAATATGCTGCATTTTACCTTGGAAACCATTGTCCCAGTCGATGCTGTCATCTTGAATGCTTGTTAGTACTAAGTACTTCGCTTGTACGTTACCACCGAAGAATTCAACACCGTCATCCGCGTTTTGGTGAACTTGCACATACTCAACAGTAGTACCAGAACCAACACCACCGAACGTAATACCGTTTAATTCGTTATCTGGTGCGATTTCGTAACCACCATTCATCACACGAACATAACGCAGCGTACCTGAGTTGTCAGTTGTATCAGTACCACCGAACACGGCACCTGACTCCACACCTTCAACTTGAAGTGCACAATCGCCTTCTGCTGGACACTTGTTCGATGGCGCATTACCAAGAAGAACTAAACCACCCCATTGGCCCGCAGCTGCAGTACCGCCCATAACATCTTGGCTTGAAGTGAACGAGATTGGCTCATCTTTAGTACCGTTAGCATTAATTTTTGAACCACGGCTAATTACTAAGTAATCATCACCTGTACGGCCATATACTGTTACGCCTGGCTCGATTGTTAAAGTAGCTGAATCTGCATTATCATCACCTACAAATACTGCACCGCTTAATGCGTAGTAGTTACCCGCAGTAAGTGTTAAATCTGCAGTAATGCGACCAGACACTTCACATGTTGTTGTGCTGCCATCAACTGGAGAAATTGACGTTGTACCTGATGGACAACCTGCTACTGCTGGTGGTGCCGTTACTTCACCGCCACCGTAACCAAATGCCCAACCTTCACGCCAGTCATCTGAGTCATTTAATGCACCAACAAAGTCAACTGTATCGAAGAACGCATCAACAGTATTTGCTACATCTTGGCCAGCACCTAGTAATGGCGAGCCTGCAATTGGTTGACCGTTTGCACCAAGCATTGGCTTGTCATTGATTACGTTACCAGATTGTGCTGTAAACCATGTTTCAAGCTCAAGTAACGTGTTGCCGCTACCATCAACTGGATTTTTGAAGTTTTCGCCATTAGTACACGACATAAACGTGTTTTGCATTAAGATAGTGCCATCGTTAGCGTTATTTACTGTTTCGCTAGCACCGTCTTCTGCACCTTCAATCTCTAAACACTCACCCATTTCATCAGAGCCAGTGATCACTGAGTTATAAAGGTGTAAACCTGTACCTTCACGAAGGTAGATACCTTCAGCATCATCTTCACCATCAAAGTTGTTACCGATGATTGTTAAGTTAGAGATGATTGGTAATGATTTTGGTTCTTTAGAAGGTGTGCTACCGTCGTTATCTGCTTCAATACCACGGTTTGCATCTGTTGAATCAGGATCTTGTTCAACATAAACGAATTGCATTTTACCTTGGTAACCATTGTCCCAGTCGATGCTATCGTCATCGATGCTTGTTAATACAACGTGCTTAAGGTTTACTGCACCACCGAAGAATTCAACACCATCATCTGAATTATTGTGAACTTGTAAGTATTCAACTGTAGTACCAGAACCAACAGCACCAAACGTAATACCATTTAGTTCGTTGTCTGGTGCAATTTCATAACCAGCGTTTTTAACAACAACATATTTTAGTGTACCTGAATTATCTGTGTTATCCGTACCGCCAAATACAGCACCTGATTCAACACCTTCAACTTGAAGAGCACAATCGCCTTCAGCAGGACACTTATTAGAAATACCATTACCAAGAAGCACCATACCGCCCCATTGGCCTGCAGATGTTTCATCACCCACTACATCTTGCTTAGAAGTAAAGATGATAGGGTCGTTTTTAGTACCTGTAGCTTCAATTTTAGAGTCACGGCTAACAACTAGGTAATCAGAGCCGCTGTTACCGAATACTACCGCACCTGCTTCAATTGTTAATGTTGCACTGTCTGCTTTATCGTTACCAACAAATACTGCACCATCAAGTGCCCAGAATGCGTCTGTTGATAATGTTGTATCTTCTGTAATTACGCCTGAAAGAACTTGAACTGTTACATCACGACCTAATGCAGCAGATACTTCATTCGAAAGGCTTTGGCTGTATACACCTGGTAACTCTTCAGTTGTTGGTGGTGTAGTTGGGTTAGTAGGTGTAGTTGGTTGCTCAACTGTTTCGTCCACGTTGATGTTGATGTCACCACCGCCACAACCTGCTAAAGAGATTGCTGTAGCTACAAGACTAACCTTGAATAAGCCAGATAATTTCATTGTTCACTCCGTTAAGATAGATATTTAATTATTGTGTTAGCGCATAAACTCAAGTCACCGAAAAAGCACTAAAACTTAATGCTTTTGGGTCACTTGAGTTTTAAACTGCGACTACCTTACGGGAGCTGTATGACAAACTAGTTACACTTTAATAAACATAAAATGACAATATTAATTATTTAAAAAAGAGTAAGTTAGTAAATTTTAGGAACGGAAAAAAGCCGCCCGAAGGCAGCTTTGGTGTTGCGATTATAAATTAGTTCTTTTGTACGCTTACCTGTTGAATACGATTTAGAGTAAAGCGGTACGTAATGTTTCGGCGTGCACTTTTTCACGCTTCACATACTTGATCCATTGCTCAGCTAAACGCTGCGACTTTTTGTGTTTTTCCGCTTGCTCAAACGCTAGAATCGAGGCATCAAAGTTTTGTAAATTGTACTGCGCCATACCTAAGGCAACATACACATTTGATTCAAACTCTAAGCCACCTTTATTTAGGGCTTTACGTGCTGCATCCGCTGCTTCTTCATATTTTTCAAGGTTAATGCTTACCTCTGCAATACGTTGTTCGTACTGACCATGCGACACTAAATCAGCGGCTTTTGCAAAATAAGCAAGTGACTTTTCACCCTCTTTTGCTTGTACCATTGCTTCTGCAACAAAGGCATAGTTTTTCGCTGATTTTTCAGCGACACCGTCTTGCATAGCTTTACTCATCACGTTCGCCGCTTTAAAAGCCAGGCCGTTGTATAAATAAACTTGTGATAATTGACGTAAATCTGATTTAGATTTCATGAAACCTTGTTGGTATGCCGCTTCCAAAATCGCTAATTGCTTTTTCTCTGCGCCCGTTTCACCGTACATGCCACCTAACTGAACCCAGTACTCAGGCTTGTTGTAAAGCTTAACTAAACGCTCAAGTACCTCGACCACTTTGTCAGACTGATTAAGTGAGTAGTACATAGCACGCTGTAAGATTAACCAGTTTTCTTTTGGCATTTCACCTTTGCTGTCGGCTTCAGCGATAGCTAGGTTAATGTTCTCAATGCCTTTTTGGTAATCTTTAAGCTGATAATACGCTTGAGATTTTAATACGTAATAAGCATCTGTTTTCGGCTTGTCGTTAATCACATCCCACTGTGCTAAATATTTGATTACCTTTTCGTAATCGCTATTAGCCATGGCAAGTTGCGCTAAGCTAAAGGTGGTGCTTACACGTAATGTTTCTGGAATCGCATCTTCGTTTACTACTTTTTCAAACGAGGCAATTGCTTTATCTAAGTCGTTTTCGTTGTAGTAAATAAAACCGTAGAAATTATGCATCATGGCAATTTCATACGAGTTCATGCTTGAAGAGCGCTCTTGAATACTATCAAGTGCTTCTAGCCCTGCTTTTGCATCACCATCATCAGCCAGCTTTTGTGCTCGTGCTAATTGGCTATACACTTTTTCACGCAGTGCAGGTA
Organism: Pseudoalteromonas lipolytica; assembly: GCF_001306915.1. GTDB lineage: Bacteria > Pseudomonadota > Gammaproteobacteria > Enterobacterales > Alteromonadaceae > Pseudoalteromonas > Pseudoalteromonas simplex. Next base: position 123,283 of record NZ_LJTC01000003.1, on the reverse strand, counting down.
CTCGTTTGGTTTTTTGCTCCTCAGCGTAAACTGTTGCAAGTGTCACACCTGGTAACATGCTAACAACGCTTGGGACTACAAGGCTGCTTGTGAAAGCAGCCGCGCAAATCACGGCAACTTTTAAAGGTTTCATAATCGCATTCCTCTTTTCTAACCGTTAATTTGGAAAGAAATTTTGTTCTGTACGCCCGCTACTTCAACAGCTTCACCGTTAACAACGCGCGGTTTATATTTAAATTTAAGTGCTGCATCCATCGCAGCGCGGTCAAACAGTGATTCTGGTTCAGCTTTAATCACTTTCGGGTCACGAACTGTGCCTTGCTTGGTTACTGTAAACTCAACAATCACATAGCCTTCGATACCACGCGATAAAGCTCGGCGCGGGTAAACAGGCGCTACTTTTACAATCGGTAGGTATTCACCATCGCTTGATTCAAGGGCTAAGCCGCCAGCTAAGTTAACGTCGGCTTCAACACTGGCACCAAAGTCAAAGTTGGCATTACTCGCGTTAGGATCACTGTTTTGCATTTGCGGTGATTCCATTGGCGGAGGTGGCTCTTTTGGCGTTGGTGGCTTTTGCGGTTTACGTTCTTTCTTTTGCACTGTCTCTTCTTTTTTCAGACGAACAAAATCAAGTACGTTTCCTTTTACGGGCTCAGACATGGCCCCTTCACCACCGGTGATCAGTGCCTGCATGCCTAAAAACAGCATAACAGTCACGATACCAGCGATGATTAATGCAACTATATAACGCATTGCTCACATTCCTTATGATGCTTCTTGCGCAGCAATCGACACATCAAATGCGCCTGCAGCACGCGATGCATCCATTACTTTAATAAGTACATCGGTTGTGGCTTTCTTATCAGCTTGAATAACCACGCTACCTTGTGGGTTTTCAGCTTTTAAGCGCTCGATATTTGCTTGAACTGCACGAACATCTACTTGGCGTTTGTTGATCCAAATTTCACCTTTGTCAGAAATAGCAACTAATATGTTGGCACGCTCTTTTTTCACTGCTGTTGCTGCTTCAGGGCGGTTTACATCAATACCGGCTTCTTTTACGAATGATGCTGTTACGATAAAGAAGATAAGCATGATGAAAACAACGTCTAGCATTGGCGTCATGTTGATTTCTTCAGCGTCGTCTTCTTGAAATAGGTTACCTAGTGGCGCTCTCATTGTTAGTCTCCTAGTGGGTGATGCTCACATCACCCTAAAATTCGTTTAGTGGTCTAAGACCATGTTGTCTTCAAGTAATTGCACTTCGCGTTTTGCACGACGTTGTAAGAACGTTGATGCGAAAACCCCTGAAAGTGCACCCACCATACCGGCCATTGTTGGAATAGTGGCTTTAGACACCCCTGATGCCATCGAACGTGCACTGCCTGTGCCTGTGATTGCCATTACATCAAATACTTCGATCATGCCGGTTACGGTACCTAACAGACCTAAAAGTGGACATAACGCAACCATTACGTTGATTAGCGCAAGGTTATTATTTAGTTGCATGCCAGCGCGTGAAATCATCGCTTGGCGAATTTGCTCTGCGTTCCAGCTGTTACGCTCTGCTCTATTGCTCCAAGTGCTTTTTACGTCTTTCTTGTAGCGTTTAAAGCCACCAAAGAAGTACATAAAACGCTCAAGTATCAATAACCACATCGCGAAGATGAGGACCCCGATGACCAAGAGAACTTGGCCACCTGTGTCGAGGAAATCACGTAGAGCATTGATTGCATCAATCAATAGCACCATGATTTATGCTCCTTTCTCGCTTCGCTCTGCGATGATACCTGCGCTTTGCTCTTGTAAAATCAACAGCATGTTTTTAGAGCGCGTGTTAAGAAGTGTGTATAAGAATACTGTAGGGATAGCCACAACCAGACCAAGTACCGTTGTTACAAGTGCCTGAGAAATACCACCCGCCATTAGTTTAGGGTCACCTGTACCAAACAAGGTAATTGCTTGGAAGGTGTTAATCATACCGGTTACCGTACCTAGTAGACCAAGTAGTGGTGCTACCACAGAGATAATCTTAATTAGCGTCAGGTTACGAGTAATTTTTGGCATTTCACGAATGATTGCTTCGCTTAATTTAAGCTCAAGCGTGTCGTACGCTACATCTGGGTACTGATCTTTCACTTTCATTACGCGACCAAGAGGGTTGTCATCACGTGCCACTGTGTCTTTAAGTTGACGACGGATTTTGCTACCCATAATCATCAGAGATACAAAACGCTCAAGTGCGATTAGTAAAGCGATTAAGCCAACACCTAAGATGATGTAACCAACCGTACCACCTTGGTGAACTTGCTCTTCAGTATCTGGTGCTTGTACTAAAAGACCTAAAATTGAACCACCTGTAGGGTCAAGTGCGAACGGTACAACACCTGAATTTGCTTGTTGTAAGTCAGCTGCAGTTGCTGTGTAACGGCTGCTAGGCTGACGTGTAAGCTGGCTGATTGTATTTGTAGCCGGTGTGTACTCTAGGTATTTACCATCAGCAATTAAGTTAAATGCACCTACACGCACCACTTCTTTTTGTGCTTTGCTGCCACCTTCAACGATTACATCGGTTGTAAAGCGAGATACTTTACCTTGCTCAGTCATTTCGCGTTGTAATTCAAACCATACTTTTTCGATATCATCGATTGAAGCAAGCTTTGACGTTGAACCCATTTTTTGTGCTAGTTCATCCATGAAGTTACTACGACCAGGAAGCTCTGCAGAAACAACTGACGTCATAAATTTATTGCTTGAATCACCCGCTACTTGTTGTAACACACCGAATAGCTCTTTAAGTGAACCCATGCGGTTTGAAAGCGTGTCTGTTAAGTTAGCTAGCTTTACTTCGTTTTCTTCAAACTGAGTTTCTAAACGCTCAGACTCGTTAAGCATTGCAGTACGTTTTGCTTGCGTATCTTTAAGCATTTGTACTTGTTCGTTTTGACGCGCCATGAACTCTTGTTCACGTTGTTTATTTTCGGCGCTTTGCTGTGCTTTACCTTGCTCTAATGTTTTTAGTAATGAGTCTAAATCCATTGGCTCAGCCGCTAGGCTGCTACCAGCAAAACCAAGGCCAGCTGCAAACACGGCCATTTTTGTCATTTTCGTTAATAATTTCATCTCAAACCTCTTATTCAGCAGCGTGGACTGGCAGTGTTAACATATCTGGGGCAAGTTGCTTACGTGCAATGCGTAAACCTTTGTTGATTTGGCTGATTGCAGAATCTGGTAATTCAACAAACGATTTTGTTTCTTTATCCCAGCTACCTGCTTTTTTGCCGTCGCGTGTTAAATAAATAAGTTCTAAACGACCGATGCGTAAGAAATCTACTTCGCGCTCTTGGCCATCTACATTCAGTAATGATGTGTACGCTTCGATAGTGCGACCGTAATCTACTTCTACTTGGTAAGCTTCAAGTAAGCGGCGGAATTTTTCACTTGAAGTGATGTCTGCGCGGTCCATCATTTCTTTTAATGATGCAATACGCTTGCTACGTTCTTCAGTTAAGAAAGGAACGTCTAGTGCAACGAATTGCTCAAGACCTGTAATCATTCGCATCATTAACGGCGTAATTTGACGCTCAATAACCGATACCTGATCCATTGACTCGTTTAACGCGTCCATTTCTGCAATTTGGTTATTTAATTGCTTAGTAAGTTGCGCGTTATAAACAGTTAAGCCGTCAATTTCTTTATTAAGGGCTTTGAATTGTTGTAAACGACCTTGCATTGAATCTGCAATCTTGTCGATTTTAGTTTGTGATTGCGCCGCAGATTTGTTTATCTCGCTGCTTTTATCAATTACTTTATCTAGATCGTTTGCATGTACTGCTGCAGATGCCGCTACAATACCTGCTAAAATCAGTGGTTTAACGCCTTTCATCGCATACACCTTTACTCGTTAAGTTAGCTTAATTTGCTAGTTGGGTTGTTTTATTGTGCGAAAGGATAACGATGAAAAATGACAAGCATGTTGCGCAAAAAATACAAAAATATGACAGCTGTAACAATTAGTTTATATTGTGCAAAGATAAGGCAAAAGTTGCAGGGTTTCGGGAACTAAATATGGGATAGGATTTGCTGATAAGTACTTTGCCAGTCTTGATAATTAACAGGGACAGCAGCATAGAGCCCTTTATTTTCAAGAACTAAAGACGGGAAACCTTGAATAGGTAAGCTTCTCGCTTGGTTTATTTCGTCCATAAGTAATGAATTTATTTTTTCACTTTCTATTTCGTGAATAAATGCATTTTTATCTAACCCTATTTGCTCAGCAAGGCTTGCAAGGGTGCTGATGTCAGATGGATTTTGTGCATCTAGGTAGTAGGCTTTTTGAATGGCATAAAGCATCTCTTGCTCTTTATTTTGCTGCCTTGCAACAAGCACTGCACGGCATGCTGGGTAAGTAGAACGGCGCGGTTGCGCGGTATGCCAAAACTCATGATTAAATGGTGTGCCAAGTTGCTGCTCAATGCGCTGCCATGTTTGCTGTAAAAACTGCTGCATTTCTTTTCGCATTGGCTCATCTGAATCAGGCGCAAGGCCACCCACTTTATATTCAATAGCAAGTTTGTCGCCAATGGCTGCTTGAAGCTTTAACCAAGTTTCTCTGAAGCCCCAGCACCAACTACACATTGGGTCATAAACGTAAATTAGCTTTGCCATTTAATTAACCTCACTTAAACCTGACACAACTAGATTGCGCCCTTTTGCTTTGGCCTTATACAAGTTTTCATCAGCATGCTTAATTGCTTTACTAAATTGGCTTCCCCTTTCGAGGCTGGCAATACCAATACTGCAAGTTATAGATATAGATTGCCCAACATCATAGGGGATCTGTTTTTGAGCAACAAAAGCGCGCAACTTTTCAGCTACAGAGTGTGCAATTGTTAGCCCTGTTTTAGGTAGCAAAATAATAAACTCTTCGCCACCATAGCGTGCTTTTATATCGGTTCCTCGCAGTTTATCGTGCAACATAGAAGTAAATGCAATAAGTACTTGATCACCAAAATCATGGCCATAACTATCGTTGAGTGACTTAAAATTATCTAAATCAATTAATAATACTGACATAGGTAAGTAGTTTGCCGCTTCAGCTTCAAGGCGGGGTTGAATATGTTCATAAATGTAACGACGATTAGCAAGACCTGTAAGTGGGTCAGTCAATGCATCGCGTTTTTCTATTAAGGTAATACCAGCAATTTTTTGATGGCTTTTTTGTCTAAAATATTCGCTAATCGCAGCGAACAAAATTACTAAACTAAAGGACGCTAAAAAGCGTGAAGTTTCAACTTGCCCATAGTGTGCTTGACCAAAATTAGGGCTAAACAGCAGTGCTAGAGAACTAAAATACATAATAGCAACCAATACACTGCCCACTTTTAACCCTAAGGTGACATAAGCCACAATGGGGTAAAACATTAGCCAATATAAAGCGGTATTCTCTTTACCGCCGGTGTACACTAAGGCCATACAAAGCAATAAGATAATAGATAAAATAATGCAGCTAACAGGCACAAGAGCACCTGTGCGAAAGTAATACAGCATGCACAGCACGATGGTTACATCACTCACAACCAACATAATAGTTAATGGTAAGGCGTAAATTTGATAGTTAGATAACACCAACGAAGTGATTAAAACAATGGCAAAAAAAGCCATGGTAAATAAGGTGAAGGCACGGCGCTGTTTATCCGCCGTGTCGACACTGTTTAAAGTAATGGCATTAAGCCAGTTTTGATCCAAAATTGCAGTCTCTTAACAACTAAACTTTAAATTTAAGTACCAATTGTTCTAGCTCATAGAACTGGGCTTTTAATTTTGTACACTCGTTTAAGGTGTTATTCAGATTGCTCTGGCCTTGATTAGAAAGCTCGCTAATTGAGTGTATGTCACTGTCTAGGCTTTGAATGACTTGGTTTTGTTCAGTAGTGGCATTAGCAACACTGTGGTTCACCTCATCAATTGACTCAATGGCACGGGTTACCTCTGCCATTTTATCGCCAGCTACATGAGCTTGCTCAACACTCTTTTCACTGTCGCGAATACTTGCAGTCATTACTTCAACCGCAGACGCAGAGCCTTGTTGTAATTGCGAAATGGTGTCTTCGATTTCTTGCGTTGATTGCTGTGTACGATGCGCAAGTTGGCGTACTTCGTCGGCGACAACCGCAAAGCCTCGACCCGCTTCACCCGCACGGGCAGCTTCAATTGCGGCATTAAGGGCTAGTAAATTAGTTTGCTCACTAACCCCTTTGATCACTTCAAGCACTTGGCCGATGCTTACGGTGTGTGCATCTAAACTATTAATGGTTTTTTGCGCCTGCTCCATATTACGAGACAAGGCATTAATTGCCGTTAAATTATCAGCTAATGCGGATTGGCTTTGTAATGATTGGCTGTTAGCACTGGTTGCTAAGGTTGACGCATTACTTGCACTATTTGAGATTTCTACCGCACTCGATGTCAGTTCATTGATTGCAGTTGCTACGTTATCTGTACGCTTTGTTTGGTCAGCATACATGTCGAGCGTGCCTTGCGTTTGATTAACTAAACTCTCAACTAAGCGCTCAAGCTCAACGGTGGTATTTTTAACTTGCTCTATTGATGTATGAATCTTCTCGATGAACGCATTAAAGTAATGGCTCAACTCACCAAACTCGTCATTATTTTCAACTTCAAGACGACGGGTTAAATCCCCCTCGCCTTGTGCAATATCCTTAATTGCATCGTTCAAGCGCTGCATTGGGCGCATTAAGTAGCGAAGTAAAAACTGCATCATCAGTACAATCGCGACAATACCTAACAGCATATAAATAGCTGCCATATTTCTAAATGAGGCAACCGATGAATAAGCTATTTCCTCGTTAATAACTACACCTAAATACCAATCAACGTTTTGAATACCTTTAACCTTGGTAAACGATACTAATTTGTCTGAGTCATCAATTTGAACTTCAACGAACTCAGATTGAAGCGATAAGTCTTTGCCAAATAAGTCACGCATGTTTTTATCGATAAACTTCGTTTCTGGGTGGCTTAAAATATGCCCTTCGCTATCAAGTAAAAAGCCATAACCAAACCCTAAAAAGTCAATTTCGTTGACGATTTTGGTAATCGTTTTCATGTCGATGTCGGCACCCGCAACACCACTAAACACACCGTTTGCTTGCATTGGCGCTACAGCAGAAATAGTTAGTTCATTGGTAGTTACATCAATATAAGGGGCTGTAAACGCAGTACTGCTTTTATTTTCAACAAGTTTGTACCATGGACGTTTGGTAGCATCGTAATCAGGTGGTAAAACAACCGATTGATCATTCAATACAAAAGTGCCATCAGTGATACCAATATAGGTATTTTTAAAATCACCTGCTTTGTCGGCTGTGTTTAGTTGTTTAAGTGTTAACTCTTTACTATCACCTAGCTGATAGGTGTCTGCGACAGACGAAACAATCGCTAATTTAGCGTTTAACCAGTTAGCTATATTTTGCGATACTGATTGAGAAATCTCTTGCAGAACAAGCGAAAGCTGCTCCTGCGTTTGGCTGCGCATAGAGACGAAGTTATTGACGGTAAATAATCCGAGCACAATCACTAAAACCAGTGATGCAGCCGCAGTTACCTTGGTGGTAAATTTCAAAGTGCTTTTGGAGCTTTGCATGACAAACCTATTTGTTATTTTTTTCGTTGTTAGCACTTTTATATTTAACAAATTTAAAGCCATTTGTCTTATAAAATTAAGCTAAAACTAGGAAATCGTTACTTATAATTAAAGTACGCTTTCTTTATAAATCAATTACTTTATTAACGGCAGCACATTCAACTTCTAAAGCCACATTAATAAAAAGCAGCAAAACACTCTTTGGAACGTTCCTATAAATTACCGCTTAAATCCCCCCTGAATACGTATTCATTAAATCATTCTGTCATCTAATTTTGTTGGCTAAAGCAAAAAATGGCACAAAAAAACCCCGCAACTCTGTGCGGGGTTTTTATTAATAGTTATTTTTAGCTGATGCGTTTTTTCCAGCTATCTGCTAAGCGTACAACGTTTAAGCCATACCAAGCGATAAATGCATAACAAATCACAGGTACAAAGAAGCTTTGTTGAATGTTTACTGTATCAGCTACCACACCTTGTACTAATGGTACTAAGGCGCCACCAACGATTGCTAGACATAACCAACCCGAACCTTTACTTGTGAGTGAACCTAGGCCTTCAATAGCAACAGAGAAAATAGTCGGAAACATGATTGAATTGAATAAACCAATCGCAAGTACTGAATAAAGCGCCACATCACCTTCAGTGAATATAGTCACTAACAGCAATACAATAACCATCATGGCATTAAAGAATAACGCTTTTGATGGCGCAATCTTTTGCAGTGCTGCAGAGCCAATGAAACGACCCACCATTGCACCGCCCCAATAATAAGCAATTAGGCTTGCCGCCGCATGCTCTTCAAGGCCTGCAATGTGCGCTTCGCCAAAGTAGTTTACTAAGAAGCTACCAATTGAAACCTCAGCACCGACGTAACAGAAGATACCTACAACACCCATCATTAAATGAGGTGCTTCAGCTAGGCTGTGGCCTTTCGCTTTGCAGTCTTGCTCTTCTGTGTGCTCTGCAATCACGGGTAATTTAAAGAAGGCAAATACTACAGCAATGGTCAGTAGTGCAGCTGCAAGCATAAGGTAAGGCACTTTGACAGATTCAGCAGTTGCCGCGTTTGCAGCTAACGTGCCTGCTGTACCAAAGAATAAAATACCACCCACATATGGACCAACTGTGGTACCGAGTGAGTTAAGTGCTTGAGCTAAATTTAAACGTGACGACGCCGTTTTTTCAGGACCTAACGCCACAACATACGGGTTAGCAGATACCTGTAATACGGTAATACCTGCCGCTAGAACAAATAACGCACCTAAAAATAACCAGTACTCATGTACTACAACCGCTGGGTAAAATAACATACAGCCAATTGATGCTACGACTAAGCCTGTTAGTACACCATTTTTGTAGCCCATTTTTTTAACCAACATACCCGCTGGTAGCGACACAATAAAGTAAGCACCAAAGAAACAAAACTGAACCAGCATTGCTTCTGTGTAGGTTAAATCGAATACCCCTTTTAAGCGCGGGATCAACACGTCATTTAAAACTGTAATAAAACCCCATAAAAAGAACAGGGTTGTCATTGCTGTCAGTGGTAGCAGGTAGTTTTTATTTTGCTGCGAACCATCGGCGACAAACGATTGGTTTGTATTTATTTCACTCACGTGGTTTTCACTCCGTTAACAAGTTACCTTTGATTCTACACATTGAAGTAAAAATAGCACAAAGATTTACTAGGAACGTTCCAATATTTTTATTTCCTGCTATAGTTGCAAGATGTACACAGATTTATTAATAACGCATGGCCACAGTTAACTTTAAAAGCCCTGATTTTCTTAAGCAGCATATTCAAGATACCCTTGCTTTTTATCACCCCCATTGTGTTGATCATTCAGCCCATGGCTTAGCTGGCTTTTATCAGTTTTTTAAAAATAATGGCGCGATCTACGATAAACACACTCGCCATTTAGTCTCGAGCACCCGCTTTGTTTTTAACTATGCAATGGCGTACATAGAGTTTAAAGAGCCAGAATATTTAAGCCTCACTAAACATGGTTTAGCTCACCTTGAACATGCGCATAAACAAGCATCTGGTGGTTATGCTTGGCTTATTGAGCAAGATGATAACGGCAAAGTAACCGTGTTAGACGACACCAATCATTGCTACGGGCTTGCCTTTGTTATGCTTGCAAACGCAGTAGCCTTAAAAGCAGGGGTAAACGACTGCAAAAATACCCTTTCGCAAGTTTGGGATTTATTAGAGCAGCACTACTTTGAACCCCAGCATAATGCCTATTTAGATGAGCAAAATGCCGATTTTAGCTGTGCAGATGACTATCGCGGCCAAAATGCCAATATGCATTTATGCGAAGCCTTACTGATGTGTTTTGAAGCAACCAACGAGACCCGTTATTTAAAACGTGCTAAACAACTTGCCGAAACTTTCACAGTAAAACTGGCTGCACAGAGCCAACAGTTTGTCTGGGAACACTATTCTAAAAATTGGCAACTCGATTTAGATTACAACAAAGATGACCCGCAGCATTTATTTAGACCTTGGGGATTTCAACCAGGTCATCAAACTGAGTGGGCAAAACTGTTACTTATTTTAAACCGCCATATTGATGAACCTTGGCTGGTAACGCGCGCTAAAAGCCTGTTTGATGAAACCCTGAGCATTGCGTGGGATCAGCAACATGGGGGCATTTTCTATGGCTTTGCACCAGATAAACAAATTTGTGATAGAGATAAATACTTTTGGGTGCAGGCCGAATCATTAGCCGCAGCAGCCCTACTAGCTGATGCCACAAATGACGAAAGCTATTGGCAATGGTACGAAAAAATTTGGCAATACAGTTGGCAACATATGGTAGATCACCAATATGGTGCGTGGTATCGCATTTTATCAGCACAAAACCAACCCTACAGTGACGCAAAATCGCCAGCAGGCAAAACCGACTACCATACTATGGGTGCCTGCTACGAAGTATTAAGAACCTTAACCTTGAGGAATGCATAATGAGTTTAGTGTGTTTTGGCGAAGCATTAATCGACTTTTTATCAGATGGTAAACAACCAGAGTCATTTACCAAATACGCAGGTGGCGCACCTGCCAATGTGGCTGTTGCAGCAGCAAAACTAGGCCTAAACACCAGCTTTTGCGGTATGCTAGGCGATGATATGTTCGGTCACTTTATTAAACAAGAGCTTGAGCAGCATGCGGTAAACACTGATTACTGTACATTCACCGATGCGGCTAAAACAGCATTGGCGTTTGTATCACTCGATGAAAATGGCGAACGCTCGTTTAGTTTTTATCGCCCACCAGCTGCCGATTTACTGTATCGAGTGGACGACTTTGAGCATGCAATGTTTGCAAATCACGCCATCATGCACGTATGCAGCAACAGTTTGACTGAGCACAATATCTATCAAACAACAATTTATGGTTTAACGCAGGCGAAAAAAGCTGGTGCAATTTGTAGCTTTGATATGAATCTGCGCGAAAACCTGTGGCCTAGTATGCGCCATACGCTTGATAGAATGTGGCATGTTATTTCTCTGGCAGATATCGTTAAACTCTCATTTGAAGAGCTTGAGTTTTTAAATCAAAGAAGCCATCAAGAAATGCCACTTGAGCATACTATTGATGCCATTTTAAAGGCCGGTGTAACCTGTTTGCTAGTTACCAATGGCGGCGAAGCAATCAGCTTTTATCACGCAGACTTTAAAGGTCAAGTTAGCCCACCAGCGACAAAAGTGGTTGATACCACAGCTGCAGGTGATGCGTTTATTGGCGGCATGCTGTCAAAGATTGGTCAGCACTGTGAAAACAAACAAAGTTTTAAAGCGTTTTGCCAAACCCCAGCTAACATCGAACAAACCATTGCTTATGCAGCTAAAGCTGGCGCTTTTGCTGTAAGCCGTTATGGTGCATTTGCGTCTTTACCAAGCGCAGCCGATTTAGCCTAGAACTTTGTTTAGGTTGAGTAATAAGCCCAGTATAAAGTAGTTTATGCTGGGCTTCTTCGCTATTGCTCAGTTTTACATTTATCGATAATTGGTAAATACCTAAACACCTTCATGTTTGGATCGATCACCACATGATCCCCCGCTTTTAAAGCAATGCTAATCTCGCCATTTTCAACATAATAAGTTTGCAACGAACCGTTTATTTGCACCGGAACTGGCATAGGGAATGGCTTATCTTGCAAAGAGTTTTTGTTCCATTTCAGCGTTAAGCTGTTAGCTGATTGAATAACATCAAGTTCAGGTAATTGAGCCTGTTTTAAATACACATCAAACAGCCAGCTATAATCTTTCGCCGTTAAGCGGTTAACAATAGCAATAAACTCATCGGTATTTCGATATCGCGGTGAAATTGGGTAAGCTAATTGCTTGGTGTCGTTCACCCCATAAAGCAGCTCACGGGTGGCTTGCCAAAATAACTCATCACCAATTAACCAGCGTAAGGAATGTAAAGTCCAACTGCCTTTGCCATAAATATCAGGGTTGAATGCTTGATCTGAGGTTATGTCGCCATCAAGTACAATGGCTTTACAGTTTTTAAGCCCTAAATACGACTTATACATGCTGTGGTTATAGGCCGCTTCACCGAATTTATACAAGCTATAACTTGGCTGCATGTAACTGCCAAAGCCTTCGTGTAGCCATGCATCGTTGAGTTTTTCATGGGTCATTAAATTACCAAACCACTCATGAGCTAACTCATGCTGTAATAACCAATCATAACCGCCAGCATCACGCTTATATTTTTTACCATAAGCATTGATCGTTTGATGTTCCATACCTAAATGCGGTGTTTCAACAAAGCCCAGTTTGTCATTCCCCCATGGGTAAGGCCCTAAAAAGCGCTCAAAAAACGCGACTTGAGAACGCAAATCCTGCTCTATTAGCATCGACGCTTGCTGTGTGTGTTTAGCAAGTGCCCAAAATTCAATCGGAACCTCAGTGCCATTAATACTAGTATAACTACGCTCAATACGTTGATACGGGCCTATGTTCAGGGCAATGTTATAGTCGCTTGCAGGCACAGATAGCAGCCAATCAAATTGTTGTTTGTTTGCTCCGACTGGTTTTACGCTTTGCAATACCCCGTTGGTTACTGCACTTAAGCCATTTGGTACCGTGAGCCTTATGCGCATGCTATCGGCTTTGTCAGCAAAATGATCTTTACAAGGCCAGAATAAATCACAGCCTTCGCCCTGCACTGCGGTAGCTATCCACGGCTCGCCGCTTTCTGTTTCAGCAAATCCAAACCCGCCATCCCAAGGCGCGTTTTTAGCAATATGGGGGTTGCCCTCATAGGCCACAGCAACACTTACTGTGCTGCCCGCAGGGTATTGCTTACCTAAATCAATGTTTAGCACACCTGCATTGCGGGTATAGTTAAGTGTTTTATCGTCTGAGGTAATTGCAGTGATTAAAAATCGGCTATCAAGTTTTAGTTCAACAAATTGGCTTGCAGATAGCATTTTAAACTGCGTTTTCGACACCCCTTTAATGCGTTTATCATCAGGAAACACTTCAAGTGATAAGTCGTAAAATTGCACATCGCTTTTTAGTGCAACTGCCGATAATGGCTGACCAGTATCACCAACGCTTGGATCAAGTGGCAAAGGTTTAACACTACAGCCAGCTAGAATGGCGATCATAGCAACGGCTGACACGCTTTTAAATAATTGAGTTACCTGCAAAACATCTACTCCATGTTGTTATTTGTATTATTAAAATATGACATAGGTTAAAAGTTAAAACTGTGCTTTGCGGTGAATAACTTGTTACAAAAATTCAATCCGTTTAATACAGCAACATTGGTCAGAAAACGGCTTTCATGGTATGTTTTCTCCTAATTTTAGAAAAAGGAATTCATCCTATGAATAATAAGCTTCTTGCTGGGGGCGCGATTGCCATTGTTGCAGGTGCGTTGTTGTACTCACAAAATAAAGCCAGTGTTGATGTAGATTTACCTGAGCTTGCATACGTTCCTGCCGATACGGCAGTTTTTTATGGTCAACTTAAACCGTTTCCGTACAGTAAATACTTTGCGCTTATGCCAGATGCAATGAAAGGCACGAGCGATTTAACGCCCATCATTGCTGAGCTTAAAACAGTTGATGATAAGAATGCCCTATTCCTTGCATCACTGATGGAAAAATACCAGCAATCATTGAGCTCTTACGATGCCTTCAAATCGATATGGGGCTTTGGTGATGACTACAAAGGCATGATGTACGCGCAAGGTTTAATGCCGATTGTGCGTTTTCAGGTCGCTGATCAAAGCAGCATTATCAAAAGCATTAAACAATCTGCTGATGAAGCCGGTATTGCTTATACTACAGAAAACCTTGAAGGCGTAAGTTACACGCGCTTTGCCATTGAGCTTGAAGGCTTAGATAACTTCAACCTAATTGCATCAACACACAACAATTGGGCTACCATCACGCTAACCACTGCTCTTTCTAATGACCAAGACTTACGTATAGCCCTTGGCGTAGAAAAACCTGCTCAATCACTGGCTGAGACTAAAAAACTACCTGAGCTTATTAAAACTTTCTCACTTGATGGTAACTCGGTTGGCTTTGTTGATCATCAACGTATCGCCAATGCTGTAACAGGCAAAGAAGACTCTCGCTTACACCAGATGCTCAAAGAGCTACTTGATAAAGCCCAGCAAGCGAATGCGTTAGCAATGATTTCAACACCTGAGTGTCAAGATGATATAGCAGCCATTGCCGCTAAATGGCCTGCAACAGTATCTGGCACAACAAAAACACGTATTACCGCCGACTACGCTGACTTTGACGTAAAAGCAGTACTGCAAAGCACAGATCAAGACTTACTAAATACCCTACAAGCTGTGCGTGGTTTTGTACCAAAACATACCACCGGGCTTGACGGGCAAATGATGAGTGTTGCCTATGGTATTGATGTGGCAAAAGTACTGCCACTGGCCAATACACTAACCGGTGCAATTAAGTCGGCTGAGTTTAACTGTGGCCCAATTGTCGCACTACAAAATGAAATGCAAGAAGTAAGCACTGCTGGCCTTGCTATGATGTCGGGCTTTGCTAATGGCGTACAAGGTATGAGTGTCAGCGTTCAAGACGCTGCATTTACTATCGATGACTACAACGGCCCACAAATAGACAAGCTTGATGCCATCGTTACCCTATCGGCGACTGATGCCCATGGCTTGTATTCAATTGCGCAAGGTTTTGTACCGCCGCTTGCTAACATAAAACTACCAGCCAATGGTGATGCAGTACTGATCAATGAATACATTCCATCGCCTGTGCCACTTAACTTTGATATAAAAATGGCACTTAAAGGCAATCATATTGTGATTTTCACGGGTGATAAGTCAGCGCAGATTGCCGAGACTTTAGAGTCGCAAAGTGTCACTAAAAATGGCTTTGTGAACATGGCATTCGACGTACAAAAAATCTTATTACCTTTGCTTGATACGATTGCTGCAACGGGTCAATTAAGTGATGAAGAAATGGCTGAGCTTGATTCGCTACGCGACCAACCTGTCGGTGTTTATTTTGCCACAGACATTACCGACAACGGCATTGGCCTTGAAAGTAACGTACAAATTACTAAAAAGTAATTTTGAGTTTGAATCTAAAAAGAGCGCTATTTAGCGCTCTTTTTTTGTTGCCATTTAAGTGAGTTGTTAGTGTCTCGACTATTACAAATGGTGTCGTTTGAACTTTCAATACCACCGAGTTTGGCAAGTCGGTCGTACAGCACAACATTGCAGGTTGCGGCTAGGTTCATACAGCCTATGGTTGGCACATACACTACTTCATCACACCATTTCAGCACGTCTTTACTCACCGAGCCATCTTCAGGGCCAAATACATAAAATGCGTTTTCAGGGTGCTTAAATTCAGGCAGCGGCGTTGCACCTTCAACAAGCTCAATCACCACAGTTGTGGCACCTTCAGGCTTTGCTTGCTCTAGGCTTTCAACTTGCGTTAGCGGAATATGCTCAAGCACATTTTTAGTATCAGTATGGTACTTATTAGCGCGTAAATAGCGGCTACCAGTAAAAAACACCTGCTTGGCATTGTAACAACCCGCGGCACGTAGTACGCCACCCACATTGGTTGGACTTTTTGGGTTTAACAGGCCAATGCTTGCTTTAAGGGCGCTCATTAATCAATGTCTCTGGTTGGCCACTCGGCCACGTAAAGGTCAAAATCATCTAGGTCTACATCACAGTCTTTTACTGTTTTGTCACGCACAGAAATACCCAGCTCATGCATCATATCTTTACTGCCACCGTTCAGTAGCGGGTGCCAAGACGCAAGGCCACGGCCTTCGTAAAGGCGACGGTAGCTACAGCTTTGCGGCATAAAAAAGATATCTTTAAGGTTTTCTTTAGTGAGCTTTACACATGAAGGCACCAAAGTTTGGCGGTTCGCATATTCGCTACACCCACAGGTGTCGTTGTCTAGGTATTGGCAAACGATATTAGTGAAAATGAGTTCTTCACCCTCGCGAAGTTGATCCGTTGCGGTAAATTCATCTTCGTCTTCGCTGTCGATAAACGTGTTTAAACAACATTTACCACAGCCGTCACAAATGGCTTCCCATTCGGGTTGTGACATTTGCTCAAGCGAGCGCTTAAGCCAAAATTGATCTTCTAACATGGTATTACTCAAAGCCCCTAAACAGCGCGCATTCTAGCGTAAAGCCAGCATGCGCGCAAAGGTGCTATTTTTGCTCGTTAACCCAACGCTTAATTTTCTCTTCAAGAATCGGCATCGGTAATGCGCCATCAATTAGCACTTGCGTATGGAAAGCTTTAATATCGAACTTATCGCCTAACTCTTTGCTCGCGTAGTCACGTAGTTCTTGAATTTTGAACTGACCTAACTTGTACGACAGCGCTTGGCCCGGCCATGCGATATAACGCTCAACTTCGGCGATAATGTCACTTTCGGCCATTGATGAGTTAGCCAACATGTAATCAATACCTTGTTGACGTGTCCAGCCTTTTGCGTGGAAACCAGTATCAAGCACTAAGCGCATTGCACGTAATTGCTCATCTGATAAACGGCCGTACCACATGTAAGGGTCGGTAAATAAGCCAAGCTCTTTTCCTAAGCTTTCTGCATACAATGCCCAACCTTCTGCAAATACCGTGTAGCCACCGAATTTACGGAATAGTGGTAATCCTTCAATTTCTTGTTGCAAGGCAATTTGAAAATGGTGACCCGGTGCCGCTTCGTGAATAGACAAGGTTTCAAGTAAAAACTTAGGCTGTGCTTTTAGATTAAAGGTATTGATATAGAAAATACCTGGGCGTGAGCCATCTGGTGCTGGCGACTGATAAGATGCACCTGCAGCAGATTCAGCGCGGAAATCTTCAACTGCTTTTACAACGTATGGCGCTTTTGGCGCAATATCGAACATTTGCGGCAGCTTAGCATCAATCTTTTCTTTTACTGCTTCGTACGCGGCAATTAGCTCTTCTGGCGTATCGTAGTAAAACTCATCTGAAGTTCTTAGGTGTTCAAAAAACGCTTTTAAATCGCCTTCAAAACCAACAGCCTCTTTGACTTTTTTCATCTCAGATAAAATGCGCGATACTTCGTTTAAACCAATGTCATGAATTTCATCGGCGTTTAGGCTAAGCGTTGTATGCTGTTTAATTTGATACTCATACCATGCTTTACCATTTGGTAGGTCGCTGTAACCAATGCTTTCACGGGCATTTGGAATGTATTCATTCGCTAAAAAGTCAGCCATTTTTTGATACGCAGGCACTAAACGTTCGCTGATCATCGCCGTGTACGCGCTTGTTAGCTGTGCTTTTTGCTCGTCGCTGAAAGATTCAGGTAACTGAGCAATTGGCCCCCAGAATAATGACTCTTCTGGTTTTTCTACAATATGAGTTTGAAATTGCGGTAATAGTTTTTCAGCAAGCGGTTTAGGAAGAACCACTTTGTCTTTCATGCCTTGGCGCATTGATTGCTCAACACTGTCTAACCACGCGATAAAACCGTCAGCACGTTTTTCAAATGCTTGATAATCTTCAACCGTGTTAAAAGGCTGTGCACTTTGCCCAGAGCCTAACGCAGCAAAGGTATTGTGCGCCCCGCCCATTTGATTAATTGGCATTAAGTAACTTGGAAATTGAGCACCTTCAATCGCAAGGTCTAAATCGCGAGCTAGAATTTCGTAGCTCAATAATGACTGACCCTTTAATTGCGCTTTGTCGATATTTGCTAATTTAGTTTGGTATTCTTTAACAAAATTAAGCCGCTCGTCGCGGTTGGCTTTACTAATGGGTGCAATAAATTGATCGTTAAATTCACTACGGCCAATGTAAGTGCCGCTAACAGGGCTAAACTTTAAGCCTGCTTCAAAGTAATCTGCTAGTAATGTATCAAGTTGCTCTGTGGCTGACGTTGCGCTTGGTGCTTGTTTGCTTACTGCCTGCGTTGTTTTTTCGTTGCTTGGCGTTGATTCATTACAACCAAGTAATGCAAACATCACTGCCGAACTAAGTAGTGCTAGTTTTACGTTTTTCATTCTTTCCCTGCCCTTATATTAAGTACGCGTAAATTATGAGGGTTTAGTTCCCTATTTAGCAAGTATCGCTGCAACTTATCGCAGTTTATTTACACTTTGTAAGCTGATTGCTAGAGTGGCGGCTCGACTTACCAATTTTGAATAAAAATGAAAAAGACAGCTCTTGCTATTAGCCTAGGCCTAGCTTGCCTAACCCCTTTAAATACCTACGCAACAACCTACTTATCGGCAAAAGCCATGGTAGATGTAAATTCAGGTAAACTGATTAAATCACCACTCATTAGTATAGATAATGGTCAAATTACAGCTGTGCAAAGCAATAAACAGCCAAACTTAAAAGACGGCGATAAGCACATTCAATTACCAGAACTGACTTTGCTGCCGGGTTTAATGGATATGCATGTGCATTTAACGAGCGATCCTACCGTACCGCGCAGTGAGCGAATTGGTCAATCGATTCCGCGTAAAGCAATTAAAGCGGCACACTTTGCCGAAAAAACACTGTATGCAGGTTTTACAACGCTGCGTAACTTAGGCGCAGAAGGCTACAGCGTGATTGCAGTACGCGATGGCATTAATGCAGGCGATATTGTTGGCCCGCGTATTTGGGCGGCTGGCCCGTCTTTAGGTGTTACTGGCGGTCACTGTGATAACAACCGTTTACCACCAGAAATGAAATACACCGCCGAAGGTGTTGCTGATGGACCATGGGCAGTGCGCGCTAAAGTACGGGAAAACATTAAGTACGGTGCTAATGCCATTAAGTTTTGCGCTACAGGCGGGGTATTTTCAAAAGGCACAAAAGTCGGTATTCAACAATATAGCCAAGACGAAATGAATGCCATTGTTGACGAAGCTCATTTACGTGGCCTAACCGTTGCAGCCCATGCGCACGGTACCAGTGGTATTAAAGCGGCCATTGTTGCCGGTGTAGACAGTGTTGAGCATGTTAGTTTTGTCGATAACGAAGCCATTAAACTGGCTAAAAAACACGGCACTTGGTTCTCAATGGATATTTACAACACTGAGTACACCCTTGCCTTTGGTGAACAAAATGGGGTTGCAGAAGAAAACCTCAACAAAGAGCGCCAAGTATCTAAAAAGCAACGCGATAGCTTTAGCCGCGCAGTAAAAGCAGGCGTAAACATGGTATTTGGTACCGATGCAGCGATTTACCCTCATGGCGATAACGCAAAGCAGTTTTCGCGTATGATTGAATTTGGTATGACACCGCTGCAAGCCTTGCAGTCTGCCACCATCAATAGTGCCAAACTACTTAAAGCTGATAATCAACTTGGGCAAATCAAAAACGGTTTCTTAGCCGATATTATCGCCGTTAAAGGCAACCCGCTTGAAAACATTGCAGTACTTGAAGATGTACAATTTGTAATGAAAGACGGTAAAGTTTTTAAATAAGCCACAATGTTGGCTTTGCACTTGCAAAGCCAACCACACCTCATGTAACCATTTTGAAAACAAATTTACCAACAAAAAACACACCCGTTAAAAAAATGTATCTAGGTTAAAAAAATACTCATAATGGTTAAATAAAACTTGAAATGAAAATGTCTCGCATTATCATTGCCGAAAAATTTCGACAATTACCTATAATCATGACATATAAATATTCAATTTTAGCCCTAGCCTGCTTAAGCGCATTCAATGCAAACGCCAGCGATTTAGACTCAGTTGAACGTATTACCGTTTACGACAAACAAAACCGTGTGGTACTTGAATCTGGCCTTGCCACAAAGTCAAATATGACCCTAATGGAAACACCTGCACCTGTTGTAGTTGTTGATCAAGAGCTTATCAACTCGCAAGGCGCAACTAACTTACAAGACTTAGTGCGTAACATCAGTGGTGTAACCCAAGCCGGTAACAACTACGGTATTGGTGATAACTTAGTGATCCGCGGTTTAGGCGCTAACTATACTTACGATGGCATGTATGGCGGTGCAGGCCTAGGTAACACCTTTAACCCTACACGCTCAATGACCAATGTTGAATCTGTAGAAGTACTTAAAGGCCCTGCAACAGGTTTATATGGTATGGGTAGCGCAGGTGGTGTTATCAACCTAATCGAGAAGAAACCGCAATTTACTGAAAAACACACGGTAAATGCTGAGCTTGGTCAATGGGATAGCTACTCATTAGGCTTTGATAGCACAGCAGCATTAACCGACAACCTTGCTTATCGCGTTAACGCAAAAACCGCTCGCAGCGATGGCTACCGCGACTTAAAAGACGACCGTGATGAAATTTATGGCGCGTTAAAATACGTATTAAGCGACAAACAAGACATCATGATTTCTGCCGCTTATATTAAAGATGCCATTGCCGTTGACTCAATTGGCCACCCTATTCGTATTTTTAACAGCGACTCAGTGAATGGCAAAACCGCAGGTGAAGTAACCGCCGCCGATTTAATTAACGACGCAACTGCACAAGGCCTGCAACTAACCGAACAGCAACGCCAACAATTAGCTGGCTCACTGGCAGCAAATGATGGCTTAACTCCTTACACCTTTGGTCATAACGGTATTATCTCGCCGATGGCAAATGATAACGAAGGCGAAGAGCTGCGCTTTAAGTTAACTCATAACTACTTTATTACTGATAATTTATTTTTAAATCAGCAATTACAATATCGTAATTACGAATCGAGCTTTGCCCGCCAAACGGGTGCTTATAACTATGTTTATTGGAACCGTAATGGCGTGATCAATGCCGACCCGCGCGCTCCTTTAGTGGTTGATGACGTACTTTACCCATTTGCAGCGCGTCGCCAAGAGTACCGCCAAGTAGAAGCTGACGAAAAATCATGGCAATACTTTGCAGACTTGCGTTATGACTTTAGCTTTGCCGGAATCGATAACGAACTACTTGTAAACGCCAACTACGAAGACCGCGATATTCGTTTTAAACAATACTCAATTTACGATGCCGACAAGGTCATTAAAAACAAAGATGGAGAGGTTATTTACCAAGGTCAATTACCTTACATTTTTGATATTCGTAACCCGAACTGGGGCGAAGGCAGCTTTTACGACTACGACCCGCTAAAAACCAGCGATTACAACAAAAAGGTTCAAGCTTGGGGTGTGGGTATTCAACATGTTGCCTATATTCACGACACTTTCACAACCCGTGTAGGTGTTGCGTTTAACCGTATTAAACAAAGCTACGAACACTTTGGTGTTGATGCGCGCTACCGCGCTAGTGCCGCCGAGCCAACGCCAGAAGCAGATACATCAGACAGCGGTATGACCTATAACCTAGGTGCAACTTATAAACTTAGCGATGATATTTCGTTCTTTGTAAACCACTCTAAAGGCCGCACAGCCTACAGCGTACTTGGTAGTGTATCGGGTAACGAAGCAGACCGCGATGACGCCGAGTCAGTCAGTAACGACATTGGTATGCGTGTAAAAGCCTTTGACGATCAACTACTGGCATCACTTGTGGTATTTGATAGTGCCCGTACCAACCTTGAGTATGCCAACCCAGAGTACGAAGCCGGTGTATCTGATGCCTCAGTACCAAAAAGCTTTTACGATGGTGAAGAGCAAACCAAAGGTGTTGAGCTTGATTTAAATGCCGATTTAAACGAGCAGTGGAAACTTAACGTAAACGCGGTGTATCAAGACGCTCGCGATAAGAAAAACCCTAACTCATCATCTTTCGATACTCGCCAAAAAGGTGTGCCTTATGTAACAGCAAGCAGCTGGTTAAGCTATGACGCTAAATGGTTTGATTTAGCCGAGCCACTGACAATTAGCGCAGGCGTACAATATGTTGATGACCGCAGCACAAACTCAACCTCGTTTGGTATACCTGATGGCTACGTACCTAGCTACACGGTTTACGACGCCGCCATTCAATACCAAACAGATGATTGGAAACTACAGTTAAACCTAAATAACTTGTTTAACAAAACCTATTACTCAAAAGCAATGTTCTTAGGCGGCATGCCAGGAGAAGAGCGTAATGCTAAATTAACCTTTAGCTACACACTTTAATTGTGAATTAATAGCAAAAAGCGCGGCTTAGTTAAGCCGCGCTTTTTTTGTTTAGATTTTTGATATTAAACATAAGATGATCTAGCCTCGTCCTAAGCTAAATAACTTATTCTGTCGAGTCAGACTTACGTGCACTTGTTATGTAATAACTCAACAAAATTTTTATCCCAAACTAATTCTTGAACAGAGGCTCTCGTAGGCTTATCCCAAATTTTTTCTAGTTTTTGTATTTCAAAAATGCCACCGTCATATAAGCCTTTTGCTCTTTTAACATATTCAGATGACTCTCCTATTTTTAATATGTAAGTAATATCAACTGTTGTATCACCATTAATACTATTCCAACCAACAGCGTGTATTTGGCCGTTCAACTCACATGTTCCATTTGATTTACCTGCTGAAACTTCTTTGAAGGCTAATTCAACTTCAGCTTGAATAATATCTTTTACAGGCTGCTGAAAAACATACCCTCTCCAACTCCCGTCAGATTGACAAAGTGCACAGCCAAACCCTGATGTAGCATATTGGCTGATATTCCGATGAGGTTCATAAGTAAAATTATTAATACTAATTTTAGGGATATTTTTATTTATGTTAATTGGGCTACCGGTGTAATTACCATCTAAATCATATTGTATCGGTTGTGCTGCACAGCCACTTAGCAATAACGATGTAATAATCATAATTTTTTTCATAATTTGAAGTAATTCCTTTTTTTACTAAGAGTATTGTTTTTAAAATGATAGACATAACGCCGTATTTAGCTTTTAGAGCCACCAACCTAAACATTTAGTAACTACATTGGACTATGAAATAACTGAGATCCGATTGCCACTATTCCTACTTTGTATGGCAACACTATAGAGATTATACGAATCACAGTTTTTGTTGCATAATAGCTTTGGGCTTCGCTAATATCTGCCCGATGTATCAGAGTTGGGGATATTTTTGCTATGGGAATTTGATTTTTAGTGGCTTTAGCTTAGCTTTTGTTTCAGCTTTCCCTGTATTGCTCAGCGTATTTTTAGTTCCCATTACACCTAAACTTATCTAGATAAGCAATTATATTTTTTACACATCAAAGTAAATATCAGCCAAAATAATTAAACAAATTAACTGAATCAACTCAAAGAGTCATCACAATAAGGCCTGTGATATAGCTTTTTAACATGTCGTTAAATATATCGTTGATATCTTCTAGGCGTTTTTCTTTAATAATTTGTTTAACAAAAACTATTACTCAAAAGTAATGTTCTTATGCGGTATGCTAGGAGAAAAGCGTAATGCTAAATTAACCTTCAGCTACACACTTTTTTTGTTTAGTGAGAGCGAGTTTTATTGGTAGTTCGTTTTTGGAAAAAATGCTTCAGAGATGAAGGTAAGTTTTGTGCAAAAATTAGACGGCATTAACGACCGCATAAGTGGTGCATAAAGCGAAATATGAGCGCAACCAAAATTTTTGCGTCCCCCTTTAATGCGATTATTATACAACACTTACAAAGATGGTGCATAAGCATTCATTCCGAAAAATAACACTAAAGCACAAACAACTAAAATTAAGTTTAAAACAGCTCCTTTTATAAGGTCGTTAGGTGACTCATTCATTTCGTCAACGTAGGTTTGGGGGGTTAACATTGAGAACAAAATTGCTAGTCCTATGAAAAAAAAACCTAGGATAAAAAAGTAAATTATCTTCCAGTGCTTATATAGCGAAGTTGTATCTATTTTATGAAGCAAGCGGCTGTTTTCTATATTCTCAGTTCTAATGTATGCGGCCGAAGTGATGAAAGAGAGTGTCCATAAATCCAAAAGAATTTGAGGCACATCAATACTAAAGATTTTAAATACTCCTGATACAACTAACCTATAATACACCAAGATACTTGAGAACACTTCTGAAAGACCAACCGTAAAAAACTGTTGGAACAAA
This sequence comes from Pseudoalteromonas lipolytica, assembly GCF_001306915.1. Taxonomy (GTDB): domain Bacteria; phylum Pseudomonadota; class Gammaproteobacteria; order Enterobacterales; family Alteromonadaceae; genus Pseudoalteromonas; species Pseudoalteromonas simplex. The sequence continues at coordinate 99,138 of NZ_LJTC01000003.1, read as the reverse complement.
CTCACTAAACTTAATGTACTTACGAGTAGAGCTAAATATTTAAGAATTTGATTCATACTAGTGATTAAAGTGTTGTATAATTTGTATATAGCGAGCGAATACTCGCTTTCTGAATGACTCATTTGTAACAAACTTCTAAACTAATTGCCAATACAACGAAAATGCAGTGGTTCTAGCTTTTGTCCTAGGACAATAATGAACGATAGGGTCGTTTTCTGACTATGCAGTAATAAACTTTGACGAAATAGAAATGCAATTGTGAACGGCCGAATTCGCTCTTTTGATAAATTCGCTTAAGCATGTATTGAAGTAATAACGAATTACAACACGCTGCTTTTTAGCATATGAAAAACTGTCAGATTCAATTGAATCACTCAATCAAACCTGACAGCATTGCATCAACTAACTCAGTTTAAAGCGTCATCACGATTCGACCAGTGATGTCGCCTTTTAGCATATCGTCAAAAATATCGTTGATATCTTCTAGGCGTTTTTCTTCAATAATGGCTTTAACTTTCCCTTTTGCTGCAAAGTCGAGGCATTCTTGTAAGTCTTTACGCGTACCAACGATTGAGCCTACAACAGACACACCATTTAATACGGTGTCGAAAATTGGCAATGGCATATCTTCGGGTGGTAAACCTACAAGCACGCATTTACCGCCACGGCGAACGCTTTTATAGGCTTGCTCAAAACCGGGTTTTGAAACAGCAGTACACACAACACCATGTGCTCCGCCCACTTGTTCAAAAATGGTTTCTGAAGGTACTTGCTTCATAAAATCTATAGTAATGTCTGCGCCAAGCTCTTTAGCTAGGGCCAACTTGCTCTCGCCGGTATCAACGGCAATTACATTAAAGCCCATTGCTTTTGCGTACTGCACTGCTAAATGGCCAAGGCCGCCAACACCGACAATTGCCACCCAATCACCCGCTTTTGCATCAGTCACTTTAAGCGCTTTATAGGTAGTAACACCCGCACAAAATAGTGGTGCGGCTTCTGAAAAGCCTAATCCTTCAGGAATTTTAACCACGTAATCGCCATGGGCTACACAGTACTCGGCGTAACCTCCATCAACTGAATACCCAGTGTTGTGCTGCTCAAGGCATAAGGTTTCTTTGCCCTCTAAACAAAACTCACAATGACCACAGGCGCTATACAACCAAGGAACACCGACACGGTCGCCTACTGATAAGTGTTTAATGTTTGCGCCTACTTTTTCGATAGTACCTACCCCTTCATGGCCCGGCACTAATGGCATTTTGGGTTTAACTGGCCAATCTCCATGACAAGCATGTAAATCTGTGTGGCACACTCCACACGCGGCAATTTTAACTAGCACATCGTTAATTCCCACCTCTGGGCATGGGATATCTTCGATTGTTAATTTACCTTTGTACTCTTTATTTACTGCAGCTTTCATAACGTTCCTCCATGGTATTATTGGATTTCAGCCTATACGATAAACTTATTAACTGTCACTATTATTGATCCACATCAAATAGCTAATCACTGCGGCATTTAATTAAACTACACTTTAAATTCAATAACTTAAAACTAAATAATGGCGTATCTACACTTTAGTAGTAGCAGATTGCATAGTGGCTATTTCTTTTAGTTATACCCCGAGCGTGCTAGCATTTAATTTCTGAAATTTTTGAATACTAAAAATTATGAGCCTATCTGAAAAAAACTTAGCTTTTGTTATGCACTGCGGTGAAATGGGTAGCCGTTGGGGCTTTAACCGCACCATTGGTCAAATGTGTGGATTATTAACCATTACTAAAGAGCCAATGACCGCCAATGAAATTGCCGATACCTTAAGTATCTCGCGCGGAAACGTAAGTATGGGTATTAAAGAGCTACAGTCTTGGCGCTTAATTAAAGTGCATCATATTCCGGGTGACCGTAAAGAATACTACGGCCCTGCTGGCAGCATTTGGGATATGGCCAACCGCGTATTCGAAGAGCGTAAAAAGCGCGAGATAGACCCTACCCTTAGCCTGCTTCGCGATAACATTTTAGAAGAAGCCCACAATGATGATGAACGCTTTGCTCAGCAGCAAATGCAAGAAATTCACGACCTACTTGAAACCGTAACCAAATGGTCAGCAGAGCTACAACGCTTAAGCCCTGAACAACTTCAAAGCCTAATGAAACTAGGCTCTGGCATTGGCAAGGTGCTTGATTTTAAAGATAAGATTTTGAAAAAACCGGGGAAAGGGGAATAAGTTAGCGAGTTGCTAGGGGAAAGTTTGTAGGAGGCGTTTCAACGCCGAACATCTAAACTTCACGGCTGAAGCCGTTCCTACGGGACTCACCGTAGGCGTGAAACTTGTTTCGCGCGCTCTCTTGTAGGCCGTGCTTTAGCGCGTTTTGAATGGATAGTCATAACTACTCTTGCCTTTGCTATACTAATAATTAAGCGTTTATTTACGTTCTGACTTAAATGGATATTAAGCTATGTATAAAGAGACAGAAATAAATTACTCGTTAATTATTATTTTATTAGTAATTAGTGCCTTTATAATTTTCTCGCCTGAACTGGCTGACCTCAAAATAATTATATTATCGATAAACCTGCTTGTTACTTTGCTGTTCTTTTCGCTCACAATCGTAATAGATGAGCAAAAGCTACGTTGGTATTTTGGGTTTGAGATTATTAGCAAAGATGTTGAATTATCTCAGATTGTAGAAACCTCAGCTTACAAAACAAAGTGGTATCAAGGAATTGGCATTCGTATGCTAAGTGATGGCTGGTTATACAATGCGTCAGTTGGTCAAGCTATTAAAATAACTTTAGCTAACAGAAAAAACATATACCTTGGCTGTAAAAACGTTGATGCACTGCAACAAGCACTCAAGGTAAAGGTTTAAAAATTGTATCGAAGGGAAAGTTACAGGAGTAAAGTTAGCAAGTATAGATTAATAATTTTGTATTTTTCCTCTTAAGCGCAGCGTCTCTTGGCCTCTTTGTGAGTAATTCACTTAGAGATCTTTTGCAGTAGTAATATTTAACATAAAAAGCGCGAGATAAACTCGCGCTTTATGCAAATCCCCTAGTACCTAGTTACCTAGGCTCTAGTATCTAATTACTTAATCGCTGGGTAACCGATGCGATCTGATAAGTAACCAACACTGGTTGCAAAGTAATACGAGCGATTCCAGTGCATAAGTGCTTTGTAGTTATCGTAGGCTAGATACATACGGCCGTTTACGTCATCTGGCATAACCATTGCGGCGGTAACATCAACGTTTGGTAGGTCACTACCATCCATTTTACGTACACCGATTGCTTGCCAATCAGCAAGGCTGCGCTCTGACTCTTTCCAATACTCTAACCATTGGCTGCGCGTTTTAGTGCCACGCTTAAGAATATTTGCGTTATCAAAGCCTTCAGGTAGTTTAACTTGGCGGCCCCAGGTTAAATCATCGTTCCAACCTGCTTGCTTAAGGTAGTTAGCAATTGAAGCAAAGGCGTCTTCTTCTGTGGTCCAAATGTCTTTGCGGCCATCACCGTTGTAATCAACAGCGTAAGCGTTAAATGAAGTTGGCATAAACTGCGTTTGCCCCATTGCACCAGCCCAAGAGCCTTTGAACTTATCTAGGGTAATGTGACCCTCTTTTAAGATATCAAGTGCTGCCCAAAGTTGGTTTTTGTACATGGTTTCGCGGCGACCATCAAAAGCAAGTGTAACTAATGATGCAATGACACTGTGACCACCTTGGATTTTACCAAAGTTACTTTCAAGGCCCCAGAGTGCCACAATAAAACGTGCTTGTACGCCGTATTCTTTGGCTACTTTTTCAAGAACCTCTTGATTTTCTTTGTATAGCTTACGCGCGCGGTCAATTTTCCATTGCGGCACACGTTTTGGTAAATAAGTTTCGAGGGTTTCTTTTACTTCTGGCTGGTTTTTATCAGCTGAGATCACTTTCTTTTTGAATTTAGCTGTTGCAAGTGCTTGATCAACTAAGGCTTCATCATAGCCTTTTTCAAGTGCTTCTTTTTTTAATGCTGCAACGTAAACGTCAAAATCAGCTTGTGTCTTTTGTTCTGCCAATACTGAAGTACTTAGTGAAGCACTGAGTAAAATGACGGCAAGTTTTTTAATCACTCTCAACTCCCTTGTCTTTTTTAAATTGGGTTAACAGATTTTCTTCCGGCGGAGGTAATTGCAAGTAGAACCCTTGGTCAATTAACGCTTGCTTAACCGCGTCTAAGTCTGCCACACCTAACTTTTCACGGCTTGCTAGATTAATCATCATCACGTACTTAGGTTGACCAAACGTTTCTAGTAATGGTTCAGGTACGCGTGAGAAATCATCTCTTTTTTCTACAAAAAGGTATGTATCCGCTTTTTTAATACTTTTATACACCGCAGTTAGCATTATGGCCCTATAATATCTTGCTTAACGAAGGCGCACACTATAACATGAGTGATATAATAAGTTAGAAAAAATAGATTAGATTTTTAATGTATATGCCTTGTTCAGCCTGTGTTTATACTTAAATAATGCTAATCCAGACAATTCAATTGAGCGTGTATGTCGGAACAAATTTTTGAATTAAAAGGGAACCTTTTTACGTTATCTGTTTTACATTTATTTTCAGCAGATACAGCCCTTTTAAGTAAGCAGTTAGATGAGAAAATCGCCCAAGCACCTAAGTTCTTTGCCGGTGCGCCTATCGTAATCAACTTAAGCGACGTACAAGATGAAGCGCTTGATTTCTCTTTCTTAAAATCAATGTTAAGCGGCCTTTCGTTAAACCCTGTTGGGGTTTGTAATGGCTCTCAAGAGCAAAACGAAAGCGCAAAAGCTGCGGGCCTGTCGGTGTTAAATTATTCACAAGACGTTAAGGGTGCAACCGCTAAACAACAAACAAATACATCTATCGTTGAAAAAACCGTTCACCTGCCTGCGCAAGTTATTCATGGCACTGTACGTTCGGGCCAGCAAGTGTATGCAAAAGACCGCGACCTAATCGTAATTGGTGCTGTAAGTCATGGCGCCGAAGTGATTAGCGATGGCAACGTGCACATTTATGGCACCCTTCGCGGCCGTGCAATTGCAGGGGCTAAAGGTTACAACGAAGCAAATATATTTTGCCAAAAATTAGAAGCAGAACTTGTTTCGATTAATGGTAGTTATTGGATCAGCGACTCTCTACAAGGTGAACACTGGGGCAGCGCAGTACAAATCCAACAAAAAAATGATTCATTAGAAATTTCAGCTTTGGTTAAAGGATAAATCTCATGGCAAAAGTGATTGTCGTTACTTCTGGTAAAGGTGGTGTTGGTAAAACCACATCGAGTGCTGCGATTGGCACAGGTTTAGCGCTTAAAGGCTTTAAAACCGTTATTATCGACTTTGATATTGGTCTACGTAATCTTGACCTTATCATGGGTTGTGAACGCCGTGTTGTTTATGATTTCGTAAACGTAATCAATGGCGAAGCTAACCTAAATCAAGCACTTATTAAAGATAAGCGCGTAGATAAGCTACATATTTTACCTGCCTCACAAACCCGTGATAAAGACGCCCTAACCCGTGACGGTGTTGAGCGCGTACTAAACGAGCTGAAAAAAGATTTTGATTACATTGTGTGTGATTCTCCAGCGGGTATCGAAGCTGGTGCAATGATGGCAATGTACTTCGCTGATGAAGCGATTGTAACAACGAACCCAGAAGTATCATCAGTACGTGACTCTGACCGTATTCTTGGCATTTTACACAGCAAATCAAAACGTGCTGAAGAAGGCCTTGAAAGCGTAAAAGAACATCTACTATTAACTCGCTATAATCCTGAGCGTGTTGAAAAAGGCGAAATGCTTTCAGTAGAAGACGTACAAGAAATCTTAGCGATTAAACTACTGGGCGTTATTCCTGAATCACAAGCTGTACTTAGTGCATCAAACTCTGGTCAACCGGTTATCCTTGATGGTGAATCGGATGCAGGCCAAGCGTACACAGATGCAATCAATCGTTTATTAGGCGAAACTGTTGATTTTCGTTTCTTAGACGTAGAGAAAAAAGGCTTATTTAAACGGATTTTTGGAGGTTAATGTGTCTTTACTTGACTACTTCCGCTCAGAAAAGAAAAGCAGTGCGTCATTAGCAAAAGAGCGATTGCAGATCATTGTCGCGCACGAACGTTCACAGCGTGGTACACCAGATTACCTACCACAGCTAAAACAAGACATCCTTGATGTTATTCGTAAATACGTGAATGTAAACACTGATGCAGTTCAGGTGCAGTTTGACCAAAACGAAGATGACTTAGCAGTACTTGAGCTAAACGTCACCTTACCTGACGAAGAAAAGAAATAGTCAAAATTGGGCGCTTAGTTTTTTAACAGCGCCCTTTTTTATTTCTGCCACTGCATATGAAACTCATAGTCGTCTTCGCCTAGAGTTTTAAACCCTGCCCGTTGATATAATCCATACGCTGGATTCGCTTTTAGCACCGTTAAATTAATCTCTGCTGTTTGCGCTTTAAGTGCACCTAACACCTTAGTGCCTAATCCTTTGCCCTGCTCTTTAGGTGCAATTTGTAGCTGTAATAAACTGATTGCTTGGTCACTCACAATGAATTTGGCAGCGCCTACACATTGCCCATCATTTAACACTAAATGACTGTGCTCAAAGTGTTCTGCCACTCTTGCTTGATGTTGCTCAAGTGATAAAAATAACCCTTGATTCTCTAAGTGCTCAACCATGGTATTTAATCTTAAGTCGAGTAAATAGGCTTTGTCTTGCTCTGTAACCGCTACAAATTCAATCATTATTGTCTTAAAAAAGAAAAAGGTACTTTAATAAAAGTACCTTTTTAGGTTGCAACAAACAACATGTCTTGGGTTAGAAATTATAATTTGCGCCTAAGTAAAAACGGCGGCCTGAATATTGGTTATAGGTAAAGCGATTGCTTTGTTTCCAATATCCTTCTTCTATTTCTTCAGTTAGGTTCACCACTGACGCGGTAAACGAAAGATCCTCTGTTAGGTTATACGAGGCATTCACATCTAGCTGACCATAGTCTTTGGTATACAAGTTGTAGCCTTGGTGAATACCGTTAGCACGGTCATCTTTCCAGTTATATGACGCTCGAACACTAAAGTCGTCATTCTCAAAGTACACCGACACATTATATTGGTGCTTAGCGGTGCCCGGTATTTCGGCCTCTGTTTTTTGTCCGTCTGTCGAGACTTCGCTAGTGCTGGTATCTGTGTAGGTATAGTTAGTTAAAATACCAAAACCATTATCAAACGAATGCTGGAAGAACAGCTCTAAGCCTTCTGATTTTGCATCACCCCCACCCACTTTGGTGTTCATTTCGACCTCAATTGGGCCGTTACAACAATCGTGTTCACGCTCTACAATTTCTACCGTCGAGATTGGTAGGTTAGAAATATCTTTAGAGAATAACGTAGCACCCAATGCAGAACCATCGCCGTAATACCATTCAATACCTAAATCAAATTGGTCAGATAACATAGGTTCAAGGCCTGTGTTTACCGAGGTACCATTACCGCGGCCTGTCCATGAATCTGGCGAGTTAATATTAACTGGAGGACCGTAAGACTCTGCTTGGCTTAAGTCTGAATAGCTCACTCTGGCCATAGTGCGTGCTGCGGCAAAGCGCACCACAAGATCTTCGGTTGCATCCCATGCAAGGTTAAAGCTTGGTAGTACTTCACTGCCATCGCTACTACGCTCGTTTGGATCCGTGTCGTCATCGTCTTGACCTATAACATCATCGTAGGTCAAGGTGCTTAGTTCAGTATTAACATAGCGCACACCAACATTACCGCGGAAATCTTGCCACTCAAAATCAGCTTGTGTATAAACAGACCAAATTTTTTCTTCTAAAGCATAAGTACCCGAAAGCGTTGGCACCACTGTCTGGCTAAAGTTTTCTTTTAAGTAATCATCCAGCGCTCTAAAATCAAACGCTAAAAAGTTAAATGCGCCAGTATCACCTGCACTGTTATCAACCACATGGTCGCTTACCAATGTTGGCGCATCTGGGTGAAAATCTGGATTATGGAACCACTCAGTGCCTGGCAAGTAACCGCGGTAACCGCCGTTATCAGAGATGCCGTCATCCCAACGAAAGTCGTTACGAATACCTTTAATTTCGTGGTCGCGGTATTTAGCACCTACATAGACACGGGTAAAAAAGTTGCCATCGAGGTCAAATTTTACATCTGTTTGAATGTAATCTTCTGAGTCTTCATTTTCAGATGAGTAAGAGTCAAACCAATCATAATACTGGTATGCTTCTTTATCGGTGGCTAAATCAGTCGACACTTCGTAGCTTGGTTTACCGTTTTCAATTGACCATAACCAGCTGTTTACTGAGCCTAAACGCGCATCAATATTGGCGTAGGTTTCTTTTGAGGTGCCGCCTTCAGCTTCAGTATGACCCAGCTTTACTGTAATGCTGTACGTATCGCCAAAATAAGTACCTTCAAAATCATAGGTGTTTGATTTTGACTCGCCAAAACGCTCACGCCCTGTTAACTGCGGTGATAACAAGCCACGGCGAACAGCCACACCACCATTTACATCGGCATCACCCCAGTTATTATCATTAAGTAACCCATTATCGCCATTACCGTAGGCAACCACGGTATCGCCATCAAGCACAATGCCGTAATACGGGTTGTGGTTATCATTCCATTCTGCAAAAGTAATGCTTTGCCCTGTTTGGTCGTAGCCTAACTTGGCACCAAAATAGTTAAAGTTTAAATCAAGTCTGTCACTCGGTGCCCACTGCACAGCGACTTGATACCCATCGCGTGTACGGTCTTGGTTTGAGTTATTAACACTCATCGCACGAGGCGCCCATACATTGTTGTACACTTCGCCAGTGGCTTGGTCTACCAGCGCAGGACGCTCTGCACCTTCAACGGTATCTGAGTGAAAACGCCAGTGTGATGCGTTGTTAGTGATGGTTGTTACAGTGCGATCTTGACGAGTAAAACCGGCCAATACACCAAAGTTTTCGTCGTCATTTTTCCATGAATACAGCACATTAACTTGCGGCTTAGTGTCTTCAGACACATCATCGTAAGTCACCTCGGCACTTAACGCCCCTGAATTTGCTTCCATCTCAAGCGGTTTACGGGTGTGTAAAATAACCGTACCACCAATACCGCCTTCATCGATGCGTGCTTCTGCACTTTTGTACACTTCTACACTTTTGATCATGCTTGAAGGCAATAACGTGTAATTAAAACTACGGGTAGGAGTACCAGAACCTGATGAAGCAATATAGTTACCGTTTAATTGGGTAAGTGTCCAATCTGGTGACGTACCACGAATACTCACGCGGCTACCTTCGCCACCGTCGCGGTCAATCAAAACGCCCGATACACGTTGCAAAGAATCAGCGACATTTTTATCAGGAAACTTACCAATATCCTCTGCGGTGATTGCATCAACGGTAGCCGTTGAAAGTCGTTTTATTGCTAAGTTTTCTGCAGTTGAAGAACGAATACCTCGTACTTCAATCACTTCTACATCTTCATTTACTTGCTCTGCTGCGTAACTTGTATTGATTGCCGCCAGTAGCGAAATCAAAATTGCATTTCGCTTAAAATGCCTTCCTTGCCCTTTTGTTTTTATTACAGTTTGCTTGCCCATGCCTATCTCCAGTTGTGTGTTCTGTTTTTGTTTAAGAGGCTTTAATACCAACCCGCAATAATACTTAGTCATTTTGAGGGATTAAACCTGTCGCTAACTGCGTTAAAAATTTCTGATTTAGAACAACTAAATAACGAAACTTTTGCCTTGTTATCAACAAGGTTTTCTTGCCTCAAAATAGACCATTTAATTAAGCGAATTGGTATAACCTCTCAAAAAACGATTTATTGTTGTCGGTTTTTAAACTGATTATCGGTAGTTAACAGCTTGTTAAACTCAAACTCAGAATAGGGTGAGCGGTCAAAAAGTGATAATAAAAATTCGGTGAGAGATATGACAAAATCGGCGTTTGGAATATTTTATATTCATTTTTATAATTTCTGCTTTATAGTTAGGCCTGTAGTTGCAGAGCTAGTTCACTCATCAACACAGACTTAGTTAAAATAGTAACTAATTGATATTTAACACTAAATTATATTTCATTACAATTTTAAGTTTACGTTAAATTAATTAACTAATGAGTAGGTGTAATAGATATGGTAAAAACACGTCCATGAACAATGGTAAATTTCTTGAAGTATGCCTAAACGAAGGGTGCTTAAAGCTGCTTGCTAACAACATTTCGCTGGCTAGTAACTTAGGCGCAAAACGCTTTGAGCTATGCAGTAATTTACACCTAGGTGGCTTAACACCAAGTGTTAATGCGATTGATTGTGCTGTAAAAAGCCTAACCAATAGCGCAGATTTAGTGGTGATGATACGCCCCGAAGCAAACAACTTTTTCGTTAGTGCTGAGTGTCACCAAGTTATGCAAAAACAAATAACAATGGTAGCGAACGCGGGGGCGCATGGCGTGGTATTTGGTGCAGTTAAAAACGGCGAACTTGATTTAAAAGTGACCCGCTCTTTAGTTGCCACAGCCAAACAGCATGGCCTAATGGTGACCTTTCACCGTGCATTCGATACCCTTACAAACCCGTTAAGCGCACTTGAGAAACTGATTAGCTTAAAGGTTGACCGCATCTTAACAGCAGGCACGCCATGGCAAAGGGGTCAAAGTGCTGTAGATGGTCTAAATCAGCTCAACACATACTTAGCGCACAGCGCTAATCAGATAGAAATTGTTATGGGTGGTGGCGTTACTTTAGAAAACGCGGCAACACTTTGGCAATTAATAAAAAACCATTCAGCAAAAGCGGCTGTGCATGTACACTCATGCGTTCACAACGAAAATGGTGCAATTAATGCTGAGGCTATCAATAAGCTACTTTCAAAGGATTAAGCATGGCAACGTATTTTTTAGGTATTGATGGCGGTGGCAGTAAGTGTAAAGTTCGTTTAGAAAACGAAAACGGCTCATTGCTGAGTGAAGCCATAAGTGGCTCTGCAAACGTGGCCACCAGCTGCCAACAAAGCCAAGAGTCAATACTGCACGCCACTGAACATGCATTTCATGAAGCTGGGCTTGCCTTAAGCGAGCTGAAAAACACCTATGTGCATGCAGGGCTTGCCGGAGCTAATATCGACTCTGCCTATCAAGCTATGACCAAGTGGCAGCACCCTTTTGCCAAGTTTACCCTGTCAACAGATATGCTGATTGCCTGTAAAGGCGCGCATCAACACCATGATGGCGCAGTGATTATTCTGGGCACGGGCTTTTGTGCGGGTTACCAGCAGCAAAACCAATTTAGCGAATTAGGTGGTTACGGGTTATTACTGAGCGATGGTGCCAGTGGGGGTTGGTTAGGTTTACAACTTTGCCGTAAGGCATTTGCAGTACTTGATGGTGTTGCTCAAAGTTCTGCAGCAATAAATACCCTACTCACCCAGCTTAACTGCGACTCAAGCCAAGCGTTAAGTCAGCGTTTAATATCAGCGCGCCCTGCAGAGCTTGCCAAATTTGCGCCACTCGTTTTTAGCCATTCTGACGATGCTTTTTGTCAGCAATTAATCAATGAAGCGTGCGCATACATTACCCGCTATATCACTTACTTTGAAAAACAAGGTATTAAAAAAGTCAGCTTGATGGGCGGCATTGCCAGTGCCATCACGCCTTACTTACCTGATGCCAGTAAAGCGCATTTAACCCCCGCCCTTGCCAGTGCAGAGCAAGGGGCTATTTTAATGGCGAGAGAGGCAATTTAATCACCTAATTGCGAGCGCATTTGTGAGGGAATTTCACCAAACAAACGCCGAAATTGTTTGCTGAAGTAACTTGGCTCAGAAAACCCGCACTGGTAGGCCACTTGTGAAATGGGCAGTTGCGTTTCAATTAGCAGCTTACGGGCATTTTCAAGACGCACTTCGTTAATAAATTGATTAGGTGTTTTCGCTAAGTGCTTTTTAAAGCGGCGCTCTAAAGCACTTACCGACAAGTGTGCAAGCTCTGCTAATTCATCAATGCTGATCTGACGATGATAATGCTCGCGAATAAATTTTACCGGCTCTTCAATTGCCCTTACATGAGAAAGCGCTTTTGAGGTTTTTTGTAGATGTCGGGTCACTCCATAAGTGCCTATCACATTGCCATCGTGATCTTTTAAAGCATGCTTTGATGTAGAAAACCAACCAAGCTCACCTTGTTGGGTTTGGTTAAGCTCTAAACGGTCAGTCACTATATAGCCTTCCATCACTCGTTTATCGTCATTGACGTATTGAAACGCGAGGTGCTTTGGCGAAAAATCGAAGTCTGTTTTTAGCAATATTTGCTCCAGTGTTTTATAACCCTGATGCTCAATAAAATGCTGATTACAATGCAAGATTCTACTATCTGTGTCTTTTACCCAAAAGAGGATGTCTGGCAGTAAATCAAATGCAGCAATTAGCTGATTTACGCCAGCTTTTTTTATTATTTCTTGAATATCCATCGCTTAATTTTGTCTCAATAAAGAACAGCCCTATATATTTTAAACGCCGATTTTGTTGCATTGTCAACCGAATTTTTATTAACGCTTATTGGTTAAGCTTTCCTATTATCAATAACATGATATTAACAGTAGCAAACGCTATTTAAATTAGGAGCGCTTAAGATGAGCAAAGCTAAGATCCGCATGGCAATGGTAGGCGGTGGCGATGGTGCCTTCATTGGCGCTATTCATCGAATTGCAGCGCGATTAGACGGAATGATTGAGCTTGTTGCAGGCGCATTCAGTTCAGACGCAAACAAATGTAAAACAACTGGCGAATTACTTGGGCTTGATAGCAGCCGCTGCTACGACAGTTACCAAACGCTATTTACCGAAGAAGCAAAATTACCTGCTGATGAGCGTATTGATTTTGTGGCTATTGTTACGCCAAACCACTTACATTTTCCGGTCGCGAAAATGGCGCTTGAACATGGTTTTCATGTGCTCTCAGATAAACCTGCAACGCTTACTCTCGCAGAAGCAGAGCAATTACAAAGCATTATTGCAAAACAGCAGGTTTTATATGGCTTAACCCACACTTACACCGGTTACCCTATGGTCAAAGAAGCCAAGCATCGCGTAAAAGCAGGCGAGCTCGGCAGCATACGTAAAGTCATTGTTGAGTACACTCAAGGCTGGTTAGCGCACAGCGAAGACGAAGGTTCAAAGCAAGCAAGCTGGCGTTTAGACACCAGTAAGTCTGGCATTAGTTGTTGTATGGGCGACATTGGCGTGCATGCAGCTAACTTAGCCGAGTATGTTTCTGATCTCGAAATCACCGAGCTTTGCGCCGATTTAAATCATGTGGTTGAAGGCCGAGCCCTTGATGATGATGGCACTGTGCTTCTTAGATTCAATAATGGTTGTAAAGGCGTTTTACTGGCAAGCCAAATTGCTATTGGCGATGAGAACAACTTACACCTGCGTGTTTATGGCGATAAAGCCAGTCTTGAATGGTCGCAACTTGAGCCAAATAGCTTATGGCTACGAGGCCACAATCAAGCCGCAACATTACTTAGAGCGGGCGTAGGTGAATTACACCCTGACACGCAAAATGCCCTGCGCGCCCCTGCCGGTCATCCAGAAGGCTACCTTGAAGCATTTGCCAATATTTACCGCAATTTTGCAGCGCAGATCCACGCATTTAAGCAAGGCGATAACGCAACAAATTCAGCATTTGATGTACCAGGCATCAATGAGGCTGTGCGTGGTATGGCGTTTATTGAGCATGTTGTTGCTTCATCGAAGCAAGATACTAAATGGCACAAATTACAGATTGGATAAAAAAGAATGAATAGAATCAAAGGGCCAGCAATATTTTTGGCGCAGTTTATTTCAGATCAAGCCCCCTTCAATAGTTTTCGTGGTTTATGTGAGTGGGCAAGCGGTTTAGGTTACAAAGCGATTCAAGTGCCAACCTCAAACCCGACTATTTTTGATTTAGAAAAAGCAGCTCAAAGCCAGCATTACTGCGATGAAGTCACTGGTATTGCCACAGAGTATGGACTTACAATTTCAGAGTTATCAACACATTTGCAAGGCCAGTTAATTGCTGTTCACCCTGCCTACGATGAAATGTTCGATAACTTTGCAGCAGAGCATGTAAAAGGTAACCCTGCAGCGCGAACAAAGTGGGCAACAGAGCAACTGATGCTAGCAGCGAAAGCGAGTAACAAGCTTGGCTTAACAACCCATGCGACATTCTCGGGGTCTTTTTTATGGCATACCTTTTACCCGTGGCCACAGCGTCCACAAGGACTTGTCGAACAAGGCTTTAGTGAACTTGCTAAGCGTTGGTTACCTATTTTAGATTGCTTTGACGAGCATGGCGTGGACGTGTGTTATGAATTACATCCGGGTGAAGACCTGCATGATGGTGTGACATTTGAGCGCTTTTTAGCAGCAACCAATAATCACCCACGCGTTAATATTCTATATGATCCTAGCCATTTTGTATTGCAACAGCTCGACTATTTAGCGTTTATCGATATTTATCATTCGCGCATTAAGGCGTTTCATGTCAAAGATGCCGAATTTATCGCAAATGGCCGTTCAGGTGTTTATGGCGGATTTCAAAACTGGCAAGACCGCCCGGGGCGTTTTCGTTCTTTAGGTGATGGCCAAGTAGATTTTAAGCAAATCTTCAGCAAGTTAACTCAATATGGTTTTCATGGTTGGGCTGTACTTGAATGGGAATGCTGCTTAAAGCACCCAGAAGATGGGGCAAGAGAAGGCGCTGAGTTTATTAAAGCACACTTAATAAACCCAACAGACAAAGCCTTTGACGATTTTGCCAGTGGCGCAACAAACACTGAGCGGAATAATCGAATTTTAGGTTTATAAACCGACAACAATAGAACACACAGGACACACAATATGGACAACAATAATTATAACCGCATTGTCTTTCGGCTTTGCTGTATAGCACTGATTGTGACCTCTATGACCTTTGCCATTCGTGCTGGTATTTTGGGTCAACTTGGCAGTGAGTTTGGCTTAACCGACACCGAATTAGGTTGGGTTAATGCCATGGCATTTTTAGGCTTTCCGGTTGCGACTATGGTCGGCGGTATTATTTATAATGCCATTGGCGCGAAGAAATTAGTGGCGTTAGCGTTTATCTGTCATTTTCTTGGCCTTGTTTTAACCATCACTGCTGATGGTTTTTGGGGCTTACTGGTTTCTACCTTTTTAATTGGTTTTGCCAACGGCGCTGTTGAAGCTGGCTGTAACCCACTAATTGCAGAAATGTACCCTAAAAACACCACCACTATGCTAAACCGTTTTCATGTTTGGTTCCCAGGTGGCATTGTGATTGGCGCACTTGCGTCGAACTTTATGTCGGGAGCAGGTTTAAACTGGCAATGGCAAGTAGCGTTAATTTTAATTCCTACTGTTATCTATGGCGCTATGCTGATCAAAGCACAATTTCCACGCTTTGATACGCGTACTCACTCTACCAGCAGCAATATTCGCCACTTATTTACGCCGTTATACATCTTTTTAATTGCTTGTATGACGTTTACCGCAACTACTGAATTTGGCACACAACAATGGATTGAGCGTATTTTAGGTTCATCGGGTGCCTCTCCTATGGTGGTATTAGCCTTGATCACTGGCCTAATGGCGGTTGGTCGCTTCTTTGCAGGCCCTATTGTGCATAAGCTCAACCCTACCGGTGTATTACTTGGCTCTGCCATTTGTGCAAGCTTAGGTATCTTTATGATGAGCCAAGCCGAGGGCAGCATGATTTATTTAGCAGCGATATTATTTGCTCTTGGGGTTACCTACTTTTGGCCGACCATGCTTGGCTGTGTTGCTGAATACATTCCAAAGTCAGGGGCGCTGGGTATGTCGTTAATGGGCGGTGCAGGCATGTTTGCTATGAGCATCTGGAACCCTGTAATTGGTAGCTGGATAGATACGGCACGCTCATCGGCAGAAGCAAGTGGCGCAAGCGCTGAACAAATTGAAATTTTAGCCGGACAGGCTGTATTACAAAACCTACTGATCTTCCCAATTATTTTAATCGTCGCATTCATTGGGTTGCATTTGGTAATTAATAACAACAAACGCACCGAAAAATGTGCGTCTTAAGCAAGTAAATCGTCGAGGAACACACAATGTTTAAATCTCTTAAAGCACTGACTTTAATGCTCACCGTTAGTAGCTGTGCACTCGCTAATGCGGCTGACAATCAGCTAACACAACAAGAAAAGCAAGCTGGCTGGCAGTTGTTGTTTGACGGCAAAGATATGTCGCAATGGCGTAATTTTAAAAGCGAATCTTTAAATCCTGCATGGGTCGTTGAAGATGGCGCTATGACATTAACCAAAGGTGGTGGCGACCTGCTTACTAAAAAGCAGTACCAAAACTTTGAATTACAGATCGATTGGAAAATCTCTACCAAAGGCAATAGCGGTATTTTTGTATTAGCAGATGAAACCGGACAGATGATTTACTCTCATGCGCCTGAAATTCAAATTATCGATAACGAAGAACACCCAGATACCGAAATTGACTCGCACTTAGCGGGGTCAATTTACGATTTATTTGCAGCCCCAGTTGCGGCTCACAAACCAGCAAATAGCTGGAACCATGTACGCATTAAAATGCAAGACAACCACTTACAAGTTTGGCAAAACGGTATTAGCACCACCAGCATTGTAATTGGTAGCACAACATGGAACACCCTTGTTAAAGGCAGTAAGTTTGCAACTTGGAAAAACTTTGCAACGGCTGAACAAGGTCATATCGGGCTTCAAGACCATGGTGACAAAGTGTGGTTTAAAAATATAAAAATCAAGGAGCTATAAGATGTCTGATTTTAAACATAAGGTATTAGTTGTTGGCTCGGGTGCTGGCGGTGCAATGGCCGCATATACGCTAACCAAACTTGGCCACAAAGTATTATTACTTGAAGCGGGCCGTAATTATGACCCGAAAACAGAAAGCCCGATGTTTCGTCGTAACAGTGAGGCTCCACTTATGGGGGCTGGTAACAAAGACAAAAACTTTGGCTTTTACGATGCAACCGTTGATGGCGGCTGGCAAGTGCCTGATGAGCCATACACCAGCGCCAAAGGAAGCGACTTTTATTGGTGGCGCGCACGTATGTTAGGTGGTCGAACAAATCACTGGGGCCGCTATTCATTACGCTTTAGTGAGCACGATTTTAAAGGCAAAAGCCGAGATGGTCACGGTGCCGACTGGCCATTTGAGTACGCTGATTTAGCACCTTGGTACGATAAAACTGAAGAACTTGTGGGTGTATGTGGCACCAATACAGGCCATGAAGATATGCCAGATTCGTCACCGGGTATTTTACAGCCGCCACCAAAGCCGCGTGTTCCTGAGCTTTTAATTGCCGCTTCGGCAAAGAAAATGGGCATTCAAGCAGTGCCTATGCATCGCGCGGTATTAACTCGCCCTAAAGATGATCGCATGGCGTGTTTTTATGCAACACCTTGTGGCTCTGGTTGTTCAATTGGTGCTGCTTTTCAAACTACGACATCGCTATTACCTATGGCAAAAGCCACTGGTAACTTAAAAGTCATTACCGATGCCATGGTTAAATCAGTCAAAGTTGATGAGCAAGGTAAAGTCACTGGCGTCACCTATGTTGATAAACACACTGTAACCGAACATGCTATTGATGCCGATGTGGTTATCTTAGCCGCCAGCGCCTGTGAATCAGCGCGTATTTTATTAAATTCAAAGAATAAAAAGCACCCTAAAGGCCTTGCTAACTCAAGTGGCCAAGTAGGTCGAAACTTAATGGATTCGACGGGTGCATGGTTAGGTGCGCAAATTCCGGCACTTAAAGGTCGCCCACGTTATAACGAAGATGGACATACCGCTAATCACTTATTTATTCCTTGGTGGGGTCATCAAGCACAAGCTAACAATGAATTAGATTTCCCACGTGGTTATCACTTTGAAATTGGCAGTGGCTTTGGCCAGCCGGGTTCGGGTGTGTCAGGTGATAAACAAGGCTATGGCCCAGCTCTTAAACAGCAAATTCGTGATGCATATGGCTCTTACGTTGGTTTTGCTCTGCGTGGCGAGATGTTACCGAACAAAGATACCTACATGGAAATTGACGAAAACGTTAAAGACAAATGGGGTATTCCGGTATCAAAGTTCCACTTTAAGTGGTCTGACAGAGAATTAAAGCAAATCGAGCATGGTTTAAAAACCGCGAAGCAAATCCTCGAAAACATGGGTGCGACTGTTGGCGAACTCCCGCCTGCTGAAAAAGCAATTTCAAAAGGTGGCGAAATCATTCACGAAGTGGGCACCACACGAATGGGCAGCTCAAAGAAAGACTCAGTCACCAATCAATGGGGCCAAACATGGGATTGTAATAACCTATTTGTAATGGATGCGGGGGTATTTGCTTCAAACCCTCATAAAAACTGTACGCTCACCATCATGACACTGGCAATGCGTAATTCAACTTGGCTTGCTCAACAAATTGATAACGGGGTACTTTAATTATGCATCATCGTAACGAACACGACTCATATAACTATGTTTCTAACATGAGCCGCCGTGAGTCTTTAAAATGGCTTGGTCTATTAGCTGCGGGCTCGGCGGTTAGTTTAACTGCAGGTTGCACAAAAGCACTTGAAGATGACGTTGCTGTCTCTGCAAAAGAGCATTGGCCTGATTTAGATATCAAGCCTGTAACCGCTAAAGGCTATGGTCAAGATCCTAATTTGGTTATGCCACCAGAATCACCTTGGCCACTGACCTTAACAGCAGACGAACTCACGTTAGTAGCGGTTTTAGCTGATTACATTGTGCCGCGCGAAGGTGCTATTCCTTCAGCCAGTGAGCTACAAGTACCAGCTGTTATTAATGAGTGGGTGAGCGCGCCTTATGAAGGTCAACAACGCGATAGAATTAAAATTTTAAATTCATTAGCGTGGCTTAACGATGAAGCACAGCTTCGTTTTAAAAAGCAATTTGTTGCACTTAACGAAAAGCAACATCGCGAGATTTTAGATGATATTGCGTTTTTAAACGAGCAAACACCTCTACAATTTCAGCGTATTGGTAAAGTTTTTTTACGCTTTAAAGAGTTAGTGCTTGCTGCCTTTTTCTGTACACCTGAAGGCTGTAAAGACATAGGTTACCTTGGTAATGTGCCTATTGCAGGCGATTACCCTGGCCCTTCTGATGAAGCAAAAGCCCATTTAGATCAGGTTTTAGCTGAGCTTGGTTTAAGCGAGTACGCCTATATCGATTAACTTTCCCCCTTGTGTTATTTGTAACACTGTGCAGGGGGGCAGCCCCCTGCTTTTTTAGGATTGAAGTATGTTTAAAACCCGCATTTTATTGCTCATTATTAGCCTTGTATTTAGTGGTCAATTATTCGCAAAACTGCCCGTGAGTGTGCAGCTATGGTCAGTCAAAGACACCTTAAAAAATGACTTTCATGGTACGCTTAAGTCTCTTGCCGAAATGGGGTTTGACGGCGTTGAGTTTGCCGGAGACTTTGGCCCATACTCACATAACCCAGCAGCCTTAAAAGCAAAGCTCAGTGAATTAGGCTTAGTTGCCAGTAGTGCTCATATAGGCTTTGATGCACTCAGTGAAAACACAATTGATAGCACCCTGCTGTTTTACAAGACCCTTGGCGTTACTACACTTTATGTACCTTGGGATGAAAGAGCATGGCACCCTGAGGGAGTTAAATCTCTGGTTAAAGAGCTTACTAAAGTCAGTGATTATGCGACCCGCTTTGATATGAAGATCGGTTTTCACAATCATAATAAAGAGTTTAATGCATTTAATAACGCAACGTTTTGGGATTACATTGCCACTAATACCCCCAAGACCATGCCATTGCAGTTAGATATTGGCTGGGTCAATTACGCTGCAAAAGATCCAATTTACTTTATTAAAAAGTACCCTAACCGCACGCTTGCTACGCACATTAAAGTACGTACGATTCAGGGTAGCAACTTGAGCCCAATTATCGGCGAAAACGACATTGATTGGCCTGCCATCATCGATACTTTAGAGTCGCACGGCAACACCAAGTGGTTAGTGCTTGAGCAAGAAGAATACCCAAACGGGTTAACCCCACTACAAAGCGTTGCTAAATCAAAACAAAACTTAGATAAGATTTTACTTGGTTTGTAGAGTTATTTTAGGAATGAGCTCGCTTTAAACACGTGAGCTCATGGCTTGGGTTTAATTTAAATAGTCGTTCACTCACAGCTCTATATTAGGGTTCATCTTGCCAGGAGCTATTGCCTTCAGAACGTTTTGCAAAGCTTTCTGGTTTCCTGATTGGTTTATCTATACTTTTATAGAATATCAAGATCCCAGCTCCACCTATGACGGGGAGTAACCAAACCAGCACTGTTTGTGCTAATTTTTGAAAAGTTTCAAAATCATTTCTTTTAGAAATTACTAAACTAATTAATATATTGAACACTATTAGCAACCCCAAGCCAGCTAGTGCATAGTTTTCCATATCTTAATCCTATTGATGCCAAAATCACACTGTGGAAACGACCGAACGACGGCTTAAATTGTTTGTTATATGCTTTAAAACAAACAGCTAATCGTCCTTTCTTCGGTGTTTAAAGATAAATCGCCCAAATTGAAAACACAAAACTAAAAATACAATGAGAAAAATAAGTCCATTTACCCACTCAGGCAAAAACTCCACAATCTTCGGAGCAATGAGTTTTAGAATACCGAAAACTGCTACGATGAGAAGAATGAATGCACTCCCTTTCACAAAAGCACTCCTAAATTTCCGTTCAATGCATCTGTTTATATTTAAAAAATATCAACGTCAAAATTAATTGCGGGAATATCCTTAAATGTACCACCCGTCTCGCATAGGGACAAAAAGGATGGCTATATTAACAAGCGAGAAAGATTCACATTCTTTAATCCCAGCATGTTCCTTCCAGATCTACAGCGGTTTGTTATGTGGCTTACCTCTTTGATATAGTTTTAAAAAATTACTAAAAGTATTGCTGTCACAAGTTTTTTAAAGCTTTTATGTGAAGTTAAATATATTAATATACTCTCGTCGATCATTTTCACAAAAATATCTACAAAGAATAGTTTGGTCGTTTTCAATAACTCATTATCCTTAATGAAGATATATCACGTGACTTATTCTACTACCCTCTTTTAGATATACCTTATACCTTTCACTGTTTAATATCTTATTTATTTTCAACAAGATAAATAAATCACACCATTAAAAATTAATAATAAAACATTAAAAACAGCTTTTACTTTCATTTTTTCGGCAGATTGTTTTATCTAAGTTGCGAAGTATTATATTAAAAAAGCCTCTCAAGGACTGAGAATGAAAGTATTGAATTTAAGAAAGACTTCTGAAAAAAGCATATGGCTGATGTTAGCTACCCTTGAGGCTGTTTTTGTATACCTTTTAAAAACCCTTTCACAGAAGCACTTTTTATATGAGCCGCTTCTTATACTATTCATGTTAATTTCGTTAGTTCTAACATTATTAATACTTAGTAGTAAAAGTGAACTCACAATCTGTCGCCACGGAGTATTTTATAGCTCGCCTTTTGGCAACGCGCATATAGAAGCAACTAAAACGAAGTTGATTAAACAATATTCTAAGTTTGGGTTTAATTGTGTAATTATTATAGGTGAAAAGTTTTTTATTTTTGCCCCTTTTTATAGTTTAACGTCTAGACAACTACAAAGATTAAAACGGTATGATTATAACTTGCTGCATTGGTTACAGGTAACTCATAAACGCAGCAAGTTTCAGGGCCTATAATGATAAGTAAATGGGCTTTTATTAGTTTTGCCACTCTTTAAGTACGTCTTTCACATACTCATAGCGCCATGAGTTAAACAGATCTGGCTTTGATGCAGCTTTACGCTCATCGGCATCGAGCTTCCAATTCCAGCTGATCAGCTGGTTAATCTGTTTTTTAGAGGCCAATACATCTTCAGGAATGCCCTGCTCTTTTGCAGCTTTAGTAATTTTTTGTTTAATATCTTTAGCGGCTTTTTTGTAAGCCGGAAAATCAATTAAACGTTTTAATTGTGCAGGTTGTTCGCTTACAGGAACGGCTTTACCACGCTCAATACATTTTAAAATTTCAACGCCCGAACGGTTCACTTCCATTGGCTCAACACCTGGCACTCTGCGTAAGGCATTTAAACTTGCTGGCTTACGCTTAGCTATTTCAACCATGTTGTGCTCTTTTACCACAAAATTAAGAGCGAGGTTTTTGCGCTCTGCCTTTTCACGGCGCCATGCGGCAAGTTCGCGTAATACTGCTAAGTCGTGCGGTCGTAATTGCCAAGCATTTTTAATATCTTTATAAAGCTGATCTGCTGGTGGTTGGTAAGCACGTTTTTGCGCGACTAACTCGCTTTCGCTGATCACGATGTCAAAAAAGCCAGCTTCATCAATTTGTTTTTTAATAATTTCAAAACAAGGCAGTAAGTGATACGTATCAGCAGCGGCATAATCTAGTTGTTTTTCTGTTAGCGGGCGCTGTAACCAGTTAGTGCGCGATTCACTTTTATCAATTTCGATATCAAGCAACTCTTTAACCATGTGGGCAAAGCCCATGCAGTTACCATGACCTAATATTTGCAGTGCAAATTGGGTATCAAACAGCGGTGTTGGTACAAAGCCAGCGTATTTTTGAAACACTTCAATATCTTCTGACGGTGAATGTAGTACCTTTAACACCTCAGGGTTTTTAAGTACTTGCCAAAAATCAAAAAGCGACAGCTCAGCCAGAGGGTCGATTAACGCTAAGTGCTCACCATCGTATACTTGAATAAGTGCAACTTCAGGGTAAAGCGTACGACGACGCATAAACTCGGTATCAATTGCCAGAACCGGTTTACCTGTAATTTTTTCTACAAAATCATTTAATTGATTTTGCGTTTCGATCAGTTGATATTGCACTTATACCCCTTTCTTTACCATAAAAAAGCCGGCTAATGCCGGCTTTAATTATTTTTCTTCGTCCTTTAAGGCTCTTCTTAGAATCTTACCAACGTTTGTTTTTGGTAGTTCATCTCTAAACTCAACGAGTTTAGGCACCTTATAGTTCGTTAAATTATCACGACAGTGCTTTATTATATCTTTTTCAGTTAAAGATTGATCTTTTTTCACAACAAAAACTTTAACTTGTTCGCCACTGACCTCGTGAGGAATACCGATAGCTGCTACTTCAAGCACGCCATCGTGCATAGCGACGACTTCTTCGATCTCATTAGGGAACACGTTGAAGCCAGATACGATAATCATGTCTTTCTTACGATCAACAATGTAGAAGAAGCCTTCATCATCGTAAGTAGCAATGTCACCTGTTGCAAACCAGCCATCTTTTAAGCATTCTGCTGTTGCATCTGGGCGGTTATAATAACCTTGCATAACTTGTGGGCCTTTAACCCAAAGCTCGCCCGGCTCACCTTTCGCTGCTTCTTCACCATTTTCAAGCATAAGCTTAATATCAGTGCTAGGAGCAGGTAAACCGATTGAACCGTTATAACCTTCAAGGTCGTAAGGGCTAACAGTTACAAGTGGCGCACATTCAGTTAAGCCATAACCTTCCATTAATTTGGTCTTCGTTACAGCTTGCCATTTTTCAGCAACTGGACGCTGTACCGCCATACCACCACCTAGTGACATTTTTAAGCTTGAGAAATCAAGTTCAGCAAAACCTGGGGTATTTAATAAACCGTTAAATAGCGTATTTACACCCGTTACCGCCGTAAATTTGTGCTGTGCTAGCTCTTTAACAAAGCCCGGCATATCACGAGGGTTTGTGATAAGTACGTTTAAACCACCGTATTTCATAAATGTTAGGCAGTTCGCTGTCAGTGCAAAGATGTGATAAAGCGGCAGTGCTGTGATAACCACTTCTTTTCCGCGCTCTAATACTTTGTCTAGACAACCTGATACTTGCTCAAGGTTACCAACCATGTTGCCATGCGATAGCATTGCACCTTTAGATACACCCGTTGTACCGCCTGTGTATTGCAAAAATGCTAAGTCGTTTAAATCAACTTCAGGTTTTTTGTAACCCGCTTCATCACCAGCAAGCGCATCTGCAAATTTGATCACATTTGGCAATGAGTAGCTAGGCACCATTTTCTTAACGTGCTTCACCACAAAATTAACGATGTGCTTTTTAAGGCCGCCGACCATGTCACCCACTTGAGTAACCACGATGTGCTTGACGTTAGTTTTTGGTAATGCTTTCTCTAGAGTATCGGCAAAGTTTGCAAGAATAAAAATTGCTGAAGACTCTGAGTCATTTAACTGATGCTCTAATTCACGCACGGTATAAAGTGGGTTTACATTCACCACTACACAGCCTGCACGAAGAATACCTAAGATAGTCACAGGCGTTTGTAGTAAGTTCGGCATCATAACCGCTACTTTATCGCCTTTTTTAAGACCAAGATCATTTTGAATGTACGACGCAACACGTTTTGTAGCACTGTCTAACTCACGATAGGTCAACTCTTTACCCATGTTGGTAAAAGCTGGAAGGTCACTAAAGTCAGCAAAACTTTTTTCAAACAAGTCGAGTAGCGAGTGATAATGCTCAGGGTCGATTGTTTCAGGCATACCTTCTGGGTAGCGTTTAAGCCAGATTTTTTCCACTCTTAGCTCCTGTTTATAATTATATTTTTTAATAACCTTAAGCTAACTAAGGCCGTTTCTCAATGGAGTAAATACTCTAATGGTGCAGATAATCCCACATTTGGTGCAATTATACAATTAACTTGCTTTATACTGCCCAATAAATGCATGAACGTGTTCTAAGGTTAATGCAGGAAATTGCATATGGCAATGGTGACCACCAGGTATCTTATGAATTTTTAACTCTTTGTAATATTTACCATATGCTTCTAAGTTTTGCTTTACAAAAGGAAACCCCTCATCGCCTAAAATAAGCTGACATGGCGCGTTAATTTGTTTAATGGTTGCAATACATTGTGCTTCATCAAAGCGAAATCCTGAGTGATTTTTAAGCTTTGGATCGGTTGTTAAGTACCACTTGCCTGCTTTTTCGTAGCTATTTCGTGTCATTAATAACTCAGCTTGTGGGTATTCAAGGTCACCACTTGCAAGCCTTGCACTAATAATGTGCGCTTTTGAGTCAAATGCGCGAGGGCCTTTGCTGTTTACCCGCGCTCTATTTAATATTGCTTTACGAAGTTGGCCGCTCACTTCATTGCTGTTGGTTGTAACGCAGCCAATTCCCTCAATAAAGTTTACCGATGCTACCTTTTCAGGGAAGCAGCTCGCAAAAACGCCAGCCACCATGGCGCCCATAGAATGGCCGACTAAATGCACTTTCGTTACATCAAGCGACTCAATAAACTTATAGACGTCATCAATGTAGTCAATAAAGTAATAATGGGCGTCACTACTTCGCCAATCAGATAAACCATGGCCAGGAAAATCAAGGCAATACCAACGCTGATTTAACTGCGCATTTTGTAACATAGGTATGTAACTATGTGCGTTATCAAGCCAACCATGTAAGGCAATCACAACCTCTTCGCCATGACCAAAGGTTAGGCCATGCATTGCCTGAGTGCCAGTTTGAAAAGAAAAAGGTTGCACAATTGCTCCTATTTATTAAGCGTTTCAACTTAAAGGCGTTTATTTATCGTCTGGCTAGTATACAATAATCCTCGCAGTATAAATAAGGGCACAATAATAAGGTTACATCAATGAAATTAAAATTAAGTCTTTTAGCATTATTATGCTCAGCAGGCTCAGTAATGGCTGAATCAGCACCAAAAAACATCATTTATATGATTGGTGATGGTATGGGCCCGGCGTACACAACTGCATATCGTTACTTTAAAGATGATCCAAATACTAAAGTTGTTGACCCAACTGTTTTCGATACTATTTTGCGTGGTATGGCACATACCTACCCTGACGATCATACCTATGTAACAGATAGCGCTGCAGGTGCAACAGCGCTAAGCAGTGGTCATAAAAGTTATAATGGCGCAATTGCCGTTGATACTGATAAAAAACCTGTAAAAACTATGCTTGAAGTTGCCAAAGAGCGCGGTATGACAACAGCACTCGTAGCTACTTCGCAAATCAACCACGCTACACCAGCAAGCTTTGCTTCACATAACGAATCACGCCGTAACTACGACGAGATTGCTAACGACTATATCGATAACAAAATCGCGGGTAAATTACCGGTTGATTTAATGTTAGGTGGCGGCACGAAATATTACGTTCGAGAAGACCGTAATCTAGTGGAAGAATTCAAAGCAGCTGGCTATCAGTACAGCGATGACTTTACAGCTATGAATGACTTAAAACAGGTTCCTGCACTTGGTTTATTCGCTGAAGTAGGTTTACCGTTTGCCCTTGACGAAAATCCAACACGCCTTACGCAAATGACGACTAAAGCGCTTGATTTACTTGATGGTCAAAACGACAAAGGTTTCTTTGTAATGATCGAAGGCAGCCAAATTGACTGGTGTGGTCATGCAAACGACATTGCATGTGCAATGGGCGAAATGGACGACTTTGCTAAATCGATTGAACAAGCAAAAGCGTATGTAGATAAAAACCCAAATACCCTACTTGTTATCACTGCCGATCACTCAACAGGTGGCTTAACACTGGGCGCGCATGGTCAATATAAGTGGGAAACTGACGTTGTTAAAGGTGTTAAAGCAACTGCCGGCACTATCACAAAAGATCTACTTGAAAACGATGACTTAAAAGCAGTATGGCAAAAGTATTCTGATATCGAATTTACTGATGCAAACAGCATCAAGCTAAGCGAAGCTAAGAAAATGGGCGATAAAGCACTGCTACTTGCTGTAAAAGATATCATCAATCATGCCAGCTTCACGGGGTGGACTACTGGTGGCCACACCGCTATTGATGTACAAGTATTTGCCTATGGTAAACGTGCAGAAGATTTCTACGGTTCGCAAAACAATACTGCGATTGCCGACAAGCTGATAGATTTTATTAAGCAGTAATTTTATTGCTTAGAAATACTGTTCAATCATAAAAAAGCCTAAACATATTGTTTAGGCTTTTTTGTGAATTCAGTTTTAGCTTTTATTAATCATACCAGTTAGCTATGCATATACATCAACGCCAATAAGGCTTTGCACTTCGGCGCGGCGCTCTAAGTTAGCAAATTCCGTATAGGTTGAAATCGCGCGACTGGTTTTTGGGTTGCTTGGTTTGTCATAAATTGTTTGCTGATAGCTTTGCGACTCAGCTTTAAATTCATCGGCAATAGCAACAGCTTGAGGACTTGATTTAACATACTCTGTTGACGATTTTTGCTCAGCCGTTTGGTCTGATATCGCTTTAGGCTTATCAGTAATGGTATTTTTACGGCTATATTGACCGGGAATGTCACCGGTATAAAAGCCTGAGCCAATAGGTAAAGTCAAACTCGTAATTCCACATCAAACATGACTAAATTATGTGCCATAACTGACGGGCACGCAAGTCCCGTTATTCTTTCAGTTACTCTCGGCCCGGTAGCTTTTTCCAAGTCACTGTATCACGCACATATTTAGGCTGCGCATTGGCTGCAGTCACTGTATCACCGTGAGCATAAGCAGTTGCAATCGAGGCCAGCATGTACTTTGCATCGGGCAGTAAGATGTTTTCATTTAGACTTACATTTGCAAGTTCAGTAACAAGTGCAGGATAGGTCTGCCAACCTGTACCCACCGCTGTTGCAGCCATTTCAGGTAGCGTTAGCAACTCAGGTTTAATGACTTGCTCTTCATCAACAAGCGTCATCAGGCCATTATTATCAGCTTTATAATGAGCGTAATAAATCTCACCCATACGTGCATCAATAGCAGAAAACACATCGTTAGCTTGGTCTTGCTCAAACGCTTGTTGTGCCATCATCTGCAATGTTGATACGCCAACCAAAGGTAAGCGTGCTGCATAAGCTAAACCTTGTGCAATCGCAACACTGATACGCACGCCCGTAAAGCTACCCGGTCCTTGACCAAAACCAATCACATCTAAGTCGGTTAGTTTACATTGCGCCTTTGCGAGTAACTCATCAATTAAAGGCAAAATCTTTTGGCTGTGCTGCTGTGGGCACTCTTCAAAATGATGAAATGTTTGCCCTCGATAATGTAGCACCAGCGATAACGCTTCAGTTGATGCATCTAAGGCAAGAATATTGTGTTTAATCATCTAAGTTACTCTAATTGATCTGTTCTAAAAACGCGTTTGCCATTGCTAAATCGCGCGTGCGGCGCATAGGTGGCAAACTTTTTAAAAATACTTGGCCGTAATGGCGTGTTACTAGGCGGTTATCACAAATAACCAACACACCTTTATCTTTACTATCGCGAATAAGTCGCCCTACCCCTTGCTTTAATGCAATGACCGCTTGGGGTAATTGAATATGCGCAAATGGGTCTTTGCCTTGTAACTGGCAATCTTGCATTTTTGCTTGCAGCAATGGGTCATCTGGTGCGGCAAACGGCAATTTATCAATGATAACACAACTTAATGTACTGCCTCTAACATCTACGCCTTCCCAAAATGAAGCTGTGCCAAGTAAAACGGCATTACCGTGACGGGTAAACTTCTCAAGGATAATGCGTTTAGACATTTGCCCTTGCATATAAACCGGATAATCCATCTGCGTGGTTAAACCTTCCGCCACTAAGTGCATCATACGATAGCTAGTAAACAGCACAAAGCAGCGACCTTTTGCTGATTTAATCAACTCAAGGGTCAGCTTGATAATTGCATGGGGCATATTATTCGCATGAGACTCAGGTAAGTAGCGCGGCAAACAAAGTAATGCTTGTTGTTGATAATCAAACGGACTTTCAACAATCATGCTTTGCGTTGGCTTTAAGCCAAGACTAGCGTTAAAGTGCGCTAAGTCGTTATCGACCGATAAAGTCGCCGATGTAAACACAAAACCTGCTCCTGTGTCTTTCATCATCTGTGCAAATTTAGCCGATACATTAAGCGGTGTAATGTTTACCGTTAGGTATCGGCGAGTGGTTTCGTACCAATAACTATAACCCGTTTGTGCGGTATCAAATACCCGCTCTAACTGACCTTTAAAGGCCAGTGTGCGCTCAAACGGATGCTCTATTTTTTCGCTACGGTCTAAGCATAACTTTAATACTTGGTATAAAAAGTCGAGGTCGCTAATGACCCGGTGCAGTGCTGCACAAATCTCTTTATCAGCAAGCTTTTCACGCCAATCACCACGGCTACCATCAAGCCCAAACTGCAAGCGTAAATCTGCCACGCTAGTTTCTAACTTGTTGAGGGTTTTGCCTAATTGCAGCATATCAGGGATATCGGCACGGTAAATTGCTCGTAAGTCATTAATTAAATCCACCAGCTTTTTGGTACTAACACTTTCACCAAAATAGTCACTGGCAATTTCACTGAGCTGATGAGCCTCATCAAAAATATAGGCATCTGCCGTAGGCATTAATTCAGCAAAGCCTGTGTCTTTTACAGCCATATCTGCAAAGAATAAATGATGGTTGATCACCACCACGTCAGCTTCCATGGCATTTAAGCGGGCTTTACGAATATAGCAATCTTGAAAATCGGGGCACTCTTTACCCAAACAGTTATCAGCGGTTGAGCTAACATAAGGCAGTACCTTGGCATCTTCTTCTATGCCAATACAATCTGCCAAATCGCCCGAACGGGTTTCACTTGCAAACTTTGCCACCATCGCAAGTTGATGCATTACATCTGGATCATCTGTTGGCACATGCGCAACGTGCTGACTTAAACGATAGGTACACAAATAATTCGCGCGGCCTTTTAAAAGGGCGACTTTTTTAGTGGCGCTCAGTGCTTTGACTAAATTGGGTAAATCACGGTGAAACAACTGCTCTTGTAGTGCTTTTGAACCCGTTGAGATAATGGTTTTGCCTTTTGATTTTAACGCAGGCGCTAAGTAAGCATAGGTTTTACCCGTGCCTGTGCCCGCCTCAACCACTAATTGGTGACGTTTTTTTAAGGCATCATCAACTGCAACAGCCATGTCAATTTGTGGCTGCCGAGGAGTATATCCATCAAGAGAAAGTGCAAGGGGGCCAGTGGCACTGAAAAGTTGTTTGATAAACTTCGCCAATAGATTAAAAGTGATGGGCAGATTTTACGTAACTGACTTGCCAAGGGCAAGACTAAATGAGGAAGCGTTGCTTCCTCATGGTTAAAAGTATGATTGCGTTTAAATCATTGTCCTTGAATCGTTAATGTCACGCCCGATGCAGCTCGGTAACCCTGTAAATCTATGTACCAAGTTCCACTTTGTGGGTTATCAAATTGACAACTTTCTTCGTTACCATTTTTGTAGGGCCGACATAGATAATTTGAACTTGTTGACGCTGAGCCATAGTTAACATACAAATCTGCATCACCACTACCGCCAGATATAGTCACCGTTAAATTACTAAGGCCTGCCGGTATTTGTTGAGTAAAGCGCTGCCAACTACCTGTAGCGACACTCACGTTTGTCTCAGTTCGGTCAACGTTTTCGCCGCCACCTGAGGTGCTATAACTTCCCGTGAGTGACACATTCGAAATCTCATTCCACGCTTCAACCATGACATGATACGTGCCAGTTTGAACTGACGACATCACACAACTTTCATTACTTGTAGAGGTTGTGCTTTTACAATCAAAGTCTTGTAAAGTTGGTTTACTGCCAAATTTAACGTATAAATCGGCATCGCCCGAGCCGCCCTCAGTTACAAACTCAAGGTTACTGCTCATTGCGGGTACATCAAGTGTAAAGAATAACTGCTCTTTTGCTGCGCCCGACAAACCTGTTTTAGCTACGCCATTTTCAAGCTGATTAGTCGGCTCAGTTACCACATCACCAGCGTTCTTTGCCATTTCAGCAACATAGCTCACTGCCAATTTTGCAAATTTACTCGCGTGAGCCGCATCAAATTGAGCATCATTTGATGTGTGGATCAATGGGTTAATATCACTCATTGTTGATTCAAATGGCATTGAGGCGGCAAACCCTTGTTGATACCAAGAGGCATGATCTGAGCAGCCATAACCACATTGATCAAAGCCATAGCTCACTGTGGGCTGGTAAGCATCGAGCAACTGCGATAAATACTGATTTTGAGAAGAGTTTGTGTAATCGGTCATCATCACAATATCTGTGCTGCTGCCGTTATTGCCAGTCATATCAAACTGCACCATACCTACAACATTCTTACCCTGAGTTTTATAACTCTGAGCAATATCTTTTGAGCCCCTAAGACCCACTTCTTCAGCGGCAAACCCCATAATTTGAATGGTTCGCTGAGGTTGGTAGTTATTTTCCACTATTGCTTTTAAGGTTTGTGTGAGCACTGCAATACCCGAGGCATTATCATCTGCACCAGGAGCACGACCATTACTTGGATTAGACTGATTGATTGAGTCTAAATGACCACCAATAACGACGATTTCATCTGCTTTTTCTGCACCAAGAATGGTCACAATAACTGATGATTGCGAAAAACTATGGTTAAAATACTCAACGCTTATATCACTGCGGCTACTGGCTATTTGCTGCCAATGGCTCTTTAACCAATCAGCTGCATCAACACCACTTTGCACTGAATAATATCGGTTATGAAAGTTCATCATGCTATTAACCGTATCGCTCAGTTCGCTACTATCAATCGATGATATTAGTGCGTTAACTGTCGCGGCATTATCAATACTGTAGTTTACTAGGCTCGCATTCATAGCTGTCTGAGCTACAGCATTTAATTGCTGAGTATAGAGCTCGGCATCTGCTAGTGAGTCATGGGCTACAAAACCACCGCAGCGATGATAGTTATCGTGCATAAACTCACTTAACCCAGCGATATCCTGCTTGTTAACGCGCATAAAATTAATTTGATTCAAAGCCGATTTTTGCATCGCAAAATTACTGCTTTGTTTACGTTTACTTACTGTATCTTGTTGAAAGTGCTCTGCAGCAAGGGCATCAATGGTGACCCAAATTGTTTCGTCTTGCGCTGCATAACTTAGTTGGCTCAGTGACAGTGTGGCAAAGCCCACTAAGCACTGTGTTAGGCGGGTTGTCATAATCAATCCTTTTATGATTTGCATTTTAATGAAAATAAAAAAGGGAGCCGAAGCTCCCTAAAAGGGTGGCTAGTTAGCCGAAATGGTGAGTGTTACACCACTTGCAGCGCGATAGCCGCGAAGGTCGATATACCAAGTACCCGCTTGTGGGTTTGTAAATGTGCAGGTTTCACTATTGCCATTTTTATAAGGACGGCAATCATAGCTAGATGTTGTCGATTGCGAGCCAAAGTTCACATACAAGTCAGCATCACCAGAGCCACCAGAAATAGTCACATCAAGAGATGAATAACCAGCATCTAGCTCTTGCGTGAAACGAGTCCAGCTATTTGTGCCAACACTTAAGTTAGACTCAGTACGGTTTATTGGTGTTACACCACCACCGCTGCCCGAATCAAAGCTACCAGTAAGTGATACACCTGAAATTTGATTCCACGCTTCTACCATTACGTAGTAAGTACCTGCTTGCACATTGCTAATAGCGCAGCTTTCTGTGCTAGTAGATGAAGTACTTTTACAATCAAAGTTGCTCAGTGTTGGTTTTGCGCCATACATAACGTAAAGGTCTGCATCACCACTTCCACCTGTTGTATTGAATTGTAAATTCGTTGCGTCTGCTGGTACTTCAAGAGTAAAGAACATTTGATCTTTAGCAGCACCACTGATCCCAGTGCGTGCAACGCCATTAGTTAGCTCTTCATCACCGCCCGGAGGTGGCTCTGTCGTGCCACAGCTACTACCCGCACTTAAGCTTGAAGTCACACCCACCGCAGCAAGTGCCGCTTGAACATCTGCTGGGTCATAGCTTAAATCACACGCCGCATCCATCACGCCGTTACCTGCTAAATCCCAGTTTGTGCTGGCAGTCCAGTAAAGTTGGTTAGCGCGCGCCATCACAACAAACGCCTTTTGCGTATCCCAACCTGGTGTGGTTGCAAGGTTATAAAATGCCTTGTTGAATACACCTGAGCTGTAGTGCACATCCATACCAGAGTAATAGTTGTTTTGATGATCAATTGAGCTGCCATCTTGGGTAGGGTTATTCATGTAACGTAATGCACCGTTACCTTTAAAGATTTCCTGACCCACTAACCAGTCATTTGAGCCTTTCATGTAAAACTCGGCCGCTTCACCTGCCATATCAGAGAACGCTTCGTTCAAACCACCTGATTTACCAGAATAAATAAGCCCAGAATTTTGCTCGGTAAAACCGTGGCTTACTTCATGCGCTGATACGTCAAGACTTACCAGTGGATAGAAGGTATTTTGACCATCACCAAAGGTCATAGCACTACCATCCCAAAACGCATTTTCGTAATTATTACCATAGTGAACACGCATTTTTAGCTGGAAGGTTAAAGGCGCGGTACCTAACCAGTCGCTATACATATTGAAAATAACGTTACCAAAATAATGTGCATCATTTAATGGCGAGTATGCCCCGTTTATTTCTTTAAAGGTATTTTCTGGGCATGTAAACGAATACGCTGACGAACCACTTGTACCACCATTTAAATTAATGGTTCTTACGTTAGCGTTATTCATCGTACAAGTACTGCCTGACTGAGTAACATCTAGGCTATCAAAATCAGTACCGTAAATGTATTTACCGGTTTTTAAGTTACCGCCTGGGCCCGTTGCACTGGCATGTTGTAAGTTATCGAAGCTAAATAAAACTTCACCGCTGTTTGCATCAATAATTTGATACGGACGAGATGGGTTATCACCATACGTCACATAAGATACTTCATACACTAGGTGTGCAACGCTGTCTTCATCTAGCCAAATAGCTAAGCGTGATTGTTCATTATGCTTTTTTAACCCAACTGATTTAATTGCTGCGGGTGAGTTAGCAAGGCCCTTCGCCATTGCTTTTTTCTTGTTAAGTGCCGGAGACACTGAATCGATGTCGGCGGCAATGTCATACACTGCTGCACCATGTGCGCGTTTTAATTGGCCATTACCATCAAATGTAAGGCTAACCGTATCGCCGATGACAGGTAGACCTTGATACATCTGCTGATAACGGCGCGTGGTGTTGCCGTTACTGGTTTTGATTTCTTTTAATACAACTAAATCATTCCCTGCACCTAAACCAACTAACTGATTTGGATTTGCACTCAATACAGATGATGCATTGGTTTGCAAAGCTTGGTTAATCCCTGTTTGTTCGTTTAGGTATTTCTTGTTCGCAGCTACTGCACTTGTTGCTTGAGTCAAAGCAAAAGCAGCAAGAGTTGCTAGTGTGATTTTAGATAAATTCACGTTTACGCTCCGTTAGATTGTTATGTATTTAATATTTTCCTAGTAACCGGACTGCACTGTTCCCGATTAGTGACCAGCCTAGATTGATTGGAATGAAATTGAAAATGAAACAAAAAATTTACAAATAAAGTATTAACTCTAAACTAAAACCCTTTAATTAACAGTAGGATAAGAAAATTAAAGTTTATTAATTGTTAACAAATAAAGTGAAAGTGTAAAAATATTGATACAAAATAATAACATTTGATATACATTTGTACCTTTTATTTGCATTTAATATTGCTCATTTCATTATTTGTGGTTCAAAGCTGAAGGCTTAAATATCCACAAAAAGCCTGGGTACATAATTTGCAGCAATACCAAGCACCTAGGATTTAAGGACTAAGCATGAATACTGAGTTGATACAAAATGAATGGCTAAATGAGCCTTGGCTGGTTGTCATTGGAGGCACTGCACTAGCCGCTATCGCTTTGTTCTTATTGAGGTTTGTAATTATCTATTGTTTAAAAAAATGGACTCAACGCACTGACTTTGTGTTCGACTCTTTATTGGTTGACTCACTCTCTACACCATTGACCTTGTGCACAATGATGGTGCTTGTGATCATTTTTGGTCAGTTATTGAACACCACCGGCTTTATGGCTGAGCACCCCTTACCTATTGCGGCCACCGCTAAAGCCATTTGTATTTTTGCCTTAGTGTTATTTTTAGATCATTTCTTATTTGGTACCGTTGATTATTACAGTGCCCGCTCGGTGGTGGTTTCGAATAGTCATAGCATCATTAAAGGCTTGATCCGCTGTGCAATTGTGTGTGTTGGCTTATTGGTGTTATTAGGCACGTTAGGCATATCAATCACCCCAATTATTGCCTCATTAGGCATTACCTCTCTTGCCGTCGCTTTGGCTTTGCAACCGACACTCGAAAACTTTTTTTCTGGCGTGCAGTTGGTGATTGATAAACCAATTCGGGTCGGCGACTTTATAGAACTTGAAAGTGGCGATCAAGGGTTTGTTGAGAAAATTGGTTGGCGCTCAACCTGGGTGAAAATGTTGCCGAACAACATGATAGTCATCCCCAATAGTCAGCTGTCTAAATCACGCATCATTAACTATTTTTACCCTGAAAAAGAGCTCAGCGTCCCCGTTGAGGTGGGTGTTCATTATGGCTCCGACCTTGAAAAAGTTGAGCAAGTAACTTTGGATGTAGCAAGACAGATCTTAAAAAGCCATGAATGGGGCATCGATGATTACGAGACCTTTGTGGTCTTTCATACTTTTGACCAATCAAGCATCAATTTTACGGTGATGTTAAGAGCAAAAGAGTACTTTAACCGCTTTTGGGTAAAATCTGCGTTTATCAAAGCATTACATCAACGTTACGCAAAAGAAGGAATTGTGATCCCTTACCCAATCAGAGCGATTAATACCAGCCAAGAATCAGCCCACTTTAAACAGGCTGATTGACCTAACTGAAGTTATTATAATTGCACATTCATCAGGTTTTTTTTGTCTCTTTTTAGACATTATTAACAGCGATTATACATATGCAATCAGAACCTTGAATTTTTACTCTAAAATGTCATAAAAATCGCATAAACACTGTGACATACCTATTTTAGAGGCGTACTATATGCGGCCAGAAAGTGACTGCTTTCTGCGTCTTGTTATACAAATATTTAAGGTCAAACAATGAATGCTTGGTACCTCATTTGTTTTCTTTCAGCATTAGCTATTTTTATTGCTTTTGCTAACCAATTCATCCTCAAAATGCAAACTACAATTGCTATAACAACAGGTTCAGTTGTTATTTCTCTACTTCTTATACTTGCCGTTAAAATGCTTGGTGATACCACCGCCCTCGAAATGACTCAAGTTGTCTCCAGTATCAACTTTAATCAGTTGCTATTAAAAGGGATGCTCGGCTTTTTGCTGTTCGCGGGTGCGCTAGAAATCAACTTAGCAGCCCTTCGAAAGCAACGGTGGGAAATTACCGCATTAGTATTATTTTCAACCATTACCTCAACGGTTATCGTTGGTTACTTAAGCTATTATTTGTTTGCTTTTGTTGGCTGGCCAGTACCGTTTATTTACTGTTTATTGTTTGGTGCTTTGATCAGCCCAACCGACCCGATTGCAGTGTTAGCCATTATTAAACAAATGCGAGCCCCAGAAGGTATTTCTGTGCAAGTTGAAGGTGAGTCTTTGTTTAATGATGGTATTGGTTTAGTGATTTTCACAACGATATTTTCAGTGGCCTTTTATGGCACCGAAGCTACCTTTACTGATGTTGCAGAATTGTTTTTAGTTGATGCAATTGGCGGTATCGTGTTTGGTCTGGTGATTGCGTTAGTCGGGCATTTTTTAATTATTAATAGCCGCGATGTGAACATTCGTTTGCTACTAACCCTGACCATTCCAACAGCCGGCTTTGCAGCAGCAAATATTTGGGAAATCTCAGGTGCCCTTGCTATGGTCACCAGTGGTATCTTACTTGGCAATATTACTCGTTCAAAAGCAACAGAGCGTACCGGGCCTGAAGATACTCGCTACGTGAAAGACTTTTGGCATGCCACAGATAGCTTTTTAAATGCCTTGCTGTTTTTGATCATCGGAATGCTAATTGTCACCATGCCTATTACTCTTGAAGAAATTGGCTTAGGTTTACTCATGGTGCCTGTGGTGTTGCTGGCTCGTTTTTTAAGTGTAGGCACGCCATTTGTATTCTTTAAAAAGTACCGCCAGTACGATAAGCACTCAGTGAAAATACTCACTTGGGGTGGCTTACGGGGTGGTTTAGCGCTGGCAATGGCAGCTGCCATCCCACGCGATCAAGTAATGATCGCAGGCTCTGATTTACATGACTTGATTGTTATTGTCACTTATGTGGTGGTGATCTTTTCGATTATCGTACAAGGTTTGACAATTTCGCCGTTGATCCAAAGCAGTATTCAATCAGCAGAAGCCAAAAATTAAGCACTAATTTTTACTTTAAAGGCTCGATTATCGAGCCTTTTTTTGTGCTTTATCGACATACATTCGTGCGTCTGCAACAGCAAGTAATTTAGTCAGCGAGCAAGGCTGCTGATCTGAAAAATCGGCAATGCCATAGGAAAAGCTAAGTTCAGCCTGGTTATTAAAACTATTAGGTAAGTGACTGAATGACAAAAATAAACGCTGCATAATAGCCTCGCAATCACTGGTATTTAAATCTGTAAACAAAATTACAAACTCATCACCGCTCAACCGCGCATATAAATCCGCTTTGCGACAGCAGCTTTCCAGCAACCTTGCAAAATCTTTTAGCAACCGGTCGCCTGCAGCATGACCGAACTGGTCGTTAATTGCTTTAAAGTTATCTAAATCTATAAATACCAATTTTGCTTTTAAATGCTGGCGAATGCATAAATCAAGGTAATGTTCAGCTGTGCTAATAAAACCCCGACGATTAGGTAATAAGGTAAGCTCGTCTGTGGTTGCTAATTGCATAACCGCAAACTCACGCTCGACAATTGCTGCAAAGTCTTTTAAAACTTTAGTATCTTTATTGTTAAAACTGCGAGGTTGGTGATCAATAAGGCACAAAGTGCCAATTCTATTTCCTGATTTAAGTGTGATTGGGCAACCTGCATAAAAACGAATATTTGGGTCACCCATTACCAGCGGGTTATCTGCAAAACGTTTATCGTTTAAGGCATTTTCAACCACTAGGGGGTCTTTATATAAAATTGCATGGGCGCAAAAAGAAATGTCTCTTGCAGTCTCTGTCACATCTAACCCCACACATGACTTAAACCACTGTCTATGCTCGTCAATTAAGCTAATGACACAAATTGGCACAGAGAAAAACTGTTGGGCAAGGCGAGTGATTCGGTCAAAGGCGGGGTCGCTCTGAGAGTCTAATACATCCAAAGAGCGAAGCTCTTCAAGCCTTGCTTGCTCATTTAACGGCACTGCTGGTCGTTCCATTAGATTGCCTTTTGATCAAAATCACATGTATTTCTTAACCCTAGCAGAAAAAAATGGTCTATTGCATACAAACAATTTCTTAAATTTCTGCTATGCCCATGTATCTAGGTGTTTATTACCCTCTTCATCTTCTTCTATGGCATTTTTACCGCTTTTATCATCTTTTTTAGCAGCTTTTTTTCGTCGCTCTATTTCTCGTTTTTGGCGTTTTTCAAGTTCAATTCGCTGCACGTTCGCATCTTTTACGCCCGCAATGTGAAATGCGCCTTTACTTTCTAACTGTAGCCGTGTAATTCGACCTAAAAAGGGGATCATGATATCCATTTGTACCTCCTATCTATCCATTTATTATCGGCGGTTATAGCATATACTTTAATTTCGCAAAAA
Organism: Pseudoalteromonas lipolytica; assembly: GCF_001306915.1. Taxonomy (GTDB): domain Bacteria; phylum Pseudomonadota; class Gammaproteobacteria; order Enterobacterales; family Alteromonadaceae; genus Pseudoalteromonas; species Pseudoalteromonas simplex. The sequence goes on along the minus strand of NZ_LJTC01000003.1, from coordinate 60,348 downwards.
AATGCTTGCCAAAGATTAGCAAAGCATGTTTATCTATATACGTAACTTATTTAAACAGATTAACGCACTGGTTTACATAAACGAGTGCAATACAGGAAAAATTATGCGCTTCAATCTGACAACTATCCATCATCACCATCATTCACCGGAATAGCCTGTCAGGTTTTTCGCTGAGAGGTTATTCCTAAAAGGAACCTCTGGCGAGCAATCAACCAAATTATTTATTTTCGCCCTGAGGTTCCCTCGGGGTTTTTAGTTTTTGAATTAAAGGAAAATGAATAATGAGCAATACCAACCGTTTACGAATCGCCATCCAAAAAGGCGGCCGCTTATCAAAAGACTGCCAAGAGTTGCTAAAACAACTTGGTGTGAAATTAAATCTTCGTGAACAACGTTTAATCGCACACTCTACCAATATGCCAATTGATGTACTTCGTGTACGCGATGACGATATTCCGGGCCTAGTAATGGACGGTGTGTGTGATTTGGGTATCGTAGGTGAAAACGTACTTGTTGAAGTACAAGCCGAACGCGAACGCCAAGGTGTGGAATTCGAAGTAAACAAACTTTCTAAGCTTGATTTTGGTTACTGTCGCCTTGCACTTGCATGGCCGCAAGAACTTGGTCCACAAGATAAAAGCTGGTTCGAAGGTAAACGCATTGCCACTACCTACCCAGAAATCTTAAGCCAATACCTAAAACGCGAAGGTATTAACGCAAGCACAGTTATGTTAACGGGCTCTGTTGAAGTTGCGCCGCGTGCTGGTTTAGCTGATGCAATTTGTGACTTAGTATCTACAGGTGCAACGTTAGAAGCAAACGGCTTAATGCAAGGCGATACCATCTTAGAATCAAACGCATGTTTAATTCAAAACAAGAATCTAACTGATCAAAGCAAACTTGATTTAATCAATACGCTAATGCCGCGTTTACGTGGTGTACGCCAAGCAAAAGAAAGTAAATACATCATGCTACATGCACCAAAAGCAAAGCTTGATGAAGTATGCGACTTACTACCTGGCACAGGTCAACCAACTTTACTATCGCTTGCTGGTAGCGACGATTATGTTGCGCTACATATGGTTAGCAGCGAAACCCTTTTCTGGGAAACAATGGAACAGTTAAAAGCACTAGGTGCTAACTCAATTCTTGTTATGCCAATTGAAAAAATGATGGAGTAATTATCCATGTTTCGCTGGAATGAGGAAAATCAACAAGCACAGCAGGCGGTACTTACCCGCCCTGCTGTTACTGCAAGTAAAGAGGTTGAAGCAATTTGCATCGACATCTTAAATGCAGTTAAAACACAAGGTGACGCAGCGTTATTAAAGATGGCAACAGAGTTTGATAAGCGCGAAACACCTCGCTTATTAGTGCCAGTTGAAGAAATAAACCAAGCTGAGCAGCTATTATCAAACGAGTTAAAAGCTGCCATCGAAACGGCCTATGCCAATGTAAAACGTTTTCACCAAGCACAATTACCTAAAGACATTAAGTTAACAACGCAACCTGGCGTATTGTGTGAACTTAAATATCAAGCCATTGAAGCGGTAGGTATTTACGTGCCAGGTGGTAGTGCGCCACTGCCATCGTCAGTAATTATGCAAGGGGTGCTTGCACAGTTGAGTGGTGCACAAACCGTTGTGCTTACTACACCTGTGAAAGCCGATGAAACTATCAACCCTGCCATTTTATATGCGGCAAAACTATGTGGTATTAAAACCATTGTAGAAAGTGGCGGCGCGGGTGCGATTGCAGCGATGGCTTACGGTACAGAATCAGTGCCTAAAGTGAACAAGATTTTTGGCCCGGGAAATAGCTTTGTCACCATGGCAAAACAACTTGTTGCGCAAACTATTCCAGGTATGGCGATTGATATGCCAGCGGGCCCTTCTGAAGTGCTAGTGATCGCTGATGAGCGTGCAAACCCAGAGTTTATTGCGGCAGATTTATTGTCGCAAGCAGAGCACGGTGCAGATTCACAGGTTATTTTACTGTGTAACAGCGAACGCATTATTGAAAAAACACAGCAAGCATTAACAGAGCAACTAGCAAAATTAAGTCGTAAAGACACTGCCGAGCAAGCCCTAGCAAACTCAAGCTTGATATTAGTGGACTCGGTTGATCAAGCCTTTGCAGTGTCTGCGCAATATGGTCCAGAGCACCTTATTCTACAGCTTGCTGATGCGCAGCCTTATTTAAGCTTAGTGAAAAATGCCGGTTCAGTATTTGTGGGTGATTACACTCCGGAGTCTGCCGGAGACTATGCATCGGGTACGAACCACGTACTACCAACGTATGGTTACAGTGCGACCTATTCGAGCTTAAACTTACTGGACTTCTTTAGAACTTACACAGTGCAAACCATCAGTAAAAATGGCTTACGTGAATTATCTAAAGCAATTTTACCTTTGGCCGCAGCAGAGGGGCTTGATGCTCACGCTAATGCTGTTTCAATTCGTCTTGAGGCTATGAACAATGAGCGATAATTCAAAAATAACAACGCTGTTGCCAGATAACATTGCAGCGCTTACAGCCTATAGTTCAGCGAAAAGTGAAAAACTAACAGGCACAACGTGGTTAAATGCCAATGAAAGCCCGTATTCACGTACGCCAAATATCAATTTAACGGATTTAAATCGCTACCCTGATCCGCAGCCTCAGCAAGTGATCAATCGTTACGCTTGCTATGCTAATTTGGAGCCAGAGCAAGTATTGATGACTCGTGGAGCTGACGAAGGTATTGAGCTATTAGTACGTACTTTTTGTAGCCCTGCTAAAGATAGCATTGCACTCTTTTTGCCAACTTACGGCATGTACAAAGTCACTGCTGATACCCACAACATCTCGATTAACGGTTTAACTCAAGAGCTGTTATTAAAAGGCACAGTTGATGAGATTGTCACTGCAGTTGCTGATTCAAAGTTGGTGTTTATTTGTAATCCAAATAACCCAACCGGAAGCATGACAAGCCTAGACAAAATCAGAAAAATCACCCAGCAACTTGCGGGTAAAGCGATTGTCGTGGTGGATGAAGCTTATATAGAATTTTGCCCAGAACAAACAGCGGCAAGCCTGATCAACGAGTTTAGTAACCTTGTGGTACTAAGAACCTTATCAAAAGCATTTGCACTTGCGGGTTTAAGAACAGGGTTCACCTTAGCCAACAGCAAGCTACTTGCGCCTATTCGTAAAGTGATTGCGCCTTACCCTGTATCAACGGTGGTGGCGAGCATTGCCGCAGATGCATTAAGTAGCGACAACATCGCTTCAATGCGCCGTCAGGTGACAATTCTAAATAGCTTAAAAAACAAACTAAAAAGTTGGCTCGAGCAATCACCTGCCGTTATCAAAGTACTGAGCGGTGAAGGTAACTTTGTCACTTTAAAATTAAAAGACAAACAATCATTTAATATCGCACTTGAGCAAGGACTCGTGATGCGTGCCTTCACTTTATATGGCGAAGATGATTGGTTACGAATTTCTATCGGTAACGAGCAAGAACTAGAACAAGTAAAAGTTTGGTTAGATGGCTTATCACTGACCAGTAAAACAGTAGAACAGGAATTATCATGAGCAACCCGTATTTATTTATTGACCGCGATGGCACGATTATCGAAGAGCCTATCACCGACAAACAGGTTGATAGCCTCGAAAAATTAGTGTTTTTGCCGAATGTGATCCCTGCTCTATTACAACTTCAAGCGGCAGGTTACCGCCTTGTTATGGTTTCAAACCAAGATGGTTTAGGCACTGATAGCTTCCCCACCGCTGATTTTGATATTGCCCAAGACAAGATGATGGATATCTTAAACAGCCAAGGGATTAAATTTGATGAAGTTCTGATCTGCCCGCACTTTGATGAGCAAAATTGTGACTGCCGTAAACCAAAAACTGGCTTACTTACTGAGCTGATGCGCTCAGGTAAAGTCGATTTATCACGCTCATTTGTGATTGGTGACCGCCAAACTGACATCGGACTTGCCAATAACTTATGCTGCGAAGGTATTTTGTATGATGGCAGTTGGGATGCCATTGTCACTAAGCTGACAACCGCGAACCGTGAAGGCCGTGTCACTCGCAATACCAAAGAAACGCAAATCGATGTGCAAGTTAATTTAGACCAAACAAAAAATGGCGAAATTAGCACTGGCCTTGGCTTTTTCGACCACATGCTTGACCAAATTCGAACACACGCCAATATCGGACTTAATATTCAAGCCACTGGCGACTTACACATTGATGAGCACCACCTAGTTGAAGATATCGGCATTGCACTTGGCCTTGCCCTTAAACAAGCGCTAGGTACAAAAACGCAAATTGGTCGCTATGGCTTTGCACTCCCTATGGATGAATGTAAAGCAGAAGCGCAAATTGACTTATCGGGTCGCGCCTCGTTTGTATTAAATGCCGATTTTAGCCGTGAAAAAGTGGGCGACTTAGACGTGCAAATGGTTGAACACTTCTTTAAAAGCTTAAGTGATAATGCCGCCATGAGCCTAATTCTGTCGGTTAGCGATGGTAACTGTCATCACCAAGTTGAAGGCTTATTTAAAGCGTTTGCAAGAGCACTTCGCGCTGCGATTGCAAAAGATGCCACACAACAAACTGCCAGCTCTAAGGGGTGTTTATGATTGCCATAATTAATACCGGTTGTGCCAACATTAACTCAGTTCGTTTTGCCTTTGAGCGCTTAGGGAAGACGCCAGAGGTGATCACCTCCCCTGAACAACTGAAAGGCTTTGAACGTGCGATTTTACCAGGCGTAGGTCATGCTTCTGTTGCCATGAAACGCTTAAAAGACGGTGGTTGGCAGCAAGCAATTGATGAATATCAGCGCCCGCTAATGGGCATTTGTTTAGGCATGCAATTACTTTGCGACAGCACAGAAGAAGGCAATGTTGATTGCCTTGGCAAAATTCCGGGTGTTGTTAAGCACTTAGATGTAGGCACATTAACCTCACCACACATGGGGTGGAATGACCTAAGCGTGTTAAAAGAGCATGCTCTTACCAAAGGGTTATCAGCGCAAGATCAAGTGTACTTTGTGCATAGCTTTGCTCACACAGTGAACGATGCCACCCTAGTTAGCGGTGAATACGGGCAAGCTTTTTCAGCAATTGTTGCTAAAGATAACTACGCAGGCATGCAGTTCCACCCAGAGCGAAGCGCCAAAGTAGGCACGCGACTTTTACAAAACTTTTTAGATTGGCAGCTGTAAGCGCAGCAAAAAAATAAGAGAAATAAACGTGATTATTCCAGCACTCGATGTATTACAAAACCAAATTGTGCGCTTATACCAAGGTAAGTATGATACCGCACAATTTTACCCTTACGAACTTGGCGCTCGCCTACAAGAGTACGCAAACAGCGGCGCAGGCAAACTGCACTTAGTTGATTTAGAAGGCGCGCGCGATCCAAATAAAAAACAGTGGCAGCATATTCAAGCTGCAACCAAAGCGCTTAATGTGCCTTATCAAGTGGGCGGTGGTATTCGCTCAGAGCAAGATGTTGCTGACTGGCTTGAAGCCGGTGCTAATCAAGTTGTAATTGGTTCAATGGCCGTTGAAAAGCGCGAACATGTAAAGGCGTGGATTGAAAAATTTGGCAGCTCTCACTTTGTTATCGCACTAGATGTTAATAAAACTGACAACGGCTGGGCACCCGCAACACATGGTTGGTTAAGTGAATCTGAGTTTGGTTTGTTCGAACTTGTTGATTTTTATGTGGCACTTGGCGTGGTTGATTTTCTGTGTACTGACATCAGTAAAGACGGCACCATGACCGGCCCTTCGTTTGCACTTTATGAAGATTTAACCAACCACAACAGCGAGATTAAAGTTCAAGCATCAGGCGGTGTAAGCTCACTGGATGATATTGCAAAGCTGAAAAAACTGGGCGTTGGCGGTGTTATTTTAGGTAAATCGTTACTCGATGGTGCCTTCAATGTTGAGGAGGCGTTAGCATGTTATCAAAACGCATAATCCCTTGTTTAGATGTAAAAGACGGCCAAGTTGTTAAAGGCGTTAAATTTAAAGGCCATGAAGTAGTTGGTGATATCTTAACGCTTGCTAAAGCTTACAGCGATGCCGGTGCAGATGAGCTGGTGTTTTATGAAATCAGTGCCAGCGTCGAAAAACGCCTACTTGATGTTAATTGGGTAGAGAATATTGCACGCCACATTGATATTCCATTTTGTGTGGCAGGCGGCATTAAATCTGTTGCCGACGCAGCACGTGTTTTAGAACGTGGTGCAGATAAAATCAGTATTAATAGCCCTGCAATTGCTCGCCCAGAGCTTATCAAAGAGTTACACGATGAGTTTGGTAAACAATGCGTAGTTGTGGGTATTGATAGCTTTTATGATGAAAACACTGGCGAATATTTAGTCTACCAGCTGACTGGCGACCCAAATGCATCAAGCCGTACTCGCTACAAAACCGAAGAATGGGTTAAGCGCGTGCAAGACCTAGGTGCTGGTGAAATCGTGCTCAATTGTATGAACCAAGACGGCGTGCGTAAAGGCTACGACAATGTTCAGCTATCAAAAATGCGTGCACTGTGCGATATTCCTCTGATTGCATCGGGCGGCGCAGGTACGATGCAAGACTTTGTTGATGTGTTTCAGCAAAGCCAAGTTGATGGCGCGCTCGCAGCCAGCGTATTTCACAAGAACGTCATTGATATTGGCGAACTAAAACAATTTTTAACTGATAATAATGTAGCGGCAAGACTATGCAATTAACCAAAGACACTCTTTCTCAAGTCGATTTTGCCAAAAGCGAATTGATCCCAGCTATTGTGCAAGACGCACGCTCTGGGGTGATTTTAATGCAAGGCTTTATGAATCAAGATGCATTAGCTGCCACTTTCGACAAACAAAAAGTAACCTTTTACTCGCGTTCTAAAGAGCGTTTATGGACCAAAGGCGAAACATCAGAAAACTACCTTGAAGTCGTCTCTGTACACACCGACTGCGATTACGACTCACTATTAGTACTGGCAAACCCACTTGGGCCAACATGCCACCTTGGTACACAAAGCTGCTTCGGCGATGATGCTAAACCTAGCTTATCGTTTTTAGCTGAGCTTGAACAAGTGATTGTCTCGCGTAAAGACGATGATCCAAGCAAAAGCTACACTGCGTCTTTGTTTGCAAAAGACTTAAGTCGTAGTTGCCAAAAAGTGGGTGAAGAAGGCGTTGAAGTTGCCCTTGCAGCCATGAAACATGATAACGATGAATTAACCAATGAATCGGCAGACTTACTGTATCATTTAACTGTGTTATTGCAGCGCCAAGGCCTATCGCTGGCTGATGTGGTGAGCTGTTTACAAGGTCGCCATAAGTAAATTAAGTTCAGTTAGATGCACCTTTTTAGGTGCATCTTTTTTAGTGTTTCTTAAATCCACTCTTATCTACCCTGTGCTTTAAAACATCACGGGTAAAGTCATGTTCACTAAAGCCTTTAAGTCCTGCAAGGTCACCTCCTCACATATAGTGTGATTTTAGAATCCATTGCAACAACAGTAAAAACGTGAATTGATGGTCAATTTAAAATAAATGCAATAAATTCAACAATATATACAATTTCATTATTTGATTAGTAAGTCTAATTATGGTCTAATTCAATTGAAAAGGACAAAGAAGAAGGATTCTTATCATGAATAAAATTTCATTATCAATTGCTACCCTTTTAGCGATTGCATCAACATCAGCATTTTCACAAACAATTACTTTTACTGGCTCTGCGCATTGTAGTGAAGATACTGTGAAAAAAACTTCAGCTTTAAACGAGCTAATTGCTACAAATGGCGATTTGTCAGCACTAAAAGAACTCTCTTTAGAAAATGTTGGCGCAACCGCTAACGGATACTTTACTTTCAACCCAACATTTTCAAGAACTTCACGTTACTTCAATTGTGCAATTCCATTGAACGATAACATTGGTCAATACCAACTAACAGTTCACGGTACCACTCAAGGTTTAAATAACTCTTTTGGTGGTTGCTCAATTTCACAGATTAAAAAAGTAAATGATGGCAACAGTGAAGTATGGCTTAAATATGGGACTGGACAGGGTTTTGATTGGATTAGCATATCTGATCTAAATAACTCATCTAAACAAAGTGTTAATTTCACAACAAGTTTAGATAATAATTATCAAGACAATTCTATTCTTTCATTGACATGTAGAACAACTTGGCAGCAAGGAACTGTTTCAGTTGGTCAAATAGAAATAAATTATTAAACTAAAAAATTTGTCCTTTTTAGTAGGGCTTGATGATTCAAGCTCTACTTAATCGTGTATATCAGAATGTTAGTCTTATTAAATGTTCTATTTCGTACATAGAAAATACAGGTACATTTATTAATCCCACTTATCGCAGTACTTTGTAATTATTAGCCTTAACCTTAGAATTCATAAGTTCAGCCTATTATTTTTATAAAAAATTTTTAAACCCTTTAAACCTTTTTTATCAGCACCTGCGACTAAGCTAATAACACCACAGATATGAAAGGGAAGAACCATGTTAAGTACAGTAAAAACACTCTCACTCATTGCCGCAGGCTTATTATCAGCACAGACCTTTGCTTGGGGTGAAATGCCTCTACAAGCAACTAAAAACCTAACGCTAGATGCAGCATCATTAAGCGCTTTAAAAGTAGAAGCAGGCTCAGGTTTTTTACACATTACCGGTAGTGACAGTGATCAAGTGACCGTTAAAGCCGAGATTTATCAAGAAAAGCCACATGATGAGTATTGCTTAACGCTTGAAGCTAAAGGTAAGCGTGCTGCGCTTAGTGCAGGCCAGTGCGATTACCACACCAATAAGCAAACTCGCATTGATTTAACTGTTGCGATCCCTCGTTCATTTAATGTAAATGTGCACGATGGGTCGGGTGAAATTATTATCAGCAAAGTCGCTGATACAGTGATTAACGATGGTTCAGGTTCAATTACCGCAAATGACATTACAGGCACATTAGAAATCAATGATGGTTCGGGTAGCATAGAGGCACGTAATATCAGCCGTGATATTAAAATTCATGACGGCTCAGGTAATATTGATGTTGCCAACGCACAAGGCAATATCGAAGTACACGATGGTTCTGGTGGTATCGACTTAAATGATATTTTGGGTGATGTTGTCGTTTCAGATGGCTCAGGCAGCATTCGCGTTGATACTGCAGCAAACTTTGAGTTACTAAGTGATGGTTCTGGCTCAGTAAAAGTGACCAACATTGCTGGTAAAACTAAAATGTAAGCCTGCGCTTTTATCATATACGCAACTAAAATGCCCTCCTTTACGAGGGCATTTTGCTTTGTAATCACCAATCTTTATTAGCATTTTTATAAGGGCTTAGGTATCCTTTAGGAAACGTTTAAGGAACTGCTATTTAAAAGGATAGCCTGATATGAAAAAGCCACTCGCCGCCTTACTAACTGGCCTTGTTTTAACAGGTTGTACAGGACTAACAACTGAACAACAAACAGCCATTGATAACTTAACCCCTTGCGAGAAAATTAACGCCCTATTAGGTGCTTACGATAACCGCTTTGAAGGCTTAAAACGTAGCCGTGTAAATACAAAATACATGGAAACATGGACAGCAAAATACAACCTTATTGCCGATAACTGTCAAATCACGGCGCTTGATAAAGACAATGTTACCTACCGCTGTGTAGGCAACTACGAGCAACAGCAACAAGCTGTTGCCGATCACACCCGTGCGGTTAATTTTACCCAAGCTTGTTTAGCAAGTAATAACTGGCATCAAACACAAAAAGAGTCTGCTGAATCGCTACGCACCACGTTTGTACTTGACGAAAACAACCCTGTTATCTCAATTCATTCGGGTAAAACCCTATCGCGTAAACAGCCTTGGTCTACTACCCTTGAAATTGGTAAGCCAATTGAAGGCAAGTAATACACTTAGGAAGGCTAATAGAGATTAGCCTTCACATCACTATGACACATTCGAAAATACCAACCAGCCAATACAAAACAGATTGCATCGGTCAATGTCATCGCCTAAATGGTTATTGCACTGGCTGTGGTCGCAGTAATGATGAGATTTTTGATTGGATCATTTTATCCGAGCAAGAAAAGCAAGCGATTTTAAACACTCCTCGCCCTGACATAAAAGCGAAATAGTTCTGACACCCAAGCGTCATTAAAGCTTGTTAGCCTGATTCAAACTGACCATCAGGTAACGATAATGACCGCTATTTTTGTAATCAACTTAGCAAGCTCTACTGAACGATTGAACCGTGTAAGCCATGAACTCAACGCACAAAATTTGGCATTTGAACGCCTTGATGCAATTGATGGTAGAAAGCTGTCCGATACAGAGATAACCAAACACTATAGTGCTGATTTAAACTTAAAAAAATACCATAAACCCTTGAGTAAAGGTGAAATTGGCTGCTACCTGAGTCACAGAAAAGCATGGCAAACCATTGTCGATAGGCAATTAGATTACGCCATTATTTTAGAAGATGACTTTGTTCTCGACCGCTCAATTCACAGTGCAATTGAAAACATAAATACATTAAAACAGCCTTGGCAGCTAATAAAGTTAGCGGCTTATAAAGACCGTAATCGCGACATTGCCTTTACTAAATCCCTTGCCGATGAGCAACATTTAGTTATTCATAAAAAGCTTATGTCTGGCTGCTGTGCAACGGCTGTTAGTTTGGCCGGAGCAAAAGCGCTATTAAAAACCACAGCCACATTTGGCCGCCCCGTAGACTGCGATTTACAGCACGTTTGGGAAACTGGCGTATATGGATACTCTTTGCTGCCCTACCCGGTATCACAACCCGATAATTCACAAAGCGATATTCGGGATAGATCAGTCAAAGTTAAAAAGTCGTTTTGGCGACGTAAAAAACAGCAGCTACAAAGTGCACTATTAAACGCACAATACACTAAGCAATTTGTAAAAGCGCAGCAAACACCGAGCAAAAAGAAAGGAGCCGCAGCTCCTCTCTTACCAATCAAAAATCATTAACGATTTATTTAGCTTGGCTGTTATTTAGCTTGATTTGGGTGGTCAACACCCATCCATGCTTTAAACAATGCCATTTGAGCTGGTGTTGCATCTTTTAATGCTTTGACCTTTTTCTCTTTATCAAAATCTTCGCTAAGTGTTAGCGTTGTGCTTTGCAGTGCATCGCGTCGAATGAAATCAACAGTCACTGTGTCGCCTGCTTTGAACGTTTCGAGGCTGGCTGTTAAATCTTTACCCACATGCTTTTTGTTAAACGCGACGATTTTATCATCCGTTGTTAAGCCCGCTTGCCATGCAGCGCCACCACGGCGAACATGCGTTAGGGTTAATAACTCACCGCTGTTTTTAGCAAACGAATCAATACTCGGTACTGATTTTGCGCCTTCTGGGCGAATTAAACCTAAGCCTACTTTTGCAAGTAACAAATCAAAGTCGATAGCAGCTGGCTCGTCCACATTCGCTTGCCACCAAGCACTGTAATCACGACCAGTAAGCTCTTTTAAAATCGCTTTAACATCATCTGGCGTAAAACCATCTGGTAAACGGTGCTTGTTATAAAGCGCACGGTGTACATCGCGGTAACTAATTTTGCCATCGCTTTTTTCTAGCAAATCAATATCGAGTGCCATTGAAATCAACGCACCTTCTAAATAGATATTAGTGCTGTAGTTGCGAGCGTGGTCGCCGCCTTGATTAATCCACTTATCAAAACTGGTTTCAGTTGCGCTTTGTACTTCACGACCCGGTGTTTGTAGGTGGCGATTAACGGTTTTTGTTAACGTACCGAAGAACTCATCGGTTGTTTCAATACCAGCGCGCACCATTAAGTGATCTTCAAAGTAGCTGGTTGAGCCCTCTGCAATCCATAATGTTTTCGCGTAGTTAATATTGGTGTAGTCGTACGGTGCGATACCTTTAGGGCGGTATGCTTTTACGTTCCAAGTATGAATAAATTCGTGTGCTGCGGTGCTGATAAACGCAAGGTAATCTTTACGAGAACCAAAACGGTCACGTGGGCGCTGGATAATTGTTGAGTTTAAATGCTCTGTTGCACCGCCTGCTCCTGACGTAGCATGCACCATAAATACATAACGCTCATACGGGTAGCTATCCCAAATTACATTACCGGTTGTCACTAGCTTTTTAAGGTCAGTTAGCATTTGATCTACGTCGTAGTTGCCTTCACCCCAAATAACTAACTCATATTCACGGCCATCAACGGTGAACTTGTGTAGCTCGTTGATACCCGTTTCGATTGGTGAATCAACTAAAATATCGTAATCAGCGGCTTTAAAACTGTGTTTAGAGCCCGCATTTTCCATACCCGATACTGAACGCCATGCTTTTGGTACATCTAGTTCAACTTTAACTGGATCTTGACGGAATGATTCACTGAACATGAAAAAGCCTGATGCATCAATGAAGGCATGGCTGTCATCAATATGACGAGCACGTTTACCTAGCTCGTTAGCGTAAACTTGGTAATCAACATTGACTTGAGTAGGTTCGTTTAGGTGAACACGCCACGTGCTGTGGTCAATTTTTTCCCACTTTAATGCTTTACCATCATCATCTTTTGCTTCGAAAAAGCGCACGCCATTGGCAAGATTTAAAATTTCGTAGCGACCAGTACGCCAAGCAGGAAGTTTAATATCTAAATGTGCTTGTGCTGTTTGCGGAAACTCAACACTTACATTACCTAGGTGGTGTTCAGGCTGAGTAATAGACAGTGAGTAGTTTACATCTGCAAACGCACTGCTAGAACAGGCCGCCAAAATAGACATGGCCAAAAACTTTTTCATAACAACTCTTTTTATTACTATCAAAATTACGAAATAGACTAACAATTGCGATAAAAAATGTGAATTAAAAACCGATAAACAGCCATTGCAACAAGTTTGATAGACAAAATGGCTAAGTTTTTGACTTGGAACCTACATTTCGTACTATTTTGTTGTAAACTTAGCTTATAGACAGTTGATTAATAACGGCGGTATTACTCGGTGCAGCAACAGCATGATCTTCTTAATAAAAAGTTAAAACAAGCAATCGATGCCCGGACGGTTGTTGAGGATGCACGCAAACACCAAGTTGAGGTTCTTTCTCAGTTTGCTGCAAAGTTATCTCTAAGTTGTAAGGGCTTAGATATTGAGTTAGATAATCGCCTCGCTAAGTTTAGAAGTGCTCTGAAAAAAGGGGTTGACTTTAACCTTCTTTCACCTTTTATTGATGATGTTCTAGGGCTATTAAAACACCAAGAAGCAAAGCAAATTGCTTTACAACGCGAACTTAACAACAGTGTCAATGATGCAGGAAAGCAGCTACAAAAAGTAAAAGGTTTACCGGATGATGCCCGTCGTTCTTTACGCCATTTGCTTGATCATGAGTTAAATAACATCCAATCTAACCATGACTTTATCCCTTTATTATCTAAACTGGTAATAATTTATCATCAAGCTTTACAGGCAAAGCTTTCGACAAAAAGTGAAACTGAATCACAAATTAAACCCCAGCTTGCAGCCGAACTACTTAACCTAGCAAATGATCTCGTTTTAGAGGATGAAAGCGCTGAACAAATCAAAGCAGTAAAGAATAACATTACACATAACGACTGTATTGATGATTTACTTGATTCTGCTCTAAAAATTATCACGATTATTACTCGTAATATGAGTAAAGAGCGTCAATCAGCACAGAGTTTTTTGATCTCTTTAAATCAAACAATTGAAGATTTACATCATTCAATTGTTTCAACCAGTAAACATTCTGAGTCACTTAGCGCTGAGTACGAGTCGCTAAATAAGCAAATAGAAGCAAAAATTAAAAACCTTAATACTCAGACGCAACAAGCAACGTCAATATCGTCCCTCAAAGAGCTAGTCGAAGAAGAGTTAAAATCATTAAGTGATGATTTAATAGCAAAAGAAAAATTAGAACAGAGTGAAAGAGAGCATTTATTAAATAGCTTTAACGACATTAATAAAAGAATAAGTCATTTAGAAAGCAAACTCTCAACTTACAAAAAACGGTTAAATGAACAACGCTATAAAAGCTTACTTGATGGTTTAACAAAGCTACCAAACAGAGCCGCGTTCGATGAACGTTTTAATCATGAATTTCATTTATTTAACATCCAAGAGTCTGATGTGACATTTGTGGTGCTTGATGTCGATCACTTTAAATCTATTAATGATAGGTATGGCCACAGTGCTGGCGATAAAACATTGCAAGTTATTGCTAAAGCACTACAAAAATCAATTCGTAAATCAGACTTTATTGCCCGTTACGGTGGTGAGGAATTTGTGTTATTAATGACAGGCATGTCTATTGAAAATGCAGTTAGCTCTCTTGAAAAACTGCGCAAAAATATTCAGGCAATACCGTTTAAATTTAAAGATAAGCAAGTAGAAATCACTATTTCTCTTGGTGCTACCCAACTTAAAAAAGGTGATACCCCGCTGATTGCTTTTGATCGTGCCGACGATGCTCTGTACAAAGCAAAAAATGAAGGACGAAATAAAGTTTGCATTAGCAAATAAAGCCCTTATCTCAATGGTGAGGTCTTTGACACACAATGATAAAGGCTCATAGATGAGCCAGGAGAGTGCTTATGTTAAAACAACTGAATCCTACAGGTGTACTGGATTTACTATCGCAACTAGAAGTTGATCTACTCGAACAGTCATCCACCAGCGAGCGCTATAAATTATTTAGGAACTGTGTGCTCGCGGTTCTCAATGTGGGCAGCCACACCGATTCAAGCTCTGAAATTTACAATAAATACGAAGACTTTGATATTCGCTTATTAAGCCGCGAGCGCGGTATTAAAATTGAACTCGAAAACCCACCCGAATCCGCTTTTGTTGATGGCGAAATTATCACTGGTATACATGAACATATCTTCTCGGTTATTCGCGATATTCTGTTTATTTGTCAAAAATACGAAAAAGACTTAACAGAGCAAAAAACCATTACTCATATGGTCTTCGACATGCTGCGAAATGCAGGCGCACTGAGAGTGAATAGTGATCCGAGCATGATAGTTTGCTGGGGCGGCCACTCAATTAACGAAGTTGAATACAAATATACAAAACAGGTTGGCTACGAACTCGGCCTTCGTGGCTTAAACATTTGTACTGGTTGTGGCCCAGGTGCAATGAAAGGCCCAATGAAAGGTGCCACCATCGGCCATGCTAAACAGCGTATTACAGATAATCGTTACTTAGGTTTAACCGAGCCAAGTATTATTGCCGCTGAGCCACCTAACCCGATTGTAAATGAATTGGTGATTTTACCCGATATCGAAAAGCGCTTAGAGGCATTTATTCGTACCGCACATGGCATTATCATTTTCCCAGGTGGTGCAGGCACTGCAGAAGAGTTGTTATACCTTTTAGGTATTTTGTTGCATCCTGATAACGAAAAACAATGTTTACCAGTGATCTTAACTGGACCTAAAGAAAGTGAAAACTACTTTATTGAGCTGTGTAAATTCGTTGAGAAAACACTCGGTAAAGCGGCGCTTGAGAAATTTGAAGTAATTATTGATGACCCTGAACGTGTGGGTAAAACACTCAAAGCGAAAATGGCTGATGTGCGTGAATACAGAAAGAGTCAAGGTGACGCTTACTACTTTAACTGGACGCTAAAAATCGACCATGATTTCCAACAGCCGTTTGCACCAACTCATGCTAATATGTCGAGCTTAGATTTACATTTAGATCAACCAACTCAGCAACTCGCAGCTAACTTACGCCGAGCATTCTCAGGCATTGTTGCAGGTAATGTTAAAGACGAAGGTCTACAAGCCATCAAACAACATGGCCGCTTTGTACTCAGTGGTGAGCCTTCGTTAATGGCTGATATGGATAAGCTGCTGGCAGCATTTGTAGATCAAGGTCGTATGAAGTTGCCTGGCAGTAAGTACATACCTTGCTATGAGATCAAAGCTTAACAGGAGACTATGTGACAACCCAATTACTTTTAATAGATGCGCTAAATCTTATTAGGCGCATCTATGCTGTTGATAGTAATCAGAGTCATCACAGTGAAGAGCATATGATAAAAGCAAGCTGTGCCCGAGTGGCACATGCTTGCAAAAAGTTACGCCAGCAAACGAATGCGACTCACGCGATTGCCGTGTTTGATGGTGAAAGAAGCTGGCGTTATCACTACTTTGAGGCCTACAAAAGCACTCGTTCACCAATGCCTGACACCCTCAAGCAAAACTTATCACGCTTTAAACAAGCAATTGAAGACACTGGCATTGTGGTGTTTTCACCTGATAATGATGAAGCCGACGATATAATTGCTACTCTTGCTTACAAGGCCGCATCTAATAATGTAGCTTCGACTATCGTGTCTACCGATAAAGGGTTTTTGCCGTTTTTATCTGAACAAATAGCTATCTATGACTACTTTAAAAAGCAATACATTGAAGTTGAAGATATTAAACAGCGCTTTAATGTACCCAGGCATCGACTTGCTGATTTTTGGGCTTTGGCAGGCGATAAAACCAATGATATTCCTGGTGTTAAAGGGATCGGTAATAAGTCGGCACAGCAATTAATTAATGATTATGAGTCGATAGAAGCGGCCATAAACGACGATGAGCTAAACCCTACTCTTAAACGCAAGCTAAGCTCAGAAATGGAGATGTTTGTGATATCAAAAAACCTCGTTATGCTGCGTACTGATATTAACTTAGGCTTTAGTTTAAAGCAGCTAAGGCTCAATTAGTCGCAATCTCGTAGCACAGTTGGCCAACTGAGCGTATACTGAAAATTCGCGTTAATTTTATAGAGTTACACATGTTTAAAAAGGTTTTCCAATATCTGGTACTTGGGTTAGGTGTTTATGCACTCATAGCAACCCTCGTGATCACTTTTTATAAAGATGATCCGCAAGCCATGATCTGGCAAGACCGTGAAGCCTTCAATAAGCGATATATTGCAAAGCTGTCTGTTGATAAACCTGAAAATCTAAATGCGGTGCTTGATTATTTAGGCAGCCCCGATCTAACCTATGCAAAACGCACCGAAGACAATGTTTGGCAAATAATTTTTTACCGCACTCAGCACGTTAAATCCGATGGAATAACGACAATAGACGAGTGCACGGGCCTACTTTTTAAGAATGGTCAGTTGGTGTTATGGGGGCCAAGTGCCTATGAAAGCTATCAACAAGAAACCTAAACGCTTATGATGGAAAATGTAACCCCTCGGGAGCTAGCGCGCTTATTAGATAGTACGCACCAATTACTTAAACTTTACCATCAAAAGCAAAAATGGTCTCAAATCTTCCCTTTATTAAGTAACCTTGCTGAGCGGTACTACCTATTATACCAAGCCTACCCAAAAGGGATGCAAGCGCAATTAAGCTTGTATGTAGCGAACCACGGCTACACCACAAATTTAGTCGTAAACCAATGTGTTGTAGCCTGCATTTTATGCCGTAGTCTTAATTACAACCAAGCTATTAGTGAGCAAATTATTAGTTGCTGCTTAGCTAATTACCTGTGTGTGCAATCGCAAAGTAATAAATTAGCAGCAAGTAAAGCACTCACCCCGCAAGATAAAAAACTTTGGCAATGCCGTCATCAATTAGCAGCAAAGCTTCTAAAAGAGTCAGGCTCGCATACGCTACCTATTCAGCACTTATTAGCGCGTTTAAATAAGTATAAACAAGCACTACTCAGTGCACCAAAAATTATGATTTACGATGGTGCAACAACCTTAGTTGCTTTGGCTAATATTATTGCGATGAATACGACTTATCGCGAGTCAGGTGGGCATATAAGCGTGTACAAAGCCTTAGCTGATATATATTTGCGTACACCGAACGAATTTGCACAAAATGCCATAAAAGCTCTGATTGCGCATATTGGCCCTTACATTCCGGCCAGTGAAGTAAAATATGCCGAACAAGTACTTATCTATTTAGCGACAGATGGACATGGTCGTCATATTTTAGTCGATGTGAGTCGCCCTGAAAAAATTCGTTGGCATCGCATCAAGGCAAGCTTAACGACTTGCGCTAAGCAAAGGCCTTGTAAAGATACTCGCTTGCTCTACACAGTATGGTTTAGTGAGAACATAAGTTTTGCTGAGCCACAACCAATAAATGAGCAACGTAGGCAACAATATTTAACGTTAATTAGTGCATTAAAAGTATCAAAAGAATATAGCTATCAAGGTTTAAATAAGCTTTTAAGCCCCTACCCTGAATTAATAACACAGCTCACTGTTGCCGCTAAACCCTATAATAAAGAGCAGCAAAGAGCTAAAGACTTGCGCCATTGTTTATCTATGGTCGGATACGATAACGCCCCTGCGATTATTCAAAAAGTATTATTTCAACGCTTAGTCGCAACCACCTCTCACCCACTTTTTCAGCATATCTCTAAGCGCCTTGAGAACATGGTACGTATTATCCAAGCGTTATTTAAACACATCGATTCAATTCAATTTGAGCAGGTTGCTTTGCCATTGTATGCCTATGTTCTTTATCTTTGTGAACATCAAGCAACCAGTATTTCCCGTAAAACGGTATTTGAGCAAGCTGAAAAACAAGTGATTAGCCCTCCTCTTGGCTGTTTGTTTGGGGTTAGTCAGTTAAACCAAGAACCACTAACGGCGTATTTAAATCAACTAATTGGCGATAACAATTGGACACAGCATTTACTTGGTAGTGAGCAACATAAAAAACAAACTCTCGATATTAATGAAAAACATTGGGTCGCGATTAAGCTATTTACTTATTATGTTTTTCAGCCAAAAGCACTTTTTAGTAGTTGGCAGGAACAAATTATTTTCGATAGTTTATCGGCCGCTGGATGGCAATCAAAAGCAGATTTTTATGCATATCTCAAAAACTGTGAATTTGCAGACAATTTTTAGATTGTGTTGTTAAAAAGTGCGAAAACGTTAAATAAATATGAACTTTAGTCTATTTATAGTCAGTATTCACAGGATAAACTGGCAAAAAGCTGAATAAATTGCTATAAAAGCCGCTTAAATTTTCAAACACATCCACGTAAACCCTCTAACAAGTAAATCGCATGCTATTTCGCGATAAGTTTACGTGTTTATCTACTCATAAATAGGAAAAGTAAATGGCTAAACAAACCATCACAGTGATCAAAGGCGACGGCATTGGTCCTAGCATTATTGATTCAGCACTTGAGATCCTTAAAGCTGCAGGTTGCGATTTTGATTATGAATTCGTTGATGCTGGCCTTGCTGCCCTAGAAAAAACTGGTGAGTTACTTCCACAAGAAACAATTGACACAATCGCGCGTAACAAGATCACTTTAAAAGGTCCATTAACAACACCAGTTGGTGAAGGTTTCACTTCGATCAACGTAACTTTACGTAAAAAGTTTGGCCTTTACGCTAACGTTCGTCCTGTTAAGTCATTTGCAGGTACAAAAGCTCGTTACGATGACATCGACATCATCACTATTCGTGAAAACACGCAAGGTATGTACTCAGGTCTTGGCCAAGTTGTTTCTGAAGATGGTAACGAAGCTGAAGCAATGTCAAAAATCACCCGTGAAGGTGCAGAAAAAATCGTTACTTTTGCATACGAACTAGCGGTACGTGAAGGCCGTAAAAAAGTAACTGCTGTACACAAAGCGAATATCCTTAAATCTACATCTGGTTTATTCTTAAAAGTGGCACGTGAAGTAGCTGAGCGTTACCCACAAATCGAATCAACCGAAATGATTGTTGATGCAACTTGTATGAAACTAGTTATGACTCCTGATGAGTTTGATGTAATCGTTACTACAAACTTATTCGGTGACATCCTATCTGACCTATGTGCTGGTCTTGTTGGTGGTTTAGGTATGGCTCCTGGCGCAAACATCAGTGAAGATGCTGCTATCTTCGAAGCTGTACACGGTAGCGCACCAGACATCGCAGGTAAAAACCTTGCAAACCCAACGTCGGTGATCTTAGCATCTATCCAAATGTTAGAGCACTTAGGTATGGGCGACACTGCAGAGCGCATCCGCAGCGCAGTTGCTGATGTTATCAAGTCAGGCGACCGTACAACTCGCGACCTAGGCGGCAGCCACGGTACTACAGACTTCACTCAAGCTGTAATTGAGCGTCTATAATAGAACACTTGTTTGGGGCTAATAAACTTAGCCATTAACCACCTAGTAAAAGCCAGTCTACGACTGGCTTTTTTATTACCCCACTTAACCAGACACCCACTTTATCTAACAAGATTTAAACACATAAAACTAGACACCCACATTTATTCTTTCAATATACTAACCAGACATCCAATTTAATATTTCTCACTTCTCAAAATTATGACTAAACTTACACTGATCAACTCATGGAGGAGAAGAGCATGGCAACCCCTCGTAGAAACTTAATTAGCGTTTCAAACACGCCTTACTATCACTGTATTTCACGCTGCGTTCGTCGCGCTTATTTGTGCGGGCAAGACCCACTAACAGGTCGTTCGTATGAACACCGGCGCGATTGGGTTGAAAAGAAACTACTTCAACTTGGTCGTATATTTTGTATTGATATTTGCGCCTACGCGGTTATGAGTAACCATACTCATCTAGTACTTCATATCGATATAGCAAAAGCAAAGCGTTTGAATAATAAAGCGATTCTGATTAGATGGCACAAGTTATTTAAAAGTACATTCCTTTGCCAACGTTTCTTAAATGGCGAATTGCTAACACAAACCGAGCTCGCTGCGGTTAATACCAGAGTAAATTTATATCGAGAGAGGCTCAGTAGCATCAGTTGGTTTATGCGCGTTCTTAATGAGAGTGTTGCTCGAAAAGCAAATCAAGAAGATGAGTGTAAAGGACGCTTTTGGGAAGGTCGCTTTAAGTCACAAGCATTACTTGATGAAGCAGCTCTTGCAGCTTGCCTTGCTTATGTAGATTTAAATCCTGTTAGAGCGAAAGCGGCTGATTTACCTGAGCAATCTGACTACACCAGTATTAAATCTAGAATTAATGCAGCTCAAAACAATAAGCAACCAAAATCACTTATGCGTTTTGCAGGTAAACCACGTAAACATATGCCTAACGGACTACCTTTTGAGCTCAAAACATACCTACAACTGGTCGATTGGACTGGCCGCTCAATACGAGAAGATAAACCAGGGAAAATCCCAGAAGATGCATTACCAATTCTTGAACGATTAAATATTTGTATTGATAACTGGCTTACACTCACCACTTCCTTTACCCGCTCATTTAAAAATACTGCAGGTAAAGAACAAGCTATCACAGCTTATACAAATCATATGAAACGAAAACGAAGAAGCTCTATAGCTAATAGCTTAGCCTTATTTACTTAGTTACGCATTCTACACTAGAAATCAACCTTGCAAACCCAATCCTTTTAATTCTAGGAGCATAACGACTTTTGCAACTAGCGCTGACCAGTATGTAAAACTAAAAATTAACTCAGCACATAAGGCTGAAATTTAATAAATAACAATGAAAAATGACTATTCTTTCTGGCAATTCAGCTTGTTCTCAATAATTCACATCTTACTTAAGCTACATCTTTTTAAAAATAAGCTGGGTGTCTCATTAAACAGATTAAAAATAAGTTGGGTGTCTATTTAAAAATATCCAAACCTTATGGTAGTGAGGTGTTAAAGTGGGTGTCTAATTATAAAAAAGAAACCATTCTGATAGTAGCTAAGTTATGCAAGACAGTAACGTAAATGTATTATCTATTGGTTTGATTAGCCATTTTCCACACGAACAATTCAATGCATAGTTACACCCCAAAACAATGACAGCTAAGCATCTAGATGCAACAAAAATATCAAAAAACTCAAATAAAGAAAAATTAATGCAAAAAGCCACATTTGCGGTTGACATCAGTTTCCAAAATGCTTAAAAATACTCCTAACATTTTTTAAACAGCAGCCATCTAGTCGGCTGTGCATTTTTTAGAAGAAAATTAAAAAATAATGAATATTCGCCGTCACCTTTTAGTCGTCAACGTTCTCGTACTGGTCTTAGTTACAAGCCCAGCGGGAGGCTATTAAAAGGTGAAAGCACGCTTTTTAAAAAACCCCCGCCATATGCGGGGGTTTTTTTATGCATTTATGCTTGCACACACAGAGGAATGAGGATGAGTACAACTGAATACAATGGATCCGAACTAGTTGTTCGGGCACTTAAAGAATTGAATGTTAAGTATATTTTTGGCTACCCAGGTGGCTCTGTTCTTGATTTATATGACGCGTTATTTCAACAAGAAGATATTGAACATATCTTAGTACGTCACGAACAAGCCGCTACTCATATGGCTGATGGTTATGCCCGTGCTACCGGTGAAGTCGGTGTGGTGCTAGCAACTTCTGGCCCTGGCGCTACAAACTGTGTAACAGGTATCGCGACAGCGTACATGGATTCTATCCCAATGGTGGTGTTATCTGGCCAAGTTCCTACTGGTTTAATTGGTGATGATGCATTCCAAGAAACTGATATTGTTGGTTGTTCTCGCCCTATCGTAAAGCACAGCTATAACTGTCGAAGCGCAAAAGATATTCCAACAATCTTAGCTAAAGCATTCTACTTAGCCAGCACAGGCCGCCCTGGTCCGGTTGTGGTTGAATTACCTAAAGATATGCTTAACCCTGAGTTAAAGTTCCCATTCGAATTTCCAAAAACAACTGAGCTTCGAACTTATAACCCGAACACTAAAGGCCACTCAAAACAAATTCGTAAAGCAGTGAACGCAATTTTAGAAGCTAAAAAACTGGTTATTTACTCAGGTGGCGGCATTATTCTATCAAATACCTCTGAGCAACTAACTCACTTGGTTGAATCATTAAACGCGCCAATCACTAACACCTTAATGGGTCTAGGTGGTATCAGCGGTACTCACCCTAACTTTATTGGTATGTTAGGTATGCATGGTAGCCTTGAGGCAAATAAAGCCATGGCAAACGCTGATGTTATTTTAGCTTTAGGTGCTCGATTCGATGATCGGGTAACGAATAACGTTAAAAAGTTCTGCCCTAATGCCACTATCGTTCATGTTGATGTTGACCCAACCTCAATTTCTAAAACAATTAAAGCGCACATCCCGGTTGTTGGCTGCTTGAAAACAGTGCTTGAGCAGTTACAAACGGCGATTGATAAGAGCCCTATTTCAATTGATCGTTCTGCACAAGAAGACTGGTGGCGTCAAATCATTAGCTGGCGTGAACAAAAATGCCTAAGCTACAGCACTGATGGCGATAAAATCAAACCACAAGCGGTTATCGAGGCAATTTACAAAGCAACCAATGGTGATGCTTACATCAGCTCTGATGTAGGTCAGCATCAAATGTTTGCAGCTCAGTATTATCCGTTTAAACACCCTCGCCAATGGATTAACTCTGGTGGCTTAGGCACCATGGGCTTTGGTTTACCTGCGGCAATGGGCGTTAAGCTTGCCTTCCCTGATAAAGAGTCTATCTGTGTGACGGGTGATGGTTCAATTCAGATGAACATTCAAGAGCTATCAACTTGCTTACAATACAATTTAGCTGTGAAAGTTGTGTCGTTGAATAACCGTTCACTGGGCATGGTACGTCAGTGGCAAGATATGATGTATTCAGGTCGTCACTCATCTTCTTACATGGAATCACTTCCCGATTTCGTGAAATTAGTAGAAAGCTATGGCCACGTAGGTATTCGTGTTGATCATATTGATGAGCTTCAGCCTGCTATTGAAAAAGCAATGTCTATTAACGACAGACTGGTATTTTTAGACATCTGTGTAGATGAAAAAGAACATGTTTACCCTATGCAAATCAAGCTAGGGGCAGTCGATGATATGTGGTTACGTAAAGGAGTAAAAGCATAATGCGCCGTATTTTATCAATCTTATTAGAAAACGAACCTGGCTCGTTATCGCGCATTGTAGGCTTATTTTCACAGCGCGCTTACAACATCGATAGCCTGACTGTTGGCACGACTGACGATCATTCTCTTTCGCGTATTACCATTACAACCATGGGTGATGATCGCATCGTTGAGCAAATCACTAAACAAGTGAACAAGCTTGTAGATGTTCTTAAGATTATTGACTTAACCGAAATGGCGCACATCGAGCGTGAGCTATTATTAGTGAAAGTTTTTGCCCAAGATGAAACCACTCGAGCAGCAGTAACGCGTGTTGCTGATGTATTCCAAGGTGCTATTTTAGATATGGGGCGCCACAGCTACACACTACAACTCGTAGCGAGCACAGAAAAAATTGAATCTTTCCTTGATACCCTGCGTCACGAATCAGACATTATTGAAGTTGTACGTTCAGGTGCGGTTGGTATTGGTCGTGGTGATAAAGCGTTAAAGGCATAAGCCTTTTTCGCTAGCGCGACAAAACGCAAGATACAAAAAAAGGGCTATAAGCCCTTTTTTCAATAATTAGTAAGTTATCCTATTAAGGATTAACTTGGTCTTTAAGACCTTTACCCGCTTTAAAGCTTGGGATAGTTGCTGCTGCGATTTGGATTTCTGCACCAGTTTGTGGGTTACGGCCAGTACGCGCTGCACGCTCTTTTACTGAGAAAGTACCAAAACCAACTAATGCTACTGAGTTACCTTCTTTAAGAGAGTTAGTAACTGCGCCAGTGAATGCATCTAGTGCACGAGTTGCTGCCGCTTTTGAGATTTCTGCATCAGTAGCAATTTTTTCAACTAATTGAGCTTTATTCATTGTTAGATTCCTATTCGTTATTATTTTGCCTTCGCAAAACCTATCTTTATGCATTTTTGAGAAGTTAGCAACAGCAAATTGCTATTTTTACGTAATTTATTCAAAAATGACTACTATTTAACTATCAATCACAAGGTTAGTGACATCAGTATTAATAAAGACTTAATTTAACTTCCATCACAAAATTTTATGATAGCCAAACCATCATTCAATTTTCTCGATAACCAAGGTAACTTCCCCGACCTCAAAGCCAAACTTATCAATAGCGGTACGGTTTATCAAGCGTGATTGTGTTACCAAGTACATCCAATCATCGAAATTTACCACTAAAGTACTACCATCATATGGAAGCTCAACAGAATATGTCCAATGGAACACGCTTCCATTGCTCTCACCCTTTGCTTCGCCAATCACATCTGATGCTGTTCCTGTGATACTGCCATCATCATTAATGGTGATGTACCAAACACGGGTTTGCGTTTCGCCATCATCATAAACAAATTGCTCGTCAATCACTCCCTGATTGCCGTTCCAAGATGCTTGCATGTCAACTACCAGCTTACGAGTTAACTCGCCCTTGTGGTCTTGCACAACGCCGTAGGCTTTGAGCTCACCACTAAAAAACTGCTTAAAGTCAAACTTAGGCTCTGTTCCGTGATAATAATCAACATCTGGCGCAGAGCAGCTGGTAATTAACAGTACCATAGCAAAAATAAAGAGTGCTTTGAGCTTAATCATGTTTCCCTCCAATAAGCTGTTTACGAAGTGATGGTTCAGACGTGTCGGCGCTTAACCAAATTGCTAAGAAGTTGTCAGCGAATCTATTATCATCGATCTGACCTAGCTTTTTATCATTAAAGTAGAAAGTACCAATTCCTTGCTCGTTGGTTTGAAACGACAACGAATCGTTTTTTTTGATATCAGGCCAAAGGGCTAATAATTGTTTATCGTAAGCACCAACCATGTCATTGAGCTTTAAATGTTGCCATTGCTCGTTGGTTGCTTTGACGATGTCTTTCGCATCGAAATCTCGCAAATAAGTCAGTGTAAGTTTGCTGGGGTGTTGGCCAAACTGATACGAACCCGATGGGGTCTCTAATTTAGCGTTATAAACATCCCAAAACAGATACTCCATTTTCGCTTGGCCCACCGTTTTAAAGCCATTTGCATATACGCCCGCAGAGAACAATAACGCAGCAAATAAACTTAAATTAAGTGACTGTTTCATCGAATAATCCTTAAAGTTGTGTTATCAAACACTACGGAAAACCACTTAAAACTGATCATTTAGCCGCTAAAAATCGCTTATTAATAGCGATTATCGCCATAAACATACTTGCCCAACCCAAACCATAAACGAGCCAAAACTGCCAAAGAACGAGCTCAGTATTAAGCACTTCAAAGCGCATTCCAGCATAGTAACTAGCAGGAGCAAATAGCGCGCAAACACCCCAAGCAATATACCAAGGCAGCTTTTGTAGAAAGTGCATCGAAGTATTAATGGTTAAAAGTAGTGCAGCCCAAAGTACAGCAAGCCATAGAGGAAAAGGGCTTACTTTAAAGGCAAGTAAATTTAAGCTGCTGGCAAGCCATTCATAGCCCAGTGCGAGAGGCAAACCACATAAGAGTAGCCAACTATCTTGCTGGCGTTGCTTTGATAGATAAATCATCAAAGCGACAACAGTTAAAGCGGGTATCAGAGAGTTGTGTTCAAGGAGTAAGGCCATAAACCAGACTCCTTGAAACAAAACAAAGTTAATAATCGAGCGCGATATCATCGCCAGAATGACCAAAACGAGGTTTACGGGCAACTAAATGAACGGTACTGATAGCACGGGTTCTAAACGCACCTTCACAGTAAGCTAAATAAAATAACCATAAACGATAGAATCGCTGGTCAAATTTCACTTTGTCTATTTCAGGCCAGCTAGCGACAAAGCGCTCGCGCCAATCAGCCAAAGTTCTTGCATAGTGAACACCAATATCTTTTACACTGTGCACAACCATGTCTGTTTGCTGCTTTATTTGCTTATTCATTTCATCTAAACAAGGCAAACACCCCCCCGGGAAGATGTACTGCTGGATGAAATCGGAATTTTTAAGGTAATGGCTATAACGCTGATCAGCTATGGTGATTGCTTGAATAAGCATTGCACCACTGTCTTTTAATAAAGACTGACATTTTGCAAAAAAGCCAGGCAAATACTCATGCCCAACAGCTTCAATCATTTCAATTGATACAAGCTTATCGTACTTGCCCTCTAAGAGGCGGTAATCCTGCTTTAATAACGTTATTTTATGCTCAAGGTTAAGCTCTTTGACCTTTTGTTCTACATAAGCATGTTGCTCATCAGAAATGGTGGTCGTTGTTACATGGCAATCAAAATGTGTTGCTGCATAAATCGCAAAGGCGCCCCACCCTGTGCCAATCTCAATCACCGAATCACCGGGTTTTAAATCAACCTGCTCACAAATCAATGCGAGTTTGTGCGCTTGGGCCTGTTCAAGGCTAGCTTGTTTTGACGGGTAAACAGCACATGAATACAACATTTCGTCACTTAAAAATGCACTGTATAAATCGTTGCCTAAATCATAGTGCGCCGCAATGTTCTTTTTTGAACCGCTTGCTGAGTTTTTATTTTTAATGTGATTAACTCGGTGCGCAATGCCACTTAAAAAGGCAAATTTTTTCTCGAATGCATCTAGCTGATCTTGGTTAAGGGCAAATATTTCAATAAGTTTAGTGAGTTTGTCACAATCCCAATAGCCAAGAATATAAGCCTCTCCGGCACCCACACTGCCAGATAACGCAAATGACTTATACATAGCAGCATCATTTACCGTGACCGTTGCGTGTAAATCACTTGTAATGTCACCGAATTGCTCTGTTTGGTTACCCTCTTTAAGAGTAATGCAACCGATGTTGATACTGTTGAATGCACCTATTACCAGTTTTTTATAAAGCTTTGTCATCCAGCCGGTCGTTTGGGCTTGTGTTAAATTTGATACTTTTTCCATCACATCACCTAGTTGAATTCTCTTGTTTGCCCGAGTGGCCAATAAATGGCACACGTTTGCAAAACAACTTCAAAGCATGAAGGTAAATACCTTTAAAAATACTTAACGTCATAGCCGGAAACTGTTTAAGCACGGCACTAACCTGCTCTTTCGTGAGAGGCTGCTTTTGCAAACGCAGGGTTGCATCAAACAAAAGAGTGTCGTCTTTTTTATTTTCAATATGAATCATGGTGTTATCAGAATTCATTCTAATATGCCAATGATAGTTCATATCTAAGTTCATGAAAGGTGATACGGAGAAAACCTTTTTAAAGTTCACTTTTTTTTCAAGGGGTACGACATAATAATGACGTTCATTCCAGGGCGTGTTGCTGACTTCAGCAAGCATGTGAGTGAACTCGCCATGACTAGTTTGGAAGAAGAAAAAGTTAACCGGGCTAAAATAAATTCCTAAACAGCGCACCTGTCCGAGCATAAAAACATGGGTAAAGTCATCGTCAATGCCAAGCTCTTTAATTTTGTTAAGTGCACGCTGCTTGAGTGGCAACTGCATATCGGTTTGATAATTAAAATAGTCGCTCTGATTAAATTTAAGCGCCTTGAAACCACTTAAGCCAAGCCAAGGATGAACTCCATTAAGCTCATCAGGCTTAGCTAAATCGACCCACATCATATAAAGCGGGTATTTAAAGTGATGCTCTTTTACGGCAAAGCGCCTATGGCGAACATCACCTACATAAATGGCGCTATTCAAACTCGACTCCGAGTTGCTTTGCCACGTTTACAGCACTTCTTACACCATCTTCGTGGAAACCGTTGTACCAATAAGCACCGCAAAAATAGCTATTATTTTTACCGTCAATAAGAGACTTTTGCTGTTGAGCGGCAATCGACTGTTTATTAAATACCGGATGATGATAAGTAAACTCGCGTAAAATTTTATCTTTTTTAATGCCATCAAGGTGGTTAAGCGTGACACAAAATTGCGTATCGCTTTGAATCCCTTGCAAAATATTCATCTGATAAGTTACAACAGCAGCTTTATCTGTGTTGTTATTTAACAGATAATTCCAACTCGCCCATGCGGCTTTGCGTTTTGGTAGCAGTGTAGTATCAGTGTGTAGTACCACTGAATTAGCCGTATAAGGTATCGCTGAGAGAACACTTTTTTCGTCTTCGCTTGGGTCTAATAACAGCTTTAAAGCTTGATCTGAGTGGCAAGCAAACACAACTTTATCGAATGATTCACTGTGGCCATCATCAAAATGAACATGCACATTGTCATCTTTTCGAGATACCGAGCTGATATTACTATTTAAACGAATTTTATCAGCAAAACCTTGGATCATAGGTTTAATGTATTCGCGAGAGCCTCCCGGAATAACATACCACTGCGGACGATTAGTGATGTCCAACAAACCATGGTTATAAAAGAACTTAACAAAAAACTCTACGCCAACTTGCGCCATCTCTTTAATGCTTGTTGACCAAATAGCAGCGCCCATCGGCAAGATATAATGAAAACGGAAAAACTCGTTAAAATCATGCTCGTCTAAAAACTCACCTAGAGTTTGATTTGCTTTGTAATTTTTTTCAGCATGTAATGATTTACACACATCATTAAAGCGAACAATGTCTTTTAAAAGTTTCCAGAATTTAGGGCGAAAGATATTGCGTTTTTGTGCGAACAAACTCCAAAAAGTATGACCGTTATATTCAAAGCCTGTTTGTTCGTTATGCACACTAAAGCTCATTTGGGTTTTCTGACGCTCAACGCCCAAGCGCTTAAGTAGTTTTTCAAAATATGGGTAAGTTCGGTCGTTAAAGACAATAAACCCTGTATCAACAGCGTACTCAACGCCATCAACTTTTACGTCTATGGTTGCAGTATGGCCACCTATGTAGTCGTTTTTCTCAAATACGGTTACATCGTAGTGTTTATGCAATAGGTGCGCACAGCTTAAACCCGCTATGCCAGATCCAATAACAGCCACTTTTTTCAACGTGATAATCCTTTTGCAAGCTTCAGCCAAAGTGGCGTAGGAAGCATTCTTAAAAATTTTAAAATGAAGGTAAAACGGTGCGGAAAGTGCACTTCTTTGCGCCTTTTCGCGACCCCTTTATAAATATAATTTGCCGCTTTTTCTGCACTCACCGCCATAGGCATAGGAAAGTCGTTTTTATCAGTCAGCGGCGTTTTAACAAAACCAGGGTGAACTAAAGTGACATCGATATCTTTTAAATCAACCGCTAAGCTATTAGCTAAATAACTTACACCGGCTTTAGACGCACCATATGCTTGGCTGCGCGGTAAGGGTAAATAAGTCACACTAGAGCTTACGAGCACCAGCTGACCACCGGGCTTTATTTTTGGTAATAGCGCCTCAAGGCAATAGCCCATACTGAGCAGATTGGTCGTGACTACCCGTTCAAACAAGCTACTGTCAAAATTGCGAGCATCATCAATGTACTCACAATTGCCAGCATTTAAAATAACCCGGTCAAATTGCGTATAAGCCACTGTGCTCGAACGAATATCTTGAAGGTCTGTTGCATCAAACTGGCAAGACTCAATATTTTGATGTTGGCTCAATTTAGCAAGCTTTTCTGAATTTCTACCGCATGCAATGACCTGTTCATTATTGTCTGCATAAAGCGTTGCTAATGACTCGCCAATACCTGAAGTTGCACCTGTAATTAATGTCGTCATTATGCACTCGCTCTTTTATCGATGTATTTCACAGCCGAGCCAAGCACGGGAATATGCCTGTAAAGCATAGCGCCTACGTCAAAATAGTCGCGATGATTAATTATTTTATCGCCAGCAAACTTTAAACGGCTATGGCCTGCAACCGAGATTGCTTGGCCTTTGTTAAGCTTTGGATGTCGATATTGCATAGTCCAATAGATAAACGCGATGTCGTCTTTGCCCTCGGTATTTTCAGTAACATAGCTGTCTTCAATAACAAATTCGCAAGAAAGTACATTGGCGTAAAGGTTTTTGAAGTATTCACGCAGTTCCCCAAGACCATTTACCGCATGCAAGGGATCTGCGAAATGAATATCTGTATGATAGATTTCATTCAGTAACTGTAAATTGTCTTTATTGAGTGTTTGATAAACATCAATAAACCTATCAAGGATCGCCTTGTCCATGTCACACCTTAAATGCGTTAAGCGCTCGCTCTCGTGCGGCTTTATGATCAACAATTGCTGGCCAATAACTGCTCGACTTACCCTGTTTCGCTAGATAATCATGCGGAAAATGGATTTGCTTAGCAGGTATTTTTTCCAGCTCTGGTAAATATTTACGGATAAATTCACCATCTGGATCAAACCGCTCGCTTTGGGTGATAGGGTTAAAAATTCGGAAATATGGCTGAGCATCACACCCTGTACTAGCAGCCCATTGCCAGCCACCGTTATTAGATGCAAGGTCGCCGTCTATTAGGTGGTGCATAAAAAAACGCTCGCCTTTACGCCAATCAATTAATAAATGCTTGGTTAAAAAGCTCGCAACCACCATGCGTAATCGGTTATGCATCCAGCCAGTTTGCAGAAGCTGCCTCATTGCAGCATCAACTAACGGGTAGCCTGTTTTACCTTCGCACCATGCTTTAAAGTCGCTGTCATCATCACGCCATTTCACAGCGTTGTATTTATCGTTAAAATTTTCGTACTTATTTAGGTTTGGATAAATCGCGATAAGGTGACGGTAAAACTCACGCCAAATCAATTCGTTAACCCAACAAAACAAGTTACTTTTACTGCTACGGAGTACATCAGGGTGACGCTGTTGGATCAGTGCCAATAATTGATGAACGCTGATAATGCCAAGGGCTAAATATGGGCTTAAACCCGAGGTGCCTTTAATGCTTGGGATATCTCGTTGGTCTTGATATGTTGCGAGTTTTTCTTCAATAAAGCGCGCGCAAACGTGGCTGAGTGTTTCATCATCAACAGGCCATTTTTCTGAGCTGCCGTCTGAGGCTAATAACTCACTTGGCTGCCACTCAATTGGCTCGAACATCTGTGGCGGCTCAGCAAAATAAAAGTGGGTGTCTTGATAAACTTTTAACCATGCATTTTTAAATGGCGTGAATACTTTAAACATTTCGCCGCTTTGATTTTTGATGCTTCCCGGTGGCGCAATCACATCGCCGTCGTATGCGTAAAAAGCAACCCCATAGCTGTCAGCGTGCTGTAAAAAGGCTTTATCTCGGTTTACCTCGTTAAGCTCATATTCGTTGTTAGCGTAGACATTTTTTACTTGATGCTGCTCGCAAAAGGACGCTAACTTTTCAACACAGCCTGCGTAATCAGCTGCATCAATAATATGTAATTCAATACCTTTGCTAGCTAAAAGCTCCCCTAAGAAGCTAAGCCTACGCTTTAATAAATCTAGCTGGATAGCAGCCACATCATGCTTTTGCCATTGCTTTTCAGTAATAAAAAATACCGCATTTCTGCAACCATTTTCGATTGCATGATACAAGGCGTCGTTATTAAAAAGGCGCAGATCGCGCCTAAACCAAAATAATGTATTCATTAAATTCCGTAGCGTAGTTTTAATTCGTTCGGATAGGGGTCAAGATACACTTGCTTAGCAAGATACTCGTTTGGATGCACTTTTAAATGATGCTTAATTAGCGTAAGTGGTACGTATAGTGGCACTAAGCCTTGGCGATATTCATCGATAGCATCACGTAGTTCTTGCTTTTCAATCTTAGAAAGCGATTTTTTAAAATAACCTTGCAAATGCATTAAGGTATTTGCGTTATTTTTACGTGAAGCTGGCTTTTTAAGGGCTGTCATTAACCCTAAAATATATTCATCAGCCAAAGTTTGGATATCTTCGCCATCAAAAGTGCCAAGCAAATTCCCCAGACTACGGTAAGCCTCGTAGTTGTGTGCCATCAATAAGTATTTATATTGGGCATGAAACTGAGTCAATCGATGAACTGTGAGGGGTTGCTCGCTTAATGTTTGCCAATGCTTGTAAGTATAAACACGCATTACAAAGTTTTCGCGAAGATGCATATCATTTAAACGACCGTTTTCTTCGCATGGTAACAATGGGTTATGTGCCATTATTTGCTCTGCAAAAAAGCCAACGCCTTCCGAGGTGTTACCTGTACCCGCTTCATTGTAGATTTTAATTCGTTCCATACCGCAACTAGGACTTTTCGCGCAAAATACAAAGCCACTTAATTCTGCCGTTTGTTCTGTGGCAACGCGTTTACCGTATTCTGTTAACTTAGGACCAACATCGCCAGTGCCATCTGGGCGGCACACTTTAATAGTATCGCCAACACGCACTTGACGAATAGTTGGTCGAGGGATTGGCAACCCTACCGCTACTTCAGGACAAAACTTTTTATATTCAACATGGTTAGCCAACTCATCCATGCAAAAATTAGATTTTTTGTGCCCACTGTCAAAGCGAACCTTGTCGCCTGCTAAGCAGGCGCTTAAACCAATTTTAATTGTCGATTGCTGCATATAAACTCTACTAATAGATAAGATTACCAATTGGGTTCAGTAATTTACTAATACCTTTATTGAAGTGTAGGGCACTACTTACAACTGTAAAGCACAAGCACCCTTCAATCGTTTTTGGTGTGTGATTGTGCCGGCCATCTAACATCATAAAGTCACCTGGAACATAGTGTCCGTCTTCATCACTAAACTCCCCATCTAATAATAAAGTGAGCTCAAAACCTGTATGTGTGTGATCTGGAATTTCACCACCCGCATCAATATGAAGCAAGCTTGCTCGTAATGGACCATCCTCTAAATCAATACGAGAGCGGGCAAGCTTACCAATTTGCATAAACTTGCTGTGGCCAATACGCGTGAGCGCTCTGGGTAAGGTGTAGGTTTTGTCTTTAACATTAACCGATACCTGCTCTTGCTCGTACACTTCATCAATCGTTTCATCAGCGGTGATGGCATCAAAAAGTGTTTGATCGAACATATCATCCAAGTCGGTAGCTGATTCAGTAAATACATTGTCTGCATTTTTCGCTTCAAGCGCAGCGAGCTCTTTTTGACACACAGGACACATTTCAACATGAATAGCGACTGCAACACTCAAAGTGGCAGGTAAATTACCTTCACTGAACTTGGCAAGTAATTCGTTGCTAGGATGGTGCTTAATCATGGTGATCTCCCATTTCATTGCGTAACTTCTGCAAGGCTAAGCGAAGACGAGACTTCACTGTGCCTACGGGAATATTTAAATGTTCAGCAAGCTGTTCTTGCGACATATCTTGGAAATATACACCGCGCACAACTTCACGTTGCGCAAGGGGTAATTTATCAAGGTATTGTTTAATCTGTTTATCTTCTAAATGGTCACTAAATTCATGCTGGCCTGGCTCGGCTTCATCAATCAATGGCCAGATATCTTCACTAATGCACTCTTCTTTGCTGCTTTTCATTTTTCTGAGCATATCGAAAGAAGCATTACGCATCACGGTATACACCCAAGTTGTCGCAGCACCTTTCTCTTTGTGATAAAGATGCGCTTTACGCCATACAGAGGTAAGGGTTTCTTGAACTAATTCCATCGCTTGCGCTTCAGAGCCAAATTGTTTGATCCCAAAACGTTTTATTTTCGGCGAAAAATATTGGAACAGCACAGCAAACGCACGCTTATCACGGTGCGTTGCTACAGCAAATAAGGCATCAGCAAGCTCTTTGCTTGGTGTATCTGGCATGGCAGAATATTGACCTGTGTTAGGTTTACAACCGGTTTGAAGTTGTTGACTTACCATCTTTGTGTCATCCAATTATTGTCGTAAAAACTTATACGCCAAAAAGTTGATGTGAGATCACATTAATCAGTAAATTCGTTGTTAATTAAAGTATGGAGGAAACTTAGCAAGTTTTCAAAATTAGATTTAAAGGCAAGTTGTTGTTTTTTAACTAATGAAATAGGCAAAATTTCGAGCCAGCGGGCAACAACCCAAGCAAGGTTATCAAATTGTGGGGTTTTATAAAGGTCAGCTAAATCAGGCTGATTTGCAAACACAGCACGAAGCGTGTCGCTCAATAGAGTGTTTTCGTCATTGATTGGTGTGTTTACATACCATGAAGGAGATGTAATTAGTTCGATGTCAGCATGGCGTAATTGCTGCTTATCCTGATACGCGTTATGCATAGACACGGCATGTTCAGCATAAACATCAATTAGTAATTGGCCACTATCATCTTGATTGAAGTCGGTTATTTGCACTAAACAACCTATTTCGGGCAAGTTAAGATCTGTATCGTGTTGATAAGTGCACAGCACAAAACCTGTATTATCTTGTACCGCTTCTTTGACCATCGTTAAGTAACGCTGCTCAAAAATTCTTAGCTTGGTGAACCCTTCAGGTAAAATAAAAACCGGTAAAGGAAAAATCGCACGCTTCATAAAGTCTACTATTCTAAAACCACATGCCTTTAATTACGTGCGTTTTTAATCCGCCGATCAATATTTCATGAAATCTTAATATCTACTTTGTACTCTAGAAGTTGAACCATTGCGCAACGTTACGAAATAATTCGATTGATGCATACGCACTGAGTAAACTCAAAACCGGTGCAACCATAAGTAAAAATAAGCTGATTTCACTACTCATTGTCTTGTTTCCTTACTGCTTGTTTGTTGCTTTAGGAGCTTGAGCAATTTTTAACTCTTCTTCTTTCGAAGCAATTGCATCTTCACTCATGTAAGTATCTAGTAACTTTTGAGCATCAAACTCAATGCTGTTCATTACGCTTTCTTTCAATTCAATGCTTGCTTGTTGAACATAGCTTTTAACAGATTGTGTAATGGTGTTGCTGATATCTAATTCAAAGTCAGTAGCGCTTGCTTGAGTTGACCCTAATACAAGTAACGCAGCAGTAGTTAATTTAAGTGAGTTATTCATAGTGGTATTCCTTGTCTCTTTAAGTAATTAGTCGTAATTACTTAATCAAAGGTTGTGCCACACTGAAAATATTTTTTAATTAATTGATTTTTAACGATTTAAATATAATTTTAATTTTCAACCTCATTCAGGACTGGTTAATATAACCAATGAATTTAAATTTTTTGACCAACATTTAGTGAAAAAATAAGCATTGCCAACTTCAGCGCACACTTGTACACTGAAACTGTTTTATTCACTCATTTTTAGTAGATAGATATGACAGAACAACTCCCTTATTCACACCAAGAAGAACAACTTAATGTGCTTACTCACGGCATGGGAGTCCTGTTTTCGGTATATGTACTATGGGACTTAATTTCACAATCTAAAGTTGTGTCAGCTACGGTGAGCGCCATCGTGTATGGCTCAAGTCTACTGGTATTATTTTTAGCCTCGACCTTATATCACGCCAGTACCAGAGAGCGCATACGAGCCATTTATAAAAAATGTGACCACTGTGCGATTTACTTGCTTATTGCCGGTACCTACACGCCTTATTTAGTTATTTCGTTATCTGGGGCTTGGGCAATTGCCGCTTTGGTATTTATTTGGTCTTTAGCGCTTAGTGGGGTTGCGTATAAATTACTGGTCAAAAACACGAATAAAAAAGTCTCTCTCGCTACCTATTTATTGATGGGCTGGTTTGCCTTAGCACTTGTTTACCCACTTTATTTGAACCTTGATTTAAGCGCTTTATGGTGGCTGCTAGCTGGCGGGATTGCCTACAGTTTAGGCACTGTGTTTTACAGCGCTAAAACCCGCCATTACAGCCATGCTATTTGGCATGTATTCGTGTTAGTTGGCTGTGTTTGTCATTACCTATCAATTAGTTTATATGTTTATTAGTCCCACTGGTGCAGGCGCATATTAATTTTAGCTTTATTAAAGGTAATACCTTCACTGAGTAGTTTTTGTCGTTGCTCGAGGTGTTTATTGCTGCCTTCGGGAAACGATATTTTACCCTGGCTATTAACTACCCGATGCCAAGGAATGTTTGAGCCTTCGGGCATTACTTTTAATAACCTGCCCACTAACCTTGAGTTATTAGGGTATCCTGCAAGCTTTGCTACTTGCCCATAACTGGCAACTTTTCCCTCAGGAATGGCACAAATAATGGTGTAAATTAAATCTTCTTTAGTTGCCTGCTGCACGACTCGACTCCAAATAGTGTTTACTGACCTCGCTAAAATCTTGCCAAATAGCTCTTGCAACAGGGCCATGATGAACCGAGTGCTGTCTAAATACACGAATTTCTGCGCCAAACTGGTGTTCACGATCGACAATTTTAATTTGCTGCAATAAACCAGCGTCGATTTCGGCTTGGCAATGCTGCAAACTGATCATTGCCCAGCCCGCACCAGAAAGTAAAAATGACTTAACACTGGTTATATCGTCAATTTTCATTAATGCAGAGCCTAAGGTATAAGAAAGCCTATCGCTATCAAAGCTCAAGTCGCTTTCAAACATGGCTAAACACGGGTAATTTTGAATTTCTGAAAAGCTGATTGAACTTGGCACCACATCAGGCGCGCTGACAATACCTATATCAAATTTACCAATTGGCAAACTTTCGAGATCCCCTGTTGCATGAAACAAATCAAACCAAGGGCCAATTCCTAAATCAGCCTCATGGCTATTAACTTGCTCAAGAGATACAAAACGTTTACCTGAAGAAATACTAAACTCTGTACTGGCAAAACGTTTAAATGTACGACTGATCACTTGGTTATAGCTGTTTTGATGACAAAGTTGCTCGTAGCATATTTTGTAATTGGCCTCATTACCTAATGCAAGCTCTTTAGCGAGTGAGCTTAACTCACTGTTTGCATTAAGCAATTGTCGGGCTTCTCGATAAAAAATTCGGCCTTTTTCAGTTAAGTGTAATCGATATTGACTACGGTCTAGCAGCTCAAAACCTAGCTCTGACTCCAGCTTCTTAATCGCTAGCGTGAGCGCAGGTTGAGTCTTATGCAATTTAAGTGCGGCTTGGCTCAAACTAGAGCTTTGCACAATAGCATCTAGAATGATTAATTGATTTAAATTCATTAATGGCAAACTATATAAATAAAACTTATGCTGTTTCTAAAATTTAATAATTTTTATTTTATATCTTTGCAGCGTATCCTGCAGCAAATTTATGCTTTCTTATCTATGGAGAAGACAATGAGATTGGCACCCGCCGTGTTAATGAGCAGTATGTTTCTGTTACTTGCGGCATGTTCAGAGCAAGCACAACAAGGTGAAGCAGAGTCGGTAGTTCGCCCTGTAAAACTGTTTAATATTGGTAATAATTCGGAGCAGAGCATTCGCAGCTTTCCTGCTGAAGTGGTTGCTAACCAAGGATCTTACCTTGCCTTTCGAGTAAATGGTGAGTTACTTGAGTTCCCTGCTCTTGCGGGCCAACACGTTGAGAAAGACCAGCTTTTAGCCAAACTCGATCCTGAAGATTTTCAACTGCAATATGATGAGCGCAAAGCACGTTATGAACTTGCAGCGTCTCAACTTGAGCGTGTGCAAAAGCTATTTAACCGCTCAATTGCCAGCCAATCTGAGTTAGACCAAGCCCTTGCTAATAAACAAGTTGCTGAGTCAGCGCTTAAAATTGCCAAAACCAACCTAGATAATAGCGAATTACGCGCGCCGTTCGCGGGTACTGTGGCAAAGGTATTTGTGAAAAACTTTGAAAACATTCAAGCAAAACAAAACATCCTACGCCTTGAAACCCGCGACCTAATGGACGTGGTTATTCAAGTACCCGAAAAACTCATTGCACGCATCGATAAAGACGTTCACTATCAACCTGATGTTGTATTTGATGGTTATCCAAACAAGTCATATCAATTAACCATTAAAGAGTTTGATACCCAAGCCGACCCAATTACTTTAACGTATAAAGTTGTGTTTTCATTACCTGTGCCAGAAGATTTTAATCTACTTGCCGGTATGACTGGCCGCGTTGATATAGACTTAAGCAAAATCACCAGTTCACAATCTCCTTATACATTGCTGCCTGTTGAGGCGGTATTCTCAGAGCCTACTGAGTCTGAAAACGACAACAGCTTTGTGTGGATTTATGACCAAAATACCGGTTTAGTGCACAAGCAAGCTGTTGAAGTTGGCCAATTACATCGTGATGGCATTGAAGTACTCTCAGGTATTAAAGAAGGGCAAATCGTTGTGGCTGCTGGTGTGCACTTTTTAGAAGAAGGCATGAAAGTGCGTCCATGGCAAAAAGAGCGAGGCTTATAATGAGCTTTGCTGCACTCGCTATTGAAAGAAAAGTCATTAGCTGGATGTTCGCGCTGTTTCTACTGATTGGTGGAACCGTCGCTTACTTTGGCTTAGGACAACTTGAAGACCCTGAATTCACCCTAAAAAAAGCCATGGTGATCACCCTTTATCCGGGCGCGTCACCGCAGCAGGTTGAAGAAGAAGTCACCTTCCCTATTGAAAATGCAATTCAGCAGCTACCGTATGTTGATTACGTAACCAGTATTTCATCACCGGGTAAATCGCAAATTACCGTCGAGATGAAAAGCAATTATCGTAAACAAGACTTACGCCAAATATGGGACGAACTGCGTCGTAAAATCAATGATCAGGCATCGTCGATGCCCTCAGGTGTTTATCCAAGCAAGATTATGGATGACTTTGGTGATGTATACGGGGTGATGTATGCAGTCACTGGCGATGGTTATTCTTACGATGAGCTTAAAGATTACGTTGATTATTTAAAACGTGAACTTGTTTTGGTTGATGGCGTTAGTAAAGTAACAGTGGGTGGTGAGCAACAAGCACAAGTTATGGTTGAGATTTCAACCCGCAAGCTTGCCCAGTTAGGTATTTCGCCTAATCGTATTTATCAACTTTTACAAACTCAAAATAGCGTGTCGAACGCTGGTAAAGTGCGTGTTGGCGATGAATCAATTCGCTTACACCCAACCGGTGAATTTAAAGACGTAAAAGAGCTCGAAAACCTACTGATTTCTAAGCCTGGTGAAAATGAGCTTATTTACTTAGGTGACGTTGCCACCGTTTTTCGTGAGTACGCAGAAGTCCCTAACAATATTATTCGCTATAACCAGCAGCAAGCACTACTTGTAGGTGTGTCGTTTAGCACTGGCGTTAACGTTGTTGATGTAGGTGCAAATATTGATGCCCATTTAGCGTCACTAGAGTATCAACGACCACATGGTATGGAAATTAACAGCGTTTATAACCAACCAGAAGAGGTTGAGAAGTCAGTTAGTGGCTTTATTATCAGCCTACTTGAAGCTGTTGCCATCGTTATTATTGTACTTTTAATATTTATGGGCTTTAAAAGTGGCGTACTGATTGGTGTAATACTGCTACTGACCGTATTAGGTACCTTCATTTTCATGAAGTTGTTTGCCATTGATTTACAGCGGATTTCGCTTGGCGCCTTGATTATAGCTTTAGGGATGCTGGTAGATAATGCCATTGTAGTAACCGAAGGCATATTAATAAACCTAAAACGCGGTCAAACAAAACTGCAAGCGGCGACTAACATCGTTAATCAAACCAAGTGGCCATTACTGGGGGCTACGGTTATTGCAATTACTGCCTTTGCGCCGATTGGCTTGAGTTCAGATGCCAGTGGTGAGTTTGCTGGCAGCTTGTTCTGGGTGTTGTTTATTTCCTTGTTACTAAGCTGGATCACCGCCATTACCTTAACGCCTTTTTTCGCTGATTTAATGTTTAAACAAGCCACTGAAAAACAGCCGCATCACGATGAAGACCCTTATCAAGGTGTTATTTTTAATGTTTATAAAGGCGTGTTACATACAGCAATGCGGTACCGTAAAACCACGCTACTGCTGATGGTGATCATGCTTGTTAGCTCAGTTTATGGCTTTAAATTTATCAAGCAGTCGTTCTTCCCAGCATCGAATACTCCTATGTTTTATGTTGATTATTGGCATACACAAGGCGCTGATATTCATACCACTATGGATGGTGTTGCAAAGCTCGAAAAATTCTTACAAGTCGACCCACTGGTTGAAGAAATAACCACAACGGTTGGTCAAGGTGCACCACGTTTCATGCTGACTTACGCACCTGAAAAATCATACCCAGCCTATGGACAATTGATTATTCGAGTAAAAGACCGCGAAGCTGTTACAACTATGATCAAAAAAGTACGCGATTACCAACACGAGCATGTACTTGATGCTCAGCTCAAAGTAAAACGTATGGAAATTGGCCCATCAACAGATGCAAAAATTGAAGCGCGTTTTTCTGGTGCTGATCCTGTGGTACTTCGCCAATTAGCAAAAGAGGCGAAAGACATTCTGCATCAAGATGCGGGGGCATTTAATATTCGTGACGATTGGCGTGCTCGCTCAAAGTTAATTCGTCCGCAATTTAACGAGCAAAAAGCCCGTCGTTTAGGAATTGCCAAATCTGACCTTGATCAA
This sequence comes from Pseudoalteromonas lipolytica, assembly GCF_001306915.1. Taxonomy (GTDB): domain Bacteria; phylum Pseudomonadota; class Gammaproteobacteria; order Enterobacterales; family Alteromonadaceae; genus Pseudoalteromonas; species Pseudoalteromonas simplex. Next base: position 19,205 of record NZ_LJTC01000003.1, on the reverse strand, counting down.
CTGCTGTTAACTAGCTTATCGGGTAAACAAGTGGGCGTTTATAAAGATGGCACGCAAATGCTGCCAATTATTGCTCGCTCACCTGCTGAAGAGCGTTTAAACGTTGAAAGCTTGCGTGACTTACAAATTTACAGCCCTGTGTTAGGTGTTTTTGTACCGGTGACACAAGTGGTTGATGATTTTGTTGTTGAGTGGGAAGACAGCTTGATCATGCGACGTGACCGTAAGCGTACCATCACTGTAATGGCCGACCACGATGTTATTGGCGATGAAACTCCAGCGAAGCTGTTTGCACGTGTTCGCAAAGACATAGAAGCTATTGAACTACCTCGTGGCTATGAATTGCAATGGGGCGGCGAATATGAGTCATCAACAGATGCGCAAAAAGCGATTTTTGGCTCATTACCTCTTGGTTACTTAGCCATGTTCGCTATAACTGTATTGCTGTTCAATTCAGTTAAAAAGCCTCTAGTGATTTGGGCAACAGTGCCACTTGCCATTGTGGGTGTATCAGCTGGTTTATTACTAATGAATGCAGCATTTAGCTTCATGGCATTGCTTGGCTTACTGAGCTTAAGCGGTATGCTCATTAAAAACGGCATTGTATTAGTTGATCAAATTAACCTTGAACTTGATAGTGGTAAAGACCCTTACAAAGCAGTATTCGACTCTGGTGTAAGCCGTGTTCGCCCTGTAGCGATGGCTGCAATTACAACCATTTTAGGCATGATCCCACTGCTCTTTGACGTGTTCTTCCAGTCAATGGCGGTAACCATTATGTTTGGCCTTGGTTTTGCGACAGTACTGACACTGATTGTTGTGCCTGTGCTTTATACCATGCTGTTTAAGATCAAAGTACCAAAGCAGCGTCACGCTAATTAATACAGATTGACTCTCAACCAAAAGCCCTTTCAGCAAACTGTTAGGGCTTTTTCTTTATTACCTATTATTTTAAAAGGTAATAAAATCCGCCACAGCCAGCAAATAAAAATAAGCAACACCAAAAATAAAAACGCACTGGTTCTTGGTGCCTATAGATGGTGGTAATGCTCCCTGTATAACTTCGGCTACCTACACGAATTTTATCCGTTAATAATCCCAACACCCCATAACCAACAAACAATAGGGATGCAATAAAGATAAATACATTCTGAAAGCTAGCCATTGATAACCCTGTTTATTAGCCGTGCAAAATTGGTCAGCTATCAATTATTAACTTATTTATTATTCTCGGTAAAGTCGAATGCCGAGAGCTCGCCTGTGCCTAGCATAAGTATTTTGTTATTTAAGGTGGGTTAAGGTGGGTGTCTAGTTAACGTTATTTAAGATGGGTGTCTAGTTACTTTTAAAGTGGATTTCCATTTAAAGTGGGTGTCCATTTTTGGGGAAGCGCACTAGCTTTCGTGAAATTTATTTAACGTGGCTGTCCATTTTGATGATCTGGTTATGGCTCTAAATAAAGTGGGTGTCTGTTTAATGATTAACTTATCAGCTTGTGTGCTAACCTATTTCTGCTGATTTAGTACTTGAAGAATTAAGATGTTTAGAAGTGGTTTTTACTTATTGATTGCAATACTCAGTGGTACTTTAAGTGCCAATGAAAAAGCATACTATCTGCATGAGTCTAATGTGGCTTTTCACGTTGCCGTTGAAAGTTTATCCGATGCTGTTTTAGCAATTGAAGGGCAAAATGGATTGATATTTAACTCAAGATGGATTTTTGGGGAAATAGGCACGCCAATCGCAGATATTTGTGAAGGGCAACAATCAGCCGATTTTGAACTTGGGTGTGATTCTATTTCAAGCCGCGCTGTTGAATCTCATTACGGCTTTCCACAATACAGTCAGATTGCTCTGTATTTTAGACCTAACTTGATTGTGAATGGACTCAAATTGATTGAAGCAAGTGTCAAAAACAATGAAATAGCGCTATTAGTATTTGAAGATGACAATACAAAAGAGCTATTCTTTGTAAGAAAACATCAACTTATCGATATTATCTCGAAAAAACTCACTAAAAAAGAATTTAAACAGAAAAGAGACCGTCTTGAAGATGATGCTATTTACCCTAATAAAGGCTAGGGTTGAAATCAGTATCATTTAGAACCCTGAGGGAACCAGTAAAGACTAGTCAGGGCTCTAATGCGCTGAAGCTTACTTTTTCAGGCTTAATGTACCTGTACGTTTAGTACTGCTACGCTTCGTTTGATTTGGTTTTGATGAGTGTGGATTGCCAGCTTTTGATCTTGATTGACCTTGCTTGGCATCATTGCGTGCTTTTTTCACGTATTTAGAAAAGTCGCGCTTTTTTTCTTCTTCATTGCGTGGCTTTTGCTTCGCACGAGCTTGCGTTGGCTGTTTGTTTTCATCAATTGAACGCTCTTCCGTTTTACCTGAGTCGGCAATTGAGTTATTGATCTCAGCCATTTCTTGTTCGGTTAAGTGACGCCACTGCCCTACTTTTAAACCCTTTAGGGTCACGTTCATAATTCGTGTGCGTTTTAAAGTCACCACTTCATAGCCTAAATATTCACACATACGGCGTATTTGGCGGTTTAAGCCTTGTGTTAGCACAATGGTAAATTGCTGCGGGCCGGTTTGTTTAACCTTACACTTTTTAGTAACGGTATCGAGGATAGGAATACCATTTGCCATCTTATTAACGAACTGGCGATTAAGTGGTTTATCAACCGTTACTACGTATTCTTTTTCATGATTATTACCAGCGCGAAGAATTTTATTAACGATGTCGCCTTCGTTAGTTAAGAAAATTAAGCCTTCTGAAGGTCTATCTAAGCGTCCAATTGGGAAAATACGTTCTGGGTAATTAACTGCTTTAACAATATTGCTTTGGATTTTTCGCTCAGTCGTACAAGTAATACCAACAGGTTTGTTATAGGCAATATAAACCAGCTTAGGCTTTGCTTTTAAAGGCTTGCCATCAATGAGTACATCATCGGCGTCACTGACTTTTACGCCCATTTCAGGCAAGTTGCCGTTAACAGTAACACGACCTTCTTCAATATATTTATCTGCCTCACGGCGTGAACAAAAACCTGTTTCACTGATAAATTTATTTAATCGCTTTAACTCTGTCATGGCACACTTCTGTCTGGATTTTAAAGCCGCTAGTTTATACCAGAAGCCTTTACCAAGCTAGGTAGAATCTAGGCTCTTTGACTACACTTTTAGTGTTGCGCTGCGTTTTTGGGCTTTTCGCTCAATAAACTATGTAGCGTATCAAAATCGAAGGCGTACTCAGTGCTTTTACTGTTTTGCAGTAAGAAGGCTTCAAAAGGGATAACCGACCAATCTTTGATGTTTCTTAGCCAGCGGTAACTTTGAATATTGTGCTTTGTGATCACACCAAGCTTAAACTTAATCGCATCGTGATTCTGCCAATAAGGGTTGCCATTATGATGATCGACCACGCTAATTAGTGCCCACGCTCCCATCATAAAATGCCCGCCAACACTGGCAGTGAGTTTTTGTTGTTCAATTAAGTCTAAATTATCATCAAGCCAGTCTATGCCACCTATGAAATAGGCTTTATCTGTTTTACCTTTCACAGCTTCTAGGGCGCCTTGCGCCATTAAATCAGACGCACACCAAATCACATTGCTATCAGGGTGTCGTTGCAATAATCGGCTTACTTTATTCGCAGCCTCCTGCTTACTCCAATTTGCATAGACAACTTGCTCAAGCTCAACATCTTGTTTACGTAAATAATGAACGAGGCCATCACTGCGGGTGTCAGATTCAGTACCATAATGGCCATTAATAGCAACAAAATGAGGCGTTTGCTTTGTATTTATTGCCTCATCAAGTAAGGCTTTGCCAAGTTGCTCACCGGCTTTGAAGTTATCGTGAAATACTTCACCTAACCAATACTTAAAGCGCTGACGGGGTTTACCGACTTCGTCTCGCTCTACGCCAACAATCGTTTCTTCAAGAGTGATAAATTTAATTTTGTGCTGCTCAAGCAAGGTCATTGACTGCTCTGCACCACCTGGGTAATTAATTAAAATTGCGTAGTCGGGTTTAGCGTTATATTGAAGGTATTGTTTCAGCTCAGCTAATTGAATGTGGCGATTTCCACCGCCATAAATTGTTGTAAGAGCGACATTATTTTGCTTGGCAGCAACCTGCATCACATTAGTCACTCTTTGCCAAAATAAATCACTTTTAACTGAGGGGTTAACTAACAGCACAGAGAATTGCTCGCCAGCATATAGCGGTGAATAGCTAAGCAAGGTTAGAACAAACAAGCAAATCCGCATTACCGCCTCACTCTATTATAATTATTGTATACGAGGAATTAATTAGATAATTTTCGCCAAATTAACTCGCACGGACCTTGTTTAAAATACATACTATACACTTTACAAAAAAACAATTGAAAAACAAGCATAACAGCAATAACTAACCAGTAATCTATTCTATCAAAGCTAAGCGCAGCAGTAGGAAATACAACTTTAAAAAACAATATAAATATGACTGTTTGCATCAAATATAACGTCAATGACATACGCCCAGCTTGCTGTAGCAGCAACCAGTTATTAGGGATATTCTTAACTACTTTCACAATAATGTGGCAATAAAAAATAGCCATGGATAAAGCAGCCAACCAATTAATTGGTTCTACAATCGCGTACATAAAGACACTCTGGTTTGGATCGATTATTAATCTCAGGGCCGTTAAACTTATCGCAGCTGGAACAATCAACTTGAACTGGGAGTTTGTTAAACCATGAATGAATACGCCTTTCTTATATAAATAGACACCCATCAGCATTAACCCTGCGGCCATCCACACAGTGATAAGGGGTACAGCAATAAGCATTATGATAAATACCAAAAAGTTACTGACGAATCCTGCGAAGTAAGAAGAATACGCTGCATCATACGCCATTAAAAAGCTCTCAGAGCTTCTCGTTACAGGGTTAAAATCTGGCTCTACAAAGGTAAGTAAGAATGAAATAAAGGCGCCGAGAAGTAAAAACAACATACCCATACGCAAGTTTTTTTCTTCATCTTGCTGACTAAATTTAAGCGTTAACCAGCCTGCACAAGCATAAATAAACAAAATATCACCAGCCCATAATAAAAAACCATGGGCAAGGCCTATAAATGCCAAAACTTTTAGCCGTTTATGTTGTTTTTCAACATTTTGCCAAAGCTGCCATTGAATAACTAAAGATGCTCCGAATAACAAGCAAAAAAGGCTTCTAAAACGCCCATCAATAAACACGGTATTAATAGTGAAAATTAGCGAGTCTGAAAAGGGTGGCGTAGCACTTGGGGTATAGTCATACTCAAACACAGCAAAGGTGTAGATGTTCATAAACATCAAGCCGAGTACCGCAATACCCCGTAACACATCCATATTTATATTGCGCATAAATCCCTTATAGGTTTTGCCTGCAGCTATCACTCCAATTTACTGCATTTTCGTATATCTTGGGAAGATCTGCGCTTTCAATACTTAGATAGGCAACAGCCTGTTCAAGCGCCCACCAGCTACCAGTTTCGTACGCTTTAACCGTTTCAAGTATGTAATAGAGGATATTTTTTTCTTGCATGAGAGCAGCATGAATTTCGTCAGGAAACGGCAATCTATCCAATAACTTTTCCATAGGTTGATCTAATATGGCATCAAGTAATGAAAATAGCCCTGTTAAAAATGCCTCACCAGTTTGCTGTTTAGCAACACGCTGAGCGATTAATTCACAAAAACGGGCTCTTACAACACAAAGCCGAGTCAACTCGGCTGGTTTTGACTGGGCACTGTGGGCAGTAATAATTAGGCTAACAAACTTTTTAAGTCGTTCATGACCTAAATAAACAAGCGCTTGTTTTAATGAGCCAATTTTACTCTTTATAGGAAAAACACCGCTATTTATTAAACGTAACAGTTTATAAGCAAGTGCAGTATCTAAAGAAAACAAACCAGCGATTTCACTGATATCTGGATCTGGGCGCATGACTTGTGCATAAATCGATAATACCAGCGCATAATTGTAATCAATATCACGATGCTGAATCATCTTCGGTTTAGCAAAAAAATAACCCTGAAAAAAATCAAAGCCCATTTTATGCGCTTTTTCGTAATCATCAGCTGTTTCGAGTTTTTCAGCTAATAGCTTTATCTTTTGATACTTTTTTAATTTATGAACAATCGGGGCCAATTCTTCAAAAGGGGTTTGCTGAACATCAAACTTTATTAAACGAATAAGTTTTAAAAAACGGTCCCATTCGGGTTGGTAAACAAAATCATCCAACGCTAATTTATAGTTGTTATGAAATAACTCACGGCAATATTCGTAATTTTCGTCCGTTGGCTCAATGGTTTCAAGTAACTCAATCACGACATCATTTGTTGGCAAAAATGCGCAAAGGTCCAGCTTCAAAGACTCTGGACCAATATTAATCAATGCTTTTTTACCCGACGTTATATGACGAGTACCTAAATTGAGCTGGTTTTCCATAATTAGGCGAGCCGTTGCCGTGCTCTCTGACACATCAGGAAAACTATTTTGTAAACTATCTCTAAATAGTAGCTCATAGGCGACAACTTGTTGACGACGATTAAAGACCGCTTGCCTAGCAACAAATACAGCCACTTTACCTACTTTTCTTATTTTATATCACACTAAGTAATTAATAGCTGAAATTGGTAAAAAAGTCACCTAATTACCATGAATCACTTACTTTTTATTGATATAAGCCAGATAAATAGCCTTCTGCAACGGATTGCCACGTAAAACGGGCATTTCGAGCCTGTTCACATATTGAGCACCATTTTTCTGGTTGCGATTTTTTAAGCTCAAGCGCATCACTAAAACTAGTAACAAGTTCGTAGCTTTGTGATGCCAAACTCTCGCCTTGGAAACTAAAACCACTCACATGATGTTCTACTGTATCACGTAAACCACCTACACCATGTACTAAGCACGGCTGTCCTGCTCGCATTGCTAACATCTGGCTAATACCGCACGGCTCAAATGAACTTGGCATTAAAAATAAATCGCCTAAGTGGTACATGTATTCACCAACATAATGCGCATAACCTTTTAAAAATAGCAGGTTATCTTGACGTGCCATAACTGATGTCATGATGTGCTCAAGTTCAGTATCCCCTGAGCCTAAAATAACCATGTAGCCGTTATGTTGTTTTAAACGCTGACATAACTCATCTAACACAAGCCCTTTATCATAAGGCTGACGAAGTAACAGTGCTTTTTGGTCCGTTAAACGACCCACACTGGTTACTAATGGCCCAGAAAACGGCCGTGTTTTAAATTGAAGTAATCGTTGATGCGCTATGTAATAGCTTGAATCTAATACTGGGCTTTTTGCCATCCATTGAAATAACGCATTTTCGGCATGTTGATAAAGACTCGCTAAGCTGATGTCTTCAAGCTTCATTCCTGGGTACTCGCAACCATTAAGAATGCCCACTACACGCCCTTGTTCATAGGCAGCCTGCAAGTCAGCTTCAAGTCCCTCACCACCAAAAAAGCCTTTTTCAGCATCACTTGGACGCAGTACTTCTTGGCAATAAGTTGGCGAAACAAGGTGTACTTTATCAACCAGGTTAATAGCAGTACGCATTGGGTTAAAGCAATCAAAATAGCGCGGATCGCATAACCTTTCGCCGTTATAACCTAAACTTGGGAACCAGGCTTCTAGGCTTGAGCTATCACCTTTGAAAGGACGTATCCCTTGCAATGCAAGGTTATGTACTGTGTAAGCTAAAAATATGTGCGCTAGTTTTCTATAGCGGCTATCTGTTTTAAGTAATAGAGCAACACAAGCACTGTGCCAATCATGTAAATGCACAACATCCGGCGTGCGAATAAGCCCTTGTAATAAGGCTTCGCAAACAGCAGCGTTAAAAAGAGCAAACTTACTTGCATCGGTTGCAAACGGACGGTACGGTTCATCATTACAATAAACAGCGCCGTTATGGCGGCTAAATTCCCAATGAGAAATAAGCAGTTGCGTTATACCTTCTTCATTTTTAGCAAGCTTCCACACATCCAGTTTTTGCATTTGACCTGCAAAGGGCACGTGCACTACACCTATGTGATGCCGCTCTAAATAATCAAAGCCATAATCTGGGATCACCACATCAACACTAAGGCCTCTTTCTACTAACGCTTTAGGGCAATCTCTAACAACATCCGCTACACCACCGACTTTTGCATTCGGTAATGCATCATTCTCTGCTGCTACCATCAATACATGCATGCTTTGCAGTACTCCATAAAACTTTTATACCAATTGGCAATAATACTTAATTAAGCAAGCTGGTATTATTCAAATATAAATAAAGGAGGGGCTTGCCCTCCCTTTTTGTCTTAGCGCGATTGCTTAAGCAAGGCGTTTATTATCTTGCTCTTGTTGCTCTAACTTCTTCGCAAGCTCATTCAACATATCACGAGTGACCAGCACAATCCCTTTTTTCGAGACTCTAAAGCCATTTTCTTTGTCGACTTTGTTATCGTAACCGATTTCAAGTCCTTCGGGGATCTCACAGTTACGGTCAATAATAGCACGCCTAATCTTACAATTTCGGTTGATCTTAACACCTGGTAATATCACTGATTCTTCGATTTCACAGAATGAATGAACATATACATTCGAGAAAAGTAGTGACTTCTTAACTTTAGAACCAGAAATAATACAGCCACCTGATACTGTTGAATCAACAGCCATACCACGTCTGTCATCATCATCAAAAATGAATTTAGCAGGTGGTAACTGCTCTTGATAAGTCCAAATTGGCCATTTTGGATCATAAAGGTCAAGCTGTGGCTGTGGCATTACCAGCTCCATGTTGGCTTCCCAGAATGAGTCAAGTGTACCCACATCGCGCCAGTATGGCTGACCATCATGTACATCTCTAAACGGGTATGCAAATACGTTATGCTCTTCGATGATAGCAGGGATAATATCGTGACCGAAATCTCGGCCAGAACCTTCAGTTTCTGCGTCTTTTTTCAATTGTTCAAATAAGAACTCAGTATTGAAAATATAGTTACCCATTGATGCTAAACAGGTCCCTGGCTTACCAGGCACAGAAGTAGGCTCAGCAGGTTTTTCATCAAAACGACGAACACGATTGCTTTCATCAACTGTCATTACACCAAATGTATCTGCCGCTTCTTCGCAAGGTACCTCAATACAACATACCGTCATATCAGCACCTGTCTCAACGTGTTTAGCCAACAAACCACCGTAGTCCATACAATAAACGTGGTCACCCGAGAGGATCATCACATACTTAGGCAGCTCATGGCGGATAATATCCATATTTTGGAATACCGCATCAGCTGTACCACAATACCAGTCATCTCCATTTCGCTGAGAGGCAGGAAGTATTTCAACTGATTCTCCCAATTCTTTTTTGAAATGGCCCCATGCACGATTTACGTGACGAATTAACGAGTGCGACTTATATTGAGTAGCAATACCAACTCGACGAATACCTGAATTTATACAGTTCGACAGTGGAAAGTCGATGATTCGGTGTTTACCACCAAAATAGACTGCTGGTTTAGCACGCCAGTCTGTTAATTCATGTAAACGTGAACCTCGCCCTCCTGCTAGGATGAGGGCATACGTTTCTCTTGTTAAACTACTTATATATCGGTTTGCATAACTTGGCATAACTCTCTCCGTCTTAAGCTAGCTGCTTTTCTTCTGTGTGTTTTGCTGTGCACTAGTATCCATTAATGGCTCCAAATGCCAGATGTCGTCACTGTATTGACTAATGGTCCTATCGCTCGAAAACATGCCACTGGCTGCAGTATTCAAAATACTCATTTTTGTCCAGTGAGCAGTATCTAAGTAGGCTTGTTCAACTTGCTCTTGCGCTTCTACAAAGCTGGCAAAATCATGAGCGACTAACCATGGATCGTGCGGGCTCTTAATCGCCGCAATAATGTCGTCAAATAAATTAGGCTCAAACAGGTTAAAATGACCGCTCTCAAGTAATTGCATTACTTTATAGAGGCTGTCAGTTTGGTGAATAATCTGCTCAGGATTATAGTGTGCTTTGATATCGTCAATTTGCTCTGCACGTGCACCAAATAAGAAGAAGTTATCAGCACCCACTGCATCACGAATTTCAATGTTAGCGCCATCTAACGTACCTATAGTCAAAGCACCGTTCATCATGAACTTCATGTTACCTGTGCCAGATGCTTCTTTACCTGCTGTAGAAATTTGCTCAGATAAATCAGTTGCTGGGCAAATAGTTTCCATGGCTGTTACGTTGTAGTTTGGTAAAAAAGCAACTCTTAAATACGGTTTAGCAAGCGGATCTTTATTGATCACTTCTGCTACGTTATTAATTAATTTAATAATTTTCTTCGCCATGTAGTAACCTGGTGCAGCTTTACCGCCCAGTAGCACGCAACGAGGAACAATGTTTGCTGTATCGCCTTGGCGAATACGATCGTAAAGGTGAATAACGTGCAGTACGTTTAATAGCTGACGCTTATATTCGTGAATACGTTTAACTTGCACGTCAAACATCATTTCTGCGTCAAACTGTACACCACAGCGGTTTTTTACTAATTCAACAAGGCGTTGCTTATTAGTGTGCTTTACAGCTTGCCATTGTTTATGGAATTTAGGGTCGTCATATAGACGGCGTAACTGGCTAATTTTGCTAAAGTCAGCAACCCATTCATCACCAATGTGTTGATTAAGCAGTTTTGCTAATTCAGGGTTACAATGTGCTAACCAACGACGCGGTGTTACACCATTGGTTTTATTATTGAATTTATCTGGCCATAGCTGATAAAACTCGTTAAATAAGCCGGCTTTAAGCAGCTCAGTGTGAAGTGCAGCCACACCATTAACCGAATAACTACCCACAATCGCTAAATATGCCATGCGAATTTGCGGCTCAGGGCCTTCTTCGATCAGTGACAGTGCACGCTGTTTTTCAACATCACCAGGCCAAGCTAACGCAACTTCGGCTAAGAAACGCGCATTGATTTCATAAATAATTTCTAAGATACGCGGTAGTAATCGGGCAAATAAAGATACTGACCACTTCTCTAATGCTTCAGGAAGTAAAGTGTGGTTTGTATAAGCCATGGTCTTAGTCGTGATAGACCACGCTTCTTGCCAATCTAGCTCATACTCATCAACCAAAATACGCATAAGCTCAGCAACAGCAATACTTGGGTGCGTATCGTTTAATTGAAAAACATGGTAATCAGCAAAGTCAGAGAAGTCTTCGCCATGTTTGCTAACCCAGGTATCAATGATGTCTTGTAAACTCGCCGATGATAAGAAGTATTGCTGACGTAAACGTAGCTCTTTACCGTTCTCGCTACTATCATTTGGGTAAAGTACCATTGTGATTTGTTCAGCTAAGTTTTTACGCGCTACAGCTTCTGAGTAACTACCCGCATTGAACTCGCTTAAATCAAATTCGTCAGTGGCTTCTGATTTCCATAAACGTAGGGTGTTTACAATATCGTTCTTGTAACCCGGAATCGGCACATCATAAGGGACAGCTAAGACATCATGAGAATCTAGCCATTGACGGTGTTCACGACCCTGTTTATCAGTATAGCTTTCAACATGACCGAAGAATTTTACGCGTTTTGATTGCTCAGGCGCACTCAGCTCCCACGGGTGCCCTTCACGTAACCAATTATCTGGTTGTTCAATTTGATGACCATTTTCAATAGCTTGATTAAACATGCCATATTCATAACGAATACCATAGCCAACCACTGGTAATGCAAGACTTGCACAGCTATCTAAAAAACATGCAGCTAAGCGCCCTAAGCCACCATTACCTAGACCTGCATCATGCTCAGCCTCCGCAACTTGCTCAAGTTCGGTGCAGTATTCTTGCAACGCCTTAGCTACTTGCTCATCTAAATCTAAGTTTAAAATCGCATTACCAAGGGCGCGGCCCATTAAAAATTCAAGTGACAAGTAAGCTGTTTTACGGCGTTTTTGTTCATGAATTTGCTGTTTTGTTACTCGGCAACGAGCAACTAATCGGTCACGAATAGTTAATGCTAATGCATGGTATAAATACAGTTGTGATTTACCTACTTTGTCACGTCCAAGGGTGTAATAAAAATGGCGTGATAAATCATCGTCTAAGGTACTTTCATCAACTGTAGGCGCATCCTGCCAGCCCTTAACAACACATACTTGATCGGCATTTTTAGCCATGATTAAGATCCTCTGAATTGGCGGTAAAAACCCAGCTGCTCATTGCAGCAATCTCGTGTTCCTTGTCAACAAACTGAGTTGACATTGGATGAATGCTGGTCAGCGCTAACTGCCATTTTCCTTTATCTAAGTTAGGAAGTTGGCAAGTTACAGGCTCTGATCCTGCATTTAATATGATCAATAAAGCTTGATTTGTGTGCTTGTCAGTCAGGCTGTATATCAGCACCTGGCGATCGCCTTGATGCCAATCGTCTTGTTGCATATTGGTGCCTGATTCAGTGAACCACGCGACGTCATAACGCGGGTCATTGTCGTGAACAAAAAAGCGGTGTTTAAAAATGCTGAACTCTTTACGAATGCGCAAAACATCGTCAATAAAACGTGTAAGAGGATGACTAAATTGTGAGTCTTTCCATGCAAGCCAACTTGTGCGATTGTTTTGACAATAGGCGTTGTTGTTACCACCTTGTGAGTGTGCCATTTCGCTTCCTAATGAAAGCATAGGCACGCCTTTAGAAAGCAACAAAGTTAACAGCATATTTTTTTGTTGCTGTAAGCGTAATTTGCTCACTTGTGGGTCATTGGTAAATCCTTCAACGCCACAATTGAATGAGTGATTGTCACTGTGTCCATCACGATTTTGCTCGCCATTGGCTTCGTTATGTTTATTCTCGTAACTAACTAAATCTGCAAGCGTAAAACCATCATGACTAGTGATAAAATTGATACTGTTAAGTGGCCCACGTAGGTTATGCTCAAACAAGTCAAACGAACCATGTAAACGTTTTGCAAGCTCACCAATTACGCCCTGTTCTTGTTTCCAAAAGCGTCTTATCGTATCGCGATATTTATCATTCCATTCACGCCACGGTGCCGGAAAAGCCCCTAATTGGTAACCTCCTGGGCCTATATCCCAAGGCTCTGCAATGAGTTTAACTTGGCTGAGTACGGGGTCTTGATTAATCGCTTGGAAAAACGCATGTGCCTGATTAAAGCCATTTGGGTTACGCGCTAAAATGGTTGCTAAGTCAAAACGAAAGCCATCGACCCCCATCACTTCAACCCAATAACGCAAGCTATCAAGTACCAGCTGTAAAGAGCGTGGCGAATCAATATTTACCGTGTTACCACAGCCGGTATCATTAATATAATGCTGTGGCTTATCAGCAACGGTGCGGTAGTATCCTAAATTGTCTAAGCCACGTAGTGATAAAATAGGCCCATCTGTGCCCGCCTCAGCTGTGTGGTTATAAACCACATCGAGTATCACTTCGATATCTGCTTTGTGAAGCGCCCCGACCATTTCTTGAAACTCACTAATATCATCATTAACGAGATACTCTTTATGCGGCGTAAAGAAGCTAAGCGTGTTGTAGCCCCAGTAATTTTGTAAACCTTTAGCAGTTAGAAACTGCTCGCTGATAAATGCATGAATAGGTAATAATTCTAGGCAAGTCACCCCAATAGTGCGTAAATGCTCAATAAAGCTAGGATGGCTTAAACCTAAAAACTTACCTTGTAACGATTTTGGAATTTCAGGGTGGCGACAGGTTGCACCAACTACATGACATTCGTAAATAACCGTTTTACCCCAGCTGTGGTTCGGCTTTTTACCTGTGTAAGGTGACAGCTCCCGGACTCGAGATTTTGGCATATCAATAGCATTGTTGACCTGGCTTAACTTTCCTACAGGCATTTGCCCATAGTGACGTTCACTCCACGTAAACTCGCCATAAAAATCATGCGCATAAGGGTCTAACAACAATTTGTGATTATTAAAAAAGAGTCCTTTTTCGGGTGCGTACTCACCATCAGCGCGAAAACCATACAAGGCGCCACTTTTCAGAGGGCTCACTTTTAGTGTCCAGATACCGCCTTCGTTCATATGCATCGCTAGGGTGAGAATTTCTGAATGACCACTGCTATCAAATAAGCACAGAGACATATGTTGTGCTTGTGGTGCGTACACAGCAAAGTTTACGCCCTCACCAACAACAGATGCCCCTAAAGGCGAGCTCACCCCAACTTCGAGTTCAACACTATGACTCATCGCTCACCTTCTTAAGGTAAATTGTCGCAAGACCAGGCAAAGACACACTGATGCTTTGATTAAAGCCATGGCTTTCAATCGCTTGGCTTACGATGATTTGCTCTGCGTGACTAGTTGCATCAACGCCAGAACCAAAATAGTTCGCTTTATCTGTGTTCAAAATAACTTGATAAGTGCCAGCTTTTGGCACACCTATCACGTAGTCGTGATACACCTGTGGCGTTAAATTACAAATCACTACCACAAAATCTTCTGCTTTCTTTGCATAGCGAATAAAGCTAAACATACTTTGCTCAGCATTGTTGCTGTCGAGCCAAGCAAAACCTGCTGGGCTGGTATCTTGCTCGTATAAAGCTGGCGTACTAGTGTAAACAGCATTTAAATCTTTAATCGTTTGCTGCATGCCACTGTGGCTAATATGCTCAAGTAAATGCCAATCAAGCGATTGGTCATGATTCCACTCTTTACGCTGGGCGATTTCAGCACCCATAAACAATAATTTTTTACCTGGATGCGCCCACATAAAGGCATAATATGCACGTAAGTTTGCAAACTTTTGCCAGTCGTCCCCTGGCATTTTTTCAATTAATGAGCCTTTACCATGCACCACTTCATCATGGCTAAGCGGTAAAATATAGTTCTCGCTGTAGGCGTAAACCATCGAAAAGGTCATTTCGTGGTGGTGATGTGAACGGTAAAGGGAATCGCGCTGCATATAATGCAAACTGTCATTCATCCACCCCATATTCCACTTATAACCAAAACCTAAACCATCATGGTCAACTTGGCGCGTAACACCCGGCCACGCAGTTGACTCTTCAGCCACCATCATAATGCCCGGATTTTTTGCATAGCAGCGCATATTGACTTGTTTTAAGCACTCAATAGCGCCTAAGTTTTCTCTGCCGCCGTATTGATTTGCAACCCACTGCCCTTCTTCACGGCTGTAGTCTAAATAAAGCATTGAAGCAACCGCATCCACACGTAAGCCATCAATACCAAATTCATGTAGCCAGTACATTGCATTCGCAATCAGAAAGCTACGAACCTCTGCGCGGTCATAATTGTAGATATAGGTATTCCAATCAGGGTGAAAACCTTGTCTCACATCAGCGTGTTCGTATAGATGGGTGCCATCAAAACGATGTAAACCATGAGGATCACTTGGGAAATGACCAGGTACCCAGTCAAGAATAAGGCCAATATCGGCTTCGTGACATTGCTCGACGAAGTAAACAAAATCTTCAAAGCTGCCATAGCGACTGGTCGGGGCAAATAATCCAACGGGTTGATAACCCCAAGAACCATCAAATGGGTACTCGCTGATTGGCATTAATTGTAGATGCGTAAAGCCAAGCTCTTTTGTGTAAGGAATAAGATTATCAGCAAGTTCACGCCATGTGAGATAGCGCTCGCCATCATCCCGTCTTTGCCAAGAACCCGCATGCACTTCATAAATACTAACAGGCGCATCAACACTGTTTCGTTTTGCACGATTTGCTAACGCCCTTTCAGAAAGCTGAATACCCGTTTTTAGCTTTTGCAGTACTGACGCCGTACCCGGTGCTTGTTGCATCTTAAACGCAAATGGATCGGCTTTATCAAGCACTTCTCCTGTTAGAGTGGTGATAGCAAATTTATAGCATTGATGCTCTTTAAGCCCAGGAATAAATAACTCCCATACCCCACTGGCAGGATGAAAACGCATAAAATGACGATTACGCTGCCAATAATTAAATTCACCAATAACCGATACACTACTGGCATTCGGCGCCCACACTGTAAAGCGAACACCATCAACCCCTTGTTGAGTCACAAAATGTGCACCAAAATGTTGATACGCATACTCTAAACTGCCTTCATTAAACAGATACATTGCCTGTTCATCTAAGCTGCTTTCAAAGCTGTACTCATCATATTGTTGATGAGTAAATTCATTGCTATAGCTAACATCCAGCTGGTAGTCAGGTTTCGTTTTTGATTTGATATTTGCGACAAATAAATGACTATCACCTTGTTGCTGCGCAACGATTTTTTCTGTGCCAAGCAGAATCGAAACACTGCTTGCGCCAGGCAAAAAGCAACGAATTTCATAGCTCGTAGGGCCACTTTTATGCGCCCCAAGAAAGCTGAAAGGATCTCTAAAACAACCACTGGCTAATGCATCGATTTGTTTTTGATAAATAACAGATTGTGCACTTTGCTCTTGACGAACACGACTTCGCATTATTGATTCCTTATCGAAATTAAATTGGCTAAGAATGACTGTTGCGCTTCGATAATCTGCGCAGCTGGACGCGACAATAAACGCCGCCAATTTGGGTACTCTTTATCAGTACCGGGGATATTTACAGGCAGTATTTGCTGATCTAAGTCATCTATTTGAATAGTAAATAGCTTTGCTGGTGCTGCCGCTAATGAGGATGCCAACGCTTCATAAACCGTAAAGGCATCTGTTTCTAACGATAAATGCTGGTGTGACTCTCGTGCGATAAAATTAAGCATACGATGCTTTTCAATGTTTCTCGCATCGAATTGAGCCCGAGTTTGCTCATCATCAAGCAAACCATATTGTTGTTTAATCGTAATATCGTGGCCAATCCACCAGCCTTTGAATGGTGGTACATCATGGTTGGCTATCATTAAAAGGCTATGAGGCGCAAAATGCTCAGCCGCTAAAAACTCGCCTTGATAATCTTTTTCAAAGTAGAACAACCCATTTGAATAGATTGCACTTGCTTTTAATGCTTCACGCACTTCATTAGGTACCACACCTAAATCTTCACCAATTACGACGCATTGATTAAGATGAGATTCAATTTTAAGCACTGCTAATAACTGTTCAAACGGATAATAAACATAACAACCATCTTGCTGGGAATTATTCTCAAAACACCACCAAAGACGGCGAATTGCCATTACATGGTCAATTCTAAGACCACCCACATCTTCCATATTGGCCCGGATAAGTGAGCGATAAAAAGCAAAGTTGTCTTTACTTAACTTTTGTGGATTCAGTGCTGGCAAACCCCAATTCTGACCATGTTCAGCCCAAGGATCTGGCGGAGCTCCAACATGAGCATTTTCGGCAAATAGCTCATTTTGGCTTTTGAACTCACTGCCATCACCTGCACAGCCAACGGCTAAGTCATTAATAAGGCCAATTGCCATACCGCTATCACGGGCAGCTTGCTGGCAGATATTTAATTGAAGGTGAGCTTGCCATTGTAAATAGCTAGCATAATCACGGTCGCCAACCAACATGGTCGACAGGCTGCGTTTATGGGTTTCATAAAAACGAGCGAACTGCTGTTTTCGCTCTTCTGAAGCAAACTCACAAAATTGTTGATATAAACAGCTAAACACTTGATATTTAAAATCACTAACCGATGTATAATCAATGTAAGTCGCATCGGTTTGCGGTTTATTTGCCAATAATTTATCAAGTGCATTATTATTTTTGGCGTCTTCGCATAATGACACAGCAATATACAGCGGGTTCAATAACGCTCGGCTATTTGGACTATAAGGACTCGCCCTCTCAGGACTGTGTTCAAACAGTAAATGCAGCGGATTAAGCAACACATAATCCATATTGTTAGTCGCGGCTGCTTTAATAAGTTTTGTTAAATCAGCGAAATCACCAATTCCTAACCCCTCTTCATTGCATAAGCTATAAAGCTGAATGGATAAGCCCAAACGCTTTTTATCATCAATAGAAAAGCTTTCTTTAGGTGTGATCCATAGCTGACTGTGAGCTTGCTGATCTGCCACTGTAATGAGTGCATCATGGTAACCGATTGGCATTTCAGGAACTGGCAATGCAAGCTCAAGATAACGAATGCCGTTTAGGCCGTAATCACCTAGTACAGCTAAACCTTGCAAGTTTTCACAAGTAAAATGAATATCAAGCGAAGGCACGCTTAGAGTACATGAGCGTGTTAATAAACGCTCATCAACGCGTACTTTCAAAATTGGATGGTGTGCCTCAATAATGCTTGTATGAGGCAACAAGTTCAGCCAAGTACCTGCATCTAATGCAAAATTAAGTTGGTTTATTACATCAGAATCTTGGGTATTTATACCGCAACAACTAAGCGCCTGCTTGCGTGTACTTTCATCGAAAATAACATGCTCACCAGTGTATTTAGTATATTCATAGCCTATGCCATGCAGGTAATATAACTGAGATAGTGAGTGCATCAAAACACCTAAGCGCGCTGGGTATTAACAATGCTGTTATCAGTACCAAAACCGTTAGGAATATAACCATCAGCTTGGTGGTCGTTGTCCCATGTCTCGCCATTGATTAGATAACGGAAGTGAAACTCTTGATCAAGTGGTAAACGCTGCTTGCATTTGAAAACTTGCTCTTTTTTATTGAACTTCATTGGCACAGGCTGCCAATCTGTAAACTCCGCAACTAATTGCACATCTTCAGCATCAGGATGCTTAAATTCAAAAGTAACTTCGGTTTCGTCTTTAGTTTTAAAAAAACGTTTGCTTAGCATAGTGGGCTCCAATTCAACCAATTGGTAAATTAATCCTTGCCACAGTACCGCATTCAACGACTCTATAAGCGGAGGCTGTGCGTTCCAGGTTTCACAAACTTGATTACCAAATCATCAAGTTCATTAAGTAAATCAAACCTATATTTACGCATTATGACAGTGCAACTGTTTATTTTTCGCACCAAGATAGTGCGTAAATTAAACAAAAATTACAACAATCATATTGCTGTATTATTACGAGCAATAACTGAACCAAGTTGATGATAAAATACACTTTAATTTCAGTATGTTTTATCTACTCTCGTAATGACTTATAAAAAGTAGATAACAAATTGGGTTGGGTAAAGTGAATTAAATTGAAGTGAACAATTAGAGCAAAAACACTAAAAAGACACTATTTCATTTCGTAAAAAATATAAGCATATAAT